>NZ_BMZR01000001.1 GCF_014652895.1 Psychrobacter glaciei
GATGATCGTATTAGTAAGCATTTAATCTAAATGGCAGTTACACAGAATCTGGGATGGTCTCTAAGTGCTATTAGACAGTTGAATCTATCACTGTTTAATTCGATTAACTCTCCAATTATCAATGCCTTCAATTCATAGCTATGTTTATCAGTCTCGCTGATTTTGGAATGAAAGTCAGACTCTCGCTCTGTTATTCTATATTCTCTTTTTAGTAATTCAAAAGCATCATCTATTCCACAAGCGTGAATCTGATAGCTACCCTGCAATAGCTCTTTAGATTCATGATATATAAATGACTGCCAATCTAAATAAGCGCTTCCTAATTCAGGACTTAATATCAAGAAGTCATTCTGTATAGTTTTCTCAAATTTCAAATAACTTTCGTATATTTTTATATAATGCTTATGAATCAATGTCTTCTTAGTATTCTCATTAATGTCAGCACTTTCAACAGCTCCTGAATATGCTGTATCAAATTTAGAAGATTGGAAACCAATAGAGGCGAGTTCGTTATAAGTGTCTATTTTCCTCTCAAATAATTTTTGATACCCATTGTTTGATATTTGATTAAAGTTATCCTTTTTTCGATTATGCTCATCAACCCAAGATTTACCGAGAAAACCTATTAATGCTGTTAGTAACGGTAATATCATATTTTGAAGGTCTATCATTACTTTCTCTCTCTCCTGTACTAAGCTTTAGTATAGAATATTTTTGTACACATGTGCCTTACATATGGTACTTGAGCCATGCTGGTTAAGACTTGAGTGAAAAATTGAAATAGATGATATACCCTAACCAAAAAAAGACCACCCCCTAAAGAGTAGCCTTTTATCAACGATTAGCCAGTTTGTATCAGCTTACTTCTTTCATCGCTTGTTCAAGCATCGGCTTCAAGAATATACCCGTGTACGATTCTTTAACTTCCGCCACTTGCTCTGGCGTGCCTTCCGCGATGATCGGTCCGCCACCTTTACCACCTTCAGGGCCAAGATCAATCACCCAATCCACCGTTTTGATGACATCCAAGTTATGCTCGATGACCACGATGGTATTACCTTTATCACGTAGGGCATGCAGGATATTGAGCAGCTTATCGATATCATGGAAATGCAAGCCAGTAGTTGGCTCATCCAAGATATAAAGCGTCTGTCCCGTATCGCGTTTGGCAAGCTCACGCGCCAGTTTGACACGCTGCGCTTCACCGCCAGATAGCGTTGGTGCAGACTGACCCAAGCGAATATAGCTTAGACCAACATCCATGAGTGCTTGCAGGCGACGATAACAAAGATAGTTTCAAGAGTAATTATTTGGAAGGGTTAAATAAAGTTGGAATTAATATGACTGACATCAAAGATATAATATGTGTAATGAGTGCTAGTAGACCTCCTAGCTTAGAACAAACATATGAAGTAACCGAGGCTATAGAGGATGACTATGCTATTTTTGTACTACAACTATGAAGCTTACTCAAGATTTAGCTATTTTTGAAGACCCAAGCATAATAAGTGTCAATGTCGTCGTAAGTATGCATTCTTAAGATAAATAATTAGTACATAAGTTGATCTGCGTTCAAAGTCGACGTTAAGAGTTGGCTGGTAGAACTTGTAGAAAAAGTAAGAGCTTCATTAAGAATAATGAAGCTCTTGATTATAAGTTAGCTTACTGAATAGATTTAATTGCTTGTAGAAGGGTACACAAGTGCTGATGTCTTGTTTGCTACCGTTTTTAACCATTCATCAAACCCTTTCTGGTTAATATATCCAGATTGAGTTTCATTAGCATAACCTACTCCATATCTACGACCATGAGCTGGTACACCATTGTCGTTTAAAGTAATCGCTGTATTGTAAGATTTATCCGTCACACTATCAAAAGATAATGCTGGGAACAATAAAATTCTCTTACCATTAATCACAGTTAAATATTCTGTGACTGCTTTACTTGGTCCAGTAGTATCAATATCTTTGGCACAGTTAGAGTCTAATGAATATAAGGTTGCTCCCAGCTGAGTATTATTAAATACAAGTCCCGTTCTACCGAAGCCTGACTCTGCTTTAAATGCGCAAACAACCTTTTCTGTCGTTGAATGAGCAGCGCGATAGGCTTCGATGTTTTGATAAGATGAATCATCATTTGATGTAGATGCTGCTTGTGACGAATAAACTTTGGCATCATCAAAATAGTAATATTCGCCCTCTGAGATTCCTGAATCAATTCTAAAGCTTTTAACAGAGCTGCTATAAGTTCCCGCATTAGGACGCTTGGGATCGATCATAGTATTACTCAAGCTTTTGTCAGAAACACTGAATTTGTAAGTCGTATTATTTAAGTATTTAGCAGTAAATCCATCAGGAGTAGATGTCCAAATAGAATTTTCTGAATCGAATCTTTTAGTACTTAAGACACTACCATCTGAGTAAAGATCACCATAACCCATAAAACCAAATATTCGTTGTCTAGGATTTATACTCAAAGAGCTCCACTTTTTATCGACAGGTAAATACACCCAAGCGTCTTGATGGATCTTGTTATTTGAGTCTATCCACACACGAATAAAGCTTGGACAAGCTGTATCACTAGAACTAGGGCAATTTACTTCATCACCAAGTAAATTAACAAGTCTTGGAAGATAAATACCGTTAGTAAGGGAAACCGCTCCTGAATTCGTATGTTTAAACGGAAGCTTATTAGAATTTGATTCTACAAGATCGGGAATATTTACAGAAAGCGGTAGTTTAAAAGCTGGGGTCGGATCAGGTGTTGGTTTTGGATCAGGTGTTGGTTTTGGATCAGGTGTTGGTTTTGGATCAGGCGTTGGTTTTGGATCAGGCGTTGGTTCTGGATTAGGTGTTGGTTCTGGATTAGGTGTTGGTTTTGGATCAGGCGTTGGTTTTGGATCAGGCGTTGGTTTTGGATCAGGCGTTGGTTTTGGATTAGGTGTTGGTTGTGGATTAGGTGTTGGTTGTGAATCTGGTGCTGGATTCTGTGTAGTAGTCTGAGTAGGCGTTGATGAAGAGTCATCACCTCCACATGCAGTCAATAATAGTGTGCATGAAATAGCACTAATAGCTAGTGATAAACGTTTTTTCGAATTCATTATTTAAATGCCTAAAGTGAGTTTTCGCGTAATATAATGTAAACATTATGTCTAAAAAGTAAACATATGTAAATATTATCATAGTACTTAATCACTAACCACCTTTTTAGGAATTGTATGAAAAAGTGTATCAATTCATATTCGTCTTGTTTTGTACTGTTAAGGATGAATTAAAGACTTTGAAAGAAGACACTGGTAGTGCTCCGCTTTATATATCTTTAAATCGTTCAAATAAAAGAGAGTCACTAAAAAAATTAGCTCGCATACCAGTGACGTGGATACAATCAAATAGTAAGTTTAGTCTAATAAACCTAAAACCCAACAAAAAAGGCCACCCCCTAAAGAATAGCCTTTCAATTACTATCTAACTATTAGCTAGCTCACTTCTTTCATACCTTGCTCTAGCATTGGCTTTAAGAATATACCCGTGTATGACTCTTTGACTTCTGCCACTTCCTCAGGCGTGCCTTCCGCAATGATCAGTCCGCCACCTTTACCACCTTCAGGGCCAAGATCAATCACCCAATCCGCCGTTTTGATGACATCCAAGTTATGCTCGATGACGACGATGGTATTACCTTTATCTCGTAGCGCATGCAGGATATTGAGCAGCTTATCGATATCATGGAAATGCAAACCAGTGGTTGGCTCATCCAAGATATAGAGCGTCTGTCCCGTATCACGTTTGGCAAGCTCACGCGCTAACTTAACACGCTGCGCTTCACCACCTGATAGCGTCGGTGCAGACTGACCCAAGCGAATATAGCTTAGACCAACATCCATCAATGCTTGCAGGCGACGATAAATCGCTGGAATGGCTGAGAAGAACTCAGTGGCATCTTCGACCGTCATATCAAGCACGTCAGCGATGGTTTTGCCTTTATAGTGAATCTCTAAAGTCTCGCGGTTATAGCGCTTGCCTTCACAAGTGTCACATGGCACATACATATCAGGTAAGAAATGCATTTCAACCTTGATGAGACCATCGCCTTGACACATCTCACAGCGTCCGCCTTTTACGTTGAAGCTAAAGCGACCCGCTTTATAGCCACGGGCGCGTGCTTCTTGGGTTTGTGCAAACATCTCACGTACTGGGGTAAAGACACCAGTATACGTCGCTGGATTTGAGCGCGGCGTACGACCAATCGGGCTTTGATCGATATCGACCATTTTATCCAAATGCTCAAGTCCGCTGATGCTGTCATGCTTATCCGCGATGAGCGTTGAAGCATTGTTTAACTGAGTCGCGGCAAGTGGCATTAAAGTACGGTTAATCAAGGTCGATTTACCAGAACCTGAAACACCCGTGATACAGGTCATGATACCGATTGGTAAAGATAAATCAACATCGTGTAAGTTATTACCAGACGCACCTTTTAGCTCAATGGTCATCGGTACTTTTTTCGGTTTGGCTTTACCTTTTTCCTCAACCTCTATCGTTTTGGCTTTATGACGAATCGCTGGAATCTCGATTCTTTTCTTACCAGACATATATTGTCCAGTCAGCGATTCTTTATTGGCCATGATGTCATCGACCGTACCTTGAGCGATGATATGACCGCCATGTACGCCTGCACCGACACCTATATCGATAACGTGATCCGCTTGGCGAATGGCGTCTTCATCGTGCTCAACGACCAATACCGTGTTGCCCAAATCACGCAAGCGCGTTAAGGTTTTTAATAGACGATCGTTATCACGCTGATGTAGACCGATTGATGGCTCATCAAGCACATACATCACGCCCATCAGACCCGCGCCAATTTGGCTAGCAAGACGAATACGTTGTGCTTCACCGCCCGATAGCGTTTCAGCAGAGCGGGCAAGGGATAGATAATCAAGTCCGACACTGACGAGGAAGTTTAGACGCTCATTAATCTCTTTAAAGATTTTTTCCGCGACTTCACCTTTATGACCACCAATTTTTAGTGTTTTATAATAGTCAGCCGCATCACCGATAGACATTTTGACGATTTCAGCAATGGTGTGCTCATCGACACGGACATTGCGTGAAATTTCATTGAGACGCGCACCATCACAGACGTTACAAGTGGTATCAGCCAAATATTTGGCTAGCTCGTCACGGACGAGATTGCTTTGCGTTTTAGCATAACGACGCTCCAGATAAGGCAGTACACCTTCAAATGGTACGGTCTTATTGGTCTTGCGACCGCGCTCATCGGTAAAGTTAAAGGTCAGCTTCTCTTTACCAGAGCCATTCATAATAAGGTCTTGCTGTTCTTTTGGTAAATCTTGCCACGGTGCATCCATGTCAATTTTGAAATGATTGCAAACGGTTGAAAGCAAACCAAAGTAATAGGCATGACGCTTATCCCAGCCATTAATTGCGCCTTGATTGAGCGATTTTTCATGATGGGTAATCAGTTTCTCAGCAGAGAAATACTGACGTTTGCCGAGACCATCACAGCTTGGGCAAGCGCCATATGGATTGTTAAAACTGAACATGCGCGGCTCAAGCTCAGAGACGGCACGATCACAAACAGGGCAAGAATGCTTGGCTGACATCACTTGGTTTTCATCGCCGCCTTCTTTTGGATTGCCATCCATAAAGTGTAGCGTCACCAAACCTTGACCTAAGCGTAGAGCAGTCTCCAAACTTTCAGCGACGCGGTTGCCCAAATCATCACGGACTTTAAAGCGGTCGACCACCACTTCGATGGTGTGTTTTTTCTTTTTGTCTAGCGTTGGTAGCTCATCAGTGTCATATACATCACCATCGACGCGCACACGGACAAAGCCTTGACCAATCAGCTGCTCAAGCAAGACCGTATGCTCACCTTTACGCTCACGAATGACGGGTGCCAAAATCATGATTTTGGTGTCATCTGGTAGTGCCATGACTTGATCAACCATCTCAGTCACCGACTGCGCGACCATTGGCTCGCCATGCTCAGGACAAAACGGCGTACCAATACGTGCATAAAGCAGGCGCAGATAGTCATAAATTTCGGTAATCGTCCCTACCGTAGAGCGCGGGTTATGGTTGGTTGATTTTTGCTCGATAGCAATCGCAGGGGATAGACCCTCGATACTATCGACGTCAGGCTTCTCCATTTGCGAGAGGAACTGACGCGCATACGCCGACAAGCTCTCGACATAACGACGTTGCCCTTCGGCATACAAGGTATCGAATGCCAATGAAGATTTACCAGAACCTGATAAGCCAGTAATGACCACGAATTTATCTCGTGGAATGTCTAAGTCGACATTTTTTAAATTATGAGTACGTGCGCCGCGTATTGCGATATGGTCATGTGCCATCGGTGATAGGTTTCCTATTTGCTAAAATGGTATTTAAAAAAGATGGTCGTCGTTCAATAATAATATGAGTAACTAATATGAGTAACTAATGACTATGGGTAATTTAAGGTGAGTTTATGGGTTAAACAAAAGCGTGGATAGTTCTCAAATGCATATCGTTTGATAAAAGTTAAGCGTTGTATCGAACAATATGAATAACTGTTTTTATTTTGTGCTTTGTTTTGACTTTAATAAGCAAATCTAAATCAAATCAGTGTTAACTAATAGGGAGGGTTTGTTATAAATTTATCCAAGCTGTATCAGTTCAAGCTGTGTCACTTTAGGATATGCCTTTTTATAAGGACATGCGTCATAAGTGCTGTTTAGGCAACAATGTCTGCGCTGCCTTGCTTTATTGTCATGATGGAGGGATTATTCAAGGTATGGTGACCCATCAGATGCACTTGGTAACAAAATTATGGTGTCACTCCTACAGGTAAGTGCAGGAATGGTCAAAGGAAGCGTAAAAAGACAAAAGTCTCGGCAACCTGATGGCGAATGTCTTATACTAGTGGGCTTAATTTATAGCTAAAGCCTTGATAGAGTCACAATAGTATAAGCAGCGCAGTAGTGACAAATCAGCAATGACGAACCAGTGAGGCAAGTATGAATAGCGTAGAAAAACGGGCAATTCTCGGGGTCGGTGGTATATTTGCCTTGCGGATGATTGGTTTGTTTATGATTGTGCCCGTATTTTCTGTGTATGGCGACAATTATGCGCATGCGACACCGTTTCTAATTGGCTTAGCGGTCGGTATTTATGGGCTAGGGCAAGCAATCTTTCAGATACCGATGAGTCTTGCTGCTGATAAGTTTCCACGTAAGCCGATTATCTTTTTGGGTCTGGTGCTATTTGCTCTCGGCGGTATCATCGCTGCCAATGCCACGGATATTTATGAAGTTATTATCGGTCGGGCGCTGGCAGGTAGTGGCGCGGTCTCTGCGGTATTGATGGCGCTACTCGCTGATGTAACGCGCGAAGAGATGCGCACCAAAGCGATGGCAACGATGGGCTTAACCATTGCGACTTCTATCATGTTGGCATTTGCTTTCGGTCCGCTATTGGTCGGTTCGCTTGGTATTTCTGGGTTATTTTGGTTGACCTCAGGGTTTGCTATTCTAGCGATGCTGCTGCTTTTTTTCGTACCGACGCCGCTACGAGTGCTCAAGCATAACTTAGATAATAAATCGATTGGTCAGCAGTTAGCGACGGTACTAAAAATCGGCGATTTAAACCGCTTGCATATCGGTATCTTTGCCCTTCATCTGACCATGACGGCGATATTTGTCATATTGCCGCATCAGCTCAATGACGTAATGGGTCTATCCGTACGTCAGCAGGGTTTAGTCTATTTGCCATTGCTATTTATTGGCTTTGCCGTCGCGATACCATTCATTATCATTGCCGAAAAGAAACGCAAAATGCGTCAAGTATTCTTGGGTGCGATTGCCTTGATGACCGTCGCCTTAGCAGTGCTAGCATTGGGTAGTCAGGTCGGCGTCGGTATTATTTTAGGGTTGCTGTTGTACTTTATGGGCTTTAACCTGCTTGAAGCAACGATTCCTTCGTGGATATCCAAACGCGCACCAGTTGCCAATAAAGCCACGGCTATGGGGCTGAATTCTTCCAGTCAGTTCTTTGGTGCGTTTGTGGGCGGGGCAATGGGTGGCTTGTTATTGAGTCAGCCTAATCTGCTGGCGTGGGGGATATTGGCTATCATTATGGGCATTTCGTTGCTACTTATTATCCCGATTTCTGATCCACCGTATTTATCAAGTACGACCGTTACGATTCCCAAAAACATCAACATACAAGATTGGTCGCGGCAAGTGCTAGCAGTAGACGGCGTTGATGAACTGGTGGTCATGGCAAAAGAACAAGTGGCTTATTTAAAGCTGGATAAGACCCAATTGACAGAGGATTCACGGCAGCAGCTATCGAGCTTGGCGCAAAGTCCATTAGATCTTTAATAGATTAACTATGCAACAATCTAAAGGTTATAGAAATAAGCCTAAATGGGCAAAACTGAGTAAACAATAACCGCGTAGACAGACCCTAATAAGTGAAAACTAAAAATTCATCTCTGTTTAAAAGGAATTAATATGAGTCAGTTTAAAATGCCGTTGAATGGTGCTTTTTTTGGTAAAGATGTTGCTCCCCGAGCAATGGTCAAGCTGGCGATGGGTTTTGGGCTATCAGCCACGCTTTTGACCTCTGGCTGCGCCACCCAAAATATTCAGGCTTATCAAAACACCACACCAACGCTTGATATGCATGAATTTTTCTCCGGTCAGATTGATGGCTGGGGCATGTTTCAAGGTCGCAATGGCGAGGTCAAAAAACGCTTTTACGTCGATATTGATGCCACTCACGAAGGCGATAATGTCATTGTATTGGATGAGAAGTTTGACTGGGCAGATGGCACAAAATCGCAGCGTATATGGCGACTGACCAAGCAAATGGATGGTAGTTGGAAAGGTACGGCAGGTGACGTCATTGGCGAGGCGACAGGGGAAGTGGTTGGCAATACCTTGCATTGGAATTACGTATTAGAGTTGCCCGTTGAGGACAAGACTTACAAAGTGAATTTTGATGATTGGATGTATCTTATTAATGACGATGTCATGCTCAATCGTTCAGTCATGAAAAAGTTTGGCGTAGAGCTGGGTAGTGTCACTCTCAGTATGCATCGTAATAATAAATAATCGTTGGCGTTACTGATATTCTATGGTGTTTTTCAGGGCTCTAAGGAGTCCTTTCTATTTATAATCCTCGCTAAGATGTTGATACTTCAAAATAATGGATAGTATTGCACAGAGGGAAGCTGATTTTTAATAGTGATAAAGACAAAGCCTCAACACTGCACGACGTAGCATGTCGTTTGCTGTATACAGTGACTAGATATTTTAAAAGAAAATAGTTAAAGTAAAGCCATATTACTGATAGAATTAATGGTTTATATTAAAGACTCGATTAAAGCTCGTAATTAAATTATTCATAAGTAAGAGGACGGAACTATGCGCGGAGTTAATAAAGTTATCATCATCGGTAACCTTGGAGCAGACCCTGAGGCACGTCAATTTAGTAACGGCGGTAGCGTGACCAATATCTCGGTTGCGACGTCAGAGCAGTGGACAGACAAGCAAAGCGGTGAAAAGAAAGAAGCCACCGAATGGCATCGTATTTCACTCTTTAATCGTCTAGGCGAAATCGCTGCGCAGTATCTGCGTAAAGGCAGTAAGGTCTATATCGAAGGCAGTTTGCGTACCCGAAAATATCAAGATCCCAATGGTCAAGACCGCTATATTACTGAGATTCGCGCTGAGCAAATGCAAATGCTGGATGGCGCAACGGGTGGTCAGGATAATGGCGGCTTCAGTAATAATAACCAAGGTGGCCAAAATCAAGGCTACGGCAACCAAGGCGGTCAAAGTAACCAGAATAATTTTGGTCAGCAAGCAAACAGTCAGCCTGCTCAGCAAGGTGGTTATAACCAATCTAGCGGTGGTCAAAACAGCTTCAACAATAATCAAGGTGCACCTGCTCAGCAGAATCAGTTTAATCAACCTGCTCAAAAGCCTGCACAATCAAAGCCGACAGCAATGCCAGATGGTCCTGTCGATGATGATATTCCATTCTAGGATATACCTTAGAGGAATACGTAAATAAAGAATGTTGATTAAGTTAGATAGAGCCTATGTGAATAGGCTCTTTTTTTATGGAGAAAATAAAGTAAGCGTAAATAGTTAATGAAGAAAATACTTATAATTTAACAATTACTTTATTGCTCTCGATAATGTTATACAGCATAAAAAAGTGAATTTGAAATACGATAGAATAAGAAAAACTCCTCATTTCTGTTAGCAATGTATCTGC
This sequence comes from Psychrobacter glaciei, assembly GCF_014652895.1. Classification (GTDB taxonomy): domain Bacteria; phylum Pseudomonadota; class Gammaproteobacteria; order Pseudomonadales; family Moraxellaceae; genus Psychrobacter; species Psychrobacter glaciei. The sequence continues at coordinate 10,299 of NZ_BMZR01000001.1, forward strand.
TTGTTTATCATATCAACCATATCTATAAACGAAATTATTCATGGTTGTTTTTATTTTTTTTCGCTAGAGCTTATTCAAATGACCACTTATATCCTATATCAACCGTTCATTCTATTAGATTTCGCTAATACTAACGCTTCATTAAATGTGTTGATATAATAAAAAGTCGCCAATGATTTAGCAAAAATTACACCTTAAATCTTTTAAAAAAAATAGTTTTGAAAGAATTTATAAAAGTTCAAGGTAGGGTGGATTTATAGCCCAAAGTATCAAAAATTATTTAGGCAGCACCGTATTGTGGTCGTGTTTGCTTAAGTATCAGCGTTAGGTTTATCAGATGAATAATAGCGATGTATTTCGAAAAAGCGACTTGGGTCGAGAAGAAATTAAGACGCAAAGTCTAGGTGTGTTGCCGCGAGAGGCGAGAACATTGTTAATCATGATTGATGGCAAAAAGACTTATCAACAGTATCTTGATTCGCTTGATAACAGTAAGATGTTCGCTGAGTTTGGCGGGATAGCACCTCTGATTGAGTTGTTACAAGAGTTTCAGTGTATTGAGTTGATAGCAGATGATAATGCCAGCGTTACAAGTCAATCGTATGTATCTTCGCAACCAGCGGCACCACGTACTGTCACTGAGCAGCAAGTGGCTGAAATACAGCCCACGACGCCAGCTAATGAAGACAGCAAAGCATTTCAGTCTCAATCTATTCAATCGCAGAGCAATAGTGCCGCTGAGTTTGATGCTACCTTTAACGATAAGCCAAAAAAGGCAGCTTCCTTTACTGGCTATTTTAAGCGCAAAGCCGCTGATGTTAATTTTGAGACATTAAAGTCAGAATTGGCGACTTATATCGAAAAAAATGCACCATCTGAAGATGTATGGGGTTACCTGCTAAATCTGGAGCAGTGTACCGATGCCCCGCAATTATTGGCTCTCATACAAAAGATCCAGCGCTCTACCAGTGGTGGTTTATCGCAGGGTGTGGGTGAGTTTTCCAAAAGAATCAAACTCTAAATTTTACTCACTCATCGTAGCGATGCATTTGGCTATTGCTTACAAGAAAATTTAAATAATTTATCGGAGTGCGTTATGGACGTCGCTGAGCTGTCAGAAAAGAACCAGTCAAATATGCTACATGGCGAGCATATTATTACACGTTTGACCTATATTAGCCGTTATAACAAAGACAACCCTAATGGGGAGGTCACGCGTATCCTAGCGCAAGCGCAACAGAATAATGAGCATAATGGCATTACAGGTGCATTGGTATTCAATCACAATTACTTTCTTCAAAGCATTGAAGGAGCGAGACCTGTCATTAATGAGCTATTACGCAAGCTTGTAAAAGACGAGCGGCATTTTTCCCTACAGATTATTGAATGTCGCGAGATTGAGCAGCGCCACTGGAATAAGTGGTCGATGAAATATCTTATCCCAAGTGATGAGAATAAAGGACTGGCGCTTAAATTTTCGACAAGCACTCAGTTCAATCCTTATCTGATGAGCGCCAACCAAATCATGATGCTGATTGATACATTGTCAGAACTTCAAGAGCAAGAAGAAAAAGAGGCTTCTACCAAGAAGAAGTCTTGGTTTGCTATCAGCTAATTGACGTTTATAAAGGTGCCAACACCCTATCACATTGCATAAGAGACCAGAGATGACATCATCAACTTCAGATGCGCATATTTTAATGAGTATGACGTACGTGAGCCGTGCAAACCCAGATGTATCAGCGAAAGACTTTAATGAGATTTTGCAGCAAGCCCAAGCCAATAATGCGGCAAATGGCATCACGGGTATGTTGACCTTTAATAAAGACTATTTTTTACAAACGGTCGAAGGACCTAGAGCACAGATTAATCGTTTATTGTACGCTCTCATTGCCGATCAGCGTCATCACGATTTACAGGTGATTGAAACACGTGAGCTCAAGCATAGAAAATGGGCAAAATGGTCAATGAACTATGCTTCTCCAACCGAATCTAACGCCGCGATTTATCTCAAATACTCTACGACAGTTGATTTCAATCCGTATTTATTAAGTGCCGAATCCGCTCTGGATTTGATGACTGAGCTTAGTGCACAACGGGCTTAGTCTGTTGAATTAACATCGAATAATAAGCAGTATGGTACTTAAGTAATATGGCACTTAAGCAGTTCAAAATAAAAAAGGGACATTAAAAATGGCGTTTTGCTGATATAAATTTTTCTCGCATGCCTAAGTCGTGCCCTCGATTTGAACAGAAGCGACTATCTGAAGGTTTATTGTTTGTAGCATTAATACGCTTACCTGTATTGAGTGGATTGACTAATGTTGTTTAATTACAGCTTTTTATAATATTATTATTTACCGGCTTTATTCCTAAGTTGGTCCAAATAAAGGTTTTTTAAGTGGATAAAAGATATAGCATTAAATTAGGCTAATTATTGGCTATTTCGTATGATATAGTCCGATGACTATAAAGTTATTACGATGATTATTTTGGTGACTGTGTTGACATAAAACTTATGATTGGTTTTATTGTATTGATATTGTTGCATATTGACTACAAAGTTCATTAATTCCCTATTGTTATGAATACTGTTTTTGTTTATATTGTCCCTACTTATTAATGCCACTGGTAATAGCTTATCAACGTCACTAATAATAACGTTTTGATAAGCAATAAATGAAATTGACTATTAAATTTCGTATTACTACTTATTATTTGTGAATTGGCACTCTTTAGCGCTTAATAAATAGTATTATATTTATTAGGTTTATATCCCTTATATAAAAGTTGGATTTATTATGAACAACAATACTGCCCTTGATTTAGACAGTTTAAACGTCGATGAGCTACGTGCCATCACTGAAAACGCCCAACAGTTAATTGCCAAAAAGCAACATCAGCGTTTGTATGATGCTTATATGCAGTTTGAAAAAATTGCCGAAGAGAGTAATAGCACCATCGAAGAGATTTTAAAGGCTGGTGAGACGTTAGAGAAAAAGCGTAACATCAAGTATCGCAACACCGATAATAATGAAGAAACATGGACGGGTCGCGGTCGCAAGCCACTATGGTTGGTTGATGCGCTAGCAGCAGGTCGTGACATTGAAGATTTCGCTATTTAATCTGTCAAGATTCGAGTAGCAATGCTAGGCATTACTTTGTCCTTATGACTTTCATAACGATTGAGTCAAAAGTGCATTAGTAGACAGAAGTCAGTATCTTTATTGCCAATATTTTGGTAAAAAGATACTGGCTTTTTTTCTGTCATCTGTATGCTATTGTTTGTTATGATAATGACGTTTTTACCTTATATAAGAGTTGTGTAACCGTGGCCCAAGTCTCTGCGTCGTCTCATAAGCGTCCCCGTAAGCTGTGGTGGCTATTTGGGTTTATATTATTTGCGCTATTTGCCTTATTGCAAATGCCCGCGTCGTGGCTACTTGAAAAATATGCACCTAATAATCCTTATGTGCAGCACGTGTCGGGCAACTTATGGCAAGGCTCAGCGATTTGGCAGCTGCCTTTGTCAGCAAAGCCATTGACAGGTGCGGCGAATTGGTCGTGGCAGCCGTGGCAATTATTTTTGGGTAAGTTGGGTGCAGAAGTCGATATCACGACAGAGCAGACCAGATTAAACGGTCAAATAAAACTGGGCACCAGCGCATGGCAGATCGATGATATGAGCGGCAAGATTGCGCCGGAAACATTGGCCAGTGTGGTCGATTGGCAGCTGCCCAACACACCGATTCAAGTCAATGCGGTATCGTTAAAACGGCAGACCGGTTCGGATAGTGACTCCAATAAAAAGTCTTCTGGTTTCAGTGAAGCCGAGGGTCAGTTGACTTGGGTCGGCGGTGAAGTAGGTTATCCGAGTGGTGGTAAGGTTTTTTATATCACTATGCCAGCGATGCGTGCCGAGCTTAGTACGGAACAAAAAAATGATAAAAATCTGCTGCACGTTAATTTATTAAATAATCAAGATAAGCGCTTAGGGGATCTGTATGTCGATGGCGATAATATGCTAGATGTTAGCTTGACCCAGCGTTTATTAGAAAATATGCCTGAATACAAAGGACAAGCCCCGCAAGATACGCCCGTTGTCAGTGTGCGCCAGCCATTGCTAGCCGGTTTGGGGACGCGCTAGATGTCTACTGCTACCTTAAAACCCATCATCAATGTTCTCAATCGCTGCGCTGGTTGGCTGCTACTATTAGCAATTGCTTGGCTGTGCTGGACGGCGGCACGGCTATTGTGGTTGTTGCTAGCGGCACCTTTGGCACCAGCTTTACCGCTAGCTCCTCTACAAAACGCTAATACATCTGGCGATGATTACAGTGGTCTGTTTGCCATTTTTGCTGACCCTGATCCTGTCGCCGCGGCGGTACAGCCACCCCCTAATATTGGCTTAAAAGGGGTTTTGCTAGCTGTGCCAGAGAGTATGTCGTCCGCCTTATTAGACGTCAATGGCGAGGTCAAAAATTATCGCATCGGTGACAGTCTAAAAGACAGTGACTATACTCTGATCGCTGTCGACTGGAATGCCGTCATCATCGCCGATGCCCGTGATCAGCAAACGGTCATTAGAATGGCAGAGGCGATGGCACTCGACCAAAGCGATATGCTAGCAGGTGCCGTCAGCAATCAGCGTTTGCCAAACAGCAACGCATTGCCCAGTGCCCCAATGCCAGCACAAGACAATACTGAGTCCACAGCAGAGACGACTCCTGAGAGCAGCCCGCAATCTGCTATTGATGAGGCCATCACGTCACTGAAAGAAAATCCAGCCAGTTATCTGAGCAGGATGGGTGTCATGGCATCAGGCGAAAACTATCAGGTAACGGCGGCGATGCCTTCAAAACTACGCAATCGTCTAGGACTAGAGCCGGGTGATCAGGTCTTGACCGTTAATGGTCAAAGTGTGGGCAATAATCCTAGCCAAGATGCTGGTATCCTGCAACAAGTACAGCAAGCAGGCGAAGCACAAATAGAAGTCAAACGTGGCGAGCAAGTGATTACGATTCGCCAGCAATTTTAGGCAAGCAATTTTTTAGTAAGCTCTTTCTTATTAGGCCGTTTTAAGTAAATAATGACCATCTGGTTGGGGCTATGGTAGCAACACGCCAGCTGACAATATTCAGTACATACTAAGCGACATCACTGTAGGTAATTATCAATATGGTACGTTCTCATAAATTTTCAGTCACGCCTTTGCACCATACCTTACAGCGCTTGATGCGCCTATGCCGTCCTCTTTGCCTAGCAGTACCGCTATGGGCGGCCAGTACAGGTCTTGTTAGTGCCGAGAGTTGGAAAGTCAACTTGCAAGATGCTGATATTAAAGCCTTTATTAATGAAGTGGCGACCATTACCGATCAAAACTTTGTCCTTGATCCACGTATCAATGGTAATGTGACGGTCATCTCCAATAAAGCTTTGTCTCGCGATGAGATTTATCAGCTGTTTTTGAGTGTGATGCAAGTCAATGGTATTGCCGCGATTGACTCAGGTACAACAGTTAAACTGGTGCCGGATAATGTCGCCAAGCAGTCTGGTGTGGCCGTCGATTTGCGCGGTGATAGTGTCGGTGAAGCACTGGCAACTCGGGTCATTTATTTAACCAATACTCAAGCGGCAGAGGTGTTGGGAGTCATACGACCACTCATGCCACAGTCTGCCCATGCTGCTGCTGTGCCTGGTGTTAATGCGTTGGTATTGTCAGATCGCGCTGATAGCTTGAATCAATTAACCGCGCTCATCCGCGATTTGGACAGCAACGTTAATGACAGTTTGCAAGTGATACCGCTTCGACATGTCGATGCAGAGCGAATGATGGAGTTGATCAGTGCTTTGGTGGCGAGTGCCGGTAGTGGGCAAGCACAAGGGGGCAATAATCAGCTGAAAGTCATTGCCGATACGTCCAGTGATAGGCTGCTGGTCAAAGGCAGCCCTGAAATGATTGCCAAAGTCCAAGAAATGGTCAATCAGTTGGATACCACGCCTACAAGACGCCTGAGTGGTTTGCGGGTTTTTAGATTGAAGTATGCCAGTGCTGGTCATATTGCAGATATGCTACGTGGCTTGCTAGCCAATCAATCTATCAATAGCGCTGGCGCGACCTCGACATTAGAGGCCGCCTCGCTAAATAATGCAAGTACGACAGGTGCATCGATTAATGGTGCAGCCAGTGATAGCATTGGTAATAGCAGTACAGCAGTAGTGCCTGCTAGCAGCGCAAGTGGAACAAGTACGGGGGTGGGCGGTCGGCCGTTCAGCATCATCGCTGATGAAACGCAAAATGCAGTGATCGTCAATGCCGCACCCGAGCTGATGTTTGAGATTGAAGACGCGGTCAGCCAATTAGACAGTCGCCGCGCACAAGTATTGATTCAAGCCGCTATTGTCGAAGTATCGGGCGATGATGCGACCCAACTGGGTGTGCAGTGGGCGCTGGGTAATGCCAACAGTGGTTATGGGGTAGTAAACTTTAACAATGTTGGTGCTAGTGCGACAACCCTTGCGGCTGCCGCCTTAGCAGGTACTGGTACGGCAGGTATCAGCGCTGCTGCCAGCTCTATCGCTGGTGCTTTGATAGGGATTGGAGACAGTCGAAAAGACAGTCAGGGTAATACTGAGTTTTATGGTGCCATCTTACAAGCACTGGATTCTTCCACTAGTGCCAATCTACTGTCTATGCCATCGATTTTGACATTGGACAATGAGAAGGCGAGTATTTTGGTTGGTCAAAACGTGCCTTTTGTGACTGGCTCTTTTACCACCAGTGGCAACAATTCAAACAATCCATTTCAAACGATTGATCGCCAAGATATTGGTATTAATCTCAATGTCATTCCGCATATTGGTGATAATGGCACAGTACGCTTGGAGGTATCGCAAGAAGTATCGTCAGTCGTGCCAGGTAGTACGGGTAATGCCAGTGGTTTGATTACCAATAAGAGCCTCATCAACACGACTATTCTAGCCGACGATCAACAGACCATCGCTCTAGGCGGTTTGATGCGCGATAACACCACGACGCGCCAACAAAAAGTGCCTGGTTTGGGCAATGTACCCTTTATTGGTCGATTGTTTCGTTCTGACAATGACAACACGCAAAAAAGCAACTTAATCATCTTTCTACAGCCGACTATCCTACGCGATGGCGGTGCAGTGGCGAGTGTGACTGAACGCAAGTTCAACCAAATGCGTGTCCTACAGCTGGTCATTGACAAAAACGGGACGATTAAGCAGTTGCCCTTAAGTGGGACAGAAGGCTGGGATGGCAATGTCGATGCAGATTACGAATTGATGCCACTCAATCCGCTCGTACCGAGGCGCAATCAAACACCAAAAGCTACGTCACAAGGTTTTACTAAAGTAGATAGTCCAAGTAGTGGTATCACGACTTATCCTCTCAAGCGTTAAACGCAAGCTCAATCAAGCTATCGTATCGTGCGGTTTTATTAGGGTCTGTTGAGCATTCAAATATTAGGACTGCTGATCGCTAAAATCGCATCAAACCTTTTATCAAATCAGGCGTAAACCGACGATAATGTCGAGACCTTAGCTAGGTTTATAACAACGTTTGGGGTGATTTTAGCATCAGCCTTTCAGGGCAGGACTATTTTTTGCCAATACATGGCGAAATTGTCTAACCTAGAATGACTAGGCGTCAAAAATTTCACTGCGTATTGTCTAAAAAATAGCCACTGCCAGTACCACATTTGAATGTTCAACAGACCCTAAAAATATGACACCGTACATAAGCTTGCGTATTCATAACACAGATAAACACAGCCATTACTATATCCCAGTATACTAAGTAATTTAGATATACCGAATATTGATAAAATAACGTTTTAGTGCACTCTAAAAGACAAACAAGCTGTAAAGGGGTGGAGGTGATGGCGCATCGTATTAGCAAAAAAAAATGGCTTATGTTAAGCGCAGTTGGTACGGCTTTATTACTAATACCGCGTCGTAGCAGCCGCCAAACAGGTAACAGTCGACAATCAGACAGTCACCCACAAAGCGAGATGAAAAAACAAAACGCATCACGATCATTTAGATGCTAAATGTGGACTTTTCTCATGGTGATTTAGCCTATTATGAATATTTTTACGAACAACGATTAAGTTTGGAACCTGTTAATGACTGCTCTTGACTCACTATATATCACGCCGCATTCATCATCTGCTTTGCCATTGATTGATACGCATACGCATTTTGATGCGCCAATTTTTGATGCGGATAGAGCAGTGCAAGTCGAGGCCGCTTATGAGCAAGGGGTGCGCCATCTTATGTTGGTGGGTTATTTATATGAGCATTTCGATCGTCTGTATGAGACTAAGCGTCTAATTAATGAAGGTTTTCAATCGATTACAGCGCAAGCAGCTATAGTGCAATCATCGATAATTAAGGCTGGCAACCAGCATAACTCGTCTCTAGATGCTCATATTGCGCTGGGTCTACATCCTTTTTATATCAAGCAGCATACAGAATCACATTTGGATAATATGGCAAAGATGCTCGCTGACGAGCGCCCATTAGCAATCGGTGAGATTGGCTTAGATACTTTTACAGATGAGATGAAACAGCCTGATATGCTGGCCAAGCAAGAGTATTTTTTTAAGGCACAATTGGATATGGCAGTGACCCATCAGCTACCGGTGATGCTGCATATCCGCAAAGCCCATGCTGAAGCGTTAGCCATATTGAAAGCGCATGATTATAATGCGCATGATTTGGGCGGGGTCGCGCATAGTTTTAGTGGTGGTGAGCAAGAGGCAAAGGCTTTTGTAAAACTAGGATTTAAGCTCGGAATTACTGGACAAGTCACCAATCCAAATGCTAAAAAACTGCGTCGCGCGATTCAAGTAGCCGTTGATAGTTATGGTTTTGAGTGCTTGGTGATTGAAACTGACTGTCCGGATATGACACCCATTATGTGTCAGCATTCAAACAATAGCCAGTCAGCGCTTGGGCAAAATTCAGACAATGGAAGGGATGATACTTCCGCTCATAATATAAACGTTCCCGCCAATTTGCCATGGGTGCTGCTGAGCCTGAGTGAGTTACTCGATGTACCGTCATATCGCCTTGCCGAGCAACTATGGCAAAATAGTTGCGATGCCCTACGTACTGACTGGCATTATCCTATACCGTCAAAAGGGTAACGGCTACTAACAGTAAAAAGTAACGTGATAGAGAATAAAATAAAAGCAACTTGAGTTACCACCTTTAAAAAGAGCGTTTAATCTGTTATGAGTGAAGCACAATTATTTGACCCGTCGTTTGTAGAGCCTAATACCGTTGAGCATTCTGTCGTTCATGACGATAGTGATAGCGCAAGTGAGCAATATGAGCGGCGTTTCCAAGGAACGCAAACCCTCTATGGTCGCTCAGCCGTTGATACTTTTGCGGCAGCACATGTGTATGTGATTGGCGTCGGGGGCGTTGGTTCTTGGGCAGCAGAGGCATTGGCTCGTACCGCAGTTGGCACTATTACTCTGATTGATTTGGATGTATTGGTGGCTTCTAATGTCAATCGGCAATTGCCAGCGTTAGACAGTACCTTTGGGCAAAGCAAAATTGCGGCGATGGGGCAACGGCTTGGTGAGATTAACCCCAAGGTCACCATCAATTTAATTGATGATTTCCTGACAGTCGATAATGTTGCCGCACTCCTGCCTAGCCGTGAAGAAGCAAAGGCTGCCATTGCTCAAGGTCATCCTATTGTCATTTTAGATTGTGTCGATGATATGCAGGCCAAACTTGCTATCGCCCTACATTGTCGTTTCAATAAATTAAAATTGGTCTGTGCAGGCGGTGCGGGTGGTAAGATAGACCCTAGTAAAATTACGGTAAGTGACTTGCGCGATAGCTATCAAGATCCACTACTGGCCAAGCTTCGCAATAAATTACGTCACGAAAAAGGCATTAATAGCGCTCTAAAAGAAAAATTCGGCATCAAATGCGTCTATTCTACAGAACCACCACGCGTCGATAAAAGCTGTCAAACGGGCGGTTTACATTGCGGCGGTTATGGTTCAGCAGTAGTAGTGACATCGGTCGTGGCAATGCTGATGGTGAGTGAAGCGTTACAATTGTTGATAAAGCAGACGAACGTCTGATTCTAATGAATGGAGTCCACCTTGACGATACCCAACTCACCTAAGCGCAGCTACCCAGTCGCCGCAGATGAAGTAGATCGTATTAGCAAGCTCAAAAAATATCAGGTGCTCAACCATAATGATGAGCCTGCTTTTTCTCGTCTGACTGAACTTGCTAAGTTGTTTTTTGACATGCCAGTTGTCACTATTACCTTTATGGATGAGGAGACTCAGTATCTAAAATCTGTACATGGGCTTGTTGATATATGTACGACGGCGCGTGAAGTGGCTATCTGTAACTATACCTTGCTGTCGGATGGGGTATTTGTGGTCGCAGATTTGTCAAAAGACAGTCGCTTTGATCAAAACCCATTGGTGACAGAATCTACCCATCTGCGCTTTTATGCGGGTGCTCCTATTATCATGCATGAAGACAATAAGACGTATCGTCTAGGCTCTTTCTGTCTGATGGATACAGAGCCTTATTATGGCTTTGATGCTAAGCAAGAAAAATTATTGGCCCAGTTCGCGATGATGGCTGCCGATGCTTTACAACTACAAGATAAACAACGTGTCGCCAAGCATGCTAATGAGATGAAATCGGACTTTTTGGCCAATATGAGCCATGAAATACGGACACCGATGAATGGCATTATCGGCATGGTAGAGATGCTTAGCGAGACCAAGCTCAGCCAAGAACAACAAGAGTATGTGGACAATATAAAAGTCTCAAATGAGCATTTACTAGCGATTATCAATGGTATTTTGGATTTATCGAAAGTTGAGTCTGGCAAAATGACCATTGATGCCATTCCGATGAACTTGTCCACCTTATGTAATGAAGTGGTCAGTCTCTTTGCTATTAAAGCTCGACAGCGCGGCTTGATTTTAGACTACCATTATATGGAATCACTATCGCCTTATGTGCAAGGAGATCCGGTACGTCTCAAACAAATCATGGTCAACCTTGTCAATAATGCCATCAAATTCACCCGTGAAGGTGGGCGAGTGAGTATCGATGTTAAGCACGTGCCCAATTGTTGCTATATCAATGACAAGTCTAAAAATGACAAGTCTAGAAATGATGAATCTGATGATGTTTTGACTGATGAGACCATTAGTGGTGACAGTATCATTGAAGAGAGCAATACCCAAGAAAACATGACCTTATATATTCAGGTCACCGATACAGGCGTCGGTATCAAGCCTGAATCAGTTGATGCGATATTTGATGCTTACAATCAAGCTGATAAATCGACCCATCGTCTGTATGGTGGTACAGGTCTTGGGTTGTCTGTGTGTAAATCTCTGGTGGATCTAATGGGTGGGGGCATTAATGTAGATAGTGTGGTCGGTGTCGGGACTACTTTTACGGTATTATTACCGCTACCTACTATCGGTGAGGAGCAGTACGAGAGCTGGCAAGATTCAAACGACTTTACTATGATAGTGCCCACTCAGGAGCGTTCTGGTCATATATTGTTAGTTGAAGATGACAGTGTCAACGCGACGATAGCCAAAAAAGCCCTGAATAATAGTGGTCATACGGTTACGCATGTCACCGATGGGCAGCAAGCGATTGAGACTTTTGCGTTGTACCCTGAGCGTTATGACCTCATTTTGATGGATCATCATATGCCGATTATGGATGGCGTACAGGCGACTATTAAGTTACACGAACTTTATGATCCTCAAGTACTGCCACCGATTATCGCTTTGACTGCTAATGCAATGGATGGCGAGCGCGAAAAATATCTCAATGTGGGCATGCAGGATTATTGCACCAAGCCCTTTAAACAAGAGCAGCTAAACGCCTTGGTACAATATTGGCTGATGCATAAGCAATCGTCAGCTGATTAAGAGAGTAAGGCAGACTTAATTTGCAAAGATATAGTCAGAGCTCTTTTAAACCGCTACGGTGTTACCCATCCTAGATGTACGCAGTGTACTATTTGCGGTTGGGCGCCTTGTAGCGATTCTAAAATTCCTTGACTATAGATCTACTAAATCTCACAAATGCATTCTTTATTGTGCTGATTGTTAAAAACGTTTTAGTGCTTGTTTATGATGTTTTTTCGATGGCTTTCTGACAAGTAATAAAAAAGCTTAACCATTTAATAATGGTTAAGCTTTTTTTATGCGTTACTAGGGCGTGTCCTCAATTCAATCGAGCATTCTCTAAATGCGCTAAAAATGGCTAAATTTTGCCAAACATCGTCAAATAGTTTATCAATATCTCGATATTATCTGCGCTATTTTCCTCGTTTGATGGCAATTTATCTCATTTTTATCGCCATTTTTGAAATGAGGACACCCCCTAAATCAAGTCGAGCGATTAGTTGACGCGAGTTTGGTAGTCACCAGTACGGGTATCGACACGGACGACTTCACCTTGCTGAACAAACAATGGTACACGCACAACCGCGCCTGTCTCTAACTTAGCAGGTTTGCCGCCACCACCTGAAGTATCACCACGTACGCCAGGATCTGTCTCCGTGATTTGTAACTCAACGAAGTTGGGTGGCGTGATCGACAATGGACTTCCATTAAATAGAGTGATGGTACATACGGCATTGCTGTTTTCTTTTAGCCATTGTACTGAGTCGCCCATTGCTGTTTTGTCAGCTTGGATTTGCTCAAAGCTTTCAGGATGCATAAAATGCCAAAACTCGCCATCGTTGTATAGATAGTTCATTTCAGTGTCCATGACATCAGCCGCCTCTAAGCTATCACCTGACTTGAAAGTTTGCTCCAATACTTTACCACTACGAAGATTGCGCAACTTGACACGGTTAAAGGCTTGACCTTTACCAGGTTTGACAAACTCGTTCTCAAGAATGGCACAAGGATTGCCATCGAGCATGACTTTTAGACCGGCTTTAAATTCATTAGTAGAAAAACTTGCCACAAGAAACTCCTAAAGGTTGCGAATATATGATCAGTATTTGGGTGTGGAGATAACTGTGCTAAGCGCTGTCGTCACGCCAACTATTCATGGATGACTGGTATGCTTTGATAGGGTACTCACTAAGGGCGTATAATGACGCCTTTTAGGCACAGGTACTAGGTTGTCATGATAAACCATTTAATCACACAAAAAAACTGGCAAACGCAATTATCCGAAGGCATTACCAGCATTGATGAGCTGCTTAGTATCCTAAAACTGGAATCCTTGCGTGCTGACGTTTATGTGCCTGAGCATTTTGAGCTAAGAGTGCCGCGTGCTTTTGTCGCAAAAATGACCGTTGGCGATAGCCATGATCCTTTATTAAAGCAAGTGCTACCCGACCAACAAGAGCAAGTCACAGTGACTGGCTACGTGGCAGATCCTTTAGCCGAAAACGACCATAACCCGACCAAAGGCTTATTGCATAAATATCAGTCAAGAGTGCTGTTAACGATTACAGGTGCTTGCGCGATTCATTGTCGTTACTGCTTCCGTCAGCATTTTGACTATAGTGCCAATATGCCCACTGCCGATGCCAAACAAAGCATCATCGACTATATTACTGCCCATCCTGAGATCAATGAGGTGATCTTGAGTGGCGGCGACCCTTTAAACGTGACCAATAGGCGATTATTTGCTTGGCTAGATACCTTGGAAGCCATCCCACAACTGACCACCATTCGGCTACATACTCGTTTGCCAATAGTGATTCCAGCACGTTTGGATGCGCCATTATTAGAGAGGCTGGCACAAAGTCGCTGTCATATCGTCATGGTCATTCATTGTAATCATGCTAATGAGATTGATGTGCTCACAGCAGAGTATTTGCAGCGGGCGCGAGCAGCTGGCATGACTTTATTAAATCAGGCCGTACTTCTAAAAGGTATTAATGACAGCGTTGCTGCTCAAATCGCTTTAAGCCAACGCTTATTTGCCGCTGGCGTATTGCCTTATTATTTGCACGTGTTGGATAAAGTGGCAGGCGCAGCACATTTCGATAGCGACGAGCGGTCAGCAGTCGCGCTTTATTGGTCATTATTGGCAGCATTACCCGGTTATCTGGTACCTAAGCTGGTCAGGGAGCTGCCAGATAGACCGTTTAAGGTGCCGATTGACATTTACAATGGGGCTTAAAAGTTGCATGATGACGAGGCAATATTATTTATGGACAAATAATGACCAATAAGTGCATAAGCAGCTGTTATTACGACCTTCTATCGATAGCTAACGCTTACCCGCTTGCTAATAGTTTGTGCAGCTATCACTGCGTAATGACTAAGGATAGTAATGATAACTTTATCGGATTTTCAAGAGCATCTGGCTTCGACAGAGCCGTTACTGCCTGCTTCTAGCCACTCGACCAACGGTCAAGAGCAGCATTTGCGCAAGTGGGTGGCACTTTTGCCATCGCAAACAGAAGCGCAGCAAGCGGAGCAATTGGAAAAAGTACTCACAGAGTTGAGAGTGGCTGACGTAGATGATCAGCAACGTTTCAAATTAATTCGTATCGTCCTTGATGCTGCCGATCGGCTGATTGCTGCTCTACGTCAGTCTTACGTCCATGAGACGGGAGCGCTGAGTGATGCTCAGTTGGACTGTGTTGCTCAAGTAAAATCTTTATATTATCTTATTATTTTGGTCTGCGACGGTGTGATACGCCGCGAAATATCGTTGTTAGACAATCAAAAAACGCCGGCAAGTAGCGGCTGGCAGCGCCGTTTTACGGGCGAAAAATCTGCGCCAATGACGTTAGCCATCGTTATTTACCAGACGATGTTAACGTACCAAAAACTATTGATGGAAGAGGCCATTTGTTATCAAAAGCCACCGTCATATGTCTGGGCTGCACTCAATCGATTGTATTATCTTGCCTGTCAGCGCCATGCTGCAACGCTTGACTTAAGTGCTTATGTCGTTACCAACCGCGCGGACAGTATACATCGATTGTATTGTCAAATATGTTTGCATAGCTTGCTCAATGTGCGCGGATTGCGTCGTTCTAATATCTTGCTGGTCCATCGCTTATTACCGGAGTGGGCTGAACCAATCGTTGCGACCATAGAGCCGCAAACTGAGACACGCGTCTTTGTCAATTTGCATAGTGAGAATCCACCTACTTATTTGACCGCCCACTCTAGCATCAATCCCTATGAGAGCCAGTACGACTGTCTCTTCATTGAGCTGGCATCAGTGATCGAGCATCTAAAATCACGCCAGCAAGCATTAATCAATGAGGGTAGCGAAGGCGTTGAGTGCTGTTTGCTGAATAAGATAGCAATGGCGATAACCTATCGCTATATGCAGCCGCAATTAACCGTACCGAATAAGTATAGCGCTAAGCAAGATGCCACAATGGTGATTGGATTTAACGATATTCATTATCATGCTAGTCATGCGCAAGGATTGATAAGCTTGATCGGCACCAAAGAGCTGCCGGATGGGGAGCGACCTCGCTATGATACCGTACCAAAAAAACCCGTGGACAGTAACTTATCAATCGTTGAAACCTTTGACAGCAAAAATGTCCTTTCGCCTTTTCGCACGTTGCAGCTGATGGTAAATCCTGTTGATGTTGATGTTGATGTTGATGTTGATGTTGATGTTGATGTTGACGTTGATGTTGACGTTGACGTTGACGTTCGTCCTCCCATTACCACTCCGCCACCGTTACAAATAATGAGTCTCTCTTTATTATGCCGTTCTGAGACGATGACCGCTGACTGGTCAATTGGGGTTGTACGCTGGCTCAATCTTGATACTCATAATCCAGAGGTAGAGTGGCAAGTCCTTGGTCACAAGTTAATCACTTGCGGGCTGCGTCTAGAGGATAGGAAGTCACGCAGTCAGCATTTTGTGCCAGCCTTCATTGTCGCTGGCGATGATCAGCTACAGACGACTTGCAGCTTAATAGTGCCGACCTTTCACTTTCAGACCAATGATAGAGTGATCATGCGCTTGCATAATAAACAGAAATTGTTACGTTTATTACATCCCTTATTGGTGACCGATGAGTTTAGCCAGTATGAAGTGGTACAACTGTAGTTTACGCAAGTATTTATTTGGATAGTGATATAGTCAATCCTATATAAATCGGCTGCGGTGGCAGCCTCTCTAAGTCTACTATTTGCCATACTTCAGCATGTCCAAGTTAAGTTAATATGCAGTCGGTCAAATTATTGTCTATAATGAGAGATACTGCGACTTACATTTTTATGGTCTAGAAATACCTACCTACCAAGTCAGTCATCCTAGACCGCATTAATAAACCAGTATTTTCAATACCCGCTGAGCCTAATACTTGTAGTGCTTGCTTATTTGCCGTGCTATTTTGATGTTAGAAAAAGCAGCAAGGTATCGAAATTAAGCGATAAAAATAAATACGATCATAAGATTCAAAAGGCCTCCTATGCGTACTCAGTCCGTCTTAAATCTACTAGTTATCGATGCCGATCAGCTCTATGCTGAGCGTCTGGTGGATTTGCTAGATTCTTATTATGACAGCATCAATCTAGGCTTTTTGGATGACAAGGAAGAGTTGCTCAAATCACTCCGCCAGCCGTGGGATGTTTTAGTTTTTGGCCAAGCCTATGATATGAGCTTTACCGACATGGTGGGCATCGTGCAAGAGCAGAGTATTGATCTGCCGATGATCTGTCTGATGAGTGCAGAGACAGCTCCAACTGCTCATAATGAGGACGGTTTGCCTTCTGTGATGAATGGCACGATGGTTAAGGCGCTTAGGGCAGACCAAGAGACAGCAGTGGTGATGGCGATTTGCTTACAGCATGATAATTTGCGTAGCCGCCGCCAGCTAAAAGCTCTGCATCATGTATTGTCTGAGGCAGAGCAGCGCGCTAATATTTTAATCAAAAACTCCAAAAGTGCGGTTGCCTATCTTGACCAAGGTATTCATATCTTTGCCAATGACCCTTATCTTCAGCTATTTGGTTTTGAATCAATGAACGATATCATTGGTGTACCCGTTATTGATTTGATCGCAGGTGGCGACAACGTCAAAGCCTTTAAGCAGTTTTTGCGACAGTTTGATAAGGGTAGCCGTGAAGAGGTCGAGTTCAAATTCGAAAGCCTACGTAAAGATGGCAGTACCTTTGAGGCAAAACTACAGCTGGCAGCAGCCACCTTGGATAGTGAGCCAGTTACTCAAATTATTATCCAACAAAATAACAGTAATAGTGCTGAGGTTGCTAAGCGCTTGGCAGAAGCTGAGCGAAAGGATAGCTTGACAGGAATCAACAACCGCCACGGTTTTGAAGAGCAGTTGATGATGGTACACCAGCAAGCAATCGATGGCGTACTGACTGCAGGGCTAATGTATGTTCGGCTCGATAACATTGGTAAAATTAGAAGTAGCTTGGGTTTGCAGGGTGTCGATACGACGGTCAAGCAGGTAGCTTATACCCTAGACGAGCTGGTGCCAGAGGGTTATGTAAGCCGCTTTAGCGATACAGCATTTACGATACTAGTAGAGAATCAGACAGCCGCAGAGCTCGAACAGCTCGCCGAGCACATTGGCTCACGTATTAGTGAGATGCTCATTGAAGTCGATAAGCGTACGACAAGCACCACCGTTAGTATTGGTATTGTCAAAATCGAAAAAAACACCGCTGAGCCTAAGATTGTATTAGAGCGAGCGATGGATGCCATTGCTCAGATTATGACTGAGACCTCCAATAAAGGTGGCACCTATCATTTGTATGATCCAAGCGAGCATGCCAATAGTGATGACCATGCGCTCGCTGAGTCTTTAGTCGATGCCATTGCCAATAATCGTTTTGAGCTATCGTTTCAGGCGATATATGACATCAATAATGACCGTAGTGACTTTTTTGAAGTCTATCTGCGGCTGCCATTGGCAGATGCTGACAATACCGTGTTGACGCCTCAACAATTTATGGCAGTTGCTAAAGCGCATCAATTGCTAGAAAAAATAGATCGTTGGGTACTGATTAATGCCTGTAAAAAGATAAATGACGTCCGTAAGATCCATCCTGAAGCACGATTATTGATACAATTGACCAGTGCTTCGCTGGTTGATAAAAAGCTACCAAACGTTGCCAGTCAGCTGATTAATGCCGTTGGCGGTGCTGCAGGAGCATTGACGCTACAATTTAATGAACAAGATATCGCTGATCATTTAACGGTTGCCAAATCTCAATTTGAAGCACTTGACCAAGTGGGCTGTCAGCTTGGTATTACTAACTTTGGCTCGTCTACTAAGTCCGTTGAGATTGCCAGCGTTGTCCAGCCAGATATCGTACGTTTGGCTCGTAGTTACGTGCAAGATATCGATTCTGCGGATAATTTAGAAGCCGTTAAGTCTCTTATCGTGCGTACCAACGCGGTTAAAATCGATGTGTTGATGCCTTACATTGAAGAAGCGGCAACCATGTCTGTCGCTTGGAGTGTAGGTGCGCGCTATCTGCAAGGGTATTATTTGGAAGAGCCAAGCAGTACAATAAAAGTGGCTAGTGGTACATAAGAGCACCTAATCTTGTGTGACCATACAGGTATAACCCTAGACGTTTCTTAAGCGTTGTTTATTGGTTTAGATGCCGATAAATAACGCTCTATTTTTAAACAGCTATCTATGCGTGCCGACCGATTTTGCCTGATTTCGCATTGCATTATTATCGATATCGTCTTATATAGCTGGTGCTCCTCAACTAAAGATTGTCAAAAATGTCTATTATCAGTAAGTCATCATTGAGCGGTATTTTTACCGCTGTTCTACTGCTCACCGCCTGCGGGGAAAGTATACCACCTGATCATCGCGCGCCTGTCACGCTGCCACTATATACTGGAGGTAACGCTGTCAATGGTGCCCTAATTTATAAAGAGGCTTGTGGTCAGTGTCATCAGCTCAATGCCGGTCTCAATAAAAAAGGCCCGCAGTTGATGAATATATATGGTGCGCCCGCCGCAGAGCTAGAAGATTACACCTATAGTGATGGGCTAAAAAAATCAGGTTGGATATGGGATGCAAAAACGCTCGATCCTTATATTGCGGATGCGGAAAAAGCCATGCTAGATTCAAAGATGCTATCAAACCCTATGCCTGATGCTAAAGAGCGTGCGGATGTAATCGCTTATCTGTCAACGCTTCGTGCCGCCGCGCCCCTAGTGGAAGATGAGGCAAAGTAATTCCTGATTTATACTCATTATCCAAAAAACGAGCCAATGATTACTATGACCCATACAGCCATCGATATGTCTCTTCCCTCTACACTCCAGTCAACATCAGAGATACTCAGTCAATCTGCGCCTAGTGCTAGCGACTATCGCCATAATCAGCAAAAAATCGCCCAGCTTATGGCACAGTTAAACCAAATTGTGTTGGACAAACCTCAAGCCGTTAAGTTGGCGCTCAGTGGTATATTGGCAGGTGGTCATTTATTACTGCAAGATATACCGGGTATGGGCAAGACGACCTTGGCGCAGGGATTGGCACAGTTATTGGGCTTGAGCTTTAGTCGTGTGCAGTTTACTAACGACATGCTGCCAGCAGATATTTTAGGCATGAGTATCTATGACCAAAGTAAACAGCAGTTTGAGTTTCGTTCTGGGCCTATCTTTACTCAGCTGTTACTGGCAGATGAAATCAATCGCTCCAGCCCCAAGACGCAAAGCGCATTATTAGAAGCGATGGAAGAGCGGCAAGTCACCCAAGATGGGAAAACCTATCCTTTGCCGCAGCCGTTTTTTGTGATTGCAACCCAAAATCCTTTGCAGCAAGCAGGTGTCTATCCACTCCCTGAATCGCAGCTAGATCGATTCTTACTATGTTTGTCGCTCGGTTACCCATCACCTGCAGCAGAGCGTGAGCTCTTAAAAGGTCAGGATCGCCGCGAGCTATTAAAAGAGTTGGATGCTGTGCTAGATACGGACGCTGTTTTATTAGCCCAGCAAGGGGTCAAGCAAGTTCATGTTGCGGATGTGGTTTTGGATTATCTACAAAGACTGGTGGCAAAAACACGAGCAAGCCAAGAGTATCATGGCTTATCACCGCGCGGTGTGCTGTCACTACAGCGTGCTGCACAAGCTTATGCCTATGTATCGGGGCATATGGAGATGACACCTGAAGATATTCAAGCGGTGTTCGCTGCGGTCACTGATCATCGTCTCGGTCAGCGTTTTGTGCCTGCGTACGTGACTGGAGGGCAGGCGACACAAACCATCGCGCAACGCATTTTGGCAGACGTGGCTGTTATTGTTTAACCGTTTGATTTTTCATAACGTGCGTTTATGTCTAAAACTGCTATTCAATTGTGAATGAGAGTATTAATTTTATGGTAAGGATAGGGTAATCATGAGCTTTTTGCCAAAAGCCTTAACCGTACCAGCTACTTCAGCATTAAGCCGTTGGTTTGCCTCGCGTGCGCCTAAAAGTGATAGCGCCACGCTCAATTTGCGCAATGTCTATATATTTTTTAGCCGTGAAGGGATGCTATTTGCGGTGTTATTGGTCATTACCTTTATCGCTGGCATCAACTATGGCAATAATCTGGTGCTGGGCTTATGTTTTTATTTGGTCAGTGTCTGGCTGATCAGCTTTCATGTGACCTTTGCTCATATCTCAGGTCTAAAAGTACAATTAATAGAAGTGACCATGGCAGAAGCGGGTGAGCCTGTTTGGGTGACTTTGCAGCTGCGCAGTGAGAGCCGCCAACCAAGGCGGCAGTTGTTATTTGGCTTTGAGCAGGTTGATAAAGAGACGGATAAAAAATCCAGTAAGAAAATCAAACCTAACGTAGATAGTCAAAACTCTGTGCTCGTTACACGGCTACAAGGTGAGCAAATTATTCGTTTGCCAGTACATACGCATAGTCGTGGGCAGTTTGAATTACCACGATTAAAAATCAAAACCGTTTATCCTTTGGGCATTATGCGGGCATGGTCTTATGTCTATTTTGCGCGTACGGCGTGGGTCTATCCAAAACCTGAAGCCTTTGACTGGCAGGCGCAGTATTCGGTCGCAAGTTTGGAGGATTTACCAACAGGCGGGCAATATCGACAAGGTCAAGATGACTTTGAGCGGCTCGATAATTATATCGAAGGTGAGTCGCTGGCACGAGTTTCTTGGGGGCATGTGGCGCGCGGTCAAGGTATGTTTACCAAGCACTTTGCTGATCCAGTCGGTCATGAACAAAGCTTAGATTATGCCGATATGCCAGCGGTGCATCATGAGCAGAGGCTGGCTCAGATGACGTATGGGGCGATGAGGCTGGGTGAGCTGGGTGTGCCGTTTAAGATGTGCTTGCCGAGTGATGCCTCTGCTGCTGCCCCGATGGGAGAAGGTGATAGTTTTGCGCAAGCGTGCTTGCTAAGGTTGGCAAAAACGCCATGACCAATATCTCTAAAATAGATGACTCAAAGAAACCGGTAGAAGTATTTACTGGCTCTTCTAAATCAGACTTTATAAATTCTGCAAGCTTTGAGAAGTTGGCATTGGGTCAAAATATCGCTTCTCATACTGAACAGGCTAGCGATACTAAATGGACTCGCAAGCTATTTGCCTTGCCAGCGTATTATTGGGTATTAATCGCCCAAATCATCGTCATTTTACCTCATGCCGCGCATCTGCCTTTATGGCTGATTGGCTTTGCTGTGGTTAGTATCGCGGCCCAACTACCACGCATCAAAGCTAAGTTCAAAAAATTGCGTCATTTAAAACGCGTCTATCAAGGCATGCAAATGCTCGGCTTCTTGCTGGGTCTTGTCGGTCTATGGCTGACGTACAATACAGCGTTTGGACTGGATATGGGCGTGGCATTTTTAGTGCTATGTCTCATCAGTAAGCTATGGGAATTGTATAAACGGCGCGATGCTTATGTGGTCTTAAATTTATCGCTATTCGTGCTTGCTGCGCTGTTTTTGATGGATCAAGGTCTTGTTACGACTTTAGAAGTAATCATCGGTGCTGTCATTATCTTGTTGGCATTTATTGCGCTCAATGACGATGGCAATACTCGCGGTGATGGTCGTCTGCGCACTTTGGGTGTATTAGGTCTTGGGGCACTGCCATTATTGGTTGTATTGTTTTTATTCTTCCCGCGCTTACCACCGCTATGGTCAGTGCAGCTATCGGGTCAGCAAGCAACCACTGGCGTCTCCGATAGTATGTCGCCCGGGGATTTTGCTAATTTGGGACAATCGACTGAGCTGGCATTTCGGGTAGAGTTTGCAGATAAGCGCCCACCGCAGCAGCAATTGTACTGGCGCGGCTTGGTATTTAGCGAGTTTGATGGGGTTACATGGCGTCCTAGCCCTCAGCAACAACAGTGGCGGCCTGCACCGCAAATGCCTGTTTGGATTGAGAACGCCTTTGCTACTATCCCCGATGAAGTGAAAGTTGCGCCTACCAGCTATGAGGTTATTCTAGAACCCACACAACAAAACTGGCTATTTGGCCTCGATTATCCTTTTGCCCAGCGCCAAGACATCAGTATTACTTCAAACTTTACTCTATTAAAAGACCAGCCAGTTACTCAGCAGTTCCGTTATGACGTATTACAGTTTGCGCCGATGCGCATTGACCCTGTTCTGTCTGAAGCATTACGGCGGCTGAATCTTGCTCTGCCAGCTGATGGCAACCCACAAGCACGCGCACTGGCAAAGCGATTATTTGCGCAATCTGGCTCAGATCCAGTGCGCTATATTGCAGCTATTGAACGCTGGATTAATCAAACAGAATTTCGTTATACACTATCGCCGCCACGGCTGAATAAGAACCGTATTGACGAGTTTTTATTTGAGACCAAAGCGGGATTTTGTGAGCATTATTCTTCAAGTTTTACGTTTATGATGCGGGCAGCTGGTATACCTGCGCGGGTCGTGGCAGGCTATCAAGGTGGCGAGCTAAGCCGCAGCGGCAATGTTTGGGAAGTTCGGCAGAAAGACGCGCACGCTTGGACGGAGGTTTGGCTTGAGGGTCAAGGCTGGGTACGTGTTGATCCGACAGCTTTTGTTGCGCCTGAGCGCGTTGAGCAAGGAATGGATGCGCTGACGCAGTCGCAGGGAGCTGCGATGTTCGGTGATGGCGCTAGTGCGCAAATCAGCTATCAGCAATATCAAATGCTACAAACCTTGCGCCGCCTCTCAGATCAAGCCAGCTACTATTGGCAAAAAGACGTCGTCGGTTACGATCAGGACAAACAAGCTGACTCGCTACTCAAATGGTTCAACATCCGCTCAGTGATGCAGCAAATTATTTGGTTGGCAGCGAGTGCTATTACTGTCATAGCTATTTTAATCTTTGTCATTTGGCAACGTCGCCGCAAACGCTGGCATCTAGCAGATCTGCCGCTTGCACAGCTATCAAGACGTATTGGTAAAGTGGATAAATCGCTGGCTCGTGATGACAGTGAAGGCCAACTAGCATGGCTTGAGCGCGTGGCACTGGCTATTGATTCAAATGCCGAAGGTGGTACTGATAGCCGTTTAACAGACAGCGGTCACTCAGAAATTGTCCAAACCAAAATAATGCAGATTCAACAAGACTATCGTCAGCTACGCTATGGGCGTCTCAGTGCACTTGAAATCAGTGATAAAGAATATCAAATAGTGCTCAAACAGCTCAAAAAAAATGTCGGTGAGTTATTTTGATGGCTGTTTGTGAAAGCGTGGTTTAGCACATGATAAGATGTTAAGGGTAATAAAGGAGGCGGCTCTATGGCAATATATGTGGATTTTGTGCAGATAGAATTTAAAGGCTATAAATGGTGTCATATGTTGGCTGATACGCTGCAAGAGCTGCATGAGTTTGCCTTATTGATAGAAGTAGATCAGCGCTTATTCCACCGTCATGCCAGTTACCCGCATTATGATGTTACGGTACAGATGCGCGCGATAGCGATTGAATATGGCGCTATCCCTGCCGGTCGAAAAAAGATTATCGAATGTGCTAAGAAGTTAAAAATAGAGCTACACGAGCAAATCGCACAGTCTAAGAATGGCTAATAAGTTAATCTTTTAAAGATATAAAAAAGGTGGGTTATGCTTTTGCATCCCACCTTTTTTGTGTTCATATTTCCATTTATAGCTTACTTTGCAATAGCTGCCTTACTGACACCATCAAGCGCTTTTGCGATGTTAGCTATCTCGGTATCACAACCTTTGATGTTATGACGGTCTTTGAGATATTCAGGATTGTTGTACGACAACCAGACTTTTTTATCTGCATCTTCACTGATAAGGATTTTTTGTGGTAAGTCGATGGCAACGCTTTGCTCGCAATTCATCAATGGCGTACCCGCTTTTGGGTTACCAAACATAATTACCTGCGTCGGTCTCAATGTTAAATTGGCACCTTGCGCATTTTTTTGATGATCGACGCGCGCAAATACTTTCATACCTTTACTTTCAATAATCGCTGCCAGCTTATCCGCAGTATCTTGAACGGAATGATTACTTTGCATCGTAACCAAACCCTTTTCAGCATTGATAGCAGTCATCGTTTCTGGTGTTGACGGCATTTTATCTGGCGCGTTTAAAATATTTTCAACGCTGGCACACGAGGACATGGCCAAAGCTAAGGCAGCGATAGAGACAGTCTTAATCATAAAAATTCCTTTTATTATGGTTGTTTATAGTCAGAGCACTTTTAAACCGCTACGGTGTTACCCGTCCTAGATGGACTCAGTGTACTATCTGCGGTCGGTCGCCTTGTAGCGATTCTAAAATTCCTCAACTATATTTAGTGAGTGATGCTTGGTTTTGTTAAGCGACCTTCTTCTAATATTACAGATATTCCTTAATGATAGTGGATAATATTCATTTTAAGTAAAACCGAATGTTAAGTAAAACCGAATAGGGGCTTTGCATGTTCATGCTAAATGCTCCGATAGATAATCTACCAGTAATCGAATCTTTGGCGATAAATGACGGTTGTGCGGATAGATAGCCCATATACTTTCTTCAGGCTCTCTATAGTCATCCAGCAAGCTGACCAGCTCACCTGATGCTAAGTACTGTTGCACATAATAATCCGGTAGCTGCACGATACCTAGCCCTTTTAGCGCAGCATCAACTAGGCTATGACCACTGTTATATTGAACGCTGCCAGAAACGCGTAGATTTTTTTCTTTATCCGTATTTTTTCCAGAATCTATTTTGCCATCTTCTATAAAGTGCCAATAGTCACGTGTGCCTAGCAGACAATTATGTTGACTCAGCTCACTCAAAGAGTGCGGTATACCGTGTTTCTCAAGATAAGCTGGCGCGGCACAGACGAAATTTGTACGACGGCTGAGTTTTTTTGCCATCATCGTTGAGTCGCTTAATTTACCAATACGAATCGCCAAATCATAGCCACCGTCGATCAAGTCCATTTTTTGATTGCTCAAAAAAGCCGTTACTTCGATATCACTGTATCGCACCATAAAATCATTGACCAGTGGTAATAATTGCTGCTCACCATAAGTGACAGGAGCGGTCAGTTTAATCCTGCCTTGTGGCTTTGACTGTAGGTGGCTCACTGCTTGTTCAGCGGCATCCAAGCCATCGAGCACACCGCGGCAATGCTGATAAAACACGCGGCCTTCTTCGGTCAGTGAGACCTTGCGCGTGGTTCGATATAGCAATTTTATATTCAAGCGCTTTTCTAACGCGCTGATCTGCCGACTGACTTGCGCAGTCGAGAGGCCCAATTCTTTTGCGGCGCGCGTGAAGCTCTCATATTCTGCCACACAAACGAATTCGCTAATACCATCCCAGCGCATGATTGTTACCACTGTGTAAAAGATATTTGCAAATATAGCATATTGTTATCATCTCAGAAACAACTATAATTATCGACATAGCATGAAATGTTTTACAGACTGCTACAACTGTAGCTTGCCTCTACTAGGTAAGCACTATAAGCTGAATAGGTCTGCGCTGAATAAACGATAAAATTAATTAAAAAGAGAGACTCTTATGTCAGATAAATTTATCAAATCGAAAGCCGCCATTGCTTGGGGGCCAAACCAGCCGCTATCTATCGAAGAAGTGGATGTCATGCTGCCGCGCAAAGGCGAAGTCTTGGTAAAAATCATCGCTAGCGGCGTTTGTCATACCGATGCGTTTACCTTATCTGGTGAAGACCCAGAAGGCGTATTCCCAGCGATTTTGGGTCATGAAGGTGGTGGTATCGTTGAGCAAATCGGCGAAGGCGTTACCAGTGTCCAAGTTGGCGACCATGTCATTCCGCTATACACCGCAGAATGTGGCGTCTGTAAAATGTGTACCTCAGGCAAAACCAATTTGTGTTCAGCCGTGCGCGAGACTCAAGGTAAAGGTTTGATGCCAGATGGCACAACGCGTTTTTATAAAGATGGTCAGCCAATTTACCATTATATGGGTTGCTCAACTTTTTCTGAATATACGGTCTTGCCAGAGATTTCATTGGCTAAAGTCAATAAAGAAGCGCCATTAGAAGAAGTTTGCTTGCTTGGCTGTGGCGTCACGACTGGTATGGGTGCGGTCATGAACACTGCAAAAGTCGAAGAAGGTGCTACGGTTGCTATCTTTGGCATGGGCGGTATTGGGCTGTCAGCGGTCATTGGTGCTGCAATGGCAAAAGCCAGCCGCATTATTGTGATTGATATCAATGAAAGCAAGTTTGAGTTAGCCAAAAAACTAGGCGCAACTGACTGTATTAATCCAAAAGATTATGACAAACCAATTCAGGAAGTCATCGTTGAGTTAACCGATGGCGGTGTTGATTATTCGTTTGAATGTATCGGTAACGTCGATGTGATGCGTTCCGCGCTTGAGTGCTGCCATAAAGGCTGGGGCGAGTCGGTTATTATCGGCGTGGCTGGTGCAGGTAAAGAAATTTCAACCCGTCCATTCCAGTTAGTGACTGGTCGAGTCTGGAAAGGCTCAGCATTTGGCGGCGTGAAAGGTCGTACGGAATTGCCAGGTTATGTTGAGCGCTATCTAGCGGGCGAAATCCCATTACAGGATTTCATTACTCATACGATGGGTCTTGATGACATCAACGAAGCCTTTGACTTGATGCATAAAGGCGAGAGTATTCGTACGGTTATTCATTTTTAGAAGCTAATCTTGAAATATAGTCAAAATATTCCAAAAACGCTACGATACTGCTGATATCAGTTTTTTGTAGCCTCTGTCTGCACAGGCACAGCAAGCAAGAAAAATTGGTATCAGCAGTGCGTGATGTATCGATATTACCTTTCACTGACTATATTAGGGCGTGTTGAACATTCACAAATAGGCACTGCTGATTGCGAAAACTGTTCTAGACAAGGCGTAAAACGACGGTAATGCTCATGCCTTAACTAGGTTTACAACGCAGCATAGGGCAGTTTTCGAATCAGCTCGAAGAGACAGGTCTATTTTTTGCCATTTCATGGTTAAAAATAGACGCTTAGAATGACTAAACTTACTGTTTTAACGTCGAACTGTCTAAAAAATAGTCTCTGTCAGTGCCATGGTCGAATGTTCAACACGCCCTAGTTTTAAAATGAATATCGTGTCATAGCATTCATAAAAATGCCGCTTCTATTAGTAGAAGCGGCATTTTTTGTTTTATTGCTAAAAATCAGAAGGGTTATTTGCTCTGATTATTAAGAATAATCTGATCGGTAAGCGTACCTAAATCTGATGCTATAAAATCAGGTGTGGGAACATTCGACGCTGATAGCAACGCGTTACAAGGTCGCGTGAGAAATGCAGCGTGGCAGCCAGCCGCTTGCGCGCCGATGGTATCCCAAAGGTGACAGGCGACCAAACACAACTCTGACACTTCAACAGACAACTCTTTGGCTACCATCTGATAGGTTTCAGGTGCAGGCTTGAACTTGCCAACAGTCTCAACGCTGAAGTGCTGCTCAAAAAACTGACTTAGTCCTGCTTTTTCTAATGGTGTTGGAGATGGACTGCTCGCTGAGTTGGTCAACGTCACCAGTCGAAACCCTGCTTCAGTTAGCTTGGTTAATGCTGGCACCGCATCAGGGTGAGCTGGCATTTTGCTCATACGCTCTTTTAACTCATCGATATCGCTTTTTGTCAGCGTGACACTATGAATATCAGCCGTCATCTGTAAGGCAGCGACGCCAAGTTCGCCAAAAGGTGTATAGAGACCGGATAAGGTCATGGTTTGAGAATAAAGCACCAATTGGGCAAACCATTCTCTCAGTATTTTTTCATTGTCAAATAAGCGAGAAAATAAAGGCGCGAGGGTATCAATATCGAGTAGCGTCTCATTGACGTCAAATACGATAATCGAAGGTGGATGCTCAGAAGACATAAGAGATTCCTTTATTAAGAGTCAATGTAAGAGTCAATGTAAGAGCTAATAAAACCTAGTCTGGCATGTCAGCCAACTGCTGCAAGATACTCGTGAAGTTCTCCACCCCTTGAGCACCGCTAACCAAATGACGCTCATTGAATATCACCGCAGGTACGCTTTGGATACCTTGCTGCTGCCAATGTTGCTCAGCGGCACGTACTTCTTTAGCAAAACGTTGGTCTTCCAGTACTGCTAGCGCCTCGCTACGATCGAGTCCAGTCTCCGACGCAATATCGGCGAGTACGGAATGATCAGAGATGTTTCTGCCATTGGTAAAGTGGGCGGTGAACAATGCTTGCTTTAACTCATGCATGCGACCTTGCTGATGCGCCCAATGTAAAAGCTGGTGCAAGTTAAAGGTGTTGTGCATGCGCATGTCATCACTAAAGTTGAACTCAAAACCAACTTCACTACCAGCTTCCGTCATTCTTGCTCGGCTAGCGTCAGACTCTTGCTTGGTTGAGCCATACTTTTCGGCAATATGCTCCCGAAAATTTTGACCTTCGCTTGGCATATTAGGGTTTAGCTCGAACGGATGCCAATGAATTTCGTACTCGGTATTGGTTTGCTTGAGTGCTTCAGCCAACTGTCTATAACCAACGACGCACCAAGGACAAACGACATCTGATACGATATCTATGCGTAAGGGCTTCTCGATATTTTTCATATGACCTCTCGTTATTTACAAGTTTGTTATTCATGATTTTGGTATTTATGATGGTAATTATAGTCAGTGAAAAGTAATATCGATACATCACGTACTGCTGACATCAATTTTTCTTGCTTACTGCGCCTGCGCAGACAGAGGCGACAAAAAATTGATATCAGCAATACCGTAGCGTTTTTAGGATACTTTGACTATAACTATCGTCTTATTCAATAAGATGTTAACTGAAAAAACTGCTGCTCGATTGTTTTCGAACAGCAGTCTCTCTTACAGCAGTATAAAAACACCAGAGGGGTCATTACAACCCCAAATTGGTGGTTTCGTTAGTCTGCTTTGTGCCATTCAAATTTCTGGAATGGCTTGTCGATTGGCGTGTTGGCAAGATGGTTGGTGTAATTGCTCATCACTTTTTGCGCCGCAGCAAGGACTACTTCTAGGATTTGACGTTTGGTAAAGCCAGCATCCAAGAATGCTTGTACAGCAGCATCATCTACGTTACCGCGACCACGGACTACAGAGAGTGTAAAGTCACGTAGCGCTTCTAATTTCTCAGTCGGTAGTGTAGTTTCATTGCGCAATGCTTCGGTGATGGCATCATCCACTTTCATGCTTTTGGCGATACCAGTATGTGCAGGTACGCAATAATGACAAGCATGCTCGACGTTGATGGTTTGCCAGACAACGGTGACTTCTTCGTCATCGAAACTGCTGTCCAAAAACAACTGATGTAGACGTTGATAGCCTTCAAGCAATCCAGGCGCTTCAGCCATCACAGCATGCAAGTTTGGAACCATGCCAAATGCTTTGATAGAAACGTCTAGCAAGTCTTTGCTCTCTGCTGGTGCGGTTTCTTTGTCGTGTAATGTAAATTCGGTCATACAAAATCCTTAAGATAAATAGTTGTTAGGTCGTTTTTAAAGTGTTGTAGCTTATATTTCTTAGAGTAGATACCTGAAATCAGATCTCTTAAAAAGGACAAGTCAATTTGAGTGAATACTCAATTTAACATGTCAATCTTCTCTAAGTGAATCAACTGCAACCACTATAAACAAATTTGAGTGATTGCTCAACAATGAATTGTGAAGATATATAGCCAATTTGTAACGGCACCAAAAATGTGACTCATAAAAGGATAATGACTATATTGAAGATTTTACCGAACACATTTAAAACTTGTTCGATTGTCTACTGACGAATATAGAAAACTGACCAATGTAAAAAAGAGTCATCATCATAAATAAGATGCCCGTTAGCAGCATCACTCATGTCTCGACACTCTCTATGATTAAAAACTACCTATGATTAAAAACTACACTGTAATAACTACAAAGTAAAAACAAAACAACTTTTTTGATACGTCATAATAAATTTATCGATGCCGTCTTTTGAGGCGTATTTTACCATTCCATTATGTTCATCTGCCAGCGAGAAGCCAGCATGTCTACTTTGACCTTAACAATCAATAAACAGGATTATCAGCTCGATAATCTTGACGCCCGTACGACACTGCTCGACGTCTGTCGTCAGCACTTACGAATTACTGGACCTAAAAAAGGCTGTGACCACGGTCAATGCGGGGCTTGTACGATGCTCATCAATGGACGACGGGTTAATTCTTGTCTGACACTTGCCGTCATGCATGATGGGGATGACATCACAACGATTGAAGGCATCGGGATGCCGGATTCGTTATCAGAATTGCAACAAGCCTTTAAAGACAACGACGCATTTCAGTGCGGATATTGCACCCCAGGTCAGATTTGCTCAGCGACCGCATTGATAGAGGAGATCAAACAAAATTGGCCAAGCCATGTCAGCACAGACCTGCAACATCCTGATGGTCTCCTTATACAAGAAATTGCTGAGCGCATGAGTGGTAATATCTGTCGCTGCTCAGCTTATCCCAATATTATCAAAGCCATTTCACAAGTGCTTGAGAGTCAGGTATCAGAATCTAGTATTCAAACAACAGACAACGCAGTGCAAAATTCGAGCGTGACAGGTATCTGGTCACCGCCGCCTAGTGAGGCGCAACTCGGCAAAGTCTCAGCAAATAATAAGACGGTAAATAATAAAACAGCAACTGCTACGACAGGAGGCCGCTCATGAGACGTTTTGAATACAGCCGTGCTGATGCACCAGAGCAAGCCGCGATATCTGCTAGTAGCAAAGATGCTTCCTTCATCGCAGGTGGTACCAACTTATTAGATTTGATGAAACTAGAGATTGAGACGCCAATCAAATTGGTCGACATTACTCGTTTAGAGTTAGAAAAGGTCGAAACCACTGCCGATGGTGGTTTGCGTATCGGCACGCTTGTGACCAATAGCGATTTGGCAGCGCATCCTGACGTTATTGCAAATTACCCAGTATTGTCCCGAGCGATTTTGGCAGGAGCGACAGGTCAGCTACGTAACAAAGCGACCACTGGCGGCAATTTCTTACAGCGTACTCGTTGCTATTATTTCTATCAAACAGACAGTGCCTGCAATAAGCGCGAACCGGGGACTGGTTGTCCTGCTGTCAATGGTGAAAACCGTACGCTGGCTATTTTAGGCACGAGCGATGCCTGTATTGCTCAGCACCCCTCTGATATGGCAGTGGCCATGCGCTTGCTGGATGCCACTATCGAAACAGTTAAGGCGGATGGCTCGACTCGTGCTATCGATGTAAAAGATTTTTATTGCTTGCCAAAAGACACGCCGCATATCGAAAACGTGTTGGAAGCAGGCGAGTTAATCACTCATGTTGTATTACCTGCACCTGTCAAGGGCATGCATACTTATGACAAAGTACGAGATCGCGCTTCCTATGCCTTTGCGCTGGTATCTTGTGCCGCAGTAATAGATGCTGACGAAAACGGTAGTTTGAAAACGGTACGATTGGCGTTTGGCGGTATCGGGACTGAGCCATGGCGTAACGAAGAAGTTGAGGCATTATTAATGGACACCGATGGCAATAGTGACGTTATTAAGCAGGCTGCCGATCTGTTATTGCATGATGCCAAAGGTAATGGTCAAAACGACTTTAAGATACCGTTGACGCGTCGCCTACTAAAACAAGTCATTCAGCGCGCACTAGCGGGCAAGGGAGCATAATCATGTCATTATTTGAATCAATTACTCAGTCAGAACCGACCAAAAAAATGACCATGGATGAGCCTGTCGAGTCTCTGTTTAGCAAAACGGCGAGCAAACTGGTCGGTAAGCCAATCAACCGTGTTGATGGCTCGTTAAAGGTTAGCGGTCAAGCGCATTATAGTGCCGAAATCCACTTAGATAATAAAGCCTACGGTGTTTTGGTCGGTGCGACCATTGCCAAAGGTCAAGTCGAGAACATTGATAGCAGTTCTTTAGACGGCATTCCTAATATTATCAAGGTTGTCACAGACCCTAAGCATTTCTTGCGTAATTCTCAGCAAGGCGGGTTAAAAAAGGCACCAAAGCAGGGAGCAACTGAGATTTTTTATCATGGTCAACCTATCGCTGTGGTCATCGCTGAAACTTTTGAAGCGGCAACAGAAGGGGCGAAGGCGCTTAAAGTTATTTATAAAGATGAGACTGACCAAGCGGCATTGAATTTTACTAAAGAGCTGTCTAACGCCCATGCAGTCGATGAAAAAAAAGGCTCTGATAAAAATTATGTTCAAGGCGACCCAGAGCAAGGTTTAGCTGATGCAGAGGTGACGCTCGATCGCTTTTACCATACGCCGAGTCAAAACAGTTCTGCGATGGAGCCACATGTGACATTGGCGCATTGGGAGGAAGACAAGCTAATTCTCTATACTGCCAATCAAATGCTTGCGTCTTGCAAGCAGCAAGTCATGGACGCCTTAAACTTAAACAAAGACCAAGTTCAGTTAATCGCGCACTATGTCGGTGGTGGGTTTGGTAGCAAGCTAGGTATCGCCCCTGAATCTATTGCCGCTGCGATCGCTTCAAAAGAGCTTGGTCGTCCAATATTGATTACCATGACCCGTCCACAAGTCATGGAAGCGACAGTCAGACGCTCAAACACTCGTCAGCGCATTGCGATTGGCTGTGACAAGGACGGCGTTATTGACACATTGATTCACGATACCGTTTCTAGCAATTTGCCTGGAGAGGCATTCTTTGAGCCGACTGCTTTATCTACTCATTACTTGTACCGCGGTAAAAACCGCCGTGTAAACTATGAAATGGTAGACATGAACCAAGTGCTATCAGGCTCGATGCGTGCGCCTGGTGAGGCGGTTGGAATGATTGCCGTTGAATGTGCGATGGATGAGTTGGCTTCACAATTAGACATTGATCCTATCGAGCTGCGTCGCCGCAATGAACCCGAAAAAGACCCTAGTAAAGACATTCCGTTTTCGTCACGGCAGCTGATTGCTTGTATGGAGCAAGGTGCAGAGCAGTTCGGCTGGAGTCAGCGCAACGCCAAGCCTGCCAGTCAATTAGAAGGTGACTGGTGGATAGGAACGGGCATGGCAGCTGCGGCACGTGGGAATCAATTACAGCCTTCTGAAGCGCGCGCAACCCTGCAAATCGATAAGTCAAAAGCGCTCGGTGTCAAAGCAGTTATCGAGACAGACATGACCGATATTGGTACAGGGTCTTATACTGTGTTCTCTCAAGTAGCCGCAGATTTACTAGGACTACCCATTGACCATATTGAGATGAAACTGGGCGATAGTGCATTTCCGCCCGCAGCAGGTTCAGGTGGCAGTTGGGGAGCGGCGAGTGCAGGTAGTGGCGTCTACCTCGCTTGTGAACAACTGCGTGAGATGATAGCAGAAAAAGTGGGTCTATA
The DNA here is from genome assembly GCF_014652895.1 of Psychrobacter glaciei. Classification (GTDB taxonomy): domain Bacteria; phylum Pseudomonadota; class Gammaproteobacteria; order Pseudomonadales; family Moraxellaceae; genus Psychrobacter; species Psychrobacter glaciei. Next base: position 44,132 of record NZ_BMZR01000001.1, read on the forward strand.
CCCTGATACGATTCAGCTAGATAACGGTCAAATTAAGCAAGTAGGCAAACACGATCTAACTGCTATAGAGGCAGCCAAAGAGAGTAGCCAAGCGTTCGCTGATAGCACTATTGATAAAATATCTGAAACGACCGGAGTTTCATTTTCAGAGAATGTATTAGAAGAACAGTCAGAATCAGAAAAATATGATTTTGACAATACAGAATCATATGCGCTTGCTGACGTGGTCGCGGGCTATGATGAGCAAAAAATCAGTGCCAAAGGCCAAATAAAGCCAGGTAAAAATGGTAAGAAGTATCGTCAATCCTCTTTTGGCGCGAACTTCGCTGAAGTAGCCGTTCATAAAGTCACGGGCGAGATTCGAGTGAAACGTATGACGGGCGCATTTGCCGCAGGTCGTATCCTTAATCACAAAACAGCGACTTCGCAATGCTATGGTGGCATGGTGTTTGGTATTGGTTCAGCATTGATGGAAGAGGTCATCCACGATAAACGTGATGGTCGTCTGTGTAATCATGACCTTGCTGAGTACCACGTCCCCGTCAATGCAGATGTACCGCAGTTGGATGTGATATTGGTAGAAGAAGATGATCCTTATACCAACCCAATGCATATAAAAGGTATCGGTGAGACCGCGATTGCTGGCGCTGCTGCCGCGATTGCTAACGCTGTCTATAATGCCGTTGGCGTACGTGTATATGATTTTCCGATTACCCTCGATAAGCTGCTTTATGAGATGCCAGAGTAATTTTTTAAGCCATATGTACGACAGGAACCCGCTTAATGAGCGGGTTTTTATAACTCAATCAGCAGTATCATTTCGTCATTATCAAAAAAATAAATATCAAATAAGAGGCGTTATGAATCAGGTCGCTGACATTCTTGAGCTGGCAAGTACGGCTAAGCAGCAAGGCGTTGATGCTGTATTGGCAACGGTCGTACGCACCGAGGGCTCAGCGTATCGTCGTGCTGGCGCGATGATGCTCATCTGTGAGGGTGGTCGCTCGGTTGGGATGATCAGTGGAGGCTGTCTAGAGCCGCACATTATCAAACGTGCCTTTTGGCTTACTCGTGATGGTGCCAATGTGCAGGTTTATCAAACGGGTGATGATATTGAATATGCTGACAATGGCCAAGCGCAAGTAGGCGTTAAGGAAACTAAGTCTGATATATATAATGAGTCAGATAGTGATTTAGATGATGCGAACTTTGATGAGTTAAATTTTGGCTTGGGCTGTAATGGACGAGTGCATGTACTATTTGAGCGATTAGCAACGGCTGAGCCACTGTTAGAGACAATTCGTCAAGTTCGACGTACTCAGCAGCCGATCACAGTGGCGACTTTAATACGCGCTAACGATGGACAGTTTCGAGATTCTATATCGCAAAACAGTGATAACTTGCAAGTTGGCATGCGTATTAATTTAGATGAATATCACAGTTTGGGAAGTATTCCAGAACAAGGGAAAATAAACCCTTCAAATATACTTGCTAATACCGTAGAAGAATTAGCACAATATAAGCTGTCTGATAAGACCACTGAATATGTGACTATAGAGAATGATGAAGTAACAACAGAGTGGCTCGTGCAACGCCTGCAACCACAATTGCGCTTACTGATTTGCGGGGCGGGTAATGATGTGATGCCGCTGGTGACCATGGCCAAGCTACAAGATTGGCATGTGACAGTTATAGATAGTCGCGCGCAATATGCGACGCGCATGCGGTTTCCTCAAGCGGATGCGGTGATGTCGCTATCTTTAGATGACAGTGAGACTTTGCTTCAGCTGAGCCATAACGCCGCAGTCGCTCTAATGTCACACAGTTTGAGTCAAGATCGTGCTCGTCTCGCGATACTGTTAGAGCATCCAGACAATTATAAATACTTAGGACAGTTGGGGCCGCGCTACCGGACCGAACGTTTAATCAATGAAATTAGCATAAATATCAGCAATCCTACTATTTTAGAGGCTGGTATCCATAAATTGCATTATCCGATTGGCTATAAGTTAGGAGGCGACGGCCCTGAGGCACTCGCGCTCGGTATCATGGCAGAGATAAATACGGTCATGCACGGGCAAAGCAAACCAGTAGAATTTTCACACAATCACTGTTCAGATATAGCAGAGACGAGTAGTGATTCTGATATTGTGCCGAGTGTTGTATGAGCAAGAATGATTTTAAAAAAGAGAATGTAAGACAGTGCCAAAATCACGCGGTCATCATCTTGGCAAGTGGCATCAGTCAGCGTCTCGGTCAACCAAAACAGATGCTTTTTAAGGATGGCGAGCCGTTAATTGCCTGCATGACTCGACTGGCACTGAGCACCAATCCGCAAGCTATCGTTGTCGTTATTCCTGATAATCGTCGTTTGATTGCCAGTGCGATTACGGATTTAGCTGATCAACACCCATCGGTTCAAATAGTGGTGAATCCACAACCTGACACAGGTATGGCGCATAGTTTAAGTTTGGGTATTGAAACCATCGCTAGTTTTGAAAATCCGTCAATCAATCGAGTGCTCATCATGGGAGTGGATCAAGTTTTACTAGATGAGTTGCATTTGACGGCTTTGCTCGCTGGCAAGCAGGCTGTGGTTGCGAGTAACTATCACCATTGGCAACCTTTAGAAAAACACCAAAATCTGCATGAGGGTGCATCTGATATCATAGGTCTACCTTTAGTAATTAACTATAAATTGCTTAGACAGTGGCAGTCAGCATTGATAGGCGATAAAGGGCTTCGTAACCTAATCAGAGGATTGCCCACTGATCAAATAGGGAGGGTCGATAATGATCAACTTAGCTATGACATTGATACGCCTGAGCAGCTAGCATATGCAAAACAGCAAGGCTGGCTTGATGACTAGCTTTACGAATATAATTTATTTTAAACCATGAGACGCGAGAGAATAAAATTATAAATATGATAGAAACTGAACGCCTCTACCTTAGACAGTGGCAAGCAAGCGACTTTGCGATATTCGCTGAAATGAACGCTGATCCAGAAGTAATGCAATACTTTCCTAAGTTGTTAACCCCTAAAGTAAGTGATGTCATTGCCAATAAGTGCCAGCAGCTTATTGCAGATAATGGCTGGGGGCTTTGGGCAGTTAGCCTAAAAGGTGATAAAGAAAATAGCGGTGGCTTTATCGGGTTTGTTGGATTAAACGATACGCATGCTGATATGTCCTTTGCTCCTGCGGTTGAGATTGCATGGCGTTTGAGCAAAGAACATTGGGGACAAGGGTATGCTACTGAAGCAGCTCGTGCGTCTTTGAATTTTGCCTTTACTGAGCTGGGGCTTGAGGAAGTGGTTTCATTTACGGCGGTCATTAATAAGCGCTCGCAACTGATCATGCAGCGCATTGGTATGACGGATACGCAAGACAATTTTTATCATCCTGCGCTCAAATCAACTCATCCGCTTGCTGAGCATGTGTTGTACAAGATATCTCGTCAGCAGTGGCAAAATATATAGAAAACTTACTGTAAAAGGGCTCTGTATTGTTTATTCGTTTTGACCAGTCTCAACCCGCGAAAATGTCAAGATATGCCCCTTAAAAGGTAAATCCAGATAAGTGGTATTCTCAGGCTTGACGTGTTGACTACTAAAGCCAAACTCAGCCATCTTATTAGTCAGTTTATTTTTGCGACCGCGACCAGGATCGACCACGATGACCTCGCAGGTTGGCATAGCATGACGGTCAATGAACTCAGCCAGTATATCGATGTGCTGATCTTCATAAAGCAAGTCGCTGCCGATAATCATATCAAACTTGCCCAGATGGCTATTGTCTTCTGCCCAGTCTAAACGCTCAAAATTGATCTCTTTGTTATTATTCAGCGTGGTATTTCTATCAAGGAAATACTCAACCGTTGGATGATAGTCAGTCGCTGTGATGTCAGCATGTCTGTGATTGAGTAGTAGACTAGAGAGCGCCATACCGCAGCCAACTTCTAAAATACGTTTGCCTGCGATATCGTAATCGAGCATGTGATTGGCCAGTACCAAGCTTGACGGCCATATCACCCCAAACATCGGCCAAGAAGCCGAGCAAATGCCCAAATTCAACGCTTCATCGTCAGGGTCACTAAATTGTTGGTTGTCACGCAGGGTGCAAATATGGATATCGGTGTTGCCAATTTCAATCGTTTGATAACGCACGCGCACAGTGGTCAGCGAAGTCATAAACTGTCCTAAAAATAAGCAAGAATGCAAAGTTTGGCAGAGGTTGCCACTTTCAGTAAGGTAGGACGTTGGACGAGGTGATTTAAATCTTGGAGGCTTTATATTTTGTAGAAGCTAGGGTTTTATGGAAACTTAAACAGCGGTAAGAAAACATCTTACATGCATGAGAGGAGTATGACCTAAACGTTGACAAGTTGTTGTTAATTCTGAGGGTATTCTTATTACTGTGTGACATTGACTAGAATTAGAAAGCCGTAGAAAAATGAATGGCATGAGAAGAGTTGGTGTAAGAGACGGCAGTGCGCTTAATTTTATATAAGCGCACTGAGTATTATTCTAGTGTGAAATATTGATGTTGAGCAGTATATCAATTGGTTCAACTGAATTAATTCAGAAATCTTAACCCAGAAGTTTTTAGTGCCCATACCAGCTCTACAAAGGCACGGCTATTGGTCAAAGGTTCGCCATCGATGATGAGAACGTAGCCAGCATTATCTATCCATAAAAACACAAAGCTGGTCTCAGGAATGAGCAGGTCAACTTGCTGAAAGAATGAGATAGCTTGGCTTTCTACTGCCCACCCACGTTGCTTTTGTCGTAGCATAAATCCTGAAAAATCAGCCGCCGCCACACTGAGCATATCTGCTTCTTCTTGGCTGTAGCCAATACGTGCCAAGCAAAATCCTTCATCAGAGCCAATGGCAGCACGGCGTTTGCCCGATAAGCTGGCAACCACATAGGGCAAAAACTGATCTAGTGGCAGATTGGGCGCTGGTAACAGAAGAGACAGTTTTTCAATCCAGCCATGTTCTATAAAGCGCTGTAGCCAAGTGTCAGAATAACGCTGGAGCCAATCAGCAGCGAGCAATGTCTGATCGTAAGACAATAAATCCTGTAATGCTAGCTGCTCAGCAGTCGGTTCATTTTGTGAAAATGCTTCAAAAATACCGGCTGGGGTCAGAGTTAGATACGTTTTATCAGCATTTAAATAAGAAGACATAGTAACTACCATTATGATGAAGGTTATAGAGTGGCGATAAATTAGTTTTTCATATCGTTGAGTTCAAATAATTTCGATACAAGGAAACCGAGCGCAAGTTATACATTAATATGCTTAGCGAGGATGACGATGTAGCGGATTTATATGGATTTGGCTATAGTTTGATCAAGGTGCTGTTGGCAATCATCCCAACGTATATCAAACTGCCAATCACTTTTGCCCAAGCGAAACCATACTAAGGAAAACGCCAAACGATCATTGCGCGCGATACAGTGGGCAAAGAACTCATTTTCGATTTGCTCAATCGTGCCCCAATCTTTGTCATCACGCGCTTGCATTAGCTCCGTCGAGATGTCTTTAGCGATTTCTTTGGCATCATCGCTACTGATACGTAACCGTTGTTTTTGCTCATTGAGAGACGGCGATATCAATACACTCCAACGGGTCGCGAGCATACTATTGCGTTGAATATATCTTTTCTTATCGATACAGTCGCGAAACCCTTGTTGAATATGAGGGTATAGGCGATCTTTGACACGAATGAACAGGTTATTTACATCATAAGGAATGTCATACCAACAGCCATAAAAAAAATCTGCAACAGCGCCTTGCAGCGGTTCTCTTTCAGTCAGTAGTAGCGCCGCATTGATACGTTGTTCATGAAAGTGGCGGTTGTTGGGTGCCAAAAATACTTTGCGTGAGTAAAACCGAAATGCTCGGTGCGCAACTTTCTCATTCTCTTTGATAAGGTCTACATCAGACATAATGGTGTTCCTTAGTCCAGCAAGGTCTGCATCAAATCAATCATAAATTCGGCGTCTTCTTCATTCATCGCCTCAAACCCTTGCGGCATACCAAGTTCAGCTAAGGCATTTTTGCCATCATCATCGTTATGCAAATTAAGAATCGCTTCTATAAAGATTTGCGCATCTGGAAAATCTTCTTTGATCAGGAGTACATGGCTGATATCTGCCAAATCACTTTCGATAAGTACGGAGAGCTGGGTCTTGGTCAACCGCGAAAAGCTATGAAAAATCTCTGCCAAAAAGAACGCGGCTTGGGCATCCCCTTTAATAACTTTACGGGCAGCTGCCTGATAGGTTTCAGTGACATCCCATGTCAGATCAGATTCTTCGATATCAACCGCTTCTAGTAATCGCAAACCAATCAGTTTGACATCTCGGTTGTCTGCCATGGCGACAGTCGCGCCAGCCTGAATGTCTTCTAAGTGGTTGATGTCGCTATTTGCAGCAGCGGCAATGACCATCTCATCAGACTTTCCGATAGGGCGGGCGACGGCACGGTAGCCTTGCTCACGGATTAGGGTTGCTGCATCAAAGGGATTGGCGTAAATGACCTGAATGTCACCCGCATTAATGACTTGCTCTTGCTCAGCATGTGATGCGGGGATGTTCAAGTGCATATTTAAGTTGGCACGTTTTTGAATCAACGTATTGAACATGTGCCAGCCTGCAAAACGCTCAGGTGAAAAATCTGGGGCGATTAACATATTGTGTGTCGTCATGATTTAGCCTTCCTCGTTTTGTTTCATTTGGGCATATTGCGCCATTGCCGCTTCGATTTTGCTGCGTGATGGCTTGCGTCGTACGGATGTATAGCCGACGGTTTCGCCGTGACGAACGTTAGGTACGACGGTTGCATAGACCCAATAATGACTACCATCTTTGCACAAGTTTTTGACGTAGCCATGCCATTTTTTCCCTGCTTCGGCAGTGTCCCACAGGTCTTTATAAGCCGCTTTTGGCATGTCAGGATGGCGCAAAATATAATGCTGCTGGCCAATCAATTCATCGACATGGTAACCGCTAATCTGAACAAAAGCATCGTTGACGTGTGTCAGTACGCCATCCAAATCGGTACGCGATACAATCAATTTACCATCTGGATAAGGGCGTTCGATACCAGTGTCATAGACAGTACGCGACGTGCCATCATGGTAAGTCAGGGTAATCTGTTCGGCAGGCATATCAGGCTTGTGTGCATCAGGGATTGGAGAACCCATGGTCATCTCCTTCATTGGTCATTATGTAGTCAATCCTCTATAAATTGGATAAGGTGTCAGCCTTGCTTAGTCTACTACTCGTAGTACTTTCACTCGACTTCCTTGTATCCAAATTATGTTGAATCGACTATATTTATAGTAATTAAAAAGCTAATAAATTCAATAAGCAGTCGCCGATCAAATCAGCTTTGCAAGGGCTTCTGAGGCACGTTTGATATCTAAGAATATCAAACCAAGCTTGGCATTTGGTTTTGCCATAATAGTGAGTACCGCCTCATCTCCTGATGACGTCATAATAACGTAGCCTTTTTCACCCTGAATCATAATACGATCGATACTGCCACGTGCCAATTCACGACCTGCACGATCACCCAACGATAATAATGCTGCTGACATAGCACCTACACGGTCTTCATCGATACCAGTTGGTAGAGCTGAAGCAATCATCAGACCATCGTTAGAGATTAGGGCAGATGCTTCAACATCTGCCGATGAGCTGTTTAGGTCTTCTAGTATCTGTTGAAATGAATCGGTACGCATATCGCTTTCTCTGTACTGGTGATTGGTTTGTATTTATGAACTAGCTGAATTAGCTAGAAATATCCTTGTTATAAGAAAGGTATTATAATTCCTTACTAGTAATATTGATATACATTTGCTCAATAAAAAGCGAATTTTTTGGTATTTTTTACCGTTTATCATCAAATATTTTCCTTTTGTCTTTATTTTTTAGAGAGAAATGACATTTTTCTATTATGTCTAGTCGATGAGCGGTTAAACGTAACAGCTTAAATTTAGCCAACAAAAATTGCTTATAGAGTTTTATGATGGAGATATTTACTAGACTTATCAGTCTTAAAGATGATATATAGTTGTAAGATGAAAAATGTTGTCACTTCTAAATTTGCCATATAAGCACAAATTCAGTCAGCTTTTTTAATCCCATTTGTCTCTATACAGAACCTTGTATAGGGGCGATTTCAGTTTTACGTTAGCGTCCGTAATCCTCTTATCCGTTGTGATATGACGTGACGTTGACGTAAGTAAATATGATCCCCAGTTTTATCCTAAGGAAGAGATGTATGAGTATCAGTCAGGCCATCGAAAAAATCGAAGCACGTTATGCGCATCAGCCAGAGTTTATTCAAGCAGTAAAAGAGGTGGCGATTACGATTCAACCTTTATATGATGCTCATCCTGAATATAGTGCATTGAAAGTATTTGAGCGTTTGGTGGAGCCTGATCGGGTATTTGGTTTTCGTGTCAATTGGGAAGATGATAAAGGCGACGTGCAAGTCAATCGTGGCTGGCGTGTGCAGTTCTGTAATGCTTTAGGCCCTTATAAAGGTGGTCTTAGATTCCATCCTACCGTCAATCAGTCGGTATTAAAGTTCTTAGGCTTTGAGCAAATTTTCAAAAATGCCCTAACTGGCTTGCCTATTGGTGGCGGTAAAGGTGGGTCAGATTTCGATCCTAAAGGTAAAACGGACAGTGAGATTCGCCGTTTTTGCTACGCCTTTATGCGTGAGCTGCATCATTATGTGAGCAAAGACATGGATGTGCCTGCTGGTGACATCGGCGTCGGTGGTCGAGAAGTCAGCTACATGTTTGCGATGTATAAAAATTTAACACGCGAATCAACAGGTGTTATCACTGGAAAAGGCGTGGGCTTCGGTGGCAGCTTGATGCGTACAGAAGCGACTGGCTATGGTGCGGTTTATTTCTTAGAAAATATGCTTCTCGCCCAAAATGACACGCTCAAAGGTAAAAAGGTGCTGATATCAGGGGCAGGTAATGTCTCATTGCACGCTGCCGAAAAAGTGAATGCACTTGGTGGTATGGCAATAACTGTGTCTGATTCGCAAGGGACGTTGTATGATGAAAAAGGCCTCAATCAAGAAAAAATAGATTGGCTCAAAAAACAAAAACAACAGAACAAACCATTAGCAGATTATGTTGATGTTCATGGTGGAGAGTGGCTTGCCAAACAAAAACCGTGGCAGTTTAAGGCTGATATTGCGATTCCATGTGCCACTCAAAACGAAGTCAATGAAGCTGACGCCAAACTGTTCGTCGAAAATGGTGTGAAGTACGTGGTCGAAGGCGCTAATATGCCGCTCACTGCTGAAGCGATTGATCATATCCGTTTGCACCGAGTCCATTATGCACCTGGTAAAGCCGCTAACGCTGGCGGGGTTGCGGTATCTGCGCTTGAGATGTCGCAAAACTCTGTACGTCAATATCAAACCTTTGAGCAAGTCGATGAGCGTCTAAAAGGTATTATGAAAGATATCCACGACAGTGCTGCGAACGCTTCAGAACAATATGGTCAAACTGACAATGGTTATGTCGACTATATGGCTGGTGCCAATATGGTTGGTTTCAAACGTGTGGCTGATGCGTTGGTCGCTTTTGGTATTTTGAACTAGTCTTACTTATATGGGTTAAACAAGCCTTAATAGTTGGTTCATATGGACAAATAGCAAAGCCCCAGTCGTTGAATGATTGGGGCTTTTTTAATGGCGATAAATCAAGATGAGTTATAGTCAGTTCAGAATAATATCGATATATTACTCGTTATAGTCAAAGAACTCTAAAATGGGTACAAGGCAGCCGACTGTAGATTGTACAAGTAGTACATTTAAGGAGGGTAACGCCGTAGCGGTTTAGTAGTTCACCGACTATAGATGCGACTGGTATAAATTTTCCTTGCTTGCTGCTATCACAGAGGCTACGAAAAATTCATCCCAGCCGCACTGTCTCTGTTTTAAAGTAAATCCACTCTAGCTATACTATCTCGCGCCATTTACCTTGAACCATAATGCCTTGGATAGGATTTAATCCCATCTGGTAAGCCAAATCCGCAGGACGGGCGATATCCCATAGTGCCAAATCAGCATCACAGCCCACTTCTACTTTTCCTTTATTCGGTAGTCCTAAAGCTTGAGCTGCATAGACGGTCGAGCCTGCCAGCACTTCTTCGGGTGTCAGGTAAAACAGCGTACAGCCCATGTTCATCGTTAATAACAGCGACGTTAACGGTGAGGTACCAGGGTTACAATCGGTTGAAATCGCTATAGGAACTTGGTGTTTGCGCAAAGCTTCAATCGGCGGCAACTTAGTGTCACGTAGTGTATAAAACGCCCCTGGCAATATCACGGCAACCGTATTGCTAGCCGCCATTTTTTTGATGTCTTCTTCTGATAAGTGTTCTAGATGGTCGCTCGATAGCCCTTTGTATTCAGCAACTAAGGCACTACCACCTATATCAGATAATTGCTCAGAGTGCAGTTTGACTGGTAGGTTTAATGAACGAGCCACTTCAAACACTCGTCTAATTTGCTCTGTGCTAAAGGCGATGTTTTCACAAAATCCGTCGACTGCATCGACTAAGCCTTCTGCATGTAGAATCGGCAGCCACTCGCAGACTTGCTCGATATAGTCGTCCGCATGGTCTTTGTACTCAGTGGGTAGGGCATGCGCTGCTAGGTAAGTGGTGCTCACATGAATGTCGTATTTTTCTCCTAGCTGACGGGCGACCGTGAGCATTTTGCGCTCAGTGTTCAAGTCCAAACCATAACCGGACTTGATTTCGATACTGGTAACGCCTTCTTTCATAAGCGCGAGTAGACGTTTTTCACTTTGTGCAAATAGCGATTCAATACTGGCGGCGCGGGTGGCAGTGACAGTCGCGACAATACCACCGCCTTGTGCTGCAATGTCTTGATAACTAGCACCTTGCAAGCGCGCTTCAAATTCATTGCTGCGGTTGCCGCCATAAACGATATGCGTGTGACAATCGATAAGCCCTGGGGTTAGCCATTTGCTATCGACGTCTGTGATTTGATGTTTTTGATAATGCGGCAAATAAGCAGTAATTTGCTCCTGTGCACCAATCCAAGCAATTTTGCCGTTTTTAATACCGATAGCCGCGTTAAGTAACTGGCCATATGGGATGCTATCAGCCTGCTCATTTGTATCACCACCTGTATTAATACCAAAACCATGCTGCGCTGAAAACGTCGCAAGATTGGCATTGATAATGACATGGTCAAATGATGTCATAGTAGATGCATCTAGCGTTTGTTCTATAGGATTTTTCGATATGGAGTTCTTTAATTCATTCATAATATGCTCCTAATTATTGTGAAGTCAGTGATCTTTGTTGGTAAGATCTAAGCGCTAAGTAAGTGCTGCTCTACAATAGTGGCTAGTAAGCGAGCAGCAACTTTGCAGCTACGACTGTCAATATCAAAGGTAGGATTGATCTCAGCAATGTCTGCCATTTTTACTTTGCCTGATGCCATGATAGTTTTGACCATACGCTCAACAAAACCTAGTTCAATGCCGTAAGCGGCAGGTGCGCTCACTCCCGGGACAATACTAGATGGTAGGCAATCCATATCGATGGTTAGATATATTATATCGACCTGATCTACAAAGTTTTTGACCCGCTCAGCAAGTGTGTCCCAAGGCTGATAATGACAGTCTTCATCACTGATAACCTGTACGCCCAATTGTTCAGCGCGATCAAAAAGCGCTGCCGTATTAGAAAAGCGACTGACGCCGATACAGCAGTAGTGAAAAGGCTGATCGTGTGCGTCAAGATGCTCGGCAATTTGGCGAAATGGTGTCCCAGAAGTCGCTACATCCGACTGACGAATATCAAGATGGGCATCAAAATTAATGATCCCGATAGTAGGTGTGACATTGGCATTTTTCGTATTTTCTAAGGCCTGCCACAACCCTAAAAAGCTACCATAAGCAATGGCATGACCACCGCCCAGTCCGATGGGTAATCCACCTTGCTTAACGATAGTGCTCACTGCATCGGCATATTTAATCTGAGCTTGCTCAAGGGTGCTCTCGGCAAAGCCATCATTATCATCACAATAAATGTCGCCAGCATCACCCAATAAGGTTGATAATTGACCATCAAAACGTTGTTGTAAATCAGCGATGACTGGCAGCTTAGCAAAAGCTCGACGAATCAATGGCGGGGCAGCTCTAGCACCCACGCGGCCCTGATTGCGTCTGACGCCTTGATCACATGCAAAGCCAATTAGCCCAATATTTTGATCCTCGTAAGGCTGAGAAAGTTGATACCAATAGCGGGCACGCGCAGTCTCAAATGGCTCTGCACGTCCTGTCCACTGGGTCATATCAGCAGGTGTATGGCTAATGCGTGTGGTATTCGGTGTTGTTGTTCTCGCTATTGTCATCGCCGTTCTCCGCAAATTAATATTTATTTAGACTCATACCAGTTGCTGCGTAGTGACTGCCAGTGTTCAGCAAGCGTACCGTCTAATACTAACTGCTTGGCCGCTTCAATATCAGGGGCGAGGTAGCGATCTTTGTCATAGAAAGTCACTTGCTCACGTAGTTTCTGATGTGCCACAGTCAACGGCTCTGAAGTGTCTAGTCCGCGATGAAAATCGATACCTTGACCAGCAGCTAATAGCTCAATGCCAATGATGGTCGCGGTGTTTTGCGCCATCTCGTATAGGCGGCGTGCGCAATAGGTGGCCATAGACACATGGTCTTCTTGGTTGGCAGAGGTTGGGATACTATCGACGCTACCAGGATGGGCGATAGATTTATTCTCTGAAGCCAGTGCTGCGGCGGTCACATGAGCAATCATAAAGCCTGAGTTCACCCCAGCGTTATCAACCAAGAATGGCGGTAAGCCACCTGACAGAGTTGCATCGATTAGCAAAGCGATACGGCGCTCAGACATAGAACCAATCTCGGCAATTGCCAAGGCTAAAATATCAGCGGCAAAAGCGACTGGCTCAGCATGGAAGTTACCACCTGATATGGCGACAGGACCATCTTCGTTATTAAAGATAAGTGGATTGTCAGTTACCGCATTGGATTCGATTAATAAGGTTTTCCCTGCTTGGTTGATGATATCAAGACAGGCACCCATGACTTGCGGCTGACAGCGTAAGCAGTAAGGGTCCTGAACTCTATCGTCTTGTTCGCCATCGTGTGAGGCACGAATAGCGCTACCTTTGATTAGCTGACGATGTGCTTTGGCGATTTCGATTTGACCATGATGGCCACGTACTTCGTGAATACGCGCATCAAACGGTGAATCGGAGCCTTTGGCAGCATCAATCGACAGTGAGCCGACAATGGTAGCTGTTTCAAGTAAATCACGTGCCAAGAAATAACCACGTAATGCCAGTGCAGTTGATACTTGCGTACCGTTGATCAGTGCAAGGCCTTCTTTGGCTGCAAGAGTAATAGGCTCAAGTCCATGCTGGGCTAGAGCGTCAGCAGCAGGCACTTTTTTACCAGCAACAAAGACATCACCTTCACCCATCATCGCAAGTGTCATGTGTGACAAAGGGGCTAAATCACCAGATGCGCCAACTGATCCTTTGGCTGGGATATTTGGCGTGATTTGATTATTAATTAAGGCCAGCAAACTATCTACTACCTCGCGACGTACGCCAGAAACACCTTGAGCCAAACTGGCAACTTTCATCACCATAATCAGTCGTACTACGCCGGCAGGAAGTGCTTCACCAGTACCCACTGAGTGAGAAACGATCAGGTTACGCTGAAGCAGCTCAAGCTGATCATCACTGATACGTGTTTTTGCTAACAGGCCAAAACCCGTGTTGATGCCATAGGCACTTTTGTCTCGTGCAATGATGGTACGCACATCTTCGTGTGAGGCATCTATTGCGGCATAAGCACTCTCAGGTAGTGTAAATATGACAGGCTGCTCATAGATATCACGTAGCATTTTAAAGCTAAGCTGGCGAGGGTGTAAGGTTAGTTGTTTGATGTCGTTCATAGGGGTAATCCTAGTGTTGTAAGCCATATAGTCATTCCACTATAAAGGTATTACAGCGTTAACCTCGCTTGAAGTATTACATATACATCTACACTCGGTTGCCTTGTACTACTTTTAAATTGAATCAACTATATGGGTTATATTATTTTTAATGGGTGTCTTTGCTAAAATGGCGTTTTTTAAGTATTTTTAGTTAACGTAATATGTATTATCGGGTTTCAATTTTCTAACCAATCCAGTTGAAGTACATCGCCAGATGTCCGAATGCCGCAGCCAATAAAATACTGAGTACCACTCGCTCGAACCAAATGATGACCATTTTGCCAACAGAGACTGGAATCTCGGTCGCAAGCACACACGGAATCATGGCTGAGAAGAACAGCACACTGCTAATGGAAATGACCCCTGCGACATAGCGTGTCAGAATATCTGCCTCACTTAGTAATAATGCTGGCAAGAACATCTCAGCCAATCCCGCTGACATTCCTTTGGCCGCGACGAGCGGCTCTGGTAGGCCGCCAAGCCATGTAAAGGGATAAAGAAGCAAGCCCAAGGCATCGAAAACTGGCGTATATTTTGCTAATAGCAATCCTGTTAAGCCGACAGCGATGATAGATGGCACGATAGCAGCGGCCATCGTTAGACCGTCGCGAAAGTTAGACCATAAGATTTGTTTGAGGTCAGTGGCACGGCGCGAAGTGGACAAGCCTAAATCAAACGCAGCTGCTAGCCGTGTACCACGTTTATGGTCTAAAGCTGGACGTTCAACGCTATCATCAACGAGACTGATAGGTGGAATACGAGCGGTAATCGCAGTGACAATAAAGGTAATCACTAGCGTAGACCAGAAGAACATATTCCAAAACTCCATCAATCCAAGCGTTTTGGCAACAATAACCATAAATGCCGCTGATACAGTCGAAAATCCAGTCGCAATAATAATGGCTTCACGCGCTGAATATTGCTTTTGCAAGTACACACGATTGGTGATGAGCAAACCAATAGAGTAGCTACCGACAAAAGAAGCAACGGCATCAATCGCTGATGAACCCGGGGTCTTCCAAATAGGTTTCATAATCGGCTGCATGAGTACACCGACCATTTCTAGTAAGCCAAAACCAACCAAGAAGGCCAAAATAAGCGCGCCAATTGGCACAATCATGCCGACTGGTAAGGCCAATTTTTCAAATAGAAACGGCAGCATGTCCTTTTCCATCATAAAGGCGGGCGCTACGTCAGCAACATACATCACTGCCAGTATCAGACCCATGATTTTAAAAGCAGTCATAATCATATGGGTGATATTTTTACGCCATGAGCCATCGATAAATGGTTTACTCACTCCATAGAGCATGAGTAAAAACAGTAATGTCACGGACAAGGTATGCTGCTGAGTGACCAGATAGGTCGCGCCATGATCGAACAAAATCGTGCTTTTTTCACCAATGGTAAATGGTACGAAAAACATGACTAAACCGATAGCACTGAATACGATAAGCTGTATT
This sequence comes from Psychrobacter glaciei, assembly GCF_014652895.1. Taxonomy (GTDB): domain Bacteria; phylum Pseudomonadota; class Gammaproteobacteria; order Pseudomonadales; family Moraxellaceae; genus Psychrobacter; species Psychrobacter glaciei. Next base: position 59,659 of record NZ_BMZR01000001.1, read on the forward strand.
AATGCAATAGGGGTTGATAGCAGTTTTTTGGACGATGTCGTCGCGTTTTCATCGTTCAGACCGGGTGTCGTATTTTGCTCAATCATATTATCCTCCTTGATAAAATGTGCTTGACAGGCTACTTAATCATTGGCAAATTCAAACCATACTCTTTCGCTGTTTTAATCGCTAACTCATAACCTGCATCAGCATGACGCATAACCCCTGAGCCGCAGTCATTGACAAGTACTCGTGACAAGCGTTTGGCAGCCGCATCCGTACCGTCTGCGACGATAACCATGCCTGAATGCTGCGAGTAGCCCATGCCAACACCGCCACCATGATGTAGTGATACCCAAGTTGCACCGCCTGCCACGTTAAGCATACCGTTCAATAGTGCCCAATCAGATACCGCGTCTGAGCCGTCTTTCATGCTTTCTGTTTCGCGGTTTGGACTGGCAACAGAGCCAGTATCCAAATGATCACGACCAATGACGATCGGGCCTTTTAGCTCACCGTTTTTGACCATTTCATTAAACGCTAAGCCAGCTTTGTCACGTTCGCCCAATCCTAACCAGCAGATACGAGCAGGCAAGCCTTGAAACTGAATGCGCTCTTTTGCCATATCTAACCAGCGATGGATATGTTGGTTTTCAGGGAACAGCTCTTTAATCTTTTGATCAGTCTTATAGATATCTTCTGGATCACCTGACAGTGCTACCCAGCGGAATGGGCCTTTACCTTGGCAAAACAACGGACGAATATAAGCAGGGACAAAACCTGGGAAGTTAAAGGCATCTTTGACCCCTTCATCAAAAGCGACCTGACGGATATTGTTGCCATAATCGGTCGCTGGAATGTCCATCGCTTGTAAATCTAAAATCGCTTGTACGTGTACCGCACAAGATTGGGCTGCTGCTTTAGTCAGTGCTGCGTGTTGCTCTGAATCTTCTTGTGCGGCTTTCCATGCTTCCACTGTCCAGCCACTTGGCAGATAGCCATTAATCAAATCGTGTGCTGAGGTTTGATCGGTGACCAAGTCAGGCTTCATGCCGCCAGCGCCACCTACTTTGGCACGCTTGACCATCTCAGGCAAGATGTCTGCGGCATTGCCAAGTAGGGCGATAGAGACGGCTTCACCCGCATCGGTATGTTGTTTAATCAATTCATAAGCGTGGTCAAGATTGTCCGCTTGCTTATCGACATAACCCGTGCGCAAACGGAAATCGATACTAGACTGCTGACATTCGATGTTAAGAGATGTCGCACCTGCGAAAGTCGCTGCTAATGGCTGTGCGCCACCCATACCGCCAAGACCAGCGGTCAAAATCCAACGACCTGCCCAGCTACCATCATAATGCTGACGACCCGCTTCAACGAAAGTCTCGTAAGTTCCTTGGACAATGCCTTGCGTGCCGATATAAATCCAGCTACCAGCAGTCATTTGGCCATACATCATTAGGTCTTTGCGATCTAACTCGTTGAAGTGCTCCCACGTTGCCCAACGCGGTACTAGGTTCGAATTAGCAATCAACACGCGTGGTGCGTTTTCATGTGTTTGAAACACGCCGACGGGTTTGCCAGATTGCACCAATAATGTCTCGTCATCTTCTAATTCTTTTAATGACTCTAAGATTTGATCATAGCTTTCCCAGTTGCGGGCTGCGCGTCCGATACCACCATACACCACTAGACTTTTTGGGTTTTCCGCCACATCAGGATGCAAGTTGTTTTGCAGCATACGATAAGGGGCTTCAGTCAGCCAGCTTTTGCAATGTAGGGTGCTGCCAGTAGGCGCAGCGATTTCGCGGCTTTCGTCACGGCGGGTCAGCTTAGTCTCTTTGTTGGTTCCATGGTCAGTCGTCATGATCATATCCTTGTGATAGCGAATAGGTCGATACAGTAATCAAAGTATGTGTTTTATAGTCAGGCTATAAACGCAGCAAAATATCGAGTAGATAAAGCAGATTGTTTATGCTGCTGTAAAGTTGTATATACAAATTATCAAAGATACTTTTTTCATGCAAGAAGTTTTTATAAATAACTCAATTATTTTTGTGCGCATTTTGGTAGATAGGTAGGTGTCATGTGGTTTTGCTGACGTTCATGAGGGTATCTCGTGATATTATGACGCTATTCTCATTGGTGAAACTGACAGTTAAAGGCGAACATGACAAAAATGATTCCGGCGTATCAACGTATAAAAAACGCCATATTAGACAACATTCATTCTGGTAAATGGCAAGCGGGTAATGCGATTTCGACAGAAATGGCACTGGCAGCGGAGTTTGGTGTGTCGCGGATGACGGTGAACCGTGCGCTAAAAGAGCTGAGCGAAGAGCGGGTATTAGAGCGTCGGCAGGGGTCGGGAACGTTTGTCGCGCAGCAGCAGTTCAATCATACGTTTGTAGAAGTGCGTAATATTGCACAGGATTTAAAATCTGCCAATCGCGATTATCAGGCACAAGTAGTGAGTAAGCGCACGCTAACTGCCGCTATGTTGGACGATGAATTACGGCGTAAATTTGGTATTGATAAGGATGATGATCGTAATGAACACGAAGTAGCTGTTTTATACGAGGTAAAAATCATTCACTTTGCCGATGGTCAGCCCATACAGTTCGAAGAACGTTGGGTAGATGCGAATAAAGTACCAGCGTTTATCGAGCAGGATTTTAGTGTGGTCAATACCAGTGACTATCTCATTGCCAAAAGTCCACTAGAGCGTGGCAACTATACTATTCGGGCCTTAGCGGCACTTGATGAAGTAGCCAGTGCACTACAAATTGCCCCGCAGTCACCGACGCTCGTATTGCGTCGCCAGACCTACTCGGCAGGCCAAGTCGTTACTTTTGTGAAAATGTGGCATGCTGGTGATCGCTATCAGTTTTCAGGTGAATTATAGCCAGCACCTTACGTATACTCACTGATTGTGTACGTTTTTTCTGTCTAAAGTGAGATACTATATCCATAAGCTGGTATTTAATGAGCAGCAATTACTATTTATTGAATAGTAATAGGATTTGAACAAGCGTTAAAAATTCAAAAATAAACTAGAAATAGCATTGAAAAATCGCCTAAATAACCTCAAATTGGGCAGTCAAAGCCGAATATTGCAGGACAGTTTATACTGTTCTCTTGTGCCGGCTTTCCCTATTTATTAGCTTTATGCGTTTTCACTTTATTCATTTACTCTTATAAGGACGTCTTATGAAACGTCGTACTCTTTTAGCCCTTGCCGCCAGCACTATGTTCCTTGCCGCTTGTGGTCAATCTACTACCAACGAAGCCGATACCACGGCAACTGACAGCGCTGCAACAGGCGGTTCTGATTTGCTACAGCGTATCAATAATGGCGGCACCATCAACGTCGGTACAGAGGGTACTTATCCTCCGTTCACGTATCATGATGAGAGTGGCAAACTCACGGGTTATGATGTCGAAGTGACGCGCGCAGTGGCGGAAAAACTGGGCGTAGAGGTTGAATTCAAAGAAACCCAGTGGGATGCGATGCTGGCAGGTTTGGATTCAAAACGCTTTGATATGGTGGCCAACCAAGTCAGCTTGACGACGCCTGAGCGCTTAGCTAAGTACGATAAGGCTCAAGCTTATAGTTGGTCGGGCGCGGTTGTATTGGCACCAACGGACGATAATCGTTATAGCTCGTGGGAAGGCCTAAAAGGTCTACGTACGGCGCAATCACTCAGCAGTAACTATGGTGAACTTGCAGAGCGTTACGGTGCAGAAATCGTTCCTGTTGATGGCATGGCACAAGCGATTCAATTGGTCAAACAAGACCGTGCTGACTTTACGATGAATGATAACCTTGCAATATTAGATTATCTGAAAAAATTCCCAGACAGCGCGCTTGAGATTAAATTGGTTGCTCCTGCTAGTGAGCAGACTGGTTCAGGATTAGTCTTGATTAAAGGCGATGATGCTGTTGTAGCAAAATTAAATGAAGCAATGGCTGCGCTACAAGCTGATGGTACGTTGACCAAGCTTAGTCAAGATTTCTTCGGTGCTGATATAAGTCAACAAAAATAATGCTAGCTTCTATAACCTCATGGATAGCTGAATTGCTGGCATTGTTGCCATTCATGGATCCGGATCGGGCGCAGATTGTCATCAATTCATTTTGGCCAATGCTCAAAGGCGGTATCTATTATTCGATACCGCTAGCGTTGATCTCATTTGCGATTGGTATGGCGATTGCGTTGACAGTGGCGCTGATTCGTATCATTCCGCGTGCCAGCTGGTTCCATGAGATTGTCTACAGGCTTGCTCGTATTTATGTGTCTGCGATTCGCGGTACACCGATGCTGGTACAGTTGTTTATCATCTTTTACGGACTGCCTAGTGTTGGACTGAAGCTTGATCCGTTTCCTTCCGCGATTATTGCCTTTTCGCTGAATATTGGTGCTTACGCATCGGAGACGGTGCGCGCCTCTATTTTGTCCATCCCAAAAGGACAGTGGGAAGCAGGATCGACCGTTGGCTTGACGTATCTACAGACTTTCCGCCATGTTATTTTGCCGCAAGCACTACGAGTGTCGGTGCCGCCGTTGTCTAATACCTTTATCAGTTTGGTAAAAGACACGTCGCTTGCATCATTGGTGCTCGTCACTGAGCTGTTTAAACAAGCGCAGATTATCACGGCTCGTAACTATGAGTTTATGCTGGTCTATACAGAGGCAGCGGTGATTTATTGGGGTATTTGTTTATTCTTGACCTTTATCCAAGGCAAGCTTGAAACTAGGCTTGATCGTTACGTGGCGAAATAGCGCCAGATAGCAATAGGTTAGTATGACATTGCTTACTGACCTATTGCAGGATAGCTTTAGCATCATCAGCACAACAGGAACCTTTATGATTCAAGTCACCAATATTCACAAAGCCTTTGGTAGCAATCAAGTGCTCAAAGGCATTGATTTGACCATCGAAAAAGGCAAAGTGGTCGTGATATTAGGACCATCTGGGTCAGGTAAAACGACTTTTTTACGTTGTCTTAATGCGCTGGAAATTCCAGATCAAGGCGTGATTGCTTTTGACGATGACAGCCTTACGGTCGATTTTGCCACTAAACCTAAGAAAAAAACCTTGCTCGCACTGCAACGTAAGTCAGGTATGGTTTTTCAGTCTTATAATTTGTTTCCACATAAGACAGCCATTGAAAACTTGATGCTTGGACCAACGGTGGTGCAAGGACAAAGCAAAGCGCAAGCCCGCGAGCAGGCAGTGGTCTTGCTTGAGAAAGTTGGTCTGTCAGATAAAGCCGATCTGTATCCGTTTCAGCTATCTGGTGGTCAGCAGCAGCGTATTGGGATTGCACGTGCGTTAGCTATCGAACCGTCATTATTGCTGTTCGATGAGCCAACGTCCGCGCTTGATCCAGAGCTGGTACAAGACGTCCTTGAAACGATGAAACAGCTTGCGTCTGAAGGCTGGACGATGGTCGTAGTCACGCATGAGATTAATTTTGCCCGTGATGTCGCCGATCATGTGGTTTTAATCGAAGATGGTGTTGTCGTCGAAGAAGGCAGTGCCAAGCAGTTGTTTGAGGACTCAAAGCATCCTCGTACGCAAGCATTTTTACAGCGTATTGATCAGAAGTAGGCTTGAGATAATTCAAGCTGTCTATTAGCTCTTCTTATCGTACAGTGTTCGTCTTTAAGCGATGAAACCAAGAAACCCCAACTATGATGTCATGGTTGGGGCTTTTTTATAGAAACGGATAGAGTGTATTTTAAATGAGCAAGCAAGAAAAATTGATATCAGCAGTCCTAATATTTGAATGTTCAACAGACCCTATATCTTTTGCCGTTGTTTTAACCAACGAGGTACGCGCGTAGCAGTACCGTTTAACACCGCATTTAATAAAGCCGCGAGCAAAATAAGCGCCACGCCCAGATACTGAATCCAAGACAAGGATTGATGTAGTAACAGCACCGCAAGGGCAATCGCAGTCAACGGTTCAAAAATCGTAAAGACTGATGCGCGAGTGGCGGGCAATTTTTCTAACGCTTTCATGTATAGCCCGAAAGGCACCACGGTACCCAATAATGACAACCCTAAAACATAGCCCCAAGTCAGTAAAGGTAAAGTGAGCAGCTGCTCATAGGTATTATAGGTGTCGGGCAAGAATAGTAGTACGCCGGCACTAATGATAATGGAAGTAAAGAATACCAAAGGGGCAGGGTGAGCATCGTGCATCGCGCGCTTGCCCAACACGCCATATAAGGAGTAGCACATTCCTGCTGACAAGCCGAGTAAAATACCCCAGTTGACTTGCGCTTGCTCGCCCAGCATCGTTAAGCCGACACCAAACACTGCCATTAATGCCAGCAAGACTGATTTGCGTGTAATGGACTCACTAAGCAAGAATTTCGAAAATAATAAGCTAAAAACGGGTGCGGTATATAGCAAGGCGACAGCAGGTCCAGCACCGACGTAAATCACCGCAAAAAAATAGCATAACGACATACCAAGCACACCTATCAAAGACTGGAGCGCCAGTCCGAGCCATTGCTTGGGTCGTAGTTTGATCAGATGTGGCCACAGTTTTGGTAGCATGGCTAGAATAATAAATGCTGCCGTGACGATGCGTAATATCGTCACTTGCCAGCCGCTAAAGCCAATTTGATTAAGGTAGGTAGAAAATATACCTAACGTACCCCAGCAGACAGCTGCCGTAATGATTTGGATAGTGCCTATCCATGATTGCCGCGCTGACATGACGCTATCGGTGTTTGCCATATTATTTTCTTCTTATTATCTAAGTGACACAAGGTTTTGTAAGATTACCAGCGACTCAAGTCAAGCGCCCGAGCACATACTGAAAGTCGCGCAAATAAGAAAAGACAACCTGATGAAAGGCTGTCTTTTGTTTGTTTTTTAGTCTATCACTAAAAGAGAAGAAATGGCTACTAGGGTGTACCCTAAATTTAATCAATCCACAAAAACCACGCTTGTTCTCGGGTATCGTTTTGCTGAATAAAGCACACTTTTTCAGCTTGGGTTCTTGGTTGATGTTTGACGTCGGCACCGCAGTCTTTTGAACGCTGCTTTATCCACGCTTGCTGCTCTAGCTTTAAGTCGTCTGCCATCTGTGTGCCATAGAGGCGTCTGACCTCCTGCCGTGTATTATTGTAGCCACTATTTAACGTTTGGTCGGAGGTTTTATACATCGTATCAATCAGTTTGGCTTGCGAAACCAATGGCAAATACGTGCGGTTTTCTGTGTAGAGAAAAGTATCGCTATCGGTTGTCCAGTTACTGGTTATGTATAGCTCATTACTTAAGGGATCTATAAATCCATTGAAGTCTTCACCCTTAAATGTATAGCCCTGAAACCCACAAGGGGTCACGCCATCATTACACACACTGTGCTTGGTTTTGGCAGGATAAAGCTTGACGGCATAAGGCGTGTTACCGAGTCTTTTGCCCGCCTGCTTTGTTTGAAGCAACAGCCCTACATCAGGTGCGACCAGTAGCATATTGTCACAAGTCACGCTGCCTTCTGCACAGTCTTCATAGAGATTCAGACGCTGACCTTGAACGTCCATGCCCAATATAAAGTTTGCCTCGATAGGTGCCACTGCTGAGCTCATAAAAGCCACTAGCATCAGGCTAGCAAACACTGTCATACGTGTGACTGAGCGCTTTATATTTGGGGATATGATAGACATGATGGATCTATACCTGCATTAAAAAATTACTTAACAGACGCTTCGCACCTTCAGTCGCAAAGGACTCTGGGTGAAACTGTACGCCTTGGATGGGATAGTCTTTGTGCGCCAGTCCCATAATCTCATCCCCAGTCAGCGCTGACTCATCAAAGCTCAAATCCGCACGGCTGTCATTGGCGACCACAGAGGTAATCGTGAGGCAGCTTGGTATGGTATCGGCTTTCACAATTAGTGAATGATAGCGCATGATCTCAAGCTCTTGCGGCAGGCCTTGATAGATACCTAAACCATTATGGCGAATCGATGAGACTTTACCATGCATCGGTACGCTGGCACGCACCACATCACCACCGAACACATGAGCGATACCTTGCATACCTAAGCAGACGCCTAGTAGTGGAACGGTCTTACCCAGTGTCTCTATGACTTCTGCACAGATACCAAAGTACGCTGGATCATCGGGGGAGCCAGGGCCAGGTGAGATGATGATTCTATCCAGATTCATCGCTTGCACATCTGCTAAGGTAATCTCATTGTTGCGTTTAACGATGACACTGGCTTCTTTATCACTGTTCAAGGTTTGCAAAATCTCACCCACATATTGGTAGAGATTGAAGGTAAACGAGTCGTAGTTATCAATAATTAAAACATTCATGGGTCATAAACTCTTTTGTAAAAATATAGCTAGGTAAAATATGGTCAATGTACGAATTACGGTTGGTACAAATTACAGTTACATAAAGCTGTCTAATACGACTTTCATCGCAGACAGTTTACGCTGAATCTCTAAGTATTCATCGGCTGGGTTTGAGTCATAAACGTTGCCACCACAAGTTTGGGCATAGGCAGACTCGCCATTGATGAATAGACTGCGAATAGGAATGGCAAAGATACAATCACCATTGAAATTAAACGAGCCTAATGCGCCGCCATAAGCACCGCGTCCGTCTGGCTCTAGCTCATTAATCACTTTGATGGCTTCTACTTTAGGCGCGCCTGATAGGGTACCAGCAGGGAAGTTGCTGGCAAGGGCACTAAACATGTCTTCATCAGGGTGCAAGATACCAACGATTTCAGAAGAAATATGCTGTACGTGTGAGAAGCGTTTGATATCCATCAAGCTACGGACTTTTACCGTACCAAATCGTGCCACACGGCCAATATCGTTACGATGCAAGTCAACTAACATATTGTGCTCGGCAATTTCTTTATCATCGTTGAGCAGTGCGCGGGCAAGCTTACGGTCTTCGATCACATCGACCCCGCGCTTGGCAGTGCCTGCGAGCGGATACGTTTCCATTTCACCCTGACGCAAGCGGAATAGCAGCTCAGGAGAGGCACCAATGATGCACTGCTGAGCGAATTTCATAAAGTACATGTGCGGTGATGGATTGACGGCGCGCAGCTTTTCATAGATTGGCATCTTGTCACCGGCAATACGATATTTAGACTTAAAGCCTACCTCACACTGAAAGATACGCCCAGCGATGATGTCCTCTTTGACTTTCATGACGACATTGGCATGCTCCTCTTGGCTCATGCCATCACCTAAGAACTCGACTTTCGGCGCTTCATAGCTAGGCGTTGGCTCATTGAGTAGGGCCTTGATTTGCTCAATACGGTTTTCTTGCTGAGCGGTCGGGTAATAAAAATAGAAGATTTCCCCCGTCATTTTATCTAGGGTCAATCCATCTAAATACACACCAAACTTAAATGGCTCAAAATCTTCGCTGGCTTTTGCATTAAGGCTAGGCTCAAAGAAGTTAACGCAGTCATAACCCAAATAACCGACCAGACCGCCGCTTTGATCGCGGGCGATGACATGCTGCGGCGTGATGGTACGGAGCAGTTGGTAAGGGTTGTCAGTTTGATAACGGCTGGTTTCAGCGGTTTTATTATCGGTAATGGCAAGCGTAGTGCGATCTAATGCAGCTATGGTCGTGACAGGATCAAAACCTATCGCATGATGGCGTGAGATATGGCTGTCTTCGCCCAATGATTCGAGCAAATAGCAGGTATCAAAAGCGCTCTCGATGCGTTTGAATAGCGCAAAGAAATCAATATCTTGCGTGAGCTTAATACGCTTTGGTTTGCTCGGAATATCAATAGGAGCAGGCTTGGTCTGTATGCGAATAATAGAGGTCATAACAAAGTCCGAAATTCATCAAATGTGTGTCGATTAATAAGTAAGAGAGTAGCAATTAAAAAGGTGGATAGTGCTGAAATAAATGGCTTAAGAGCGGCTTCTATGAGTGGCCAGCAACGCGCTCACGTCATGGCTTTGCTTAGCCTTGGCGCCGCGAGAGACAGTGGCGATACCAACGCGTAGCTGCTCAGAGATATCACGTTGCGTGATGCCGCGATCAAGCAAATCAAAAATCCGAATACGGTTGGCGATGTCGTGCTGCTCTTTATCCGTCAGCAGTGCACTGAGCAGCTTGTCGATATCTGAGCTATCAGTACAGTTCGTCAAATGTTTCACTAAGCTCTGATAAGGATCTGTAGTCATAATAGGTAATCTTAGCCAAAGAAAATAGATAAGTCGCTCATCGAGTAATTTTTCGCTGAGAACTATCTTGTTTCAGTATTCTAGTACAGTAGTACAAGAAAAACAAGTGCTAGACCATATCGTTATTATTGATCAAGACAATCACTAGTTGATCTTTCATCAATGCTAAATCAGCCGTGCTTATAGCCCTGCATACTCTTGTATTTGTAATTATCAAAGCATCTCATTTTATATTCGTGCTTGACCAGCATTATTCATGCAAATTTTTATATTAATTATTGCCAAATTGTTAATACTTCGTTATTATGCCTCTCATTATTTAAACGCTAATAATTATCATTAACATTAATAATGTTATTCGCACGATGAGTCAAGTGTTTTAAAGTACTAAATCTTCTGATAGGCACTATTTCAAAGGTTATCTAACGACCTTTGAAAATAATTCTAAAAATTCTAATTTCTGATAGTCAATAAAGTGAGTGTGTTATGCGCGAAGTAAAGTTATCTAGTCAATTGACGGTATTGTCAATGGGTGTCGCAGCAGTACTGTGGACGCAAGCTGCCAGTGCCGCAACGGCAGCAGATATGCCAAATACGACGTTACAGACTATTACCGTAACAGCGAATAGCTCAGTACGTAACGCTGTACAAGAAGACTCTGTCTATATAGATGACTATACGCCAGCGGCACAAGCCAGCCACTTGAGCGATTTTCTGGACGTTGTGCCAGGGGTAAGCGTGGGCGGTACATCATCGGTCAACCAACGTATTCGTGTACGTGGTCTTGATGATACTAATTTAAAAGTAACGATTGATGGCGCACGTCAAGAAGGCGCTTTGTTCTACCATATGGGTGATGTCACCATCGATCCAGATCTGCTAAAACAAGCAGAGGTATCAGTCGGTAATAACTCAGTGACGCTAGGCAATGATGCTATCGGCGGTGCGGTTGCTTTTGAGACAGTTGACGCGGCAGATTTACTCAAGCCAGGTCAAAAAGTAGGTGCTAAGCTTCATACGGGTTATGCTAGCAACAATGATGAACTGCTAACCTCAGCCACTGTTTATGGTACGCCAACAGAGAATATTGATTTACTGGCTTATTATGGCAAGCGTGATGCCAATGCTGGCGAAGACGGCAAAGGCCGTAAAATCCAAACTGAAGACAGCGAAGGCGAAAACATCCTATTGAAAGCTGGTGCTTATGTCGGTAGTGATCATCATGTAGGTGCTAGCTTCAGCCGTACCGAAAACAAAGGCAAGTTCCCATTACGTCCAGATTTTCCTGCTGGTGGCTGGAACCCAATCATTCCGCAGGAAGTCAAACGCGATACCTACGCGCTTGACTACGTTTACAGTCCTGCCAACCAGTTGGTCAATGTAGACGCCAATGTATATCAGACCAGCACGCAGATTTTGCGTAACTCTGATGGCGAGCCTGGGTTTGAGTTTGATGCAGAAGTAAAAACCACAGGCGGCAAAGTACAAAACACCAGTATCGTCGATAGCAGTATCATCAATGGTGTGCCAGGGGTTCATAAGTTAGTCGCTGGGGTTGAGCATTACAAAAAAGAATCTGAGATGACACGCGACTTTGGTAACACCAGTACCGATGAAGCGACCAATACCTCAGTCTATCTAGAAGACCAATGGCAAATGGGTAAGCTTAGCTTAACGCCAGGTGTCCGTTATGACCGTTATGAGTCTCCAGAGTATGTATCTGCTGGCAAGACTTATGACAATGTCGTTGGCGCATTAGCTGCTAGTTATGAGATTGCACCACGTACCCAAATATTTGCGAGCTATACTCAGTTATTTAATGGTCCAGACCTTAGCCAAACGATTTTTAATTCCGATGGTGTTGATACCTATGTGAACAATGATCTAAAAGCAGAAGAAGGTGACAATGCAGAAGTCGGTATTGCTACAACGCTGCGCGGGCTGACTATGGCTGATGACTCTTTAAAGTTAAGCGCTAAATACTTTGAAACCAATATCGAAAACTATATTGAATTTGTACGTGCAGGTGGTAGTAGAACTGGTATGAATTGCACAACTGGCCAACTAGGTACAAGTGCTGCCCCTGAAGCCTGCCAAGGTGTCATTAATAATGACGAAGATTTCAAAATCAAAGGGGTAGAGCTATCAGCCGACTATCGAGCAGATAACTTTAACATGGGTCTAAGCTATGCTCGTGCGCGTAGCAAAGGCGAAGATACTGGTTATAACATTTCTTCTGTCAGTGGTAGTGGCTCTGAGTCTGGCGACAAGTACATGATCAACATGGGTTACGCTCCAACCAACACTACCGAGCTTGGCTGGCGCAGTACTTATGTAGCCGATGTGACACCGAATACCGCTGGTGATGACAACGAAAAACCAGGCTATGACGTGCACGATATCTTTATGACTTATACGCCAACTCAAATCGAAGGTTTAAAAGCCACACTAGGTGTATACAATATCTTTGATAAGACTTATGCGAGCCATGCGTCACGCAACTCTATCGATGATGCCTATACTGATTTTGAGATGGGACGTAATATCAAAACGTCTTTAACGTATCAGTTCTAATTTAGTTTATCTAGTTTAAGTCTAATAGTACTTATCAAGTCAGCTGTCTTTACATGAGAGCTGGCTTTTTATTGCCTATTAGCTTTTAAGTTGGCTACAACAGCAGTGACGTGCTAACTGATAAGTACCTACTAAAACAACATATGACAAAGAACCAAGACCAATGATTTCACTTAATCTTCGCCAAGCCTGCTTATGGATTCACCGTTATACTGGGCTTGCCATGGCAGCTTTTTTAATTATCGCCAGTATCACTGGTGCACTATTAGCTTTTCATCATGAGCTCGATGATGTGTTCAACCGTAAGCTGACCAGTATTGACGCACAAAACGCACCGCTACTCTCTATTGCCGAGCTGCATGACAAAGTCATTACAACGTATCCTGAGTATAATTTTTCAAGTATGCCTACGTCTGTATCGCCCGATAAGTCAGTGATGTTTTCAGTCGATAGAAACCGAGATAAGGGCAAAAACCAACCGAAAGCACCGTTTCAAGAAGTTTATGTGAATCCCTATGACGGTAACATCATTGGAACTCGTGATAAGGAGGCATGGGCATGGCACAACACCATGTGGAAAGTGTTTTGGTTACATCGCGACTTATTGCTTGGCGACATTGGTAAATGGGTCTTGGGCATTGTCTCACTGGTCTGGACTATCAATTGCTTTATTGGTTTTTATTTAACCTTTCCACGAGCGGTTAAATCAAATAAAACCAAGCAAGCTTCTAACAAAAAGCGCGCCTCGCTTTTTAAACGTTGGCTACCTGCTTGGAAAATTCGCCGCAAAAACAATCTGTTTAAACTGAATTATGACTTGCACCATGCCTTTGGATTGTGGCTCTGGGGCATGTTATTTGTCATCGCTTGGTCGAGTGTTGGCTTCAATTTACAGCAAGTCTATCGACCTGTCATGCAGGCAATCGTTGGGCTCGAAGGCAGAGGCGAAAAACAAGAAAAAACAAAAAAACCACGTGAAAAAGTTGGGCAGACTGCTAGTGCAGACAGGGGTGCGAGGATTGGCGCTGCAAAGGGCGAGACTTTGAATAACGAGGCTAGTAATGTCGATGCTATGGATATTGTCAATAAAGCCAATAGCATTGCTTATCTAAGCGAACAGGCAGACATCGCTGCCAAAAGTAAGGGCATGACAGTACAACAGCTATTGGGCGTACGCTGGGTAGAGGATGAAGGTCAATGGCAACTGCGTTTTAAAACAGATAGAGATATCGGCAAAAAAGGCGGCGCTTCGTCTATTACTGTCGATGCAAGGACGGGTAGCATCGAGCGTGTAAATTTTGGCTATCAAAGTTCATCATTTGGCAGCAAAGCCGATCAATGGCTATCGACCTTACATATGGGGCATATTAGTCAAGGTATTGGCCATTTACTGTATCAAATATTTTTAGCATTGATAGGTTTGGCTGTGACCATATTGTCCATTACTGGTGTTTATCTATGGTGGAAAGGGCGTCAACAGCGCTTAAAAGCGTTGCAAAAGGGTAGGTAATATTGCCAGATTTCTAAGGTAAGCTTTTAATTCAGTAAATAGCTATCTACTGAATTAAAGGCATACCCTAGTTATCACTTGAATTGCAAAAATATTGTGTATGCTATCAAGACAGTAAAAATAAAGGAAGAAAATCTTTCACCTAGCATCACCCATTTATGCCATGTATTATTTTCATCGTAGTTCTTTGTGTAGTCTACTGAAGAGATGTTTTGAGTAAAATCCATAGGAATAACCACCAATCTTAGAGCATATAAAGTTATTCCTAACCAAAAAAAGGTATTTGATATCTCTTTATTTAAAGCATTAAAAATGAATAAGCAAAAGCTAATTACTAAAATTAATATAGATAGATTTTTATAGTTTATCCATCGATTATTCAATAAAGCTTTATGCATCGACAATTCCTTTTTTCGTTTGCAAAGTCCTGTACTTAAACCGCATCAACAATCACTGGACGACCTTGATGGTTTAGCACGATCACATCGACGTTGTATAACTGTTTCATCGTTTCTTGTGTGATCACATCGACTGGCTGACCAACAGCCATCACTTGGCCTTCTTTCATCGTGACCACGGTATCAGCGAATTGTGCGGCTTGATTGATATCATGTAAGACGATGACGACGGTCTTCTGCTGACTGTGGCTCAGCTCTCGTAGTTCACGCATCAGGCGACCAGCGTGATACATGTCCAAATTATTCAGCGGCTCATCTAGCAATAGATAAGGCGTATCTTGGCAAACAATCATGGCAATCAGTACGCGCTGGCGTTGACCACCGGACAATGTCGATAAGAAGCGGTCGGCCAACAGCCCCAGCTCAAATCGCTCGATAATCTCTTGTACTTTTTGCTGATCGTCAGCGGTTGGCTGCCCTTGATGGTATGGATAACGTCCAAACATCAGCAGCTCATGCACGCGCAGTCGTCCTTGCACTTGATTGTCTTGGCCGAGCATGGCCACCGTTTTGGACAACGTCCGGGCATGACAACTGACGATATCATGCTCACCAAAGCACACTTGCCCTGACTGCAGCGGTTGCAGGCGTGCCATGACGGAAAATAGGGTGGATTTACCAGCACCATTAGGGCCGATCAAAGCAATGACTTGTTCGCTTGGCAGAGACAGCGTAATGTCATGTAGAATTTGCTGTTTGCCAATATGGTATGAGATATTATTTAGTTTAATCATAGTGCTTCTTGTCTTTATCTACGTTGTGTCGTAAAGATTAATAATAAGAATACCAAGCCGCCTGCCAGTTCAATCACGACCGATAATACGCCTGCCATACCCAGTACTTGCTCAAAGATAGTCTGACCGAGTACCAAGCAAATCATGGCGACCAGACTGACCAATATCAGTCGCTCGCTGTGGTACATATGACGGGCGATACGATTGGTCAATGCACATACCAATAAGCCAAAGAAGGTCACAGGGCCGACTAGAGCAGTGGCAGTGGCGACTAATATGGCGATGATGGTCAACAGGCCAAATGCGAGACGTTGATAATGGATACCAAGGTTAATGGCTTGTGATTTACCGAGCATCAATACATCGCACTGATAGCGCCAGCGCCAGATAAATACCGCACTCATGAGGCAAATAACTAGGCTGATGCCAAGCAGTTGCGGATTGACCGTATTGAACTGCGCATAACTGCTAGATTGTACGATGACAAAATCATCAGGATTAATCAGCCTAGCAATCAAGGTTGATAAGCTACGAAATAGCACGCCAAAGATAACGCCTACCAATATTAGCCGCGTCAAATCCTGACTGCTTTTTGAAAATAGCAGCTTAAATAACAATAATGACGCGCCAAACATCAAGACAATTTCAAGTGTGAATTTGGCAAGAGGGTCGATACTGGTAAAGCTAATCGCACCTAAAAAGAAGACCAGTAGGCTTTGCAGTAAGATATATAGTGAGTCAAAGCCCAACAAGGAAGGTGTGAGAATAGGGTTGTGCGTTAAGGTTTGAAACAGTAGTGTCGACACTCCGATAGCATAGCCGACCACCATTAATGCCAGCAGTTTTTTGCCACGTAATGGTAGGGCAAAGTCCCAATGTCCGTTGACGTTGAGTGTCAAAAATAGCAACATTGAGATGACCAAGATAGCAGTGGCAATCGACTTTGGATGATTGACGATCCATACCCAAAGTTGTGCCAGACGACTTTGCCAAGCCGTGGCAGTAGCACTGTTTTCCAAAGCACTATTTTCTAAAGTACTGTTTTCCAAAATACTATCTTCCAAGGCACCGCTTTCTATCGAGCTATATTTTGTTGTATTGGTTTTAGCCATGGTCGTTTTTTCAGAGCGAGGCGTAGACGGTGAAAACATACGCGAATCCTGTAGTATCAAGCATAAATATCAGGCTTATCGATCAGCCGGTGCGCGCAATAGTAGCCACAAAAATAGCACGGTACCAACCACGCCAAACACTGTAGCGACAGGCACTTCAAATGGATAACGAATAGAGCGACCAATGATATCGCAGAGTAGGACGGCGGATGCACCGAGCAATGCGACTGCTGGCAAGCTACGACGTAACTTATCTCCCATCAATCGGCTGACAATGTTGGGCACGACTAAACCGATGAAAGGAATCATCCCAACGGTGACAACGACAACCGCACTCATCATGGCTACCATACCCACACCAAGCCAGGTTACCTGCCGTTTACTAATACCTAAGTTCAGTGCGATATTATCGCCAAGTCCCACAATGGTGAGCTTATCAGCGATGATATAAGCCAAAACACACAGCGCGCCCGTCAGCCAAAGCAACTCATATCGACCGGCTAGCACACCAGAAAAATCACCAAACTGCCAAACGCTGAGCATCTGTAATGACTCAGTCTGATAGGCGATAAAGGTCGTCACTGCTTCGAGAATGCCGCCAAAGACAATACCAATCAGTGGAATCATCAAAAAATCTGTCGGTGGAATCCGATGAATAAGCAGCATAAACAGCATCATGCCAAATACCGCTGTGATGGTCGCCACACCCATTTTGATAATGAGTGCGCTGGCTGGAAATAGTAGGCTAACCACCAGCAAGCCGAGCGCAGCACTTTGAGTTGCACCCACCATGGATGGCTCTACAAAGCGGTTTTTTAGCACCACTTGAATAATCATCCCAGCAACTGCCATCGAGATACCCGTCAAGATAATCGCAATAGTGCGGGGGAGTCGGCTAACCAAAAAAAGCGAGCTATCAGAGTTGGCGCTATGATTGATAAGGCTGTGTAGAAAACCGGACCATGAAAAATCAGCCACACCAATCGATAAGCTCAATAACACCAAAAGCCCCATAATAATGAGGCTTGCTGTATTCATTAACCACGGTGGTATGACGGCACGTCGATGTTTAGGATTGAGACTGTTGCCAGTGCTTCTTTTCCAACTTGATGTTGCTGTTGGCAAAGAAGTATTAGCTTTAACGCTGGCATGAGCGCGAGAGGAAAATAACGACATAACGTCTACTGGCTTATTAGTATTTGATTAAAAATATGGCTTGTATGGTCATCGCTTTTATTTCGCGTTAGCGAAGGCTGTCTTAATCGTCGTTAGATCCTGCATCCACTGATAATAACCGCCAAAGGCTAGGTAAGAATCTGGGCTAAGGTAAACCACTTGCTGCTTGCTCCATGCGTTGGTTTGCGCGACCAACGGATTGTCTAATACGGCTTTGGCACCAGCACCATCTTCCCCAATGGCGGCACTGCGATCGATGACGAATAGCCAATCTGGATTGGTTTTTTGGATGTATTCAAACGAGATTGGCTGACCGTGGCGCGCGTCGGCGATTTGGTCATCTGCCATTGGAATATCAAGCACAGTATGGATAAAGCCATAGCGGGATTTGTCGCCGTAGGTAGACAGCTTATTGCCATTGACCATGACCACTAAGCCCTTGCCTTTATCTTCGGTCAATGTTTTGGTTTCATCAATGAGCCCGTCGATATTGCCTTGCAGTTTGGCTGCTTGAGCGCTTTTACCGAACAATGCACCTAGATCATGCAAACGCTGCTTACTTGACTCATAGATATTTGCGGTATCAATCGTCATATCAAGCGTTGGCGCAATACTAGATAACGCATCATATTTTTCTGCCATACGTGAGCCGACCAAGATAGCTTGCGGCTGCATCGCGTTCAACGCTTCAAGATCTGGCTCAAATACGGTGCCGACTGTTTTTGGCTCAGGCTGTGTTTTAGACTGTAAATTGTCCAATTTTAGACCACTTGGCATGCCATCGACTGCCACATCTAACGCAGCCAAATCCTGCATCAACGTCATATCATAGACCACTAACGGCGATGGATTCATTGCCAAATCGACAGTGCCTTTTACCGTGTCGACCGTTATTTTCTCAACAGAGACAGCATCATTATTGGCGACATTCGCAGCATTATCCGCCGTTTGATTTTCAGTTTTAGCATCTGCAGGCTCAGAGTCGTTAGACTCAGGTGAGCTACAGCCTGCCACACTGACAGTCGCTACGAATGCGGTCATCATAGCAGTCAGTAAAGGACGTTTAAAAAAAGGGGCCGGAGAACGGTTAGAAAGTAAAGCAATAGACATAAATAACTCGGTATATCAGCTGGTTGGACAACGTGTAAATAAAATGATTGGCCATATGAAAATAAAGAGAGCTTGTCTAGCGTGATGCTTCACGCCATACAATGCTCGACGGTATTGCTTTAAAGGTCATGTTTTTTATTGA
Source organism: Psychrobacter glaciei (assembly GCF_014652895.1). GTDB lineage: Bacteria > Pseudomonadota > Gammaproteobacteria > Pseudomonadales > Moraxellaceae > Psychrobacter > Psychrobacter glaciei. The sequence goes on from NZ_BMZR01000001.1 coordinate 78,651, forward strand.
TTGTTTTTTACGCTTAAATATAGAGACGCTTATATTATTAAGATATGCCCTAATATCTTAAAAGTTTTTATATTATAAGATGGGCAATCCATCAGTGGCTATGATAAATTAATTGAGACTCATTATCAATACAAATGATAATGAGTTTTATTAACGTTTCTGTGCTTATTGATTTTGACTGCCATAACACAATAAGTTTCGATAGCGATATTCGAGATAGGATAGCCGAATGACTAAGCAGATTTTTCTTTTCAAATAAGGCAAATTATTGGCTCAGCATTTGCCTGATAAGCAAATCATTATAAATTTATTATTGATAATAGTTATCGTTTGCATTATTATCTACGCCATTCTACCTCGGTTAATGAATATTAGGGTGTTATGAGTTCAACGGATTTAGACGCGCCACCACTCAAATTGATACTCGCGGCTATTATTATAGTGGTGGGCTTGCACGTGCTGACGGCAGTCGCATTGGTGGCGATCAAGACCCCTGAGATAAAAGTTGAACCAGAAAAAAATACACCACCTATCGAGATCGAGATGGTGACGTTACCGGCTGAAACGAAAGAGCCAAAGGTTGTGATAGATACTGCTGAGCCTGTAAAACCTATACAGCCACAGCCACAGCCACAGCCTAGGTCTGTCGCTACCACTAAACCTGAAATAGTGAAAGAATCTCAGCCGCTAGCGAAGACTAAACCAGCTGTCAAACCAGTGGTAATATCAGAAAAGCCTAATTTGAAGCCTAAAACGAAGGCGCAACCTGATACAACCAAGGCTGTGGAAAACGAACCTTTTAAACATGAAGTAAAACGGCAAGAGTCGATATCAAAAGCTCAAGCAGATGCTTTAGCTGCTGATAACAACCGTAAGATATTGGCAGCACAAGCTGAAAAAGCCGCGCAAGAAGCCCAACAATTAGCCGATGCCAAGGCTGCACGAGAGGCTCAAGCCGAAGCGGATGCCAAAAAAGCAGCAGAAGCAAAAGCGGCTAAAGCGGCCGCAGAAGCCGCTGCTCGTGCAAAAGCACAGGCCGCCGCTGCCGCCGCAAGTAATACTCCTGTGAACTTCACAGCGACCAATGCCAATTGGGCGTCACGACCGAACTTTAGTTTTCCGACTAGTGCGGCACGCAGAGCTAGGTCAGGTGATAAATTGACTGTCGTTTTAGTGTTGCGAGTAAATAAGCAGGGCGGGATTGATAATGTACGCGTTGCTCAATCTTCTAGTAATAGATTATTAGACCAAGCTGCACAAAAACAAGCTGACTCTGGCAAGTTTAAGCCCTTTACCGAAGCTGGTGTGCCAGTGGTAGGCAACGTGACCTTGCCGATCGAATATGTCGTTCCTTGACCATAAGCATTTTGACTCATTATTTATATATGGCACTAATGTCGTCGCTGTCATCTGCATAGATTTATTAGCTGCAGCGAGACTAGATAATAAAACAATACTCTAAGGAGTCTAATATGGACTTTATGCAATACTGGCAAATCAGCGACATGGTGACAAAAACTTTGTTCTTTTTGTTGCTGGCTTTATCTATCCTCTCTTGGGTGACTGGCATTATTCGTGTGCTACAAAGCCGCAAATTGGCCGTCAATGTTGCAGATGATTTGAGTCAACAGATTCAGATAAAACAGGCCGAGGTGATAGCTGCAGATGCCTCTACTCGCCGTGTGGTTACTGAGCAGACCTTACTAAAGCATATTGGTCGTTATCGCTTTGCAAGCGAGCGTGGATTGCCTATCCTTGGGACGACGGCAGCGATTGCGCCGTTTATTGGCTTGTTTGGGACGGTATGGGGTATTTTCCATGCACTGCATAATATCGGTATGAGTGGGCAAGCGGGCTTGGGACAAGTGGCAGGACCAGTTGGTGAGGCACTTATTATGACAGGTTTGGGGATTGCCGTGGCGATTCCAGCGGTGGTGTTTTATAACCTTGCAGTGCGTATTAACCGCCGTGTGATGTATCACGCCAACGATAGAGCGCATGACTTATTGGCACATTCTGCCGAGATGGTAGTCACACAGCAACCTTCAATAGACAGCAAGTCTACCGTTGCCCAAGATCCATTGGCAAAAAGTATGCACTCAAACGCAGCAGATGCTCAGCAAGTGACGCATTATCAGAGTTCAGCCGCGTCGCAGCCTTAACAATTATCCATTGATGAAACAGTCCGTTAGGCGAGAGCCAAGCGAGCTGTATTGCGAATAACCAAATGTATTGAGAGTGATTATGGCATTTCAATTGGGCGATGATGATAGTCAAAGTATGAATGAGATGAACCTCATTCCGCTTATCGATATCATGCTGGTATTGATGATTATATTTCTATTGACGGCGACCGTCTTGAATCCAACGGTGCCATTAGAGTTGCCGAAGACCAGTGCCGAGATCAATGAAACACCGCCGGAGGCTATTCAAATCAGCATTGATAAAGACGCAGGGATATTTTGGGACAGCGATGCAATTAGCATGGAGGAGCTAGAGGCACGGTTACAACAGCAAGGTGCTGCGGGTAAAGACCCTTCTGTACAATTGCGTGCTGACAAAGACAGTAAGTACGACACCGTTGCTCAAGTGCTCGCTGCTGCCAGTCAGGCTGGTCTTAGTAAAATAGCTTTTGTTAACGAATAAAGTAATTTGCCGTGCCTAATGCCGTGCTTATATTAAGAAGCTTATCAGTAAAATTAGCAGGCTGAGCGATATAAAAATAACTAGGGTCTGTTGAACATTCAAATGTGGTACTGGTAGTGGCTATTTTTTAGACAATGCGCAGTGAAATTTTTGATGCCTAGTCATTCTAGGTTAGACAGTTTCGCCATGTATTGGCAAAAAATAGCCTTGCCCTGAAAGGCTGATGCTAAAATCACCTCAAACGTTGTTATAAACCTAGCTAAGGTCTCGACATTATCGTCGGTTTACGCTGATTCGATAAAAGGTTTGATGCGATTTTAGCGATCAGCAGTCCTAATATTTGAATGTTCAACAGACCCCAAGATAATAATAAGAATAATTAAAATAATAAACTTTTTTCAACCTCGCTAGGGTAACCTTGCGAGGTTTCCTTTAATGCAAGATTTGTTTACTACACTGTCCCGTTTGCCACAATATCTCGTTCAATTATCATTATCTTGATTTCGATATGGTTTTTTGAAGGGATAAGAAGCTTCATATGGTTAGCAAGGATGACGATGTTTAGCAAAATTTAGCCATTTTAAGACCACTAAATATATAAATGTGCTAATTGATGACACGCCCTAGATTACCAGCCATAGACAAACGGACTATAACCATAACGACCAGCAGGTCCGTAGGCAAATGGATAGGGCGTGCGTAGGTAATCAAGATCACGCTGGCGAATATAATAGTAGCGTCCTTGAGAATAAGCTTCTTCCAACTTCTCGATGCCCTCAAGGGGACAGACAGGCTGCCAGTCATAGCCTTCGCGACCAATTTTATAAGCATTAAGCTCAGTACAGTAGGTCTTCAGACCTTGCTGTCGACCTTGTTCCCATTGAATGCGGTTGGGGCTAGCACCGCCGACGCTGGCGCATTGATTGGTATATTGCCCAAAGTATGCGCCCGAGCGTCCACGGATGCCATCTGCGTAGCCGACTTCTTGCCAATTGCTGCTTTGGCACTGCTGCGGTGTGAGACTTTGGGTCGTGGCACAGCCTGACAGGGTGAATAATGCGGCGCTCATCAGCGAGAAGACGATACTGGTTTTACTCATGAATTTATTCGTCAGTTTGCTGGCTAAAAGAGCGGTTGATGAGTTTGACTCAATAAGATAATTCATAATAAACCTGCGCGCGTCTAAAATTATGGTTTATCATAGCACTTTTTGCTGCGTACAACTTTTTGTATCTTGTTATTAAACTTATTTTTTTGCGTACTAACTGATTGATATACCAGTATAAACAGTAGGATTTCTGGGTGAAATGCATTTGCCAATCGAGTGCCAATCAAATGGCAATCACCTGATTATCGATTAATCCCTTTATGAGCCCTGCTTGATTTTTTATGGTTCGTGCTTATTATAAGGACGGGTACGACAAATCACTGGTCAGTCAGTTACTCGTTAATAGGTTTTATGACAGATCAGGTCAAATGTATCGCCTCAGCAGTATTTTAATTCAGCTAAAGGTCAGGTTGTTATGGGAATATGGATTGTCATCGCCATTGTACTATTCGTACTAGGGAGTATGATGGCGCTCAAACCGAGCGGTATCGATCAGCGCTTGGATCATTTACGCATGACCGCCCGTCGCTTACAGTTGAACCCAAAACTGATCGCTTGTCCGGATTGGATCAGGGGCAAAGACAATGAATATGGTCGCGGGATGCTTGGTCAGTATGGCTTGGTGCTAGATAATGTCAAACTGCCGCTAACCCGTTATCAGGTCATCGATGGGTGCTGGCGACCAGATAGCAATGCAAACAGCAACGCAAATCCTGCAGACAAAAATGCGAGTGGCAGTAGTAATGGCAATACGCCACCTCAAACCAATTTTAGCTTGGATAAAGTGCCGCTAGCATTGCCAGCCAGTATTGAGCCGTTTGTAAAAGCCTTATTAATCAAGTCCAATAGCATTGTAATTTACTGGGAAGATATCGCTTATGTGCGCCCAGTGACAAACCCTAATTATCAGCAAAAAATGATTGAGGCAGACTTACTAGTACTAAAAGCACAGCTTGAAGCGTGGGCGTTACAGATGCAAAAAAATCGCAAGAACTAGTAAATCGTTTTTTAGTCTCCATTAATGAGCAATAGGCAAGCAGTTTTGCGATGCCCCAGTTATTTACAGTTGACAGCTCAGCGCCTAGCAGTGTAACGTCTTTGTATCTTTATTGCTGTTTTATGACTCGTATCGGCGTTGTTGCTTGCTTTATACCCTTTTATATCGGCAGCTATTATTACAATAAATCGTTGATCTATGATGATCAGCTTCCATAAATTGCCGTGCTGCTGAATTTAACCTTACTTTTAAACTACTTATATTATGGTGTCGTCAAATATGGCAAAAACCACAACTAAAAAAAGTCCAGCTCCTGTCTCTGACAGCTCCAAAGGTAAGTCTTTGGTGATTGTCGAGTCACCAGCCAAGGCAAAAACGATCAATAAATACCTCGGCAATGACTTCGTTGTTCGCTCGAGTATCGGACACGTACGCGATTTACCCGTCGGTGCGAGTAAAAGCGCGAAGAAGCCAGCGACTAGCAAAAAAGATGACAGTCTGAGCAAAGAAGAAAAAGCGCAGCAAGCATTGGTACGTCGCATGGGTATCGACCCTGAACATGACTGGGCAGCAGTGTACGAAGTACTGCCAAACAAAACCAAAGTCATCAAAGAGCTCAAAGCCTTAGCCAAAGACGCTGACAAAATCTATCTGGCAACGGATATGGATAGAGAAGGGGAAGCTATCGCTTGGCATCTCAAAGAAGTCATCGGTGGCGCTGATAGCAAGTATGAGCGCGTGGTCTTTAACGAGATTACCAAAACCGCTATTCAAAATGCCTTTAAGCAGCCCTCAAAACTCGATATCGATCGCGTCAATGCCCAGCAAGCACGCCGCTTTTTGGATCGCGTCGTTGGTTTTATGATATCGCCATTATTGTGGCAAAAGGTTGCACGCGGTCTGTCAGCAGGGCGTGTACAGTCAGTTGCTATGCGATTGGTGGTCGAGCGTGAGCATGAAATTCGCGCCTTTATCCCAGAAGAGTACTGGCAGATTCATGCTGATACTCACGTCGCTAGCAGTAAAAAAGACGCTGAACAAATTGCCATTCGTTTAGAGGCAACCAAGCAAGGTGGCAAAACGCTAAAGCTCGTCAATAAAGAGCAGACGGATAAAGTCTTAGAAGTGCTTAACGCCAACGACTTTATCGTCAAAGAGCGTGAAGAAAAGCCAACACAATCACGTCCGAGTGCGCCATTTATTACCTCGACATTGCAACAAGCAGCCAGTACGCGATTGGGATTTTCGGTTAAGAAAACCATGATTTTGGCGCAGCGTTTATACGAAGCTGGTCATATTACCTATATGCGTACCGACTCGACCTTTTTATCTGGCGATGCACTTGCCGCTGTCCGTGGCTATATCGAAGACAGCTATGGCGCGAAGTATGTACCAGAAAAGCCTAACTTCTACGGTAATAAGCAAGGCGCACAAGAGGCGCATGAGGCGATTCGTCCGTCTAATGTCAATATGAAATCGACACAGCTGAAAGGCGTTGAACGTGATGCGATACGTCTGTATGAGCTGATTTGGCGTCAGTTTGTCGCCTGCCAAATGCTGCCAGCAAAGTATCTGTCAGTGAACTTGTTTGTTGGTGCTGATGATGTCGAGCTAAAAGCTCGTGGTCGTACGTTAGTGTTTGACGGCTATACCAAAGTCATGCCGCCGGCGAAGACCGATGATACCTTGTTACCTGATGTCAAAAAAGGCGATAAGTTAACGCTAGACAAGCTTGATCCAAGCCAACACTTTACCAAGCCTGCACCGCGCTATACCGAGGCAAGCTTAGTCAAAGAGCTTGAGAAAAAAGGCATCGGTCGTCCATCGACTTATGCTTCTATCATCTCAACCATTCAAGATCGTGGTTATGTGAAGCTTGAAAACAAGCGTTTATTTGCCGAAAAAATGGGCGATATCGTCACTGACAGACTGACGGCAAGTTTCCCAGATTTGATGGATTATACCTTTACCGCCGCGCTTGAAGACAAGCTTGATCATGTGGCAGAAGGCGATACAGACTGGAAAGATGTCCTCGATAATTTTTACGGTGACTTCAAAACGACTCTGGATCGTGCTAAAGAAAAAGACGGCATGCGTCCAAATGATCCGACCGATGTACCAGACGTCCACTGCGATATTTGCGATCGTCCGATGCAATTACGTACAGGTTCTACGGGTGTCTTCTTAGGTTGTACGGGTTACAATTTACCACCGAAAGAGCGCTGTAAAGGCACCAAGAACTTAATGCCAGTCGAAGCTTTTGCTAATCTTGATGATGCCGAAGGTGAGGAAGACGAAGCGGCCGAAGTCAAAGATTTGATGGAGAAAAAACGCTGCCCGAAATGTGGCACCGCAATGAACGGCTATATCGTGGATGGTGGCCTTAAGCTACACATCTGCGGTAATAACCCTGACTGCGACGGCTATATTTTAGAAGAAGGTAAATTCGAAGTACCGGGTTCAGACGCACCTACCATCGATTGTAATAAATGTGATGGGCAGATGGAGCTGAAGACGGGACGTTTTGGTCCATATTTTGCTTGTCAGAAATGTGACAACACTCGTAAAGTACTAAAAACAGGCGAAGCAGCACCACCGCGCATGGATCCTATTCACTTGCCAGAGCTAAAATCGGTCAAGCATGAGGATTACTTCATTTTGCGTGAAGGCGCAGCTGGGATGTTCTTGGCAGCATCTAAGTTCCCGAAAGTAAGGGAGACACGTGCACCTAAGCTCGCTGAGCTAAGAGAAATTAAAGATAAAATGGAAGATAAGTTCCAATATCTCTTTGAAGGTCCAGACGAAGATCCTGAAGGTAATGCAACGATTCTACGTTGGTCACGTAAGAAAAAAGAGCAATATATTGGCTCTGAGAAAAACGGCAAAGCCACGCGTTGGGGTGTGTACTGGCGCAAAGGCGAGTGGGTAGAAGAGTAATCCTTTTTTACCTTTAGGCTTGTATCTCCATCTTGCCATCGTAATATTTTAAGTCATAAAAAAACCTCTTAGATAGTCTAAGAGGTTTTTTTATGCTGTCAATAAACTCTAAATGTCATTAGTTCTTTTCGATGATACCACAAGCGATACGGTCGCCTGCATTACCTGCTGGCTGGCTAGTATAGTCATCAGTACCACCATGAACGATAAAGGCTAGGCGATTAACGCTGTATTTACCTGCTTCTGTTGCCGCGATTTTTTTGTTCACATAATTAATAGTAGCGACACCATTTTCATTTGCCGTTAGGTTTGGCAAATCACCTGCATGACCATTCATATCATCAGGGTTAGAGTGTGGCTTTTTGTCCGGATTAAAGTGACCACCTGCCGCTTTACCCATAACATCACAGCTACCAGTTTCATGAATATGTAGGGCAACAGTCTGACCCGGTGTCAGGTTCATTAGCTTACCGTAGACCTGTACACCACCATCGACTGGGCGTAAGAAAACTTGTCCAACTTCCGTTTTATTCGCGTCTGTTGTTTTAAGCGCTGATTTCAACACAGGTTGATTCAATGGATTGCCAGTCTTTAATTGACCTTCTGTGCTTTGGCAACCAGTCATAGCTAGAGCAGAACCACATAATAGAGCGCTTGCAAGAATTACTTTTTTCATCGTCTTCTCCGTTTATTTAAATAGTCTTTCAAATGTTTATATTTATAATCGTTACTGGTTTTGTTACAACATTCGTTGATGTCGCAATCAGTATAGCCAAGGGCTTGTCATAGATATTCATTAAAAGCGCAACAATCGGTTAATAAATGTAAGTATCGTATGGGTTTGAAAGTGTATTAAGGTATTTGCTTTGCCTCGTTTTGCCAGATCAAGGTTTCGCCTGTTGCCATCGTTTGCAATAAATTATAGCGAGGCATATCAGTCTGATCGTCTGCTGTTGGCGATATTGATTGTGAAGGTTGCAAACTCAAAGTTAGTTGGCTATTGCTATTACGCATTAAATCAAACAAAGCGGACTCGATTCTATTGCCTGTCTCACCGCAGCCCATTACGGTACTAATAATAGTGCCGACTTTGAAGGTATTATCATTGAGTAAAAAATAAGGTGCGCGCGAGTCATTACATCCTGAACTAAAGAATGCGTATTGATTGTCAGGCCAACTCTCGAAGCTCGCTGAAATAGGATGGTCAGGGTGATAAAAATTGCCCAAAGGTTTTCTGGTTAATTCCCCTTTTTCATCATAAGTATTACTGACGGCGCTGACCAGTTGCCAATCGAAGCGCTCCAATAACTCGCTATTGATGGGTAATCCAGTGGGAGATGCTAATGATTTGGCTGAGCCTGCAGAAATTAAGTGGTTAATATCTTCATTTTTATCCGTTTGTGGGGTGGATGTGGTAGCCGTGGACTGACAACCTACTACACCGAAGGCTGCAAATAGGCTGGTAAGAATCAATGGACGAGCTTTATTGAGTAAAAACATTAAGTTAATCCTTTGTCAAAATAGATAAACATAAATAGAGAGCTAGGGTATTTTCTTTGCTTTACTTTTCCATATCAGTGTTTCGCCAGAATCTAGCGTTTGGGTGAGTAAGTAGTTTGGCTCTGACTGCTCTGTAGTTGTCTTTGCCTTATTATCCGCGTGCGTTAAGATCAGTCGACTCTTACTATGGGTCATCATACGTCGAAGCCGTGATTCGACATCATCAAGAGCATCGCCACAGCTCATCATAGTAGAAGGAAAGCTGCCAGTTAGTAAACTTTGATTGATAGAGAGGGCGTAAGGTCCACTAATGCCGTTGCAGCCAATAGAGATACCAAAGCTTTGACCATATATACCTGACTCAAAGCCATTTTGTTCGTCACTCTCATCGCCACCATAGTTATCCAAACCATAGGAAAGCATAATAGGCTCTTTTATTTGCGTAAATTCGCTCAAGACTGCGCTTGCTTTGTCCGTCACTTGTACCAGCTGCCAGCGATAGCGCTCTAATAATTCATTGGTGAGTGCTATGCCAGCTACGGGGTGTTCAGGTTTGGGCGTGCCCGAAAAGATAAGGGTTTTCCCCTTACTGGTCTTTAAAGCGAGCTGTTTTTCTACGGTTTTGTTAACCTGTATGGACTGAATTATCGCGGGATTAAATATAAAATTTGTTCCTGCGTAGCGCCCAAAAGTCATATTTAGTAGATGTGCTGTATCGCTAGGGATGATTGTGTTACCACGCCAGTCTTGGGTGGTTGCTTGATATATCGAAGTGCAGTCAGCAGCCGTGACTGGTGATTTAGCTGTATCTTGTACTGATGCATCTGTATAAGGATAAGGTAAGGGCAACCACATATCAAAAGTCACGAGATATCGGTAACAGCCGTCATCGAAGGTTAATAGGTCTGGGCGAACGTGCATAGTTAGGGGTGGCTGAAGAGTGAGACCTATGAGTTTATCATCACCATCACTGACATGCGTTAATTGCCAGTCGTAGTTGGTGATCGTTTGAAACAGTCTGGGTTTTAGTGTGGTCGCTGACCAGTTTTTATCGTCGATAACGGTACTGGGTTGTGCTGAATGATTAAGGCTGTTGGTCTGGCAGCCTAACAAAGCGAGGGGTAGTAATGTGCTTATTACAACTAGAGGCACCCTTAAGTGATTTAACATTGTACTTTCCTAATTAACAAACATTTGTATAAAATATAGCACAGGGTTTTAGAGAGATTGTTGTTTATTTTTGCCAAAAAAAAGCCGCCCATCATTACGATGAGCGGCTCTTTAATTTGTAAGACTGGATTAGTAATTGATCAGATTAGCTATGCAGCGCTTTGCTTGAGGTTTTATCAACCGTCACTTTTGCAGGTTTCAGCGGCACTGGCATACTCACCAACGCAACTTTTAATATCTCATCAATCGTTGCGACTGGCTGAATAGTCAGGCCTTCTTTGACGTTATCAGGGATATCGGCCAAATCACGCTCATTGGTCGCTGGAATCAACACATGCTTGATACCACCGCGATGTGCCGCAAGTAGTTTCTCTTTGAGACCACCGATACGTAGGATTTTTCCTCGTAAAGTGATTTCACCTGTCATCGCAATATCTGGGCGAATCGCAATACCTGTCAATGCAGATACGAGTGCTGTAGTTAATGCACCACCAGCTGATGGGCCATCTTTTGGCGTGGCACCTTCTGGCATATGTACATGGACATCTGTTGTTTTAAACGTCTCATAGTCAATGCCCAAGCTATCACCGCGAGCACGAACCACACTCATAGCCGCACGAATAGACTCTTTCATGACATCGCCGAGTGAACCCGTAAAGCTCAGCTCGCCCTTACCTTTCATGGCGACTGCTTCGATAGTGAGTAGCTCACCACCGACTTGCGTCCACGCCAGCCCAGTAATACGACCAATCTCAGGCTCTTCTTCAGCTAGACCATAGTCATATTGATGGACGCCGAGATAGTCATCGATGTTTTTGTCATCGACCACGATCAGCTCACGCTCTGCTTTTTTTGGAGCACGCGCGCCATGGCTTTCAACCGAACCGCGAACGACTTTGCGGCAGATTTTATTCACTTCACGCTCAAGGTTACGCACACCTGCTTCACGCGTGTAACTGCGAACGATGCTGTGCAGCGCCGCTTCAACAATCTCAATCTCGCCCTCTTTAAGACCGTTATTCTTGATTGCTTTTGGCACAAGGTACTTCTGCGCGATATTTACTTTTTCTTCTTCGGTATAACCCGGCAGACGAATGACTTCCATCCGATCAAGAAGCGCTGCTGGAATATCCATACTGTTGGCAGTACAGATAAACATCACTTGCGACAAGTCTAAGTCCATATCTAAATAATGGTCGTTAAACGTATCGTTCTGTGAGGGGTCTAATACTTCAAGCAAGGCTGATGCTGGATCACCGCGGAAGTCTTGCGCCATCTTATCGATTTCATCTAATAAGAATAGCGGGTTTTTAACTTCTACTTTTGCCAGTGACTGGACGATTTTACCCGGCATCGCACCGATGTAGGTACGGCGATGACCACGAATTTCCGCTTCATCACGTACGCCGCCAAGTGCCATACGTACGAACTTACGACCAGTGGCACGCGCAATAGATTCACCTAGTGAGGTTTTACCGACACCTGGAGGACCGACGAGACATAGAATCGGACCACGAAGTTTTTTCACGCGTGATTGCACGGCGAGATATTCTAAGATGCGGTCTTTTACATCTTGTAAACCATAATGGTCTTCGTCTAATACGGTTTTAGCTTTGTCTAGATTGATAGAAACTTTAGTCGTCGCATTCCACGGCGTGTCCAAAATCCACTCAATATAGTTGCGTACGACTGATGATTCACTCGATGCAGGTGGCATCATTTTGAGCTTCTTAAACTCTTGCTCTGCTTTTTTGCGTACATCTTCTGGCAGGTCAGCATCTTCTAAGCGCTGCTCAAGCTCGGCGACATCGTCTTCACCATCGAACGCGCCGTCATTCATATCTGACAGCTCGTTTTTGATGGCTTTCATTTTTTCATTTAAGAAGTATTCGCGCTGATTCTCTTCCATTTGCTGACGGACAGCTTCTTGGATATCTTGTTCGATATTTTGCTCAGCACTTTGTTTGACCAAGTATTCAGTCAAGGTATTGATATGTGTCTTGATATCGTCTTTTTCTAAGAACGACTGCTTGATATCAAGATCCATCGACACACGAGTTGAGATGAAGTACACCAACTCAAGTAAGTCGTCGATGCGTTTCGCCACACGCGTTAGCTCACGCGCATTACGCAGACGCGCATCAGCATAGCTTTCAAATAGCGTGGTCAGCGCTTGAATGGTGTTTTTTTGCTGGCTTTCATCCATACTGACATCGAGGTCAGCACGTTCAAATTTCGCCATCAATAACGTGTCATGATCTTCTATATTGTCAACGCGCGCACGATACTGACCTTCGATCAATACCTTGATGCAATTTTCATCGCTATCATGTGGCATGGTGCTGACGATGCGGCACACCGTACCGTATTGATACAAGTTGTCTTGATCAATGTCTTCGGTCAGCGAGTCTTTTTGAGCGACGACCAGTACTTTATTACCGTACTCAGCCTGTGCCAGTTCAACTGCTTTAACCGATGGTGCACGACCTACGAACAAGGCAATTTGCATATGTGGATAGACGACCACATCACGCAGTGCCAATAACGGTAAGTAGGTGTCGTCTTCAACGCTGTCTTTAGCATCGTCGTCTTCAACGCTGTCTTTAGCATCGTCGTCTTCACTGGTACTGTTTTCACTATCGTCATCTTTGACAGTGGTTTCAGTATTGTCAGACGCTGTCTCTAACTCGCTTTCTGACGCATGACTAGACAACGTGTCTGGCTGGTTATCATCAGCAACAGTAGATGAAACGTCGACATCTATGTCGATATTGTCTTGGGCTATTTTATGTTCACTCATATATTTTTCCTCGTTCACCAGACTTGTAAAGTCAAGTTCGTGGTTCATGTTTAGATAAATGGTGCTCCCAGATAAAATTGCAAGGCTTGTACTCAAACTCACTTGCTTAACTGTGCAAAATATTTATATCTAACTGAATACAGAGCATCATATGGTTATAAGCTTAATGTGTCACTGGTGATAATCAGTATATCGGAAGTAACCATACAAGAATCATAGAAAGCAGTCATAACAGATGCTTATAGATCACTTATAAATAGCATCTATCAAATATCTATTGGGGTCTACGCATAGGTTTTATAGGCAAAATAAGGTAAACTGTCGCGCGTCTTAAACGGTGTGTTTTAGAGTAGAACGCTTTATAGACACATTCGAGAAAAAGCATTTTTGAGACGATGGCGATATCCATACATTATGAGATATCAATAAGTTTAAATTGAACCAAAGCAAATAGAATACGAGGCAACACATGGCAATCAATGCGGTACTGCTGGCAGTCATCATCATGTTGGGGCTGTCACTTGCGCGAGTGCACGTGGTGCTCAGTTTATTAATTGGTGCGCTGGCTGGTGGATTAATAGCGGGTCTTGGTATCACTGATACGCTCAATGCGTTTCAAGAAGGTATTCGTAATGGGGCGCAGATTGCACTTTCATATGCGTTACTTGGGGCGTTTGCGGTCGCCATTGCTCATTCGGGCTTGCCGCAATCACTGGCAGGATCAGTCATCAAGCGCATTGATGCAGGTGGCACCAGTGGCATGATTAAGTACATGCTGTTTGCAGGCTTGATTACCATGAGCTGCTTTAGCCAAAACTTAATCCCTATTCATATTGCCTTTATTCCGCTACTTGTACCGCCATTATTATTGGCATTTAATCGAATGCATATTGATAGACGTCTGATCGCTTGTCTGTTGACCTTTGGTTTGGTCACCACCTATATGTTTATCCCATATGGCTTTGGTGATATCTACCTCAATCAAATCATGCTAAAAAACGTCGGTGAAGCAGGCATTGATATCACTAATATTTCTGTGGTCAAGGCCATGGGGATTCCAGCATTAGGTATGCTAATTGGTTTGCTGGTTGCCGTATTTATCAGCTATCGTAAGCCACGCGCATATCAGCAGATTGCGATAGATCAGCAAGCGCATGATGCCGTCGTAGAAGGCGATGCATTGAGTAAAACTGCGGCTGGCGCACAGTCGCAAAGCAAGCTAAAGACGCTGGTTGCGCTAGCTGCCATCGTGACTGCTTTTGTCGTACAGCTTTATACTGATTCGCTATTGCTGGGTTCGATGTTTGGCTTTGGTGTCTTTATGGCGACCGGCGTGGTGAAGTGGCGTGATGCTGATGGCGTTTTTAATGACGGTATCAAATTGATGGCGATGATTGGCTTTATTATGATTACTGCGCAGGGTTTTGCAGAAGTCATGAAAGCGACGGGTGAGATTGCGCCACTGATTGATGGGGCAACTAACTTGTTTGCCGGTAATAAGGCCATTGCTGCTTTTGTCATGCTTGGCATTGGTTTGGTCGTAACGATGGGTATTGGCTCATCATTCTCGACTATTCCGATTATCGCTGCGATTTATGTGCCGCTGTGTATCTCTTTAGGTTTTTCGCCTTTGGCAACTGTTGCTATTATCGGTACGGCTGGCGCGCTGGGTGATGCAGGTTCGCCTGCGTCAGACTCGACATTAGGACCAACGTCTGGTCTAAATATCGATGGACAGCATGACCATATCAAAGACAGTGTAATCCCCACTTTTATTCACTATAATATTCCTTTGTTGATATTTGGTTGGATTGCGGCGATGGTGCTTTAGTAAATGATTTAAACTCTTATAATAGATATGAAAAAGGCGAGTGATTTTATAATCATTAGCCTGTTTTAGTTTGGTTGTTAGTTAGCACAAGTTGGATATTTAAGTCATTTTTAAATACCGGGTACTATGCCATTAAATTGATTTTCTACCAAAAAATCGCTGCAAAAGAAACAAGCAAGCCTGACAAAAGCAAATAACTAAAAACAGTAGAAATGATAAAAAGCTCCACGCAATCATCCAGCCCAGTGGCGCTGGTGCATGTATAATCATCATACCGAAGAAAAGTAAAAATAACGTGGTAACAATCAGCATGGTGAAAAACTTCCATCGGCTACGCATATATATATCGATAGTAACGAGAAAGCTTAAGTGAAAAATCATCGCAACCACCAATATTATGACGAGCTCCATAGCATATGAGTGCGGCTCAGGAGCATCAAGCATCTCTAACGCATAAGGATTTGGATCAAAACCTGAAGTAATAATAAGACCGACAAACAGAGCCCATAGAATAGCGAAAACTATTCGTAGTGGCTTGGCTTTAAAGTAGCCAGTGACTGCCTTTATGGTGATTTTTTTTGTGCTCATGTGTCATACCTGATCATCAAAATCTCTAATCTCACCATTCAAACTACTCAAAAACTCATCACTTTGCGCCAGTAATTCATTTAAGCGTTTCTCGTTAATTACCGCTGATAACTCATCAGTACTAAAAGCCTGTTCTTGACTGTAGTAACGTAGCTCTCTAGCGTCCTCATTGCCTAATGTCTGCAAATACTCATCCACATTATCAGCGCTAGAATTAGCGTCCATTGCTTGCTTATCGTCTTTCATTAAAACCACCTTATGCCGCTTGGCGTAATTAAGCCATCTAATGGCACATCCCACGGTTGGCGCGCTAATTGCTCAACCACTTGAAAGTCATAACACCAGCCAATTTTTAATGGCTTTTTAGCGCCCGACCGATAGCTTTTCCCAAGCGTCGTATCATAGAATCCACCACCCATGCCCATACGATTGCCGTTGAGGTCTACTGCCACTAACGGACAGATAATCACATCCAATTCTCGCGCCCAAAGTAGACGGCGATGATGGTTTTGCTTCATACCTAACCGATGTATATGTGTCGGTATGTTGAGTAGTTTTGAGTGATAAACAGGTACGAAGCGTAGATGTTTATCATCGTTGCCATTGCTATCACGGCCGAGCGAGCCGACGACTGGTAAATAAGGAAAATAGCCTAAGCGTTGACACCAGTCTAATATTGGCTGAGTAGGTAGCTCACCAAAGCCATCATAATATAAGCCAATACGTGCGTTTTTTGGTAATCGCTGCTGTAACTTCGTCAAATGCATACTCGCTGCTTGTCCCATATTCCTACGCGCGCCATCACTTAACTGTCGACGCTGGCGAGTAAAGTGTCGTCTAGGTGGGTTACTAACTTCTGATTCCTCTGACATTGCTTTTTTTGGTTCAGGATGCATATCTATACTATCCGCTAGTTTGTGAGTTTGATGATGACAGCTGCTTTTAGACGTTAGCAATGGCTATTTGTCAATATTCAACGGGTCGTAGTCATGCTATCATAACGCCACTTTACATCGTATTCTCCTTTATGTGCAGCAGCTGTTGCACTTTTTATCGTTCAGTTATTTAACAACAAACCAGTAAAGAGGGTAGTTATGTCGACACAGAATCAGGCAACTCGTACCGAAAAAGACACCATGGGCAATGTAGAAGTCCCAGCTGACGCTTATTGGGGTGCACAAACCCAGCGTAGCCGCGAAAACTTCAAAATCGGTGGCGAGACTTTGCCACGTCCGATGATTGAAGCAATGGCATTGGTCAAAAAAGCTGCTGCGATTACCAACGCTAGCCTTGAGCGTATCGAAGGCGACAAGCGTGATCTCATCGTGCAAGCTGCTGACGAAATCATCAATGGTGGTCTAACGGATCAGTTCCCATTGGTTGTATGGCAGACGGGTTCTGGTACGCAGTCAAACATGAACATGAACGAAGTATTGGCCAACCGTGCCAACGAAATTGCTGGTTCTGAGCGCGGCAGCTACACGCCAATTCACCCAAATGATCATGTCAATCATGCACAGTCTACCAACGACAGCTTCCCAACGGCGATTCGTGTGGCTGCTGCTCGTCAGATCAACAGCTTATTGATTCCAGCGGTAAAAGCACTACGCGATACGCTAGCTGCTAAAGCCAAAGAGTTCGATAGCATCGTAAAAATCGGTCGTACGCATTTACAAGATGCTACTCCATTAACGTTAGGTCAAGAGTTCAGCGGCTATGTTAGCCAACTTGATCACTCATTGGTACGTATTGATAACGCGTTACAAGGTCTATATGAATTGCCACTAGGTGGTACTGCCGTTGGTACTGGTCTAAATGCCCATCCTGACTATGCAGTAACTGCTGCTGAGCAATTAGCGACATTGACTGGCTTGCCATTCGTCACCTCACCAAACAAATTCGAAGCACTAGCGGCTCGTGATGCAGAAGTATTTGCCTCAGGCGCACTAAAAACGCTAGCGGCTAGCTTGAACAAAATCGCTAACGACGTACGTTGGTTGGCATCAGGTCCTCGTTGTGGTCTAGGCGAATTGACGATTCCTGAGAACGAGCCAGGCTCATCTATCATGCCGGGTAAAGTAAACCCAACTCAGTCAGAAGCATTGACGATGGTTGTCGCTCAAGTCATGGGTAACGATGTGACGATCAGCATGGCTGGCGCATCAGGTAACTTTGAGCTAAACGTTTATAAGCCAGTTATCGCGTTTAACTTATTGCAATCTATCAAACTATTGGGTGATGGCTGCAACAGCTTCAATGAAAACTGTGCCGTTGGTATCGAGCCAGTAAAAGACAAAATCGATGATTTCTTGCACAACTCATTGATGCTAGTGACTGCATTGAACCGTCATGTTGGTTATGAAAACGCTGCGAAAATCGCTAAAACTGCTTATAAAGAAAACAAGACATTGAAGCAAGTGGCGGTTGAGTTAGAGCTATTAACTGAAGCTCAGTTTGATGAGTGGGTAATTCCTGCTGATATGGTGAACCCTAAGTAAGTTATTTAATACTGTCTTGGAACAAAAAAGACCTTGCTGTGTGGCAAGGTCTTTTATATTTTCGGAGCTTATTTTGATTTTAGCTCCTCTCTTGCTCAGTCAATCGAAGATAGAGTGGGAATATCTTTAAATCTTAATGATGACTACCAAATTTGCCAATATAGAAATCTATTAAACCTATTAACAGGTATACTTCAAGAAAAGAGTTATTCAGTCTGATAAAGCATGCTGTATTTTTTTGTATTATATAACTGTAAGGAAATGTTTTTTGGAAATGCTATTTGGTGATTGGAAAAATAGAGAGTCGCACAAGGGTAAACTGTTCATAACAGATGGAGTAATTGACAAGGAGCTTTGGGATAAGTCTAAAAATAAAGTATTATTTTTGCTTAAAGAAGCTTATGACTCAAAAAGAGTTGAAGGATCATGGGATTTGCCAACATTGATACGTCGTGAGAAGGTTTCTGGCAGAACTTTCAAACCTATGGCGCAATGGGTATATGGTATTCATGGTCTTATGGAAAATAAAGAAATTATACCCTTTCAAGAAGATGGAGCCGATGTAAAGCTTGCTTTATTATCCTCATCTATTATCAATCTCAAAAAAAGTAGTGGTGCAAAAAAATCTAGTAGTAAAAACTTAGCAAGATATGTGGAAGAAGATTGGGATCTAATTTCTGAACAAATTGCAATAATTCAACCGAAAATAGTAATTTGTGGAAACACTTGGTCTCTAATAAGGACAAAAATTTCACACCATAAAATTTCTGATAGAGCTTACTTATCAGAAGGTGTTCTTTATATTGACTATTGGCATCCTGCAAACAGAGCTTCCAATAAAATGAATTACTATGCTTTGTGCGCTTTGGTTCAATTAGCCATTAATAAACTTGAAAATAATTCAATTAAGATCGCTACAGAGTTATAAGATAGGGCAGGTGATAACCTATCTCACCCGTTGAATAAACTGATTAGCCAAAAAAAGACCTTATCACATGACGCAGTAAGGTCTTTTTCATATCAACAATCTAAGCTCAATTAAAACTTATAAAGCAAACCAAGCGTCGTTGCCGCTTCAGTACGTGAGTCTACCATTGGGCTGTCGTATTGCTCAGTCGGCAGATAACTTAGGCTTTGACTGGCGAATCCTGCCCAACGCTCATTGAAATCGTAGTTGGCACTAATATTGATATAAGGATTTAAGCTGGAATTAGATTTATAAGCAGCAACGCCTGTTTCTGCTGATTCTTCTTCACTGACGCCATAGTAGTATTCATTGTAGTCAGCATCATAATACTCAAAGCCAATGCTTGGATAGACCGTTAGCTTGTCTTTAGTAATTCTGGCAAGGTAGGTCAAGCGCGCCGTGTTACCACCACTACGATCTAACACGTCAGCGCCTATTTGAGCACGGAAACCACCGACAGGTGTACGGCGCTGATAGCTAAGCCCTGCTTCTGCTGAGGACTTACGTTCATCAAGACCTTGAAGCGCGCCATTGGCATCATCAGGATCAAACTCGCTGCCCGCGAGCTTGGCATAAGCAGAAAGCTGATTCACACCATCATTGATTAGATATGCACCCGCTTGAGCACCGCGCACATAAAACTTATTATTGTCATAAAATGCACCCGGCAGCACCCGCACTTCGGTGCTGTCTTCTAGATCATAGGCTGACTTGACCGCCATGACGTTAACACCAACGCTTAGCTCAGCATCTGGATCAGCCGGTAAGTTTTTATTGAAAAAAGCGGCATTTGACATGCTGGCAACACTAAATAGGGCAGTAGCTATTAATGTGTTGAGCAAGGTGCGCTTAGAGATAGTGGGTAGCACTGAAGATTTAAACATAATCAAGTCTCGTAAGTAGGTAAAAATAGCCGGATAACAATAGAGGAATAAGGAAAGCCAAAATCAGATGTCTGTTTTTGTGAGCCGTTTAATGATCATAGATAAGTGTCAGCATTTACTCAACAGCTTTTAGCACTTGCACTATCTGCTGATGAATATCTTGCCACCACCAGACAAAGCCAATACTTATGAGCAACATCACCAGCCATGGCAATAGTTGCCAAATGAAGGCGGGTTTGACCGCTGTTTTTTGCTCGATTGCTTTTTGCTCGATAATGTGAACACGATTAGCGTTCATATTTATAGGTAAGTTTACACCAGTGTCGTCATCAAAATGAGCATTATTATCCAAATCAACGTTGCTTATCGTTGACTGATCGATATAGTTGGTTTGGTAATTGTTTTGAGTGGTGGTTTGGGTATTAGCTTGATAATGGCTCTGGTTGATAGCGACTGTCTGCATGATGGCTGCCATACGCTGACGATGGACGATTCCGATTGCCAGTGCAATGATCAATCCAGTAACTGCACCGCCAATATGACCAGCATTGTCAATGCCCGGAACAGCAAAGCCATACACCAAGTTGATGCCCATAATAAGTATCAGGCTCTTTAAATTAAGCACTAAGCCATTGACCGATATTTTAAATACAGCAGCTATTAGTAACGCCGCACCGATACCCATGATACCGCCAGAGGCACCAGCCGATATTCCTGGCTGTCCGGTTCCTTCCAAAATACCTTGCCACGTCACATAGCTATTAAGTAAATTGCCACCGATGGCTGCCAATAAAAACAACGCCAAAAACTTAGCAGAGCCAAACATCGGCTCGGCAATCTGCCCAAAAAAATACATAGCAAAGCCATTAAACAATAAATGCATGAGGCCAATATGCAAAAACGCACTGCTCACCAATCGCCATGGATCGTCGCCCATGGTAAAAGGCAAGGCGTTAGCGCCCCATTTAAGCAATGCCTCAGTCGATGGATTATTGGCATCGACGCCTGTCAGCACCTGCATGATGAATAGTCCAATAAAGCTGACTAAGAGCAGGGTAGTCACGGGTGCTGTTTTTAAAAGCTGTTGAATGGTCATAAAAGCTAGCTATCAATTCAAAAGGTGGCGTAGAGTATAAAGGGTATGATCGGATCATGTCAGTCAATGGCATATTATTAGCGATATCAAAACCCATATGACGTTTTATAAGTAAATGCATCTTATAGGCTTTCAATATTAATGTCTTGTGCCTCATAAACATTTTAGTGTTGGTGCTTCATGACGCAGTGTTACTTGATGACGGGATAGTAATTACCCTATGGCAGATACTATGACGCCAGCAGCTGCTGTAAGTCCATGACTGAAAACGGATAATCCAGACGCTGCGTCTTTGTCAGTAGCACGGGAATGCTAGTGGCAAATTCCATCATCAGAGATTCATCAAAGTCGGCGATATCGACATACTGGTAGGTAAGTGGCTGTACTGCTTGAAACTGAGTCAGCAGCTGCGTCACCACGTCACATAAGTGACAGCCGGTCGTTGCAAGTAACCACCATTGATCAATATTTTCAGTGTTCCCAAGATCAGGGCGTGCTGCAATAACACGGTTCCGTAATGTTTTTATACTATTATCATTATGCATGTTTCTACTCTTATTGTATGCCTTCAAAATGCTTGTTTAGCGTTTTTAAGCCGACACATCAATGTGGCTTAGCGGTTATGACATGATAAAGAAGTGGGGTAAATAATGACAGCGATTGTGAGATTAGGTAAGATGAGCTGCTGTTTATGATTATCAATTTTATCTTATTACTTCTTTAACCACTCGGATATCGCGCATGGCAAGTTTTGGCACATTCATTAAACGACTGTTATTGGCAATTATGTTATTGGTTGTCGCATTCCATATTTTAATAGTTGGGCTACTATTAATCTGGAAAACACAGCCGATTAATAACAGTATGTTTATGTTGACGCATCGCTTAACTGGTGGCACGGTCACTCAGACGTGGGCTGAATACGATGCTATCGCCAAGTCAGCCAAGCAAGCAGCGATCGTGAGTGAAGACTCGACGTTTAGTCAGCACAGTGGCTTTGATTTTAAAGGGATCAAAGCGGCGCAAAAGAAAAACGAAGAGACGGGTAAGATGTCGGCTGGTGGCTCGACCATCACTCAGCAGTTGGCCAAAAATTTATTTTTGACGTCGCATCGCTCTTATGTTCGTAAAGGCGAAGAGGCCATCATCACCGTGATGATTGAAACGCTATGGGATAAGCAACGTATTATGACCGCTTATCTTAATGTCGCCGAGTTTGGCAATGGTATCTATGGTATTGACGCAGCAGCGCATCACTATTTTGACAAGTCTGCGGCCAATCTGAATCGAGACGAATCAGCACTCCTCATTGCGATGCTCACCAATCCAAAGTATTACGAAGACAATCAAGGTGACAGACGCTTACGTAACAAGCAGCGTATTATTAAAAAGCGTATGAAGAATGCAGTATTACCGCAAGCGTCTTAATCGACATGTGCTTGTGGTGGTTTGCTGAATGATAAATACAATTATAAATAGCACGATAAACGAATGACATGATCAATAGTCACGTGGCTGCAATGATAGGACGTCACTATTATTAAATTTACTATTATTAAATTCACTATTATGAATGCCACTATATACACTATAGATAAGTCAATATAAAAAGGATACAACGAGGCTGGGATAATTTTTTGCAGCCTCTGTCGGCGTAGGCACAGCAAGCAAGAAAAATTTGTACCAGCCTCATACGATAATATCGTGTATCTACTTTATTCAGTATCGACTATATATAGGTATCAAAATAAAGCTTTTCAAATAAGTTAGAAATAAAAAAGATAGCTGATGACAGTAAAGACAAATTACTCATTGATGATAAATTGATAACGACAGGGGAATAGCGGTATGGCAGATATGAATAATCAGAACGACAGTGTCATGACTAACGACAATACCGATGTTAACGACCTGAATATGCACCAAATGATCCAGCTTAACGCAGCCGATAGTGCAACAGAATCTAGAACAGAACAGCTTAGCCAGCAGCTGACTGACATTGCATGGCAGCGCTCAGAAGATGGCAGCTATTCGCCCAGTAGTTATATCAATCGTGATTTGTCCTTATTGCAGTTTCATCTGCGGGTCTTAGCGCAAGCCGCCAGTCCTCACCATCCGCTACTTGAGCGCTTATTTTTCTTAATTATTTTTTCATCCAACCTCGACGAGTTTTTTGAGATTCGTGTCGCGGGTATCATGCAAAAGCTCAATATAGGTGACGTATCGACCAGTGCTCATGGGATGCGTCCGAGTGAAGTGCTAAACGAGATATCCGTTATCACGCATGATGCCATCGCTGAGCAGTATCGTATTCTTAACGAAGACATCTTGCCTGCGCTCGCCAAAGAAGACATTCGATATCTAAAACGCGATGAGCTGAATACTGAGCAATCGGCATGGATGAAGCGCTATTTTACAGAACAAGTCTCACCAGTGCTGACACCTATTAGCATTGATCCTGCGCATCCGTTTCCGAGGTTGGTGAATAAAAGCCTCAACTTTATTGCCACTTTAGAGGGCAAAGATGCCTTTGGTCGGGATATCAATCTTGCGATTGTCCCAGCGCCACGTAGCCTGCCACGGGTCATTCGTCTGCCAGATGAGCTGACTGGTGGTAAAGAGCACCATGTCATGCTGTCCGCCATCATTCACGAGCACATCGGTGAGCTGTTCCCGGGTATGCAAGTGACAGGCTGCCATCAGTTCCGGCTCACGCGCAATGCCGATTTGGACTTAGCAGATGATGTCGAGGATATTGCTAAGGCATTAGAAGGCGAGCTTGAAAACCGCCGCTTTGGCGACAAAGTGCGGCTTGAGGTGACGACTGATTGCCCAACACCGATTAGCGATTATCTTCTCAATGAGTTTGAGCTACATGACAATCAGCTGTACCGTGTCAATGGTCCAGTGAACTTAACGCGCTTGCTGTTTGACTTTAATATACCCAAGCTGCGCTACGAGCCTTTTACCCATATTGTGCCAAAGCCCTTTCGCCGTGAGCTGGACAAGCTTGATAAAAGTACCAGTATATTTTCTGCCATGCGCAAAGGCGATGTCTTGGTACATCATCCTTTTAATGCGTTTTCACCGATTATCCATCTACTTTGGGAAGCGGCCAGTGACCCTAAAGTATTGGCGATTAAACAAACGCTGTACCGATCAGGCACCAATTCAGAAATCGTCAAGGCGCTGGCTGCTGCTGCCCGCAATGGCAAAGAAGTCACGGCTGTCATCGAACTACGTGCCCGTTTTGATGAAGCGTCCAATATCGCTGTCGCCAATTTTTTACAAGAGGCTGGGGCAGTGGTGGTTTACGGGATCGTCGGCTACAAGACCCATGCCAAGCTGATGCTCATCGTGCGCCGCGAAGACGACCGCATTCGCCGTTATGTGCATCTCGGCACCGGTAATTATCACGCAGCCAATGCCAAAGTCTATACCGACTATGGCTTGTTTAGCGCTGACCCTGATATCTCAGAAGACGTACATAAAATTTTCCAAGAACTGACGGGTATGGGCAAACCTGCCAATCTAAAAAAACTGTTGCACGCGCCATTTACGTTGCACGAAAAGTTAATGAGCTTTATCGATGATGAAATTACTCATGCCAAAGCAGGCAAGCGTGCGCATATTATTATCAAAGTAAATGCTTTAACCGAACGTCGTCTGATCGACAAGTTATACGATGCCTCGCAGGCAGGTGTCAAAATAGAATTGATTCTGCGCTCCATGTGCTGTCTGCGCCCACAAGTAAAAGGCCTATCTGAAAATATCACCGTACGCTCAGTCATCGGACGATTTTTAGAGCACACGCGCGTTTATTACTTTTATAATGATGGTGATGAGCGATTGTATTGTGGCAGTGCTGACTGGATGGATCGCAATCTATTCCATCGTGTCGAAGTCGCTTTTCCGATTGAAAATAAAAAACTGTTCAAGCAGGTTTATCAAGATGGGCTGCTCAATTATCTACAAGATAACGTCCAAGCATGGCTACTTAATGGCGATGGGGCGTGGCAGCAAAGTCAACCAGCCGCCGATGAAGCAACACATATTGCCCAAGATCATTTGCTACGGGTGATCAATCATGTCGGTGAGCCAATATAGACGAAGGTTTTGCTTATATTGTTTGCTAATGCTGTAACTTGTGACTGCCTGTTTAGTGTCGCCACACGTATGAATGTCACTCAATGGCATTAGCCCTATAAAAGCCCTATGATTTATTGAACCAAGCGCTGGCTACGACCGACGCTTGGTTTTTTTGCGCTCGGATAAGTTACAAACTGTCTTGTAACCTCACATTTATTCACATATTGATACGGCAGTACACTGGTGCGCTGTTGGTTGGCTTAACTATAATTGATGACAGTTCTACCGCTATTGCACAGATATTTTTAATAAAAATCATACTTAGATGCTTACCTTTGTAGAATCTTATTCGATTTTACAAAGGTAAGCGTAAAAAGGATGGTTGGTTTACTAAACAATGATAATAATAGGAATTGCACCATGAGTAATACTAACAACGATACTTCAGACATTAAAAAAGCAGCAGAGCAGGCAGATGATCATCAAATTGAAAAAAACTTAAATGAAGATAAAAAGGTAGATGCTCCTGAAGAGTTGAGCAAAGAAGAGCAAACCTCTTTTATTGATGATGAGTTACGGACAGACAAGTAAGCAGCAGTTTGAACGATATCAATAACAACGATATCAATGACTATGTTCAATGAAGAATTAACATCATAAACGCGAGGGACACGCTATGACAGTCAATACAAAACCAAATAACAAAGAGAAAGTATTGGTCGATGATCCCGTAGCATCAGAACCAAAAAATACCAACGAAAACACTAAAGACAGTTATAAAGGTCGTAAACACGAACCTGATATCGATGGACCACAGCAGGATTCACAGGAAACAGACGAGATATATTCCGACCCACGTGAAGAAGAAAACTTACCAGCAGGTGGCAAAAACGTGGCGGATCTCAATGCTTATGATTTGAGTAAAAATAACAACACCTAGTATTTGCATGACTGCTTGGTATTTTCTATTAATTAAAACGCTGACACTATTCGTTGGCCTCCTAACACGATAAGGACATGACTATGCAACCGCAAGATCCTGCGCTAAGTAGAACCGCAATTGATGATACTAATGTTGAGGCAATGCATAAAGAACCCGTCAATGACCATGACGACGTTGAAAGCCATACCAATCAAAACAAAGGGACTGATACTTTAAAAGAAGAAGTCGTTGATTCAGAACATGTGAATGACAATGATAATCCTGCACGCCAGCCTGACCGCCGTGATCAACAAGGCAGCAGTCCGTTTGATGACAATGTTAACGAAGATACCGTGGGCAGTGAAGCACCAAAAAGTGAAGGCATCACGGACATGAATAGATATGCCAATATTGACAATGCACAAACTCGCGTCTTAAACCCAGACGAAAAAGACTGATTTCTTAGCAATATATTTCTGAGTATTAATACGAGTATCGTCAAGTTATCGAGTGCTCGATGTGAAAGATAACTATTATAACAAGGAGTGGTGATGAATAACTCAAATGATAGGGCTGACACCGATAACCATCAGCTCAAAGATGCAAATGATAATAATGGTATCGTCCCTGATGATGCATTACAAAAAGCAAATCCAGCCGCTGCAGAACAAGCGACTGACGATCATGATCCGCATAATGTCGCGAAAAATCACAAACAGTATGACAGTCCGCTTATGGAAGATAAGAAATAGTCATAACTGACCATTATATTCTGTACAGACAAATAAAAAAGCTAACGCTAGGCATGGTTTAAGACGCTAATGTTAGATTTTTTATGCGATCGATATGGGTACTTTTATATAGCGCTTATTTAACAAAATCTGTCAGCTTAAACGCTAAGCAGGGGTGCCGCTGTGAAAGCGCAGCTCAGTATCAGGACTGGATATCAACTCTGCTTCTACTGCTTTAAAAAATGCGACGCGCTCATTGATATCATCATCAGATAGCGATTGTGCCAATGCCAAATAATCTTCGAAATGGCGGCTTTCTGACTTCAATAAGTAGCGATAGTATTTTGCCAAACGCTCATCGTCGATGACGTCAGAAAGCGCAGCAAAGCGCTCGCAAGAGCGTGCTTCAATGAATGCCCCAATGATTAGCACGTCGACCATCGCTGCTGGCTCATGAGTACGCTTGTGCTTGAGCAACCCTTTGGCATAACGCCCCGCACTCAGATATCTCCACTCTTGCTCGCGCTCATGCATGATGCCGAGCACTTGCTCATAATGCAGCATCTCTTCACGTATCAGTTGTGCCAATTTGCGCTGCAAATCATACGAGAACTCATAGCGGAATAAGAGATTCATCGCTGTACCAGCCGCTTTTTTTTCGCAGTTGGCATGATCTTGAATGATTAATGGCACATCCGCAGTAGCCGCATCTACCCACGCCTGTGTGGTTCGCGAGCCCAAAAAGTCATAGACAGCGGATAGGTCGACCTTGATAGGGGTGCGCAGTTGTGCGATATCGGCACTCTCTTTTTCTATACAGTCTTTTTCTACACTGTTTTCTTCTATATTGTCTTTGTCTATAACGTCTTCTACACGGTTGTGGGAAGCAACGTCGTCTTTGCTGTTGCTGGGTTTCATACTTTCTTTATTCATAGTCTTTGCCATAGTGGAATGTTAAACACTTCTTAATCAAATATTAAAAGTTAAATAGATAACTGTTGAGCATAAGTAGAGACTGTAATGATTACTTACAGTTTATACTGAACGTATAACGGCCTAGCTCTAAAGTATGGATTAATGCCCCTAGAGTATATGGCTCATAGAGTATCATTATTATACAGCCTAAGTATTTACTTAGTGAATGGCGTTTCCTTGTTTATTTTATTATTTGATAGTAGGATGAGATTTTGCTTTTCAGGCATTTTGTCTTACTATTGATTATCATTTAGTAGCGGCTAATGCGCATTATATCAATTGCCAATCCTGTATCAAAACACAAGATTTATAGACCAGATCTTCTTAAAGACGGTCCAAAAATTATAGATGCTACATTAACCAGATGTTGCATCAAACAGGTTTTGCACTAACCAGATATCATATGAGCAGCTGCCCGATTATAGCTGACAGTACATACTGTTATGTTTGCTATTTATCCACTGTAAAGCAAACTAGGCATAAATGCTGCAAGGGCACACATTTTCCAACCATTAGAGTAGCAACCTAGCATTAACACACCTCACGAACAGATAAGGATAACAATATGAGCCAGTCTTCTAACGCCAACCGTGTTCAAAAAGGCATTCTTGCCATCGACCAGCAGATGTATGACTTTATTGAAAACGAAGTGCTGCCGAAAGTCGGTGTTGATTCAGAAAGTTATTGGTCAGGTTTTGAAAAAGTCATCAAAGAATTTACTCCGCGTAATAAAGTGCTGCTAGAAACTCGTGACAAGATTCAAGCGCAGATCGATCAGTGGCACCTGCAACACTCTGCCAAAGACGGCGAAATTGATTACCCTACTTATAAAGCATTCTTAAAAGAGATTGGCTATCTGTTACCAGAAGGCGATGATTTTAAAGTTAGCACGCAAAACGTTGATGATGAGATTGCTCATATCGCAGGGCCACAGCTGGTCGTGCCAGTCCGAAATGCTCGCTACGCACTCAATGCGACGAACGCTCGTTGGGGCAGCTTATACGATGCTTTGTATGGTACTGATGTCATTAGTGATGATAATGGACAAGAAGCGAAAGGCGGCTATAATCCGACTCGCGGTGCGGCAGTTGTCGCCTATGCCAAAGCATTTTTAGACGAGCATTTTGCCTTAGCGTCAGGCTCGTATAACGATGTGACTGGCTTTAAAGTGGTCGATGGCAAACTTGAAATCGTCCAAGGCGATAGCAGCACTGAGCTAAAAGATACCGCCAAATTTGTTGGTTTCGTTGGTGAGGCTGAATCTCCTACTGGTATTTTATTAAAAAATAACGGCTTACATGCTGAGATTCAAATCGATGCTAATCATCCGGTCGGTAAAGATGACCCAGCAAACATCAAAGATGTGTTATTAGAATCAGCGATTACGGCGATTCAGGATTGTGAAGATTCAATCGCTGCTGTCGATGCAGAAGAAAAAGTAGAAGTATATCGCAACTGGCTGGGTCTAATGAATGGCGACTTGCAAGAAACCTTTGAAAAAGGAGGCAAGACCAGCACTCGTAAGCAAAACCCAGACCGCGAATATAACACCCCAGATGGTGGAAAGCTGATCTTACCTGGCCGTTCACTATTACTTATTCGCAATGTCGGTCACTTGATGCAAAACCCCGCAATCTTAGTAGATTTGGGTAATGGTCAAGAACAAATCTTTGAAGGTCTAATGGATGGCTTGATTACGCCACTATTGACGCTCAATGATTTGAAAGGTCAGAACGAGCTATCAAACTCACGTAAAGGCTCGATGTATATTGTGAAGCCAAAAATGCACGGCCCTGAAGAAGTCAAAATGGCCAATGACTTGTTTAACGCTTCAGAAGATTTATTAGGGCTTGAGCGCAACAGCCTTAAAATCGGCATCATGGATGAAGAGCGTCGCATGACGGTCAATCTAAAAGAAGCCATTCGCCAAGCAAAAGAGCGCGTTATCTTTATCAACACCGGCTTCTTAGATCGCACGGGCGATGAGATGCATACCAGTATGAACGCAGGCCCATTTGTCCCTAAGGGTGACATGAAATCACAAGCATGGCAGCCAGCCTACGAGCAGTGGAACGTTGATATCGGTCTGGAGACTGGCCTACAGGGTGTCGCTCAGATTGGTAAAGGCATGTGGGCGAAGCCTGATGAGATGAAAGAGATGATGGATACTAAAGCTGCACATCCTAAATCTGGTGCCAGTACCGCATGGGTTCCCTCACCAACAGGGGCAACTTTGCACAGTATGCACTATCATCAAGTGAACGTCGCCGAGGTTCAAGACAGTCTAAAATCACGCGAGCGTGCCAGTTTAGATGACATCTTGACCATTCCATTAGCGAAAAATACCAATTGGACAGAAGAAGAGAAGCAGCAAGAGCTTGAAAACAACGCTCAGGGTATCCTAGGTTATGTCGTACGTTGGGTAAACCAAGGCGTTGGTTGTTCTAAAGTCCCTGACATCAATGATGTGGGTCTTATGGAAGATCGTGCGACCCTACGTATCTCAAGTCAGCACATCGCCAACTGGTTGCATCATGATGTGGTCAGCGAGCAGCAAGTGATGGATACCATGAAACGTATGGCAAAAGTCGTCGATGGGCAAAATGCAGGCGATCCTGATTATCAGCCAATGGCAGATAACTTTGAGCAATCTTATGCGTTTAAAGCGGCGTGTGACTTAGTCTTTAAAGGTCGCGAGCAGCCTAGTGGCTATACTGAGCCATTATTGCATCAAGCACGCCTTGATCTAAAAGCCAACTGCTAAATTGATGTGATGATTGGTATTAAATCTATTCAGTAAGACTGATAGTTCATTATTAGCGCTACTTATTTATTAATAAGTAGCGCTTTATTTTTGCCTCTTACTTTATTTCCGCCACTAAAAAGCCACTTATTAATACTATTTGTATCATTTTATTATTACTCTTTATGAGCGGTCTCTGTATTTACTTAAGCAAATAGCAGTAGTATTTCTGTATACCCTTTAACTAAGGTTAAGTCTCATATTAGCTGTGCATTCCAACAATTATCGCCACTAAAACATAAAAATATGTTGCAAATTATGTCAAAGTTGTTATGCTTGTAGCTGAAGTATGAGTTTGGTAACGGATGTTACACAATAGGGCGTTAAAGACTCAGGTTTACATAATGGTTACGTAGTTACTACTATTTATGTAAGTCAGTTTTTTTTCATCTTACGGTGATAAAACTTCGCCACACTTGTTTCTGACTAATCTCGGTAGCCAGTTACACATTATATTTTTGAGGATTTGTGACGATACCATTGTGAGTACCAGCTAATCATAGCTCGCTCATTACTAAAATTGTAAAGTGGAGATACCCCATGAAAAAACTACTTTTAGCGACAGCAATCGCCGCCCTATCTGTATCTGCAGCACAGGCAGCACCTACCGTTTATGGTAAAGTATTCGTTACTACTGATTACGTTAATGCTGAAATTGATGGTCAGAATATGGATAATAATAACAGAATTAATGAAGACAACGGTTCATTACAAGTTAATTCTAATATTTCACGTTTAGGCTTCAGAGGCTCTGAAGCGATAACGGCCAACACTGACGTAATTTACCAATTAGAGTACGGCATTAAAGTTGATGATAGTGGTAGCGATAACATTGGCTTCAAAAGTCGTGATACTTATTTAGGTTTAAAAAATAAAGACTTCGGTGAATTCCGCTTTGGTCGTAACTACACAGTCATTGACTATATCAATAACGTATCAGTTAATGAAGGTTATTGGGATAATCTTGGCTCTAGTACTCTGAACAACAACGACAGCTTTGCTAATATTTTGACCCCGACCGTTGGTAACCGTATCAATAATTCAATCGTTTGGAAAGCGCCTAAATACAATGACCTACCATTAGCTCTTGCGCTGATGTATGGTGCTGATGAAGACTTTATATCTGAGAGTGATCGTGACGCAGGCTATGGTGCCTCATTGATGTTTGATCCAGGTACAGGCATTACCGCTGGTATTGCTTATGAGCAAGACATGAGTGTTAGTGGTGATATTATCCGTGGCAGTGCTAGCGTCGATTTAGGTAAATATATCGCAGCTCCTGTAAAGTTAGGCGTTCTATATCAAGAAGCTGACTATGCCGGTACTACTACTGCAACAGAGGACGGTTTAGTGGTGAGTGCTGAAATGGGTCTTTCGAATTTTGCCCGTCCAGCCTCTGTTTATATTCAGTATGACAAAACCGACAATATCAGTGGTCTTGAGAATAATGACTCAAATCAAGTCGTTGTAGGTGGCAAATATGCGTTTAAAAATAATATGATCGCTCATGCCTATGCTGGTCTAAATTCAGCGGAATTAAACAATGGTCGTTTTGGTTCGAGAGACGAAGACGGCAATGTTAATGAAATCGACTTACGTGGTGATATTGATGTACTCGCTATCGGTGGCGGTCTAGAATACTTATTCTAATCTAACCATTAGAAACGTATTATAAAAAACTCATCCTTCGGGGTGAGTTTTTTTGTTTTGTAATCAATACTGTGTCTTGAACAACAGCGTGTCTTAAATAACAGAATCCGTAAAATTAATAATAACATTTGTGTAAATTTTGGTTTTTTCACCTTACTGTAATATTTGGTTGGTAAAGTTGTGTCTAAGTAATGCTTCTAGCTCATATATATAAATGTACCCCACTCTCAACTTGAAATAAGCAAATCAAACTGAAGAGGCGGGTTACCAAGTTTTTTGTTGAGTACAAAGCACAGATTGTGTGAAAGAATCTTACGAATCAATCGATGAGACAAATGTCATAAATCTCTTGCTCGTACCTTTTGTATATTAAATCGTTCTGATAACTGACCAATGACTGTTTCAACGATACGGCGGGCTTTCATTAGCCGCCTTACCACAGGTTTGGGTCTATCCTCTTTCATGTTGGCTCTGAGTGGCGTTTGTAAATCCACGCCTTGAGCGTCGTAGTACGATGTCAGACTAGGGCTGATATACCCTTTATCAGCGCCAAGTAGCCCATGAATATGAGTGGTGATTTCTGGGGCAACCGCTCTTTCATCAACATTGGCAGGAGCAAAGGTAAAGCCTTTAATCATGCCCGATAAGTTAACAAGCAAATGTCCTTCAAAGCCATAGTACCTCTCTTGCTTAGCCGCACAGTAGCTAAAAGCCGCTAAGTCTTGATAGTTTTTATGCCGATAAGCGCGTCCATAATGACAGACGGGTATCGGAAAGCCATCCATAAAATGAATGTTGTCACGGCCCTCAAGTTCACTGACTTTATCTTGTATCTGCTGTTTGACTTGCCACAGATTGGCGCAGTGCTTTGCGAAGTTAGGGTATGAGCCGATGGCTGGAAACCAGTCTTGCCAATGCTGGGTAAAGTATTGCCAAATTTGTTTGTCTTGATCAAGGTGTAAAAATTCACCGACCATCTCCATGCAAATAACCTCAGGATCACTTAGCTTTGGCGCGTAACCTGCACTTCGCAAGGGTTTGGTGACGACTATTTTGTAATATTGCTCTACCATTAAATAGATATTGATGATAAATTCGTCTATGGGCATCTCACAACTCCATTGTATTCTTGGTCGAAAACAATAGATTAGTGAGGTGCTCTTCTTTTTTCAATCACTTTCGAAGTTGAGAGTGGGGTATTGACAGTTAGCCTTATTAACGTAATAATAATCTAGATGTTAATGGTTATCAATAACTCTTAATTATTTTCAATTCACGCTAACGAAAGTGGAGATGTCTTTTGAAAAAACTATTTTTAGCCTCATCAGTCGCAATGCTATTAGTATCTACAGCTCAAGCGGCACCGACTGTTTATGGCAAAGCATTTGTTACCGCCAACTATGTCAATGCTTCATTCGAACGAGAAACTATGGACGATAGTAGTATAAGCATTAATGAAGACAACAGTTCAGTAGAAATCGCATCAAAATCTTCACGTATTGGTTTCAAAGGTTCTGAAGCCATGACTGCCAATACTGATGTGATCTACCAATTAGAGTATGGAATCAAGGTTGATGATAGTGGCAGCAGTAACATCGGTTTTAAAAGCCGTGATACTTATCTGGGTCTAAAGAATAAAGACCTTGGCGAATTCCGCTTTGGTCGTAACTACTCAGTCGTTGATTATATCGATAATGTCACGGTCAATGAAGGTTACTGGGACAATGTGGGTGCTAGTAGTTTAAGCAAAAATACACTAGCCAATGCTTTAACCTTAGCTGATGGTTACCGAGTTAATAACTCTATCGTCTGGAAAGCGCCTAAATACAATGAGTTACCATTAGAGCTTGCGTTGCAGTATGGTGCTGATGAAGACTTTATATCTGACGATAATAGTCGTGACAGCGGCTATGGTGCCTCATTACTATTTAATCCAGGCAATGGCTTTACGGCTGGTGTTGCTTATCAGAGTGATCTGGCTACTAAAAATCCCAGTAGTACTAATACGGGCGGCGATATGATCCGTGGGACGGCTACTGTCGATCTAAGTAATTATGTTGCTTATCCAGTAAAAGTGGGCGCTCTATACCAACAAGCTGATTTTGATGATACTAATGAAACTGAAAAAGGATTGATATTAAGTGCTGAGATGGGTCTAAGTAACCTCGCTCGTCCAGCCTCAATATATGCACAGTACAATAAAACGGATAACTTAAGAGGCATTAATGAAAATAATTCAGATCAAATCGTCGTAGGCGGTAAATATAGCTTTAGAAAGAATATAATTGCACATGCTTATGTCGGTAATAACACTGCAGACTTAAAAAATGATCTTTTGATTGCTGGTCAAGATGACGGTGATAAAGATATTCTTGTCAGAGCGCGTGGTGATGCTAGCGTCTTCGTGGTCGGTGCTGGTCTAGAGTATATATTCTAATCTAACCATTAGAATCTAAATAAAAAACTCATCCTTCGGGGTGGGTTTTTTTGTTTTGTAATCAATACTGTGTCTTGAACAACAGCGTGTCTTAAATAACAGAATCCGTAAAATTAATAATAACATTTGTGTAAACTTTGGTTTTTTCACCTTACTGTAATATTTGGTTGGTAAAGTTGTGTCTAAGTAATGCTTCTAGCTCATATATATAAATGTTCTATAGGGTAGTCACCCTGCCATTATATATATCGGCCAATCTTAGCCAATTTATCAAAAAAATTGTAAAGTGGAGATGTCTTTTGAAAAAACTATTTTTAGCCTCATCAGTCGCAATGCTATTAGTATCTACAGCTCAAGCGGCACCGACTGTTTATGGTAAAGCATTTTTAACCTTAGATTATGTTAGTACAGACTACGATGCAGCTAACAAGACAGATGAAGATACATTTAAACTTAACTCTAATCAATCACGTATTGGTTTTAAAGGTGAAGATGATCTTACTGATACCACTAAATTAGTCTATCAATTGGAATATGGTATTGATGTTGATGACGATAGCCAACAGTTTAGATCACGTAATACTTATGTAGGCTTAGCCCACAACACTTTAGGTACTGTACTAGCGGGACGCCATGATACCCCATTGAAACTTGCACAAAACAAAGTTGACGTGTTTAATGATAGCTTATTTGATATTAAAAATGCGGGTGTTTCAGGTGAATACCGTGCTAACAATATGGTGGCCTATCAATCACCTGTTATTGTCGGTATGCCAGTGAGTTTTATGGCAGCTACCGCATTATCAGAAACTGATGCCGACGGTGATATTCTCGTTTCCGCAGCATCTGATACGAAGCCTGCAGTCTATCGTGATAGAAAAGTAAAAGATAACGGTTATTCTGCTTTATTAGCCTATGACAAAAATGGTGTTTATCTAGCCGGTGCTTATGACAAAGACATGGGTGCTAACAATGTAAATACTGGCGTGATTGATAATACGTGGCGTTTGGTTGCTGGTTTAGATATGGGCAAAATGAATATGGTTTCGGGCTTAACTTTAGGTGCTCTATACCAACAAAGCCAATACTACGATAATTATAGAATCGTTAACAACAACCGCGTTAACAAAGCCAGTGAAGATGAAAAATCTTGGCTAATTAGTGGTAAATATAAAGTTGGTGCAACACCTTGGGCAGTTAAAGCACAGTATGTTAATACCACTGACGAAAAAGGCGTAAAAGATGCTGATGTAAATGAAATCGCAGTTGGTGGAGAATATGCATTCAATAAAGCGACCACGGGTCATATTTATGCAGGGCAAATCAGCCGTGACAATAACAAAGATGACTTGATTGTAGGTACGGGTATTGAATACAAATTCTAATCTAAACATTAGAAAACGTATTATAAAAAACTCATCCTTCGGGGTGAGTTTTTTTGTTGTGACCTTTTTAAAGCCGCAGTGGGTTATAATAGCTACGTATTTACGATGATTACGCACTTATGACAATTAAGCGTTAAAAACTGAGTGTTTTAAAGAGTTTGCGCTTTTGCCCTATATTTTGTAGCGTATTTTTAGTAAAATCCTTCTTTACCAATTACCGAAAGAGTACTATGACCAAGTTTATATTTGTGACCGGTGGGGTAGTGTCCTCACTAGGAAAAGGTATCACTGCTGCTTCTCTTGCTGCGATACTCGAAGCGCGCGGTGTGAACGTGACAATGACCAAGATGGATCCGTATATTAACGTCGATCCAGGTACCATGAGTCCGTTCCAGCATGGCGAAGTGTTCGTCACTGAAGATGGGGCGGAGACGGATTTAGATTTGGGTTATTATGAGCGTTTTTTACGCCACTCTAAGATGAGTAAGAGTAATAACTTTACCAGCGGTCGTATCTATCAGAATGTACTGAATAAAGAGCGCCGTGGTGAGTATCTTGGTGGTACGGTACAGGTTATCCCGCATATCACTGATGAGATTAAGAGCAAAATCCTTGCCAGTGGCGAGGGTTATGATATCGCTATTATTGAGATTGGTGGTACGGTCGGTGATATCGAGTCGCTGCCCTTTATGGAAGCAGTGCGCCAGATGCAAGTAGAGCTAGGTCGCAATCGCGCCATGCTGATGCATTTGACCTTGGTACCTTATATCGCTAGTGCCGGCGAAACCAAAACCAAGCCTACCCAGCATTCGGTTAAAGAGCTTCGTTCTATTGGTTTACAACCTGATGTCTTAATTTGCCGCTCTGATCATCACATCTCACAAGACAATCGCCGTAAGATTGCGTTGTTTACCAATGTCGAAGAACGCGCGGTCATCATGTGTGAAGATGCGCAAAGTATTTATCAAATACCGCGCACCCTTTATGAGCAAGATCTTGATGATTTGATTTGTGAGCGCTTTGGTTTGGATGTGCCTGAAGCAGATTTGAGCGATTGGGACAAAGTGGTTGAAGCCCAGCTCAATCCTGAATCAACGGTCACCGTAGCGATGGTCGGTAAATATGTCGAGCTGCCTGATGCGTACAAATCAATTAACGAAGCATTATTACATGCTGGTATCACTCATAAAGTAGATGTGAAAATTGATTATATCGATGCCGAACGTTTGGAAGGCGACGATGTTTTATTTGCACAGCTTAATGATGCCGATGCTATCTTAGTGCCCGGTGGCTTTGGTGAGCGCGGTACCATGGGTAAAATGAAAGCCATTACTTATGCTCGCGAAAACAACGTGCCATATTTGGGTATTTGCCTTGGTATGCAGTTGGCCGTTATCGAATACGCACGTAATGTGATGAGTATCGATGCCAACTCTTCTGAGTTCGATCGCAAGACTGCTGAGCCAATTATTGGTCTGATCACTGAATGGTTAGATGAGCGCGGCGAGCTACAGATTCGCAGTGACGACTCGGACCTTGGTGGCACCATGCGTTTAGGCGCACAGCAAGCCGAGCTGGTTGCTGGTAGCAAGCTGAGCCAAATCTATGGCGCTAGCAATATCACTGAGCGTCATCGCCATCGTTATGAGATGAACAATCGTTATATCGAGCCATTAGAGCAAGCAGGTATGACGATATCGGGTTATTCTGCCAAACAACATCTGGTTGAATCAGTTGAGATTAGCGAGCATCCATGGTTTGTCGCCGTACAGTTCCATCCTGAATTTACCAGCTCGCCACGTGGTGGTCATCCACTGTTTAACAGCTTTGTAAAAGCTGCAAAAAATCATAGCGAAACAAAGTAATCGTTAAAATGTGAAGTGTTGTGAAATATAGTGTGAAAGCGTTATTTTCACCAAAAAAGACTGATCTACGGATTGGTCTTTTTTTTTGCTTAATTTGACGGGTGATAATGGTTGTTTAGATATTTTCCTGAGCGATAATATCTAATTACGCTTGGACACTTTTTTTAATTGGGCTATCGGTTACAATATGGGATAGACGTGTTGATAACAATAATGAGGACAAGGGTTTCATGGAAAATCTATTAACAGCGCAATCACATATTCAGCTTAAGACTCCGAGTAATAACACCATTAATATTGGTAACGATCAGCCCTTTGTGCTGTTCGGTGGTATGAATGTCTTAGAGTCCAAAGAATTGGCGTTCGAAATTGCTGAGCAGTATGTCGAGATTTGTCAGCGTTTGGGCATCGGCTATGTGTTCAAGGCCAGTTTTGACAAGGCCAATCGCTCAAGCCTGCATTCGTATCGAGGTCCTGGATTAGAGAAGGGTATCGATTGGCTGGGACAAATTAAAGAAAAGTTCCAAGTGCCTATTATTACTGATGTGCATGAGCCGTATCAAGCAGCGCCCGTCGCTGAGGTTGCCGATATTATCCAGCTTCCTGCATTTTTATCGCGTCAGACTGACTTGGTGCATGCGATGGCGAAGACCGATGCGATTATTAATATCAAAAAAGCGCAGTTTTTAGCGCCGCATGAGATGCGCCATATCGTCAATAAATGCCTCGAAGGTGGTAATGACAAGCTGATACTTTGTGAGCGCGGTAGTGCTTTTGGTTATAATAATTTGGTCGTCGATATGCTGGGCTTCGATACCATGAAGCAGATGGACATACCGGTATTTTTTGATGTCACCCATAGTTTGCAGCAGCCGGGTGGTCGTAGTGATAGCGCCGGTGGACGACGTGAGCAAATCACGACACTTGCACGTGCAGGTATGGCAACTGGATTGGCAGGGTTGTTTTTGGAAGCGCATCCAAACCCAGAAACCGCAAAATGTGATGGTCCGTGCGCCTTGAGAATGAGTCAGTTAGAGCCATTTTTACGTCAGCTTAAGCAAATTGATGATCTCGTTAAAGGCTTTGAGATATTAGATACTCATTAATAGTATAGATTATAAGAGAGTAAGATAATGGCCATACAAGTTGCACAAGTCAGTATCGAAAATATCGATGACGCTGAAGGTCTTGATAGCTTGATGACAGCACTTAAGAATATTACAGGAGTCACTGCGATTGAGCTTGACCCTGATAACGACGTTGCAACCGTGCGCTATGATGATACCGATACCAGTATTCACGCCTTAACTGCCGCGATTAGCATGGTCGATTATGTTACCCAACCGTTTCCTATCGATTCACCGCAAAATCCACACCATGATGATTAGCGTTGAGCAAAACATTCTTTGATGATAGATCTTTTAATAAAGAGACAACCAAACAGTCTTGTTACTTAGGATGATAGCGCTTATGCTTGTTTAGTGTAGCTTTGATAAACTTTAAAAGGTAAATGTTAAAGAACAGCTATCAAGGCTATCTTCACTAATAAAAATAAGGAGCCGAACATGGCAAACCAAACACGTATCATTAAAATCGACGGCATGACTTGTGGTGGTTGTGTGGCTAGTGTCCATAACGCCACCGCCGATATTGATGGGCTAGATGATATCAGTATCGAGCTTGCAGACAATCAAGCAACGGTCACCTTTGATGATAGTAAAACCAGTGCAGAAGTCATTGCATCAGCTATCGATGACGCTGGTTTTGATGCTACCGTTGCTAACGCTTAATCTTATCCATTTGTATAAAAAACCGGCTATCATGGCTGGTTTTTTAATGGTTAAAAATTATTGATAGTAGCGTCAAAATATAGAGCTATCCTTTTCAATACAGCTGAAGAAGTCAAAGAAATTGAAGAATTTGAATGACTACCAATCATGACCATTTATGATCATTATTTAGCATTATTGCCATTATTGCCATTACTGATGATAATAGCATGCTAATTATTCGATTCGATTACAGTAATATTCAATAGCAGAATGTTTTACTTGCTTGACTTAGATGTCCCTCTACTGGGTTGTTGTTTTAGCTCAGACGACTTTATAACGCCATAACGCATAAACGCCATACCGAGTTTTATTTATGAATGATTCTACCCAAACTGACAATCATAACGCCTACGATGTAGAAACTGACATTCAATCCAATACGCCGCTCGCGCCGCAGCGTGCGCACTTGCAGTTGGCTATTGATGGCATGACATGTCAGGCCTGTGCCTCGCGAATTGAAAAGGTGCTCAATAAAAAGCCGTCGGTATACGAGGTGAGTGTGAACTTCGCTGGCGAGACCGCGAATGTCGATTATGATCCGACCCAGACGACGCCTGAGCAAGTCACAGAATGGGTAAATAAAACTGGTTTCGTCGCCAATTTGCAGGCAGCTGATAGTTTGTTTGCCCAAACTGATAAAGATACCGCGACTCAGTACCCGTGGCGCTTGATTGGCTTGTGGCTATGTTTGCTGCCGTTTTTAGTTGGTATGGCAGGTATGCTGACAGGTTTTGGTATGGCGTGGATGCCACCGGTTTGGATTCAGTTTGTCCTAGCGACGATTGTACAATTTGGCTTGGCATTACCGTTCTATAAGAGCGCTTGGGCATCCATCAAAGGTGGTCTTGCTAATATGGATGTGCTGGTCGTCATTGGTACGGTAACCATATGGGCGTATTCAACATATCTGTGGCTGACGCATGGCGATGGTACGTTAAATAGCCTGCTACAAAGTGGTCACGCTGGTGGTCATGGGACTGGCAATAGCCCTGCTGTGTATTTTGAAGCTGGGGTGATGGTTATTGCTTTTGTGCGAACGGGTAAATATTTAGAAGAGCGTACCAAAAAACACAGCCTTAATAGTATTGATTTATTATTGTCTTTAACGCCTGATGAAGTTGAACAGCAGCAGCCAAATGGTGATTTTCATAATGTAGCTCTTAAAGACGTGCAAATTGGTGATATTTTGCGTGCCAAACAAGGTAGCCGTGTGGCAACGGATGGGGTAGTCATCGAAGGTAGTGGCTGGTGTGTGGAGAGTCATTTAACGGGTGAGTCAGTACCTCTCAAAAAAGAAGAGGGTAATAGTCTGCTAGCAGGCGCTTTAGTCGAAAACGGCAGCCTACTATATCGCGTCAGTGCTAAAGGCAGTGATACGAAGCTGGGTGATATGGTACAAGCCCTCAGCGATGCGCAAGGCTCAAAAGCCGACTTGGCGCGTCTAGCTGATCGAGTCACGGCTATTTTTGTACCAGTGGTGGTAACGATTGCTTTGGTCACCTTTGGGGTCACATGGTGGCTAACAGGTATGGTTGATACTGCCCTAATGCATGCCGTATCAGTATTGGTCATTGCTTGTCCTTGTGCGCTTGGCTTAGCCACGCCAGCGGCTATCATGGCTGGTATGGGAGTCGCTGCTCGTCATGGCGTTTGGTTTAAAGATGCGCAAAGCCTAGAAGCTGCAGGTAATATTGATACG
Source organism: Psychrobacter glaciei (assembly GCF_014652895.1). Classification (GTDB taxonomy): domain Bacteria; phylum Pseudomonadota; class Gammaproteobacteria; order Pseudomonadales; family Moraxellaceae; genus Psychrobacter; species Psychrobacter glaciei. The sequence continues at coordinate 120,061 of NZ_BMZR01000001.1, forward strand.
GTCGTGCTCGATAAAACGGGTACATTGACTATTGGTAAACCGACTATCGTCGATAAGGTGATGGTTGATAAGTCGCTTGCTGTGGATGATGTATTGCAAATTGCCGCCAGCGTCGAGGCGCATGCCAGCCATCCGTTAGCCACCGCGTTAATAAATACTGCCAGAGACCGTAATCTGCCATTAATGAATGTTACGGATATTAGTGTCGTTAAAGGCGCTGGTATACAAGCGAGCATTGAAGGTTTAGGTGTGGTAAAAGTCGGCACCGCAGAGTTTGCTAATTTAACGCTACCAAAGCTGATGCCAAAAGTATGGCAAATCGCCAGTACCGTTGCCATTAGTATTAACGATGAAGCCTTAGGTGCTTTTGCTTTAGCTGATGATTTAAAAGCCGATACCCCTCAGGCCATTACTGCGCTACAAGATGCTGGTATCAATGTCATTTTAATGAGTGGTGATAAGCAATCCGTCGTCGATCATGTCGCAGGGCAGCTGGGTATCAAGCAAGCTTATGGCAAGATGAGTCCACGTGATAAAGCGAGCCAAATCGCCTTGTTGCAAACAGCTGGTCACAAAGTCGCAATGGCAGGTGATGGCGTCAATGATGCGCCAGCGATGGCAACCGCTGATGCCAGTTTTGCGATGTTTGAAGGCACAGATGTTGCCCAGCATAGTGCTTCTGCCCGTTTGATGGGCGAGTCGCTGATGCATATCGATGCCGCGCAAAAAATTGCGCAAGCCACGCTACGTAATATTAAGCAAAATCTGTTTTTTGCCTTTATTTACAATTGCCTTGGCATTCCGCTTGCCGCTTTTGGTTTTTTAAATCCTATGATTGCCGCCGCTGCGATGGCGCTTAGCTCTATTTCTGTATTAATGAATGCGCTACGTCTAACTCGATTCAAAACGGAGGTTGAACTTGATAACACGGTATCTGCCTCTCAGACTAAAGCGGAACGCCCAATAAAAGCATAAGAGTCATTTTACTTTTGATATCCTAGCTACTGAGACAAATTGATAATTAATATTTGGCTATCTATGTGTAGTTTTGTGACCGCCAGTCGATGTAAGATAAGGGAAGTTTGGTGAAATTTATGCTATGATGCCAACCACTATAGCTGACGGTTAAAGTACTAAACAAACCCTGAAGCCTGCTCAAAACTAGCCGAGTATATCAGTAGAAAAATCTGGTCTAGGTATAGGGCTATATGATATTTTGCTTTATCTTTTTTGTATTCTAGTTGCCGTTATTTATCCCACAAACTTGGCATGACCAAAGGAATTAACAGACATTATGTACGCTGAAGAAACCACCAACGTTGCCGCAATTAAAGACATTCGTGCTCGTGAGATTTTAGACTCGCGCGGTAACCCAACGATTGAAGTCGATGTTATCTTAGCTGACGGTACTGTCGGCCGTGCGGCTGCCCCAAGTGGCGCGTCTACTGGCTCACGTGAAGCACTTGAGCTACGTGATGGCGACAAAAACCGTTATATGGGCAAAGGCGTCAAAAAAGCCGTTGCCAACGTCAATAGCCAGATTCGCAGTGCGTTGATGGATAAGGAGGTCACCGAGCAGCAAGGTATCGATGATGCCATGATTGCGCTAGATGGTACAGAAAACAAAGACAGCCTTGGTGCCAATGCGATGCTAGCCGTGTCTCTTGCCACTGCAAAAGCCGCTGCCAAGTCACAAAGTTTGCCATTACATCAATACATCGCCAATTTGCGCAACCAGACGTCGTTGACCATGCCTGTACCCATGATGAACATCTTAAATGGTGGCGAGCATGCAGATAACACAATCGATATCCAAGAGTTTATGATTGAGCCAGTTGGTTTCACCAGCTTCTCAGAAGCGTTACGTGCTGGCACGGAAATTTTCCACAGTCTAAAATCTGTCCTAAAATCACAAGGCTTGAGTACAGCGGTTGGTGATGAAGGCGGCTTTGCTCCGAACCTACGTAGTAACGAAGAAGCTATCACCGTTATCATGCAAGCGATCGAGCAAGTCGGCTACAAAGCAGGCGAAGACATTCATCTTGCATTAGATTGTGCGGCTAGTGAGTTTTATAAAAACGGTCAATATATCTTGGCAGGCGAGGGTAATAAAGCATTTGATAGCCAAGGATTCTCAGATTATTTAGTAGGGTTGGCGCGTCAATATCCTATTATCTCTATCGAAGACGGTCTTGATGAATCTGATTGGGATGGTTGGAAATACTTAACTGAGCAGATTGGTGATAAAGTCCAATTGGTTGGTGATGATTTATTTGTGACCAATCCTGCTATCTTACAAGAAGGTATTGATAAGCATATTGCTAACGCGATTTTGATTAAATTCAACCAAATCGGTACTTTGTCAGAAACGCTAGATGCGATTTATTTGGCGAAGAAAAATGGTTATGCGACGATTATCTCGCATCGTTCAGGTGAAACTGAAGACAGCACTATTGCAGATTTAGCCGTTGGTACTGCTGCCGGTCAGATTAAAACTGGCTCACTATGCCGTTCAGATCGCGTGGCGAAATACAATCAGCTATTACGTATCGAGCAACAAGTACGTGCAAGCTACCGTGGTCGCGAAGAGTTTATCGGTCTACGTGGCTAATTAGCTAAGGTTAGGTTAGCTAAGGTTAGGCAATATGTCATTTTTGATATATTGTCTAGCAAGCTTAGCTGGTATTTATTTTATTATCTCTCTATCGTTTGGCCTATCACATGAAATACTTTAGCCAATTTATACTACTTGCTTTAGCCGTTGCGGTGCTGTTAGGACTGCAATATCAATATTGGCTGGGTGAAAATGGGCGCTTTGAGCATAATAAACTACTGACTCAGACTGAAGATCAGCAACGCTTAAATGACAATCAAGTGGCCGCAAATAACTTATTACGTACTGACGTCTATGATCTAAAAAATGGACTTGAGGCAGTAGAAGAGCATGCGCGTTTAGACTTAGGTTTGATTAAGCCAAATGAGACGTTTGTCCAAGTATCAACCGCACCAACGACGCACAGTCGCTACTAATTTTTAACGCCATCGTAATGAGTGTTCATTGATAACGATGGCTTTGCTTTTCTCGAAACCGCTATTACTCCTCCTCTTAATACTCATGCCTTCCCAGCCATATCATCATGCAAGCAAACCCTGATTACTACTTTATGAACACCACCTTATGAATACCACACCTAATATACATGCCATGATCGTCGCTGCTGGTCGCGGTAATCGTTTTGGTGCCTCTATCGCCAAGCAATATACTATGCTGCAAGGGCAGACCTTGCTACAGCACAGTGTGGCAAGGCTTGGATGTAGTGCTTATATTGATAAATGTTTATTGGTCGTCGCAGCAGATGACAGCAAAGCAGAGACGCTCAATTTTGCGCTTCCAATTCATTATGCTATTGGCGGCGCTGAGCGCTGGCAGTCTGTACAGGCGGGGGTAGAAGCGATCGTTAATACAGGTGTGGATGACTCAGACTTGGTGCTCATTCATGATGCTGCGCGTCCAGCAGTTCCCACTCATGATATTGAACAAGTCATTGAAGCGGCAATGCTTGAGCCTTATGGCGCTATCTTAGCGACCCCTGTTGCTGACACTCTAAAGCAATCCTGCAAACAATCCAGCGCTCACTCTGAGCTTATGCGTGATTCTTTAAACGTAAACAAAGACACGTCTAGCGCTTATGTTAAACAAACGATTGATCGGAGTAATATCTGGCAAGCCCAAACGCCGCAAGTATTTCGTTTAGGACAGCTAAGACAAGTATTGAAGCATGTGGCTGAACACAAACTCGATATCACCGATGAAGCCAGTGCATTTGAATACTTAGCGCTGCCGATTCGTCTAGTGACTGGCAGTCGCCAAAACATCAAGCTCACCTATCCTGATGACGCTATCTTGCTCGCAGCGATTCTTAAAGCTCAGTCTTAGGGCATATTCTCAATTTGAAAGATCGCTATCTGACAGCCTAGTTATTTTGATAAATATCAAAAAACTACCTTCTTTTTATTGGCTTACCTTCACTACTTGTTATTAGTCCAAATCATTATGCTGGCATATCGATGAGTTTGCATAACGCGGTAAGTGATATTGTCATAAGTAGCATTCTGTACCAATCTTACAATCTAAATGAGGGTGCTATCATTAACTGATCACGTTTTTTTATCATTAACTTCCCGTCATATTGTCTACTTATGCTACCAATATTAAAAAATCATACCCTACATTCTCATTATGAATGAATATATTATATTATTTAGTATTACTACTTAATGATGTAATATAAACATATATTGATTTGATGACTAAACTAGCCTATGATGTAACCAACTTAATACAATTAATATAAATATTTATAAAATCAATAATATACCAAGCCAATTCGATGTTTTCGAAGGTCTTGTCTCTATGTTTTTTCTAAAGTTAGTATGGTTGTCTTAGCTACATTTACCTGAAAATAGGGAGAAGCTGATTGTCAGTAGTCAATGATTCGACAAATCCAGTAACGACAGATCTCTGCCAACTTGTGTATTTGAGCCGCATCACGTCGACTGGTCTATCAAACGCCAGTACACTGAACGATATCGCAGAAGTCGCCAGCAAGCATAACAAAGCTGATAATATTACGGGTATTCTTTGCTACGGCAATGGTTACTTTTTACAGTGTGTGGAAGGTAGTGAGCAAGCGTTAACCAATCTCAAAAATCGCTTGATAATGGATGATCGACATAAAGACTTAACCATTTTAGATTTTTCAGCACTGGAAGATCGTCGTTTCGCTGGTTGGTCACTGCGCTCGATTACCCTTGAGCGCTGGATGATTAAAGAGCCTAAGCTTAAGAAGTTTATGCCGTTTAAGCCTTATGCGTGGAGCACTGACGAATGGACGGAGTTTTTAGATATCTTGCAAGGTTATTATGAAAAGCATGTCAGCACAGGCGAAACTGACAGTCAGCCGATACAATATAGCACTTTAGGTTTAACCTTAAGTAAAGTTGTCGGACAGCACCAAGCCTTTTTCTTGATTCAGACCGTATTGGGCTCGCTGATTATATTAGCGCTACTGTGGTTCATGATATCGGATAAGATTTTTTAGGTCATAAAAAGTAGACCGCTTATACCGAAAAGCTAGCAAAGATTGCTGGCTTTTTTTGTTATGAATTTTGATAGCTTTTGATAACTATAGTCAGGTCAATATAAAAAGAGACAACGTGACCGATATAAGTTTTTTGTCGCCTCTGTCTGCGTACGTACAGCAAGCAAGAAAAATTTGTACCAGTCACGCATCATAATGTCGTTTATCCATTTTATTTAATATCGACTATAACTTTGATATAAGAGCAGGAGTGAAAAAACAGATAAAGGAGAGAATTGGTAGGCGGATTTTTTATTTGTCGTGTTTTTTTATAGTGAACTGACTATAAATCCATGCTTGTCCATATTTGAAAGCTACAGTAGCAGTTAGTTTCGATACTAAGAAAGTAAATCGGGAAAATAAACCGGGAAAATGAACAGACATAAAAAAAGTCCAATCACGATATATTGTGATTGGACTTTTTGATGGTACATTTATCAGTCTTATCTGATGCCTTTCGGTAACAGTGCTGATAAGTGACGCCAAATAGTGGCGTCCCCAGGGGGATTCGAACCCCCGTTACCGCCGTGAAAGGGCGGTGTCCTAGGCCTCTAGACGATGGGGACTAGTAACACAACACCTCAGCTGCTTTCACCATTTATGCCGAAGTGGTGCGTATTCTAATGGCGTCTGCGCTTGCTGTCAAGCCTTTTTCTTCGTCTTTTTAATATTAAGTATCTTTTTTTGAGCGCACGGCGTGGATGTAAGTCATTACTCTTTAAATGATGGCGAATCCATAGAGATGTGCAAGCACTAATGGTTAAGGCGAGCAGCATATAGCCGATGATGGTGCCCCATAACTTAAGTTGTGGATCCATAATAAAGTCCCTCCTATTACGCCTTAACAGCAGCAGTGCTACTAATAGCAGCTATCAAGGCAGTGTGAGCAACTTAAACCATCTATAGGATATAACAGCGTCGTTTGGGAGTGAAATAGTGGCAAGTAAGTAAGCTATTAAGTCCCTTTAACAGTAATACATAAAGTCAGAAAGGTTTGTCAACTTACTGAAAGTGGTATCAATCATATCCCTATTGATTGTCAAATCAAGATGTCCAAGATGTCAAAGTCATCAAGTATTATAAATAGCACTATTACGTATGGTTGGCAACATAGGATATGTGACTTATGTATTATCGCTATCGCCCGATTCTTCTTTAGTGTCCTCATTATGCATCGCATTGGCCAGCATAGGATAATGGTTAAGTATATGACAGAATAGCTCGGCTGTTTTTTGGGTGTCATATAGTGCGGAGTGGGCATTTTTGCCGTCAAACTCAAGCCCTGCTGCTTTACAAGCGCGTGCCAGCACTGTCTGACCGAAGGCAAGCGCTGATAGAGTCACCGTGTCAAAGACTGAAAAATTATGGAATGGGTTGTGGCTTTTACTGTTGGTACGTAGCACGGCTGCATTTAAAAACCCTAAATCAAAATGCGCATTGTGTCCAATCAAGACACATTGACGGCAGTCTTCAGCACGGCGGACTTCTTTTAAACCTTTAAAAATTCGGCGTAGTGCGGTTTTTTCATCTTCGGCAATGGCTTTACGCATCGGATTGTTGGGATCAATGCCAGTAAAGGCAAGCGCACTTGGCTCAAGATTCGCGCCTTCAAAGGGCTCGATATGAGCATTGAATGCCTCACCAGGATAAAACACACCCTGCTCATTGAGTAATACAGGAATGCAGGCCATTTCTAGCAAAGCATCCGTTTGTGCATTAAAACCTGCTGTCTCCACATCGACGACGACAGGCAGAAACTTGCGAAAACGGTCTTTCAAGCCCATGGGTGCTTGCTCGTCTGCTACGGTGTCTTTGATGTGAGTAGTTGACGCGACATTGAGGCTAGTATCTACATTGCTTGATGGGTTGTCGTTCGGTAAGGCGGCATCGTTTTTAGTGGTCATATCAGGTTAAATCGCTTTTATCAGTCGTATTGTTATATTGAATTAGAAATGAGTATCCCATGAAATCAACCGCTCCTTCAGTACAAAGGCATTATTGATATCATAGGATAAAATACAGAGGTTGCTTTATAAGTGCTATGTTTTATAAGTACTGTTTTTTATAAGTGCTATGCTTTGATAGACCAAGGCAGCGTCTCGCCCGCCATCAGCGGGGTCAATGATGAGCCATCAAAATAAGGGTAGCCTGCGGGTACTTGCATAGGCGTTTTGATTAGGGTAATCGTGCTTTCATTGACTGGCAAGCCATAGAATTGAGCACCAAAGCGACTCGCAAACCCTTCTAACTTGTCTATTTTGCCAACACTATCAAAAGCGGTGGCATACAAAGGCAAAGCAGTTGCCGCACTATAGCAGCCAGCGCAGCCGCAAGCCGCTTCTTTTTTATCCGTTGCATGTGGGGCAGAGTCGGTGCCCAAGAAGAACTTTGGATTGCCGCTGGTGGCGACATCTAATAAGACCTTTTGATGACTCTCGCGCTTTAAGATAGGCAAGCAATAAAAGTGTGGTTTGATGCCACCAACCAACAGATGGTTGCGATTAAACATTAAATGCTGCGGGGTGATAGTAGCCGCAATATGATTGCCTTGCGCCAAGACAAAGTCAGCCGCATCACTGGTAGTAATGTGCTCCATCACAATTTTTAACGTCGGGAATTTGATGATAATTTGTGCCAACACCTCATCTAAGAAGCGTTTTTCGCGGTCAAAAATATCCACATGATTTTGTGTCACTTCGCCATGCAACAGTAGTGGCAGGTTGTGCCTTTCTAATGCTTCAAAGACATCCACACAGGCATTGATATCAGTGACACCATCTGCAGAGTTGGTGGTGGCGCCAGCAGGGTAGAGCTTGACTGCTTGGACGATACCTGACTGTGCTGCCATTTCGATATCTTGCACCGTCGTCCGATCTGTTAAGTATAACGTCATGCGCGGATCAAATGCTGCTTGGCGCTCCGCAGCCAAATCGCTAGCTTGTAGATGCTCCATGATCCGCGCACGATAGGCACGCGCATCGTCGACATTTTTGACAGGTGGTACTAGGTTTGGCATACAAATAACACGGTTAAAACTACTGGCTGCATGCGGTACGGTAGTGGCTAAGGCGCTGTCATCACGAAGGTGAATGTGCCAGTCATCTGGCTGAAGGATGGTCAATTCGGTCATTGAATCAGTCATAGTGTCATCGCGCTCTATATCGTCATTTATGGGAATAAAAAGAAATGATGCTGTGTGGCTATAATAACAGATTTGCCTGCGCGACTAAATATGCGACTAAATATGCGACAACATATCTGTATATCATTTATGAGTCATTGTGCATTTGCCAAGATGAATGAGTATTTTATGCACATAATGGCGTGAGACGATAAGCAAATGAATACCAAAAGCTAGCACCTTGTGGCAGTTACACTTTTGCCGATAGTAAATATGATGTACACTGAGCAAGCAATGTATCTTTTGATTGATCCTTAGCGTCTTTTACCCTTAGCATAGTTCACACAGTCAATTCTCATAATAGGAGTTATTCATGGCTCAGCTTGATCCAAAAAATATTAATAAAATCGTACTGGCCTATTCAGGTGGTCTTGATACCTCAATCATCGCAAAATGGCTACAAGTAACCTATGATGCCGAAGTGATTACCTTCACTGCTGATATCGGTCAAGGCGAAGAAGTTGAGCCAGCACGAGCCAAAGCTAAAGCCATGGGCATCAAGCACATTCATATTGAAGACTTGCGCGAAGAGTTTGCCCGTGATTATGTATTCCCAATGTTCCGTGCCAACGCCATCTATGAAGGCGAGTATCTGCTAGGTACCTCTATCGCGCGTCCATTAATTGCCAAGCGTTTGGTTGAGATTGCCAAAGAGCACAACGCCGATGCGATCAGCCATGGTGCTACTGGTAAAGGTAATGACCAAGTACGTTTTGAGCTTGGTGCAGTTGCCTTGTCTCCAGACGTTGTAACCATTGCCCCTTGGCGTGAGTGGGATTTATCAAGCCGTGAGAGCTTGATGGAATATGCCAAAGAGCATGACATTGCCATCGACTATGCAGGTAATAAGAAAAAATCACCTTATTCTATGGATGCCAACTTACTGCATATTTCTTATGAGGGCGGTATCTTAGAAGATCCCTATGCCGAAGCAGAAGATGATATGTGGCGTTGGTCAGTCAGCCCAGAGCAAGCCCCTGACGAAGCCCAGTATTTAGAGCTAGAATATGAAAAAGGCGACATCGTTGCTATCGATGGCGAGCGGCTCAAACCTTATGAAGTGATGATTAAGCTCAACGAAATCGGTGGCAGTCATGGTATCGGACGTTTGGATATCGTAGAGAACCGTTATGTAGGCATGAAGTCACGTGGCTGCTATGAGACGCCAGCAGGTAACATTATGCTAAAAGCACATCGCGGTATTGAGTCGCTAACGCTAGACCGTGAAGCTGCGCATCTAAAGGATGAGCTGATGCCGCGCTATGCAAAAATCATTTATAACGGCTACTGGTTCAGCCCTGAGCGTATGATGCTACAGGCGTTGATTGACAAATCACAAGAGTATGTCAACGGTACCGTTCGCGTGAAACTATATAAAGGTGCTGTGAGTGTCGTCGGTCGTAAATCAGACGATTCACTATTTGATGAAAAAATTGCTACTTTTGAAGATGATGCTGGTGCGTATGATCAAAAAGATGCCGAAGGTTTCATTCGTTTGAACGGATTACGTTTGGCGATCGAAGCCAGCCGTGGTCGTGATTTATCTAAGTAAGTTTTTTGGCTACTTATAGCCAATTAGGAACTTAGACCGCACAACAAAAAAGAGACTCTATGTTGATAGGGTCTCTTTTTTTACGGCTGATTTTTTATGGTTATTTTTGTCTACTCAGTTTTTGCAGTGTCTGCAATGACAGGCTCATCATCGTCTACTTTTACGATGGCCACATCTTGCTGCTGACGTTCTTCGAGGAGGTCTTGCTCTATGACCTCTTCTGTTGCAAGGATAGCACCATCAGATTTTTGGCTTTGATATTTGAGAGTGGCGAGCGCACCAAGAATACCGATGACGACAAGAATAATGAGAATAACGGGATTTTTCCAAAGCGGTGTTGAGGTCTCATACTCAATCGGTTTTTCACTGATCGTTGCTGGTGTGTTGTCGTTATTGCCACCGATTAGCCCCAAGCTAACCAATGGTGGTTTCGGGGGATTGGCAGGTTCAGAGTTTACGCGCAGACGGTTTCGGCTGAGATAGATATCCGAGATTTTAGCCAGCTGTAACAACCAGCGCTGGTGGGGTAACGCAATTGCCTGCATTTCTACAAACACCAACATGTCATTATGGCGGCCTTGCTGCAAATTATCAGGTGAGCGCCCGATGGCTTTTAGGTAGTTGCCAGTTGCCAGTTGCATGTCTTGCACAGGATCATGATTTTCAGGTTTGAATGCCGTCAGCTCGTACCAGTAAGTATCAAAAGCTGGCGGGGCGCTTGGCAGCTGTTCCATGCTTAATAGATGTGGTTCTATGTTATCTTGTACATTTTGGGCTGCTAAAGTGTTTGTCTCAATTGCTGCAAAACGTGTTGCGGATAAAAACTGTGGTTGTAAGGCGAACCATTTATTAATTTCATCATTATCGAGTTGACTGTATTCTGCCAAGATAGCCAGCTCACGGAGTACAATCACACACAAAGCGGTGAGTAAAATTTGTGCTTGTTGCGTCGTTGCGTCAATTTTTGCTGCAATACGATCGCTTGCTTTAATCACTCGTGCACTATCATTGAATATGGCGTCCGCAGCATCATGCCGATGATACAACGTTGCATTAATAGTCGCAAAGTTCATCGAGTTATACTGTCGTAACTCTTTAACAGCACTACGACTAAATAGCTTTTTGCTGACTGATTGTCCCTGATAACGCTGCTGATAGGCGAGCAGGGCACTTACGATGGCTTGTAGACTGGCATCCATCCCTAAGCGAGCTTGCGGTAGAGAGAGCTGTGCAGCATCGGCCAAAAGTGACAGCATCGGCTGGGTATCATGATATAAAAAATCATACATCGACACACGTGTCGGTGAAATAGTCGTCATAATCTGCTAGCATCAAAAAGTGTGCCCCTATATTACGGTGCCAAATGTCTTGATACAATCCCTTGATAATAGAAATTTTCAATCATTTTGCTAATAACCTTGATAGTAATCTGATGAATGACTGATAGTCGGAAGCATTTATGACCAATAATAAGACGCTTGATAAACAACTAGTTATTAATATCGCTGAGCAAACATTAACGATGTATCAGCAGCAAACTGTAGTTGTACAATATGTGGTCTCCACTGCAAAGAATGGCATGGGTAGTCAACAAGATAGTGGCTGTACGCCGCTAGGGAAGCACGTGGTGGCAGAAAAAATAGGTGGGAGTGAGCCTATGAATGCTGTATTTGTCGGGCGTGTACCGACAGGCGAGATATACGATGCAAATCTTGGTGAGCTACATCCCAAGCGTGACTGGATATTAAGCCGTATTCTTTGGTTGAGCGGTCTCGAAGAAGGGTTAAACAAAGGTAGCAATAGCCAAGGCAGCTGTGATACTTATCAGCGCTATATCTATATCCATGGCACGCCAGACAGCGAACCGATGAGCGCACCTTACTCACACGGCTGCGTCCGTATGCGCAATCAAGACATTATCGAGCTGTTTGAACAAGTCGAAGAGGGCATGCCCGTTACGATCGTTGTTGATTAGGTCCTGTTGCGTACAAATTTAGCCATGGCGCTGATAGACACTATTTAAATACGATAAAAAAATACAGCCTGTTATACAACAAGCTGTATTTTTTATGGAACGTTCTTATTTTATGAGAGTAGTGTCCGTCTTAAAAATAATATTACTACTACCAAAACGTTGAGCTGTCCGCAAATTTTGCTAAACGTGCGTCAATATGACTTTGGTCATCAGTCAGTATGGCTGCAAACCAACCCGCGCCATATAAAGCATTAGCATCTGTTGTTGATTTTAGATTGTAGAACTGCTGATATTGATTATCATCGTTCAGTTGTTCTAACGCTTTTTGCGCTTTTATCAGCCGTTTTAGCCAACGTTTGGTTTTCTTCTTAGCTTTTTTCTTACTTAGTAAAGGTACGGAGAATTCACTGATGTAACGCAAATCTCTTAACTGATTGAGCAACTCGCTTTCAGGTTGGTCATTATCAGCGATGTCTTCGTCTACATCATCGCTCATAAGCTCGGTAACACTTACTTCGTCAGTTTTTTTATTGGTTTTAAGGCACTTTTTATGTTGTTTAGAGAGGACTTTCGTTAGCTTATCGCGGCCAAGCTGATCAGTCTGAGGTTCAATGCTTGGGTCGCTCATGGTAAAGGCAATCAGCTCTAGCAAAGTTATCTGAAAGTCATTGGCTTGCAGCGTATTGATAGGTGTGATTTTGATATTTTCTATATCTGCTGTCCAGTCGACGGCAGGCGCGCCACATGCTTGTAGCTCAGGTTCGATCTGTGCGTTGATATAAGCAAGTTGATAGTAGTCGCTAAGCAAGTTCGCAGTTTGCTTTAGTATCGGCAGCCATTCAGGATTAATTTCATCAGAGAAGTCGACAAATGCTTTCAACGCAGTACGCAAGCGATCAATACCAATCCGTAATTGTAAAGTATGATTATCATCTATGCTGCCAGCGACGATAGCACTACTATTTGGTAGTATCTGCAATAAGCAATTGTGTACTACCGCACGTATAAAAGCAGGTGCACTGCTGTCTTTGTCTATTTGCAATTGACTTAGGCTTGCGTTGACTGCAGGACTGTGGCTCTGCTCATTAATAAGTAAGCCGCCATTTTCGGCTTTGGTGACGGTAGATAGACACAGCTTATAGCGCTTGCACCATGTTTTGGCAGTCGTAAATAGAAAATCTAAATCTCCTGACACCAATTCAAACTCTATCTCTCGAATGGCTTTGCGCCGAGTTTCATCAGTACCATGAATAATTTCTCCCTGATCATAAGCCATTTCGATACAATTATCGGTTTCATCCTCATTACTTTCTGTTAGCAACCGCGTAGTGCGCTCGACGTCAGTGACATACTGCCGAGTAAGCTGCTTGGTCAGTTTTTTGAGTTTAAAATCAGCCAATGCCTCAGCGATTGGAGTGTCTTCATATATTGTCAAATCAGGCGTCAGCTCATTATTATCGAGCATCGTTTGTACTTGCTCATTATCGAGCACGGCATTATGCTCTAAGCGCGCCGCAATCCCATCACCACCCGCTTTGATAGTCTGTACCCATGTATCACCTTCTTTGCGAATGCGCAGGCCTATACTTGCTTGTGCAAGCTGCTGGTCAGGCGTATCGTAATAGTGTGCCGCCAGTTGCAGTACTTGTGACGATTTAACGTGCGTTTGACGCATCAAACCTTTTAACCGCGATTCTGGCACCAAAAACTTCAGCTCTATTTCTTGCATCGTATTTTCCTAGTCAGGTAATCAAATTTCGATAATCATAGTCAGGTATCAGTGGTTCGATAATTATAGTTCGAGAATCATAGTCAACTGACTAACATCGTATGAAAGCTGCCTCACAATGACAAGTGAAATTTTGACAGTTTGCATGCGTTTTATGCTTAGCAATATACTTTTGGCAAATAATCATTATAATCAAGGCAAGGAATTAAACAAAAGTAAGATAAAATGGAGTTGCAGCGATGAAAACGAGTCTAAAAAAGACAGGGGCTTTTTCTGTAAGACAAGCCCTTAAATCAAACAAGTCAGCATCGGATTACAGTGACTCCATCTTCCAAACGGCGACTTGGGTTAAAGTATGTAGCGTTATAGCCTTGACTGCTATTATCGCTAGTGGCTGCAGTCAACAAAATGAGGAATATGAATCAGAACAAAGTAGCGCTGAGACCGAATATGTGGCTACGGAACAAGCGATTGAAGAGATAGCGGATCAGGGTGCTGATATATCAGATACTAATAATGAAGACTCACCTAAGTTACAAGTACAAAACCTATCTAATGATAGTGAGCAAACCCTTAACAGCCAAGCGGCTGATATAAAAATAGCAGGTAAGACCTTACTTATCAACGCGGCAGCTGACTTTAAAGTAGAGGATGTGGTAGAGAGTAGTAGCGCTATTGAAGGTTTAACCTATCAGCAAAAGGGTTACGTTGCATCAAGTCATATTAGCAATCGGGAGCGTGATAGTCGTGGTTTTGTGCAAGGGGATAAGAACGTTGTTTTGACAACCTATTATCGACAAGCTGAGATGACCGTACGTATCCCTAGACAAAACGTGAACAAGTTTCTAAAACAAGTACAGCAGCAAGTGGCTTTTTTGAATGAGCAAGAGTTCTCAGCTCAAGACGTCACTTTGGATATATATCGTGAGCAACTGGCAAGTAAGCTCAATAGCGATATGGCAAAGGATCTTAGTCGAGAACGGCTTGATAGCAAAAATGATAAAGATCAAACCAGTAATGTCGATACGATCACCGCCACCTATGCTGCGAGGCAACAGCAGGAATATGCACAGTTAGAGCAAATGAATATTGCGGATAGAGTGAAATACAGTACGATTAACTTAACCTTTACGCAACCGGATATTAGTTATAAAGAAACGACGCAAAATATAGATCTACTGATAGAAGCTGAACGTCCAAGCTTTAGCGCACAAGTGGGTCAGGCATTCAAAGAGGGTTGGGAGATGTTGAGAGAAGTCGCCATCACTTTGATTAGACTATGGTGGCTTGTCGTATTAGTAGGGGTGTTTTATATGGTTTATAGACTTATAAAAATACTGTATCGCACATTTCGTAGAAGTACTAGGCGTATGAACCACGCCAAGCTCAACGCAAAACGTAGGTCTGAGATGAAAGCTAAGGGCAATAGCCATACTGATGACCGTCATTCTAAAGAGTAAAGCGCGTTTTCTATCGAGAGTCAGTTTTTGAGATGCTTGTTATTCAACTGAGTTTTTGATTGTATTCTTTATAGTGGGTAACGTCTGCCCATAAAAAAGCCGCCCTACACGATGTAGGGCGGCTTTTTTTATAACTTTTACTGATAAAAACTACTTACAAAGTGTCGGTGATTAGAACTGGTTCATTGTGTTCTTGCCGCCGCCAGCTTTCAGAGCATTATCGCCTGAGAAGATTTCTTTGTGATCATCGCCAAGGTCAGAACCTGCCATTGCTTGGTGCTTGACACAAGAGATGCCTTCACGGATTTCTTTACGTTGTACGCCAGCAGCATAAGCAAGCATACCTTCTTCACCGAAGTAGCCTTTAGCAAGTTCATGAACGCTAAGAGCAGTCGTGTGGTAAGTCGGTAGGGTGATTAAGTGATGGAATACACCAGCTTCACGTGACGCGTCTTTTTGGAAGTTTTTAGCCGCTTCATCAGCCGCTGCATCCAATTCAGTACCGTCATAATCAGCGCTCATCAAGTCATTCTTGTTGTATGCTGAAACGTCTTTACCAGCTTCTTCCCATTCAGCGATAACTTGCTTACGGAAGTTTAGCGTCCAGTTGAACGATGGGCTGTTGTTATAAACCAGCTTCGCTTTTGGTTGCTCTTCTTTAATACGATCAACCATCATTTTGATGTGTTCAACGTTTGGCGTAGGCGTTTCGATCCATAGTAGATCAGCACCGTTTTCTAGAGCAGTTACGCAATCAAGTACAACGCGATCGATGTTAGTGTCTTCACGGAATTGATACAAGCCGTTTTGCAAGCGAACAGGGCGTACTAGTTTGCCGTTGTGCTTAAGCAAGCTATCGTTTTCTAGAGCATCTTCTAGCGTTACTTCTTCCATTTCGATAAAATCGATATATTTAGAAGCAAGATCGCCTGGCTCATTTGATACTGGGATTTTTTGCGTAAGTGACGCGCCTTCAGAGTCAGTACGAGCAACGATAACACCGTCTTCAACACCAAGCTCTAAGAATGCATAACGAATAGCATTGATTTTTGAGATGAAGTCTTCATGCGGTACAGTTACTTTACCAGCCTGATGACCACATTGCTTAGCATCAGATACTTGGTTTTCAACCTGAATAGCACAAGCACCCGCTTCAATCATTTGCTTAGTTAGCAAGTAAGTCGCTTCTTCGTTACCGAAACCAGCATCGATATCAGCAATGATTGGCACAACATGCGAATCAAAGTTTTCGATTTTTTCTAGAATGGCTGAGGTGTCTTGACCCGCTTCTTCAGCAGCGTTTAGCTCACGGAAATAGTCATTCAATACTTTAGCATCAGCTTGACGTAAGAACGTATAGATCTCTGCGATTAGCTTAGGTACTGACGTTTTTTCGTGCATAGATTGGTCAGGTAGAGGACCAAACTCAGAGCGTAGTGCTGCTACCATCCAACCTGATAGATAGATGTAAGTTTTAGCAGTAGTACCAAAGTATTTTTTCTTAGCATACATCGTTTGTTGTGCAACAAAACCATGCCAAGCACCTAGAGACTGAGTGTACTGAGACGTATCGTTGTCATAGTCTTCCATGTCTTGGCGCATGATTTTTGCAGTATACTTTGCAATATCTAAACCGGTTTTGAAACGGTTTTGTGCCATCATACGTGCAGCATCAGTTTCGCTGATATTTTGCCAGTTACCGTGTTTTTGCTTTAATTCACGTACTAGATCGATCGCTGACTTATAAACAGTTGACATATATAGTCTCCTTGGTGGGGTGTAAAAACGATAAAAATTAAGTGATAAAAAATGATTACGACTGTCTGTTATTAAAAGAAATAGAATAAGATTTTATTGACGTTATCGACATCTAATAAGAATGTACATCACTAAAAAGGATGGATGGTTATATTCGCCAAAAATAAATGTCTATCAAACGTAGCTCCACTTACCCTAAACAAACCTATCTATAAACACAAGGAATTTGCTGAACTCAGCAGTTGACAAATTGTCTGGTACAGGGCGATAACTTTGCGCTCACTCAGTATGTTTTATAGACTGCCAAAACAATTATAGAGTTGTGATTTCATAATTGGCGATGAGAGGTGTTACAATAATCAATGATGCTATCGTCCAAAAAATATAATCGTCTAAAAGTTAATTTAATAGTATTGATGGTCAATTCATGATGTTTTGCTATCGATATAGACCATTAAAATATAGTGATGGTCAGTAAGGCTTATAATCAGTATCTCAACCGACAGTTC
The DNA here is from genome assembly GCF_014652895.1 of Psychrobacter glaciei. Lineage (GTDB taxonomy): Bacteria > Pseudomonadota > Gammaproteobacteria > Pseudomonadales > Moraxellaceae > Psychrobacter > Psychrobacter glaciei. Next base: position 137,366 of record NZ_BMZR01000001.1, read on the forward strand.
CTTGCTTACATGATGACTTGTCTGTGTCACTTACTATAACTGCCTTACCAAGATTTATCTAATTTATGATAGTTATCTTGGGTATTTTATTTAGTTATAATATATAAAAAACAATGACTTATGATTGCTGGTTTGCGTTATAATTGGCAAATACTAGAAAATCTTAATCAAAAAAACAACGATATTGTGCGGTTCTAGAGAATAAGTCTCTATGACAGCATTAAAAATACCAATATTTATAATGGTATTTATTCTAAGGCAAAGAGAAATATATATGAATTTGCAGCGGGTTGATTTAAATTTATTGGTACATTTAGATGTATTGTTACGAGAAAAAAACGTAACACGTGCTGCCGAGCAGCTTGGCATTACTCAACCTGCTATGAGCAATATTTTACGGCGTTTACGTAAACTATTTAACGATCCATTACTGGTACGTTCATCAGAAGGCATGACACCAACTGAGCGCGCGCTTGAGCTACAGCCTCGTATTCGCGAGATATTGGCTGACTTGACCCAAGTTCTAGAGCCACGTACCGAATTTCGCCCTTATAGTACCTCACGTGTCTTTCGTATCATGACCTCAGACTATGCAGAGGCGACCTTAGTACCCAAACTGGTAAAAGCATTACGGTCTGAAGCACCCAATGTCATCTTGGATTTCTTGACACCATCTGATGTCTCTTATCGCGATATGGAGCAGGGGCGCGTGGATTTGGCCATCAACCGCTTTAATGAAATACCGCAAAGCTTTCATCAAGTGTTGGTCTGGCGTGATACTTTTAGCTGTTTGTTGTCTTCTGACAGCCCTTATGCCAACCGCTTCAATCTCAAAAATTATCTAAAAGCGCAGCACGTTTGGGTGTCCAAAACAGGGATGGGCGTAGGGTTTGGGGTCAACCCAGAAAAATCTGGCGGGTTAGGTTCTATCGATCAAGCATTGCAACGTTTAGGACAAAAACGCCAAATCAGTGTTTTTACCCGTCATTACCAAATGCCGGCTATGCTGGCAGCCAATAAAGATTTGATCGCGACATTGCCCACCCGTGTGGCAAAAATGCAGGCCAACAACGACAGTATAAAGATGGAAGAACCACCATTTTTTATCCCTGAATTTGAGCTGACTATGGCGTGGTCACCTTTACTACAGCATCATCCAGCACATAGATGGTTGCGTCAGCTTATCATGCATGTAGCACGTCAAATCGTTGACGAAGAAGAAAATCCACCGCAAGACATTCCTATTATTAATCATTTGTTTTAATTGGTTTTTAAGCAATTATGCAATCGATATAGTCAGTTATTGAACTGCTTAAAATACCGTTAACGAGCTCGTATTTAGTACAGACCATGAACCAGCCTTACAATTAGGCTGGTTTTTTTGTTTAGCTTTTCTAAAAATGATTATTCAATATTTAATTATTTATTAATAAGATAGTCACACTATTAACATCTTCAACACACTTCACAATATATTGTAAAACTCTTCGCCGATTACCTTGTTATTATAGCTGCAGATGGAAGACGACTTACCGACATGTCGTTCTATCAGCGTGACAACTAAATAATTACAAGTCACGACTATACTGAAAGTCACGACTATACTAAATATATAAAATTCAAATATATAAAACCAAATAACAAGGGCAGCAATTATGTCAGACATTACTACTATCAACCCAACCACGGGCGAAGAGATCAAAAATTACGATTACATGAGTACAGATGAGGTCAACAAAATTGTTGATGCCTCACACAATGCGTTTTTAGAATGGCGCAAGGTGAGTCACGAAGAACGTGGTCGTGCCATCAAATCTATCGGTGATAAGCTGATGGAATATAAAGAAGAGCTATCTAAGCTAATGACTGAAGAGCGTGGCAAGCTTTATAGCCAGAGTTTACAAGAGTTGGATCTGTGTAAAGCAATCTGTGATTATACGGCTGAAAATGGTGTTGCTTCTTTAGCGGACGATGTACGTGATATCGAAGGCATGAAAAAAGGTATCGTATCGTATCAGCCTATCGGTATTATCTACGGTATGCAGCCTTGGAATTTCCCAGCATATCAGGTATTTCGCTATACCATTGCCAATTTGATGGCAGGTAACAGTATTCTGCTAAAGCATGCGTCTAACGTGACGGGTTCAGGCTTACTGATAGAGAAAATACTTCACGAATCTGACTTGCCAAGCGATTTGTTCCGCACTATTATTATTGATCATGATCAATCAGAAGCGTTGATTGGACACGATAAAGTACGCGGTGTGACATTGACTGGTAGTGACTCAGCAGGCGCTATCGTTGGACAACAAGCTGCTAAAGCGATCAAAAAAGCCGTGTTAGAGCTTGGCTCAAATGATGCATTTATCGTATTAGAAGATGCTGATATAGAAGTGGCAGTAGAAACTTGTGCTCAAGCTCGCTTGATCAACAACGGCGAAACTTGTGTGGCTGCCAAACGCTTCATCGTCGTCGATAGTGTGTATGATGAATTCCGTAAGCGCATCGTCGAAAAATTTGAAGGCACAAAAGCTGGTGACCCAATGGATGACAGTTCAGACATCGGTCCTCTAGCACGTATAGATCTACGAGAGCAGCTCCACGATCAAGTAGAGAAAAGTGTGGCTAAAGGTGCAACCATCGCTGTTGGTGGTACAGTTCCTGAAGGTAAAGGCAGTTTCTACCCAGCAACTATTCTAGAAAATGTGCAAAAAGGTCAGCCTGCATATGACGACGAATTGTTTGGTCCTGTCGCGTCACTCATTCGTGCCAAAGACGAAGAAGATGCTATGCGTATTGCCAACGACAGTCGCTACGGTTTAGGTGGCGCTATTTTCTCTAAAGATGAAGAGAAAGCCATTCGTTTAGCACGTGAGCAATTCGACACAGGTATGATTTACATCAATGGTTACGGTCTTGCCAATCCTGCACTGCCTTTTGGCGGCGTGAAAAACTCAGGTTATGGTCGTGAGCACGGTGGCTTTGGTGTGAAAGAGTTTGTCAACATCAAAGGTGTTCATGTATTTTAAGAATACATACCAACATGCTTATGATTATTTATATTTTTAAAATATAAATGGTCGTTAAATAAAAAAAGCCCAGTGACTCGTTATGAGTGACTGGGCTTTTTATTGTGTTATATAAATTGCGTTATAAAAAAATGACTCAGAAAACTGAGTTTTTTATACGTCTATAAATAGTTGTAAAGGCAAAGCTGGCAAGTAAGTTGTAGCCTTTGACGAGATGTTGTCCACTGTTAGCGATAACGCATTTTTCGCTAACAGTAGAATCGTCCACGGCAGTAGCTGGTGTTCAAGCTTCTGTACCCGTGACTGTAAGCTTTCTACTGTGTCGTTGATATTGACGTTCAATACCGCTTGGGTTAACACTTGACCTGCATCAAGCTCAGCGGTGACGACATGGATACTACAGCCATGATGACGTTCACCCGCTTGCAACACTCGTTGATGAGTATCTAGTCCTTTATAAACAGGAAGCAGAGAAGGATGAAGATTGATCATCGGTGCTGGCGCATTATCGATAAATGAGCCGCTCAGCACCCGCATAAATCCAGCCAAAACAATTAAGTCAGGTTGCCACGCCGTTAATTGGGCACTAGCATGGCTCTCAAAGGTTTTGATAGCCATGCGCTTACCGCTATCAGTGTGCGATAACACGGCGACAGGTATGTTGGCTTGCTCAGCACGCTTGATAGCGTAGGCATCTTCACGGTTGCTGATGATACCTACTATTTCAATCGGTAGCGCGCCTGCTTGCATCGCATCTATTAGGACTTGTAGATTGCTACCACTACCTGATACTAGCACGGCAATACGTAACGGCTTGATGGGTTGGCTTGATTGATCAAGGGACATTAACGGTATACCACCGCGTCGGCTTCACGATTGATCATCTCACCCAATTTCCAAGCATTCTCACCAGCATCATTTAATGTTTCAATTGCCTTGTCAGCGTGCTCTTTAGGCACAACAATCACAAAACCAACGCCACAGTTAAAGGTGCGGTACATCTCACTTTGCTCGATATTACCTTGGGTTTGCAACCAAGTGAACAGCTCTGAAAACTGCCAGCTATTGGTATCGATGCTAGCGGCTAGCGTTTCAGGCAATACACGCGGTAAGTTATCGGTTAAACCGCCACCAGTAATATGCGACATAGCATGGAGGGCTGAGCTGCCAAGGGTATCTTGTAGGGCTTTAATGGCTTTGACATAGATGCGTGTCGGTGCCATCAGCGCGTCTTGAATAGATTGACCATCTAACTGCTCATTGCTGCTAGTGACATCAATACCACTAACTTCGATGACTTTACGTACTAATGAGTAGCCATTAGAATGCGCGCCGCTTGAGGCAAGAGCGATTAAAACATCGCCTTCTGCGACATTTTCGCCAGTGATGACTTCCGCTTCTTCGACCACGCCCACACAAAATCCAGCAAGATCGTAATCATCGTCTTGATACATGCCTGGCATTTCAGCCGTTTCGCCACCGATAAGTGCACAATTAGCCAGCTTACAACCATCACCAATGCCGCTGACGACAGTAGCAGCGACATCGACATCGAGTTTACCAGTTGCATAGTAATCTAAAAAGAATAAAGGCTCAGCACCGCACACCAATAAATCGTTGACACACATCGCTACCAAGTCGATGCCGATCGTCTCATGACGATTCAGCTGTAAGGCAAGCTTGAGCTTAGTACCGACACCGTCAGTACCAGAGACTAATAAAGGTGAGGTGTAACCTGTTGGAATACGGCACAACGCGCCAAAACCACCCAACCCACCCACGACTTCAGGACGAGTCGTGGCTTTTGCTACGGACTTGATTCGCTGCACCAATGCATCACCTGCATCGATATCAACGCCGGCATCTTTGTAGCTTAACGAAGGCTTGTCACTCATAGTCATCTCACAGTTGGGGAATATAATTAGAATTAAAAGGTAAAGTAATTGATTATGCAAAAATCAAGGTTATAAGGTTTGAAGATAGTGGGCGCATTATACCTAATAATAGACCTCACTCGCAAAGCAACTTGCCAATATTCGGCTAAGATTAAAGATAAGCGGTAAATTAAACGCTAAGAAACAAAAAATGACTGCTTTTTTTATCTACTCTGCGATAATAAAGTACTTAGAATCAAAGCACTTAGAATTTATAGACGTAAAGATAACCAGACAGTTATTTGGTAGCAATAAAATTGCCTTTTTAACGCTAAGTTATCGATATCAGCTTACTTGTAGGATAGCCCTTAATGATCAACCAATCGATTGACCCTTTTTTTCGGCGTTTATTTATCGTCGTCGCGCTTATCATCACCTTCGTTTTGCTGTATTTAATGCTACCAGTCATTCTGCCGTTCGTTTTTGCTTTTGTGCTCGCTTACTTATTCAATCCGCTGGTCAAGCGTCTCTCGAAATACATCAAACGCTGGATAGCCATTATTATTGTCTATTCTACCATTACCTTGGGGATGGTACTGCTGCTTTGGTGGTTGATACCAACATTGTGGCATCAGCTACAAGCGGCTTGGGAATATTTGCCTAAAGTGTTGAGCTGGTACAATGAGGTAGTACGTCAGTGGTTGATCGCCAATACCAATATTCGCTTACCCCTACTAGAAGCGAAGGGCGTTTCTGAAACGTTGGTTGAATACCTGCAAACGCACTATAAGTTCTCTGATGCCAGCTCGATGATGAGTCAAGTGCTTGCTTCGAGTATGAGTTTTATCAATAATGCAGGATTGATTGTTTTAGTGCCAATCTTGACCTTTTATTTCTTGTTCAATTGGGACAAACGCCTGCAGATGTGGAAGATGGCGATTCCAGCACCATACTGCAAAAAAGTCATTGGTATTGCCCAAGAGTGCGATCGGGCATTGATGGCGTTTATCAAAGGTCAGTTGTTGGTGATGGTCTTATTGGGTGCCATTTATGCCGTACAGCTACAACTTATTGGGCTGGAGCTAGGTCTTATTATCGGGATGGTGGCTGGTATCGCCAGCTTCGTACCTTATCTGGGCTTTGGTATTGGTTTTATCGCGGCAATTATCGCTTGTTTGTTCCAGTTCGGCTTAAATTGGACATATCTGTCATTGATCGTTGGCGCATTTTTAGTAGGACAAGCCGCAGAGGGCTACATCCTACAGCCTTTATTATTAGGTGATAAGATTGGATTGTCACCATTATGGGTTATATTTGCGGTACTAGCTGGCGCGAGCCTACTGGGTTTCGTTGGTATGCTTATCGCGCTACCAGTATCCGCGGTCATTAACGTATTATTCCGCCATCTGTACAGTTATTATCTCTCCACGGACTTTTATAAAGGTCGGAAACAGTTGGTGTTATTTAAAAAATAATGAACATCTTGTCATTGAAAGTTGATAAATTTATTAGATAATAAGCATGAAATTTGGGCTTGATGGATGATGACTGACAAAGCTTAGTAAGTAAAAGACTTGTCAGTCATTTTGCAAATATGTTATATATAGGCGCAGTAGTAGCGGTAATAGCCGTTACTATGATGGTTTTGATAAGCATCGTCAGTTTTGATAATTGTCAGGTTGGACTAAGCTTGATTGAAACTTCAAATCTGTTTAAGCGTTTTTGATTAAACCTGTTTAAAAGTTACCGAACCTTTTTCCTTTTCTACCTATTGCGCTACGCAAACCGAGTTGATGATTCATGGCAGAAGCCCAGCTAAGTCTCAATCTGGACATTAAGCATGATGCGAGTCTCAGTGACTTTGCCGGTCCCGGTTGGATGTCGATTATTGATGCAGTGCGGCAGCTACATGTCGGCCTGATTGGTCAGTTGTACCTGTTTGGCAGCCCCGCTACTGGCAAATCCCATTTACTATCCGCTATTTGTGAGTCTTTCATTGAGATGGACAAATCTGCGATTTGTTTGTCACTCAACGAATTGATTCATGCCGATGTCCACGTGCTCTCATCTTTAGAGAACTTCGACCTTATCGCAATCGATGATTTGGAAGTGCTGGAGCAGAGCAGTCAATGGCAAGAAGCCTTATTCCATCTCATTAATCGCAGCCGTGAAGGTCAGCGCCAGCTATTATTTGCCGCTAATAAATCTGCCACTGACTTACCGTTTCAGCTGACAGATCTGCTCACTCGTTTGGCACAAGCGCCTACCTTTAAAGTACCGAATGGTCACGATCTCGCTGACCGTCAAGCCTTGTTACAGTCTATCTTGCGTCGTCGCGGTTGGCAGTTTGATGAGCGTATTATCGATTATCTACTTATCGAAGGGCCGCATCGTATCGGTGCCATGATGGAGGTGCTCAATTACATCCAGCCGATGTTCTCAAACCTAGGGCGTAGTAATATCTCTAAGGCGGTAATCAGTGATGCTTTGCGTACGATTGATGAGCAAACGCTAGCGGCGGAGCTTGCAGATATTGCCCAAGAAACGCAAGTGGACAATGATGCCGCCAGTCAAGACCAACATACGATGCCACTCGATTTTTAATATTCAAAATGTAATTCATTTTATTCAAAATACCGCTGTTATCAATGCCTTTATTATCAATGGAACCACTTATGAAAACCAATGCTTCTTTACTAAAAAAACTGACCATCAGCACCTTACTAATTAGTGCAGGATCGGTGTCTATGCTCTCACATGCTGCTGTTACTTTGCTCGTCGATGACTATATCAAGGTGACCGCCATTAATGGTCAAGAAGTTCAACAGAGTGCCTTTCAGCCATTGACCAAAAAATTCACTTTGCAGCCTGGTCAGCACGCTATCACCGCGAAATATGACCGACTGTATCAGTTACCTCGCGACGAACATGATTATCTGCGTTCAGGAAATATTAGCGTGACAGCAGAGTTGGCAGACAATCAGACATACCGCTTGACCATGCCCAATCAACCAGAAAAATATGAAGCAGCCAAAGAGTATGCGGATCAACCAACCCTCGCAGTGCAGCAGAACAATACTATTGTCGCTAGTCAAAAAAGCATTGCAAACAACGACGGTGGTTTATTTGCTGGATTGGGCAAAGCGATAGGCGGTGTATTTGGTGGTAGCACTGATGCAGAATTACAAAACCAGCGTGCGATTGCGGCTATTGGTCAGCCATCAGTTACTGCCCAAAGCAACGTCAGCATAGCGCCAACGGCTCCTGTTAGACAGGCTACGAGTGTGAATACCTCTACCAACACGTTAGATGCATTTATGCAGGTTTGGCTACAAGCAACCCCTGCAGAGCGCGAAAAAATGCGTCAGTGGATTCAACAGTAAATCAATACTCTATAAAGTATTGATAATAATAAAAAATTATTGACAATAAAAAGCACCCATATCGGGTGCTTTTTATTGTTCTACATTCGACTATTATTTAAATTATCGTGATCTGATGGTTATTAACCCAAAAAAGCGTTGTACATCCAGATCAGCTTTTCTTGCTCTTGCACATAGGCATCTACGAGGTCAGCGGTGCCTTGATCTTCACTTTCTGCTGCCAACGCTGATACTTTACGTTGCTCTACAATCAGCTCTTGTAGGCCAGTTACTACGCCTTTCACACAAGTATTGCCATCTTTGACGTTTTTATCTTCTTTGATACTCGTATGCTGAGTAAAGTCGCTATACGCGTGGAGTGGGGTACCACCTAACGTCAAGATACGCTCAGCGATTTCATCGATTTGTACTTGTAGGCTGGTATACAGCGCTTCAAACTGTGGGTGCAAAGTAAAGAAATGCTCACCTTTGACATTCCAGTGGTAACCACGGACGTTGATATAGAACATGTGATAGCTTGATAGTAAGCTATTAAGCTCAGTGATTACAGCGCTCATATCTGCTTTTTCTAGGCCGATTTGGTTAGTAGCGTTATTAGAGTTACTCATAATATTATCCTTATAGTGTGAGTGTGGTTATACGGGATTAAATAAAGAAGAGTAGTTCTAGTCAATCAATATATAAAATATATCAATGTAAGCTCTATCTCTTCCTTTGATGCTTATAATAATAGCAAACTATTACTAATAAGTTAAATTTAATAAATACAATTTTATGATTTATTTTATAAAACTATAATTGGCTCTCTCTACCATTACTATATCTCTCTACCATTACTATAAATGATAGAGAAATGCTTACCTTCATTATGCTGGTGGCTGCAAGTTTTCAGGGTTTAATCCTTTAACGGGGATTACTTCTTGCAAATGCTGACGTACCGTATCAATAGGAAATTTTTGTGCTTGTAGACGTTTAGGGACAATCTGACTGCCTTGTTGACCTTTCATCTCAAACATCATAAAGATATAGTCGTCTGTTTCATCCCAGCTTTTGATAGCAGTCCAAGGTATAACGGCTTGTTGAGTGTTGCTCGCGCGCATTTGCATGCCACGCATTTGTGAGTTTTTCATCATATCAGGTTGATTGACGGGCATTGCCATCACTAAGCCATGCTTTTGTACACCCAACTTCATTTGGCGCATTTCATCTGGCATCTCTTGATCTGCCACTTGTTTTTCGAACTCTCTTTTGACGTACCATTTAAAACCTAAAGTGCGAACCAACAGATAAACCACCACTGAAACCAACATGACCCAAAAGATAATCGTGGAATAGCCGGTGACAAAGATTAACCCTGCAATGGCTAGTACCACCACCACCGCCATGATGATCCACTCTTTGGTCTTTAAACTTGATAGACCAAATGAAGGGCTGGCACTGGCAAACAGTTCATACTGTGCTTGGTGAAATTCAGCCTCAGTCAGGTTTAAGGCGACAGGTTGGAGCGTGTAAGGATACAGAGCCATAAAGGTTTCTCAAATACTTGTGTTAAAAGTGTTGGATTTAAATCGCCAAAGTGGAGCAGCTATGCGGTACTTGGCTGAAAATGTAAGAAAGGTATGCGCTTATCTTACCGAAAAGTATTCCTAAATGAAACATATAAGCAGGTCTGTTCGCTGATAGAGGCGATATTAATGGCATTAATAGAGAGGGGCGAGGCTTATTGGGGTGAGCTGAACGTTAGGCCATGTATTTAAGACAAATGTGATTTTCTATAGATAATAAAAGTAATAGATGAGAACTTAGTCAAAAGTAGCCAAAACATGGTCAAATCTGCTGCGTCTTGGTATTATAGCGGCTACAAGATATATTGATGCAAAACATAGCGGCGCAGGCATTAAGCGATTATTATATTAATAATATTTTTAACCCTTTTACTCACCTTTAGTGTTACAGGCAACTATTATGATTGATGCAAAACTCTTACGCGGCGATTTAAACGATTTACAACAGCAACTGGCCACTCGTGGTTATGCACTTGACATGGATTTTTGGCAAACCGTTGAGTCAGAACGTAAATCTTTGCAGATCAAAACTGAAGAGTTGCAGTCGCGCCGTAATGCTGGTGCTAAGCAAGTAGGCGCGCTAAAAAAATCAGGCGAAGATGCCAGTGAGCTATTGGCTGAGATGCAAAGTGTCAGCGGTGAGATTAAAGCTGCTGAAGATGAACTGCGCACTTTGCAGGAACGCATCACCAAAGCTGGCATGCAAATCCCTAATATTCCAGCAGCCGATGTGCCAGTGGGTACGTCAGAAGATGATAATGTAGAAGTGCGCAAGTGGGGCACGCCGCGTACGTTTGATTTTGAGATTCAAGATCACACTTATATTGGTGAGACACTTGGTATGCTTGATTTTGAAGCGGCGACCAAGCTGACTGGCAGTCGCTTTAATGTGCTAAAAGGACAATTGGCGCAGATGCATCGCGCACTGATTCAATTCATGCTCAATACCCATACTATGAAATACGGTTATCTTGAGACCTATGTTCCTTATATTGTGAATTCAGACAGCCTCAAAGGTACAGGGCAATTGCCTAAGTTTGAAGATGATTTATTTAAATTGAAAAATCATACTAATAACGAAGATATGGACTTTTATTTGATTCCTACCGCCGAAGTGCCAATGACCAACTTGGTACGTGGCGAGCGTTTGGATATTAGCGAGCTGCCACTTAAGTTTACCGCGCATACGCCTTGTTTCCGTAGTGAGGCAGGCTCACATGGCCGTGATACTCGTGGCCTGATCCGTCAGCATCAGTTTGAAAAGGTTGAAATGGTCAATATTGCCACGGCTGAGCAGTCTGACGAATTGCTAGAGGCAATGACAGGACAGGCCGAATATATCTTGCAGCAGCTTAATCTGCCATACCGCACCGTTCAGTTATGTACGAGTGATATGGGTTTTGCCGCACAAAAGACTTATGACATCGAAGTATGGTTACCGAGCCAAGATACCTATCGCGAAATCTCTAGCTGCTCTAACTGCGGTGATTTCCAAGCGCGCCGCATGGGTACGCGTGTCAAAGACGGCAAGCAAACCAGTTTGGCTCATACTTTGAACGGTTCAGGCTTGGCCGTCGGTCGTACACTATTGGCTGTCATGGAAAACCATCAAAACGCAGATGGCAGTATCAATATTCCAGAAGTATTGCGTCCGTTTATGGGCGGTGCGGAAAGAATAGAAGTTTGATAATAGTAACGTCATGAAGGCATTGTCTATAATTGATCAGCTCAATTACTCACAATATCTCATCCACGGTCAAAGTAGTGGCGACAATTTGTTAGGCTTTGAAATAGATGCCAATGTCTATTTCTGTTGTATGGAAAATAATCTTGGTTGCGACTTTTTTTATCAAGAGCGCCATGATGATGCAAATTGTATGCTCACGTTGTGTTGCAAATTTGCGCACAATGTAAGCCATCAGCAAATAGCAGATTATCTAGAGGAGAAATGGCTTCAGTATATTTGCTATCAAGAATTTGAGAAACATTATATTGAAGTCGTTAACAATCAGTTGATTTTTTATTATGTGACCCGATCAATTTCTGGACTAGGGGTAACAGGGAAAATTGTTGCCACTTAGTTTATAATGAGCCATCTATTCCAGTATCTAAGCAAATTTAGTTCAATAACTTTTTTCAATCAAACAAACTCTCCTTTAATCTTAGGACACTCTATGCCAGCTCCAATTAGCGAACGTAAATTAGCCAATGCCATTCGTGTACTGTCGTTTGACGCGGTACAAAAAGCCAACTCTGGTCATCCAGGTGCTCCGATGGGCATGGCTGATATTGCTGAAGTTCTGTGGCGCAAGTTTTTGAAGCACAACCCAACCGATCCACAATGGCACAACCGTGACCGCTTTGTCTTATCGAATGGCCATGGCTCAATGCTTATTTATTCATTGCTACATTTATCTGGTTATGATGTCAGCGTTGATGATCTTAAGGGTTTCCGCCAGCTGCATTCAAAAACCCCAGGTCATCCTGAGCTTGGTTATACACCAGGTGTTGAGACAACTACTGGCCCACTAGGTCAAGGTATTGCTAATGCCGTTGGTTTTGCAATCGCTGAAAAAACTTTAGCGGCGCAGTTCAATCGTGAAGGCCATAACGTCGTAGACCATAACACCTATGCATTCTTAGGCGATGGTTGCTTGATGGAAGGTATCAGTCATGAAGTTTGCTCATTGGCTGGCACGTTAGGTCTTGGTAAGCTGGTCTTCTTCTATGATGACAATGGTATCTCAATCGACGGTAATGTCGAAGGCTGGTTTACTGATGATACGCAAGCGCGTTTTGAGTCTTATGGCTGGCAAGTTATCAAAGTAGATGGTCATGATGCCGATGCTATTACTCAAGCAACTGAACAAGCGCTTAAAGAGACTGCTAAACCAAGTCTTCTGATTTGCAAAACCACGATTGGCGCGGGCAGCCCGAACAAACAGGGTCTAGCAGCTAGTCATGGTGCGCCGTTAGGTGATGACGAAATCGCCTTGACTCGTGATGCATTGTCTTGGAAGCATGCGCCATTTGAATTAGATGACGAAATCTATGAAGCGTGGGATGCTAAAGCCAAAGGCGACGTACAACAGAAAAACTGGGAAGCTGACTTTGACGCGTACAAGAAAGCCTATCCTGAACTGGCATCTGAGTTGTTACGCCGTCTAAATGGTGATTTGCCTGCTGATTTTGATAACCAAGCACAAGCCTATATTCAGCAAACGCAAGAAGCGGGCGGCGATGTCGCTAGCCGTAAAGCCAGTCAAAACGCTATCAATACCTTACAGCCATTATTACCAGAATTGCTAGGTGGTTCAGCGGATTTAGCTGGCTCGAACCTTACGCTATTCAAAGGCGCAAAAGGCATCGAAAAAGACGCTGATGGCAACTATATTTATTATGGCGTACGCGAGTTCGGTATGACCGCGATTGCCAATGGTATCGCATTGCATGGCGGCTTTATCCCTTACGTAGCAACGTTCCTGATGTTTATGGAATACGCACGTAACGCCGTACGCATGGGCGCATTGATGAAGCAGCGCGTCATCCATGTCTATACGCATGACTCTATCGGTCTGGGTGAAGATGGCCCAACGCATCAGCCAGTTGAGCAATTGACTAGCCTACGTACCACGCCAAATCTACGCACATGGCGTCCGTGTGATGCGACTGAATCTGCTAGTGCTTGGGTAGAAGCAATCAAGTCTGAAAATAACCCATCAGCATTGATCTTTAGTCGTCAGAGCTTGCCACATCAAGCACGTGACAGCGAGCAAGTAGCGAACATCACCAAAGGTGGTTATGTACTTGCGAAAGAGCAGGGCGAGCTACAAGCTATTATCATCGCGACTGGTTCAGAAGTTGGCCTAGCGATGGAAGCGTATGAAGCGTTGAGCGCAAATGGTGTTGGCGTCCGTGTGGTGTCTATGCCATGTGCAGAGATTTTCGTTGAGCAAGATGCTAGCTATCGTGAAGCGGTATTGCCTGCCAATATCCGTGCCCGCGTCGCAGTCGAAGCGGCGCATGTAGATTACTGGTATAAGTTCGTTGGTCTAGATGGCAAAGTCATCGGTATGACCACTTATGGCGAATCTGCTCCTGCAGATCAGTTATACAAAGAGTTTGGTATTACGACTGACGCTGTGGTTGAAGCGGTAAATAGTTTGGTGTAATAAACCTAACTAAGTTAATGTTTAAAAAAAGAGCCACTAGAGAAATCTGGTGGCTTTTTTTATCTAAAATAAAATTATTACGATGAATTAGTATATATAGTAATATTTACATTCCTGCAAACTTGAGAATATTGGTGTTAAATATGAGTAAAGATAAGCCTAGTTGTTTACTTGTTTTAGATGCAAATATTCTAATAAAGGATTTTTGGTGGAAGAGCGAAACATTTAATTATTTACAAGATAGAATGTTTTTGCTTCATGCGCTTGTAATTCCTGAAATTTCTCTTGAGGAGTCTAAAGAGCATCTAATTAGACGCGCTCAAGACCTGAAGGTTCGAATGGATGAAAAACCAGAGTCTGACAGATTACTTGGTCAGTATCGAAACCTTTACAACAGATCTTATTACAGTACTGAGTCTCCCGAAGAGCTAGGAGATCGTTATGAGAAGTATATTATCGAAAGGCTAAATAGCTTTAATGGTTTTATTGCAAATAACGCTCAAGTGAATATGGAAGATATACTAAAACGCTCCATAAAAAGAATAAAACCATTTAATAAAGGAGATAAGGGGTTCAGGGATACTATCTTATGGTTAAGTGTAATAGAGTTAGTAAAAAAATATCAAAAAGTTTCTTTTGTCTCTGAAAACATTAATGACTTTGCTGATAAATCTAGTTTTTCTCTGCATGTAGAGTTAGAAAAAGAGCTTCAAGAGCATTTGCCTGAACATGTAAACTTTTTCTATTTCAAGAGTTTAGATGCATTTTCTGCTCAAATGGATAAAGATAAATCTGCTGGAGCTAAAGCCTTTGGTAAAGCACTAATGATGGGTGGTTATAAGAAGTTCGAGCTAATTAGCTGGTTGACAGATAATTTAGTCGAAAAATTTTCTGAAAGTAGTATAGATGATTTTGATGGGGTGCAATGGGCTGGCTTACCCTACTGGGCTGAAGCACCAAGGCTTATCGATGTGGAAGAATTAATAGGTATTGAAACATACCGTGAAAAATTTATTTCTGAAGATGTGGTAGAGTTCTATATTGATATTGCATTAGTAGGTTTGTTCGCCTGCATGATCTTAACCGATAATTGGAAAGGCATAGTTTTTCACAATCAAGTTGAGATGATAAGTGCAACAGATTATTGGACTAACGTAAATATTAGGTCTATAGGTGCTTTTGTTATAAAACTAACTTTCGATATTAAAAGTGAAGAAGTATTAAGTTTCTATGGAGTTCCTCTTGAAAGTGATTTCGAGAAAGCGCTTGAAGCCATAGAAATTATGATAGAGGATTAAAGAAGTTAACAAGCTTATCAGTTGACTTTAAAAGTACAAGGAGTGATATGCATATTGATCGGGAAGCAAAATTTACAAGGTTTACTTTGAGATTTCTGCTATGTCCCTAAAATCCAGTTTTAAAGGTTTCCTAGGCGAGACCGTTATCAACGTCGCCATGTGGTTAAAACTAGAAAAAAGCATTTACCACCGATTAAACGGTATTACCTTGCCAAGAGCCAACGGTGGTAGTACCCAAATCGACCATATCATCGTCTCTGTATACGGCATCTTTGTCATCGAAACCAAAAACTATAAAGGCTGGATATATGGTAGCGAAAGCCAAAGACAGTGGACACAAGCTTTCCCAAATGGCAGTAAATACAAATTCCAAAACCCACTGCTTCAAAATTATCTGCACATCAAGACGCTCGCAGATTTATTAGGGTTGGAGCTGAGCTATTTTCATTCGATGATTGCCTTCATTGGTGAGTGCGAGTTAAAAACCCGTGATGAGTTACCCGAAAACGTATTGACGAGTGGAATGGCGTCTTATGTTAAGAAAAAGCAGGATGAAATACTGACTGAAGACGAGGTTAAGTCCATCGTTGAGCAGATTAACAGCAACAGGTTTAGTAAGTCATGGCGCACCAATCGAGAGCATAAAGCCTATCTAAAAGACAAGCATAGCCCGTCAAACAAGCAGCCTAGCGGTAACGCTGATGATAAACCAGTTGATAAAGTGGCTAATAAGCCTAAACCAGAGCCGATAGTAAAAGAAACCGCTAAACGAGCCACGCTGAAAAGTAGAGAAGTGCTGCAATGGTCTGGTCAGACTGAGATTGAATCTAACGAATTAATAACTGACAGTATGAATACTCAGCAGGCAAACACACCATATGATATGGCTAATAAAGTGTTTCTTACACCGTTTGAAGTTATGGAGCCTGAGTTATCGGGCAATGATTTTGAAACGGCTGAATGTGAGATTGTCACGTCTGATAGCACCAATCTTAAAGCTGTTGAGCAAACCAGTTATACAGCTGTTACAGAGCAAGTACCCACCTGTCCAAGATGTCAGGGTGAGATGGTCAAACGTGTTGCCAAAAAAGGCGCACATCTTGGTCAGGAATTTTACGGTTGTTGTCAGTTTCCTAAGTGTCGCGGCGTGGTGAATATTGATTAATCGTTAATCATCTTATCCATATATTTCTTCCAAACGTAAACAAGCAACCAGTCGACCGTCCCACTCTCGCAGCTGTGGCTCTACTTCGCTGCATTGCTGCTTGGCATATGGACAACGTTTGTGCAGGGCACAGCCGCTTGGTGGATTGAGCGGACTTGGTAGCTCACCTTGTAGCGTCAAATCATTTTTATGGCCATTTACCGTTGGTGCAGCAGCCAATAGGGCGATGGTATATGGATGTTTTGGCGCATTATAAATCGCTTCTTTGGGGCCGTGTTCAACCGCTTGACCTAAATACATGACCATCACATCATCAGCGACGTGGCGTACGACTGACAAGTTATGCGAGATAAAAACGTAAGCGGTACGATACTCATCCTGCAAATCCATAAATAGATTTAAGACTTGCGCCTGAATCGATACATCGAGCGCGGAAGTTGGCTCATCAGCGACGACAATCTTAGGGTTGAGCATCATCGCGCGGGCGAGGGCAATCCGTTGGCGCTGACCACCAGAAAACATATGCGGATAACGGCCAGCATGTTCAGGACGTAGACCAACATTTCTCATCATCTCGTTGATTTTGTCACGCTTCTCTTCTTTAGACAGTTTGGTATGGATATCCAATGGCTCAGTTAATTGATAGCCGATAGTATGGCGCGGATTTAAGCTACCATAAGGGTTTTGAAACACCATTTGAATTTCGGTACGTAGCTCTTTGAGCGCCTTTCTACTATAGTCAGTCGTTCCTTCATCATTGATAAATAGCTGACCATGAGTGGGCTCTTCGATCAGCGTTAGCTGGCGGGCAAGCGTGGATTTACCGCAGCCTGACTCACCAACGACTGCCAGTGTCTTGCCAGCTTCAAGCTCGAATGAGATACCATTGAGCGCTTTAACATACGCTTTTGCCTTGCCTAAGCCTTGCGATACGGGGTAGTGCTTGTGTAGATTGTCTGCTTTTAGGACCACTTTATTACTCATACTTGTGACTCCAGAGTAGCAGCGTGAGAGATAGGGTTGCGAGAAGAAGGATCAGAATGAATACAACGCACCTTGCCAGTAGGCGTGTCTAATATGGGCGGTGGTACTTCGCAAGCGGACTCTTTGTACGGGCAGCGAGGAGACAACAAGCAACCACTTGGGCGATCATATTGACTGGGTACGACTCCGGGTAAGCTATTAAGTCGGTCTTGACCGATAGCCAGTTCAGGGATGGCTTGTAGCAACGCCTCGGTATAAGGGTGCGCAGGATTTTGAAAAATCTCTGGCACGGTACTGGTTTCAACCACTTGCCCAGCATACATGACCGCGACATCACGCGAGTTTTGCGCGACCAAACCCAAGTCGTGGGTAATAAGTACCATCGCCATTTGTTTTTCGCGTTGTAATCGGCTGAGCAAATCCATGATTTGTGCTTGTACCGTGACATCGAGCGCGGTGGTTGGTTCATCTGCGATGAGTAGTTTTGGCTCGCAAGCAATGGCCATCGCGATCATGACCCGTTGACTCATACCGCCTGATAGTTGATGCGGATAGACCTTGAGACGATTCTTTGCATCGGGCATTTCCACTAACTCTAGCAATTCTAAGATGCGTGTTTGTACAGCTGACCCTCGCAAACCAAGATGTTTGCGTAGTACTTCACCCAGCTGCATCTCAACGGTGAAACTTGGATTTAGGCAAGACATTGCATTTTGAAAAATCATAGAGATGTCTTTACCAATGATGCCGCGCTTCTCTTTGGCAGGCATACTAAGCATGTCTTTATTGTCAAATACCACTCGCTGTGCGCGCACGGTTGCAGAGGGTGGCAACAGTCCCATTAGCGCCATCATAGTGACGGATTTGCCGGAGCCAGATTCACCCACCACGGCGATGACTTCGCCTTGTGTGATTTTCAATGACACATCATCGACGGCACGAAAAGCACGCACTCCTTGTCCAAAAGTGACCGACAGGTTTTCGATGTCTAATAGTAAAGGTGATTCTTTTGCTGATGCACCATTCATAGAGGTATGGCTGGTTGGCGTTTTAATTAATGGATCAATCATCTTAGGTCACCTGCTTTAATTTGGGATCTAGCGCATCGCGTAAGCCATCACCAGTCAAGTTAATCGACAGGGCAGCCAAGAAAATAGCGACACCCGGCCAAATAGCGAGCCAAACATTACTCTGAATATATTGACGTGCCGTACCTAGCATCGCGCCCCATTCGGCATCAGGTGGCTGTACACCAAAGCCTAAGAAACCGATCGCGCCTGCTTCTAAAATAGCAGAGGAAAAAATCATCGTTGCTTGTACGATGAGCGGCGCCATACAGTTGGGTAGAATGGTCACAAACAATAACCTGAGCACACCAGCACCCATTACTTGCGAGGCAACAAAGTACTCACGTTGTAGCTCTACCATCGCAGTGGCACGTGTCAGCCGAATAAACGGTGGTGTACAGACCAGTGCGATTGTAATAATCGTGTTGGTCATAGAAGGGCCTAAGATAGCGGCAATGATGATCGCCAATAGTAAGCTTGGATAAGACATTAAGATATCATTGACCAGCATCACCGCCTTGCCCCAAACTTTGGGCCAAAACGCAGCACTCAGTCCTAATGAGACACCCACCAACATGGCAAGAGTCGTCGCACTTAGACCGATAAACAGTGAATAACGCGCGCCATACATCACTCGAGATAATGTATCTCGGCCAGCATCATCAGTACCTAGCCAAAACATTGTATTACCGCCATCCAGAAAGGCAGGCGGCAGTTGCTCTTGGCCGGTGAATAATTCATAAGGGTCATGAGGGGCAATAGCAGGCGCGAGTATGGCAATAAGCACCATCAATGCCAGTACAATAAAACCAAGTACCGCGCCTTTATTACGGCAGAACGTCGATAAAAATAGCTGCCAAGACGAGGGCGGTGTCATGGCTGTAAGGTCAACATCAGAGGGGAGAACAGAAGGCTTCATGAGCATTTCCTACAGTGACTAGTGCTTTGCTAATATTTAAAGTTTTAGTGTTTTAGCCTTAATAAGTATTAAGCATTTGCTAAAAAATCACTCAAAACCATACAAACAACAATAGCCACTATTTATAATATGAGTATTTATCAATGTGAAATTAAGAAGTATGTCGAATACGCGGATTGATCAGACCATACAAAATATCAATAAATAAACTGACTAAAATCAAGGCGGTGGCGACCAATAAAATACCGTTTTGCACAATAGGATAATCACGGGTAAAGAACCCATCGAGTAGCCAATTACCAACACCTGGCCAACTAAAGATAGTCTCGGTGATAATTGCACCAGCGAGCAAAGTTGCCATCTGTAAACCAACGACAGTGACTACGGTAATCAAGGCATTGCGCATCACGTGTATCAGTATCACTCGCCGTGGTGATAAGCCTTTGGCTCGTGCCGTACGCACATAATCTTCATCCAATACCTCTAGCATCGCAGAGCGTGTCATCCGCGCGATCATCGCTAAGGGAATGGTCGATAAAGCAATGGAAGGTAAGATAAAGTGCTTGACCACATTCCAGAATGCGCCAGGTTCTCCCGAGCTTAGAGAGCCGAGCAGCCATGATCCATACAATGGCTGCACATCTAAAAATTGTGCAACAGATATCACCCCAGCAACGGGCAGTAGACCCAAATAGTGAGCGAATATCCCTGTGAGAATTGGCCCTAATAAATAGATGGGCATAGAGTACCCTGCCAGCGCCCCTGACATTAATGTGTAGTCAATCCACGTGCCACGGCGTAGCGCGGCAAAGATGCCTAAGCTCACACCAATGACGCTAGCAATGACGATGGCGCACAATGCTAGCTCTAAAGTGGGTACAAAATGGGCAAAGAAATCTTGTAATACGGGAGTACGAGTGCGGAAGGACTCACCAAAATCACCTGTTAAGATACCGGTCAAGTAATCCCAATATTGGACGATGAGAGGTTTGTCTAATCCTAGCCTTTCTAGGGCACGAGCATGTAGCTCTGGATCAACCATACGCTCACCCATCATAATCTCGACGGCATCTCCAGGTACGAGACGAATCAGAGTAAAGGTTGATAGCGTTAAGCCAAGATAGACAGGAATGAGAATGGCAATACGACGCAGAATATAAAGTAGCATGGGCTGCTCAATAGTTGTGGTTCAATGATTAGAGTGTTGGCAGTGATGAGAGTGTCGGTGACAGACCGCTTAACGAAGCGCTTAACGAAGCGCTTAACTCATATGAGTTCGGCTGGAGCAGAGTATCTGACCCAGCCGAATATAAATGAATCAATCGTATATGTCGTACCGAAATTAATCAGTTAAGATTATTCGACTTTCACACCATCGAAACGTATTGAGCCAAGCGGGCTAATCTTATAATCAACTACGTTTGGTGCGGTGAATACCGTCACAACTGAATGCGCCATCGTCGTCCAAGGTAGCTGCTCTTTGAATATCTGCTGAGCTTGCTCATACTCACTGATGCGTTCGTCTTGATTGTTGATCTGACGGGCATTGGTCACTAAATTATCAAAGTCTTTATTACACCAGCGCGAATAGTTGTTTCCGCCGACAGCGTCACAAGACAATAATGAACCAAGCCAATTGTCAGGATCACCATTGTCACCAGTCCAACCGGCTAGAATGACATCAGGCTCGCCTTTAGCGGCACGCTTTAGATACTCACCCCACTCGTAAGTCACAAGATTGGTATCAACACCAATCTTAGCCCAATCTGCTTGGAGCATTTCAGCCATTAGCTTGGCATTAGGGTTGTAAGGTCGTTGAACTGGCATATACCATAGGTTGATAGCCAGATTGTCTGCCCCTGCTTCTTTGATAAGGGCTTTTGCTTTTTCAACGTCATAATGCGCATCTTTGAGGGACTTGTCGTAGCCCCACTGCGTTGGCGGCATAGGGTTGGTCGCTTTGAGACCTTCGCTCTGATAGACCGCATTGATAATAGCGTCTTTATTGATGGCCATATCTAGTGCTTGACGGACTTTCAGATCACTAAGCTTAGGTTTTTCTACGTTGTAGCCGACGTAGCCGACGTTGAAGCCAGGCTGATCAAGGACCGTGGCTTTGCCTGATTTTTTGACAGATTCAATCTCGGCAGGTTTTGGATAAGCAGATACATGACACTCGCCCGCTTGCACTTTTTGAGCACGAACCGCTGAATCTTTGGTGATAACGAAGACCAAATTGTCGATATGGATGTCGTCTTTGTTCCAATAATCTGGATTCTTGGTATAACGAATTTGCGCATCTTTTTGATAGGAAGTAAAGACGAAAGGTCCAGTACCCACTGGCTTGGTATTAATATCAGCCGCATTGCCATCAGCCATCAATTTGTTGGCGTATTCAGCAGAGTTGATATAAGCAAAGGGCATCGCTAGGTTTTGTAAAAACGGTGCATTGGTCTCGCTGAGCGTAATTTTGACAGTATAATCATCCACCTTTTCGATATTGGAGATGATATCAGGCAGTCCCATACCGACAGAATATGGGAATTCAGCAGGATAGGCCTTGTTAAAGTCAAAGTCTGGGTTGGTTATGCGTTCTAGCGTGAAGAGAATGTCATCTGCATTAAAATCTCGGGTGGCAGTAAAGTAATCAGTCTTACCAAATTTGACGCCTTTGCGCAGATTGAAGGTGTAAGTCTTGCCATCTTCGCTGACATCCCAACTTTCAGCCAGTCCTGGTTGAATTTCGGTACCCGCTCTTTTGAATTCTACCAAGCCGTTGTAGATGGGGAAGGCGCTCGCATCAAAATCAGTGCCTGACGTATACTGTGCCGGATCGAAACCAGCGGGGCTACCTTCTGAGCAATAGAGCAATGTTTTAGCTGCTTTGGCATCTGAGCTGGCAGCAGAGTCATCGGTGGTTTTGTTGTCTCCACTACAGGCACTAATACCCAAGGCAAGCGTCGTCAACATCGTAAGTTTGAAGAGTGAGTTCTGCATTATTACATCCTATGTAATGATAAATAGCCGCCAATATAGTTATAGTTTCGCTTTCGAAACGTAAATATAACTGACGAGCTTCTAATTCCCTTTAGAATAGTATTTATATGATATTTTCAGTATACAAAATAAAAAATGAATGAGGTTGTATTCACCTGAATTCAGATTGCAAAAAATATCAATATAAATAAGTCGTTTAAATATACTCTTTTAAACAGTGGTAACGCAAGCCATCTCTAAGATAATTTTGATAGAAAATGTACCGTTTTAATATCTTTATTTCCAAATGTATTAGGGCTTGTCCTCATTTTAAAAACAAGGACAAGCCCTAATACACTAATAGCCACTGAATTTAGCGATCTAACGCAGCTTGTCGATTTTTTCGACATTCTAAAGCTAGAAGATAGATTGTTAGGGTCTGTATTTGGATATTCAACAGACCCTAATATAGAATAGTCTAAATAAGTCCTAAAAATAGCGACGAAAAAACATGAGCCAGATTTTTATACAATCGGCTTATTCTCATTTTTTTGAATATAAAGTTTTTAGTAGATAAGGTTTTTAAAAAAGAGCACCCATAATAAGGTGCTCATCCTTCTGTATTTTATGAATTTGTATCTTATGAAATAGCTTGCTCAACATTTTCATGTTTGGCTTTGATAAGATCCGCCATTTTCTCAGCAATCATAATCGTTGGTGCATTGGTATTGGCGCTAATCAGCGTTGGCATCACTGAGGCATCAATCACGCGTAATCCACGCACACCGCGTACCTTTAACTCTAAGTCAACCACTGAGCTCTCATCTGAGCCCATGCGGCAAGTGCCCACCGGATGGTAGATAGTGTCCGACTTGTTGCGAATATAGCCAAGCATGCCGTCTTTTTCGATATAGGGGGCAGGGTAGTCTTCGGTAATATATTTGGCCATTGACGATTCTTGCATAATGGCTCGCGTACGCTCAGCGCCTGCCACCATATACTCTACATCTTTGGGGTCAGAGAGATAGTTTGGATCAATCAATACCGCGTCTGAGGGATTGGCAGAGTCAAGCCTGACGGTACCGCGACTTTCAGGGCGTAGATAACAGGTATGACAAGAAACGGCAAAGCCACGTCTAAGATCACGTCCATGTTCAATTACGCGAGAGATGACAAAATGCAGCTGAGTATTTGGCCATTCTTTTGGGTCGTCACCGACACTAAAGAACGCGCCTGCTTCTGCATAATTGGTAGATAACAGACCTGTGCCATCTTTTCGCCATTGACGAATGCTTTTGGTCAAGGTTGAAATAGTCGCCATACCAAGACCGATGACATCAGTGGTATTGACCTCGTAATCAAAAACGACGTCTAAATGATCTTGTAAGTTACCGCCAACGTCGGGTGCATCTACCAATACCTCGATGCCATGAGACTGCAAATGTTCAGCAGGACCAATGCCCGATAGCATCAAGACTTTAGGGGAGCCAAAGGCACCGCCTGATAGTATGACCTCTTGGTGCGCCATCACACTATGCTCGACACCGTCTTTTTCGTATGCCACCCCGACGGCTTGATTGTCTTTAATAATGACACGGTTGGCTTGCGCATGAGTAATGACCGTTAAGTTCGGGCGATTTTGGACGGGATGTAGATAGGCGGCTGCGGCAGAGCAGCGTTGCCCTTGTTTTTCTCCGTGGAAATGGGTGACTTGATAGAGACCTGCACCGTCTTGTTTTTTGCCGTTAAAGTCATCATTTTTATCTAAACCATTGGCAATGGCAGCTTCTACAAAGGCTTTCGAGATATCGCGTGGACTTAGTAAATCACTGACATGAAGTGGTCCACTATCACCATGCAGCTCGTCGCTACCATGGATATTATTTTCTGCTTTAATAAAGTAGGGCAGTACATCATCAAAACCCCAGCCTGTGCAACCTTGCTCGACCCAGCGTTCATAATCAAGCGCACTGCCACGGGTATAAATCATGGCATTGATAGCGGAGGAGCCACCTAGACATTGACCGCGCGGTTGAAAGCCGCGTCGGTTATTAAGGTGTTCTTGAGGGGTGGTGTGAAAGCACCAATTGTTTAATTTTAGTGGCTTGCCCGGTACCATTAAAATCAGTCCAGCAGGAACACGAACTGCCAAGTCTTTGCCGTCACCACCGTACTCTAATAAGCAAACACTGATATCTGGGTTTTCTGTGAGACGGCTGGCGAGCACACAGCCTGCTGAACCGCCACCAACGATGACGTAATCAAAATTTTTGTCAAATTCCATTTTATATTCCTTATAGCATCCATGCTAATTAAAACGCGCACATTAAAGTAGGGTACGCTTTACAATATCTATTATTTTGCTGAAATAATAAAATAAAAATGACTCTGCGGTATCTATTTGCGTAAGCACTATAGAACAGACTGGCTTAAGGATATTAAGCTCATCGTTTAGAGTTGACGCTGTTTGATTTTGTACCGAACACCCTTATACCGTGCAGACTTCTGAGCGTACGATAAAGCGTTTACCTTCAGGTATTTCTAGCGAAAAGCTGGCACCGCGTCCGTTCACAACATCGATAGTCAGATCGGTATGTTGCCATAGGTTATATTGCGCTTTGCCCATATAAAATGGACAACCAACCAGATCACTGACGAGGACGTCTTGTCCGCCCACTTTAAATTCGCCCAATGGGTAGCACATGGGCGAGCTGCCATCACAGCAGCCACCCGATTGATGGAACATCAGCTCGCCATGCTTAGATTTCAGTAATTCAATTAATGCTTTGCATGATTCTGTCGCCGTGACTTTCATAACTAACTCCTTGTAACTTATGAATAGCTCATTCTTATCGAGACTTTTCACTCTTATCGAGACTTTATTAAAGCAAAAATGCAACCTACCTTGCGACAGATTGCATTGATTTATTTAGAAAACAACCAAAGACTGATTTAAAAGAAACCCATCGCTTTAGGACTGTATGAAACCAGCATGTTTTTGGTCTGCTGATAATGATCGAGCATCATTAGATGGTTTTCACGACCAATACCAGACTGCTTATAACCACCAAACGCTGAATGCGCAGGATAGAGGTGATAGCAATTCGTCCAAACGCGACCGGCTTTGATGCCACGACCGAAACGATATGCACGAGTGCCGTTACGTGTCCAGACACCAGCACCTAGACCATATAAGGTATCATTGGCCAGCGCCATCGCTTCTTCATCATCTTTAAAGGTAGTGACAGCAAGCACAGGACCAAAGATTTCTTCTTGGAACACGCGCATGTCATTGGTGCCTTCAAAGATGGTTGGCTGCACATAATAACCGTTTGCCATGTCGCCATCATGTTTGGCAAGTTCGCCACCGACTAAGACTTTGGCACCTTCTTTTTTACCGATATCAAGATAAGAGAGGATTTTTTCTAGCTGATCTGAGCTGGCTTGAGCACCAATCATGGTATCGGTATCGAGCGGGTTACCCATTTTGATGGCTTTAACGCGGGCGATACAGCGTTTCATAAATTCATCATAGATGCTTTCGTGTACGAGTGCACGTGATGGGCAAGTACAAACCTCGCCTTGGTTCAGCGCAAACATCACCAAACCTTCGACGGCTTTGTCTAAGAAGTCATCGTCTTCGTCCATGATATCGGCAAAGAAGATGTTTGGACTTTTACCGCCCAGCTCTAGCGTTACTGGAATGATATTTTCACTGGCGTATTGCATGATTAAGCGACCAGTGGTGGTCTCACCCGTAAAGGACACTTTATCGATACGTGGATTAGAAGCAATTGGCTTACCAGCTTCTACACCAAAGCCATTAATGACGTTCAGTACGCCTTTAGGCAGAATGTCCGCTGCACCTATTATGTCAAGCATGTATAAAACAGAGGCAGGGGTTTGCTCGGCAGGCTTTAGGACGACACAGTTACCCGCTGCAAGAGCAGGTGCAATTTTCCAGATCGCCATTAGAATAGGGAAGTTCCACGGGATGATTTGACCGACGACGCCAAGTGGCTCATGAAAATGATAGGCAACGGTATCTTCATCAATTTGGCTAATACCGCCTTCTTGTGCGCGAATCACACCAGCGAAGTAACGCAAATGGTCGATGGCGATTGGAATATCTGCGGCGAGGGTTTCACGTACGGGCTTGCCGTTTTCATAGCTCTCGGCAATAGCGATAGCCTCTAAATTGGCTTCGATACCATCGGCAAGTTTGAGCAACATATTAGAGCGTTCAGTGACACTGGTTTTGCCCCACGCGTCTTTGGCCGCATGAGCGGCATCTAGGGCAGCTTCAACATCTGCTTCTTTAGAGCGTGCGATCTGACAGAAGGTTTTACCATCGATTGGACTTGAGTTATCAAAATATTCGCCATCGATGGGGGCTACCCACTCACCATTGATAAAGTTGTCGTATTTTTCGCGGAACTGGACGGGACTGTTTTCAGTATTGGGATAAGCGTATAACATTAACCACTCCTTGTTGTGTATTATGGCTATTTAAAATAGGGTTACTTAAAGTATAGTCAGGTGAAGCGTATAGTCACATGAAGATAAATACTTGGTCTTCCTGAACAAGTTATCACCCTATCGTACTGAGCTTTGGTGCGGAACGATAATGACTTTTTATAATGATATATTTTGTATCATATAACTTTAAGTTATGTGATATGTAACGGTTAAAGTGGTTCGCAAAGCGAATGCAGCTGTTATAATTGTTGCCATCTATTTTGGCTTGCTATCTCGGCTTGCTAGGATTCTTTACTTAGACGTGGCAGCTTTCTTTTTCTATACTTTATTTTTTTATGCTCTTCTTCTTATTACTATTCATTTAATTGGTTTGGATCTATGCGTCAATCTTCTGCTCTTGATATCCTAAAAACAGGTCAAAACGTCTTTTTGACTGGCTCAGCAGGTTCAGGTAAAACCTATACTCTCAACCAGTACATCGACTATCTTCGTGCGCGACGTGTACCGGTTGCCGTCACCGCGAGTACGGGCATTGCTGCCACTCATATGAATGGCACGACTATTCATAGTTGGTCGGGCATTGGTATCAAAGATGAGTTGTCTGATCGCGACTTGAGCAATTTAGCGCGTAAGCAATTTTTAGCAGACCGGCTAAAAGATACTGCGGTATTGGTCATCGATGAGATATCGATGCTGCACGCCAAGCAGATCAATTTGGTTAGCCAAGTACTGAAGCATGTACGCAAAAATGACAAAGCGTTTGGTGGTATACAAGTGGTGGTGGCGGGTGACTTTTTTCAGTTACCGCCGATCGGTAGTAAGGGTGAGAGCAATCGTGAAAAGTTTGCTTTTATGTCGGAAGCGTGGCTCGATGCTAAGTTCCACATCTGCTACTTGTCTGAGCAGCATCGGCAGGTCAGCGACGCGGCAAATGGCGGGCTTGATTTAGACGATATTCTTAACCAAATACGTCGCCAGGAAGTGACCTTTGAGGCGATTGCCGCGTTAGAAGCCACCTATGATCAAAGCGTCGATATCAAGCGCACTCGTCTCTATACACACAATCTCAACGTCAATAAAATCAATGACAAAGAGCTGGCCGCGCTAGATGGAGAGATGATGCGCTTTGAGGCGACTGCGACAGGCGATAGTAAGCTGGTTGAGACTCTAAAAAAGACGGTACGTACCCAAGATGAGCTGATTCTCAAAGTGGGTGCAAAGGTGATGTTTATCAAAAACAATGCCGAGCTTGGCGTCTCCAACGGTACGATGGGCGAGCTGATTGGTTTTGCGGCTGTTAAAATTGATGATAGCAAGGACAGCAGTGAGGCGTTAATCGAAGATGATAGTAGTGACGATACTAATGAAGACAATGCTAATGCAGATGATGCTGTCGAAAATACCGCTAAAGGTAAAAAGAGTGCTGCCAAAAAAGATAAAGAAAAACCAAAAACCAAAAAACCAACCACGCAAAAAATGCCGGTGGTTAGGCTTAACTCAGGCCGTGAAGTCATCGCCGAGCCTGAAGAATGGATAATCGAAGATGAAACCGGTGATGTGCTGGCAAGCTATGAGCAAGTACCGCTCTGTCTAGCATGGGCTATTACGATTCACAAATCGCAAGGCATGACCCTCGATGCGGCTGAAATTGACTTATCACGTACCTTTGAGCTTGGGCAGGGCTATGTGGCACTGTCACGACTCAAATCGCTGTCTGGCTTGCAACTGCTGGGTATGAATGACATGAGCTTGCAACTTGATCCGTTGGCACGTGGGGCAGATAAGCGGTTTTTGGTACTGTCTGACGAAGCCGATGCCAATTATGCGATGCTAGATGAAGAGAGCATGCAGCAGGCACATGAAAAATTCACCTTGAAGTCAGGCGGTACATTGAGTAAGTCTGTGATTGATGCCTATGCCACTCTACAAAAAAAGCGCCGCGAACAACAGCATGCGAAGCTCGATAAAAAACAGAAGCTTGGCAATCAGGTCTCTGATAAGTCAGACAGCACCTTACTTGCGACCAGAGTGTTGTTAGAAGAGAGCTTGACCATTGCAGAAATCTCGCAAGCGCGCCAGCTGTCACAATCAACCATCATGCGTCATATTGGCGATCTAAAGGCACAAGATCCAAGCCTCGCCTGCGACCATCTGCGCCCAGAGGATGAAGTGATGACAGCCGTTGGAAATGCTTATGTCGCCATCAAGGTTGCCAATAATCCGAACGATTTTAATGATGATGGTAGTATCAAACTGCGTCCGATATTTGATCATCTTAAACAAAGTATTGACTACAACACCATTCGCTTAGCGCTGATTTTTATCACGCCATAACGTCTATTAAGCTTTGATAGGCAGCAGCCATCAAAACAAAGCACGTTCAAGGTGACAGCGCGCCGATCCTACCGCCCTTTATAAAATAGCGATAACTTGTTATGCCTGATTTTTCTAGCGCCACTTATCAATTGACCTCTGACCCGATAGCAGCGAGCTATCGTACCACTGGTGAGCACGCGCAGCCACTGAGGATTGCTATTAATGGCTTTGGTCGTATCGGGCGTAATGTACTGCGCGCTTTGCTAGAGCGCTTTGAAGTGTTAGGCCGTGCCATTCATGTGGTGGCGATTAATGATTTAGCGCCAGCCGACATACTCCTTCATTTGTTAAAATTTGACAGCACGCACGGTCGCCTCAGTCGACTGGGCGTCAATGCTGAGCTTGTAGAGAGTGGTGCAGATGACGCTAGCAAGACCCAGCTTTGCCTGACCAAGAACAATCTGACTTACTGCATCAATATGCTATCAGAGCCTGATCCACAAAACCTACCTTGGCAGGCGCTGGGTGTCGATGTGGTGCTAGAATGTACTGGACACTTTCGCTCTTATGAGCAAGCGACGCTACATATCGACGCTGGCGCGCAGCAAGTGATTATCGGTGCCGCGCCATTCGATGATGTGGATGCCTGTATCGTTATGGGTGTGAACACGGATGCGTTAACGCTTGAGCTACCGATTATATCGAGTGTCTCTTGTACCACGCAGGCATTGGTGCCGCTCATTGACACCCTTGATAAGGCGTTTGGTGTGACGTCTGCCATGATGACGGAGATTCATGCGGTCACCGCTGATCAGACCGTGCTGGATCAGGCGCACCGTGATCCAAGACGGGCGCGCGCGTCCGGCTACAATATCATTCCCACCACCTCTAGTAGTATCGCTGCGACAGAGCGGGTGTTGCCAGCGATGGTGGGCAAGATAAATGGACATTCGATACGCGTGCCAACCATCGATGTGGCGGCGATTGATGTCACTTTTGTGTTTGATACACCAGATGTCAGTATTGAATCAATTCGTGAGGTACTCAAATCGGCCAGTCAGGCACATTTGCATGACATCATGGCTTATACCGAAGAACCACTGGTCTCCAGCGATTTTATCCATCAAACTGAATCGCTGATTATTGATGGGCAACAGCTGATGCAAGTGGGCGGGCAATACAAGGTTTTTGCGTGGTATGACAACGAATGGGGCTATGCCAATAGGCTGCTAGATATGTGTTTGCATCTAGCATCTCATAAAAAGCCTATCGTCCATCATCTATAAAAG
Organism: Psychrobacter glaciei; assembly: GCF_014652895.1. Classification (GTDB taxonomy): domain Bacteria; phylum Pseudomonadota; class Gammaproteobacteria; order Pseudomonadales; family Moraxellaceae; genus Psychrobacter; species Psychrobacter glaciei. The sequence goes on from NZ_BMZR01000001.1 coordinate 167,882, forward strand.
AGTGACAGCGCTAACCTCGCTTGAAGTATGACTTATACCTCTGCACTCAGTTGCCTTAACTCTCTTTTAAACTGAATCAACGATAGCATCAAAATAATTTAAGTTCGTTCAATTAATTGCTTGCATTCTCATGTTATATCGCTATAATATTGCACCAATGGAGACGTGGCAGAGTGGTTGAATGCACCGGTCTTGAAAACCGACAAGGGTTTGTAGCCCTTCGAGAGTTCGAATCTCTCCGTCTCCTCCAAATTCGAAAGCCGCAATTATTATTAATGATTGCGGCTTTTTTTGTTGCATTTTTATTTTATATCGTTATAATGATCCACCAATGGAGACGTGGCAGAGTGGTTGAATGCACCGGTCTTGAAAACCGACAAGGGTTTGTAGCCCTTCGAGAGTTCGAATCTCTCCGTCTCCTCCAAACATCGGGTGATAGCTGAAAACGCTGAAACCTTTAAAGAGCCTGCCTTGCGCAGGATTTTTTATGCCTGTAATTCGATGCTAATTCTTTGTCGTGGGCTGGGCTGTGGACTGGTTATTTTTGCTAAACCGTCATAAATGGTTTGTGAGGGCGCATAAATAAAGGCTTTCCAGCGTTGTTGCGCTAAAAAGCCTGATACTTCGTGCGTGGGCTAGGCATGGTTATTATATTTGTAAAGCCTGGTACTTCGTGCGTAGGTTGGGTATCGGCTATATCTGTAAAGCTTGGTACTTCATGCGTGGGCTGGGCATGGGCTGGGCATGGGCTATATCTGTAATGAGTGGTTTAGTATCTTGATGATGTGGCCAGAATCTTGCGGTATGAATTTACCGTAATGTTTGTGGATCATATCTGTAGTACTATGTCCAAGTTGTTTTGCTAACCATTCTGCAGTAACGACGCCAGTTGACAGTACCTGACTTGCATAAGTGTGCCGGCCATTATTGAGCGGTCGATAGTCTACATCGATGCGCTCTAAATAATCTGCCCACACGTGGCGCAGCTGCTCGTAAGTATGATGTGTACCAGTGTTTGGGTTGTGCCACAGAAATTGTAGTGTATGTGGCCGTTCTGTGCGATGATCTCGCTCTGTTATCATGACTGTCTGCAGTGCAGTGTCTTTTATCAATTCAATCTGACTACGTAGGGCATCTACTACGATGGGCAATAGCTCAACTTGGCGTTTGCGCCGACGATTTTTTGTTACCCGGTAAACGCCTTTTACCACACCGCGCCTGATATAAGCGTGGCCATTCTCCAAATCTAAGTCTGACACGGCTAATGCGAGCAGCTCGTGTGACGACAAACCCGACCATATCATCACTGTCCATAAATTTTTACGTGCCTGGTCCGGCTCACTTTTTATAATTAAACTTATTTCGTCCCTGTTGAAAGGGTAGATATCGTCTGGGTCATTAAAATTAAGTTTGATGTACTGTGAGGGATCATTCGCTGTGCTCTGGTTCCGTGACCAATAGCTGTAAATTTTTCTCCATAACCCTAAGATCTCTTTAATCGTTTTTGAGCCTAGTTCCTTGCGCTTTATCAAGTCTTTATAGACCCATTCCTCAACGTCTTCCACTTTAATTTTGGCCATCTGCTTTTGTGACCAGTAGTCACTGATATGATTATTTACTTTGCTTAGATATGTGTTCCATGACGTAGGAGCTACCAAAGATTCCTCTGTTGTTTTCCATTGATTAAGATAATGGCCAAAATAACTTGCTTTGCGCTTAGGTGAATGGGGGAAGGTTTGATCACGATCAAACGTACCCATTTCTATTTGAGTATCTATCGATTGTGCGATGGATTTGGCTTTTTTCAAATTGGCTTCAGTGGGTGGTGTGTCATATAAGGTTTCGCGATCACGCTCTCCGCTTGCGTCGCGCCACCAAATCCGGATGCTGGTTTTTAAAGGTTCTATACCTGCAGACATTCTGTATCCTTTGATTTCAGGTCAAAAGTAGGGTTATAACGTGGATGACAATAAAATGTGAGCGGTGAAAGAGCGGTAATACTACGGTAGTAAAAAAAGAGGTAATAAAGGTAAGACTTTCATTACCTCTTTTTATCTTTATGATTTTATTTGGATTAATTATTACCTTGAAAAGGTAATTTCGGAGTAATTAGGATGTTGTCACCTATGACTCTAGTCCTTCTTCAAATACCCAGCATTTTACTGTCTTTGATTTATAAACAGCGCTTGATACAGGCACATTTGAGTCGATAAATTTATGTTTGCGACTTGATTTGAGTAAGCGCTTCATTTCAGTCTGTTCAGGCAATCTCTGCCCTTCAGACTGGGCTATCTTATAAAAGGCCGGTAGGTTGATGGCTATTTTCTTTTTATCAGCTGCGTAGTGGTTCATATTGCAATCGGCAGACGATTCCAAATATTCGTAGATTTCCCAGAATTGCTCAACGAGTGGATGGTCATTGGACAGTCTGGCCACGCGCTGTTCTGCCATTGTAATTAGTGTGCTTTTGGCAGTTTTGGCTTGTTCATCTGTCATGACGCCGTCCAATACATGCAAATGCAGACAATCAACCATAGCCGCTACCTGAGCATGATTTAATGCAATACGAGTATGAGTGATGCCAGCTGAGTGATAGAAGGCTTCGTAAATCCGCACTTTCTCTTTGTACGTCTGCAGGATGGCTTCTTCATTGAGAATGGCCTTAACCATGAACTGACTGGTTACTTCGAGCGGTATGCGGTCGAGCTCGTCGACAATGTATTTGCCTTCGAGCGTCTGACCTTCGCGAGTCAGTCGGATATGAAGTAAGCGAGTAAGCATGGCTTCAGATGCTTGAATAGGTTCGTTTTGACTAATCATGATGGCAGCGCGGAACGGCGGTGAGTAAGTATCGTTGCCGTTGTTTTTGACACCGCGACTACGTATCGAGCGACCGTTAAATGCATCCTTTAACTGATCCCATTCAAACTTTGAGTAAGATTTTTTGCCGTCCTCATCGTTACGGTCACCTTCAATCAGGGCGATAGGCATATTGGATACTTGGGCAAACTCACGGTAAATAGCGACTGATGTGGCTTTTGATGGATCAAAGCCCTCGTAGTCTTCGCGTCCTGATAAGCGCCATAAAAACTCAAGCAAACGTGACTTACCAGCTCCGGCTTGACCGACCAATTCAAAAAATGGAAACGAACGGTCGATACCGCGTATCTGCTCGGCAAAATAAGTGCCTAGCCACCACGCCATGACGACTGTGCCGTAGTCACCACGTACTTTGTTGAATTTTGGCCACCAGTCAAAGTTTGGCTTGTCCTTGGTATTGAGGTGCATCGTGGGGGAGTTTGCTAACGACTTGACTTCCAAGCGACCGAGTTTGAAATAGTCTTGCTCATTGATCGCAACTGATTTGCCTTTATGTACTGCGGTGTCATTAAAGATATATGCGCCAAATTCTTTGCTGTAACCGATAAAGTCGGTGGTTTTTACTTCTTTGAGGGCTTCGGTCTGATGACGCATGATAATGTCTAGTTGACCGGCTGCGCCTGTCCAAAATACGCCGGCATAAACGGACAGCAAACGAGGCTTAAATTTAGAGGGACTAGATAATTGATCGCCAGTGATCGTTGTGGTTACTGCACCTTTTGCTGTGGCCACACGCATGAAGTACCAGGACTCATCTGTGATCTCGTTACGTTGAAAATAAAGGGCTTCAAGCTTTGCGTTACATAGCTCGGTGACGGTACTGCAGGATTTTACGAACTCTGGCATTTGTTCATCGACATCGGTTAAATCACTGACAGACTCAAGATAAGAGCCTACTTGGTGCTTTTCGACACCGATACAGGTGGATAGGGCTTTGGTATCTAATTCAAACCACCAAGTGCGGTAGTTGTATTCTAAATAAAAGCTGGTGCGTTTGGTGTGCATATACATAATGACAGCAGCTTCTGACGCTGACGTCGCTGTTAGTAAATTGCCTAAGTAACGATAGTGTTCTAGATGCTCAGATGTGAGACGACCCATTTCGTGTAGGTCGTTCCAATCTAATTTACGATGCTTCTCATACGGTGGCTGGGCGGCCACGCACTCAAACCCCATATTTGCAGCTAGCTTTACAAATTTTTTGGTGTAGTCTTTGCCGGCTTTATCATTGTCATATGCCCACACTAGGGTGGGTAGGGTGCGCTTCTCTTTATTATATTTGTTCTTGAGCTCATACAGGCTGTGCTCAGGAAAGTTGCTGCAGCTGATGGAGCTGACAGTATCAAGGCCATGCTCATGCAATGCAGTAGCGTCAAAAATACCTTCGGTGATCCAAATCTCGGTTGGCAGTTGAGTGTTTGCTGGATGCCACCACCAGTAACCTTTTAGATCGTACCCGTATTTAAGATTGGCTTTGCGAGGGAAACGGTCTGCCTTATCAATGATGCGCTCCCACCAACCGCCGTTTGGCAGTTGAAAACGCACGGTCGCAGATGATATGCCAAGCTCACGATTGGTATATTGCTCTTGGCTGTAACTGCCTTTAATTGATTTGATGCTAAGACCGCGCCCTTCGTTTAGATAAGCGTCGGCTGCCGCATTGGGGCTAACGTCGGTCTGTTTATATGTTGCTGACCAATCAGTAAATAGGTCAGAAAACAAGTCTCTGACGTGGACTTCCATGCCGCATTTATTTAGCCGACCACATTTGACGACTCGGGGCGTAGACGCGTGGGTGAATAGAGATTTTTTACTGCAATCTGGGCAGCGACCCTCACGTAGCCAGTCACCGCTTACTTTGAATTCGTAGTCCGATATCAGGCGGTCTACGACTTTGTCATTGATTCGTGTCATGGTATTACCTAATTTTTTGGAGAGTATTAAGCGGTTTCTGCTTTCTGAATGATTTTTGTGACTTCTTCAATCCAAAAGTCGCTACCCATTATTGCCTCGTAGGTCTGAGCTTCACTCTTTAAAAGTCGCTCAGAGAAGTCACATAGTGAAATAAGAGTTTCGGTATGCTTTTCATCATGATCTTCTTTGGCTACATGCTCGGCTAGCCAATGCTTGCGCGTTAGATAGTCGCTTTTGTGGGAGTGAATAGCCGCGCAAAACACTTCGCTCAATGAATCTCTTATATCTGTCGTGAGATTAAATGGGTTGTGCTTGTTGTTTGAAATGGTTGTATCACTAACAGGCGATTGAGGAGTTGGATTTGTCATCGTGATTATCCTTATCTGGTGAGTGCAGCCGCAATTTCAGGTTTTGGCTGCAGACTGGGTTGTAGTTGTTGTGATATCTCAATACTTACTTTGGCCGAGAATAGACAATTTGGATTATGGCAAGCTGCTGTAAGTTGTTTCGTTAAAGCACTAAATGTGACGTGCCCATGTGTACGCATTCTTGAATCGCAGTGAGGGCAGCGGATATATGCTGTCGTTGAACTTGCCATAGAGTCTCCAGATTCTATTAGTTAACGGTAAACTTACCGCCAGGGAATTGGTAACTCACCGTTGGTATAACTACCTGCTGTTGTTTAAACTGCTTTTGACGGTGGTCAATGATTATTTGTTCTGACATTTCTGTCACGAATATGCGTACTGCGGTAGCTTGTTGCCCCATGTCACGTAACCTCATCGCTTCTAAGAACTGATCAAGCTCTTTCTGATTAAGATAACCGTATAGGCGATGGTCGCGGACGTTGTCCCAGTTCTTATGCGCCATGAGCGTTCTCCTTGGTATTAGGAGACTCAATGAGTGGCTTAAACTTCGACATATAGTCTTCATCGCTCTGTTGATATTGGTCGATACATTCCGTGACGAGCTCTTGTAATTGCTTGCCAGAATGAGTGGCTTTTAGGCGAAGGTATTTGTGCTTATCTTCAGGAATTCGCACATTCAAAGTTGATCTAGACATCGTGGTGTCTCCGATAGTTATTAAAGTCATTGCAGGTATGTGTTAAATTGCTAACTATCTAGCAACAATATTATTATGACTTACCCAAACGGATAAGTCAATTCATAAGGTAATCCAAATGGATAATTTAACTAATGAGTTGATGGCTCAAATCGGCAATCGTATGACTACTGAGCGTCAGCGTTTGAACTTTACGCAAAAGGATGTTTATACTGCGCTTGGGCTAGGTGCTACATCGTTGTCACGCTATGAACAGGGCAAGCGCACGCTTGATTTGATACAGGCGCATGAGTTTGCAGCTCTGGGCTATGACATGCACTATGTACTGACCGGCAATAGGTTGGGGGAGTCTGCTAGCGATTTGACGGAGGGTGAGCATGCTTGGCTTGAGCTCTATCGCCAAGCGAATGATCCAGATCATCTTATGAAAATGGCAAGGGTATTTATCGCTGCTGAATAGACAAAAAAAGACCGCCATTGCTGACGGTCTTTTTTTAACGATTAGTACGATTATCTTTGCACACATTCACGGACTATCTGTATACCAACACGTTGATGAAAAGTATCTTGGTCTTCAGAATCCATACGCTTTTCAAATAGTGGTACTAATAAATACACTTCTTTAAAACTATCCTTAGCATGGAGCCATAGCTTGAAGTCTTTGACTTTATAATGATTATATTTCTCGGGAAGTATAACGCCTTGGCTGAGTATCTCCGTAGGTGTTAGATCGTTAATTTCTACATACTCTGGTACATATATACGCTCCATTTTTCCCATCATATCATGATGCTTAATAAATGGTGTCGTGAACGGATCTGGGTTAGTCTCAGATTCTAGAGCATTCTCTGAGACTTTGCTTAGCGCTGATGCACCTGCATCCGTTACCTCAGCAATGTCTTTAAATATTTGCTCTAACTGCTCTGGGTCAATGGCACTGTCTGAGCTACCAGTGCTACAAAGCTTCGCTAGCGTAGAGCTATAGCAGTGAATACGGTATAGCTCATCTGCGATAGTTTGATTGTCATGGATATTCGTAGTCAATTCTTTTACTTGTTTTTGTAAAGTCATTTTTTAAATCCTTGCTGTATAAAGTCACTTATTCGATGATGAATTTCCCAAGATTTGTCCGTATCTGCTATGACCATAATGGCTTGTGCAGATGAAAGGCTCAATACGAAATCACTTTTGTCGGGATTAAACACCCAATCTTGCCCCTTTCTTAGTTGTGACTTTTTATGCAAGGTGTTAATTTTTGACTCTGATAAGTTACTAATGTTCGCTAAATCCTTGTTATATAGAACCACTCTACGACGACCAGCAAGCATATAGCGTTTGATCGGTAACTTTTTGACCTCACTACATTCGTTACTGTTGGCTGTGCTATACTTATTCATACTGATTAACTCCATGAGTTAGTTGGTTTAGGTAATCAACGTTATTTAGTTTGATTGCTTTGGTTGTAAAGGTAGACCGTTGACTTTGGCGAGCGCGGTCTGCCTTTTTTATTGTCTGAAATAACTGTAAGTGTTGATTTAGTAGCTGTTGGCTACGGATGTAGGTATTAATTTGCTGGGTGGTGTTAGGTCTATTTTTCATTGAGGCTCTCCTGATCGTTATTGCCTACTTCCTTGGTACTGTCATTAGACAGCGATAGGGTGGCAAACAGTTTCATAAATTCGCTGTCATGTCGCTGATAGAAATCAATCATCTCATCCACTAAATCTTGTATATCTTTGCCCGTGTGCATGGCTTTATATCGGATATAGCTGCGCTTGGACTCAGATAAGCGCGTGGCAAATGGTACTAATGGCATCGTGAATACTCCATAATTATGTTTTGTGATAAAGTGCTAACTGTCTTACTAGCTAACAATTGCATTGTTCCATAGCCTTATGGATATGTAAAGGATTTTTATATCTATATGAAAACATTTACTGATGAACAAATTATCAAAGATCTGTCTGAGCGTCTTGTTTTAGAGCGTGAAAGACTGGGACTACCACAAGAAACAGTGCGAGACACCTTAGGTGTGGCTCATGCAACGTTTTCTAGATATGAGAATGCCAAAAGGCTACCTGATTTAGGGTTAGCCAAGAAACTATCTGATATTGGGTATGATATTTCTTATGTGGTCACCGGCAAGCGTCTGGATGAGTCGGCTGGCGATCTGACTGATGATGAGATGCAGTTATTAGAGCTGTATCGCCGTAGCAAGCGACGTGCTGAGCTGGTGAGACTGATCAAGACTTACGAGGCGATGGAATAAATAACGGGTATATTTAATTAACTTTTGTTATGCTAATGGCGAATTTTTTACGGTAAACTAATGTTTTTTATTTGAGAACTTAGCCATGCTTAAAAGATTTGCCATAATGATGACTGTTTTCGCTATTGCTGGATGTAGTGAAACTGAGCCTGTAGAAGTCGATATTGATGAAATTGCTGCTGAGGTAGGGCTGGCACCTGAAGATTATAAAGTCCATGAAAATGGTGCTATTGAGGTTTATTCTAAAGTTGGTACTGAGCAGGAGAATGTCTCATGGTATCAAGATGATCTCAGTGAGCCTATTGAGACGGTTGGTATGCTAGATGGTGATGCGATCATCGCTAGTGCTGGACTGGAACCAGATGAAGTAGAGGACTCGGCTGACACTGAAGGCCAACCTAAAAAACTTTATGTTATTAATAATGAGACACCTTTGTCTGCTTTATTTTCTCATAGTCCTAACAGTATAGAGTTAAATTGGTATCAGTTTTCAGACAAGCCTGAGACGACTGAAAACAGCCAGCAGAGTTTAAAAGACGTCTACAAGCTCGCTAGGGCTATGGCAGGTCGTGAAGGAGCTGAAGCGATAATGTATTTATCTAATGGCGGTAAGTATCGTAGTAAGCCAGTTAGTGGCTATCCTGCTACAGGGCAATGTAATGACGGAATTTGTTTTATTCATATAGATTTGAGTAGCGAGTGAGATTTGGCCTTTATCTAACAGCGAGATTATAAAATGTTTAACAAATTGGAAAATATAATAAAATCCTTTGAGATTAAAGGTCTATATAGTGAAAGAAATGTAAGAATCGACTTTGAAGATAATATAAAGATTATCGTTGCAGAAAATGGTTATGGGAAAACCACAATTTTGAATGTGTTGTATACGGTTTTATCAGGTAATTTAAATAAATTGCAGGAGGTTGATTTTAAAAGTATACATATAACGTTTTTTGATGATGAGAAAGTTTCTATAAGAAAATCTAATTTGAGTTATTTCTTACTTGTATCAAAATATGGAATCAAAGAATCTAATTTGCATGGTTTTATTTCTGATAAATATTTAAAAAATGATGTTTATAGTGAAAACAAAAAATCAGAGAGTGATTTAAACGTTTTGAGAAAACAACTTTTAAAATATAATGATATTATAAAAAATAAAATATTAGAAGGTGATATTTATGAAAATGAGGTTTTTTTAAAGAAAATAGAAAATAATTATTTTAAAAACAAGGGTCTTTCTGTCAGTGAAATTAGAGACAGTATGGATAGAATAAAAATTAAATTTCCTTATAAGATAGTTTATCTTCCGACTTATAGAAGAGTTGAGCATAACTTGAAAGAGATATCGGGAAACGATTTTGATAAAATAGATAGTGATAATTTAATTAAATTTGGAATGGAAGATGTAAATAAAATATTCAAAGATATAACTGATGAGATTATTACATCTTCAATTGAATGGTTTTCAAAAGTTAATGGACAGATGCTAAGCCAGTTAGTAACTGGTATCAAAATTAATAGAAAAATTATATCAAGTATTGAAAATCCAGAAGCTATTAGGATTGTTCTAGATCGTATAGGGGATAATATAAAGGAGGATTCTAAACAGGAGATTCTTAGACTTGTAGAGTCTAAAGAGATATTCCAAGGTCATGACCAGCTTATATATTTTATTTCAAATTTGGTCGAAGTTTACCAAAAACAAAGAAGCAACGATAAAGCGATACAAGACTTTAGTGAGGTATGTAACAAATATCTTGTAGACAAAAAGATTCATTATAATGAAAGTAAAGTTACGATTAGTATCGTTAGAAGAAAGAATAAGCGCGAAGTAAATATAGAGAATCTATCTTCTGGTGAAAAACAAATAATATCTCTATTTGCAAGATTGTATCTAAAAAAAGAAAATAATTTAGCTATATTTTATGATGAACCAGAACTTTCTTTATCTATGGAATGGCAAAAGAAGTTATTGCCAGATATTATCAATTCAGGTAAGTGTGCTTTTATGTTTGTTACAACGCATTCTCCATTTATTTTTGAAAATGAACTTATATCCAATACAGTAGATCTAGGCACATATATAGAGGAACTGTAATGGATAGAGTGCAGAAAATGCAAGAGCAAGGCTCATCTTACAGTGTAAAATTTACTGAAATGACTAGGATTTACGCTAAAGATAAATCTACCTTAATATGTATTTTTGAAGGTAAAGATGAGAAATATTATGCTAATAGCCTCAATACTATAAAGGGACAAGGGCGTTGGAGTGGTATAAATACAGGAGGTCGTACAGCTGTATTAAAGCTAGCTGAAACAGTTAATCAGCATCCTACTTATAATAAAGTCAATTATGCTGGGTTTATTGACAGAGATTATGAAGATTGGTTTGTAAATCCAAATCCAAATAAAATCTATGTAACCCCTTGTTATTCTATTGAGAATTTATATGTGACAGAAAGTTGCTTTAGACAAATATTGTCGGCTGAGTTTAATATAACTGAGTTTAATGAAAACAGACATGAGTTTCCAAAGTGTTTGAATGCTTTTATAAATAGGTTAGATGATTTTGTGAATGGCGTTGAGGTGTTCAATATTTGGGCAAAAGCTCATAGAATAATGAAGAGGGATGATCCTGAGACAAAAGGATTAAATATAGGAAATGTTGAAACAAAAAAAATTATAAAAATAGATATTGATCGTTCTTTATTGAAATATGATACTACTGATCCCTCAAGTGTTTTTAAAGATATTTTAGATTTTAAGTTATCCGCAGATGCAATACAAGAAGCTGCTAATTCATTTAAGACTGTTGATAGAACGCGTTTTTTTCGAGGGAAGCAGCAAATAGATTTTATGTGTGAATTACTATCAAAATTAAAAAGTGATAGAAACTCTAAGACCCCTAAATTTTTTAGTGAGAAAGGAAAAGTACATCTCAATATATCGCAAGATAATGCAATCTCTGAGCTTTCACAATATGCTGATACACCGGATTGTCTAAAAGATTTTATTAGAGCTTGCTAAGAGCTTCTGTTTCATGATAGATATTTAGCATAACTATTATAGACGATTCACTACAAAATAAGTTTAACAACAACCGTGTCCCTTCGGACACTACGTTTCCTTGCTACGATTGTTTGATCGAGTGATACTAGACCCATCAAACAACGGCAGCCCCTGAAATGGCAGCCACTCAAGGAGAACACCACGATGACAAACCTAACAATAGCAAAAGCCCAAAACGAAGAACTAGTAGCAGATGGCGGTTATGACAATATTATTGACGTTGTTAAGGATGTTAAGAGCAAGCGATTTTGGGAATTAGACATGCTCACAGATTGCGAGTTCGATTGGCGAGCTGCAGCTAAGGAAGAACTAGATAGACGAGCAGCTGCTATTATCTTTAGCCAATTAGATACCGATGACCTAATGAGTATCGCCATCGGAGAGATTGATATTAATGAGTTATATCGTAAGTCTTAGAAGCAACGAACAAACAAAAAGCCCTGCTATTTAGCGGGGCTTTTTGTTTGGTTTTCATCAGAGAGCTTTCGTTAATTCTCGAGAGGACATATTAGTGATCTATACTCGTATCAATACTAGTAAATTCGATGAAGACAGCCTACTATTATTAAGTCGTTGTGATTGCCATATTTTTTAATCCTGTGGAGGAACTAATAATGCTAGATAAAATGGAGTTTTATTGTATGTTTGGTATGCGAGCGTTGATTTTCTTACTGGTTATGCTCTTGGTCGGAATCGTTTTTTTTATGTATGTCATACCTGACTCGTATAGTTTGTTCAGTGGAGTAGTTGATTTACAGCCTGTAAAAAGAATCCTGTTTATGGGTTATTTGATAGTAGGATTAATAAGTGTAATTAAAATTTGGCATCAAGACTACCAAAGACAGTATATACCTCGTTGGTTGACTTGATCTAGGTTGTATAAGCTACATAAATAAACTCATTAAAATAATAAGAAGCACTTTACCTATTGGAGAAAGATATGGGCTATAAAGAAGAAATAACTCAAGATATTGCAGAAATCATGACTGACTTGGAAGTACAACCTATTCTTTTCGTTGGTTCTGGCATCTCTCAAAGATACTTCAAGACTCCAACATGGCAGGGGCTTATGAAGCTATTGGTTAAGAAGTGCCCTGAGCTCAATAAGAGAAAATTTGCCTTCTATGAGCAGCAGTACAAAAGTGATAATTCAACTGATTATACTTTGATGGCGAGTAGTTTTGTTGAGATCTATAGCAATTGGGCATGGGAAACAATGGACGAAGATGACTGTATATTTCCTCCAGCATTATTTGAGGATAATGCTAAAAAGCAGGATTATATTAAGTATGTAGTTTCTAAGTATTTTGAAGAGGTAACTAATTCTATCGACTTGGAGTCTAATGATCACAAAGATGAAATTGAATCACTCAGAAAAATAAAGCCACACGCAGTCATTACAACTAATTATGACGGTGCATTAGAGGTTATTTTTGATGAACATCAAAAGATTGTTGGGCAACAAGTAATAAGAGCTAATTATACATCTTATGGTGAAATATTAAAAATACATGGCTGCTATGAAGATAGCAATAGTATTGTACTAACACATGAAGATTACGAATATTTTAATGAAAAGAAAAAGTATTTAAGCTCAAAGTTATTAACTTATTTTGCAGAGCATCCTTTATTCTTCTTGGGTTATAGCCTTAATGATCAAAATATTATAAATATTTTATCTGATATAGATGAGATATTAGCTTCTAAAGGCGAGCTAGTTCCAAATATTTACATGGTTATTTTTGACAAAGAATTTAGTGAAAGTAATAATTACTCGAAAGAAAAGCTTATTGCTCTTAATGAAAATAAAAGTATTCGAATTAAGGTTATTTATGCTAATGAATATGATTGGGTATACGATGCAATAGCACAATTATCTCCAAAAATTACTGTAAGTCCCAAATTATTAAGATCACTTCTTAACAGAACTTATAAAATGGTAACTTCTGATATACCAAAAAGAGAATTACCTTTTAATTTTAAAATATTATCAGAGGTATCAAATGATGATTCTAAACTACTAACATTGTTTGGATTAGGTACTCTTGATAATGGTCAGCATATTAATGCTAGTTTTTGTTATACACTTACGGAACTTGCTACAAAATTAGGTTATGATGGCTGGTATCCTGTACATGCTTTGATAACTGAAATATCTAAAGAAAAAGGTATAAATATTAAAGATTCAGACAATAAATATCATTTAAGAATTAAATCTGGAATAAACAGCGAGTTTCGTAAGTACTCTCAAGAAGCTTTGGATTTACTGGATAAGGTAAAAAATAACTTACCTTATGAGCTAGACATGAGTTAGCTATTATCGATTACTCACGTCTAGGATACTTATATCTTTCTTGAGGCTATTTCCGAATGTATAGAGTAGAATGGCTACCTTATGCAATAAAAAAACCCTGCTATTAAGCGGGGTTTTTTATGATCTAATTGTTATTTGCTTCTCTCTGCAATCCATTCAATATTTGTATATAGATCTAGGCTATAACTTCTAAATACTGAAATCCTGTAAACGTGAAATTGATATATTTTCCGTCTGCGCTTAGAGCAGGTGCATGTGATAAGATGAAAACGTCCTTTTTCTTAGGACCTATCAGATTTCTTATTTCTCTATATTTTTTATAAGGCGCATCTTTTATTTTATCTCGGTGGATATAGAGTGTAGGTTGTTTGCGAAGTTCTTTATCTGATTGGCTGGCGTCTAGAAAGTCATTTCCGAATCTTATCTGATAGCCATTATATACTGTGTTTATCCATGCTTCTCCGTAATAAATACGTAACGTGTCTTGATCTAAATCGCTAATATCCTGTCCATTAATTTCAATAAATAAATCTTGGAGAGAGATATCCTCTGCATAAGGGTGGGGTAGGGTAACATCAAAGTTCTCACCATTTAAAAAACTTGTAACTAATGACGATATTCTTTTGGTACGATCGTTATTATGCTCAGAATCTTTGCGTTTTGAAGAAGATTGAGGCGATGGTTTTTTGCTAGGCTTAACATCTGTAGATTCAGAATCTTGAGGTTTAGGAGGAGGTGGTGCTAAGTTAATTAGCGTATTTCCCTTAGTTGTATCAACACCGTCATAGTAAGAGTCTGATGTTTCAGGCTTAATATCTCTTGCCTCTTCGACCGCAAATGGGCAGTTCTCACTGTGATCTTCAACTGATCTAAAATAAGGGTCTACCTTGCGCGCGACTTTAGGTTTTTCTAAATTGGCACAAGTGACAGCTATACGACATTTTTCATTCGGACATCGAAAATCTTTTTGACTAGATATCTCTTTTTTCTGAAAAGCAATGTCAGCGTCTTCTGCATTAATATCTTTGTTTAAATCAATTGAATAAGCCGTGCTTAATGTCATTATAAAATCCTTGAATAAGAAAAAATGTATTAGATCTCTTATAGAAGTGCCGTTTCATTGACTTGCTTGAACTAACCCAAAGTTCTAGTAATGAATTATGTAAGAGGCCTACTTTAGTAGTTTATTATTAGGTCGTATAGCTGATAATATCATGAAACCAGACAAAGTTTAGATAAATTCCCTATTAGGACATTCATTTTCAGTCGCTGTCATATAAAAAAGCCCTGCTATACAGCAGGGCTTTTTTAGTCTCAATATAAGGTGCTTGGGGCTGAAATACACACCACGATATGTGTCCGCCTTATTCGTGCAAAGCCTTATATCGGCGCTCCCAAGCAAGTGCTATTATAACTTATTTAGCAAAAATATGTTTAACTCAAGGAGAGAAAATATGGACCTGCTTATGCGCAATGATTGTGGTAGTCAATAATGAATACCTTTTATTTTTGCTATAGGCTAAAGCTTTGAGCAATGATATAACAAAGTTCACTTTACTTTTATAATGTATTAATGTAATTTACATTAATACTGTAAATAGTTACGGTATTAATGTAAATTCATGCTGTTATATCGAGCAGTATGAGCCCATTCTACCTAAAAGGAAGCATCCAAATGCATGACCTCCATCGCGCTAAAGAAAAGAAAATGGCATACCTCTTACATTATGAGTTCGGCTATCCAAAATCTGCTATTGCTACACTTATGAAAATTAGCCCTCAGCAAATGGGAGCTTGGATCAAAGAAATGGACTACGAGGTTAGAATTCACAATCTTACTACTGAGCTAACAGATGTGAAAAACGAGTTGATGAGGCTTGGTTATTCGCCACAAAAACCCTTAAATCACGATGATTTTACACAGTTTTAAATATTTTGTAGGCGTTGTTAGTGTGAAAAAATCAATGTTTATTATAGAGTTCTATTGAATAACAGCTGATATATAACTTTTACGTAAGCATTGCCAATAAATCCAGCTGCGTTGTCAGTCCACCAGACTTGCTATAGCTGTGCGTTGCCTTATCTACCGTCCATTTTAGCCCGTCTATTTCTACTTTAAATCCTTGCAACGTAATGGGACTTTCGGTGGTTACGGCAGGGTAGGCGTAAGCGGTGGAGATACTGAACTTGGCTTGTTCATCCTCAATGCGCTTCATCTCCGCCGCCGCTGCAGCAGCTGCTGCCTGTTCGCTTTTATAAGCGCCTTTTAGTCGTTTGGTCTTGGTATTAGGGTCGTCTCCGCCACCACGCTTTTCAACATTGCCGGCTGTCGCTGTCTTTTTGGTTGCTTGAGCCTTATCCTGATATCGAGCCGATACACCTGTATAGTCGCCCTGTCTGTCCTCAACGCTATAGCGAAACTGATCACCTGTCTGACGAGTAATAACGGTTATATCTAGTGGGTGGCCACTGACACTGACACTGACATTGGCATTGGCGGTAAATATTAATAGCTTACCATGCTTGATATTTACCACTGCTCCATATTGATGACACAGCCGTGTAAGCAGATGAATGTCTGACTCATCTGTCTGGTCAACGTGACCAACATCAATACTGACAAGCTCTGGCTTGATTGATAGTGTTAGCTGCTGACGCTTAGCGACTGTATCAGCAATTTCACCCAGTGTTTTATTATGATACGACTGACTATGGCCAGACTTCAGTGATGATGTAAAGTCCGCTGATTTTGCTGTAATGCTTATAGTGTCTGGCGTACCTGACCACTCGCAGCCATCAACAATGTAAGTACCCATATCATGGACGCCTGAGTCTTCAAACCCCATCCAGCATTGTAATTTGATCCCACGCTTGGGCAGCTCAAGCGCACCGTCGTGGTCATCCAATGTAATCGTCAATTCGTCAGCATCAAGGCTTTTATTATCAGTGACAGACACGGTCATAAGCCGTGCCATAACTTTATCATTAAGCGGTTTATTATCAGCGGTGAGCTGTAGTACTGGAGTGCGTAACATCGTTATACCTCCTGACCATCAGTAGTGACCGCTTTATCAGTCTGAATGCGGTCATCATCAACTCGCATTAGCTTCATGGTGCCATCAATCTTACGCGCCACACCTCTATTGGTAATGTGCGACCGTGTCTCATCAATCGCGGTGATAGCAAACACGCCATAGAGATAGCCGCTACCATCTATGAGCACGTAGCCGCTGCCACTGTCTGCCATCTCAGATAAATCATCGATTGACTGCCGGTTGCCAAACCCGTGTGACTGATAGATTAGGAATGGTATTGTCACCGTTTCTTCACCCACGCCAGTATATTGGTGTTGGTCACGACCCTGTGCAATAGAGTTGCTAGCATAAGACCACGACCGGCTGCGTTGCAACTCACTGTATGTCATGGTATCGACACTGAAAACAAATTGTCCGAGGGCTAAAAGCATTACCATTGCTCCGCTAGGTCATAAAGTGCTGTGTTATTGTTTGATTGACTACGCTGCTGCTTAGCTAGTGTCGCTGCGACTAACTCTGCAATCTGTTGCTCTGACTGATGGGCTTGGGCATTTACGATGATTGTAATCGGTGCTGCATTTTGAGCATTATTAGCATTACCACCCATCATTGCTGACGCACTGATTGGCTTACGGCTATCAAAGCGAATCTCGCTCGTATCCATTGCATCGCGCAAGTTGTTGCTGGTTTTTAGCATGGCTTGAACAGGGCTATCATTTCTTAAAAGTCCATTATTCAAACCTTGCATCATGAAATCACCGTAGCCGGCAAACACACGACTAGGAGAGTGTATGCCCATCAACCCCGTAAATGCGCCTTTGATTCTACCTGCCACGCCTTTGATACCATCAACAACGGCAGTAGCTCTGCTCATAATGCCATTTTTAAGGCCATCCATAATCTGACCACCCATCGCTGACATTTGAGCAGGCAACCCTGTCAAAAAAGCCATCATGCGGCTTGGGATACCTGCTACATAGCTAACGGCCGCACCACCATGTACGACAATCATCGCCGCAAAGGTACCAATGGCTGTGCCAATAGTTTGCAACCCTAACGCCAGTCCGCCTACTAACCCAGCAACGACTTGACCAATTAAGTTAACAATCGTCCCTAAAACAAAACCGAACTGACTGCCATAAGATGTTGCTGTGGCTAATTGCGAATCGGTCGCTTGGAATGGTGCAATCAGTGACATCAGTGCTGAGCTGAGCCAAGTGATGCCTGCAATAATTAAATCTAATACAGGACGTAACGGCGCGAATGTACTTGATAGCATAGAACCTAAACTATCCAATGTCGCTTGAAGCGGTGCTACGCCCTGTAAAAACCCTGTCCACATCCCTGCAAAAAATGCTTTAACTGGTTGCCAGTACTTAATTAGTAGTAAGGCTGCTACGGCAATGGCCATAATCGCCCAGCCAATTGGTGTGGTGAGTAGTGCGACTGATAACTGGCCAAGCGTTGTAATTAGTAAAGGGATAGCGTTACGCGCTAGAAACCAGAATGTTCTGAAAAACAGCTTACTAAACCACATTAGGGCTTTACCCATTAGCTTGAACTTACCCCAAAAAGAGATGCCCAATTTGGCTAGTATGGCGTTAAATATCATCATGACTGCACCAAACTTGATAAAGCCCGCCGCCATGCTGAAGAACGTGCCAAACATTAAAGCAGCACCGTATTTAACTGCCCATATTGCCGCATTAATTTTGATAAACTTTACTACCAATGAGGCTATGGTTTTGACCAGTTCGGGATTTGCCTTCACCCACAGACTAACTCTATCCACCATATCGGTGATATTGGTAACGAGGCTTTTAATCTCAGGTGTAAAGACTTCGACGACGTTCACCATCGCTGAGGTAAACGTACCTTTTGCTGCATCCCATAGATTAGCTAGCGTACCTAGCTGCGCATTGATCCGCTGCTGAAGGCTTGCTTGGACTTTCATCTGTGCAACTGTCTGATCGTATCCAGCCTTGCCTTTGCCAATAATAATATTTAACGCTGTTAAGTTCTCTTTATCTGTCCCATAGAGTGTCTCAATGACTTTGGTACGCTGCTGAGAGTTTAAAGTTGCTAGCTTGTCCATTTGTTTAAAGAAGTTATCGATACCACCAAACTCTCCTTTGCCATTCGTAAAGTCCATCGCGATTTCTATACCATAGTCTTTTTTTAAACTTTCTAACTTATCAGGCAAGTCGAAATCAAGAGAGCGTGACAATATTTTGCTCATCGCATTACCTGCTGAGCCGCCCTCTGTCATACCAGAGTTACCCAACATCGTTAGAAATGGTGATAACGCCTTGATACCCTTTACACCCTCCATTCTGATTGCTTTCATGCCGGGGGATAGTCCAACGAAGGCTTGTTTAATCCACTCAGGATCTAAGCCTGTATGATGAATGCGCTGGACAATATCCATAAACTCCATCATGTCTTTGGATGCGACTTGGGTGGCATCAGATAATTGCGCAACGAACTTTGCAGAGTCTGAAAACTCCATTTTCATGATGATGGCTGTCTGTCCTGCTGCTTCGCCAATACCTCCTAAAATTCTCTCTGCAGATATATTTTCTTTAATCAGTACGTTGAACATTTTTTGAAAATCAGATATCGAACCCGGTAGTTTCTTACCCATTTTCCCAGCGAGATCTGTTAGCTCTGAAAAGCCATCGCCAATCTTTCCTGTGCTATCCATCATTGATACTTTAAGATCGGTGGTCGCTGATTCAGCATCCATAAAGGCCTTGATCGGGATAGACGCTAATGCCGCCATACCACCTACTACTAGCGCATTGTTCACCACTTGCTGCCGCATCTGTTTCCGCGTATCTGCAAAGGAGAGAGACAGGCTGTCGGCTTTATTGTGAGCGGCTGATATGCCTTTGACGACTAGCATAAAATCACCGGCTAATGCTTTGACGTGTTGACGGCTTCTGGTGAGTAGGCTGTTTGTGCGCTCAATTGGTTGATTGAGTCTGCTCATAGCATTACTGTTGACGTGTGCCAAACTACTATTAAACGCATCGACTGTACGTGTTGCACGTTCGAACGATCTTGATAGTTTGTCAGACTTATCAATAATACCGCGCAGTGGCGCGGAAATATCATCGATCAACTTGAGTGTTGCGGATAGATCTAAGTTGTTCGCCATATGACGCGCCTATTAAAATTTATTTATCAGTTTCACTACGCTTGCGCGCTTTTTCGTGCCAATCCATTAGCTCGTCTACATCCATGTCCTCGCAGTCAGACGGTCGCCAATGAAAGACGACCGCTAGATCAGCAATCGCGTCATCTACGCAGTGGGGGATGCCTCGGCTTTCGCGGTTTCTGCCTCTTGACGCGCTTTCGCTCGCTGATCCTTGCTGGCGAAAAAACCGACCACCGCTGTAGAGATACTTAGAAAATCTGCTGGATCTAATGCGGCGACTTCATTTTCAGTGAGGGGTGGCGTACTAACACGTGGCACCAGTTTGATGACTGTATCTACGTCTAATTTTAGTAAGTCTGCTAGCGACAGACCTCGCAGTGCACCAGTTTTTGGCTTATTGATATTGACTTCTGCGATAGTCAAATTGCCGCGAATGATAGGGTTGTCAAACTCAACGGTCTCGATATCTGGATTGATTGGTAGTGCTGGTGGGGCAGTAGCATCGTCTTTTTCCTTTAGTTCTTCGATGGTGGCAGCTGAAGTATCTTTGCTCATAATAGTTGTCCTGGTATGTTTGATTATTGGTTTAATTAAATGATTAAAGTAGGAAATTGGCCATGTTTGGATGATAGTAACCTCAGTGTCACTATCTGGAGATCGTCGCCTTGGTGAGCCGTCACCTCACCAACTAGCTAATCGCCATTTATCCAAACGTGACGTTTGGCCAAAAGAGTTATAAGCCTAACTGCGCATTGATTTCGCTTGTCATGTCTTTATCGCCAACGATGAAAATACCGTTCACAAAGTCGACCTCGAGCAAGGTGACACCATCATCAACAATCTTGAGATATGTCACGCTATACGTCAGCTCATGCTCGTTGATGCTGCCAAGCTCAAGCTCACCTAAAGGTAAGTTGGTAACAGACCCACGCATATAGACATCACGCACAACATGGGTACAGGTATCTTGACGCTCGTATGCACCAATGTAGCGAATCGGCAATGCCGAGACACCACAGTAAGCAAGCTGTGCAATGTGACGGCTATCAACACCCGTGTAAGTAACGGTCGCCTCCATCGCCTCAAAGCCCATATCAAGCTTGATGTCACCGATCATACCGGCTGCGCGGAAGTCCTCGGTCTTTTTGACAATCTCGGGCAGGTTGATGGTTTTGGCTGTGCCGGCATAGCTGTCGCCATCGACACGGACGTTAAAATTCTTAAGTACTGCAGGCATCTGTTTTGCCATGTGATTAATCCTTGTAGTCGTTTACGCTTATACGCCCTGTGCGATGAGCTTGCCAAAGTCAATAAGATAGCTATCCGTAATACGCTGGTTGAGTTTGAGGTTCTCAAGCGTGGGCACAGGCGTGTAGTCATAGTCGACCCACAGCATGCCTTGGCTTAGATCCTGAGCATTGTTCAAGTCGTCGTTATACCAGCATCTGGCACCAAGCAACCAACCTTGTGAGACAGTAGCGCGAAGCTTGGCATTGATGGATTCGATAATGTCTCGCACAAGCACCGGCGTCAGAGGTTGATCGACAAATGGGAAACATCCTTCAATGATGGTGTCCAGTAGCCATTGAGCTGTGAGCACACCAGTTTCAAAAGCGAAGCGAGGATCTGATGAGCATGTGCGGTTGCCCCAAAAACGAAAACCCTGATGTTGAATAACAGACGTGACTTCGTTGGCATTCAGGTAGCCGACTTCGGTGTTTGGATCTTCTAAATCCCATGTGCGCGGCTGCATAATACCAGCGATACCGGGCACAGGAATATTTGAGATCGATTTGGTGAAGCTTGATGGATATGTGTCATCGATGAGCGCGCGCATTGCGAGGGCTGTAGCGATAATGGGGGTTACTTGGGTCATGGTTTTATCCTTTTATTGTGGTGCATTGCTTTGGTCGTAAATAGCACAGCCATATACACTTACATCGTGTCCCCACTGTTCCAACGTAAAGTCCACTGCATTAGAAGGCAGGTTATTAATTACTTTAAACGTTAATTTAACATCAGCAGGTATACGTGGTAACGATAACACCCCAGCAGGTACAGTCTCTTCAAGACCCCATAAGTAGATAGGCTGTCCCTCTACCAGCTCTCCGTTTGGTGAATAGTCAAAGCAATTACGCACATTCATTTGACGCATTAAATCAATGCCGCTGTATAGGAATAAATAGTTGGCAATCCACTCAGGTGTGCTTTCGCTATTGAAATCAAGTGCGCTAATATCAACTGATAAATCGGCAAAGCCATCATCGCCGTTGTAATGAAAGACTGCTTCGCCGTTCACTTCCAAAACTGCTCGCAAGATAATTTGCTCTTTACCAACTGGTAAAATGACTTTAGGTACAAATTCAAGGGCGGTAGGTGTACAAGATACTGACTCAGAGTTTAGTGGAACACCCCACTCACCATCGATTAAGACAAGCTCACGATCACCGTAAGTATCGCGGTACGCAACGATAGCGGTCTTATCTGTAATAAGAGAACCATCTGTTTTGCGTGGCGATGCGTAGACAATGCCGCGACGACGCTTTGCAATAGAGACGAGCTTTAAAACCACATCTGGTGTATCAAGCTCTGGTGCTCCAAATCGTTTGGGCATGAGTCCAAAGCGAGTAGGGCAGGTTAGTAAAATGTCTAGACTGTCGGCCTCAAATGAGGCCGACACACGCAATACAACGACTGTGGGGTTGTGAATATCGCGTATCGTCTGCAGACAATCACGTAAAGTGCCATCTGTACCAGCTTTATCAATATTGTCTTGAGTAATGCCAGTGAGTAGCACTGGTGTGCCAACTGGGTACATAGTGTCATCGGCATCGGTGCTGGTAACGACTAAACCTAGTACGCTAACGTTGGCATTACGCATTGGCAGAATGCCCTGTGTAACCTCTTGTGCTGATATACCGTGGTGAAATCCAGCCATAGTTTTATCCTTTGACTTGTTGATTAATTAAATTAGCGACCTTTAGTGACGCCGTTTGATAGATTGTTAATAGTGACGTTGCCTTGTTTGATATATCCTGCGAGACCGCCTGTGGCCGGTGGTATGTACCACGACGTATTACTAGAAGTGGTCTGTGTAGCCTCACCTGAACCTGAATATTGATAAATCTTGTCAAACGTACCCGCTTGGCCAGACTCACCAAGACTGCCTCCATTACCGCCCTGCGAAAGAGTAGGGTCATCCGCCTCAGGATATATACTGCTTTGAGTTGAATGATAAGATGCTGGGTTTATTGCTAAGTTCGCACCTCCTAAACCAGCACTATTTAGGCCAGCGTCTTGAGACATTTTTAGCACCACAGAGCCACCTGCAGGCATCTCACCTGTCCAACCTGACACACGGTAATCTCTAAAATTACCCGTTGCTTGAGATAAGCTTGTCGGCTTTATTTCTACGAATATATATCGTTCTTCATTCGCGCTAGGGGCGTGATAACTTGCATCATAATAGTAGTCGCCATCCGATCCGGGCCAATTGGCAAAAGCTTGATCAGCAGCTTGATTTAAAATTTTATAAAACTTACCGTCATTTGGTAGCGGTAGCTTCTTACCTGTAAAAGCCTCATCTGCTAAGTACATGCTGTAAGTAGATTCGTTTGGTGAACGCTTACCATATGGCGCACCGCCGCCAGTACCGCCACCACCAACCACAAAATTGTAACTACCTGCCGTTTCATAAGCGCCTAGACCGCCACCGCCACCACCACCACCTGCAACAAGATTGAAGTTTTCGACAACGATAGCTCGAGCTAATGACTTAATAGCAGTGCCACCATTACCACCAGCCACTGGCGGTCTCGTAGTAGATTGCGAAGGATTATCCGTTGTGCGACTGTAAGCACTACGCCCACCGTCACCACCACGACCCAAAATACGACCACGGTTTTCGATAATTGGATCGTTCGCACCAGTTGGCCAATTAACGCCTTCCGTGATGGCAGGGGTGGCAGTGTTTGACGCGATGATATCGACACCAGCGTCCACAATGAAGCGCACCGTATCAGTAGCAGAAGGATAGCTACCGGACTGAGCTTTGTAATACTCTGCTAGGTCAATACCTTCACTAGTTGACTGACTGATATGTAGAACGATTTCGCTATGGCCAGCGTCATTAACCGACACATTGATAGATAGGTTAGCTGGTGCACCTACGGTCAGACGCACATGTTTCTGTGGCTCTGCTTCGTTATCGTCAGATGTGGTCGTAAAGTTAACAATCGCTTGGCCATTATTTAGAATGACCGTTCCGCTGTCTGTCTTATCTGGACTGGTGATATCGTTACTGGCGCTATTTAGAATGCCTTCTTTGACAGTCCAGTTGAGGATTTGACCGTCAGGTAAGTTGTTGGCCGTAATAGTAAAACGGACAGCATCGCCTTCGTTGACTGATGACTTGTTGGCAGTTACTTTCCAAACGGTTTCGACCACAGTTGATGGGTCATAACGTTCAAATAAATAACTGGTATAAATAGGATAGATGTGTGGACGTGCAGTTGTTGCAAGCTCAGTATTACCAAGTTGCCCAAGCGTCAGCATAGGCTGACCAATATGAGTATCGCCATCTTTTACAGCCACCAAACCGATACCTTCTAAGCGACGCCAATGCGTCTCAAAACCAAACATGGCATCAAATAGCGGTTTAGGGTTTGTTTTACTATGTGACCAGTACTTATGGCCGTATGGATATGCGAGAGTCAAAAATTGAGCAAAGCGTGGATTGCTGACAAAATGCTTGGACACCCATGATTGGGTAGCCGTTACTACGTTGGCATCGATCACTAGATTAACATTAGGATTATCAATACTGATGACAGCTTTGATACGGTAATCAACTGCTGCAGTAGAGCTGGCGACTGGCTTTTGTACCTCTGGCACTTGACCAACCCAAATCAAATCACCGGCGCTATCAATTAAACCAATCTCACGAATAAACCAACCACCTTGGGCTTGTGGGACGATACAAGTAATCTCGTATTGCCCAGTGATTGCAGTACTTGCAATGCTCTCGACTGAGCCTTGATAGCGTTTACTCACCAACACTTGCTGGTCAAGACGCTGACTAAAATCAACATTTAGGCCTTGACCCACCGCAAACTGAGTAATGCGCACAGATGGGCTACCAGCATTGGCAGCGGCAGCCAGTTTTTGTTGTCCAAGCGTGGTCAGTAAGAGTTGATATGTCATGGTGACGCCTTTAGTCAGTAGCTGATTTTTATTTAAATTTTACTATGTACTAGTGTTGTCTCTTGGCGGTGGTAAATCACCTGACCCACTATCTGTTGGTGGCATAGTGCCGCTACCATTCTCTGGTGTAACCATCGTCTGAATACGATCGATGTCAGCGCCATCAAACACAATAACGTCACCTAGTTTTTTGATCGTAAACAGTTCTGATTTGTCTTCAGCAATCGCTAAGGTGCGTTTAGGCGCAGTAGTGTAATCAGCTAAATGCTCAGGATTCAGCAACGTGTAAATGTTCAGATTCGTTGCAGTACTGGTTACGGCTTCAACATATACTGAGTCAAAACGTGTACGCAATAATGCCGGATTGAAAATTACATCGATGTTAGTACGAGCAGTACTGTCACTGATGAAGATGGCTAAATGACTTGCCGTAGCAATACCGTCGTCCTCAATCACATCAAAATCTACGATGTATTTGCCGGTATCGTTAGCGACGGGGTTATTAACGGTTTTGGTTACGCCTTGCGGCTGTTGATTGTTGGGCATGATAAATCCTCAGTTAGTGATAGTGATTTCAACACCGACAGCTGGAACAGCATATGCGGCGATAGTTGCATTTACAGATGTACCAAAATAAATATCATAATGAGCTGATAGACGTTTAACGGCATCAACGACCGCACGGATTTGGCGCACTGAATCAGTGATAATTCCATTCATAGGATTTACTTCAATACTAAAAGTACCGGGTGTACCTCTCGGAATTTTTTCAAACCACTCGATAACGCTGGTATCGTAGTTCATGACTGCAAGTGCGCGCTTTACTGCGCCTAGTGTGCCCTTACGTTGGTGTACCCAAATAGAGTTTCTAATAACATTCCGCTGCGTCTCAATACTCCACGCATCATTCCATTCATCAACGGACCAGGCGTAAGCCAAAAAAGGCAGGTATTCAGCAGGGCAGTTGTCCGCATCCCAAATCAAATCAAACGGCACATCTATTGATTCAAGACGTGCGGTCAGTGTGGCAAGCTCACGCTCGAGCGGCTTGCTATTGGCAGGGAGTAAAGATAAGTCAGTCATTGCTACTCATCGCTTTAATGTCGTAGCTCGTGCAATGTGCAACTTGTGATACGTCAACCAATACATCAGTAGCTGGGCTAATCAGTTCAATGCGGCTGACGCCATTTACATCTAACGCACCAATAATTCGACTGGTAGCAATGCGTCGACCAGGCTTAAATTCGGAGCGTAAATAAGCACGCAAATTATCTAATCCTTGCTGAAGTAACAGACTTGGACTGATACCCGATTTGATATAAATCACAGCACTAATTTGATACGACTTTGCAGTAGCACTATGTACGCGTAATAGGTCAGTTAAAGGGCGAACATCATCAGCGGTCAGCGCGGTCCTAACCTCGTTAATAGCACTTTGATCAACACCGACGGTTTTGGTTGCCTGCTCGAGTACGTCACCATCAATCTGGCCAGATAAATACACGTCTACTTCGGTGGGCGCGGGGCTGTGAACGGTAGCGTTAAATACTTGGGCACTCGCAGATAAGGCGTGGAATAAATATGCACCGGCACTACCGGCCTTTGTTTCCGCTTCGACTGATAATGCCAAACGATCACGATAAGCGGTATCGTCTTCTAAAATCTCTGGTGTGACTGGATTGGTCGTCAAATCTTTTACTTGCAAAATCTTGCGCTGTACGCGGTAATAAGTGACACCGATATGATCCAAGTCAGCGCCATTAGCATAGGCAAGCATTAAGCTACGCGCTGTACGATTGACTTCAGATACCTTTAAGCTATAGCGGTAAGCCAGTACTTCTAATATTTTATTAACTGGCTCTGACTCTAATGCCAACGCTGCATGTATAGGATGATTGGCTGGGAATTTGGTAGCAAATTCAGCACGGATCTCAAGCAGCTCATCTTCAGGCGAGATAGGCTTGATTAAGTTCGGCAGCGGTAAGCCTTGCAAATTAATCGCGGTAAATACGTTGTTCATGTAGCACCTCGCACTAAAGATAATGATGTGGTCAGCGTTGAGCTGTCAGCGCGTCTCATTTCGATCAATGTATTCCAACCGCTGTTGATGCCGTCATTAATCAAAGACAAACTTACTTTGCTGACTTTGATGCGTGGCTCCCAGCGAATAAGAGCGGTCGCTGTGGCTGCCATGAGTTTTAATCGAGTAGCATCATTAGCCGGGGAATCAATCAAAAATGGTAAAAGGCTGCCATACTCGCGGCGCATTAATCTGGTACCGAGTGGCGTGGTCAAAATGTCATGGATCGATTGACGTAAATGATCTTCTTGATTTAATAGGTCGCCATTGGTCCGAGACATACCCGTTGCATAATTATTCATACAGGGTCACCAGACGTATCAGAGCCGCTTTTAACATTTCTATGACCGTGATTACCTAATTTGATTTCTTTTGCATAAACTTCGTCGTCTGATTTAATAGCTTCATCTGAGTGGATGCCTTTATCAACTTGAAGACTGCCGGTCATACGTGTTTTTGGCGTATCCAATACAATGCTGGTTTTTGACCTGATAAGGGTCTCGCTGATATGCATTGTGAGTTGGCTCTTAACGACATCAATACTGCAGAAGTCAGTGTTGTTGTAGCGGATGCGTATCTCATTTGGGTCGGTGCTTGGGCTTGGATGATGATCGCTGTATAAGCTAATGACAGGGATGGCATTAGCAAGTTCACCGCTTGGTGAGACCAGTAAGTATTGCTCACCAATACTAGGACAGCGCCATGCGCTGATAGATCCAGCTGCGATAGTAGGAATGTTTACCCAATCGGTCACATTGTCGCCAACAGCAAGACGCATTAAAGCACTGTCAGCATCGATATGCGTGACAGTGCCAATGGTGGCGATATTGTGTAAGCGTCGTTGGGTTTCTGCGTTCATCGCTATAGTCTGCATTGGAGCAACGCCAAGTGCATCTAATGCTTAACCGCAAATAGGAGTTACGGTTAAGTTATTGGAAACGATAGATCATGTGATCTTCGTATGATGAATTTTTGTTCATTTGCGCTTTTAGACTAATCGTTTTGTAATTGCCAATTCGCTCCCAAGCGCGGGAATCATGTTTTTGAAGAAAATCAAGATAAGCTGGCAATTCACTTCGTGTACTGCTGAAGAAAATATAAGGTGGTCTTACATACTGCATCAGCTTTAAAAATTGCACCATGCCGAAATACTCTTTCTGTGCATAAGCGCCTTGCTGCGTATTGACATAAGGCGGATCAAAAACCAGTAGGGTCTTGGGTTGATCAGCGTACTGAGGTATAAGCGTATCGTATGACTCGCAAACAACCTGCACCCCTGTTAAATAATCATCGATACTCAAAAAGTCAGTACGACGTAAAGAGTTATATAAATGACTTGTATATAACTCATCTAGACTCGTGGCATGTTTACCGGCAAATAATAACCATGTTGACAACACGCGCATGTCAATGTGACCTTTAAAGTTTTTGATTACGTCTATAACCTGAGGCTTAATATTCTTATCTAAAAGCGTTTGGCGGGGGTAGTTAGATAGTACGTCCATTAGTTTCTGGCGCAATATGTTGCTGTCAGCAACGTGCTTCAGGCGCTCAGAATAGTTGTCAAAATCATTAAAGATAACTGTTGCTGCAGGTTTTAAATGCTTGGCATTATTACTAAGTAGACCACTGCCACCAAACACATCAATGATAGTCCAGCCTTCACCATCATCAGGGATATGTTCATCAAGCACCTTGCGAAAGAGTTTCAAGAAAAACCGTTTTTGACCAACAAACGGTAATGGCGCTTTATGTTGAAGACTTGGTTTTACTACATTTGAATCGCTCATGAGAGTCTCTTTTAGTTTGAGACTCAAGGTCTTCTAATGAGACGCTCTTGGCGTTCTGTGTAGTGTTTAATTTTTTACAACGTGGACATTTAACGGCGACCACTGCCTCACCTGAGATGCGAGCTAATAAACGCCCACACTCAATACAACGAAAATCATGCATGATTAGTTACTCATTTAATAAAAATTCTCTTATCTCATCAATAATTAACTCAATATCATCATCGGACCAACCGATGGTTTTTCGCACTGGGTAGCGCGTGGGTTTTGAGTTTGGATTAGGTTTAATGGTTTTGCCAAATTGATGGACGGCCATCACTTCAGCTGTGCGACCGGCAAAGCCAATCTCTGCATGCTTGCTGCTGTATGCAGTTTTAAGCATCTTAGGTAATCGTTGAAACATAGCGCCACGTTTGATGCTACCAGCTTGGTCACGCTTACGAGGTGTAAATCGCTTTCCGTCTGGGTCTTTCTGCGCTTTGATACGGCGTTTCCATACAATACGCATCTTGGTAGAGATCTGACGGTTAAGCCTAGTCTTTTGCTGTGGACTTAATTGTTCGTTTATGCGCTCAAGCCAAGACGCTAATTCATCAAAGTTGTCACTCATTTGTCGACCGCATCAGCTAGCTCTTTTGGCACAAAATCACTGAGAGATTCAGACCAAACTTTGGGTGGGCAAAGATGATAGTCACCAGCTTCATTAATAACCAGTTTATCTACCAGACCGATATCAACGCTAAGATCATATGTCTCGGCATCTATGATCTCGCTGTCAAAATTCAAATCCGGTACCGCATATCCTCTTGATTGAAACCACTTACGAATAAAAGTCAGTATGCCAAAAGGATCATTATCACGGCAGTCAATAAATAAAAAGCGTGCGGTATAAGTAATGTCACCGACCTTGGATGCCAGCTCACCATTCACCAAAAAAAGATGCACTTTATCAGCGGTCAGTTGTGACTCAAACTTGGCCAGTAAATCATCTTTTAATTGCTGCAGGTATTTCATTTACTTAGTCCAATCTAGTTGAGCGGCGGCAGCTTCAAGCTGCTCAACAATGCGCCGTGACCAGCCTTTACCAAAAGCGCTCCACGTGCCAAGGCGGGTAAAAAAGTCTAGGCGTTTAGCCAGAAACTTAAAGACAACGACATCCGCAGGCATATTATTAACAGCGCCAATAGTCTGTGATCCTACAATGCCATCAACTTGTCGACCAGTAATGCCAGCTGCTTGTTGTAAGAATTTAATAGCGCGATTAGGACCATGATTGTATGCAGCATCAAAGACTTGCGCGGCAACAGCAGGCGCAAATTCGTCACAGTGCGCCGCATCCCAATATGACTTTTTAGCTACTTCTTTGGCAAACGACTTGGGTAAGTCTCGCATAGACCCTTTATAACCGTGTTTAACGGCAACGCGTTTGGTCACACCGTACATCGTTTCACCACCAGGGTCACTTGGGTGATTGACATAACCACCTTCGTTCACCATTAATTGGTCAAACGCTTTATCAAAAAATGGATTGTCAGTCATTAGATTTTCCTTTGTCAAAAATATGGTTTAACCGTGTATTAAAGCTTTGAGCTTTGGTAGCTTTTGCTTGTTTAACGAGTAAATGCCACGACAAATACATGGCTGCGACTAGTGCCAAGCAGCCACCACGTATAAACATATAGCGCACAGGCAGTCTGTCGCCGAGGATACTGGTGTCATAAGCCAAGTAAACAAAACAGACCAGTGCATAGCATGCTAATACTCGAAATAACCACCAGCCAACGCTGTCATGACAGCGTGTACGCATTAGCATCAAAAATAAGATAAGTGCTGCTAAAACCATCGCAGACACATTGATAATTACCATCATTTGCTGACTCCCAATAACTTAGCAGCCCAGTCAGGTAGTATCTCCACCATTTTTTCCGACTTAACAACCGCAACGACCAGGCGTAAAAAGAAGTAACCAATACCTGCCCATAAAAAACTCACGAGCAAGACAATATCGTCACTACTATCGATATAACCCATCAACTCAAGACTGCCACGGGTAAAAAACAGCCCTGCACCAAATCCCAAGAGGATATGCCCAAGACTGGTAGCGCTTGGCGGAAACTTTTTATCCTCACCGAATGCCAAAAAACTACCGACAGCACCAATGACAGTCGCGACCAACATAGACGGCGTCAAGAAGGGCAGAGACTCAGAGATCGCCGTATCAGCTTTAGCGTGTGAAATCGTCAAAAACATCCAAACAGCAATGGCAGCAAGCCACCCAAGCGCACAACCTATACGCATTAGCCAGACTTTTTTAGTAGTCGGTTTTTTCATGAATTAATCCCATAGTTTGATAGTTGGTGCAGCAGTGGCAGCGTTGTCATCGGGCAAAGTAATAATTGCTTGAGCCGGCAACACAGCAAAAGGCGAATACAAAATATTGCTCTCAATAAGTTTCGGCAGCATCTCTACTGATCGGTTGGCATAGACTCTGTAAGCGATAGCATCAAGCGTATCGTTTTGTGTAGCACGTATCGTGCGCTGATATTGAGCGCTGCTCATAAGAGCTTCACACGATTGCGCCGACGGCCAGTCATGTCAGCAATGCTATGACTAACGATACGTCGTAGACGGTCAGACTTGGTTAGTTGTACGTCGCCGCTGATAGCGCCTTGGCTTGTCGTGTCATAGTCGACGTAATTATCGGCAGTAAGGGCAGCAGCTTCATGCATCACAGCACGTTTATAAGTACGATCAAACGTATCTCTATCGATACGCTTTGTAGATAAGTGCCGCTCGAGCGTGAGCAGACTAAAAAGGGTGGCAGGTAACTCACCGTTGACGATGTCGTAAGCAGTGCCGATATAGCCGGCAATACGCTGGACGCCAATCGTCTTATCAATCCGCATTAATTGCACCATATCGTCTGTACTAATCGACGGTAGATGCGAGTAAGGATTAAGGACGGTTGTAGATTCAACTGGTTGATTGATCAACATGACGTTACCTGCAGATAAAAGAAAAGCGGTAGTCACTTTGACGTTGGTATGATGCGATCAGCAAATAGCATTGTCTTAGTGAGCCGCTTCCCGGGTGGGGATGTTACTCTCCAGCTTTGGTGAGCTGGGCGAGGTCTTTTTTGCAGCCGACTTTATCATCAAGCTTAATCGCAATCTCATAAGCAGTAATGGCTTCGTCAGGCTTGGCATCTTTTAAGCTGTCACCAAGTACGCGGTATAATTTGGCGCGGACTTGGTCTGGCATATCTTGTGACGTCGTACTGTCGATAGCACGCTGGATTAAATCAGCATAGACAGCAGTATCAGTATCTTTTCTAATGCTTAGCAATTCATCTGACAGCTGCTCGACAAAGACGGTGGCCACATCACGAGTAAACGGCTCAGGCATAACAAAATCGTTAAGCAAAGCGTACTCAGCAATATCAGTTGCTGTCTTAAATTCATGAGTGTCTAAACACCAGACCATCAGCTTAACGAGCATGTCATCTTGATCGCCGACGCCTTCAGCAATTGTTCCTTCAATCCAAGGCAAGTAGCCTGGAAGTAGGTCAGCCTTCAGCTCTTTCTTATGACTGATAGATTGAATACCTGATAAGTTTTGATCATCGTTCCAAAACTTGAGAGCAATGCCACCAACATTTTCAGGAGCCGTACCGCTATCAGTTTCGGACGGCGCGTCAGAAATGGGTGTTGATTGACTAACCATCGTTGTACCGGTGCGACGACCTAAGACCTGGGCTGATAAGCGCGGGTCATTATTGGCAGCTTTGGCTTTTTTGGCAGCAGTAGTACGGATAAAGTGATCGCGTAGAGAGTTACTTTTCATCATTAACCCTCCAACACAATGTTTTCAATCAATACTGTTTTGCTATAGTCTTCGACCACATAGCACTCATTAACTGATTGATAATCAGTAGTACGATCCCACTGTGGCTCATCAATAATGTGACGGCGCTGCGACCCACGTAACTTGTAAATAGACAGGTTGTCATGAGTGGTGATAAGGAGACCGTTAGGCACAAAAAAGGCTGGGGTATCTACTGGTAGGGAGCCAAGCTGCTTTTTCTGATATAACGCGTTAGCAGCGATTTGCTCTGTCGGAGAATGGTTTTGGTTAAGCAGTCCGACATATTTATCAGAAACCAAGTTACTACTAGCGATAGCAGTTAAACCACTTGCTTGGCGATGTTGCTCTGCAATCAATTCATTCTTGGCCATTTCGACCAAAGCGTCCATATTTTTGAACTCTTGGCCAGCACCGATGGTGATACCGTCAATATGACGCTCGGGATTGTAGGCGCGAATCTTCTCAAGCCAACCAATATTCACGTCTTGCAATAATGGATACAGATCTTTATTTGATGTTTTTGCGCGATGAGTACCATTAAATCCAATGCGCTGCATATCTTCCGCAACAATCGCAACAGCAATGGCGGCAAGCTTCTGCTGGAAATCAGGCAGATAACCCCAGTTGTCGATGACTTCGTATAGATAAGCGATATCAGAGTTGGTCTTTGTACAGAGATAATCGTCTACCGCTTCAAGATTAAAGATATCGGTAGGACGACGTGGTTGAGAGCGCGTGTCAGTAGTGCTGGCTGCCGTTTTATTGCCACCAAGACCTAGTTTTTGGCCATGTGCATTTTTAACACCTTGGATGTTAATTTTTCCAAGGAAGTCTGTCACTTGACGGTAGACTTCAATGAGTTTCTGTTCAATAGCAGGGGCAACATTAAAAGCTGCATTGAAGTTTTGCGCGCCATTGATGCGTGCAACTTGTTGTTTGTACTGCTCAAGTTGCAAAGTCGTTTGTGGATCTAAAGTAAACATAAAAGTCCTTTGAGGTAAAGAGATCTAAATATCTAAGAGCACGTCATTCGATGCCGGCTATATTAATACTCTGTTAGTTGAGCACCGCCACCAGTGATAGGAGGTGTATTCGTTAGATTGGTAGCTGGTTGAGTAGAGAGCTGGGTCTTAAATTCTTCAAATGCAGTCTTTAAATCAGACAAATCTGTTCGCAAACCTTCGTTTTCTTTAGCAACGTCATCTGTTTTTTCATTAAGCGTTTTAAATGACTGCAGTACCAAATCTTGCTCTTGAGTGCTCATGCCAGACTTTTTGGACGCAAACATAGTAGATAGCTTTTGTAAAAAACCATCGCCTTCACTTTGATTGTTAAGGTCTTGAGTGTTGTCATTTTGAGGAGTTGGCTGCTCAGCAGGGTCAGTATTATTTGTCGCTGGGTTTGTTTTATCTTTAGTCATAAGGATAAGCTCTTGGTCATTAGGGTCGGTGCAAAGTGCGTCGGCATTACGGTTAAATTTAAGAGGTTCGATGCCGCGAGAAGCAGGTTGATCGGTGACAGCTAGACCAACTAAATAAGCGCGATCTGTATCTGCAAATTTTGGATAAAATTCGATAGATGTAAAAATCTTTTTGCCTTGCTTGTTAGCCTCAACCAAATCCGGTAGTACAGATAACGTCGCATACAGACACATTAGCTGCACCTCAACGCCATTTTGTTTAAACGTCTCCATTTGATGATCAACTTTAATGATGTCACCCAATGCACCTACATCGTAATTGCTGTTGAGTCCAGACCATCGACCACTCATGTGTTCACAGTTAATACGAGCCGTATATTCAACAGGATCATACGTCTCAGACATATCAATAATTTGCTGTTGAGATAAAGATCGACCATCAACAGTTTGCCCCTCACGGGCGACGCGAAAGCGCTTGACGACTCGTTTACCGGGCAATGCAGTGTCAGCCATAATTAATCTCGGTTGTTAAGGTTTGGTAGATTTCTAAATAGGCTTTAGTGTGTCGGTTAAAGGGGTTTAGGGGCAACTGATTGATAACCGTAAAACGGCTTTGCGGTTACAAACTGCGTGGTTGTAAGGGTTGCGAGCTATAAGCTATAGCCCTATGACTAATGACAAATCCAACACTCTAAATGCGACCACAGAAGAAAACCGCGAACGTGCGCGGTTGCTGTACGCACAAGGCCTAAGCGTCACTCAAATATCAAAAACGTTAGAAGAAAAGCGCCCAACTGTCGCTAGTTGGAAAAAGCGTGATGCTTGGGAACGCGCAAGTATTTTTGAGAACGTAAAGTCAGCAATGGAAGCGCGTATTTTGTCTCTGATTAATACCGAGAACAAAAGTAACGCGACGTACAAAGAAATCGATTTTTTTAATAAACAGCTAGAACATGCTGCAAAAATACAGCGATACAACGACGGCGGTAACGGCGCAACACTTAATCCAAAGCTATCTAATCGCTATAAAGAAGATCGCAAACCAGCTGTTAGGAACTTATTTACAGAAGAGGACATTGATGCGCTAGAAGAAGCGTTTAACTTGATGCTAGATCCGTATCCGTTCCAGCAACGTTGGGTCGAAATATTAAACGGCAATAAAAAGCATCGCGCTGCGCGTATCTTTATGATGCTAAAGTCGCGGCAGATTGGTGCTACATATGTTGTCGCTCTATGGGCATTGATAAATGCCTTACGCACTAAAAAGAATAAGATTTTCTTATCAGCGAGTAAGGCGCAGGCTTATCAATTTATCGAATACATCAAATCATTTGTTTTTGAAATACTTGGCAGGAATATTGGTGGGGAGCCAATTGTACTGTCATTAGAAGACAATACGCAGGTCAGTCTGTATTACATGGGCACTAACGCATTGACAGCACAAGGTCGTCATGGCGATGTGATCATGGATGAATTTTTTTGGATTCGAAAATTCAAAGAGTTTCGCGCCGTTGCATCCGGCATGGCGTCACAAAGTCATTTTCAACAAGTCTATTTGTCTACGCCGAGCAGTGTATTGCATGAAGCCTATGCATTCTGGACAGGTAACGATGGTGTCAATAAAAAAGATATTGATACCTCACACAGTGCATTAAAGTCTGGTCGTTACTGTGGCGATGGTAAATGGCGTTTAATCGTCACGATCAAAGATGCGATTAAAGGTGGTTTTGATAAGTTAGATATAGCACAGCTGCTATTGGAGTACACACCGGAACGATTTGCCAACTTGTTTATGTGTGTGTTCTTAGATGATAGCAATAGTTATTTTCCTTTGTCAGTACTGCAACCGAACATGGTTGATAGCTGGGAAATCTGGAACGACTTCACGCCAATGGGCAGCAAGAAATTTACCAAACCTGTTTGGGTAGGGTATGACCCAAGTTTCACAGGTGACAAACCAGCGTTGGCAGTCATCGCACCACCCGAAAAAGAAGGGCAGCCATACCGGGTGCTTGAGCGCATGCACCTCGACCACATGCCACCGCACGTTCAAGCTCAGCATATAAAAAAGGTTTGCGAACGCTACGACGTTGAATTCTTAGGTATAGATACCACAGGTGCAGGGATATCAGTCGCTGAACACGTCAAAAAATTCTTCCCAAATTATACTGCTATTAACTATAGCGTCGAGAGCAAAACGCGTATGGCTCTGAGAGCTAAAGAACTATTTACTAGACGTAAACTACACTTCGATGCTGGCAGCATTGATATTGCCAAAGCCTTTATTGCTATTAAGCAAGCACTGACTGGTAGCCAACGCCAGATGACATTTATCAGCAGCCGCAGTAAAGAAGTTGGTCATAGTGATATTGCTTGGGCAATCATGAATGCGCTTGAAAAAGCACCACTCGCTAGTACGGACCAAATCAATGACGGCGTCACTAAATCACGAATAAGGGTACATAGATGACAGACACAGATGAAAAAGCCAGCTCTGGCAAAAAGATAATTATGCACAGCTTTGGTGATCCTGAACCAGTACTTGATGGTCGCAGCATGTTTGAGTACGAATTTTGCCCGATGTATCAAAATCACTATGAGTATCCTTATGATATTGATGCAGTGGCTAAGCTGTATCATGCAACCAGTCATCATACTAGCGCATTGATCACCAAGCGTAACGTATTAGTCAGCTTATATAGACCACATCCAAAGTTGAGCCGCAAAGACTTTATTGGCCTAGTGATTAATTTGCTTGTATTTGATAATTCTTATGTACAAGTAGTAAGAAACAGACTTGGAGGTATACTACAGTTACGTCCGAAACTTGCACGTAATACAAGAAAGGCAATCAAAGGTGACAGCTACTATCATGTTGACTATAGACAGGGCGCGGCGATTGAATATAACGAGCAAATCATCCACTTGTATAATCCTGATATCAACCAAGAGATTTACGGTGTACCGGATTATCTCAGCAGTGTTAATGCCATTACACTAAATGAGGCAGCAACTTTGTTTCGTCGCAGGTATTATAAAAACGGTGCTCATGCTGGTTACATCTTGCATGTGTCAGATCCTTTATCTACACAAGAGGATGTCGATGATTTAGAGGATGCAGTACGAGAATCAAAAGGCGCTGGTAACTTTAAGAACTTATTTATGTATACGCCAAACGGTAAGCCGGATGGTGTCAAAGTTATTCCTTTAGCAGAGGTCGCTGCAAAAGACGAATTTGCTAATATCAAGATTGCATCTCGAGATGATACGTTAGCAGGTCACCGAGTACCTCCTCAGCTAATGGGTGTGGTACCAAACAATGCTGGCGGATTTGGGGATACTAAGAAAGCTGCAGAAGTATTCTACTACCACGAGATCTTAACATTACAAAACATGTTGCTCGACATCAACAACCAAGTAGGCGAGGAAATTATTTCATTCAACGAATACGAGCTGACTAAGTCTCAAGAATAAATTTATTTTTTAAATTAAAAGGCCACTCAAAATGAGTGGCCTTTTTTCGTCACCTGACCTTGCCAAAAATCACTCCCTCCCGCCCGAGTTCCGCATACTAAATGCCTTTATTTTAATGCATCAAAACGCCCCCAGAATGCCCACAGCCGTACGGTATCGGTATAAGGGTGTGATGCAATATGATGCAGTTTGATGCGCGTTATGCAGCGATTTTGGAGTGCTTAAATATGAGGGCGATAAAAAGAAAAGGTAATAAAGGTAATAGTCGGTAATAACAGATGTAAGTATTTGATTTATATATTAAATATTATTACCTCTAAAAGGTAATAAGAGGTAATTAAAAAGGTAATAAATTATAAATTATAATAAAATCAATGTTTTATATTGTTGGGTATATTACTTTTAATATAGGTAACTTTTTACTTGTATATTACCTTTTTATTACCTTTTGGAAAATCGCTATAAGCCTTATAGATAAAGAGATACAAGAGAATAGATTATAATTATTACCTTTATTACCTTTTTATTTGACTATGTGAAATATCTAAGCATTAAACAAAATTATTCCTTGCCGTACATTCTTGGAAAAATTTGGATAGAGCCGTGGGCTGGGCATGGGCTGGTGCATACCGTTAATAGTGGGGAGTATGATAGCTGTAACCGTTGATTTATAAGGGTTTTATGTTTTAGTTACTGGAGCCGAGGACATATACAGAGGTTTCGAATCTCTCCGTCTCCTCCAAATTCAAAAAAAGCCCCAATCATTGCTGATTGGGGCTTTTTTTATGATAAATTTTATAACACCATTTTTATCAATTATCTGAATGACTGCTTTTACTTTATCAGCGATTCATCGAACTCAATTTCTTGCCCATTCTCTAATATCAACGTGCCTTTACTGATAATAATAGTCATGTCTTTGGTGTTTTTTATGGCACGCATGACGTTAATGTCCTCAATACTACTTTCAATAATGATTTTGCCAGACTGCTCTGGTTGAATGGGCGGATCAAACTGTGTCAAGGGCACATTGAATCTTTTGCCTTTCGTCAGCTTCGCGTCTTGCATGATTAGCGTGCCTTTAAAGCTTTGAATAGCGACCTGACCGTGATTTGATAGCATAAACTGCAATTTTACTTGGTTTAAGCTATCGTCGTCGCTGGTCTTGACTGGCAACAGAGCGACAGGGTAGTTCTGTGCATTGGCACTATAAGCTGGCTGACTGCTGACAATAGGGCTTTTTTTACCCGTTGGATTGTTTGGATGTAGTCGTTCATATTCACGCTGTTGCACAAGGGCTTGTTTAATAGTGGTACGTGGCATCGCGCCTGATTCGTATGCGTCACTGAGTTTCATTCGCAGCATGTATCGGCTAAGTACTTGTTGATCGGCCTCAGACAACTGCTCAAAAGTTTGCCCCAATTTCTTTTGCCATTGGTCTGAATCTGTCGGTATGGTTGTTTTACTTGGGTCAGTCTGCGGCGATGAGCAGCCAGTCACAATTACTAGCATTGCTACCGTCATGGTTGAAAACAAATTTTTGTTGAAACGCTGATGTAAGCTCGTCATCGTACACCTCCTTGTAAATCTTTATTATGTTGAAACCCAATAAATAGTCGCGATTATTTTATTAATATACCTCGTTTAATGACAGCTTGTGTTTGATTATGGCTAAATACGGTAGCAAATTTAATACAGCGCTAAAAAGACGAGTGACTTTAAGTACGAAAGGGAAGCACATAACGAGAAGAGGATTTAAAAAATATCAATAATGCTTTAATCTTTATAACAGACAAAAAAAGACCAAGTTCGCTGTAGCAAACTTGGTCTTTTTTAATAAAAATCATTGTGAGGTTTTATACGACCGACCAGTGACTTTTTAAATGTACTCTTCTAATGGCATTTAATAGCAGTGCTATTAATCGTTGTTCTGTAGCTCAGACAAAGGATGAGAAATATTGTTATTGTGCGTTACCACAATAGCCTCATCGATGATGTGTTGGCTCACACCGCGCTTACGCAGGGTTTCGATAAATACTTCATCATGGGCTAGGGTGTAATCCTGATGGTCACGATCGAGACCTTGACGAATATACAAGCGTATAAGACCTTGAATACGTTTGAAACCTAACTCAGACGAAGTCGCTTCTAGTAGCGAAATCATTTCTTCAGACAGACGAATGCTGACTGGCCGCATGATTTTTTGCGGATGATCAGAAAACTTATTTTTTATACGTACAGGTATCATAATAAACCATTACTTTTAGTGAGTAGGAGCAAAGCACTCAAA
Organism: Psychrobacter glaciei; assembly: GCF_014652895.1. Lineage (GTDB taxonomy): Bacteria > Pseudomonadota > Gammaproteobacteria > Pseudomonadales > Moraxellaceae > Psychrobacter > Psychrobacter glaciei. Next base: position 207,709 of record NZ_BMZR01000001.1, read on the forward strand.
CAAAAACAAACCCAATCAAGACTAACCTTACCATACAACAAAAATGTCTAAAAGAACACCGCAGCTGTGCTAATATTATTAGAAGTAAATATAAAAGGGGTAACAATAAAAAAACCTCCATCAAATTATGATGAAGGTTTTTAGTATATGGCTCTCCAACCTGGGCTCGAACCAGGGACACACGGATTAACAGTCCGTTGCTCTACCAACTGAGCTATTGGAGAATAGATGGTCATAACAGCAGATTGTTCATGCTTTATATCAAAGCGATTACTTATCTTGTTTGCGTTATGTGGGGCACATTTTAGCCAAGTCGTTCGAGGCTGTCAACCTTATTATGACATTAATAATAAATATTGTCGTAACTTATCAAAAATAACCCGTAATCCCTTATTGAACGGGCTGTTTTGGTGAACCCCTATATCTGAAATCTTTATTGAGTGACTAGATTAGGTGACTAGGATTAAATAACTAGGAAAAGCCTTAATTGATAGGCCTTTACAGAAGGTTTTAGCTGTATTCATTCATCATTAAAATAAGCACTCATCAGTGTTAGTTATCAGTCTTTGCAATCATATTTGATTAGATGAATTGCCTATCTTTTTGAATACTAAGAGAATTTGCACATCGCCTAGAAATATAAAATTGTAAAATTACCTTCACATTGCTGGTTTATTTCTATAGAATACCGACCGTATGGTTTCTTTTGTATACGGTGCTTTGCTGCTATGTGCCATAAATTGTTATGGATGTTCTAAATATGAGTCCTACCACTATTGCTTATGGATATTTAGCCATTGCTATCATTTGTGAAGTGATCGGCACCACCTTCTTGATGAAGTCAGAGCAGTTTACGCGTTTGGTACCGACGCTCATTATGGGTTTGCTTTATGTCATCTCGTTTTACTTGTTGACGCAGACCCTTAAAACCATACCGCTTGGTATTGCCTACGCGCTGTGGGGCGGACTCGGAATCGTACTGACATCACTCGTGGGCTTGGTGTTTTTTAAGCAAAGCCTCGATACAGCAGCAGCAGTTGGTATCGCTATGATTGTGGGTGGTGTGATGGTGATGAACTTATTCTCTAATTCTGTGGTGCATTGATATGGAAGTGGAAAACGCTTACAAACGTAAAAAACAGCCAGAAGTTGTGCGTCGGGCGCTGCTCGATCAGGCAGCACGAATAACGCTAGAGCAAGGGTTGTCTAAAGTGACCTTTCAAGCAGTCGCTGATGCTGTTGGGGTAACTAAAGGTGGCGTTATGCATCATTTCGCCACTAAAAACGCGCTTATTTTGGAAGTGTTTCATGACGCGATGGCGAAGTTTGAGGCAGAAGTAGATACAGCAATGGCTAAAGACCCCGTGCGTTATGGCTCTTTTACCCGCGCTTATATCGATGCCACGATTAGCCTAGGCGAAAAAGGACAGGCAGAATTTCATAGCCAAGCAACGTTGTATGTATTGATGCTAGGTGATAGTGAGCTGCGCGAATTATGGGCTGAGTGGTCAAATCAGCAATTGAAAAAGCATGAGCCAACTGATAATACCGAGACCTTATGTATGGCACGTTTGGTCGCTGATGGGATTTGGCTCTCAGATTTTTCCGGCATTGACATAGTAGACAAACAGTCATTACGTGATCGCTTGATAAAAATGACGCAACGTGGCTTCGATGCATAAAGATGGTGCAGCGCGTTTATTAAAACGCTGCGCTCAAATAATTTATTAAAGAACAATTGATAAGTACATAACGATTTTTAGTCACACAACGACTTTTAGTCACACAACGACTTTTAATCATATAACGATATAACTTTTATTTTTAAAACTTAAACCATGACGACATTATTCGGTACTAGCTTAGTTATAAGGCTTTTGCCAGTCGTCGATAGGAGCACTGCATGACAGCTACTAATACAAACTCAAATAACTTAACAAACATTATCGACTTAGAACAAATACAAACTGCTTATATTAACGGCCGTTACTTGGCGGTAGATGAAACGCTGACGACTTTTGAAGATATCAATCCAGCGACGGGTGAAGTGCTGGCGACCATCCAACAAACGACCAATGCGCAAATCGATGAGGCTGTTAAAGCAGCACAAAAAGGTCAAAAAGTTTGGGCAGCACTGACAGCAGTTGAGCGTGGTCGAATCCTATCAAAGGCGGTTGAGATATTACGCGAGCGCAATGACGTACTGGCATTGCTCGAAACGAAAGACACTGGCAAAGCTTACTCTGAAACCAAGTATGTCGATATCGTCACTGGTGCGGATGTCGTTGAATATTATGCAGGTCTTGCACCAATGATTGAGGGTCGTCAGATTCCGCTTCGTGATACCAGCTTTGTTTATACTCGCCGTGAGCCGCTGGGCGTGGTCGCTGGTATTGGTGCGTGGAATTATCCGATCCAAATCGCGATGTGGAAGGCAGCACCAGCACTAGCTGCTGGTAATGCGATGATCTTTAAGCCGTCAGAAGTAACACCTTTGACGGCATTGAAACTGGCAGAAATTTTGACAGAAGCAGGTTTACCAGATGGTGTATTCAACGTTGTCCAAGGCAATTATAAAGTGGGTGAGGCATTAACTCAGCATCCTGATATCGCCAAAGTCTCGTTTACGGGTGGCGTACCGACGGGTAAAAAAGTCATGTCGAGCGCGGCATCATCGTCTCTCAAAGACGTGACATTAGAGCTAGGTGGTAAGTCACCATTGATTATTTTTGATGATGCAGACATCGATACGGCTGCGGACATTGCGATGATGGCTAACTTCTATAGCAGTGGTCAGGTATGTACCAATGGTACGCGCGTGTTTATTCCTAAAGCCATGCAAGCTAAGTTTGAGCAAGCGATTTTGACGCGTGCCAATCGTATTAAGCTGGGTGATCCAATGGATGAAAACATCAACATGGGCCCACTAGTTAGCTTCCCGCATATGGAAAGAGTACTTGGCTATATCGAGCAAGGTAAAGCCAGTGGCGCACGACTGCTAACGGGCGGCGCGCGTGTGACAACAGGCGAATTGGCAAATGGCGCATTCGTCGCACCGACGGTATTCACGGATTGCACCGATGAGATGACTATCGTACGTGAAGAAATATTTGGCCCAGTAATGTCGATATTGACTTATGAGACCGAAGAAGAAGTTATTCGCCGTGCCAATGATACCGAATATGGTTTGGCAGCTGGGGTCGTGACTGCTGACTTGACCCGAGCACATCGCGTCATTGCTCAAATTGAAGCGGGTATCTGCTGGTTGAATACATGGGGCGAATCAGCCGCTCAAATGCCAGTCGGCGGTTACAAGCACTCAGGTGTTGGCCGCGAAAACGGTATTGAAGCCCTTGAGCATTATACTCAGACCAAATCTATCCAAGTAGAGTTGGGTGCGTTTGAATCTGTCTTTTAATCACTTTTATTGAGAAAGTTCTTGATCAGCAAAATGGTTCAATAGGACTGATTTGTTCTTCGTTCGACTTTGCTGATAGTAAATGATTTATTTTTCAATATTATGGAGCGTTTTATGACATCAACCACACCTGAGTATGACTACATCATCGTTGGCGCAGGATCAGCAGGCAATGTGCTGGCCACACGTTTGACCGAAGATGCCAACATTAAGGTGCTGCTGCTAGAAGCGGGTCGTCCAGACCATCGCTTAGATTTTCGTACGCAGATGCCAGCAGCGCTCGCCATGCCGTTGCAAGGAACTACTTATAACTGGGGCTACAAAACCGATCCTGAACCGAATATGAATAATCGTGTGATGGACTGCGGTCGCGGTAAAGGACTGGGCGGCTCATCATTGATTAACGGTATGTGTTATATCCGTGGCAATGCGCTAGATTTTGATGATTGGTCTGAGATTAAAGGCTTAGAAGATTGGACGTATCTGGATTGCCTGCCTTATTTTAAAAAATTAGAAAACCGTGATGCTGGCGAGAATGACTATCATGGTGTGGGTGGTCCTGTTGAGATGACCACTTCAAAACCAGGGGTCAACCCACTGTTTCAAGCGATGATTGAAGCTGGCGTGCAAGCTGGCTATCCGAGTACCGACGATTTAAACGGCTATCAGCAAGAAGGCTTTGGGCCGATGGATCGCTTCGTGACGCCTAATGGTCGCCGTGCCTCAACGTCCCGTGGCTATCTGGACCGTGCTAAACCGCGCAGCAATATTACGATTTTGACGGGTGCATTGACCGATGTAATCTTGTTTGATGGTAAGCGTGCCATCGGTGTCAAAGTCGAGCATCAAGGTCAAACCAAGAACTTTCATGCATCGCGTGAAGTGATTGTTTCCTCTGGTGCAATTGCTTCGCCACAACTATTGCAGCGTTCTGGTATCGGCCCCGGTCAATGGTTAAAAGACTTAGGTGTCAATGAGATTCTAGATTTGCCAGGTGTGGGTAATAACCTACAAGATCATTTAGAGCTGTATATGCAGTATGAATGTAAGCTGCCAGTGTCGATTGCGCCTTCCAATAAATGGTGGAACAAGCCCGCCATCGGCGCGGAGTGGTTATTCAATGGTACGGGTCTTGGCGCATCAAACCAGTTCGAAGGTGGCGGTTTTATTCGTACCGATGAGAAATTTACGCATCCTAATATTCAGTACCATTTCTTGCCATTAGCGGTACGCTACGATGGTCGTAGTGCGGTTAAATCGCATAGCTTCCAAGCACACGTGGGCTCATTACGCTCGCCCAGTCGTGGTCGTGTTAAGCTGACCTCAAAAGACCCAAGTGCTCATCCAAGTATCTTGTTTAACTATATGTCTCATGATCAAGATTGGCAAGAGTTCCGTGCTGCCATGCGCATCACTCGTGAGATTATGCATCAGCCAGCACTTGATCCTTATCGTGGTCGCTCGATTGCACCAACGGATGATCTAGTGACTGATGCACAGTTAGATGAATATGTCCGTAATCATAGCGAAACCGCTTATCATCCGTCTTGTACCTGTGCGATGGGCGAAGACAATGATTCGGTCGTCAATGGTGAAGGACTCGTACACGGCATCGATGGCTTGCGCGTGGTTGATGCGTCAATTATGCCAAATATCATCAGTGGTAATCTCAACGCGACCACCATTATGCTGGCAGAAAAAATCGTTGATAAAATGCGCGGCGTACAATTACCACGCTCGACGGTAGATTATTTTACCGCCAATGGTGCACCATTGAGAGCTGAGCCGATGCGTGCTTATGGTTCTGTTTAAATTAAATATTAATAAAAAGGCCTTTTTATAAAGGTCTTTTTTATCCCCTCTACTGTTTTAGAAAATGAATACGATTAAGATTAATTTTTAATAACTTACCTTGTTGCTTAAGTACTAATTATTGAAGTAGCAATTACTGAAATGGTCATTACTTAAGTAGCAAATCTTTATTTATTGGTACTGCTTTGTGCGTCATGTGGTGATTTATATCTTGTATGACTATCAGTCATAAGATTATGACGGACAAAGCAATATCAGACCCTGTTTAATTTACCTATTGAGGTCTTTTATGTACAGCTCGCCATCAAAGGATGCGGCAAAACCCCTGACTCTAAATAAGACGGTTTTTTTAGGCTCAGCTATTATTTCTATTTTATTGATAATTTGGACGATTGCGTTTCCAGATTATAGTGAGGCATTATTAAGTTCAAGTATGGCATGGGTATCAGAGAGCTTTGGCTGGTATTACATGCTGGTGGTTGCCGCTTATAGTATATTTGCCTTGTTTGTTGGCTTTTCTAAGTATGGCGATATCAAGCTTGGTCAAGACCACGAAAAAGCACAATTTCCCTTTTTAGCGTGGGCCGCGATGCTGTTCTCCGCTGGTATCGGTATTGATTTATTGTTCTTTGGTGCGTCTGAGCCGTTGATGCATTATCTAACGCCACATACGGGGCTCGAGCCTGCCAGTGAGGCGGCCATGCGTGAAGCACTTGCGCAGACCTTTTTACATTGGGGTCTACATGGCTGGGGCATTTATGCGCTAATCGGGATGGCATTGGCGTACTTTGCTTATCGTAAAAACATGCCACTCGCGTTACGTTCACCACTGACGCCTATCTTTGGCGAGCGCTTAATTAAAGGCTGGCTTGGTGATGGTATTGATACTTTTGGTGTTGTTTGTACCTTGATGGGTATCGCTACTAGTTTGGGTATAGGTGTATTGCAAGCCAATGCTGGTCTGACTCATGTGTTTGGGATTGAATCAAGCAAAATGGTTCAAACCTTTATCATCATAGGTGTGGTCGCTGCCGCGGCGATCTCTGCGATGACTGGTGTAGAAAGAGGTGTCCGCCGTTTATCCGAATTCAACATGCTATCGTCGATATTGCTACTGATTGCCATATTGGTGATGGGTAACACGGTTTATTTGCTGAATACCTTTACCCAAAATATTGGTCAATACTTCCAAACCATCGTTTTCAAAACTTTTGATGTTTATGCTTATGATGGTCAAGCTGGCGCTGACTGGAAGTCAGGTTGGACGATATTTTTCTGGGCATGGTGGGTCGCTTGGGCACCGTTCGTAGGTCTGTTTATTGCACGTATTAGCCGTGGTCGTACCCTGCGTGAGTTCGTATTTGGTGTGATGTTTATTCCACTTGGCTTCATCTTTGCTTGGTTCTCTATCTTTGGTAATTCAGCGATAGATTTGGTTGCCAATGGTGCCACTGAGCTTGGTGAAATTGCAGTTAATGATGCGGCAATGGGCATGTTTGCCTTGTTTGAGTATTTTCCTTACAGCGAAGTGCTATCATTTGCAGGTGTTGTGATTGGGTTAGTATTCTTTGTGACTTCAGCTGACTCAGGCGCGTTAGTATTAGCGAACCTAAGCTCAAGAGGTATGACCAATGATACCGACGCACCAGTTTGGTTGCGCCTGTTTTGGGCAGCGGCAACAGGTCTTATTACCTTAGGCTTATTGTTTGCTGGTGGTTTTGCCTCATTACAGTCAGTATCTGTGATTGCCGGTTTGCCATTCTCACTCATTCTTGTGCTCTATATGGTGGCGATGTGGAGATCATTAAAAGAAGAGGGCAATAAGCGCAAGGCCAGTACGATTGGTACGGCTAACGTGCTAGATAGCGGTAAGAGCTGGAAAGCTCGCTTGCAACGTATTGTTAGCTTCCCTAAACATGCACAAGTTGAACGGTTTTTACAAAATGTGGTCAGACCTGCCATGACGGAAGTTGAAAAAGAATTTGCGGCAGGCGGTTTAAAGACGTCTTTGGATATCCGTAACCCTGAACATATCGGACAAGATATAGATGAGGGTATGGACGAGAGTAGCGGTCAAATAGATGGTCTCAAATTGCGTGTTGGACATGGCGATGAAGATGACTTTATTTATGAGGTTAACTTGATTAAAGCTGAGCGTCCTAACTTTACATTGAGCACTTCAACTAAGAACGCAGAGTACTATTATCGTGCGGAAGTGTTCTTAAGCGAAGGCTCACAAGAGTATGACTTGGTTGGCTACTCCAAAGAGCAAGTATTGGTCGATATTTTAAACCAGTACGAGCGTCATTTGCAGTATCTACATCTAGAGCGTTAATAGCTAAGTAATATACTCGACTTTACACTGACCCCATAAGTTGGATTCAACTTATGGGGTTTATTTATGAACCAATGATAGGCAAATAGTAGATATAGGGTAAAATCTATACAGACAAAATTTGAAGTACCAGCAAAGGATAAATTTGTGACCACATTAAAGTACATCGCTCATTATTCTGAGCAAGTTCAAACACAAGCCGCGTTACTCATTAGCGAAGGTAAACTGGGCGCTTATCTAGAAAAAAAGTATCCCAGTCAGCATCAGGTGCAAAGCGATAAGGTGCTTTATCAATATATCAATGACATTAAAAACCAGTATATGCGCAAAGTTGGCCCGTTATCGAATGTCAGTTATAGCAGTAAATTAAAAGTCTTAAAACATGCGCTGGGTATTCATACCACTCAGTCTCGCGTACAGGGCAGTAAGCTGAAATCACACAATAGCATCACCGTGGCGAGCTTATTTCAAGAAGCACCGCCTGAGTTTTTACGCATGATTGTCGTGCATGAGTTGGCACATTTTAAAGAGCATGACCATAACAAAGCTTTTTATCAATTATGCTGTCATATGGAGCCTGAATATCATCAGTTTGAGTTAGATACGCGGCTTTGGTTGCACTGGCGAGAGTTGTAACCCTAATATAGTCAAGTCTATATAAATCCGCTACATCGTCATCCTCGCTAAGCATACTAATGTATAACTTGCACTCGGTTTCCTTGTATCGAAATTATATTGAACTGACTATAGTCATTCCACTATAAAGGTATTACAGCGTTAACCTCGCTTGAAGTATCACATATACATCTACACTCAGTTGCCTTGTACTGCTTTTAAATTGAATCGACTATAGTATGAATAGCAGCCCTAATAACGTTCATAGTAATCTTAATAGCAGCCATATAAATATCGTGTTCTTTTCTGTGGCAATCATCTGAGCCGCTAGGGTGTGTCCTCAATTCAATTGATCATATCTAAACGGGCTAAAAATGGCTAAATTTTGCCAAACATCGTTAAATAGCTGGTTAATATCCCGATATTATCTGCGCTATTTTCCTTGTTTGACTGCAATTTATCTCATTTTTATCACCATTTTTAAAATGAGGACACGCCCTAGAATTACGTTATAATCCTAACCAAATAATCTATACCCCAAGTCAATAAAAGGTTGTAAGCAATGATTAATACCAAAATATATAAATCTATTTATAAATTGGCAGAAGAGTTACTAGAGGCTGACCGCATCGGTAATCAAGAAAAATTTGATGCGTTTTATGCTGAGCTAAAAGCCATCTGTACTGATAACGAAAACACAGACAAAGATCATCCAGAGCAGTGGGAGACGCTCGCTGACTTTACAGAAGATTTGGACGAAGCACTGGTCATTTATGACAAAGCACTAACCAAAGCCACGGCGATCAATTCGAAAGATCATCTGTCGTCGATTGCTTTTTCTATGGCGGTGCTACAGCTTGAGACGGGTAACAAAGAAGCGGCTATTCAAAGTTTACAAAATGCCAAAATCACGGCAAATAAAATCGAAGACAGAGAATTTAAAGTTGAGATAGATGAGGTGCTGACTAAGTTGTTGGGTGAATAATTTCAATTAAGCAGGAATGATTTGATATGCAAGACGTACCTATTGTAATTGTTGGCGGTGGCCTAAGCGGTCTATATGCGGCATTTTTATTAGAGCAAAAAGGCATCGATTATATTCTGATAGAGGCTCGTGATAGATTGGGGGGGCGTATCACTGTAGCCAACTCATCAGTAGCTCAGAATGCTAGCAGTCAAAGTATTGATCATAAAAAATCAAACGACGGCTTTGATTTAGGGCCGTCGTGGTTTTGGCCAGAGTATCAGTCGCAATTAAGTGATTTGATTGAAGCATTGGATTTACCACGTTTCGCTCAGTTCGAAGAAGGCGACATGATGGTTGAGCGTGCTGCCAATGAGTTGCCTATCCGTACGCAAGGTTATAAGAGTTCGCCGCCATCTATGCGCCTCGTGGGTGGAATGACGGCTCTAACTGATGCTTTATACGCGCGCTTAGATGCCAAGCGTGTCATAACCGATCAAATCGTAAAGCGTTTAACCAAGACTGGTCAGCATATCGAAATAGAAGTCGAGTGTGGCTCTGAACATATCAACGCTGGTCAAATAATCACTTATCGAGCGCAGCATGTATTACTTGCGCTACCACCGCGGTTGGCGGGCAATAATATTGTATTTGAACCTGCTTTACCGCAAAATTTAGCGATAGAGTGGCAAGAGACCGCCACTTGGATGGCACCACATGCCAAGTATGTGGCGGTTTATGACTCGCCCTTTTGGCGCAATCAAGGACTGTCAGGTGCAGCACGCAGCGCGATAGGGCCGCTTACTGAGATTCATGATGCCTCACTAATAGAAGGCGAAGGCGCTGTGTTTGGTTTCTTTGGTGTTCCCGTTGAGGTGCGCCAAAGTGTTTCTGAGAGGGAGCTAAAAGCACATTGCCGTGCGCAGATGGTACGTCTATTTGGTACACAGGCAAACACACCAACTGCTGAATATATTAAAGACTGGGCGCAAGATCCATTTACGGCGATGCCTGCTGATGCCAGTGGCGCAGGTCAGCACGCAGTAGCACCTGCTTCCAAGCCAGCAGCAGGTGTGTGGCAAGACAGTCTAACTGGTTGCGGTAGCGAATGGTCAGCGCAGTTTCCTGGCTATGTCGCTGGTGCTATTGACGCGGCAAACAGAGCGGTACAAGGTTTGCCTAATGTTGTATTGCAGTCTGGGTCGTAAACAGGTGCAGACTTTCGTTTTCTAATATGTCTGGTTTAACATAAGTTGAGACAGTATGTTTATAGAAAATAACGGGCAAATATAAGTGTAAATAAGCGTGTTCATCCGATGAACGGACACGTAGTAGGCAGTCTTGAAAGGGTTAATTAAGAGACTGATAAGGACATCTACAACGGCTACTTAATTAAGAAAAAAAGATATATTCTTTATTTCTATCAGACGAAATTAATTTTTCTAACTGTTCAGACTGACGTATACTGATGAGGCTCCATATATAAAATATGCCCACGGACGAGCACTAAAATCACTATAAGGATATTCAGATGTTAGGAAAAATGATGTATCAGCCGCTGCTCATTAGCAGCCTCATTGAGCACGCCGCCCAATATCATGGTGATACCGCTATCTTGTCAAAAGAAGTCAATGGCGAGATGACCAAGAGTGATTGGTTGACCGTCTCCAATAACTCAAAACGTTTAGCAAATGCGCTACAAGCGCTGGGACTTAAGTCATCAGAGCGCATCGCCACCTTGGCATGGAACAATCGCCGTCACCTAGAAGCGTGGTACGCAATCTCGGGTAGCGGTATGATTTGCCATACTATTAATCCCCGTTTATTCCCCGAACAGCTTGCCTACATCATTAATGATGCGGAGGATCAAGCTTTGTTCTTTGACATTACTTTTTTACCACTAATTACCGCTATCAAAGAACACATCAAAGGCATTAAGCACTTTATTTATTTGGGTGATAGAGACGAAAAAGTCTTGGAGCAGTTACCGAATGCTCTGTTCTTTGATGAGTTGCTGGCAGATAATAGCCCTGATTTTGACTGGCCGCAGTTTGATGAAAAGCTTGCAAGCTCACTCTGTTATACCTCAGGAACGACAGGCAATCCCAAAGGCATTTTGTACTCTCATCGTTCCTCAGTTCTGCATGCGATGGCTTTGTGTATGCCCGATGTGTCCTCGTTGTCTGCCCAAGATGTCTTGCTACCAGTAGTGCCGATGTTCCATGTCAACGCGTGGGGCACGCCTTATGCCGCTGCCCTGACTGGCTGCTCTTTGATACTACCTGGCCCAAATCTTGATGGTGACAGCTTAGTGTCTGTGATTGATGACTATAAAGTGACTGTGGCTTTGGGTGTGCCAACTATTTGGCAAAGTTTGCTAACCGCTGCCAAAAACAGAGGCAGTAAGCTTGACAGTATGACGCGTACGATCGTCGGCGGTGCAGCATGTCCGCCATCAGTCATCAAAACCTTTAGAGAGGACTTTAACTGCGATGCAATACATGGTTGGGGCATGACGGAGACCAGTCCACTCGGTACGATGAACCAGATAAAAGCCAAGCACAAGTCGCTCAGTAAAGAAGAGATTAATGAGCTGCGTAAATCGCAAGGTCGCCCTCCTTACGGTGTCAAGATACGTCTGATGGATACGGAGCAAAAAGACAAGCCAGTTGCTGAAGATGGCGAGTCACAAGGGCGCTTACAGATTCGTGGGCATTGGGTCATTGATGATTATTTTACTGAAAATAAAGATGCCATCACTGCCGATGGCTGGTTTGATACCGGTGATATCGCCACGATTGATGCCGATGGTTATATGAACATCCGTGACCGTTCAAAAGATTTGATCAAATCAGGCGGTGAGTGGATATCTTCTGTGGAATTAGAAAACATCGCTGTGGAGCATCCAGAGGTTAAGATGGCAGCAGCGATTGCAGCGACTCATAAGCAATGGGGCGAGCGTCCAGTATTGATTGTCGTCAAAGAAGCGGACTCGGCAGTAGATGAAGCGCAGATTCTTGAGTTCTATAAAGGTAAAGTGGCCAGTTGGCAAATACCTGATAAAGTCGTCTTTGTAGATAATATCGTGCTCAACGGCGCAGGGAAAATGATGAAAAATAATTTACGTGATGAGCATGGTGATATCCTGCTTGCTTAATATAGTCAATCCACTATAAATCAGGTGCGATGGCAGGCTTGTTTAGTCTACTATTTGTAGTGCTTTAACTTGCTTTCCTTGTACCTGAACGGTCTTGAACCGACTATGGCATTAGGGTTAATTGATTCGAGGTTCGTTCAAGGTTACATAGATATTCTTAATCATATTTTTGACGAAAAAGTCCGCCTATAAGCGGACTTTTTTATTTTTGATGTCAGTTTCGATGTCAGTTTCGTTTATACGTGCTGGCACACCGAAATTATAATACGTTCTCTGCATCCTTTTGCTTTACAACTTTATGCTGATCTTCTGTGCTATCGACTTTCCAATAACTGGATATGTATAAATGCGTTTTTGGTATTGAACGATCTACTTTAAAGTAGTGACGCAGGGCACGCATACTATGGAATTCACATGCCGCCCACACCGCAGGTCGTCCTGTCAACCAAGTAAGCGTTTTAACACGATCAAGTAATGGGCTGCTTTGTGCATTTGGATGTGCATTTATCACCCAATGAATGTCGACGTTGTCGGGTTTTTTGAGTAGTTGCTTATCTGCTTCGGTGGTAATCTCAAGGACTGCATAGCCGTGTGCGTCAGCAGGTAGCTGAGCAAGATTGACGGTAATGGCAGGTAGAGCGGTCATGTCGCCGATCAATAAAAACCAATCAGCCTCATTATTGATAAGCTTCTTTGGTCCAGGGCCGCCTATCAATATTTGCTCACCCACTTGGGCGTTGCGTGCCCATGTTGAAGCAGGGCCTTCTGTCTCATGCAAAGCAAAATCGACATCGATTTCACCGTTACGTTGGACGCTCACAGTATACGTGCGCATCAGTGGTCGATTCTCTTCGCCTTGAGGAAAAATGAGTTTGATATAAGCACTTTCTTGGTCTACTGGAAAATCAGTTAGTCCAGCACCGCCAAGCGTGACGCGGCACATATGTGGCGTGAGGTATTTACTGCCAATCACATCTAGTATTCTTGGAGTAGATTTTGCCATATTAATACTTTCCTTCATTTAACTGATTGGTTGTATATCAAAAAGTATGATAATTATAATTTAAACAACTTTTGATGATTTGAAAGCCCTTTAGAATCAGATCATTGCTTTCTTGTTGATTTTTATTGGTAGCATGCTTTTTAAAACAACACTGAATATAAAAAGTTCGATGACTAAGAGTTAAATAATAATGATAATCATTAACATGTGTATATTACGCTAATTGGCACTTATGTCAATTGGGTTGTAAGTGTTTGGTCGTTGGTCTTGATCATTTGCTTCTCATACTTGAGTAAAAGTGCTATTAGATAGCAGCTAAAGCAGATGAAGCAGATGAAGTTTTGAGGTTCTTAAAGGCAACAGGCCCTAATATAGATACGGCTTATAATGTGAATTATGCTATAAATGATGGTGGAGATAATCAGGTAACTGTTTTTGATTAGCGTCTCCTAAATGAGAAAGGCTAAACGTCGGCAGTAAGCACACTTAAAACCAAGGAGTAGGTATGTCTGCAAGCAAACAAGAAATCGTCGCTTTTATAGAGGCGGAGTTTCCGCAAACCAAATGTAGGGTCGAGTCAGTAGATGAGAAGGGTTCGACCTTATCGCACGAGATAGGTATTAATGAGCTGCGACCTGGCGGTACGGTCTCTGGGCCGGTGTTGATGAGTGTCGCTGATGTGGCCATTTATGTGGCAATATTGGGGAAAATCGGTATTGTACCGTTGACCGTGACAACGAGCTTAACCATCAATTTTTTGCGTAAACCTTCAGCAGATGCCCGCATCATCGCCGAGTGCACGTTAATGAAAGTAGGGCGCACATTAATCGTAGGCGAGGTTTCTCTTTACTCAGAAGGCTCTAGTGATTTGGTCGCCCATGTGGTTGGCACTTATTCTGTACCACCACAACCGAGACAGACGACTTTATAGCAATCTATGTTATGTGGTTATATTATTTAACCATGTTATTGATTGAGTTTTTGACTAAGGCAAGTGGTAAACCCAAGAGATAAACCACAGATAAATCAAACATTTAGATAAATTAACAGACACAAAAAAACCTCAAGTAAACTAATACTTGAGGCGAAACTTGCTTAAACTCGAAAGTTTAAATTCGTTTTAAATATGGCGCAGCGGACGGGACTCGAACCCGCGACCTCCGGCGTGACAGGCCGGCATTCTAACCAACTGAACTACCGCTGCTTAGGTCGTTTTTAGCATCTTACTCGTATAAATAGAGCCCACTTTGCTAAAAGAGTGGTGGGTGATGACGGATTCGAACCGCCGACATTCTGCGTGTAAGGCAGACGCTCTACCAACTGAGCTAATCACCCTGAGAAGCGCTAGCTTCGCAAGTTAAAATTCCTTAAAAGGAATCTTATAGAAGTCTCAACATTTAAAGTTGTCACACTCTAAATTAATAAAAATTCTAACAACATAGAACTTAATTAAGTCCCCTTGCTGTGGGTGTGTATTATATAGATTTACGTATGCCTGTCAAACGTTATTTCATATATTTTATAAATTAATGATTATCTTTCCTTTACGCCAGCGACATTAAGACTGGTTCAGCCCATATGGTGGGTACATAGTTACCTATTGTGTGCGCGCCAAAAGCTACTATACTGATAATGCTTTGTGGTACGTGCAGGTATTGAATAATTTGATTTGTATTAATTGACTGATTGGTTGATGGAGGCAGGCATAGACACTTTTGCTATTGAAAAGTACTTTACGACATGGTCATTGGGTGACTTTGCAGAATTGGGGCTGATATTACATGTCGTGCTCATGATACTCATGACATTACGAATTGTATCGGTACAGCGCAATATTGGTGTATCGATCGCTTGGGTTGCTGTGCTCTATACCTTGCCTGTCGTGGGATTAATTGCCTACATACTGCTTGGTGAGCCAATGATCGGACGTCGCTATCGTGAACGCATGGATCAAGCCAGCCTGCTAATGAACGAGATGGCAAGGCGGGAGCATTTGGTCTTTGATAAAGGGCAAGATTTGTTGCCTGATAACTATCGCGGTGTCAGCCAAATAGGGACACGCTGGACAGGGTTCGGGGTGTTTCCCGATCATCAGATGCAGCTATTAACCGCGCCCAGTGCTATTTTTAAGCGTTTGATCGATGATATTGAGTCAGCAAAGAGCATCATCTTGATGGAGTTTTATATCATCTATCCGAAGGGGCAGGTGGTAGAAGTGATAGAGGCGTTGGTCGCTGCCGTACAGCGCGGGGTTGAGTGCCATATATTGGCTGATAGTGTTGGTAGTTTTAGGTTTTTTAATAGCAATGAGCATCGAATATTAGAGCAAGCAGGTGCCTTTGTACATCAGTCGTTACCAGTAGGCTTGTTCAAGACCTTATTTAAACGTTCAGATCTGCGTAATCACCGAAAAATGGTGGTCATTGATGAATACATTGGTTATATCGGCAGCTTTAACTTGGTCGATCCTAAGTTTTTTAAACAAAATAAAAATGTCGGACAATGGATCGATGTGGCGATACGTAGTGTGAGCCACCGTACCATCAGTATAGCGACGGCGATGGCAAAAGTTGTGGTCACCGATATCGGCGCTGAAAATAACAACAATCTAGACGAGCTCAACCAGCGAATCAATAACTATACTCGCAAACTATATGTGATGGATCCGACTATCAATGACATCAACAGTCGGGTAAAATTTTTGGGTGATAGTATCGATGCTGATGAGCCGCTACATACTGGCTCAATGTCGATAGTCATACCACAGATGCCCGTAATAGAAGGCGTGATCGCGCAGTTGATACCTTCGGCACCGCAGGTAACAGCGCATGTTATTTATAATACCTTGGTGACGGTTATTCATCGCGCCAATAAACGCATTTGTATTACCACGCCATACTTCGTACCTGATGAGGCGCTATCAAGTGCGCTGACGATAGCGGCTAAGCGCGGGATAGAGGTGACGATTATCGTTCCCGAAAAGGTCGATTCGTTTTTAGTGCAGCATGCGTCACAAGCGTATTATGAAGAGTTATTGCAGGCGGGCGTCACCATTGCCTTATTTAAGGGCGGGCTGCTACATGCTAAAACTGTGGTAATCGATGATGATTATTGTCTGTTTGGTACGGTAAATATTGATATGCGCAGTTTTTATCTCAATATGGAAGTCAGTTTGGCGATTTATACCCCTGAAATGGTCGCTCAAATTGCTAACTGCCAAGAGACTTATCTACAGAGCTGTCATTTTTTAACGTTAGCAGAATGGCAGCAGCGCGCAGGCTATGAGCGTTTGTTTGATAATGTGGTACGCTTGTTTAGTCCTTTATTGTAGCGGTTTATTGTAGCTATTTGAATTTTAGGCTAAGGTAAACTATCTACACATTGTCTTTATCCATACATTGTTTTACTGTCGCCATCATGACGATGTCATCCTATTTATTATCTATTAAACTGTAAAAGGACACGCTGGTCTTATGTCTGCATCGCCTCTAACACCACTGGATTATATCGCCGCAGGCTATTGGCAAGATTTCTTAGCGGGACGCCCTATCGCAGGCGGTATTGTCTACGAAACTGAGCTACGTGATTGCACTTTGGATGAGTCGCTATCGAGCTTACAGCGAGTAGATACTTTGCTATCGCAGATACGCCGTGATCTGATTAAAACGGGTAACTGGGATGAAGATGCGCTGTTAACGGATGAACGCTATCGTAATCTTATGATGTTTTTGGCATTTTATGCCGGACAAGTATTGGCACAGCAATGGCAAAATACGCCGCATTGGTATGGTCAATTCGAGCTGCGCAAACGTTATCCAATATGGTCACTGAGCACCGATGATTTTTATCAGCATATGGCAGTGTTATATAGTGAGAATAATAGTGCCAATATTAATGCCAATGCCAATATTAATGACAGTGCCAACTTACCAATATTTTTTGCCCTAGAACCGATAGGCTTGCGCTTGTTCGGTCATGTCGATCTACCCTTTGTCGCGGTTCAAGGTGGTCAAGTTGCTAGTGGCTTGTATCAAGCGGTTAATGCCAGACTGCCAATCGCTAATAATTACGTGTCCACCATTACCACTCAAGACAGTAAATCTAATGTGGCTGCTCGCATGGCTTCTCAAGTGGATTTGGGCTCAAGTAGCATAGACTCTAATTCTCAGACAGTGGGCACTAGCGCAGCATTTTTAGTAAAGCAGAATACAACCGCCACATCAGCAGATGATTTGAATAAAATTGATTTAAATGAAGAGGCTTCTACGTATATCGTATCAGACAGGCTAACCAATGAAAGCTTATCGAATGAACAAGAGAACCAATTAAAGCCTGAACCATCTAAAGCGGAGCTGCCAGTAGTACAGACCATTCCCTCGGTAAAAACCAAGCCAGCAGCCGCTGTCAAACCCTCACCAACCCCAGAGATTTTTAGTCAATTACTCATAGAGTTAGATGAGATTGAACGGCCGCAAACAGCGGGCAATGCTGAATATCAGCAAGCCCGTAAAGTCTTGGATCAGTTTGAACAGCATGTTGCCAAGCAATCTAAACCGCGTGCGCAAATTAACTTTTCAGAGAATCATCTGGCGGCAAAAAAGCAAGCGTTGTTGAAACTACAAAAGGCCGCGCATGTCGGGAATACCGCTGCTATGCTGCGTTTGGCGATGTATGAGCTACTCGGTGAAGGCTTGGTGATTGATAAAAATGCTGGTATAGAGGCAGGTGTTGAATGGGTTAAGCAAGCCGCCAGCAAAGACGACAGCCGAGCGCAGCGCTTACTCAGTAAGATGTACTACCAAGGGGTTGGCGTCGTGCAAGATATCAATAACGGTAAATATTGGTTAGAGCAAGCTGCCCAAAACGGTCACGTGGAAGCGGCCAGTTTGGTGGCACAGTGGCAGCAAGCGCAAGCGTTGATAACGACACAAAAGCAAGAGCAACACAGTATTAAGCGCTATCAGCTGTTACTGGCGGTAGTGCTAGTAGTGGCGGTGTTAATATTAATTATTGTCTAAACGATTTTTGTTAGCTCATACTGCGTAAAAGCTTATTATTAAGCAGCAAATTCAGGTAGAATTGTCGCGTTTTTTACCATCAGTTTTTTTGAGAATGGTATTATCTGATCCATTACTAATCTGGGCTGTTCTATGCCATCTTCTCCTACGCCATCCAAACCCTCTACCACCGCATCTTCATCTACCGCGTTGTCCAGTCGAGCAGTGTATCAGCCACCCTTTTATTATCAATGTATCATTGGCTTACTAAAGCCGCTATATCGCCTACAGGTTTGGCGACGCTCACACGAGCGCGACAACTATCAGCAAGAAGTGGCGCAGCGTTTCGGCAAGCACTATCCTGCAGCGCCAACAGCTGATATCAAAGCTGAAATAAACCATAAAGCTGAGATGAATAATAACGTTATCTGGTGCCACGCGGTGTCTTTAGGTGAGACCAATACAGTAGCGCCGTTGCTAGACATGCTATTGGCTCATGGTTATCAGATTTGGCTGACCAATACCACGCAGACAGGTTTTGCCCGCGGTGCCAGTCGTTTCGCTGATGACATTGCTCAGGGTCGGCTTAGCCATAGCTATGTACCTGTGGATAGCCCTGCTGTTATCGAAACGTTTTTAGCGCACGTGCAGCCAGTTGCGGCTTTATTTGTAGAGACCGAGCTGTGGGCAAATATTTTAGCCAAGCTATCCGAGCATCGTATTCCGAGCATCTTAGTCAATGGTCGTCTATCAGCCAGTTCATTTACAAGCTACCAAAAAATCGCTGCTGTCAGCGCCAGTATGATGAAAAACCTGACGTTAATTATTGCGCAAGACAACGAGTCTGCCAAACGCTTTCGTCAGCTGGGCGCTCATAGTGCGCAAATTCGGGTGGCGGGCTCACTCAAGTGGGTCATTAATAGCCCAGTGCTTAATAATGAAACGATTGATAGCAAAACTGATGATGTACAAGCGACTGATAGCAACGCTGCTAAGAAAGAACATGAGCGTGCCACTATACAAAAGCAAAAGAGCGGTATTGCCGTCGAGTTGGGAATAGCGGATCGTCCTATTTGGGTCGCGGCCAGCACCCATAGCGGTGAGGAAAGCATCGCTCTGTCATTACAAGAGCAGCTATTGTCCAACCCAGCGCTGGCAGACACGCTGTTGATTATCGTGCCCAGACATCCTGAACGCTTTGATGAAGTGGCGACACTTATCCAAAACAGCACGTTGATAATGGCACGGCGCAGTAACGAAGAAATAATCAATGCGGACACGCAAGTCTATTTAGCAGATAGTATGGGCGAGCTGATGACATGGTATACGCTAGCCGATGTGGCGTTGGTGGGCGGTTCGTTGGTCGATGTGGGCGGACATAATCCGGTTGAGCCAGCGAGTGTGGCAACACCGGTGCTAATGGGACGCCAAACCCAATCGTGTCAAAGTGTGGTCGATAAGCTGGCGAGTGTGGGCGCGTTATATCAGCCAAATAATGCGTTTTATCATCCAGTTACGATAAAGCCAACGACGATAGAGGATATTGCTACCAATAATGAAAATATCGCCAATTCAGATATCAGTAGTTCAGAAATAAAGGGTAAGCAAAAATCCTCGCGCAAAAAATCCTCATTGGCTGCTAACGATACGGCGCTCATTTATGATCAGCTACAGTCTTGGCTTATCCATCCGCTATTAGCCAAACAGGCAGGGCAAGCTGGCGAGCAGATGACCGTACAGCAGCAAGCAGTATTAACGCGTCAATTTGCCATGATCGAAAAGGTGATTGAGCAACACTCAAACCAAGAGACTCTATGAACTGTCTATTACTGCCTGCCGAAAACTTTTCGCAAGATTCTGCGACAATCAATAATCTATCGCAAATTAACCATATCAATGATGTGTTGACCGCAGCAGTGGGAGATACCCTCAAAATCGGGCAACTCGGTGGCAATCTTGGTACGGCGATGATTGAGGAGGTTGCTGCTCACCGTATTCAGCTAGGTGATGTCCAATTGTCAGTTGTGCCACCTGCTAAGTTAAATCTGACGGTCATCTTGGCATTACCACGTCCAAAAGTGCTGCGCCGCTTGATAATGGATATGACTGCGCTTGGCGTGCGCGATATTATCCTTATCAATAGCTACCGCACGCAAAAGAGCTATTGGCAAAGTCCGATGTTGAGTCGCCTCGATGAGTTCGTACTAGAAGGCTTACAACAAGGAGTGGATACTGTTGCCCCGCGCATTACTTTGCAAAAGCGTTTTAAACCCTTTGTCGAGGATGAGCTGGCAAGTCTAATCACCAACCGCGCTATTGTCGCGCACCCTTACAGCGATCTGTCATTTTCGCAATATGTGCAGCAGCAAGTGCTAACAAAGCAAGAGCAAACTGCGCCATCGCTCGTAGAAACCAACTCAGCTAATAGCACCTCCTTGCCCAGTCTCGTTTGTATCGGCGCAGAAGGGGGCTGGATCGACTATGAGATTGAGCTACTTGCCAGTCAAGGCTGTCAGGCGGTACACATAGGTCCACGCATATTGCGTACTGAAGCGGCAGTCAATGTGATTTTGGGGCAATGGTTGTTATAAAAAAGTGTTGAGCGAACACTATTTGGCTAAATCATTGCTTTTGAAATTGTATTTTAAAAGCAATGATTTAGCCAAACAAGCACCAGTTTATGCAGTTAAATAAATGTATTGATAATTAATCTCATTTCTATTAGTATGTTGTTTTCAACTAATATGCTCTTATTACTCTTAATGAGTAATGTTTTTTTTATCTCTCACTTATCCGTAGCACCATTATGGGGAAAACCATGTCATTGAAAGCTTTCAGCGCAAATTTACCTTCTACCAAGCTCACTTTACCTGTTGCCGTATTTGGCATGATGCTAGGGCTTGCGGGTTGTAGTAATTCCTCTACGCCAGAAGAAAGCGTTGATGCTGAAGCGGCGCCAGCTAGTAGCGAGCAAGAAGTGGCTAACGATGGCGCGACGAGTGCTGAAGGACAAACGATTACGATCTACTCATCACGTAACGAGCAGCTGATCAAGCCTTTGCTAGACCGCTATACAGAAGAAACAGGTGTCAAAATTGAACTGGTCACTGATAAAAGTGGTCCATTGATGGCACGCTTGCAAGCGGAAGGTCAAAATACGCCAGCGGATATGCTATTGACTGTAGATGCGGGTAATTTGTGGCAAGCTACAGAACAAGGATTGCTCCAGCCAGTGGCATCGACGGTATTAGAAGCCAATGTCCCTGCAAAATATCGTGATCCAAAAGGTCAGTGGACAGGTCTGTCATTACGTGCCCGTACTATCATGTATGACCCAAGTAAAGTCAGCGCCGACCAGTTATCCACTTATGCAGATTTGGCGGATCCAAAATGGAAAGGCAAGCTTTGTTTGCGCACCTCAAACTCTGTATACAACCAGTCATTGGTTGCCAGTATGATTGAAAACTTAGGCGAAGAAAAAACCGAAGCCGTCATTCGTGGTTGGGTAGATAATTTAGCCACTGACGTCTTTAGTGATGACACTAGCATGCTAAAGGCTATCGCTGCCGGTCAGTGTGAAGTAGGCTTGTCTAACAGCTACTACTATGGTCGCTTGCTCGATGAGCAGCCTGATTTTCCTGTCAAAGTCTTTTGGGCAAACCAAGGCACTACTGGTACCCACGTGAATATTTCTGGGGCAGGTGTGGTGACAGGATCAGACAATCCTGATGGCGCCCTCAAATTAATGGAATGGTTGTCTTCGGATAAAGCCCAAGGTCTCTATGCCAGCTCTGATAAAGAATATCCAGTCAAAGAAGGCGTTGATGAGTCAGATATGCTCAGATCGTGGGGCGAATTCAAAAAAGATGATATCAACGTGCAAAAGTTTGGTGAGCGTCAAACCCAAGCGATTCAAATGATGGACAAAGCAGGTTATAAATAGAGTATCACAAGCCAACCACGCCCAAAAAATGACAGTAGCCATAAGATAAATGTCAGTATGACTCTTAGTAAGCGGAACAGTAAGCTGAGCAAGTTTGGCAGAGAAAATGGTGTTTTTGGGTGTGCGATAGGCGAATTAGATCGGGATCTCTATGCGTATGACATGGTAATAATTATATGATAACAACGCCAAATGCGTCTGTTCGTCAAGACAAGACAGCCAACGACCATAACAATGGCAGTGACCATAGTAGTTTGGCTGTTAGTCAAGACCATGCTGTTCGCAAACGTATCCTCTCAAAATCAGTCTTAGGACTGATTTCGCTGTTTATGCTAGTACCAATTCTCATCGTCCTGCTGTCATGGACGCAGCCAGTGGCAGACATCTGGACGCACATGCGCGAGTATGTGCTGCCGCAAGTCCTCAAGAATACCGCGATTTTATTGGTGATGGTGACGGTTATCTCTGGCAGTATCGGCACCGCACTTGCTTGGATCACCAGCATGTATCGCTTTCCCGGACAGCGCTTTTTTTCGTGGGCGCTGATGCTACCGCTGGCGATACCTGCTTACGTGCTGGCATTTGTTACCGTCGGTATTGTTGATTTTAGTGGACCGCTACAGACAGGTTTACGAGAGTTAGGCATCGATACAGCCATTCCGTCAGTACGCAATGTCTGGGGCGCAGGCTTGGTCTTGTCACTGGCATTTTATCCCTACGTTTATTTGCTAGCGCGTCAGGCCTTTTTGTCACAAGGCAGGCGGGCGATTGAAGCGGGTCAAATGCTTGGTTTAAGCCGCAGTCGCGTGTTTTTCCGCTTGGCATTACCGCAAGCGTTACCGTGGATAATTGGCGGCTTGTTACTCGCCAGTATGGAAACACTTGCGGACTTTGGTGCGGTTTCGGTCTTCAATGTCGACACTTTTACAACGGCTATTTATAAGGCTTGGTTTGGCTTTTTTAGTCTAACGACTGCCGCACAATTAGCCGCTTTGTTAATCGGTGTGGTATTTATCGTGGTATTGTTTGAGCAGTATTGGCAAGCCAAGCGCGGTAATATAGTTACCCAAGGCAGCAATCAGCGTTTTGAAGCCAGTGCGTCTGCTAAACTGGCCATGACGCTGCTATGTACACTGGTGTTTTTGCTGGCTTTCCTAATACCGTTCTTGCAGTTGATCTATTGGACCGCGTTGAATTTTCGCCAAGATTTTGACGCCCGTTATATTGATTTTGTTACCAACAGTCTCATGATTGCGAGCATGACCACCATTTTCATTGCTTTTTTAGCCATCATCATTGCGTGGATCAAGCGCCAATATCCTGATAAATCAACCAAGCTCATGACGACTTTAGCCAATCTAGGCTATGTCGTACCGGGTACAGTACTGGCTGTTGGTATATTTATTCCCATTGCTTGGATAGACAATCAGCTGATTGCGTTCGGTGTGACTTCAGAGCAAGTGCTGTCGGGTAGTGTGATCGTGATGCTTCTTGCCTTATCGACGCGCTTTATGACCGTAAGCTTTCAGCCAGTCGATCGGCAGTTACAGCGACTGACTGTCAATCAGGAAGCGGCTGCTAAATTACTGAGTGACAGCCCTTATCAGCGTTGGCGGCAAGTGATGTTGCCCGTACTCAGCCCTGGGGTGCTAACGGCCTTATTGATGGGTTTTGTCGAAGTGATGAAAGAGATGCCGATCACCTTGATGACACGGCGACAAGGCTGGGATACGCTAGCAGTGCGGGTGTTTGAGATGACCAGCGAAGGCATGTGGGGCAGAGCAGCATTGCCAAGTTTGCTGATTGTGTTGGTCGGTCTTATTCCCGTTTGGATACTGCTGCGCCAAAGTGATAAGCAGGGATAAGTTTAAAACAGTTTATTATTTAAGAAGTTAAAGACAGAGTTGATCGCGCTTAAGCCTTCATTAGCACCATAATTTTTACCGTTTTATTTATTGGTTTTATTCATTAATCGCTTACTGGTACCATCTATGTATACTGACTTGATTAAAGACTCAACAGACCCAGCCAATCCTCAGTCGGCGACGGCTAAAGTGAAAGTACACGCTGATAATGTAAAAAAATCACCAGTATCAACAGATGAAGTTTACCAAATGCAGGATAATATTACCGCTAATCATGATAGTAATTCTGCCACATATACTGAGACAAATATCGCCACCAATCCTTACTTTAGCGTCCAAGATTTAATCGTCGGTTATGACGATACCATCATCGTTAATGGACTATCGCTAAGCTTACAGCAAGGCGAGATTGGTTGCTTTTTGGGTTATAGCGGTTGTGGCAAGACCACGGCATTGCGAGCCATTGCGGGATTGGAGCAAAGTCGTCGCGGCACGATTGGCTTGAATAACCAACGCTTGACAGAACAGACGCCAACGACCTCGTTTGCCGTCGCGCCAGCCAAACGTGGTATGGGCATGGTATTCCAAGACTATGCGTTATTCGGGCATTTAAGCGTGGCAAAAAACATCGCTTTTGGTCTCAATAAATGGTCAGCAGCCGACAAAAAAGCCCGCGTGGCTGAGATGCTAAGCCTCGTTGAATTGACTGAGCATGCTGACAAACGGCCCAATGAGCTCTCAGGTGGACAGCAACAACGCGTTGCTTTGGCACGAGCGTTAGCGCCCAATCCTAAACTCTTGCTACTCGATGAGCCGTTTTCTAATTTGGATGTGGTACTGCGTGAGTCATTGGCGATGAATGTCCGTGATATTCTCAAACGTACCAATACCACCGCTATTTTGGTGACTCATGATCAAAATGAGGCTTTTGCGCTGGCAGATAAAGTAGGCGTGATGGATAAAGGTCGATTGGTACAATGGGCGACACCAAGCGAGCTATATCATGAGCCAATCAGTCCGTTTGTCGCTGAGTTTGTTGGTGAAGGGGCGATGATAGATGGCATTATCAAAGAAGGTCACGTCGAGACCGCGTTAGGTGACATTTACCGTCGCATGGAAGTTTATGATGAGTCAGGGCAGCCGCAATATTGTGAGTACGATTATCCCAATGGTACACCGATTAAGGTGCTCGTGCGCCCTGACGATATAATCCATGATGATGATAGTACGCAGACCGCTTTGGTGATTGGGCGCGTCTTTCGCGGTGCCAATTATCTGTATCGTTTGCAACTCGATGATGGGCAGACGGTTTTATCCTTGGTCGCCAGTCATCATAATCATGAGATTGGCTCGCAAATTGGGATTTTGCCGATACTTGAGCACGTTGTTGTTTTTGATGAAAAAGACATCAATGCGACGACTTGGTCAGAGTATGATCGGTCCGAGCGCGTGGCAGAAGCCAGATAGTCGCTTTAGCAAATCATGATTTAGGTGCTCGTCATCACTAAGCGTACTCAACTTACCGAGTTGCCATTATATGTAGATAGCGACCCAGCCATTTATACGGCTCTCGTTGTGAGTAGCGCAGCTCCATGCGTATGACTGCATCAGGATCATTATGACCACCGCGCTTGAGCGGTGCATAATCATGAAACACGCGCAAGCCACTGGTTAGAATGGTTTGGTAATGATGTGTGGTGAGCCAAGATTCGACTTCTTCTTTGGCGACCGGATAATTAGGCGTCAGGCTTTTTTTAGTGTCAGCCTTATAATCAGTGTTATCGAGCAGATTAAAATTACCCATAATTAGATTACGATAGTCAAAGCTCGCTGGATTATAAAAACACAATGACAGCGCGCCATGCTCAGCCAGCTGCCGATCACAAAAGTTCATGATGGCGGCTGGTTCTGCGAGCCATTCAAGTAGGGCGTGCGACATTATCAAATCAAACTTAGCTGCGTTCTCAGTATTCTTACCCATACTGTCTTTATTCTGCAACTCATCAATCGCTAACTTATCCTCTATCTCCTGATAAGGGCACACATACCAGTGTATATCTAGATTCCTATCGATTTCTGCTGCGCTCGCTTTTGCTTTCTCTAACATATTGGCAGAGATGTCATTGATGACCACGCTATGCCCTTGAGCCGCAAGCTCAATCGCAATCTGTGCAAGTCCTGCACCCACATCTAGAACTCGTAAAGGTCGCCCAAGCTCTTTACTCATCTGCGCTGTATAGGCAAAGATATCACGGCGCAATACTGCCAGTCGAATGTCGCCTTTAAGACCACCGTAGACCTTTTTTTCAAAATAATCCGCAATCGTGTCAAAACTACGGTCAGTGCGCGTCTCGTCTTGCATCGTCATTTCTTTTGTGAGATCTGTCGATTGGCTGTTGGTTTCTTTCGTGCTTTGACTGCTGGTTTGCATAGGGTGATATCTGTATGAGGGTTAAATTTGGAACATCGTACAACAAAGACTAAAGCTAAGCTAGAACTGCTTTAACGGCAACAAAATTTTTCGTATAAGGTAAAAGACGCCACTCAGCGCATGTTTTCCAGTAGCTTTTCATAAAATTTTACGGTATAAATAGTGGGGTCTGTTGAACATTCAAATATTAGAACTGCTGATCGCTAAAATCGCATCAAACTAGGCGTAAACCGACGATAATGTCGAGACCTTAGCTAGGTTTACAACAACGTTTGGAGTGATTTTAGCATCAGCCCCAAGTATACAAGCAGGGGCAGGGCTATTTTTTGCCAATACATGGCGAAATTGTCTACCCTAGAACGACTAGGCGTCAAAAATTTCACTGCGTATTGTCTAAAAAATAGCCACTGCCAGTACCATATTTGAATGTTCAACAGACCCTAAGGTTTAAGAAACAATAACTATTGAGCAAATTTTGCTAAAAAGTGCTTAATACAAATCATTGATGAAAAAAGCTGCCAAACTAAACGGCATTTACTGCCAAAAAATTTCAGCAAACGTCTGATTTACCATTGCTAAGGACAGCAACCATGATCAAATCCACCACGGATACCAGCGGCAAATTATCTGCCCCTTTATCTGCCCCTACTTATCAATCCATGTCTATCACTACCAAAACACCAACGATGTCACGCTGCTTATTGTCAGTAGCCGTTGCCAGTGCTTTACTACTCACCGGTTGTGGAGATGACGACGATGATAACGACACAGCATCCGTCATTTTTCCTACTAGCGTTGAGACAATTAGTGCCTTCAGTACTGCTCAAATAGATGGTATTCCTGGATTGGAAAATGCTGGTACGCCTGATGCTAAGTGTGATATTAAAGTAGAAAAAGTCACCTATCAAACGGTAGGGTCAGCAGGCGAGGTTACCAATGCAACTGCTGCTTTAATGCTGCCTAGTGGTGAGAGTGCAGATTGTTCGGGCGATCGTCCAGTATTATTATATGCTCATGGTACGACTACAGATAAAAGCTATGATTTTAGCCAAGTTGGCAATCCTCAAAATTCAGGCTCGGGTGAAGCCACCTTGATAGCAGCAAACTTTGCCGCGCAAGGCTATATCGTCGTAGCGCCTAACTATGCTGGCTATGATGATTCAGAGCTTGATTATCATCCGTACTTAGTTGCTGAGCAGCAATCTGCTGATATGATTGATGCGTTGAATAGCTCGCGTATCGTTATCGATGCACAAAAACGAGATAAAAATACCAATTACGCCAATATCGATGATTCAGGCGAGCTATATATTTCAGGATATTCGCAGGGCGGTCATGTTGCTATGGCTACTGCTAGAGCGCTAGAAGCACAAAACAAACCAGTGACAGCCATTGCGCCTTTATCAGGCCCTTATGCTCTAGCCGCCTTTGGTGATGCTATCTTTACGGGGAACGTTAACCTTGGTGCAACGCGATTTGCGCCATTATTAACGACAGGATTACAGAAAAAGTATCCAAGTATTTATGATAATGTTAATGAGATTTTCACTGACCAGTATGCCAATACTATCCTTCCAAGTGACTCAAGTTTTGAGCAATTAGTCGAGGATAATAAACTGCCTGGATTTGCGCTGTTCCAGTCAAAATCTACTGGCAATGCAGTACTTGATCAGCTACCTTTTAGTACACTACCTTTTGCATTTTTAGGATTTTCTCCTGATAACTATCTCATTAAGACGGACTTTCGTGCCGCTTATGTGACAGATGTGCTTGCAAATCCTGATGGTTTGACAGCAGCAACACCAGCTGGAATACCAGCCGCTTCTCCGCAGAACGAGCTTCGTAAAGCCCTAAAAGACAACGATTTACGAGGATATGTACCAAAGATGCCAACATTGTTATGTGGTGGTCATCGTGATCCAACGGTATACTATGATTTAAATACAGGTGCAATGACGGCTCAGCTGCAACAAGCCAATCTAAATGTCACTGTTCTCGATGTCGATAACGAGAATGAAGCGGGTCGTGGCATTCCAACGTTGCTGCCTTTAGGTCAATCAGCATTAGCAAACCCTTGGCTAATGACCAATACTATTGATAATATTCAGTCGCGATTTAATAATAATGTCGACGCTGCTGGAGCTGGCCTCTTATCTAGCTATCATGGTGGTTTAGTTGCTAGTGCTTGTACTGACGCCACTCGTGAATTCTTTAATCAAGACTTCAGTGCCAGTGCTAGTGCTAGTGCCAGTGCCAACCGAACTTAATATGACCAAGCAGCAATAAGTTATTTACAGATGAATGATGTCAAAAAACTGCATCCCAGTGGGTGCAGTTTTTTTATGTATAAACCCATTATTTTTTAGGAGGATAAAACAATGAAATCAATAATGTTATCTTTGCTAGCGCTCACCTTTGTATTGTTGCCTATGAGTCAAGCACAAGCAAAAAACACGCCTTGCTCCGGTAAGATGGGCGGCGTTTCTCATTGCTCAAA
This sequence comes from Psychrobacter glaciei, assembly GCF_014652895.1. Lineage (GTDB taxonomy): Bacteria > Pseudomonadota > Gammaproteobacteria > Pseudomonadales > Moraxellaceae > Psychrobacter > Psychrobacter glaciei. The sequence goes on from NZ_BMZR01000001.1 coordinate 236,746, forward strand.
AGATGGTAAATTCGTCTGTAAAAATGGCAAAATTAGCCAGTCTAAGCGAGTATGTCATTAAAGATATTTCGGTGGATATTACTGGATCCAAAAACCTGCGCTAATGAGCTGTTTTGCTTGATTTTAATGACAGTCAGAACCCCCTAAATCAACAAATTTGTGCTAAAATAGCTTCTTTTATTCAACATTACTTTTAACAAAAACCGTATCGCCATTTTCCTATGGTTTTGCACGTTTTTAGGTGTTTTTTAGCGTTTATATAACAATCATAGTTGCGCATTTGTGCAGCTATATTTTTGTATCAGCTTAAACCTTTTTAAGGCGTGCAACCCTTAGAGAAATTATGTGAGTGAAGGAGTGTATATGAGCGACTCGATCAGTCCTATTGCCATCGTGGATGAATTAAAGCAATCCTATTTGGATTATGCGATGAGCGTGATCGTCTCGCGCGCGCTGCCTGATGTGCGTGATGGGTTCAAACCAGTGCATCGCCGTGTGATGTATGCGATGCACGTGCTGTCTAATGACTACAATAAAGCCTATAAGAAGTCGGCGCGTGTGGTCGGTGATGTCATCGGTAAATATCACCCGCATGGCGATAGTGCGGTCTATGATGCGATTGTACGGATGGCGCAGGACTTTAGCTTGCGTTATCCGATGGTTGATGGTCAAGGTAACTTTGGCTCGATTGATGATGATCCACCGGCGGCTATGCGTTATACCGAAGTACGTATGACCAAGCTGACCCATCAGATGCTGGCTGATCTCGACAAAGACACTGTCGACTGGGAAGACAACTACGATGGCTCTGAGCGCATGCCAAGCGTGTTGCCGGCGCGTGTGCCTAACTTGTTGGTCAATGGTGCGACTGGTATTGCAGTCGGCATGGCGACCAATATGGCACCGCATAACCTGACCGAAGTCATTAATGCGTGCTTGGCATATGCCGAAAACCCGCAAATATCAGCTGAAGAGCTGATGACTCATATCTCCGGTCCTGACTTTCCCACGGGCGGTATCATCTACGGTCGTGCAGGTATTTTGGATGCTTATCGCACGGGTAAAGGCCGCTTGCACATACGTGGTCGCTATATCATTGAAGCGATGAGCGATACGGGCGTCAACCGTGATCGTGAGCGCATTGTATTTACCGAAGTACCTTATCAGACCAATAAAGCCAAGCTCATTGAGCGTATCGCTGAGCTGGTACGTGACAAAAAAATCGAAGGTATTACTGAGATTCGTGATGAGTCTGATAAAGACGGCATGCGTATCGCCATTGATTTGCGTCGCGGTGAGACGGCCGAAGTTATCGTCAATAATTTATTCCTCCAAACACCGCTTGAGTCTAGCTTTAGTATCAATATGGTGGCGCTCGATAATGGTCAGCCAAAATTATTGACCTTACGTCAGCTCATTGCTGCTTTTGTACGTCATCGTCAAGAAGTGGTGACGCGCCGTACCATTTATGAGCTAAATAAAGCTCGCGTTCGTGGTCATCTGCTCGAAGGCTTGACCGTTGCACTGGCGAATATTGATGAAATTATCGCTGCGATTAAGGCGTCTGCAAACCGCGGCTTGGCACGTGAAAGCTTACTAAACAACACATGGGGTTCAGGCAGTGTCGTGGCGATGCTAACCGCTGCTGGCAGTCAATCAGTACGTCCTGACTTCATCGAAGGCGAAGATCCAAAAGCACCGTTTGGTCTGATTGAGGGTAATGAGCATTATCGCTTATCGCTTGAACAGGTCAATGCTATTTTAGATATGCAGCTGCATCGTCTAACGGGTCTTGAGCAAGACAAACTGACCGAAGAATACCAAGATTTACTGCGTGAAATCGCCCATTTAGAGTCTATTCTTGGCGATTTTGACAAGCTAATGACCATTATCTCAAATGAGATGATTGAGATTCGTGAGAACTTCGGTGATGAGCGTCGCACTGATATTATTGATTCGCGTATGGACTTTAACCGTGAAGACCTTATCCCAGAGCAAACCGTAGTCATGACCGTTTCTCGTACTGGTTATGCAAAAACCCAGCCAATTGATGATTATGTCGCGCAAAAACGTGGTGGTAAAGGCAAATCTGCGACTGCGATGAAAGAAGACGATGTGATTGATCATCTAGTAGTGACCTCAACGCATTCTACAGTATTGTGCTTCACTGATAGTGGGCGTGTCTTTAGCCTACGCGGCTTTGAAGTACCGATTGCCAGTCGCGGTGCTCGTGGTCGTCCGTTGGTCAATTTGATTGGCCTAAATAGTGACGAGACAGTAACGACGATACTACCAATTCCAAAAATTGTAGAAGATACATCAGTAACAGGTGAGATATCAGAAGCAAGTAATGAGGACGATTCGGTAGAAGACAGCAATCAAGCAGAGCCACCTTTTGTATTCTTTGCAACTGCCAATGGTACAGTGAAGCGGGTAGAGCTTAAGCAATTTGCGAATATTCGCTCGAACGGCTTGATTGCGGTTGGATTAGAAGATGGCGACAAGTTGGTCAGTGCTCGTATCACCAATGGTAGCCAAGAAGTGATGTTGTTTGCTTCCAGTGGCAAAGCCATTCGTTTTGATGAAAACGATGCTCGCGCGATGGGTCGTACTGCGAAAGGTGTCCGTGGTATGCGTCTGGCTGCTGATGAATTTATCAAATCATTGGTCGTTATCGAAGATGATGTCCGCGAAATCCTAATCGCTTGTGAAAAAGGCTTCGGTAAACGTACCTTTATCGATGAGTTCAATACCCAAAACCGTGGTGGTGGCGGTGTAATCGCGATTAAGACCAGTGAGCGTAATGGTGCGTTAGTACGAGCCACCAAGGTTGACTCTACCGATGATATTATTTTGATTTCTGACAAAGGTACGTTGGTGCGTACGCCAGTTGAGCATGTCGCTAGCTCTGGTCGTAATACGCAAGGTGTCACGCTGATTCGTCTGTCAAAAGATGAAAAACTGGTTGCTATGGCACGTGTCGAGCACGAAGAAAGCGATGATGAGCTAGTTGATGCTATGAGAGAAGATGGTACGTTGCATATAGAAGGCCAAGAGCAAATAGACATCGATGCGGCAACTGGCAACACAGCCACAACTGAAGTTGATGATGCTATCGATATTGCAAATGATGATGATTTAGACGGCGAATAAATGTCTCAGTAGTTAGCTTTGTGATCTAGGGCGTGTCATCAATTAGCACATTGATACATTTAGTGGTCTTAAAATGGTTAAATTTTGCCAAACATCGTCAGAAATCTTGTCAATATGTTCATATTTACGGCAATTTCTTTCTTGTTTGGCTGCAATTTTCATCATTTTAAGCCTCACAATCTAAATGATGACACGCCCTAGTCTTATATGATTGTTCTAAAAAAAGCCTCTGACGTTATCGTCGGAGGTTTTTATTTTTTGATTCTCATTTTTTTCAATAATGTAAATAAGGTTCTATTTTTAAGGCTGTTGTTATGCTTACGACCAATCAAACTTTTCAGGGAACTGTCGCATCGGTATCATCGAGTTTTTTATTTTCGATGATGTTTGTATTTGGGCTGTTTATGTTGCCCTTAACGGGGACACAGGTAGCATCATGGCGTGTCCTTATGATGCTATTAAGTTTGGTAATATTGCTTAGTTTGACCAAGCAGTGGCAGCATGTCTTTGATTATATAAAAACGCTAAAGACACTGAAAGAATGGTTGATATTTATATTGCCCGCACCGATTTTGGGTGGACAGATTTGGTTGTTTATGTGGGCGCCCGTTAATGGGTTTGGTCTGGACGTCACGCTGGGTTATTTTTTATTGCCGCTTGTGATGATTGTGCTTGGTCGATTTTTTTACCATGAGCATATGAGCGTCCTACAGTGGGCAGCCGCACTATTCGCAGCGTTAGGCATCGGTTACGATATTTTTCAGTATGGTTCGGTATCTTGGGTGACGCTGTTTGTGTGCTTGGGCTATCCACCTTACTATCTGTTGCGTCGTACACTTGCTGTGCCACCAGTGACGGGGCTGTTGTTTGATTTGACTCTGCTGACGCCAGTAGTGCTCATCATACTTTATGTGACTGGTGGTTTTGACGTTGCGGCACAAGAGATGAAGTTTTGGTATCTGTTGCCGCTGCTTGGTGCTTTGAGTGCGCTTGCGATGTCACTGACGATGATTGCGAGTAGTAAGCTGCCCGTGTCATTGTTTGGGGCGTTAAGCTATATAGAGCCGATGCTGTTGTTTGTATTATCCATTACGGTTCTGAGTCAAAACCTCGATGAAGGCGGCTCGCTCTTTATGTATGGCATGATTACGCTTGCGCTACTGGTCATGATGGTTGATAGTGCCACAGGCTATATGGTTCGTCGTCGTAACGATCATCTTTATGGTTATAGAGAGCCACAAGTGGGCGGTTTCCCACCGCGACGCCATTTTATCAATCAGCGTATCGATGGCGTACTAAAAGCGCATCGTTTTCGCAAGATACGTCGTTACCAAAAAAAGATGAATAAAATACAGCAAAAAATTGAGCAACTTGATTTAAAATAAGCACTTAGAGTCATTAAACTTACTCAACGAAGAAGTTGATATACTAAATGAAAGGCAGTATTGCTTATCTATTCTGACTTTGACATAATGCAGCCCATGATATAAGCACGACATATCAAAAGCGTTGATCTTGGATTGCGCGACGACCTTATATGCAAAAGCCTCAGACGTTCTCGTCTGAGGCTTTTGTTTTTTTTAAAATTGCCAAGGATGTGCCCCAATCTCTAAAGGCTGCTGTGATGCTGACTACTAACCAAACCTCGCAGGGTACAATTACTGCTGTGGCTGCAAACTTTTTATACTCATTGCTGTTCTTATTCAGCTTGCTGCTGCAACCGTTATCAGGTACGCAGGTCGCTTCGTGGCGTGTGCTAACGATGTTTTTTAGTTTGGTGCTATTGGTAAGTGTATTAAAACAATGGCAGCATATTTTTGACTATCTAAAAACATTAAAAAACGCCAAAGAGTGGTTTTTATTTATATTGCCCACCCCAATTTTGGGCGCACAAATCTGGATATTTATGTGGGCGCCAGTGAATGGTTTGGGGCTTGAAGTGACGTTGGGTTACTTTTTATATCCAATGATTATGATCGTCGTTGGTCGATTTTTTTATAATGAGGATATGAGCTTACTTCAGTGGGCTGCCATTGTATGTGCGGGTCTTGGTATCGCTTATGATATCTTTGAATATGGTGCTATCTCTTGGGCGACGTTGTTTGTCTGCTTGGGTTACCCGCCGTATTACCTACTGCGTCGCTATCTAGCCGTACCACCCATCACTGGTCTTATATCGGACCTTGTGTTGTTATTGCCAGTCGTATTGGTTGCGCTGTATATGAATGGTGGCTTTGAAGTAGCGATAACCAACCATAAACTGTGGTATCTGTTGCCTTTACTTGGCATTATTAGTACCGCTGCCATGTCATTGACAATGGTCGCTAGCCAAAAGCTACCTGTCTCGTTGTTTGGAACGTTGTGCTACCTTGAGCCGATATTTTTGTTCGTATTTTCGATTGCGATTTTGGATCGTAACTTACATGATGGTGGATCCATGCTGATGTACAGCATGATTTTTGTGGCATTGCTTATTATGATTGCTGATAGTGCGCTGGGTTACTTGGGACGCAAACGTGATGACCGCTTACATGGTTACAATGAGCCACAAGTGGGCAGCTTCCCACCACGCCGTCGCCTAGAAAATCGCCGTATTAAAGGCGTGTTGGCTGCACATCGGTTTCGTAAGATTAAGAAGTATCAGCAAAAAATAGACAAAATGACGCGAAAAATAGAAGTGCTCCATGCCAAATAAGTAGGTGTCGTTGTAAAACCAAAGTTGACTTGGCAGGCATTATTTTTCGTAACTACTCTACACAGTTGTGGTGTCAAAGCCGCGTTAAGTACGCTATTATCAGTAGCAGCAGTATCATACTCGACCTAATTTGGCACATGATATCTAGGGCGTGTCCTCAATCTGAACGAAAATACCTAAATGGGTCAAAAATGGCTAAATCTTGCCAAACTGTGTCAAATAGCTGGTTAATATCTCGATATTATCTGTGCTAATTTCCTCGTTTGGCTGCAATTTATCTCATTTTTATCACCATGTTCAGAATGAGGACACACCCTAAAATAGTATAGCGGACTCACAATTACTTATTACTAGGATGGTTTATGTTACACCTTCATCATTTAGCAAACTCACGCTCGTTTCGTATTTTATGGTTATTAGAAGAGCTCAAAGCTGATTATCAACTGACGTGCTATGAGCGCAATAAAGCTTACCGCGCGCCTGAGAGTCTAAAAGCCATACATCCGATCGGTCATGCACCGATATTGGAAGTGGATGGTCGCCCGCTGATTGAGTCAGGGTTTATCATCGAATATCTGCTCAAGCATTATGATAAAGCCCATCAGTTCAAACCTGCCGATGACAATGAAGCAGCGTGGGAAGCTTATACGTTTTGGTTGCATTTCGCTGAAGCGTCTGTGATGCCACCGCTCATCATGCGATTGGTGTTCACCAAAGTGGTTGAGCAATCGCCGATGTTGATTAAACCTGTTAGCAAGGGCATCAAAGCAAAAGTCGAAAAAAGCATGATTGCTAACAGCTTAAACAAAATACTCGACATGATGGAGCAGCATCTACAGGACAATCATTGGTTCGCTGGTGAAGATTTTAGCGCCGCCGACATTCAAATGCATCTAGCGGTAGTAGGTGCCAATGCTGGTCCGGGCTTAGATAAGAATAAATATACCAATATTTTAAATTGGCTAAAACGCTGTGAAGAACGTGATGCCTTTAAGAGCGCAGAAGAAAAGGGCGGTCGTCTTAAGTTCTAGTTGCTGGCGTTTACACATGTATAAGCGCTTGATTTAATATTTTGATAAAAGGTTTTGTTTATGTATAGACAAAACCTTTTTAGGATAAAGTAATGTCTGACCTGAATAAATCTGATAACAAAAGCATCGATACCGATGTCAATACTAACCCATCGCTTGCTCGTCAAGAAATCAATAGCCAGCAGGTGTCTATCAAAGCGTGGTCACAAAAACTGCTGGTCGTGCTGCTATGTGTAGCGAGTTTTTATGGTGGTTGGAAGTCTTATGAGTCCAATATGGTCAATGAGTGTACTGCCAATGGTGGACAGATGGTAGCAGGCGACCGAACCATGATATGCCAACTATCATAAGCCGTATCATTTATTAATAATTTTGTATTATGAGTGCTAAGTCATGCTCAAACTGACCTTTTTAGGTACTTCAGCAGGGGTGCCAACCAAACAGCGCAATGTCACTGCCTTAGCGATCGAATGCTTGAATCCTTATTCATCGGGCGCTAGTCAGCAGCCTAAAAAATCGCGTCCGTGGCTATTGATTGATTGCGGTGAAGGTACGCAGCAGCAATTGCTGCACACCAAGCTCTCCCTACATCAATTAACTGCCATTTGTATTACTCATGTGCATGGCGACCATTGCTATGGTTTGCCAGGATTGCTGGCGAGTGCGGCTATGTCAGGACGTCGCGATCCGCTGACCCTCATTGCACCAAAAGCCATCGCTATATTGCTTGAAGCTATTACCGCCCCCACAGAGTTGTATTTGCCCTTTGCCATCAATTTTATGGCGATTGAAGAGTTATTGTCTCCAGATAATGAGAGTAACGGTCAGGTAAGTATCAGTTTAGACAGCCAGCATCAGCTTGATATTGATATCACACCGCTATCACATCGCGTCGCCTCTCATGGTTTTGGTATCACTCAGACTATCAGCCAGCGCACGCTTAATACGGATAAGTTGACCGCAGACGGTATTCCAGCAAGTGCCCTGTGGGGCAAACTACAGCAAGGCAAAGATGTCATGACCGAAGACGGTCGTGAGCTGCGCTCAGCAGATTATGTCAATAATGACGTTAAGCGCACACGGATAGTGGTAGCGGGGGATAACGATACGCCAGCTTGTCTCACCTCTGCGTTGGTCGATACTGATTTGCTGGTGCATGAAGCCACTTATACTCATGAAGTCTTAAGCAAAATCAAAGCCAAAAATCCAGACTTTGACCCCATGCATAGTAGTGCGCAATTGGTGGGCAAATTTGCTCAAGATATCGGGCTTAAGAATTTGATTTTGACCCATTTTAGCGCGCGTTATCAAAGCTTTGATAACCCAGATAGCAGTACGGCAAACATGGGGCATATTCGCTTAGACGCGCAAAGTGTATATCAAGGCAATCTATGGCTGGCAGCAGATTTTGACCAATATATGGTCGATGGTGCAGTTGACTTGGCAGGTAATCAAGAGGGCAGTCAAGAGGAGGGTCGCGTGCAGTATCTAGGTTCTGCACGCAGTGATTAGACATGGGTTAGACTTAAATATGACTTATAACCAGATATGGCTTAGCGCTTACCGTCTGCAATTTCCAATTGCGTTATACCGCTCCAGTATCGACTGAACTGGTAAGCAACCCGTCCTGAGCGACCACCACGTTCAGAGGCCCAACGTAGCGCATCCTTTTTGATCTTGTCAGGCATGATCTGACTTTCCAAAACGGTCTTAGCGTCACTATCCATATCAGCTGAGATTTTCTGCTGTTCTAAATTTAGGTAATGCTGAACGATATGCAGGTAAGTCTGCTGATCCATGGGGTGAAAGGTCAATGATAAGCCAAATCGATCCGATAACGACACGGTTTCATCAATGGCTTCATAGGGGTTGACTTCATCCGTCTGCCCATTGTAAATATCAATATTGTCTTTCATCATTTGCGGTAGCAGGCGACGGCGATTACTGGTGGCATAGACCAGTAGCTTGTCTTGCTCAGAGTCTAGCGAGCCATCAAGCACGCTCTTTAGCGTACGATAGCTTTCATCTTGACCGTCAAACGCGAGATCATCACAGTATACGATGTAGCGGCAATTACAATCTGCTGGTAGGGCATTAATGGCAGCGCGAATCTTATCTAATATTTGCAGATCATCGCGAGCAACTTCAATAATACGCAAGCCTTCACTATGATGGGCTTGAAGCAAGGCGCGAATCAATGATGATTTACCGGCACCGCGTGTCCCCGACATTAAGACGTGATTGGCAGGATAACCTTTAATAAACTGACGGGTGTTTTGTACCAGTTTAGACTTTTGCGTATCGATACCATGCAAGTCATCTAAGCTCAAAAACAGGTTGACCGACAAAGGCTCTAAATTACCAGTGCGTCCACCAACCCAGCGATAAGCAAGCTGGCTCGGATCGATTTCAATAGTTGGTGTAACCCGCTCTTGTAAATATTGACTGAGCAAATCTAACAGCGGTGCGGGCAGGGCATAAGTAGGCTGATTAGAGGGCGTGGTTGGGATGATTGGTTGTGACATAGTGGCTCAAGTATTTAAGGTTGTCTTTAATACCATACCCAAAAATATCATTAACGTGGCTAAACTTTTGGCACCTACTGAGCGTAGTACTGGTCAAAATTATTCGCGCTACTATTATTTTTGGAAATGATACGAACAGGCAGGCAGTAATCTCACCCTATTATGAGAAAAACACCATGGAAAATAGTGCCAGTAATCTGTCTATTAAGCAAGCGTTACAGGCGCAATCTCAGCAGCTATTACCCATTATTACGCAAGTACTGACCACACTGCATTTTAGCGAAGTCGTTCACCAGCGTATTACTCAGCAAAATCATGAGCATACGCAAAATATTGAAAATACTTATTATCAAGGCTTAACACGCGCCCAACATACACGGTTTGGTCATGTCATGATCAAATGGCAGTTGAGTGATGCCGCTTATCGTATCTCGCCCAATTTAACTCATGAAGCAGACGTTTTAGCTGCTATAAATGCTTTATCAAGAATCGAAGATAATGCTATCTCACCGCCGCTATTGGCGCATCATTGTATAAACGTTCAAATACTAGAGCAGCCTCAAAAGCTGGTAATAGTAGTTATGCCTTATTACTCTAATGGTAGCTTGGCGGGACAGTTGAATGTTCAAAATCAGCATTTATTGACAGCGCCACAAAAGCATCATTTCATCACTCAATCCGCACACTTGATAGCCAATTTGCATCAGGCTGGCTGGCTACACAATGATATTAAGCCTAGCAATATTCTGCTGGATACTTCTTGCGATAGCTCCTTGCTAAATAATGCAGGTGCCAGCAGCTTAATGCCTAATCTATTATTGACTGATTTTGCCTTGGCAGAGATGTTTAACGAACTAAAAGAGGGAAGCCCTGCTGGTACACCTGCCTATCTCGCACCTGAGCGTTGGCAGGGGAAGGGCGCAACGGTGCAAAGTGATATCTATGCATTTGGCGTCATGATGGTTGAGATATTGGCGGGCAGGCGACCGTTTCAGGTAAGCGTCAACAGCAATGATAAATTAAAAGCGTGGGCGATTCAGCATTGCCAACAGCCTATTCCAAAGCTGTCATCAGAATATAGTCGTTATCAATGTATGGTCGATAAGGCATTGGCGAAGCGGGTAGAGAGAAGATATCGGAGTATGGAAGAGGTGTTGGAGGGTTTAGAGCGTTTGTGATAATAGATAGCCAAACTCCAGACACAAAAAAACCTGCTAAAAAGCAGGTTTTGATATTTGGTCTAAGATGTACTATCCGAAAATGGTGGGGCTGGAGAGACTCGAAACCTCTACTGTTGGTTATCTAATGGCAAACAAGTCGATAAGTAACTGATTTAGCTTGTTTATATGATATACGGAATGATTATATGAATCCCATATGAATCCCACGTTCTAAAATTTCTGAGACTTAGGATGGGCAGGTAAGGCTTAATAGCACATTGTTTTAAAATTCTAGGGGTGGTATGCAAACTATGTAATATAGGTAATCATATTGATTTTATTAGGTTTTTTATGTGATTTAGAGGTAATTATTAGGTAATCCAATACACAGCTAAAAGGTATTAATTAAGAAACTATAAAAGCTATATATATCATATACTTATACTATATATGTAATAATAATTACTTTTAATTACTATATTAAGGTATTTATAAATGATAATAATATCAATTACTTATAGCTGATTTATTAAACTATTACTATGATTACCTCATATCACTACCCCTGTCGTATTTTATTACTTATAGACCTGAATCAGGACTAAAAAAGCCCTAAATTTAGGGCTAATTGTTGATGTGGTTATTGGCTGTTGTCTAGCGCATTGGCTAAGTTACGGATGATATGGCGTGAGTCGCTGGGAATGAATTTGCCATAGTGCTTATGGATCATTTCTGTATTCACGTGACCTAGCTGATTGGCCAACCATTCGGCGCTGATGATGCCCGTCGATAGCACTTGGCTTGCATAAGTATGACGACCGTTATTTAAGGCGCGATAGGGTATATCGCATTTATCAAGGTGGCGCTTCCAGCGTTTCTCTAACTGCGGGTAAGTGTAATGGCTCCCAGTGCGCAGATTGTGCCAAAGCCAAGTCAGCAGCTGCTCTTCATAAGTGTGATTGTCTCGTTCAAGGACTTTGACTGCTTGTGAGTTATGATCAGCTACTAATCGATGTTGATTGGCCAAAGCTTCCGCTACAATCGGTAGGAGTTCGATTTGTCGTTTTCGCCGCCTGTTTTTGGTGGCCTTATGGATGCCTTTGACAAAGCCACGCTTGATATAAGCCGTTGATTCTGCAAAGTCGATATCTTCTATAGCAAGTGGCATGAGCTCATGACTGGATAGACCTGACCAGAGCATGACTGTCCATAAATTGCGAAAGGCTTGGTCTGTTTCGGCACCGATTATTATATCTATCTCTGCACGAGTGAAAGGATCAATGTCTTTGGGATCCTTACTATTCAGTTTGATATATTGACTAGGGTCGTTAGGGTTCTTTTCGTGACGGGCCCAATAACTCCATATTGCCCGCCATAAACCTAGTATATCGACGATTGTCTTTGGTGATAGCTCTGCTCTAAGGATTTTATAAACCCAATACTCGACATCTTCAGCGCTAATTTTGTTGATTTGTTTGTCTTGCCAATATGGGGTGATGTGATTGGCCACTTTGCCGATATAAGTATCCCATGAGGTTGGAGAGACTTTGCTCTGCTCTGCATTTTGCCAAATGGGAATATAGTAGCCAAAATATGATGCTTGCCGCTTGGGTGATGATGGAAATACGGCATCACGGTTGAATATCCCCATTTGTATCTGCTGCTCAACCATATCCGCTATTTTTTGCGCGTTGGCCTTGTTTGCAGGCGTTGGTGGTGTATTTAGCAGAGTTTCGCTGTCTTTTTCACCGTTTATGTACCAAATAATGCGAATACTGGTTTTGAGTGGTTCAATACTGGCCACTTTGTGCGCTCCTATGCGTAAAAACGTGTGTAAATATGTCTTAAATAGCTGATATAACTAGCTTTTACACGGTTTTGACGCTATAATAAAGGTCTGGTTTGGTAACTATTGAGCCACTATAAAGTTCTTGGTTTGGGGCTTTTAGCTCAAATAATTTGACGAAACAGCCCTCACAATTGTGAGGGCTGTTTTTTTGACCATAGTATAGTCATTTGATAAACCTGTCATCAATGATGATTGAGAACGGGTTGTCTATATCCAGTTTCATTGTTTTGGCCTTCTTATGCGCCAGTCTAGTGAGTTCATCTATACCGTATGGCTTGTTGTTATGTAAGATAATGCTGCCATCTGGCATCTTTTTGATGGGAGATTTTCTACCCATGCGGTCACGGTTTAGGTGCTCGTTGACCATATTTTCATCAGTCGCTATACAAACTCTGTCACGGCAACGATATAAACTTAATGGCAATGGCATGACTACCTCCGACGCTCGATAATATTTTGGCAATCAATGCAGTGAGTGACGCCGCCAAGCGCACGGCGTCGCTCGGGGATGTCTTCACCACATTCCATGCATTCTAACAATGATGGACTGTCAAAGCGTGCAGCTTTGGCTAGGTTACGTTCAAGTTCTTCTTGCGCTTGGTCATTTGCGCGGTCGATAATGTCGCTCATTTAAAATTCCTTTAATTTTTTGATTAGTTGTTCGTCAGTCATTGCTAGCATTTCTTCAATTCTGATGTTATCGATGAAGAACCCACCGCCTGAATCGTCATTTGCTGCATTTCGATTAAGCCACACGAGACCGTCTGCTACCCAAAGCATCATTTTCAAAGGCTTTAGTCTTTCGTTTAGCGGTTCTAATGTTTTTCTCATGCCATTCATTGCTTTAAATAAATTTGATTTGTGATCATCGAATGTTAAGTTGGTGCTCATTTCTATCCATCCTTATTTCTTTGGTTTTCTTGGAAGTGGCATAGGTGTTCTATTCGGATTAGGCTTTCTTATGCCCATGCAGTTATGCTCTTCTAAGTATTTGGCTCTACTTCTCGTGTAGTCCACAATCATAAAAAGCGTGGCACAACCTACAACAAAACCAAGTAGGAAAAACAAAAAGAAAACCGTATCTATTGGAATATCAAAACTATAAGTCATTTCTTTTTACCTCTTGATTTGGTTTTACGGTTATTTTTGGGGTTATGCGGGATATACATTTGACCTTTAAAATGGGTTGGATCAAACCATTTGTTTGCTGCGGCTGCATAAGCATGGGCTAGTTGTTTTAGATGATTGTCGCCTGGCATGTCATTCTCCAATCTGGATTTCAGTGAGTGATTCAAATTTACGTTCTTGGTAGACTTCGACCTCACAGCGCATTTCAATCTTGTCTTTGTTGATTCTGTAATGCTTGCCTTGATAAAGCTCTCGCTGCTTGTGCGTTGGGTGCATTGAGCAATCGATCATCTGACCACTCACAGTGTCGAAGGTCAGCCAATGCAAAGGACTTTCACGGTTGTAAGGGAATAGGGCGCGGATTATGTTCATGACTTAAACATCATAATCTTGGCAGACTCGCTTAATATCCTTTTGACTTCCACTTTTGCGAGGTTGGCTATCGCTTCAAGTTGTTCTATTTCGCCATCGCTGGGCTTACAGTCGCTTTTGAACATTTGCAGCGTTTTATCAGCGCTTTTTTGTAATGTCTTATCGATAGCATCTTGATTTACCAAGTCGTTAATCGTGGTCGTCATTATCATTATTCGAAAGGTTTCCATTACTTTGCTAGACTCTTGAGCCTTTCTTATCTCTTCGGCATTTTGCGCGGCTAACTTCATTAGATTTTGGATGTTCATTATTTTGATTCCTTATAATTTCTTGATAATTCAAAGCGAACATCAATCATCACCACTACTTCAAAGACTTCTTCACATTCTGGACATTCTTCATCCCATGTCTTGAAGTCATGGATGCCTTCGTCACTCCAGTGTTCGGTGCTAATGCCGTGTTTGCAATGTGGACAGACAAATAATCTACTCATATCATTTCCTTTTAAGTTAAGCTTAGGTTTTTAGGCATTTCGAACACCCAACAGCGTATCGAGCGCCCAATCAATTTGGATGCCACAGTTTTGTTTGCTGCTAAGAATTTGTATTGACGTGATTGACGTAGCGCGTGATGCATATCGGCTTGTGGCGGTAAGTCATAGCGGTACTCGTTCGCTAACTGATAAATCTCTGGCATACTGATAGCCAATAGGTTCGGGTCTTTGCTGTGATTGATATGCAAACGGCGGATATGATGCTTTGCGCCTTCGACCTCATTTGGTGATGCATTCAGTCTCTCGAGTACATCAAAGAATTGGATGTTGAGTGGATGCTCGGTATCAAGGGTCTGATCGCGCTCAGTCGCCATGTTGAATACTTCTTGCTTGACTGCGCCATCCAGTCGCACTAAATCAGGCAATGCCAGTTTCATCGCGTCAAACATGGCCAGTATCTGGGCGTGACAGTGCGCGACACGAAAGGCTTTGATACCGCTGTCTTTTAACCAGTTTTCATGAGTCATTTTGGTATCAAAAAAGGTTTGCAATATCTTGTCTTCCATCTTGAGGACATCGACTAAAAAATGACTGACATCTTCTGTCTGTAGCGCCTCGATGCGACGTGCTGCTGCTTCCGAATCTCGGGTCTGATTGTCGAGTGCAAAGAATAGATGGCAGATACGGCTTAGTACTGCTTTGGACGCCACTACGGGCAAATTCTGACTGATGACGATCGTGCCGCGAAATGGTGGCTCGTAAACCTCATTGCCTGCGGACTTGACGCCGCGTGTGCCAATCGTGCCGCCGTCATAAAGGTTTTTTAATTCGTCCCAATTAAATTGACTGTTACGTCCTACCCCTGCACCGTCACGGTCAGATTCGATAAACACGCTGGGCATATTGGAGGTTTGTGACAGCGAGCGTAGGCGACCCGCCTTGGTGGTTTTGTTTGGGTCAATCCCTTCATAGCTGTCACGCCCTATCAAGCGCCAAAAAAAGCTAAGTAAGGTTGATTTTCCGGTACCAGGTTCTCCGACTATTTCTAGGAAAGGGAAGGACTTTTGACGGTCGCGTATTTGCTGGGCAAACAGGCTGCCCATGAAGCCGACCAGACTGATGATGCCTTGCACACCCCAGCCAGATATGATGTCTGCTAACCAGTTTGCTGGGTCTTTGGGACGGTCGCCTATCTTGATATTAGGACTGGCCGCCAGTGTCTTAAGGCTTTTATTGTTCGGTAAATCAAAGTAGTCATCGGCATTGAGCGCGTAGCTCTGACCGTGACGGATGGCTACATCATTAAAAATATAGGTCTGGTGATCCTTGCTATAACCAATAAAATCGATGGTCTCGACAGTTTTGATGCCGTTGATCATGCGTCCTAACATAATATCGAGCTGCTTTGAATTGCCTTGATAGATGACGCCCGGTGCGACTGACAGCAGGCGCTTCTTGAACTCACCCGCTGCAGAGAGCTGACTACCCGTAAAGGTGTTCTTTGTGTCGGCTTTTGGCGTACGAATACGAAAGAAATACCATGACTCATCGGTGACAATATTGGACTGATAGTAAAGCGCTTGCGGCTGACAGTTCATGATTTGAGTGACGGTCATGCAGGACTGCATCAAGTCATCATGCCAAAGCTGCAGCGCTTCTTTTAGCTCTTCTTCAGTATTGAATAGATCCTCTGTCGGTTCGCTGACTGCATCCATTTGCTTGGCTTTATCAAAGCTTTCACTGTCTACTTTTACCCAGTAGGTGCAGCTATTAAAGAACATATAAAAGCTAGTAGTGCCATACTGGTTATAAGTCAGCAATGCCTTATCTTTTGCGGTGTGGGCAATCAGTAGCTCACCATAGAATCGATAGCGCTCAAAGTCAGCATTGGTAAGTTTGCCAAGCTTGTGCAAGTCGTTCCAATCAGGGCCTCCGCTGTACTCGCTCGACTGCGCGGCAGTAGCCTCCCAGCCATCTTGACGGGCACGAGCGACTAACTTATCTGTTTGTTCTTGGCCTGCTTTGTCATTGTCTAAAGCAAAGATTAGCTTTGGGTAAGGCTTACCCAGTTCGTCCAGTCGAGCTTTTATCTGGTCTAACGTAGTCTTTGGGTAGTTGCCAGCGGTAATATTGCTGATAGCGTGTTTACCGTTTTCGGTCAGTGCCATCGCGTCAAAAATGCCTTCATTAATCCAAACTTCCTTTACATATGACCAGACGCCATGCTGCAAATGCAGCTTGGGCGGTAGCCAAGCGAGTCCTTTGAATTTAAAGCCTGTTTGAACGCGTGCTTTTTTGATGTTGGTAGCAGGTTCGATCAGTCGTTCCCAGTAACCGGCTGTCTGACCTTCGCTTGTGATATTGAAACGGACGCTGGGGCAAGTAAAGTCGGAATAGAAGTCTTTGAATACTTCTTGGGTATAGCTACCTTGCCATTTGACAATATCAAAGCCGCGTCCCGACTGAAGGTAAGCATCAGCGGTGGCATTTGGATTGCTAGGCGTTGGTGGATTCTTCTTGGTCCAATTGGCAAATATATCAGGATAGATATCACGAGTTGAGGCTTGATAGTTGCATTTATTGGCACGGCCACATTGGATCGTCCACGGGGCGTCTGCGCCTGTGAATAGCTCTTTTTTATTACACGATGGGCAGCGGCCATAACGCAAAAACTGCTTATCGCTGGAAAATTTAAGACCGTAGTCTTGTACGAGGCGAGTGATTAGCTCGTTACGGGTGTCGTCTTGCATGGGTTGCATAATATTGCTCATCTGGTTTGGTGGACTGGTCTGGTTAAGCGGTTGCTGGGCTGTCTGTCTCTGCAATGGGTAGTACTACTGATCTTATAAACTCTTGCTGGGTCACAAAGACATGACCGCATTGCTTGTTTTTACAGCAATGTACAATGTCGCGTAAGTATTCGGTAATGACGTAAGTACGTTGTACACGAGTCATAGAATTGCAGGTGGGACAGCGCATAGAGACCTCTTTTAGTGTTTGATGATGAGTTGTAAATCGGTGTCAGTTTCTGCCAGCGCCTGTCTCAACGCCCACGCGACAAACTCATCGACGCTCATCCCACGGGACGATGCTCTGCTTTCAAGCAATCGCTGTTCCTCTGGGGTTGGATGGATATAGACATCTTTAGGCATGGCTTGCGACTCCTGCGGTACTGGTCGGTGCTTGCGTCATCGCCCAAAAGTGCGTCAAAGGCATCTCGACTGTGTTTTGTGATGGCAGTATCATGGCAATAGGTTGTTCACGAAATATCAGGTCATGGATTTTGCTCATGGCCAACTGTCTGACTAGGGTAGCCAGCTCAACGCCTGACTTTTCAGCGTGAGCAGTCAGGATGGCGTGGTCATAATGGTCGACACTGACTTTGATAGCGTTATCGCGTAGTTTTTTGGTGTTAGGGTTCATGGTTTGGTTTCCTTCTGGGTTTGGTTTTATTGTTGCTTAGACTGCTCTAGCTGCAGACCTGCTTGGTAGCGACGGCATGCGACAAAACTCATGGAACGATGATCACGTTTGGCTGCTTGCATCAGCTCTTTATGCTCGCTCGGCGTTAGCCTGAGTTGTACAGATTTGCGCTTACCGCTTTTTAGGTGAGGCAACTCTCCCTTAGGCGTTGCTTGTAATGTGGTTTCAGTCATTTGGTGGTATCCTATAGGCAATCAAAAGCGTGTTAACTTGGTACGGTTTAATAATACATTCATATGAACGTATTTGCAATCATATTATGAAGTCAAATGAAAATATAGGGGGTGGGCTATGGAGTCAGTTGAAGTAGGGAAGCGCTTAGAAGCAGAGCGTCAGCGTTTGGGATTAATGGCAGTTGAAGTCTATGAAGACGAAACTATCAAGATTGCCCAGACAACATATAAGAACTATGAGACGGGTAAGCGCGACATGCCATCTTCACTGCTGATTAAGCTGTGGAATATTGGGTTTGATGTGATGTACGTTTTGACTGGTCAGCGTTTGGAAGATATAGCTCTTGATGTTAAATCACACAAAGATGTGCCGTATTATCATCAGAGATTGATTAATCTGCCTGATATTCTTGATTTAGACAGTCCTTCGGATACATTGCTGAATGCGATGTATCATGCAGAAGAAGCACTGGTACAAGCTGGGGCAAGTGCCAATGAAGACTATGATTATAAGACGCTTGCGACATTAGGGCTGGGTTTGATGAATACAGTCAAATGAGGTTATTGAAAAAGAACATAGGCTAGAAATTTTAGAATTATTATGTTTACATACATATCTTGATAGATTCGTAATATAGCAATGTGCTACACTTTGACTATAAATGATCTTCATTTCTGAAAGATTGTTTATATAACATATAGTTAAAAAGCAAAGTATTGTCTCCGAGCGAGTCAATACTTAAAAGCATTTGTATATGTAGAAAAGGAACAATCATGAAAACTTATATCGAAAATAACCGGAATATTATGCGTAAACAGCATAATAAGGATTCGTTTGGTATAAAAGATGGCGTAGCTGGAAGTTGGGCTACCCCCAACTATTTAACAGTACAATCTAGAGAGTATGTGCCTGGTAGTAAGCAACACCTCGAAAATGTAGCTCGTCAGCTAAGTCGCTCAGTTGAAGCATATAAGAGAGAGCTGGAAGACTCCTATGGATAGAGAGTCAAAAAATACAGAGCAAGCTGATGCTGTCGCCGAATGTAATGAAAACAATCAACCTGACTATTCTCTCGATAGTCAGGTTGAAGCGTCTTTTAGTGATGAAAGTCTAGATGCTTTAACTCAAGCTTCTATGCAGAATTCCATTCAAAATGCTCAGTTCAATATTAACAACCCCATTATGCCTGCAAAAGAAATGGCAATGCTTGAAGAAGCTCACCCCGGCGCTATAGATAGAATACTAGCTATGGGAGAAAGAGAGCAAAGCTTCACTCATAAAATGGTTGAATCACAGCACCTTGAACACATTAAGAGTAATGAAAGAAATATTGATATCAGTAAGGAGCAAACTTTTTTCAACCAGGCAAAACTCTATATTGTTTCAATTTTTATACTTTTACTTATAATTGTTTCTTTTTACTTGTTTCTTAAGGGCTTTGTTCTGGGGGGGATAGCACTAGCCTTTGTCATGCTAGTTTTAGCTTGTATATTTATATTAGGATATTTTCCTAGCAGTATATTTGAGGCACTGTTTAAAAATAAATCCCGTGCTGATCTTCCTGAAGAATAACAAAAAAACCAGTCACTAGGACTGGTTTTTACTGCTGTCGAATTATTAGAATGCATTGTCCGACATATCGTTTTTACTGTGTATTAAGTCTAAAAGGTCGCTACTGGTCATACCAATACGGGCAATAGGATCTGCGACATGCAGCGTTTCTGCCATATCGATGATGACAGCACGTAGAGACTGGATGGTATCTCGATCTATGGTTTGTTGCTCATAAAGCTTCAATGCTTTATTTTTCCAAGCTTTGGCGTCTGTTTCCCATTTGCTAGATGTATCTGCTGACTCAATAAAGGTCATTTGGGATAACTCAAGCGCGAGATCGTCTGTCTCAAGGTTTTCTGCCAAGCTTGTTTTACGTTGTGCCAATAGCTCTGATTTGATATCTTCAAAGCCATTACGGTTAGTTAGATTATTAACATCTACAGGAGTACCGGTATAGTGCAATCTTATGCCGTCAAAAGTTTTGCCATCTATCTCAGATGTAAAAAGGGTTTCTACTGTGTCAACCGCGTTAGGTTGTTTGAGCCCTTGTAAGGCATCTACTATATCGTCTCTTGAATGACTTACTTTACAGTGGATATGTATTAGACTTTGCACTTGTTTTATATCAAGTGTTCTAATATTCGTGACACTAAGAGAATGGTCAGTTTCGACACCTTGATGTTTTTCTCTTTGCAGTGCATAAAAAATCAAAGCAACCATGCTCTCCATAAAAGTTGTTGCATTCTTTTTTAGCGTGCGACTAGAGGCATGGTCAGTTTTGTTAAGCACTACCATTCTTTTTTCAACATCTTTAGTTGTGTTATAATCTGACATACTAATTAACTCCATGAGTTATTTGGTTAAAGGAATTGACTTTAGTTAGGTTGATTTCATTAGTGTTAAAGGCAGACCGATTACTTTGGCGAGTGCGGTTTGCCTTTTTTATGCGCTGACATAATTGCAAGTGACGATATAGCAGCTGTTGACTGCGGATATAATCATTGATTTTCTGAGTGGTGTTGGGTCTTTTTTTTATCTTCGACATTTTCTTGCTCCTTCCTTAATACATGGATTAATTGACTAACAACCGTTCTATGTTCCTTCTTAGCTTGAGCTTTTAAAAAAAGGATAAGGTCGCTAGGTATTCGTACATTAAGTTGTTTTCTTTCAATATCGTCGGTCATTCCATTTATTCCTTTGTTAGCATTTTGCTATCATAGCATTGTGCTAACATTGAAAGCAATGTAAATTGTTAGCATAATGCTAATAATTCCAGCGAGGTTTATATGAGCAATATTCAATTCAACTTACGTGTACCGCAAGAGCTTAAAGATAGAATAGAAGAAGCTGCCAAAAGAAGTGGTCGTTCTATTAATGCAGAAGCGGCATATAGACTAGAAAGGGGTTTGTTACCTCCCTCTCCTTTTCCGCCAGGATATGTTCCAGGTCATGATAGTAGTATCCGCATTAAGTTTGATGATGCATTTTTTGAAGATACAGGGCTTACAAAAGTTGAGGTTAGTCAGTATATTAGTGAGGTTATAAAAAGAGATTTAAAAAATATTCGCAATAATGAGGACGAATGATGTTTTTCATCAGAAAAGGATTGTTGATAGGACTTGTAACATTTGGATTGGTTGGCTGTAGTGATCCTGAGCCTCAAGTGATCGATATGAACGAGGTTGCTGCAGAAGCTGGACTGTCAGAAGATGAATATGTTATCCATGAAAACGGGGCAATTGAAATTAAAGCGTCTGAAGAAGCGATACAGACAGAAGATAAAGTCTCATGGTATCAAGATGACTTGAGCGAGCCCGTTGAAAATGTCGGCATGCTCGATGCTGAAGCTATTTTGGCAAGTGCTGGGTTAGAACCTGATGAGATAGAAGAGTCTGTTGACCCTGAAGGAGAACCAAAAAAACTTTACATCATCACTGACGAAACGCCTTTGTCTGCTTGGTTCTCTCACAGCCCAAACAACATTGCTTTGAACTGGTATCAGTATTCAGATGAGCCTAAAACTACTGAGTACAGCCAACAAAGCCTAAAAGATGTCTATAAATTGGCCAGAGCAATGGCAGGTCGTGAGGGTGCTGATGCGGTTATGTACTTATCAAATGGTGGCAAGTATCGTAGTAAGCCAGTGGGCGGATATCCAGCCACCGGGCAATGTAATGACGGAATTTGCTTTATTCATATAAATATAAGCTAAATCTATACTTACTCTTAACTCTTATTTCATAAGGTCTGAAAGACTTTTATGAATATAGAATTTGATTAAAAATGAAAAATCAATATTGATCTTTCGCTTTTTGTATGCTTAGTTGCTTGCCCAAAGTGTAGCAAGGTGGTACTATTTACATCAATGTAATTAGCTAATATTTTTACATTATGTAGTGAGCTAGTACTTTCTACACATCGTTACGCAATCAAATTAGATATTCACAACAAACATTTCCTTTTACATACTATTTAAATATTTATTTTGCAAGTGTCCTTTAGGACGTTTTTTTGTATCTTATTTATCTAAAGCACTAGCTAATACTATATAAAATAGATAAAAAATGAAGGTAAATTATGGCATCACGTGAGTTACAGACTAATGCAGATAGAGTCAATGATATCGCTGATAATTTGGTTAACAAATACCTCAATTCAGGATACATGGGTCTAATCGACTCAGAGCATTTTTACATTCGTTCTGCTAAAAAAAATATTGAACGTCTGATTGGTAAAATAGATACTTCTGAAGATGCTATCTTATATAGCTCTGCCATGGGTATGGTATATGCTGCTCAAGGTAGATTCTCTCAAGCAAAAGTTGAGTATAATAAGGTGATAAAGTTGGTTCCTAAGTTTGGGGATCACTTTTCAAATTATAATACGGTCTTGATGGGAGCTGGTGACTTTGGAGTAGCAAAAGCCGATCTAGAAGAGTATTTCTCTAATGGTGGAAACGATTTTGAGCTATTGCTAAATCTTTTTTCTTCATCTTGCTGGGACTTGGATTTCGCAAGTTTTGAAAAGCATTATGAAAGTGTGCGAGGTAAGGACGTTTTGATCCCTAGCGTCAAAGGTGCTCTTGAATTTCATTATCAACGTATTGATCAATGGGATAGTTTACGAGATGATTTGTCTTCTATTGGTATTAGTATAAGTCTGTATTCAGAGTTTTATAAGTTATTGAATGTTTTTCATGATAAGCATCTTTACGGCGCTTTGATTATTCGCTTTGAAATTGATAATGATGAAGATCAATGTCTAGTTGTGGATGTATATTCTCATATTTCCAACAGTGAGGCATTGAAGCTTACTAGTGAATTCGAAAGCTACATGGTCAAATATGCAATAGCTAATAATAAGCGCGAGTTACTAAGTAAATTTTTACTGTTTTTCAAAGATATAAGTACTCGTCATGAGGAAGATTCTTCCTATATCTATTTAAGTTCAGATAGTTTGGGAGGTTAAATGCCAGTTAGTATAGATGATATCTATAAACAAAAAAGTCAAATAGAAGCAAATAGCTTTATACCTAAAGAAGCATATAACAGGCTGCTTATTAGCCGTGGTTATTATGCTTCTTTTTCTTATGCTTGTGAAATAGTCGACAATAAAAAGAATGGCATCAATCTGATCAGGAAGGATAAGTATAAATCCTATGGTTCACATGAGTGCTATTATGAAAGCCTTATGCAATGTAATTATGATAAATTAACAGAAGTAGGTGCTAAACTCAAAAGATACCATCATCTTAGAAAGATAGCTGACTATAAGTTGAAAAAGCATGTTACTGATGCAGACCTAGATCGTGCAAATCAGTATTTAGAAGAATGTAAAGAATTAATGGATTCTTTTGTACAGAGTAAATTAAATTCCAGCCTCACACTTAATGCCAGTACTATAGCCACTCCCTGACAGATCATGTGTCACCTCAATGACTATCCACTGATGATCATCAATGTATGGTCTGAAACCTCGCACCGTCGCAGGGCTATCAGCAATAATGTCAGGACGTGCTACTGCTAACGTCAAATCAAAGCTTGCCACTTGGCGGGCTTTTTTGTTGTCGCTCGCTTTTGCTTTGGTCACTGCTTCCTTTTTTGACTTAGCTGGTTTGGTAAGTACATGAGCCTTGTCATTGGGTAGGCTGTCCAGTGGTTTGGATTTACCATCTTTGACACTAATATGCTTGGTCTTGCCTGACGACTCATCATGATAGCTCGCCGTCGTCTCATCATAGTCGCTGGTACGATCTGCGCGACTATAGCGATGGCTGTCACCAGACTGACGGGTGATATTGACTTGACCTAATGCCACCCCTGATGGTGCTTGTGAATTACCAATGGGCTTGATAATCAGCCGTCCCGCCTTGATCGTACACATCAAGTCATGGTCGTCACAAAGCCTGGTCAATAGATTGATATCGCTCTCACGATGCTGGTCGATATGATCAATCATCATTGCTGCTACCGCGGCATCAATGGCCAATACTAAATCATGCCGCTTGGCGACTGTCTGCGCTATCTCGCCAAGCTTGTGCTGATGATAGCTGTCACTGCGCTTTACCTTCAATGATGACTTGAAATCGGCTGACTTGGCACGAATCTGCAACTGGTCAGGCGTACCGCTGTGCTCAGGTTGGTCAATCGTAAATGTGCCTTTGTCTATCATGTCGCCAGTATCTGGCATCGCAAGCCAAAGGCGTATCTCATTGCCCTTGGTTGGGAAGGGGAGCGCGGCATCATGATCAGATAATGTGATGGACAGCTCATCTGCTTCAGTGCCACGCTTGTCTGTCATTGAGAGGCTAATCAAGCGCTGCTCAACTTGCATCGTGCGATCGATGCCTTCTATCGTGAGTTTGAATAATGCCATGTTATGCACCTGTCCTATCTTGATCTAAAATAGCTACCTGCTCACGCTCGCTGTCATCTGCCAGCTTTAGCGATAGACTAAAGCCAATCTTGCGAGCGCTCCCATCTTCTAATAAGTGCGTTTGCGTCTCGCTAATATCGGTGATATAACACATGCCGTAATAGTAGCCATTGCCATTCATCAGTGCGTAGGTCTTACCCGTTGACGCCATGTCTCGCAACTCATCTAATGAGGCGATACCTTTGGTAATCTCTGGATAAAGCGTGCCAGACAGCGATATGTCATCATTACCCTGACCGATATACTGCATATGTGGTCTGGTACCGACAGCGTTGCCAGTACCAAAACGATAACCGGACTTGCGTGATAACTCATCAAATGCGGCGGCGGTCGTTTCAAAAACGAATAATCCAAGGCTTGCTAACATATGTAATCCTAATCGATGTCAGATAGACGGCTACGTTGACGCGCCATTTGATTGCGCTGCTCACCAGCCAATACGCGCTGGACTTCCCGTGCTACGGCTTGCGGATCGGTCGCGCCATTGATATGGAAGTGAAAGGTATTACCGCCAGAAGCCATACTGCTTGAATTCATTCCTGCATTAGCACGTTGTGGCAAGATGGACTTACGGCTGTCGATACTGATGGGTGCGTAATCATTGATTTGACCAGCGATAGATCTGGTTGCGCTAACGGGAATACCTGCATTGGATAATATGCCACGGCCTAAGCCTTGCATCATATATCCACCATAGCTATCAAAGACACGGCTAGGGCTGTGAATGTCCATCCCTTTCGAGCCAGTAAATGCGCCCTTGATACGACCGACGACACTGCTGATTGAACTAATAACCGCTTGCGCCCTGCCTAAAATGCCGTTTTTTAGACCTTCTAGCATCATTGAGCCAAACTCACGGAAGCGTGCACCAAGCCCAGATAGATACGGCCAGACTGCAGTAAATGCTTGGATAAATAAACCAACTGGGGTGAAATTCATGATGAATGATTTAAGCGCTTGAATACCCATATTAAATATGGCTTTGATACGTTCCCACAGTGCCGCAAACATCGGGCCAAGCGTGTCCCAGTTTTTATAAATGGCGAAAGCCAGCACTGCCAATGCCAGACATAATGCCAAAATTGGATTGGCCATTAACGTGAGCGTCAATGCTTTGACAGCGCCACCAATCATGCCGAACGCCTTGGCTAATAATCCCAAAGGTGTCAGTGTCGTCGGCAATCCCATTGTGATCAGTGATGCCCGTAGTAGTGCCATAGGGCCTAAAATCGTGAGCATGATGGCACCAAGGCCGCCAATGACGACTGCACCAATGGCTAAGGTTGCAAACAATGTCCCTAGTACTGACATTAGCTGTGGATGAGCATTGGCAAACACGGTCATACGTTGAGTCATTGCGGTAATAGACTGAATGAACTCTCGTAGCGCACCACCATTGGCATCAAAGATAGAGGTTCTAAAGGCATCAATGGCTGATGTCATCGCTTTGAAGTCACCGACAGTATTGTCGCCCATCGTTTTTGACAATGCAGACGCTTCACCTTGGGCGTTTTGCAAGTCTGTAATCAATGTTTGCAACTTACCATTACCAGCTTCAGCGACTAAAACAGCTAAAGCGCCACCAGCTTCCTCTCCAGCAATGCTTTTAAATAGTTCTGATTGTTCTGCATTGCCTAGATTTTTGGTCTTATCGTGAATCTCTTTTAATATGTCGGGCATCTCTCTTAGGTTGCCATTTGCATCAGCAGTCTTGATACCTAATCTTTCAAAAGCTTCTATCGTTTTTTTCGGCCCTGATGCCATTCTTGACATAATGGCTCGCATAGCAGTACCAGCCATGCTAGCTTGAATACCTGCATCGCCTAACTTACCAGCCATTGCTGCTGATTGCTCTAGTGATACACCTAGTAGCGCAGCGCCTGGTGCTGCATATTTCATGGTCTCGCCAAGCATCTCAATATTAGTGTTAGAGCGGGTAAAAGTACCTGCTAATACATCACCAAGATTGCTCATCTTAGAAGGATCGATCTTCATGCCTGACAAGATATTTGACGCGATATCAGCTGTTCGGTCTAACTCCATCCCACCTGCTAAAGCAAGATCAAGCATCCCCGGCATAGCAGCTTTAACAGATTCAGGAGTAAAACCAGCCATCGCTAAGAACGTCTGCCCAGCCGCAGCATCGGCTGATGTAAAGCTGGTAGACGCTCCTAGCTCTTTAGCTTGTGCAACAAGCGCTTGATATTGAGGGCTGTTTTTGTCCAAACGAGTTACCGCCTGAACTTTACTGAGGTTCTGTTCTAATTCAATACCCGGTTGGATAAATCGTGCGCCGGCATAAGTCGCTGCTGCACCGCCAGCGGCTAAGCCAATAGCATTACCTCGCATACTGCTCATATTTTGCGACTGCTGTTGCAAGCGCCGCACTTCATCCATCCGCCGCCGTTGCTCAGCCAACTGCTGATTGGTGCGCTCGATCTGCCTTGCAAGCTCACGCTCATGATCAGCAAGGTTATTGGTGCTGATACCTGCGCCATCTAAGCGACCTCTGAGCTGCTGCAAATGCTGCCGTTGACTATCCAAGCGAGTATTAAGGCGCTGAGACTCACGACCTGCTGCCTCGAACTGACGTACCAACGCTGCGCTAGGATTGGCCGTATCACGCATTTGCTGCTCTAACTGCTGCAAACGGTTACGGCTCTTGACTGCTGCTTCTGAGGTGTCCGCTAGTGCTTGTTTCTGCTGACGGAAACTATTGATTAGCCCTTGTTGAGATTGGAGCTTGCGAGCGGCTTGCGCTGTTTCTCCAAACTGACGACCCAAGCGGTCTGCCTGACTCGCGATTGAGCGCATGGGGGCAGTCATGCGGTCGATAAGTTCTATCTGTGCTTTGAAGCTTAGGTCTGCCATGTTTCACTCATCACGTCAGTAGGTGGATATCAGTCATCAGGGCTATTACGGACCCGCGCTCGTTCGCGCCAATCAGCAAGCTCTTCGACAGTCATGTGATACATCGACTCTGGTGTCCAGCCGAACACCAAAGCGATATCTGCCATACAGTCTTCTACGCGATTGGGGTAGCTTCGGTTTCGGCTTGCGACTGAAACTTTGCTTTGGTAAAAAAACCCGCAATGGTCAGTCCTATATCCATCAGGTCAGAGGCGTCCATTTGTTTGACTTCGTGCTCATGAATGACAGGGTTACTGATTCGAGGTAGGACAACGGCGATAGAATCGACCTTGGCCATGCTGATATCGATGAGCGACTGGCCACGCAAGTCGCCACCCATCGGACGACGCAAGGTAAATTCTTTAATTTCTTTTTGCTTGTCGCCAGTACCACGGATGATAGGGTAGTCTAGCTCGATAGTCGGCATCTCGTTATTGCTCATGGTGTATCCTTAATAAGTCGTTTCAGTCGGTGTTTTAATCAAATAGGGGTCTGGTCTGGCCACTCAATTTGACTTGATATATCAATGATTAGAACGTCGTGAATAGTCCAATTGCTTCACGAATCTCTTTCATGCGGTCTTCACCATTGACGATACATTTCATCGCCATCGCGTCAATCTCGATGATGTCTTCACCGTCTACGACTAGCTTGTAATAAGCCAACGCATACTTGAATGACTCTTCTGTATCGTCACCCAGCTTGGCTGAACCGGGGTCGATCTCTTCTAAGCGGCCACGGCAATAGATATCCACTGCGGACACGCTGCAATCATCATCACGCTGATAAGCACCTGAATAAGATAGAACGACGGCATCAATACCTGCACGCGCAAAGTCACGGTACAAGTCAGCCTCATGACCACCGCATTTGATGGTCATCTCCATGGCTTCTTGACCTAAATCGACCTTGACCGGCATATCCATGCCACCAGCGCGATACTCTTCTAACACACGTGTGAGCTTGGGCAGCTCAATCTCTGGGATCTGCCCTTGGTAGCGCTTTTGATTGCCAAGACCTTTGTAGGCCATAAAGTTCTTTAGTTTACGAGGTAACATAAGGTTTCCTTTTTAGTAATAGTGTCGTCAGGTGGCTATTAAGCCGCTGCTGCTACCAAGTCGGCGAAGTTGACCAGGTACGTGTCAGTGATCGTCTGACCAAGGTTAAGATTCTCTAAGTTAGGCACTGGCGTAAAGTCATAATCTAAATAGAGCTTGCCTTGCATCAGCAAAGTTTCACTATTTAGCTCGTTGTTGTACCAACACTTTGCACCGATTAAATAACCGAAGTTAATCATCTCTTGCAGCTTGGCATTGATGGCACGAATGATGTCGCGCACGGTCGTTGGTGATAGCGGTTGATCGATGAACTGAAAACAGCCATTGATGATGGTATCTAGCAAAAACTGCGAGGTACGCACGACCGGCTCAAACATATATTCAGGATTGTCAGAGCAGGTATGACTGCCCCAAAAGCGAAAACCTTGATGCTGAATGACGCTGGTCACATCATGCGAGTTTATAAAACCCACCTCGGTATCCGGGTCTTCTAGATCCCATGTGCGTGGGTAGGTGATACCACTGACGCTATCGATAGCCACGTTGGACAGTGACTTGACGAAGCTGTATTGATGGGTTTTGTCTAAGTGGGCGCGTAGAGCGGCTGCCACTGCAATGATTGGGGTTACTTGGGTCATGGTTTTGTCCTTTTACTTAAATTAAAAAATAATAGCTTCGATAGAAATCTTACACCCCGCCCGCGTCACGACCACGTCCGCACGATAAAATCTCAACATCGCCACCGAACATCGCCTCGACGAGATCGATTCCCACGCCACTTGATGTTGCAAATTCAAGTGTCGTCTCTTTACCTTCCACCATTTCGACACCAAAATTGCTACCCCAACCGGCGACCTTATTAAGTGAATTGCAATAAAACTCATAAGCCCTTGAGTTAATTTCGGCATTTAATATTTGCTTTTCGCTTGTAATAGGGGTAGTCGCATCAATCTGATCATAAACATCGGAATACAGCAATAGGTCTTCTCCACCTACATATCTTATTATTGGTAAATTTAAAGTAACTGATTCTCCCGGCTCTACTTCTAGACTTACGGGCAGTTTCGGTTCTACCAAAAGCTTTTTGACGTAATCTTTGTACTCTGGATTGGCAGTTATAGCTTCTAAGTCAATAGGATAGTATTCAACAACCTGCCACACACCCCCATTAATTCTATATCTAGCATGAGCGCCATTTGCTATATTTGGACTAGGCTCTGAGCCATATAAATTTATGTCAGCGTTAGTAGGAGTGCAAAAAAATAAAGGTGGACCATCCCCGTCACCGCTGCCCGAACCATCAGACGGGTTCGAATTTCCCGGCGCACCAAAGCCACCTTCAATCAGCATCAGCTCACGAGCAGCGAACGTGTCACGATACGCGACAATATCTTCTTTAACGGTGATCAAAGTGCCGTCTTCAGCTCGCGGTGATGCATATACAAAGGCGCGACGCCTCTTGGCAATTTCCACTAGCTTACGTGTCATCGCTGGTGTATCAATCTCAGGTGCAATGAGGATCTTTGGCGTTACACCAAGGCTGGTCTGGCAGCTAAGCAATAAATCGACCGTGTCGACATCGACCGGCTCTGATAAGCGCAAGACAACCACATTAGTATTCTGAATGGCTTTAATAGTGCGTAAACATTGATGCAATAGCTGGTCATCGCTGCCGCTCTTCTCGACATCAGTGGTCGTAATGCCCGTTAGCAATACAGGGGTATCAAGCGGATATGCCGTGTCGTCAGCGTCATCGCTCACGCTGACGAGCGCAATCGTGCTCATACTGACTGACTTGATAATGGGCGTGATGTTACTGGTCTCAGTAGCAGTGATTCCGTGATGGTAAGTGGTTAATGCCATGATGTAGATCCTTACATGAATAAAACGGTTAAATTAGCGGCCTTTAGTAATGCCACCAGATAGGTTGTTGATAGTGACGTTGCCTTGTTTGATATATCCTGCGAGACCACCGGTGGCTGGTGGTATGTACCACGACGTATTACTAGAAGTGGTTTGTGTAGCCTCACCTGAACCTGAATATTGATAAATCTTGTCAAACGTGCCTGATTGGCCAGACTCACCAAGACTGCCTCCATTACCGCCCTGCGAAAGAGTAGGGTCGTCAGCCTCAGGATATATACTGCTTTGAGTTGAATGATAAGATGCTGGGTTTATTGCTAAGTTCGCACCGCCTAAACCAGCACTATTTAGACCAGCATCTTGAGACATTTTTAGCACCACAGAGCCACCTGCAGGCATCTCACCAGTCCAACCTGACACACGGTAATCTCTAAAACTACCCGTTGCTTGAGATAAGCTTGTCGGCTTTATTTCTACGAATATATATCGTTCTTCATTCGCGCTAGGAGCGTGATAACTTGCATCATAATAGTAGTCACCATCCGATCCGGGCCAATTTGCAAAAGCTTGATCAACAGCTTGATTTAAAATTTTATAAAACTTACCGTCATTTGGTAGCGGTAGCTTCTGACCTGTAAAAGCCTCATCTGCTAAGTACATGCTGTAAGTAGATTCGTTTGGTGAGCGTTTGCCATATGGCGCACCGCCACCTGTACCACCTCCGCCGACAACAAAGTTAAAACTGCCTGCAGTTTCATAAGCGCCTAGACCGCCACCGCCACCACCACCACCTGCAACAAGATTGAAGTTTTCGACAACGATAGCTCGAGCTAATGACTTAATAGCATTGCCACCATTACCACCAGCCACTGGCGGTCTCGTA
The DNA here is from genome assembly GCF_014652895.1 of Psychrobacter glaciei. GTDB lineage: Bacteria > Pseudomonadota > Gammaproteobacteria > Pseudomonadales > Moraxellaceae > Psychrobacter > Psychrobacter glaciei. Next base: position 268,012 of record NZ_BMZR01000001.1, read on the forward strand.
GTAGATTGCGAAGGATTACCCGTTGTGCGACTGTAAGCACTACGCCCACCGTCACCACCACGACCCAAAATACGACCACGGTTTTCGATAATTGGATCGTTCGCACCAGTTGGCCAATTAACGCCTTCCGTGATGGCAGGGGTGGCAGTGTTTGGCGCGATGATATCGACACCAGCGTCCACGATAAAACGTACCGTATCAGTAGCAGCAGGATAGCTGCCAGACTGGGCTTTGTAATACTCAGCTAGATCAATACCCTCACTGGTAGACTGACTAATATGCAATACCGTTTCGTTATGGCCAGCGTCATTTACTGGCACATTGATAGATAGGTTCGCTGGTGCGCCTACGGTTAGACGCACATGTTTCTGTGGCTCTGCTTCGTTATCGTCAGATGTGGTCGTAAAGTTAATAACTGCTTGGCCATTATTTAGAATGACTGTCCCGCTGTCTGTCTTATCTGGACTGGTGATATCGTTACTGGCGCTATTTAGAGTGCCTTCTTTAACCGTCCAGTTGAGAATTTGACCGTCAGGCAAGTTGTTGGCGGTAATAGTAAAACGGACAGCATCGCCTTCGTTGATTGAGGTTTTGTTGGCAACTACATTCCAGACGGTTTCGACCACAGTTGAAGGGTCATAACGTTCAAATATGTGAGTCGTTCTTAGTGGATAGACATTGGGACGCTGGGCATTAGCAAGATTCGTCATGCCTTTTTGACCCAATACAATGCCAATATCGCTGATATAAGTATCATCAGGATCCGTTGCTACTATGCTTTGACCCTCAATACGGCGCCACTGTGTGTCTGTCCCTAGCAATTCATCAAATAAAGGCTTCGGATTGACGGCTGTGTGAGTATGGTATAAATAACCATAAGGTATTAACGTCCGCAGTAAGAACTGAAAGCGCTCATTCACCCAATCGCGGGTAGCAGTAACGACATTGCCGTCCATCTCAATCACAACAGTAGCGAGGTTGTCCGCAGTAATCGTAAATACCAGCTCCATGTCACCGCCAGCACCTTCGGTAAGCGTTGGGCGATAGCCACCGTGGAAGTTGCCCACGTAGACAAGCTTACCGCTGCTATCAGTGATACCGACTTCGTGTAAATTCCAACCGCCCACGTTGGACGGTACAACGGCAGATACTTCAGCAGTTGTATCGTTGATAACCTTGATAGATGCGACTGGCAATTTTGCCGTTTGATGAACAAGATTTGTTTCATTCAACCTTGACTCAGGTAGATAAGGCTGACCGTTGGCATCACCTAACACCACATGCGTCAATGCAAGCTGTGAACCAGCTTGTGCATTGGCAATAAAGGATTTGCCGTGGTCAGTGAGTAATACATAATAATTAGCCATTGTTGTTACCTAAATAGTTACCTAAGCGTTTGGTGTTGAGATATAAGTAGTATTACCAGTGCGGGTAGCACCAGCGACAAAAAACTGAACCGTATTGACCACGCTTGCATCAATAGAGAACTGATCACGCGCTGATTTGACACTATCTAGTGCTGTATAAATCTCTTGTTGCTGTTGGACGCTAATACGGCCGCTGGTTATCTTTACGGTAAAAGAATAAGGTGTGCCCTTTGGATAAAGTTCGTGCCAAGCCAACAAATTATGACCTAATCCAATATTTTCCATTGCCTGAGTCAACGTGCTTTTAGTACCGCGCTGGGCGTTAAATGCTCGTGCGCCTTTGATAACGTCGCGCTGCTTGGACTCAGACCATTGACCATCCCAGTACTCAACACGACGTGACCAGGCAAGCCAAGGTAAAAATGACACTGGACAGGTATTGGCATCAATCAAACGGGCAAAAGTAACAGACAGTGCGTCAATACGCTGCGTCTGCTCATCTAAAGCCTTTTCAAGCTTGGTGCTGTTCGGTGGCAACAAGGGGCTAAACATCACGATATTCCACAGCACTGATAATCACATCTGTACAATTGGCATATTTGCCATCTGGCAAACTAATATCATGTATCGGTTGTAGGAGGCTGACACGCTGGACACCAGGCTGATGCAATGCGTGGTATAAACCTGACAAAGTAACGTCATAGCCTAAATAGCGCACCTGCTCGATATAATCAGCAAGCGCCGCGCGGGCTGCATTAATAACAACATCTTTATCGGGTCCTGGATAAAGCGTCAGCTCCGCTTGTACCATCCAAACTTCTGGCTGACCCGCAGCGATACGGACATTATCAGTAAAGGGGCGACGCTCATCAGTATCAACTGCCAGTCTTACCTTCTCGCGAAGGGCATCACTAGCGATAGCATCGCTATGGCTTTGCACATAAACAGTCACACGACCAGGGGAGGCTGTAACGACACTGGCATCACGAACATCACCGTCTGCAGACAGAGCCCAAAACAAATAAGCGCCTTTGCTACCAGCAGAAGCCCGCTCAGGCTCTAACTGGACGCGACGACGTAATGCTGTGTCGGATTCCATGACATCAGGGATAGGCGGTACAGAATCAGGATTGCCAGCTTTAACTAATAAGCGAGTGATGCCGACGCCAGCTGCCAGATGATCAAGCGTGGTATCAGCGGCATAAGCAATTAACATTGATTTGGCAGTTTGGTTAATGTGGTTCGTCTTTGACATCGAACGATAAGCAAGTATTTCTAACAACTTAGTAAGGGGTTCGCTCTCAAGTGTGAGGGCGTCGGCAAGCTGTGGATCCTTGGCGATCAGTTCGGCTTTAAGTGCTGCAAGCTCTGTTTCATAGTCTAGGGGCGTCAATATGCTTGGGGCTGGAAGCCCAGAGAGATCAATACGACTCATAGAGCACCGCCTAATGACAGATAAGTACGTTCGATTTTTTTGCTAATCACATAACGATATTCAATCATCAGACTAGCGATGCCTTGTGCGGCACTGGCATCAGTGACCAGCTCAATGCGAGTGGGCGTGACACGAGTCTCCCAGCGCATTAATGCATGGATGACGGATGCACGAAGCTGCATAATAAAATAGGCATTGATAGGAGAATCAATCAAGAATGGCAGCAATGAGCCGTAATCTCGACGCATGACACGACTACCTATTGGGGTCATCAATATATCGCGGACGCTTTGTAAGATATGGTTTGTCTGGTCAATGTGCTGACCGGTACTGCGTGACATGCCTTTCACATTAATCACAGTGACACCGTTATCTTGATTAAGCATTGACGCCTCCAGTACTGCTACCGCCTGACTTAACGCCATTATGGTTATGCTCTAAATAAGGCTGACCGTTAATAGTCAAGGTTCCTTTTTGATTGTTGGTTTGACTATTTAAGGAATAAGACTGGCAACCAACAGAATAGGTGCTGCAATTGACATTAAAATTAGTACAATCAAAAGCAACATCGCGAGCAGATATTTGCACGCTGCTGGAAACAAGGCTAGTAACTGAATCATCAGGTAAAGTAACTCCTAAGTTATGCGTAGCATGATTGTAGATAAAGCTCGCACCATCATTACAATGAATCTCAAAGGTATCAGCATTGGCAGATGGCATCGGCTGATCGTCATAATCAAATGAGGTGGTCACAAGACCAGTCGACAATTCACCCGTCTCGCTAATGACTAATACTTGCTCACCAATAGAAGGCGGGTTCCAAATTTTGACTTTGCCAATACGAGCGCTGGTGAATTTCAGCCAGTCGGTCTCTAACCCATCTATCTGCACACGGCAACGAGCAGCGGCATGGTCAACTTGTGTGACAATGCCGCGATTGATGATGCTTTGGAGCCTGCGCTCGTTTTCGATAGGAGATGTATTCATGACGTTATCGTCACTCATAACGGCTATTAGAGGCAAAAGCAAAGACGGTGTATACGTGTTAATCCACCACAAAAAAACAAAAGGGATTTAATCAGTGGTCAATGACTCGCGTAACACTCGAATAATGATGTGTCGGTCAGCACGAGCGATGCCAATCAGCTCACGTTTGGGGTAGGGGAATTTCTTAGAGCTATCAGGACGCACGGTACTACGTTGGCCCTCGTGGTGAATCCGGGCAATCTTGGCGGCGCTGCCTTTGAAGCCTATCTGTGCATAGCGACTGGTTGCATTGAACTTTAGATGACGAGCCTTAGTCAGCTCGCGAAACATAGGATTGTTTGAAGATTTAAGAGGATCTACAAAAGCGCCACCGTCTGGCTCTGTTTGAGCACGAATCCGCTCACGATTGACGGCTCGCATCTCCATTGCTAAGGCGCGATTGACTTTCTTCAACTGCTTATTATCAAGCTGCGAGGCAATGGCCGTTGCCCATTCAGGTAGAGCGGCGGCTAGTTCGGTTAAGTCACTCATAGTTATAGATTTGGATTATGCAAAGGTAAAGGAGGGGTTCTGTTTGCCGGTTGTGGGCAAGTATTGAAAACGTAATCACCGTTATCATCTTTAGTTACCACCACCACCTCTTCAACTTTGACAGTGAAAACAACTGTGGTCGTAGAGTTGCTCAATATATAAGATTCAAACTCAATGGGAGAGGGGCTGTTGGGTGGGACTGGATCTTGATTCTGTTGATGCCAGTCTAGTATGGCAACGATAACAAGGTTCGCATCCAAACTTTCAGGGAACTCATCAACTTCAACCAACAGCTGATAGTGTTGACGATGGCTCAAAGTCTGACCTGCCCATTTAAGCGAGCCTTTTTCTACACTAATGATTAACCGATCAGGGTTCTGAGCAAAGAACTCGACTTTATCAGTCAAAAATTGGCGTAGGCTATCATCGAATATCATTTGGTAAGCTCTTTATCCCAGTACTTTTTACGATCACGCATCTTAGTATCATACTGGTTCTTTTTATAATCGCGACCATTGTAAACTTCAGCAAACAGTGCCCAATCATTGGTACGAATAGCATTCAGTAAGCGATGATCAGTTTCAATGAACCGGCAGAATGCTTCTAACTGTTCAGGCTCACCTTTTGACAGTGTGAGAACGTAATCAACAGCTGACTTATAGCCCAGTCGTTTCCAATGGAAACCCATAATTTGGAACGTGCCCCAGCTTGCGGATTCCAGACCTAAGTCGCTATCGATTTTTCGAGCTTTCTTTAGTCTGTCGTGCTCAGCGTTGCCACCACTATAGCCACCACTACGAGTGTTGACCACATCGGGGGTAGTGCGAACATGATTAAGTGCATATTCACGGCTATGCTTGTTTTTCAGTAAGCGGTACATGATGTGGCGCTCAAACAATATTTTGATGCGCCATATTTTGTCATCAGTATCATATAAAAACCCAGCGCCACGTGACTCAACGTCCCTGACAGCACGGATAGAGGCTTCATCACAACGTAAACGGCGGGCAGCAACTTTATAGTCGCAGTCAATCAAAGTCATTGGTTGAGTAGTGCTCATACAAAATTGTCCTTTTTTGATTGATTGATAGCGCTAATGAATACGCCATAACGCGCCCAAAAGGCTCGTAATTTAATATAAGTAGTAGCAGTTGCAGCAGCAGCAAGCATACGAAATATTGGTAGTGCCCACACACCGTCCCGACCAGTGGTTTCATCAAATGCCAAGCCGACACAACTCAATGCAAAAAATAAAATGGTGAGCGTGACAAGTAAGCCAAGCTCTCGATGGTATTTGATAATTGTCAAAGCACAAACGATAGCAATGACAACGATGGATAAAGTAGATAACGTATCAAGGATCATCATGATTGTCCGCCTCGTTGGTTGATTTGTATTTAAATAAGAATGGGAAAAAATGACGTAGAGCAGCCATCAAAAGGGGACGCACATTGTCATTAATAAATTCATAGAACGTGACAAATAGCTCGCGCCCGACCATGCCGTAAATGACAGCATAACCAGTGGCATAGTTGCCGCCGGTCAACAGCTTTGCAGTGATATCGGATAACATGACAGCAAGCAATAAACCGGCAGTAGCATTTTGAGATCGCATCCAAAATGGCTCTGCACGTATTAACAGCAGACGGATACAAGCGCCGCCAGCAGCGGCCCATATAACAGGCAACGAGATCAGCAACCATTGCAAATGTTCGCGCATAACATCATCGATGGTTAATATCTGGATTTGAGTTACGTCCATAATTGAATGACCTGCTTTTGTGTACGTTCGGGTGCAGTGGGCAGTTGGATATCAAGACCACTTGGTAATGTAAGGCTGTAGCCAACCAATTGCGGATTAATAGTCATTACTTGCTCAGTAACACCGCCAGTAAAACCGAAATAGCGCAAGCAGATTAAATCCACTGTGTCACCTTGTAATGTTGATACGACACGCATCAGATTAGCTCGATGGTTGAATGTGGCTCATTCTTGATATCAGAGATGGCGGTACGGGCATTGCGATAGCAGGTATCGATTTGGGGAGTTAGCTCTTTACTACGAGCAGCGGCATCATTACCAGTGTCATAGTCACGGTAGTGCTCAGTGAGCTGTGCTTTTGCCAAGTTATAGACAGCTTTTTTAAAGCTAAAGCACTTGTCAGTATCATTAGCTAAGTCATACTCATCTAAAGTAAGTACGCCATGATCGTTAATCACCGATGCAACCCAAGCCTTTAACTCACGACAGACAGTGGTTGCGGAGTCAGTCAAAGCGTATTTCATACGCGCTGGTGTCACAGTGCCATCAAGCTTCATTGCGTCAGCAAAATCTTTGACAGAGATATCAGGCATAAATGCAGGAGTGATTACTGTGTTATCTACAACTGGATTGACAGCACTAAAACCCATAACGACTCCAAAAATATATTGATAAATAGGTTGAGGCGGTGGTCATAAGTGTCGTTGCAGTATCAACTGAACGCATTTATGAGCCGCCTCGGCTCGCGGCTACGAGTTGTTTTCGTCCAAAACTTCAGACAAATCTGGTTGTTTTTCTTCTAAGGCAGGTTGCTCTGATTCCAACTCTTGAACTTCAGATGTTTCAGGTTCAACCTCTTTAAGCTTTTTTTCTAAGCGCTTAATAGAGCCCTTTACACCGCTATTGGCGTCAAATCGCAGAGCGTTTTGAAAGCTATCTAATGCAAACAATGGATTGACGGCTTCAGTCAATTCACCGACTTGGCGTGATAGCTTTGCGCGTACCTGGTCAGGCATATCAGCACCAGCGGTAATAGTAGAAGCGCGTAGTACTTGCGCGATTTGCTCATCATCAATTTCATTACTGGTTGCTAGTTTCTTGGCAGTATCAGCAATCTCTTCAGCGACGACAGTCGCAAGCGTGCGCTGATGTGCATCTGGCATTTTCAAATCATGCTTCATCGCGTATTCAGCGATATCAAGCGCACGGCCAAAGTTACCGATGTCGATATGCCATAGCATTAGCGTCGTCAACAGGTTGTCTTGATCGCCCTTACCAGCGGATAAAGTAGCGTTAATCCATTCGTCATAGTGGCCAACCAATTCGCGCTTCAGCTCAATCTTGGCTTGGATAGATTGCTTAGACTTAAGTGCTTGCTTATCTTCACGTAATTTCAGTTGCAACATGCGATAAGCCTGGTTCGGCCCAGCAGCGATATTGGTCACTTCTTTTTGTGATAAAGCCTTTTGGCGGTGTCGAGCCGCCGGTGTTGTTTTGTCAGTCATATACCAATTCCTTCCTTCATGTTCAATCCATTATTTACATCTTTTTAATAAATCAGATCACAAAACTGCTGTACTGGTTAAACCAGTACAACGTTTTCGATTAAGCAACCTGCTTTATAGTCTTCTACGACATAAGCTTCGTTGTCTGACTCGTAGAATGCTACGCGATCATATTCAGGTTCATCTTTATGATGGCGACGACGGCTTTCGTCTTGATAGTAGATAGACAAGTTATCTAATGGCGTAATCAGGATGGCATCGGCTGGGAAGTTCGGAGGAGTAGACTCAATCTGCACACCACCGACTTTATCTAGCATCAATAAGCTGTTGACGGCGATAACTTCACTTGGCGTGTTGTTGTCATTGACCATATTGAAGTCACGCGAGTCATGCAAATCACGACCCAAAATGACACGTAATTGGCTGTCATCACGAACGATAGGATCAATCAACTGATTGCGACAGTCTTTAACCAGCGCATCGAGGTTTTTGTAGTGTTCAGCAGTAGCGCCAACGGCGACGACACCAGTACCAACTTCTGATTCTGTCATCACTGACTCAGGTGCTTTGGTGCGCCATTTCTCTAACCAGCCGATGTTTACATCTTGCAATAGCGGATTGGCTTCGATATCAGTGTCAGCTGCCACTTCGGTGCCATTAAAGCCAATCGTAATACGATCAAGACCTTGTTGTTTAACGACTGCATCGCGGATTTTTTCTTGGAACTCAGGAACACGAGCCCACGCATCAAGCTTGCTATAGTTGATGGCTGTATCAAAGTTAGTCTGTTCACAGACGTAAGTGTAAATAAGACCAACTTCACCAACGTTTTTAGGATCGCGGCGTTTACCACTTTTAGTATTGGTACGGCTTGCAATACCACCACTGATACCAAGGCCTAAGGCTTCACCTTTTTGATCAGTGACAGGGATGATATTAATCTTTTTCAAGAACTCGCTTGATTCTTGGATGCGTACTTCAACCTTTTGTTGTACTGAAGGCACAACGGTATATTGATCAGTCGCATTGGGTACGCCGTTCAGCTGGGCCTGATTTGCCAAATAGCCATTAAACTGTTGACGGGTAGTATTTTTCATATGGTGATGTCCTAATGTAGGTAGTAGTCAGTTATATATTGCTATTAGGTATTATTAGCAGTCAGATTTGACGTAATCAGATGAGCCGGTCGCCGCTGGGCGCTGGGTATAGTTGTCGTCAGGCGTAGTATCAAGGTTGTCTTGTACACTCTTCAGAGACGTTTCAACTTCATTTTGCTTTTCAGCAAAACCAGAGACAGTCGTGTTTAAGTGTCCGACAGAGGCATTAACCGTATCAAGAGCCGCTGCCATGGTTTGCATTACATCTTGAAAGCCTTTGATGGTTGCAGGCAGTTGGGCGAATGCTTGAGCAGTAGCAAGCTCTTTGTCTTTATCGGTTTTAGGAGTAACCGGAGCTGAAAACATATCTTTGACAGTGGCAAAAACTGATTTCGGTTCTTCTTTATATTCCCATGCGCTTTCGGCAGTAGAAATAAACGTATCAGGATTTTGTTTACGAGAGGCCAAAGGATTGTCGTCTGGATGCTGTTGGCAAAACTGCATATAGCTAGTGCCAAGGGATGCAGGGCTATCAGTACAAGCCAACCCAACCATATAAGCTTCTTTTGTATCAGCAAATTCAGGATAAAACTCAATAGAGAAATAAACTTTTTGCTTGGACTTAGCCAGAGCAATAAGGTCATTTGTTGGCTCAATTTCAGCCAATAGATATAAATGATCACCTTCTTCTTCAGTGGATAGCGATATCACATCGCCATAGCAGCGGAACTCCGAATTAGGGAACATTGCGCGATAATGCTCTAGGTTGACGCGCGCGCCATAAACTTCTGGATTATAGCTAGCAGCCATTTGGGTAATGTGATCGCGAGTGATTTCACGACCGTCCGTAGTTTGGCCAGCGCGTGCAACTCGAAATGTTTTGGTAGTCATAGACGGTCCATGATTTAAATGATTGGAGTGAAAGGGTCACAATTTCAAAGCTTTACTTTGACCTATTGCAGTATCAAAAGACAAAAGCAAATACGGTGTATAGGCGCTAATCCACCACAAACAGCAATGATTAAAAGCGCCCACTAAAGGAAAGTAGCTTCATACCGTTTATGAGCTATTTCGATGTCCCTTATCACGCTACCCACAGGAGAGAATCCAAAAACCGTTGCCCGTGGTCTGTATTGGCAAGGTTGGAGTATTAGCGCAATCAGCGAGATGGTGAATACGCCGCGTACAACAGTAGACAGTTGGAAAAAGTCGGACGGCTGGGACGATGCAAAGCCTCTGGATAGAGTAGAGTCGACGCTCGAAGCTCGAATGGTTCAACTGATTAACAAAGATGACAAATCAGGCAAAGACTTTAAAGAGATTGACCTGCTTGGACGACAAGTAGAACGGATGGCCAAGATTCATAAATACAAAGAATCTGGTAAACAGTCAGACCTTAACCCCAATCTATCCAACCGTGGCCGCAAGCAAGGCCAAAAGAACCCTTCAAACGTCATTCAGATTGATGACATAGAAAAATTCAAAGATTCATTTAGAGATTGTTTGTTTGATTATCAAAAGGTTTGGTACAGCGCAGGTCTGACCAATCGCATCCGTAACTTATTAAAATCACGCCAAATTGGTGCGACCTGGTACTTTGCACGTGAGGCTTTTCTTGATGCCATAGAGACTGGCCGTAACCAAATATTCTTGTCAGCCTCAAAAGCGCAAGCAAGGGTATTTCGTGAATACATCATTGCATGGGCGATGGAAACGGCAGGTATTGAGCTGACTGGTGACCCAATCACTTTAAACATTGAAGGGACCGAAAAAGACTACAGCGCGAACCTATATTTTTTAGGTACGAATAGCCGCACAGCACAGTCATACCATGGCAACGTCTATATGGACGAATATTTTTGGATTCATAAGTTTATTGAATTTAGAAAAGTTGCATCAGGGATGGCCATGCATAAGAAATGGCGACAGACATATATATCGACACCATCATCCAAGCAGCATCAAGCCTATAAGTTTTGGACTGGTCAACTGTATAACCGGGGCCGTAAAGGTGATGACAGAATTGAAATAGACGTCACGCCACATAATTTACGCGATGGCAAAGTATGTGGTGACAAGCAATGGCGCCAAGTCGTCAATGTTTATGACGCTATGAAGGGTGGTTGTGATTTATTTGATATTGATGATTTACGGATGGAATACAGCGAGGATGAATTTAATAACTTGCTTATGTGTGAATTTATCGATGACACGTTATCAGCATTTAGTGTTTCTGAGTTGCAATCATGCATGGTTGACACGTTAGAAGTTTGGGAAGATTGGAAGCCATACACGCCAAGACCACTTGGTAATCAACCGGTATGGTTGGGATACGACCCCTCTTTGAGTCGTGACAGCGCTGGACTTGTGATATTAGCAGCGCCAAGCACACCAAACGGAATGATACGCGGCATTGAACGTTTGCAGTTTAAAAACCCTGACTTCGAAGCGCAGGCGAATGTTATTAGAGAAATGACAGAGAAGTATAACGTTGAATATATAGCGATCGATGTCACCGGCCTTGGCATTGGTGTCTACCAGTCAGTGATTAAGTTTTATCCGCAAGCCGTCAAGCTTCACTACAGCCCAGAGCTCAAGCAACAATTTGTTTTAAAGACGAAAGACGTTATCAAAAAAGGCCGGTTATCATTTGATCATGAATGGACCGACGTAGTCGGGGCTTTCACTTCTATACATAAGACCATTACCAATAGTGAAAGGGCAGTCACTTACAAGGCTGACCGAAATGAAGATACTGGTCATGCTGACTTAGCGTGGGCATTAATGCATGCACTACATAGAGAACCTTTGGCAGTTGCTCAAGGTGAAGACGAATCCGCACTGGAGATATATTAATGAATGAAATTGAAAACCTTGACGCAGTAGACGTGCCTGGCATGGAGGCTTTCACGTTTGGCGATCCGATACCAGTCATGGAGCAGTGGCAAAGTCTGTACTGGGGTGAGTGTCATAACCATAATCTTTGGTACGCACCGCCTTACGATCCTGATGCACTATCCAAAACAATGCGAGCCTCTCCGCATCATAGTAGTGCTATCTTTGTTAAGCGTAATATTTTGGCCAGTACTTTTATTCCACATAAATTATTGTCACATCGCGACTTCAGCAAAATGGCACTAGACTATCTGACGTTTGGTAACGCATATGTTGATCGAGTACCGTCCCGCTCAAAGAAAACTATGAAACTAAATGTGCCGTTGGCCAAATACATGCGCGTCGGTATTGATGCAAAAAAATACTACTTTGCCACGCACAGCTGGGCAGATCCGCATGAATATAAAGCCGAGAATATTTGTCACCTTATCGAGCCGGATGTGAACCAAGAAGTTTATGGAGCACCAGAATACTTGTCGGCATTGAATGCGGCTTGGCTTGATGAGTCAGCGACATTATTCCGTCGCAAATATTACTTAAATGGTAGTCATGCTGGTTATATTCTATACGTTAATGATCCTGCTACGAACAAAGAGGATATTGATGCACTACGCAAAGCATTGAAAGACAGCAAAGGACCGGGCAACTTTCGTAACCTCTTTATGTATTCGCCTAATGGTAAAAAGGACGGCATCCAGATCTTACCGATTAGCGAGGTCAGCGCCAACGATGACTTCTTCAAAATCAAAGAAGCGAGTCGTATTGATATAGCAGCTGCTCATCGAGTACCGCCTCAACTGATGGGAGCGTCACCAACTAATGCCGCAGGCTTTGGAGATCTAATCAAAGCTGCGCGTGTATTCGCAGTCAATGAGCTGATGCCACTACAGCAGACCATGCTGCAGATCAATGAATGGCTAGGCGAGGAGGTCATCAAGTTCAAAGACTACTCGCTACTCAATGAATAAGATTAATATTTAGTCAAAGTACATATGTATCCGCTCCAAGTTGAGCGGATTTTTTTTGGCCTTCAAAAAACGCAATCGAAGCCCCGCCTCGCCCACGATAAAAAAACGTGGTTTTCGACGACCCTGACGACCCTGACCGGGGCATTGGTGGTGCTAGGGGCAGGGCGGATAATTGGATATGAAAAGTGACGAGAAATGACGGATTTTTTCGGTCAATCCCACGCAAAAATATGTGGGATTATGGGAGATGGACGCTGTACGCGAATAAACACAAGGTTTGCGGGTGATAGGTCAGCTCTGTGCAATCCCACAGCGCGTCCCATCGTGGGATTAGGGTCAAATTGCAGACATAAAAAAACCTGCTCGAAAGCAGGTCTAGTATAGGGTTGAGAACTTTAATCACTATCCGAAAATGGTGGGGCTGGAGAGACTCGAACTCTCACACCTTGCGGCGCCAGAACCTAAATCTGGTGCGTCTACCAATTCCGCCACAGCCCCATTTTCGTTACTCTATCATTATTAGCGTTTAAACTCAAACACAACATAGATAGCTAACTGATTCGGTAGTGCGTCTCAGTGGTTGGCTATTATATAGAGTTTGAATGGTTTGACAAGCCCTTTTTGCAATTATTTTTAATTATTTAACGATTATTTTTGCTCATCGTGATAAATAACTGATTTTACTGGAATTATTAATTCAATTATTTTGTGCTTTTATCACTCTTTGGTCTGCGTTTCTGCTGCTGACATATCTAACTGCTGTAATTTACGGGTGAGCGTATTACGTCCCCAGCCGAGCAAGTTGGCAGCCGCTATCTTTTTGCCACCGCTATGATTGAGTGCCGCTGTAAGTAACACTCGTTCGAACTCAGGCGTTGCCGTTTGCAAGATGTCAGTTTCGCCTGTTTGTAGCGCTTGTTTGGCCCACTCTGCCAATGCCTGCTGCCAACTTGGATTTTTAGCGATGTTTTGAGTTTGGATGTTTAAATTATTGCTATCTATATTGGGGCTATGTGAGCTATCACCGGTGTGCTGCTGGTTGTACTGATCAAATTCAGACGAGGATGACGTTTGTTGTGGCTGCAATTCTGTGTTTGCTGGCATCGCTTCAAGCAGCTCTGGCGGCAAGTCATCAACCATGACTGTATCTCCGGTTGCCATGACCGTTAGCCATAGGCAGACGTTCTCAAGTTGACGCACATTACCGCGCCAGTCAAAGGCTTGCATAATCTGTAGCGCCGCAGGCTGTAGCTGTTTTAAGGCGGTGTTCATTTGTTTAGCAGCTCGTTGCATAAAATAACTGGTTAAAGCAGGAATATCTTCGCGGCGCGTCCGTAGTGGTGGCAGCGGTAGACGAATGACATTGAGACGATAAAATAAATCCTCACGGAACCGACCCAGTTTGACCAGTTCTTCCAAGTTTTGATGGGTGGCAGCAATGATGCGCACGTCCACTTTGACCGGTTGCTGTCCGCCCACACGAAAGAACTCACCGTTTGCCAATACCCGTAGCAGCCGCGTTTGGGTGCTAAATGGCATGTCACCGATTTCATCCAAAAATAACGTACCGCCATCAGCTTGCTCAAAACGACCTTGCCGCGTCGTCGTTGCACCAGTGAACGCACCTTTTTCGTGACCGAATAACTCCGACTCAATCAAATCGTGCGGAATCGCGGCCATATTGAGGGCAATGAATGATTGCTGATGACGCGGTGAATGCTGATGCAGGGCACTGGCGACCAGCTCTTTCCCTGTGCCTGATTCACCGGTAATCAAAACGGTAATGGGTGAGTGCGCCAATCGCCCAATCGCACGAAACACTGTTTGCATCGCTTGTGACTGACCAATGATGCCGCTGGGGTTGTCATTAGCTTGTGTATCAGTTTTGATCTCAGCTTTGTTTTTAGTCGTCTTATGGGCTTTGGTGGCTGTCTTAGTGTTATGAGTGGCTTTATTTTTACTAGTGGACTTCGTATCTGTCTCAGGCGATTTATTTGCAGTTGTTTTGGCATCAGACTCATTTGGTTGATCTGCTTTCGCCATGTCTGGTTGAAAATTAATCGCTTTATAAATCGTAGCGACTGCATCATCTAAGTCAAACGGCTTCGGCAGATATTCAAATGCTCCTGTCTGATAGCTATTGATGGCAGAGGTCAAGTCTGAATGCGCTGTCATGATGACAATCGGCAACGCAGGGAAGTGCTTATGCACCCAGTCGCTAAAAGACAAGCCGTCCATCATAGGCATCCGAATATCGGTCAATATCACATCCGGTAGCTGCGTGGCTGACTCGCGCTGCTGCAAGATATCATTGAGGCGTGTCCATGCTGCTTGTGCTTGGGTAAAGCTGATGACCGTCAACCCAGCATCTTCAAAAGTATCCGCCAACACCAAGCGCAGCGCTGCATCGTCATCGATGAGCCATAAGGTCGCAGGGTTGTCAGCAGGCGCATTATTGACCGTTACTTTCATAGCTTGGTTATTAAGTGTTTGATTGTTAAGTGCTTGGTTATTAAGTGTTTGGCTGTCAGATATTTGATTGCCAGATGTTTTATCATTCGAGCCTTGATTGTCGCTGTTAGATTTAAGGTTGTCGTTATATGCAGTCATGTATCAGGCCTAATGAGCAAGTGATTCAGGGTTGTTGTTTGATAGGTTCAGCCATGATTTTTACGCATCGGTTGCGGGCTGTTTAAAGGGTAAGTACAGCGTAAAACGAGTCTGACTGTTATTGTAATTATAACTGGGATTAGAATTTGGGTTAGCGCTTTGTGCTTGATTTGAGCTGACGTCAATCATACCATGATGACAGCTGATAATATCTTGCACAATCGATAAGCCTAGACCAGTACCAGCGGCACGACTGGTCACCATTGGGAAAAATATCTGCCCAATCAGCGCTGCATCTATCCCTGAGCCGTTATCCGTAATGCTAACTTGCAAAGCTTGTTTGTGCTGTTGGCTGCCAATCGTATGTTGGAAGGCAACGCGCGTTTGAATATGCAATTTTGGTTGATAGGTTTTCTCAACCTCAAGATTACTATGCAAAATATCTGAAGGTAATTGATCAGCATTGGCTGGCGCGTTTTGTTGAAGCGTCTGCTCAAACTCAGTCATTGATTCACAGGCATTGTTAATTAGGTTTAAAAACACTTGAATCAGCTGATCTTTATCAGCGCATAACTCGGGTAACGACAAATCATAATCACGTTGCAGTGTAACTTGGGGGTACTGATTGAGCACTAAGGTTAAAACATGCTCAAGTGGCTCATGAATGTTAAGCATTTGCCAGTTTGGTAGCTGATTGGAGCCAAGAAACTGTCCGATAAGATGGGTTAAGCGGTCTGTTTCCGAGATAATGATGTCGGTATAGCTGCGGAGCTTCTGCGCTGTTTTTCGCAACTGTTTATCGCTATTCGGAGCAGAATTTATATCGCTAATAGCAGGAGACGGAGGGTTATGTAAAGCAGTCGCCTCGCTGAATTTGATAAATTGTCGCTGCAATAACTGCGCCGCGCCGCGAATACCAGCCAATGGATTTTTGATCTCATGGGCAACCGAACGCAGCATATGACGGGCAACATTATATTGCTGCTGCTGACGCTGCTCTTCTGAGATACGGCTTTGACGGTCTTTACCCCACATCTCAATGATAAAGTAAGGTTGCTGCTCATAGATGACAGGCGTCACGCTATAGTCGATTGAGAGCGGTAAGTTGCCATTGAGTGGGGTTTTGATGATGTGATCATGGTCGATAAAGGGTTGTTGATATTGCTTTGCTTGATGAAACCGCTCGGTCAAGGCGCAGATTTGATTATCCAATTGGTCAGGGTTCAAAGCCAGAGCAGCGCGCTCATCGAGCTTTAATTCATCGGTTGCGAGCAGGGTCAATATTGACTGATTGAGTAATCGTTCACTGCTGATGGCTAGTAGTTGTTCAGCTTGGGCATTTAGCCACGTAATGATTAGCTCGTCATTGACCCACAAGATAGCGGTGAATAAATGCTGTGATATAAAGGCTAAGTCAGGAGTCGGTTTGGCGGTTGTAAAATCAGCTGTCATTGTCAGTGCCTAATAAAGAATAATACTGAACGTAATATTTAACCATAAATCAATACACTAGCGCGGCAAAACTGGTGATTATCACAAAAAAAACGTACAATGCGCTCAGCCAATTTATCTCTAGCAAGGTCAGCCATGCCCAAAAATTCTATCGAGTCTATTAATACGACAATCGTAACATCCTCGTCAGCGTCTATTGCCCCAAAAGACACTGCCACCCTCTTTAATCCTGCCAAGCCGACAGCAACGCCTGCGCAAAGCTCGACGGATAGTAGTGAACCTTACCATCATAAAGCCAATCACAATCAAAACCGTAGCGTTGAGCAAAGCAGTGAGGTTACGACAGCCAATGCGACTGCCACGACGCCTGTTAGTGCCGCGCCAAAGATTGGTTTTGTATCACTAGGTTGCCCAAAGGCACTAGTGGATAGTGAGCGTATTATTACAGAATTGAGCCGCGATGGGTATCAAGTTGCCAGTGATTACGAAGGTGCCGATCTCGTCGTGGTCAATACCTGCGGCTTTATTGAATCTGCAGTGCAAGAGTCATTGGACGCCATCGGTGAAGCCATTAGCAAAAACGGTAAAGTGATCGTCACTGGTTGCTTGGGTAAAGAAGCGGACAAAATCCGTGCCATGCACCCAGCCGTGCTAGCCGTGACCGGTGCGCATGCGTATGACGAAGTGATTACGGCAGTGGCTCAGCATGTACCCAAGCCGAACCGCAGTTTGGACGCAAACTATGACCCAAAGATAAATTTAATCAATGAGGCGGGTATCAAATTAACCCCAAGCCATTATGCTTATCTGAAAATATCGGAAGGCTGTAACCATCGTTGTACTTTCTGCATTATTCCAAGCTTGCGCGGAGATTTGGTCTCGCGCCCGATTGATAATGTCATGAACGAAGCCATGGCGCTAAAAAACGCTGGCGTGAAAGAGCTGCTAATTATTTCGCAAGATACCTCTGCTTATGGGCTGGATTTGAAGTATAGAACCAGTTTTTGGAATGGCATGCCGCTCAAGTCGAAGTTTTATGACTTATGCCAAGCATTGAACGATTTGGGTATTTGGGTGCGTCTGCATTATGTCTATCCGTATCCGCACGTCGATAAAGTCGTTGAGTTGATGGGCGAGAAGAAACTACTGCCTTATCTTGATATTCCGTTCCAGCATGCCAGCCATCGCATCCTAAAGGCAATGAAGCGTCCAGCGCACAGTGAAAACACGTTGGCGCGTATCAAAGCGTGGCGTGAGATTTGTCCAGATATCGTCATTCGTTCAACGTTCGTTGTTGGTTTCCCTGGTGAGACGGAAGAAGATTTCCAATGCTTGCTTGATTGGTTAGTCGAGGCTCGCCTTGATCGCGTTGGCGCGTTTACCTATTCAGAAGTCGAAGGCGCAGTGGCTAATGATTTGCCAGACCACGTTCCTGAAGAGATTAAGCAAGAGCGATATGAGCGTTTCATGGCGCTACAGCAAGACATCTCAGCACAGAAGCTGCAAGAAAAAATCGGCAAAACCTTGACGGTATTGGTCGATGAGATTGATAGTATCGAGGGCATTGCGATTTGCCGCAGCTATGCTGACGCCCCTGAGATTGACGGTCATGTCTATGTTGACGATATCAATGCGCAAGTCAAAGTCGGGCAATTCCTCACGGTCACGATTGATGATGCTAGCGAATACGATTTGTTTGCCAGTTACCAAGGTTAGATGACTGCTATTTAAATGACCGCTATAAAGGTTAAATGACTACGATAATATGTGAGTGAAAATTGCCCAATGATAGGCAGTTTTTGCTACAATTAGCGCAATTTAGCCTTTTTACACGCCTCCCATCAAGTATGGCGGTATAAGCGAGTTTAAAGGTTAACTGTATTTGTGTTTTACCGATGATTTTAATTATAATTAACGAAACTATAGTTTAACGAAATAAGGTGACCTAATGTCTGACAAAAACCCGCGTTACTCTCGTATCTTGCTGAAACTCTCTGGTGAAGCCTTAGCCGGTAGCAAAGACATGGGTATTGATACCGAAGTGCTCGATAAGATGAGCTTGTCTATCGCGCATTTGCGAGGGCTTGGGGTACAAGTCGGTATCGTGGTCGGCGGTGGTAACTTATATCGCGGTGCCCAGTTACAAAAAGAAGGCTTGGTTGGTCGCGTCACCGGTGATCAAATGGGTATGCTAGCGACGGTCATGAATGGTCTGGCGATGCGTGATGCCCTTGAGCGTCGCAATATCAAAACGCGTTTGATGTCAGCTTTGCCTATTGGCGAAGTGACCGAAAGCTATAGCAGTCGCAACGCCATTCGCTACCTAAAAAATGGCGAAGTGTGTATCTTTGTCGCAGGTACGGGCAATCCTTTCTTTACCACTGATACGGCTGCTTGCCTGCGCGGTATTGAAATCGAAGCGGGCTTGATTTTAAAAGCCACCAAAGTAGATGGGGTTTATGACAAAGACCCAAGCTTACATGACGACGCAGTGAAATACGACGGTTTGACTTTTGATGAAGTATTAGAACAAAAGCTTGGCGTTATGGATTTGACCGCGATTGCTTTATGCCGTGAGCACAACGTGCCTCTACAAGTGTTCGATATGACCAAACCTAATGCTTTGTTGAATGTCATTATGGGCGAAAATGAAGGCACACGAGTTTTTCATTAATTCATATTGATACAGCGGTCATTAGTACTATTATGGCAATGGCAATAAATAGCTCACTGGTTTAACAGTTAATACCTTAATAATTAACAACAATGAATGATTTGTCGATAGCGATAAATAAGGATACATGATGATCAAAGAGATTAAGCAAGACGGCGAAGCACGCATGCAAAAGACATTGGAAGCGCTTGAGAGCACTTTTAGTAAAGTTCGTACGGGTCGTGCGCATCCAGGTATGTTGTCAGGTGTGATGGTCAGCTACTACGGTTCTGATACAGCACTTAATCAGGTAGCCAGTGTGAACGTTGAAGACTCACGTACATTACTTGTTCAACCGTTTGACCGTACCATGGTACAAGCGATTGATAAAGCCATTCGTGAAGCAGATCTGGGTCTGAACCCAATGACTGCTGATGTGATTCGTGTACCGATGCCAGCATTGACCGAAGAAACGCGTCGCGATATGCAAAAGCTTGCGCGTGGAGAAGCAGAGAACAGCCGAGTCTCTATCCGTAATATCCGCCGCGATATGATGAATGACATCAAAGAGCTGGCCAAAGAAAAAGAAATCTCAGAAGATGACGAACGTCGTGCCAGTGATGATATTCAAAAAATCACTGACAAATATATCGAAACTATCGATAAAAGTCTGACCAAAAAAGAAAGCGATTTGATGGACGTTTAAGCACTGTCTTTGATTTATTTTTTATCAATAAAAAATAAATCAAGCGCTTAAAAATTAAGTTTTTTGATGCAGACAATATCATAATAATAGACAGCTAATGGTCAATCACTATTGGCTGTCTATTGCTATATGGATTGTGATGACATAAGCACAGAGTTTTATAACGTTTCTTTAATAGCTCGCAAATAGGCCTTAACAGTTTACAAAAATGGTTTTCCAATCTTCATTAGCTCTAAACTGGTTTATGATAAGTTTATGAATCTTAAGCATGACGCTTTTTTAATGCGATAGAGCGCGTTATGATTGTTTTACCTCAATACATTATTTTACCTCAACAATAAGTCGTATCGCCCATGTCTACTCCCACCGTTTTGGCTCCTGTACTCATTCCTCGTCATATCGCCATTATCATGGATGGTAATAATCGCTATGGTACAGCCAATGCGCTCGGTAAAGGCCAAGGCCATGTGGCGGGTAAAGATGCGCTAGATCCTATCGTGGAGTATTGTGTCGATACGGATATCGAAGTATTAACAGTATTTGCTTTTTCCAGTGAAAACTGGCAACGTCCCCCTAGCGAGGTGGCGCTATTGATGCAGCTGCTAACATCGACCATTCATGAGCAGATGCCGCGTATGAATGAGTACCGCATTCGCTTGCGTTTCATCGGTGACCGTAGCCAGCTTAGTCATGATTTACAGACATTGATGGCAGATGCAGAAGCAGAAACGGCTCATTTTGAAGCCATGACATTGGTGATTGCCATTAGTTATGGGGGGCAGTGGGACATCGCTAATGCCGCAAAACAGCTGGCACAGCAAGTAGAAGCCGGTGAGTTGCGCGCTGCAGAAATTGATAAAGAAATGCTTGGTAACTATGTGCAATTAGCCGATGCGCCTGCAGTTGATATGTTGGTGCGGACGGGCGGCGAGTACCGAATTTCTAACTTTTTATTGTGGCAATCAGCTTATGCTGAGCTGTTCTTTACCCAGACATTATGGCCGAACTTTACTGCCGATGAGTTGGCAACGATGGTCACAGAGTTCGCACAGCGTCAACGCCGTTTTGGCAAAACCAGCGAGCAGATAGTGACAGAGCAGCAGCGCTAAAGCCACTGATTTAGTCAGGATCGAGTGGTTCATGATGACGTGATTCATTATTAAATTTGTAGCATATTCGCTGGCATTTATTGACGAAACACAGTCACTGTTTTAAAACGTGCGTATTCGAAAAATCTATCAAGCCATTAATATTACTTGCTTGTGCAGTCACAAACCGCTTTAATTGGTCTCAATCGCCATTAGTAGGCTATTGTAGATTAGCTACTATATAAGGCATTTTTTGACCAGACATTTTTCATTATTATAAGGTTCGACAAGTATGTGGCAACGAATTAAAACGGCAATTGTTCTCGTTATTATCGTTGGTATTGCAATGTTTGCGAGCCAAACCCCTATCTTGTTTGCCCCATTATTGGCTATTGGCGTAATTATTGCAGCGCATGAATGGACAAAGCTGATGCCAAAGTGGCGCCAGCCTGCGGTGTTTGTGGTATTGGTATTGGTACTGACTTTAGTTTCGCTGATGTTCAAAGTAACTTGGCTGTTTTGGTGGGTGGCTTCACTCGCTATATGGTTGATGGCGCTATCTTGGGTCAGGGTATTCCCGACGCACACCAATTGGTACGGAAAGAAACTAGCGTTGATGGGTGCAGTTATATTGACCGCATCGATTACGGCTATGTTTTATTTGTGGCAGCTGTCAGCATGGTGGCTACTCTACGTATTCTTACTGGTTTGGTGTGCGGACAGTGGTGCTTATTTTGTAGGTCGCAAGCTCGGTCGCCGAAAAATGGCACCGAACGTCTCACCTAACAAGAGCATGGAAGGGTTGGCTGGCGGTCTTGTGACTGGTCTGCTAGTTGTGGTTGCTATTAGTGTCTTCAAACTGCAATTAACTGGTGTACCGTTAATCGCATTTGTGTCGCTATCAGCCATCACTATTCTTGCCTCTGTACTCGGTGATTTGTTTGAATCAATGCTCAAGCGCCGTGCTGATGTGAAAGACTCAGGAACGATTTTACCGGGGCATGGCGGGATACTTGACCGTATTGATTCGCTATTGTCTGCCACGCCAATATTTGCGCTTGGCTTTTGGGCGATACAGCAGCTGGGTCTCATCGTCGTTTAAGAGACTGATGCAGGCTCATTGATTTGCTGAGTCTGATTTGACGACTGGTTTTTGCCAACATCTTAGTTTTATCTATTATAATAAAGCATCGACATGATCTAGCATCGATGCTTTGCTGTTATTCATACCTTATTAATTCTCCTGATTTTTTATTTAAATTTTAACAGTAACAATATTGTGGGCACCGATGGTTATGACGCAACGCATCGCCGTACTAGGCGCAACAGGCTCGATTGGCGATAGCACGCTAGCAATTTTGGCGGCGCAACCGCTTAATTACCAAGTCTATGCACTATCAGGCTATTACCGCTTAGACAAATTGTTTGCGCTCTGCCAGCAGTTTTTGCCCAAACGCGTCAGTGTGCCGACAGCCGCAGTGGATGACTTTGCTGAGCGTCTCAGCGCGGCAGGTCTTGATATCGATGTGGTAGGCGGGGCAGCAGGGCTGGTCGATATTGCTACCGATTCGCAAACTGATACCGTTGTCGCTGCTATTGTTGGCGCAGCTGGTCTGCCTTCTACTTTGGCAGCCGCACGGGCAGGCAAGCGTATTTTATTGGCAAATAAAGAAGCGTTGGTAATGGCAGGTCAGGTAATGATAAATGCCGTTAAAAAAAACAATGCCACCTTGCTGCCGCTCGATTCTGAACATAATGCAATTTTTCAGTGTCTGCCGCTCGCTATTCAACGAGATAACACCCAAATTCACCAGCCAAACCATGGTGTCCGTAAGCTATGGTTAACCGCATCTGGTGGGCCATTTTTGCAGCAGTCATTTGCTCAGATGCAGCAAGCGAGCGTCGCTGAAGCCGTGAAACACCCAAACTGGTCAATGGGGCAAAAGATATCGGTCGATTCTGCAACGATGATGAATAAGGGGCTTGAATTGATTGAGGCTTGTCATTTATTTGATTTGCCTGAAGATAAGATAAATGTGATCATTCATCCACAAAGTATCATCCACTCAATGGTAGAATATAGCGATGGCAGCTTTTTGGCGCAGCTCGGCAGCCCAGACATGAAAACGCCTATTGCGCATGCGCTCAGTTACCCTGATCGTATCGAAAGCGGCTCGCAGCCTTTAGACTTGTTTGCGCTAAGTGCTCTAGAATTTATTCAGCCTGATTTGCAGAAGTTTGCGTGTTTGCGTCTTGCCCGTCAAGCCATGCAAGCAGGCACACAGGCAACGATTGTGCTTAACGCTGCTAATGAAATTGCCGTTGCTGCATTTTTGAACGGTCAGATTCGTTTGACGGATATTGCTGATATTAATGAGCAAGCCTTAAATGACATACAGGTACCACCATTAAACGACACGGCTGACATAGAAGATATATTAACAATCGATAAGATAGCGCGCCATCTTACTGACAAACTTGTGGCAAAGTTGGCATAATCGTAGCAAGAGTTTCTTAGGGTCTGTTGAACATTCAAATATTAGGACTGCTGATCGCTAAAATCGCCCCAGACTAGGCGTAAACCGACGATAATGTCGAGACCTTAGCTAGGTTTACAACAACGTTTGGGGTGGTTTTAGCATCAGCCTTTCAGGGCAGGACTATTTTTTGCCAATACATGGCGAAATTGTCTACCCTAGAATGACTAGGCGTCAAAAATTTCACTGCATATTGTCTAAAAAATAGCCACTGCCAGTTCCACATTTGAATGTTCAACAGACCCTAGTTTAAAAGTGATATTAATAGAACATGCTAAGATAAAATACTGAGAAAAGATCATGACGTTTTTATTAACGCTCCTTGCGGCAATATTTGTCTTAGGTCCGCTTATTGCCTTACATGAATGGGGGCACTACATTGTAGCGCGGCTCTGCGGCGTTAAAGTATTGACCTATTCTATCGGTTTTGGTCCCAAACTCTTTGGCTGGACGAGCAAAAAGAGCGGCATTGATTATCGTATCTCAGCGCTGCCGCTGGGTGGTTATGTCAAGATGCTGGATGAGCGTGAAGGCGAGGTAGCCAAAGATGAGCTACATTTGGCCTTTAATCGTCAGCATCCGCTAAAAAAAATTGCCATCGTTGCCGCTGGCCCTATCATGAACTTTGTCATCGCGATTGCGTTGTTTTGGGTGTTATTTATGACGCCATCAGAGCAGTTGGCGACGAAGATTGGGCAAGTATTACCTGATACACCAGCGGCTATAGCACAGCTGCCCGTTGGTGATAAAATCGTTGCGATTGATGGTCATGAGGTGCAAACGTGGGAAGGTATTAATTATCGCCTTGCTGGACGGATGGGCGAGACTGACAACGTCAGTATTACGTTGCAATCAGAGTCACAAGCTTCCAATGCAACGAAGACTTATCAAGCACCCGTTAAAACATTTATGCAAGGCACATCGCAAGGTAAAGACGCGCTAACCAGCTTTGGCATGCTACCATGGCAGCCAGATATTGAACCTATCGTTGGTGATCTGAGTGCTGATGGTGCTGCCAGTCGGCAGGGGTTAAAAGTCGGTGATCGCATCACAGCTATCAATGATACAGAAATCAAAGATTGGATTAGTGCTACCCGTATCATCCGCGATAATCCTGAAACGTTGCTTAATTTTATGGTCATGCGTGACGGAAAATCTGTTCAATTACAGATTATGCCGCAAGGTAAAAAAGACAATCTAGGTAATGACTTTGGACAAATTGGTGCTATGGTAGCGCAGTCTGAGATTGTCATTCCCGATGCTTATAAAGCCACCGTCGTGTATGGTCCTGGTGAGTCATTGGTTAAGTCATTTGAAAAGACAGAACAGTTGGCAGTGATGACAGTCAGCTCAATGGGCAAAATGCTCTCAGGTATGATTGGTCTGGACAATTTATCAGGGCCTATTACGATTGCTAAAGTCGCCAAACAAAGCTTTGATATCAGTTGGCAGATGGTATTGTCCACCGCTGCTTTGATTAGCCTGAGCCTCGCCGTACTCAATCTTTTACCGATTCCAGTGTTAGATGGTGGTCATATTGTGTATTATCTCATAGAGCTGATACGTGGTAAGCCTCTCTCGGAAGGGATACAAATGGCAGGGCTAAATATCGGCTTACTCTTGCTGGCAGGTTTCATGGTGTTAGCAATTGGTAATGATATCAGTCGGCTGTTTTGATAGACTACAGAGCAGCCTAAAGGGTAAGCCGCGATACACTAATGGTTTTGCGCGTATCTTGCGCTGATTATTGGTAGGCGTGCTGCGCTCTTTTGTATCGCTGTCTCTGTACTAATCGTAATTTTTAGTTTATTTTATGATGCGTTTTATATAAAGTGTCCTGAGTCTCCCGCGAGTGAGCGAATGATTTCACTCGGATTGGGCTAGACAACATGTGCTTTTTAACTTAACTTCAGCAAGTTTTTTATTGACGGATAGTGTTTATGCGTACGCCTTTATTTATGAGCGCGGCAGGGTTGCCGTTAGTTGTAGCGATGATGAGTATGCCTGTACAGGCGGCAGAATTTGTGGTCACTGACATCGGTTTCAATGGTTTACAACGCCTAACTCCTGATAGTCTCTATCCGGTTTTACCTATTTCGGTAGGCGACACGGCGAATGATAGTAGTCTGGCAGCCAGTATTAAGGCGCTATATGCGACTGATAACTTTGCCGACATCCAAAGCCGTGTCGAAGGCGGTCAGCTACGATTTGATGTCGTTGAGCGTCCAATTATTGCTGAGGTCAGTTTCGAAGGTAATAAGCTCATTCCAAAAGAAGGTCTAGAGCAAGGACTTGGCAACGCTGGTCTGTCAGTCGGTAGTGTACTTAAGCAATCGACATTGCAGGGCGTCGCCAATGAACTACAGCAGCAATATATTAGCCAAGGTTATTACAATAGTAATATCGAAGTTGATCAAACGCTACTGGATGGCAACCGTGTCAAGCTTGATGTGCGCTTCATCGAAGGTAAGCCTGCTAAAGTGGTTGATATCAATGTTATTGGTAACACACATTTTAGTGACGAAGAGATTAAAGACGTTTTCGCTGTCAAAGAGTCGTCATGGACACGTTTGCTGTCTAAGTCTGATCGCTACGCAAAAGAAAAGCTGGCTGCCAGTTTAGAGAATTTGAAAGCGCTGTATCAGAATGATGGTTATGTGCGTTTTAACGTGGATAATGCGGTACTCAATATCAGTGAAGACAAACGCAGCGTCTTTATTGAAGTCAGCTTGAGTGAAGGCGAGCAATATCAGTTTGGGGAAGTGAATTTCTTAGGTAAGCCGACATTTGAGACCAATGAGCTTAAAGAATTGGTTACTTTTGAGCAGAATGAAAAGTATTCACAAGCCAAGCTTGATGCCACGACTGCTTCTCTAAAGAGCCGTTACGGGAATGAAGGTTATTATTTAGCACAAATTCGACCAGTGCCGCGTATTAACGATGATACTAAAATGGTCGATGTCGATTATTATATCGATCCAGCACGTCCTATCTATGTGCGCCGTATTAACTTTACGGGTAATACCAAAACTCAGGATGTGGTACTGCGTCGTGAAATGCGTCAATTGGAAGGGGCGCTCGCCTCTAGCGAAAAAATTCAGTTGTCACGTACGCGTCTGATGCGTACAGGTTTCTTTAAAGCAGTCAACGTCGATGTGAAGCCAGTACCGAATCAGCCAGACCAAATGGATGTGAATTTTACGGTTGAAGAGCAGCCTTCTGGTAGCTCAACGATTGCTGCCGGTTACTCGCAAAGTGGCGGTGTTACTTTTCAGTTAGATTTAACGCAAAATAACTTTATGGGTACGGGTAACCGCGTTAAAGCGGCGCTATCACGTTCAGAAACTCGTGATTCTTATAGCTTGGGTTATACCGATCCGTACTTCACCGAAAACGGTGTTTCTCAGGGTCTGAGTGCCTATTATCGCGAAACCAAATATGATGACAGAAACGTCAGTAACTATGTCACCGATTCTTATGGTGCTACGCTGAACTATAGCTATCCTGTCGATGAAACCAAGCGTGTTAGTGCTGGTCTAAACGTTGATAATACCTCAGTACGTGGTGGTCGCTTCCTTGGCGTATCAAACGTACAACAAATTATCGATGATGGCGGATCGTTTGAAAACTTTACTGGAGACTTCGAAGGTCGTACTGGTTTCAAAAACGACTATCAGACCTATAACTTGCTGTTTGGTTGGGATTACAGCACTTTAGATCGCCCAGTATTTCCGACCAAAGGTATGAGTCATACGGTTGACGCGACCATTGGTCTTGGTGATGCCAATTATCAAAAACTCGTTTATCAAGGCAATGTGTACTATCCACTTTATAAGGATTTAGTCGCACGTGGTTATACCAAGCTCGGTTACGGCAATGACTTACCTTTCTACGAAAACTTTTATGCTGGGGGTTACGGCTCGGTGCGTGGCTATGAAGCGTCAACGCTAGGTCCTAAATCACAAGGCTATTTTGACGCGATTAATAGTGACAGCCGCTTTAAAGACGAAGAGGTCGGTGGTAATGCCTTGGTCAGCTTTGGTAGTGAGCTGATCTTACCAATGCCATTTAAAGGTGATTGGGCAGATCAAGTGCGCCCAGTGCTATTTGCTGAAGGTGGTCAAGTATTTGATACCACGAGTAAAGAAGATCGTACGTTTATTGACCCCAATACGGGTGACCCGACCAAGAATTCAGATGGCAGTGAAATAAAGCTATTAACGCAAGATAATGATATGCGGTATAGTGCGGGTGCGGGTGTGACTTGGTATACGCCAATCGGTCCAATTTCACTGAGTTATGCCGTACCGTTCGGTGATAAAGAAGGTGATGAGACTGAGAAAGTACAGTTCCAGATTGGTAGCACGTTCTAAGTTGCCAGCGCTTATTAGCTTAGTTTAATGGTTTATATTAAGTCAATATTATAAATCAATCAAAAATCTGATCTTCATAGGTCATCGAGTTGATGTTTCAACTTGATGATCCTTTTATTCATTCTAATGTTAATGCCAACTATGATAACGATTGAGCAACTTATCACGCGGATTGAGCAGCGTCAGCCTATCATTAATAAGGCTGATCTTAGTGCTGAACAGTTACAGCTGACACTCAACAGTGTTGGTAGTTTAACCACTGCTAATGATGCACAATTAAGCTTTTTGGCAAATTCTCATTACGTCTCTAGCTTGACCAACACTCAGGCAGCAGCAGTGTTGGTCACTGCTGAATACCGTGACCAAGTACCAGCAATGTCGATAGCGCTGGTAGTGGCAGCGCCTTACTTAGCTTATGCGAGTGCCAGTCAACTGTTTGCTCGTCAAACGCCAGAGGTTGGTATCCATCCTAGTGCGGTCATTGCGGATAGCGCGATCATTGGTGAACACGTCAGTATTGGTCCATTTTGTGTGATTGGGGAAAATACGAGCATTGGTGCGCGCAGTCGTCTTGATGCCCATGTGGTCGTCGAACCCCACAGTACTATCGGTACTGATTGCCTTATCAAGTCGCAAGTCGTCATCGGCCATGACTGTATCATTGGCAATCATGTTAGGCTGCATGCTGGCGTCAGCGTAGGGTCTGAAGGCTTTGGTTTTGCCCCAACCAGAGACCCGAGTATTACGGGCTGGGAGCGCATCGCTCAGCTTGGTCGTGTGATCATCGGCGACCATGCACGTATTGGTAGCCAGACCTGTATTGATCGCGGTGCTATTGATGACACGGTAATTGGCAATCATGTTATTATTGACAATCTTGTACAGGTTGCCCATAACGTGCACATCGGTGATGGGACGGCTATTGCTGCTCACACGGCAATTGCGGGCAGCACGAGTATTGGCAAACGCTGTGTTATCGGTGGGGCAGTTGGTATCACTGGTCATATTGATATCACCGACGATGTGACGTTGTCGGGAATGACTATGGTGACCAAGTCAATTAAGGTCGCAGGGTCATATTCCTCTGGAACAGCTGCCATGCCGACTGCTAAGTGGCGCCGTGCCGCTGTACGCTTTCGTCAGCTCGGCAGTGAATAGTGCCTATACAAGTTCGTCATCCATAAATTTTTTAACATAGCTTTTTACATACAGCTTTTTTAATATAGCAAGGAAGCGTCATTATGAGCAGTACCCATATCGATATCCCATCCGACGAAGACATCAAAAGCTTAGCGGAGCAAGGTCTGACGTTGCCGCTAACCTATCATACGCTCAAGCATTATTTGCCACATCGTTATCCTTTTATGTTGGTAGACAAAATTATCGCTTGTCAGCCTGGGGAATGCATTACTGGTATCAAAAACGTGACCATTAATGAAGAATTTTTCAATGGCCATTTTCCTGATGAACCGATTATGCCAGGGGTATTAATGGTAGAGTCCATGGCGCAAGTTTCTGGCGTATTGGGTTTTATTAGTGCCGGATTGACTGCCGAAGATGGCTATCTATATCTGTTTGCAGGGGTGGATAAGGTGCGTTTTAAGCGCCGCGTCATTCCTGGTGATCAACTGATTATCCGTGCCAAAACGGTTATGCAAAAGCGCGGTATTTATAAATTCGATTGTACGGTACATGTTGAAAATGAGCTTGCTGCGAGTGCTCAAGTCATGATTGCCCGCCAAGAGCAATAATTTATCTTCACTATCTTGGGGTGAAGACTGGCTCAATCGTTCAAAGACTGACGCTTATATCGGCGATAGTACTAACCACTAATCATTATAATCTGAACGGGTATTGGCTTAATTTATAAAGTTAAATTGGTTGTATTTGTTTTACTATTTACTTGCATCAGATGATACAAAGGCCTAAATTATGAGTCAGATCCATCCAACAGCACTCATCTCACCGTCCGCTCAGATTGATGAGACTGCTATCATCGGTCCTTATTGTATTGTTGGCGACGAGGTGACGATCGGTGCATATACGACGCTGCATCGGCATGTCGTCGTGGCAAGACTTACCCGTATTGGCAGCCACAATCAGTTTTATCAGTTCGCCAGCATCGGTGAAGATCCACAGGATTTGAAGTATGCAGGTGAGCGTACTTGGCTTGAGATTGGCGATCATAATACCGTTCGAGAAGCTTGTAGCTTACATCGTGGCACAGCCCAAGATGGTGGACTGACCAAAATTGGTAGCCACAACCTGATGATGGTTAATACGCACATCGCTCATGACTGCTTGATTGGTGATCATAACGTACTGGCTAATAATGTTGGTATCGCAGGCCATGTAACGATTGGCGATCATACGATTATCGGTGGTAACTCAGGTATTCATCAGTTCTGTACCGTGGATGATTATAGTTTGGTGGGCGGTGCCAGTTTAATCTTAAAAGATGTAGCAGCCTTTACTATGGTGTCTGGCAATCCGGCAAAAACTCATGGTCTCAATGTAGAAGGAATGCGCCGTAAAGACTGGTCTAAGCACACGATTGACATCTTACGTCAAGCGTATCGCACGATCTTTAGATCAGGCTTAACGACGGCTCAATCGCTTGAAATTCTAAAGCAAGAGCTATTACCGAAAGAGCCAAAAATTCAGCTGCTTATTGATTCTTTGCAAAAAAGTCGTCGGGGTGTCGTTCGCTAACCAAGTGATAGATAGTGTACGGATAGAAAGTTAGAGCATTACCTTGTTGAAGGTTCGATGAACCAAACGGTTGTTAGATAGTCATAAACATAAAAAGCCATAGCCAATTGTTATGGCTTTTTATGTTTATGACTACTTGACTTTTTTGGTCGCTTAGCAGAAACTGAGCGTTTACGATATTGTAAACAATTCTTTCATAATGTTGCTAGGCGCGTCACATTGAAGCGTTAATTAGATAGTCTGTGGTACGGAGGACTATTTAAAATAATCATGGAAGATTATAAGCGACATTAATTGAAGCACGAGGACAGAAAAAATGGCTATCAATAAACAAGAACATGCACAGTGGAGCTCAAGTTTTGGCTTCGTATTAGCAGCGGTTGGTTCGGCAGTAGGTTTAGGAAACATATGGAAATTTCCATATATGGTTGGTGAAAGCGGTGGTTCAGCTTTTGTTATTGCTTATTTATTCTGTATCGCGCTGGTAGGTTTTCCTATCTTAGTTGCTGAATGGTTGATTGGTCGTCGTGGGCAAAAAAACCCAGTCAATACTTTTGCAGACGTAGCCGCAAGCGAAGGTAAGTCACGCAGTTGGGGTATCGTTGGGGCCACTGGTATTTTGGGCGGCTTTTTGATCCTATCTTTTTATAGTGTGATCGGTGGTTGGGCGCTCAATTATATTACTAAAGTAGGTACGGGAAGTTTTGTAGGTCAAGATAGTGATTCTGTCGCTGCGACCTTTGATGCCATGCTCGCTTCAGCTGGTACGCTGACGATTTGGCATACCGTATTTATGGCGCTGACCGCTTTGATTGTTGGTATTGGTGTGACCAAAGGTATCGAAACCACTGCCAAAGTTTTAATGCCGCTACTAGGTGTGATTTTATTTGTCATCGTGGGTTATAACGTGATAAATGGTGGCTTTGGTGAAGCAGTAGCTTACCTATTTACGCCAGATCTTAGCAAGCTGACCGCTGACGTTATGCTTGCAGCCTTAGGACATGCTTTCTTCACGCTATCTATTGGTATGGGTATCATGGTTGCTTACGGCTCATACTTGGGTCGAGAAGTGAATTTGCTTAAGACTGCACGTACCGTGGTTATTTTGGATACGGTCATTGCCTTAGCAGCTGGTTTAGCCATCTTCCCAATTATCTTTAGCAATGGTCTTGATCCTGCTTCAGGCCCCGGTCTTATCTTTGTGAGCTTGCCGATTGCTTTCGGTAGTATGGGCGCAGGTACGATCATTGGTACCTTATTCTTCTTACTCATTACTTTTGCTGCTATTACCTCATCTATCTCATTACTTGAGCCAACGGTTGAGTTTTTAGAAGAACGTACTCCGATGAATCGTACCGTATCAACCATCGTTGCAAGTACAGTGATTTGGTTATTGGGCATCGCCGCTTTATTATCATTTAATCTATGGTCTGAATTTACGATTATGGGTAATGGTATCTTTGATGCCTTGGACAAAATTACCAGCAAATTCTTATTGCCATTGACGGGTCTGGCGGCGATTATTTTCCTTGCTTGGAAAATGGATCAACGTACTATTCAACAAGAGCTTGGCTTATCGAATGGTGCTTGGCAGCTTTGGCAAATTGTCGCTAAGTTCGTAGCACCAATTGCTGTGATCGTGGTATTTGTAACCTCGTTAATGGGCTAGTACTGATTAATTAGAAATAATAAAAGCAACACACTAAAAAGGGCTTAAGATAATTCTTAAGCCCTTTTTGTATTTATAACTATTTCAAAAAATATGATTAGCGTAAGTTTAGTTCAGGAACCGCTTGTCCACGCTTGCTATAAAACTCAGTGACGAATTCATCAAATTTGTCTTGTTCAATAGCGTCTCTAATACCTTGCATCAAACGTTGGTAATAGCGCAAGTTATGAATAGTCGCCAACTGCGCGCCTAGCATCTCTTTGCACTTGTTTAGATGATATAAATAGGCACGGCTAAAGTTTTGACAAGTGTAGCAGTCGCACTCTGGGTCCAATGTACCTTCATCATTGCGATATTGGCTGTTACGGATACGTACAACGCCGGCATTGTCTAAGTCGCCTGTAACAAAGTAATGACCGTTACGCGCGTTACGAGTCGGCATGACGCAGTCAAACATATCAACGCCGCGACGGACTGCTTCGACAATATCTTCAGGCTTACCAACACCCATCAGATAGCGAGGCTTGTCGGCTGGCATCGCATCTGGAATATAGTCCAAAACATCCATCATCTCGTCTTTTGGCTCACCAACAGATAGACCACCAATGGCATAACCATCAAAGCCGATATCGAGCAGTCCTTCGAGCGACTGCTGGCGCAAATCGGCATACATACTGCCTTGAATAATGCCAAATAGCGCATTGGTGCTGCCCAGTCTGTTGTGCTCATCAACGCAGCGCTGTCCCCAACGTAGTGAGAGCTCTAACGATTTTTTGGCTTCATCATGAGTCGCTGGGTAGGGCGTGCATTCATCGAATTGCATGACGATGTCTGAGTTTAAGCTGTACTGAATCTGCATCGATTTTTCTGGTGATAAAAATACTTTAGCGCCATCGATAGGGGACTTAAAATCTACGCCTTCTTCGGTAATTTTACGCATGGCACCCAGACTGAATACTTGAAAGCCGCCTGAATCAGTTAGGATAGGCTTATTCCAATGCATAAATTTATGCAAACCACCGAACTTATCGATGACTTCAGTACCCGGACGCAACCATAAATGAAAGGTATTACCTAACACGATATCAGCGCCAATGGCTTCAATATCACGTGGCAACATACCCTTGACCGTGCCATAAGTACCGACAGGCATAAAAGCAGGCGTTTGCACGTCGCCATGATTGAGATGAACCGTACCACGGCGTGCACGCGTCTCGCCGCTGGCCGTTTTATGTAAGACAAATTGCATATGATAATCGCTATTTACGCTATGAAAATGGCGCTAATTATAGCATTGTTAGCAGTTTTTTTGGATACGGATGTTTGTTTATCGATAATATAAATCTTCGATATGATCGTGCTATAACCTAAAGAACACAGAGGGTATTACGGAAACACACAGACAGCATTACAAAGTAATTGGTACAGTAGATCATAAACTAATGATAAAAAATCATCATCAAATTTTCTATTTGGATGCCGGAGATGCAATATGACAAAAACAATTCCTCTACTATTAAGTGGTTTATTATTCATACCAGGAGTTGCTATGGCCGTTGAAGAGCCTGATTACACCGTAATAAGTCAGTCGGAAGATTTTGAACTGCGCCGTTATGACCCACAATTGGTGGCTCAAACACTGGTAACTGGAGATCAAAAAGATGCCAGCAATAAAGGGTTTAAAGTATTAGCCGATTTTATTTTCGGTAACAACACTGCACCGACTGGTGGCAGTGGCAAAATCAGTATGACAGCACCAGTTAAGATGCAGCCGTCACAAGAAATCGCAATGACGGCACCAGTCAACATGCAACAGACTGATGGGAAATGGCGCGTACGTTTTGTGATGCCGAGTCAGTATACAATGCAGACATTACCAAAACCGAATAATCCAGAGGTCGAAATAATCGAAGTGCCTGCTCAAACTTACGGCGTTATCAAATTTTCAGGATTTACCGGAAGCAGTAAAGTGGATGATAAGACGGAGGAGTTGCGCACTTGGATGCAAAGTAAGAATCTAACGCCTACAGGTGATCCTGAACTGGCACGTTATGACACGCCATGGACACTCCCATTTTTACGCCGTAATGAGGTGATGATTCGTTATCAGTAAGCGTACTTGCTAAAGTATTAGTTAAATAGCGCCCATAAAAAAGACAGCAGATGCTGTCTTTTTTGTATTGAATTCTTAAGAAAGCCAGCTTAGTTTTTTTGCTCGCGGATAATGTTTAGCATGCGGCGTAATGGCTCAGCTGCGCCCCATAATAGTTGATCGCCAACGGTAAATGCGCCTAGATACTCAGGGCCCATATTGAGCTTACGCAAGCGTCCTAACGCGACTGTCAAAGTTCCTGTTACTGCTACTGGTGTTAAGCGGTTCATGGTGGCTTCTTTGTCATCTTCGACTAGATCTAACCACTCATTGCCACTGCTTTTTAGTGCCGCTTCGATTTCCTCTAACGGGATGTCTTTTTTGAGCTTGATGGTCAAGCCTTGAGCATGACAGCGCATCGCGCCAACACGGACACACATACCGTCGATAGCAATCTTATCAGCTTCAGAGTTACCAAGGATTTTATTGGTTTCGACACCGCCTTTCCATTCTTCTTTGGATTGCTTGTTTTCTAATTGTGCATCGATATAAGGGATCAAGCTACCAGCGAGTGGTACACCAAAGTACTGCTTAGGAAAGCCCTCTGAGCGTTGGGTCTGGGCGATCTTTTTATCAATCTCAAGGATCGCGCTCGCAGGATCAGCCAATTCATCTTTGACCGCATCGTGTAGCACGCCCATGCCGTTGATGAGCTCGCGCATGTTGTTGGCGCCAGAGCCACTCGCTGCTTGATAAGTCATCGCGCTGACCCATTCTACCCAGCCTCTATTAAACAATTCGCCAATAGCCATCAGCATGAGTGATACCGTACAGTTACCACCGATAAAGTCTTTTTGACCATTGGCTAAGGCGCTATCAATGACGCTACGATTGACCGGATCAAGAATGATGATACTGTCATCTTCCATACGCAGAGTGCTTGCGGCATCAATCCAATAGCCATTCCAGCCGCTAGCACGCAGTGGTTGATGAACTTTTGAGGTGTAGTCGCCACCTTGGCAGGTAATAATTACATCACAAGCTGCTAGTGCGTCAATATCATGAGCATCTTTTAGTTGGCTGGTTTGAATACCATCGAAACTTGGCGCATCACCACCAGCATTACTGGTTGAAAAAAATACCGGCGTGATACCGTCGAAATCTTTTTCTTGCTGCATACGTTGTATCAATACGGAACCAACCATGCCGCGCCAGCCTACCAAACCTACTGTTAAATCACTCATGAATCTTAATCCTTTTTTACCGTTATTTATTGCATTGCCAGCCGATAACAATGCCGTGAATGACCATAAAAAGCAAGGCGTTTTAGCAGATTTTGGCTGTTTTTCATACACTAATAACTATGTTCACTATAACTTTACGTTATCATCATGAGCCTACTATGAGATCTGCTGTGTTCATATTACATAAAGTCTGAGAAAAAATGACGAAAAGTATAACAAGCTCAGTATCGTGACTGCGCTGACATTGTAACGTTTTATGGTCAGCTGAGCATATTAACGCTCCGTAGTAGGCGATAGACTGATGAAATGCTAAAGTAATACCAAACCCAAATATACGACTAGCTGTGTCAAACTCGTTTAGTCTACAATGCGTAGTACTTACACTCGTTTTCCTTGCTACTCTAATTTTTGTGAATGGTATAAGCATCTATTCTTATCAAAGATAATCATGATACAAACGTTAGTCACTGGCTGACGATGAGTATATGAATCATTGGCTCAGCCAGCAACTCAATAAATGGTTAATACATATTATGGATCTCTCATTATTATATTATGGCGCGCAGTGGTTAGCTGGACTTATCGCGTTTGTGACGATTTGGGGGTGGTTGCCTCTTGATAATTGGTGGGTGCGCGGCGTTGAGTTTCCCCGTATTCAAATAATGGTGCTTGGGATCATTGCTTGGATTGGCATGTTGGTATTTTGGTCAGACTGGCAGCTGGGGCAGTGGTTATTGTTCGTTGCCTTAAGTCTCACTTTGGCTTTTCAGATTAGAATGGTATTGCCTTACACCAAACTATGGAAAAAAGAAGTACAAAGTGCCAAGAGCAAGCCAGATGGCCAAAATCATCAATTAAAAATCATGGTGTCAAATGTCTTAACCCCTAATGATGAAATGCAAAAATTGGTCGATTTGGTCAAGCAAAGACAGCCGGATATTTTGATTACGCTAGAAAGTGATAAAAAATGGGAACAAGCATTACACCAAATCGAGCCAGACTATCCCTATACCGTAAAAGTCCCGCTGGATAATCTGTATGGTATGCACCTTTATTCTAAGCTTGAGCTGATAGATCCTGAAATCAAATATCTGATGATTGATGATATTCCTTCTATCCACACGCAGCTGCGATTGCAAAGCGGCCGAGTAATTTGGCTGTATTGTTTGCATCCTATGCCGCCAAGCCCGACGGAAGCGGACAAATCAACGACTCGTGATGCCGAACTGCTCATGGTCGGCAAGCATATCAAAGAAAAAAATCAAACAGCGATACTGGCTGGTGATCTCAATGATGTGGCATGGTCAAAGACAACTCGTCGCTTCCAGCGTATCTCAGGACTATTAGATCCACGTATTGGTCGTCATTTTATCAATACATTCCATGTCAGTTATCCATTTTTACGTTGGGCGTTAGATCATATTTTCCATAGTGCTTGCTTTACAGTGGTCGATATCCAGCGTATGCCATCTGTAGGATCCGATCATTTCCCTGTTATGACAACCTTACAATACGAGCCAGAAGAAACAAGTCGACAAGAAGGTAATGCCCCCACGGCACAGGCAGAAGATATCCAAGAGACAGAAAACAAAATTGAAGAAGGCAAAAAAGAAGGCAAAAAAGTCTCAGATGAGCACAGAGAAGAGCAGCGAAGTTTTGGGTAATGGCAAACCTAAGTGACGGGGTGAAATGCGCTATCATGACGTAAGCATATGCTTACGTTAAATAAGGTCTTTAGCCTCTAGTCGCATCAAACTGATTGCCTTAAAATACCACCATCAACACAAGGATACGCATGGATGCAGTGTTGAGACCGTATCAATAAAAGCACAGGTCAGCCCGCTGTCTTATAGGATACTGTTTGTGACTTAGGATGAGTCAACAAGGAAGAAATAACAACAATAATATGAAGCGCCATAGCCCCGAACCAATCGCCCTAGGTTCGGGGCTTTTCTTTGTGTGTCACTATTAGTTGATAAATCTCAGCTTCTAGCATATCAAGGTTTGAGAGCATTTAGATATAGTCAGTGAAAAGTAGTATCGAACCATCACACACTGCTGATATCAATTTTTCTTGCTTGCTTGCTGTGCCTACGCAGACAGAGGCTACAAAAAATTGATATCAGCAGTATCGTCGCGTTTTTGGGGTATTTTGACTATACGATAGTTTGAGTTGAAGACATGCCTTAGGGTAAAAGAAAAAAGCCTATGCGTTGTTTATACAAAAAAAGGGTACATGCAATGGCATATACCCTTTTTTTGATTTAGAGATTTTACTGATGCTCAGCTTGCTAGCGTCTCGTCAAGCAATTAGCCAAGCACCTGAATATAAGCGCCAGCACGTAGCTCTTGTAGCCAATCTTCTTTGGCTTGTGGTGCTAGACGTTGATATAACGCTTGACGTGCCATGTTACGGCGATATTGCTCACTAACATCTTCTTGACGCTTACCTTCTACTTTTAAGATATGCCAACCAAATTGGGTCTTAAAAGGAGCAGAATAATCACCAACTGCTGTGTTTTTCATCACTGCTTCAAATGGTCCGACCATATCTTCTGCGCTTACCCAATCCAGATCGCCACCGCGTCCTGCTGAGCCTGGATCATCCGAATAGGTTGATGCCAAACCAGAAAAGTCAGCGCCGCTGCGTAGTTGCTCATACAGATCATTAATCTTCTGCTCAGCAAGGGCATCCGTTTGTAGCTCATCGACTTTGATCAAAATATGACGAGTGTTCCATTGCGGTATGAGCATTTTATCACTTTCTTTTTTATCAGCAAGCTTAATGATATCAATGCCTTCAGGTGTCAATAGCGGGGCACTCACTGCGCCGACATCGAGCTTAGTAATCTCGCTCGATAACTCTGTCGGTAGCGATGCCGCTTTATGAAAGCCCATATCGCCACCTTGTATAGGGATAGCGTAGCTGCCTTGACTGGCAGTAACGGCTGCAGCCACGTCGACATTTGGTTCTAATAAGCGTGCACGCAATGCCTGAGCCACTTTGAGTGCTTCAGCACGCTGGGCTTCTGACAGTCGGCTGTAGTCATCCATATAAGGGACGCGTACATGAACAGTTTGGTACTCGCTTTGGTTCAAACGTTTGGCTTCTGGAGAAGCCAAAAATGCGTCGATATCTTGCTCACTAATACGCACACGACTGCTGATTTGGCGTTGCTGCAAAGACTGAATGGCGGCATCTTCAATGAGTTTGGCTCGTAGGGTCGCGTAGCTCCCAGGTTGGTCGGCGTCTAAGCGTTGCTGTAAAGCAGCAATACTACCAAGCCCTTCAGCTTGAGCAATTTGACCAAGACGCTGATTGATATCGGCTTCGTTAGGATTTAGACCCACACGTTTGACCAGTGACAGCTGCAGCTCACGCAAGATGAGAGCATTTAACACTTCAGACTGTAGCTGTGCTGAATTGGCAATCGGTTCACCAGCAGCTTGTGCCCGTGCTTGTGTTTGGGTGATCGCATCAATCAAGTCGCTTTTTAAGATAGCATTTTCATTGACCAAAGCAATGATGCCATCGGTACTGTTTGCTGGGGTCAAGCGATTGACGTTACTTTGCTCAGCGCTAGCATTTGTTTTAGATGCTGTTGCAGAATTAACGGTGGCAGCTTGCGCGCTGAAACTAAGTACAAGGCCTGCACTCATACTCATAGAAAGCAGTACGGCTCGGCTGGTCTGACGTAAAGAAAAAAATCTCATGATGCTCCTCATCAATGTCATCGCATCGGATGGTAGTCGGTCAACGCTATCTAATATCTTTAATAAGCAAATATTGTCTAAGGTTGCCCATAATAGGGTTACAAACAAGGTTATATAAATAATGACGAAAACAATGCCTTAATATAGCATTATTTGCGCCTTGTTAGTCTTTCCATGCAGTCTGGACGGGTTCAAAGCCCAAGACCTTATCAGCGAGCAATCGTGTCAAACGGCTGCTATTGTTACCAAGACCATTCAATCTAATCTCTGCCATAATCGCTTGTGTCGGCTTGTCTTTGACGTTCAGGTCATTATAGTAACGACGACCGTAAACGGCAAAACCAAAGCAGCAATCTTCATAATCGATGCCGATTAGCGAATCGAGCATTTTATCACGATTGTAATCGTATTGACCTTGAGCCAATACTCGCCAGCTGTTATTGATCGGGAACACGGCTGAAGCAGTAAAGGCAGACAGCGGCAATTGATTGGTGTTTTCATCGCGCTGACGCTTAACAAACCCAACGTTAAACAAACTGTTATCCGATGGCTGATAACGTAGCTCTGTCGTAACATAATTCAAGTCATAATCATCGGTTAGCGCACCGCTAACATCCACCCAAAAATTGTTGTAGGGTTGCGTACTGGTATCCCAAACCATTCCTGAAGAGGAAGAGCTAAAGACAGGTTGTTGATTTTCAAGGGTCACGCGACCATCATCGATATAAAACTGCTCAGCAATGCTACCATCAAAACGTGTCACACCCGTTGCATCGATGTAACGATAATTAATCCCAGGGGTAATAGAATGCAAATCCTGCAAGCGATCATGACCTAAAAACCAACTGTCTGAAAATAACTGCTCGTAGTTAATTGAGGCGATACGAGTGTTAAAGTTAGGGATGTCGTTTTGGTTTTTAAATGGTGAGTAGGTGTATTTCAATCGTGGACTTAATAGGCGATAGCCACCCATGGTATCGTCAAAGGCACCGAAGGGTGAGCCTGATTGGTAGAAGTGCAAACCTGCATCAATACTGGCTTGCGGTACAAATACCGATTGGCTACCATCTTCTTCACTAAGTTGGTTGTCCGCGAGGCTGTCTTCGTCATATGAGGTATACAGATGTTGTAGGCTCAGCTTGGGCTTAATATAACCCCATGATTTTTCCATCGGATAAACAGCGCTGATTTTGTTATAGACCCGCGCACCACTTTTTTCATTCTCAGAACCATCATCGATAGATTTTTTGAAATAAGCAGAATCATGCACACCCGTGATATCAAAACGCTCTGCCCACGGTAATCGATAGTCAAGTTTGAGCTGTGGTAAGCGTGAATAAGGCTTGTCTTTGTCTTCTAACGGCTCACCATTATCGGTAAAAGCATTGAGCGTTTGGAAAGTCTCAACCTTCAGCTCACCGTTGACATAATCGTTGTAATAATTAAGTCGAGCGCGACGTGGCAAGTTTAAGGTGTTGTCTGATAAACCCAAAGTATCAAAGTCGTTAATATAATCTTCATCTGACACATAGCTGTATTTAGCATCACCACTTAAGCGCGGAATACTGGTAGATGACCAATAATGATCATAAAAAAAGCTGGTGCGATCTTCGTCATCATATTTTTTGTCGTTTGGCAAATATGAACCGTTAAAAATCCCTTCGCCATAATTTTCGGTTAAGTAGCGAAACTCACCTGTGAGCATAGGGTTGCGATCGCTATAGATGTGAGTATTGATCGTCGCATCATAATTGGGTGCTAAATTGAGATAGTAGGGGATATCAACCTCAAGCCCACTTTCACTACTAATACTCGCATTCGGTAATAAGAACCCTGTACTGCGTCGGCTGTCTATGGGGAAGTTAAAATAAGGCAGATAAAACACCGGAACATCCGCAATACGGAAAGTCGTATTGTAAGCTTCACCGCGACCAGTCTCCGTGTCCAAATCAATACTTTTGGCATCGAACTGCCATTTGCGGTCAGTTGGTGGGCAAGTGCTGAACATGACCTGATCTAGCTCATATTGGCTGTCGTTAGGTCGATTAAGGCGCTTGGCATAGCCGTGTGCTTGGAGTTCTACGCTCGCAAACGCCACATCGTTAGCCGTTGATTGTCCGGTTTCAGTATTGTAAGCCAGACTGTCTGCGACACCAATGAGACCGCCTTTGGCTGCCTGTTCGGTGATACTGCCTGTACCTGTGTTTCTAGTGTTAGCACGGGTTACTTGATTGCCAGTTGCTTGATCGGTAAACATGACTTTACCTTGCGCAGCGGCAACACCACGACTCAAATCTAACAAGATACTATCAGCTTCAATATGCTGAGTGCCTTGATCGACAATCACGTTACCAGATAGCTCCGCATAGTCGACATTGTCATAATAACCATAGTCGGACTCTGCAAATAAAGGCGCTCGATTATTAGCCACGCCATTTAGATTGGTCGCCGCCTGACCATTATCCATCGCCGCTTCATTGACGGCTCGTTGATAATTAGCATTTTGTTGCGGATAGACCCATCGGCCTTCGCAGCGCTGGGCACTATCGATGACGTTTGGTAGCAGCCGTAAGTTTTTGCCCACTTTGGTGATGGTTTGCGTGGCAGGTGATAAATTATTTTGGATATTATCTGGTTCAGACTCTAAAGTACTATCACTCGTATTTAGGGTTGATAAATCGGTATCAGGGGTCAGCTCATAAAATTCTGCCAAACGCAGCAAGCTGTTTTGAATGCTCTCATCGCTGGCATCGATTGAATCGCTGTCATCAATCGGTTTCAGCGTATTGCTAGCGTTGTCAGCCACTCGCAGATCGTTATTTTTTGGATTGGTGTTGTCACCGATGGTCGTTAGGGGTTTTCTCTGTGCCTGTACGTCAGAGATAGTATCACTATTGTCGTTGATTTCAGTGATGTCTAAATCGCTATTATCAAGTGTGCTATTAGCCATTAAAGCAGCGTTGCTAGCTTCGGGAGCAACATTTACAGTTTCTTCGTTTACTGTTTCATAAGCGCTATTCTGTGCATTGACGCGCGGGTAACTAATATCTTGATTGATGGTGTTAATATTGTCTTTGGTATTGGTATTGGAGCTGGCATCGGTATTGACATCGCCGGCTGGGTCAGAGACATAACTGCTGACAGTATCGGTGGCTAATGGCGCAGTTGTCTGTGTGTCAGCCTTGGTGAGCGCTGCACTGACGGTCAAGCTCGATAAGCCTAAGGCACCGAATAAAACCAAACGGATGCTTTGGTAAAGCGGAGAATATAACAAGGGCACACCTATGATTGCAGAGCCTATTGGATTACGATATTTAGTTTAATAGCCATGTTTTAGCTATATTTAGCGGTTCATAAATGACTAAAAACTTAGTGGTTCATAAATGATTAAAAAATCAGGAATTAATCATATACTCTCAAAAATTTGGCTGTTTTACATATAATGACGACTAATCATAGTCAAAAAAAACCAAATCAGCTACACTATTTACCAAAATTTATGACATTGCCAAGCTGTTTTCTTGAAAATTGCTGGGCAACATTGATAAAACTATGTGTCAATACCTACATTACAACAGATACTGTCAATCAAGCTGTCACTATTTTAGCAAGGTTTTGCCTGACTTATCACTACTTTAATGATTTACGACTTATATTTAACCTGCGATGTACTCTATGACTGATACCATGCCTTTGAACGCCACCCTGAGCGACAAGAATAACCGCCAACAGCAGCTAGAGAATTGGTTGCAGCAAGTGTTTGCCGACCAAGCATTTGTGCTCGATAGTTTGCCTGGTGATGCGAGCGCCCGCCAATATCACCGTATCCAATTGGCTGATAAGGATGACGCCACCGCGCGCTATATTGTCATGGATTCTGCTGACGAGCAAGACGCCTTGCAGCAGTTTATCAATGTTGCAAAGCTGATGGCGCCCGCCATCAATGTGCCGACGCTGGTTGCGCAAGATGTAGCAAAGGGCTTTTTGGTATTGCAAGATTTTGGCACGATAGAATTTGCGCATTTGCTCGTCGATGCGACACCTGAGCAGATTAATGATCATTATCAATTGGCCATGCAGACCTTGGTGGCGCTACAGACCGTGCCGGTAGAGACTGCAAAAATTCAGTACCAATTGCCTGATTACGACAGCACGTTATTGAACCGCGAAATGGATTTATTCAGTGATTGGTTTATCCCCTATATCGGGGTCGAACTCGATAATGAGCTATGGAACACTCTAAAAACGGCATTGATACAAGAGGTTCTACAGCAGCCAGCAGTGATCGTGCATCGTGATTATCACAGTCGCAACCTGATGCAAGATCAAGCGGACCGCTCGCGCTTAGGCGTGATTGACTTCCAAGATGCGGTGATTGGTTCTTATACCTATGATTTGGTGTCATTGGTGCGTGACGCTTATGTTGAATGGCCAGAGCATCAAATATCTGGTTGGATTCGTGACTTTTGGCAGTTGCAACAACAGGCGGCGCTCACCACCGCCGATAGTGCTGAACAGCTTGAGAATGATATGAATGTGATGGGCGTACAGCGGCATCTTAAGGTACTAGGAATCTTTATCCGTTTGTCTGAGCGTGATGGTAAAGACCGTTATTTGGCTGATATCCCCAAAGTCATGCGCGATCTACTGCTTGAGTTAAATTGGCTTGCTGAGCATGGCAATGAGGCGATGAAGCAAGCGCTACAGCCATTTAATCAATGGCTTGCAGATCAGGTATCACCTGCTTATCAAGAGAAATTTTCCTCGTTATAGAGATGGATAATAAGTTGCATCTATCTCTCTCATTATAAATTGAATAAGGAGCGTGCATGTCTACGATTACGCAAGCAATGATTTTGGCTGCT
Source organism: Psychrobacter glaciei (assembly GCF_014652895.1). Classification (GTDB taxonomy): domain Bacteria; phylum Pseudomonadota; class Gammaproteobacteria; order Pseudomonadales; family Moraxellaceae; genus Psychrobacter; species Psychrobacter glaciei. The sequence goes on from NZ_BMZR01000001.1 coordinate 312,273, forward strand.
GGCAAGGGAACGCGCTTGCATCCGTTAACACTTCAAACCCCTAAGCCCTTAGTAGAAGTAGGTGGACAGCCGCTGATTGTTTGGCATATTAAGGCGCTACAAGCAGCAGGCATTACCGATATTACGATTAATGCCTCGTGGCTTGCTGACAAGCTCATGGATACCTTGGGTGATGGTAGCGAGTACGGGGTCAAATTGCATTGGTCAGTAGAAGATGATGAGCCTTTAGAGACCGCAGGTGGTATTTTTCAAGCATTACAAACCGGTAAACTGCGAGATGAGCCATTTATTTTAGTCAACTCCGATGTCTGGACAACGTATGATTTTGCTCAGTTGCGGGACTATACCCTGAGCGCTGATCAACGGGCGCATCTATTATTGATTGACAATCCAGAGCATAACAACGGTGGTGATTTTGCGATCAATAATGGTCTGGCTAGTGAGCAGCCGATTGGCGAGGCAGACAAATATACCTTTGCTGGTATTAGTGTGGTGTCACCACGATTGGTCGATGGCGTAGTAACAGGGCAACCGGCAGCGCTAGCACCTCTGCTCAGGAAAGCCATGCCCAAATTCCAAATTACGGCGGAAGTCATCACTGATAATTGGATAGATGTTGGGACGCCTGAGCGTTTGGCGCAGGTAAATGAGTTTATTGACAGAAATGGCGTGGCTAACCATCGCGGTGCATAATTTTCAGTAATAGTACTTTAAGAGACCATACTTTAACGAAGATCATAAAAAACGCCGCACTGGTTATAAATCAATGCGGCGTTTTTGTTTTTTTTAGCGAAATAAGGAAGGGTTTACACACCCATCGCCAATTTTATCAATTGGGCAATGGTAAAAATAACGGCAAACCCTGCTATATATAAACCAATGAACCATGCCCATTGCGACTGTTTTTTACTGAGTTTTTTCATACTCATCTCCATTGACGTATTAAGACGCTTGTTGGCTTAAGCACTCGCTGTGGTAAATACGAACCGTAGCGAGTGCTATTTTTACGCTTAATACATATGCTCGTGACCTGTTTTACCTTTAAAAGTGTAATAGGCAAACGCGGTATAACTCAAGATAATCGGCAACATGATACCGGCCCCGATCAGCATAAAGGACAGTGAGGTATCGGCAGCGGCCGCCTCATAGATAGTCATTTGATACGGTACGATATAAGGGAATATCGCTGTACATACCCCAATATAACCCATCAAAAACAGTGCGACGGTCAATAAGAACGGACGATACTCACGTTCAGTCCGTAAATCTTTACGCATGAAAAAGAACAGCAGCAGCACGATAATTGGCATTGGCGCTAGATATAATGCACCCGGTAAGCTGAACCAGCCTTCAAGGGCCTCGATATCTGAAAAATACATAAACACGGTAACGACAATCATCGCCAATACCAATGCTGATAATATCCAACCAGACACTTTACGTGCCCATACTTGCAGCTTATGTTCGGTTTTAATGATTAACCATGTAGAGCCAAGCAAAGCATAACCAACTATCATGGCAAAGCCGCAGACGATAGAGAAGGGGGTGAACCAGTCAAATGGGCCACCAGTATACAGACGATTGCTCGCCTCTAAGCCTTGTACCAAGGCACCGAGCATAATACCCTGCGAAAAAGTTGCCACTACTGAGCCGACGAAAAAGAACGTATCCCATACATGACGACGTGAAGAGGCTTTGAAACGAAATTCAAATGCCACCCCGCGCATAATAAGTCCGAATAGCATCGCAGTTACAGGCAAGTAGAGACCCGTCATAATGATGCCGTAGGCGACTGGGAAGGCGGCGAATAAACCACCACCGCCCAATACCAACCATGTCTCATTACCATCCCAAAAAGGAGCAATAGAGTTCATTATACGGCTGCGGTTTTTATCTGATCCGGCAAAGGGAAACAAGATACCACAGCCCAAATCAAAACCATCCAACAGCACATAAATGAAGACGGATAGGGCGATCAATCCGCCCCAGATTAAAGGTAAATCTAATACATCACCGTAATTAAACATTAGCGTAACCCTCCATCATCGACATCATTTGCAGGTGCGTCGATATCTTCAGAGTCATCATGCTCTGTTTTTTCGCTCGCCTTCTTATCGCCACTAAGCGTGCGGCCTTGACCTTCGGTGATAGAGTGCTCATAGAAATTATCATCTGCTGGATCTTCATAAGGCTTAGGCCCCTGCGCAATCAAGCGTAGGATATAAAAACTGCCTGCACCGAACACGAAGATATACAGTATGATAAAGCCAATCAGCGTGGTTGCTACTTGCTGTGCGGCAAGCGGTGACATGCTCTCAGCTGTACGTATGACGCCGTATACTGTCCATGGCTGACGCCCTGTTTCGGTCACAAACCAACCGGCGAGTAGAGCGACAAAACCAAGTGGTGTCATCATCATCCAAGCACGGTGAAACCACACACTTTTAGGGTCAAATTGTTGTTTTTTGAAGAATTTGTACAGACTGAATAAGCCCACTAGCACCATTAACATGCCAATACCAACCATGATACGGAACGCCCAAAACACAATAATAACGGGAGGTTGGTCCTCTGGTGCCCAGTTTTTAAGACCTTTTACTTCACCATCTAAGGAGTGGGTCAAAATCAAGCCAGAGACATAAGGGATTTTGACTTCATATTTATTGGTCTGGTTTTCTTGGTCAGGAATGGCAAATAAGCGCAAAGCAGCACCGCGCTCATCTTCCCAAATACCTTCCATCGCTGCCACTTTGGCTGGTTGATGCTCCAAGGTATTTAGACCATGCTCATCACCGATCAACACCTGCGCTGGCGCGACAAAAATCGCCATAACCATCGCCATACTAAGCATGACGCGGCCATGCTGGCGATGTTCAGTATGCTTTTTAGATTGGAGATAATAAGCGCCGATACCACCAATGACGAAGGCAGTAGTTAAGAACGCCGCGGTCATCATATGAGCGTAACGGTAAGGAAATGAGGGGTTAAAGATAATCTCAAGCCAATTGGTTGGATAGAGCAAGCCATCCGCACCCATCATAAAGCCCTGAGGCGTTTGCATAAAGCTGTTGGCTGCCAAAATCCAGAAGCCTGAAATCAGCGTACCAATGGCGACAATGGCAGTTGAGGCAAAGTGCATGCGTTTGCTGACACGTCCCCAACCAAATAGCATAATACCTAAGAAGGATGCTTCTAAGAAAAAGGCCGTCAATACTTCATAGGCGAGCAGTGGTCCTAAGACATTACCGGCTTTATCGGAGAATACGGCCCAGTTGGTCCCGAACTGGTAGGACATAACGACACCTGAAACCACACCCAAGCCGAAAACAACGGCGAATATCTTGACCCAATGCTTATAGACTTCTGCATAAATGGGCTTGCCCGTTCTGAGCCATCGAAACTCAAGGACTGTCAAAAAGCTGGCAAGTCCGATAGAAAAGGCAGGAAAGACGATATGAAAGGATATGACAAAAGCGAACTGAATGCGCGCGAGCGTCAGCGCATCAAGCTGGTCAATCATAAACGTAGCGAACATAAACGGTTACCCTTATCTGTTAGCTGAATAGCGCTGGCTTCCATGACACGCTCAAGTAACTGTCCGTAAAGCAGGATGACAAGTGTTACGGGCAATGGCTTAGTATTAGTTAGCAACCAATATCAATGTATCAAATGCGGCTAAGCTAAGACTGTTTAGCTGAATGAAGTAATTTATATCCCTATAAATTAATGTATGACTGTCAGTTAAGATGAATATAGTATGCGCCACCATAAGTATACACGCAAGCTACTCATGGGGCTGGTCGCATACCTAACAGTCACCAAAACTTCCTTGAAGAAATGCCCTTTCGGCTGATCAATTAGGCTGACATCATTGCTGTAACTGTTCATGCAAAATCTGTCGCAGCGTTAGTACGGTTTGTGGATTTTCTTGGATGCTATGACCGCCATTAATGACGGTTTCAGAGGCGGCACCTTCGAGATGGGCACTGGTGTAGGGGACGATACCATCTGACAAGCGTTCGGTCAGTGCTTGGCTGATATCTTCATCGACAGTCACAGCGGCGACGAGTGGTTCACTGATTGACTCAGATTCAGATGCAGGGCCATTACTTGCATTCTCGCTACTGTCCTCTTCTGATACTTCTTGGGATAAGTCAATTCTTGCACCACCGGGTTGCATTTGCGCCAAGCCGTTAGTGATATCGGCATCGTTATTAGCGATAATCGAATGATAAGTAATGCGGTCATTTATACTGATGTCTTTGGTTAGCTGAATAAAAGACGATTTATCGCTTAGCTGGCTGGCACCATTCTGCAAATACAGAGCACCCAAGGGGTTTTGCGCCAAGTCGCCCTGAATGGCGAGGGTGGCCACGTTATCGGTGACAGTCTTGACCAATCCCACAGGTAAGTACACGATGCGCCTTAGCGCTCGAGTAAACCAGCGATCAGCGTAGTCTGTGCCTTGAAAGGGTGAGGACAAGAAGATGGCAGTATCGACTTGTGGCAGGGTGTGTAGCTCAAAACGGTTACGCAGATCGTCGTTAGCAAAGGCTTTTTTCAGCATGTCATCGACTCGTCGTTTACTGCTGTTTTCGAGTAAGTCTTTATCCTCTAAAGCGTCTAAGTTGTTGGCCAAATTGTCATCAGACAGCATCATGCGGGAGATGATACCACCCATGCTATGACTGATAATCACGCTATTTTTGCTGGCACGATTTTGTCCTTCAGGATCGGTCTGTTGATACGTACTACTGATCAATTCCTGAATTTGATAACGGTTCTCTAAAATAGGTAAATTGGTCGGATAAAAAATCTGCCATACCTGATAGTTATCACGCAACTTATCATCATTGAAAATATCGTTGGTCAAATTCACCCACGTGGCGGGACTAGACGCCAAGCCATGCACCATAATGATTACCCGTTTATCAGGATCGTAAGGCTCTAGCATAAACAGCTTGGGTAAGCTGGCCTGTTTTTGGCGGGTGATTAGGTTTAAGTAACCGACGCCATCGAGCTGGTTTTCTGCCAGCCATAGTCCATAGCCAGCAGAGAAGTTCGCTGCCAGTGGATAGTCATCGCCCAAGATAGTGGCGCTCTCGCTGCGATAAGGATTGTATAAATGAATATCGAGCTGATGACTGCTGAGCGTATCAAGGACGCTATCTCCCGCAGGCTTAATTAAGCCCGTCATCAACAAATGCCCTGTAGGATAGATGCGTGAGCTGGGCGCGCTATCATCTTTTTTTCCGTCAACGGTATCTTTATTGAGCTGCCCCGATAGCGATGAAACCAGCAGCTGTCGGACAGTCGTGGTATAGCGATCATCCAATGAAGCGACTAAGCTAATACCCAGTCCTGGACGTTTGCTGATTGAGTTGAGGCCTGAGAGACGCAGCTCATAAGTGGACACCAAGTCGGCGAGCGCTGAGGTTTGTTTTTGTGCGTTTTTTAGATAGTTACTTTCGTTGGGCATAAATATATTGAGATTATAACGGTCTACTTGCACCTTCATCACTTCGATCTGGTCAGTAGGTTTGCCATTTAACGATGCTCGGTTTGCGATCGCTTCTTGTTTGCTCGTATCTTGAGACGCCGTGCTCATTGGTAGATAGTCCACTTTGGTCTTACCCATCAATTTATTTGTGCCATCTACCGATTGATATAGTTGGGTAATGACGTCATTGCTGGCTGCGTTATAAATATCTTGAGTTTGGATGTCAATATCGCTTGGAATACGGTTTTTTGCCTGAGATTGACTTTTTACTTTATCTGCTCCTTCAAAGTCATGTGCCAAACTGTCATAAAACAGATAGGTATAGCTGGATTTGATGGCATCAAACAGTTGACTTTGGTAGTTGATCAAGCATTCGTCTGTGCTCTGCTGCTGACTATCGGACTCATCATCACTCAGAGGCGCGTTGGCATAATAAGGATCAAGCGGCGGACGAGTGAGGGCATTTTGACACTCTTTGGAGTCGGCAAGCTGGCGAGCTCTGGCATAATGTAATTCTGAAAACACAGCCAGCGCTGGACGGTAATTTTCATTTAGCATGCTGTCAGTGAGCTGCATTAGGCACAAATCAAACTGTTGAAAACAGGCCTGTTCGTTGAGGCCTGCTGATAGCAAGGCTGACGCTGTGTCAGTACTGAGCTCATTGTCTGTGACGATATTGCCGCGCTGTGCAGAAATGGTCTTCGCTGATGCTTGCTTTTCAACCGATACGGTACTACAAGCTTGTAATAGTGCCATTGCCATTATGAGCCCTGATAGAATGACAGGTTTTATTTTTATAGTAGCGTGTGTTGCCGGATTACTGACAGGGCGAGTGAAGGTCATAGGTAATTCCAATAAATAATAGTCATGCCTATAGTCATCATAGGTCGTCAATATAATAAAACGAGTGTAGCGCAACTTTTTGGATTTCACTATTTTATTTGAAACTTCAGGTGTAATGGACAAAATTCATAGTAAAATTTTGTTTAATAATATTTAGAATAAAATGAGTGTGACGACAACGTATCAAACTTTTAGCCTGAATGGCTAAAGAGGTTATTTGAATAAGCAAAAGTAAAAGAAAAAGCAACAATGACTAGGGCGTGTCTTCATTTCAAAAATGGTGATAAAAATGAGATAAATTGCCGTCAAACAAGAAAAATAGCGCAGATAATATCGGGATATTAACCAGCTATTTGACGATGTTTGGCAAGATTTAGCCATTTTTAGCCCATTTAGATGACTATCGAGTGAATTGAAGACAGGCCCTAGCATTGAGCCAAAAAAAACCTTCTTTTTATATTGATATCAAACCAATACAAAAAGAAGGCGCTACGTACTTTAGTTTTAAGTTATTTTTTAATAATTGAAGTTAATAACTGAATTTATGCTCCTGGCTTCACGTCGATATCAGGCGCTGGTATGTCCCAAATATAAAACTTGCCATCTTCAACGAGCTTAATTTGTTGACGAATAACCGCATTATTAGGGACTTGTTGCTCGAGACGACGCAAACGCTCTAGAGCATTATCGCGGCGATCACTTAACAAATCTGACTGCGCCAAGCTCTGCTCCGCTTCGGTGTAGCCCAAAGAGACGGCTCGGTCTAGGTATTTCTGACCTTCTTTGAAGCCACCGCCTTCTGATAACATCATACCGTACAAGAAGTTGGCTTCACCACTATCAGATTTGATCTTGATGGCACGGTCGACATATTTGCCGCCACGTACCGTATAGTCTGAGCCTAAGTCTAAATTACGTCCCATACCATTGAGTTTGGCCGCCCGAAGTAGCACATCATAAGAAGCATTTGGCGATTGGGCATAAGGCTCAATCCATTCGGTTAATACTTTGATTTTTTCACGAGTATAGTGACGTTGTGAGCGATTAGGAAAGTTCGGTGGATAATGACGGGCGTTAGGAGAGACGTCTTCAATAAAGTCATCTAGCAAGCTAACGTCAAGCTTATCAGTACCCAAACCTTTCTGCTGTGGAACCAACACTGTCGGTACAAAGCTAACGCTTGAAAGTTGCACTTGCGGGGTTGGAATATTAGATAGCTGACCACCACGAAGGTCAATACCGGTTGCTGTCATTGGTCCACGCTCGTACACACGAGTCGTCCCTGTCAATTCCGGAGTTGCTACTGCTGGTGCCTGCGGTACTGCTGCTGACTGTGCAGTGTTTAGTGGCGGCTGACTTTGCTGAGTGCCAGTTGGTAAAGCATTGTTTTGCTGGGTACTATTTGCCGTTGCCATATTTGCCGCTACGTCGGTTTGAGCCGTACTGGCAGTAGCGTTAGCATTTGGCTTAGCAAGACGAATGACGCGTCTGCTTGAATCCATGGCACTAGGGACAGCAGCGACTGTGCTAGCTGTGCTGTCAGTTTCTGCCGCATTAACAGGGGCAGACAACATCATGGCACAGGCAGCCGCTAAGGCGGTCAAGGTCGCAAACTTAGGCGCTTTGGTAGATGAGTCGGTAGACAAGCTAGAGTGGTTGATGGCTTTCATAAAAGTCGTTACCTTGTGTATTAAGTCGTTATTTACAATCGATTGATAGTTGTTTTGTATTATCGAAGCTATTTTGTATCGTCTAAAATGTTTTGTATTATTGGCGCGCAATCTTGCAAATTTCTAATACCCTAGCAAATTAAGCAGAATGCTATCAGTAGTAGGATTGTTAAATTAAATAATTCAGTCAGCCCTATGAGAGGCGCTACTCACTATGCATTTACAGATGATAAGCCGTGGCTTTCATCCGATTTGCCATCCAGCGCATGGTCTGACGCACTGGTGGTGATAAGGCCGCGCCGCCACTTGCTAGTGCCAGCTCGCGATGGTGCAATTCTTCAATATCCATTTGCGCTAGTATCTCTCTTGAGCGCTGATCATGGACGGGTAATTGCCCGATATGCTCTTGCAAATGCTCGCTGACTTGCGCCTCGGTTTCGGCGACAAACCCCAAACTAAACTCGTTGGAGATAGTGCCTGCTACCGCGCCAAGACCGAAGGACATGCCGTACCACAATGGGGTAAAAAGGCTAGCATGACTGCCTAATTCCTTTAAACGTGTCTCGCACCACACCAAATGATCGACTTCTTCTTCGGCTGAATGCTGCATGGCTTGCTTGACGCCATTGTCTTTGGCAGCAAAGGCTTGACCGTGATATAGACCTTGCGCACATACTTCGCCAGTATGATTGATGCGCATCAGTCCTGCCACGTGACGCGCCTCCGTAATCGTCAGCTCAGGAATATCGTTATTACTGACGGGCAATGGACGGGTACTGGGGTTTGAGTGCGGAACAACCGCTCGCAATGCCTTGTCAACCCCAAGTAATAACTGGTCAATTTTGGATAAGGGACGCAGGGCCATGATTCACTCCTGATGGCTTTATTTTTTATCAATAAAATACTTTTATTAAGGCTATTTGCTTTTTAAGGCAGTCATATTCTGTTCATGCACATTACTATAGCAAACAATACAAATTATCGGCACCACTATTATCGGCTGCATGATTCAGCGAGCACCAACTCTACTCATGCTCGTTAGATCTTCGAAGCATCTAATCTTGTCGGCTAAGCTCATCATCATGAGTTTGGATGACCGCATGCTTCACGTGTTTGTTCAGCTTAATGTATAAAAACGCACCAAAAGCAATGTTTAGCAGACCAGTGACCAAGAATAATTGCGGTAGCGTCAATCCTAAGGTGTTGAGCACCACAATCGCAAAAATCGCTGAGCTGACCATAAAGATGGCATTAAAAATGTTGTTGGCACCAACGATACGTGCGCGGTGGCTTTTGGGCGCGTAAGCCTGCATAGACGCATATAAAGGGACAATATATAAGCCGCCACTAAACCCTAAAAAGAACAAATCGGCAAACACGCGCCAACTGCCACTCACGCCAAACAAATCACCAATACCCAGTAACGTCTCAGTGTTAACGTCAATGTTTAGTCCTGACAAGGAAAAATACAAATCGATAGCAAAAATACTTAAACCAGCAATACCAAAAGGAAGTAAGCGTAAACTGACTTGGTTTTTGGTCAAGGTTTTACATAACAAAGACCCGATCGACACACCAACAGAAAATAACGTTAATAGGAAAATAACCACTGACTCATCGCCATGCAAAATGACTTTGCTGAATTCTGGTACTTGGGTCAAAAACGTCGCGCCATAAAACCAAAACCAGCTGTTGCCAAGAATGACAAAGAATAAGAAAGGCAGCGAGTATAAATAGCGTACCGTCGACCAGCTGGTGGTAAAAATATTCCAATTAATCTTGAGCGTCGGCTGCATGGCGGGCATCGTAGGAATATATCGGGCTGCTAGATAACCCAAAACAGCGACGACCAATACGGTGGCGCTAATCCAATAAAGGGATTGCGATAGCTGGGTCAAAATACCGGCGACAATCATACCAATGAGGATAGCCAGTGAGGTGCCCATCTGAAACAAACCATTGGCACCGACGAGCTCATCTTCCTTCATCGCTTGCGGTAAGTAAGCGTATTTAATCGGGCCAAAAAAAGTTGAATGTGTGCCCATCAAAAACAACGCCACAAATAATAAGCCGTACCACTCAAAGACAAAGCCTACAGCAGCAATCGCCATAATGACCAGCTCAAGCATTTTAATAAAGCGCGTGAGCTTTGACTTTTCAAACTTATCAGCGATTTGTCCCGCCAATGCCGAAAATAGAAAGTAGGGTAGTATAAATAGCATTGCCGCTAAGTTATTTAAAATACTAACTTCCATGCCCAACTGACTGGCAGCGGTATAAGTCAGTACTAATATGAGTGCTTGTTTAAAAATATTGTCATTGAACGCCCCCAAAAACTGGGTAAAAAACATGGCGCTAAAACGGCGGCGCTTAAATAACTGAAACTGGTTGGCCATGAAGATTCCTACAGATGGATCGCGGCTGATAGATGAAAAATAAGGGCTGCGCGCAGCTTTTGAGGTGCAAGCAATTATCAATATTATCAAAAACTTATCGAAATATAGCATAGGTTTTATCAATATTAAGCCGTATAATAGCAAGGCTTTGATAAAAATACATGCGCCCGATGCTATGATTTCATAATTAACTAAGTTATGATTTGTAATTTTACATGGTTGTCTTTTGAAGGGTTACCTTGTGAAAGCATCAATGAGGTGAAGGTATCAATGAGACTCAAGACTCGGTATCACTTAAAACGACCTATTTTATGCTAGCAAGTTTAGATGATAGACGTTCAGCGCTAAAACTTAGCAATAAAAAAGTACGGTAGTCCATAGAGCATCTCAGCTAACTGTTATAAGTTTATTCACCGGTAATACCTGATGAGTCTATCGTCAGTGACTTGTGCCGCGTGAGGTGATAGGAAATAAGTATACATGGAACAGCAGCCTTCAACTCTAGCGCGCCACTTGTCAGTTACGCAGTGTAATGCGTTAACCAGTCATGACGGGAACAATATCAAACCCTCTAAATATGCCGCGATTGATGAGTTGCAGCCGGCGTTGTCGCGTACTTATTTTACGCGTTCTGCGATTTTTAGTGCATTAGCGACCAGTTTGGTGGGCTTTGGCATCGCGCCTATGGCATTGGCTGAGACCACAACAGGTATCGATACTAGCAGTCAAATCATTGATAGTCAGAACGCTGGTTCTCAGAATGATGACACGCAAAATACAGCCAGCCGGTCAACCGCCAGTACTGCGACACTAGCCCAACCACCAACACCCTCACAGCCCCCAACCCCTCGTGAGCCATCTTCTACTGAAGACACTCAGCTCGATATCGCATTGGATGCCTTGCGACTAAAAAGAGCCGTGGAACAAGGCATCATTGATAAGTCAGTATTAGATGATTATAGAGAGCAAAACCTAAGCAATAAGCAGCCTGGCATTAAAGAGCCAGACGCGCAAAATTCACTATCTAAGCAAGCATCTGCAAATCAGCAAGGTGTTGATGATAATGTCGATAATGACAATATCAATGACAATGATTTGGATAATGAGCTTTATGATGTAGACGACTTGAGTGACGCGCAGGCGAACGTTGCCAATAAGGATTTGTTGCAGCAAGCCGAGACAGTTCAGCAGCAAGGCTATCAGATGATGACGCCTGAGGAAATTGATCGCGAGCTGGCAGCGCTAGATAGGCAAAATGCGCAAGACATTGACAGTATCAATAATGGTAGCGCCGCTACTAGCACTGATATTAATGGCATGAATGGTATTAGCAATAACGACAGCGACTTTGATGCGCCTATCGCGACGTTAAGCGATACCAACCCGCCTATCGGTTTAGACGTGAGTCTCGATGCCACCAACTTGCCAGCACCGAACAACCTTGATACGTTAGGAAGAAATGAGACGGCGGCTGAACAAGCTAAGACCGCTGAAATCATGGCACGACCCATTAACGTAAGCGATGCTGTCAGTAGTGGAAGCGCTGATGACGATAATATTATTATCGATGACCAGATGTCAGTTAGTGCAGATAATGTGATAGGAGAGGAAGGCGAACAATCAGATATCATCAATCCAAATGATTATTTGCCAGATTATCAGTCCGAAACCCAAGCCGTCAATCAAAGTATCTTGCAGGCCAAAAAGCCTAAGGCGCTGTCTCGCAAAAAAACCAATATCGTTAAGCGGCTCTATGATAGGTTGTTTAATGATGGTGCTCTAGCGCTACCACATGTAGAGACAACGGTTTACTTGCAGCAAGTCGCTGCTGACGATGCGACTAACACTCAACCAAAAGTTATCGAAGCAGACGAAGACACGCAACCGATTAAGAATATTAAGGCGGCGCTTGATGACACGACCGTCCAATCTGTCGTTGACTTTACGGCAGCTTTACCGCGTCTGCGTCAAACGGCATTAGATGCCGCAAAAGCCGTTGGTTATTACGATGTGACCTTACGTCTGCGCCAACCCAATAGCGACATCATTGAGGTGGTTATTGAGGATTTAGGCGAGCCGGTCACTGTGGACAGTCGTATTGTCGAGATTCGTGGCGAAGGTAGCGCGCAAGAAGAATATCAAGCGTTAGAAAAAGAGCTGCCACCGCAAGAAGGCGATGTATTTAACCATCGCGTCTATAAAAACAGTAAAGCAGCGCTTGAGTCACTCAGCAATACTTATGGCTATTTCGACCAATATTGGTTAAACAAATCAGTCGATATTATTTTGCCAGACAACACCGCTGATATATCGCTGGTTTATAACACGGGCGACCGTTATGAATACGATGATGTGGTGTTTTTTACTTATGATGCAGCGACCAATACTCTGACCCGCGACCCTGATAAGCTACCTGTCGAATTGTCATTATTGCAGCAGTTGTTTGATTTTAAACCCGGTGATCCGTTCTATCGCCCCGATATTACCAAATTTAGTAACGATTTATCGGCGACGCGTTATTTCAACACTGTGAATGTCGAATCCATTTTGCCACCCAATGAAAGCAGCGAAAACAGTACTTTAGCTTTTGATAATGCACCCGCCAATACTCTTGACAACGATGTTGATGGTGAGGTCAATGCTTCAGAAATTATCGATGGTGTAGCGGCAGCAAATAATGGGGCAGAGAGTAGTAATACGAATGGTACTGTGCAAAATGGCACTGCGCAAAACAATGATGAGGCAAATGGCAGTGAAGGTACCAACACTGCCAACAGTGGAGAAACAGTCAATCCGGCTGATATCGCTGCCATTGAGTTTGAGGCAGACGAGCAAACACTGGAAAAACTTCAAGCCATTAAACAAAAAGCCAATCGTTTAAGTCGCCTACCAGATGATCGGGTATTAGACGAAAAAGACCAAGAGACAGACACGATTTTAGGTAAAATCAGTGACTCTATTAGCAATGTGGCACAAAAAATATTTCCGGATGAAAAAAGCATTCTTGCGGATGAAAACTTTGTACCACCAACGCTGGCAGGACGTAAAACGCCGCAACAAGTACGAGAAAGTAAAAAAGTCCCACTATATGTCTTTGTCTCTGCCAGTAAGCCACGCGATGCCCAAGTAGGTATTGGTTATGGTACCGATACGGGCGTACGTGCCACGGCGAAGATAGATTACAATCTACTCAATCGTCAAGGCTATCAGGCAGGGGCAGAAACAGAAGTCTCTAGAATTACTAAGAATGTTTCGGTCTATGCCAGCCGACCGTGGAAGCATCCGCTTAATGATAAGTTAGATGCTCGCCTGACTTATGAAGAGGAAGTCATCGATCAAGGCGAAGGCAACTTTGATCTGTCTACCCGAACGCTAAAAGCGGCATTGGCACGTAATATTCGCCGTGACAGTGGCTGGAATCGTAGCTACTCTGTGCGTTACCGTTTAGATGAGTTAGAGACGGGGGTGGATGAGGCCAACTTAGAAGATCTGCCCATACGTTTTACCTCTTCTAGCCCGCAGCAACAAGCGCTGTTATTGGGCTATGGTATGAATAAAACGGATGTGGATAGTGCAACCAATCCAACTCGTGGTATCCGTCAGTACTACTCTATTGAAGCAGGAACTGAAAAGGCATTAAGCGATACGGATTTGGCAATTGTGCGTGCGGGTGTCAGCGGTATATATAGTTTTGGTAATGATAATAAACACCAAGTTCTTGGTAGCCTCAATACCGGCTACATTTGGGCCGATGACTTTTATGACGTGCCTTACAAGTTGCGCTTCTTCGCGGGTGGCGACCAAAGTATTCGCGGTTACGATTATGAAAGCTTATCGCCAATTGACAAAGGCTATCTGACGGGTGGACAAATCCTCGCCGTTGGTAGTGCCGAATATAACTATGAATTTAGACCTGGCTTCCGCGGTGCGTTGTTTACCGATGTGGGTAACGCCTATGACAAAGACTTCGAGACTGAAACCAAAGTCGGCGTTGGCGTTGGTATTCGCTGGGCATCGCCAGTCGGTGTGGTGCGGGTTGATGTCGCTGCTGGTGTGACAGAAGAGAGTATTCCGGTTCGATTGCACTTCTTTATCGGATCGCCTTTATAAGAGCCTCGTCAATCGTTTTTTAGCGATTGTTGATAATCATTTTTTAACGTAGTTGAGTGTGATGTTGACCGAAAATACCCCGCCTAATGATTCATCGGATGAAGATCCGGCGCAACGAGATGCCCGTGCTGTAAGACGTTGGTATCCGCTGTCTTTTTTGCTCAAACTACTGGTGCTCATACTAATTGTGCTAGCAATTATGTTCGCCGTATTTTTTTATGCGGCTGGTACTGAATCAGGTACCAAGTTCTTATTAGAAAAGATCAGTGCCGAAACGGGTATTAAATTCAAATATGGGCGCGGTAATTTACGTGATGGTTTGTTGGTCACGGATATCGATATCGAGGCGACCGAAGACCTTGAAGTACGGGTAGATAAAGCCTATGTCAAAATAGGCTGGCGTGCAGTATTTGCAAAAGAAGTCCATCTACGGGATGCCGACATTCAACGTATTGAGATTATCAATAAAAAACCACCAACGGGTGAGGCTTTCGATTATAAAACGCTCAAGCTACCGGTGAACCTGCGTTTTGATCAAGCAAAAATAAAAACGATTGTCTATAAGCAAGTGACGAAAGACCCTATCATCGTCCATGACATTACCGCTCGTGACTTAACATGGGTTGGCAGCATGGTCACGGTAGGTCGTGGTGACTTACGCTATGCGGACATTGTCAAAGTCAGTGCTTTACAAGGTGAGATTGATCTTCAAGGTGACTATCCGTTAGATTTGAGTGCTATTGCTGAAGTGAGTGCTTTAGACAAAGCCTATATCGATCCGCTAAATATCACTGCCACAGGCAGTTTAAAGCGTACTGTCGGCAAAGTGCGTAGTCGCTATAATGATAGCGATGTCAGCGGTGATTTTGTCGTACAGGCATTGGACAAGGATTTGCCACTTCAAGCAAAACTGCAATGGGATGATATTTTGATTCCTTATGCTGAAAGCCAAAATATTCGTTTAAAAAGCGGCACGGCCACTGCCTCAGGTGTCATCTCTGAGATACGCCTGCGTATCAATACCGAATTGACTGCCAAAGATATCCCCTCAGGGCATTATCAAGGGCGGGCAGTGATTGCCAATAGCCAACTGCGCATTGATCGTTTGGATGCTCAGGTTCCAGCTGGAAACTTAATATTACAAGGTATTTTAGATTGGAAAGATAGCTTCGATGCAAAAGTACGAGTGACCGGTAGCAACTTCGATATTCGCCGTGTTATTCCTGACGACTATGCCGATTTCAAAGCCTATGCCCCGCAAAAACTAAACGGTCGACTATCGCTACATTATCAACAACAGAACAGCGCGGGTAACTTAGAAGTTGACGCAGATTTCCGTCAGCGTGATGGCGAGCATATTAATGCCAATATTACCCAAGGTAAGACCTCTGCGAAGATCAAACAGGCAGCGCCTTTATATATCGATGCCACTTGGCAAAATCTGACCCGTCGTAACGTCCCTAACATCGGTAATATCGATAGTCCAAGCGGTCAAGCGGATGTCATCGTGCGCGGTTCGACCCTCTCTATCGATGCCAATGCGGTGATCAATGAGCTGAATGCCGCTCCCAAAGGCAACTACGATGTACGTGTCCGAAAAGTGGGTAACGTTATCGATATTAATCGCCTTAATTATGATGGCGTCGTCGGTGACCTATCGGGTACAGGGCAGATCCAACTGGCGAGCAAGCAGCGCCCATTGACGTGGCAAATTGATGCCCGTACCAATGGCTTATTGCCCAAAGAGTATCGTAGTGACTTACCGCTTGAGCGTCTGACGGGCAGCATTAATGCCAGTGGTCGCTTAGTGAATATCACCAAAAGCGGGGTCAAGGGTCAGCGTCATATTATTAATTTAAACAATACCGATTTGCAGGCGCAGCTTGATGCCACGCAAGACGGTCGTGCTATCGGCATCACTGGTGGCGGTGATGCCAAAGTCGATATCGTTGGTGGCGAGCTGTCTATGTTCGATGCGCGTTTTGATGGGCAGGTTGATACTGCGGATGTGCCAAAGGGCCGTCTGTCTATTGATGCGGCAGGCACACCAAGGCTGATCAGTATTCGCAAGCTCAATTACAAGGGTGAGGCTGGCGCAGTGAATGCAAAAGGTGTCATCGATTTGCGTAAAAATATTGGTTGGACAGTGGATGGTCGCTTTGATAACTTCAATTTGGGTTATTTTTTACCCAATAATCCCGCCATTATTACTGGTGATCTAAAAACCAATGGTGAGTGGCAAACTGCATCCAAGAACAACGCGAATGCTAAAGGTAAATTGAATCGCTTTGCAGTAAATTTTAACGGTGTATTAGATGCCGAGCAATTACCAGCAGGCAAACTCACCATTGATGCCAGTGGCGATGCTCAACTCATTCGTATCAAACGCTTCCGTCATGTCGGCGCTGCAGGTAGTATCGATGCTAGCGGCACTGTCGATGTACGTAAAGGTATCGCTTGGGATATTAAGGCGGTAATGAATCGCTTTAATTTAGGTTATTTCCTCAAGAGTACGCCAAGCGCTATCACTGGTACTATAGATACCGACGGTCGCTGGAGTGACACCCAGCAAACCATTAATATCAAACAAATCAACTTGACCGGCATGTTAAAAGGTCAGCCGCTTAGTGCAAAAGGCAGCTTAGCCGCGAAAATGCGTCTGCCAAAAGACTTGGCGAGTTACTTTAAGCGTCTGCAAACGCAAGATGCACAAGCACAATATAAGCAAGTGAACGCCTTAATCGACAGTTTAAATGCCAATAACCTCGTCTTACGTTGGGGTGATAACTACATCACTGCTAATGGCAATGCCAAGCAATTACAAACCAAGATTAATATCACCAGTCTTGATCAGCTCTCCAATAAGCTGACCGGTAAAGTGACCGGCGGTGCGACCTTATCGCAACCTGCTGGACAAGCCTTGCCCACTATTTATATTGATTTGGTCGGTGAGCGTATTGCGCTCCCAGGTTTTATATTGCGTCAAGGTCGTATTCGCGGCAAAATCGTCAACTTAGCAAATAGCCCAAGTCAGCTGATTGTCAGCGCTGAAGGTTTAGATGCTGCGGGACAAAGTTTTAAAAGCGTTAATGCGTCTTTTAATGGTACTGAAAAGTCGCACGTGGTCGATCTAAACGTCGCGAATGAGCAACTTGATATTGCGGCAAGACTCAAAGGTGGCTTTAATCGCGACACACTCAGTTGGTCTGGGGTGATTGGTAAAGGTCGCGTCAAGTCTAGATATGCCACGTTGAACCAACTACAGCCAGCGCAATTAATCGTCAATTTGCCCAACAATCAGAATGGCAATAACCGTGAGCTTAAAGTGCAACTTGCCGCACACTGTTGGCAGGCGGCAGATCAAACTGGCAAGCTGTGTTTGCGTGAAAAATTAATCGCTTCGCCATCTGGTGGTCAGGTTGACGTAGTGCTACAAAAGCTAGATACCTCGCTATTTTCAGTATTTCTACCTAAAGATATTGATTGGCATGGTCAGATCAATGGTAAAGCGGTTGTCGGTTGGCAACGCGGTCGTCCACCGACTATTAATACCACTTTATATTCTGACAATGGCAAAATCGGCTTGCTCCAAGATGGTGATAGCGCTCCTATAAGTTTGTCATATAAGCGTGTATCACTGATTGCCTTGTCAGTACCTGAGGGTCTCAAACTGCGTACAGACATCAATACTGGTCGCGGGGCACGTGGTTATGCGGAAGTTATTGTCGATCCTTATAAAGATCCTAAACCCATCTCGGGCGCATTGGTGCTTAATGAGCTCAATTTAGCGATTTTCAAACCTTTCTTCCCCGGTATGCGCGTACTCGAAGGTAATATCACCATGGCGGGTGGTGTGGGTGGCACATTGGATAAACCACAGTTCTATGGCGATGTTAAATTGGCTAATGGTCGTATCGCGATGCTCGACCTGCCTGTCAATTTAAGAAAAGTTAATGTCGATGCTAAAATTCGTGGCACGCAAGCGACTGTTGATGGAACCTTTAATAGTGGTACGGGCAGCGGCACGCTAACCGGAACGGTAAACTGGCAGCAAAAACTACAAGCCAAACTGAGTATCGCTGGTGAGCGTCTAGTACTGACCCAGCCACCATTGCTATTGGCTGAGATTAATCCTGATATCGATATCATCGTGCGTCCAGGCGACCGTTACGTCAATATTACAGGTGCTATCAGTGTGCCGTCGGCGACCATTCGTCCGCCAGAAGCCAGTGAAGACATCATTACGCAAACTGAAGATGTGGTCGTCCTTGATCGTCGTCTTATTGGTAATATCGACGAAGTTTTGGCTATCTCAAAACCTTGGTCGATCAATGCCGATATTGGCGTAGATTTAGGGGATGACATTAATTTCCGTGGATTTGGTGCCGTTATTCCTTTGGCAGGTGCTATCAATATCACTCAAAACGGCACGGGTATTATGCGCGCCACAGGGGTGGTACAGGTATCACGTCGTACCAATATCAATGCCTTTGGTCAGAGTTTAGAGCTTAACTATGGTCAGGTACGCTTCAATGGGGATGTCATGAAGCCTAACTTGAGTATTGAGGCCGCCAAAACCATTAGTGGAAAAACAGTTGGCGTGCGCGTTAAAGGCAGTACTGAGAGCCCAAATATTATTGTCTTTAACAATGCTGGTCTTACTCAGCAGCAAGCAATGAATGCCTTGGTAACGGGTCGTATCGATAATAAGAGCGCCACACAAATCAGTGAGCAAGGCTTCAAGTCACAAGTGACTAATAATCTAGCCGCTGCTGGCCTGAGCTTTGGGCTCAGTGGTACACGCAACTTGACCAACCAGATTGGTCAAGCTTTTGGTCTACAAAGCCTGACCGTTGATGCTTCTGGCGGTAGTGAAGACACCAACGTCAATGTCACCGGTTACGTGACCCCTGACTTATATATTCGCTACGGTGTGGGTGTCTTTAATGCGCAGAATAGCTTATCTGTCCGTTACCAATTGACCCGTCGCATTTACGTCGAGGCAACGTCAGCGGCAGAGAACGCAGTTGATGTGGTCTATAGTTGGCAGTTTTAGGTAACACTGTCATCCGTTGCTTATTCATCAATGAATTGCAATAGTGGCTCGATAGCACTTACCATATTCTACCTAATAAAACGCCATCCAATAAAAAACGCCTTCATCGAAAGGCGTTTTTTATTGAGGTTTAATTTTGACTATTTGGTCAAAATTAAGCGATTGTTGCGGGTTAAGCGTAAGCGATATTCCTCACCTTCGTGCTCAATACGTACTTCTTTGGTCAAGGCAAACAGATGCTGTGATTGTAAAGTTGGTAGACGGTTTTCGCGGCAGTTCAAGTAACGAGAGATAACCATGCTCATAGTAAATTCCTTTTGATAAAACAGTTGAGTAGTCGACATCAGAGAGTAATAATTATTAACGATAATAATTATCATTTAGATTGAGTTTTTTTGCAAGGTAATTGATAAAATAAAATGCAGTTATTATGTAAACTTATATGAATCAGTGGTGATAAAACCCATCTCAAGTGCATTTTCACCAGTCTTGTCGACCTTTTGATTCCATAGCAGACCACCATTTCAAGTTATTATCAGCAAACAATGAAATAAGCACTTAAGGACAGTATTATGCCAAACCCCTCAAAAATCCCAGCAACGAGTCATCAAAAAATTGTAAACGTCGCTGTCGCTGTTATCCATTATCAAGCACAGTATTTGCTTGGGTTCCGCGATGCGGCTCAACATCAGGGTAATCGTCATGAGTTTGTAGGTGGCAAGATTGATGCGAATGAAACCGCAAAACAGGCATTAATACGCGAAGTCGCTGAAGAAACTGGGATCGATATCCACGACAATACTGTCGTCAAACTTGGACGACTGCATCATGATTACGGGGATAAGCAAGTAAGCTTGCAGGTCTATAATATTGAGCTGACAGCGCTACAGTACGAACAGCATCGCCATCTTCGCTATGGCTTAGAAGGGCAGGCGCTAAAATGGGTCAATAAATCTGCGCTATTGGCGGGAGAGTATCACTTGCCTGCTGCCAATAAAACGATTCTTGAATGGTTGCGACTACCAACTCAGATAGCGATTACTTATCCTTTGGCACACTTTAGTGATCGGCCCAATCCAGCAGCAGAATGGTTGACTTACCATGAGGAAAAGGTAGCGCCTCATGCTTGGTTATACATTCGAGTTAAGGAGTCAGGTGTAGATAATTGCGCCAAGCAATTGATGACTTTGCGTCCAGATATTCAGGTGATTCTGCCTTTTGATCATCACATGCAATCTGTGCAAGCGGATTATCAAATCGTTGCTCATCAAGTCGTTGTTCATCAACTCTCTCAGGCTGCGCTCATGACATGGTTTAATAATGGGGAGCACATTTCTGTAGGTGAGCAGACGTTATTTAACGATCGACCATTGATAGTCAGTTGTCATGATGCGGCTAGTATTTATGCTGCCAATAAGCTTTCTAGTGCTCGTTTACAGCAGCAGCTACCACCAGTTATCGGTATTTTTCTGTCACCGTTATTAGCGACCCAAACTCACCCTGATACTGCACCATTAGGCTGGTCAGATTGGTCAACTCTGGCACAGCTGGCAGATATGCCTGTCATCGGCTTGGGTGGCTTGTCACCTGCCATGATTGAGCGAGTCGCTCAGTACGGTGGTATCAGCGTGGCAGGTATTCGTCAGTTTATTTAGCGATTTTTTTAGGTCGTATCTTTATTTTTCTCGGGTATTTGTCATAAAAGGTTCATTCAAGTAATGGATCTTCTCTATATTTATCCAGCCAGTAACTCTGTGTTTATTCTTTAGCACAAACATAGAATTACTTACAAACCGTTGCGTTTTCCTACATTGCAACACTGTTTTAATCGTAGTGCTGCCATTAAGATGAGCTATCAAATTAGAAAGTGTCCATTAGAAAGTACCCACGCTTAGAAAGTGCCCACGCTACTTTTTATAAATGACGATTTTAGTGTTTATAAGCCAACAATTGGGTCAAGCTATCTTCACTACTTCTAATAACATTTAATTTTACTCGTATTATTTTTCACATTAGCAGTGTGTTTGAGCAAGAAATTAAATGGTAATCATTTGATAATTGATCAATTTTAACTATCACCACTAATTAATGGTACCTCTATGAAAACCAATAAGTTACCTCAGTCAGCATGGTCTGATTCACAGGCAGCCGGTTCTCAAGCGCAGCAACTCAGCCAATCAAAGGCTCGTTATCCTCATGATAGTGGGCAACATGCCAATAGTGCTAGCAACGATGCTAGCTATGACAGTTATGACGATGAACGTTCAGACCATTTGGCAAGAGATACGTCTCTGCAAGACAGCTATTTTGGATACAAGAGTATCGACAAAAGCCTTACACAGTCAAAAGAGTTTGCTATGATTGAAAACGGCAGTACCGGCAGTAACGATCCAAAAAACAGTGATCCAGAAGATTCTGACACAGCCAATGGCTACAAAAAAGTCAGTGGCTCTCAAAAAATCAGCGGCTATAAAAAAACCAGTGGCTATAAAAAAGTGCAGAAGAAACAAGCACAAAAAATCAGTGAATTAGACGCATTTAAGTCAGAAGATTACGCTGATACTTCAAAAGAAAAACCCCAAAAAACCGATGATTTATCATTGACTACTACTTCATACAAAAAAATACCGGAGCGCATATTCATGAACGGGCTTATCAAGCATACCGGCATTGCCTTAGCGATTATTATACCGTTGGCAGCGTTTTCGGCATATGCCGCACCGTTGCCGGCTACAATGTCTGCCAATAAAACCTCTGCTACGGCGACGACTGATAAAGCGACAACAGAGACATTGTCGGTGAAGCCTAGCAGTATCATGCATAGTTCTGCCAATGTACCGACGACCGTCGATAGTGTGGATCTCAAACAATATGCAGGTACGTGGTATGAGATAGGTCGATTGCCGATGTATTTTCAGCGCAATTGTGCCAGTGATGTCACTGCTAATTACACCGAAAAAACAGATGGCTCAGGAATTATAGTCACTAATAAGTGTCAGGCTGAAGATGGTTCAGGCATTGTAGCTGAGGGGTTGGCAAAACCTGCTGACGATACGGGTAGCAAATTGAAAGTCACGTTCTTGCCCTCATGGATTCGCTGGCTGCCAGTTGGTCGCGCTGATTATTGGGTGTTGGCACGGGATCCGGATTACAAGACAGCTTTGGTCGGTACACCCGATAAAGGTAGTCTATGGTTGTTGGCACGGTCGCCCAATATCAGTCAGGAAACTTACGCAAAGTATCGCCAAATTGCCCAACAACAAGGGTATGATTTAAAAGAATTTAAACTGACAGCGCACAGTAATCAAACGGTTACTCTGGTGCCATAACCGTCTAAAATATTTGTGTTTATCAAAAGGTAGCGTAATAAGCTGCCTTTGTTTTTATAATCTATTAAATATACCCTCAAAACGCGTTATAAGTGCTTGCTGATCGGTTAGCACTGGCAAAATAGAGCGTTTTAAGCTAAAATCTAGGCGACCTAAACACTCTGATGAAAATGATTGACATGAATGTTATTCTGTCATTTTATTTGAGTAGCTACTTAGACTAAATTTAATCTATCTGTTTGATACTTTTTCATAATACTTTACTGATCATAAGGATGTTTCTCGTGAGCAATGCTGATACCTTACGCCAACTACATCAAGAGCACTTGAGCAATTACAACAACCAAGAGCAACAAGCGATCGAGCTTATGGGGCTATTGAATAAGCTCTATAATGAGCAAGATGTACAAGTAACATTGTTCGGCGAAACGCTAGGTACTACCTCAGTTGGTCAGATATTAGCACTACACCAAAAAGTAGCACTGCGCGACCATGGTGCTAAGTCTATTGATATCGCTGACACGTTAGCAATGGTAAAAGTCATCGCAGAGAGCAAAGACATTCAAGCTGCTCGTATTGATGTTGGTCAATTGATTGCTAATGACACTGACGTACAAGCTGCACTAAAATCTGTCAATAATGCAGGTGCCGTCAATGGCGCGACGGATGTTGTATTGTATGGTTTTGGCCGTATTGGTCGTATTTTGACCCGTTTGTTACTGTCACAAGCGTCAAGCGCAAAAGGTTTGCAACTAAAAGCCATCGTTGTACGTCCAGCTGCTGCTGGTGATTTGGCTAAGCGTATTTCATTGCTTGAGCGTGACTCGATTCATGGTAGATTTTTGGGTGGCATTAGTATCGATGATGACAATAACGGCATGGTTATCAACGGTCGTTTTGTGCAAGTGATTTATGCTAAAGACCCTAGTGAAATCGATTACAATGCTTATGGTATCGACAACGCTTTGGTCATCGATAATACAGGTATCTGGAAAGATGAAGCAGGCCTTGGCAAGCATCTACAATCTACTGGTGTGAAAAAAGTTCTGTTAACTGCACCTGCTGGTGGTGATATTAAAAACGTCGTTTATGGTGTGAATAATAATACTATTGGCGACGATACGATCGTGAGTGCTGCTAGCTGTACGACCAATGCTATTACCCCAACGCTTAATGTATTGAACGATGAGTATGGCATCGAAAACGGTCACGTAGAGACCATCCATTCATTCACCAATGATCAAAACTTAGTCGATAATTATCACAAAGCAGATCGCCGTGGTCGCAGTGCAGTTATGAACATGGTGATTACCAGCACTGGCGCAGCAAAAGCAGTTGGCAAAGCATTGCCAGAACTAAGTGGTAAATTAACGGGTAATGCTATCCGTGTACCAACGCCGAATGTCAGTTTAGCTATTTTGAATCTGAACCTTAAAACAGCACCAAAAAGCGCTGATGCGTTAAATGAATTTTTGCGCAAGATGGCTAACAGCAGCACTTGGCAGTCGCAAATTGCTTATACTGACTCTACAGAAGCTGTATCAACGGATTTTGTTGGCACGACTCATGTAGGTATCATCGATGCTCAAGCAACTATTTTGACGGATAATCATGCCATTGTTTACATTTGGTATGACAATGAAGTCGGCTATAGTACGCAAGTATTGCGTTTGGCGACGCAAATGGCTGGAATCAGCTACACTCAGATTCCAGCATAAAAAGTCTAAGGTGATATCATTTATGCGGTAGTACCTTGCAATCCGTATAGATTCGTCGGTTTTTAGATGCGCTAGTTTTTAGATGCAGTACTTAAGCACCCGATAGTCCGATTGGTTATCGGGTGTTATTGTCATAATGACTACCAAGGGCGGCTTCACACACGGGTCGCAAATATTTTTTAAATTAGTTTTTAAAATTATTGGTTTTTATAACCACACAAACACATAGCTATACCCTAAAATACAGTCGCTGACTGTAACCAGTTGATAAACTGGATGGTAAATTAAGGAACGTAAGATGCGATTTATTGATGAAGCCGTCGTAACGGTAAAAGCAGGTGACGGTGGTAACGGAATCGCCAGTTTTCGCCGAGAAAAGTATGTCCCACGTGGTGGACCTGATGGTGGAGATGGTGGCAAGGGCGGAGATATTTACGTCATTGCAGAGGATAACACCAACACCCTAGTGGACTATCGTTACACCCGTCGTCACGATGCTATGCGAGCAGAGAATGGCCACAGTAGAAACTGTTCAGGCAAGGGCTCCGATGATTTGTTTTTACCAGTACCTATCGGTACCACAGTAGTTGATACCGAAACTGACGAAGTGTTGGGTGACTTGGTTGAACTTGATCAGACGTTACTGATTGCCAAAGGTGGCGATGGTGGTTTGGGTAATACCCATTTCAAAAGCTCGACCAACCAAGCACCACGTAAGGCTACGTCTGGTTTTGAAGGTGAGTTAAAAGTTCTTAAATTTGAGCTAAAAGTTGTGGCTGATGTTGGCTTGATTGGTTTGCCTAATGCTGGTAAATCTACCTTTATTCGTCAAGTCTCTGCTGCTAGACCAAAAGTTGCTGACTATCCGTTTACCACTCTCGTTCCGAATCTAGGTGTGGTTGATATCGGTCGTCATCGCTCATTTGTGATGGCAGATATTCCAGGTTTGATCGAAGGTGCTTCAGAAGGTGCTGGACTTGGCATTCGTTTCTTAAAACATGTGGCTCGTACTCGTCGTCTGTTACATGTGGTTGATGTAAAGCCAATTGATGGCAGCGATCCGGTAGCCAACGCTTGTGTTATCTTGAATGAACTTGAGCGTTTTTCGCCTGAGTTATCCAACTTGCCCCAGATTTTGATATTAAACAAAATTGATCAGGTGCCTGACGAAGAGTTAGATGAGCTTTGTACTCATATTGTCGCCGAGCTTGAGTGGACAGGCGATGTATTTCGCACGTCAACTTTAATGGGCGAAGGGACTGATGCAGTTAAATATCATTTAATGAATGAGATTGAGCGTGAGCGTGAGCGTGAACTAGAAGATCCTATCTTCGCTGAAGCACAAAAAGCGCGTTTTGAGCGTTTAGAAGCAGAAGTGCGTCTCAATACTGAAGCCCAGCGTGAAGCATATCGTGCGGCTCGCAAAGCGGCGCGTGAAGGCACAGACTTAGTCAACGAAGACGAACTGGATGACGATGACGATGGTGTTGAAGTCGTATACGTTCCCTAAGTTATTTCGTTTGAGCTGATTTTTAAATTAACCCCCGTAATTAATCCATAAAAGAAACAGGAGTTTATATGGCAGGTGACATAGAAAACACGACCGAAGAGGCAAGGTTTATTAAGCAAACTCGCAACTTTGATATTCAGCGCGTTATTGTCAAGATTGGTTCATCGTTATTAACCAATAACGGTCGAGGGCTAGATCGTACTGCCATATATGAGTGGGCAAAACAGATTGCTAAGCTGCACAAAAAAGGTGTGGAGGTGCTACTGGTATCGTCAGGTGCCGTTGCTGAAGGTGTGGTACGTATGAACCTTGAGGAGCGCCCTAAGAAACTAGCTGCACTACAGGCCTGCGCTTCTATTGGCCAAATGGGTCTGATTGAGACGTGGTGGTCAGCATTGATCCAACATGGTATTCAAAGCTCACAGTTACTACTGACTCATGATGATTTGTCCAACCGTAGCCGTTACCTTAATACGACGGGTGCGCTGACGCAATTACTAGAATGGCGCGTACTACCTGTCATTAATGAAAACGATACCATCACTATTGATGAGATCAAATTTGGTGATAATGACACGTTAGGTGCAATGGCAGCAGCGATGGTCAATGCTGACTTGTATATTATCCTAACCGATCAAGACGGTGTGTTTACTGATAACCCACGTGACAACCCTGATGCCAAAATGATTCGTCAAGAGCGGGCGATGGCTGATTACTTGTTTGATATCGCAGGGGATGGTGGCAAGCTCGGACGCGGTGGTATGTTGACCAAAATCCGTGCTGGTCGTCTTGCAGCGATGGGTGGGTGTCCAACCGTTATCGTGAGCGGTGCTATTGATGATGTTATCACTCGTGTCGTTTCAGGTGAGGCAGTGGGTACATTACTGACTACCAACGAAGAAGACAAAATCATTGCTCGCAAACAATGGCTTGCAGCGCATCTGCGCATGTCAGGTAGCTTGATTGTCGATGCTGGTGCAGCTAGAGCGCTGACTGAACACAATAGAAGCTTGCTGCCAGTTGGGGTCGTAGAAGTGCGCGGCGGTTTTGACGAAGGCGATGTGGTAGAGATTATTGATCAAGATACAAACGAACGTATAGCCGTCGGGCAAGTGAATTTTTCATCGCATGATGCGCGACGTGTGGCTCGTGAGCGTACCGAAAGCTTTGATAAAATTTTCGGTAGTAATGAAGAGC
The DNA here is from genome assembly GCF_014652895.1 of Psychrobacter glaciei. Classification (GTDB taxonomy): domain Bacteria; phylum Pseudomonadota; class Gammaproteobacteria; order Pseudomonadales; family Moraxellaceae; genus Psychrobacter; species Psychrobacter glaciei. The sequence goes on from NZ_BMZR01000001.1 coordinate 339,602, forward strand.
GCGTTGTCATGGTACATCGTGACAACTTAGCATTGACGGTATAGTCAATCCTATATAAATTGGATACGGTGTCAGCCTTGCTTAGTCTACTATTTATAGCACTTTTTATAGCACTTTCGCTCCACTTTCTTATATCCAAATTATATTGAACCAACTATATAATTTGGATATGGCCTGTTTGCAGGTTCTGATGAGTCATAGTGATGTGTCGGTTGATAGCTTATATACGTCATAGCATGACTTATCAACGTTTGAAAACTGTCAACATGTAGGCATTTATCAGTATTTATTTAGGTATTTATCAGTATTTAGAAGTAACGAGCACTCAAAAATCTAAGAACCAGTATTACTTAATGATACGAGACGTTTTTGGATTGAAAGACAGCGTTGACTAAAATGTGTCTTTGAATGAAAGCTTGATTATCCAACGTGCAACGCGTTTTATATCCTTTATATTCAACTTATTTTATCCAGCACGGTATTCATTGAAAATAGTAACAATGAATACCGTGCTGCTTTGGAGATTTGTACATGAGTGCTTCAGACCATAGCAACTCGCTTCAGCAAGAATTTGCCCCTTTAAAAAACGACAGATTGCTACGCGCATTTCGTTTTGAGACGATAGATACCACCCCAGTGTGGATGATGCGTCAAGCAGGTCGTTATTTACCAGAGTACAAAGCCACCCGCGCTGAAGCAGGTGATTTTATGAGCTTGTGCCGAGATACTGACCGCGCAACTGAAGTCACTTTGCAGCCCTTACGTCGTTATGATTTGGACGCCGCTATTTTATTCAGTGATATTCTGACCATTCCTGATGCTATGGGATTGGGTTTGTATTTTGAAGCTGGAGAAGGGCCGAAGTTTAAACACCCTATTCGTACGCAAGCTGATTTAGATAGATTGCCTGTGCTTGATGTGAATGACTCTCTTGATTATGTCATGCGTGCGGTGACAAGTATTCGCAAAGCGCTTAATGGCCAAGTCCCCTTGTTTGGCTTTTCTGGCAGCCCGTGGACACTAGCGACTTATATGATTGAAGGCGGTAGCTCAAAGGATTATCGTTATACCAAAGGCTTTTTGTATAGCAATCCTGCTTTTTTGCATCAATTATTAGATAAGCTTGCTACGTCTGTTATTGACTATTTAGACGCGCAAGTCGTTGCTGGTGCTCAGGTACTACAGATTTTTGATAGCTGGGGCGGTGCGCTTGGTCATCGTCAGTTTATCGATTTTTCACACGCTTATAATAAGCGCATCGTCGCTGAGCTAAAAGTGCGTCACCCTGATATACCAGTGGTATTATTCACCAAGGGCGGCGGACTATGGCTAGATATCCAAGCGGATAGTGAAGCGGATGCCTTAGGTCTAGATTGGACGATGCCGCTTGATCGTGCGCGTCAGGCATTGACTGAGAGTCAGCGTCAATTGACTAAGCAGCATAAAAAACTACAAGCTAGCAAAGCGCTTCAAGGTAATTTGGACCCAGCAACCTTGTATGGTTCTCCTGAAACCATCCGCTCAGAAGTAAAATTAATGCTTGATGATGCCTATGCTAACGGCGAAAAAACCGGCTACGTGGCGAATTTAGGTCATGGTATTACGCAGTGGGTCAACCCTGATAATGCCAAAGCGTTTATCGATGCCGTGCATGATTATAAAATCTAGTCACTGTTTTATTTAATCACCGTTTTATTTAACTACTCTGCTATTTAGCCACTGGGGTATTTAAATGCTATGATAAATTTGACTTATAAAGTTAAAATCCAGCTATAGCGATAGCTAGCAATTACATTATTGAGTAAAAGGGGATATCTTATGATTTCAGCAGCAATCGTCGGTGGCACAGGATATACAGGTATTGAGCTGATTCGCTTACTATCCGCTCATCCTGAAGTTTCTATTGATTTGCTAACGTCACGTAGCGAAGCTGGTACACGTGCTGATGAGATATTCCCAAGCTTACGCGGTATCTCAGACATCGTCTTTAGTGACTTGGGTGATGATACACTTGCAACGTTGCAAAAATGTGATGTGGTATTTTTTGCCACGCCACACGGTGTCGCGATGAAGCAAGCGGAAGCGTTGACTCAAGCAGGTGTGCGAGTCATCGATCTAGCGGCTGATTTTCGTCTCCAGTCTTTGACAGAGTTTGAGCATTGGTATCAACAGTCGCATGCCTGCCCTGAGTTATTGAAGACAGCTGTTTATGGTCTACCTGAAGTCAATCGCCACAAGCTTGCAAACGCCTTAGTAGTAGGGAACCCTGGCTGTTATCCAACCACGGCTATTTTGGGACTAAAACCCATTATTGACGAGCAAAACAAGCAAGCAGCACGCTTGATCGATGCACGTATTGTTATTGATGCCAAATCTGGTGTTTCAGGGGCGGGACGTCAGGCAAGTTTGGCGCTTAATTATGCGGAAACGACAGACAATTTCAAAACTTATAGCGTTGCAGGTCATCGCCATTTGCCAGAGATTGAGCAAGGAGTTGCGCAGCTATTAGACAGTCAGTTTAGCCATCGCATTCGCTTTTTACCGCATTTAGTGCCAATGATTCGTGGCATGTTAAGTTCTATCCATATGGAGATGACTGAGGAAGGCGCGGCTATCGATTGGCAACAAGTATTTGAAGAGTGCTATGCGTCAGAGTTGTTTATTGATGTCATGCCAAAGGGTATTTATCCTGATACGCGCAGTGTACGTGCCAGCAACCGTCTGCGGATTGCGGTACATCAAGACAATGACCGTGCTGAACTGACGGTTATCGTGGTGCAAGATAACTTAGTAAAAGGCGCGGCAGGGCAGGCGGTACAAAATATGAATGTAATGTTTGGTCTTGATGAATCACTGGGATTGAATTTCGCGCCTATTGTTCCTTAATATTAGGGCGTGTTGAACGTTCATAAATAAGCACTGTCATGGTCGAGGGATCAAACATAACCTATTAAGTTACCTCATTTTTTTATTGTCACATCGTTCATATTGATGGTGCTAGGTATTGATTATAAATTCCGCTATAATAACCTGCCCTTACTGTTAAGAGATACTGTCTAAATGCGTGTTAAGATTGTACTACGCTTTTGCTCACAGCCAGCACGTCTATCGTGCCAAGACGCTATTTCATATAAATTGGAGCGTAGCCGACATTCTTTACAAGTCAGTAATGGCACTATCGATAGTCGGAACAGTCTCAGTGCGAGCCAAACAGGTGCTTCGACACTGGTACTGGCGCTTTTTGTCGTGGCCATATTAGCGACAGCTATCGTTGGGTTGGTATTTGGTCACAAGCTTGGCTATCAGCGCGGCTTTCATGCGATGCAAACTGAGACCAAACAAGCGATTATCAACAGCACTGAGGCAACTAACGAGCTGAAAGATCTACGTGTTAGCAATAAGATTGCCACGAGTGAAGCCGCCACTGCTAAGCAAGAGCTGGCGATAAGTTTGACGAATTTAGAAGAGTTACGCGCCACACAAAAAGAATTAACCATTGAAAACAAACAAGTTGCCCAGCTTAATGAGCTTTATACTGAGGTGATTAGTGATAATGGTGGCATGCCATTACAGATAATTGGCGCCAATATTAAGCCGTTACCCGAGAACGCTTTCGAGTATGGTTTTGATGTCGGTATGCTGAGCAAAGATGGCACTGCCAAACGTTTAACGCCAATTTTGACATTAATTGACAATGATGACTTTGTGGAAGTACCACTAGATCCTGCCAGTTATTCGATCAAAGGTATTGTACGTATTCGTGGTCGCTTCATGATGCCATCAGGCTTTAAGCCTTTACAGGCTAAACTGACTTTAAGAGCTGGTGGGCAACAAAAAGAACAGCTGTATGATTGGAGGCTTGGCGATAGGGTCGACAATATGCCGCTCTCCCTTTTAGACTTGCCAGAAGTCGATGAAAGTCCTATTGAACCTTGATTATTACTCAAATATCAATAATCACTTGAAATTTGATGGTATGAGCCAAAGCTAGTTAAACATGATGGCTACTGATAGCAGCTAAGTGGAAGCAAAGGTGCTTTGTTACATGCCAATTGTGCACCAAATAGCCTCTCTGTATAACCTCCTTTTTATTTAGAATTTACCTTATAATTATATTTTTATTATGATAAAACCTATGACTCTACAAGCTAGGCCAACCGTTTTCGATTGGCATTTTCCTAACATACCTGCACAGCGTGCTCAAGACAGTGCGCCAGAGGATGAGACGTCGCCACAAGCAGACGTGCTCGTGGCCGAGCCAGAAGTGGCAAAGCCGCCGATGTATGCGGTCGTGATGTATAATGACAATTACACGCCGATGGAATTTGTCGTCTATGTTTTACAGTCGGAATTTCGCCACAGTGTTGATTCTGCCGTTGAAGTGATGTTGACGATTCACAACAGCAGTAAAGGTATTGCTGGTATCTATCCCAAAGATATCGCTGAAACCAAAGCCAAAAAGGTAAACAGTTTGGCTCATCGCGAAGGCTATCCTTTATTGACTCAAATTGAACCACATCAGGGTGAATAGCCGCCACAACGGTTTTATTTTTTCGTAGCTTTTCACCTTGTTTGATATTATTTAATCAGCTATTTAATACTGCCACTTCCAAGAGTATATACCCGTAATATTTTTTAAAAGCCTTCTTACTAGGCAGTTCTACTATTACTTCACCGCAAATCAGCCCTCATACCTCTCCTAGGTAATCAGTCTTCTTTCTGCTTTGATCTTGATTTTTATCTCAAATAGCCTTATATACTAAACATAACGTCGTGTGATAAATGGATGTCTTGCGCTCAGTTTTTTAGCATTTCGCTATGTTCCTAATACCCTGATTATTTACGCCCTTATTTTTATAAGATCTTTTTTATTCTCAACTTCTCATTTGTGTAATTCGTTATTTTCTGACTTTCTCGTCTCCAACATCCCCTCACAAAGTATGCTTAGATACATTTTAGTATGCGTTAATAGATTGACTATGTTTGAGTATCATGTTGAGATAAAGAAAAGCGAATATGAATTATCACAATCATTGCTAGATAGGTCGAAACACTCACTAAATGATACACGGTACACTTCAATCATCGTTTGGTCGTGTCTCTTAATAACACTAACATTGCCCTTGAACAATACATCTATCGCCCTGATTTACTACCTAACTCATTCATAAAGCTATCAATTTATAAGATAGGTACAACCGTAGGAAGTCCTTATGTTAAGTCGTCATCTTGAAGTTTCTTTGCGTTTAGCAATGACACTTGCGCGCCAAAAATCGCATGAGTATCTCACTGTTGAACATTTATTGTTGGCACTGTTAGAGAACACGCATGCTGCCAACACATTAACGGCGTGCAATGCAAATGTTTCAACGCTACGTACCGAGCTCGAGGCTTATATCAATAAGCATACGCCAACGGTAGATGCAGAAACGGAGCAATCACCACAGCCAACCCAAAGCTTTGATCGCATCCTGCAACGTGCTATTTTTCATGTGCAGTCTATTGGTGGTGGTCGTTTGGTCGAAGGCTCAGATATCTTGGTATCTATGTTTTCCGAGCACGATACTTACGCTGTTTATTTACTCAAAAAACAAGGTATCAGTCGTCTTGAGCTGACCCAGTATTTATCACATGGTCAAGATAAAGATGAGCCATCAGAGCCTCGTGCTTCTACGACTGGAGAACGTCGTAGTGCTTCTGAAAAAACCAGCAAAGATCCGTTGGTTGAGTTCGCTACTAACCTAAACCAGCGTGCGGCAGAAGGTAAAACCGATCCATTAATTGGACGTACTTCTGAGATTGAGCGTGCTGCTCAAGTACTCTGTCGTCGCCGCAAAAATAACCCATTGTTGGTTGGTGAGCCAGGGGTTGGTAAAACGTCTATCGCTGAAGGTTTGGCATGGTTAATTATCAATGATAAAGCACCAAAGCCACTTAACGGCTGTGTGATTTATAGCTTAGATATTGGTTCGCTCATCGCCGGTACTAAGTACCGTGGTGATTTTGAAAAACGTATGAAATCGCTCCTTGATGCAATGAAGAAAAAGCCTAATGCCATCTTGTTTATCGATGAGATTCACATGATTATTGGTGCAGGCTCTTCAATGAGTAGCAACATGGATGTGTCTAACCTAATCAAACCGGCACTTGCCAACGGTGAGTTGCGTTGTATTGGTTCAACGACTTTTACTGAGTATCGTCAGGTGTTTGAAAAAGACCATGCACTCTCGCGTCGTTTTCAAAAAATTGATGTGAAAGAGCCAAGTGTCGATGACAGTATCGATATTTTACGGGGTCTCAAACCGCGTTACGAAGAGTTTCACAACGTTGAATATACAGATGAAGCATTGGTCACCGCTGTACAGTTATCGGCCAAGCATATTCACGAGCGCTTTTTACCTGATAAGGCAATTGATGTTATCGATGAAGCTGGTGCTTATAAGCGTTTAGGCGTGATTCCGGATACCGATGATATCGAAGCAGAAGAAAGCTTCATTGCTGATTTGGAGCAAGACTTCGATGCGCAGATTGATGCCGATGTTGAAGGTCTTGAGAGCGATATTCATAATGACGTAACCGGTGATGACGACGATAATGAAATGCAGGATGAAGCCAATACTGCAAAAGCCAATGATCGTGCTAAATCATCTAATGAGTCAAAAGCGACGAAAGCTAAGAAAAAACCACCGATGAAAATCGATGTGGCAGACATTGAAGCTATCGTGGCCAAGCTTGCGCGTATTCCGCCCAAGTCGGTATCAAGTGATGATAAGAGTATTCTTGAGCATTTAGATCGTGATCTTAAGCATTTAGTATTTGGTCAAGACGAAGCGATTGAGACCTTGGCAGATGCCATTAAATTGTCTCGTGCGGGTCTAAAAGCGCCAGATAAGCCAATTGGTTCATTTATGTTTGCCGGTCCGACAGGGGTTGGTAAGACAGAAGTATCGCGTCAGTTGGCAAAATTATTAGGCGTAGAATTGGTGCGCTTCGATATGTCAGAATATATGGAAGCCCATACCGCATCACGTCTGATTGGTGCGCCTCCCGGCTATGTCGGTTTTGATCAAGGTGGACTGCTTACTGAAAAAATCAATCAGCATCCGCATTGTGTTTTATTGCTTGATGAGATTGAAAAAGCGCATCCTGATGTATTCAACTTGTTATTACAAGTGATGGATCATGGTACGTTGACGGATAATAACGGTCGTGTCGCTATCTTTAAGCAAGTGATTGTCATTATGACCACCAACGTGGGTGCTGATAGTATTAGTCGCTCTTCGATGGGCTTTACCCAGCAAGATCATAGCCGTGATAATACAGAATCGCTTAAACGTGTTTTCACCCCTGAATTCCGCAACCGCTTAGATGCAACCATTCAGTTCAATTCACTAGATACATCAGTGGTGGTGTCAGTGGTCGATAAATTCTTGGTCGAGCTACAAGTACAGCTTGATGATAAGCAAGTCACGCTAGAGATTGATGATGAAGTACGTGATTACTTGGCTGTAAAAGGATATGACCGTTTGATGGGTGCGCGTCCGATGCAGCGTCTGATTCAAGACGAAATCAAAAAACCATTGGCAAGTATGATTTTGTTTGGAGATTTGGTTAACGGTGGGGTTGTTCATCTTACCTTAGAGCCTGAAGCGGGCGATGAGCAAGATGGCGCTACTATGAAACTGGATAAGGTATCGGATAAAGGTTCAGCGAATAGTCGGATTATCTTAACAGTCGTTGAGACCCATGAGCCGCGCTCAGACTCTGAATCATTGGCCAGCTAAACGGTTTTACATTAGCTTTATAAAAACGGCTACCATATCTCTGTGGTAGCCGTTTTTTTATTGCTATAATTTATCAACAAACCTCATATCGTTTTTTGTTACCATCAACTTTTAAACCACGCTATAGTCAGTGAAAAGTAATATCGATACATCACGCACTGCTGATACCAATTTTTCTTGCTGTGCTGTGCTTGCGCAGACAGAGGCTACAAAAAATTAATATCAGCAATACCATCGCGTTTCTAGGATATTTTAACTATAGTTGCGAAGTAATTATTCATAACAAATATAATAAGGATGTACCATGGAACTGTTTGACGAACAGCCGACGAAGACCCCAGAGCAAAGGCAAGCGATTTTAGACAATGTACGTTTACCAGCAGACTGGAAAACGGCACTAGCAGATGAATTAACCTCTGATAATATGGATAACCTACGAGCTTTTTTAAAGGAAGCGTACCAATCAGATGAGAGTGTTTATCCACCTGCACCGCTGATGTTCAATGCCTTTAACCTAACCCCTTTATCGAAGGTTAAAGTCGTTATCTTGGGACAAGACCCTTATCATCGTCCAGGTCAGGCAATGGGGCTATCTTTTTCTGTGCCCAAAGCGATTCCCAAGCCGCCGTCACTTAATAACTTACTCAAAGAAATGGCCAATGATATCGGCACCAGTTACTCAGCGCATGGTGATTTAACGTATTGGGCGCAGCAAGGGGTTTTACTCTTGAACAGCTCATTAACAGTGCGAGAAGGTGAGCCGAATAGCCATCAAAATAAAGGTTGGGAGCAGTTTACCGATGCCGTGATTGATGTGGTCAATGAACAAACGGAGCACACGATATTTATATTGTGGGGCAGTAAAGCACAGAAAAAAGGTAAGTATATCGATACTGAAAAACATTTAATCTTAACGGCTGTGCATCCTTCACCATTGGCTGCCAATCGTGGTGGATTTTTTGGTTCCAAGCCATTTTCTAAAACCAATGATTACTTGGTACAGTATGGACAAACACCAATTGACTGGCAATTACCACAATAGATAACAAATAATCTAATGATAAATTTACACTCTCATCCGTTAATACCTAGCCAATTGGCCGCTATTGAAGTAGAAATGCCACTTGCAAGCAGTACATTTTGGTCGCTGCAAGACGTTAAATGGATGCAAAAAGCATTGCTACTGGCTAAACAAGGGGCTGCACTCGGAGAAGTGCCAGTAGGCGCAGTGTTGGTACACAATCAGCAGATCATCGGACAAGGCTTCAATGAGCCAATTGGACGCCATGACGCGACTGCTCATGCTGAGATAGTTGCACTAAGGGATGCGTGCGCGCGTTTAGAAAACTACCGCCTGCCATTACAGACAACTTTGTACGTGACTTTAGAGCCCTGTACGATGTGTGTTGGCGCACTCATTCATGGCCGTGTGGGTAGACTGGTCTATGCAGCGAGCGAACCTCGAGCGGGGATGGTAGGCAGTCAAATGAACTTAGCCATGCAGCCTTTTTATAATCATATTATTCAAGTTGATAAAGGTTTATGCCGTGAGCATAGTAGTCAGATGCTAAAGCATTTTTTTCGTGAACGTCGCCGCGCAGCCAAAAAAAGTAAAAACACTGTCATTAACAATTAGGGTCTGTTGAACATATAAAATATTAGGACTGCTGATCGCTAAAATCTTCCCAAACTAGGCGTAAACCGACGATAATGTCGAGACCTTAGCTAGGTTTACAACAACGTTTGGGGTGGTTTTAGCATCAGCCTTTCAGGGCAGGGCTATTTTTGCCAATACATGGCTAAATTGTCTAACCTAGAATGACTAGGCGTCAAAAATTTCACTGCGTATTGTCTACAAAATAGCCACTGCCAGTGCCACATTTGAATGTTCAGCAGACCCTAAAACAGACATTCAACAAGATATCAGTCTTGTGGCTAGTGATAACGTGGTTTTTTTGCTATAATATCGCCCTATTTGATTGCTAATAAGTTAGTAGTCTAACAAGCAGTTGATAATTAAGTAAATATTGCGTTGTTACTGTTGCATAAGTAGCATTCTAGCTAATGTGCTTTTTAATATAAAAGCAGCCATATAAGCAGTGCCTACTATTAAGTGATAAGTGAGTCCTATGACCGTCTCTACACCTACTAATGATAATAGCCAAGCGCAGCCAGTGCGTTATCCTGTTATTTGTATTGACGGTCCAAGTGGCGCAGGCAAAGGCACAGTAACTTGGCGTCTGGCACAAGCATTGGGTTATCAGCTGTTAGATTCAGGCGCTTTATATCGCATCGTTGGTCTAAAGGCGTTTGAAGCAGGATTGATTACTGCCGATGCTAGTAAAGTGATTGATGAGATGGCTGTATTGCAGTTGACACAAAGCTTAGACATTGCTTTTGTGCCTAACAATGAGTCAGGCCGTGTCGATATCATCGTGAATGACGAAGCAGTGGGTGAGCAAGTACGTAACGAAACAATTGGTGGTTACGCCTCACAAGTGGCTGTCTATCCAAAGGTTCGTAATGCCTTGCTAACGCTACAACAAGACATGGCAACCCGTTCAGGCCTAGTGGCTGATGGTCGTGATATGGGTACGGTGGTGTTCCCAAATGCTGACGTTAAAGTATTTTTGACTGCCAGCGCGGAAGCACGTGCCAAGCGCCGTGTCACACAGCTAATGGAAGCGGGACAAGTAGCAGATTTTGAGGAAATATTAACGACGATTAAAGCCCGTGATGATCGTGATGAAAATCGTACGACAGCACCATCAAAGCCAGCAGACGATGCCTTAGTATTGGATAGCTCGATGCTAGATGCAAATGCGGTTTATGAGCAGATAAAAAAACACTGCCAGAATCAGGGTGTCTGCTTTAATAGCTAATAGAAACAACATATTGAGCACTAAATAGTTTCCTATATCTTTGATTTTAGTATAAAATTATAGTATGTCGGATAAGCAGTGATTAGAACAACGTTGTCGTTTTAATAACACAAGACAGTTGTTGCTAATGAGCTCTATAAACATTGTGTTTATGAATAATGCGCTTATTAGCAACAAACGTTTTTTTATATGACTATGTAGGATATAAAACCAGTATTCCGTTTTATATAGTCATAAATTTGATCCGTACTGTGCTGGACAGGATACGGCTATACAAAGGTAGACATAATGGAATCATTTGCTGAACTATTTGAAGCGAGCATCGAAGAAACAGGTCTTGATATCGAGCGTGGCTCGGTTATCACAGGTACTGTTGTAGCCATCGATAGTGATTGGATTACAGTAGATACTGGTCTTAAGTCTGAAGGTATCGTCGCTCGTGAAGAGTTTTTAAGCGAAGAAGGCGAACTTGAAGTTGAAGTTGGCGATAGTGTCGATGTTGTGGTTGAAGCGGTTGATAACGGTATGGGTCAAACCTTACTGTCACGCGAAAAAGCCAAACGCGTTGAGACTTGGAATTTCCTTGAGAAAATCTCTGACAATGATGAGATCGTTAAAGGTATTATTTCTAGCAAAGTTAAAGGCGGCTTTACCGTAGATATCGGTTCAGTACGCGCGTTTTTGCCAGGTTCATTGGTAGATGTACGTCCTATCCGTGATACCACGCATCTTGAAGGCAAAGAGCTAGAATTCAAAGTCATCAAACTTGATCAAAAACGCAACAACGTTGTGGTTAGCCGCCGTGCAGTTATGGAAGCTGAAAACTCAGCTGAGCGCGAAGAGCTATTGAACAAGCTTGAAGAAGGTATCGAGATCGAAGGTATCGTTAAGAACCTTACTGATTACGGTGCATTCGTTGACCTAGGTGGTATCGATGGTCTATTGCACATCACTGACATGGCATGGCGCCGTATCAAGCACCCATCTGAGGTGGTTGAAGTTGGTCAAGACCTAAAAGTTAAAGTATTGAAGTTTGACCGTGAGCGCAATCGCGTTAGCCTAGGTCTAAAACAACTTGGTACTGATCCTTGGGATAACGTTGGCGGCACATACCCAGTGGGTAGCGTTGTTAAAGCACGCGTTACTAACCTAACTGATTATGGTTGTTTTGCTGAGATTTCTGAAGGCATCGAAGGTCTAGTACACGTGTCAGAGATGGATCATACCAACAAAAACATCCACCCATCAAAAGTAGTTCAAGTGGGCGATGAAGTTGAAGTAATGATTCTTGATATCGATGAAGAACGTCGTCGTATCAGCTTAGGTATCAAACAGACTCTAGCCAATCCATGGGATGAGTTTGATAAGAAACATGAGCGCGGTGATAAAATCACTGGTACGATCAAATCAATCACTGACTTCGGTATCTTTATCGGTCTAGACGGTGGTATTGATGGTCTGGTTCATCTATCTGATATCTCTTGGAACGAAACTGGCGAAGATGCTATCCGTAACTACAATAAAGGCGACACCGTTGAAGCAATGGTATTGTCTGTAGATGCAGAAGCTAACCGTATCAGCCTAGGCGTTAAGCAGTTAAGCTCTGATCCATTCAACGAATACCTAGTCAACAATGACCGTGGTGCTATCGTTAATGGTAAAGTGAAAGAAGTAGACGCTAAAGGTGCTACTATCGAACTTGCTGACGAAGTAGAAGCTTATCTACGTGCCTCTGAGATTCAACGTGACCGCGTTGAAGATGCGACTAAGCATCTAACGGTTGGTGATGATGTTGAAGCTAAAATCATCAGTGTTGATCGTAAAACACGCAACATCAACTTGTCTATCAAAGCGAAAGACGAAGCTGAAGAGCGTCAAGCGATTAAAGATCTTGGTAGCACTAGCACGACTGCTGCTCCAGGAACTGATGCACAGCCAAAAACAATTGGTGACTTGATCAAAGAACAAATGCAGTAAGTTGCTAAGCTATTGATATAAAAGTAATGTAAAAAAAGCGACTCCGGTCGCTTTTTTTTATGATTAAATTTGTATAACGTGATCAGTAATGGAAGTTTTTGCTCAAACAGACAAACTCTTATTCCCATTTATCCTAATATCCGCTATCATTTGCAACATTGAGTAACAATATATCAGTCGGATTTAGTTTTATATAAATAATATCGGCTTATAGAAGCAGTTGTGACTTTAGATGTTTCTAAGTTAATTCAGTATAATGCTATAAATAGTCATCGTAAAAACCAGATTTTGACTCACCGTCATTTTATCCATTAATCAACAGGGCAAGCGTCATAATGCAGCAAGCGATTAACAAATCCGAATTTATTAGTAATTTGAGTGCGAATTGTGAAAATATAACTGACACAGTTGTAGATGATGCAGTACGTGAAATATTAAATTTGATGACCCATACTTTAGCCAATGATGGTCGGGTAGAGGTTCGTGGGTTTGGTAGTTTTTGTCTACATCATCGCCGCGCTCGTATGGGGCGCAACCCAAAAACAGGGGAAAGCGTGCCCGTACCTGCCAAAGCTATTCCGCATTTTAAGCCGGGTAAAGCACTACGTGAAGCCGTAAATGATAAAGTAGCAAATAATTAGTATTGGTCATAGATGTGTTAATTGATGATGCACTCTAGAATGCTATCTTTAAACTGTTAGCTCCATTCAAAACCGAGGTATCTTTCATGCGCTTTTTACTGTTTGTATTACTGTTTTTAAGCTTTGCTTATTCGCTTGGTTTGGTATTAGCAAATAATACTGAGGTTGGCGTAAACTTGCTGTTCTCACAAGCACCGACGATGAATTTGGGGCTGCTGCTGATACTCTGTTTAATACTCGGTATAATTATCGGTATTTTGCTAGCATTGCTTATTTTCCGCGTCTTACAAAATAAGTGGGAAATCTCACGCCTTAACAAGGCCAACAATCATTTGCAAGAGCAATTGACCCAAGCCAATGTCGTTATTGATCGTCAAGCAAATGCACCAACAGTAGAAGATGCGGTCTACGGGACAACGGCGACCCAGACTCAAGATACAGCAGTTAATATAGATGAAGGTTCTACTTTGATTAAGCATAAGCGAGACTAAGCGGCTTGATAATGGTGGCGCGGCTAATTTTAAAAATATAATGCTTTGATAACTCTGATATATGGCAAAACCATGAATAATATAACTAACTCTCCAGTCATCGTTGCTTTAGATAACATGACTTTGGATGCATCCTTGGCGCTAGCTGATCAATTAGACCCAACGTTATGTCGATTAAAAGTGGGTAAAGAGCTATTTACTCGTTGTGGCCCTGATATCGTCAAGGCATTGCATCAGCGTGACTTTGAGGTGTTCTTGGACTTAAAGTTCCACGATATTCCCAATACCACGGCTCAAGCAGTATTGGCGGCAGCTGAGCTTGGCGTATGGATGGTTAATGTCCATGCAAGCGCGGGCTTAGAGGCGATGTCATTGGCCAAGCAGCGTTTACTAGATAATGGTTTTGAGACCTTGTTGATTGCCGTCACTGTGCTGACTTCTATGGACAATCAAGCATTGATGCAAACGGGCATCACAGACGGTTTAGATGCGCAAGTCAGCCGCCTAGCACAATTGACCAAGCAAGCTGGTCTAGATGGTGTGGTGTGTTCTGCCCAAGAAGCAAAAGTGCTTAAGGCTTTATGTGGTAAAGACTTTAAGCTGGTCACGCCTGGCATCCGACTCGCTGAGGACAGTGCGGATGATCAAAAACGTATCTGTACGCCGAGTCAAGCATTGATGGAGGGTTCTGATTATCTGGTCATTGGACGCTCTATTACCCAAGCACAAAATCCTACCGCTAAACTACAAAAGATACTTCAAAGTATTTGAGTTTGAATAGATATCAAGAAAAAAGACAGCCTAAATGGCTGTCTTTTTACTTTTTGATGGACAAGGAAAAGCTGCTACACTACTTAAATTTATGCTTACAACCTTTCTAAAATATAATGGCCATATCAAAAATGTTCATCTAACTAAATATGAATATTACTATTATGAGCGTTTATCGCTAATTAGATTTTTAATAATAACGCCACTAAATGATGTTGGATAATATGAAATTACAGATATTAAGTGACTTACACATTGACAGCTATGCCCGGCAATTGCATCCGATGGGGCATATTCCTAAGACCGATGCAGACATTGTATTGGTCGCTGGTGACACCGCTAATAGTGATAGCGGCATGCCGTGGCTACAAGAGCAAGCTGCACGTTTACAGGTACCGCTTATTACCATCGCGGGAAATCATGAGTACTTCAAAGAAGATGTGCTAAATTTCGATCAGAAATTGGCAACATGGGATAATTACGATGAAACCTTAGCCAAAGGCATGCGCGTGCTTCAGTGTCAGCATATTGACATCGGAGAAGTACGCATCTTAGGGTGTACGCTGTGGACTGATTATCAGTACCAAGCGAATGAGGACACTATGGTCGCTGCTAAACGCTTTATGCGGGACTATACGCAAATATATGCTGGTGATCAGCTATTCTCACCTGAGCTGTCTATGCAATTGCATGCTGAGCAGCGTCAATGGTTACAACAAGCCTTGATAACCGCGAAAACACTGGGCAAAAAAACGATAGTGATGAGTCATCATAGCATCAGTGCATTATCAGTGTCTGAGAAGTATGCTAGCCTACCTAGTAATGCAGCGTTCGTCAGTGATTTATCTGGCTGGATGCATGAAACTTGGGCGCCTACGCTGTGGGTGCATGGACATACGCACGAAGCATTTGACTATCGTATTGGTAATACCCGAGTGATTGTCAATCCACGCGCTTATCCAAATGAGGTGAGTAGTACAGCATTAGCCTTTGCTTGGGATAAAGTCATTGATATTGGTTGAGCCGTTTTTCGTATAAATACGTTGGATCGCTAGCAATGGCTTAGCGCATCCTGAAATAGTCTATCATTCATTATTGGTCTTAAAAGTCCATTCATTATCGCTGCTTATATTGCAACTGGATTTATATTTTGTTCATTCCTGATAAAAAATCTGCTAGGCTTGCTAGCATGAGCAAATATCCTATTAATACCCAGTCAAAACTATCCGTAGATAAGTTTGCGAGTCACACGCCAAGTGCGCCTGCGCCGTCACATTTACCTGATAGTATGATCTCTTCGGTCAGCTTATTACCTGATAATAAGCGACTGATTTTATTTACTAGGCACTCTCTACGCGAGCGTTCTGATGGTAACGGTTTTGCCAGTTATCAGTTGCCGCTCACGCCTAAAGGTCGCATATTGGCCAAGTCTTGGGGGCGTTGGCTAGCAGGACATCTGCCGTATTCGCTCGATGTCGATAGCATCTCCAGTCCGATTGGGCGCTGCATTGACACAGCACAATTGATGCAAGAAGGGGCGGGATTACAGCGTCATATTGCTCATCAATCATTGCTGGTGGAGCCGGGCAGTCTGGTGACTGAACCTGAGATTGCCAATGTCGTATTCAAAGAAATTGGTGTGCTTAACTTTATTAATCGTTTTTTACAAGGCAATCTTGAAGGGACTAAAAATGCCTATCAAGGTGGTCTTGATATTTTATCGCTCTTTTATCAACATCAGCCCCAGCACGGGCATTTGATGCTCGCTGTTAGTCATGATACTTTGTTATCAGCTTTTTTGGCGGTAATGCTTGATGTGACCGAAATCGATTGGAATGATTGGCCTAAGATGATGGAAGGGGTGTTTTTATGGTTCGATGACAAGCCCTTTGATCAGGCGAATGCTTATTTTATCTGGCGTGGTGAGGTTTATATACGCCCTGTTAGTACTTTGTTAGACGGTTACCGTGCTGCTGGCTTTCATCCTAGCAAATTATTGCTGCCACCAAAAGTGAAGTGGACTTAATTTATTAAGGGGTTTTATGCTTATTAAGCATAAATTTGACTCATTCATCTCAAAAATGGAAAATCAGTCGAATTTTATTTTTTATCCCTCTGTTCGGCTTTTACCATAAGAAAACTGAGAACGATCACCCACACTGCGACCCTGTTTCCATAATTGCATGCCATGTGATAGCTGATTGCTCTCCCATGCCTGTAAGGCTTTAGGAACGTTATGACTATGGTCAACGAGTGCCTCTGCCAACGAAATAGCGTTTGCTGCTGCTTTTGCTGTACCCGCTGCTGTATGAGGCCGAGGAATAAAAGCGGCATCTCCTATCAGTGCCATTCTATCGAAAGCCATCTGCGGCACTGTTAAGTCTAAAATCGACTGTACAAAAGGCTCTTTAGTCGCGGCTACTAATTTTTTGAAGGGGTCAGCGAGTACAAGATCTGCGTAGCTTCGCATTGCTCGATCAACAGCAGGCGACATCATTCCTGGTGGCACAGAATGCGTTCTACATTTACTGTTTTTGTCGGTAAGTATATGAGCTAACTCCGTTTTCTCATCATAATTAACGTACCAAACCCAGTTAAATCGGCGTTTTCCTGGAACCAGCGATTCGTTTTCACCAGGAATGACGTAGGCCAAAATGTGCGAGTTTGGAAAGTCATAAAATACAAACCGTTCAGTAAATATCTTAGCCACTTCTGGCGCTAAGTCAGCTTCGTCGATCAAACCTCTATAAGCCACGTAACCTGCATATTGAGGCTCATAAGTGGGCAAAAGCTGTTGGCGCACAGTTGAATTTGGCCCGTCAGCACCAATCAATAAATCTCCAGTTTCACAAGAGCCATCAACAAAGACAGCTGTTACCTTAGCGCCTTTTGATTGTACCTGCGCTAATACTTTACCTTGATGATAATGCTTATCTGGAAAGTATCTTCGCATCGAGCGATAGAGAATATTCCAAGAGGTGAGCGTCTGACGCATGGCCATTTTTTCAATTGAGCCATTTTTTTGCAGATAATAGCGCTCAAGAGCATCGACGCCTAGCTTGTCTGTCGCAATTCCCGCCTTCTTAAGAGCAGTCACGACATCAGCTTGCAAAACAACACCACCGCCTCTGCTATCCAAATCATGAGCAGAACGCTCGTAAATATCTACTTGCCAGCCGATAGAGCGTAATAGTGTCCCTGAAAACAGCCCAGCTAACGAACCACCGATCACGATTGCACGCTTAGTCATTGATTCCACTGAGCCTCTCCTAAATATCTATGTACAAAAAAGAATAGCATAAAAAAACCTTGCCCCAGTATTAGAACCAGTGACAAGGTTTTTTTATGCTTACGGTCTAAACAGGACAAATCTTAAGCTTGAAGGCCTTTGATTGTTTTGTTTAGGCGGCTCTTACGACGAGCAGCTTTATTCTTATGAATAATACCTTTGTCAGCCATACGATCAAGAACCGGTACCGCTTTTTTGTAAGCTTCGGTAGCCGCGTCATAATCTTTAGCTGCGATTGCCGCATCAACACGTTTTAAGTAAGTACGAACCATAGAGCGTTGTGACGCAGAGTTCTGACGACGTTTGGTGTTTTGACGGGCGCGTTTACGAGCTTGTGCAGTATTAGCCACGCGTATCTCCTTGATAAAGACAGATAAAAATATGAATGTTGATTGCAATAATGGGTTTAACAATCATCGGTGACGAGCAGCCTCTCGCCAAACATGATGTCGATGTCTGATATTAATAGGGTATCTAATATCAATAGATCATCGCAAGCGTCAGAACTGTTTGGAATAATTAAACAGCGTTGACGTGTAAAGCCGGTTATCTTAGCAAATTATTGCGCTTAGAACAATATATTTGATGGTTAATGCTCAAAGTAGTTAGACTATTTGCTAATATTTTACTTTATTAGGCTATTAAGAGCAAAGTCAGTTGCCAAGTCATACCTATCACTGACAAAATCTCTTACAATAAACTGTGCTTAATGAGCTCAGTTATCTGTTAATTTAGGTATGATAGAGGAGCAATCTGTCTTTACGGATATGTCTTCTCATAATCATGGATTTTCTAACATTATATAAATGGATAAGGTATGCAGCGAAAAGCAATTATGATTGGCGCGACAGGATTGGTGGGGGAACACCTTGTCAAACAGTTGAGTGAGCTTTACGACACGTTGATTGTGATTGCACGGCATCCGCCACGCTACATCAATGCCAGTATGCGCTTTTATCAGGTCAATGACTTCGACAATCTAAGCGAAATATTTGTCAGTGTGGGTGTTGATCGAACGACAGATGCCTTTAGTTGCCTCGGCACCACAAAAAAGCAGGCTGGCAGTGACGAAGCGTTTCGAAAAGTCGATCATGATTATAATATGAACTTTGCCAAACTATGCCGCGATAAAGGCGTTGAAAATTTCTTTTTATTGTCTTCAATGAACGCCGATATCGACAGTCGGTTTCTGTACAATCGAGTAAAGGCTGAAACTGAGCAGTCAATTAGCGCATTAGATTTTGCGCAGCTAGTGATTTTTCGTCCGTCATTGTTACTTGGCAAACACAAGGGACGTCCGCTTGAAAGCCTTGGTCAAAAAGCCTTTAAACTTATCTCACCGTTATTGTCAGAGTCTTTATCGTTGCATCCCATTTCTGCCAAGCGCGTCGCTAGTGCAATGGCGATGAGCGCCAATGATATTTATCAGCGTAGTAAATACCGTACGGAACCGCTAATTAAGCATACTAATATTATCGAAAATAAGCAGATGCTGGCGATGACCAGAGTGAAAAAATAGCCTAAGTAGTATATCAAAAAAAGTTAAAATCAATCATAAGTAGTTAGGGAGCTTGATCATGTCAGACACGATGCCAGAATCAACCGCAATGAATAAAGAGAACTTTGTGACCTGTGATTTATTGGATGCCAATCCTGAGTCGCAGGTATGTCTGCCTAATATCGAAGGCAAGTCGTTTCATCGTTTTGGTGGCAAAGACAGATTTTGCGGTGAAATCGTGACGGTGAAATGCTTTGAAGACAATAGCCGTGTAAAGTCATTACTGAACAGCGATGGTAAAGACCAAGACGGTAATGGCAAAGTATTGGTGGTCGACGGTGGTGGCTCAATGCGTTGCGCGCTGTTAGGCGATATGATTGCGCAGTCAGCGATTGATAATGACTGGGCAGGGGTCGTGATGTACGGCTGTGTTCGTGATGTCGATGATATGGCAGCAATGGACATCGGGGTCATGGCGCTTGGTTGTATCCCGCGCAAGTCGAATCGCCGCGATGAAGGCCAGACGGACATTGAAATTAGCTTTGGTGATTTGACGCTAAACTCTGGTATGTTTGTCTACGCAGATAATAATGGCATTATCGCTAGCGACAAGCCATTAATTTAAAAACAGCTTATAATTTAAAAACAGCTTAATGAATATAACTCGAAAACCTCAGCTTAACCGTTGAGGTTTTTACATTTAATCATCCTGTCTTTATGTACGAATATGATTTTTATCAACTATTTAGCTGTTGGTTTTTTAATAAAAATGCTAAGTGACAAACCGTTACGGCATAAATTTTGGTAATTGCTGAAATATTCGTATAATAGCTTTCTGACTCTTAACATTGATCCTATCCTTTATGCCTATCACTGCTTTGACTGACGCCTTTGACCCGATTAACCAGCAGTTGTTTCCTATCCAGAATGCCCAGCGGCGTTGGCTGGCTCCTGTGCATGGGGCCGTCAGCAGTTTATGGTTGGCAAGTCTGGTACAAACACCGCTATGGGATGTTGCTGACCGTTTGAAGGTTGTGGTAACCCGTGACCAAAACCAGCTCAATCAGATAGAGACGGAATTGGCATTTTGCGGGGTCGATGCTTATGTGTTCCCCGATTGGGAGACGTTGACTTATGATGAGCTGTCCCCGCATCAAGATATTGTCAGTGAGCGTATCAATCTATTAACCGATATGCCAACGACAGGGGTGCTGCTCATCTCGGTTCAAGCTTTGATGCATCGGGTCGCCCCGCCAAGTTGGCTGATTGGGCAGCATTTTGATTTGAGTGTGGGTGATCGATTTGATATCAACACTCAACGCGGTCTATTGGCAAAGGCAGGTTACCGTGCGGTTGAGAATGTCTTTGAGCCGGGCGAATTTGCCGTACGCGGTAGCATCATTGATATTTTTGCGATGGGTCAGCCATTTCCGCTACGTCTAGATTTGTTTGACGATGAAATCGAGACCATTCGCTTCTTTAATCCGCAAACCCAGCGCACACTGACTGTCGATGACCTCAAAACGATGATGAGCGGCAATGACAGTAGTATGGGCAAAGAGTCACTATCGCTACTGCATAAACTGCCAGATATCTCAAAGCCTATTGAGCAATTCCAAATCCTACCGGCGAAAGAGTTTCCGCTCGATGAAGGGCGTGAGACTTTCCGCACCAACTTTGCTGCCATGTTCCCTAGTGCCAGTAGTCGTAAGTTTGAGCTGCATAAAGATGTGATGGCAGGTATCGCCAGTAGCGGATTAGAATACTACCAACCATTATTTTTTGATTTAAAGGATTGGGAGGCGGAGAGTAGCTTATTTGCCTATTTGCCAAGCGATGCCTTATTTATAACAGATGAGCTAATCAACGAAAAGCAAGCAGATTACTGGTCACAGATTCAGCGCCGTTATGAAGAGCGTCGTCATGATATTGACAAGCCTATTGTCGCCCCTGAATTGTTGTATTTATTATCAAATACTTTAAACGAGCACCTCAACCACTATCCACGCGTGATTTTAAGTGCGCGCAATGAGCTGGCTACCATGACGGATGTCGCTGCGATTGATAGCGATGATGCATTGTTAGAGGTTGAACAACAGTCAGATTCACAGCCACAACTGCCACTTGCGGCAAATAAACAGCAAGGCTTGGTGACGTTAAGCGCGCTAGAGCCACCGCAATTATCAGTGAACCATCAAAAAGCTGAACCTCTCACAGAGTTATTAGAATTTTTAGCGCTACAAGCGCAAACGGCGACACCAGTATTAATCGTTGCCGAAACAGCAGGTCGCCGTGAGATTCTCATTGAGCTGTTTAAAGGTAAAATAGATATCAAAGCTTATGATAGCTTTGAGGCGTTTCTAGCCGCTGATAAAACTACTGGGCTTAATGCTAAAAAGCTACCGCAGGTTGGGCTAACCGTTGCACCCATTGAGCGCGGTGTATATGTTCCTGAGCGTTTGGTGCTGATTAGTGAGACACAATTATTTGGTCGGCAAGTACTGCAAACGCGTCGCCGTCGTCAAAGCGGTGTGTCAGAAGAGTTTTTGGTTAAAAGCGTCACCGAGATAACCGAAGGCAGCCCTGTGGTGCATATCGAGCACGGTATCGGTCGCTATAATGGTCTGATTACACTAGATGTGGGTGATGGCGAGCAAGAGTTTATTCATTTGAAATACGCTGATGATGCCAGTATTTATGTGCCAGTCGCCAATCTACAAATGATCAGTCGTTATAGTGGCGGTGATCCTGCACTTGCGCCATTGCATAAAATCGGTAGCGGCAAATGGGACAAAGCCAAGCAAAAAGCTTTGGAGCAAATTCATGATGTCGCTGCTGAACTGCTAAATATGCAAGCAAGGCGTGAAGCCAAAGTTGGTATTCACTTTAAAATCGACTCGTCACAGTATGAGCTGTTTGCCAGTCAATTTGCTTTTGAAGAAACACCCGATCAAGCCAATGCTATCCATGCCGTTATGGAGGATATGAGACAAAACCAACCAATGGATCGCCTTATCTGCGGTGATGTGGGTTTTGGTAAAACTGAAGTGGCTATGCGCGCTGCGTTCATTGCGGTTAGTGCTGGCTATCAAGTAGCGGTATTGGTACCGACGACTTTGCTGGCAGGTCAGCATGAAGACAATTTTCGCGATCGCTTTGCTGATTGGCCGGTACGAGTCGAAACGCTGTCGCGTTTTGGCGGTAAAAAGCATCAAGATACGGTATTGGCTGACTTGACGGCTGGTAAAGTTGATATTGTTATCGGTACGCATAAGTTATTACAGCCCGATGTGAAGTTTTCTAATTTGGGCCTGATGATTGTCGATGAAGAGCATCGCTTCGGTGTGCGTCATAAGGAGCGTATCAAGGCCATTCAGACCGATGTAGATAGTATGTCGATGACAGCGACACCAATCCCTAGAACGCTTAATATGGCGCTCTCCGGTATGCGTGATATGTCGATTATTGCTACGCCACCTGCTCGTCGTCTGGCGATCAAAACCTTTGTCATGCAAAAAACAGAAGCATTAATGAAAGAGGCTATCTTGCGCGAGCTACTGCGTGGGGGACAGGTGTATTTGCTTCACAACGATGTTGCCAGTATCGAACGTATGGCTGAGACCATTCGCGAGCTAGTTCCAGAGGCGCGAGTAGGTGTGGCTCATGGACAGATGCAAGAGCGCCAACTTGAACAGGTAATGCAGCAGTATTATCATAAAAAATTCAATGTGCTGATATGCTCGACCATTATTGAAACCGGTATCGATGTGCCGAATGCCAATACCATTATCATTGAGCGCGCTGACAAGTTTGGCTTGGCGCAATTGCATCAGCTGCGTGGTCGTGTAGGTCGTAGCCATCATCAAGCCTATTGTTACTTACTTGTGCCATCTATTAAAGGTCTCAAAGGCGATGCCAAGCGTCGATTGCATGCCATTGAACGAGCTAACACCTTGGGTGCAGGCTTTATGCTGGCAAGTGAAGATTTAGAGATTCGCGGGGCTGGTGAGATACTTGGTAAGCAGCAAAGCGGTAATATGCAGGCGATTGGCTTCAGTTTATATATGGACATGCTGGAGCGCGCGACAAAAGCGATTAAAGCGGGTAAAGAGCCTGATTTGAGTACGCCATTGTCACTGACTAGCGAAATTAATCTGCATAGCTCGGCATTGATACCAGAAGAGTATTTACACGATGTGCATCAGCGTTTGTTGTTTTATAAACGTATCAGTAATGCCGATGATAAAGAAGCGCTCACTGATATCCGTACCGAAATGATTGACCGTTTTGGTATATTACCCGATCAAACCAAGCAGCTTTTTGCCATTCACGGACTGCGTATACAAGCCGAGCCACTAAAGATTAATAAAATTGATGCCAATAGTAATAGTATGACGTTGGAATTTGCGCCTGATACACCCGTTGATGCGTTAGCGATTATTAAATTGATTCAGAGCAATGGACAGCGCTATCGTATGAATGGTGCGTCTGGTGTTCGTTACCAAGATGCCGATAAACTGGCAACACCGCAGCAGCGCGTCACTGTGATACAAGAGCTATTACGCTACTTTAGTGAGCATATGGTGACAGAGCCTGTTTAGCTTTGTTCTAAGCAACGGCTTAGCAGGTACAGGCGTCAACTATGCTACGCCAAACGAACATTCCAAGGCAATCAGTCATGGTGCTATTTTATCAACTGGATAACTGATAAAATAGCACCATTCTATATTTAGCCTATTATCTTTATACAGTCGATTCGCTCTAAAAATCATCCCAGCTGGATGCTTTATTTGTCGTATCTTTTTCATATTGAACTGGCTATAACCCATTAAGTTTTTAATTCATTTCCTTTTATTCAAGTGTCATAACAAGAGAACCGTCATTATGTTCCAACTTCATCATAAACTTGCTGCTGATAGTTTCTTAGTGGGGGATTTCCCTTTATCGACTTGTCGTCTAATTAATGATTGCCAGTTTCCTTGGTTGATATTGGTGCCACGAGTATCAGGCATCAAAGAGTTATATGAGCTGTCTGAGGCAGACCAAGTACAGTTTTTGCGTGAGTCAAGCTGGTTATCAAGCCAACTGGCCAAGACCTTTCAAGCCGACAAAATGAACGTGGCAGCACTGGGCAATCAAGTACCGCAGCTGCATTTTCATCATATCGTCCGTTATCAGAACGATATGCAATGGCCAAATCCAGTATGGGGTGTCCCTGCTATACCGTATACCAACGAAGTATTGGCGCAGATGCAACAGACGCTAATGATGGCGTTACGTGGTCATCATCAAATGCCATTTGATTGGCAAATGCAGTAAAACTTAAATGGCGGCTCAAAAAGCATGAGGATGGATCAAACGAAAGGGGTTAGACCACCCAGTGCGGTTTGAGTCAGAGTAGGTATGTAGTGTTGATGGTTGTAATGTCCAGATTGTGTGTGGGTTTGATCTTGAGTGGAGAGTAATAAATATAAAAAACCACCCGAAGGTGGCTAAGTAACATAATAACAAACTAACCTTTTTCACCCTCAAAATGCCAAATAACTTGACCCCAGTTATTGTTTGGATAGTCTGGCATGATGTCGCCTTGCTTAAAGTAAGCACGACTGTCAGATTTTGCTTGCGTGAACCAGTAGCCTGATTTAGGGCAGGGCTGACCAGCTAGGCAACGTCCTTTTGCTTGACTGGTAATTTCAGGTTTATTGGCTTTGGTTTTATTTTCATAATAAGGAGTCATGTCTTCGCCAGCTTCTTTACGCTGCATAAACTCTTCATAAGTTATTTTATAAGGGTCGATAGAGACAAACTCACTAGTATCTATGCCTGTTTCTTTAAGTACTAGTGGTAAAGTATAGTCAGGTTGATCTTGCTGAATCTTCAATCCCATTTTGATGGCTTTAGTCTCGAAAAAAAGTCTAGCTTCAGGAAGTCCACCATAAAGCTTACTATATTCTTTAGGCAAAGATTCATCATAGTTATTAGGGATTATTTGTTTTAGGTGTAATGAACATTTTTCATGCTGACGTAGGGTCTAACGCTATATACTGTCTATATTTCCAAGGAATCAACGCCATGAATCAAAAAACTGCCCTTTTTGTAGTGATAAACACACCAAGAAGAATGGACGTAAGCTTGGCAAACAGCAGTATCAATATCTAGCTTGCAGGCGGCAGTTTTTAGGTGGCAAAAGACCTAATAACCGAACGCTTTGGACTGAATATACGCAAGGAAAACAGACCTACCAACAACTGGCGGATAAATATCACTGTAGTCTTAAAACCATTCAAAGACGCTTAGATAAAGTCAGTATTGAGTATCCAGTTAAACGTCCTGAGACTGCTAATATCATCATGGACACCACTTACTTTGGTCGCAAGTTTGGTTTAATGGTCTTTATGGACAACACCACTAGAACCGTTCTTAATTATGCGATAGTCAGTCATGAAACCAATAGTGCTTATAAGCAGGGAATTGATCATCTAGTATCGTTAGGCGTTGATATACAAAGCATCACCTGTGATGGTAGACGAGGACTGAGGACGTTATTCACCCGCATCCCTTGCCAGATGTGCCAGTTTCATCAAGTGCAAATAGTGACCCGCTATTTAACACGTCGCCCTAAGAATAGTGCCAGTATCGAGCTCAGACGACTTACTTTAGAAATAAAACAGCTTGATAAAGATGCCTTTGTAAATCGCTTAGATCACTGGTATCTGACTCATGAAGCCTATTTTAATGAACGTAGTACCAATGAGGATACTGGCAGAACGTGGTACACCCACAAGCGTCTTAGAAGTGCTTATCGTAGCTTAAGGACCAATAGCGATTGGTTGTTTACTTATTAAGAATATGGGCATTTAGACCTACCAAATACCACTAATTCTCTCGAAGGGTTATTCAGTGAGCTTAAGCGACAATTACACAGTCATCATGGGCTAAATGAGTATCGTAAGTTACGGTTTATTAAAGACTTTTTATGGTCAAAGACACTCAAATAGCATGAATTATGTCTATTAGCGACTACCTTCTAATCTCTAGCATGAATTTTGTCCATTACACCTTGTTTTATTAATTCCAACTCATCGAAAACATCTAAGCTAATCAGGTAATGACGGTTGCCTGTTTCAGGGTCACTTTGCCTATTTATTCTAATATTCATAAATACATCTGTACCATGTCGCAGTTGCCATATTTGTAAATCACTGAGCTGCATCCATTGCTCAAAGTTCAAAGGGTAGGTGTAATCAAGATTAAAGTCATTTCCACCTTCTTTTGTGGCAAATGTAAAGCTGTCTTTAGGGCTTAAACGAGGTTCACTTAAATTTTTAGCATAAGTCCAACCTTTATCTTGTAGCTGTTTAAAGAAAGACATCATTTTTTTATAAGCGTTTTCGTCTGATATACCGCTTACTTTATGGTTGAATAAAAAGCCAAGATTGATTTTTGAGAGTTTGTAATTTGCTTGTTCGTCATCGTCGTAAGCCAAGACTGACATAACACCGTCAATACTTAACTCACCATTAGGATATTTAATAATGACAGTAGGCTCTTTATATCCTGGAAAGTCGTAACCTTGGAAAGTAACGCCCATAGGCTGAGCGTCCGCTTCTTGAAAAGCTTTATACTCAGGGTTTGTGTCGTATAACTCTTTAGCAGTCATGTTTAATGAAATTTCAATGGGTTTATCAGGCATAACAGCCTCTTTTTCTGCTTGGCAAGCAGTAGCTAAGAAAAGAAAGCTAAAGCAGATTAGAGTAATGAAAATTTTTTTAAACATAATACCAAACATGCCTTGATTGCTTGAATAATAGGATTTTATATTTTTATCCTTCTTCACCATCAAACTGCTACATGACTGGCGTAGCTATTTTGGTATGATTTGCCTTATTCTAAGGTTTAGATTTAGGGTTATACAAAGACAAATCTGTTCTATTGTCAAACTCACATGATGTCAAATCCACCATCGCATACTTCGATTGTTTTTGTTGTACAGTACATCCTTTATATTTGGTAATCTTAGGGCTACTTATGAGCTGTTGAAAAAATATTTCAGGGTTATCTGCCCCGCTTATATTTAACATTTTATATACGGCATCTTTATGGGTGTTATTAAACGGTTCATGTGGTTGATAGTTACCTCTTAAGTTAGACATCTTGACAAAATATTTATTATTCACTTTGTCCAACGAGTAATCTAAGATAGTGTCATCATAATACTGAATGACACTAAAAAAACCATATGCAGTCTCCTCAAATTGTCTGTTTTTTATTTGTTTTCTATTTTGGTTTTTGTTAAAGAAATCTCTAATCTTTTTTACGTTTTCGTCAGGTAGGAAAAATGGTTCATGAGCTTGTTTTGCCGGTGTTCTGGTAATAAGCGGAGCCCAGTCTGTTGTATTGAAATCCTCTTGGATCTGGGGTTCCATATCAGAGGATAATACGCTCTCAGCGCTGCTCTTTTCATCCAGTTGTACAGTCGATTTGAATGCTTTACCTGAATCGAGAGTGAGTGAGTCAGAAGAGGTAGCGTCACAGGCAGCAAATAATGCAGTAATTACTAGAGTAAGTGCGAGCTTTATTTTTTTCATATAGACCTCTTATAGCTTGTATATACTGGGATCTTTTTGCATTAGATTCCACTGATACCTTGCAAATGAAATACGTGAATTTGGATTATCGCTTCCAGTACCAAGTTGCCAAGTATAATCCATCACTTTATCACTAAACCCTTGATAGAATTTATATTGGTTAGCAAAGCTAGGCTCAAATATGTGGGGTACTCCCAGGCTATGGGCTATTTCATGAACTAAAGTCTCATAATTGCTTAGACCTGATTTGAAAATTAAAACAACGTTGCCAAATGAAAATTTCCCAGTAGAATAATCTGGAGGTGCTCGACCATTTAAGCCTGTTATATCAAAATCTAATAAAAAAATGTAAGTTTTTTTATGCCCTTTTTGATTAATGGATAAAATATTACCACTCTTATCTTCATGTTTTCCCAGCCCATATTTATCATATGCAGTAATAATTCCATCACTTGCTGATTTAGGAGTATGACTATTCTTCTTTGCACGCTTTATATAAGACTCTATATCAGTGTTAGTATCAAATTTGTTCAAATCGAATGGCTCTTCAGTTTTAATCTCTGCTCTTATGAGTGCTTGGTTGAATGATTTGTATTTCAAATACCATTCTATAGATTCTGAGGCTTTTTTGTTTATACCTGTAGATGTTTTAGTAGGCACCAATACTAAATCGGCTTTGTATGTCTGACTATTTTTATGAACCATCAACTCTCCTACTAAGTCTTTCGAGTTAGCAGAAATAGCGTAAACAGTGATACTTTCATGCTTGCTAAGTGGCTGGTTTTTTACTCCCTTAATCAATATCGCTCTTTTGAGAATATAATCCTTCCGAGCTTTCTTATTAGCCCTATCAACTACGGTAGTTTTATGTCCTCGACTGATAAAGTCTTTAATTGACATACTTGAAGGCGAAACAGTAAGCTTACTTGGGTTTGAAGATACAAACTCTAGCTTCGTATATTTACTGGCTGATAGTTTAGAGGTGTCTCCAATTAGTTGTTGAAGCTCAATATCTAGTTTTACTCCATCTTTATGCATGGATGAGCCGCCTCTATAAACACTGTTAGTGGTATAAGGAAAGATAGCCAACCATGCAGGTAAGTAATTGTATTTATGTAAAAATGGTGAGTACATAGCATTTTTGAGGTAAATATCTTTAAAATTAGAAAGATTACCTCTAAATAATGCTTTGTGAGTACGTTTACCTGTTGTGGGTTCTGTTACCTCTTCTATTGGATATCTGTCAGCATCTCGCGGATAGTCAAAGCCATAACGTCCAGCCATGTCGGTTGGCTGTCTAAAATGAACCGTAAACTCACGACGGCTGATCCTAAGCACTTTAAAAGGATCAGAAGGACCAGTATTACCATTAGATTTTTGACTCATTATTCTGCACCTTTTAATTCATCATCCTGCCAACCAAGCTCTAGATGAACCTCAATCTCATCTTCGCTATTAGAGTGAAAGCGCTCTGACCATCCGTCTTCATTAGTGACACCTTTGAACTCTTCGCCCGTCTGTTTATTAATAGCAGTGTAAGACGTATTAGTATAAGGCTCATCATCGTCATCCAAAAACTGATACGCCAAACTATAAACACCATCCATCAGCGTCTTTTTATCAGGAATTATGCTAGGCAACCCCGCCAACCCCAAACCATCCGTTCCACCACTAGTCTTACTATGCTTACCACCTTTCTCCGTAAACTGCTTTGCCGATATCGTAATATTAGCCCCATCCAAAGTAATACTCGCACCACCCGCCGTCAGCGTAATCTTATTCGTTGCGACTATTTCAACGGCTTTGGTCGAAGAGGCGATGTTTACATCTTGCTTAGCAGTCGCTTCCAGTTTGCCTGTATGCGCTGAGAGGGTGATATTCTCTTTCGCATTGGTCATGCTAAACTGACCATCGGCTACTATATTGAGTGACTCACTACTGACTTGATTATGGCTATCGCCACTACCAATCATCATGTCCGTTTGCGTAGTACTAATCATCTCACCCATGCTTCTGTGAATCAGCGTATCTTCGCTGACATAACTTGTGTCTGCTGCGCTGTCGATTAGCGTGTAAGGTGTTTGCTGATGGGTTTTAGTGTCTTGTTCCTTGGCGATACTCTCTAACTGAGTCTTAATATTGGCATGGTCTTTAACGTTTCTGCCTAGTCCTGTTGCTAGTTGCGTTAACCGCTCCGTTAGATGCTGACCGCCAAGGCTCGTTTGGGTCAGAGTCGGGGTATGCTGTTGGTAGTTATGCTGTCCAGATTGAGCGTGGGTTTGCGGTTGAGTGGAGAGGACGAGCGCTTCACCTGATTTGATATTGATTTGGGCATTGGTAGCCGCATTGATGCCTTGACGTTTGGCGGTATCTGATGGATTGATAATGCCCATTTTTAGACTGGCAGATATCCCAGCACTGTCTACTTTTAGCTGAGAGTAAGCTTTTTCTGTGCGATGGTCAGTCACCCATTCAGACAGGCCGTTGCCCGTGTTGCGATAACCGCTTTCAACCGCTTGTTCGTTGTCTGTGGCAAATAAGCTAGGGCGACTTGATGATAATAAGCTACCCGTATTAATCAGATGCTCGCTATCGCCGATAGATTGCATCAGAGTTTGGTCGTCCGCTCTATGGGTGAAGTGTGTGCCATAGTTAGCGCCCGCTTGTGCCTCAAGGCGATTGATAGGCTGAGCTGGACTATCCAGTAAATAGCTGCGCGTGGGCGTCATATGGTTACGGCTATCCATCTCATTTTGCATTTCAGAGATCCCCGTCATCGGTGGTAGGGCATGCCTGCTGTATAAAGGACCGACCCATGGAGTATCAGCGGTAATGAGGCGAAGCTGGGTTAAATGAATGCCAGCTTCTAAACTGGAAGCATGACGCTGATGATGGCGGCGGCTTATGGTGAGTCCAGTCACATGCGCCAGACTATTGCGTGCCAAATGAACGATATGGGTAGCACGGTAGTGTTGATTGAGCGCACTGTGATCGACAAGCATAAAAGTATCAGCAACACTCAAATCCGTGGCATGGGCGAGGGCGTGATAGACGCTATATCTGCTTTGATGGCTGTGAGCGACTATGCTGGCATCATCAATACTCTCGGTGTCGGTTACTGGTGCAAAGGCGGCTGGGCTGTCTAAAGTGAGTGAATGGCTACTCGTTTGATTGTTTTCTTTATCCTCACTATTGCTCGTCGTAATATCGGCTGACTGGGTTGGGTGTGCGACATTTGCTGCATTGAAACGCTGCATCGTTACTGAGTTTGGTTGGGTGATGACCTGCTCACTGATGGCCAAGACAGGCGTATGGACACGGTCGTGTAATATTTGTTGATAGCATAATGCGCCAATGTTCACGCTGATACCGTCGCTATCGCTGGGATGGGCGGAGGTGATAATGAGCTTCGGCGGGCTGTGATCGTCCGTTTGCTCATGGCGCAGATAAGCCGTCAGACCTTGACGCGCGAGCCGCTCACAAATATGCGACCAGTGACTCATTTGCCACTGAGTCATGCGAGCGGGTATCCAGTTCGTATCATTTTCACCATTGCTGCTGTCATCGACCACGTCCACATCTAGTGTGCTGAGGCGCTCTGAAACCATATTAAAAACAGATAAGTTGGTGTCTATTTGACTATGTAGATGCTGATGCAAGCGATAGGTAATCGGCTGTGCCAGCAGACGGTAATAGCCATAACTGCCATCATGATCCAATTGACGAATGGCTGTGATATGGAGATGACGATAGGTCAATCCGCTCGGAGTATCAAAGCTCAAGGTTAATGGGCTACCGATTAAAGCCGTCAACGGTGTGAAAGGGGGATGATGGCGCTCATGGATATAGACGTGTAATAGATAGGTATCAATACCGTGCTGCTCGTGCTGGTGACAGCCGTTGGGGTTTAGCTGAGCGATGATGTGCGCTTCCTCATGAGCATGAGTCAGTTTCTGTAGCCACGCTCGGTGAGCAGCCATATCTTGTCGAGCACTGGCGTAAGGGGCTTGGCTATTGCCTTCAATCGCATACAGCCTATCAGGGTGCATCGGAAGCACGGTGTTGGTCAAGCGTAACATAGGGGTAGTCCCTCTTGTGTCAGAGACGGCATCATAAGCATCAGTGCTTAGCTGCCACAATCAACGTATATAGCAGCGTTATTCACCAAGGGTAAATTCGATCCGGCGGTTACGAGTGCGTCCTTCTTCATTGTCATTACTCGCGATAGGATCAGCGTCACCTTTACCAGCGGTACTTAGACGGGCCGCATCAATGTTACGACCGATGAGGTATTGCTTAACCGCTTCGGCACGCTTGTTAGATAAGACCAGATTGGCACTTGGGTTGCCCACATTGTCGGTATGTCCAATGATGGTCACCGGCTTATCGCCAACTCGCTGCAGGACGCCAGCCATATCGTCTAGAATACCCAGACCCATTGAGGTCAACTTGGCGCTGCCGGATTCAAACTCGACGATACGGTTGCCCAAGGTGTCATCGATAAGTCGCTGCTCACCTTCTACGACGACCAATTGATTTTCTAATTGGTAAAGATCGGTGAGGCGCGTGTGTATCCGGTTTTGGATGGCTTGCTTTTGCTCAATGCTGCTCACCTTGCCATGCAAGCTAATGGTAGTCCCATGAATATCAATACGACCCTGACGGATATTGGAGATATCACTATCGATAATAGCGGTCGCTACCTGTTGCCAGTTGGTCGGTATGCTAATGTTAGAACGCACTTCGATCTCATCTCTGACGGGCTTGTTAGGGTATTGCGCCTTTAGCTTTTCAAGGAGTTGCTGCTTATCCGAGCTGGTAGCCACGACACCTTTAATGACCACAGGCACATCTTCAGGGCTATTATTAATATGAGCATCATTATGAGCCGCAAACACCGCAGCACTCATAGACAAAGTAACAGCAGCGAATAATAGGCTTTTTTTACGACGTGTTAATTTAGGTATTGTGGTTGAGACTTGGGCTAGCATAAAAATACCTTTTCTAATCTTACTGTTATTGAGAGCATGCTTGTTAACGACCAATTATCGAATAGCTACTGTGCCAAGAAGGTTTTTTTAAACAGTTGTCTAGTATCGTACAGATAAAGGTCATCTTGCAACAATATTTTGTTAAACCGAGTCAAGCCGATATCTTCATCGATATAGCTTTGTGTCCAGTCACTATGAGCAATGATTACCCAATCATCGGGATGACTGTCCTCACTACTTGCCAGCTGGCTAAGCATGCGACCGTCCGGCTTGGTAAAGCTCAGGAGTAGGCGGTAGCAGTTTGAAACTCGGTACAGATACGTATTCAGATAAAGCTGGTGTGGCTGATAAAAACCGCTAATAAGATCATGCCAAAAAGTCGCCATATGTATGGCATTTTCTCTATCGGAGGTCAGAGTCCAGTATATGGCTTTATTCAGACCGCTAAAGCCTTTGCTATAAGTCGGTAAGAATAACAAGCCTGTGGCTATGATTTGTTGTATCAGTTGTGATTTACTGATGTTCATCAATATCGCGATGTCGTGCAATGTGGTGGTATTGATAAAATCGTAATAGTGGGTACTGGCGTTTTTATTGACGGTAAGCTGACCGTCGTTCAGACCCGCCATAACCTCAGCGCTATCGGTTTTAGATTTAGCCACGCTCAGGACTTCATAAGTCTCATTCCACAGCGTTAATGACTTAACGGGTAGGTAGTTCATCCAGCTTTTTGGTTTATCGAGATGAAGCACACCAAAACCGATAAGCGGATAGTTTCTATGGCTACTGTCATGACTAGGAAGCAGGACGCCAGTAATAATCTCGTTAGATACCGTATCTACGTGACTAAAGTTCAAAAAAGCAATGTTGTTCGTCGGTGGGCTGTCTATCAACGAGTCACTCGCGTCACTGAATAAGTTTTCTGATATAGCCAAGGCTTGACTGACCCATTGATCAATCGCATTGGTCTCAGCGATATGAGCGCGCGCCCTAATAAAGTCTCCACGAGCTGGTAATTTGCCAAAATAAACTAAGGGTAGTGATTCAGGAGTCATGGCGTTGACTCCCGCGGCTCAGAGGTAGCCGTAGTTGGAGACGAGGCAGTTTGTGCGCCATTGCCACTATTGTCCTCAGTGTTCTGAGCGTTACTCGTAGTAGCACTGGTATTGACATCTGTATTGGCGTCTGTACTAGGAGCCAAGTTCAACACGCCTGCTACTGAAGGGGCTGTGCTCGTTTGCTCAGTATTTTGACCGGTTGATTCGCGAGCATTATTACTATTAGAGGTATTAGCCGCTGCACTGTTGTCCGTAACAGGTCTTGCCGTACGTGTGACCCCAAGGGCAATCACCTCGTTAGGGAGTTTCATACCAGTAAAGGGGTTGTTAGAGCGCCCTTGACTGGCTGTGCTACTGCTACCACTGATGATTCTAAAACGTACCGGAATAGTGATGCCATCACCTGACCATGCCATCTCAAAGATATTGTCGCCAAGCTCAGTGCGGCGAGCACTATTGATCAGTCTTTCAACGCCAAAGCTACCAGCTTCCTCAAATATGGTGTAATCCTTGCCATCGTAGTTTTTGGCTCTGATGCTGGCTCCTGGTTGGCTACTTGGATTTGGCCATACAAACGTTGTCCATGCTTGCGTACCCATACGATAACGCAGCTGCTGTCCATCAACGACGATCGTATATTCGGTCAAACCGCTAACCGGTAAAGGCATGATTTGGAATGTGGTTTGATTGGCAGTGGCACTGCCACCACTCGCACCTGAAGAGCTTCCGGCATTGCCACCGGTATAGTTGACAAAATATCTGCCAAAATCAGCGACGAACTTAGGATTCAGACCTAAGCCTGCACCATTCCAAATTTTACTTGAGATTTGATCGCCTCGGCGGATGATAAAGGGCGATAAGGTTTCGTTGACGAACTTGGCGACATAGCCATCTTCCCCGAAGAATTGTCCAATCTCAGCAGGGGTTGCCTCCAAGTTAGCATTGGCGGTAAATGGATATTTATTGCCCAAGTTATCCAAAAAGGGCTTGTATACTTGTGCTTGCCAGACTTTATTAATCTCAGCCTTAGTCGGGGTGAGGAGCATCGTAAATGAGCGAGTTAGCGGCTCGCTTAATAATGGACGTACCAGCTGTTTTATTTCAGAGTTGGCTTGGCTAAGTATTTGCTCATCTAAGATCTGCAAGGACTTGGTCATCTCTGAGCCTTCAGTGCTGAGCGTTTGCGAAGCAAATAACAAGGCATCAGGACCGATATCATCGCTACGGGCTATGTTATTGAACCGCGTTCTAATATCTCCTAAGCTTGCCAAATAGTTGTCTAATAGCGATAAGTCTTGATTGTCCTCTCTTGGGGTGACTAGGTTGTGTATTGAGGAGAACTCCTGCGCTACCATGCCGGTGCTGGCAGGGATGGCCGCCTCATTAGTACTGTTATTATTGCCATTATTCATCGCCGCTTCTGCTTGACGAAGCTCAGCTGGGCTTTGACGCAGGATCGTTTGCTTGAACCAATTGACAAATGAGCGCCGAGAGTTGGAGCCATTCGCTGCGGGTTGGTTTGCGGCTTTATTGTCCCACTGGGTCTGACGATCTACCGTCTCAAATAGTGTTTTCAGCGGTGATTCGGTGGCGTTAGACAGCTGATTTAATAAGAGCGCATGATCGTCGAAGCCTTTACTATCACGGATGTAGACCTGTGATAAAAAGCGCTTCCACTCAATGATGTACTCTTGTTTGTAGCGATTGACCAGATATTGACGGATTTGCTCAGGGCTGCCTGTCAGTGTCAAATCATCTTTGCTACTGGTCGCAAGTACCCAATCGTCGGCAACCACTCTATTGGTAGCAGCTCTATCGATCTCATCACTCACGAACGATTCCCATGCTTGCTTGGTAAAGGTGCCGGAGATCACATAACTGCCTAGCAGTACTTCATTGGCACTGTCTTGGGTGATTTGTGCGACAGTCACCGATGGAAAGCGAGCAGAGGAGCGCATTTTAATCTCAGAATAGACACGCTCACGGGCAGGCTGGCCTTTACTGGCTTTAGACAACGTCGTACGGGTTTTATCCACCAGCCCCAAGTCATTTTGAATCAATGGAAAGGCGGGGTCGTCGACATGAGCAAGCGTAAAGCTTAAGATGCGCTCAGCCTGACGAATCATCTTGTCACGTGGCATATCAGCACGGTTGGACTCAAGCCAAGTGCGCCAAAAACGTGTCATCTGATCGCTCAAATGGCTGGTTTCTAAGTGCTCATGATTGCCCAGCATCAGATAAGCTTTCAGCGCATTATAAGCATCCTCTACGTCGGTAGGGTCAGATTGTATATAAGCGTCGTTACTCACGGTTTCGGATTCGACTGCTGAGGTTGCTGCCTCCTGCACCTTTAGATCTGCCGCATTCGTATTGACGTCGGTCAGAAACCTTTCAATGTTTTGTTTGGTAGGCGCTAACACGATAATGCCTACACCATTATAGTATTCAGATAGCAGTTTTTTCTTGAGCTTATCTCCTTGATATAACCCAAAGCTCAGCGACAACGGACGATCCTCGTCGTAGCCTTCGAGTTGCTCTATTCGGCTTTGCAGGATAGTAAGCGACTCAAGTTGCGACTGCAAATCACCATTAGCATTTTTTTGCATCAGCGCGACTTGCTGTAAGTCAGCCTCTACACGTTCAGTCAATTGCTTGTTATTGGCATAAGACCAAGTCCATAAACCAACCGCTGTACATAACACCACCACAGAGGCGAGGGTGGCCAGCGCGCGATGGCTACGCTTGTTGCGGTTTTTATGTTGTTTGACCAAATGCTTGTCTTTTAAGATGACTTTAGAAAATAAATCATGCAAGAAGTAAGGCTTGTCAGCAGCTTCTTGCTGAGCACTTAAAGGCACTGCTGGCGGTTGCAGGTCGTAATTTTGCACCATCTGCAAGGTCATTTGACTGCTGACTTGCCCTTCTTGTAAGGCACTGGTGAAATAAAATCCGCGTAGTATGGGCTTAAACTGAAAAGGGTTGTCTTCGAATAAGGCGTGCATCAGCGTTCTAATCATCGGACGCAGTGACTGGAATTCCATGGGAAAAGTCATCAGACTTGGAGATACCGTACGTTGGTGACGCAGAGACAACTTAGTGGTGCTAAGGTCTTTTAGACCGTTGACCAGCACGCCAAAATGCTCTTCAAACACATCGCTGATATTGATGCTATCAGGGTCTTCGGGATAGGGAATCGTCGCGCCCCATACTTGCCCGCGCTCTTCTTGCTCGTAATCATTAAAAAAGTCACGGAAGCCTGATACCAAATCCATTTTTGTGAAGACCACATAAACGGGGGCATAAACTTCTAATTGCTCTGTTAAATCTTGCACACGGCTACGCAGGTTTTTGGCCAAGTCCAGTGCGTAACTGGGGTCATTTTTGGTAAGCTCAGCGATACTAACGGCGATAATAATACCGTTGATAGGCGCTTTGGGGCGGTTCTTCTTCAATAGGTTTAAAAACGACAGCCATTCTGAGCGGTCATCTTCGTAGGCAGAGTAGCGTCCTGCGGTATCGAGTAGTATGCCTTCAGTAGAAAAAAACCAATCACAGTTACGAGTACCGCCGACACCTTGTACCGACAGCTTGTTGGTTTTTTCCATAAACGGGAATTTTAGCCCAGAGTGAAGTACCGCCGAGCTTTTACCCGCTGCCGGGTTACCAATGACCATATACCATGGCAATTCGTACAATGCAGCTTTGCCAGTTTGATCGCCAATTTTTGACTTGCGAATGGTCTTAATGGCGTCTTGCATTTGCTGACGTAAGGCCTGTACTTCCTGTGCATTCTCGTCTTTAGCGGCACTACTATTGACACTATTAGCGCCTTCATCGTTATTGTCTTCTACTAAATCAGCGAGCTCAGCGGCCGCCTTTTTACGCTTTTTCCACCAGTAGTAGCCAAACCATGCTAGTAGCAGACAGGTTATGGAGACACCGATAATGACGAAGAAGGTTTGTAGCGCGACATAATCATAGAGTAAGACCAGAGCGACTATGATAGCTAAGACCAATAACACTCTTGGATTGTAGATGAGATGAAAAAACCTTGAGAACATGCCTGCTACCTAATGTGATCTTGAAATAATAGAGAGTCATCATTTCATCATAAACAATGACTGATATAAGCGATAAAACGAGCAATATTAACTGAACTAAAAGTGGCTAAAGCGTTTGGTTGGATTCCGCAAGCCATACTACGCAGCAGCGCTTATGTTGGGTAATAAGGAGTTTAATGTCAGACTCCTGTGGCTGGTCTTTGGCGGCGCTGACTAACAGTGCGAGACTTAAAAAAGGCTGTAACCATGAGTTCAGAGGCATATAATGCCCTAAATGGTGGTCATTTACTAGCGCCCCTTGCGCTATAAATTCATCGATAAATGTCATAAGTAGGGATAAGTCGTAGGGTTGTGTTGCTGGATTAATGTCTGACAAGAGGGTGATGCTATTTTCACTTAATGCATCTGTCATTGTTGTTTTATTGTCAATGGCCTGCGCTGACTTTTTTTCTTCTACCTTGGTTTTGTCGTCATGGCGATCTAATAGAGCAAATGAATTATCTAGTAACAGCTGTTTTATCGTCTTTAAATTTGCTAAATAATGCTGGCGAGTATTGTTATAAGCCTGCTTCGGTACTTCAGCGGCCATACTACTGGCGTCATTGGGTAGCGCATCGCCAATTTCAGTCATGGAAAAACGCACCTTGTGATCTAGATCGAGAAGGTCTTTGGCGGCTTTGTTATAAAAAATCAGCAATACACCGGCTTCGGTAAGTAAGAGATTGGAGGCGTTGTCTGCATATAAGTTTGCTTCAAGCCATTGCTCATTAATCTGCGAGTCGACAGTGATAAAAAGACAAATCTCGGGGGTTGAAGCTTTGGTCAAGGCAATAAGTTGCTCATGAATAAATTGCAGCGGCTGATAGGTCTCTTTATCAGCACCGTCATGGCTATTATGAGAAGAATTTGTATGACGAGTATTTTTATTAGGAACATTTGGGTCTTCATCAGCGATGATGGTCTGAATAGTGAGTAGCTGCTCGGGAATACCATAGGTTGCCAATTGCTGTTTTAGCCTTTCAACCAGATAATTAGCATCAGCCAGTTCAGGAATAGACAAATAAACAGACAACGTAGACAGTGAAATAACGGGGAGGTTGGCATCTGCAGAAGTGTCTTCCTGTGCGCTCGCGATATAGTGTTGCTGCCATTCTGGATGGATACTGAGAGCGGAATCTGGCTCATGGATATTTTGTTGCATAATGCGCTCGAAATGCTGAGCCAGTACACTTAGTGCATCATCACTTGCGGTAAGTTGATTATCAATCAATGCCCATAGACGCAAGGTTAGCTCATTTAGGCTTTCAGCCGCGTCTTTAGGATATGCTTCGTTATCTAGCTCATCATCGTAAGCGTAGAGCGCTGCTTGTTCGGTGAAGACACCCTCAATCGGCTTGGTTAATATTGGTAAGCCGTCAAAGTCTGATAGCGCCTCACTCAATACTGTGAGATCGTCATCATTGTCTATAATCTCAGACCAATCAGTCCCTTCGGGTAGACAGATACTACTATCTATAAACAATTGATAGGAATAGATAGGTGGAATCTTCATTTTTTTGCTTACTTTCTGAGCCAGATCTGGTTTTTCTGCTTCTGATTTTTTTTGTCGCCATCTAATAAACATGATAAAGCCAAACAAAGTTATTGGAATAATTACAAACCATAGTAGAAGTCTTGCAGAGGTAAGTTGCAGCGTATTATCTTTAAAGTACATCCAAACCAATAATAGATAAATGACTAAAAAAATTGCAAGAGCATAGCGCCCATAAGTTATTAGCTTTTTTACGCCCACTTGCTATACCCCTTATCTACATAATTTTATTAGAGGTAGTTTATGGTATTTGAAGATTTCTCGCTACCATGTATCATTACTTTGCTTGGTTAAATAGCTTAGAATGGTTTTTATTCTCGATTTTTGCTCATCGCCATGCTATATCACTAGTCAATATAGCCAGTTAATAAAAAATACAATTAAGTTGGGTTTTTTATAAAAAAACATCTCATCTGTCTATATAATAGCCAGCTACGACATGCTGATGGCTGAACATTAGTATTTTCCAATACTTTGCCCGCTATTTTTCTTTATGCCTCACTGTGCCATTGTTTTCCTTATGATTTATTTGGTCGTTATCCTTTTTACGCTTGTCTCCATTACAGTGATTATCATGCTTTTTGATCGTCAGCTGTATGAGCGACTGTTTAATAAGGTGAGCACTGCTTGGCAAGGCATCTCAGCGATTAAATTTCGACGCCCCACGCTCAAGCTGCCAGTTGTGCCACGTATCTCGTATCACAGCATTGCTATCGTTCCTGTTTTATCTGTCTTAGCCATTCTCACGACGACAGCGGGGTGTTATTTTCTGATTACGCATAACTCTCTTGAGGTTTATCATGCTCAAGATGACTCACTGAATACCGCCAATTCGCAAATCAGTCAACTACTGGTCGGGGAGCGTTTGCGCCCACCACCTGAGCCGCCCGCCGAGCTTTTCGCTGAGCTAGAAGCAGAGATTGCCAGCTATCAAGCCACGCAAACCGACGAGGGCTATTGGCCAGAGGTGGCGACGGACGCGTCACCAATACAAAGGCCTTTAATGCTCCCTGAACCTGACCTGTCTGATTTAAATACCCAAGACCACAGTACGGGCTACTCGGGTGATATTTTGGCATCGCATATCAGCAATGGGCACATTAACATCAGAAATGCTGACCGTAATTGGAATAAGATGAACTCTGAGTTTGTCCAACGGCTGTTGACTGTCTATAAGGTGATGAGTGATCAGTATGGTTATGACATGGTGCTGCTAGAGGGCTATCGCAGTCCGGGAAGGCAAGCACGCTTACTCAAAAAAGGCCCAAATGTCACCAAGGCAGGATCTTATAAGAGCTATCATCAGTTTGGTCTAGCAGGCGATAGCGCCTTTATTAGAAATGGTAAAATTGTGATTACTGAAAAGGATCCATGGGCGATGCAGGGCTACAAGTTATATGGTAAAGTAGCAAAATCGGCTGGACTAGTGTGGGGTGGCGACTGGCGTATGATGGATTTGGGCCATGTTGAGCTGCGCAAAAAAGGCGTGCTTGGTCGCCCGCAAATGGCAGAGATTTTGACCAGTCAATAACGACAATAACAAAGCAAAATACAGAAATAATATGGACAAATGTATGAAATTATCTATAGCGGCAGTGGCTCTTGGTTGTGTATTAACGACCACGCTATCAGGATGTAGCCTCAGTGGTGCTAGTAAGTCTGATAGTACTGCGTCTGTACTGGCTGGCAAGTCAGGCACCACTAACGAAGCCTCCGTCATCGATAGCATGAAAGACGTTATTAGCCATAAAAGCACGGTAATGAATGAAGATTTGCAAAATCTAAAAGCGCAACTAGAGCAGCAGCAACAAAGGCTTGAGTCAATGAATGACGAGCAAAAAGCATTACAAGAACAGCTAAAACGCCAAAGTATTACTCTGCAAATTCTGCCTGCGGCTAATGCCAATGCTGGACGTGCCAAA
Organism: Psychrobacter glaciei; assembly: GCF_014652895.1. Taxonomy (GTDB): domain Bacteria; phylum Pseudomonadota; class Gammaproteobacteria; order Pseudomonadales; family Moraxellaceae; genus Psychrobacter; species Psychrobacter glaciei. The sequence goes on from NZ_BMZR01000001.1 coordinate 381,146, forward strand.
CAAGGCACTGCGAGTACGGCTTATATTGGATTTTTAGAAGAAGAGAATCAATTCGCCGAGGTAGAGGAGCGGGCTGCTAAAGAAGTTAGCGTCATTCCCAATCGTGCCACGAGTCTTAAGCTAAGTATTCCACAGGATGCACAGTTTATTGCCATCAAAGTTGGACTGAGACATACGCAAAAACGCTCGCAGGTATTGATACCACTTGATAGTATCGATTTTGACCAAGCACTGGTTTTAAATGTTGGCGCTTGTGATATCAATATCAAAGAAGGCGTCAATCCAGAGTTAGTGCCTGACTTTACCACCAAACTTAAATATTATCAGCAACCGCTGGTTAGCTGCCTGTAGGAGATAGCCTTGAGTAAACATAGAGTATTATGGGGAGAGGGGCTGTTTTTAAGACCCCAGCATTTTCAGATTCAAGACAGCTATCATAACTCGCAACGTGCACTAAGTATGACACTGATGCACCCTTATGCTTATGGTATAGCAGACGTACAAATTGATAAGCAGTTGCTAGAGAGCAATTTATTAAGCTTCCAAAGCATCTACGGTGTGCTACCAGACGGCACTATCTATCAAGCGCCACGTACCGATGCGCTGCCAAAGCCAATCACGCTTGATACTCACAGTAACGACGATGAGATATTTGTGTTTTTGAGCCTTGAGATTGTTCATAGTGGCGGTAGCAATATACAGACAGAACAAAGCGATAACCCAGCACGCTATGTGAGAAATACGGTCGAGGCACAAGACCTGTACAGTCAAGCTGCCGAAGCGATGATCGATGTTATTCAACTGTCGCCAAGCTTGCAGCTGAGCCATTCTGCTCAAGCGCCCAGTCAAGATACTGTCTCTTTACTAGTTGCTAAGTTGCTGCGTACCACCCAAGGTGTCTACCAAGTGGACGAGGATTATATTGTACCTAGCGTCCATATCACCAGTAATCCTGCATTGGTCAACCAAGTCTATCGCTTGATGACGATGATTAATACCAAGTCCACCTCTCTCTATGACCATCATCGTCAATCTAACAATGATTTGTTGGAGTTTCGCTCATCAGATATTGCGTCTTTTTGGCTTTTACATACGCTGAATACCGCATACTCTCAGCTCAGCCATTTATACAATAATGCCAAACTACATCCAGAACGGCTTTATGAGGCGTTATTGAATGTTGCCAGTCAATTGGCGACCTTTAGCTCATTATATAAAGTAGGTGATTTGCCCTCCTATCAGCATAACAATGCCAATGAGTCTTTTATTAATATCATTCTGATCATTCGTGAGCTGCTCAATACGGTGATTGCTAGCAACTTTATCTCTATTCCTTTGCGTCAAAATAAATCGTCTTACTACACAGGGGAGCTGAGCAGTGACAAGATTACTCGCAGCTCACAGCTGTATCTGTCTGTTAGCTCATCGCTACCGATGCATGAACTCATTGATATCGTGCCAAGACGCTTTAAAGTGGCAACGCCAGACGCGGTAGAGAAGCGGGTACTATCAGCACTACCGGGGTCGCCAGTCTCGCATGTCACCCAAGTACCTAGTGCGATACCGGTAAGACCAGGCTTTAGCTACTTCACTATTGAACCAGTCGGTGAGCTGTATGATGAGATGATTAAGTCTGAGTCTATCTGTATTTATGTACCGAACGGCTTTGATGACTTAAAAATAGAGCTGATGGCCATTGTGCAGTAGTTTTTCTGAGAAATTTTATGAATAAGGGTTTATGAGAAATTGATGTTCATATCTAAAATATCTCACTCAATTTTCGCTTACGGATAATCTTTAACCAAACCCTTTTATTCAGTTGTATTTCAAATAATAAGTATTAGGAACGATCATGTCAGCAAATAATTCAACGGGTTCTGCGCCTTCATTGCTAGATTCAGGCGAGGTGGCATCAAAGGTATCAGCGAATGGCCTTGATAGACGTATCAGTAGCCAGTCGCTGGTTGATATCATGTATGACGGCTTTTACTTGGTTTTTTTATTGCGTAATCATTATTTTAGTACCGAACCGCGTAAGTTCCGTCAAAAAATATACGAGTTTTTAGATAAGTTCGAAATGAACGCTCGTAAAAAAGGCTTTTTGTCAGAAGATATTCACGAAGCCAAGTACGCTTATTGTGCGCTGATTGATGAAACAATCATGACGTCGCAAGAGCCGGAGTTTCAAACGTTAAAGGACGCTTGGGAGCTAAACCCTTTACAGTTAGATTTGTTTGGTTCGCAAATCGCTGGCAATGAGTTCTTTGAGCGCTTGGATGGTCTGCGTGAACAAGGGGAGAGGCGTCTGCCAGCGTTAGAAGTCTATCACTATGCGATGCTACTTGGCTTTCAAGGAAAGTATCGTTTAGAGGCGCCAGAAAAAATTCGCTATCTTATCTCGCGTTTGGGTGATGAGATTGAGCATTTGCGTGGTAATAAAAACGAGTTTTCGCCATTTTGGGCGATTCCTGATCAGATTAAACACACACTGACCAGTGAGACACCGCTATGGATCATCGTTGCCGTAATGGCAGTGCTATTGACCGCGATATTCACGACCATGTGGTATCTGACCAATAGCTTCACGGATCATCAACTCTCAGCTTATGATAACGTCATCCAAGAAAATAAAGAACAAGCGCATATTTCAATTTTCTTGCCGTAACTGCTTGTATTTACCGAGAGATATTTAATGAGGGATATTTACCTTATATCTACCGAGAAATAGTTACCGATAATAATTTAAAATACGGCCGTTAGTTATAGTTAATATTAAATAAATGGATACGTTGTTTAATAACGCGGAACTGGGATGAATTTTTCTGGCTTGCTGTGCCTATGCCGACAGAGGCTGCAAAAAATTCATCCCAGTCCAGCTGTATCTTTTTAATATTGGACTGACTATAAGTACTGACGGTCGTTTTCATGAGTCGGTAGTAAAATGTTTTTAGTAATATCTAAAACATAAAGCAATAAATAACACCCATAAAAAAACCCCCATCAAAGTGATGAGGGTCTTGGCAAATGCCATAATCGAATCAAAGATGACTCAAAAAATTTACTACTAAAATATGGCTCTCCAACCTGGGCTCGAACCAGGGACACACGGATTAACAGTCCGTTGCTCTACCAACTGAGCTATTGGAGAATAAGCTGTAAGTGTTTAATGGCTTACAACGAGCTTAGAAAGTCTCTAACGAGTTCTTGCTAAGTGGGGCGTATTCTAGCAAAGATAAAAAATACGTCAAGCTTTTTTTGCATAATTAGCAACATTAATGATTTTTAATAGGATGATGAAGGCTTTTAAGACGTTTTTCATTACCGATAGTGGTTAAAACCACAATAAAAAAGACGCCCACATATCGTTTATGCGGGCGTCTTTTTTATTTACATATTTCTAATGCTTATTACTGTTTATAGTAGATTTAACTATAATCGTTATTCAGCAACGTCTAAATCAGCAACCGCTTTTTCGATACGCGATAAGGCGTCTTTTAGCGTCGCTTCATCAGTGGCGTAAGAGATACGCATATAACCACCCAGACCGAAGGCATCGCCAGGAACGACCGCAACGCCAACTTTTTCTAAAAGCCATTCTGAGAATTCAGTACATGACGATAGGCCAGCGGCTTTGATGAGTGGTTTGATATCAGGATAGACATAAAATGCGCCATCAGGACGTAGGCAAGTAATACCTTTGATCGCGTTTAGACCATCAACGACCAAATCACAACGCTTTTCAAATGCCGCGACCATAGGCTCTAGTACGCTTTGATCACCACTGATAGCAGCTTCGGCGGCGACTTGACTGATAGAGGTTGGGCATGAGGTTGATTGTGATTGTACTTTTTTCATCGCACCGATCAATTTAGCAGGGCCACCAGCATAGCCGATACGCCAGCCAGTCATCGCATATGCTTTTGACACGCCATTTAGGATAATCGCGCGGTCTTTAAGCTCAGGCGCGGCATTCAAGATATTGTAGAACTTATCACCCGTCCAGCGAATGTGCTCGTACATGTCGTCAGAGGCCACATAGACTTGTGGGTGCTTTTTAAGCACTTCAGCAAGGGCTTTTAGCTCATCTAACGTATAAATCATACCCGTTGGGTTAGAAGGACTGTTCAATACCAGCATTTTGGTTTTGTCAGTGATGGCAGCTTCTAATTGCTCTGGGGTAATTTTGAAGTCCTGCTCAGCTGGGCATTTAATAATAACTGGCACGCCTTCTGCGATGATGACCATGTCAGGATAGCTGACCCAGTATGGTGCTGGAATGATCACTTCATCACCAGGATTGATAAAAGCTTGGGCAAGGTTAAAGAAGGACTGCTTACCACCGACCGATACCAAGATTTCGTTTGGCTCATAGCTGATGTCGTTATCACGCTTGAACTTTTCAATGATGGCTTTTTTGAGCTCTGGGGTGCCATCGACAGCAGTGTACTTGGTGAAGCCGTCATTGATGGCATCGATTGCTGCTTTTTTGACATGTTCTGGCGTATCAAAATCAGGTTCGCCAGCACCTAGACCAATAATGTCTTTGCCTGAGGCTTTTAGCTCTTTGGCCTTATTGGTGATTGCTAAGGTAGGGGATGGTTTGATGTTGTTGACACGGTCAGACAATTGCAATTCGCTCATGAGAGCTCCTTTTTGTATGGGAGTGGGTTGGTGAAAATCTGCTGGTAATTATATAACGTTTTAAGCGTTATCAGGACACGTTATAAGATGGTTTAAGCGTTTTTAGCGTCATTTTATTATGCATATCAGGCATCGCCGAATAATACATGGCTATTACTGAATAATAAGTCGTTAGCGCTCAGTATAAAGGTTGCCAGTTTTGGCATTGTAGCATGCTGCTATTACGCTGTCTCATAGAGGCGGTAACAGAAAATGACGCTTTTGCAGAGAGTTTTAACCTTTGTTTGATCAAGTATATGTCACATTGATACCATGACTTGTGCGTCATTGATTGCGAAGTCACAACAATAGAGATGCAGCCTTATACTATAATTATTTAGATTTGGTAAATAAGCGCCATGCTTGGTTAATGTAAATGCTACTAATACTCACTATCAATAAACATAAAAAATGAGCGATTAATGCATCATGGCGGTTAAGATTTCTATATGATAAAACTGGTTAAAAAGGATATTAACGATGACAAACGCTCCCGAAAAGCAACACATACTTATCACTGGCGCGACCTCAGGTATTGGTAAGCAACTGGTCAAAGACTATCTGTTAGACGGTCATCATGTCCATGCCGTTGGACGTGATGATGAAGCGCTGGCTGAGCTGAAAGCACTAGGGGCAGAGACGATTGATTTGGATCTCATGGATCGAGAAAAAGTCATTGCAGCCTTTGACAAGATTAGCCAGATTGATGTGGCGATTTGCGGTGCTGGCATGTGTGAATATTTAGACATGCCAAACTTTGACAGTAGTGTGTTTATGAAAGTCATGTCAGTCAATATGGGCACGTTATCGCACGCCATCGAAGGGGTGTTGCCAAAGCTGATTGCCTCAAAAGGTCGCTTGGTCGGTATTGGCTCAGCCTCTGCTTATGTGCCTTTTGCTCGTGCGGAAGCTTATGGTAGCTCAAAGGCTGCTATCCATTATTTAATGAAAACCCTGCAGATTAGTCTCGCCCCGCAGGGTGTATCGGTGAGCTTAGTGGTTCCGGGCTTTGTCGAAACACCGATGACCAAACAAAATGATTTTCCTATGCCATTTATACAGACACCAAAACAGGCAAGCCAAGCGATACGCGATGGTATTGCCAGTGGGCATGATGTAATCGAATTTCCCAAAAAACTTACCTTACCATTAAAAGCGTTAGGTACATTGCCAGATCTAGTCTGGCAACGGGTCAGTGAAAAAATGAATAAAAAATAAGACTTTGAGATTTATAAAATATCGCTTATCCAAAAATAGCAAAAATAATATAGAAAGGAATGCTTTTATGCTGTTCAATCGTCGTAAGCGTGCTAGTACGAATACAGGGTTAACCAATAAAAAACAGCCCAACGCCTTTAAAGGTTCAGCTAATGCGCCCGTGAAAAAGCGTATCGCTATTATCGGATCGGGGGTGTCAGGACTGACTTGTGCTCATTATCTGATAGCAGAGCATGAGGTGACGATATTTGAAGCCAATGATTATATTGGTGGGCATGTAAATACCATCGATGTGGCGCTACAAGATGGCAAAAAAGCAAAAAACAGTAAAGTAGAAAACAGCGCGATAGACACTGGCTTTATTGTCTTTAACGAGCGTACTTATCCCAACTTTTTTCGCTTGCTTCATGAGTTACAAGTGCCGTTTCAAGCAACGGATATGAGCTTTTCAGTAAAAAATATCGCGCGTCATTTTGAATATAATGGTCATACACTCAACACACTATTATCGCAGCGCAAAAATGTCCTCAATCCTAAGTTTTGGCAATTTATCAAAGATATCCTACAGTTTAATAAGCATATCAAGCAGCTGCGTCAAGATTATGATGCGGCGCGTGCACAGGGGCAAGATGTCAGCGGCTTTACTGCGCAAACATTGGGCGATTATCTAGCGCAAAAACGCTATGGTCAGCTGTTTACCGATAACTATCTACTGCCGATGGTTTCGGCTATTTGGTCAACCAGTTTGGACGAAGTACAAGATTTCCCATTGGTGTTTTTCGCCCAGTTTTTTGACAATCACGGCCTGCTCGATGTGGTTAACCGCCCGCAATGGTTTACGATTAAAGGTGGCTCTAAACAATATGTTAATAAATTGATTCCACGCTTTGTTAAAGCAGGCGGCAAGGTAAGAGTCAGTACTCCGGTACAGTCTGTGGCTCGTGATGGTGATAAAGTATTATTGACGGTTCAGAACAAAGATAATGCTGATAACCGTATCGAAAACCTTGTGTTTGATGACGTTATCTTTGCTTGTCATGCAGATACCGCGCTCAAGATTCTAAAAGATGCCAGTACCGATGAAGCTGACGTGTTAAGTCATTTCCGCTTTACCAAAAATACGGCTGTCCTACACACTGATAGCAATGTTTTACCGAAAAAACCTCTAGCGTGGGCAAGCTGGAATTATCTGATAGACGATAAGACTGATTCTACAAAGACTGAGCGCGTAGAGGCCGCCTCAAAACCTGTACTCACTTATCATATGAATATTCTGCAACGCTTGACCAAAAAGCATAATTATTTGGTCACACTGAATCCAACTGCAGCTAATGAAAATATTGACGATAGGCAGGTTGTTAAACGCATTGATTACAGCCATCCCGTGTTTGATCTAGCGATGATTGATGCTCAAAGTAACTGGTCAGATATCTCTGGCAGTGGTTTGCATACGCATTTTTGCGGCGCATATTGGTTCAATGGTTTTCACGAAGATGGCGTGCGTAGTGGTCTAAGAGTTTGCCAAGCGCTTGGGCATAATATTGACATAAAAGATGAAGTTGACCCAAGTCACTTGCCGGATAGCGATAGCGCACACACACCGTTTCGTTACAAAGACTTGCCAGTAAAAGCCGATAGACAGTCACGTAAACTGACGAAGCGTCAGGTAGTGACGGCAACGACCAATCAGGAATTGGTTGATTACGTTAACCGTTTACAGTCTGCCGCTATTGACTCTACACAAAAGAAAAAAAGTGGCTTATTTGGTCGACGTAAAGCCGAGCAGCATAGTAATGAGTGAAATAAAAGAGAGTCTTATGACGACCCCAGCGCATCCGTCTCACGCAATGCCAGAGCATGAGTTACCTTGTACCTCTGACAGCTTGCCGCACCAGTTATTTCATGGGACTACGTGGCACAGTCGGCTACTGCCAAATGTGCATAAGTTTGTGTATCCGTATCGCTATTGGGGTGTCAATATTAGCGCGTTAGCAGCAGGGCAGGCGCTTCCTGAAGTCGATACAGCAGGCTTTGGTAAACGTAAGCGCTTAAAAGGACTGCCATTATTCTCCACAGGAAAAAAGGCGTTACAGCAGTTTTATCCTGATGATTATTTACAAGGCATATCACAAGAATTAAGTTCGCAAGAGCCAAATAGCCTAAGTGAAAATAATGATCCAAATGATGCCAAAAAATCGCTCAATATAGATGCTAAAAACAGTAAAGAAGCTAATAATAGAGTAGCCAACAATAAATTAGCTAACGTCAGTAGCTATCAAAAGCTTGAGCAAAGACTGCATCAGGCTTTTATGACCCATGCTGGTAGCGCGCCAAGTGGTGACATGCTGGGCTTGGTCGTTTGCCGCAATGCTGGCCTATACTTTAGCCCCGTAAATTTTTATCTGGGCTTTAATGAGCAGCAACAGCCAACGCATTTATTGGCTGAGGTCTCTAATACACCATGGAATAAACGTCACTATTATGGATTCCCATTAGATGGAACGGATACCGAATTCTGCCATGACAAAGACTTTCATGTCTCACCATTTAATCCTATCGACCAGCTCTATCGCTGGCAGGTTCAGGTTAAACAACAGCCAGATAACTGCTTACAAGTGCGCATTGCCATCGATATTAGCGACGAGCGGGGAGAGGTGCTAAAGACTGGGATCAAGATGTCTGGCGTACCAATGACCGAGGCAACGGTGCGTGATAGCTTGCGCAAAAATCCGCTGATGAATATGACGTCGTTAACGCGTATTTATTGGCATGCTTTTAAGCTCTATGCGATTAAAAAAGTGCCTTATATTAATTATGATGAAAAGCTAGCCGATAGCAAACAGCAGCAAGCGGCTAATAAAAAAGACAGTGTTTAACCAGCGCAAAGTTAACATTCAGTATCAATGTAAAACTCAGTACAGAATTGAAATCAAGTTTCAGAATTAAGCCACGCGACTTCAAGAGCCTAATGTCCAAACATAAGGCCTTTAGATAAGGATAAGTAGACGATGTCAGCACGACCGACCAACAGAAATCCAGCTTCGACATTAGGAAGATTTACCGCACGTATTAATAAAACCGTCAATGACAGTGCCGTATTGCGACCAGTCAATGACCGTATTAATAATTTGGCACGAAAGTTAATCTTTCGCGCGTTAAAGCACGTGCAGTTCGGCAGTATTACGTTGATCGAAGCATTCGATGAGCACGCGCCTAAAGAGCAAAGCTTTGGTAGCAAAGCCGCTGAAGGGATGAGCAGCTCAGCAGTGGGTCGCCATCCTTTAAATGTGACTTTGATGATTCATGATAGTGCCGTCTATCGTCAGCTGCTATTTGGTGGCTCGATTGCCCTAGCAGACAGTTATATCAATGGTGAGTGGGATACGGATGATCTTACCGGCTTGATTCGACTGGCAGCGCGCAACTTAGCCGTGCTTAACCAGTTAGAAAACCGCTTTGCTGCGGTCAGCAAAACTTTTGAAAAAGCCAAGCACCGACTGCGTAGTAATGATAAATCTGGCTCAAAATCTAATATCTTAGCGCATTATGATTTGGGCAATGATATGTATGAGCGGTTTTTAGACGATACCATGATGTATTCGTCGGCAGTATATCAGTCGCCTGATACGACACTGAGCGATGCCCAGCAACATAAGCTAGCACTTATCTGTCAGCGTCTACAACTGAGCGCTGACGACCATGTCATTGAAATCGGTACTGGCTGGGGCGGTTTCGCTATTTATGCCGCCAAGCATTACGGCTGTCATATAACGACAACGACCATTTCAGATGCGCAGTATAACGAGGCACAGCAGCGAGTCGAAGCTGCTGGACTGTCTGATAAAATCACCCTTCTCAAGCAGGATTATCGTGAGCTGACTGGGCAGTATGACAAATTGGTCAGTATCGAGATGATTGAAGCGGTCGGGCATGAATTTTTACCGACGTTTTTTGCTAAGTGTAATAGCTTGCTTAAGCCAACAGGGCTGATGGTGCTGCAAGCGATTACCTTTAATGATCAGAACTATCAAGACTATATCGATTCAGTCGACTTTATCCAGACCCATATTTTCCCAGGTGGTTGTCTATTGTCCAACCAAGAGCTCAATACCCAGTTTACTGAGCAGACCGATATGGTTATCAAGCAATTGCATGATTATGGTTTTGATTATGCTTATACCCTGCGTGATTGGCGCACAGCTTTTATGGCGCAGCGTAACGAAATCAAAGCACTCGGTTATGATGAAGCCTTTATCCGCTTGTGGGAGTTTTATTTCTGCTACTGTGAAGGCGGGTTTTTGGAGCGCACCATCGGCGTGGTACAGGTAACAGCGGTCAAACCAAATAACATCGATACGCTGCATTTTTCTGATTTGCCAGCGGCAGACAAGGTATTCGCTTAACCTATTGTTTGACACAAGGTTGCGTGTTGGTGCAAAAGCGTCTAATGCTGAGCAACCCTTATAAAAGGATATTATTATGGCTTACGTATTTATCTATCTGGCTGCTGTTGTCATATTTTTGGGCGTTGATGCGGTTTGGCTTACGACCATGAAAGGGGCTTTTTATGAGTCGCGTATCGGTCATCTATTGGCTGATGAGCCCAATATGACGGCCGCTGGCGTGTTTTATATGTTTTATATATTGGCACTCTGTATATTGGTTCTGTATCCGCAAATCAAGGCAGGAGCGTCTGTTGGTCATATTTTCTTACTGGGTGGTCTGATAGGACTGATGGCATATGGAACTTATGACTTTACCAATTTAGCTTTGTATAAAGGGTTTACCTTAGATACCGCGTTAGTAGATTTTGCGTGGGGCGGAATTTTAACTGGCTCAGTGAGCGCTATCGTTGCTTGGCTGGCGTACCGTTTTCATTGGTTGAGCTAACCATCATTTATATACTGACTATTTCTCTGAAATACAGTCCAAATTTATTAGGGCAATAAAAAGGGTATATATAAAAGACAGTAGATATATAATTACCATATTTAAAATAATAGTATTTAAAATATGAGCATTGAAAACATGGATATCGAAAGTGACACCATCAATCAAATCGCTAACCCAATAGAAATTATCTATGAAGATGAATTTCTGGTGGCGATTAATAAAGAGGCGGGTCTATTGGTGCATCGCAGTTGGCTGGATAAAGGCGAGACCCGCTTTGCCATGCAACTCACCCGTGATGCGGTAGGTTGCCATGTATTTCCGGTACATCGGTTAGACAAGCCGACATCAGGCGTATTGTTGTTCGCCAAGAGCTCAGCCGTGGCGCGCAGTCTTACCGAGGCTTTTACTGCGCATAAGGTTTCTAAGCAATACTTAGCCGTAGTGCGCGGCTTTATGCCAGAGCAGGGCACCGTTGATTATGCATTAAGTTTTAAGCCCGATGCCATTGCCGATAAATTTGCCAACTTGGACAAGCCCGCTCAAGAGGCGGTGACCCATTGGCAGAGCTTGGCTCAAATTGAGCTGCTATTTGCGGTGTCAAAAAAGCATGAAACTAGCCGCTATAGTCTAATGCGCTTAACCCCCGAGACCGGTCGCAAGCATCAGCTGCGCCGGCACATGAGACATCTATTCCATCATATAGTGGGCGATACCAGCCACGGTGACGGACGGCACAATCGATTTTTTCGTACTCAATACGACTGCGCACGTATGCTGCTACATGCCCAGACTTTAGCGCTCAGCCATCCGGTCACTGGTGAGCCATTATTGCTAAAAGCGGGATTAGACGATCAATGGATGAGTATCATGGAAGCGTTTTCTTGGGTAGAGAGCGCTGAAGTTTGAGCCGCGTAAAGTTTAGGTTCTGTCTTATAAAATCATTTCAAAATAGTCGAAATACTGGTATGGAGTTCAGCCATGTTAATTTTTCATTTAACATCGTCATTGCCAGTAATTAAGACGGCAGTGATTTCTACTTTACTAATCGGTACTGTCCAACTGATGATAGGCTGTGACTCACAGCCCTCATCTTCGAATAATGACGGCACTGCGCAAACGAATACTGTAGATAAAGACATGGCTAAGAATGATGAGATGTCTGTCAATCCAGCGCTTACAGATACGAGTGTTATGGATAAAGAACAAACTAACGAAGCAGCAGATATAGCTAATGAGCAAACCGTCAGCCCGTCAGGGTATCAAAAGTTAAGCTTCGGTCAGGTTATTACCCCTGAGCTGCTAAGTAGCCTAGGAATGACCAAAGCAAAGAGCGATAACAAACAGTGCTATTACGTCAGTAATCCGAAACTGAGCTATGTCGATAAAAAGTACGGTGAACGTGCTTCTGTGCTATATCAAATCATAGATGGTAAAGTTGCCCTGATCAGTATTCAGGATCCAAGCATAGCGTTTTATAAAGACATCAATATTGGCAATTCCGCTACAGACGTTATGAAAGCACATAATGACGAGCTTAGCTACGAGGTCGATAAATATGCGGTTGATGGTGATTACTATAGCCTGATTGCTAACATCAATTTCAAAATGACAAAAGAAAGCCCACTTGGAGAATCATTAAGAGACGAAAATATTGAGCTTAAGAATAAAGAGTACAGTTTGCCCCTACAAATTGAATATCATATCAAGGGCGGTCAAAAGCTGAGTGATTCTACGATTAAGGCGTCTGAGTGGACAGCAGACAATAAAAATCTATTAAAAGGTGAGGTAGAAAGCATCGATATCGGTATACCAGAAGCGATTTATTTGGTCGAAGGGTGCTCTTAAAAGTTGAATGTAAAAACCCAGCATCTAGCTGGGTTTTTTATGAAAGGCTGTTTTCTATAAGGTTGCTTTGTGACTCAAGATTAATTAACGAGTCATCGCACTCTCTAAAATCGTATAGGCTGCTTTGACCCTATCTGCATTTGGATAGTTTTTATTTGCCAAAATGACAATGCCTGATTTTTCGGCAGGAATATAAGCAATATATCCACCGAACCCATTAGTAGCACCTGTTTTGTTGACCCAGACGTTATTTAAGACAGCCGTTGGATGATTGTCTATTGTAATGGTTTGAGGCTTTAGCACCACATCCATTGAGTTACCTTCGAGTAAGGTATCTAGCTGAGTAGGATAAGGGTACATCTCCCATCCTAACCCTTGTGTAAAAGTGCTCGCCTGATAGTAACCTTTTCTATTATTATTTAGTGCTTGCTGAATATCTTTATCCAGCGGTACTAGCCCCATATTCGCCGCCATAAAATGCGTCATATCTTTAATGGTGGATTTAATGCCATAGGCTTCAGCGTCTAACATGCCAGGATTGACTCGGATAGCATCGCCAGCAGTGTTATAACCAAATGCATAATCAGCCATCTTGTCACTAGGCACATTGATAAAGGTGTTGGGCATATTGAGTGACGGCAGTATTTTTTCTTCCATCAATTGTGTGTAATCAGCGTCCATGCTCAATGCCGATATATAGCCAAACAGACCGATACTGGCGTTGGAATATAAACGCTTTGAGTTGATAGGGAATACAGGCTGCCAAGATTTATAGTAACGGAGCAACTCTTCATTGTTTTTGACGTCATCAGGGACTTGTAGCGGTAGACCACCAGCTGAATAGGTGGCTAGGTTTATAAGCTTGGTGTTGCCAATGGCGCTGTTTTTTAGGTAAGGAATATATTTGTCAGCGGTATCTTCTAATGCAAGTGTGCCATTTAATTCTGAATAACTGGCTAAGGTAGCAGCAAACGTCTTACTAATTGAGCCTAGCTCAAAAATAGTGTTTTCTGAGACAGGTATTTTGGCTTTCTTGTCAGCCAAACCATAATGATAGAGATGTGATTTACCATCAACAATAATACCAAAAGCCATTCCTGAAATATTATGCTCATTCATTAGTAATTTGGCTTGTTGATCAACTGTGCTCTTTAGATGGTCATTGTTATCTGCTGCTTGTACGGTTCCAGATAGTAATGATGCTGTCACTAAAGCGGTAAGTCCGACTTGATTTAACAGGGTTTGAAAGGGTTGTTTCATTATAGGGTTTCTCATTTATTCTAATAGATGTATTAATAATTTAATGCTTATGCAAATAGCGCTTTGCTTTCAGTTCGGGTATACCGTTTTACATTATAGTCAGTGAAAAGCAGTATCGATACATCACGCACTGCTAATATCAATTTTTCTTGCTTGCTGTGCCTGTGCAGACAGAGGCTACGAAAAATTAATATCAGCAGTATCGTCGCGTTTTTGAGGTATTTTGACTATATCTCAGAGCACGGAATCCCCGACAATTTTGGCGATTCCGTACCGTTGATTGGATCTTTTAAGGTATACCCAAGTGGAACCAGTGATTTCACCCTTTAAACCTATTTACAAACCACTCAAAATAGACTGCTATAATGGAAACTATTATAATAGACTATGAGAATGGTTATCTTTATAAAAAATTACTGAAGGCAAGTGATCAAAACCCGTTTGGTCGCTCAAGGCCAATAAATTTTAGAACACCGTAAGGAATGTTATGCCCCAGTACAATACTACCTCCACCGCCAAAAAAGCCCCTTTGAACCATGAACTATATATGACGGTGCTAATGACCCCTGATATGGCAAATTTCATCGGCAATGTACACGGTGGTGATTTACTCAAAATGCTCGATCAGGTCGCTTATGCCTGTGCCAGTCGCTATAGCGGCAACTATGTGGTGACGCTATCGGTTGATCAGGTGATGTTCCGTGAGCCAATCTATGTGGGTGAGCTGGTGACCTTTGCCGCGAGCGTCAACTACGTGGGTAGAACGTCGATGGAAGTGGGCATACGTGTCGAAGCAGAAGATGTGCGGGCGCGTACGGTTCGTCATACCAATAGCTGCTACTTTACGATGGTCGCCATCGATGACAATGGCAAACCAACTCCTGCGCCGCCGCTTGATATCAAAAATTTGATGCAGCAGTGTCGTTTTGATGCAGGCTTAGAACGTAAGAACCTACGTATGCAAAGCTCACACCGTCCTAGCTGTGATATTGAGAATATGATTGGTGAGCTAGCCAGCAGTCATGACAATCAAGCTAAGTAACATGACACAGTAGCCAAGGGTTTCCAGCTTAGTGGTTAAATATTCGCTATTTTACTGAGACTATTATGAGTTTGAAGCCATCAAAAACCCATTCAAATATTCCTACTCTTACTCCTAATCAGTCAGTACGCCGCAATAGTCGTGCTCGAGGTGCTGGTACGCTCATTAACGACGCCACTTCTGATGGTAATTCTCGTTCCGGCTTTGATGGTTCTAAGTCAGCAACCAACAAAGAAGAACAGCATTCTGCCTCATTGACGACGGTTTTGATTGCCGTCGGGGCCAACCTCATCATTGCTATTGCCAAAACTGTAGCGGCGTTTATGACAGGTTCTGCTTCTATGATTGCAGAGTCAGCACACTCTTGGGCAGATGCAGGTAACGGCACTTTATTAATTGTCGCCGAAAAAAAATCCGTCAAACCTGCTGATGAAAGTCATCCGCTCGGCTACGGTAAAGAGTCATACGTCTGGTCGATGATTGCGGCATTTGGCGTCTTTATGGCGGGTTCCATTGTCTCCATTTATACTGGTATCACCGAGTGGAATGCGGCTGAGAGCGAGACCGACTATACCATTGGTTTTATTATATTAGCAGTCGCCTTTGTGCTAGAAGGCTTTTCGTTGGTGCAGGCGTACCTGCAAAGTAAAAAACATGGTGAAGCGATTAATGTCAGCGCTATTGGTTATGTGGTCGATACGTCGAACCCCACTTTACGCGGTGTATTTTTTGAAGATTTAGCGGCTGTAGTTGGCTTGGTTATCGCTGCGGCTGCGATGGGTATGCATGCTTATACCGGACAGCCCTTTTGGGATGCGCTAGGTTCTATCGTCGTCGGGCTATTATTAGGCGTGGTCGCTATCTTTTTGATCAGCCGTAATCGGGATTTTTTGATTGGTTACAAGGTGTCTGATAGGATGCATTCCTATGCGTTGAGCGAGCTGCTCAATCATGCAGATATTGATAGTGTTTCTTACTTACACCTAGAGTGGGTGGGACCCAAGAAAATATTTATGGTGGCGGCAGTAGACATCACTGGCAATCAAAAAGAAAAAGAAATCGCGCAAAAATTTGAAGACATTGAAAATTTGTTTCGATGTAATCCTATCTTTCAAGAAGCTATTTTGACACTGTCTGTACCCAATGCCAAAACGTTATCTTTGCCGGAAAATTATTTGGCTAATAAACAAGATTTTGCATGATAGTCTAGATGACGGTGCTATTAACAACTACTATGGCTAAATCTTGCCAAACTGCGTCAAATAGCTGGTCAATATCCTGATATTATCTGCGCTCTTTTCCTTGGTTGGCTGCAATTTATCTCATTTGCATCACCATTTTCAAACTGAGGACACGCCCTAGTCGTTCTAGGTTAGACTTTATCGTCGATGGATGCCTAGTTTGGTAAGATTTTATCTATCAGCAGTCCTAATATTTGAAGGTTCAATAGACTCCAGTTACTCTTAACTATACGGGTCTAATAACTATACGGGTCTAATAACTATACGGATCTAATAACTATACGGATCTAATAACTATACGGATCTAATTCGAAAAATTAGGCTAAGATAACAACGATAATTAGCAGTAAAAACTAGATACTAAAATAAGGTGATAATATGACATATATTTTGAAAAATACTTTGGTGTCTCTGACGTTTGGTTTAAGCGTCGCTACTATGATGGCAGTACCGACGCTCTTTGCACAGGCTGCGGTACCTACTGACAAGTCAGTGAGAGAGTTAGTAAATGTCACACATTTGAATGAAACAATTAAACAGATGTCCTCGAAAGATAGTTTACAAAAAATAGTTAATGACTCTATGTTGTCTAGCCTTGTGACTGATGACATGAGTACTGCCCAACGTCAAAAACTAATCAAAGTTTTTTCTAATTATAGTAGTAGTATATTTGATGATGAGTATATTGAAACTATCAATGAGGCACAAATTCAAGCGTATGTTAGTGCTGTAAAAAAGTATTTTACTCAAGAAGAAGTTGACGCTCAAATCGATTTTTACGAAAGCGACTTAGGGGCTAGCATAATAGAAAAGCAGCCTATTATGATGCAAGAATATGCGAAAGATGTCAGAGCTATTATGACACAGAATGTTTCAGCCGAGCTAAAGAAAGCTTTGCCCATTATGATAGAAGAACTAAAAGCCCTGAAATAGAAAATGGTAGAATATGCGTGCATAAAAAAAGGTCACCCAATCAGGTGACCTTTTCTATTTTTACTTCATATAATACTTCGCACTTAATATAATAACGTTAATAATCAACTAAATTTTTAACGGTATTATTTCCTTGGCGCATTTGCACCGATGAACCATGCATCTTTATCAATAATACGGCTGGCTTCTGTAAATAAATCAGCTGTGTCTTCATCGCCTGCATCACCAGCAGTAGCGATCGCTTCTCTCAAAGCTTCCGCGACTTTCTTGTAGCGGCTCGTCAGCTCGCGAACATGTTGATCTACTTCGGTAATGTCAGTAGGGTAATCGTCTAAAATAGATTCTTTTACCACGCGACTGGCCAAACCATTTGGCTGACCACCTAAGATTACAATACGTTCTGCGATAGTATCTGATACTTCAAGGATACGATCTGATGTGTCATCTAATAATTGATGCACACCGATAAAGCCAGTACCTTGTAAATTCCAATGGCATTGTTTGCCATCTAAAGTTAAATCAATGACATTTGCTAAGTTAGCGTTTAACACATCGATCATTTTTTTGGCAGTTTCATCGGAAATTCCACTTGCGTAACGTTCTCTCATATCTTACTCCGTTATGTATTTTGTTTTATTGAATTAAATAGGTCACTTGTTTCTTATTTGGTTTTTGTATTAGTAGTGCTTGTTGATTCGTTATGAATAATAACAGCTTAAATCTGTGATGGAACCCTTCAGTGTTAGGCTTTATGAGGTGGTCGTGTAAGGAGTTTGTTAACCATGAAAATCTTTGTAATTTTATTCAAGATTGTGTGAGTTTTTTATAACAATATAAGATTTATCACCTAATAAAAAATTGATTCTTTGATAAAAAATATCTTTATACACTTACACTTCGGGCTGTGGAATATCGTTGTAATCATAAGATAAGCCTCGTCACTATCCGTTAAAAAGCCTTTAAAAACCGCTGCTCAGACCCCATATTGTTATAAACCTCAAGAAGAAGAAAGCCATTATGCGTATGCCCGAACCGCGCTCATCGCGTCAGTTAAACCAATTGGCCACTCAGCTCCAAGGCGAAGCTGAAATTAGTGGTGTTAATGCGTCAGGGACGCAAATATCGAGTCGTGCCTTTGAGATGGTCACCGATTTTGAACCAGCAGGGGATCAGCCACAAGCGATCAAAAAGCTGGTCAATGGTATTAATTCTGGTATGAATGAGCAGTTGTTATTGGGGGTGACGGGTTCTGGTAAGACTTATACCATGGCCAAGGTCATCTCTGAGACTCAGCGTCCGACGATTATCATGGCGCACAACAAAACCCTTGCCGCTCAGCTGTATGGTGAATTTAAGTCGTTTTTCCCGAATAACGCGGTGGAGTACTTCGTCAGTTATTATGACTATTACCAACCTGAAGCTTATGTCGCAGCGAGTGATACCTTTATCGAAAAAGATAGCGCCATCAATGATCATATCGATCAGATGCGTCTGTCAGCGACGCGTGCTCTATTAGAGCGCCGTGATGCGATTATTGTAGCTTCTGTATCGTGTATTTATGGTTTGGGTGATCCTGAAAGTTATCTAAAAATGCTACTGCATGTCGTGGTCGGTGATCAGATAGATCGTACCGCTACCATTAAACGTTTGGTTGAAATGCAATATACGCGCAATGAGCTAGATTTTGGTCGTGGTACATATCGCTTGCGTGGCGAGCTGTTAGATATCTATCCTGCTGAATCTGAGCAATTGGCTGTTCGTGTGCATTTATTTGACAATGAAGTGGAAAAAATCACTTGGTTTGATCCTTTAACAGGTAAGACGGTACGTAGCGTGCCACGTATTACTATTTATCCAAAATCGCATTATGTGACGCCGCGCAATAAACTAGAAGCTGCCAGTCATACGATTCGCGCTGAGCTAGAGCCGCGTCTAGAATATTTCCGTGATAACAATAAGCTGATAGAAGCACAACGTCTCAAAGAGCGTACCCAATATGACCTTGAGATGATACAGCAGCTTGGCTACTGTAATGGCATCGAAAACTATTCGCAGCATCTCTCTGGCCGTCCATCAGGGGAAGCGCCGCCGACGTTGTTTGATTATATTCCAGAAGATGCACTGCTGTTCCTTGATGAGTCACACGTGACCGTCTCGCAAATTGGCGCGATGTATAAAGGCGATAGATCACGTAAAGAAAACCTCGTGAATTACGGCTTTCGTCTGCCAAGTGCCATGAACAACCGCCCGATGAAGTTTGAAGAGTGGGAGCGTATCAAGCCTAAGACCATTTACGTTAGCGCCACACCAGCATTATATGAGCTTGAGCATAGTGAGCAAGTCGTTGAGCAAGTCGTCCGTCCAACGGGTTTGATTGATCCTGAGATTGAGATTCGTCCTGTATTGACGCAGGTCGATGATGTGTTATCAGAGATTACCAAGCGCCGAGAAAAAGATGAGCGCGTATTAATTACCACATTGACCAAACGCATGTCAGAGGATTTGACCAATTATCTAAAAGAATATGATGTCAAAGTTGCTTATCTGCATTCTGACATTGATACCGTTGAGCGTATGCAGATTATCCATGAACTGCGTACAGGCGTGCATGATGTACTGGTCGGCATTAACCTATTGCGTGAAGGGTTAGATATGCCAGAAGTATCATTGGTCGCGATATTTGATGCCGATAAAGAAGGCTTTTTGCGTTCTGAGCGTGCACTTATTCAGACCATTGGTCGTGCTGCGCGTCATATCAATGGTAAAGCTATTCTTTATGCTGATCGCATTACCAACAGTATGCAAAAGGCGATAGACGAGACCGACCGTCGCCGTGAAAAACAAGTGGCATTTAACCTTGAGCATAACATCACACCGAAAGGTGCGCGTCGTAGTATTACCGATAAAATTGATACGGGCGACGATCAAAACGCCAATGACAATCAAGTGATTCCCATCAAGAGCAATCTGCCTGATGTGGATATTAGTATCTTACGCAGTCCTGATTTGCTAGCCAAAGAAATCAATCGTCTTGAAAAGCTTATGAAACAGATGTCTCGTGACTTGAAGTTTGAAGATGCCGCGAAAACGCGAGATAAAGTGCTTGAATTAAAGGCGCATTTGATTTAGATGGTAAGGTTTAGAATATAAAAACAGTAGGCGGGTTAACGGATAGTTAGCTCGCCTTCTTTTTGGATGATAAAAAGGAGAATAAAAATTGGACACAAAAAGAATATTCGTACTAGGTAATGGTTTTGATTTAGCTCATTATCTGCCAACTGCATATGTGCATTTCATGGATGCAATGATGGTTGTGGAATCTTGGAAAGAAGAAAAAGAGCTTGGTTTTGATCATTTATTTCAGAAATATATTGCAGGACAATGTTCTGATAGAGACAAGGATTTTTTTGGCAAGACTAAGGAGTTGTATAAAACAGATGACTTGAGGTTGTCGATTGATACTGTGAAGGATTTGCAAATAAAGTTAAAAGATAACGGCTGGTTTCAGCATTTTAAGCATCATTTAACTGGTGTAGATACGTGGATTGATTTTGAGAACGAAATCGAAAGTTTACTGGTGAAAATGTGTGATTTATTTGAAATGAGTTTCGATGAAAAAACAATTGGTTACTTCACAGATAATACAAGTTTATATTCTAATATTGATAATGAAACATTGACTATAAAAGCTACAGATGTATTAGCTGACAATTATCGTCAAGTCAATAAAGCATTTTTTGATAATTTTAAATTGCAAACGACGTTTGTGCAGAACACTTTAAGAAATTTTCATTTGATAGATGATTTATATTTTAAAGCTGAGGATACATATAATCCAAATAGTTTTCGTTCGAATACTATTGAACGTAGTGGAATAAGCTTAGAGGAATTTAAAGAGCTAAAAGAGAGTAATTCACCTTATGCCAGAAGAGTCACCAAGGAATATTTCAAAAACGTTATAGATATAAATTTTCTAAAAAAGTACTCTGATAGCTATTTAGAGTTTGAAGGTAATAAGGTATTAAGACAAATTCTAAGCCATTTAGATGGCTTTAATGATATTTTTAAGATGTATATCATGCTAGTAGTAAATCAGCTTGAGCCAATAAATGAGTTTGTAAGGTTTGGTGACTTGAATAAGAATCTACAAGCAATATTTACTTTCAATTACTCTAACTCATTTGAACGTTTGTACTCTGATGTCAAATTATTGACTATTGATAAGGTTCAATATGTTCATGGCAGCACTAACAGTCGTAAAATTGTATTAGGTATAAGTGATCTGGAGGATGAACGTCTTAGAAAATATAAAGTTTATGGTTTTGTTAAAACTCATCAAAAGTTAATTAATGATACTGACTACCAATTCCTTGACCATGAAGATCTAAATATTAAACGTGTATTAGGTCAATCTCTAAGTGATGTGCCTTATGAAGTTATCTTTTGGGGTCATTCTTTAGCTGATTCAGATGCAGAGTATATCAAAGCTGTGTTTGAGATGAATGCTGATGAAAAATTACCCAATGTGAAATTAAGAGTTTGGTGTTTCCAAAACGATCCTCATGAACCGTTAGCTAACTTGATTCACATTGTTTCTAAGGAAGTTATAGAGCGTTGGATGAAGAAAGGTTGGCTAGTATTTGAAGCCGCACCCGATATCTATGAAGAGAATAAAAAGGCTGAATGACCATAGCTTGAAAGTGTTTTTTAATAATTTGCGTCCTATATTTTTCATAGCAGTATAGGTGATGACAAGTCACAGTCTCTTGTGTTGAATTGAACCAATATTAGGACTAAAAGGAAGGGTTTTATAGATATAAATTAATAACTAAAATTTGGTTGTAACAAAACTTGTGTTTATACCAAATGCCCCTTAATATGATATCAATGAGCAATATGAACTTATAACAACGGACGTTGAGGCACATAATCCATCATGCAAAATAACAAATTCTTAGAATTAAATGCGAATGAAAACTCACTAGGCATGTCAGACTCTGCCAAACAAGCCATTATAGAGTCTTTAGGTGAGGGCTTTCGTTATCCAGATAATCCACGCGCTGCGCTCATTAGCAAAATTGCCACCATCCATGGTGTGGCAGAAAACCAAATCTCATTAGGCAATGGCTCGACTGAAAATATGCGAGCGGTCATACAAATGCTGCAACACAAAGCCTTAAAAGAAGGTAAAGCATTCCAGATGGTCATTCCGGTACCAACGTTTGATTGTGCAGAGATGTATGCAAATTCTATTGGCGTGCCGGTAGTTAAGATACCATTGACCGCTGAAAACTATGATTATGATTTTGATGAACTACAAAGGGCTGCTGACGATTTTGATGGCATCAGCCTACTTTATATTTGCAATCCAAATAATCCAACTGGCATCATTACATCAACGGAAAAACTCAAAAATTGGGTAAGTAATGCACCAGATAACCATTACTTTTTATTAGATCAAGCTTATTTAGAGTACGTGACAGATCCAAGCTTCGAGAGTGGGATTGAGTGGTTAAAACAAGGAATATCCGACAACCTCATTGTTATTCATACTTTTTCAAAGTTATGTGCCTTAGCCGGTATGCGAGTGGGCTACGCGATTTCTAACCCGCAAGCTATTGAGACTGTCGAAGCGTTTATGTCTATGGACAATACCAACTTATCAGGTGCGGTTGCTGCCATTACGACGTTGAATGATGCAGCGTTTTTAGCGCTAAGTTTGCGCAATACCAATCAATCACGTCAAATGATCGAAACAGTGTTAGATGAACTTGGACTTCGCTACTTACCATCACAAACTAACTTTATCTTTCATGAAATAAAAGGCGATTTAAAAACTTATATCGATAGAATGCGAGAGAGTGGCATTAAGGTTGGTCGCGAGTTTCCACCTGTCATAGGCTTCAATCGCTTGACGCTTGGCACCCCTGATGAGATGGAGGTGTTTATAAAGGTGTTAAAAGAATTTCGTGAAAAAGGTTGGGTTTAGCGCCTGTATTGAAAGGTTGGTAAGTTTAAAGCCAGCTGAATTTGAAAGACGGTATTGTGAGAATTTGACTTTGTCAGGCATTGCAGCCTGACTCAAGTAAATCTGTCTCCGATATATTCGGGGCGGTTCAAGAAAAATAAGCTCTGAAATTAGAAGGGACAGTCAATCGGCTCTTCATTAGCTAAAAAAGCCATTTGGTAGTTATAGGTATCATTAACACATATCTCTGTTTCGTTAACAGTTTCAAACTGATCTGCGATCATATATATAGAATGGCTAAAGTCTATAACCTGTTGGGGCGAGCGCAAATCTGTGGCCAAGTTATCAGCAGTAAAGTGAATTTTAGCGATATTGTCCTCAATTTTGACTATGGAGCTATTGTTGCCAAAATTACTTGACTCAAATCCTAGTTTTTGTTCTTCTGGCGTTAAGCCGTTCAAATATTCTTGGATGCTGTTTTTGAGTGGCGATGCTTTATCTACATATCGAATAACATAGCTTGATTTATCTAAGTTTGAATTCTCAAAATAAACTTTTACAGCTAGTTTATTTTTGACTGATTTCTTATTCATTGTATCAAGATATTTTTTATAGTTTTCAACATGAGTTTTACCACTAATAGGTTCACGCAAATCTAAATGACGAGGCTCTAAATCAACTCCTCCTTCATCTTTGAAAGGAAATAGGAAGTATTGATCACAATCCTTTTCGTAACATCCAAAGCTGAATTTAGAGCCATTATTACATTCTGCATGACCGTAAGCTCCAGCATTTAAGGTAACATTACAAATGCTTTTATCTACTTCAATATCTTCAAATGTCATTTCGCAGGTTGTAATAGAATTCATGACGTAAATGTTTCGAGGTGACTCTTTGGTGAGCATTGGAATCAAATGTTTGATATCATCCTTAGCTAATGACCACAAGATACCCTTTTTAGGTATATCGTTCTTAATTGTAGTATCTGAGTCAACGCATAAGGTTTGGTAAACTTCTGTATCCTCCTGACATGCAGGTAAACACAGAGTGATTAATAATGCACTTACAGTCTTATAAATATTCTTTGATAAGTTCATAGACTGTTTTTCTTTTATCTTTAATTTAGTGAGAATTTTGGTTGATTCAGTATATCAATGCACTGCAAGTAGTTTAAAAATATGTTTAATAAAGAATTAACTATAGCTGCCTTATTGAGCTGTGCTAATATTCGAAAAAGATTTAATAGTTTAGATTCCTAAAATGTTTCCTGAATTGTTCACTTTATAATTTTTAGATTTGTCATTAAAATTAATTTCTATATTTTTATAATTTTCGCTAATAGAAAATCTTCTATCAGAATTATCAGCTGAACCTATCTTTCCGATCAATAGTTTATCAATTATTTTTTTATTATAAGTAACTATCGTATATTCTTCAACATCTGTCATATTTCTAGCTAAAATATAGACTTCTATGTCATTTATATTTGGAAGTTTTAATATAGTGTCTATATATTTGATATCAGCGTAGCCTTGCTTTAAATTAATAGGCAAAACCTTAATATCATAAGTTGGAAACCTATTTTTACAAAAAGTATTATCATTTTCCATATTGCAATTTGTGTAACTATTAAGCGTTAACGGAAGTTTTGTTTCTTTGATTATCTTACTTTCGTCCGAATTGGATGCTTCCATTTTAATATAACTAACTTCTTTATCTACTTCCTCTATGAGTTTTGAATATTTATTTTTATCTTCATTATTAACTATTGTCTTTCCACTAATTGCTTGAGGCTGTGAGATATCAAAGTTACATCCTACAATAAATAAAGAAAATGACATTATTATAAAGACCATGACTTACTCACTAGATTTTCGTAAACAAGTTCTTAAAAGTATAGATGACGGCATGACCTTTGCTGAAGCTGCTATTTTCTATAATCTCAGCCCAACCACCATACAAAACTGGAAGAGACTTGTTCATAGCAGAACGACTAGGCAAACCAAACCCTATAAAATACTAGATGACGTGCTACTTAATGATGTCAAAGAACATCCTGATGATTACCAGGATGAGCGAGCACGTCGTTTAAACTGTAGTAAAACAGGCATTTATCATGCCTTAAAGCGCCTTGGTATCAGTCAAAAAAAAGACCTTGGAACATCCAAAAGCGTGTCTGATAAAAAGAGCGAAGTATCGGAGTAAGCTTAATAGCTTTACGCAGCAAGGCTACCCCATTGTGTACATGGATGAAAGTGGCTTTGAGGCTGAAACTATTCGTCCTTATGGCTATGCACCGATAGGCAAACCTTGTATTGATAGCTACAACTGGCAAGCAAAAAAACGAACCAACGTCATTAGTGCTCTGTATGAAAAGATGTTGTTTGCACTGAATTACTTTGAACAGAACATTAACAGCAATATATTTTATGATTGGTGCAAGTTCACACTTATTCCAAGCCTTAAAATCAAATGCGTGATTGTCATGGATAATGCCAAGTTTCATAAAAATAAACGTATTCAAAAGCTATTGAACAGGCATGGTTATCGTATTCTTTGGCTGCCGCCGTACAGCCCAGACTTGAACCCTATCGAAAAGAAATGGGCACAGGTGAAGTTTCTACGTCAAGGCTGGATGCAAAATGACTTATCTAAATTGTTTTATGATATTTGTCCTGGCCATAACAGTTTTATTTTGAACTGACTATAGTTAATTATAAGAAAATATAACTTACTCTAAATAATAATCGCATTCTCTATGTTCTTTCACCAGCTGATTATTTTTTTTATAACGATAGTCACAATCTACTAGTTGAAATTGAGTATTATCATTCTCTAAATCTAACTTAAACTTGTATGTTAGAATTTTTTCTTCACTAAAATTAAATTGAGAATTTTTTAATCTGGGTAAATTATTGAAACTTATTGTATAAATTCCATTTTTTACTTTTACTTCATCTAAATACACTTCATCTCTTTCATAATCATTTTTTTTCGTAACTCCAGTACGCTTGATATCTTGTCTGACGCAACCTTCAGGAAAAAACTCCACAAAT
Source organism: Psychrobacter glaciei (assembly GCF_014652895.1). Lineage (GTDB taxonomy): Bacteria > Pseudomonadota > Gammaproteobacteria > Pseudomonadales > Moraxellaceae > Psychrobacter > Psychrobacter glaciei. The sequence goes on from NZ_BMZR01000001.1 coordinate 407,282, forward strand.
TTATTTACCTTTTTATTATAAATAAACAAACAAGAACTCCATGCATATTCTTCAGGACGCAAAGTAGAACCCTCACTTTCAATATGGAGTAATGAGATATTAGTGTCAGAATAACTTGAGCTTATGTGAATATATTCTTTGTTCTTAAAACTAACGTTAAGTTTCTTTTTATTTTTCCCTGATAAAAAATATACATCGAAGTTATTATTAAATACTTTTCTAAGTTCTTTTTGGTCTTCGTTAATTGTAGGGACTTGAGTAACTTTAATATTATCTGAATTGGTTACAATGGCAATTGGTTTAGAGTTTTTATTTGAAGGATCTTCTGAATGTATTTTAACTAATAGTTTCTTATTATATTGACTAAGAGGATAGTCTATTGCACGAATAAAAATGTCATCAGTTACTTCAAGATTAACATTATCTGATAAAGGATCAATATCAAGTATATTGGTAACTTCATTGCTAACAGTCTTGTGAACATCATTGTATGATTGTGCTATAGAATTTTTATTCTGACTTTTATTCTGATTTATAAGATTACTTTCAGATTTTCTATCTGATAATTCTTCACTATTTTGCTTCGCTTCACCAAAACTACAAGCAGTGACGCTGAGGCAAATACTCATTGATAAAAAAAGTAATTTAATATTCATTTTATTGGACTCCGTTTTCAATAGTCGAACAATTATCTAATAAGGGAAAAGGATCATAACGATATTTAAGTCCTGTTGCGCCTAACGATTTACTTACTTCATCTCTGACTTCAAAGTGAAGGTGAGAACCCTTAGATATTGAGGTCATACTTCCTGCATTGCCTGAATTACCACTAAGACCAATCGGCTGGGAAATATCTTCAACTAACTCATCTTTGTCAACTTTAATTTTGTTTAAATGGCAATATATGAAATATACAATATCTTTTTTAAAATCGAGTTTATTTCTTAGTATATTCTTTTTACTTACTGGTAGATCATCAACATTACACTGTAAAATTATCGAATTACCATAGCTACTATATGAAGTGGCAAATACGATACGTCCCTTACAAACTGCGTATACGGGACTGTTGAGAGCTGCTTCTAAATCATTTCCCTGATGTAACTTTGAATGACGCTTGGAAGTTCTACCGTGTCTTGATATTTCATTTGTAGCTAATGCTAAATTTTCTTTGCTATATTTATTGCTTTTATAAGTTAATGGAGCAGAACCATAACCGAAACGTCTAACTTGGCAGGTATCAAGTGGATTTCGCCATTGATTCCCTCCACCCACATTAGTAGTGCTTTTTGCAGGAGCAGGAGCAGGAGCAGGAGCAGGAGCAGGAGCAGGAATACATTTTTCATTACTCTTACTTTTATATGAAACACCTTCCAAAATGACAATAATAGCGTCAAGACTATTTATACAGATATTATCAGAAATTTTATGCATAAAATTTTTAACATTTATGTACGAATCAATATAATCTCTAATCCAAGTTTGATAAGCTTTCACACCATTTTGATTAGCTTCTTTCATATACTTTTTAAACTTGTCTTTTTCCCCTATTTGTATAATGAGTTTTTTTCTCATTAAGCTACTACTTGTGTACTCATTTTTTATTAGTCTTTCAGAACCTGATGGTCCATCATGATGAGCAAGATAAGCTATCTTAGCTAAATCAGCTTTACTAGTGATTTTATTAATAGGTAAACGTTTTCCTAGAGTCTCAAGATTCATTTTAGCGTAGACCATTCCTGCATCAATCGAAAGTTCAGGATTATATTTAAGTTTTAGAAATTTCGCATCTGTAAGCTTAGGATGCTTTTGTTTGTACTTATAAAGCAGTGAGTCAGACCTTTTGGAAATGTCACGCCAAGTACCATCTAACATTTGAGTCATACCGCCTGCTGATGTTGTACTATTCTGAGAATCTGCTTTCCAACGACCTTTCAATGAACCACTGCCTATTTTTGCTGATTCTGCATTAATTATTGCAGCTGTAGTAGGAGCATCAAAGCCATGCCTTTTAGCTGCACTAATTATAAATTGACGATATATTTCATTATTTGGATGAAGTTTTAAATTTTCGTCATTATAAAAATCTGCTACTACATGGGTTGGAGTGCCGCCATCTGTACGAATTACTTCATTGTGATCTTTTACAGAAGAGTTTTGATTATTAGTCTTTGTTGGAGCTTTACTTGATGTTTTGGACTTATCAGTTTGAGTGCTTTTATTGCCATCCAACTGACTTTCAACTTCTTTTTGAACAGGAGGAGTTGGTTGTTGGTTTTCTTTTTCCAAGACTTTACTTAAGTCTTTGAGCTTTTCTAATTGATGCCCTTTTTCTGGAAGATTACTCCCAGAAACTTTCATCATTCTTGAAGTTAAAGTCAAACTTTTTTTCCCTAAAGGAAGAATAGTGTGATGAGAAATTAATTGAAACTTTTTATGGATATTTAAAAAATAGATCTTGATACCTGCATGTCTATCTTTGATCAAAATATCTTCTGTTATACTTTTAGTAATTGCGATATTTTCGCATTTACTATCATATTCGAGTTGAAGAGTAGCTTTATTGATAGGTTTAAAAGCAGAGTCTAAAAGTTTTATTCTTAAAGTCGTATCATAACTTTCACTTTCGTCAAGGTGTAAAAATATTTTTTGACCAATACTTAATTGATGTATTTTCTTACCCTTAATATTATTCCAATCAGCTAACTGTTTGACACTAACGCCATAAAATTGACCTATGCCCCAGAGTGTGTCACCTTTTTTTACAATATGTGTTTTTTTAGTCATTATACAGCCTTAATTAGGATTCTTGAGAACCATGTTCACCTAAAATAATACCCTCATCCTCATCTTCGCCTTCAATATCTTCATCTTCAAAATGACTTGACCACTGATCAAATCCAATTAAGGAATCATATTTCATATGATTATCATCTTGTAATAGCATAGTCATACCTGAGTTGTCTGTTTCTGATTCAGAAATAATCTCATGAGTGTCTGGGTTAAAAAGAATAACTTTAGCTTGTTCAATCCCTTTACCTAGTAAACTCATAAAACTAAACTGAACTGCAAAAGGAGGAGAGTTTAAAAACTCTAAAGGCTTGTAATTAACTCTCGCCCCCGCCACCAAACTCTTCCTCACCGCCTTAACTTTAATCGTCCCCGGACACACCAGCTTAATACCACTCTTATCGATCGTAATGGATGCTCCTGCACTGGTTTGCAGCTTAATACGTTTTGGACTCGACACATTCACCTGTCCAGCCTCACTACCAATCGTCATGCTTTGTTGACTGTGCAGCTGCAACTCACCGCCTTGTGCCTGTATCGCTAGTGGTTTAGTGTTCGCACTCACATGTAATCCCGATGCGCTCGCTTCACCACCAACCCCAGAGAGCGAATCAATACTATCTGCCGTCAGCGTATAATTACCTGCCACCACATCCGACTGCGTGCTGCCTGATTGTCTGACTATTGTTTTCGCCGTCCATAGGGTATTGCTTGCTGATGCGAGGATGCTGTCTTTGCTCACCAGCATCACATCAGCTGCGCCTAAGACTTCTGTATTTAGCGTCTCATCGATCACTTGCGCACTGGTTTTAAAGGCTTCTATCGTTTGGTTGGCATTACTAAGTGCCTCGGTTGATTGCAAATGTGCCTGCTTTGCCTCTTTAAAGGTTTCACTCAGCTCAGTGCCCATTGTTAACTGGCGTTGTCCTGCATCATTGACCCATGCCGACTCGTGCTCTGACTGACTGTGTCTGATATCAAAGGTGGAGAGTAGAACACCTGTATCGCCGGTGATTTGCAAGCCATGGTCGGTTGCTAGATTAATACCTTGTCCACTATCTGATGATTGATGATTGCTATAGCGATGACGCAGTATGCCAAGCTCTAATACATGTTCATCAGGGGCAAAGGTCGCTTGCTCTGTAATCGTTGGCATATCAGCATTGGCTTTACTGCCCGTATTAACCGTCCACTGTAGACCGATCTTGCTTGGCGTATCATCAAAGCTCATGGCCACTTCAGAGTCGCAGGTCAGCCCATACTGGGCGATACCCGATAGCCAGCCGCTGTGTCCGTCATCGTCACTGATCTGTGAGTGACCCATACCACCGCCATGCCATCTAGGAGACGCGCCGCCTTGTAGGTTGTGTCTATTAGATAATCCCGCATCGCGAGTGGTGATGTCTGTTGCGTCCACATCGCCCATACCGATACCGTCATAGAGCGATCTGCTAATCACTGGACTGTCAATATCGCCGTACCAATGGTTAAGCAGGACAGATTGTCCAAGCCGTGGGGCGAATTGCCAGCCATGACTGCTACCGGATGACAGTTGCAATGCGCGCAGGGGCGGGGTAGTGCCGTCGTCGTGAGGGCTGATGCCTGAGTAGACGGGGGTCGTGATGGTTTGTTGTAGGTTGTCATCGGTGACACTAGAGTCATAACTTGGTGTAGTAGCGCTGCCAGTACGCGCTTGGGTCAACCCTTTATAAGTATGACTGGCAAAGAACAAGTTGCTGGGATAAGGGGCGTAGGGGATTGCGGCGTCAAGCAAAGTCGCTGATACCCAGACCCCAGTGTCACGAGCAATATCGTAGCCATGATCGGGGATGAATATCCCGCTCTGTTGCGTAGTACGTTGTAACCACTCTTTGATATAGGCTTGGTTGTGATAAGACACGCTGTCGCTGTCCGGCTCAATCCCAACCATCTGCGTACTGATACAGTAGCTAGTCAAACGACTGATAGTAGGTAAATTATGAATACTCACAGGACTACCGACCACCATGCCTCGCATCGCACCAGCCGCTTGGTAATGTTCACGCTGACAGCGATTGGCATTCACCCATTGCTGTGCCAACACCGTCGCTGCGCTATCGCTATCGACGCGTGAGGGCGCGCTTAAAAGCACAGTCGTGTCATCTGTTGCTAGCGCTGACTCATCAGCGGCTTGGCCTTCATAAATGGTATCCGCGCTTAAGCCATCTGCTCTTACTATCACCGTCTGACTACCCAGTTGCAGCGACCTCATTTGTAGCTCATTAACCGTATCTTGTCCTGACTGGATAGAAGACTGGGCATAACGATAGTCTAATGGTAGTAACTCTATCTCATCAAAACTGCTTAGTAGCATCAGACAGCCTAAATTATCTAATGAATCACCCGATATCCATAGGGTACTGACACCACTATCAGCAAGTAGCCTGGTTATAAACTCCCAATCACTGACATCCGACTGGGTGCGCATAGAAAGCTGAGAAGACAGGCGCTCTGATGCCTGCAAAGTCTCAGATAACTGCCAATCAAATTCATAGTCGGCAAAGAGGGTAGTGACGATGTCGAGCGTAGATTGATTGATAAAAGTACGAGTATGAATGCACTGGGTTAATTGCCAATCGGGGCTGACGATGTCTAAAGTGTAAAAATGCAGTGCGCCATCTGAATGCTGGTAGTTGACTGCTTTAATAAGCCCAGTGCGATGAGTGGGTTCACGGGAAACCGAAAGGGTGTTTAAGCAGACAAATGTATTTATCAAAGATAAACAAGAGTTTGAATCTAAAAAAGCATGCGAATAGAACAATAGCTGACTAGTAGCCGCTTTATCAATGGTACTTGACCAAGAGAATGCAGCAGGATATAAGGTAGTAATGGGTATATTATTGGTTTCAACGGTAATCTGGTGTAGACGAGCGGTTTGCGAAGGCATAAGGGAGGTTCCCGTGACTGCAGATTTAAGGGTACAGTCGGTCGCTTAAAAGTAAGCACTGCTAAAATATATACTAATAAAAGTATAGAGTTTATTGAAATATTGTCAAGTATCTGTATAATCGATTTGCAATAAGTTTTTCATTAAAGAACTTTAGTTCTAAATATATTCTATTATAACGTCATACTTTTTCTTATTCTTTTTGTTTTAATGATGATGATTTGCTTATGAATTCTATTGATTGTACTAAGCTGAAAGGGATAGGTCTGCTATCTGTGATTTTCAGTGCCAGTGTGTTACTGACGGCGTGCGGTGGCGCCGCGAAGAAGAACACACAGCCCTTAACGGTTTCTAAGCCAACAGTGGCTAAGCAGTTGGATGAGCCTTCACTCTCTTATCTTTCTGATGCCATGAAAGTCGATGATGGGCGTGCAGTGACAGCCCAGCAATGGCTGACCATTGCTCAAAGCAATTATCAATCAAAAAAGTACGCCCGTTCATTAAGAGCTGCAACCGAAGCATTAAGTCTCGATGATCAGCTGGTAGGAGCGCGTCAACTTGCTATGCTCTCTGCGGTCAAAGTAACGGAGAGTAATATTGACGCTTATAGTGACAATGCGGTGATGAACGATAATGATAAAGCGAGATTCAAAGACACTTTAACCAATATGACGACCTTGGTTAGTACGGCTGATTAACCATTATCGAGTCAACAGATGCATATATCTCATATTAATAATAGCGAGCACCGATTTACGATGACAAGTATTAAAAACGCTATCAAAGTCACTAATAAAATACCTAAGACGATCTTGACCGGTCTACTTATTATGGTATCGGTTATGGGTACAGCCCATAGCGAGCTTTCGATACAAGAGCAAGATCCAGGGTCAAGTGTCATTAACCAGTATGCTGCCCTTAAAAATGCGGATGCAAAATCACCGCAGTTGCATCAATTGATTGCCAACTTAAATGAGAGGCTAACTCGTAATCCGAAGGATTCTTTGGCTTGGGAGCTGTTGGCTCAGATTTACGCCAACAATGGCTATCATGCTTATGCTGTCTACGCAGCGAGCGAAGCAATGGACTCAGGTCAAAGCACCGCCACGCTCAAAAGCATCCTTATAAATAGCAGTGCTCTTGTCTCACAGAGCCAATTACAGTCAGATTACTTGACGGATGATATGGATACGGCATTTTTAACTGAGTATCAGCACGCGCTTAGCAAGATATATGGTGAAGTCTACGGTTTTAACTATGATGAGTCTTTGCCAAAACCACCTGCGCCTGTGGTGAAGGCTCGATCGACTAGAAGCAAAAACGTGTCCAACGCGAAGCGCCGCGCAGCCGTCAAAAGACAAGCCGCCCCTGTTAAAAGAAAAGCAGCAGTGAAACAGAAGTCACGTCCAGTGCCAAAAGCGAAGCCCGTTCAGAGACCGGCTAAACCATCATCCCCTAGAAGTAGCAACACCAAATCTACTGATCCATTCAGTATATTACGTTGAAACCAGAAACTGCTGAGGCAACTTATTATGGCTAATCAAGATAGTGTGCAAAAGAAACTCGCAAAAGTACGTGCTCCTCGGGTGCATTTGACTTATGACGTTGAAGTGGGCGATGCGATCGAAACGAAAGAAATTCCGTTTGTCGTTGGGGTGTTGGGAGAGTTTTCAGGAGATTCTACCCTTGAGCAACCGCGCTTTAAAGACAAGAAATTTGTCGAAGTGGATTTGGATACCTTTGATGAGGTGATGTCTGGTCTAGCACCGCGTGCGACGTTCCGAGTAAGCAATGACTTGAGTGACAAAGGCGGCGAGTTCGCGGTTGATTTGGCATTCAATAGTATCAACGATTTTCGCCCTGAAGCGGTTGCTGATCAAATTGAGCCATTAAAGCAACTGGTACAAGCACGAGATCGCTTGGCAGATTTACGCAACAAAATATCTGCCAACGAAAAACTTGAAGACCTATTGGATGATGTGCTTAAGAACACTGAACAAGTCAAGAAAATGGCGGAACAAAATCAAACTGACGGTGAGGATTAAACGATGAATGCTCAAGCCCAGCAGCAGATAGCAACGGATCCATTGAATAGTGAAAGCTATGACTTACTCGAAGAAATCGTCAATAAAAGTAATGTTGCCAAGTCCGATGATGAAAAAAACCGCGCGAAGTCGCAAATCGCCGAGCTGGCCAATGAAGTCATGCAAGGCACGGTGACATTATCAGACAATTTAGCCGCATCGATTGACGCGCGTATTGCGCAAATTGATGCGCTGATCTCTAAGCAGCTGACCACTGTTATGCACGCACCTGAGTTTCAGAAGCTAGAGTCTAGCTGGCGCGGTCTACATTATCTATGTAGCCAAACCCCATCTGAATCCATGCTTAAGATACGCATGATGAATACCACTAAGCGCGAGCTTACCAAAGACTTTCAATCTTCAATTGATTTTGACCAAAGCACGCTGTTCAAAAAAATATATGAAGAAGAGTTTGGTAGTTTCGGTGGTGAACCATATGCAGCAATCGTTGGCGATTTTGAATTTACTCGCCAAAATGCTGATATGTATCTGCTCGAGCAGTTGTCTCATGTTGCGGCCGCTTCCCATGCACCGTTTGTATCGGCGGCTTCCGCTGAGATGTTCGGACTCGATTCCTTTACTGATATTGGCCGCCCACGCGATTTATCAAAGATATTTGAAACGGCTGAATATATACGCTGGCGCGCCTTTAGGCAGTCAGAGGATGCTCGCTATGTGGCGCTGACAGTGCCTAGCTTTTTAGGTCGTCTGCCATATGATCCCAAAGATGGCACAGTAGTAGAAGGCTTTAACTTCACTGAAGAAGTCTCTGGTAATGATCACAGTGATTATCTATGGGTGAATGCCGCTTATGCTTTTGCTTCACGATTGACTTCTGCCTTTTCTGACTATCGTTGGTGTGCCGCTATTCGCGGTGTGGAAGGTGGCGGCTTGGTTGAAGGTTTACCGGTCCATACTTTTAAGACTGATGAAGGGGACTTGGCGCTTAAATGCCCAACGGAAATCTCGATTACCGATCGCCGCGAAAAAGAGTTAAGTGACTTGGGTTTCATTCCATTAGTCCATTGCAAAAATACCAATTATGCCGCCTTCTTTGGTGCGCAATCAGTTCAAAAAGCCAAAACGTATCAAAACGATGATGCTAATGCCAATGCGGTACTGTCGACTCAGTTGCAATATATCATGGCAGTATCACGTATTGCTCATTATCTAAAGGCAATGATGCGCGATAAGGTAGGTAGTTTCTTAGCACCTGGTAATGTTGAGTCGTTCTTGAATGATTGGATTTCTCGCTATGTCTTGCTAGATGACGGAGCCTCACAAGAAGCAAAAGCCCAGTACCCACTGCGCGAAGCTTCTGTACAAGTTGTAGAAGTGCCAGGCAAACCTGGTGTCTACAAGTCCGTGGTCTTCTTGAGACCACACTTTCAGCTTGACGAATTGTCTGTTTCTTTGCGTCTGGTCACTCAACTGCCGCAGTCTAGCAACAGCTGATCGTTTATTAAAATCCAACGTTAAATTTAAATTTTTCAATACAAGGTGTGTGATATGAAAGATATTTATATTCAGTTCCGTGGTAAGTACAAAATTGACGGTGAGTCTCGTGACAGCGAGCATAAAGGTTGGCTTGAAGTAAATACTTGGGATCACTTGATCCGTCAGCCAAAATCAGCGACAGCAAGTAGCGTTGGTGGTCACACTTCTGAGCGCTGTGAACATGCCGATATGACCTTTATGAAAGATTTGGACTCGACCAGTCCTAAGCTATGGGAAGCATGTTCTGCTGGCTATACTTTTGATGAAATTCAAATTGACTTTTATCGTGCCAACGGTGATAAGCGTGTTAAATATCTTGAAGTAAAGCTTAAGCATGCGCTCATTGCTAGCGTTGAGCCAACTGTCCGCTCTGAAGGCGTGCCAATCGAAAAAGTCGGTATCAAGTATGCTGCTGTTGAGTGGACTTACACCCAGCAAGATATCGATGGTACTGCTAAAGGTGCTGTGACTAAGAAGTGGTCATTAGCCAATAACACTGCTACTTATACTGCCTAAACTGGTGTTAAGTGTTATTCATTTATTGTGTCAATGAAGAAAGGTTTATATCTAGGCCTTTCTTTTTTATTTTCTTAAATGAGGATGACTGTATCCATGAATTACGCCGCTAACGCCTCTAATCATAAAGTTGGGTTTCGCCCAAATTTATTTGAGCAACTATTCGATGACCAGCCTCGTCATTTAGCGCATGAACTCGTGGTTCGCAGGCTTAATATTGATGAGTTAAAGTCTTCAGTAGCCCAAGACCTAGAAGCGTTATTAAATACTCGCTGTGTGGTGTCGAGTAAGCTGCAAGCCTATCAACATGTACGCTCATCGATACTAAACTTTGGCATATTGGACTTTGTGGGACTGAGTAGTGCCAATCCTGCAGACTGTGATTATATCTGCCGACAAATCGCGCAGACAGTCGAGCAGCAAGACAGTCGTCTGCAGAATGTCAGAGTATCGCTAGATATTGGCGCTGTTGATGTCAATCAGCTGTGTTTTTCAATTGAAGCGTTACTGAAAGTTTATCCTGCCCAAGAGTTGGTCAGTTTCGATGCGTTCTTTGAGCCAAGCTCTCAGCGTTATTTAATAAAATAGTCATTATTAATTTAATGAAATAACCAGTGTTACCGCTCAATCTTTACAGTTAACAGCGATCACTATATTGAGGCATCATGGACAGTCTACTTCCTTATTTTGAGCATGAGCTTAGTTTATTTAATAAGCAATCAAAAGAATTTGCCAAAAAGTATCCCAAAATTGCCAATCGGTTATTGATGGGTCACGATACGGTAGATGATCCGCATATTGAGCGATTGATACAGGCTTTTTCACTGATTAGTGCGCGCATCAATAAAAAGCTAGATGATTCATATGCAGACTTTACCGAGTCTTTACTTGAAGTCGTTTATCCCGATTATCTTAAGCCTTTTCCATCAGTCTCTATTGCACAGTTTAACCTAGGCGTGCAGGGCAATGCGATGAGTGAGCCTGTTTTAGTGCCTAAAAAAAGTATGTTTGCTAGTCAAAAAATAAACGGCACGCCTTGCCAGTTTCAGTCAACCCAAGACGTGACGTTGCTACCGCTACAGATAGATAGCGTCGATTTTGAGACACGCCAAGAAGTATACGATAATCAGCATGGACTGCTTAACGGCTGCATTAGCATTAAATTCAAAGGTCTTAATCCAAGCTTCGACTATCAGGCTTTGTTAAATCATTCGCTAGATTTATATATAGATGAGGATGCCAGTCAAGGCACCAGCTTGTGGGATCTGCTAGGGTGTGATGTGAAACAAACGCACCTTCATGGTAGGCAGGTCAATAAGATAACGGGTAGTCCGTTTGAGATTATAGGCTTCGATCCTGAGCAGCAAATTCTTCCTAGTCATCGAGTAAGTAATGCTGCCTCTGCATTATTAAAAGAGTATTTTTATTTCCCTGAAAAATTCAATTTCTTACGCCTCAATCTTGGCCGTGTTTGTCCCAATTTAAAAATTGATAGCACTGGTCTTGAGATTCGCTGTTATTTTAAGTTTGATAAAAAAAACACCATCCATTTAAAAAACTTGCAGCAACTGAGTGCCAGCAGTATTAAGCTGTTTTGTACGCCCGTGGTCAATCTATTCAAGGCAGCCGCCAAGCCCATTCAAGTCACTCATCGCTCTATCTATTATGATTTGGTGCCCGATACTCGTGCGCTTTTTCAACATGAGATTTATGAGGTCAATAAAGTCATAGAGTCCAAGCAAAGTAATAATCGTTTGATACAACGTGAGTATCATCCATTTTATGCGCTCAATCACTATGAGCAGCAAGATGACGGTCGTTATTATCATATCAAACGCGATAAGGATATGGCTGAATTTAAGCAGGGCTTTGAATATCAGATTATGTTTGTAGAAAAGCAGCGTGAGGATGTGTCAGGTGCGGTGAGCATAAGTGCTGCTTTGCTATGCACCAATAGAGACTTGCCCGCGCAAGTGGTGTTCGGTCAAAGCCGAGGTGATTTGTTTAGTGAAGGGATGACGGGCTTTAGTAGCCTGTCATTATTAAAGCAGCCTACCAGAACGGCGCGGTTTGAATACACTGGTGAGGAGCGTTGGCGACTAATATCGCTGATCAGTTTGAATTTTTTATCACTTGCTGCCCAAGATGCTGAGCTGATGAAAGAGTATCTGTCGCTCTATGATATTACTCAATCTGCCTCTAATAAACTGCTGGTAGAAGGCATCGTCTCTGTCACCACCAGTATCAAAGCTCAGCGGATTCAGCGCTTGCCGCAACCTGGATTTGTACGCGGTACGGTCATTAATATTCAGATTAACCAAAAGAATTTTGCTGGAGTGAGTATCCGCCAGTTTGCCCATTTATTGGCTCATGTTTTTGGCTATCACGCCAGCTTAAACAGCTTCGTTGAGGTTGCCATCAGTGATGCCGTTACCAAAGAGGAGATATACAGATGTCAGCCACGCAGCGGTCTCAGTCCTCTTATTTAACGGATTTACTGGCGGCACCGCAATCCTATGAGCTATTGCAAGCACTGCGTTTGGTTCAGCATGAAGTCGGTATGGGGCATGCCCCTATCGAGGTGCGCTACCGTGCCTCGTTGTCATTGGCGTATCCGCAAGCTGAAATTGAGTCGATGGCGCTCATTGCTCAAGACAATATGGAAGACAGTGGCCGTTCAGTAAAGGATGGCCAAATAAAGGACAATTCATTAAATGTCAGTTCGTTAATGGCCAGACAGATAGAGGTTTGTCCAGCAGTTATCGGACTTACAGGCCCATTATCAGCTTTGCCCGCGATGTATACCGATCATTTGGCCTCGCGAGTACACCATGCAAAAGATAAAGCCGCACCGGCATTTTTAGATTTATTTAACCATCGATTGACGGATTTGTATGTCGAAGCGAGCTGGTTTTATAACTTGCCACTACAGTATGAGATAAATAATAAAAAAGACAGCTATCTGTTGAGCTTGCGAGCGCTGGCACGGCAGCCGAAAAAGCTAACGGCAATCGATAGCTTGATTGCTTATGCTGGCATGATTGCCCCCGGACGTTTGACCGCTGACCAATTGGCGCATGTATTGTCACACTTCTTAGATAGTACGGTCAGCGTTCAGCAGTTCGTACCAGAGTGGTTTGATTTACCAGCAAGTGAGCAGACCGCACTCGGTGGTCAACATGCTGCACTTGGGATATCTACATTTTGCGGCGCGCGGGCTGTACAGTTCGATAGCAAAATTAGAATCGTATTTCATCAGTTGGATGCCAAGCGTTATTTGAGACTGTTGCCTGCAGGGGATATGTATCGCGTCATTATCGATTTTATCCGTAAATGGTGCGGTGTCTGCTTAGCGGTCGAAATGCAGCTGGAGTTAGACAAGCAATATATCACCCCTTTGTCGTTGTCTGAAAGTGGTTTTGGCGGCTTGGGGCAAGGTGGTTTCTTGGTATCGCAGCCCGCCACTCAGCATTATGATGACACTCGCTACGCGTTGCCTATTCAGTAAATGTTTTATGGTTAATAGATAGATAAGTTGCTTGCTCATTTAGATGACTATCGAGTGAATTGAAGACACGCCCTAAGAGCCATACACCAGTTTTATAAAAATAATGTTAAGTCTATTGAAAATGCCAAAGGAAAAGGTTTATGAGCCAGTTAAAAGCTGTAATTACCCGCTTGAGCCCGAGCTGCCGACAGTGTTTGCAGCAGGCAGCTAGGCTTTGTATCAATAACGGGCATCGTGAAGTTGATACCGTCCATCTGCTACATGAACTGATTGCCACGCCGCACAATGACGTGGCTCAAATACTGAAATTTAATAAGATCAATCAGCAGGCATTGCTAGTAGACATCACAGACTTGCTCAGTACTTTTAGTCAGGCAACAGGCTCGACCCCTGTGTTTAGTCAAGGGTTGATGGCATTGTTAGAAGATGCGTGGGAGCTAGCCAGTAGCCAACATAGCCAAAGTGATGATAATAACAGCCCACTCGAAATCCGCTCTGGACACATATTGCTCGTGCTATTGGCGTATGAGCGCTATCAGTCATTACTCAAAACCCTCCCTGAACAGCTACAGTATATTGATCGTTTTACCCTAAAAGATGATTATGAACGCCAGTGTCTTGGTAGTACTGAGGGTAGTGGGTCAAGCAGCAATAAAGGCGTCAATAATAAAGGCGTGAATAAGGGTGCTGATGATAGTGTAGACAATGATACTAACAATCAAGAACCTTTAGACGCTGAGCAAGCTGAAGCTAAGCCAACCCCTGCGTTGGATAAATATACTTATGATTTGACTGCTAAAGCCAGTGCAGAGCAAATAGATCCAGTGATAGGCCGTGAGTTTGAAATTCATCAGCTGATCGATATTTTGATTCGTCGTCGTCAAAACAATCCAATTTTGACAGGTGAAGCGGGCGTGGGTAAAACAGCGGTGGTGGAGGGCTTGGCGCAAAAGATAGTTGCCGGTCAAGTACCTGATCAGCTCAAAGACGTGACGATACGTAGTCTCGATATGGGGCTATTGCAAGCTGGGGCGAGTGTCAAAGGTGAGTTCGAAAACCGTCTCAAGCAAGTCATCGAAGAAGTACAAGCCTCGGTACAGCCAATTATCCTATTCATCGATGAAGCACATACTTTGATTGGCGCTGGCGGGCAGGCAGGTCAAAACGATGCGGCTAATTTACTGAAACCGGCGCTGGCTCGTGGTGAGCTTAGAACCATTGCGGCGACGACGTGGTCAGAGTACAAGAAATACTTTGAAAAAGACGCTGCATTATCACGTCGCTTTCAGGTAGTCAAAGTCGATGAGCCTGATATTGAAACGGCAGTGGCGATGATTCGTGGTTTGAGTGCCAAGATGCAGGCGCATTTCGGTATTTTAATAGATGACGATGCGTTACAAGCGGCGGTTGAATTATCTGCACGTTATATCAGTGATCGACAACTACCTGATAAAGCGGTCAGCGTATTAGATACGGCAGCGGCACGGGTGAGCTTATCAAAGACAGCCATGCCCAATCAGCTGGATAGGCTACAAGCCAAAGGCGTGCAATTAGAGCAGCATATCAATAATCTCAGTCAGCAGCTTGAGCGTATCGGCGGTGTGGACGAAAAAGAAAAAGTCAGCCAAAAAATAGCGGTACTCGATGAGCAGCGTCAGTCGAATCAACAAAGCATTATTGACATGACAGCTCGCTGGCACGAACAGCGCGAGCTTAATGATCAGCTTGATGCAATTAATCAGCAATTGAATGGCAAGATAAGTGGCTCTGATACGCTTAGTGCCAAGGAGCGCTTAGACAAACAAGCTGAGTATCAAAGTATCGAGCAGGCACTAAAAAAAATACAAGAAACGCATCGCCTCATTCATCCTGTATTAGATAGACAAGTGATTAAGCAAATTATCTTGGATTGGACAGGGATTCCACTTAACGATATGGCAGGGAATGAGAAAGACCATATCTTAAATTTGGCTGATACCTTGCAAGCACGTGTCATTGGGCAAGACCACTCTGTGGCGGCTATCGTTAAGCGGATTCATACTGCAAAAGCGCGCTTAGATGACCCCAACCGCCCGCAAGGCGTATTTATGCTAGTCGGGCCAAGCGGTGTGGGCAAGACAGAAACTGCGTTGGCGCTATCAGAGGTACTGTATGGGGGTGAGCGTAATCTTATCACCATTAACTTGTCAGAGTATCAGGAAGCGCACAGTGTTGCGTCATTAAAAGGCTCGCCGCCAGGTTATGTTGGCTATGGTGAAGGTGGGGTATTGACGGAGGCCATCCGCCGCCGTCCTTATAGTGTGCTCCTACTCGATGAAGTCGAAAAAGCACATCCAGACGTGTTGGATTTGTTTTATCAGGTCTTCGATAAAGGGGTGATGGAAGACAGCGAGGGGCGTTTAATTGACTTCAAAAACACCCTTATTTTATTGACCAGTAATATTGGCTCAGCGCAGATTATGCAAGCGTGCATCAATACAGATCCAGCCATCACTGATTTTAGCCTGCCAGACAGTGATAGCCTAAAACAAGCCATCAATCCACATTTATACAAAGCCTTCAAGCCTGCATTTTTGGGTCGTCTAACGGTCATCCCTTATTATCCATTGACGGATGACGCGCTCGCAGAAATCATTCGCCTAAAGCTGGATAAAATCACTGGCCGCATCCGTGATAATTACGATGTGCCTTGTGTCATTGACGATGAGGTGATTGAGCTGATTTTATCACGTTGTCATGAGGTCGATTCTGGTGCACGTAACGCCGATGCTATTATCAGTCATACCTTGCTACCGCAGCTGGCGGGTCAGCTACTGGCCCATGATGACAGTCAAAGTGTGCTAAAGAAAATGACGGTATTCGTCGATGAGGATGATAATTTTGCCTATCGTCTCGATACTGATGCTGTTGTAGCGCTCAATCATATGGCGCAGTACAGTGAGGTTGAAGGTGACGTGAGTAAAGCGCCTAGCAAACAAGTTGCAGCTAAGAAGCCAGCTACCAAAAAATCTTCTACTAAAAAAGAGCCTGCTACTAAAGAGCCTGCTACTAAAGAGGCTGCTACTAAAGAGGCTGCCGTAAAAAAGCCATCAGTGAAAAAAACCATCAGTAAAAAATCTGTTAAGAAGGATTTATTATAATGAATATGGGTAATTCCTTACTAACCGATATTGACACCCTTATCGCGCCTATCGATGGCAGCCATCATGGGGTGGGTGAAGATCTCATCTTTGATCCACGTATCGATGCCATCGTTGCGGCTCGTCAAGAGGATGACCCACTGCTGGCACAAGGCAACTGGGTCACTGAGCTAAAAGTCGCCGACTGGGACTTTGTCAAAAACCAATGTGCTGAGTTGCTCAGCGATACCAGTAAAGACATGAAGCTGGCACTGTGGTACGTCGATGCACTGAGTCACACCAATCATTTAGCAGGCATCAGTCATGGGCTGAGCGTACTGCAAGCATTTAATGACGAATATTGGCTCACCATGTATCCACCATTAGATGGTGAAGAAGACAGCATGGATATCAGAGCAGGGCTGCTGTCGTGGTTCGTCAAGGCACTATCCGATGATATCAAACAACTATCGCTGGCTGATACAAAGGCCGAGAGCTACAACTACAATTACTATCTAACCGCGCGTGATCATGATAAGCAGCGTCAGCAAAACCCCGATAGCGAAACATCTAACCAATTGACACTGAGTGACTATAACCACGCCATCAAGACCAGTAGTGAGACTTGGCAACAAGCACTGATGAGCAATCTTAATAAAGTAACTGAGCAGTGGCAGACATTGACCGATCAGCTCAATGATCTGATGGGTATGGATGCGCCAGTCTTCGCACCAGTGACGGATTTATTGATTGCACTGACGCAGCATTTGCGTCCATTGATACCAGAGTATTCTGATACTGCTCATAGTATGGGTCAAGAGAGCCAAGCCGATAATGTCGACCTGATTGATCCCAATGAACCTGTGATGTCGGATGGCAATGGACAATCAGCCAGCACAAATAATATTAGCTCAACCAGTTTTAATCCTAGTAACCGCGATCATCAAAGCAATCGTCGGCAAGCGCTTAAATTGCTGGCTCAAATCCAAGAGTATTTTGCAACCAATGAGCCGCACAGCCCAGTGACTTTTTTACTCGGTCGGGCGATTGATTGGGCCGATATGCCACTGGATCAATGGCTCACTCATATCATCAAAAACGAAGATCAATTATCGATGCTGTCTGACATGATTGGTATTCAGCCCAAACGTGATTCCTCTGACGATGATCATTAAATTAAAGTTTGATTGATAGAACTGTTGGTTAAATTTCAATGCTTGCATTACTTTTTACTTTGTAATTTTGATCGCTAAACCTTTAGATAGAGAAGGGCTTGTCATGGTATGGACTCAAACAAAGCGGCATGTGCAACTTAGCAGTGCCCATCCTGATATTGCCACCAGTATTATTCAACAGGCTGACTTGGTTGAGAGCTTATTAGGTATGCCATTACCTGACAGCGTTTGGAGTAAGCCCGCGCTGATGCCATCACCTGATGCCTACCCAAGCCCTTATCATCACGACCAACGTGTCCAAAGCTATACCGACCGTCAGCTCGCTCTATTCAGTGGCTACCGTATTAGCATTACGTTACTGCACCCACAAGCAGGACTGGATATACAACAATGGCTAGGGCAAAGTCTCTCGATACATTGGCATACGGGCGACACGCTACTACCAAACCAAACCCGTCACGGTATCATCACCGAAGCCGTTGCCTTCGGTAGCAACAGTGGTATGGCTGCCTACCGTATTATCTGCGAACCTACGGTAAGCCAATTACGCCTGAACAGTCATAATCGCCGTCATCATCATCTAAGTTTAAGCGAGCTTATCAAAGATATTATTAGCCCATATGATATGGACATCGAGATTGACGAGCGCCTCAGTGATGACAGCAACTATCATATTCAGCACAGCGTACAGTATAATCAGACCGATTTATCCTACCTTATTCAACAATTAGCACTTTACGGCATCACAGGTTATTACCGTCATGAAGCGGATAGTCACACGCTAGTGTTACTTCCTCATAATGGCGAAATACTGCGCCCTGATGCCAATGACATTCAAAGCATTCTCAGTCAAAACCCTGCCAATCTCGCTGATAGACAAGATCGCATCACCGCCATTCGTCCCCGTATTGCCCAGCATATTCAGCAAAGCGATCTACATCGTTATGACAGTCGCTTGATGAGTACCTATACCGGCAGTAGCAGTAGCGCGCAACCTATCGATTCATCAAGCAGCACGCATCAGCGCTTTTTGCACAGTCATAGTTATTTAAACGATGATGGACTCACCGCACTTGCCACCCGCTATCAGCAGAACGCTGAGCAGCTGGCCAATCTAGGCAGCCTAACTGGTAATACTCGTCATCTAAGTCTGCCAAGCGCGCATCATATCGATGGTAATCCTTATTTAACGGATCCGATCAGTCTGGTCTCTATTCATCAGCACATTAATAACCACATACCAGCAGACTGGCTCGGCGCTGCGCCCTTTGATCCTATTACCTTACAGCCCAATGCGAACCATGACAATGATGACGACAATGACAACAACGTCCATCATATCACTGCCTGCTACCTACCGTTTCCACATCATCACCATATTTCATATGGCGCACAGCTGAGCGAGCTTGGACACCCGCATCCGAGTCTGACAGGTCTTATGAGTGCCAGTATTATTGACACCGATAGCAGCGCTATCACTCATGACCGCAATCACCGTGCGCATATCAGATATCACTGGCAAAGCGAAGGAGACGATAGCGCGCACTGGATACCCATTGCTAGTCACCTCGTTGCCGACAACATGGGACAGACTCATCCTCTGCGTCATGGACAGCATGTCCTTATCGACTTCATCGGTGGTGACATCACCCATCCCATCATCATTGGCAGTACCCATAACGGGCAAGGCAATACTGATGCTCAGCATAATAGCATCGTCAGTGACTCAGGTAGCCTTGACGCCACCAGTCCCGCTTGGTTCATCAATC
Organism: Psychrobacter glaciei; assembly: GCF_014652895.1. GTDB lineage: Bacteria > Pseudomonadota > Gammaproteobacteria > Pseudomonadales > Moraxellaceae > Psychrobacter > Psychrobacter glaciei. Next base: position 426,666 of record NZ_BMZR01000001.1, read on the forward strand.
AAAGCCATGCTCATCCTATTGATGGTATCAAGACCCAAAGTATCGATAGCAGCCGAACAGGCGAGGCCACCAAAGACAGCCTTATTAACGGCTATAACCAACTCATGTTTGACGCCCATCCTGACAGTCCGCAGATTAACGTCTATAGCAGTAGCTATCAAAGCAGTCTAACCATTGGTCATCTGTATCAGCATAGCGACCATACCCGTGGTCAAGCACGTGGGCAAGGCATCAGTTTAGAGACCCAAGCCGCTGCCAACGTGCAAGGCAGCACTGGCATTCATATCAGTAGCCAAGCGTCAGGAAGTCAGTCAAACCCTCATATGAGTCATGATAGTCACGGTAAGCTACAAACCGCTGACCAACATCAGCAAGCCTACGCGCAGCTGGCTGACACCCATCAACCAGTGGGACTAGAGGATAGTAGTAATAACAAGCAAAGCAACAGTAAAGAAGATGCGCAAACCCCATTTTCCCAATTTAGCAAAGATACCAATGACAGCGCGCTAGATAATGCGGGTCAATGGCAACAAGCCAACTTGCTCATTGATTCCCAGCGTCATTTGGCACTGCTCAGTGGACAACACAGTCAGCATACCAGTACCCAAAGCACGCATAGCCACGCAACTGACAGCACCCATCATCACAGCCAAACGCAGATGAACCAGTTGGTGGCAGGCGATATTCATTACTACAGCAATAAAGCGCAAACCCATACTGCCGCTCATGGCGATGTGACCATACAAGCGCATCAAAGCAAGATGCGACTTGATAGTGAGCAAGTCCTGCGCATCCATAGCCGTGACAGTGTTGAGATCATCGCGCCTGATACGCTGACTCTAAAAGCTGCAGGCAGTGGCATTGAAATATCAGGTGGTAATGTGACGTTTATCACGCCTGCTCAAGTGGGCTACAAGGCGAGTAAGGTGGATTGGGGTAGCGGGGGTGGTGAGGCTAAAAACCTAATGATGAAGCAAATGCAGTTTGAAGCTTGTGAGAAGTTGTCAGAGCAGGCTGAGGACAATCATGCTGCTAGTACCGACTTATAATAAAAATGACTTTTACTCAAATCAATCTCACACGCAGATATAAAAGCATGACAGCATAATGAATATCCAACCAGAAAAATCATTAAGCGTAAGCTTACAGACGCAAACGCTTGACGCTAGGGTGCTCAGTACCTTTGATGTCATGATTGTTCATCATAGCCAGACAGAGCTGATCGGCGAGATTAATTCTGCCTTCCCTGACGCTATACATTCATTACAGCAAGAGTTGCTTAGCTACCATATGATCGATAGTCCAGTCATGGTCACGCTAAGCTCAGACATCAGTAATATCCTAGAGATGCATTTGCAGCAGTGTGAGCTGCTATCTCGTCATCATGGCATACTCACATTACTAGATTATACTGCCCCTAATATAAGGGCATATAAAATAAGAATCAGTGCAAAAGAGTATCTACCAGACGAGCCTGAATGGCAGCAGCCAATAGTTAATACAACTGATGTAGAAGCCTCCAAACCAGATGCTAAGCAAATCGCTCGTTTACTAGGATTGAATCAAATCATCCAAAAAAGTGGTCAAAAAAAACTTCTTCGCTATTTAGATCCACAAGTATTGATTCATCTACTACCACTAGCACAGCACGCCTACATTACCAATCGCTATGGCTACCCTAAGCGGCTTTGGTTGCCATTAGATGACCACTGGCACAGTTTAAACAACCTTCATTATTATGAGCCTCAGCAAGTCAGATCAGTACAACGTCTGTCAAGCTACTGTCCATTGAGCCAAACCCAGTTGGATAATATCAGCATGCTTAATCGTTTCTTCGCTAAAAAAGGTATTGAGAGTAGCAATTTGATACTTAATCACTACGGTACACTGCTGAGCTGGTTGGACAAAGCGAATGCTCAACTGACAGCCGCAACACATCTGACCAATCCTGTTGATCGTATGACGATGATGAACCGATGGCTGTATGAATGCTATGAGCAATCAGGTTTAGTGACATTAGATAATTAAAAGATAAGGAACAAGGTCATGGCAGAGAGATGTGAGCAATGTTTGACTGAAGGGATTGCAATATTTCCTATGCGTTCAGGATATATATATTTGGAAAATAATTTGGAAATAGTCAGTAGATTGGTCAATGAAGGTTATATTTATATCATTGATAATAAAGGAGAGTGGTACGGGTATGTAATCACTCAAGGGCGTTATTTGAAACAATTCAATGTACACAATATAGCGAGCACACCTGAGTTGCCAACTGTAGACTACGCTTGTCACAAAGGTGATGATTGTATAGCTTTATCAAGCTTTATTCGAATACCAAATTCGCAAAAGGATATAGATACCTTATGGTTAGCCTATAGTCCTGTTAAATGGAATAAGGAAGTCATCAAAAGACATCAAAAAAATGTCGATGATGCTAAAACTAATAATATGATTGAAGTTCCAGTAACTGCTAAGCCATCAAGTAGTAAAAATCACTCAGGCGCTAAATTACAAAGTTCTAAATATTACAATGTGTGGAATAATGAAAATGACGCCAATGAAGCAACTCGGCAGTTTTTTCCTAACGAATATTATGGTCTTATAAATCCACTTAGTAAAAGACCTTATAATCCAGATAAGTCAAAGGAAACACTTAATTATCTTGATAAGCTAAGTAAGGTTAAAGTAAGTGGTACAGCTATTTCGGTTAAATTTAATGATCCTGTTGGTAAATTAATTGATTTAAACGAGTTTATGATACAAGCAAAGCTTGCTTCTCGACCTACTGAAGATGAAGTTTATCGTCATACAGTAGCGACTCTCATCAACACTTTAAAAAATAATGTTGATGAAAGAGCAAAAGCTCATGCACAACGCCATATAGGCAAAGTTAATGAGCATAACAATTATTTACGGCCGATACCAAGATGGGAAGGAGATGGCCCGAGTGAAGCAGAGCAGCAAGCAGAAGCGCAAAGACAACGAGAAGGTGCCTCAAGGTTTTTGGAGCAGCAACGACAGTCAGCATGGTCGAGTTATAGCGAGCTAATTCGTGAAAGTGAAATGAACGGATGGCTGTCTGATTTTGAAGTAAGGTCTGAACAGCGTCAAAATGAGCTTAATACCTTGTTAGAGATGTTAGCTGCTGCTTATAAAGATGTGTTCGAAGGCGAAGAATTAAAAACAATGATGACTCACTGTTTTGATAAAAATGATGAGGGAAGTTGTGTTTATTACACACTTACTGTTCAGCAGTTTTTAGGCTCGACTGCTACCATACCTGCATTAGCTGACTTATATGATTTACACTTAACAGAAAAAAAATCCAGTGACGAAGATAACTACCTAGCACGTGCCTTGGCCTTTAACCAAGATCAAGTCGTCAATTATATTGATGGAATGCCATCTCTTACGGCAGGGGTTAGTACGACAGAGATTATGACCAATTCATGGTCAGGGTTGCTATATACTGGCTCGGCTGCGGTATTTGGTAGGTACGATGCTGTCGCCGGACAAGTAGGCGCAACTGTTAGCCTAGCAGAGCAGCTTGCAGTTCCCTTTATGAAAGACTATCGTACAGGTCAGGCTTTGTCTGGACTAATGATATCTACTAAGGAGTATTTATTTGGATATCACCACGAAAAAGCCTTAATCGTAGTTAGAGGGCAAGGCAGCTACGCTGATGCTAGAAAAGCGTTGATAAATGGCGTTATGCACATCGCAGGTAGTGGTAATCTGCCTACTAGAATACGTGAAAGTATCGATCAAGCACTTAAAACTTCAGGAGAGGCTGCTAGACTCAACAAAACCATTAGCCAAAGTTTTATCTACTATATAGATAAAAATCAACTTAGAGCAGGAATGAACGTCTACGAGAGTAGCAATAAAGCATATCCTGACAAAAATACATTGAGACAAACTATAGGCCAATCAGTCTACACTGAGCCTGAGTTGTACGACCAAAGTTACAAAAATTACAAACGTTTTGAAGATATTACCAATCGAAGAGTAGACCAAGCTGTCCGAGCCCATTATTTTGGGGCTATGCTACAAACAGTGGCTTGTGTCTTTTTAGTAGGTGCATTTTTTCAAGCAAAAACTCAAGAAGACAGACTAGTAGAAGGCAGTAAAGCAGTCGCAGGATTGATGATACTGCTAGCTGGTAGTTTGGAGCTTCGTGGTAATGCCAGTCAACTAATGGCAAGTGAACTAAAACTTCAACGTGGAGCAGGTAATTTAGTATCAAATGAAAAAGTATTAACGGCCGAGCGATCAGCAAAATCTTTGTCAGTGGTTGCAAGAGGTTTGAGTCTTGGCGGTGCGGCAATATTTGCTGGCTTTGATATAAAATCAGCTCTTGATGCTAAAGAAAATGATAACGAAACTATGATGTGGGCTTATTATGGTTCAGCAGCTACTGGAGCTGGCTCAACAGTACTTCTAACATTAAGTTTAGGAGCAACAGCAACAGGTATTGGTGTAGTCTTACTTATTGGTTTTATTGGTGTCACTCTATTCATCGGCTATTGGAAAAAGTCAGGAATGGAGAATTGGCTTAATCTTGGTATTTGGGGAGTCGAGAGCGCTGGTTGGTCACTTGAGCATACATTAGAGCAGTTTGATCGTGCTGTGGTAGGTGACGATATCGATCTACAGGACAATTAAATGATAGATATTAATGGAAGAAACCCCTTTGCAAAACTTAATTATAAAGAAATTAATCAAAAATTCGGTGGTAATTTCGGTGTGGGTTTAGGCGGACAAGTTCAAGAAATTAAGGACTTTAAATGGTTGGATAAAACACAAAATTATGACGTACCGCTTTATCCGCAGCGCACCGTCGTACAGTTTAATTCAACTTATATGGAGCTAGTAGGCCGTCAGGATAGAATACGAGGTGATGTCACGTTTGGCAGTTTATTTTTTTTAGGACTAATATCAGGTGTCATTTACTTAGGTTTTGTTATATTGTATGACGAGTTCTTAACAGGCTCTTTTCTATTAGGAATATTAGCCAGTACCATAACGTTAGCCTTTATAGTTGCTTTTATTTATTTACTGGCTTTACTCTCAACGGAGCTATTCAGCTATACCTATCTTCCCATTCGTTTTAATCGAAAAACACGCAAGGTTTATGTTCGCCAAGCCAATCGACAAGTACAGGTTTTTGATTGGGATGACCTGAAATTCTATATGGCCACTACCTACAAAGACGGTGGTGATGTGCGTGGTATTACTTTAGCTGATGATGGCGTCACTATTACGGGGATGTTTAGCTTACCGTTTGTTAATAGTTTAGGAGCAGATAGGCATGATGAAGGTACATTGCTAGGACATTTCGAGTTTGTTCGTAGATATATGGAAGGCAACGCTAAGCAATTTAAAGAAGTTAAAAGCGCTGTTCGCTATGTTCATCCTGTACATGAAAAGAGAGAAACTCCACTAGTGTCTTTGCAAAGAGTCAAGCTAGGCTATCACGCTAGTCATGTTAATCAAGAGAATCCAGGTACATTTAGACTGGTATTAGCAGAATATCTACTAATGCCTTTTGCTTGGCTACGTTACATGGGACGTTTATTATCTATTAACACAAGCATCACCCCCAAGTTTAGTCCTGAGATTGAAGCTGAATGTCAGATAGATCCTAACGATCCGTATGACTTAAACAAAAACTTGCCCGAAGGCAATATTGAAGATGCCAATCAACCCATTTGGAAAAAGCTAGTCTTTAGTCTCGCGCTTATTTTATTCGGTATCATCATGTTATTTGTTTTTGCATTTTTTATTGACATGATAGGGGCAATCAAGGGATATGACACAGGGTTGGCCTATAAGCTGCTGTATTGGTTTCATTTAGTGTGATTGCTTAGATGAAAACAAGAAGGCTTTGAATGCAACTACGCGATGATTTTTCTAAACATATTAATGAGCTACAAGAAGTTCTTGAAAGCCCTTATAGTAGCGAGATAAATAAAGGTTTATTAGAAGAAGGAGAAGACATTGAGCATCTTAACAAAGAGATTGCCAACATTAATCCTGATTATATGACTTTCTTACCTAGCTACTTTTGGTATTGGTATTTCTGCATAGGCTGGGTTTATTTTTCTACATTTTGGCTAGGTAACTATTTTTTGCAAGATATTGGAGAAGTTGTATTTATAAATGGTAATTTTGACTTATTTGATATAATACTTACTTTTTTCTGGCTACTTGTGTTTGGTACTCCTCTTTTCTTACTCTTCTATCAATTTATCAGAAAGCATCCGTACCGCATTCAATACTACTTTCTAAAAAAAGAGCAGAAGTTAGTGTATTACTATCGTCCCTCATTACAGTTTTTTAAACCTTTTGAATTAAAGATAGTAGATTATAAAGACCTTATTCCTGAAATTCATACCATCAAACAAAATACTGCTTATACGCCGCTAAATCTATATATCGCAGATCCTAATACAGGAAAGATTACTCATCATATAAAACCTCATGATGTTAGTGTTGACCCACGTGTACACTGGGCGTTTATCCGCACCTATATGGAAGGTGATGCCGCCGATTTACCAATCAATCCTAAGTTCTGTGAGGCTTATCCAGTAGACACCAGTAAGTCACTTTTTGCCTGCAGTGATATTGTCTTTCGCAAATACGGTATTCTCAATACGCAGCATTCAGGCGCTGGCGGCATCGTTATGCTTATAATCAGCTCAATATATGCGCTTGGTTACTTATTACAAGGCAATAACTACCAGTGTACTGAACAAGCCATATTACATCCTGACATTAAGAAGTTACTGACATGGGATGGTCAAGATAACCCATATCCTATTCAACCAATTACACCAGAAGCGGAGAGGGCATTTCGAGGTAAAAACTGGCAAGTAAATATCAGATGGATAATAGCGATAGCGATTAACGTCAGTCTATTTGCTTGGGCGATGGTCGCTTATAATAGCTAGTTAGTGGTGATCTACTACAGTCCCTAATTTGAAGAATAAATATAAGCAGGGAGACTGAAACCTTGCTGATAGATAAGATCGCATCACCACCGCCATACGTCCCCGTATTGCCCAGCATATTCAGCAATGTGAGCCATGCCGAAGAAACCGTACACCTAAACTTGTGGCCTTCTACTTGTTGATACACACGCCACCACTGACTACAGCTAGCCAATCGCATGATCGCGTAACCAGTAACGCCTATCCATGTTAGTCCTTGCTCAAAAAACTGATTGATGTTGGCGGCAATCATTAATGAGCCAAACATTTGCAACATTACTGAGAGACGGTAATACCAATCATCAGGATCATACTCTGAGGCAAACCAAGTAAAGCTCGTCCAAGCATTCTACAATATAAAAAAAGCCATGATAAAAGTTAAAAATCCAAAAAAGTCATGCTCAAGTAAGCGGTGATGAAGCCCGCTTGCAGCAACAGCAACAGCAATGACAATGACAATGACAATGACAATGACAATGACAATGACAATGACAATGACAATGACAATGACAATGACAATGACAATGACAAGATCAAATCATAACTCAAGCGTACTAGAGGCTCGATGTTGCTCATTAGGGTCTCTAGCATGGATCGTGGGTACACGAATCATTCACTATGCTCCAATAGATATAATTTGAACAATCAAAAAACTAATACCTATCCCAATAAGGATCATCACCGAAGCGTTCAGCGATAAGATTAATTAAATAACGGCAACGCTGAGATAAAAATCGATTTTTTGGATAGACCGCATAGGCATTTAGTGTGGGCAGCTGGTACTGCTGCATGATAGGGACTAGCTCACCACTTGCTAAGGTTTGATAAGTAATAAAGGTTGGCAAAAAGGCAATGCCTTGGCCTTTCACTGCCATCTCACGCAAAAAATCACCGTTGTTGACTTTTATTTTTGAGTTAACCTCTATCTCATGTTTTTTGCCTTGCTCATCTATCAATTCTATCGTGCTAGATTTACTCAGACCATATTGCAAGATTTTATGCGTTGCCAACTCTTCTACCGTTTTTGGTGTGCCCATTTTATCCAGATATTCAGGACTGGCGCACAATGCATAACGAATGAGTGCGAGACGTTTGGCTTGGTAGCTAGAATCTTGCATCTCTCTGACACGAATGGCCAGCTCAAATCCTTCTTCGACCAAATCCACATGTCGATCAGAAAAATCTAACTCAAAATTCAGATTAGGGTGTTGATTGGCATATTCATCAATAACGTCATTCAGATGCATCAAGCCAAACGATAATGGCGCGGTCATTTTTAGCGTGCCCTCGATACGAGTCGGAGCACCACTCGTTTCTTCGTTGAGCGCGTCTACTTCACTCAGTATGTTGCCGACTTTTTGGTAATACTGCTCACCTGCTTGTGTTAAGTTCGATTGGCGCGTGGTGCGGCTAATGAGCTGACTGCCCAATCGTGTTTCTAATTCCTTTAGTCGACGGCTTACAGCTGATTTAGCGATGTTCAGTTGCTCTGCGGCTTTGGTAATGCTCCCTGCTTCGACAATGCGGACAAACATTGCCATATCCTCTAGTTGTCCCATTTGAGCTACTCCTTGACTGTTCTTAAAAAAAGAACTTACATTTATAATTATCACGGTTTATCTATCTATAAGCAACGACTACAATTACTGTGTTTCCTAATCAAATAAAAGCTATTTAAACAAACGTACTCATTACTGGAGCATCACTATGGACAAATTACAACAGCTAAGCACGCCAATTGGCCGTCTATTTTTATCCATGATCTTTATTTTTTCAGGCTTTACCAAAATAACAGGTTACGCTGCTACCTAAGGTTATATGGAAGCAATGGGCGTCCCTGGAATGCTCTTACCTTTCGTTATTGCGCTTGAGTTATTTGGCGGTATCGCCATTCTACTTGGCTTTAAAGCGCGCCTGATAGCTGTGTTGTTTGTTGGTTTTAACATCGTATCGGCGCTTATTTTTCATCAATTCTGGATCGATGAATCACAAATGAATCCATTTATGAAAAACATTGCTATCGCTGGCGGCTTCTTAATGATTTTTGTCCATGGCGCAGGTGCGTATTCAATTGAGAATAGTAAGACGCATAAAATTTAGTATAGTAAATGCTTCACTCATCAGGTTTTATCATCATTAAGGAGTTGCTATGAGCGCATCCATCAATATTGCACTGATTATTGGGAGTTTACGCACAGAGTCCATCAATCGTAAATTTGCAGAATATATTGTGTCGCAGATGCCTGACCGCGTGAATATCAAAGAAGTGGATATCGCAGACTTGCCGCTTTATAACCAAGATTATGATGATACAACGATTGATAGCTACGAGCGTGTACGTCAGCAATTAAAAGACGCTGATGCAGTATTGATTGTCACTCCAGAGCACAATCGTACAATGTCTGCGGCTTTAAAAAACGTCGTAGATATTGCTTCGCGTCCTTATAAAGAAAGTGTTTGGACACATAAGAAAGTTGCGGTAGTGACGGCCTCACCAGGTAGCTTTGGCGGTATCAATAGTGGACTTGATGTCAGAAAAAGTATGCAAATGCTTTCGGCACAAATGATGATTGATCCCGAAATTTATTTAAGTCGGGCAACTGACAGTTTAAATGAAGATGGCAGTGTCACTGAACTCACACAAAAATTCTTACAACGCTTCGCTTCTGATTTTGTAGACTTTGCAGGGAAACTGGGTGACTAAATTAATCTCTAACGATCCTGACAACACCGCTATTCATACCACTAACGATGATCAAGCAGTGTCACCACATTCAAAACCGCCGAGTTTTTGGCAGCGTTATCAAACGCCTGTACTATTAACCGTGGTGGGTGGGGCTATTGATACTATTGGTTTTATCACCTTGTTTGGTTTTTTTACCGCGCATGTCACTGGTAACTTAGTGATGGCGGGTAGTGGATTGGTCAAAGGTGAGCAAGGTCTGTGGATTAAGCTTGCCGCTTTACCATTGTTTATTCTAACGGTCATGGTGACCAAGATATTTATTGATCATAGTAAAAACAAGCAGCTAACGCTGAGCCGTTTGTTTTTAGCAGAAGCTGTTTTTTTGATAGCCTTTATGATTGCTGGTCTTTACTACCAGCCTTTTGTGGATGCAGGGGACATCACTGTGGCAATAACAGGGGGCTTGGGTTTGATTGCGTTGGCTATTCGTAATACAGCCAGCAAAACGGTGATTAAGCATATGAGTCCGACTGTGTTAATGACGGGTAATACCACGCAACTGGGTATTAATCTGACCGATTATTTGATCAATCGTACCGCAGATAACGGTAAAAAACTGACGCACAGCTCAGCATTGGTTTTTAGCTTTCTAGTCGGGGCGTTACTGGGTGCACTTTTATATATTCAGCTAAATTTTTGGGCAGTCGGATTGTTTGTACTACCCGTACTGTATTTGTCAGTAATGGCACGTGATAAAGCATTCTTGCAAAGTATCGCCTAGTATTTTCTAACGTAATGGAGCCTCGCATTACTATTCAGTAGTGTGGATTTTCAAGACTGATGTCTTGTGTCTTACTATATCAACCTTTGACTTTTGACAATAAAAAAGCCCTATCTTGATGGATAGGGCATTTTTTATGTCATCTACATGGTTATCACTGATAAACATTGTTTAAGGCGTTGCTTTGTGAAATACCGAGTTGTCTTGATATTCTGGATGTTTGTCTATGTAGGCTTTGATATATGGGCAAATAGGTTTCACTCTCAGGTTTTTAGCTGCTGCATCATCTAGTATTGATTTAGCAAGATAACCTGCAATACCTCGTCCGCCAATCTCTTCGGGCACCTCAGTATGGGTATAAGCAATGCCATCTTCACCTTGACTGGTGGTAAAAAATTCATAATCTTCAAAGGCGATATGCCCATCAACGTGAATTTCAAAACGTTTCTGATCTGTATTATCTATTACATCATAATTCAATAATGGTTTATCTGACATCGTTAAGCTTCCTTATATCGTAAATGTAATTAGGTATATAGAGCCATACCATGAATATGGTACGCCATATTAAGAGTTTTATTGTTCTAAAAATAAGAATAGTTATTTGCATTTACCGATGTGTATCTCTTCTTAAACAACAATTATAATCGTTCCATTGTTTAGACAAGTTCGTTAATAGTAAATTTTCAGACATGTTTAACTCCCCAATAACTAAGGATAAATTATGAAAACTATCTATCATGCAGCAAACTCTCGTGGCGATGCAAACCATGGCTGGCTGAAAAGCAAACATACCTTCAGCTTTGCGAATTATCACAATCCAGAACGTATGGGATTTGGTGCGCTACGTGTTATTAACGATGATTTTGTTATTGGTGGTCAAGGTTTTAGCAAGCACTCACATCGCGATATGGAAATTATCAGTATTCCACTATCGGGTAAGCTCGGTCATGGCGATAACATTGGTAACAATGGCATTATCGAAACGGGTGAAATCCAAGTTATGTCAGCCGGTACAGGCATCACTCATAGTGAGATGAATGGCGATGACAAAGAGGATGTAAAGTTCTTACAGATTTGGGTCATTCCAAACAAAATGAACGTAGCGCCTCGTTATCAGCAAGTACGCATGGATGACATCATGCAACCAAATAAGTTCAATCAAGTATTGTCACCAAACGCTGACGATGCTGGCGTCTGGATTCATCAAAACGCATGGTTCAGTATGGGTGACTTTGAGCAAGGAGTCACTCAAAACTATACGCTAAATGATGCGAACAATGGCGTGTACGTTTTCGTGATTGAAGGTAGTGTGACCATTAACAATAACGTGTTAAATACGCGTGACGGTCTAGGTGTCTGGGATACTAAAAGCATGACTATGGACGTTCTAGAGAACTCAAAAGTATTAATCATGGAAGTACCTATGACTTTTTAATACTTTTCTACGCTCATTATTTGTGAAAATAAAGTATCAAAAAAGGAGTTAGTTCATGAGTATTCAAACGTTAGAGCCAAGATTGGCTGATGTCGGCGGTATTCCAATTGCGCGTTTATTACCTAACAAAGGCAAAAAGCCTATCGGTGCGTGGTGCTTTTTAGATCATGCAGGTCCTGCTGATTTTGACCAAGATGACGCAGGTATGCAGGTTGGTCGCCATCCGCATACCAATTTGCAAACTTTTAGCTGGATGTTAAATGGCGAAGTGCTACACAAAGACAGTTTAGGTAACGCACAAGTCATTACCAAAAACCAAGTCAATGTCATGACCGCAGGTACGGGTTTGAACCAAGGTATCAGTCATACTGAACAAAGTGTCTTTCCAGATACGGGCGGTTCGAAAGATGCAGCACGTGGTATCAGTATGGTGCAGCTATGGATTGCACTGCCCACTGACCAGAAGATTGAGCGCAGTTTTCATCACTATCCTGAGCTACCAACGTGGAGCGAGGGCAATGCAGAGATGGTTCTGACGACAGGTAGTTATACCAATGTATTGGGTGAAATGTTTGAAGCACCTACCATCCAATACTCAAAGCTGGTCGGTATAGATGTGTACTTCAAGCAAGATGGCGAAGCGACATTGAGTCTAGAGTCAGGCTTTGAGTACGGTATCTTAGTTTCAGAAGGGCAGATAGAGTCTGAAGGCAAGGTCTGTCAGCAAGATCAATTATTCCGTTTTCATGATAGCGATGTCGCCAATAGCAAAAGTATTAAACTGGCTGCCAAAAAGGGGACACGTATCATGTTCATCGGCGGCGAACCGCTTAATAACCCAGTGCTACTGTGGTGGAACTTCGTTGCTGATAACAAAGCAGAGATTGAGCAATCTATTATTGATTGGAATAATGGCCATGAGCGTTTCGGTAATGTCGACTCTGATATGAAGCGTTTGCCTGCGCCTGAACTACCTAAAGGTTTCAAAGGCTAATTATTATCTGTTTTGATACCTTATATCTAACCTTAACTCATACAAAACCACTGGAGAAAATCATGTCAAACTTACAAGATTTACAGCAATTAGCTGAGAAACGCCGTTCAATTTATGCGCTAAGCAATCAATTACCAGTATCGAATGATGACGTAGTGAAATTGGTTGAACATGCTATTTTGCACACGCCATCAGCGTTTAATTCACAGTCAGCTCGTATCGTTGTGTTGTTTGGTGATGAGCATAACAAGCTTTGGAATATGACCGAAGAGATGCTAAGAGCTATCGTTGGTGATGAAGAGAAATTTAAAGGAACAAGAGACAAAATCGCTGGCTTTAAAGCAGGTGCAGGAACCGTCTTATTTTTTGAAGACAAAGGTGTTGTAAGAAATATGCAAGAAGCCGCGCCCTTATATGCCGATAAATTCCCCATTTGGTCGCATCAAACCAGTGCTATGCATCAGTATGTGATCTGGACAGCATTGGCTAGTCTAGATATCGGTGCAAACTTACAACATTATAATCCAGTCATTGATCAAAAAGTCGCTGAGGAGTGGAGTATTTCTGAAGATTGGGAGCTTAATGCGCAAATGGTGTTTGGTGCAATCGAGCAGCCAGCAGGTGATAAAGCGTTCAAGCCTGTTGAAGAACGTATGAAAGTATTTGGCTAATAAGTTTTAGCGTTAAAGACCATATAACCAATGAAACTGCCATGATATGTTCATAGCGGTTTCATTGGTTTTTTTATAATTATAAACTGGATAGGACGTACCATTAAGAATAGCTTAGGATGAATCTTGATAAGAAAGAAGTAATTCTTATCTTCAGGCTTATGGCTGCTGATACTTCGGTCTGAACTGATCGCTTTTCTTTCCATATCCTAGATCTCCATAAGTACACTCAAAACTCGGTATACTCAAAGTGCATGGATTAGGATAGATAGAGCATGACAGTATGGAACGCCAGACACAACAAAGCCCCTGATATCAGGGGCTTTAGCTGTTCTATAAGATAGTATAGGACTATGTAATGGTACCCGGAGCCGGAACCAGTATTGATATTTAACTTGTTGATATATATGGGTAAATATTTTTTATTATAAATTAGTACACTTGTAGGTATACTTAAGATTTGGTTTTCAATTTTATAGTAATTTCGTAATACAAATCTCACAATTCCTTACCAGTACTGAGCTGCTACTTAGTTTATATATGTTTTTCCAGTCTTTTGTCTTATCAGTTCAGCGTTTACCAAAAAAGGATCATCATCAGCCATGTTATCATCAATGTTGTGAAGAGTCTTAGCTGAAGCTAAATTACTGTCAATAGCCTGTAGTTTCGTTGTTGGATCATTGGTTTCCATCGTAGAAATGTTTGGAGGTGGAATAATATCTTCATGACGATTGATTGCCTCATCCATTGAGTTTTCAGTAGCAGTATCGTCAGCGTTATCCAAACTCACAGTCTTATCATCAGATTGGTTCTGTTCAGCATTCACGACTGGCTCAGCATTAATAATGCAAACAGAATCTTCAATATCTGGTGGTAAGTCTAACGCTTTAACCTGAACGTTTATATTTATTATATCGTTGCCCTCACAATCGACTAGTAGAGATTCATGAGTATTATTTTGAACTTGTAGAGTTTGCTCAGTTTCAAAAAGACTAAGATGGGGTTTCTCATAGTATCCAAGGCAGCTATAATTTTTTGTATTATAAACTGTAGAGGTAGCTTTAAATGCTTGTTCTTTTAATATTTGTTTATTGATATATACGCCTTTTGAGGTTTTTGTAGTGGGGTTATTGAGCTTAATATTAGAATCGATATCCTTTAGAGTCTTTAATCTTGATTTTTGTTTTTGCCATGTATTTTTCATGGTTCTTATAAATTTAGTTCTTGTTTCAAAGGTATAGTGATTTAAGGGTACGGGGCTAGAGATAGTAGTAGAGTTGAGGAAAGTAAAACCCATGTAATCAAACGAAGCTAAGATATGATTGTATCGACTAGCAGTTTCATCGATATCAAAATAAATATAATCACTTGCACCAAGATAAGTATTTAAAATGTTGTTTTTACTTCTCTTATTCAGCATATATCTATACGCCCAATCAATTTGTTTTCTATCCTTTCTATCTAACCATTCAAGTTCATTATCTCTAATCTTACTTAGAATAAAAATATCTCTAAGTCTATTCAGCACAGCTATTTTTTGATGAATTGTATACTCTAATTGGTAATCCTTAGGGTCTATTATTTTTCTAGAGAAATAGTAAATATTCTTCGAATAGGTTATATCGTGATTGGCTGTCATTATCTCTTCACGAGTAGTTATATATTTTATTTTATAATCAGACGATCTTAATGCCATTACAAACCACAATGTTGCTCTATCTTTTCCATGAAGCCAGCTAATATGACTCTGTGGAATTATAATAGCAGACATCTCAACTAGCAACTTGTCGACTCTAATAGGTGAGTACCTTCTTATTTCTAAAATAGTAACCAGTTTTTTCTTGCAATTCCTATCATCCTTTACTAAAAAAACTTTTTCTATCGGTTTCATTTGATTTAAGTAATATAAACACCAATATGATTCATGAGCCGTTAGTTGGTTTACTTTGCTTGTTATGTATTCTTTATTAAAGGTATTTTTATTTAATTGAGGTTCTTCCATAATAAAAATTACATCCATGATTAAAGTATATAAGGATCGAAATTTACCTAGTTCTACGTAGTCAAAATCAATAAAATAAGCTCTATTATATCGCAAAAAATGGTCATTATATGCTGTATTTTTGGTCAGAATATTGTCAGAGAATATGGTCGCTACACCTTTACGTTATAGATGCTGTACGGGGATTTCTATGCCAAATTAACTTCATTATAACTCTAACTCCATTCGAACCACTTCCTTATACTAAAGGGTAGCTCATGATCGGATTTAGCTAAATCCTTAGCTCTGCTTAGGATATAGTCTACTTCAATACCATGTTACAGATCGGGTATATATATTATTAATATACACACTAGATATGTTTTTCTAAACTGAGAGCTACTCTCTCAGTAATTATAATTATAAAATTACTAAATCTTATTAACTTATGAATACAAATTTATAAGGATGATAATCACGATGTATAACTCGATCAATAACTCCAAAATAGTGTCAGATATTGATGTTCTCGTTAGAAATATAATATATCAACGCATTTCGCTTAAGAACGTTAAAAGTGAATTGAATAGGCTGTATTATCCATTCGTGACAATTTTAGATGACGAGTTGGCATACTCACAACCAATTAATGCTTTTATAAATACCACCAACGCTATTGTTGGTGATTCCTATCCGTTCAATATTTCATGGAATAACAGTTTGACTGAGAATTTTATTCGGTTACTGTTGTCTTATAAAAGCCATATTGATTATGACTATAATAAGTGGTACTCACAAGGAATAAGCAATTCCAATAAGCTTGAAAATAATATAAGAAAACTTTTTATTAAAAGATCTAGACTGCTTTTTGTACGTGTTGACTTAAAGTATTTTCAGGAAGTTAGTGACCATATTACTATTTACGATTTTGATGCTCACATGCAGAAACTGCGGGATTTCATAGGTAATAAAAAAACTTGTTTTGGAGACTTGCTTTTAAATGCTTGGTCCTTAGAGCAAGGAGAGGAAAACGGTAGTTTTCACTGTCATCTATTGCTAGTTTATGATGGCTCAGAGCATTATAGCGATACGTATTTGGCTATGAAAGTGGGAGAAAAATGGCAAGATATTACAGAGGGGTTAGGGTATTTCTTTAATTTACACACTCCTAATTATAAAAAGCGGTTTGAATATAAAAATACGCTTGGTATAGGCATGATTCATCGGAGTAATATTCAGGAAGTTGAGAATGCCGTCAACGCAGCATTATATTTAACCAGACCATTTAAGTCAGATGATAGCTACCAACGTCTTAAAGTAAAGCTACCTGGTATGCGTACCTTTGGCAAAAGCATAAAAAAAAGAAATACATAGTTTTTATGGTTCTAGCTTACTCTTGATTTTAGTGATACATCAAATGATATAACCCATTATTTTAAAAAAATAAATATTGTGTTCGCCAGAAAGGTATCTATTGAGGAAAGTGATGTTGTTATAAGTTTTTCTTGAATCCAGTTTAACAAAAATACTTTTAAATAGATTGGCTATATCTAAGTAATCTTAGATATACACTATCCGTATGAGATAAGGCAGGAAGCCTAGCTACCTGTTTATTAACCCCAATCTATCCTAATCAAAGGCCTGCTTAATCGCAGGCCTTTTTTATGCGCAATCTAAAAGGAGCTATTTATGAGACCGATCTGCCCACACTGTCATTCAGCAAACGTAAGAAGCACTACCGATACTGACAGTCCCTTTAATATCTTTGAGCAACTGTGCTCACAATCTGCCCTATCAGGTCTTGGTGTGAGTATCTGTAGGTATTACAAAATCAATTCAGCAATCGGTGTGGTAGTAGGCACAGCCCTTGCCTCAGCGATTAGCTTGGCTAAAGATAAGCTACAGCAGCCCCCTTTACTCGTTTTGGCAGCAAAGCCCCATTATACCTGCAATACCTGCTCAAGAACTTTCAGCATTTAACCTATCTATCTAACCCATAATTCTAATCAAGTCTAAAAGGAATATTCTCATGGCACATTTAATAGAATCAATGGCATACGTTGGTGAAACCCCTTGGCATGGTCTGGGTAATGAGCTGGCACCTAAGCAGCCACTTGAGGTCTGGGCAAAACAAGCCGGTATGGACTGGCGTATTGAGTCATCGGATGTTAGTTACATGGCTAATAATGACAAAGGGCATAATTTGATCTTGCCCTTTGCTGAGCAGAAGGTTTTATATCGTAGCGATAACTTCGAGCCGCTATCGGTGGTTAGTCAACGTTATCAGGAAGTACAACCTCGTGAGATTCTAGAATTCTATCGTGATCTTACCGAGCAGTCTGACTTTGAGCTGGAAACGGCTGGTGTGCTAAAGGGTGGTCGTAAGCTATGGGCATTGGCCCGTACAGGCCAGTCAGCAACGCTTAAGGGTAAGGATGTGAGTAATGGTTATTTGCTGCTTGCAACCGCTTGTGACGGCACGTTAGCGACTACCGCTCAGTTCACCTCCATCCGTGTGGTGTGTAACAACACACTAGCGATCAGCCTTGCCAACGGCAATGGCGGTGTGGTGAAAGTGCCGCATTCCACATCCTTTGATGCTGACAAGGTCAAACAGCAATTGGGCGTGTCAGTGAAGCAGTGGGAGGAGCACAGCTATGAGATGAAACAGCTATCTGAGCGCCGTGTGACCCAAGCAGAAGCGGCTAACTATCTCAGCCGTGTGTTTAACGATCAAGACAATGACATCATTCTGTTTAACAGTGCTAAGAAAGAGAAGGATGCCGTGCCTAATGCTAAAGCGATGAATCAGGTCATGAAGATGTTTAACGGTCAAGGTCGCGGTGCCACACTCGATGCAGCCAGTGATACCGCCTATGGTTTGCTGTGCAGCATTACTGAGTACGTGGATCATGAAAGGCGTGCGATGAACACTGACAACCGCCTGAACTCGGCTTGGTTCGGTGCTGGTGCTAAGCTGAAACAGAAAGGATTAGAGCAATCGCTATTGATGCTTGCTTAACCAATGATGTTCTAATCTGACAAACAATCAACCACGCCTTTGAGCGTGGTTTTTTTATGACTTTAATTTGATATCAATCAATAACCACTCTACTAAGGAATTCACTATGAACCTAATCGCATTAAATACGACGACTCAGCCAAGACAGGCCAAGCGTGCAACCGTTAAAGTTAAAATGCCAATAAAAACTAAGCATGGTATCGAAGATATACCAAAGACCAAGGTAGAGAATAAATCCGCTAAGCCGTTGGTTAATTCTACAACTACCGCTAAACGCCTGGTCAATACCAAATCTTTGAGCCGTGAAGACTGGCTACAGTTTCGTAAGCAAGGCATTGGCAGCTCTGACGCCGCTGCCGCCTGTGGTATTCATCCGTATTTGTCGATGCTTGAGCTATGGATGATCAAGACAGGACGTATGGCATCAAACATCGATGAAAGCATTGAAGGATATTCACCACTCTATTGGGGCAATACCTTAGAGCCGATGGTGGCTAAATACTATCAAGAACATACTGGTAACAAGGTACGTCGCGTCAATGCCATCTTGCAGCATCCTGATCCTGACAAAGCTTTTATGCTCGCCAACCTAGACTATGCTATTACAGGCAATGATGAGGTACAGATTCTAGAGTGTAAAACGGCTGGTGAACATGGGGCCAAGCTCTGGAAGAATGGTGTGCCGTTGTATGTGACATGCCAAGTACAACATCAACTGGCAGTCACAGGTAAAGCTGCTGCGCACATCTGCGTATTACTGTGTGGACATGAAGCCAAGATATATAAGGTTGAACGTGATGAGCGCTTAATTGACTCTATCATCGAGCATGAGCTTCTGTTCTGGCAATATGTGGAAACCGACACACCGCCCACACCTGACCATTCAGAATCTGCAGCTCGGGCATTAAAGCAGCTGTATCCAACCGCTAAGCCGTCAAGCAAGGTTGATCTAACGGATGATGACGGTGCTAACAAACTGTTTGAGCAATTACTGAGCTACCGTGACTATATGCAAGAGTTAGAGCAGCGTCATGATCAAGTGAAGCATCAGCTGCAAACGCTGATTGCCGATAATGAAGTTGCCGTGTTTGAGAAAGGTGCGATCTCATGGAAGCGCTCTAAAGACAGTATCGGTCTTGATAGCAAGGCTGTAATCAAGGCTCATCCTGAGTTGTTAGCTAAGTTCGGTAAAACAAAGCAAGGCAGCAGACGTTTCGTTGTGCTTAATGACTGAGCTGAAGATCACTCAATCATCAGCGCGGCAACCAATCAGTCAAAGCTGATTAATCAAAGCAAGCGAATAACCACCCACCTAGCACAGGTGGGCTTTTTTATGGCCAAACACATTCTATTAAATACATAAGGAATACCATCATGATTAAAGGTCTAACGATTACTCCACCAGTTTTAGGTCGTATCAGCATCGGGCGTGTCATCGTAAAAGATGGCAAGCGTTTACCTGCCAAAGACGATCAATTCACTATCACCAGTCAAGTGCAGAACAAAGACGGTTGGATCAATCATCCACTTGATGCAAAGCTACGCGCAAAGAACGACGGTAAGCTCAGACAGATTCCTGTACGCATGTTGTTTAATAATCCTGAGTTAAACCTGCGAGCAGAATACACACTGTTCGATAGACAAACAGGCCGTCCACTATGCGTTGGTGACGGTGAGCAATGTCAGAGACGAACCAATAATGGTGTCGAGCAACTACCATGCCCATCCCCTGAACGTTGTCCACTAGCACAAGGTGGTGCTTGTAAGCCGTATGGCAGACTGTACGCAAATCTGAGTGAAGACGATGAGCTTGGTACGTTTATCTTTCGAACTACAGGTTTTAATAGCATCCGTACCTTATCAGCACGCTTAAGCTACTTTGCAGCAGTATCAGGCAATAAGCTTTCATGTTTGCCGTTGCAACTCACGCTTAGAGGTAAAAGCACCACGCAAAGCTATCGAACTCCGATCTACTTTGTGGATTTAACGCTACGTGATGATGTGACACTCAAACAAGCGGTACAAGATGCTGGGGCAATTGATCGGGAGCTGAGCGAACATGGCTTTGATCAAGCAGCACTAGAGGCAGCAGCGAAACAAGGTTATGTGAACTCGTGCTTTGGTGTCGATAGCGAAGATGCAATGGAGGTGGTGGATGAGTTTTATCCTGTGGAGATGGATGATGCTAATAGCAATCATCAAGGAGGATTGCAAAATAGTATCGCTCCCTACAATGTCGGTAATATTGAAAGAAGTCTAAGGGAGAGTGTGACAGCTATAAGTTAAAGCAGTGGTAAGGATAGACGGCATAAGAAGGAGCTGATTCATTCAGCTCTTTTTTTATTGCTTCATTTAAAGCTAACCCTTGGACTCAATAGGATGCCGTAAAAAAATATGGGACTTCGTAACTGTATGAGAAGAAAGATTCTCATTAACTTACAAAGGAGATAATCATGGAAAACTTAAACACAGCACAGCCAGTGATCGAGCAATGCAATCATATACCGCAATTATTGAGTGTTAAAGATGTTGGCCATTATACTGGTCTTAGTCGTTCTACGATTTATGAGATGGTTAATGAGAAATCTGATCGTTACGATCCAACTTTTCCTAAGAAGGTACAGCTGACACAGGTTAGGGTAGTATGGGTAGCGAGTGAGGTTGCAGAGTGGATTAATAATAAGATAGCTGATAGGCTTTGCCGATAGGCAGTAATTTAAAATAAGCCACCGCTAGTGGCTTATTTTTTTGTTTAGTATTGTCATCCATCTACCACTCATTAAGTACAAGCGTTAGCGTACTCAGCTTCTGTTAAGTCTGGGTTACGACAGTCTTCCGATGCATCATACCCATCTTTATAACGTGAACGTTCTATAATGAATTTACGTAAAGAACTCTCTTCACTACCATCGAGTGTAAAATCATTGAGTAAGTCTATCATTTCTTGTGAGGTTTCAAGATCATTGTCAACTAGATAATCAATGTGTGCCGCTTGAGCAGGTGTTAGTGGCCCCGTTATTTCTTTGTAGTCAACTCTTGTAGCATTATCATGGGAGTCGTCATCACCCTTATCAATAGTAATATTACTTACTTCTGATAAGGGTGTAGTACTAGCATCATGCTGCTCACGTAGTTGTGTAGTACGTAGATCTTGGAGTACATCATCGGTACAAACTCCATCGTTGTTTTCTCCGCAGACAATGATGCCATTCGAATCATACTGGAGTTTGCTTACTATCTCTGTTTCTGGTCCTTCCTGAGAGAATTCCGAGCCTACTGCCTCCTCAGATAGTACTATGTCACTTGACTTATTACCTGCGTTAGATTCACAGCCAGCTAAAAGCGCAAGAGCAACAGTACATCCTAACAAAACACTTTTCATTATTACAATCCTTGTTCGATTTGTTGTTCAAATACCAGAATTAAGGTCAGTTGTGATAGTGAAATATAACTAGTCTCTGATAAAATTGAGAGTGATTTATGATGGTAAGATTAGTTTACTCGTATTTATAGATATCAAATAAGTAGGTCATATTACTTAATATACTTTTTAAAGCTATTTCTTAGAATCTAAATAATAGAGTACAGCTAAACCTTCAGCGAAAATTCGCTCGTCAGCCTTACTCGCGGAACCACCCTTGTAAAAAACTTCCTCAGCAGATGAAGCTAAGGTTGATGAGCGATCATTATTAAAACTAGCACCTTTCCATAAGCCATAACCATCACCGTCTTTTGCTTGTTTTTTCGTCTCGCAGTCTGGACCGTAAGCAGTTTTAAAACAGTTAGGAACAGACTTCCATTGTTTAGATAAAGCATAAAAAGCATTGCAATCTTGGTTGCTGTTACAGCGCTTGATCTTAGGAGCAAGTTTTGGATTGTTATAATACTTATTCATCGTAGCAACATCGGCATGGCTTACTGAAAACATAGCGGCACAGCTAATACCCATAGCGATTTTTAAAAGTTTATTTCTCAAAGTGACATCCTTATTTTCCTGATAAAAATTACTTACTCATCAGCATCATTATAAAAGTAGTAACGCTTTTAAAGCGTTAGTTATATCCTTACCACAGACGGATATGATCCTTATTGCTAGAAGCTTTATCAATAAAAAGTCCGCGTGATAAATCAACACCCCAGCCGTTTTTATCATCTTTGTCTCTAAGCCTATATCCCCAGCCCTCTTTATTGTTTAAATTTACCATCTCCATACTGTCTACATATGCATAACGGCTTATATCACTATCTGGCCACTTAATGCTTATAACTTTTAGAGCTTCATTAGGCCCATAGAACTCTTTAAGGTTAGGATGAGCACTCGATTTAATGTAGCTATGGGTCACTAAGCATTTTTTAGTAGCTGTTTTACCTTTGTAAGCGCAATTAAAATAAGCATTACTCTCACTAGAGTCCATAAACTCTCTGATCGTTGGTCCGGCTTGAGCTTGAGTTACTACTGAACATACAGCGAAACATGCAACATACGAGAGTAACTTCATTGTTTGTCCTACCAACTGATGTTTATTAAAAGAGCATTATATATTAAAGAACAAAGTTTTACTCTATGATAATTACCAAAGAGAAACAACTGTGTAATAATAAAAATTAAGCTAGATCGAAAAAATAATAGAGATGAACTTGGCAGCTTGCTAAAGCTAAAAATGGTTCGTCGTAGCTAGCGTAGTAAGTAAAAAATAAAAGCTGTCTGAAATATCCAAGGTTATAGGATATACCCAACATCAGATTAATTTTCAGCAGTATAATATTCGGGTCCAATAGAATAATAAAAATAGTCTTTTCAATTAAAAGACTATTTATAGACTATTTTAAAATAAAAAAACTATATAAATCAATTACTTAATCTTGTCTCTAGAGATTAAGTAAAAAGACTTTTTTAGTAATTAGTCTTATTTATTATTATTTGCATCGAAAAATACTAGTAAATTACGTAAGAGTCAAAAAGTATAATTAGGCTCATTTATGCGCTTACCTGAACGTGCATCTCTTCCGTATTTTCGCAGTGTTTTATCCTAAGCTCCTTAAAGCTCACCTGCCCATTTTCGATTACTTGCTTAATAATCTTCTGTCGCTGGTTGAGTCTCGCATTTCCTGTTTTAACTTCTGCAATAATAAGTTGAACGTTCTCGATAGGTACGTTGCCATCAGCGCACTCGTGTAAATTTTGGAAGATGACATAGTCAATCGGTTCCCCCATAAATCGGCAGTCTGAAGGGTTATAAGGAAAATCAGTGATAAAGGGTGTGAATTGTTCACCAATTTGACCTTTCAATACATTACGCTGCATATTGTTTGAACGCTTTTGCGCCTCTTTAATATCTTTATCTAATCGCTGTTGAAAGCCTGCTTCTTTTTCAAGCATATCGTTCTTAATTTGCGCAATATCCCGCTCGCTCTCTAGTAGAGCCTTATTTTGCAATTGTATTCGCTGTATAGTCCATACCAGTAGCGTCATCATTAGCAAGATGATAATTAGTAGTATTGTAGTAAGAGTCATGATCTTATTCTCCGTAGTATCAAGTAGGGGCATATTTAAGCAGTAAAAGTCATGTCCATTTCTTGTAGTCGTTGAAAGACAGTATCTGAAAACGGTTTGAAGTAATTCCATGACTTATATTTTTGATTGTATTGACCACCGCCTTCGTTACGCCATTGCTTGAGTATCTCAATAACATCATGGTTGTAGGTCACACACTTAATGGACACCATGCCTGAATTAAAGACCCTGACATCTACCCAAGCATGTTTGATGGTAAAGCGATAAATGGTATAGCCCTTATCAAAGCTTCCGTTGCTATTCTCATCAGTGCTGCTCTGGCAATTATAGAGAGGCTCAGGTAATGGCGTAGGAGTTACTGGTATGGTTAATGAGTTCGGTGCTGGAAATATCCATTGCTTATTACTGACACAGTCTAGAATATAATCTTTGGCTTCCTCACTTGGCAATTCAATACCTTGCGTGATAATTTCTCTCAAATCGATCTCAACGGTCTTAATACCTAATTGCTTAATAAAATCCGCTTTATCGGTATCGATGAAAGAAGTCACAGCAACTTCAATAAACATCATTTCTCCGTCAACCGTTGCGACTATATCAGGTCGAATACAGCCAACAGCTTGTTCCTCAATCAGCTGATCAAATTCCCAAGTTTTATCCTCACTATTTTCGTCATCAGGTAGTGAGGGCAGTGTTAGATACCTCTCTTCCATAATGACTTGTTTAGCAAACTTGTGTAGGATACTTTCAGGGTGAATAGTGCAACTTTCTTTATTGTTGAGATGCGCAAAATGATGCTCATTTTTTTCACCTTTACGAGCCACTACGGGCTCACCACATTCAAAGCAAAAACACATACAAGCTAGACCTCGCTCGACTTGCTTAACATTGACGATTTGCTTTTGCTCATTAACAGCGATTGACATTGACATAGTTACCATCCTTTTGTTAGTTGGTTAGGAGTGAGGTAATTATGAGGTGAAATTGAGTTCTAAAACAGCTATCTATTAGGTGTCCAACAGAGGCTTAACCGGTACAATAATATGAAAAACAAGCACTTAACAGTATTTAATGAGTTGCATGATCAGCTTTTGAATTACCCTCGTGACACCCTTTGGGATAAGTATTTACAGATTATCGTCAATGAGCAGCTGAGAAAAATTGAATATTCAGATGAAGGGTTTGAGCCTGAGAAAATGTCAAGGCAACAGATATATGCTAAAGCAAAAAAGATTGATGAAAAAAGAGTAGACAGTCAGACTGCTAAAAATGCGGTTAAGACGTCGAAGCTTGAACTCACTTTGGCAGCATTTATTGACGACCAACCGGATTGTAAAAGAGCATTTATAGACCTAGGATATCAGCCAATCATTGTCACTTCAGCATCAGGGGGTGGGTCAAAGAATAAAACATTGATATGGATGGATATTGAGGTTATCGAAAGTGAGGATGTAGCGCAGGAACAGATAGATGAATCTTCTGTTGTAGAGTCTGATGAAGAGCTCGAAGATACTGAGGATGTAAGTAGTATCATTTATGAGCGTAAAGCTACTTCTGATATTAAGCTCTCTTTACTTGTTCGGCTTTTCTTCAAAAAGGGTGAGCTTAAGATGCTGAGTGTAAGCGGAATCTCGCTTATGTTATTATTAATGCTAAGTGCTCTGCTGGATATTGTTATTGTTATATACTCAATATTAGTCCTTTTATTATTGAGTGATTTACCCAGCTTTAAACTTTGGCAAGCCATGGTTTTTGTGGTATTTATTCCTTTTGCTTATCTCAACTGGCGATATTTTCTTATGCCCTTACAGTCGTTACCTCGACATCGCGTGATTAAAGCACCTATGTTCTTTGCTAACATTAACGCTGATAATACGGATATTGAGATGTACCGAAACAAAGATAAGCTCAACATAGCAAGGATTACAGAGTTCACTGCAGTCTGTCCAATTTGCTCTGGAGTAATAGAGTTGGCGAATGGTAAGCCTGATCAAAAGCAACCATTAGTAGGACGATGTAAAGAAGCGCCACATGCTCATGTATATAGCTTTGATCGGATGACTATGAAGGGGTACTTTTTAAGTATTAAAGATTATTCCGTGAATAACGTACTTGGACTTTAGACTTAAACAATTTATTCAACATTAGATGTGTTAGAGTCAAATAGCGACCTAACTACCAATCTCAAAATCATCCACCACGCATAAACCGATACTTGAGAACCAGAGCTTTGATCATTCAGTAAACCGTGAGCAACATCGTTGCGTAAGTTAGCGCCAATAGATTCGGTGAAGACAGCTTTTAATTCGAACAGTAGGTCTTCACCTAGTACCTCCTCAGCTTGCTCATGCTTGAGTAATGTTGATAAACCATTTTCATTTTCAATACCACCTTTATCGATAGTAGTGGTATGAACGCCATTATTTTTTAAACAAATTCTCACTATATGTTCGACTTGAGGAGCAAGTAAATGAATGCTGTTTCTAAAGTCGTGCTCAAAACCGCTCCATAGAGCACTAGCTAAAAGGTACTCTCGACCTTCAGGAACTATGGGTGAAAGTTCACATAGCTGTATTAAGTATTCCTTTGTTACTCTAAAATCCATAAGAATTTGGTTTAATGCTGGGACGATGCTTCCTTGCACCATAAACTGTATGTTTAACTGAAAGTCTTGAGTCATTTTACTAAATATTACTGGTTCGCTTTCTTCTTCTGTTTTGTAATCAAGACCTAATGCTGGAGTTTTAGCAGTAACTCGCCCATCTCCAGAATAATGAATGTTACCAAACAAGCTACTCAGAAAATACTGTTGGTGACTTTCTAAGGCTTGAGATCGCAGGTCTTTATATATGGGAGAGGGAAAGGCAGTAAAATATAATAAAGCATGATTTAGATCTTGCTTATCTGATACATGCTCTATAGACGCCTTAACGGTATCAGTTATATCAACACTAGGTAGCTGAAAAACAGGCATTTCATCTAATATGTTGTGACCTGTTTCAATAATCTTATCTCTGACAGAAACCATCTTCTCATTAACAGCGTACAAACTTCTCTTTGCTTTTGGAACTTTTCGATAAGTCTGAAGAGCATTTTCATAGCTATGATTAGCAGCCATTTGACCTTGAATATTATTTGTTACTTGAGAGTCACCTTCAAGTACAAAGCATTCAGCTGACAAGAGCAAACAGTTTAGCCACTTATCATCTTCTTGTTGAGCCCTAAAAAACTTTTCAGCCACATCAAGATGATCACGAGCTTGCCAATAGTTACCTGAATTTAAAAGGTTTATACCATGACCACATAGCTCTTCTGCAATTCTTGTCAGATCATCTCTAAGTAGATGGTGATCTCCAATCATCTCACCAAGCCAGAGATTCATAAAATGGCTATCTGAGTAATGTTTTTCAAAAGCAATTTTTAGTATTGACTCGATATTTTGTATTTTTTGACGATCTTTTGTTTGTCTAGCTAACTGAACGCATCGCTCCCAGCACTGTTTTATATCAGGGTGCCATGTTTCAGGGTCGATCGGAAGTTGCATATAGCTTTCTATAGCAGCTTGTGCGTAATCGACTTTTCTTGGACTTGCGCATAACCAAAGTATGTCAGCAAAGCGAGCTCTAATCATAGGGTCTGTTATGTTGGTATAAACATCTGCTATGAAATCTAGCTGTTCATTTGTTAAATCATCTGGAATAGCTGATCGCTGAATAGTATTTCCATCAGAGTAAGTGGTGCCAGCTTTAAAAGGGTCGTTAGGACTACTTGGATTGATTGCCATTGAGCAGATATCTGAAGCAAGTTGTAACGCATTAGCTAAAGCTTCATTACCTTGTCCTCGTTCCAGATTTGCTTGCTTGTAGTAAGCTACAGATATAGAGGAGTATCCAAGCTCAAATGGATCATTAATGTTCAGATTGCTATTATTGATAAACTCAGTAGCGGAGCATAAAGTAGAATCTGACATTGATGCTTTCCTTGTTTTTTATAAATAATTTGTACTCAAATAAATTTTATTATGACGGCTGCTTTGACTTGAGCTACGATTGGTTGCTATGAGACCGTTATCTTGGAACAGAACTCTTGATATACTGGTTCAATATCGTTGAAGTCACTGACGCTTTGCAAGCATCTTAAAGTGGTCAGCTTAAAGTATTGTTGAGTAGAGTCAGGTACGTTATTGATTTTGCTTTGTAACTTTAACGGCTGATCAAGCTCAAAAATAAAATGGTCTGTGAGAGCGACCATTTTTTTCACAGGCCATGCATATTCAATGTCGCAACAGTTAGAGTCGAGATCAGAACATAGAGCTAAGCTTAAATAGCGAACTTCTTTTAAAATATGGTAGTCATATCTAGTGAATAGACTATTTTTAGATAAAGTATAAAGCGCGACAGTACCGTCTTTAACAAGCCCATAATTGCTATCACTTTTATCTACAGCTAGCGTTAGAGTTAAGTCTTGATATAGTATTTGTCGCATACCATCGTACGGAATACGCACGGCATCCTGTAAGTAAATATTCTCTTCCATACTGGACTTGTATTGAGGGGGAGCTAAGTCTGATACATCGCTAGAAATGCGTTTACCGATATTTTGACGTAAGAAATTTAGTAGCCAATAGCAGCTGTTATCAGCTTCTGTACTGTTTTGAGTTAGGCTAGGTAATAACGCAAAAGCACCAATACTTATTTCATCGATAGTATCAGAGTAAGGGTTGGCTTCACTTATTTGATCAAAATAGCCAGGATATAACACAAAGGCACCAAAAACAGGACGGCTCTTATCCACACCGTTCTTGTGTTTGCTTTCATTAACGCGGATCAATGCATCACGGTAACGGTGCATTTGATTGATAGCATCATCAGGTACATAATCAGTCACTTCGATATCTTGATTGACATCATCGTACTGACTGTTTTTGGTTTTTATACGGTATTTTGCATCGAATAACCAGATAAACTGTCTATTATTAGGGAAGGTAACTTCTAATAAAATATCAGGTTTTTGACTGACGGAATAAGTTCGAATCGCTTTGGTGGTTTTATTAAATGGTGGTTCATGAGCCAATCTTGCTTTAACGCCATCATCACGTTCAAATTTAAATGCACCAGCAAATCCATCTTTTAGCTGATATTCAAAAAACTTCTTAAGTTGTAATTCTTGTTTCTTAGTAGCGACTTCCTTAAAACCTAACTCATCTATTAGGATATTTCTTAAAGTAAGAAAGCACCACACCTCATAGATTTCTGCAACTGATTTCATGGAAATGCTGGATTGATTATCAAACACATCCAAGTAAAATTTTAACTCTTGCCAAATTCTATATACTGAACTGTAGCCCACCTTTTGTTGCAACACCAATGATTCTCGACCATGATCATTATAGTTACCAACATTAGCCATAAAGCCTTGCTTTAGCATCTTTTGTAGGGGTTGTTGCCACTGATTAAGCTCATCTAAGAATGCATGTGATAGTCTTTGAGAGACTGACTTTTTATTATCTTGTCTAAGCTTATGCTCAAAATCAGCCAGTCGTTTTTTGGTAGTGGATACAACCATTTTGATAAAACGATTTTCTGGAGTATCAACACTGAGCTGTTTTTTTGTGACTCGATAACGCTGTTCATGCAGACCCTTATCGAGATCTTCCTTTATTTTTTCTCCTAATCGCGCAGGTATTTTGCCTTTTATTCTCGCAGCTTTAGTATAAGACGTTTGAGCCTGTAAGCGACTATGCGGTGCTTGGCTGATAACCTTTAAGGCATGAGACAGTTGATGACGTAAATGGCTGAAGTTTGCCAGCCAAAGCAGTGGAAATTGATGGCGTTGTTTGGTTTGCGCACTATCTTGTTCCGTCTTTTCGACCAAACTAAATCGCCAAAGTGGAAAGGAATTATCAATAGCCTGATACATCTTAGGTAAGTCATCATGCAAACTCATCTTAGTAGGTAGCACTTCAAAAGCAATGGTACTTTTAAGGGTTTGAGATGACTTGATGTAATTAAAGGGTAGGCGTAGCCAACCAACATCATTTGCAGTATTGATCGTACCTGTTAGGCGTGCTAGCGTTGAACGTTGTTTATTTGCCTTAATAAACCGAAAGCTCTTGTTAATAGCGTGGCTACGATGGCTCAGATACGCTTCTTCCACGTCACCAGTAAAGATGACTTCAAACTGATATTGAAGGTTCTCAAAAAAGATAAAATCATCTAATTCTAAAGACTCTACCAAGCCCGAAGGAGTTGAGCTGCCTTCTATAGCAAAGGGTTTATCCATAAAATCAGTGTTGAGAATATCTAAGGGCGGAGAAAAGCGCACTATAGATGGTTGAGCATTATGATCGCTTATGGCCTCACGTTTCTCTAAAGTAGACTGATAGGTCTTTTGACGTTTCTCAATGTCATTGCACCAAATGGACAGCTCAAAATCAGGGGTTTGTATCCTTAACAGATCTGGCATTATTACTCCATTGGTTTTGCTATATCTATTCTATAATTGCAAGTTTTATGGCCAAAAGCTAGTAAAGCCAGAACGCTCTAAACGTTGTTGCATCCAAGCCAGTTTAGCCTTGCTACGGCAAGTGATATTTAAGACGCTACCATCTATGTCTTTACGATATAAATCAGGACGTAGTTTATCTTGATCGTCTTCCATAGACCAAATATCAACAAGTTCTTGCTTTAAGATAGCGGTTAATTCTGTGAGTAACGACTTCTCATGACTGCTAACGGAATCATCTATAACTGCTAACTTGTCATGATCTCCTTCGATGCGCGGCAATACTTTGCACATCAAAAAGTCATCCCATACAGCTTGCAGTTGCTTCTCATCTTCAGGATAGGTGCTAATCACAGCAAGCAGTAGTTCATTCAATGCTCTAAAAGCCAGTTGAAAAGGTGTATCATCTAATACTTTATTGATTGATTTCAGAAAATCAATGCTCTTACTGCCATCACTATCTATGGGCGGTAACTGATCGATAGAGGCTTGAGAGTCAATAGGGTAGCTCAAGGCGTTATGAGTGACCGTCGGTTCAAAGAAATGATCAAAATCATTGGGAAAAAAATCACCAAAATCAAAACTCAAAGCACGATCGATGACTTTACGCGAAAAGCCATGTGTGGTTTCATCCATATTGACTGTCCCAGCTACGATCAAATTAAAGGGCAGACCTAACCCATGCTCACAGAACAAGTCCCAAGCATCATCGTACCGCCCATCTGCAAAACCTAACGCATCACGTAGTTTGCTTTTATCTTCTAATTGCCCAATGGTCCCTGACTTTAAAAGCGGATCGCAGTAATAAGTGAATTGTTCTTCAGCCCATCGCCACTCACGAGTTTCTAGAACGGAAAGATAGTCGGCAAAATATTGTTCGACAGGGGCTAAGTTCATCTCATCTAAGCATAGCCAGTAAGGCAGTACTTGGTTAAGCTCGCTTTTTTCACCTATGACAGCGAGACCGTTACCCTCAGGCTCTAGCTCAAGACCTGCATCAACAATCGCACGCCATGCTTTGGCGATGAACTGTAGTACATCAGTGGTAATATATTCAGCATTACCATCACCGCCTAAGCGTGATATATAACCAAGTATATCGCTAGGTTCATGCCAATCAGGACGTACGGAGGTCAGGCAGTAAGTGTCACTAATACTGCCTGTGGCTTTGGCTTGCTCACGGACAAAGCGAGTTTTACCTGTACCGGAAATACCAGCTAACAGTAGGAAGGGTTTGGACAGGGGCATTATATTATCAGGAAGAGGTTTTTGCTCTTTTTGCGATGTTTGAATTAGTACATAATTTTCATTCTGTTTTAGAATTTTATAATCATCATAAAGCTCATTAAATATGGTAATTAACGTCTGTATATCTAATCGAGAGTCAGTGCCATCTGTCCACTGATTAGATAAATAGTATAAATCTGTTCCTACTTTAATAGGTTCGGCAAAGAAACGTAATTTATCTCCTCGCTTTAGCTCGTTTTCAGGGATGGGTTTATCTGATTTTTTAAAAATGGATGTTAGTCGCTGATCATTTAGCTCAATATTATAGCTTCTTGAGTTTAGGTTTTTTTCTATTAAGTATTGGAAGAGAGATGACTCAAGTTGATTATTAGTCAAAAATACTAGGAGTTCAAAAACAAATTTTCCGATTATTTTTTCCGATAGAATTGATGTGGTATTATTAGCTGAGATCAATGAGTGGGCATACGTTTCATCACTTACATCGAGTAGCTCACCCAGCGGATGAACTTCACCATCCATCCACTGTAATACTTTATTCCTAGAATTATTTCTACCTTGATTAGGCTTCATATATCCTACATGAGGGAGGCTTGCTATTACTGTCTCAATTATTGTTCTATCATTACCACTAGATCGTAATACAGTATCTACATGAATAGGATTTCCGTCTTTTAATCTGTTTATTACAGACTCAATGCGTTCCCATCTTATTGTGATACTACCTTCATCTCTTGCTACATTAATTCTACCACCATCAGCCCAGTCAATACTTTCAATAATGACAGTTTTAGATCTAGAGATATAACTAAGCTCTTTACCTATTAAATTGTCTATCCATTGCTGTATTTGGCCTTTTTCTATTTCTGACAACATGATTTATTCTTCCAAATAATCTTTTATAGTTGAGGCAATACCATATGAAAATAAGAAAGGTACACCATTACCTATAGTCTTAAACATAGCGCTAAGAGTCATAGTTTGGGGCAGCTCAAAACCTTTGGGTAAAGATTGAATTGATAGAGCCTCTGCTGCTGACAACCTTCTTGCTTTAAAAGGATGTAAATGAACTTCATTATTTCCATACGCTGCTGTTGGTGAATATCTAAACCTATGCAAGCGTTTGTAAGACTTTTTAGAAGTGTCGCCTTCGTCTATTACTAGGAATTTAGCTAGGCCAGCTCTAGGAGTAAAATGTGCTTCTGCATTTGGATGGTTTGGCACATCATTTTTATCAAACCAATGTTGTACTGTTAGTTCTTCTGGAACCCCTGCCGGTATAGTAGGTTGGCTTTCGAATGGATTTCTATCAGGCCAATCGTAACTTGATATATCTTCTTTAGAATATTTCATATGGCTTTCCCATGGAAAAGCATCTTTATTTTTAACAATATCAGCCTTACAGCCAAAAAGGATTATTCGATCTCTATCCTGCGGTACGCCGTACTCTAGAGAGTTAATAAGCCTATCTTGTAAGACATAACCCTCAGCTAAGAGCTCTTTTTTTAAGCCGTCATAGAACTCTCTATGTTTCTTAGTGCGCCATAAACCTTTTACGTTTTCAAAAACAAACCAATCGGGCTGGAACTTCTTTATACAATCTATATACGTTTTGGATAGCTTACCGTTTTCACCATCTTTTCCTTTATTTTTACCGCCTACTGAAAAGTCAGGACATGGAGGCCCGCCAATAAAACCAACTAGTTTTCCTAATTTTTTTTCTTCATTCACATTTTCTTTTAATAGATGCTCACCATTATCATTTAAGAATTGATCAATAGAGTATTCATGATAACCATATTTTGGATATGGAATACCCATAACTTGACGACTATATTGATAAGCATATATGAAAGACTTATCAATTTCATTGACGAAAACAACTTCAAAACCAGATTTTTCGAAACCCAAGTCTAAAAAGCCTGCACCAGAAAAAAAAGAAAAAATAACACTATTCAAGGTAGCCACCTAAGATTATGATTGTTGACAATAAAACGTATAACTGAGCTGTAAAATTTAAAATTCTTGTCGCACTTTTTAAGCAGTACTGTGTAATATGTTCATACTAAGCTTTATTTAGAATATTTTTAACTCAAGGTTTAAGAAGTTCACGAACTTTTTCCTCGCCTAGTTCCACAATTAACGCTTGCAGTTGGGCGGTAGAATCAGCTTCGTCTTTGGCATCTGCTCTAAACTCTGCCGTACCTCTACCTTCTTTCAAAGCGTCTAAATAGTCAGCCCACTTCTGCATCATATCACTACGATCATCTATGTATTCAAATCGACCATATGCCGTGCCATTAGGATCTTTAGTTGTATGACCCAATGCCATCTCTACAAGCACAAGCGGATACTTTAACTGTTCTTGTAAGATGGTCTTTGCTGTCGCTCTAAAGCCATGAGCGCAATGTATGTCTTTATAGCCTAAATCCTTTAGACGTTTGTTGGCGGTAGCATCAGAGATGATTTGATGCTTTTTTGCCGTCTGGCTAAAAAATACGTATTCAGTATGACCGTTAATTTTATGCTGCTCACGCAATATAGCTACAGCCTGATGAGGTAAGGGAACGTCCATGTCCTTAACCATATTTACCTTGCCTTGCCCCTTCAATGGCTTTAATTGCCACCTGCCAGCCTCTAAATCTAGATCTGCCCAGCGCATACGCCTTAGGTCACCATTGCGAACAAAGAGAAGTGCTAATAGCCTAAGGGAGTTTATGGTGTTTGGGTCACCTTCTATTGTCTCGATAGCTTTAAGTAATTTAGCCAAGTCCTTCGGTTTAGTAACTGCAGGACGATGACCGTAACTTGATTTAGCCAACTGACTCTTAATGAGCGCCGCAGGATCGCTCGTACAGAAGCCTCGTGCCCCAGCATAGATAAACACATCACTGGCAATGCCAGCACAGCGTTCAGCCTTATCTGTAGGCTTACCATTCTTGTTTAATGAGTTGGCTTGAATGTCTAACAGGACTTCAAGCATTTTAGGAGAGGTTATCTCGCTGATTGGCTCGTCACCAATATATTTGCATATAAGCTCAAGACGACCTTTCTTACGAATGAGAGTATTACTCTTCTGAGTCTGATCTAGACTGTCAAAGTACTCCCATGCAAAGTGATTAAAAGAGTTTTTAGTTATACTAATAAGTATTTTCTTTATTTCTTCACGATGAAATTTTGGGTCAATACCTTTGCTTAGTAGGTCTTCATATTCACGCCAAACTTCACAGGCACGAGCATAAGAGATGCTTGGATATATACCTATGGAGATAATGCTTTGCTTAGGATTTGAAGGCGGGTAGTAGCGATACATCCATGACTTAGTCTCAGTAGGACGCACCATTAAGAATAGTTTAGGATGGTTTTTGACAGCAACGAAGTACTTCTTATCTTCAGGCTTATGGCTGCTAATGCTTCGGTCTGAACTGATGGCTTTTCTTTCCATATCCTAGATCTCCATGAGTAGACTCAAAACTCGGTATACTTGACAGTATACTCAAAGTGCATGGATTAGGATAGATTCATAGGACAGTATAGAACGCCAGATACAACAAAGCCCCTGATATCAGGGGCTTTAGCTGTTCTATAAGATAGTATAGGACTATGTAATGGTACCCGGAGCCGGACTTGAACCGGCACGCTATTGCTAGCGAGGGATTTTAAATCCCTTGTGTCTACCAATTTCACCACCCGGGCAAAACTTGTTTTATCTTTAACGTAAGCTAGCTGATAGACCATCTAGTTACTAGATAAGTGGTCGCTATTATAATCGGTTGTGATAATAATGCAAGCCAAAATTAACGTAAAGTTAATAAATAATTGGAGGCTGGAGTCGGAATCGAACCGGCGTTAACGGAGTTGCAGTCCGCTGCATGACCACTCTGCCATCCAGCCAATCAAGGTGGCCTATATTAGCAAAAATATAGTAAATTACAAGTCATTTTTTAGTTAAAAGCAGGTTATTTATTATCTTGTCTATATTTAGCCCCAATTTAGGAGCGTTTATACTGTTAATAGGCCTTTTCAAGCCGTCAGTAAACTAGCGTGTAATAATGATTGTTTAAAATATAATGTGCTAAACAATATCCCTATTGTCACGTTTGGCCTTTTTGATATCGCGATAGGTGGCGGTGCAAATCAACACCAGTACCCCAAGAGTAATGGCGGGCCAAATTAAAATATATAAGCCGTAGATAAAAACGTTGTCCATGATATCTCCTTATAATATTTCTTAAGTAAATAGCGATTAGCCATATACTGCTAACTAATCACTACTCGGATAAAACGATTTTGGTTTAAGATTTAAGTGACGATGGTATTTCCGATTTTTTATCGTAATTGCCTACGCGCTGCTTAATCAACTCAAAGTCGAAATGCTCATCGCCCATGAGACTGACGATTACACAAACGATAGTACTGGCACCGTAAGCCGTCAGTGAAGCGAGTAAAATCATGTACTGGCGTAGAAACCCAGTGGCAAAGATTAACATCAGCACCAGTGTAATAGCAGCCGCGCCCATGCCGATCTTACGACCTAAGAAACCAAATACCATCAGACCGATGACAACTGCACCACCAACGCTGGCTAAGATTTCAAAGAATAGGGCAGTGATGCCAACGATGGGTATCAACTCAAAACGCGCCACACAGAATAATAGGAGCCCGACAATCACTGCTGAAGTAAAGGCGGCATTAGTGACACGATTCCAGAATACACTGGCGATAACAGGGAAAACAATCGCACCCCACAAGGCACCAACGAATACCAGCATTACGAGAATATCAAGCTTGAAGCTGGCAAAGATAAGTCCCGCTGCCGTCGCGACAATCATGGTGCCACGACCGACGAGCATCATGGTTTTAGGTTTAACATGACCTTTTTTGGCGATATTTTTACCGTAGACATCGGCCATCATAATGGTTGATAGCGCCGATAAATCCGAGTCAGCTGTGGAAGATAACGAGCCAATGACCAGAATAAAGAATAATGCGATGAAGACGGGATGCAGATAAGTGCTGACCATTTGCGGGATCAGGTTGTTCATATTGCCATCGAGTGGTTCAATACCAATGGTCAAGGCCATCAAGCCAATCATACCAAGCCCAATGACGATACCCGCATAGCCGACCGTAGCGGTAATAAATGTCGCCTTAATCTTGGTTTTATCAATCGCAAATAAGCGCTGAGTAATGGTCTGGTTGCCGATAGCATAGGCCAATACCGCGACAAAATACGGTGCCCCTTGCTGAAAGAATGCCTCAGAAGAAAAGAAATCCTGCTGCTCTAAGGTCAAGTTCGATAATCCGCTGACCATCACTGCAGGACCTCCCATGGAGAATAGCACCGCTGGAATGATGATGACACCAATCGCCATCAAAGCGACCAATTGGGCAAAATCAGTAAAGACGGAGGCGCGAAACCCTGAGGTTAAGGTATAGCTCAATACCCCGACACCCGCGATAATTACCCCTGTTTGGAACGACAATGGTGACAATACTGACACCAATGCCCCAGCAGCGGTAAAGTTGACCATCAAGCTAATTAAGCTGCCCATAAGGTTGGATATGGCTAAAATTAATTGGCTTGATGAGCCGTGGCGGGCGTGGATAAGCTCACCTAAAGTATGACCGTTGGGAGCAAGCTCACGAAAGCGCATGCCAAAAGGGTAGATGAACAAAATCATCAATGCACCCCAAAAGCCGTAATGTATCGGTCCAGAGACGCCATACTTATAGCCAGAGGTGGCGGCAGCGTAAAATGAGGCTGCCCAAATCCAGGTCGCGGTCATACTTGCCGCGCCCATCCCAAAGCCCACATTGTGGCCTG
This sequence comes from Psychrobacter glaciei, assembly GCF_014652895.1. Taxonomy (GTDB): domain Bacteria; phylum Pseudomonadota; class Gammaproteobacteria; order Pseudomonadales; family Moraxellaceae; genus Psychrobacter; species Psychrobacter glaciei. The sequence goes on from NZ_BMZR01000001.1 coordinate 464,325, forward strand.
CGACCATAAAGCCGGAAGTTGTCTCTTTGTCTTTTTTAATTAATAAAGACAGCAGATATGTACCACCATAAAACGCCACCAATAATAAAATAATGGTGAGCGCCGAAAATTGAAACAATGACTCAGTTTTCAAACTCATACCTCGCAATTGTTTTAAGTAAATAAGGTTTAGTAAAACTATCTATTCCAAACTATTTAGCATACGACATAGTCTAAAAAGCCCTCATACCAAATGTATGTGGCTAATATAAATAGCAAAAATAGCAACTGTAATGTTAAGCAAGTGCTAAGCGTCGTGCCCTAGTTTTGATGTCACACATCGTGTTAAATCAAAATGATAGGGGCTACTCTCGATAGGCGTCAGTTAATGGATAAACCATGACGCTATGAATAGGCATACACAAAGGCAGCTGAGTGCTAAAAAAGCTCATGTGATGAGCGTCTATAGCGGAATTACGAATAAGCACTAAGCCATGATTACATGACCTGAGCTCGATTTAGACAGCCTTATCAGCTGTAATAAGCAATAGTTAAGAGATTTTTACTCAATTATCGCATGGATGCATCACCTGTAATTTAAATACCAAATCCAATACTGTGTGCATAATCAGCACAATGAACTTAGCATTAATAAATAAAACTACAGATCTGTTAAGTGTATGTAACATGTTCGTGAGGGTAGGGTAACCTATTACGTCGTTAACCTCAAACTTTATCCATTGGAATGATTTGAATAGTAAGTGACTCTGCTATCACGTAAAAATCCAGCCAATCCTAAGCCATAGCGCTCAGCAACACGCACAGCAGTACTGGTAGGTGCAGACATGCCGATCAGCCAAGGTACGTGACTTCGAATAGACTTTTGTACCAGCTCAATCGATAGGCGCGAGGTCATCACCACGCAATTGATATCTGCCTTGTGTTGCAGCTGCCAACCAATGAGCTTGTCGAGGGCATTATGACGGCCGACATCTTCAAAGAGGTGCAAGTGTTGTCCTTGCATAGTTGCCGCTGCATGGACAGCGCCTGTCAGTTGGTGAGTATGTTGCATGGTATCGACTTTTTGCCGTATTTCTAATAGGTCACCAAGGCTTGGGGTATCTACTTTTATTCTTTTCTTGTCTTGGCGATAGATACTTAAGTCGGGCAGCGCTTGTGTTAAGCCCGTGATACCGCACATGCCGCACCCTGTACGCCCTGCCAGCTGCCGCCGTTGGGCTTGGATGCGCTGATGACTGCGCTGATTTAAGGTCAGCTCCACCACATAAATATCGTAGTCCTGCAACTGTGCTAAAGTTTGCCCAAAGGAACCAGCCGTATCGTCTTCATCTGAGTGTTGAGTAAATCTTTGATAGCTTGCAACGTCTGTCAGCTGGGTGACTTCCCAATCTAATAAGTCATGGCTGTGTTGAATCAGACCTTCGCTGAACAAAAAACCTATCGCTAAATATTCTAACTGATAAGGACTTGCCATCAATACGGCATAATGAATGCCGTTAATGATAATAGAAATCGCTGCTTCTACGACCAAATTTGCCGATTGATCTTCAATATACGTTTGCTGGCTACCACTTGATTCCGTAGGCGCATAATAATGTTTTTGTACCAAATGCGCGCGCGATAGTGGTGTCACAGTAGATTCTGCCGTCGCTTCAGGCATGTCGATGGCTGAAGCTTGAGTGTTTAATTTAGCCATCATGAATGCTGACAGCCTTTTATCATTATTAACATTACTCACCTTTCATCTTGCACACGTTTATTAGGCAGAAGCCTCCAGCTCGCCTGCATTGACGCGCTCTAAGACGACGGTAACAGACTTGTAGGCGGGAATGTGAGAGTCTGGCGCATGCGTGTCCAAATCAAACAAGTCATTACATTCAGGATAGTAGGTAGCCACGGCGTTGGCAGCGATATCCATGTCGGTAAGTACCAAAGGCCCCAATGTGCGTTGCTCACCATGGCTGTCTTGGCGCGAAACCATGATACTGTCGCCTTTTTGCCATCCCAATCGTGTCATTTCATCAGGATGCATGAACAAAACATCACGGCGATTGGTCTGACGATAACGGTCTTGATAGCCAAATATCATGGTATTGAATTGATCATGGCTCCGTACACTGGTTAACTGCCAAACCTTCTGGCTCGAATGTTGACTATCATCAGTATTTTGGGCATCAACTTTAAACGCCGATGTCTTTTCTGCCATTTGGCCTGCGACATAAGTAATCGGATACTTTGGTACTTCAAACTGTGCTTTGCCGCTATCGGTGTTCCATACGCGATGACGCGCCGCATGATATAAATGAAAACCGCGCTCAGACTCACGGATACGCACGTTAAAGTTCTCAAAGCCATCGATAGCCTGGGCAATATAATCACGAATCAAGTCGAAGTCTTCTCCCATCGCTTGCCAAGGAATGGACGAGTCAGAGCCGAACATCTGGGTCGCAATATCGGCAACTATCTGAGCTTCAGATTTTAGCGTATTGCTAATGGGCTTTAGGCTACCTTGAGTCGGTACTATTTGACACATCGAGTCTTCAATCGTAGCGAACTGCTCACCTTTAGCCGTGACTAAGTGTTCGGTACGACCGACACAAGGTAAAATGAGATTGTTTTCACCCGGATACAGCATGGTTTCATTTAATTTGGTGCCAACAAAAACGTTAAGCTTGTTTTTGGTTAATGCTTGTTGGATGTTATTTGAGTCAGGCGCTGCAACCGAGTAGTTGCCGCCCATACTAAAGAATGCTTTAATATCACCTTGTATCATCGCTTTTGCCCCTGCAACGACATCAAGACCGTTGTCTTGTGGCATTGGGTGCCCGAACACACGTTCCAAGCTATCAAGTAAGCTTTGCTTGGGACGCTCATGGATACCCATGGTGCGATCGCCCTGTACGTTGGAGTGACCTCGCACAGGTGACGCACCTGCACCGTCGATACCTATCATACCCATCAGCAATAGCAAATTGGTAATCATAGCGACGTTGTCATCTCCCTGTACATGCTGGGTGATGCCCATGCCCCAAGTGCAAATAGTCGCTGGACTGTCTGCTACGAGCTTAGCAAGATTGATAATTTCTGCTTGAGAAATGCCGCAACCAAGCTGAATATCTGCCCATGATTGTTCGGTCAACCATTGTTTCAATGGCTCAAAACCTGAGGTATGGGTGGTAATAAAATCAGTATTAATTTTATGATTCTCAATCAGCCATTTAGCCAGACCCGTCAGTAGAGCCGCATCGCCACCGATTTGAATTTGAACGACCTCATCGACCATGTCATCGCTCTGTCCCGCCGCCATATGTGTCGGTTTTTGCGGGTTTCTAAATTTACTTAAGCCTTGTTCACGCATAGGATTTATCGAGATGATTCGGCATCCTTGCTCGTGAGAGTGGGCAAGCATCTCAAGCATACGAGGATGATTGGTCGCTGGATTTTGGCCGAACATCAGTATCAATTTGGCTTGCTCAAAATCTTCTAGCTTGACCGTTGCTTTACCGATGCCTAATTGCTTGCCAAGCATGACCGAAGTTGGTTCGTGACACATGTTAGAGCAGTCTGGTAGGTTATTGGTTCCAAAGCAGCGGACGAATAATTGAAATAAAAATGCAGGCTCATTAGTGACACGGCCTGAAGTATAGAACAATGCTTCGTCAGGCGAATCAAGCTGTCCCAACTGCTCAGCGACATGCTCATAAGCGGCCTGCCAAGAAATCGCTATATAGCGGTCTTGCGTTGCATCATAATATACTGGTTCTGATAGGCGACCAATATGTTCAAGCTCGTAGCCCGACCATTTCTGTAGCTCAGTGACAGTATGGTCTAAAAAGAATTTAGCGTCTGCCTTTGTGGTCATTGTTTCACTTGCCAGCACTTTGATACCATTTTCACAGACATCAAGCATTTTATGCGATTTATGATCGGGCCATGCACAGCCTGGACAATCAAAGCCACCTTGAGGTTGGTTGCTTTTGAATACGCTGACACTGCCACGCAAAAAAGTTTGATAGTCCATCAGTTTACGAGTGGAGGAAATTAGAGCAGGCCAACCAGCAGCAGGGTGAGTATAAACAGGAATTTTGCGCATGACAGACCTCATAGATAAATAATGATAAGTGGGTACTGATATATAACAACTATATAGTGACTAATGAAAAGTTTGTACAAGCATTAACTATAGATAACAAAAAACGCCTGCTATGGAACAGGCGTTTTCTATTTTTCAGCTTAGATTTATTTAACTGAATTCTTTAACTCAAAATCAAGCTGTCATCTTCCACTTTCTCACCGCGCGTTTGCTCAAACATATCGAGCAAATCATGCACCGTCATGCCTTGACGCTTATCTCCTGCCACATCTAGCACCACTTGTCCTTGATGTAGCATGACAGTTCTGGTGCCATGTGCCAAGGCTTGCTGCATCGAGTGCGTGACCATCATGGTGGTCAGTTTATTATCAGTGACGATTTTATCGGTCAGCTCTAACACAAAGGCGGCTGTCTTAGGGTCAAGGGCGGCAGTATGCTCATCAAGCAAAAGTATCTTGGATGGCTGTAGTGAGGCCATGAGTAAGCTTACCGCTTGGCGTTGGCCACCAGATAACAGCCCCATACGATCTGTTAGACGATTCTCTAATCCAAGCTTGAGCACAGCCAGCTTTTCTCGAAACAGTTCACGGTTATTTGGGTTTAATGCAAAACTCAAACCGCGTTTACCACCGCGCTTATAGGCCAACGCCATGTTTTCTTCAATGGTTAATGCTTCACACGTACCAGCCATCGGGTCTTGAAACACACGAGCTACCCAATGAGCACGTTGATGAGCTGTTTTTTTGGTGACATCAATGCCATTGAGCAGAATTGAACCGCTATCGACGCGTGTCGTACCACTTACTGCATTTAAAAAGGTTGATTTACCTGCGCCATTGGTACCGATAACGGTGACAAATTCACCGTCAGCGATGTTTAAATTAATACCACGCAGGGCAGGGTTTTCGATGGGTGTGCCGGGATTAAAGGTCAACCGCAAATCTGTGGCTTGCATCATAATCGTTATTCCTTATATTTGCTTCAAGCTTGGCGGATGGTTATCGCCTATCACCGCTTTAATCGTTTGATATTAAGCCCGTACTTTACGGCTCAAAAACTTGGTTTTGGCTTTTGGTAACACCAATGCGAACACCACCAGCAGGGCAGTAATCAAGTTCAAATCTTGCGGGCCAAAGCCAATACTACGCAATGTGTCGCTTGATAGTGCCACTTGAATAAATAGTTTATAAAGGATGGCACCAATAATCACGGCAATAGTAATCAACCAAATGCGTTTGGCAGGAATAATCGTTTCACCGATGATGACGGCTGCTAAACCAATGACGATTGTGCCGATACCGATAGAGATATCCGCGCCGCCCTGAGTCTGTACGAATAGCGCCCCTGCAAGAGCAATCAAACCATTAGACACGGCCATACCGATGATGGTCATCCATGAGGTATTGATACCTTGTGCCTGTGCCATGCGCAAGTTAGAGCCAGTCGCACGCATGGACAGTCCAGTTTCGGTGTTATAAAACCAATCCAGCAACAACTTTGCGGCGATAACGACCACGCCAATAATTAAGCAGCGCATCCAGTAGCCATTACCATCGGTGACTAGCGTACTGAATACGGTAGTTTCACCCAGTAGCGGCAAGTTTGGTGCGCCCATAATACGTAGGTTGACTGAATATAGTGCCACCATGACCAAAATACTGGCCAATAATTGCAATATGCCAAGCTTAACATGCAACCATGCGGTGACAATACCAGCGACCGAGCCTGCCAGCATACCAAAGGCACATGCCAGCCAAGGATTGACACCAGCAACGATAGAGATACCAGCGACTGCGCCCCCTAATGGAAAACTACCGTCTGCCGTTAAGTCGGGAAAGTCGAGAGTACGAAATGAGATAAGTACGCCAAGTGCGACGAGGCCGTAAATCAGACCACTTTCAAGTGCACCAAAAAAAGCAATTAAAGACATAAGGTATCAGTAAGTCATAATCAAGCGTTTAGCGATTATTATCATAGATAAACAGGCAAGCAGCAATGAATAGTGCTTTCTATAATCTAGAGTAATCTAAACGGCTAAGCGGTGAATTTAACAGATTAAGCAATCTGCGGTTAGGGTAAACCAAAACATCTTCCTATGAGGAATGAGCATAAAATACCTTGGTTCGAAATTCGGTTTTAATGCTTATATCACATTAAAAATAACCCAGCTCATATACCAGTAGCTGGGTCATTTTTATACTGAAATAATAGCAGTAAATATAAGCAACAATCTAGAATTAAACCATTAATATAATCGTTTAACATGATGCTTATATTCAGAGGGCGCTATTCTACCACTTCTTTTGCTTTATCGATAACTGCTTGTGGCAATGTGATGCCTTCCGCTTTAGCATTTTTTGGACTGACATATAAATCAAGCGCTTGAGGGGTATAAACAGGGATATCACCTGCTTTTTCGCCATTCAAAATACGCACCACGATTTTACCTGTTTCGCGACCAAGGGCATAATAATCAACGCCTAATGCAGCAATGGCACCACGTGCAACAGAGCTGGTGTCCGAGGCAATTAGGGGGATTTTGCTTTCTTTAGCCACTTGAAATAGTGACTCGTAAGCAGAGACCACATTATTATCGGTTGACGTATAAATCATATCAACCTTGCCTTCTAAGCTACGGGCTGCCATGGCAATATCAGTACTGCGCTGGGCAGGGGCTTCGTGTACGGTGATGCCCATTGGGGTCAGTTTTTCTTTTAGATTTTTTAGGATGATAGTAGAGTTCACTTCACCTGGGCTATAAACGTAACCCACATTTTTTAAGCTTGGAATAATTTGGCGCATCAAGGCAATTTGCGGCTCATAAGGGAGCGCATCAGAACCGCCAGTAACGTTGGTGCCAGAACCATCAAGTTTTGATACCAATTTGGCTTCTACTGGGTCAGTCACCGCAGAGAATACCAAAGGAATAGTGCTGGTAGCTGCCGCAACCGATTGTGCTGATGGTGTACCAATGGCAACGATAACGTCTGAGTTGTCTGCAACAAATTGCTTGGCAATCTGCCCAGCGGTTGCCGTGTTACCCTGTGCGCTCTGGAAATTAACAGTTAAGTTTTCACCTTCTGTAAAGCCTGCCTCAGCAAGCTCTTCAATCACGCCTTTACGCACGTCATCAAGGGCTGGATGCTCAACAATGGCAGTAATGGCAACCGTTTTCATGGCGGTAGCAGCATCGCCAGTGGCGGCGCCATCATTAGCTGTGGTGTCTTCTGCTGACTGGCTACAACCGGTCAAAATAGCGGTACAAACACCGCCCCATAGTAAGGCTTTAGCAAAACGATTCTGATACAACATGGGTGTTACTCCTAAAAATAATAATGTGTCCATACATAAATAATTAACGTACTTATTAAGCGTTTACTGCTTGTTGATGCTCTTATTGCTGGCTACTTACTATCAGTTTTTGCTTTGGTATCCACATCAACAGCGTTTTTCATCATCTCTGCTGATAGGTTAACGCCTTGTGATTTGGCGTGCTTCGGACTGACATATAAAGTTAAGTCATTCATGATCTCAGGCTTGATGGTGCTGACAGCCTCGCCATTTAAAATTCTATAAACCATTTTGCCGGTCTTGCGACCAAAGTCATAGTCATTAACGCCTAAAGCAGCCGTCGCCCCGCGTTGTACACTAAACTCATCAGAGGCCACAATCGGCATTTTTAGCTCATTTGCCGCTTGTGTCATGGCTTCAAACGCAGAGGCCACGTTATTGTCCATTGAGGTATAAATGATATCAGCGCGCCCTTGTAGACTGCGCGTTGCCATACCAATATCGGTTGGACGATTGGCAGGTATATCTAAAATAGACAAGCCACGCGTTGGCAACATCTCTTTTAGCCTATCACGCAGTGCTACCGAGTTGGCTTCACCAGGGCTATACACATAACCGATGGTTTTGGCATTGGGCTTGATTTGTTGTAATAAGTCAATTTGTGGCTCTAATGGCAACTGGCTTGACAGTCCGGTCAAGTTATCTTGAAATGGAGTGCCATCTGCATTGATGAGCTTGGCTGCAAGTGGGTCTGAAACCGCTGTATATACAATGGGCACGCTTGTGGTGGATGCCACAACCGATTGTGCTGACGGGGTAGAGATAGCCACGATAGCATCTGGATTGTCTCCTGCGAACTGTTTGGCGATTTGTCCAGCAGTTGCCGTGTTTCCTTGAGCGCTTTGGAAGTTAATAGTCAGATTCTGGCCTTCGATATAACCATTATCTGCTAGTTCATCAATGATGCCGCGGCGCATATCATCTAGCGATGGATGCTCAACAATCTGCGTGATGGCCAGCGTTTTGGCTGGTTTATCTGTCGTTGTCGTGCTATCAGTAGTTGCCGTATCGTCAGTATTTGAGCAGCCGATTAGGCCGAGCGTACTGATGGCAATGCTGCATAGGCTTAGGCGTAGAGTAGAAGCAATGGTCATTATTAGTCTGGCTCATAGGTTAGAGAGTGCAGGTCAGCCGAATGACAGCAGTATCAGTTCTGTAATATCAGTTCTGTGATGTCAATTCTGCGATAGTAGGCTAACATTGAGGTGATCGATTCCTTGATCATGATGGCTATATTATGACAGCAATGTAACTTATCGCAATAAAAAATTAATTTGCGTTTGTTATGGTGATAGATAGAATGAAAATCATAACTTTTTTTTGATATTTTAGAGACTGCTATAAAAAAAGATGCCACTAAGGACATTTTTTTGTTCAATAGAATTACAATTAAAAAGCCTACACGCTAGCAACGCACCTATTACGAACTCACTTTATAATTAACGTAAGCTAATTTTGATACGAGAATTATTGTGAGTCTAAAATTTTTACCATTCCATTATTATGCTGGCGTGGTGAATGTACAGCACACTCTAATATCTCCTTAAGTTTTTTCGAATGAATATTTTAAGGATAATAATATGAACACTGCTAATTTTAAACTATTAACCATTGCCGGTATCACGGCTACTTCATTAATTTGCTTGCCTGCTATGGCAAAAGACAATCATGGAAATGGTAACGGTAATGGGCACGGAAACGCCAAGGGTAACTCTGCTCATATTAGTAAAGATTACAAGCATAGTGGCAATGCTCAACCAAATATCAACGCTTATCGCAATGCTAGCTCGAATGCCTCATTTAAGCGTGATCTTGATAAATATGGTTACAGAGTAGTCGGCAATATTGATAGAAGAGATTACGATCGTTCTGTCGTTTTAGACCGTTATGATGATCGTTACGTCCGTCTTCGCACCCCGGAAAACAATATTGTGACGGTGATTAATGATACGTTGCAGATCATCGATGTTTTAACCAGATAAATATAAGACCCTAACCATTTTATAAATCAACCATAAAAAAGATGCCTCTAGGGCATCTTTTTTATTTTTTACTACTAAAAATCACGGTTAAGCAAGCACATCACCGACGATACAAGCATCAGGCAAGGTAACGACTGTTAAGCCCGTTTTTGGATCACCAGTCGATAGTACCATGCCTTCTGATACGCCAAATTTCATCTTACGCGGCGCAAGGTTGGTAACGCAAATGACTTTCTTATTAACCAATTGCTCAGGCTCATAAAACTTACGGATACCGCTGAACACATTGCGTGTTTGTGCTTCGCCTACATCTAAGGTGAACTGTAATAGCTTGTCCGCGCCTTCTACATGGTTACAGGCAACAACGTGAGCCACTTTCATTTCAACTTTAGAGAAATCGTCAATACCAATATAGTCAGTTTGTTCAGCATCCGCATCTGTTGCAGGTGTTTTATCCTTTGCGGCAGGCTTGCTACTTTCAGTCGCGGCAGGAGCGTCTGCTTGAGCTAATGATGCTTTAGAATCTTCAACCATCGCAGCAACATCTTTTTCTTCGATACGCTGCATGAGTGGTTTGAATTTATTGATTTTGTGACCCAGCAACCATTGGTTACGGCTTGCGAAGTCTAAGCTATCAATGTTCAAAAACTCTTTTGCATTGGCAGTCAGTTCAGGTAGGACAGGAGCAAGATAAACCATCAATTGACGGAAGATATTAATCGCGACCGAGCAGACATCTTGAACTTCTTGCTCTTTGCCTTCAACTTTGGCCAGTGACCATGGCTTTTTGTCATCAATGTATTCATTGGCCTTGTCTGCACACTGCATGATCAAGCGCATGGCACGTGAGAACTCACGGTTCTCGTAGGCAGCAGCAATTTCATCACCCGTTTTGGTGATGTCTTCTAATAGCTCTGACTCGACGCAAACTTCTGACAGCATGCCGTCGTACTTCTTAACCAAGAATCCAGCGCTACGACTGGCGATATTGACGACTTTACCAACCAAGTCAGAATTGACCTTTTGCATAAAGTCTTCTAAATCTAAGTTAATGTCTTCAACTTTGTCAGACAGTTTGCTGGCAAAGTAATAACGCAAGTATTCAGGATGCAAATGCTCAGCATAAGTTTCGGCTTTGATAAAGGTGCCGCGTGACTTGCTCATCTTTTCGCCATTGACCATCAAAAAGCCGTGAGCAAAGACGCCAGTTGGTGTGCGGAGTTCGCTACCAGCTAGCATCGCTGGCCAAAACAAGGCGTGGAAGTAAACGATGTCTTTACCGATGAAATGATAGACTTCGGTTTTGTGCTCGTTTTCTTGCATCCAGTAACGGTCAAAATCAAGCGCTTGGTCTGTACCTGCACGCTTATCGCATAGGTTTTTAAAGCTTGCCATGTAGCCAACTGGTGCATCTAGCCATACATAAAAATATTTGTCTGGCTCATCGCTTGGCGTATCTGGAATTTGGAAACCAAAATAGGGCGCATCACGTGAGATATCCCAAGTGGCTAAACCGGCTTCAAACCATTCTTGTAGCTTGTTGGCAACAGAGGTTTGCAAACGGTTATCGCTGCGTGTCCAATCTTTTAAGAACTGCTCAAACTCTGGCAAATTAAAGAAATAATGCTTAGAGGTTTTGAGCACAGGTGTCGCGCCCGATAGCGTAGACTGTGGGTCTTTAAGTTCGGTGGCATTATATGTGGTGCCACATACTTCACAGTTGTCACCGTATTGGTCAGCTGATCCGCATTCAGGGCAAGTGCCTTTGACAAAGCGATCGGCCAAAAACAATTGCTTTTCGGGATCAAAAAGCTGCTCGACATCTTTAGTGCTGATATGTCCAGCGCTATCAAGACGACGATAAATCAGCTCAGAGAAATGCTTGTTTTCTTCTGAATGGGTTGAATGATAATTATCAAAATCAATCAAAAACTTACCAAAATCGGACTCATGTGAAGCTTTAACTGTCGCAATCTGCTCTTCTGGTGTGATGCCGTTATCTTGAGCTTTGAGCATGATCGCCGTACCGTGTGCATCATCCGCGCAGACATAGGTAACCTGATGACCTTGCGCTTTCATCGCGCGCACCCAAATGTCAGTCTGAATATATTCTACAAGATGCCCCAAATGGATATAGCCATTGGCGTAGGGCAGCGCACTGGTTACTAGAATCTCACGCACAAAATCACCTATATTTTTATAAAAACGGGTTAGTTATCGAACATCTTAAGCAGTTAGTCGCTCGTCGATGCGATGTTATCAATACTAAAAATAATAAAAATTCAAAAAGTGTGCCTATGATACCGTAATTCAGATAAATTTGTGATATTCCTTAGTAATTACTTATCGTTTGTCAGCCATAAACAATAGGCTTGCGCCGTATTTGATAGTTATAGAATGGTTATAGAGCAGCCACAAAAAACCCACCAAGCATTTTGCCAAGTGGGTTTTTTATTTATCCATTATTCGCTTAGATACCAGTAGTCAGTAATAGTAAATAACTAAGCTAGCTTAGAATGAGCCAAACATGGTACCTAAGGTAATAACAGCGACCACAGCCACTAATGGAATGACCATCGTAACCATGGCTAAGTTTAAGTAAGACTGCTTGTGGGTTAAACCACAAATAGCGAGTAAAGTAATGACCGCGCCGCTGTGTGGCAGCGTATCCAAACCACCCGCTGCCATAACGGCCACACGGTGCATTAGTTCAGGGTCGATACCAGCATTAACTGCCATTCTGAGATAATCTTCACCCAATGTCGACAGCGCAATACTCAAACCGCCAGACGATGAACCGGTAATGCCAGCAAGTGTGGTCATAGCGACCGCTTCTGAGATGAGCGGGTTATCAGGAGTCAAGTTTAGAATGCTGTCACGAATGATAAGAAACCCTGCTAATGAGGCGATAACTGCACCGTAACCCACTTCTGATGCGGTATTAAAAATCGGCAACATAGAATCATAAGTACCACGGTTAATGGTTTTCTGTAGATTGTTCCAATGACCAATACGCAGCAAAATTAGCACCACACAAGCCAAGACTAATGAGATGATAATCGACCACAGTCCAAGTGAGCCTGCGATATTTAGGTCTGGAAACTGGGCTTGTAGACTACTGAAGTCTATCGAAGGAAAAATTGCATAAGTTAATAAGGCATTCAAGCCGATGACCAATACCAGCGGAATCATAGCAACCGTAAATGAGGTTTGGTGAGTACTTAATACCTCAGCTTCTTTTGCAGTTGCACCAACACCGCCCACATCTTCATCATCATGCTGACCATAGCCTTCGCCCGCTGCATTGGCTTTTTTGGCGCGTGATTGCAACCACAACCAACCACAGATAAACATGATAGTACCGCCGATGATACCCAAAATAGGCGCGGCAAATACGTTGGTATTGTAATAAGGAATCGGTATGGCATTTTGAATGGCTGGCGTGCCCGGTAATGCCGTCATCGTAAAGGTAAATGACCCAAGGGCAATGGCGGCTGGAATTAAGCGTTTAGGTATATCAGCGGCTTTAAACAAGTCTTTGGCGATTGGATAAATAGCAAAAGCCACAACAAACAACGATACACCGCCGTAGGTCAAAATGGCACAGACCAAAATCACAGCAAGAATGGCTTTGCTGGCACCGAGCTTTTCGACGACCGTATTGGCAATGGCGGTTGCCGCGCCAGAGTCAGCCATCAAACGCCCGAACAGTGCACCCAGCAAGAATATAGGGAAGAACTTGAGTAAGAATCCACTCAATGCACCCATAAATACATCAGTATAGGCAGGGATCGTACTTAAAAAATCTCCTGACAGTAAGACGGCTAATGTCGCCATAATCGGTGCTAAGATCAGCACAGAATAACCGCGATAAGCAAAGAACATGAGTAATAATAGGGTAATGACAATAGCAAGTGTACTAAACATGATGGCCCTCCTTGGCAAAATTAAAGTAGCGAGTATTTAGAGCATATCAATAGGAGTCAATGGTAAAATTCAACAGTACAGCATGGTAAATGGTTGTTATGTCATGCATATTTGTACTGATGAAGTGTTGATAGGCGATACACTCAGCGGCTGCGCTCTTCCTTATGGTTTCTGACTTATGGATATCCTCTAGTCGCTATGAGAATAATGTGCTAAGTTAGCATAAGTGTTTTATATATGATATACCGATATAGAATGTATTACTTTAAATAATAGTTCTTATAATTTTGAATGTTAAGGGGTGCTCTCATTTTTATCACCATTTTTAAAATGAGGACACGCCCTAGTCAAGCTGCATAAGTAAAGCTGCATATAAAATATTAAATAAAAAAGGAGTTCAGTATGAGTCAATCAAAAGTATATAGCAGTGCCGAAGAAGCACTAAAAGGCATCGTTAGTGATGGGCAAACCCTTGCTATCGGCGGCTTTGGTCTGTGTGGTATTCCTGAAGCGTTAATCGAAGCCCTGCACGATAGTGGGGTGAAGGATTTAACTTGTATCAGTAATAACGCAGGTGTCGATGATTTTGGTCTTGGTCTGTTACTACGGACGCGCCAAATAAAAAAAATGATCTCCTCTTATGTGGGTGAAAACAAAGAGTTTGAGCGTCAATATTTGGCAGGTGAGTTAGAAGTTGAGCTGACCCCGCAAGGAACGTTGGCTGAAAAACTACGTTCGGGCGGCGCAGGTATTCCTGCATTTTACACAGCAACTGGTGTCGGCACACTGGTAGCTGAAGGTAAAGAAACACGTGATTTTGATGGGCGCACTTATGTGCTTGAGCATACATTGCGTGCTGATGTGTCATTAATAAAAGCGCAAAAAGCAGATAAATCGGGCAACTTAATGTTTAACAAAACTGCCCGTAACTTCAATCCAGACTGCGCCATGGCAGGCAAAATTACCATTGTCGAAGTAGAAGAGATTGTAGAGACTGGCACATTCGATCCTGATGAAGTGCATCTGCCTGGTATCTTTGTGCAGCGTATTGTATTAAATAACAGCCCTGAAAAGCGTATCGAAAAGACGACAATCAAGGCAGCCGAAGGCGCTTAATTGATAGCGTTGTCGAAATATTTCTAAAAGATGACATTAATAATAAAATATTGTAATACCATTTCCGAAAATTGGAGTAGCAAGGAAAACGAGTGAAAGTGCTACATTTAGTAGACTAAGCGAGTTTGACACCGCTAATCATATTTTTTGGGGTGGTTATAAAAATAAGGAAGTTACCATGGCATGGACAAGAGAGCAGATGGCACAGCGTGCCGCAAAAGAATTAGAAGATGGCTATTACGTAAATTTAGGCATTGGTCTACCAACCCTAGTTGCCAATTATATTCCTGAAGATGTGGATGTCTGGCTACAGTCAGAAAACGGCCTGCTAGGTATCGGCGAGTTTCCAACGGCAGACAATGTCGATGCTGATTTGATTAACGCTGGCAAGCAAACAGTGACCGCAGAACCAGGCGCCAGTTATTTTGGTAGTTCAGAGTCGTTTGCGATGATTCGTGGCGGTCATGTCAATCTTGCAATATTGGGCGCGATGGAAGTCTCGGAAAAAGGGGATTTGGCCAACTGGATGATTCCCAAAAAGATGGTCAAAGGCATGGGCGGTGCAATGGATTTAGTCGCTGGCGTGCAGCGAGTCATTGTGTTGATGGAGCAAGTCAACAAACACGGAGAACCAAAAATCCTTGCCAATTGTGAGCTACCATTAACGGGTAAAGGGGTCGTTGATCGTATCATTACTGAGCTTGCGGTACTCGATGTGACTGACAGTGGCTTGAAGTTAGTTGAGCTGGCAGACGGGGTCAGCTTCGAAGAACTCCAAGAAAAAACGCCTGTGAGTATTGCCCAATAAGTAAGCATTGCCCAATAATAGTATTCAGAAAAGCTATGTAATGAAAGGATATAAAAGATGGCGACTCAATTACAGCATGATTTGACAGGGAAGGTAGCGTTGGTCACTGGCTCTGCAAGTGGTATCGGTCGTGACATTGCTGAAACTTATGCAAAAGCAGGCGCTGCGGTTGGTATTGCAGATATTAATCTTGAAGCAGCGCAGAAAACAGCCGCTGCTATCGAAGCGGCTGGTGGGCGTGCATTGGCAATTGCCATGGATGTTACTTCAGAGGATGCGGTAAACGCAGGTGTGCAGCAGCTAGTTGATACCTTTGGTGGGATTGATATTCTCGTCTCCAATGCTGGTATTCAAATCATCGACCCAATCAATAAAATGGCATTTGACGACTGGAAAAAAATGCTCGCTATTCATCTAGATGGGGCATTTTTGACCACCAAAGCTGCCGTACAGCATATGTACAAAGACGATAAAGGCGGTACGGTCATTTATATGGGTTCTGTGCATTCGCATGAAGCATCAATGTTTAAAGCGCCTTATGTGACTGCTAAGCATGGACTACTTGGACTGTGCCGAGTATTGGCAAAAGAAGGTGCCGAGCACAATGTGCGCGCGCATGTGATTTGTCCTGGCTTTGTCAAAACGCCTTTGGTCGAAAAACAAATCCCGCAACAAGCGGCTGAAAAAGGCATTAGCGAAGAATCCGTAGTGAATGATATTATGTTGGTCAATACTGTCGACAAAGAATTCACGACGGTCGAAGACATTGCTCAGTTGGCACTATTTTTAGCAGCATTCCCAAGCAATGTATTTACGGGTCAGTCTATCGTTGCCAGTCATGGTTGGTTTATGAATTAATATACAGATATAACTATGTAAACCACAACGTCAGTCCTACTGGCGTTGTGGTTTTTTTATGCGTCCAATTCAGCTACACTGTCATCATAAAAGGTTTGGCTAACATGCTCATGAGCTATATTGTTGACGCTATTTACGACAGTATTCACTGAGTTTTTACCATACCTAACCACTTGTATAGGCAGTAACGGTCACTATGTTTAACTTTATGAAGAAAACCTCCACCAAAAAAACAGAAACACCAGAGCAGCGGGCAGAGCGCGATAGTGCTGTGGACAAGGTACTGCTTGGTTACGAAGTAGGTACCATTAGCATTGCCACCATGGTCACAGGACTTGAGCGCGATGGCGATCAGCTTACCTTAGATTTGCGTCTTCCCGTAAATAGTAACCCTGAAATCATCCAACAAGAGCTCGGGCAGCTGCTACATCCGCACGGTATCAAAGCGATTCACATGAATGTCCGTCTGCCAGCACCAGCGAAAGGGACAGGATCAAGCTTACCGAAGGCAATGCCCAAGACCACCAATGCAATGGACAGCCAAAGCAAGTCGTCAGAAACGACTGGTAGTAAGACAACTGATGCCGAACCGCCGATTACCAAAGCCGCACCGACACAAGCATCATTGACAGCGCATCCGCGTATTCGTCATATTATCGTGGTGGCGTCAGGTAAAGGCGGTGTTGGTAAATCAACAACTACCGTCAATATCGCCTTGGCATTACAAAAGCTGGGCAACCGTGTTGGCGTGCTCGATGCCGATATCTACGGCCCTAGTATGCCAACCATGCTGGGCGTCGATAATGTCAGACCTGAGCTAGAAAATGAGCAGTTCGTTCCTATCAATGCGCATGGCATGGCGATGCTATCGATTGGCAGCTTGCTCGACGGTGACAATACGCCTGTCGCGTGGCGCGGACCAAAAGCCACTGGTGCCTTGATGCAGCTGTATAATCAAACCAATTGGCCGCAGCTAGATTACTTAGTGATTGATATGCCACCGGGTACGGGTGATATCCAATTGACGCTAGCACAGCGCATTCCCGTAACGGGCGCCGTGATTGTCACGACGCCGCAGCATATTGCCTTACTTGATGCGCAGAAAGGCGTTGAGATGTTTAACAAAACCAATATACCAGTGCTTGGCGTGGTCGAAAACATGGCGCTGCATACCTGTAGCAACTGTAATCATACCGAAGCTATCTTTGGCACAGGTGGCGGTGAAAAAATCGCTGAGCAATATCAAGTGCCGCTGTTAGGTCAGTTGCCATTAGCGAGCGGTATTCGTGCACAAGTGGATAAAGGTGAGCCAAGTGTCTTAGCCGATGATGAATTTGCACCTTACTATATGAGCATTGCTAAAAATATTGAAGCCAATATTAATAAATTTGCCAAGCCTATCGATGATAAGCGTATTTTTTAATGGTTTTTAATGGCTTCTAGTAATAGTTAAATAGCCTAAGTAAGTAAAGTTTGAAGGGCTTAGATTTTTAAAAAGGGAATATTGTGAGCTTATCGATTTATCAACGTCATTTAGACAATATTCCCAAACAGTATAGGTTACTGAAATTATTCCGCCCACCGATATATGTGATTGAACTCTCAAACAATCAATTGATTGCCGTTTGCTACTATAAAGATGGGAGTAGCAAACGCTATGAAGTCCATGCTGATTTTAGCAATCGCCGAATGGTGATTGCCGATTTTTTTAAAGCATTACAGGCGCTGACTGATCTACTGCTTAAATTTCTCAAACATCCATTTGGCATAAATGGTTTTGCCGTAGCCAATGTGACTGAAGAGCTGGCAGATGGATTAACGTCGATAGAGATTAAAGCGGTGAGAGAGGCAATTTGGGCAGCGTCAAGGCAGGCAAAAAGAAGCGTTATAAGTACCGCAGTCAGCTACCAAGGACAGGTAGTTTCTCAATGAACTATGGCTAGGATGCCTTAATCATGAATCAAAGTCGCAACGACCAAAACCAACAACACTTAACCACCTGCATTAAGCCAGTTGTTCTCAATGAGCTTATTCAAAACGGTCAGCCTACTTTTGGCATCTTTGCTCACGTCAAAAATATCAATTATTTGGACTATCACAGCCATCTTATCTCACAAAAAACCTTACCAAATTGGCGCAAAGAATTAAAGGCCAATCAATTCTGTTTTATCCAAATTATTCAGCCGCCTTATCGAATCTGTCTAGCATTGGCGACGATTAAGCTGGCAACCAGTGCTTTTGTTTATCTTTACAACGATGAGACGGATGAGTTGGAGGTTTGTGAAGCATTGCAGCCGTTGACTCGTCATACGTTATTGGAGGGTGATTGTCATCAAGGGCAAATGGCGTTTGTCCATGCGAATTTAACCGTGACATTAGATTTTATGCCTTCACAAATTAAGGTAGCGCTGGACAGTCAATATCTTGCACTCAATGCGACACTGGCGCGGCAAGCGCAGCCACTGGCTATCTGCACACCAACTGGCAGGCGTGGCTGGACGTTTACGCAAAAAGAACCATTAACAGCCATATCTGGTCATTTGCTTATTAAAGCCAATTCAAAATTTAACACTGATACTCAAGCCAAACAAATCCACTTTTCCAAAACGACTATTGCCAATCTAGATTGGACGCTCGGCTATATGCGTCACAAGACCAATTGGTTCTGGACTTGTATTAATCACTATTTGCCCGATGGTTGTCATTTTACGTTGAACCTATCTATGGGTGTCAATGAAACAGGGGTTAGCGAAAATGCGTGCTGGCTGGATGGGCAGATTTATTATCTACCACCAGTGCTATTTATACGTAAAGATTGGGATACATCCGTGCAAAATACTTGGCGTATCTATCATCAGAATCTAGGCTGGAGCAACGTGGATATTGACTTAACCTTTACACCGATGACCGTTTATAAGAAGACGGATAACTTTGGTGTGCTTGCCAGTATATTCGAGCAGTGGCTTGGCTTTTATAGTGGTGAGATTCGCATCAAAAATGAGGTGATTAAGTTTGATAAGGTGATGGGCTTAGCAGAAGATCACTTTGCCAAATGGTAGATTGTAAAATATAGGTTGATGATAATTAGGCTATTGGACGTATTAATTTTAAAGTCGCCATTGCTCTATAAATTGAGCCTTCAATTCCGTATAATCGTCGCTATTAAATATTTGCTAAGGAACAACAATGTCTATCAAATCTGACCGCTGGATTCGTAAAATGGCCGAAGAACATGGCATGATTGAGCCGTTTGAAGCGGGTCAAGTACGATTTAATGATGCAGGCGAGCGTTTGGTCAGCTACGGTACGTCAAGCTATGGTTATGATGTGCGCTGTGCCCCTGAGTTTAAAGTCTTTACCAACGTGCATTCAGTCGTCGTTGATCCTAAAAACTTTGATGAAAAAAGTTTTATTGATATCGTCGGTGACGAATGTATTATTCCGCCCAACTCTTTTGCATTGGCACGCACCATGGAATATTTCCGTATTCCACGTGACGTATTAACGATTTGCCTGGGTAAATCAACGTATGCCCGTTGCGGAATTATCGTCAATGTCACGCCGCTTGAGCCTGAGTGGGAAGGGCATGTGACTCTAGAGTTTAGTAATACCACCAATTTGCCAGCGCGTATTTATGCGGGTGAAGGCGTGGCGCAGATGCTATTTTTCCAAAGTGATGCTGATGATGTATGTGAGACCAGTTACAAAGATCGCGGTGGTAAATATCAAGGCCAGCGCGGTGTGACTTTACCAAGAACCTAAGTGTTAAAAACCCAAGCGCCAAAAATCTAAGCGTTTTAAAAGCCGTTACACTTTTAGACTGACAATAAAAAAGCTGGCCGTATTCAATACGACCAGCTTTTTTAGGTAGAAAAACCGACTATTTTAAGACTTTTAAGCCTGCTTTATTATCACGTTTCGGCTTGGGTGCTGCTGTTGGGCTTTTCTTAGCAGCAACTGGTGAATCGCCTTCAGGCTGATAATTGTCATATTCATTGGGATCAAAAAACATCCCTTGCGAGTTTTCTTTCGCATAAATACCTAGCACCGCCGTCAGTGGTACCCAAATATCTTGTGACACGCCGCCAAAGCGCGCACTGAAATGTATATAGTCATTTTCCATACTCATATTACCAGTGGCGCGGCTGGCGATATTCAAGACAATACGACCATCTTGCACGTGTTCGGTTGGAATTTGCACGTTTTCAGCCGTTGCATCGACCATCAGATAGGGAGTCAGGTCATTGTCTTCTATCCACTGGTATAGCGCACGTACCATGTAGGGGCGGGTCGGAGTAATAGAGGTGGTTTCGCTCATCTGATGATTTCCTATACTAATGATATTTTATAATTAAAAGACAGTTATTTCAGCAATTTATCAGAGGATAAAGGCTACTTAACGTCTGTTTTATTGGTATTTATTCTAGGACAGCTTTTTATATTTGTCTAGGGCGTGTCTTCATTTCAAAAATGGTGATAAAAATGAGATAAATTGCCGTTAAACAAGAAAAATAGCGCAGATAATATCGGGATATTAACCAGCTATTTGACGATGTTTGGCAAGATTTAGCCATTTCTAGCCCATTTAGATGACTATCGAGTAAATTGAAGACAGGCCCTAATTAACGCACGCTTTTTTGAAAGCTACTGCGTTCAAAGACTCTCGTTTGATAGTCAAACAACGGACGACTAATAGCCCGAGGTAGTTCGATGCCCATCTCCTCAAGTCGCCATAATAAAGGCGCGAGTAGTACATCACACCAACCAAACTCATCCGCCATAAAGTAAGACTTGTGAGCAAACAGCGGTGACAAGGTAATCAATGAATCAGCGAGTTGCTTTTTTGCCAAGGCAGCTTGTGCTTTGTTAAAGCTATCTGGATGCATAAGCAGTCGCTTGCCGAGCACCAACCAATCACGTTGTATACGCCATGCCAATTGACGAAACTGAGCCCGCTCTTGTGGAGTGTCAGGCAGCAATTTATTGGCGTGATAACGTTCCTCAAGATATTCAAAGATGACGTTAATTTCATAGAGTGCAATCTCGCGCTGTTGCAGAACAGGCAAGGTGTGATAGGGGTTGAGCTCAGTCAAATCTTCAGGACGCTCAGAATGCAAACGTGATAAATAATAAGCGAGCTTCTTTTCTTCAAGTAATAGGCGTACTACATGACTGTCGTAGCCGTCATCAGCGTATAAAATCAGCTGACTACTGGGAATGTCATTCGCATCAATCATGAAAGCCTAATGTTAATAGTGAAGGTTGTCATCGTAAACAAAGTCGCTGTGTTTATCAAGGTAACTCGCGTAAATGTTGCTGATGAGCGCTTTATTTGTCTGATGTCTTGAGTTTTCATTAAATATTAAACCATCAAAACATAAAAAAGGCACTACCGAAGTAGTGCCTTATATAATGCTTGGTTTTTATACTATCTACTTCTATTTATTTTACATCTTTCCAGAACTCTTTGTTGAGCAAGTAGACTGGGATGAGTAAAACCAATAAGAAGATAATGACGAAGAAACCAATTACTTGACGGTCGTGACGAGCAGGCTCACCCATCCACGCCATAAAGTTAACCAAATCACCAACCTCAGACTCGAACTCTTCTTGACTCAATTTTTCTTGCATGTTGTGCAAGACATGAGGCATTGCAGCGTTTGCAAGCACTAGGTTATTGGCGCCCCAAGGACGACTTGGATCTTCATAAAATGATAGTAGGTAAGTATATACCCAGTCATCGCCGCGCAGTCTTGTCTCAAGTGACAAATCTGGTGGCGCAGCACCAAACCATGAGGCCTGAACCTCAGGGTCAATCTCAGCATTGATATGATCACCGATCTGATCGGTCGTCACCATCAAGTATTTTTCGACTAGCTCAGGTGGAATCTCTAAATCTTTAGCGATGCGAGAGTGACGAACATACTGTGCTGAGTGACAACCTGCACAGTAATTCATAAAAGTCTTGGCACCGTTTTGTAGTGAGCCTTTATTGGTAAAGTCAATAGGGGCTTCACTACAGAGCAAGTGCTCTTCGACACCCTCAGCATTGGTGAATGTACCACACCCACTGCCCGCTGCCAGTGCAGTACCAGCAGTCAAAGTCAGTGCCGCGCCTAAGCCTAAACCAGCTAGGGATTTAATTAGCGTGCTCATTAGTGACCTCCGGTAACGCGTTCTGGTGGCTGTTTACACTTCTCGATAGAGGTATAAATTGGCATCAGTAAGAAAAACAAGAAATACAAGACAGTGAAGATACGAGCCATCAATGTTGCTGTTGGTGTTGTTGGCGTCGCGCCTAAGTAACCTAAAACTAAGAAACTAATCGCAAACACGGTTAAAGCAATTTTAGATAAAATGCCTTTATAACGTATAGAGCGTACCGGCGATCTATCGAGCCATGGTATCAAGAACAATACGGCAATCGCACCACCCATCGCAATCACACCACCCAGCTTGTCAGGGACTGCACGTAAAATGGCATAGAATGGCGTGTAATACCATACTGGTGCAATATGAGCAGGCGTCTTCAGCGAGTTCGCTGTCTCAAAGTTTGGTGGCTCAAGGAAGAATCCGCCGCCCTCTGGGAAGAAGAATACCACTGCAAAGAACAGGATAAAGAACACCACAATACCAACCATATCATGAACGGTGTAGTACGGATGGAACTCAATACCGTCTAATGGCACGCCGTTCTTATCTTTTAGCTTTTTAATGTCGATGCCATCAGGGTTGTTCGAACCCACATGATGCAGTGCCACTAAATGCATAAAGACCAAGCCCACGAGCACTAAAGGAATAGCGACAACGTGTAAGGCAAAGAAGCGGTTTAGGGTGATACCGGAGATAATATAATCACCACGTACCCATTCGGCAAGACCGTCACCAATCACTGGCAACGCGGCAGGTAAGTTCAAGATAACCTGTGCGCCCCAGAATGACATGTTGCCCCAAGGTAGCAAGTAACCGAAGAAACCTTCTGCCATCAATGCTAGATAGATACCCATACCGATGAGCCAAATAAGCTCACGTGGTTTTTGGTACGAACCGTAAAGCAAGGCTCTAAACATATGCAGATAGACCACCACGAAGAACGCCGAGGCGCCAGTGGAATGCATATAGCGAATAAGCCAGCCGCCTTTCACATCACGCATGATGTATTCAACAGACGCAAATGCCCCTTCGGCACTTGGGTTGTACATCATCGTTAGCCAGATACCCGTCACCAATTGGTTGACCAGTACGACCATAGATAACACGCCAAAGAAGTACCAAAAGTTAAAGTTTTTTGGTGCGTAGTACTTGGACATGTGATATTCATAGGTTTCGGTCGCCGGAAAGCGCGCGTCCACCCAGTGCATGATTTTTTTACCCATACTCATATTAAGCCTCCCCAACCGTCAAGATGGTACCATCCATACTATAATCTGGGATGGGTAAGTTAAGCGGTGCTGGAACGCCACTAAAGACGCGACCTGCTAAGTCATACTTAGAA
The DNA here is from genome assembly GCF_014652895.1 of Psychrobacter glaciei. GTDB lineage: Bacteria > Pseudomonadota > Gammaproteobacteria > Pseudomonadales > Moraxellaceae > Psychrobacter > Psychrobacter glaciei. The sequence continues at coordinate 487,955 of NZ_BMZR01000001.1, forward strand.
CCGTGGCAGGGGCAGAAAAATCCGCCATACCAGTCATTACCGCCTAAGTCAGCGGCACCAACGTCAGGGCGATAGTTCGGCGCACAGCCCAAATGCGTACACACGCCTTCAACGACCAACACAGTTGGTTCTAAAGAGCGCGTAGGATTCGCACAGTATTCAGGCTGTAAAGAGGCAAGAGAGTCTGGGTCAGACAGTAATGGTTTAACTGACTCTAATCCTGCAATCATATCTTCGGTACGCTTAACCACATAAATAGGTTTGCCGCGATATTTGATGACAATCATTTGTCCATCTTCGATAGAACCGATATCTTGGGTCACTGCAGCCCCTGCAGCTTCAGCTTTAGCGCTTGGCGTCCAAGAGCGGACAAAAGGTGTTGCCAAGGCAGCTACCCCAGCTGCACCAATCGCGGCAGTCGAGGCAATAAGAACTCTACGGCGTTTTACATTAACGCCTTCGGCATGGCTCATTAATACTTCCTCCAGGTGAATGAAATGGGATTATCCCACACTGGGTTTGTGGCTTAGAGAATATTGGCTTAAAAAATATAGATACAATATCAAGCCACTTTAGCTGTGCCTAATTTTGCTAATTGTTGCTATTCTAAGCTATTTTGGTCATAAAATAAATTATTGCGTTAAAAATAAAGCAACCTTGATAGGGCATAGTATGAGGTTGAACAACATTATTTGTCCACGATGGCTTGGATATCGCCGTATCGTTACTGTTTTTATGCCAGCAAGGTTTGTCAGCGCGATGACCTTATAATTAATAAGGGTATTTAGCAATAGCGAATGATACTTGAAATTGAGGGAATGTTCACTAACTTTCAGTCCCTAATCTCTGTGTAAGTGGTCGTAAACGAATAATCACCACACTATTAATAGCGTGATGATTATTTTAGCCTTTAAATATGCCATGGATAGAAACTTAAAATATCAGTTCATGGAATGTGTCTATTTCAAAGGTACTTAAAGGTACGTTTTAGCGACGCATCCTAGCCTTCAAGTGTACTCCAGCGCTCAAGCTTGCTCATCATTTCATCTTCAATCACTAGTAAACGCTCACTAGCTGCTGTTGCTGCATCAAAGTCTTTAGTAAACCATGAGCCGTCAGCCAGTTTTTCTTGCAGCTCATTTTGTTCAGCTTCAAGCACTGCAATCTCTTTTGGCAAATTGTCTAACTCACGCTGTTCATTATAGTTGAGCTTTTTGGCTGTGATACTGGGTTTTGCTACGGCTTGCTTGCTAGCTGATTTATTTGCTGCATTTGTATTACTTACTGGCGCTCTAGCAGCTTGTGCTGCTTGTTCACGATTTTTTTGTACCAGATATTCTTGATAGCCACCGACGTACTCTTTGACGATCCCTTTGCCATCTTCATCTTCGCCGAATACCCATGTTGAGGTAACGACGTTATCCATAAATGAGCGATCATGGCTGATGAGCAAAATCGTACCACCAAAGCTTGCGACTGATTCCTCTAATAGCTCAAGTGTCGCCATGTCCAAATCGTTGGTTGGCTCATCGAGTACTAGAATGTTGGCAGGCTTCAATAGTTGCTTGGCAAGTAGGACGCGGTTACGTTCACCACCAGACAATGCCTTAACAGGTGTACGTGCACGCTCTGGAGCAAATAAGAAATCTTGCAAATAGCTCATAATATGTGTCTTACGACCGCCAACTTCGACGAAATCTGAGCCTTCTGAGACGTTTTGTGCAACACTCGCTTCTAAATCTAGCTGATCACGTAACTGATCGAAAAACGCGATTTTTAGATTGGTTCCTAGCTCAACGCTGCCTGTCTTGGTGACTTCATCGTCAGACATATCGAGTAGAGCTTTGATAAGTGTGGTTTTACCAGCACCATTAGGCCCGACAATACCGATTTTGTCGCCACGCATAATAGTCGTCGTAAAGTTATCAACCAATACATTGCCATCATACTCAAGATGTAAGTTCTTAACTTTGCAGACGAGCTTGCCGCTTTTTTCGCCTTGACCCATGGTGATGTTTACATTGCCCACTTGCTCACGGCGGTCGCCACGCTCTTCACGTAAGGCTTTTAGCTCACGGACACGGCCTTCATTACGGGTACGACGGGCTTTAATTCCTTGACGAATCCAAACCTCTTCTTGCGCCAATTTTTTATCAAAGTTCGCGTTATTTTTTTCTTCAGCCAATAACTGTAGCTCTTTTAATTCTTGATAGCGTGCGTAGCCACCTTCACCTTGGGTTACGTCATAGCTGGTCAACTGACCGCGATCAAGCTCAATGATGCGCGTCGACAGTTTATTCACAAATGCTCTATCATGGGTAACGAACAATAGTGTTAAACCTTGCCAATCCAATAAGAAGCGCTCTAACCATTCGATACTCTCAACGTCCAAATGGTTGGTAGGCTCATCGAGAAGCAGCACATCAGGCTTGGTAACTAGTGAGCGCGCAAGTAGTACACGGCGCTTACGACCACCAGACAGCGACGACAAGTCATCATCTGGATCAAGTCCCATCGTAGTAATAAGGCGAGTGGCATCACGCTCTAAATCCCAGCCATGTACTGCATCGATATCATGCTGTAAGTCGGCCATACGCTCACAGGCATCCATATCGCCATTGGCACACATATCAACTTGCTTATTATAGTTAACCAGCAGATCAGCAGTGCGACGACTACCACCCATGACGATATCCAGTATGCGGCCACTGGTTTCTGGTACGTCTTGCTCAAGCATCGCAACACGTACACTACTATTGATGATGACTTCACCACTATCAGGCTGCAATGAGCCATTGATCAACTTAAACAGAGTGGATTTGCCTTCGCCATTGCGACCAATCAAACACACACGCTCGCCAGCATTGATCGCAAAATCAACGCCATCAAGAACGGGAGCCACGCCAAATGCGAGGTGAATATCTTTTAGATGTATCAGTGCCATAAAATATCTTAAGCTTATATAATAGTGAGGTAGGGGTTGTTGCAAAATTGGCAGCAGTATAACATGCCACCACCTGACTGTAGTGCGAGTAAATGGTTTATCAGTACTATTTTATTGCTATTTGTTGGTAGTCAATATGCTATGCATGTCATCGCTTATGAATTGCTAGCATTTCACGGTCATCAATCAAAAATGAATATTCCAGCAAATTCAGTATATGAATGCTATCACTTAGAGAAAAATATGGATCAATCTGTTCCACCAACGACACCTTTAATCAATCCTCAAGGCAATTCATCTGCTGCCCAAAGCGATCTACAACTTCAAGTGATTGAGTTGCAGATGAACATGGCTCATCTAGAGCTAACGGTAGAGCGACTCGATGAAGTTATCGCTCGGCAAGACAAGCATATTCAGACTGTACAACGTCAATTGCAGCTTATTTACAAGCAAGTTGAAAGCCAAGATACCGAAGGAGGAATTGCTCCATTTGATGTTATGTCTGATAGGCCACCGCATTATTAAAAACTGTTAAAATAAGAGAAGCTGTCTCTATTTAGAATATATTCTTACTTTTGAATATGGTTAATGGTCGATGACTGTCTAGTCATAATTCGGTAATAATGTATTTTTACAGTTGTCTTAAGGTAAAAAAGACATTAGTATCCTTCTCCTTAGCTGCTGCCTACTTAGCAATTTTTGGTACGGCGGTAAAACAATGCGGATGTTTGGAGATACACAATGCGGGCCACCTTTCACCTAAAAACCCTTACAGTAGCTATTGCTGCTTTCTCTGTCGCTAGCGCTGCTAGTGCTGCTGGTCTTGATCGTTCAGGACAAGACGTTACCGCATTTTTGCAAGACGGTACCTACGCTGAAGCGGTTTACACTTACATTGATGGTGATGTCAGTGGCCATGACAATGCTTATGTCGGTCCTGATAAAAAGGCTTATGAGCAAGGCAAAAAAATCGATGATATCGCTGAGTCTTATGACTTTTTCCGTTATGGCGTAAAAGCAGATATCAATGATACATTCAGTGTTGGTATCTTATACGACGAGCCTTTCGGTGCTGCTGCTGATTATAGTGGTGATAATAACTTTGTCGGTACACCAACTGCTGCAGTCAATAGCATTATAGCATCGCGTTTAGGTGGTATGGGTGTTACTGATGTTCAAGGACTAAAAGATTTAGTTGAAGGAACGAACAAGCAGTTAAATGCTTCTGAAACTCGTTTAAATGAAGCGAGAGAGCAAATTAGACAAGCTCAGGCTGCTGTTAATCAGAACCCAGCGCTTGAGTCTGTATTGCGTCCGCAGATCAATGCTGGTTTAGCAGGAATTTCGGCTGGTGAGACACAATTGGCAGCAGGTCAAGCACAATTAAGCCAACTGGAACAGTTAGAAGGTTTTGCTGATGGTCGCCTAGCTAACGACGAAGGTACCAATGTTGAAGTCCGCACTGAAAGTATTACTGGTATCTTAGGTATGAAACTTGGTGAAAATAAAAACTTCCAAGTATATGGTGGCCCTGTGATGCAGCAAGTTCAGGCTGACGTAGCACTGCGTGGTAGTGCTTATGGTCCTGCTACTGGCTATACCACTCATATCAGCTCTGACCAAGATTACGGTTGGTTAGCCGGTGTCTCTTATAGCAAGCCTGAGATTGCTCTACTAGCTGCGTTAACGTATCGCTCAGAGATCGATCATAGCTTGAATATTGATGAGACTTATCCACTAGTTGCCGCATTGGGTGGCGATCCTGTTCAGGGTAACAAAATTGATATCACCACACCTAAGTCAGTCAACTTTGACTTTCAAACAGGTATCAATCAGACAACGTTAGCGACCGCAAAAGTACGCTGGGTACCTTGGACTGATTTTGCAATCGTGCCACCCCTTTATAACGAAGTCAGCAAGCGTTCAACGGGTGATGATGAAGGTTTATCTTTAGTCAGCTATGATGAGGATCAATGGTTAGTAGAGTTGGGTCTTGCCAAGCGTTTGTCGCCAGCACTAGCTGTTACTGGAACGGTCGGTTGGGATAGTGGTGCTGGTGATCCAGTGACCTCGCTAGGCCCTATCGAGGGATATTATAGTGCTGGTCTTGGCGCAAAATACAACCTCACTGAGAACTGGGCGGTGTCTGCCGGTGGTAAGTACCTGTGGTTTGGTGATGCTGATGGTCAAATACCAACCAAATCAGTGGTTAGTAAGTTCGAAGATAATGATGGCTACGCAGTTGGTGTAAAAGTATCTTATCAAGCGAAATAGTATCAAACTAAAACATATCTAGTTTGGTTATCTATTTGACGATTTAGCAGCAAAAAAAGCGATCCTAAGCGGGTCGCTTTTTTTTGCTCAAAATAAGGATAGTCAAATATGTACACTCTATTATCAGGGTATGCTTCTTGATGACTGAGCATGAAGAAAAAGACGATTTTAGTCTAGTAAAAAGTAAATTCAAAAGATAATTTTACTAAAAGAAACAAGTGTTTAGTATGTCAGTTACATGTAATCTGTACTGTTCAGTCATATTTAGGAAATAAAGTGCTTTAAGTGTTGTTTTAGTGTCAAAAAGCCATTATTATCGAAATCAGGACACTGTTTTTATAATTTGAATTTGCGTGCACCATGGCCAATTTTAGATTTGTAGGACAGTTAAACAACTAGGATGTTTGGAGATACATAATGCGCGCTACCTTTCACTTAAAAACCCTTGCGGTAGCTATTGCTACTATTTCTGTAGCCAGCATGACGAATGCTGCTGGTCTAGATCGTTCAGGTCAGGACGTCACTGCTTTCTTTCAAGATGGCACTTATGCCGAAGCGGTTTATACCTATATCGATGCTGATGTCAGTGGTAGAGATAATGCCTATGTCGGAGATGATAACTCAGCTTACGTTAAAGGTAACGAAACTGGTGATATTTCTGAAGATTATGACTTCTTCCGCTATGGCGTAAAATCAGATATCAATGATACGTTTAGTGTAGGTGTCCTATATGACGAGCCTTTTGGTGCCGCTGCTGAATATACTGGCGATAGTAATTTTACTGGTTCACCAGTTACTGCAATTAATGATCTAATCGCAACAAGATTGGACCCAGCAGTACCAGGTGTTAGTCTTACCAATGCTCAAGAATTAAGTGATTTTGTTGACCAATCTCAACAAGGTTTAGCGGCTGCGAGAGCTCAGGTAGCACAAGCAGAAGCAGCTATTCAGAACAATCCAGCGCTTGAAGCAGTTTTACGTCCACAAATTGTACAAGGTCAGGCGGATATTGCAGCTGGCGAAGCAGGGTTGGCTCCAGTAATAGGCTTTGATAATTATGCTAATGCTCAGCTCTCCAACACCCAAACCACTAAAGTTGAGGTTCGCAGTCACAACTTAACGGCTATTCTTGGCGCAAAATTTGGCGCTAATAAAAACTTCCAAGTTTATGGTGGTCCGGTTGCTCAACGTATCGAAGCACAAGTAAGACTACGTGGCAGTGCTTACGATCTTGCTACCGGTTACACTTCAAATAGTAATCCTGATATGGATTATGGTTATATAGCAGGTATGTCGTATAGTAAACCTGAGATTGCACTAAAAGCAGCGCTAACGTATCGCTCTGAGATTGATCATGATATAAAGATCTCTGAAACCTATCCATTAGCTGGGCTTTTAGCGGGTAATCCAGCGGCTGCCGTTCAGAGTAGTAATTACGAGATTACAACCCCTGAATCAATCAACTTTGACTTCCAAACTGGTATTAATCCAACTACATTAGCCACCGCAAAAGTACGTTGGGTGCCTTGGAGTGACTTCGTAATTACGCCACCGTTATATAACGAAGTTAGTAAGAATAATCCATTATATGCGGATGATGGTTTAAACTTGGTCGAGTATGAAGACGATCAGTGGCAAGTCGAGCTGGGTTTGGCTAAGCGTGTAGCACCAGCACTTGCCATTAGTGGTACGGTTGGTTGGGATAGCGGTGCTGGTGATCCGACTACTTCATTAGGTCCTGTCGATGGCTATTATAGTGTTGGTCTTGGCGCCAAGTATAACGTCACCAAAAACTGGGCAGTATCAGCTGGTGGCAAATACTTATGGTTTGGTGATGCTCAAGGTGCTCTACCAACTGACAAAATCGTTGCCGATTTCCAAGACAATGATGGCTATATCGCTGGCGTGAAGCTTTCTTATCAAGCGCAGTAATCAGTGAACACTTGTTACTTTTTTTAAAGTGCTAGATTTAACAAAAAAAAGCAGCCCATTGTGGCTGCTTTTTTTTGTTGGGAAAAAATTAAATAAAATAGTCTTAATTATCAATACTGTACGAAAGTAGTAAAGAATAACCATATTCCTTTTCTATCGTTTTTCATCAAATCGATTATTAGATGCTTTTAAATACCGCAAATATATAAAAATTTTAATTAACATAAATCTATTTTTGGAAAAAGTCGAAAAGGGTATTGCTATAGCAGCAAACTTTAATTATGATACTGAAATCAGTTACGTTGTATTACATAGTAGTGATGTCTGATAACAATGAAAGGTAATATTGCGTAAGCGGTAGTTACGTCTGCTAGTTAAATAATTAAGTCGTTTGGCAAAGGATTGCACAGCACAGGTTTCAATTACTGATATAAGTCATACCGTAATTAAGCTTTTTGCCAGTTATTTTATTCATGGAGGATATCAAGTGTCTCAAAAATTCCCTATCTCTAAACTCACTCTCGCTCTACTTACACTGTCAGCTGCATCGTTGACGCAAGCAGCTGGTCTTGATCGTTCAGGTCAAGACATCAAAGGTTTTTTTAACCCTGGTACTTATGCCGAGATTGAGTATGCTTACATCAACACGGATGTTTCAGTTAATGATAATGCTGGGGCAATCGCAAACGGTGCTCGTCTTGGTATTACCTCTAACGAAGATGAGTACGAAAAGGGTGTAAATACGGGTAATGCTACCGACGATCCTTATACTTTTGCTCGCTATGGTGTAAAAACGGATATTAATGACAGTATTAGTATTGGTGTGTTCTATGATGAGCCTTTTGGAGCAGAAGTAGAGTATACAGGAGATAATGCTTTTGTATCTCAACCAGGAAAACAGACAATCGTAGATTCTTCAACAGGAACTGCATTTCCTAATGAATTCATTAATCCAGCTGTTCTAGATTCTGATTATGATAAAAACACCAACGTTAGCGTTCATACTGAATCATGGACAGGTTTGGTAGGTTTTAAATCTAACGGCTTCCAAGTATATGGTGGTCCAGTGATACAAAAAGTAAAAGCAGAAGTGCATTTACGTGGCCAAGCATATGGTCCATTGACAGGTTATGATGCCAACGTCAATAAAGACACTGACTATGGTTGGGCGGCTGGTCTTTCCTATAGTAAACCAGAGATTGCCTTAAATGCAGCGTTAACATATCGCTCGGAAATTGATCATAAAACCGCGGTAGGTGAAAGAGTACCTCTATTAGATAATGATCTTATAAAAAGTGTATTTATCGGTAAATATAATGAACTTAATCCTAACGATATAATCACGCCTGAATTGGCGGCAGCTATTGGTGCTGATGCGACTACCGAAGCAACTGTGACCACACCAGAGTCAGTTAACTTAAACATTCAGACGGGCTTAAGTGAAAAATATCAGCTGCTAGGCACATTAGATGTACGCTGGGTGCCTTGGAGTGACTTTAGTATTGTGCCTCCTCTTTATAATGCCTACTCTAAAGGAGCCGTTGCTGGTGGCTTACCACTATTGTCTTATGACAAAGACCAATGGAAAGTCGACGTTGGTTTGGCTAAACGCTTCAACGAAAAATTAGCGGGTTCTGTTGTGGTTGGTTATGACTCTGGTGCAGGTGATCCTGTCAGTTCATTGGGTACTATTGATGGTTTCTATAGTATCGGTGGTGGGGTTAAATATAATGTCACTCCTGAATGGGCCGTATCTGTCGGTGGAAAATACTTGAAGTTTGGTGATGCGACTGGACAGTTACCGAACGGCAGTATCGTTAGTAAATCTGAAGACAACGATGGTTACATCGCTGGTGTAAAACTGTCTTATCAGAGTCAGTAACTTCATTCTTAAACTTAGTTCTTATTTTGATTGAAATTTTATAAAGCTTATCGAGTTGTAATGGGTGAGCTTTATAATAAGCTGCAATGTTTTAAATAAAATTATAGATATTAATAAAGAAGACTACTAAGTCGGTTGTTACTATCGAAGTTGAAAGTCATCTCTCTTCAAAAGTAATAGACCATTAAGTTTTGACTGGTCAAGCTACTTTTTAGTATCTGCAAAATTATTCAGCTATTATATAAATAGTTGAATATAAAGGGAATATCTCATTATAATCCATGGAGGAATACGAATGTTACCTAACCATCATTCAATCTCAGCTAATTCTACAGCAAAGAAATTCAATACCCCATTAAAAGCAAGTGTCGTACTTTTGACATCAATGATATTGGCCTCGTGTGCTAGCGATAATAATAATTCGTACAAACTAGGTGATATCTTTAATGATAGTCCAGTAATCACACCGACACCGACACCGACACCGACACCGACGCCAACGCCAACGCCAACACCAACACCAACGCCAACACCAACGCCAGGTTATAGCTCTGAAGCAGAAGCAAACTTATCAGGTGTCCAGCACTTATCTGTGAACACAGGTCAGCTTGCAGGTGTGAGAGAAGTGACCACACGTGATTTCGCTATTCGTAGCACCTCAGATGTTGATGCCCGTGCTGACGAAGCTTTGACAGGAATCGTACCAGCACCAGCAGCAGTGACCTTATCAAGTGATAGCGATGCTGATACTGAAAACGGTTTTAAATCTTATAATGGCACTGGTAACGTACTGGCTGCCGGTGACCTGACTTATACCTCAATCTATAAAGACTTTGGTGACAATGATGAGTTGCGTGTCGCTCACATCGATGGTGGTGTTAGTGCACTAGGTAGTACAATTCCAGTAGATGGTGTGATAGCCGTTGGTAAAAAGACAGCGACTCTACCGACCGAAGGTAAGTTTGAATACACCGGTGATGCAACCAACCGCAAAGTAGGTCCTGGTAATGCTATTGAATATGGTACTTCTGCCTTTACCGCGGACTTTGTTGCGAAGAACGTTGCCGGTACGCTGACATTTGCGCAAGCTGGTAATATTGAACTAGGGGCAAGCATAGACGGTAATGAGTTCACTGGCGAAAAAGGTGGCTACAATACTGAAGGTGCTTTCTACGGTGATGACGCCAACTATATCGGTGGTATCTACCAAGGTAATGACTCTCAAGGTACCTTTGGTGCTGAGAAAAATGAAGCCGTAACACCAACGCCTACACCAACGCCTACACCAACGCCTACACCAACGCCTACACCAACGCCTACACCAACGCCTACACCAACGCCTACACCAACGCCTACACCAACGCCTACACCAACACCAACACCGACACCAACACCAACACCAACACCGACACCAACACCGACACCAACGCCAACGCCAACGCCAACGCCAACGCCAACGCCAACGCCTGCAGATTATACTTCTGCAGCAGAAGCAGATTTGACAGGTGCACAGCATTTATACGTAAATACAGGAGCACTTGCTGGTGTTCGAGAAGTAAGCACTCGTGACTTTGATATTCGTAGTACTGCTGATGCTGATGCTCGTGCTGATCAAGCTTTGACAGGAATCGTACCAGCACCAGCAGCAGTGACCTTATCAAGTGATAGCGATGCTGATACTGAAAACGGTTTTAAATCTTATGAAGGTACTGGTCAAGTATTAGCAGCAGACGACTTAACTTACACCTCAACCTATAAAGATTTTGGTGATGATGATGAGCTTCGCATTGCCCATGTCAATGGTGCAGTTAGTGCTTTAGGTAATCAGATTCCAGTAGATGGTGTTCTAGTTGTTGGTAATAAAACAGCGACATTGCCTACTGAAGGTAAGTTTGAATACACCGGTGATGCAACCAACCGTAAAGTAGGTCCTGGTAATGCTATTGAATATGGCACCTCAGCATTCACAGCGGATTTTGTTGCGAAGAATGTGGCAGGCAAACTGGACTTTGCTGAAGCTGGTAATATTAACTTAGCAGCGAATATTACTGGTAATCAGTTCTCAGGTACTGCAGCTGACGACAATGGCTACAATACTGAAGGTGCTTTCTACGGTAAAGATGCTAACTTCATCGGTGGTATCTATGAAGGTAATGACTCTCAAGGTACTTTTGGTGCTGAGAAAAATGAAGCCGTAACGCCAACACCAACGCCAACACCAACACCAACGCCAACGCCAACGCCAACGCCAACGCCAACGCCAACGCCAACGTCACCTACTAATCCAGATGTAGCCGCTAACGTTGATGCAACCGGCATCATGAGCAACACCTTGAGTAGTGCAGAAGGTTTAGGTACTCAGAACGCTATCGGTTTCCGTCAATTTGTTAATGACAATGAAACCTATACAACTACGACAGGTAGTGGAGAGGATGAGACACCTACTATTATCGAAGACAGTAATGTTGACAACCTGACGTACAACACTATCGAAGCCCGTCTTGATATCGTTAAGCCTAATAAGTTTAATACTACTGTACAGGACTTAACGCTTCAGACGGTTAGGGCTGATGACGTTAATGTCGCTAACACAGATGGCTTTAAGAAATCAGCTATAGCAAACGAAGTGCTTTTCAAAGATGTAAAAACAGGCATCTCTTTCTCTCCGACTGCTGATCTAACCCTACCTTATCAATCTGTGTACAAGAACTTTGACTCACAGATGCAAATTGGACACGTATATGGCGACCTAGATAAGCGTTCGGGTATCGCACCGGGAGTTAAATCACGTTATGCCAACGTTTATGTAGTGGGTAACAGTACTGCTCAAGCCGATATGGATTACCTAAAAGCGCTAGGTCAGTATAACATTGCGAATAATATCAATGAAGGTACAGTACAGTATGCTGGTGTTGCGACTTATGCAGATAACTTGCATTTATCCAGTGGCGGTGCTATCAATCCAGTTCTGAATGGTACTTCCAACTTTGATGTCAATTTCGTTAATGATTCTTTAACAGGTACATTAAACTTTGCTGATATTGATAAAAATATTGGTATCAATGCAGATATTACAGGCAATACCTTTGCTGGTACAAATGCTGCTAACAACGTTCAAACCTCAGGTGGTTTTTATGGCAAGGATGCTAATTTCTTGGGCGGCATCTACCAAGAAGCGCAACCTGGCGATGTAGCAGGTACAGGTACTGCACAAGGAACTGGAACAACTTTTCAAGGTACCTTCGGTGCTGAAAAGCAATAAATCAGTCTGACAGTTTGTAAAAAAAAGCGCCTTAGGGCGCTTTTTTTTGTAGATGATAAACTGAGAAAGCAATCATTATTTCAGTTTACAGATGTTCTTTTAGTTGATTAATGTTTATTTTATTAAAGGGAGTGTTTTACAACAAAAAGATATTTTTTATTTAAAGAAAAACTATTGTTTATTTTTATCTATTAATATGTTGGTATATATCGAGTATATAATCAGTATTTTAGTCCGTCAGTCATAACTTATTATTATCTCCCAATCATTTGAAAGTGACGACTCTCACACACTCACTATGTCACCTGAGTATTAAAAAATATTAATAAGGCATTTCTGTCACAGTTGATCAGATTTATTCAGAATTTTTTGATAAAAATACGTCAATAATCAGAGATTATTATATTTTCATAGCCTTTATAGACATAAACCAAGAGTATTCTACTTATTTTAGCTTTATAAAAGAAATATAGTTCAACTATTGCCTCTATCTAATCACTTTTATAGATTGCTCATAAATGGTGGTTATCAATTTGAATTTTTGGTATGCAATATTAGTAAAGCAATAGTCATGTACATACATTCAACCTTCTTCATGATTTCTATATATTCTATTTAATAAATATTAATTAGTAACTAAAAGTTACAGTGGACATTATTTCATTTTTATTTATTGACTTTTTGTATGTAATTTGTTTATCTATACGCGTTAGTAGATAAAAGTTATGTTTAACGGAATATTCATAAAACTTTCATGGAGGAATTCGAATGCCACTTGACCGTCATTCAATCTTGGCTGTATCAACAGCAAAAAAATTAAATACCCCGCTCAAAGCTAGTGTTGTTCTTTTGACTGCTATGATCCTAGCCTCATGTTCAACGAGTGGAGGAGATAACTCTATTGCTCCAAAACCAACCCCTGTTTTACCAGGGGTGGAAGATGGAGAAACTGGTGGCGGTGAAACTGGTGATGATACAGCAGCTATCAAAGCAGCAGAGGCTAGAGCCAAAGATGCAGAAGCTAAAGCGGTAATTGCAGAGAGTCAGACAAAAATTGCACAAACTAAATTGGCAGAAGCTACCAAAGCACTAGACACGGCGAAAAAAGATGCACAAGAAAAAATTGATGCTTTAGAAAATGCATCAAAATCAGAAATAAATGCTGCTAAAAAAGCGGCACAAACTGCTCAAGATGCACTTAAAACCGCTGAAGAGACATTTAAAGTAGAATCATCTAAAGCTGTTGCCACTGCTAAAGCAGAAGCGGCAGAAGCTAAAATCGCAGCAGAAGCAGCAAGAGCAGAAGCTGTAGCTAAAATTGAAGCAGCCGCAAAAGCCTCTAAATCACAAGTTGACTTGGCTAAAAAAGCTGCCGCAGAAGCAGTAGAAAAAGTAAAAGTCGCAGAAGACAAAGCTAAAGAAGCAGAGGTTAGAGCGAAGACGGCGATAGAGGCTGCAGAAGCAAGAGTAAAAGCGGCTGAAGCTATCGCAAAAACAGAATCGGAGAAAGCCAAACAAGAAGCCAATGCCAAAGTGACCGCGGAAGCAAAGGCAAAAGCAGCAGAAGAAGCTAAAACAGAAGCAGAAAAAGCAACTGTAGCTGCAGAAACCGCTCGTGCTAAAGCCGAAGCTGCTAAATTAGAAGCAGAAAAAGCTTTAGAAGAAGTTCTAGCAAATGGTGGTGGTTCGGAGGCTTTACAGAAAGAAGCCGAGCGCAAAGCAAAATTAGCAGAGCAAGCCCAAGCTCAAGCCCAAGAGGCCCAAGCTGTTGCTCAAGCTGCTCAACAAGCTGCCGCCGCTCAAGTCGCTGCTGCTCAGCAAGCCCAACAAGCTGCCGAAGCAGCCTTGGCAGCAGCCGCCATCAAGAATGCGCCCGAAGCCACTAAATCAGGTGTTCAGTCATTGAACATCGACCCATCAGCTGCTGGCTTACCTAATGCCTTTACCGCTACTAGTCGTGACTTTAATACTACCGCAAACAGTGTTGAAGCACGAGCAGACACTGCCTCAGGTGGTCTATTACCAATCGTCAATATCACCACCTCTGGTACGAATGACACCAACTTACAAAACGGATTTAAATCTCACGACGACAGCACTGATATTACAACCGCCCTTGGTGTACTGCCATTAACTTATACCTCAACCTATAAAGACTTTGGCGATGACATGCGCATCGGTCACATTGATGGTGCAGCAGCTCTTGGTGCAAATAAGCTACCAGTGAATGGCGTTGCAGTAGTCGGTAATGCCACCCAAGCTGCCAACATGCCGACCGAAGGTAAAGTTGGCTACACAGGAGATGCCACGTATCGCAAGCTGGGCATCGGTAATGACATCGAGTTTGGTAAATCAGTATTTACCGCAGACTTTGTCGCTCAAAACGTTAAAGGCGATCTCACCTTCGATAAAGCCGGTAAGATTGGTTTAACAGCGGGCATCAATGGTAATCAGTTCTCAGGTACTGCAGATACCAACGCAGGCTACAGTACCGAAGGTGGGTTCTTCGGTGGTGACGCGCAGTATCTAGGCGGTGTCTACGAAGGTAAAGGCGCTCAAGGTACTTATGGTGCAAAGAGTGACAAACAAACCGCAGCAGAAAAAGCAGCTGACAAGGCGCAAGCTGATGTTAAAACAGCTCAAGCGGCAACCGCTGCCGCTCAGGCGCAAGCTGCTGCTGCCCAAGCTGCTGCCGAAAAAGCCAAAGCTGATGCTGCCAAGGCGCAAGAAGCCTTGGTGGCTGCTGAAGAAGCTTTAGCAAATGCTGGTAATGGTGAAAATCAGCTAGCAGCCGCTCTAGAACGTGCCGCCGCCGCTGAAGCCGCAGAAGAAGCTGCATTAGAAGCCGCTGAGACTGCAAAAAATGCCAGAGCCGCTGCCGAGATTGCAAAAATAGCTGCAGAAACAGCTGCCAAAGCTGCGAAAGATGCAGCAGATAAAGCTGTTGGTGAGGCCAAAGTTGAAGCGGATAAAAAAGTAGCCGCAGCCAACCAACAAGTAGCCGATGCTAAAGTACGAGCGGATAAAGCTGAGATTGATGCTAACACTGCTAAAGCTGCAGAAGCTAAAGCTAAAACAGAAGCAGCGGAAGCTAAAGCCAAAGCCGACATAGCAGTGAAAGCAGCCAATGCCAAAACAGACCTTGCTAATCAACAGGCTGCAGATGCTCAAGCTCAAGCCCAAACTGAAAAACAAAAAGCCGCTGCTGCCCAAGCAGAGGCTGATAAAGCTAAAGGTGAGTTGGTAACAGCACAAGCCGACTTAGCCGCAGCCGAAAAAGCACTGGCAGATGCATTAGCTTCAGGTGGTGGTAACACCGAAGCCCTGCAAGCAGAAGTAGACCGTCGCCAAGCCGCCCTTGACGCGGCGAATGCTAAAATCATTGCTACCGAGCAAGCTCAAGCACAAGCCGCCGCTGCTGCTGCCGCTCAAGTCGCTGCTGCCCAATCTGCCCAACAAGCGGCTGAAGATGCCTTAGCAGCAGCTAAGATCAAGAATGCTCCTGAAGCGGAGAAGTCTGGTGCTCAATCTATCAACGTTGGTACATCAGTTGCCGGTCTTCCCGATTTTGTAGTAACGACACGTGATTTTGAGATTGGTGAAAATAATGTCATAGCTCGCGCTGACGTAGCTTCTGGAGATCTACTGCCCAAAGTTGACGTTAATATTTCAGGTGAAGGAGATACCGAGCTTGCCAACGGTTTCAAGAGCCATGATGACAATACTTCTATCACAACAGCTTTAGGTGAGTTGCCATTAGAATACACCTCAGTCTATAAAGACTATGGTAATGACATGCGCGTCGGTCATATTGATGGTGCAGCAAACCTACAAGGCACTGACATTCCTGTAAATGGCGTAGCTGTCGTTGGTAATCCCACCCAAGCGGCTAATATGCCGACGGAAGGTAAAGTTGGCTACACAGGAGATGCCACGTATCGTCAACTAGGCATCGGTAATGACATCGAGTTTGGTAAATCAGTATTTACTGCTGACTTTGTCGCTCAAAACGTTAAAGGCGATCTCACCTTCGATAAAGCCGGTAAGATTGGTTTAACAGCGGGCATCAATGGTAATCAGTTCTCAGGTACTGCAGATACCAACGCAGGCTACAGTACCGAAGGTGGATTCTTTGGCGGTGATGCTCAGTATCTAGGCGGTGTCTACGAAGGTAAAGGCGCTCAAGGTACTTATGGTGCAAAGAGTGACAAACAAACCGCAGCAGAAAAAGCAGCTGAAAAGGCGCAAGCTGATGCTGATAAGGCGCAAGCTGCTATCGCTAATGCCAATGCCCAAGCTGCCAATGCCCAAGCTGCTGCAGACAAAGCCAAAGCTGATGCTACCAAGGCGCAAGAAGCCTTGGCGGCCGCTGAAGAAGCTTTAGCAAATGCTGGTACAGGAGATGGTGGTCTTGCTGCTGCATTGGCTCGTGCTGAAGCCGCCGAAGCTGCAGAAGGCGCTGCATTAGAAGCTGCTTCTAAAGCCGACGCTGCCCGAATTGCTGCGCAAACGGCTCAAATGGCTGCGGAACAGGCTCAAATTTCGGCTGAAAAAGTGGCTGAAAAAGCAGTAGGGGATGCCCAAGCACAAAAAGAGGCTAAAGAAAAAGCACTGCAGGCTCAAGCAGTAGCAGAGAGCGCCAAAGCTGTGGCAGAAGCGGCTAAGATTGAAGCAGAGAATGCTAAAACTGAAGCTTTAAATGCTAAAGTGAGCGCTGAAGCAGCAAGAGATGAAGCCATAGCGAGAGCAGAGGCTGCAGAAGCTGAAGCGTTAGAAGCCGCTAATAAATTTACGGCTCCAGATTCAAGAGTATCGGGTTTCCAAAGTACTTCCGTAGGCTCTGATGACGGAATTTTTGACAACAACTCCAATAGCTATAACCAATTGAAGGTTTATGCTAACGAAGTTGATGGCAGAGCTTCCCTAAAACCAATTGATGTGAAGTTAAGAGGCGCAAATGATGGCGCTGCTGACAACACTTATGGTACAGGCAATAACGGTTTTAAAGAGCACAAAGGCAGCACGTCATTTGAAGGTCGTTTAGGGGGGACTATTCACAATCGAGATATGAATTACTCTTCAGTGTATAAAAACTTCGATAACCAAATGCAGATTGGACATTTAGAAGGTGACATCAAAAATGGCATATTGTATAAGAGCCATTTGTCTAATACTTATGTCCAAGGTAATGCCACTAACCTTGGTGATATGGACAAATTAGCCAACGTAAATGAAGGTAAGGCCAATTATGAAGGGGTGGCTACCTATGCAGAAGGTGGAAAAATCGCAGTCGATGGTACTTCTAAGTTCGATGTTGACTTTGTCGCCAAATCAGTGAAAGGCGAGCTGGAATTTGCTGACAAGCAGGTTGATATCAATGCGACTATCTCTAATAATATCTTTGCTAGTGAGCAAGGTGCTGCTGTCAATACTGTCGGTGGTTTCTACGGTAAAGGTGCTAGCCTACTAGGCGGTGTCTACGAAAGAGAGACTAAAGATAACTATATCAAAGGTACTTATGGTGCTTCTAAAGTAGATCCAACAGTTGAAGTAGTGCCTGACCCAACAGAATCTAAAATGACTGGATTCCAATCTACGGCGCTGAGTAGTAAAGAGAAAACGCTACCACTGGGTCAAGGTCAGCTTGATAATGCTATCGGCTATGTTGAAATTCGCGACGATAAATCGGCTTGGACTGAACTAAAAATAGAAAATGGTTCTGAGGTGCCAGTAGATAATCGTAAAGGTGATAACTTTACTAGCTTCAGTAAAGGCAAAGTGCTTGCTGACATGGTCAAGCCAGATACTGTGTTAGAGCCTATCACTGTCAATTTAACGGCTGCAAGTGGTGAGCAGAAAGTTGAAGCAGGTAGAGGTAGTTTGAATCCGACTTACCAATATAACGCTGTCTACAAGAACTTTGATTCACAGATGCAAGTCGGTCATGTTTATGGCAATTTAAACTCAATTGCAGGAGATGTCTCACGCGCTGCTAATGTCTATGTAGAAGGTTATTTAACTTCTCAAGCAGGTATGGAAAGTCTTAAGAATGTTAACGCAGGTAAGGCGCAATACCAAGGTATGGCAACTTATATTGAAAACATTCATTTGGCTGACAATGCATCTACTGCCCCAGTCAATGGGACTTCTGCTTTCAATATCGACTTCGTTAATGGCTCAGTTGATGGTACGCTCTCATTTACTGGTACGGGCTATAAGTACATGCCAGCTGGCAACGAAATAAAAATCGATGCTGATATTACAGGAAACACCTTTGCTGGCAATAAAAATGGCATTGACACCGCTGGCGGTTTCTACGGTAAAGAAGCTCAGTTCTTAGGGGGTATTTATCAAGATGCTTCAGTACCAGGTGGTAGCGGTGATGTTGCTGGAACAGGTACCAAATTCCAAGGAACCTTTGGTGCTGAAAAGCAATAAATCGCTGTGACTATATAGAGTAAAGAAAAAGCGTCCTGGGGCGCTTTTTCTCTCGCTTAAACCATCAAAATCCCTTAGGATAATTAAGTTTGGAAATTTACAGATCGTAATTTGGTAAGGATACCTATGAAC
Organism: Psychrobacter glaciei; assembly: GCF_014652895.1. Classification (GTDB taxonomy): domain Bacteria; phylum Pseudomonadota; class Gammaproteobacteria; order Pseudomonadales; family Moraxellaceae; genus Psychrobacter; species Psychrobacter glaciei. The sequence goes on from NZ_BMZR01000001.1 coordinate 506,819, forward strand.
AATCGATATATACGTAAACCTTTAACAGCTTCAATTCTGCTATCTATAATGGCTTTTCCTCTATCGGTTATGGCAGCAGAGCCCGTCTTAGAAGAGATAGAACCAGAGCTTGACCAAGCTGCCGAACTCCTCAAGCGTGAGAACCAAACTGCTGTATCAGACCCTACAGCACCTTCTACCGTCGTCTCAGATACAGAGGCTCAACGTGCTATCAGAAGTCGTCAGCAACTTGCTGCCGCCACCGCTTACAATTTAGAAGCCTTAAAAGCCAATCCAGCAGCATTTAGCAAGTATTTAAACGATGCGTTGGCTGCACAGGATATGGTAACCGTCAAAGAATTATTGCCGCATTATAAAGCACTAGAAACCAATGACCCGATGCTTATTAATTTTGCTGATGCACTCGTATATCGTAGTGAAGCTAAAAACAAGCAAGCCATCGCCATCTATCGTAATATGCTAGCGGCAGACCCAGACTTCCACCCAGTACGCCTGAATATGGCGTTGGCTCTGCAAGCAGACAAACAGTATGCCGCCGCGAAAGACCAATTCTTAAAGCTACAATCAGTCGACTTACCGGCACCTGTTATAGCTAGGGTTCAAGGCTCATTGGCTCAGATAAACAGTCTCGAAAACTGGCGTTTTGATGCCTCTGCCAGCTACGTCAAGGATGATAACATCAATGATGCGCCATCAAAGACTATCCAATCTCAATTAGGCAACTCAGTTGAGCAAAAGTCAGCCAATGGTATTCAAGTATCAGCCAGTGCAAACAAACGCTTTAATTTACCCGATAACTTTTATGCCACGGTGGGTGGTAATGCCTCACTAAAAGGCTATTGGGATGAGACTGACTATAACGACTATTTATTCACGGCTTCTGCTGGTGTCGGTTATGATGATGCCAAAAATGATCTCTCTCTCACGCCATTTGTGACGAAACGATACTATGATGAAGAGCCATATAGTCTACGTAAAGGCGTCACTGTTAGTGGTTCTCGCTGGGTAAAACCTAAGCTGAAGCTATCAGCGACTGGCATTTTATCTAAAGAAACGTTTGAAGATGACGACAATAAAAATCGCGAGACTGACGGACAGTTTTTGGGTCTAAATGCATTCTATATTAAAGACGCCAAAGAATACTTTTATGGTGGTCTTGGTAATTATCAAAACGACGTACCCAAATCTAGCATTATCAGCTATGACCGCAACTCTGTAAACGTTGGTTGGGGTCGTGAGTGGAAGCGAGGTATTTCTACCCTAACGACAGCGGGCTACGCTGTAAAAGAGTACGATGACCCGTCTGACTCTTACCCAGCAGGTAGTGGTGCTTTAAATGGTTACTACAATGCTGTCGGTGGTAAAGTTGGCTCGACAAGAGAAGACAAGACCACCTCATTAGGCTTACAAGTCTGGAAGCGTGACTTAACTTTTTATGGTCTGACACCGCGACTGGTATTTGATTATGATCAGACTTCCAGTAACTTTGATTATTATGATGATCGCGATGAGAAGTCGGCAACCATATTGTTAACCAAGACCTTTTAGTACCTTATAGCTAGGGCGTGTATTTAGCTAGGGCATGTACTTATTTCCATTGCTATTCTTAAAATGAGAACACACCCTAATATAATTGCTCATAATAAAAAACCTCGCCAATCATGGCGAGGTTTTTTTTGATAGTGATAAGATTATTTACTTATTTATTAAGGTTCAGTTCCATTTCTTCAAACTTAGCAGTTACTGAAGGTTTTGGACCGCCAGTCATAATACTAACCGCGAAGATAGCAATGGTACTTAAGATGAAGCCTGGAACGATAGCATATAACCAGCTATTTAATGCCATACCATTCATCTCGAAAGGACCATAGATCCACAGGATAACAGTTAAGGCACCAATTACCATACCAGCGACCGCACCGTTACGGTTCATACCGCGCCAGATTAGGCTGAAGATAACCAAGGGTCCGAATGCTGCACCAAATCCTGCCCAAGCGTTAGAAACTAAGCTCAATACTGAGCTATCGGGATCAGAGGCGAGCAAGATAGATACGACCGCTACCGCTACAACTGAGATACGACCCACTAGTACTTGGCGTGCTTCAGGAGCATCTTTATCGAAGAATAGCTTGTAGACATCTTTAGTCAGCGAGCTTGATACCACCAATAGCTGCGATGAAATGGTACTCATAATCGCAGCTAAAATAGCGGCTAATAAAAACCCTGAAACCAGCGGTGTGAATAAAAACTGTGTAAAGACTAAGAATATGGTCTCAGGATCATCCAAGGTCATTGCGGTTTTTTGTACATAAGCACGACCAGCAAAACCTGTCATTAAAGAACCAATTAAGCTGACAACCATCCAGCTCATACCGATATTACGGGCCATTGGTACGTCTTTGACCGAACGTATTGCCATAAAACGAACGATGATATGTGGTTGACCAAAGTAGCCAAGCCCCCATGCCATTAATGAGATAATACCAATGATAGTCATGCCACTGGTGACATCTAATAAACTTGGATCAATGTTTCGAACGGCTTCAGTCGTTGCTGATATACCGCCAAGATCTGTAAAGGCAACAACTGGTACGATCACCATTGCAAATAACATGATGACGCCCTGTACAAAGTCAGTCATCGATACCGCTAAGAAACCACCGAATAGGGTATAGGCAACGACAACACCAGCAGTTACCCAAAGGCCCGTGCTATATGATAAGTTGAGTGAGCTTTCGAAGAGTTTACCACCACCTACTAGACTTGCAGCGGTATAAACGGTGAAAAATAAGATGATAACGATTGCTGATATGACACGCAGCATGTGCGATTTATCTTCAAAGCGGTTGGCGAAATAGTCAGGCAAGGTAATCGCGTTGTCAGCGACTTCGGTATAAACGCGAAGGCGCGGTGCCACAATGATATAGTTCAATAAGGCACCTAGTGTCAAACCAAGTGCGATCCACATACTTACGACACCATCGGCATACATATAGCCTGGTAGGCCAAGGAGCAACCAACCTGACATGTCCGACGCCCCTGCTGATAATGCAGTGACTGCGGGACCTAAATTACGTCCTCCTAACATGTAGCCTTCAGTATCATTGGCTTGCTTAAAATAAGCGTAAATGCCAATCCCAATCATCACTAAGAAGTAGGCGCCCAACGATATCAGCACGCCACTAGAAATCCCATTCATATAAACTGTCCTTAACCAACGTTGTTGGCTGTAATTATTTTAACTATATAAAATTAAGTCATCACAAGATGATGTTTATAAAAAATATTTAAAGACAAAAAAAGCCATTAAGTAGGACATAATGGCTTTTGACTTTTAGTCAGTATTTTCTGTTAGTTTTATATGATTGATACTGTTTTAAAAGTAATATTCATAAAATAGTGATTAGAGGACAACAAGCGTGGCTCAATCGCAATCTTGTCTATCGCCCTTATCTGCTAGTTTTTTACAAATGCTACTCACTTATATAATCAATCATTTAAAACCATTAAACCTACTGTTTACCATCATATATTACTCGAAGTCTTCAAAATATGACTATCAGTGTTATTCTGGTAAATTTATGTTATAAAAAACAAAGCCAAACGCATTATAACGTATGGCTGTTAAAAATGCGAACAACCGAGCTTGGCTTTGTAAAGTAAAGCTTTATACAAAGCCAAGCTCGGTTTTAAACCATCATTTGCTACTTACTAAAAGCCGTTCAATCAATTGGGGCAAGCAAGTCTAATAAGGCAGTCACGCTACTAGAGCGAGTCAGCTTTGGATTGATAACCACACCGAGGTAACGCTGTAGCTCAATATTATCTGCCATATTGATGCGCTCTAAATCTTGACTGACCAAGGTTTGAGGTAATACTGACCATCCTAGGCCAACAGAAACCAACATCCGAATGGACTCAAGTGGGTTGGTACTCATGGTGGCATAAGGTTTTAGATTATGCTTGGCAAACTCAGCTAAGGTAATTTGGCTGGTAAAAGTATTGGCAGAGGGCAAAATAGCGGGATAGCGGGCCAATTGCTCTAAAGTGACATTGGCTTTGGTCGCTAAAGGCGATAGAGTGCCGGTCATAAAGTAGAGTGGGTCTGACCAAAGCGTGTGATACGTCAAACGCTTATCGTAGACAGGTGGCAACGTTAGGAATGCTAATGATAAGTCACCATCTAACACCGCCTTGTGCGCCGTTTCAGAGTCGACAAAATGAACTTCTAACTGCACCGCAGGATAGGCTTGAATAAAGTGCTTGAGCACAGGAGCCAAATGATGCAAGCCAATATGGTGGCTGGTGCCAATGACCAATTTACCTGACACAATGTGCTGAGAGTGTTGTAAATTGATTTTGAAGTTCTCATAATCGTCGAGCCAGCGCTTGGCGTGCGGCAGCATTTCACTAGCGGCTTGAGTCGGCACAATACCGCGACCGACCGTATCAAACAACGTAATGTTAAATTCGTCTTCTAAATTCTTGATACGCTTACTGACGGCAGGCTGAGTAATAAAAAGCTTTTCTGCTGCGCCTGAGATGCTGCCTGTGTGCATAACAGTGACGAATGTCGTCAAATTTGTGGTATTCAAACCGATGTCCTTAGCTGCGTAGCGAGCTATAAATAAAAGTTGGCTGACCTAGTCACAATGTATTAGAAATAAAAGTTTGCGACTACGTAAAAATCATCAATTATTATTATAGGATTAGCCTGCTATAATCACAAGGTATCAAGACGTATTTATTCTATTAACTTGGTAATTAGCCGTTTAACGCCTGTATTGATGGCCAGTTTTATCAATTTACCTGAAAACCCATCAATTGGTGTTGATATAGATGTGTGATAGACCAATTTAATAAGTATGATCTGTGAAAAATATTTTTGATGAATAGTAGGGTCTGTTGAACATTCAAATATTAGGACTGCTGATCACTAAAATCACTCCAAACTAGGCGTAAACCGACGATAATGTCGAGACCTTAGCTAGGTTTACAACAACATTTGGGGTGGTTTTAGCATCAGCCTTTCAGGGCAGGGCTATTTTTTGCCAATACATGGCGAAATTGTCTAACCTAGAATGACTAGGCATCAAAAATTTCACTGCGTATTGTCTAAAAAATAGCCACTGCCAGTACCACATTTGAATGTTCAACAGACCCTAAGTTTATTATGAAAGGCGTCAGTAATATAACGTCACTTTATAAATAAAATGCGTGTCTTTAGATAAAAGTGTCAATTAGATAAAAATTTCAATAAAAACCTCGCTTGCTGTTGTGTGAGCGGGTAAATAGATTCAGTGATTAGCAACTAATAAAGGATAGCAACATGGCCGGTCAAACGTTATATGACAAACTTTGGAATGCTCACGAAGTCACCAAGCGTGATGATGGTTCGAGCCTGATTTATATCGACCGCCATCTACTGCATGAAGTAACGAGTCCACAAGCCTTTGAAGGTCTGGATCTGGCCAATAGAGCGCCATGGCGTCTGTCGGCTAACATCGCTAGCCCCGATCACAATGTGCCAACGGTGACCAAGGAGCGTTTAGAAGGCGTCGCAGGTATCAAGGATAAAGTGTCGCGTTTACAAGTACTCACCTTAGATGACAATTGTACTAAGTTTGATATTGCTGAATTCACCATCAATGATGCCCGTCAAGGTATCTTGCATGTGGTTGGCCCTGAGCAAGGTTTGGTTTTACCTGGTATGACCGTGGTTTGTGGTGATTCGCATACTGCAACCCACGGTGCACTTGGTTGTTTGGCGCATGGTATCGGCACATCAGAAGTCGAGCATGTGTTGGCAACGCAGTGTTTGATTCAAAAGAAATCAAAAAATATGCAAATCCGTGTCACGGGTAAGCTTGGCGCTGGCGTAACCTCAAAAGATGTGGTACTTGCTATTATTGCCAAAATTGGTACCGCTGGCGGGACAGGGCATGCCATTGAATTTGCAGGGCAAGTCTTTGAAGACATGAGTATGGAAGGTCGTATGACCGTCTGTAACATGGCCATCGAAGCGGGTGCTCGCGTTGGTATGGTCGCGGTCGATGGCACGACCATTGATTACGTCAAAGGCCGTCCTTATGCACCAACCACTGAGCAGTGGGAACAAGCGGAAGCTTACTGGCGTACCTTGTATTCAGATGATGACGCAGTATTTGATACGGTGGTTGAGCTGGATGGTAGTCAAATAGCACCACAAGTCTCTTGGGGAACCTCTCCTGAAATGGTTGTTGATATCACACAGTCAGTACCGACGCCTGATCAAGCCGCCGATGAAGCGCAAGAAGAAGGTTGGTTACGTGCTTATACCTATATGGGTTTAGATGCTGGCCAAAAAATCACTGACATCCAGCTTGATCGTATCTTTATTGGTTCGTGTACCAATTCGCGTATCGAAGATTTGCGCGATGCCGCCGCCGTGATTAAAGGTCGTAAAGTCGCGGACAATATTAAAGAAGCCATCGTCGTGGCGGGTTCTGGTCAAGTTAAACTGCAAGCCGAAGCAGAAGGCTTGGATGCTCTGTTTACTGAGGCTGGTTTTGAGTGGCGCGAGCCGGGTTGCTCGATGTGCCTTGCCATGAATGCCGATAAGCTTGAGCCACAAGAGCATTGCGCTTCAACCTCTAACCGTAACTTCGAAGGTCGTCAGGGCAATGGTGGTCGTACGCATTTGGTCAGTCCAGCAATGGCAGCAGCAGCAGCATTAGCGGGTCACTTTGTGGATGTGCGTACGTTTTAAGACTGATACGCATCAATAAAAATATAATTGACAGGAATTATTATGCAAGCTTATAACACCCAAACAGGTATCGTTTGCCCACTCGATCGCGCAAACGTCGATACCGATCAAATCATTGCAAAGCAGTTTTTGAAGTCTATTAAACGTACTGGCTTCGGTGTCAATCTATTTGATGATTGGCGCTATCTAGACGAAGGCTATCCGGGTCAAGACAATAGCACGCGAGTGATTAACCCAGACTTTGTATTGAATAAGCCACGTTACCAAGGCGCGACTATCTTACTGGCACGCCGCAACTTTGGTTGTGGTTCTAGTCGTGAGCATGCGCCATGGGCATTGTCAGAATACGGCTTTCGTACGGTGATCGCGCCAAGCTTTGCTGATATTTTTTATAACAACTGTTTTAAAAATGGCATGCTACCAATTGTCTTGGACGAGGCAATTGTAGATACCCTAATGAAAGATACGCTTGCTAACGAAGGCTATGAGCTAACCGCCGATCTTGAGCGCCAAGTGGTCATTACTTCAACTGGGGAAGAGTATCCTTTCAAAGTCGATGAATTTCGCAAACATTGCTTGCTAAATGGGTTGGATGATATCGGCTTAACGCTACAGCAAAGTGATGCTATCAAAGACTACGAGCATCAAATGATGCAAAAAACGCCTTGGATATTTAATCAAGTACGCGCGTAGAGAATAACTCATAGACCAGTGGCTATAAAAAACCGATGAACAATAGTAACGCAGCGTTGAGTTATCGTGATGAACTGGCTAGAATGAAGGGTAATTCATCTTCCATATTAAATAGTAGCCGTCATTATGAATAAACAACGTTATGCTGTCTGGACAAGTATGGCTGTCGCTGTAAGCTTATTGTTAACAGGCTGTCAGTCATTGACGGGCTATAAACAAATAGACAAGGCAGATAGTGCCAAGGTGCGAGTGGGAAATATTCAACCTATCACGGGTGAAGTGAATATTTCTTGCATAGGCACCTACCACTGCGAAATTGTGCAGATAGATAAAACCTTAGTAATTGCACCGGATACCCACGAGCCGGTCAGTCCTGACATGCTGGTTATCATGCCTATGAATAAAACCGATCAGCGGGCACGAGCACAGATGAACATCGACATGACGCCACTTTCTAATAAAGATGCTGTCAAAATCGTTCCGTTGTCTGCTTCTGGTATGCCAGGACTGACCAATTATTACGCGCGGGTCAAACCTGCAAAACGCGAAGTACAGGTAAATTTCTATCCAGAAAATAACGTCGGCTACGTTGAACGTTTTGCGATTATTCATGATTTCGTCGAGCCAGGCACTTATCAGTTACATGCTTATCAAAAAAAATCTAGCGACAACTCAGGGAGCTTATTAGACACGGCATCGCCTGAGCCTTTATGCATTGAGTTGTCGCTAGACAGTAATTTGCAGCGGCGCTTTTGTAAACAGCTGGGCGCTGAGCATCAAGGGGAATTTGTAGAGACCAGTATTATTGAGAAAAAGTCCACTCCATTAAAAGCCGTGGCTTGATACCTAGACTTTCAATTGGATGGTTCTACAAAACCTAGCTTAATTAAAGACAACAACCTCTACTGTGATGGCTATCATTATTGATGGTGGTCTATTATCGATAGTGGTGGTCTTATAGAAGACGGTAATACAGCGCTAGCAGTACCTATTATAAAAACTTACTTACCCAAAAGGATCAGTATGGCAACGATTTTAACATTAGCGGGCGATGGTATTGGCCCTGAGATCATGACTCAAGCTGTTGATGTGCTCGAAGCGATTAATAAGAAATTTTCGTTAGGTTTGACCCTTGAATCTGGGTTAATCGGTGGGGTGGCAGTCGATGCAACGGGTGAGCCTTTACCAGATGAGACACTAGCGCGTGCGCGTGCTGCTGATGCCGTATTACTAGGTGCAGTTGGTGGACCTAAATGGGATGGTATCGAGCGTAGCAAACGCCCTGAGCGTGGTCTGCTTAAAATCCGCAGTGAGCTGGGTTTGTTTGCCAACCTACGTGTGGCAAAGCTGTATCCGCAGCTTGTCAATGCCTCTAGTATCAAGCCTGAGATTATCTCAGGTCTCGATTTACTGATTGTCCGTGAATTGACGGGCGGTATTTATTTTGGTGAGCCACGCGGTATCCGCACGTTGGAAAACGGTGAGCAACAAGGCTATAACACCATGGTGTATAGCACCAGTGAGATTCAGCGTATCGGTAAGGTCGCCTTTGAATTGGCGCAAACACGCGCACAGGCAGCAGGTACGCCAGCCAAAGTTTGCTCGGTAGATAAAGCCAATGTCCTAGAAGTCACTGAACTGTGGAAGCAGACAATGATTGAGATGCAGCAAGCGGACTATAGCGATGTGGCGTTATCGCACATGTATGCTGACAATGCTTGTATGCAGCTGATCAAAAATCCCAAACAGTTTGATGTCATGGTAACGGGTAACATGTTCGGCGATATCTTGTCTGATGAAGCGGCTATGTTGACGGGCTCTATCGGGATGCTACCGTCTGCCAGTCTTGATGCCGCTGGCAAAGGTATGTATGAGCCATGTCATGGTTCAGCCCCTGATATTGCTGGTCAAGACAAAGCCAATCCATTAGCTACGATTCTTTCTGTCGCGATGATGCTACGCTATACCTTTAAGCAAGAACAAGCTGCCCAAGCGATTGAGCAGGCTGTCAGTGATGTTCTTGATGATGGTTTGCGCACCCTTGATATTCTAGATGCCAGTGAAGCCGCCTTAAAACAAGTAGGCTGCAAAGAAATGGGGCAAGCGGTGTTGGCTAAATTGGTATAAAAAACCACGCTAATAGCTGCTAAGGTTTCCACCATATTTTAGCTGTCTTATTTCGATATCAACTCCCATAAATTGCTCAGCAGTTTATGGGTTTTTTATGCGCCAAGGATTTAGCTGGACTTAAAAAAAGTACCGAAAAATACATTAGGCCGTGTCCTCATTTCTAGAATGAGGACACGGCCTAATAATTTTAGTCAAATGGACGTCGTATTAACACAGACACCGCAGGATAAGGCGCTTAGTAACACAAAGCTGTTATATGCTCACAAGGGAATATGGCAATATAAACAACTTATCAGCAAGCAGTAATAACCTTTATTCATGCAAAGACTGCTCATAAAGAATTAAAACGATAGAGATCAATAGTAGATTAGAGCAATAAAACTTGATAAAGAAATTTTGATAAGACAAATAATAATTTTAGGAGCACCACATGTATCAACTGACAAAAATAAGCACTGCGTTATTGGCGATCGGTTTATCAACCACTATTTTCATAGGTCAAAGCGTGGCAGCAACCACTGAAAATATGACAGCGACCGATGAAAGCACGCCATCAAGTAGCAGTAATAATGTTGTTAACACTAGCGATAGCACTAACAGCACTATTGCTAATGAATCTGCTACTAATAAGTCTGCTACCAATACACCTGCCATGGAAGCGACTAGTAGTACAGTGAAAGATAAGTCCACTGACATGAGTCCAGTGACCAATGGCGTTAGTCAAAAGCTGACAGGCAAGAGTAAAACTACCGTATCACTGAATAAATTTTTACCCACGATTAAATATAGCACAGAAAATTTACCAGAGATTGCTCAAAAAGTGAATAGCGCCAATTGGCAGGCGGGGATGAATATTAATCGCAATACTGGCACCAAGCTACAAGCATTATTAAATTGGCAGCATAGTGGCGTGGGTCCTGTTGACGGCTATTGGGGCAAAAATACCCGCAAAGCCATGCAAGCATTTCAAAAAGCCAATGGCTTGACGGTCACAGAAACGTTGAATACAGAAACGTGGCAAGCATTGACTAAAAACGACAAGCTGATGGCGCAACCAGTATTGGTGAGCTATCAGCTGACTGAGGCGGACGTTAATATTAAAACCACCACTATCCCAGCAGGGGCAAAAGAAAAAGCCAAGCTCGAGGGGATGTATTACGAAAGTGTGACCGAAGGGCTGGCAGAAAAATTTCATATTAGTGAAAAGTATCTAAAATCGCTCAATCCCACTGCCAGTTTTAGCGTAGGCGAAACCATCACCGTCTACAATCCTGGTGACCCTAATACCAAGCCTGTCAGCCGCGTGGTCGCTGATAGAGTGACCGAAACCCTCTATGCTTACGATGCGCAAGACAACTTGGTTGCCAGCTATCCAACCACTGTAGGTAGCACGGCGACACCATCGCCAACAGGCACGCACACCGTAGAAGTAAAAGTGCATGAGCCCAATTATACCTATACTGCCGATGACGGCAGTAAGGCGATTATTCCACCTGGCCCTAATAATCCTGTGGGAATGGTATGGATTGGGCTAAGCAAACCCTCGTATGGTATTCATGGTTCGCCCGATCCTGCTCGTATCAGTCGCCAAGCCTCAGCAGGTTGTGTCCGTTTGACTAACTGGGATGCGTTAGCGCTGTTAGGCGTCATTCAAAATGGTGCGACAGTAGAGTTTAAGTAACGGTTCAGTATTAGGGCGTGTCCTCAATTCAAGCGATTGTATCTAAATGGGCTAAAAATGGCTAAGTTTTGCCAAACATCGTCAAATAGCTGATTAATATCCCGATATTATTTGCACTATTTTCCTCGTTTGACGGCAATTTATCTCACTTTTATGACCATTTTTAAAATGAGGACACGCCCTAGATAATCCTAAAAGCCAGACAAAAAAATACCGCTGTTAAATAGCGGTATTTTTTATGGCAAAACCAGCAACTAGAATATGATAGGCAATAATGAGTAGGTTAGCAGTGTCATTATTATTATCAGTTAAACCACTCAAGAATTTATATTAGCCAAAACCGTTTATTCGTAAATGAAAGGTTTCGATACAAATGCTGTTATAACCATTCTAGTTGATAATAATATTAGTTTTTGCCACGATAAGTAATGCGACCTTTGGACAAATCATAAGGCGTCATTTCGACCTTAACTTTATCACCAGTCAAGATACGAATGTAATGCTTACGCATCTTACCTGAGATGTGCGCAATGATCTCGTGTCCGTTTTCTAAACGAACTTTAAACAATGTATTTGGAAGGGTATCAATAACTTCGCCTTCAAATTCAATAATATCGTCTTTTGCCATAATTTGTATCAATCAATTAAAAATAAGCCGACATTATACGTAAGTTTGCTGATTAAAGCAATACAGCCATAGGTTTTTACTTGACAGCTTGTAACCGTTATGTATACCAGCTTATATCAATCTAGTCAGGTAAATTCAACCAAATGGGTGTCAGAGGAGCGTTAGGCAATAGCTTCTGAAAGCGTTCAGGATAGTAGGCATTAATAAAATACAACCCATCACCAGAGGCGGTAGGCGGTGCAATGGTACGGTCTTTTTTGGCTAAAATGCGTAAAAAATCTGCCGGTTCTAAGTGGTGCTTGCCGATGGCATACAAGGTGCCCATCAAGTTACGCACCATGTGGTGCAAAAAGCCATCTGCTTGGATGTCAAAAACGATAAACTGGCCATGAGTAAATAACCTAGCATGACTGACGGTTCGTACTGGCTGATTAGACTGACAAGCGGCCGCGCGGTAGCTGCTAAAATCGTGAATACCAACGATATCGGCAGCAGCTAACTGCATCGCTGCCAAATCAAGCGGCTCATAGATGTGCGTTACTTGATGATTCAAAATAGCGGGGCGCTGTGCTTGATTGAGCGTGATATAACGATAGCGGCGAGCAATGGCGCCAAAGCGCGCATGGAAGTCCGCTGGCATCGGCTGAATCCAGCGCAGGGCGATGTCATCGGGCAGCAGGCTATTGACGCCGCGCAACCAATTTTGCGTAGGTCGATAAGCGCGTGTAGTAAAATGGGCAATCATATTGCTGGCATGCACGCTGGCATCGGTGCGACCAGCAGCGATTACTTCTACCGGTTCATTGGCGACCTTACCGATGGCAGTCTCTAGCGCTTGTTGGACGCCGAGCACTTCTCGTTGACGTTGCCAACCGTGGTAATGAGTACCCAAAAATTCAACCGCAATCGCTAAGGTATAAATGGGTGAATCGTCAGACGCTATATGCTTAATCTCAGTCATGGTATGTTCAGAATGTATACAGTTGAGTAGGAGGTAGTGGTCAGTTAGCGTTTTTTGATGGTCGTACCAGCTTGATTGACATTATTTAACCAGCGCTGTCGACGTCTGGCAGGACTGTCATAACGCAGTAATAGCCACAATAAGCGAGCGTAAATAGCGGGAATCGTTAAGCGCCCACCGGCTATCACATGATAGTCATACTGCCAACTACCCGCAGCATAACTGTCACTCACTCCGCCAAAAGGCGATTGGCTGGCACATATCACCATATGTCCATGCTCATAAGCAAGCTGTAGAGCTGCTGCTAATGCGTCTGAATAAGGAACATTGCCTGCACCAAACCCCAATAGCATAATGCCAGAGGGTGGCTGCGACAATAATGCTTGTAGCTGATGGCTCATCACCTCAGTGTCATTAGGCAAACAGTATAAAGCATGGATGCGTACTTGCTCAGCGCGACTTTGAATAGCATCAATTATATCGTACTGGTCATCCAGCCAATGCTGCCGTCGTGTATCTGGTAACGTTCTGATATAGCTATTGGCCGGATAAGCCGCTCGAGAATGTCCGGTAAATGCCATCAGATCGTGACTGTGTATCTTTTGCACCGTTTGTGCTGGCCATGACTCACCACTAAAGCAGATCTTAACACCAGATTCACCAGCTGCTGCCAGTTTTAAGGCATCCGTCAGATTGTCCCACGCGTCACTGTTCGCATCGACGCTATAGTTATGCAAAACCTCACTGTCTAACAATGGGCGCATACTTCCAGTCACAACGACACAAATATCGCTGCCCGCAAAAGCTTCCGCTAAAAATGCCCCTAAATAACTTAAAGTGTCAGTACCAGTGATTAATACAAAGCGTCTGTCACCTTGTGCATAGGCGTTCATCAGGAGCGTGTAAAAATGTATAAAGTCACTGGGTGTGAGCTGGCTGCTGTCTTTAATTAGGGTATTGTCAAGCCATGAAATCTGAGGTAGATTGCCCGAACTATCTTGCTCAACTAGCAGTTGTTGCAATGTGGGTAGAAATATTTCTGCTGATAAAGGTGCTAAGGGTCGTCCGTAGCTACCAAAAGTGCCACCAGCATAAATGAGTTGAATGGGGTCGGATAAGTTTTTTGTCATAGCAGGTGATGGCATAATATTGGCACAGTCAAGGAAGGCAAAAAAGAGACGAGAGAGCTTGGTAATGATAGGTAATATGATGATAGATAGTATAAAGGCTAAATGCAAAAAAAATCAGCAAGTATTTATTCTAAATGATTAGAGGATACTTGCTGATATTAGAAGAGCTTATTGACTATGCAGTACGATCAAGTAGCGTTTGAGCTTGTTGCTGCTGCTCGCTATTACCTTGAGTCATGACTTCGTTTAACAAACGTTTGGCACTGTCATATTCACCCAATTGCAAATATTGACCAGCCAAGTCTAAAGTGACTTGATTGCTATCCAAGGTTTTAACAAAATCAAAGTCTGCGGCAAAACGTAAAGAGAAATCTTCTTTTGTTTCGACTTCATTGTAAGTAACAATCTCACTGTCCACTGTACTTACATCATACTCAACATCGACTGGAGTCGTCGCCGTTGGTGCATCTGCTAGCGAGTCAAAATCAAAATCATCGTTTGCTAATGTGTCTTCAAACGTCAATGGCGCAGTTGGTGCCATGCTTGATGCTTCAATATGAGTGTTTTCTAAAGCATTATTATCAAGTGGCTGATCTTCAAAGCTACTGTCTTCAAAGTCATTGCTTTCGAAATTATTGTTTTCAAAGCTGTCGTTTTCAAGATCATTGTTTTCAAGGTCATTGTCTTTAAAGTTGTTCTCTTCAAGGATAAAATCACCTAGATCATTATCTTCTGCAAGAGTAGGCTGTTCACTTTCTAAGACATTGTCTATAGTAACTGATTCATCGATATCGTCTAAAGACAATACAAAGTCGTCGTCACTATTCTGAGTCACATCTGTTGTAGTTTCACCAGTCGCCTTGGCAGCATCTGTATCCACACCAGCCTCTAAGTCTGAAAAATCTAAGACAAAGTCTTCATCTTCTAACATGATGTCTTGAGGCGCACTGTCAGTAGTGGAGCTGACAGAAGGTTCAGTAATATTATCCGTCTGCTCAGGCAAATCAAGGCCAAAATCAAAGTCGCTGATATCGTTGTCTTGAATGATAGGCGTAGTATCGCTAGCATCTAGAGTCAGATTTTCCTCTTCGACGATGTCGACCTGACTGACAGGCATAACGCTAGTAGCGGTTGGCTCGTCGCCATCACTTTCTAGGTCGTTAAGTGTCAGGTCAAACGTGTCATCGACATTTTCAACAGTAGGATTGACATCATTAAAGTCATCAGACAGTCCTGATTTTTCAGTAGGTTCATCGATTAGAGGTGTGACGCTATCTTCAGCAGTAACCGTATCTTGAACAGTCGGTGTATTGACGACTTGGCTGGCAGGTAAGTCAAAATCCAAACTTTCAAAGTCAGTATTTTGAGTATCTTTTGCCGCTACCGTATACTGTGCTGCTTGGTTTTGCTCTTCAGTGAGTAATGATTTTAGTTCATCGGCTTGTGCGATGCTTTTTGGGTCACTGTGATTTTTAATGTCATCATAGACGCGATAAAAGTCATCCGTTTGATTGGTAGTTGCGTATATACCTAAGAGCTTCAGCAATAACTGACTGTCATTGGGTTTTTCTATGAGACCACGACTGAGTGTTTCAATGGCTTTGTCATAGCGCTGTTGATTTATAAAGCGCTGCGCAACCGATAGGTTATCAAATTTGCCTTCGTTATCAGCACTTTGCTGCGTAGGACTGCGCTGCTTGGCTCCAGATGTAGTCGCTGGGTTGCTGGCTGCCAAATTCTTGTCGGCCTGCACAGCCGTAGGTGCTGATGGCTTCTGCGCCTTGTTCTTGCGCATTACCAAGACGGCTATGATTAAAATAAGTACCAGTCCGGCGATGATATATAGCATATTGTCCATAGTTACTCCCACGCCTACGATCACTGTTGCAGCACACTGCGCTGATCAGTCAGGCAATTATTGATTGCGTAATTTTTTGAGACGAGCTTGAAGCTCCGCCAGTTTTTGGTTTTGTAATTGCAATTTACTAGTATAACCGTCAAGCATATTGTTGGTTTTTGACAGGCGCTGTGCCTGTGACGCAGCTCCTTGTCTAGAGGCTTTGAGCGTTGCTAAGGTCTCTGTACTGAGACCATTGCCCGTGGCCGTTGCTGCTTTAGCATTATTGCCATCGGCGTTGCCATTTTTATCAGTATTAGAACTAGGTGCGAGCACAGAAAAACGCGCTTTTGGTAATGTCTGAGTTTTAGTGGCGGCTGGCTTTTCAGGGCTTTCAGTGTTTTGAGCTGCTTGAGTCGTCTCAGACGCTGCCTCAGTTGTCGTTTTAGCCGCTGGTTTTGGGGGCGCTGCTTTCTTGACGGTAGGGGTGTTTGCGCTCAGTCTATACTGTCTTTGAGCATTAATAGCCGCTTCCAAGTTTTGCTGTGATGGCACGACTTCATAATTGGGTAAGCTCAGCTTAGCATCCGCTTTTAGTTGATCTGCATCTTTATTAATAAAAGCATTCGGGTTTTGTGCCTGAATTTGTTTCATGACCGTTTGAACGTCTAGGTTATTTTTTTGGGCAATTTGCTGGGCAATAACCCATAAGCTATCGTTGCGCTGTACTTGATAGTCAACGGACGTGCTAGTAGCGCGATTGGTTGCTGTGTTAATTGTAGCGGCAGTATTGCTATTCACTGTAGTCGACCCTGCGGCAACAGCGCTAGAGGGGATGCTGCTTGGTGCAGTAGTAGTAATAGCGCTATTAGAATCTGATTTTGCCATTGATGCAGTGCTGGCAGCATTGTTATTCGGCATTGGCGATGCAGGAGCGTTGGCCATGATGCCAGTACTGGTCTTATTGCTAGGCTGTATCTGTCTTATGATTTGTATATTTAAAATATCGAACTGTTTGTCAGTGATTCCAGCAATTGTCTTATTATTATTTGCTGTTGTACTGTCAGCCATGCTTTTATTGATCATTACTTTGTTTTCGACAGGGTTGCTAGTTGCCTTGTCAACAGGACTGATATCTACAGCGCTAGCAGCCGTTGTCATGACGTTGTTGCTAGCATTCAAACGCCCATTATCCAAGCGACTTGGGGCATAGATAGGACGATTGCTCTGCGGTGCAGAGGTGGCTATTACTGGCAAGTTTGAGGTAACTGTCGCTGTCGCCGCTCTAGGTGTTGATATCAGTGGCGGCGGCGCACCTTTTCTAACCGTCAACGGTTTGGCGTTGGTAGCTGAAATGATAGGCAAATTGGGTTTCTTTGCACCGGTCACGATATTTTTAGAAGGTTTGTTAAATGGCTTAATAGGTATGCTGTCATCAAGAGGCATGAGCAATGTCTTGGGAATGACATTGCGTTGACCACCGTCATTAATGGCTAAGACCACATCGGCAAAAGGCTTAGAAATGGGTTGCGTGGTGTTGATCAAAACTTGCCCGCTGCTCGCTGACGTGGGTCTAAAACTCACCGTCATTGAGTCCGTTGGCGTAAGCCCCATTTGTTGATAAATAATAGGGTTCGCTAAGCTGGCTGAAAATTCAGCGGCTTTAATATCAGTCACGATTATACTGGCTGCTAGGGGCTCGTGCTGCGCAGAGGTTACGACAGTCTTACCAATCGTTGCTGCCTGCGCGCTAGACGATATAGCAATAGAGCCTATTGAATAAAGTAACGCCATCGACACCGCACAATTTACAGTAGTCAAGCGATGAGATAAATGACGAGACATGTGCAGCCCTTAGAGTGTGAGTTACTTGTGCTGTTATAACAAAATACGCTTTAGTTTACCAGTTTATTTCATAGACGTTACTTTTTAGTAGCTACTAAAAAGTAACGTTGACTAATAATGCCCAATAATGTTGCAACTTTAAAGGTATTACCTGATTTTTTTATCAAGGAGCATCGCATCGCCATAGCTAAAAAAGCGATATTCAGCTTGGATAGCATGTTGATACGCCTGTTCGATAGCGGCCTTGCCTGCAAATGCTGATACGAGCATCAATAGGGTAGACTTGGGTAAGTGAAAGTTAGTCAATAAACGATCTATGACTCCAAATTTAAATCCAGGATAAATAAAGATATCGGTGTCGCCTGACCAGCTAGCAAGTGCTTTGCCGTCAGCCGCTGTTTTTTGATACGCTGTTTCGAGTACGCGCGTCACCGTCGTACCAATAGCGATGACTTGTTTGCCATTCGCATGGGTTTGATTGATAAGGTCGGCGGTCGGTTGTGGTAGATGTGCGTATTCGCTGTGCATGGTGTGGTTGAGTAAATTATCGGTTTTTACAGGGGCAAAAGTACCAGCGCCAACGTGTAGCGTGACAAATGCTGTATTGATCCCTTTTGCTGCAAGCTTGCTTAATACACTCTCATCAAAATGCAGACTGGCTGTGGGTGCGGCAACGCTGGCAAGTTTGGCTGGATCATGAAAGACCGTTTGGTAACGGGTATTGTCCGTGGCATCAGCATGACGCTCAAAGTAGGGCGGAATGGGCAACTCACCATAAAGCTCTAGATGAGGCAAAATAGGCGCGTCAAATGCTAGGATAAATAAATTGTCTTGGCGACCAATCATCACGCAGCCCATATGACCATCCGCAAGCGCCAGTCGCTGACCAAGCTTGGGGGCTTTACTGGCTTTCACATGGCAAAGCGCGACATGTTCTCTCGTAACTGGCTGCTCATCTGTCGCCATTAAATGCAGAGTCGTTATGTCCAAATCCGAGATATTAACCAAACGCTCAATCAATACCTCAACCTTGCCACCGGTATCTTTTTGACCAAACAAGCGCGCTTTCATGACTTTGGTATCGTTAAATACGATCAAATCGCCTGCATTTAATAGATCAGGTAATTCAGCAAATAAACGATCTTCGGCTTGACTGACCCTATCACCACGATGGTCGGCAGGCAGATATAATAATTTTGAGGCGGAGCGTTCTGACAACGGGTAGCGAGCAATCAGAGTATCTGGTAGCTCATAATCGTAATCGTCTACGCTTAAATAGTCTAATATATCAGCGTTTGTATCAGTATGAATGGCGGTATTACTATCGGCAGCTACAGGGCGAGAGTCAGTCATAATCAGTCTTTGAATAGATAGGAATTTTGGCGTAATTGTAGCAGAAATGAGCATATGAAGGGATAGTTTGCGAAAGGATAAACTGGTATAAAAGCTATTTTAATTATTAAAATAGCCTAAGCATTTACTACAAACAATAGACAGCAGCTTACTGCTTTAACACTAGAAATTCATTAGGTTATTCAAAAAGGTTTAACTGTGGCAGTAATTGCGTGGCAGGAGTTAATGAAGAATAAGTAACCCCAACCAACCTAATAGGAAGGTCACGTGGAATGTCTAAAAATAGCTTATCAAGCCAATAATGAGCAGAGTTAGCATTGGAGAATGCCGTCGATAAGGTGTGTGAGCGCGTAATTTGAGTAAAATCTGCGTATTTTATTTTTAGGGTAATGGTATAAGCAATCAGCTGTTTTTTTTGCATTTGTCCAAACGCATCGTCATTTTGCTCGTAGATTTGGGCTCTTAGTGCGTCATTATCACTTAAATTGTCTCGGAATGTGGTCTCAGAACCCACAGATTTATGCGTTCGCTCAGATTTGACAGGGCGCTCATCACGACCATGAGCAATATCGTGATAAAACTGGCCACGTTTGCCAAACTCCTGCACCAATACGGCGGCTGGTATGCGTCGAAGATCAGCGCCATTGCTCACGGCCATCGCATGGAGGCGCGTAGCAGTTGCCTTACCAATACCGTGAAAACGCTCAATAGGTAGCGTACTGATAAACGCATCAGCATCGGCTGGGGTGATAATCGCTGTGCCATTCGGTTTGTTGATATCAGAAGCAATTTTGGCCAGCATCTTATTAAACGATACCCCCGCAGAGGCAGTTAATCCGGTCTGTTCTAAGATTTGCGCCCGTAGCCAATTAGCCATCAAAGTCGCAGAACCTTGCTGGAATTGCAAGCCAGTAACATCGAGATAAGCTTCATCTAGAGATAAGGGTTCAACATGCGGGGTCAAGCGGTGCATGATACTGCGGATATCACTGCTGACAGCACGGTAGACATCAAAGCGTGGTCGCACAAACACCACGTCTGGACAGCGTTTGCGTGCCTCATAACAGGACATTGCAGACCGCACACCAAATTTACGCACTTCATAGCTCGCGGCTGCCACCACACCGCGACCATTTGGGTCGCCGCCCACTACCAAGGGCTTGCCGCGTAACTCAGGGAAGTCGCGCTGTTCAACACTGGCATAAAATGCATCCATGTCGATGTGAATAATCTTACGCGGGCTAGGGTTTATAGAAGCGGTCATGACCACTATTTTACCTGATATTATGGTTCTTTTGCTATTGATTGTTAGGTATATGAATGAGTTACAGCGATATTTTTGAACCTATTCATGCAAAAGGAATAACGGCAATCAGCAACTTTTATTTGAAGGTTTTGAGCGTTAATGTGCTTTTATTAATGCAGCTGTTTGTATCGACCATATATCAGTAAAGAGCTGCTGCATGAGTTATTTTATAGGCATAAAAAAACCTCCGAATAGGGAGGCTTTTTTATTTTAAAAATGGTACCAGTGGTCGGACTCGAACCGACACGCTTTATAGGCAACGGATTTTGAATCCGTCATGTCTACCAATTCCATCACACTGGCATGTTAGATAACAAAGTTTATAATGCGAACTTTATTGAATTGGGCTACAGGGTTAACTCTGTATAGGCTGCGTATTATAGCAGCCTATTTTTGAGCGTCAAGAATTATTTATAATAATCGTGCTTTTAATCAAATTAATCTTAACCGACAAACGCTCTTTCGACTGCATAGTCGGCTTGAACGCCCATGCGTGGTGACACAGTGAGACCGAAACCATCTAAAATCTCAGAGACTTCCGCATTAAACGGCATGCTGCCACATATCATGACACGGTCATCGTCTTTGTTAATTGGCGGTAAACCAATGTCTTCAAAGAGTTTGCCTGATCTCATCAAATCGGTAACGCGGCCTTGGTTTCTAAATTCTTCGCGAGTAACCGTTGGGTAATAAATAAACTTCTCGCGGAACCATTCACCGAAGATTTCATCGTTGGGCAGCTCATTTTCGAACATATCACGATAAGCCAAGTCATCGACATGGCGTACACCATGCACCATGATGACTTTATCAAAGCGTTCATAGACTTCAGGATCACGTGCCAAGGCCAAAAATGGCGCAAGCCCAGTACCAGTCGACAGCATATAAAGATGTTTGGCTGGTAGTAGATCATCTAAGACGAGCGTGCCCGTGGGCTTTTTGCTGACCAACAGCTCATCGCCGACCTTGATGTGCTGTAGGCGTGACGTCAAAGGACCATCTGGAACCTTGATAGAGAAGAACTCTAGATGATCTTCGTAGTTAGGGCTAGCAATCGAATAAGCGCGCAAGAGTGGTCTGCCATCGACAACGATACCAATCATCGCAAACTCGCCATTGCGAAAGCGCAAACCATCGTCACGTGTGGTTTTGATGCTAAATAAGGCATCATTCCAATGATGAACCTCTGTGACCGTTTCGGTGCGAAGTTTTGACATAAAGTCCTCGTTAATAAATCACTATTTTTATCGTTAAGTGTAAATGAGTATTAAATTGAAATTTTCAATGATATGTTTTGGGGGCTAACAATATATAAATGGGTAATCATCAAAATTGCTAATAACGGCTCATACTTTGAAATATCTGTTATCTATAAACCAATAAGGTCATAAATTTATGAATCAATTTATAAGGTTTTTTTCCACTTTCATACTAGGGCGTGCCCTCAATTCAACCGATAGCGATCTAAATGGGCTAAAAGTGGTTAAATCTTGCCAAACATCGTCAATTAGCTAGGTAATATATCGATATTATCTGCGCTATTTTCCTTGTTTGACTGCCATTTACCTCACTTTTATCCTCATTTTTAAAATGAGGACACGCCCTAGGAATTGTACAGTAATAGCGAGGGTTTTTATCCTCATGAGCAATACCGCTGTCGTATGAATGCAAGCCATTCTCAATAAATTTCTCGATCATAATACCAAACTTTAAAATAAAAATCTGTCTAGCAGCCGCTATGTAGCATGATAAAATGGAATATCGTTAGTGAGTAATTTTGTATGATTGGGCCAATTGTCTTAATAAAGGCCGTTTGCCATCATTGGAGTGGATATATGTCTGACCATAATGCATCTTTGGATGACCATCATCGAGCACCTATTATTGGCTATCATCGTGCGCCGCTTTCACAGAAATTTGGCGCGCCAAGGCAACCGAATTTGGTGGCCTTGACCAGTGTGATTGAGATGCTAGCGCCTTATGACACGCCAGCGGCATTTATTGGTTTGGAAGCATTTAGTCATATTTGGATCAGTTGGCAGTTTCATCATAATTATGTGGATAAAACCAATCACGAGAGTAAAGATAAACAGGTAAATAAAGCAGACAGCCGCTTTCGCCCGCAAGTTCGACCACCAAGGCTTGGGGGCAATCAGAAAATAGGGGTATTTGCCAGTCGCAGTATGTACCGACCATCCGCTTTGGGATTGTCTGTGGTCAAGTTTGAGCGTATTGAAATAGTACAAGGTCGAGTATTACTTATTATCAGCGGTGCTGATATGATAGATGGCACGCCCATTATCGATATCAAACCTTATGTGGCTTATAGTGATGCATTAGCGCATGCAAAAAGTGGCTTTGCGCCTTCTGCACCCACGTCATTAGATGTGACTATAACGGAGTTGGCTTACCATCAATTTACACAAATGGTGGTCAATCAACAGCTTTATAAAGAACCTAGCGAACCATATACGGTAGCGGCAGTCATTGACAAGGTAAGAACGCAACTCATACGATCTGATATCGATGCTATCAAAGCATTAATTGCACAAGATCCACGTCCTGCCTATCGCCGTGCCGAAGTAAATAAACAGTTTGTTATGCGCTATAAGTCTGTCGATGTCAGTTTTCAGTTAATAGAATCGGGACAGTTGCAGATCACGGACGTTGTAGCAGTGGTTTTGTAGCGTGAGAGAGTAGCGCGTTCTGTATGTCGTTTTTATTTATACCAATTTATCGACATTATAAAACGGTTAGTTTGCAAAAAAATTCTAATAAAAGAAGAAAAATATGTCTGCTCAAAAGTATTCGATCGTGATTGATTTGCGTTGGTGCCTAGATGAATTATTGGCGGATAAGGTGATTGATCAGCGTGGCTACAATTTGGTGATTACCAGTCGTCGTGATAAGGCGCAGCATCCGCTCCTCACGATTAGTGAATTTGGCTTACCCAATGGACATGCTTTGGATAATGAGCAACAACAGAAATTGACACTGCCATGGCTCAATGAATGGCTGGCTGTCAAAGCAGATATGCCGCTCGTACGTATTGATCCTTTAAAAGTTGATGTGCCAGCCGTCACGCAGTTGATGTCTTTTGAGTATGCGCGCTCACAGCATATTTTGCCGATTGAGGTGACAATTGATGAAGTCGTCATCGGCACCGACCAGCCTTTTTATAGTGATTGGCATGGCAATATTGAAAAGCTCATTAAGTCTAAAAGTTTTCGTACGGTATTTATCAATCCTGAACAGATCAACCGCTATCGGCAAGAGTTCTATCAAGTCACGCAAGCGATTGCAGGAGCAAATAGCATCCACAAGCGGGCGGCGGCGGATGTCACCAATGTCGAGGCATTATTGCAATTGGGTGACAATACCAATCCTGATGCCAATGACCAACATATTGTCAAAGTCGTCGATTGGTTGTTGCAATATGCCTTTGAGCAGCGCGCCAGCGATATTCATTTAGAGCCTCGCCGTGAGACCGGAAAAGTGCGCTTTCGTATTGATGGCGTGCTACATACCGTCTACGAGATGCCATTGGCTATTATCGTCGCGGTGACGGCGCGGATTAAAATCTTAGGACGACTAAATGTCGCAGAAAAGCGCAAACCTCAAGATGGACGGCTAAAAACCCGTACGCCAAAGGGTCTAGAAACTGAGCTACGCCTATCGACGATGCCGACTGCTTTTGGCGAAAAACTGGTCATGCGGGTATTTGACCCAGAAGTGCTGGTGCGCTCGTTTGCTCAGCTTGGTTTGTCAGGTAAGCAGCTTGATACTTGGCATGAGCTGACTGCGCATCCAAACGGCATTATCTTGGTCACGGGTCCGACTGGCTCAGGTAAGACCACGACGTTATACAGTACGCTTAAGCAGCTCGCCACTGAGCAGGTCAATGTTTGTACGATTGAAGACCCGATCGAGATGATTGAGCCAGCCTTTAACCAAATGCAGGTGAATCCAGGGGTTGATTTGCACTTCGCTGATGGTATTCGCTCGTTGATGCGGCAAGATCCAGACATCATTATGGTTGGTGAGATTCGCGATGCTGAGACTGCCAATATGGCAGTGCAAGCATCACTGACTGGGCATTTGGTGCTCTCGACGTTGCATACCAATGATGCGCCAAGTTCACTCACTCGCTTGCATGATTTGGGCATTCAGCCGTTTTTAACCTCAGCGACCATATTAGGCGTCATGGCACAGCGTCTACTACGGACATTATGTCCGCACTGCAAAAAAGCGCTGGACGTGACTCCAGATAGTGAAATTGCAATTCAATGGCAGGAATTGGTTCAGCCTTGGCGCGCGCCCGTGCCAGCACAAATCTATATGGCGCAGGGCTGCGAGCATTGCCGTCATACAGGCTATCAAGGTCGAATCGGTCTGTATGAAATTATGCCGCTATCGAATGAGCTCAAAAAACTGGTCGCTGCTGATGCCAATTTGGACGTGCTAAAGCAGCAAGCGTATCGCGAAGGTGTGCAGCCGTTGCGCTTATCGGGCGCAAAGCGCATCAGTGAAGGCGTGACAACCTTAGAAGAGGTGATGCGAGTAGTGCCATTGCATTGACCTTAAATAGCCAATGCTCGCTGTGGTAAAACGTCGCTTTATGACTTGATTATTTAACGCTCCCAGCGTACATTTTGACGAATAATTTTGGCTGGTGTACCAGCAATCATGCAGTTGGGCGTCTCGACTGGTTTATTGACAAATGCCCCTGCTGCAATGATACAACCGCTGGCGATAGAGACGTTTTTAGAGATGGTCACATTGGCGGCGATCCAAATATGGTCTCCTAAAATGACGTCTGTATGTGCCTTATTCACTCGCGCGTTAGTGTCTATATCATAGACCTTGTGAACGTCAGTCGCTCGAATTTCGATACCACGTGATATCATGCATGATTGACCAATGGTCACACTTTTATCGCGAGCCAAAATATAGCAATCAATAGCGGTGGTATGATGACCGATATAAATATGCAGATGATTACCGACAACCAATAATTGCCCCGAAAACTTAACCTGCTCTCCAATCGTGACTTGATTATGGTTGCCATTGATGTCAATTTTTAACTGATTAAATTTGCCACCCTGACCGATAGTGATTTGATTGTCATGACCTTTACGAATAGTGATGGTCGAATTACCAATGATGCGCGCGTCTTTAGCAATGCTAATATGATTATCGTGCCCTTTATCTTGTAATAAAAACCGCTTTTTGTATAACCGTTTGGGTAACAATGCTTTTATGATTGGAGAAAGGCTGATGGTTTTTTTGTGGTTCATAATAAAAGGCTTATGAGAAGTGAGTAGAAGGCGTAATGTTTTCGCTAGCGCATGGCTTTTATGGTTGGTTAGCTGTCTTTATATCAAGACTCATGTCAAGGCTCATGTCAAAACTCATGTCAAGAATATAGTCAGTTTTGATACCGTTTCAGACACGATTAACCATACCTCGGATAGTGTACCGCTAAACTTTACTTGAAAACAGCTGCCTTTGGGACAATAGATACGAGTATCACTAATACGATTGTTATCAATACGATTGTCACTTTGAAGACTTATCCCTAATATTTTTTATTTATTCATTTTTCTTAACGAGAGTATTTATGTTTACTGATAGCCATTGCCATCTTAATCGTCTAGATTTAACCAAGTATGATGGTCAATTGTCTGGTGCGATTGACGCAATGAAAGCCGCCAATGTCACTCGGGCAATGGCGATTATGTGTGATTTTGCTGAATATGATGAGATTGCCCATATCGTCAGCACCTATGGCGATGAGACGCTAAATCTTGGCATGAGCGTCGGTATCCATCCTTGTGAAGATATCAGTATCTTGCAATCAGCGACGGTCGAGCGTTTGATCGAAACGGCTGATGCCGACCATGTATGGGCGATTGGGGAAACGGGGCTGGATTATTATTGGTCAACTGAAAATAAAAAAGAGCAGCAAGCCAGCCTTGCCCGTCATATTCATGCAAGCCAAAGCCTGAAAAAACCACTCGTCATACATATGCGCGATGCCAAAGAAGATACGATTGATATCTTAAAGGCGGAAGGCGCTGAGCACGGCATCATTCATTGCTTTACCGAAGATTGGGAGACAGCCAAGCGGGCGCTAGATTTAGGGTTTTATATCTCGTTCTCAGGTATTGTCAGTTTCAAAAGCGCACAAACCATCAAAGATGCCGCAAAAAACATGCCTAGAGACCGACTGCTTATCGAAACCGACAGTCCTTATCTAGCACCTGTACCTAAGCGTGGTAAACCCAACGAGCCAGCCTATGTACCCTACGTGGCAAGTTGTTTGGCAGATATGTATGGTTGTAGTAGTGATGAGGTTGGGGCATTGACCGCAAAAAACTTTGAAAATTTACTGGCACAGTACCATTAAAATCGTTATGCTATGACCACTCAGTCATTTATTAGATAGTCTTATTACTTTACGCTATTTGTACTTATTATCCCGAGCGTAAGCATATGATTATGAATGACTATTTAGCAAACATAAGCATATCTCCTTTGGTGGTTTTCGAGTAGACTTTGTATGACCTCATACGCTTGTCACCGACGCACTAATCCATACGAGGGTCATATGTTTAATCTTGTCAGGTTTTAGGAGAGATTATGAGTCGTCAGCATCAGTTCAAGGCACGAGAAGAAAATATCTTAGCGATGGCAGAGCAATTGCTACTTGAGTCAGGCGATGGTGATATCACTTTAGACAGTTTGGCGGATCAGCTAGACTTAGCTAAAGGGACGCTATATAAGCATTTCTCCAGTAAAGATGAGCTCTATTTGCGTATTATTATCCGCTATGAAGAGCAGTTGTTTGAGATTAATCGAATTGATGATTGTCCTTCGGCAGGCGTTGCTCGTATGATTTTTCAGCAACTGTTTAATCCACAAAAAGCCATGCTACTCAATCAAATCGAAGAGCGTTTAGCAGCATCGGTGACGGGGCTTAATCGTTTATTTGGCGAGCTGTATGATATTCGTCGTCAGCGTATGAAGCGTCTGATTGATATCATCAGTGCTTATCTAAAGGATGAGCACAGTAACTTGAGTACGCGTGACTATTTGTCCTCTATTTGGGCGATGGGTCAAGGCGGTGCGGGACTATTAAACTCAAGCTTTTATCAGCGCTACTTGGGTCGCCGTGATACCCTGCGTTATGCTTTTGTCCAGCAAATGCTTGAGTTGCCTAGTCATTATCCTGCCGACGACGAAGAAGTCATGGATGAAGATATGCAAGAGCTGGTAGAGCAAATTGATACTGAGTCAGAAGAACATCGAAATACCAATTACTAGAGCCTGTAGTCGTTTACATAAATTTAAAAGCATCCGTGTTGCAATATTTTTATTGCAACACGCCAAAGTTGCCAAGGTTTGAGTGACGAGAACTCTCAAGAAATTACGCTCTGTGTAAGCCTACTATATCTACCACTCTGCTATGTTTACCACTTTATATAACAGACCCTAATCATAGGCCAATAGGTGCAATATGCCGGTCACTGCTAAGACTCAGTCCAGTTCAGTGGTCGCTTGCCATTTAGGCTTAGCAAGTCAACACTTACTATATACTGAAAAGGCTAATAGTTCGGTCGCTCGTACCGGCTGCAATGTCGCTATAGTAAAAACTCCTCCCGTTTTATCCTCTAAAATATCAAAAAACACCCATGCGCAAGCTGGTTTTACCCTCGTTGAAATCGTGGTAGTGGTGGTGATTCTGTCCATCTTTGCTGGCATGATGAGCTTGTCAGTTGGTAGTAGTGAGTCCCGAAAAAACCGTGCCTTTTATGAACACCTTACCGATTCATTGAGTTACGTTCGGCTGTTATCAGCTGAGCGTATGCAGCCAATGGGCTTAAGCCTGCAAGCGAATAAACAAAGTCAATTAAATCCGGTCATCGTCACCTTATCGAATCCTTATATTGCCTATCAAACCGCTGATATCACCTCAGACGGTACGGACAGCCGTCCCAAAAACGCTATGGAATTGTCTACAGATTTGTCGGGTACGAAAGGCGAAATACCAACGCCAAGTTGGGAGGTTGAACCAGAAGTCACGTTGCCTGAAATGCCTGATGGGGTTAGTTTGAGTGTGCAAAGCTTAGATGCTGGCAACGCTGTAAATGCTGGACAAAATCAGACGCTACAGCCTTGGTTTACCGATCAGACGGTACCTCAAATACTCTGGTTTGGCACCGGGCAAGCAACGCCTGTAACGATCGAAGTACGTCATAATTCGCGTTTGGTGGGTGAGGTAATTACCATCATGCCGGACGGTAGTATGTCGTTAGGACAAGGACTGTAGCTGATGGTTAAGTTATCAAAATTGCCTATCAATTCGGCTACTAGGCCTAGCGAAGATACCTTTTTAAAGTCGACACGCGAAAGCGGTTTTACCTTAATTGAAGTGATGGTCGCATTAGCGATTTTAGCTGTCGTCGCTGTCGCTGCTAGCCGTGCCAGCAGTGCGTATCTCAGCTCGGTTGATGTGTTGCGTACCCGTACGCTGGCTCATTTCGTTGCTCAAAATGCGGCGGCTGATCTACAGATTCAAGAGACATGGCTGACCGCCAATCGCAGCCAAACGCTTAATGCGCAAGGTCGGGATTGGCAAGTAGTGATGACAGTCGGTGATACCATTACCCCAGCATTGAAACAAGTTACTATCGCTGTCGCGCCTATTATCGATGGACAGACAGGCAACACAGTGACGGATATTAAGGTGTTGTTAAGTAATACAGAACAGGATGTGGGTAGTTTGGATTTAGCGAACCCAAATTCAAGTGGAGGTAACCCGTGAGACAGCAGCGCGGCTTTACCTTACTTGAGCTGATGGTCGCTATGGCAATATTTGCGATGCTGGCAGTGGCTGGTTGGCAAGTGTTTGATAGTGTGAACCGCGCCCGTGAGCGCGCACAATTTCATGCTGATAATCTGGCTGTCTTGCAATATGCCTATTTGCAGCTACAACAAGATATGGGGCAAATTATCCCTTATCAGTTACCCACGACGCAAGATGCCCGTGCTCAAGATACCCGTACTCAAGATATTAGTGTCGCAAATAGTGGCAACGAAAGCAGCCAAGACAACGTGATAGAGCCTGAGCCTTTTATGAGCCTAGATGGCGAGCGTGTCAGCTTCGTACGCTTTGCAGATCCTGACCCACGCTACCAAAGCAGTACCAGTATGCAGCACGTCGAATATATTTTTGCCGATGAGCGCTTGATTCGCCGTCAATATACCAGCCTCGCAACGGGGCCTGATAGCGTTAGTTTGGATAGTGTATTGTTGGAAGGGGTGACCGCAGCACGCTGGCAGGCCTATTTACCAGAGATAGCGACAAAGTTCCCTGACGAAAACAGTGGCAATAACAACAATACGAATAGCGCCTCTGGGCAAACGACTAATACAGCGAGTAGCCAAGCTGAGGCTAAGTTATTACCAAAAGGTGTTGCTGTCAGCTTCACTTATCAAGATATGCCTATCACTTGGCAATGGGCACTTGCGCCGCAGCCATTCCCTCGTAGTAGTATGCAAAATACACCTAATAGTAAAAATGATAACAGCAACGATAATGGCAGCAATAACGATAATACTAATGGTAGCAATACTGCTAACGCTGGTGTGGGCAATGCTAATTTATAAGGTATTGAAAATGTGCCCTTGTACCAATCAGAGAGGTCGCTTATGTCAATGACAGCGCATTCTCAGCGCGGGGTAGCGCTGCTGACTATATTGCTACTGGTGGTTAGTATTACGGTGGTCGCAGGGGCGATGCTTGCCAGTCAAAAAATTGCTATCAGGCGTAGTGGCTTATTATTTGATCAGAATCAGTTATTACAAGACATTAATGCCGGTCAGCAGTTGGCAGTCACCTTGATTCGTGCGGATAATAAGCTCAATGATACGGATAGCGAGCAAGATATTTGGGCGCAGCCAATACCGCCTTATGCCTTAGATAATCATAGCATTAGCATCGAACTGCGCGACGAGGCCAGTCGTTTTAATATTAATAACTTATATCAGAATGGTGTGGTTAATACGGCAGACTTGGCTGTCTTTCAAAGACTCTTAACACAATTAAATCTAGAGCCCGATATCGCCATTGCGGTACTGGATTATCAAGATGTAGATGGTGAGGTCTATCAAGATGGCGGTGATGAGAGCGTGGTATATTCGCAGCAGCGCAGCGGGGCAGTAGATGGCACATTACCGAACCAGCCATTTCTTAGCATCGATCAGCTACAAGACGTTCGAGGAGTAGGCGCTGAAGTACTGGCGGCGCTATGCCCTTACGTTACTGCCGTCCCTTATTATGTGCCTATCAATGTCAATACCGCCAGCCCTGAATTGCTGGCGTCTTTGGTGGACGGTGTGACTAGCGAGCAGATGCGTGGGTTGACCGAGATGAGGCGCAAGCAGGTCTTGCCATCTATTGATGAATTGTGGCAATTGCCACAATTGGGAGGCATTAATGCAGAGCAGCGAGCAGCATTAACGCCATTGTTAGCCGTTGACAGTCAAGCTTTTATGGCGCTTATCACGGCGACAGATAGTGCGAATACTGGTCAAACACGGCAACGTTTTGCTACTGTCTTGATTAGCAAAGCTGCCACTGATGATGGTGAGACCGACAATAGTAATGCTGCTAATAACAATGATGCCAACAGCACGGGTAATAACAATAAGAGCAAAACAGCGAAGTCAATTAAGGTTATTACGCAGCGTCTGTGGGCATTTCGGCCGAGTTTTTAATCAGCACTCAAAGGTTTGCGGAGATTACTTAGTCGTCGCTCAGGCGAGTCTCTTCAGTAGACTTCCAGTTGTATGCGCCATAAAACAACATTTGTGCTTGGCGAGTACAGTTATGTAGCATCAGCTGTTTCTTTGTTTCAATTTCAGACAAATCAGCTTCGTCATCATGATCTTCAGTATACGTCAGCTCTAACCAATCGATAATCCAAGAAAAAAACATATTAACCCCTGCTTCAGCCAGTAAGCGTAAATCATAGGCATCAATATGAGTAAAGGCGGGCTGTAAGGCCAAATCTTCTGCTAAGCTTTGCCCATGCTTTTTGATCAATTCATTAATGGCCTTGCGCACGGCCTCTGAACCACCATAGCGTTCGCTGACCAAAAACTGCCAATAACAAGGCTGCTCGCTGACCATATATAAAAACAGCTGAATACTCTTGGCGATTTGGCGATCAAAGCTGCGCCTACGGCCAATTTGTAGACTGTCGCTTAATATGGCGAGTGTCCCGCCCAATTCTTCAACCACCAGCGCCCGCCCAAGCGATTCCATATCATCGAAATGGCGATAAAATGCCGTTGGCACGACACCAACCTCACGTGTCACCTGCCTGAGACTGATGGAGCTAAAAGACTGCCCTGTCATACAGAGATCGAGCACGGCATTAAAGAAGGCGTGCCTGGTTTGAAGTTTCTTTTGTTCGCGACTGCTCATAATATTTCAAAATTATCCGATAGAGGTTTATCATACTCACTTCAGCGCAGAAATACGACTGAAATACGCAACCTGTGTTAATTTATAGTCAAAGCCATTTATAGTGAGTATCGGGCAATTAAGCACAAATATTACACTGAGTACATTGGGTGAGATGAACGCTGTGACCGTTTCTAAAATGAGGACGCGCCCTAGACCATCGTACCCCAATGACCTTGTAGCTCCTGCGCCAATCTATAAGCCTCATGATCATTCATCCCAGTAATAAAGTCCAATATATTTAAAATATTGTGATAGATATTATTGGATAGTACCCGTCGATGCTCATCGAGGTGCGGTTGGAGGAGTTTTTGCAGTCGCTGCTGCTCAAATGACATCGGGGCAGTTTTTGCGTTTGTCCAAGCCAATGGTATAAAGGCATCTAAGAGGCGATGCAAGCATTGGTTCGCCATCAATTCCATCCGCACTTTGCTTGGGTGATTGAATATTTGCTCACGCGCCAATTGTTTGGCTTGATTAATACCACTTTGCACATTTGCATCACAATGTGCAAATAGACTGCCTTGCAGTGTACCAGCCAGCAAGTCCTCGCTATTAACGACAAAAGCGTCGGTGACAGTGTTGACCAAGCGCATCATAGCACGTGCTCGCAGTGATGCTAGGCTTTGCCTGACAGACATATGCGCTGGCAAGCTCACGCTACTAGGACGCTCACCAATCAACTCATAAAATATCGTGGCGACCTCGCTATAGGTTAGCATATTCAGATTGATACCATCTTCTAAATCTATCAGCGCGTAGCAGATATCATCTGCGGCCTCCAATAGATAGGCGAGGGGATGGCGCGCAAAACCATCATGTTGCGGCGAGCGTGGTAGGCTCAAGCACGCTGCCAATTCTTCTAACTGAGAGGCTTCACTATAAAAGCAGCCAAATTTTTGTACATTGGTGAGCGAATTACTTGGAGAAGTGCTTTCAGAAACATGATTGCTATGCGTCGCTAGCCAAGGGTATTTCATAAAGGCACCTAACGTCGCGCAAGTGAGGCGCATACCGCCCTTATCAGGATGATGCTCATTACGGGCGAGTAGCCGAAACCCTTGCGCATTGCCTTCGTATGCCAGTAAATCTAATTGCTCATTATTATTCAGATTTTGCAAAATAGCCTGACGGTCAGGATGCATAAACCAATCGCGAATGGCGTATTCTCCTGCATGACCAAAAGGCAGATTACCAATATCGTGGGCGAGGCAGGCTGCTTGAACAATCACACCGACATCGGCTGGCGAGACGCCTGCTGGTAGACCACTGGCTAATTTGTCATGCAGTTTTTCTGCCGCCATTATCCCTAATGAGCGTCCAATACATGAGACCTCAAGCGAATGAGTTAGACGCGTATGAATACCTAGCTGATTGGTCAATGGATGGACTTGGGTTTTTTGATTGAGCTGCCGAAAAGAGTGCGAAAACACCAGTCGGTCATAGTCTTTATGAAAGGATGAGCGCGCGCTGTCTTGCGCTGGAGCTTTTTTGTGGCTGCCCAAGCGCTGCGCACTAAATAGTTGTGCCCAATGTGCACTGCTGTTAAGCGATTGATAAATATGAGCCGTCATAGTTTATAATCCGTTATTTTTATCATTATTTTAATAATTGTTTTCAGCGGATTTGCTGTTTTTGAAGATAACAGACGTTATTATAATGAAAAAAGCCAGCACAAAGGCTGACTTTTGGTTGTTCTCTACTAAGACTGTGTAAACACGCAATTCGCTTTATTAAACTTTGAGCGTTAAACGTTAAAGCGGAAATGCATCACATCGCCATCTTGCACGATGTATGTTTTGCCTTCCAGACGCGATTTACCAGCCGCTGCTGCGCCTTTTTCACCGTTGTGCTCGATGAAATCATCATAAGCAATGACTTCGGCACGAATGAAACCGCGCTCAAAATCAGTATGAATCACACCAGCAGCTTGCGGTGCGGTTGCGCCAATAGCGACAGTCCAAGCACGTACTTCTTTGACACCAGCAGTGAAGTAAGTCTGCATATCCAGTAAGTCATAACCACCGCGAATGACTTGATCAAGACCGGCTTCTTCCATATTCATCTCAGCTAGGAAGTCTTTTTTGTCGTCTTCATCAAGCTGTGCAATTTCAGATTCGATTTGGTTGCATAGGGCGATGACGATAGAATCTTCACCAGTGGCATAGTTGCGTACTGCATCTAGATAAGGGTTGTTTTCAAAGCCATCTTCAGAGACGTTAGCGATATACATGGTTGGCTTTAGGGTAATCAAACCATAGCTTCTGATGAGTTTTTTCTCATCGCTATCAAGGTTTGCCGCGCGAGCCGCTTGACCGTCTGCTAACAATGGTTCGATTTTTTTGAATACATCAAGCATGGCGCTAGCGTCTTTATCGCCGCCTTTGGCTTTTTTGGTTAAGTTAAACACAGCGCGCTCAACGGCTTCTAAATCCGCCAATGCCAATTCAGTATTGATGGTTTCGATGTCATCAATAGGGCTAACGCGACCATCAACGTGAACGACGTTGTCATCATCAAAACAGCGTACTACGTGAGCAATCGCATCGGTCTCACGAATATTGGCTAGGAACTGGTTACCCATGCCTTCGCCTTTTGACGCGCCTGCGACTAGACCTGCGATATCCACAAACTCCATCGTCGTCGGTAGTACACGTTCAGGATTGACGATATCAGCCAGTTTCTTTAGGCGTAGGTCTGGTACTGGTACAATACCCGTGTTGGGATCTTTGGTACAAAACGGAAAGTTTTCAGCGGCGATACCCGCTTTGGTCAAGGCGTTAAACAAGGTGGATTTACCCACGTTTGGTAGGCCGACGATGCCGCAATTAAAACCCATAACATGCTCTCAATATATGAATAAAATCAGTTGGTACTTAGTTAATATAAGACTTGCTACTTAGTCCCCATAGAACTTAGTAATTAGTCATTATAAAACTTAGCTAAATGGTAAATCAAAATTGGGCATATTGTAGCAAATTTACCGGAATAGGGGTGAGGTTGTTGTGCGGTATACTAAGATTTTGTCCGAGTCTGTCCTAGTCATCGCCAGCAATTTTGCTGTTTTATCAATTATGGTAAGCTGTACTATAAAATAATAATTTGGCCGACAAGCGTATTAAAGGTGAGTACCTATAACTCGCTAAACTTTACTAACAATCTTAATCATTAACAGCAAAAATCATTAACAGCAAAAATCATTAACATCAAAATCTATTAGCTAAATCTATTAGCTAAATCTCTGAACTGCTACGTATTAGGTGCTTTATACAGATAAAGGCGGCTAAAATAAAATGAAAGGCAAATTCCTATAATGACACCCACTATTTTTGACACGCACCGCTACCACTATCCGCAGAACTTTATGGAGATTAAGCCCAAGCTTGCGCGTCTTGAAAAAGCGATTAAAAAGTTAGAAGCCAATCTAATCGACGCTGATGATGCTGCAAATGTTGCGCTGCTGAAGAAAAGATTAAATAGTGATTTAGGCTTAAAAGTAGATTACGCCAGTGAGCTCAATCCTGACCAATTGTTAGCAGCCACTACTATCGATGGCAAGGTATTGGTCATCGCTGGTGCTGGCTCTGGTAAGACCAAAACCTTAACGTATCGCACCAGTTATCTATTAGAGAATGGTGTGCCTCCTAAGCAAATATTGCTACTGACCTTTACTCGTAAGGCTGCCAACGAGATTAAAAGTCGCGCGAAAACCTTGCTCACTAACACCCTATCTGACGAGCAGTTATCCGAGGATGTTTTGCCGACCAGTAAAGCGCTAAACGATATCACCAGTGGCACCTTTCACTCGTTTTGCAATAGGCTGCTGCGTCAATATTCAGGGCTACTGGGTATCAATCCGCGCTTCACTATTCTAGATACAGGAGATGCTGAGGACGCGATTGACTTGATTTATAAAGAAAAGAAGTACCCTGCCCAAACTAAGAAACAGGCCTTTCCACGCAAGAAAACCTTACAGAATATCTTTTCAACCTCTAGAAATCGGCGCATTCCTATTCGTAATTTGATCGAAGATAATTATCCTGATATTGCTATTCATATTCCTATCATTGAGCAATTGGCTGTCGACTTTCATGAGTATAAACGCGCCAATCATTTGTATGATTTTGACGATATTATCAGTCAAGTGGTGCGTCATCTAAAGTCTAACGACAAATTCCGTCAGCTGCTACAAGAAAACTACCGCTATATTATGGTTGATGAATATCAAGATACCAATATTCCGCAAAAGCAGCTGATTGATCTTATCTGTGCACCTGCCTCGGTCTCGCTGATGGTGGTCGGTGATGACAATCAAAGTATTTATGCGTTTCGCGGCGCAAACTACGAAAATATTCTACTGTTCGGTGAGACTTATCCTGAGGCGAATCTTATTAAGCTTGAGCAAAACTATCGTAGTACGCCCGCTGTTTTAAATTATATCAATGCTTTGTCCGCGCAAATCACGCTAGGGTATCAAAAGCAGCTGTATTCAAACGCGAGCATAACGGGCAACAAACCAACCTTTAGCCGTTTAAGTGATGAAACGAAAGAGGCCAAATATATAGCCGATAAGATTATCGAGCACAAGACAGACTACGATTACAATGATTTTTCGGTACTGTGTCGCACGTCTTTTCAGTCTAATTATGTACAGTTAGAATTTATGGAGCGCCATATTCCATTTATCGTGGTAGGGGGTATTAAGTTCGTTGAGCGCCGTCATGTCAAAGATGTCTTAGCTTTTATAAAAATTCTTTATAATCCTAATGACACCATTGCTTGGCATCGAATTTTGACCTTGTTCCAAGGAGTTGGAGCAGTCACCGCGACGCGTTTGACTCAAGCGATTAATGCGGATAACAATTCGTTTGAGCCATTATTACTACCGAAATTTAGCAAAAAAAGTCCGCAGTTAGAATCGCTTCATACGACCTTGACCAAAGCGCAACAAGCGGAGTCGGTTGAGACTATCATTGAGCTGATTTTAGGTTTTTATATTCCTATCCTAAAAACGATTGAAGAGAATTGGCGTGAGCGCAGCGAGGATTTCCGGGTGCTCAAAAATTTGGCAACGGAGCACAGCAGTCTTGATGATTTCTTAGAAAATTTGGCACTTGATCCGCCCAACGATTCGGTAGCGACAACCAGTCAACCTGATGAAAATGCCAACGATAAAGTCACTATCTCGACTATCCACAGTGCCAAAGGACTGGAGTGGCCAGTGGTGTTTGTCAATTCATTGGTCGATGGCATCACGCCACATCATCGCTCGCTAGATGACTTTGAAGAGTTGGAAGAGGAACGAAAATTATTTTATGTCGCCTGTAGTCGAGCCAAGTCCAGACTGTATCTGACTGCGCCTGATTACTTCGCCAGTTATTCAGGGTATTTCGATAAGCCTTCAAGATTTATCGCGGAGCTATCTGCCGATGAAGTTGAGGTTAAAAGCTCTAAAAAACTGTTAGAGACGCTGGCGAGTGACGATCCAGTGTGGTGGTGATGTTTGAAGTGTATTACCGCTACGACTTTTAGTCATGCTCTTTTGATATTTAGCGTATAGATGAGCTTTTGTCTCAGACTAAAAGGTAGTTTTAATAAATGACTGCATGTGCCTATCGTTGAAGTATAAGCAAATAAATAGAATTTAAGTAAGCTCCAGATCTACTTCAAATTTTCCATAAACTGTACCTTGCTAATCAGCATCTCTGTTTTCAGCCAGTTTTTGAATATCACCTTTCTTTCATCTTCGTAAAAAGGGTAATAGGACAATAAATGATAAGAAGAACTGTCCGCTACGGGAGGATGTACCAATTCTAAAAATTCATGTGAGATTTCTTTTTCCACCATAAATATTGAAACAATAGCTGTTCCTAAACCAGCTAAACATCCCTCAATACACAAATAGAAATGCTCTAACACCATGTGTTCGTACGATAAAATGTCACTACTCACCAACTTAGACTTGTTTATGTGTTGCCATAAATTTGGTCGAGAAGAAGTAAGTAAAAGCGTATTTGTCTGATCCGTTCTAGTGTTGCGAACAGCCACTATGTATTCTTCAATAATTTTCTCATGAAATATATTCTTGTCCCATTCAAAATCGTTTCTGCGCAAGGCAATATCGATAGATTTCCCTTGAAAGTCTATGATTCCACCGCCCGTCAGTAACACAATTTCAAAGCCATAGTTTAGCGAGTTAAATTCAGCTAAACGCGGTATCAACCATTTCATAGAAATTGTAGGTTCGCAGGATAGTACCAATTGTTTCTTTTCATATTGTTGATTCTTCAAATCAACAAGGCAATCGTCTAATTTTGCAAAAACTTGCTGGCAACAGGCGAAAAGTAAGCTGCCATTTGGGGTAAGTACAAGCTTCTTGTTCACTCTATCAAATAAAATAAGACCTAAAGCATCTTCTAGATTTTTAATCTGTTTGCTCACTGCACTCTGTGTCACAAACAATTTTTGAGATGCTAACGTCACGCTACCATGCTGTGCAACGTAATAAAAAAACTTTAGCGAATTTAATGATATCTTTTCTATCATGCCAAAAACTCATAAATACTCATGTAAATAACTCAATTTTAGTTTACTAAGAAATATAGGAAGATACAACTGAATTGAATAACTACATGAGGTAAGTGTGAAAAACACAGGAAATATAGCTAATAGAAGCATAGAGATAGACAAATGACAGAATTTTTAGCCGTTATTATGATTACTATTCTTGCTGTCATCAGTCCAGGCGCTGATTTTGCTATTGTGACCAAAAATAGCTACTTATATGGGCGCTCTATTGGTGTATTAACTTCTATTGGTATAGCGTTAGGAGTATTAGTACATGTCGCCTATACCTTGTTGGCCGTTACCATTGTAATGGAGTTTGCGCCCAATTTTTTGACTATCATAAAATATCTTGGTGCGTTTTATCTCATTTATATTGGGTATAAAACATTTATACAAAAACCTGTAAAGGATGTAGGTTCTTCTACCTGCATCAGTTCTGCACAAGCGTTACGATATGGTTTCTTTACGAACGCCTTGAATCCTAAGACTACCTTGTTTGTTATTAGCACCTATACACAAATTGTTAGCGCTATCACTCCAAAATCTATTTTGATCGGTTATGGGCTGTTCATGTCGGTAGCTCATTTCATATGGTTTGCTCTAGTGGCTTTATTGTTCTCTCAGCGTACTCTAAGAGAAAAAATGTTAAATAAACAAGTGGCAATCAATCGAGTCATTGGTTTCATATTAGGGTTGTTAGGTGTGTTTTTGCTCTTTACAAACTTAAATTAAGGAGAGTTAAAATGAATAAAGTAGCCTTTATCGATATGGAAGGTGTCTTAGTCCCAGAAATATGGAAGTTTTTAGCTAAGCGCCTAGATATATCTGAGCTTAGCATCACAACAAGGGAAGTAGAGGATTATCAAAAACTGATGATATATCGCATAGCTGTTCTAGAAAAACATCAGATCACGCTACCAAAAATACAAAGTATTATCGGGCAACTTAATCCAATTGAAGGAGCAAAAGAGTTTCTACAAGCATTAAAGATGAAAGGTTTTGAGATTAAAATCGTTTCAGACTGCTTTCATGAATTACTTGAAGGATTCTTGCAGCAGCTCGAAGTTCCAGTGGATACCGTATATTGTCATCATTTACAAGTTGATAGTGCAGGTTATATTAATAAAGTGTTATACAGTCGACAATATGGTAAACATGAAATTATAGAAAAATATCCTTTATCATTGGGAAATAGTATAGCGATTGGCGACGCGTTTAATGATTTTACGATGCTAAGCGCAGCCACTCATGGATACTTATTCTCACCTTCAAGAGAAGTTGTAGAGAAGGCGCTACCTATATTTAATATCGTAAATAGCTATCAGGAAATTATTGATTCTATTAGGGCGTGTCCTCAATCTGAACGAAAGAGCCTAAAAGTGGCTAGATCTTGCCAAACTGCTAGTCAATATCTCGATATCATCTGAGCTACTTTCCTTGTTTGGCTGCAATTTATCTTATTTTAAGCCTTACCGTTTAAATGGTGACACGCCATAGCATTGACCGAATCTTATATATTTAAGCGTCAGTCTCCGTTTCACTATCTATATTGGCATCAATGTTAGCTTCAATATCGATCTGTGGTGCATCAACAGTCGTGACGACTCTAGATTCAACATACGAGCTGCTATATGCTGTGTCGGTAGTGATTGGATAAATCTCTAAACGTTCCAATTCTGCTAATAAATCTTGGATAACTTCATCTTTACGGGTTACAAAAGTGGAGGCAAAGCAGCGCCAGAATTTCCAGCCAGCACGCTCCAAAATACGCTGACGTTGCATATCGCTGTCCCATTTGTCAGGCCCATGATATCTATCGCCATCACATTCAATGGCTAGACTGTTGTCGTTTTCACCTTCGACAACCATATCGATTCGATATGCACCAGCCTTAACCTGCGGAACCACTCGATAGCCTCTCTCAACCAAAAGATCAAAGACTTCTGTTTCAAAAAGTGACTCACACTTATCACGCAAATCAGAGACTTCTTCTTCATCTTGCATGAAAGGGGCTTGAAAATGTTTGATAAGCTCTGCTCGGTAGTAATCAGCTTGGCTAAGCTCATCCAGTTCAATACTGCGTACCAAATACATTCTATCGCGCGCTCTTGAAGCAGCGACATTCATACGCTGGGCGAAAGTGTCTCTCGTTTGTGCATGGGCCGCTCCGGGTGCCACCACCAATGACAAAAACATGATATCGCGCTCTTTACCCTGAAAGGTTCTGGCGTCACCGCAAGCAATGTCAAAAGCAGTCATTACTGCTTCATCCAACTCTTTATTGAGTATCTCCATAATATTATGCGCTTGCTTATTGCCTAGCAATGAGACAACACCAATGGTTTTACCTTTGTAAGCTGGATCAGAGACGAGGGTTTTGATTTCATCGACAATAAATCTGACTTCTGATGGGTTAATATCAGAGCCTTTAAGACGATAGCCATCGGTGACATAAATATCAATCAATGGCGGGTCCAAGCGCTCTGAGGGCTTGGCTTTACGTAAAGGTATCAGCTCATGATTGTAAAACTCACGCTTTGAGAATTCAATGATAGGTGCCACACTACGAAAATGTTCTTTTAACATCACACTGCTATCTGCAAAAACGACTTTGAATAAATCGTAGATTGAACGATCAGGTGACATTTGTGAGCGATAAACAGGGACTTGGTTGCTCAGATACTGTGACATCAGATTGCGAATTTTTTCGATATCGAGACCGACACCTTCTGGTGACACTTGCTTATCGTCACCAACGATTAGAACTTTCTTGGCTCTCATGATTGCTGGCAACGCCGTTAAATCAGACTGGGACGCTTCATCGATGATAACCAAGTCAAAACTGCCAAATTCTGCTGGTAAGGATTCAGAAATACGATAATGCGGCATAATCCAACACGGGATAGCAGCACTTGCTCCCGCAGAGGCTTCGCGGGCTTCACGGCGGTAATAATGCGCGCCTTTTCCCGTTCCTTTACCGATACGCATAATGGCAGAGCGATATTTTTCTAAAGATGCTCTTACGTTTGGTGTCGCATTTTCTGCAACTTTTAGCCATGCTCTTTTGGTGATGGCTTCTTGATAGAGTCGTGCCAGATTTACTTCTAAATTGCCACGAGTTTTTGCCAGTTGAACCAATTCCTTGCGACCATCGATACTGTCGATAAAGCTTGTCAGTCTACCAATTCGCCAAATCTGCTGCCAGTTATCAGGCAGTAAGTCGTCAGGTTGCAAGTTATCTGATGCCAAGGTGTCTTGAGAATTATTATGAAGTTCAAAACGTAATTTTTTTGCCCAAAGTGGTGCACCGTTATCTTCAATGAGTTGGGTAACGTCAGCGACTGTCTGTAAGTCTGTTGCAAGGTTATTCACGCGTTGCAGCTCATTTAACAGCTCTTGATAGTCTGTTTGTAGTCGATCATCAGATAAACTCGGATCACCAATCTTTTGAGTGACAAATGCCGCCATTTTTTCACTGATATTGCCTTTACAGTCAGCGAGGTTATTAAGTAATGTCTCTTTTAACGTGAGACTTTCAGACAGATTATGTCTCTTTAAGTGTTGTTTAAGAACACTTTCAATCTCAGCCAACATATCTGTGTCATACGATGCTGCAGAAATAACATCCCAATCTATGAATATAGTGCTTAACGCCTGCTTGATGCTGTGCTGCAAGTGGTTACTAGCAATGATTTCATCATATAGATGAACGGCTGAATGTAACGCAGACAGATTATTAGGCGCCACCTCAAATATTGGTAAGGACAGCTCATTTGATAGGGCATTCCAGCGAAGGATAAGCGTTTGAGCTTTTTTTCTAAACGTTATAAAGCTGGATATATACTGCCAATCTGCCGTACTTGATGGTGCTGATGAGACTATCGTAATAGACTCAAGGCTTTTCTTCTCAGCAGACTTACCAAAAATCCCAGCGAGACCAAATGGTTTTTTGCCTTCAGATAGGTTTTGAACCGCGTCAACGAGCTCTGGATTTTTATCAAAATCATCA
Source organism: Psychrobacter glaciei (assembly GCF_014652895.1). Taxonomy (GTDB): domain Bacteria; phylum Pseudomonadota; class Gammaproteobacteria; order Pseudomonadales; family Moraxellaceae; genus Psychrobacter; species Psychrobacter glaciei. The sequence goes on from NZ_BMZR01000001.1 coordinate 549,240, forward strand.
GTCATTGTAATAGGTTTGGTTAAATAAATAGTTCTCTCATCAAAAAGCACTTTGATTTCATCGTTCAGTATAGTGAGATGGCCGATGATGTCTTGCTTAGTCTCATTAGCTAAATGCTGCTGAATATCCGTCGTCCAGCTCTGTTCAGCAGTTGCAATTTTTTGCAGCAGACCAGTTAAACGAGATGTATGAGAAGCGACTTCTTGAGCAATATCTATCGTGCTAGCACTGTCATTGATTAAGCTTGGTAGCGCTCCTTGCTTTTCAGACTCCTGCGACTCATTGAGGTAACTTAAATCCATATGAAGTTGCTTTATAGCGTTGGTAGGCGGCAGGTCTGCAACAGCAGGAATTTTTTTATTAAAATAACTCAAATCATGGCCGAGGTTTACTCTTGCGTCTTTTAGCGCTGTGATATCAGCATGAGTAAATCGAGGCTTAAAGTTCTCTTCTATACCCAACTTATCGGGAAAACTTTCGATAAGCTGTCTGTTTTGAGCCACTTCAGTCGCGGCATCTATAGGCTTGATCGTTTCATTATCGATAGTAATATCATCAAGGTTTAACCTTGCCCAAGCCGTAATTTTATGGTCAGTGCTGGCTAACTGTGCATGGATGGTATCGATTTGATTATCAAACATGAGGATGTCTTTTTTGTAGGCCTCGCGATTGATACTAGATACTTCGCTCGATATTTTTTTGATGGTATGTTCAAACTGCTTTAAACCTTCGTTTTCACTGGTCAGCAGGCTAACAGCGAGCGGGCGAATAGATTCAGGCAGTTGTCCTTGTAGTACCTTTAGCGCGGGGTCTTTCATCGACGTGACCAGTACCCGCTTGCCAAGTGCTAAGTAATGACAAATGACATTGGCAATAGTATGGGTTTTGCCTGTACCAGGTGGGCCTTGAACGACCACACCATCGTGAACATCCAACTGCTGTATGATTTGTACTTGTTCATCATTGAATGCTTTAGGGAAATATAGCTCAGCTGGCGTGTCTGTATAATTTTCACTGCCGCTGACCATAGATAAACCACGATAAGCGGGTAGTATGATTTCTTTATTTTCTGTAGCAGGCTCGGTCAGCATTGCTATAAGCGCACTTGGTAAATGAAGGTCATCGCTATTTTCAAGCTGAATGGCGAACTTGTCTAAATCTTGCAAAAATATATTATTGCTTCTAGGACGCGCCATAACAACCCAAGTATCAGTGACGATTAGGTTGTTCTGCGCTTTAGGTATTTTTCGATCATCTGCACTAGTATGATCTGGCTGATAAACGCCAGACGAGTCAAGCAAAGTAACAGCTGATTTTAAAATAGGCTCATAGCTACTTGGCAAAAACGGATTTAGTAAAACATCCTCCGATTCATAAAATTGTTTACTGTCTTTTAATAGATTGGCCAAACCTTGGTTCTCATCCATGGAGAAAGGTTCAGTCTCCAGTGTAGAAGGAGAAGGGTTGGGCTTTATAAGTAAAGCCATTGTCTTTTGGTCTAAGACAATTTCTACAGATTGTGTTAATAATGGATACTTGATTTGCTCGTTGTTCTGTTCATTAACAGTATTTTTTCTTATAGCAACACCGACACCCCAAACCAGCTCAAGCGATTCGTCAGCTAGGTTGCCTTGTAGCATTTGATTGAGCTTAAATAACTTTGCATATAAAGCAATGCTTTGGCGTACAAGCTTCTCTTGCACTAGCCAAGGCTTCCAAATGTTTTTGAGATAATCGTTAAATTCATTTTGCAGGGTTTCTTTTTCAGAAAAATCTTTTAAATAAACTTCTTTTTCTGATAATTTTTCTTCTATTTCTAATGTCTCATCCTGATGGTTATCCTCGACTTCAAATGGTGTGAATGCTTCTTCATGAGCGATAGCAACATCATCTTTTAGGTTTTGTACATTGATTTTTTCTTGCAATAAAGGCTGATCGCCGAATTTTATTGGAAATATTAACCAATTTGCTAACAGTGAGCTGCTAGGTTTAGGCGCTGAGTTTTCACGTAACCGTTCTAGACGTAGCCAAACCTCTTCAGAGCTACCATCTATGATATTTAGGCTGATACCAGGCAGATTTAATACTTGCTCTTCTGTACAAGTGAAGTCACTGTGCTTCGTAAAGTCTTGAGTAGGCGCTTTTTTCATCAAAGCACACTGTTTGATGAATTCAATCTGAGAGGCCAGTCTTTGTGCGTAAATACTCATTTATTAAATCTTCCAAATCATCAAAAATATTAGCGATTACTTCACTGAAAACACAAAGACCAAACTATAGCACAGAAATTAATGTCACTACCTAGGAGGTGTTCAAATTGGTATTCATAGAAAAGTTGTCCAAAAAGATAGTTAAAAAGTTGATTAAAATTGATTAAGGAAAGTGACGAGCCGGTGTGGTGATGATAGATTAATAACAGATGCAATTTCCACTGACTAAACTTTCTACGTAACTTTCTACGTAACTTTCTAAGCAACTTGCTACTCATGACTTTAAAGATGCCTTAATTCATTAGATATATTTTCGTATAACCCGTCAATGACCACTTAATTGCCACGTTATTCCATTTAAAAATACCTATCTAGCGAATATATAACTAAAAGTATTAGATAACAAAAAAGTCCGTCAGATAAGGGTTTAAAATTTGTCCTAATGCGTTACTATTACCACCTAATTCTGTTAGACCCTTATATTTGATACTCTGTATTAACACCCTAAAAAAAGGATAGGTTATGCGCTATGAAGTGATCGTTATCGGTGCAGGCATGGTTGGCACCTCAGTTGCGTGGCATCTACAAAAAAATAGTTCACAAGTATTGATGCTAGACAAGAAACTGCCGGGTTCAGAGACCTCTTATGGTAATGCTGGATTGATTCAGCGTGAAGCCATTCATACCCATCCTTTTCCTCGTCAGTTGACTGAGATGATCAGAGTATTACCGAACCAAGGCACTGACATTCGCTATCGCATACCAGCGATTCTGCGTTACCATCAAGCGCTATTACAGTACTGGAAATACTCTGTACCTGCGACTGTCAAACAAATCGAATCAGAGTGGCAGACGCTGATCGCGCATTGTACTAGTGAGCATCAGACAATGATTTCAGCATCTGGTGCTGACGAGCTCATCACGCGTGATGGCTGGTTACAGTTGCATCGTTCTGAAGAGACGTTTAAAGAAGCACAAGCGTCAGCCATTGATGCTCGCAACCAAGGTGTTGAACATAACGTCCTAAACCTTAAAGAACTAAAAGCAATGGAACCTAGTGCCAATTTTGAAGGTTTCGTTGGAGCGATTCATTGGAAGAACTCTTGGCAAGTATCGAACCCAAGCTCGCTAGTCAAAGCGTATGCGAAAAACTTCCAAGAGATGGGCGGCACTATCAAAGAAAGCGATGTCAAAGAAATCGTACAAGACGGCGAAGGTTGGAAAGTTATCACTGATAACGATACGTACTATAGTGATAAATTGGTCATCGCCGCGGGTCCTTGGTCGAACGACTTGATTAAACCACTTGGTTATAATCTGCCATTATTCCCAATGCGTGGCTATCATCAGCATTTCAAAGTGACGGAAAAAAACACCATCAATCACAGTATGTTTGATATGGACAAAGGCTTTGTGATGGGGCCGATGCAGCAAGGTATCCGTATCACGACGGGCGCTGAGATGACGACGATGGATGCGCCAAAGAATTTTGGACAATTAAAAACCGTATTGAAGCTGGCTCGTAAAATCTTACCATTAGAAGACGCGGTAGAATCTGAAGCGTGGGCAGGATCACGTCCTTGTATGCCAGATATGAAGCCAGTTATTGGTCCTGCGGATAAGCATGACAAATTATGGTTTGCGTTTGGTCATAGTCATCAGGGCTTCACTTTAGGGCCTATGACAGGGCGTCTCGTTGAAGAGATGATTCATGACAAGCCGTTATTGGTAGATGTTGCGCCATTTAGCGCCCAGCGTTTTTCGAAAAAATAGTGCATTTGATAGATTTAGCACAGACTTAAATCAATAATTTGAAGGTATATAAAATGATCAAAAAACTACACAGCACTCAACGCATGAGCAGAATTGTCGTCCACAACCAGACCGTATATTTATGTGGTCAAGTGGGCAACGCAGAAGACGATATCAAAGCACAAACTTTGACGTGTTTAGAAAAAATCCAAACGCTGCTAGAAGAAGTCGGTAGTGATAAATCAAAACTACTATCAGTGACGGTTTGGATCAAAGACATGGCGGATTTTGCAGCAATGAATGAAGTCTATGATAAATGGTTTGAAGGCATTCAGCCTCCAGCCCGTGCTTGTGGCGAGTCAGCACTAGCACGTCCTGAGCTATTAGTTGAGATGATCGCTATCGCTGCTGAGTAGTAGACTGAACGTAGTATTTATATTAAATAAAAAGGACATGATAGCGATATCATGTCCTTTTTTATGCTGTGCTCAATATGTAGTCAGTGAAAAGTAATATCAGCAGTATCGTAGTGTTTTTGGGGTATTTTTACTATATAAAAGAGTGACAGCATTAGCCTCGCTTGAAGTATTACATCTACACTCGGTCGCCTTGTATTTCTTTTAAATTGGATGGACTGCATGCTTAACTATCCAGGCTTAATAAAAAACCCAAGCCTACAATTAGGCTTGGGTTTAATGTTTAATGATCTTTAAGCCTGCCTTAAAGCATAATTGCTATGCTTTAAGTGTTTAAAAAGACTTATTTAGCGACTTTATCATCTTGATTTAGCTGAACGTATTTATCAAAGTTTTGTGCATAATCGGTTAAGTTGTCGCTTAGCATTTGGCGATATTGTTTGACATAGAACTCGACAATATCGTCTTTTTCTTTGGCAAAGTCGTCACCTTTTACAAAGCCAATAGACGCAACTGACGCGCTATAACGTGCGGCAGCATACAACAAAGACGCGCCTACTTGACCTGAATGAGCATCAGAACCCAACTGACTGTTGGCGATACCGATGATGGCATCTGCACGTTGATAAAACGCCTGCATTTCAGGGGTGATTTCAACGCTAGCATCAACATTGCTGTCTTGAATGTTGTTATCTTGAATATTGTCTTGAGACATAAGCGACTCCTAATAAGTATCGGTAATTTTAGATTTATAAAGACGGTCTGTTTATAAGAGACTAAGGGACATAACGTGGTATTTTTACAAGCCTGCGTCTGCTTTTAAGATTTCAGCTTTGTCCGTTTTTTCCCACGTAAAGGCAGTTTCAGAGCCGGGACGACCGAAATGCCCAAACGTCGCAGTCTGCTGATACATAGGTTGCAATAAGTTCAGCATACGGGTAATGCCATAAGGGCGCAGATCAAAATGGGTACGAATCAGGCGAATGATCTCGTCATGGCTGATGTTGCTGGTACCAAAGGTGTTGACCGAGATAGATGTCGGTTCAGCGACCCCAATGGCATAGCTCACTTGCACTTCACAGCGATCAGCCAGCCCAGCAGCGACGATGTTTTTGGCAACATAACGCACAGCATAAGCAGCGCTGCGATCTACTTTTGAAGGGTCTTTGCCACTAAAGGCACCGCCGCCATGACGTGCCATGCCACCATAAGTATCAACGATGATTTTACGACCTGTCAATCCAGCATCACCAACCGGCCCACCAATGACAAATTTGCCCGTGGGATTGATGTGGTAGCGTGTGCCAGCATGCAGTAGGTCTGCTGGCAATACTTGCTTAATGATAGATTCCATAATCGCTTCTTGCAAATCTGCTTGCGAGATACTGGGATCATGCTGGGTCGATAGAACGACAGCATCGATAGCAACGGGACGAGTGCCATCATATTTTAAGGTAACTTGCGCCTTGGCATCGGGACGCAACCATGGCAGATCACCAGCGCGGCGTAGCTCAGACTGACGCTCCATCAAGCGATGAGCATATTCAATAGCGGCCGGCATCAATACTTCAGTCTCGTTGCTGGCGTAGCCAAACATCAAGCCTTGATCGCCTGCACCTTGCTCTTCAGGATCGCTACGATCGACACCTTGGGCAATTTCTGGAGATTGCTTACCCAGCATGTTAATAACCGCACACGTCTCGCCATCAAAACCCAAGTCAGAATGGTGATAACCGATACCGTTGACAGTATCACGCACGATACGTTCGACGTCGATATTTGCCGTTGTGGTCACTTCACCAGCCAATATCACGGCACCGGTTTTAACCAAGGTTTCGCAGGCAACGCGGGCATGGAGATCTTCACGTAAGATGGCATCAAGAATAGCGTCTGAGATTTGGTCAGCCATTTTATCAGGATGGCCTTCGCTCACAGATTCTGAGGTAAATAAGTTGTATTCGCGCATAGTTGGATCGCTTAATGGCAAGGACTGTAATCTATAAACTCAGTCAGGATTAAATGTTAACGGAAAAATAAGGCAAAATTGAATCAAAAAATTATGACATTTTACCGTGAATCGAGTTAAAACTCTAGCGATGGATAGTATTATGAAGTAACTGGGCATGGATTGGATTAACCATGGTAAAAGTCATCAATATCGCTATTTTCTTGCCAGCGATATTCAGTATAGTTAGCGATCTGATGAGCCGTCTCTATGTCATGTCTGTCAGCGATAAAGCCAAGCGCCATATCCATACCAGCACTAACCCCTGAAGAAGTATAAAACTTGCCGTCTACGACCCAGCGCGCTTGCTCTACCCAATCAACTTTATCAGACTGCGTTATTACCCATTGCCATGAGAGCTTATTAGACGTTGCACGCTTGCCATCCAAAACACCAGCTTTAGCCAATAATGCGCTACCCGTACAAACGCTAAGCGCCCAATCAGCGTGTTCAACCAGTGTGGTAAGCACCTGCAAAAACGGTCTATGATTGATCTGCTGGCGAGTACCCATTCCGCCAACCATCAATACAATATCAGTCTGATACGCCAATTCTGTGACAGCAATCGTTTGCATCGCAACGCCATGTTTACTGTGAATGATACCACCACTTAGCGAGGCAAATTGCAGACGATAATGCTCAGGCAAGCAGCCAAACATCTCGATAGGTCCAAATAGATCCAAGGTCTCAAAATCGTCAAATAGTAGGGCGGTCAGCGTATGCATTGGGCTTCCTCAATTCTAAATAAAGAGTGGTTGTAATCCTGAAAACTATAATTCTAAAAGCTACAGTCCTTAAAACTACAGTTCCAAAAACTTGGCTTTGTCCTTAAACATACATTCGTCATAGACAGGGCAAGCACCGCATTTGGGTGTGCGAGCCTGACAAGTATAGCGGCCATGCAAAATCAGATAATGATGCGCATCTACGATAAAGTCGTCTGGGATACGTTCGACCAGCTTGTTTTCAACGATTAATACGTTTTTGCCCGTGGCAAGGCCGGTCCGATTGCCCACGCGAAAGATATGCGTATCGACTGCCATAGTTGGCTGCCCAAAAGCGGTATTTAAGACCACATTGGCAGTTTTGCGTCCAACGCCAGCGAGCGATTCTAAGTCTTTACGATTATCAGGAACGGTACTATCAAACTTCTCAATCAAATCTTGGCAGGTTTTGATGACGTTTTTAGCTTTTGCATTATATAAGCCAATATTTTTTATATAGGACTTTAAACCCTCTTCACCCAATGCCAAGATTGCCTCAGGGGTATTCGCCACTGGATATAATTTCTGGGTGGCAATATTGACACTCACATCCGTCGCTTGTGCAGATAAGATGACTGCAATCAGTAGCTCAAAATTACTTTTATAATGTAATTCCGTCACTGGCTCATCAATCATCGCTGCCAACTTTTCAAAGAATGGACGGACGTCACGATTGGGCATGCGCCGCGATGGTGGGGTATCGGCAGTTTTGTGTTTGACGGTTTTACTCATGGTATTTTACCATTAATTAGTCTAGGGTCTGTTGAACATTTCTAACGTGAATCCACTATATAATGCACGTATTTATGAAATAGTCATAGCTGCGCAAGTTCGGCTTGCAATGCGTCAAGATCCGTTTGTTTGCTCTCATTTGGACGAGCACTTAATTGTTTTTCTAGCTTTTTGATTTTACTGCGTAGCTTGGCTGCTGCAATGGTGTTTTTTGCTTGTGCTTCACTTATATTTAACGATTGACTGGCGGCATTATTCAGCTTTGCCTCGACCATGCTGACCACAGGTCTACTATTGCTACTATCAGCAAGCTGCTCGGTGACGCGTCTAAGATGAGTATGATAGCGCTGCCTTAAGTCTTCTTGTTCTGCCTCGCGCTCAGAGATAGACAGCTCACGCTCAATCGTGACCAAATCAATGCAATCAACTGGGCAAGGTGCGATACAAAGCTCACAGCCCGTGCACAAGTCCGTAAAGATAGTGTGCATGTGCTTGCCAGTACCAACGATAGCATCGACGGGGCAGGCGGGTATACATTTAGTACAACCGATACAGTCATCTTCACGGATGACGGCGCGTACCTCGGTCGGCCGCGTCGATGTGGCGTCTATCGGCCACTGAGATGGCGCGGCTTTGAGGGTTGTTTCATCGCTGTCAAGAGTCACGATTTGCGCAATAGCATCAGTAACCGGTTGACCACCCGGCACACATTTATTGTACGGCTCGTTATCTACTACGATAGCGGTAGCATAAGGCAGGCAACCGTCTGGATGTTCACACAGACCGCACTGCGTCTGCGGCAGACAGGCGTCAATAAGGGCAATTTTTGCTTGCATATCAGCAGGTAATGTTTCGATATTCAAGGTATCGAACAGTATGGGCAGATTGATTAGACGAATATTACTACTGCTTTGCATTTAATTAAAAACCTTAACATCGGTCATCAAGACTGGAGTTATTAACATGGATAGAGACATTAAAGTGAGGCGCTTGTATTATAGTAGATATTCAATCTACTATAGTGCGATGCCTTGTTCATGAGCAATCTGGGCGATCAGCTCGTAGGCAATGCTGCCCTTAAACGGTATTTTGGGCAAATTAGAGAGATCAAAAAAATCGGCGTGTGACAGCTCCTCTTCTTGTATTACAATATCGCCAGCCGCATAAGAAGCGCGAAAACCAAGCATTAAATTAGAAGGAAATGGCCATGGCTGACTGCTGACATAGCGAATATCTGATAGGCTGATGTTGACCTCTTCTGCTACTTCTCGCACAACCGCATGCTCTAAACTTTCACCCACTTCTACAAAACCTGCAATCAAGCCGTACATTAGGGGGCGCTTTTGTTCTCCATAGCGGTGATGATGGGCGAGCAAAATTTGCATCTCTCCCGTCTGCGGATTGGGTCGAGTGATAGCCGTAATAACACAAGGCTGGACACGGGGATATTGGCGTAATCGGCATACTGGACAGACCATGGCGCGCTCATCTGCTGTGGCATGAACGACTGGGGATGCGCAGCGACTACAAAACTGCGTATCTGTCTGCCAGCGTAACAGCTGTATGGCTTGGCTAATCTGAGCTGATAAGGCGGCAGGTAACTGCGTGATAAGCTGTCGATACGGCACAAAAGCGTTCCCGCTGCCCTCTGCAATCATAGGCAATGCGATATCATGCGCTACTGCATAATCATAGGTAATGGCATTGGCTGCTTGCGCAGTGAAAGTGGCAGCGTCCTCGGTAGTTCCAGAACCAGACTCAGTCGCAACCAAACTCTCTGTACCATCATTGATACTATTATTAGCCTCAGACTGCCAGTGACTTGGTGCTAGGCTTTCGAGTAGCGCTACGTTGCCTATCTGATAGGTAGGTTGTGGCTCTTTGCCACTGTTATTGAACGGTGGTAGTTGGATGTACAATGGCCACCAGCCGTTGATCGTTTGGTGGCAGAGTACAGTATCATCACTAAATACAAAAGCGCGAGTCATAAGCAGGTTTCCAAACGGTCTAAATCAAGTACGTAGCAAATAAGGTACGAACTTGTTTAAAGTAAAAGTTTTAAATCACTCGTCAGCACAGATGCCGCTAAAATCATTAAGCGGCTAGTAATTGGCTTAAGCTTCGTTGACCAACATTAAGCGCTTGTTTACTCACTGGACGGTTGTGCTCAAAACCATCTAAATGATGATCAACAGCCATAATCACGTCAGCGATATAAGCTAAGGTGCTGTCGTCGATGCGATTGCCACTTTCGATACGTTGTTGTATATAGTTGGCCAATTGACTCAGCATACTGGCCGGTGTTAGCAGTTGTAAAAAGCGTACCGCGCCGGCTACTTGACGTAGCATCTCAGGTATGTTTTGAATGTTGAGCATATCGCGCTCAGGCTCAGATAAGTAATCGTTAATCGCTTGCTCGGCACTAGCAATGGCAGTACGGCTTTCTTGTATTAAAGTATCATAAGCTGTATTGAGCTGATGTAACGAGATATGGGGGTTATTGAGTGGCAAGTAGATCGCCCCTGGGGTATGCATCTCGGCCATGGCGATAGTAGCGTTTTCAGCATGCATCAATGCCAAGAGTAGATAATCAAAATCTTCAGGTGAGGGTATGCGCCACTTGCTTACTGCGTCTGCTGCTGCACTCAGGCTGGTCGCCGCATTTGACAGTCCCAACAAGCGTAATGCTGAGCCCAGTACCGTCAACTGCTCGATAATTTGTGCTGTCTGCATATCAGCAGGATTGAGTGAATCACCACGCGCGTAGCTATCGACATCTTCTTTAATCGTATTGATTTGCGTCTGAATGATAGCATTCAACGTATCTGTCAGCGCACGATTAGGACCGAATAAAAAGCGCTTCATTTGCTCGCGCTGTGGGCCTTCTAATTGATTGGCCGCATATTGTTCACGCAGCAGTTTTGCTGCTTCGTTATCGCGCTGACAGGCAAAACTGACCAAATCAGCAAAACGCGTGTCCATGATGGGTAGATAGCTTTGGAACTGCTGCTCTAGATAAATGAGCGTATGCTTTTGGCTGAGGTTAAGTGGCAAAATAGTCGCGAGATCAGTGACCGCAGCAGTAGCGGCTTGCCAGAATAGACTGTTGCTATGAGCGGCTATCAACGCACACGCAGCACTCATGGCATCTAGATTTTGTTGAGCATCTTGGCTCACTACGCCATCTTGATTGAGCAGTGCAATCCCAAGACCACTACGATAGGCATAGGTCAGCAGCTCACTGTCGAGATTAAGCTCTTGTAGCGGCTGAAAGTTCTTTTCAGGGTTGGCAATAATGACACTACTACTACCAAATGTCGCAAAATAGTCTGCTTCGATAGGCGCGAGCTGTCCATGAGCATTAAGCTTATTGATGATAGGTAATAGCAAAGTTGGCTCTACTGACTCAGTCAATAGCACAAATTCCACATAACGATCCAGAGTCATGATGGCTTCTGACAGATCCATAATCAACGCAGTATCGTTATTATCACCACTGTTATAAAGGCGCTGTAGACCATTGACGATGGCGGTATTTAACACTTCTGCACCAACCAAAGAAATCAACTCAAAAATACAAGACAGCTGCTTTAGCACAGTGATAGAGTCTAATAATAAAGGAGATTGACTATTGTCATCGTTAAATTCGCTCAGATGAATCTCAGTGTCTTTAAGGGTGACGATAATTTCATCATGCAACAGATGTAGCGATGGCAGATTAAAGTCAGTAACACTAAGCGTTGGGGCAGTTAATTTCATTTGTGCAGACTGGTTCATAGTTATTTTTCCATAACGTACTGATGAAAATAGCGATCATTTAGACGATGATTTAACAGGCGTTTATGAGTAACCGATAACGCTCATGATGATAATCAAAACTATACAGTATCCAAATGTCAGTATAAAAGGTTATTTTAATCACATGCTATATGTTGGCTTTTAATTCAGAATATTCTTCGGCTAACTCGCTATACCAACTCTGATTGGCTGTCTCATCAGTGGGTGATGCTAGTAATAAAGAGGCCAAGTTGGCAAAGTGAGCATGGGCTGTCTGTCCACCGTCTGCTAGAGAGTCTTCTTCGATAGCGAGGGTGACCTGTCCACCAGTCATCGCCAGATAGACTTCGGCTAAAATCTCGGAGTCCAATAATGCCCCATGGAATGAACGGTCTTGTTTACCAACATCTAAGCGGCGCACGAGGGCATCTAGGGTGTTTTTTTGCCCCGGATATTGTTGTTTGGCCATGACTAGCGAGTCAGTGACTTTTACCCGTTGTGCAAAGTCATTCATCCCAACTTTACCAAACTCCATATTTAAGAAGTTCATATCAAAGGTGGCATTATGAGCGATGATTTCGGCACCATCCATAAAGTCGTAAAGCGACTGAGCGACTTGATCAAAGGTGGGTTTGTCGGTTAAAAACGCTTCAGAGATACCATGAATGCGAATCACTTCTTCATCCATACCGCGCTGAGGATTGATATAAACGTGTAGCTTTTCGCCAGTGAATTTGCGCCCGATCATCTCGACAATACCGACTTCAATGACACGATCGCCTTTTTGCGGATCCAGCCCCGTGGTCTCGGTATCCATAATCAGCTGACGATCAGATTGGTGACGGTTTATTGGCTTGGGTAGCAATGGCTTAAAGTATGGATTGGCACGGCTGGTGTCACCGTCAAATTTTGGCTCATCAGTCGGCGTATCTGGATTGTCATTATTCATTATGGTGTCAGTCGTCATCGTCTGGGCTTCTGGCATGTCTGTGGTACTCATTGGTTTGCTAGCATTGTCATGGCTTTGTTCGTCTAATAGAGGGTTGTCGAATGGTTCGTCATTGAGAACTTCTTCGTCAAGCACTTCTTCATCAAGCACTTCTTCGTCAAGCTCGTCATCAATATCAAGACCTAACGGATCATATTTTAGCCAGTCATCATTACTAGAGGCGCTTTGATTAGAGATGCTTTGCGATTTATTAGGCATTATTTGCTCTTTTTTTTTAGCCATTTCTTGCGCATCTCTTGTCGATAAACCTTCACTGCTGGACGTCACGCCTAAGTTTGCCAGCTCGTCCGCTTTTTCATTGCCTGCATGTCCAGCGTGACCCTTCACCCAATGCCAGTCAACGTCGCGCTGTTGGCATAACGCGTCTAATTGTTGCCAAAGGTCTTGGTTAGCAACGGGTTTTTTACTGGCTGTTTTCCAGCCTCGTTTTTTCCAGCCTTCAATCCATTCAGTAATGCCTTTTTTGACATAGCTAGAGTCTGTCCAAATCTCGAGATTGTGCTCATGTGGACTATGGGTCAATGCTTGTATCGCACCCATTAACTCCATGCGATTATTGGTGGTTTCTTTCGTGCCGCCATATAAATCCTGCGTGTGCCCATCACTAAATATCAAGTGTGCGCCCCAACCACCAGCACCCGGGTTGCCCTTGCAGGCGCCGTCAGTGTAGGCCACCGTGGTATTTGTTTTGGCGGCCAACGGATCAATCGCGTGGTCTTTATGGCTATGTGGCGTAGAAGAGCGATTGTCTGACATAAAAAATGTATGACCTAATAAGTGATTAACGTAGGATAGAATTAAGCGGTTTTTCGAGCGCCATCAAAACAGTGGTGGCGCATCATTCAAATGCGTTTGAGTATAACAAATCTATCGTTGATATGGGCAATCGTAATGCACAAAATCGCAAAACCACATATCATAATAGTAAGCCTTTCGTTTTCTGTTAAAATAGGCAGAATTGCTGTAAGGAAACGAGCCTCTGACGGCATGAGTATCAGCCTACTAACATCCTAAAGTAGCGTGGATAGTTACTTAAAGGGCAGTTTCAATGGCTGCTTTTTCCTCATAATTTACGAACGGTACTGATTAACGACAGCTTTCTTCCTATCTTCCTAAAAGTTTTAATGCACGAATGCAGGATAACCCTATTATGTCCTTACGCTCAAACGTTTTTTATAAAAGATTAACGCTGTTGATGGTCAGTGTCACTGCGAGTAGCGCGTTACTGTTGAGCGCTTGCAATGATACTAGCACCCAAGCCGATACCGACGTAGTTGAAGCGGCAGCAGATCTGTCTGTCTTTGAAGGCTGCTATACGGTCAGTCATGATGAGCCTGCGCAAATAAAAGTCAGTCAGCAGGGTGGCACATGGATGATGCAAATGAAAGAGCCGGCAAGTAGCGGGCGCGTCTGGGATGACGCCGAGCCGTTAGAAGTGCTCGAAAGTAGCGAGATACCCACGTTTTTCTCTATAGATCCTGATAATGTTGATGCTGTCATTGGCCGTCCCGATAGAGTGCTGGTACTGGCTCATGTGAAGCCTGTCTATGCCAATATCGATCCGCTACTGGACAGTGAGTATTTGTCGTATATTTATCGCGGTGCCAATACTATCTATCGCGTAGAGTGTGATGACGTTAATACTGATATTTTAGCCAATCCGCATGCCAATATTATTATTGATAATGTCGGTACAGGCAGCTAAGCACAGGTCATCGATTATAGACAACCTTTTGTCATAAGTAGTCTTTTCTTACAAGCAGTCTTTTCTCATAAGTAGTCAAGTCATTAGAGTCAGGTAATATGAATTTTTTTAGTTATGTGGTGTTGGGTGGTTTTTCTTATGCGGCTGGTTGGGCGATAAGAACCTATGTATTAAACAAAAAACCTGAACCTGAGCAGCCTTACAATCTTAAGCATCCAGCTATCTTGGCGTATTTGGGCGGGTTCTTTATTGTTATGCTGATTGTCTCATGGCTCATCGGTCGCTACGTGCTTGGACATACCGCTATCGATTTCCCGTTCATCATTATAAACAGCCTCGTTGCGACTTTTGTATATTCATTCGGTCTTAATCCCGAAAAAGCTCGTTATGATGTGCCGGATTGATAAAATTTTGAAAAGGTAAAATAGATAAAGATGTCGTTAATCTAGGGCGTGTCCTCATTTTAAAAATGGTGATAAAAAATGAGATAAATTGCAGTCAAACGAGGAAAATAGCGCAAATAATATCGGGATATTGATCAGCTATTTGACGATGTTTGGCAAAATTTAACCATTTTTAGCCCATTTAGATACAATCGCTTGAATTGAGAACGCGCCCTAATACGAAGAAACGGTCAATGAATAGCTCATTGACCGTTTCTTTATTATTAATGTTAATTTAAAGAAGCACTCTGGATATGTAGTTAATATCGATTATCAGAAAGCTATCACTACTTTTTAGATTCTTTATTTGTGGCTTTTTTTTCGGTGCCCTTAGTCTTATCTTCTAGCTTTTTATCGGTCGGCTTTGAGGCAGCATCTTTGTTAGACTCTTCATCTTTAGAGGCTGTTTGTTGATCTTTCCAAGTTTTGTACTTGCGCAAGTCTTTTTCCATGAGCTTGAGACAAAATTTCAGTACCAACGCATCATCGATTTGACCGATAAAGGGAATAAAATCCGGAATAATATCAATAGGATTTAGCACATAGAGCAGACCGACCACTCCCGCAGAAATAGTTTTGTAGGGAATGTTGCGATAGTTGCCTTGATAATAATCTTTAACTAAACTCATCAGCAGTAGCAAATCCTTGGTATAACGCTCAAGGCCGCGACCGTTTTCGAGCTGGTCATTTATTTTATCTTCTTTACCCAAGATGAGCTTGATGCTGTCTATCAGACTTTTATCATCTTTCTCTTTGTCAGCCATACTTATATTCCTTATTTTTTGTTAAAGACTATTGAACGCCCTTTACTATAACAAGAGTCGTCACTTCATCCAAATAAGGCTGTGAGTGATTCTGTAGCGTTTTGTTGACTATAGAAAGGATAGATTGAGCTTAGCTAAACCATCCTAAAACGCGATATTGTCCAAACCTGCGTTATAATCCAGTTTTATGAGATGTTATAAAAACAAATATTTAACGTGTGCTAAAGACGTCTGTTCAACAGACCTTAACTGCATGGCATAAAAGGTAGAGTAATGACCAAGAAATTTTCTGAGCTGAATCGTCGCCAGTTTTTACGTCAAGTCGGAATCAGCGCAGGGGCAGGGCTGTTAGCGACCCAAAGCATCACTCAAGCGCTGGCGGCTAATACGACTGAGCAAAATAGCAGTACGCAACTGACCAAAGATGATCTGCCAACGGCGTTGATGGATGAGAGCCTGCCATCAGGACAAGCACAACAAGCAGCGCCCGAAACGTTGCAGGCGCAAACGAGTTGTATCACGCCGAATATTGAGACGCGGCTTTTTGCCAGTTCCAACGTCGGTGGTAGTGACGAGCGTAATGAATTGGCGTTAGATCGCATGGCTTGTGCGGGCTTTAAAGTCGACAATCCTACGATTACCAAACGGCAGTATTTGCGCTTTGCAGGTACGGATTCGCAGCGCGCGAGTGATTTGCAAAACATCGCTACGGGTGCGATCGCAGCACCTAAACTGCTACTTGGTGTACGTGGTGGCTATGGTGCCGTGCGTTTATTGCCGATGGTGGATTGGTCGACGCTTGGTCGTATTATGAAGGAGCGTGGCACGATACTGGCGGGCTTTAGCGATGTGACCGCGATTCAGTGTGCGCTACTGGCAAAAGGAGGCATGAGCTCGCTTGCGGCACCGATGCTTTATAGTGAGTTTGGCAAAACCAAACCCGACCAAGTCAGCTGTCGACAATTTGTGGAAGCATTAACCAATCCAAATCTGACTATCAATATACCAGATGCGTCTTTAACCAGTCCAAATTTACCGAGTATTCTGTCAAGTTCTGAGCCAAAAACGATAACGGGCACTATTTGGGGTGGCAATTTGAGTGTCGTATCGGCGCTGGCAGGCAGTGAGTATGTACCACGGATTGCTGGCGGTATCGTATTTTTAGAAGATGTCGGCGAGCAAGCCTATCGTATTGAGCGCATGCTGTATGATTTGTATTTGGCAGGCGTATTTAAAGATCAGCAAGCCATCGTGTTTGGCGCGTTATCGGGTAGCGGTGAGGACAGTTATGACAAGCGTTATGATGTCGCCACCGTAATTCGTCAATTGCATAAGCTGACAGGATTGCCGATTTATAGCGGCATGCGCTTTGGTCATATTGGTCAGAAACACAGCTTTCCACTTGGCGTGATGTGTCAGATTAGCGCCAATACAGTCGGTGGCTATCAGTTAGTATTTAGCGATTATCCCACTATTAAGTCGGACGCCATTCATGTCGAAGGCTTGTGGCAATAAAATTTAGGTCTATAGTCGAATCTAAATAAATCAGATACGTAACTATCAAGTCGCTCAATGAAAAGTTGTTTTTCTTACGTGCTGTGCCTACGCCGACAGATGCTGCGAAAAACAACTTTTCGTCTCGCTGTATCGTTTTTATATCGAATTAATTATATAAAATTGTTGCTGTAATAAATTTGTTGCAGCAACGTATTACTTCTAAAAAATCTACTATAAAGTTAAATCGCTAAGCGTGAAAATTTATCCTGATATTCTTTCGGGGTCAGTTCAGTAGCGCGTTTAAAAAGCCTAGTGAATGAGGAAATATCATCGTAACCAACTTGCTCCGATAACGATTTTATCGTCACATCGCCCAATTCCAGTAAGCGCTTTGCCTGCTCAATTCTCACCGCTTGAATATACTCAATCGGACGCATCGCCACGCAAGATTGAAAGCGTCTGTTTAAGGTGCGCGGCGTGATACTTACCATGGCTGCCAAATTGCTCACCTGCATAGATTGCTTGAAGTTTTCCTCGATAAACTCTTGTACTTGCTTAACCAGCTGATCTGAATGTGGTTTATGCAATGTCACATTGGTATAGCTGTTTTGATTGCCTCTTTTACTATCAATAATCTGGGTTTTTGCCACTTGGGTAGAAATCTCACGCCCGCAATAACGCTCGATTAATAATAATCCCAAGTCATAAAAGGCGCTACCACCTGCCGCACAAAATATGTTGCCTGATTGGTGTGCTGAATCACTTTTTGGCTGGCTGTTTGATTGATTCTTTGATTGATTCTTTGATTGAGTGACAAATTGATTCTCTTGCAAATCAACCAGTGGAAAATCTGCCTTAAACTTACTGGCATAGCCCCAATGAGTGGTCGCTACTTTGCCATCGAGCAAGCCTGCTTTTGCCAAAAAGAAAGCCCCGCTACAATTACTAGCGATATCCGCCTTGGTATTCGCCAGTCGCTTGATGTGTGGAATTAACTCACTATTTTGGCTCAATACTTTATCAATTGAATCGCCAATGGTTGGAATTAATAGTAAGTCGCACTCTGTGACTTCCTGAATATCGCAATGCGCGCGCATGATTAAACGGTTGCTGCATCTGATATCCGCGCCACCTAAGCTTGCAATCTGCACGTCAAACCTTGGTTCTACTGCCTCATCCAAAAACCGTTGCCAGCTGACGCCAGTAAACGAAAATAAATCTAGCGCCCCAGCGAGCACACTGCCAAGCACGCCATCGAAGCCAACGATAATCACTTTAAACGGTTTGAAGTAGGGCAAAATTTAGCCTCCTTTAAGTATATGCAAATTTATGGCTAATATTCACCAGCTGCACGATACGTAATTTGAAACTCACTCACTATAGGTTAGAGAGGATGTCTTATTTGACCATAATTATGTCATAAATGACAATACGGCAAGGCGTTAAATTAGATTAATATCAATGAATCACCAAATTTAATGAGTTAACGAGAATACTATGGCAGCAGATACGCTTATCAATGACTTTGAGTTACCGTTCCAACTATATGATGTATTGGGCACTGAGGATTTAACCGAGCATCCGAAGTTTTCAGAACACAGCCGCGAAACCTTCGATGCGGTACTCGACACCGCCAATAAAATCGCGACCAATTTATTCTTGCCCCATAACCATGTGGCAGATAAAAACGAGCCACAATTCGATGGCAAAAAAGTCAGCATGATAAGTGACGTAAAAGTCGCCTTTGATGCGTTTCGTGAGTCGGGCTTTATAGCGGGTCGTTATAGCTTTGACGATGGTGGCATGCAATTACCCGAAACGGTTATGACAGCAGTGGCAGGCTATTTTATGGCGGCCAACCCATCAACGACGGCTTATCCGTTTTTGACCACAGCCGCGATTAATGTCATTTCACATTTCGCCAGTGATGAGATTAAAAATGCCTTTATGCCGCGTATGCTAACGGGTGAATTTACCGGCACGATGGCATTAACTGAGCCACATGCTGGCTCATCGCTTGCCGATATCAAAACTACCGCCGTTAAACAAGACGACGGCAGCTATCGCGTAAAAGGCAGCAAGATTTATATCTCAGCAGGCGATCACGAATTGTCTGACAATATTGTGCATTTGGTATTAGCTAAAGTGCCGGGCGGTCCTGGTGGCGTCAAAGGTATTTCTTTATTTGCCGTGCCGAAGTATCGTCTGAATGATGATTCATCAGTAGGCGAGCGTAATGACGTGCATTTAACGGGTCTTATTCATAAGCTGGGCTATCGAGGCGCGACTTCTACAGCATTAAGCTTTGGCGATGCAGGCGAGTGCTATGGCTATCTTATCGGCGAAGAGCATTTCGGCTTGCGCTACATGTTTAAGATGATGAATGAAGCGCGCATCGCGGTGGGCTTTGGTGCCGCGATGATCGGCTATCGTGGTTATCAATACTCGCTCGATTATGCCAAAGATAGAACGCAGGGCAGAATTGCACCGAATAACAAGCCTGAAGATGCAGCAACAGCGATTATCCAGCATGGCGATGTGAAGCGTATGTTGCTTGCGCAAAAAGCCTATAGCGAGGGCGGCATATCACTGTGTTTATACGGCTCAAACCTGATTGACCGTATCAATACCTGTGAAGATGCAACACTAAAAGCTGAGCTATCAGAGTTATTGGACTTGCTCACGCCAGTGTTAAAAGCATGGCCATCTGAATATGGTCCCAAAGCCAATGATTTAGGCATTCAAGTATTGGGCGGTGCAGGCTATACGCGCGAGTATCAAGCCGAGCAGTTTTGGCGTGACAATCGTCTCAATCCCATTCATGAAGGCACAAATGGCGTGCAAGCGTTAGATTTGTCATTCCGTAAGTTATGGCAAAACAAGGGTCTTGGTATTCAAATTCTCAAACGTGAAATTACCCAAGACTTAGAAAGCATTACCACGCCCGAGACTGATAAACTTGCCGGTAAATTGATGCCTTATATGGGTCATCTGCATGAAGTATTGGTGCATTTAAGTAAAATCCTGCAAACGGAAAAAGCCATCACGTTGACTGGTAATGCACAAGCATTGATGAATATTTTTGCCTCTATCGTGGTCAGCTGGATTTGGATTCGCCAAGCTAGCAAAGCGGAACAGTTGTTAAGTGATACAACCGACGTTGAAAAGCAGAATTTCTATCATGGCAAATTACAAGCAGCAAAATACTTTATCGATTGGGAATTGCCGTTAATCAATCGCGATATCGAGCTGTTAAATAACGACAATGCGGTATGTACCAATATGCAAGCAGAATGGTTTTAAGTGATTGTTTGGAATGTTTTCAACATAAGAACATGCCTGAACAATACGACTAATGTGATGCTGGGATGAATTTTTAGAAGCCTCTGGAGTGCAAAGCGCACAGCAAGCGAGAAAAATTTATCCCAGAAGAACGCTTTTTAATATATTTGGCTTATTTTGAATAAACTCTTTTTAAGCAAACGATACCAATGGCTTTTTATAAAAATTTAAAGGAATAAATAATGACAACAATGAATAAGCAGTGGCGCTTAAAAGAAAGACCTGTTGGCGCACCGAGTGCGGAGACTTGGGATTATACTGAGTCAGAACTACCGACTATCACAGACGGTCAGTTACTGATAAAAATTGAATATATCTCGATGGATCCAGCGATGCGTGGCTGGTTAAACGACGCCAAATCTTATATCGAACCAGTACAAATTGGTGATGTCATGCGCGCGGGTACCGTGGGCGAAGTCATTGAAAGTAAGCATGAGAAGTTTGCCGTCGGCGATTATGTCTGTGGTCATAATGGCGTGCAGTCGTATGCGGTCAGTGATGGTACTGGGTTATACAAAGTCGACCCAAACCTTGCACCCTTACCTTATTACTTAGGCGTGCTCGGTATGCCAGGTATGACCGGTTACTTTGGCTTATTAAAAACTGGTCAACCAAAAGCTGGCGAGACGGTGGTCGTCTCTGGTGCTGCGGGTGCGGTTGGTGGTTTGGTTGGACAGATTGCAAAACTAAAAGGCTGCCGTGTCGTTGGTATCGCAGGCGGTGCTGAGAAATGTAAATTCTTAGTCGATGAGCTAGGTTTTGATGCTGCAGTAGATTATAAAAATGAGGATGTCAAAAAAGGCTTAAAGCAAGCCTGTCCAAACGGTGTCGATGTCTTCTTTGACAACGTAGGCGGCGATATCTTAAATGACGTCCTTACCCAAATTAATCTGCGCGCGCGTATCGTGATTTGCGGTGCGATTAGCCAATATAACAACACCACAGCGGTAAAAGGGCCGTCAAACTATCTATCCCTATTGGTCAATCGTGCCCGTATGGAAGGCATCGTGGTCTTTGATAATATTAAAGAGTATCCAATCGCGATGAAAGAGATTGCTGGCTGGATTCAGTCAGGTGATATGAAAGTAAAAGATCATATCGTTGAAGGTATCGAGACTTTCCCAGATACCCTGATGATGCTTTTTAAAGGTGAAAATTTCGGCAAACTGGTACTTAAGGTAGAGGGATAAATCATGACACTGAATACAAATGGAATTGCATCAGACGTAGCCAGTAACGTTTCTGGTAAACGAATTTTAATCACGGGCGGTGCGTCTGGCATCGGCGCGGCAAGTGCGTTATTGTTAGCCAGTCGCGGCGCAAAAGTCGTTATCGGTGATATGGCAGAAGAGATGGGCACTGCCGTTGCCAAGCAAGGTCAAGATGCGGGCAATAGTATCGTCTTTAAAAAAGTTGATGTGACGAGTGGCGACGAAGTACGTGCATTATTTACCTTTGCCATGGAAACGTTGGGTGGTCTTGATGTCGTGGTAAATAATGCGGGCATCGACCATCAGCCTGCACCGATGCATGAGCTAAGTGATGATGATTTTGACCGTAATATTGCCGTTAATCTAAAAGGCGTCTGGCATTGCATGCGTGCTGCTGTTACTTGTATGGCAGCCAATGGCGGCGGTCACGTGATTAATGTCGCCTCTATCGCAGGGCTGCGTTCTGCACCATTGCTGTCAGCGTATAGCGCTGCCAAACATGGCGTGATGGGACTGACGAAGTCTGCTGCTCATGAATATGCGCGCGTCAATATTCGCTTTAACGCCGTCTGTCCAAGCTTTATTGATACCCCTATGGTGCAAAATACCATGGCGAAGATGGGCGAGCGCGCGCAAAAAGCAACAATTAATGCCAGCCCGCTACGCCGTTTAGGGACAGTTGATGAAGTATCCGGCGCGATTGCATGGCTCGCGAGCGATGAAAGCAGCTTTATGAATGGTCATGCGTTTACCCTTGATGGTGGCATGCTGGCTTAATAGTCAAATAACTGCTAAATCATTACGGTGTTAGCCTCGCTCGATGTACTATTCGTACTATCTACGCTCGGCTGCCTTGTAATGAGCTTGCAGTTTTTCGACTATAATTTATTAAGTATCTACGATAAAAGACTGAATAGCTAATTCAAAACATAAGGAATAATAATGAAAGATTTATTTGATTTAACGGGCAAGATTGCTTTGGTCACAGGTGCTAGTCGCGGTATTGGCGAATCTATCGCCCGTCTATTGGCATCAAGAGGCGCGCACGTCATTGTCTCTAGCCGCAAGATTGATGCTTGCCAAGCAGTCGCCGATAGCATTGTCGCTGATGGTCACAAAGCCAGTGCCTTTGCGTGCCATGTCGGAAATATGGATCAGATTGATGCGATTTTTGAGCACATTAAAAGCGAGTTTGGTCAAATCGATATCTTGGTCAATAATGCTGCTGCCAACCCTTACTACGGGCATATCTTAGATACGGACTTAGCCGCTTTTGATAAGACTGTCGAAGTCAATATTCGTGGTTATTTCTTTATGTCGACGGCGGCAGGTAAGATGATGCGCGAGCAGGGCGGTGGGGTGATTTTAAATACCGCCTCAGTCAATGGCTTGGTCGCGGGTGATAAGCAAGGCATCTACTCAATCACTAAAGCGGCTGTGATTAGCATGACCAAATCTTTTGCCAAAGAATGCGGCCCATTGAACATT
Source organism: Psychrobacter glaciei (assembly GCF_014652895.1). GTDB lineage: Bacteria > Pseudomonadota > Gammaproteobacteria > Pseudomonadales > Moraxellaceae > Psychrobacter > Psychrobacter glaciei. Next base: position 572,355 of record NZ_BMZR01000001.1, read on the forward strand.
CGCGTCAATGCGTTGTTGCCTGGTCTGACCGATACTAAGTTTGCCTCAGCATTGACCACCAATGATAAAGTCTTAAAAATGGCGCTCCATGCGATTCCATTAGGACGCGTGGCTAATCCTGACGAGATGGCTGGCACGGTATTGTACCTAGTCTCTGACGCCTCAAGTTATACCACGGGCGCAACGATAGTCGTTGATGGCGGCATGTTGGCTTAATCCGTTTATCACTATCGCTATATTTTTATAATAAAAAACACGTTACTCAATAACGTGTTTTTTTATGTCTCAACGTTCATTACTTTTAGTTCACTACTTTTAGCTCATTGCTTTCAGCTCATTACTTTAAATTTATCTACTCGCACGTTTTGATGTGAGGCGATTTAATCGCTGTAAGCCTTTTTCAATGATATTCGTCGTCCGCTGCATTAATGGACTCAATGGTTTGGGATGGATATTAATTTTACTCATATCATTATCATAATGTGCTCTGACACGCTTATTCATAATAGCAAACCACAGTGGCGGGATATAGGCGGGCATAATCATTGTGGCATAACCTATCGGCAGTTGCGGGGCTTCCTCAAAATGTCTAAGCAATTGATAGGCGCGGCTTGGATGCGCGTGGTGATCAGAGTGGCGCTGTAATTGATACAAAAACAAATTGGTCACGGTGTGATTGCTGTTCCAGCTGTGCTCCGGTTGCGTGCGCTCAAATTGCCCGTTGTCGTCTTGCTCTCTGAGCAGACCGTAGTGCTCTAGATAATTCACCACTTCTAACAGACTAAAGCCATATACTGCCTGCAAACCAATAAAGGGTAGGATTTTTTTGCCAAAAGCAGCATACAGAGAGGCATAAAGCGTCGCCGACATCGCCCAACCTTGCAACAGCTCGTTGTCTTTGTTCCAAAAGCCTTTATGTCGACGGGCGAGCCGCTCGGTTTCAATGTTTATGGCGGAACGTAGACCACCAAACACTGTGCGTGGCAAAAAATGCCAAAAGCTTTCGTTGTACTTGCTACTGGCTGGGTCTTTTGGGGTCGCCACCCAGCGGTGATGACCAAAATTATGCTCTATGGCGAAATGTCCGTAGGCCGCTGGCGCAAGGCTGATACGCGCCAAAGTACGGTTTAGGTGGTCAGACTTATGGCCAAGTTCATGCGCGGTATTAATCGCAATACCACTGCCGACTCCTGCCGTCAATGCCACTCCTAAACGATTATACCAAGGCAACTCTCGCTGACCATACTGATAGGCCAGCAGACCAAAAGCCATATATTGTAGCGGTATAAAAGCATGAGCAATCCACTTATAATAGGGGTCTTGGGCAAGCGCGTGCATAGCGCTATCAGGTGGGTTGCTATCATCACGACCGACCAACACATCCGCCAACGGGATGATACCGTGGATCAAGATAGTGCCTCCCCAAGCCAGCGCTGTATTTTTGAGATCAAAGCCCTGTTGATCTCGTAATCCTAACGCGAACAAGCAGCCTAATAGAGGCAGTGATGGACTACACAGCCAAAACCGACTTTTTGGGTCGCGCCATGGTGAGTTATCCATTGCATCTTGAATGATGGCATGTTCTTTAGCGCCTAATGTCTTAGTCATTATACGGTCCTTGTATAGTCAGTCCTCTGTAAATCAGATATGGTGTCAGACTTACCTAGTCTATTATTTATCGTGATTTTACGCGGTGCTTGATAGCCACATTCCTTGATAGCCACCTTTAACGATTTCGTTTATGTATTATCAATCAAGATTCTGATCATTTATTATGATCTCTGATAGCATTTAAAACGGCGTTGATTGACAAAAAAATCTCACTTTGCGTCCAAAAATGCAAATATATTCAGATTTAATTGTCGGACTTCGTTATGTTGGGGGCTTATACATAGCGTATAAATAGATATAGTCAGGGTAATATAAAAGGGATCCAGCGTGACTGGTAAAATTTTTCTTGCTTGCTGTGCCTACGCATACAGAGGCTACAAAAAATTTATATCAGTCACGCATTATAATGTCGTGTACCCATTTTATTTAGTATCTACTATAGTAATTAACGTTGATAACGCTTTTCAAAGCGAGTAGTTTGGGCGTGTCATCAATTAGCACATTGATACATTTAGTGGTCTTAAAATGGCTAAATTTTGCCAAACATCGTCAGAAATCTTGTCAATATGTTCATATTTACGGCAATTCCTTCCTTGTTTGGCTTCAATTTTTCTCATTTTAAGCCTCACAATCTAAATGATGACACACCCTAGTATTGGTCTAAAATATGGATATTTTAAGTCGACTGTTTGATGAGATGCATTTACAAAAAGTGCAATATATCACTGTCAAAGCGCGCGGCTCTTGGCAACTGGTACAGAGTAGACAGGATTATTTGACCTTTATCGTGGTTATCAGTGGCGAGGTGCATCTGTGCTATGGCAATGATAATAATGACAGGCAAGTGATCACAGCCAACAATATGATGATGTTGACCACACAAGGCAGCTATGCGTGTCAATCAGCGCCAACGGTGTCTAATCTTACGGCTAAAACAATCATGCCTGCACACACTGAAGGTCAGATTGGCTTAGAGATTGACAATACAAATAGCGGTCAAACTAATCATGCTCAAAGTAACCATGTGCAAGATAATGAGGCACAATTCATTGTGGTACGCAGTCAGTTTGATGCTGATATGGCCAGACCTTTATTATCCGCTTTGCCTGCCAGTTTACCGCCAGTGACCCAAAAGCACTCGGCCTATAATGATGTGGTGCATATTGGCTTGCAGTTTTTCTTATTAGAAGTGGGCTTGCAGCGCCCCGGCAAGACCACGATGCTTGAGCGCTTGGCTGGCATGTTGATGATTGAATGTATACGCGAGTATGTCGAACAGCTAGAAATGGCATCAGGGTCTAAAGACAGCATAAACCACACTACGGATAATACCCTAGACAGGACGCCATCGTGGATTAACCATCCGTGGCAAAGAGACAATGATGCTGACCACAGCGGTGAAAATAATGCCACTAGTAATGGAGATGAAAACGGTAATTGGCTGGCTGCCCTAAAAGATCCTTATCTATCAAATACCCTCTATCTGATGCATCGCTACCCAGAAGATGCTTGGACGCTACAGGGTTTAGCGAAAGCATCAGGGCTGTCGCGCTCAGGACTCAATGAGCGCTTTAAACAGTCAGTTGGCATCACGCCGCTGGCATATCTGAGTCATTATCGCTTGCGACTGGCAGCAAGGTTTTTGCGGCAAGAGCAATATTCAATTAGCAAGATTAGCGAGCTGGTAGGCTACGCGTCGGATCACTCGTTTAGTGGTGCATTCAAGCGGCGTTATGGGCAGTCACCGAGTCATTACCGCAAAGCCCATAGCAAAAAATCAAAGCCATAGCATAAATTCTCACCCCAAATAGACTGATAACTACGGGCGATCAATCGTGAGGATAACTATAGGGTCTGTTGAACATTCAAATATTAGGACTGCTGATCGCTAAAATCGCATCAAACTAGGCGTAAACTGATGATAATGTCGAGACCTTAGCTAGGTTTACAACAACGTTTGGGGTGATTTTAGCATCAGCCTTTCAGGGCAGGGCTATTTTTTGCCAATACATGGCGAAATTGTCTACCCTAGAATGACTAGGCGTCAAAAATTTCACTGCGTATTGTCTAAAAAATAGCCACTGCCAGTTCCACACTTGAATGTTCAACAGACCCTAAACGCGACAATAAAAACAACAATAAAAGCAACAATAAAAGCAACTATGAAAAATTCTATTAAAGATAAAAGACAGCCTCATCATAATGAAATGGTAAACAATGATATAAATACAAAGACGTGGCTATTTGTCCCAGCGACTCGAATCGATAAAGTAGCAAAAGCCTTTGCGAGCGGTGCAGATGCAGTGTTTAAAATAGTAGGTCAGATAGTCGATGCGCCCGTGATTGAGCGCTGCCGTCAGTTGCTGAGTTGATAAAAGGTTTTTGATAAAATGTGCCTTAACAGACTAAAACAGCAAAAAAGGCGCGGTACGGCTGGCTTTTGATTTTGCGACTTCTGCTGGTGTGCCTTCTGCCACAATAAGACCGCCTTTATCACCAGCGCCCGGCCCAATATCGATAATCCAATCACTGTTACTAGCGACTTGCATGTCGTGTTCGACCATAACCACAGTGTTACCAGCGTCAACGAGTCCGTTCAATTGTGTCATTAATAGCGACACGTCCGAAGGATGCAGGCCAGTTGTTGGTTCATCAAGGATATAAAGCGTGTCTCCTCGTTGTGTCCGTTGCAGTTCGGTGGCAAGCTTAATACGTTGTGCTTCGCCGCCCGAAAGCTCGGTTGCTGGCTGACCAAGCCTGAGATAACCAAGCCCGACCTTTAGCAACGCATCTAATGCTCGTAGTATGGGTGCTTCGTCTACAAAGAATTCATAAGCAGATTCGACAGTGAGATCGAGGATGTCAGCGATATTTTTGCCTCTATAAGTAATCTCAAGGGTTTCATCATTGTAGCGTTGCCCATGACACACTTGGCACGGCGAGTAAACGCTTGGTAGAAACAGCAGCTCAACACTCACAAATCCAACACCTTCGCAATTTGGACAGCGGCCTTTCTTAACGTTAAATGAGAATCGACCGGCATCGTAACGTCGTGCCTTTGCTTCTGGCGTTGCTGCAAATAATTTGCGCACATGATCGAACAGGCCGGTATAAGTGGCAAGGTTTGAGCGCGGCGTACGACCGATGGCTTTTTGATCGACGGTCACCAATCGACTTACGTGCTCCATACCATCAGCAATCTTACCGCTGGTCTGAGTTTCTAGCTCTTGCTCTAGTAAATCAGCTTCGCCAGTCGGCGCTTCGATGACTGTCTTCTGCCCTAATTCACTATAAATGAGATCGACCAGCGCTTGACTGACTAGGCTTGATTTGCCCGAACCTGATACGCCCGTCACCGTTGTCATCACTCCCAATGGAAACGCAACATCTAGCCTTTGCAAGTTGTTGCGTTCGATATTGACCAACTGTAGCGAGGCTTTCGCTTTTCTTGGGGTATGCTCAACCGCCCCGTCAGTCTCAAAAAGATACTGTCCTGTGCGTGATTGCGCAACGTCCCGCAAGCCTGCTACAGGGCCACTGTAAATAACTTCGCCGCCATGGGTTCCAGCCTTTGGCCCCACATCGACAATCCAATCGGCGTGCCGAATCACGCTGACGTCGTGCTCAACAATAAATAACGAGTTACCAGACGCTGTCAGCTCATCCAGTGCGCCCAATAGCGCTTGAGTATCGGCAGGATGTAATCCAGCAGACGGCTCGTCAAGCACATAGACCACACCAAACAGTTTAGAGCGAATTTGGGTAGCGAGTCTTAGGCGTTGTAGTTCACCCGGAGACAAAGTAGGTGTAGTACGTTCAAGCGACAGATACCCTAAGCCTAGCGTGGTCAGAGCCTCAACTCGAGACAGGATGTCACTGGCAATACGTTGAGCAACAATGGCCTTTTCTCGGTTTGGCATATTATCAGTCGGTTTGGTCTTGGCAGCATCCTGAAGTTTGAGCGCCATTTCAGTTAGGGTTAATTGAGACAGTTCACCAATATCAAGACCCGCGAACTTCACCGATAGCGATTCTTTTTTGAGTTTTTTGCCATGGCATTCTGGACATTCAGAGATTTGCATAAACTGGGAAACGCGCTTTTTGGTACGCGGGCTTTGCGTACTGGCAAAAGAATGCAAGACGAAATTCTTAGCACTGGTAAACGTCCCTTTATAATTGGGTTTTTCACCTTTTTTAATAGCCTCACGTACTTGTTCAATGTTGTACTCTGGATAGACAGGGACTTCTGGGGTGTCATCGGTAAAGAGAATCCAATCACGGGTTTTTTGGGGCAGGGTATTCCACGGCTTATCAATATCGTAGCCAAGTGTGGTCAGGATGCGGCTTAGGTTTTGACCTTGCCATGCAGGTGGCCAAGCGGCAATCGCGCGTTCGCGAATGGTTTTGGTATTGTCAGGAACTAGCAATTCTTCTGTCACCTCAAACACGCGGCCAATACCGGAGCAAGTAGGGCAAGCGCCATCTGGCGTATTTGGAGAGAACGCGTCGGCGTAGAGTATGCCTTGACCAGCGGGGTATTCGCCCGCTCGCGAGTACAGCATGCGTAAGCCATTCGAAATCGTCGTTACGCTACCGACCGATGAGCGTACAGACGGCGTACCTCGTTGTTGTTGCAGGGCAACAGCGGGCGGCAAGCCTTCTATCGAATCGACATCAGGCTGATCCACTTGATCGATTAAGCGTCTGGCATAAGGCGATACTGAGTCAAGATAGCGATGTTGTGACTCAGCAAAAAGAGTACCAAACGCCAGTGAAGATTTACCTGAGCCTGATATACCCGTGAATACCACAAGGGCATTACGCGGCAAATCAACATCGACGTTTTTTAGATTGTGAACCCTTGCGCCTCTGACTTGGATGCTGTGAGCTGGGTCGCAAGCGATATTTTTAATGGCCTTGTCATCAACTTTTGCAGTGGATTTTACTTTTTTATTTTTAGTGGTCATAAAACAGTTATTCCTATCAAATCGTATTTTTAGCTTTAGTGTGCAGAAGACGGGTAAAGTTTTGGCTAAGAAACTGCTTGCTAAATAGTTAGCTAATTAAGCAATGTCTTGGCTTAAGCAACATCTTGGCAATTTGAAACCATCCTAGCATGTCAACATCGAATCCTTAGGTAGGCTTACGCTTTACAGACAGATGACAGACATAGCAATGCCAAACAATAACATTTATGAGGTTTCATCTCTGAATTTCAGCTTGTAAGTTTTGAAAAACTGCTTTTAAGACATGCGGATTTTTGAAGTGGGAGAGCTGGCAAGTGGCGAGGTAGCTTATAATGGTTTATCATTAATCATAACTATCAATTATTTATAAAAGCATCCTATGATTTTTATCAGCAACACCATTAGTCTAAATGACAGTGACGTAGAGATTAGCGCCATACGTGCGCAAGGCGCAGGCGGGCAAAACGTCAATAAAGTATCTTCTGCGATTCATTTGCGTTTTGATATCCATGCCTCAAGCTTGAGTGATGTAAATAAGCAGCGTTTGCTTGATAGTAAAGACAGCCGAATTACCAAAGAAGGCGTGCTCATTATTAAGGCGCAGCAATTTCGTACCCAAGAACGTAATAAAATTGATGCGTTTGAGCGCTTACAGAGCTTTATCAACAAAGCTACTTACGTCAATAAGACGCGAAGACCTACCAAGCCAAGCAGAAATGCTAAGCGTAAACGTGTCGATCAAAAAACTCAGCGTGGTAAAACAAAAGTATTACGCGGTAAGGTGGATTTTTAGATAGACTGATTTTAAGGTGGATTTTCACAATTAACCAAAAAGAAAAATGCCAGCCCATCTAAGTGGCTGGCATTTTTTTGTGCGCTGAATGAACTTTGGTTAATCTGCCCTTAGCTAACCAAGTCTTCTGCTTAACTCAGGAAAGCGCTTTATCATAAATAGCATCAGTAGCAATGCCATAACCGCGATAGCCGCCCCTACATAGCCCACGCTCGATAGTGAAATATGCGTTACTGCATAGCCTCCGAACAGTGCACCCGTCCCAATACCTAAATTGATAATGCCTGAAAACATTGACATCAGCATATCCTGCGCGTTGACATCGACCATGATGACCTTGGCTTGCATGGAGATAATCAGCAGCATGAGCGCCGCGCCCCAGAGTAGGGCAATCAGGCTGAGCGCCCATATTGAGGTCACCGCAAACAACAGCGTGAGCATAGACAGTAGTATCAGTATCGTCGATATCAGCATTAATCTAGTATTGAATTTATCACCCCAACGACTGAAAATTACACTACCCGCAATCCCTGCGACACCGAACAATAACAGCACAACCGTTGCGGCGTTTTCACTGATTGAGCCGACTTGACGCATAAAAGGCTCGATATACGAGTAAGCCGTATAATGCGCGGTAAAGACCAGTAAAATTAGCAGATATAGGCAGACCAATAAGGGGTTTTTGAGCAGTTCTGGAATCTTTCTAAAAGACCCTTCAAACATACTAGGCAGCGTGGGCAACAGTCTCATTTGCAGAATAAATACGATAAGGGCAAGCCCACCAATACCACCAAAAGTCGCGCGCCAGCCAAACCATTGACCGACCACGCGTCCTAAAGGCACACCCAACACCATCGCTAATGACGTACCGGTCGCAAGCACGCTAAGCGCCAGTGCTTTTTTGCCTTCCGGTGCCACACGTATCGCAATCGCTGCGGTGATGGACCAAAATATCGCATGCGTGAGTGCAATGCCAACTCGGCTGATGAGCAGCACTTCAAAGCTCCACGCAAATACTGACAATACGTGACTGGCAATAAATACCGCAAACAAGGCCAACAGCAAACGCTTGCGCTCAAAGCGACTGGTCAGCAGCATCAATGGCAATGACATGGCCGCGACAATCCACGCATACAGCGTCAACATCCAGCCCGTCTCTGCCGTGGTGATAGAAAAATCTTGGGCGATGTCGCTTAATAGAGCAACAGGGACGAATTCGGTGGTATTCATAATAAAGGCGCTGACGCCCATTAGGAATACTTGAAAATACTGAGTCCGGCGAGCATTTGCGCTCACCTCAATGTTAGGTTTCATAAGATCCAATACAAATAAAGAAGGTGCTAATAGTGAAAGTTAGCTTAAAGTGATTTATTCGCTTAACAATAAGGGTAGAAATACATCGCAATGATGAAAAGAAGGCAGGCAAGATAGCAAGTCAGTCGCCGTAGTTAAAGTAATTATTTGATAATGAGCGTCGGTATTCACAAAATGAATAGGATATGACATTAGTTTTTGACATTAGCCTCTAGGAAGTCGACACTGACTGCCGACAACATACCGGCAGTGAAATAATGCTTTTATCAATAGAAGCAAGCTCAAGTAGACTGATACAATAATCAAGGCGAATCAGCGCTTAAATAATGATGGCTACCTATTCTCTCATGCTATTTGAGCGTGCACGAATAGGTAGTCATCTCTGTATGAATTATCCCTGTTTTTACATTTTAATAGGGCGTGTCCTCATACCAAAAATAAAAGAAAAACAAATTATGAAAACCGAAACCAATAAGCCGCTTGCTTTTAGAAAGTATCCATCGACGACTGCTCTACAGTGTTTCGAAACGGCTGCACGGCATCTGAGCTTTACCAATGCCGCGCAAGAGATGCATATGACACAAAGTGCCATCAGTAAGCAGGTCGCTCAGCTAGAGGAGATGTTAAAAATCTCACTCTTCTATCGTACACCGCACCGCATTTCATTGACACCAGCTGGCAAGACTTATTACCTTGAGGTGTTGGAAATCCTCAAACATATCGAGGTGGCAACCACCAGTTTGATGTCGCATAGTGACAATGTAGAAGTGCTTAAGATTGCCTCACACCCAACCTTTTGTTCTCGCTGGCTGTTACCTGCGCTCAGTGGCTTTAGCCAAGCCCATCCATTGATTAATTTAGATATAAAAGAGCAAGTTGGGCCATTTTTTACTGAAGACCAAAACGTCGATATTGCCTTTTTATATGGTGATGGTATTTGGGGCGGGATGGAGGCGATTAAGCTGTTTGACGAGTATTGTGTGGCGGTATGCCAACCTGAATACTTGCATGATAAAAATCCTTGTACGAGCAATGTAGATAACTGTACGTTGCTACAGTTGAGCTCGCGCCCAAGTGCTTGGTATGAGTATTTCAAGCAGCAAGGCATTAGTATTGATGGGACGTTTATCGGCCCACGGTTTGATACTTTTCATGCGTGTATTGCGGCCGCATTGCTCGGCTATGGTATCGCACTTGTACCACTGCGTTTGGTCGCTCCTGAACTACAATCAGGGACGCTAGTGACGGCATGGCGCTATGCGGCAAAAGGACGGGGGTCTTATTATATAACTTATCCTTTGTCTTTAGGCAGATCGCATAAGGTGAAAGTTATTTTAGAATGGGTGTCAGCGTATCTTGAAACCTCAAATCAACACGAGCTGATGCTAGGGCATGTCCTTAATTCAATTGATATAGTGGATTCACTTTAAAACAGATACAGGGCAACTGGGATGAATTTTTCGTAGCCTTTGTGATAGTAGCAAGCAAAGGGAGTTTATACCAGTCGCACATAACTATTAATGTATCGATTTATTTTAAACTGATTATAGGGATTTAAATGGGCTAACAGTGGTCAAATAATTGTAATTTTTAACACGCTTTAAGATTGTCTTTTGGTTGGCAATGACAAAAAGGAATGCCAGCACAACTATTATTCGTTTGCTGAATCGGTACGGTTTTGCTGAAATGAGCATCACACTCAAGGAAGATGAGAGATGCTTAATGGATACGCACTATAACGTTACAGACGCTTTTACGATGGTGCATCCTGTGACCCTCACCAAAGGCAAAAATGCCAAAGTTTGGGATAGCTATGACCGCAGCTACATCGACTTCGTCGGTGGTATCGGGGTCTTAAATTTTGGTCATTGTCATCCTCATATCGTCTCTGCGATTATCAATCAAGCCCAATCACTTATTCATTATGCCTACAATGCGGCAGCCCATCAGCCGTATCAAACCTTTATGCCACGGCTTTGTGAGCTGATTCCAATGAGTGGCGAGCTATCAGGTATGTTGACTAACTGCGGCGCAGAAGCCACCGAAAATGCCATAAAAATTGCCCGCCTAAAGACAGGTCGTGTGGGTGTCATTGCTTTTGATGGTGGCTTTCATGGGCGCACGCTGGCTGCGGTCAATCTAAATGGTAAAGTCGCACCTTATAAGCGGGGGCTTGGACCATTGGCAGGTGGCGTTTACCACATTCCTTTTCCTAGTCCAGATAATGAAGTGAGCGATCAGCAGGCTATCGATGCGCTTGAACGTCTATTTGCTGTAGAAACGGATGTCGATAATATCGGTGCCATCATTGTAGAACCAGTACAAGGCGAGGGTGGCTTTCACTTAATGTCACCCACGTTTGCTCAGTATCTGCGCCAGTTTTGTGATGAGCAAGGCATTTTGCTCATTATGGATGAGATTCAATCGGGCTACGGTCGTACGGGCACACCATTTGCCTTTACACATTTAGGGATTGAGCCTGACATGATATTGCTAGGCAAAAGCATCGCAGGTGGGTTGCCTTTAGGCGCAGTGATAGGCAAATCCAGCATAATGAATGGTTTGCCTAAAGGTAGTCTAGGCGGTACTTATTCGGGTAATCCGGTCGCGTGTGCTGCCGCCAATGCGACGTTGGATATTATGCAAGACGATGCGGTGTGGGAGTCTGCCAAACATTATGCCCACACCATTGAGCAGACGGTGAACCAATGGCAGCAAGAGGGTGTATCACCTTGGCTGTTTGGCCTCACTGGTATCGGTGCGATGCGCGGTATCGAGCTGCGACATCCTGAACACGATGTCGATCCAAGCGTGATGACGTATGTATTAACGCAAGCGCGCGAGCGTGGTCTGCTGTTGATGCCTAGCGGTAAATATCGTCATATTATTCGCCTACTACCGCCACTAACAATCGAGCCTGAAACCCTGCAAGCCGGTCTTAATGTTTTAAAAGAAGTGTTAAGTACGATTCCTGATAATAGGCTCTGATGAAATAGCAACGATATAATTTAATGGCAACGACATAATTTTTTGTCGGACAAGCTTAGGGCGTGTCATCAATTAGCACATTTACATATTTAGTGGTCTTAAAATGGCTAAATTTAGCCAAACATCGTCAGAAATTTTGCCAATATGTTCATATTAAAGGCTATTTCTTCCTTGTTTGGCTGCAATTTTCCTCATTTTAAGTCTCACAATCTAAATGATGACACGCCCTAGTTAATAAGTTAAGAGTAACAAAATTTTTTAAGATTTTAATAAGGATATCTATCTGTGAATCATATACTTATCAGCAGCGACGCTATTCGTCACGAGTTCTCTATGGCGATGTCAGCCATGTACCAAACCGAGGTTCCGCTATATGGTGACTTGCTCGATTTAGTCGCTGAGGTGAATGCCGAGGTTCTCACCAAGCATCCTGATATTAAGGAGCAGTTGGAGCATACCGGAGAGATTGATAGACTCAGTATGGAGCGCCACGGGGCAATTAGATTGGGCACAGCGCACGAGCTTAGTATGATGCGCAGGCTCTTTGCCGTGATGGGTATGCACCCTGTTGGCTATTACGATTTGGCACCCGCTGGCGTGCCCGTGCATTCTACAGCTTTTCGAGCGATTGACGCGCAAGCCTTAAATCAAAGCCCGTTTCGAGTCTTCACTTCTTTATTGCGTCTAGACTTAATTGATGATGACGCACTAAAACAAGAAGCATCAAACGCCTTAGCCAACCGCAATATCTTTACCGATACTGTCATCAGCCTGATTGAGCGCTTTGAAGAGCAGGGCGGTTTGACCTCAGAGGAAGGTGAGCAGTTTATCAAAGAAGCTTTAGAAACCTTTCGCTGGCATGATAAAACGCCAGTCTCAAAAGAGCTATATCAGCGCTTATTAGCGCAGCATGGCCTCATTGCTGATGTCGTCGGCTTTAAAGGTCCGCATATCAATCATTTAACGCCTAGAACACTAGATATAGATACTGTACAGCAAAGCATGCAGGAAAAAGGCATGCCGCCAAAAGCGATTATCGAAGGGCCACCAAAACGGGAATGTCCGATTTTATTAAGACAAACGAGCTTTAAGGCGTTAGAGGAAGCGGTTAGTTTTAAAAATGTGGATGGCGAGTACGAGCAAGGATGCCATACTGCACGGTTTGGTGAGATTGAGCAGCGCGGTGTGGCATTAACGCCAAAAGGTAGAGCGCTATATGACAAGCTACTTAGTCAAGCACGCCATCAATTAGGAGCCACTCCAAATGAGACCAATGCAGTTCAATACAATCGAATTTTAGCCGAGGTATTTACCGCTTTCCCTGATGATTACCAGACGATGCATGATAAGGAATTTGCTTATTTTTATTATCAACCAGTCGATAGTGCTGCGGATATCAACAGTGATATGTCTAATCTAGAAATGGTTAATTCAAGACAAGCAGTAAATGCTCTGATTAACCAAGGCGCTATCCGTATTGAGCCTATCGTCTATGAAGATTTTTTGCCAGTCAGTGCGGCTGGTATTTTTCAGTCCAATCTTCAGCAGGACAAGCAAAGCAATTATGATGGCAAATCAAACCAACAGGAGTTCGAGCAAGCCCTTGGTACCAATGTTTATGATGAGCTTGCTTTGTATGAAGATATACAGAATAGAAGCTTGGAAAAATGCCTAATTTCTTTAGGAAACGGTAGGTAAAAGACAAGAGCAGTCATCTTATTTATTCGCCATTCCAAAATGGAATGAGGGTAAGAAAATTATTATTTTGCAAGTTAAAGTATTGCAAGGTAGCTTAAAGGTCGACCAAAGAGATTACAAATCACTATACAAAGGATTGAATATGATTAAGCAATACATGTCAGCCATGGGTGTCAAAGAAGAACAATATCAACATGGCGATTTTGAAGTCAATACGCCTATCGATGGGACAGTTATCGGCAAGATAACCTTAGATAGTGTTGATGAGGTCAATAAGAAAATCCAAAACGCCCAAGCAGCATTTAAGGAATGGCGTGTCGTTCCTGCACCCAAGCGTGGAGAATTGATTCGTCTGCTGGGCGAAGTGCTGCGTGAGCATAAAGAAGACTTGGGCATGCTCGTATCATTTGAAGCTGGGAAAATCAAACAAGAAGGCCTAGGTGAAGTGCAAGAAATGATCGATATTTGCGACTTCGCTGTCGGCGTTTCACGTCAGCTATATGGCTTGACGATTGCCTCAGAGCGCCCAGGTCATCACATGCGTGAGACGTGGCATCCGCTTGGTGTCATCGGTGTTATCTCTGCTTTTAACTTCCCTGTAGCGGTATGGTCTTGGAATACAGCGCTTGCCATCGTTTGTGGTAACCCTGTCATCTGGAAGCCATCAGAAAAAGCCCCTTTGGTTGCTTTGGCGTGTCAGGCCATGTTCGAAAAAGCCTTGGCAAAGTTCGGTGATGCACCAGATCATTTGTCTCAAGTGATATTGGGTAAGACGGATATCGGTAATGCCATGGTCGAAAACAAAGACATTGCCTTAGTCAGTGCGACTGGCAGTACACGCATGGGCAGAACTGTCGGGCCTAAAGTCGCTGAGCGTTTTGGTAAATGCTTGCTTGAGCTTGGTGGTAACAACGCGATGATTTTGGCACCGACTGCCGACTTAGACCTTGCGCTACGCGGCATTATATTCTCAGCGGTTGGTACAGCGGGTCAGCGTTGCACCACATTACGCCGTCTCTTCGTCCATGAGTCTGTCAAAGAAGATATCTTGCCACGCATCAAATCAGCTTACGGAACCGTCAGCATTGGTCATCCTCTCGAAGGCAATTTGGTCGGCCCACTGATTGATGAAGACAGTTTTAATAACATGCAATCGACCTTGAATAAGGCTCGTGAAGCGGGTGGGATAGTGACAGGCGGGGAGCGCGTACTAGCAGATAAATACCCTGATGCCTATTATGTCACGCCTGCCATTGTAGAGTTTGATGAGCAAAATGACGTTGCTCGAAGTGAGACGTTTGCGCCTATTTTATATGTCATGACCTACAAAGACTTTGATGAGGCAATCGAGATGCAAAACGATGTGCCACAAGGATTATCATCATGTATCTTTACCAATGACTTGCGTGAAGCGGAAACTTTCCTCAGTGATCGCGGTAGTGATTGCGGCATCGCTAACGTCAATATCGGCACTAGTGGCGCTGAAATCGGCGGTGCATTTGGTGGCGAAAAAGAAACCGGTGGTGGACGTGAGTCAGGGTCAGACGCATGGAAAGCCTATATGCGTCGCCAAACCAACACCATCAACTATTCAACAGAGCTACCACTTGCCCAAGGCATTAGTTTTGGTTGATATGAAGATGTTTGAACACTCAAGGTAATTGATTGTTCATATATAAATGGTTAAGCACAAATGACTCATCATAAGTGGTCAAAAATAAGGTGTTCAGCGTTAATTGCCAAGCATATTTTATATATGTTTGGCACACCAAAAACTATAAGCAATCAAGGATTGGTTGTAATGACCATTGACGACTACTAAGGAAGGTAGAATTATCATGATCGATGACAAACCGCATGACCCCGCTGATGATGGCTACGGTCCGTCTTCTAGCTTCTTACTTGATATTGCCCCTCTCGTATTGACTGCCATGATTCTTATGGTGCAGTTTTTCATATTTAAAGACTTTACCCCGCACATTCCATTAGCCTGTGGCATTTTAATCACTGGCTTATTTATGAAGATGCGTGGTCGTGACTGGCAGGGTATGGAGGAGCGGTTTTTAAAAGTTATTAAAATCGGCTTACCGGCGATGATTATTCTGATGGGCGTCGGTATGCTCATTGGTTCATGGATTATTGCAGGGACGGTGCCGACCATTCTTTACTATGGATTCAGTATTTTTTCTCCTTCCTCCTTTTTATTTTCAGTTTGTATTATTTGCGCCATTATTTCTGTTGCCACTGGTACCTCATGGGGTACAGTCGGTACGGTAGGGCTGGCGATGATGGGTATCGGTATGGGGCTTGGCATTCCAGCGCATTTTACAGGCGGTGCTATTGTCTCGGGTGCTTTTTTCGGGGACAAAATGTCACCATTGTCAGATACCACTAACCTGACACCTGCGGCAGCGGGCGTGGAGCTTTGGGACCATATCAAAGGTATGCTACCGACCACTGTCCCAGCCATGATTACCGCCTTAGCGCTCTATGCATGGATTGGCATGGGTTATGGCGATGACAGTATTGATTTATCTTCTATCCAAGCCTTACAAACCAATTTGGCTGACAATTACAATTTAAGTGTCATCACTTTATTACCTGCGCTTGTGGTCGTGATTGCCGCTGTGATGAAAATGCCAGCGATACCAACCGTTTTGGGCGGTGTTGTCGTGGCATCAGTTATTGCGTTTTTTATGCAAGGCGTTGGGGTCAGTGATATTTTTAACGTTTTACAAAACGGCTTTGTCAGTGAAACGGGCTTTGAAGTGGTTGATAAATTGCTATCAAAAGGCGGCGTCATGTCAATGACATGGGTCATTACCTTGACCATCTTTGCACTCGCTTTTGTCGGCTCGCTTGAACACTACGGCACCTTAAAAGCCATTATGGCAAAAATAGACAAGGCAGTAAAATCGCGTATCGGCTTGATTTTGACGACTTATGCCAGCGTCCTCGGTGTCGGTACTTTAATCGGCGACGTTTATACGACGTTGGTGCTGCCAGGGCGTTTATTAAAAGACAAATATAAAGAAATGGGCTATAAGCGCACGACACTCACGCGCTCTATTGAAGACAGTGGCACGCTGTTGTCACCGCTGATTCCTTGGAACATGGGCGGTAGCTTTGTTGCTGCGACCCTTGGTATAGCGACATTGACTTATGCACCTTTTGCTTTTGCTTGCTGGTTGTCGCCTTTGTTTGGCTTGTTATGGGCGTTCCTTGATAAGTTTATACCGCGTGAAGAGCCTTCGGTAGAAAAGCTCGACACGGCTACCTCAACGTCAATTAGTGACGTGTGACACAAGGGAGTATGAGATGTTACAAGAGCAATGTTTATGGAACATGACTGCCCCCAATATTGAGTCCTATAGTCAGATGAGTAGCGACACTCAAGCGACCATTTGTATCATTGGTGGCGGTTATACAGGGCTATCGGCTGCGATTCATTTGGCTGAAAAAGGCGTCAAGGTTATCTTACTTGAGAGCCAAACGATTGGTAGTGGCGGTTCAGGGAAAAGCGTTGGGCTGGTCAATGCAGGGACATGGGCACGCCCTGATGACTTAAATATTGCGCTAGGTGAAGCGGCTGGCGAGCGGCTCACAGAAGCGCTCGGACAAGCACCAAGCTTAGTATTTGACCTAATCAAACGTTATAATATCGACGCGCAAGCCACCCAAGCCGGCAATATCCATATGGCACATAACGCCAAAGGTGAAGTCGATGTCGATGTCAGATACGAGCAGTTGAGCCGTCGCGGTGCGAATGTTGAGGTGTTAACTGGCAGCAAATGCCATGAATATTGCGGCACCAAAAGTATCAATAAAGCACTACTAGATCATCGTGCAGGTACTATCAACCCGCTGGCTTATGTCAGAGGACTCGCAAAAGTCGCGACCAGTCTCGGCGTAATCATCTACGAGCATTCCGCTGTCGAGGCGCTGGAGAAAGTAGATGGTCATTGGTACACAAGAACTCCCAAAGCGCGGGTCAAGTCTGAGCGCGTCATTATTGCGACCAATGCCTACACTGAAGGCGAATGGACAGAAATTACTAAGACTTTTTATCTCGTCGCTTATTATCAGATCGCTTCTGAGCCGCTCAGTGGAGCAGTAGCAGATCGTATTTTACCGTACAAAACAGGGGCATGGGATACGCGCTTGGCATTATCGAGCTTTCGCCGTGACAAAGATGATCGCTTGTTATTGGGAACGGTGGGTGGCAGGCAACTTAAACCAAAATCCTTCTATCAGTCATGGGCGAACGCTGTGCAAAAAAGCTATTATCCTGATTTGCCAGCATTTAACTGGCAATATGAATGGTGCGGTAACTTTGGCTTTACGCAAGATCATATCTTCCGCGTTTTGGAACCTGACGAAGGATTATTGACAGCGACTGCCTACAATGGACGTGGCATTACCACTGGTACGCTCATGGGAAAATGCTTTGCGGATTATATCTTGACTGGAGACAGAGCCAGTATTCCATTGCCATTTAAAACCTTGGAAGAGTCAAAGATAGCATTGGGTGCGATGAAATCTGGATTTACTGAAGTAGGGCTGACGCTCTATCATGCAGGGCAATGTCTAAAAATCATTAGATAGTTTTTTGGCTACAGTAGGAAGATATAGGGTGAGTATTGACAACAGTAAAGGTGTAAGAAAAGAGGAACAATATCTGTATTTATCTTTCAGCAGCTGATGTGCTATCATCGCTAGCTGATCTATCGTGGGTTTAACAGCTTTGTATCGTCGTCCGTTATTATAATTAATGGTGGCATACGAACCTTGCAACTTCCAGCACGATATAAAACAATTCTGGTAAAGCGCATGAGCCTGTACTCCGACATCCTCATTTGTGCCTAATTTTATTTGCCTATATGGGCTCGTTTTATACTTTTTCGTCGGAGTTACAGGAGTCTAAGGTGTCCAACTTTACAAGCCACGCTACCAATCAATCCAAATATACTCGTCGTTATCACCCGCGCCACCCTCTCGCGCAATATGCAGTCAATCAAATAGACACGCTTGAGCTGCGTTCGCAAGCCATCATCAAAGCCATGGGGTATCCTCTCAAACACACGATACCTGCCTGTGATCGCTTACGTCATGTATTGTCGAATAAGTATCTGGGGCTTGATGGTAGTTACATGGATAAATACTTTACTGCCGATGAATTCTTAGCAAAGCTGTTTAACATACTTGAGATACCGTACCAGCCATTTGTAGAAGATATCGCTCAGATTAAGCATGACTTAGCGCATTATTCCAATTCTTTACCCGAATATAGCTTACGAGCCGATGTGAATTTTACGTTTACTGCGGGCGCAAATTGGATGTCCCGTGATGGTGCTTCTCGGTTGGCTCAAGTGCAGTTGCCGGATGGATTTGCCAAACTGAGCGAGCGCGAGCGTGCGTCGATAGTGAAAAAAGGTATCCGTGAGCATTATCAGTATTATGAAGGCAATCTACCTTATGACGGCATCATCCAAGGCTACCGTTTGACGGTTGAGCACAATAATGAAGTGGTTAACAGAATAGCGTATGGATTGCCAAAGTCTAGTAGTGTTTGAGAGTCTCGATGACATCATAGGTCTAAAAATCGGCGCAAATAAGCTCTTAAACAGAGCAAAGCCTCACTTGATAGTGAGGCTTTTTCGTTTTCGTAAATTATCTAAGCCCGTTTATGCTTCAGGCTTAGATATGGCTCGCCATAAAATGACGAACAGCGCATCAAATTCTTTATTTATCGGGGCATTTGTCTGCCGCATGATGTGCATCAAACCCAAACGGCTGATAAAACCCATAAACACATCGAACAGAATATATAGCGGCACGGTGTCGTTCAATACACCACGTTTCTGACCGTCTTCTAGTACCTCCAAAAATGCCCCAATCAGCTCCTTATTCTCATAAATAGCAATGTGACGAATGCGTGATACCGATACCGATGACAGCACCATAACCGCATCAGGATGTGAGTCTACGAAGTCAAAACATACCCATAGCGTCTTACGCAGGCGATCTTGCACGCTGTCAATGCCTTGCAAATGATCCATGATGCGTGCCGCCAGTCTGCCGAGTACGATATCCATCACCGTGTTGAATAGCGTTTGTTTGTCCCCGAAGTATTTATAGAGGGTCTGCAATGAGACGTTGGCAGACTTCGCAATTTGCACCATCGTCACTTCGTTAGCATCAAAACCTGCAAACACTTTACGAACCGCTTTTTCAATTTTTTCTAAAGTCGCAGGGCGCATATCTGATAAAGGTGCCAGTGCTCGGCTCTCAGTCATGTTAGGCATCTGATTCGTGGATTGCATGCTTTATCATTCCTTTAAGATAGGGGGTTTTAGACAGTTCGATAGCCATTTATTTAATCGTTTGATACGCTAAAATTTTATTAGGTAATATGAATTACCATTGTTTGTTGGTAGGTTGCGTATTGTCTTTCACTATCTTAGTATGAGTCTTGAATATCAACAAATACAAAGAATGTTTAGATTATACCAAACGGTAATTTATATTACCATAAGTGATATATTTATGCTCAATAGCATTTTATATTAACCGATAGCAACTTCCCATCGTCAAGGATAGACAACATGAGTATTGAAAAATTTACCCCAAACTGGATGACCGAAGAGCACGAAATGGTCTATGACAGTGCGCTTAAAATGTTCAAAGGTTGGGAGCCAAAGGATGAACAATGGCGCAAAAATGGCATGATAGACCGTGCCGCGTGGGAAGAGGCAGGTGAAAACGGTTTCTTATGTGTCTCTATACCTGAAGAGTATGGCGGCGGCGGCGGTGATTTCGGTCATGAAGCGGCGCTGTTATACGCACAGGCGGAAGCCAACCAATCAGGGTTCGGTGGCATGGTACATTCAGGGATTGTCGCCCCCTATATCTTGAGTCATGGCACAGAAGCGCAAAAACAAGAATGGCTGCCTAAGATGGCGACGGGTGAGTATGTGGCTGCGATTGCCATGACCGAGCCTGGTACTGGCTCAGATTTACAAAACATCAAAACCTATGCGGTAAAAGATGGCGATGATTATATTATCAATGGCTCAAAAACCTTTATCACCAACGGTCAGCATGCCAACCTGATTTTGCTCGCGTGCAAAACCGATCGGGAAAAAGGCGCGCAAGGCGTCTCGCTTATCGTGGTAGAAACGGACAAGGTAGAAGGGTTTGAACGTGGTCGTAATCTCGACAAAATTGGTCTGACCTCACAAGATACGTCGGAGTTATTCTTTAGTAATGTGCGTGTGCCGCAAAAGAATCTGTTGGGCACTGCCGAAGGCATGGGTTTTATTCAAATGATGCAAGAGCTGCCACGCGAGCGTTTAATCATTGCTTTAACGGGTGTTGGTGCGATGAAGCTGGCGATTAATTTGACGCTAGATTATGTCAAAGGTCGGGAAGCGTTTGGCAAACCGATTTGGAAGTTTCAAAATACGCGCTTTAAAATGGCAGAATGCTACGCCGATTATCTCGCTGCCAGCACTATGTGCGATGCCGCTGTTGATGCCATGTTAGAAGGTAAATTGACCGTACCGCAGGCATCATTGATTAAATACTGGGTGACCGAAAAGCAGTGTGATGTGATCGACGAATGCGTCCAGCTGTTTGGCGGTTATGGTTATATGACAGAGTACCCAATTGCTCGCCTATATGCCGATGCCCGCGTACAGAAAATCTACGGCGGCACCAATGAAATCATGAAAGAGCTGGCGTCACGCTTTATGTAATTGGCTGATCTAATTATTTATTCTAATCATTGACTCTGCTTATTGGTTTTAACATGGCGACTAGATTGCCATCATTGCTATTTTTTTAAAAAGAAAAAAAGGGATTTTTATGACTGAGACTGCTTACATTTATGATGCTATCCGTACTCCGCGCGGCAAAGGTAAAAAGGATGGCTCCTTATATCAGGCGTCACCAATTTGGCTGACCCGTACGCTATTAAAAGAGATGCAACAGCGGCATCATTTGGACACCAGTTTGGTTGATGATGTGGTGCTAGGCTGCGTGACACCCGTTGGTGAGCAGGGTTCTGATATTGCCCGTATTGCCGTCATTGATGCTGGCTGGGCGCAAAGTGTGGCGGGCGTTACTTTATCTCGGTTTTGTGCGTCAGGTCTGGAGTCTATCAATCTCGCTGCCGCCAAGGTCATGTCAGGCATGGAGGACATGGTCGTTGCAGGCGGTGTAGAGTCGATGAGCCGCGTACCGATGGGCTCTGACGGCGGTGCATGGTATATGGATCCACGCGTTAATGAAGCGACGCATTTTGTCCCGCAAGGCGTTGGTGCAGATACCATAGCGACGCTGAAAGGCTTTAGTCGTACCGATGTCGATGCCTTTGCCAGCGAATCGCATCGCCGCGCTGCGAATGCGTGGGAGCAGGGCTATTATGATAAATCGGTCGTTCCTGTCACTGATATCAATGGCATGACGCTATTGGATAAAGACGAAACCATCCGTCCCAATACCAATGTCGAGACCTTAGCAGGTCTCAATCCCTCCTTTATTATGCCGGGCAAGATGGGCTTTGATAGCGTGATCTTGGACAGGTATACCACTATTGAAAAAGTGAATCACGTGCATCATGCGGGTAACTCATCAGGCATTGTCGATGGCGCAGCAATTTGCTTAGTCGGTAGCGCTGCCGCTGGTAAAAAAGCTGGTCTCAAGCCTCGTGCCAAAATCACGATGGCTTCAGTTGTTGGTTCGGAACCCGCCATTATGCTGACAGGGCCAACGCCTGCCTGCCAAAAAGTGCTCAAAAAAGCGGGTATGCAAGCTTCAGATATAGACCTATGGGAAATCAACGAAGCTTTTGCTGCCGTGCCACTCAATACTGCCGATGACTTCGGCATCTCGCTTGATATCGTCAACGTCAATGGTGGCGCTATCGCTATGGGTCATCCCCTTGGTGCCACGGGCGCGATGCTCATGACTACTGTCCTTGACGAATTAGAACGTCGCGACCTAAAAACGGCCATGATTACACTCTGTGTCGGTGGCGGTATGGGCATTGCGACTATTATTGAGCGCGTATAGCGCTAATAGATAATGCTAATAAATAGCGTTAATGGGTTAATGGACAGAGCTAAGAGATTTTTAGTGATTTATATCGACATAAAATAATATAAGAAGGACTTAATATGAGCATAAACAGCGTAGATGCCATCAATGCATTGAATAACTTTTCTGCCGAATCTGATAATGGCATTATCACCGTCACGATTGACCAAAGCAGTCGCAAAATGAATGTCATCGGCGATGGTTTTACCGATACTTTTGCGGTGATGACAGACAGCTTTATTAACGATGCGTCCGCCAAAGGTTTGATTCTGACCTCTGGTAAAGAAACCTTTGTCGTCGGTGCTGATATTGACCAATTGGCCAGTATTAAAACCGCTGAACAAGCCTTTGAGCTGGCCGAAGACCTGAAAGCTAGCTTACGCAAACTAGAGAAATCAGGTAAACCTGTCGTCGCCGCCATAACTGGCACGGCACTTGGCGGTGGTTTGGAGTTGGCATTAGCCTGTCATTATCGTATCACGATTGATTCGCCTAAAACCAAACTGGGTCTACCTGAAGTCAAATTGGGTTTGCTGCCGGGTGGTGGTGGTACTCAGCGTTTACCGCGATTGGTCGGTATTCAATCAGCTTTAGAGCTGATGACCCAAGGTAAAGAGCTGCGTCCAGCTGCTGCTAAAGACATGGGTTTAATCGATGCCACTGCCACTGACAAAGCAGATATGCTCAAGCAGGCGACAGATTGGATAAAAGCCAATCCTACAGCGCAGCAACCGTGGGATAAGAAAGGCTTCAAAATCCCCGGCGGTGATAGTAAGCACCCCAAAGTCGTACCCATATTTTCTATCGCGCCTGCTATGGCCAATCAAAAATCACATGGCAACTATCCTGCGATTACCCATATCATGTCTTGCGTGTTCGAAGGCTGTTTAGTGGATATAGATACAGGACTTGAGCTTGAGTCACGTTACTTCGCTGCTTGTGTGCTGTCTGCTGAATCTAGAAATATGATTAACACGCTATGGACGCAGCTAAACAGCATCAAAAAAGGGCAGTCACGTCCTGATGGTTTTGAGCGGACACAAACCAAAAAAGTCGGTATCTTAGGTGCTGGCATGATGGGTGCAGGTATCGCTTATGTCTCAGCCAAAGCAGGCATAGAAGTGGTACTTCTAGATACCGAAATGGCGGGCGCTGAAAAAGGTAAAGCCTATTCTGCCACCATTTTGGATAAAGCCATCAGCCGTAAACGCTCAACGGAAGAGAAAAAGCAAGCGTTACTCAATCGCATTAAGCCGACAGTGTCTTATGATGATTTGGCAGACTGCGATCTGATTATCGAAGCCGTCTTTGAAAACCGTGAGATTAAAGCCAAGTGTACTGAGCAGTCTGAGGCGGTGATTCCTAACACTGCTGTCTATGCGTCTAATACGTCAACATTGCCTATCACTGGATTGGCAAAAGCCAGCACGCGTCCCAATCAATTTATCGGTCTGCATTTCTTCTCGCCAGTCGACAAGATGCCGTTGGTTGAGATTATCATGGGCGAGCAAACTGACGACAGCACTTTAGCAAAAGCGTTTGATTATGTCGTTCAAATTGGTAAGACACCAATCGTCGTCAATGACAGTCGCGGTTTTTATACGTCGCGCGTATTTGGTACCTATGTGTCAGAAGGTATTGCAATGTTAGGAGAGGGCGTCCATCCGCGCAGTATTGAGGTCGCTGGCATGAAAACAGGTATGCCCATGCCGCCACTGGCATTGCAAGATGAGGTGTCATTAAGTCTGGCTTTGCACGTGAGTGAACAGCAGCAGCTGGATATGCAAGCTGAAGGCAAAACCATCACTGTGCGTCCCTCGTACGAGATACTCAAAACGCTGGTCAATGAGCATGACCGAGAAGGAAAAAAGAACGGCAAAGGTTTTTATGACTATAAAGAAAACGGTGACAAAAAACTATGGCCTGAGTTGACCAATCTTTTTCCCACCAAGGATGAGCAGCCAACTCAGCAGGATATGATTGATCGTCTGATGTTTATTCAAGCCAACGAATCTGCTAAATGCTATCAAGAAAACGTCGTGCGCTCTGTCGCTGATACCAATATCGGCTCAATCTTTGGTTGGGGGTTTGCACCACATCAAGGCGGCACTCTGCAATTTATCAATTCGATGGGTCTAGAGACATTCATTGCACGCAGCCATGAGCTTGCTAGCAAATATGGTGAGCGTTTTGAACCTGCGCAGATTCTTGTGGATATGGCCGAAAAAGGCGAGGAGTTTGTAGATGGCTAATACAATAGCGCATTCTATGGCAGATTGTTTACAGGGGTTGCGAGTGGTCGATTTGACTCGCAACTTGCCAGGGCCTTTTGCTACGCGATTGCTTGCCGATTTGGGCGCAGAAATTATTAAAATTGAGCCCAAAAATGGCGATCCTGCCAGAGCCTTTGGCGAATTGTTTAAGGCATTAAACCATGGTAAAACCACCGAAAAATACGACTTTCGTGATCCCAAAGGTATTGACGCTATCAAAGCGCATCTCAAAGATGCTGATGTGATGTTAGACAGCTTTCGCCCTGATGTGTTAGAGGGCATGGGATTAGATGCCAAAACATTGCATGCGATTAATCCTCAGCTGGTGATGGTATCAATCACTGGTTATGGCGTGGCGAGTGGCAGTACAGCAGATAAAGCGATCACTCATGACTGGGCTAATAAAGCCGGTCACGATATTAATTTTATGGCGATGAGCGGCGTGCTTGATCAGCTAAAGACTGCCACTGGCGAGCAGGCGATGCCTAACGTGCAATTTGCAGATTTGGCAGGCGGCAGTGATACCGCTGTGATTGCATTGCTCGCTGCTGTATTCGCCGCCCAGCGTACCGGCAAAGGTCGTCATATTACCGTCAGTATGACGCACAGCTTGTATCAGCATCTGGTCATGCCAAAGGCAACGGGAGCGCTGGTGAAGAGCTTCTCAGGACAAAAGCCAGCACCGCAGCATGATTTTTTGGGTGGTTTATTACCCTGCTACCGATTGTACAAAACAGCAGACAAGCGTCATATGGCCGTTGGCTCGCTAGAGCTAAAATTTTGGCAAGGATTGTGTGAAGTATTAGATTTGACTGCGCTCAAAAATAGCCATTGGCAACTTGGCGTTATGCCTAACACTTCTGAAAGCCAAGCGGCGGCTAAGACGGTAAGCGATAAATTTGCCAGTCAAACACTTCAGCATTGGCAACAAACTTTTGCGGCAGCAGATGTCTGCGTGACCCCAGTACTGACCCTAGAGGAAGCCCAAGCGCATCCCTTATTTGCACATCAAGATGAGCATGGTGCTACATCCGGCTGGCAGTAAGAGAGGATATTGATTTTATAGCTATAGTCAGAGCACTTTTAAACCGCTACGGTGTTACCCGCCCTAAATGTACTCAGTGTACTATCTGCGGTCGGTCGCCTTGTAGCGATTCTAAAATTCCTTGACTATATCTCATAGCTAGGGCGTGTCATCAATTAGCACATGGATACATTTAGTGGTATTAAAATGGTTAAATTTTAAGCCTCACAATCTAAATGATGACACGCCCTAGCTCTCTCCAAAAAATTAATGACCAATGACCAAGGAAGGTTATGATGAAAAAAATTTGGATAGATCACTATCCGAAAGGCGTCGTGTCTGATATCTCAGCGACAAACCAGTCATTACTAGAACTGTTTGAATGCTCTTTTGCAAAATTTTCTCAACAGGAATTTATCACCAACATGGGTGTCACTTATACCTATGCACAGGTCGATGAAACCTCTAAAGCTATTGCCGCTTGGATTCAAGGACTTAATCTAGAAAAAGGATCGGTGATAGCCATTATGATGCCGAACGTCAATCAATATCTGCCCATCGTCATCGGTGTACTACGGGCAGGAATGGTCATTACCCTCGTTAATCCTTTGTACACGGCACGTGAGTTGAGGCATCAATTGAACGATTCTGACTGTAAAGCGATATTTATTTTGACCCCA
This sequence comes from Psychrobacter glaciei, assembly GCF_014652895.1. Lineage (GTDB taxonomy): Bacteria > Pseudomonadota > Gammaproteobacteria > Pseudomonadales > Moraxellaceae > Psychrobacter > Psychrobacter glaciei. The sequence continues at coordinate 598,802 of NZ_BMZR01000001.1, forward strand.
TTTTGTTTAACCCTCGAAAAAATTGTCCATGACACGGGTGTAAAAACCATTATCTATAGCGATATCGGGGATATGCTGGGCACTGTCAAAGGCAAAATCGTCGACTTGGCTGCCAAATATATTAAAAAAGCAGTCCCGCCACACTCACTTAAATCTAATGCTCAGTATCAAGTACAAAGCTATAAGTCTGTCCTAAAAAAGGGTAGAAACATGAGCTATACCCGACCTGACGCGGATACTAAAGACGTGGCGCTGTTAACGTATACAGGTGGCACGACAGGCAAAGCTAAAGGTATTATCGTCAGTCATCACAACATAGAGATTGCAACCTCGCAGTTTGAGGCATGGTTTCAGCCTGTGTATGCTGATGTGGACGATGATAAGCAAATGAATACCATTGTTGCTTTGCCGCTTTATCATATCTTTGCTTTTGTGGTTGCTATGCTAGGTTTCAGAGTGGGGCAGCACCTGACGCTCATTACCAATCCGCGCGATATTGATGGTTTTATAAAGACTTTAAACTCGCGGCCATTCCATCTTTTACCAGCAGTAAATACGCTATATCAGGCCTTGATGGCACATCCGCAGTTTAAAACGATTGATTTTTCTGAGTTAAAACTCTCTTTGGCTGGGGGCATGGCAGCGACGCCAGAAACCGCCAAAAAATGGCTCGACTCAACCGGTCATCCTATTTTAGAAGGCTGGGGGATGTCAGAAACCATTGGCGTGGGCACGGCCAATCCCTTTACCAACAAAGCGTTCAACGGCAGCATCGGCATGCCGCTACCTGGTGTAGATATTAATATTCGTGATGAGGATGAGACGGTTTTAGAAGTCGGTGAGGTTGGGGAAATATGTATTAAAGGTGACAATGTCATCGCAAGCTACCACAATATCGACAATACTGGGTTCTTCACCGCTGACGGCTATCTAAAGACCGGTGACATCGGGTCTATGGATGAGAAGGGCTACGTAAAAATCTATGATCGCAAAAAAGACATGATTATCGTCAGTGGCTTTAATGTCTATCCTAATGAAGTGGAAAACGTGATCGAGCGACATCCTAAAGTAGCTGAATGTTCCGTCGTTGGTATCGATGATGAGTTACAGGGACAGTCGGTCAAAGTCTTTATCGTTAAAGCGGATGCCAGTCTGACAAAAGATGAAATCATGCAGTTCTGTAAAGAAGATCTGACGGGGTACAAACGTCCCAGACAGATCGAATTTATTGATGAATTACCCAAGTCGACAGTCGGTAAGATATTGCGTCATGAGCTCAGAAAATCGGCTAATAAAACAAAATCGGCTAACAAAGCGTGATTAGCGAATGGCTTATCACATTTGCCAACACTCATCACTGATGCTTTATCCAACACTTTTCCTAAATGTCAGATATTCAGCGCTGATAGCGTCGGCATCTTCGATTTGCGGATAATGTCCCAATGCTGACATTTCTGTGGTATTGGCATGAGGAATCAATTCACGATAACGATGAATCATATGTTGACCTGAGATAGGGTCTTTGGCACCTGCGATCAGTTTAACCGGTACGTTGCTATTGATAATCGCGCCTACCCAGCGTTCACGGTATTGTTGACGTTGAGGGATATAGTCAATCAACTTGTGCATCACTGCTAAACCATTATTGTGTGTTAACAGCTGCCATAATGTGTCGATGACTTCAGGGGTTGGCGGTGTTGCAGGTCCAAATATGTGTTGTAAATTGTCCGCGAATTTTCGCTTGTTAATGAATTTGGATAGCAGAGGCCCTAAGGGCGACAACAACAGTTTTTGAATCAGAATGGGTTTGTGAGTTTCAGGAAATAAGCCACCATTCAAAAAACATACACTGGCAATGTGCCTGTCGCTGCTATCACTACTGTCATCAACTTGTCTCGCCAATAATTCTTGTGCAACCGTATCGCCATAATCATGCGCCAAAATATGATAGTCCTTGACACCAAGACGCTGCAAAACAGTCTCAAAAATATCAGCTTGCTCACTGATTAAGTAGCGCACGTTTTTGGGTTTATCAGACAAGCCAAACCCCAACATATCCAGAGTAATCACATAATAATGCTCAGTGAGCTTATCCCACATACCTTCCCAGTCCCAACTGGCGCTAGGGTAGCCATGAATCAACAGTAAGGCTGGCGTGTCTTTGTCTCCGCCCTGACGGGTAAAAATCTGCTGACCATTAATAGATTCAAGCTGTCCCTGCTGTTGCCATTCGCTCAGTGTTATCATCGAAGGTTACTCCTCAAATGACGGATCAGTGCGGCGGAGTTTTCTTAATAAGGCGGGCCACGCAATGTCACCATTGGCTTCTTTGGTCACTTGCTTGGATGCCGCTTGGATACCAGCCAATATTTGCGGTGATATCAAGGTCAATGTACTGCCGCCGCTTTGTGCCTTGATTTGAACCTCGCAGGCTTTTTGCATGATATACATATATAAAAAAGCATCCGCCACCGTGCTGGCACAAGTGAGTAAGCCATGATTACGTAAAATCATAAAATTGGCCTCGCCAAGGTCAGCGACTAAACGTACTTTTTCTTCAGGGTTTAAGGCGACACCTTCGTAATCGTGATATGCCAAGTTAGATAATGGAAATAAGGATTGCTGTGAGATAGGCAGTAAGCCCTGCTGCTGAGTAGATACAGCGACACCATCGCTGGTATGCAGATGAATCACGCAGTGGGCATCGTTACGGGCTTCATGGACGGCGCTATGAATGGTAAATCCGGCAGGATTGATATCGAATGCTGATGAAGACACTTTTTCACCAGCTTGATTGACTTTGACCAGATTAGAGGCAGTAATCTCTTCGAACAATAAACCGTAGGGGTTAATTAAAAATTCATCCTCAGTATCTGGTACGCGTGCCGAAATATGAGTAAAAACCAAATCATCCCAACCATACGAGGCAATCAATCGATAACAAGCCGCCAGATTGACTCGCATCTGCCATTCTTGTTCGGTTACATGGTCTTTTACATTCGGCGTTGAATTATTGTTCATTAGGTCATCCTTGACTGTTTTTAAGGCGATGAATACATCATTTTTTTCGTAAAGTTTCCTTGAATCTATATCCTAAAATAAATAAAAGCAATTGAATTCTGTATTCAAGATGCCTGAGACTCGCTGATGACATGTTTAAAACAGATATAGTCAGTGAAAAGTAATATCCATACATCACGCACTGCTGATATTAGTTTTTCTTGCTTGCTTGCTTGCTGTGCCTATGCAGATAGAGGCTACAAAAAATTGATATCAGCCGTATCGTAGCATTTTGGGGTATTTTGACTATATTTGAAGGCAATAGGTTTCATTTGGTTTTTTAGCTTGATAGAGAGATGAAACGTTTGTCTCCTATCATTGAGGATTAGTGTTCGCATTGTTATCATAAGCAGGTGAAAGATATTTTCCATACTATTTATCGTGAAAAGCAATAAGTAGTAAGATAATAGTCTTCCAACTCTGAGCACATTGACCTCAATTCAACTGCGAAAAATATCCATGACTTCTTCACTACATCACCTATACTCTTTTCGTCGCTGTCCTTATGCCATGCGCGCCCGACTCGGTATCTTATTTGCTGAGTTGCAGGTAGAGCTGCGAGAGATAGCTCTGAAAAATAAACCATCCCAGATGCTGGCTATTAGTCCGAAAGGCACCGTCCCTGTTTTGCAGCTTGTTGATGGTGTGGTGATTGAAGAGAGTCGCGACATAATGGTGTGGGCGCTTGAGCAGACAGATCCGCAGGGATTACTCAATGCAGCGGTCTTGCATCAAAGTAATACTCTGCTCGATCAAAACGACAATGAGTTTAAGCATTGGCTGGATCGCTATAAATATGCTGACCGTCATATTGAGATGACCCAGACAGAGTATCGACAACGAGGTGAAGAATTTTTACAGGTTTTAGAAGAGCTGTTGACTAAAAACTCATATTTACTGGGGGATAGCCCGACCATTGCCGATATTGGTATCATGCCTTTTGTCCGCCAATTTGCCCATGTGGATCGCGATGTCTTTTATAGCTTACCTTACCCGAATCTACAGCGATGGCTACAACACTGGCTTCAGCAGCCACTTTTTTTGCAAGCCATGACCAAGTTTCCCCTTTGGCAAGAAGAGAGTGATATAGTGGTCTTTCCTTCTTGATACCAAGAGCGTGAATCTTCTGGTTTTCTTAACATTAGGACTTTAATAGACTTATCTGAAAAACTTAGCATATAGCTTCTTATAGCAATAAATTATAGCAATAAATTTTTAGACGATACCTGTTCATTGACTCTCTCTAATAGATTCACAAAGGCTCTCAATGATTTGTGCAAGAGGTTTCATGACTGGAAGTCTTTGTGGGGCGATACGGCTCTACAAAGACTTTTTCTTTTGAAAAATAATAAAGAAAATGTAAAAAGCTGACACAGAATAATAAAAGCCGATTGTTGCTGAATGAGTAAGAATACAAAGCAATAATGCGGTAACCTTAGGATTATGGACGACGTTCGAATTTATATACAAAGGGAGTTGTAAAATGAAAGGAATTACACGTTTTTCGAACAGTTTGATGGAGAGGTATTTACCGGATCCATTTCTGTTTGTCATTATCTTAACTGTCGTCATTTTTGGTATGGGCTTAGGGCTGACGGATTCTTCGCCTGTACAGATGGTGGCATATTGGGGTGAAGGGTTCTGGGCGTTACTCGCGTTTTCAATGCAAATGGTGCTGGTGCTCGTCACTGGTTTTGTCTTGGCAAGCAGCCCAATATTTAAACAAGGGCTTGGCAAGCTTGCCGGTTTTGCACGGTCGCCAGGTAGTGCTATTATTTGGGTAACCTTAGTTTCTCTGGCAGCGAGCTGGATCAACTGGGGATTTGGGTTAGTTATCGGTGCGTTATTCGCCAAAGAATTGGCAAAGCGTGTTGAACATGTTGATTACCGTTTATTGATTGCCAGTGCTTATTCAGGATTTATCATTTGGCATGCTGGATTCTCTGGCTCGATTCCTCTATCGATTGCCACAGAAGGCCATCCTTTCGTTGACAAAATTGGTATTATTCCGACGACTGCGACTATCTTTGCGGGTTATAACTTAATTATCGTTGCTGCGCTGGTCATTATTGTCCCGTTATTAAACCGTTTAATGATGCCAAAAAGAGAAGATACCGTTACCGTAAATCCAAAGGTTTTGGCTGATCCCGTCATTGAAAAGCTTCCGGCAAAATCGGACATGACACCAGCAGAACGTTTAGAAAACAGTTGGATTTTATCGATGGTCATAGGCGCATTGGGGCTTGCCTTTATCGTCTATTATTTTGTACAAAACGGCTTTGCGTTAACGCTCGACTTGGTCAACTTTATGTTCTTGTTCCTTGGCATCATATTCCACGGAACGCCTCGCAAGTATTTGATTGCCGTTCAAGAAGCGGTCAAAGGCGCAGGCGCTATCATCGTTCAGTTTCCGTTTTATGCAGGTATTATGGGCATGATGACAGCATCTGGTTTGGCAGCCGTTATGTCAGAAGCATTCGTTAGCGTTTCGACAGCAGACACACTGCCACTTTTTGCATTCTTAAGTGCTGGATTGGTCAACTTTTTCGTCCCTTCGGGTGGTGGACAATGGGCAGTGCAAGCGCCAATTATGCTGGAAGCTGCGGAAATGCTTGGCAGTGACCCCGCGAAAGTTGCCATGGCCGTCGCATGGGGCGATGCGTGGACAAACATGATTCAGCCATTTTGGGCGTTGCCTGCACTGGCAATCGCTGGACTAAAAGCCAAAGACATCATGGGCTTTTGTGTCATTGTTTTGGTCGTCAGTGGCGTTGTGATTGGGTTAGGGTTGTTGTTTTTATAATTAAAAAATAGCCTTAGCGTGACAGCTTAACGTTTAGACCTTGCCTGATTGATGGGCAAGGTCTTTTTTTATGAAAATAATTCAAGTGGTATATCTATCGCTGCCTATCTAAAATTGTCCAAATAAGCGACAATACTCGCATACATTCTAAGCATATATTGAGAGGTTTATATGCCCTTAGAAGCGCATATAGAAACACATATCGAAACGCATATTATTTTTTAATAGTAGACATCTATTACTGCTAACCCAAATAAAAAGGCAATCCTAAATGACCAATAGTAACCCGTATGATTTTGCACCTTTACAGCCCACAGGTAGAAACGAGACTGATACTGCCAATACCTATGCGCCTGAAGATATGATTAAAATATACGAGCAGCAGTTTTTGATCCCAGTACCTGAAGACAAGCTAACTGAGTTTTTGCCCGCGCTAAAAAGATTTTATGACATCGATAATAATACGCTGGATGTTAGTGCTATTATTTTCGATGCAATCGCAGACTCCTCTATCATTTACAATCATAAAATTAAAGTAGGCGACTATCAAATACTGGGCGGATTGGTAGAGGAAGCGATCGAGTATGATGAAGACAATAAAAATGATGAAGGTGTCGAAGACAAAGAAATCCAAGCCTATACTTTAGAGTGTCAGCGTACTTTTTTTATTAATGATATAGAGATACTTTATCATTTTAATTTATTTATTTATGGCGATGGTTATTCTACTTTAACCAAAAAAGACACTGTGCTAGAAAAAATGTATTGGTTTGTGAGGGGTAGATTTGAAGAGGATTTATTGGACGACTCTGAAGACAATGACAGTTTAGACTCTATTAATAAGCAGCTAGCGAGCTTGGATATTCGGGAAATGGATCTGACGACCATAGATGAGATCGTAAGCTATGTAGAAGACAGCATCATAGATGATGCCATGGTGGACGAGCTTAATAAATTATTGGATGATGCTGAATAGCCTGAAAGATAAGTCTGGTACTTCCGATCAAGTTGGTTATGATTTGTACCAAGACAGTGGTAATCTGGCAAAGTTATATATTCAGAATCATCAATAAGGCACATCGCTATGGAACAAGCACAAAACGCTGTAGAACACAGACCTGTATTCATGCCCAAAGTCAACAGTGACAATTTGGTAAAAACGGATATGGTTAGGTTTGAGCGGCATGTGGGATTTGCAACTAGACAAAAGAAAAAGTCCATCAATGACCTGCAACAAGTCATTCGTAAAAAATATGGATTTAAGCAAGTGTTAGAGCTGTCGAGCAAATCTGGCAATAAGTTAAGTTTTCCACTAAGCCCGTTCAGCTTAAAGATCACTGATGAGCATGATGGCAATCAATACAGTGTCGAAAATGCCTTTCAAGCCAGTATGGTTTTTGAGGACGGTGGGCCTTACCTTGACTTGCTGACAGTACCGCCAAGACAAGCCAGAAAGGACGAGCGATTAACCACCTCAGGAGAACTCACCGGCTATAATTATTTTGGTATGGAGTGGGGTGTAGAGCCGTTAACCGTGTTTTATGATTGGCTGTATGTAAATGCCCTAAAGCAAAATCCTCAGCTGCACGAGGAAGTGATGCAATATCAGGCCTTTACTGACATCACCTTTAATCCCAAAAAATCCATCCATTGCGCAGCTTATGCATTGGCTCTGTTTGTGGCGCTCAATAAACGAGAGTTGCTCGATAATATTGAAGACCCAATAGCATTTTATAATTTATGTGATGAGTTCAAAGTCAGTAATACTGAGCAGCTTTTGGAAGAGGGTTGGGTCTAATGGCTAGACAGAATATGCTTTAGTACGCATAGTCAAAACACCCTAAAAACGCTACGGCACTGCCGATATCAATTTTTCTTGCTTGCTGTGCTTGCGCAGACAGAGGCTACAAAAAATTGATATCAGCAGTGCATGATGTATCGATATTACTTTTCACTGACTATATATAGTTCAAATGTTTAAACACCACTCCCAATCCGCTCAGCCAATGCCTGCAACTTTGGCACTATCATCGCGGCATAGTCATCTGCTTTCCAGTTGGCGCTTGGCACACTGGCATTGAGCGAATAAGCGTATTGTCCTGTCGCGACATCATACACCCCAACAGCGACTGCCAATATGTCAGTAGAAAACTCCCCATCTGACACGGTATAGCCATGCGCCACATAATGCTCTGCCGCGTTGGCTAAGGCAGTTTGTGCGTGGTTATAATCCTCTATAGACAAATGCTCTTTTAGATTGCTACTGATCACAGCCTGTCTCGCTTGCGTACTTGCCGCATAGAAGGCGCGCCCGATAGCAGTACGTGCGACGGGTACGGCTGAGCCAACTTGTAAATTGACCGATAAGCGTGCAGGGCTACGACAGCAGGCGTGATAGCGCATCTCACCTTCGACTTCGGTTGCCAAATTCACCGATACTTCATTGCTACTGGCGAATTGCCGTAATAGTGGCTCAGCATACGAGACCATATCATGGCGACTCCACGCGGTGACGCTTAGCCGTACAGCACTACTGCCCAATTGATACTGTCCGTATTCATTCGTACGTAAAAACCCAAGCGTGGTCAACGTATGGATAAGGCGAGTAACGGTCGCTTTTGGTAGATTTGTCATCTGACACAATTGCTGATGGGTGAGTCGTTCATGATGCTCAAAAGCGGCCAGCAATATCAATCCGCGACCCAGTGCCGTCACAAATTGTCGGTCATTATCCTCCTTGCTTTGGCTCATTATTCCATGCATTCGTCTCAGTAGCGGGGTAGCTGTCGATAAGGGTGTTGTCATTTTATGCTCATCTTTTTTTTATAAAGGTTTACAGCGTGGTTAAATTTTGCTTAAATGGTTTTAAATTATGAAACTAAGTTTCGCACAGCGGAATAACTAAGTCAATGACTTGTTAAACCAATTGATGTATCAATCACTACTCGTCAGTCAGGATGACTGATATCAAGGAGATCCACATGGCAACATCTACCAGCCCACGCTTTGATTGGGAAGATCCTTTTTTATTACGCGACCAGCTCACTGAAGAAGAGCGCATGGTCACGGACAGCGCCCGTCAGTTTTTTCAAAAAGAGCTGATGCCGGGCATCGTTGAAGCCAATCGTAATGAAAATTTCGATCGTAATATCATGCGTCAAATGGGTGAAATGGGCTTACTTGGCGTGACTATCGAAGGTTACGGCTGTGCTGGTTTATCCAGTGTTGCCTATGGTCTGATTGCCAAGGAAGTGGAAGCAGTTGACTCCGGATACCGCTCTGCGATGAGCGTGCAGTCAAGCCTAGTGATGCATCCTATTTGGGCATATGGCACCGAAGAACAAAGAGAGCGTTATTTGCCAAAGCTTGCTTCAGGCGAATATGTCGGTTGCTTCGGTCTGACTGAGCCAGATTCGGGTTCTGATCCGTCATCGATGTCTACTCGTGCGCGCGCAGTCGATGGCGGTTATGAGTTGACGGGTAATAAAATGTGGATTACCAACAGTCCTATCGCTGATGTATTTGTCGTTTGGGCAAAAGATAATGCTGGCGAGATTCGTGGTTTTGTTTTAGACAAAGGTATGAAAGGTCTGTCAGCGCCGAAGATTGAAGGCAAATTCTCATTACGTGCCTCAGTCACGGGCGAGATTGTCATGGACAAAGTATTCGTCCCTGAGGCCAATGCTTTCCCAGATATTCGTGGTCTAAAAGGGCCATTTGGCTGCTTAAATAAAGCCCGTTATGGTATCGCTTGGGGTTCAATGGGTGCCGCTGAGTTCTGCTGGAAAGCGGCTCGTCAATACACGCTAGATCGTAAGCAGTTTGGTCGTCCATTGGCAGCAACGCAGCTGGTACAGTTGAAGCTGGCCAATATGCAGACTGAAATTACCTTAGGTCTACAAGCCGCGCTACGTGTTGGTCGTTTGATGGATGAAGACAACGCAGCGCCTGAGATGATTTCACTCATTAAGCGTAATAACTGCGGCAAGGCGCTTGATATCGCTCGTATCGCTCGTGATATGCATGGCGGTAACGGTATCTCTGATGAGTTCCATATCATTCGTCATGTGATGAACTTGGAAGCTGTCAATACTTACGAGGGTACACATGACATCCATGCGCTTATCCTAGGCCGTGCACAGACAGGTATTCAAGCATTCTTTTAAACTGATTTTAAGTTAAAAGTGTTTGGTACACCTGTATTTTATTACGTACGTTATTGTTTTGCTTTTTACGAAGCATTTATAGGCAGTAGCGTACGTTTTTCAGTTGTTCTTCATGATTTAACCGTTAAGCAGCTAAATGATGAAGAACAATTTTATGATCAAAAAATCAAAGAACACACGACACAATAAGGGATGATTATGACTGATATGGCTAATATGCCAGAGGGCGCATTGCATGGTATTAAGGTGCTCGATTTATCGAGAGTGTTGGCAGGGCCTTCTTGTACGCAAGTGTTAGCTGATCTTGGTGCCGAAGTTATCAAAGTTGAGCGTCCTCATATCGGTGATGAAACGCGCCACTGGGCACCGCCAACATTCAGCGATGATACGTCCGCTTACTACGCCACTATTAACCGCAATAAAAAATCTCTTACGGTAGATATTACCACGCCAGCAGGGCAGACCATCATTAAGCAACTGATCGCTGACAGTGATATCTTGGTCGAGAATTTTAAAGTCGGCGGTCTGAAAAAATACGGCTTGGATTACGACAGTCTCAAACAAGACCATCCACGTCTGATTTATGCGTCATTGACGGGTTTTGGGCAGACAGGACCAGATGCCAAACGCCCCGGTTACGACTATATTGTCCAAGGATTATCAGGGCTAATGAGCATTACAGGTCCGAGTGATGGCGAACCGCATAAGGTTGGTGTCGCAGTTGTCGATTTGTTTGCAGGCTTACAGCTGACGATTGGTATTCAAGCAGCTTTGATTGCTCGTGAGACTACTGGGTTCGGGCAACAGGTAGACGTTGCACTTTTAGATAGTGCGCTGGCGATGTTAGCTAACGTCGGTATGAATCATTTGGCCTCAGATAAGATACCACCGAGATTGGGTAATCAGCATCCCAATATCGTGCCTTATCAAGTGTTTGCTGGTCAGGGTGAAGCACATTTTATCTTAGCGTGTGGTAATGACAGCCAGTTTGCCAAGTTGTGTGAGGTATTAAAAGTCGATTGGCATACTGACAGCCGTTTTGCGACCAATCCACAACGCGTTGCCAATCGTACGCTGCTATGTGATGAGCTGGTTAATAAGTTTTCTGAGCAGCCACGCACCTATTGGCTAGAGGTTTTAGATCAAGCAGGCATTCCATGCGGTGCGATTCATAACGTAGCTGAAGCGTTAGCCATGCCGCAAGCACTGGCACGTGAGATGATAGTTGATTTCACCGCGCAAGGCAGTCCAGTACGCGCACTGGGCAATCCTATCAAACTATCCGCATCACCTGTCAGCTATCGTACGCCACCACCCCAGTTGAGCGAGCATACCGATAGCACGCTTGCTGATTTAGGCTACGACAGTGAGATGATTGCTAAGCTTAAAGCGGATGGGATTGTTTAGGGCATATCCTCAATTTAAATGGCATCGACTAAATACCAAGTTAGCTTTTTGATTTTTTGCTCAAAAAGCTAAGCCAAATGCTCCGTCTTAAAACCCAAACGCTGCTCAATTTGTTCAGCCAATTCAATCAGCACAGCACTCACCTCAGCATACTTAGACTCGTATTCTGCCTGCAAAAAGCTAACCGCCATACCTGCAACGGCATTGCCTGAAGCATTGCGGATATAAGTGCCCAAACAGTACATACCTTCGCGTAATTGCCCGTCATCGAGTGAAATACGACTCTCATGAATGGCGCTTAGCTCAGCAGATAAGCTTACAAAGTTATCGACACCATTTGGTGTGAGCGGCTGAGGAAAGATGCCTTCGTACAAGGACTCGATGGTTTGCATTGAGAGCGTAGACAACAGCGCTTTACCAGTCGCTGAAAATACTGCCGGTACGCGCACACCAGCGCGGAAGGTAAAACCAAGTGGGGCAGGCGTTTCGTGACAAGCTAAAAAAACAACTTCGCCCAAGTCCAATTTAGACAAGGTTACAGTATGTTGTAGCAAGACAGGGTGTTGGACGATGAGGTCTTTAAATAACTGTATGACACCTTGCTGCTGCTCATACTTGCCAGCCCAATACATCAAGTAGGAGCCTAAGTGAAAGCGGCTGTCACTATCTTTATAGATGACATGCTTGCCCAATAAGCTTTGCAATATATTGTGGGTTGAGCTACGCGGCAGTTTTAATTGCTTGGCGATATGAGCGGCAGTCAAGGGTTGTTGACTTGCCGTAATTAAATCTAAGATTTGAAAAGTTTTGTCCAATGCTGGAACGGCTGTTGTGCTCATAAGTTGCCTATCAGAAAGTAAAAATAGAAATAGTGAAGATAATATTCAAAATAATCTTAATAAAGGTTGCAAAGAGTGGTGCATCATTCTTATAATGATGTCTCATATATAGAATTAACGTTCAGTATATTGAACAAATTACAGATGAGCAATAATTATTACTGACTGACCGTTTGATTTTATTCTCTTGTAATGAGCTATTCAACAATGGATGGTGTTGCCGTATTTTTAAAATGGCATCGTTTTTAGCTGCCACTTTAAATCGCCACATTGTTCAATAGCTTACCCATAATAAATAAATGTGCAAATCACGACCAACATGGAGTGTTACGATGCCAAAAAATACGCTAACCCTATCAAATCCAGATTTACTCAAACAATCCTGCTTTATTAAAGACGGCTGGCATGCTGCTAGTGATGACGCTGTGCTTGATGTAAACAATCCTTTTAACGGCGACCTCATTGGCACTGTACCAAGCCTCACCGCAGAAGATGTCAACGAAGCCGTTACTTATGCTCATGACGTTCAAGCAGACTGGGCAGCAAAAACCGCCAAAGAGCGTGCAGAGTTATTGCAAAAGTGGGCTGATCTGATCGATGCCAATAAAGAAGACTTGGCCATCATCATGACCGCTGAGCAAGGTAAGCCGCTGACTGAATCACGTGGTGAAGTAGGTTATGCCAATAGCTTTATCCGCTGGTTTGCCGAAGAAGGCAAGCGCGTCTATGGTGATGTGATTCCTGCTAATAGCACACAGCTACGTCACGTCGTCCTTAAGCAGCCAGTCGGTGTTTGTGCCGCTATCACGCCTTGGAACTTCCCAGCGGCGATGATCACGCGCAAAGTTGCTCCTGCACTAGCAGCAGGCTGTACGATTATCGTCAAACCTGCTACTGAGACACCATATTCTGCATTGGCGCTAGGCGTATTAGCTGAGCAAGCGGGTATTCCAGCTGGCGTCATTCAAGTTGTCACTGGCAAATCTTCGGTCATTGGTGAGATCTTAACGGGTGATGCCCGCATTCATAAATTGTCATTTACAGGCTCTACAGAAGTAGGCCGTACGCTGATGGCACAATGTGCGCCGACTATCAAAAAGCTATCGTTAGAGTTAGGTGGCAACGCGCCATTTATCGTCTTTGATGATGCCGATCTCGAAAAAGCTGCTACCGGCTTAATCGCTTCTAAATATCGCAATGCTGGTCAGACCTGTGTCTGCGCCAACCGCGTATACGTGCAAGACAGCATCAAAGATAAATTTTTAGACGTCTTTGTCAAAAAAGTCGCTGAGTTGAAGGTGGGTAACGGTTTAGAAGAAGGCGTCGATATCGGCCCTCTTATCAATAAAAAAGCGTTAGATAAAGTACAAGCCTTGCTCAAAGATGCATTAGATAAAGGGGCAAAACTGGTCACTGGCGGTAGTGTCAACGCCGCTTCAGAACTGACTTATAACCCAACGGTTATTACAGATATTAGCAGTGATATGGACATCGCCTCTGAAGAAATTTTTGGACCGATTGCGACCATTTTTACCTTTAAAGACGAAGCAGAAGTTATCCGTGCTGCTAACGATACTATTTATGGCTTGGCTGCTTACTTTTACAGTAGCGACTATGCACGCTCATGGCGCGTTACCGAAGGTCTGGAGTACGGCATCATCGGTCACAATACTGGTTTGATTTCTACCGAAGTTGCCCCATTTGGCGGCGTGAAGCAGTCTGGATTTGGCCGCGAAGGTTCAAAATACGGTATCGAAGACTATGTCACGACCAAATACTGGTGTTCTGATATCAGCTAATAACATTGGGATGTTTTTGGTGCTTTGAGAGAAGTGCTCTTTGATATCCCTCGTATATTTATTAAATCGCCCATCATTACAAACCGCCAATCACTAGATGGCACTTATGTTACGAACAAAGAAAAGGACATTTCTATGACGACTACCAATCAATCATTACTTGAGCGCCGCAAAGCTGTTTTACCAACAGGGTTGGGTGTTGCCTTTCCTATCTTTGCAGAAAGAGCAAAGAACTCAGAAGTTTGGGACGTGGAAGGCAATCGTTATATCGATTTTGTTGGTGGTATTTCAGTATTGAACACCGGTCACAGCCATCCAAAAATCACCCAGCGTGTCCATGAGCAGCTCGACAAATTTACCCATACTGCTGCACAAATGATTAACTATGAATGCTATGTTGATTTGGCTGAAAAGCTGTGTGAAAAAGCCCCTATCAGCGGTGATACCAAAGCTTTCTTTTTGACCACTGGCGCAGAAGCGGTTGAAAACTGCATCAAGATTGCTCGTGCTAAAACCCGTCGTCCAGGCATCATCTCTTTCGTTGGTGGTTGGCATGGTCGCACCATGATGTGTATGAGCTTGACTGGTAAAGTCTTGCCATACAAAAAGAACTTTGGCCCGATGCCAGGTCCTGTGTTTCATGCGTTGTTTCCAGCAGAAGAGTTGAACGTCACCGAAGCGCAAGCATTGCATAGTCTTGAGATGATTTTTCAAGCAGATATCGACCCTAGTGAAGTGGCTGCGATGATTATCGAGCCAGTACAAGGTGAGGGTGGTTTCCATCAAGTGACACCATCATTTGCCAAATCTTTGCGTGATATCTGTGACGAGCATGGCATCGTCTTGATTTTTGATGAAGTACAGTGTGGTTTTGCCCGTACGGGTACGTTGTTTGCCACTGAGCAATTAGGCGTTGAGCCTGATTTGATGACTGCTGCTAAAAGCTTGGCAGGCGGATATCCTATCTCTGCGGTCATCGGCCGTGCTGACATCATGGATGCTCCGCAAGTAGGCGGCTTGGGCGGTACTTATTCTGGCAATCCACTTGCTTGTGTGGCAGCGCTTGCGGTCATGGAAGTCATCGAAGAAGAAAACTTGCTTGAGCGTAGCATTGAGATTGGTGACAAAATCGAAGCTTTCTTAAAGGACTTGAACCTAAGCAGTATCGGTCATATTCGTCATAAAGGTGCAATGCTAGCGTTTGAATTGATCGATAGCGAAGGCAAGCCTGATGCCGCAGCCGCAAACAATCTGAAAGCAAAATCATTCGAGCAAGGTTTGCTACTAGCGTCTTGTGGTATGTATGGTAATGCCATTCGTGTGATGGTGCCACTGACGGTCGAAGATGAAGTGCTACAAGAGGGTCTTGATATCATTAAAGGCATCTTAACGGCTTAATAAGTATCGAGCCAATAGTTGATAGAGCAGCAAGATTGCCCCTATGGCACTCGCTTTGAGTACATTTTTTACAACGGCGCCTTGCAAGTCAAGACGCCGTTGCTGTTTGTACTATTTGAATATCGAACAAGTAGTACGTAACAGCTTGGATCAAAAGGTATATATGATAATTATGATGGGTGCTATCCCACTAAACAAAACATAGTGTGGCCGTAAAGGGTTAACACGGATGACACACAGACAAGGAGCAAGTTATGTCTGAATTAAAAAAAACGTTAGGGACGCTAGATATTATCGCCTTAGCATTTGGTGCTATGGTTGGCTGGGGCTGGGTGGTTTTAGCTGGCGGCTGGATTTTATCTGCCGGTACGTGGGGCGCAATGCTGGCGTTCTTTATCGGTGGTTTGGCAGTGATACTGATTGGTGTGACTTATGCTGAGCTGGCGGCCTCCATGCCGATTACGGGCGGTGAGCATACTTATACCCATCGAGCGCTTGGGGTAAATGTGTCCTTTATTTGCTCATGGAGTATTTTATTCGGGTATTTCTCAGTGGTCGCCTTTGAGGCGGTTGCCTTGCCGACAGTCGTAGAATATTTTATCCCCAATTATAATCAAGGCTATCTCTGGACGATTGCAGGTTGGGACGTCTATGCTACTTGGGTAGGCGTCGGGATGTTGGGTTCAATCATTGTGACTTGGCTCAATATTCGTGGTATGGAAGTCAGTGCGTGGTTCCAAAAAACGGCGGTATTGGGCATTTTATTCGTTGGTACGTTACTGTTCATCGGTGCCGTCTTATTCAATCCTGAGAGTTCAAATTCTATACAAGCGCCAGCCTTTATTGGCGGTGCCGCAGGGGTCATGGCTGTTATCGTGATGGTACCCTTTATGTTTGTGGGCTTTGATGTCATTCCACAAGCAGCAGAAGAGATTGATTTGACTCGTCCTAATATTGGCAAGTTTTTGATTCTCTCTATCGTTGTTGCGGTGATGTGGTATGTGGGTATCGCTTGGAGTGTGGGCACGACTTTACCACTGGTACAAGCAGAAAACTCAACCCTCGCTACTGCTGATGCGATGACCAATGCGTGGCAAGGAAAATGGGCAGGTATCTTGTTGGTTATTGGCGGTGTACTGGGTATCTTGTCAAGCTGGAATGCTTTCTTGATCGGTGGTAGTCGTCTGCTTTATGCCATGTCAAAAGCACGTATGTTGCCAGCCTTCTTAAGCAAGCTGCATCCAAAATATAATACGCCATCAAATGCAATCTTATTAATTGGTGGTTTAGCGACACTAGCGCCATTGTTCGGTCGTAAAATGCTGGTGTGGATCGTAGATGCAGGTGGTTTTGGTATCGTTATTGCTTATACCTGTGTGGCGATATCATTCTTAGTTCTACGCTACCGCGAGCCTGATATGGTACGTCCATTCAAAATACCCGCAGGCAAGCTTGTCGGTATGGTCACGATTGCGCTCAGCATTGGTATGTTGATGTTGTATATGCCAGGTATGCCATCGGCACTAACCGCCATTGAGTGGTGGATTTTCTTTGGTTGGACTGTTTTAGGTATTGCATTATATGGCTATGCAAGAGTGAAATATCCAGGCATTAGTGAGTCGATTATGGCAGAAGAGCTGCGTGAATTAAAAATCGTCAATCAATTGTGGTTAAAAGATAACCCACCTAAGCGCTAATTTTTTCGATAAGATATTTTTTCATCAATGATCACTCAACAAAAAGCCTAACATTAAATGTTAGGCTTTTTGTTTATCTAAGAAAAACGCTATCGATTACGATTTATCACGAATCAACTTATAGTTTAAAAATTCAGTGATACCAAGGGTACCAAGCTCGCGACCAAATCCAGAGCGTTTAACGCCGCCGAATGGGGTATTGGCCTCACTACCAGAAGGCGCGTTGATAGTCACCATACCGACATCTAATTGCTCAGCAATCTCTGCTGCCAATGCTGCGTCCTGAGTTTGAATGGAAGCACCTAGACCAAATGGTACGTCATTGGCAATTTTGATAGCATGCGCAATGTCATTCGCTTTGTAGATAACGGCGACAGGACCGAATAGTTCCTGACGATAGACATCCATTGAGTCATCAACATCTGCCAATACCGCAGGGGCAAACCAAGCACCTGGCTTGTCTTTAACGATGCCACCCTCGACTAATACCGTTGCGCCGGCTTTGACAGCACTGTCTAACTGCTCTTGCAAATTGTTTGCTGCCGCCTTCGAAGACATCGGGCCAATGAAAGTATCTTCATTTTGTGGATCAGCTAGGGTCATGCCACGTACGGCGTCGGTAAAGCCTTTAACAAACTGGTCGTACACGCTTTCGACGATGATTAAGCGTTTAGCAGCATTACAAGCCTGTCCAGTGTTACCAAAACGACCTACGATTGCACCTTGTACGGCCTGCTCGATGTCAGCATCCGCCGCAACGATAAAGGCATCAGAGCCACCAAGCTCTAAAACGACCTTTTTGAGGGCGCCACCAGCTACTTTTGCAACCGCTTGTCCTGCACGTTCAGAACCTGTCAACGAGACGCCTTGCACTCTGGTGTCTTCAATAATAGTCGCTGCTTGATCGTTGGTAGCGAAGACATTGTTATACACACCACTAGGTAAGCCGGCGTCTTTTAGAATATCAACGATAACTTCTGCGGTGTTAGGGCACTGCGGCGCATGTTTTAGGATAATGGTGTTACCTGCCATCACGTTTGGTGCCACAAAACGAGCTACCTGATAATGCGGGTAGTTCCATGGCATGATGCCAAGTAAAACGCCAACTGGGAGCTTTTCTACTGAGGCAGAACCTTGATCCACATCAATGGTATTTGGTGCTAATAGTTGCTCACCGTTATCTGCATAATAGCGATAAATTTGAGCAACCAGTTGGAGCTCACCCTTTGCTTGTGCGAGAGGCTTGCCCATTTCGTTGGCAACGATACGTGCTAGCTCATCTTGGCGCTCAATATAGATGTCAGCTATTTTATTTAATAATGCACTACGTTCGCTAAGCGAGGTCTTTTGCCAGTCTTGATAAGCATTATTTGCTTGCTCAATAGCGTTTTGGATATCTTGTTCAGTGGCGGTAGGGTAAGTGGCTTCTACTTCACCAGTGGCTGGGTTATTGACTTGATAATCGCTCATAGTTATGTCCTTTTTTAAAATATTATTGGGTTCAAAATCCATTTGGGTCTATATTTTTATGCGGCTGCTTTTAGTTAATACTTTTAGTTGCTGCTTTTAATTGATGATTTTGGTTGCTGCTGCGTAATGCAATGAATATTGCCGCCACCAAACACAATCTCTTTCGTTCGTACTCCCACTACCTGATGTTGAGGAAAGACTTTTTCAAGCTGCTCGATGGCGAGTGCATCATTTATATCATCATATTGCGGTACGATGACAGCGTCATTACAAATTAAAAAGTTGGCATATGAAGCGATACAAACATCACCAGTATGACGCGCCTTGGCATCATCAGATTGTTCAATATCATAATGTTCAGGCAAGGTGACAGAGTTTTTTGTACAGCATAGCTTATGGACTTTTAAACGTCTGCCTTTTGCATCAGTCATCTTTGAGAGCTGCTCATAGGCTTTTTGTGTTGGTTCATAAAACGGATGCTTAGGGTCGTCAGTAAACAAGCAAACCACTTCACTAGGGCGCGCAAAGCAAGTGATATCGTCAATGTGACCTGTAGTCTCATCAGGATCAATACCGTCATCAATCCACAGCACTTTTTGCACATTAAGATAGGCTTTTAGCTTGTCTTCAATTTGAGCTTCGGTTAGGTGCGGGTTACGCCCTGGGCTTAGCAGACACATGCGCGTAGTCAGAACAGTGCCTTCACCATCGACGTGAAATGCGCCGCCTTCCATAACAAAGTCATCCGTTCGATAGCGTTTGATATCTAGATGGTCACATAAGCGTTCAGCCAGCTTATCATCGTCATCCCACGGCGAATATAGTCCGTCATAGTCGCCGCCCCATGCATTGAATGTCCAATCACAAGCGCGTAGCTCACCTGCTTCATTGATTAAAAATGTCGGGACAGTATCACGCGCCCAAGCATCATTGCTGGGCATCGATATGACGTCGATATCAGCAGGTAAACTGTCACGGCATGATTGATAATCATCAGGATTGACCAGTACACCAACTTCACAAAATCTGTTAATTGCCAGTGCAACATCAGCATAAGCTTTCTGAGCAGGAATGGCTTGCTGTCGCCAGTTATCAGCACGGTAAGGCCATACCATCCATATTTTTTGTATCGGCTCAAATTCTGCTGGCATGTAAAAGCCGTCTTGTTGTGGTGTTGAGCCAGTGATTAATCGGTTCGGTAATAATGACATATAGAGCACCTTATTTGACGATAGCGCGAGTGAGTTTGCTTGTTAACAAACCTTATCCATGAGTCAGCAACGTGCGATACATTGATGGACGACGATCACGGAAAACGCCCCATTGCTGACGTTCGATAGCCAGTTGATCTAAGTCAAAAGTCGTACTAAGTATCTCTTCTTTATCTTTAGATGCTTCTTGGATGATCTCACCGCGACCATCCGTGATAAACGAGCTACCGTAGAACGCCATGACGCTATCGTTTCCGTTTTGAGTAATCGTCTCAGTGCCAATACGATTGGCTGCTACGACTGGCATGAGGTTAGCGGCAGCATGACCTTGCATACAGCGCTGCCAATGACCTTTTGAGTCGATGTCCAATGTTGGCTCATCACCAATCGCAGTCGGATAAAACAGTATTTCTGCACCCATCAATGCCATGCTACGAGCGCATTCAGGGAACCATTGATCCCAGCAAATACCGACACCGATTTTGGCATACTTGGTTTGCCAAACCTTGAATCCTGTGTCACCGGGGGTAAAGTAAAATTTTTCGGCATAAGGAATGCCATCTGGTATATGCGTTTTACGATAAGTGCCAAGTATCTCGCCATCGGCATCAATCACGGTCACGCTATTAAAAAAGGTATTGCCTGATTTTTCATAAAAGCTAATCGGTAATACCACTTGCAGCTCTTTAGCCAACTGTTTGAAGTGATTGATGGCCGCATTATCCTCAACTGAGGTTGCCAGCTTAAAGTAATCAAAGTCATGAACTTGGCAGAAGTAGGGCGTCTCAAACAACTCTTGTAGCAAGATGATATTGGCACCCGCTTTGGCGGCTTTGGTGACCAACTCAGTTGCAGTGGCAATATTTTGTTGTATATCCCAACCACATGCCATTTGAGTCGTAGCAACGGTAACATTTCGCATGATCTAAATCCTTATCGTATTTATTAGTGAGTACCATATAAAAGGCTTGTTTTGACTGACTAACGAACCATCTCTCACTGCCCGCTAATCAATGATTAAAATAATAGCGTTAAGTTTGGCTTAAGCCATCATATAACCCAAGCCTAAGAAGGTGACGACGGATAAGCCCGCACCGAGCATGGCATAGGGGAACTGGGTAAAAGCGTGCTGCATGGGGGAGCAGCCAGCCCCTTGCGCGGCAAGTAGCGATGAATCACTAAAGAAACAAGCATGACTACCAAATGAAGAAGCAGATAACAATGCGCCAATCATAAGTGGGGTGCTAACGCCTAGAGCGAGCGATATTGGAAAGACAATGGGCATAGCAAGGACATATAAACCCCAGCTTGATGACGTCGCAAAAGTTAAGAAAGCCATGACGGCAAAGATGACGGCAGGGAAAATAATAATCGTCATATAAGGCGTGATAGCCTCAATCACATATGAGGTCATACCAAGCTCATCATTAATGGCTTTTAAGAAAAAACCACCAATGACGGTTGAGAGTGGATAGAGCATGACTTTAAAGCCTTTAAAAATGGCTTCAACTTGCGTCTCAAAACTTAAAATGCCTTGCATCCAATAGACAACGACGGTCACAAAACAGGTCAGTAATGCACCGCGTAATAGATCGACTTCAAAGTAGACCGTAGAGACAATTAACAAAATCATTGGGAAAGCAAAGTTTGCGATATTGGCTTTGAACGATAGCTTACGTTTGGCTTGGACGTTTGAGATCAGTTGCTCTTCGACAAAGGCTTCCGGAACAGGATTACCCGCTTTGGCGCGTGCCTCGGCTTTTTTCATCGGACCCCAGTCACCCAAAATGCCATACGCGACCAAGAATACAATCAAAAGTGCAAACCAAGCATACGCCATATAAGGAATCGCGCTGATATAAAGCCCAATACCTTCACCATCGCCAGCCACACCGTTTTCTTCTAAAAGGCCTGCAAAGTAGACTGCCCAAGTAGAAATAGGCACGATAATACACATCGGTGCGGCGGTTGAATCGACGATATAAGCAAGCTTCTCACGAGAGACGTTATAGACATCAGTGAGTTTTTTGACGGAGGTAGATACTGCTAGACAGTTCAAATAGTCATCGATAAAAACCACGACGCCCAAAGCAAAGGTGGCCAATAATGACTGACGGCGCGACTTAATGATTTTTTGTAGCCATTCACTAAAGCCATCTAGACACCCACTAATTTCAAGCAGTTGAATAAGACCACCCATCAGACCACAGACGAGAACAATCCAAATAATGGTCTCATTACCCAGCACCATCGACATGTTGTCTGCAAAAGGGGAGACCAAATCAAAAGGATTGAGCATCACGAGGCCAGCGACACAGCCTGCGATCATGGATTCAAATGGTCGCCTAGAGACAATGGCAGTGACTAATACTAGTAATGTTGGTAGTAAAGATAATGCACCCCAAGATTGGTCTGGGGCACGGCTGGTAGATAGCCAAGCAAAAGCCAGATAGATGACGACGGCTACTATGACGGTGAGAAATACTCGCTTATTATGATACTGTCTTTCGACAGCATCATTGAGCTTCATGTTCATATTTACGCTCCCTGTAAAACCTCATTGTTTTTTTAAACAAGCTCTATTCTATGGTTGACGCGCGACAGACAGTAGGACAGTAGCGAACCAACTTTCTATCGCGCCCCATCACAGCAATCCGTTGCTATGATAGGTTAATGTAACGACAGCTTTAAAAATAAAAACACTTTGTTCAATGTTTATTATTCAAGGCTTTCATGCGTTTACATGCCAGTGGTATCTTTTAGCGCATACCACCATGAGCCCATAACCGAGTAAGGGACTCGCAGCGCTCGACCACCTGGGAACGGAATCCAAGGAATTTGTGCAAAAGCATCGAACTCTTTGGTTTTACCATTGATGGCATCAGCCAAGATTTGCCCAAATAAGTGCGAACCTGTCACGCCATGACCACTATAACCATGGGCGAAATATACTCGCTCATGTAGTTTGCCCATTTGTGGTACGCGAGAAAAAGACAAAGCAAAGTTCCCACTCCACGCATAGTCGATTTTGACATCACGTAGCTCTGGGAATATCTTATTCATATTTGGTCTGATTTTAGCTGTGATGTCAGCGGGGTCTTGACCACCGTAGACTGTACCACCGCCAAATAACATGCGCTTGTCTGCTGAGAGACGATAGTAATCAAGAATATAGCGAACATCTTCGACACAAACATCGGTTGGCAGTAACTGGTCTGCTAAATCACCCAGCGGCTCGGTGGCGATAATTTGAGTCGATACGGGCATAACACGGTCAGTCAGTTTAGGGATAACTTTATTGAGATAGGCATTGCCGCACAGCACCGCTTGCTTACAAGTTACGGTGCCAAACTCGGTGATGACTTTGATAGCATCGTCAGCATACTCAATATCCACCACTAAGGTGTTCTCATAAATCGTGCCGCCATTTTGTTCGATAGCTGCTGCTTCACCCAATGCAAGGTTTAGTGGATGAAAGTGTCCACCAGAGTGATCGATGACGCCGCCTACATAAGCATCTGATTTTATATGCTTTTGAATGCCATTTTTGTCTAGCATTTCTCGGTCATGCATACCGTGGCTTTCCCACAGTGCATGCGTTTCTTGTAAATCTTTTAGCTGACCATTATTCAATGCTGCAAAGATATTTTTTTCTTTGAGATCGCAGCTGATATCGTAGTCGCGGACAAAACGGCGAATGATTTTGCCACCACGGGTCACGAGCTGACCGACGAAATCTGCATTTTCTTGCCCGTAAGATTTTTTGATCTTTTGCAGGCTAGCATTTAGACCGTTGACGATTTGCCCGCCATTGCGACCTGATGCGCCCCAACCAATCTGCGCACCTTCAAGGACAACGACTTCGTGGTCGGTTTCAATGAGATGCAGAGCAGTTGATAGGCCACTGTAGCCGCCACCCACCACACAGATTTCTACTTGAATGTCATTTTTTAGCGTCGGTCTATCCGGCTTTGGATTACGACTGGCCGCATAATAGCTATCAGGGTATTGCCCTTTGTCTGAATAATGCGGGATATTGCGTGTGTTATTAGACGGCTTGCTGGTAGTCGGTGTAGCGTTGCTATTTGACATATTAAACATCCTGTAAATAGGTGAGGTATTCAAGGTTGGTCACTTGCTGAGCAAAGCGTTTGGCTTCTTGCTTTTTGACCGCGATCAACAGCTCAATCATCTCGCTTGGGAACAGGGAATCAATGATATCACTGCTTTCAAACTGACGGATGGCTGAGAGCCAGTCTAGTGGCAAGGTCTTAAGTTCTGCTGCATTGTAAGTAATGCTATTAATGGGCTCAGGCGCTTCCAGCTTGTTTTCGATGCCATACAACATGCCTGCCAGTACCGCGCTACAGACCAAATAAGGATTGGCATCGGCTCCGGATACGCGGTGCTCGATACGGCGCGCTTTTGAGTCACCACCAGGGATACGCACGGCTGCGGTGCGGTTTTCATAACCCCACGACACATTGTTTGGCGCTAGCGTACCGGGTGTAAAGCGGCGATAAGAATTCACATGTGGGGCAAATAATAGAGTGCAATCTGACATGGTCTTTAGCAGACCAGCGACCGCGTGACGCAACATATCTGAGCCTTCCTCTGATCCATCATCGAAGACGTTGTTGCCATCTTTGTCTAATAAGCTGCAATGCACATGAAAGCCATTACCAGACTGTAGACCAAAAGGTTTTGCCATAAAGGTAGCGGTGAGCTTGTGACGAGCTGCCACGGCTTTGACCACTTGTTTAAATAAAATCGCATCGTCAGCGGCTTTTAATGGGTCGTCCACATGTAATAAATTGATTTCAAATTGACCACAACCATTTTCGGCCAGTGCTGCATCAGCAGGAATATCGAGTTTATTACATTGCTCATAGACTTCATCTAAGAATTCATCAAATTGCAGTAAGTCATTGATACTTAAAATAGAAGTTTTATTCAGTCTTAATCCACTTTTGGGGCGAATGGGAGGCTTAGGTGTCTCTCCCTCGGTATAGTCAACCAAATAAAACTCTAGCTCGGTTGCCATCACTGGCGTCAGTCCCAATGCTTTGAATTTTTTGCTGATATAGTCCAAAACATGGCGGGCATCACCGTAATAAGGCTCATTGTCTTCGGTATACAGCCAAATGGGTAGCAGCGATGAAGGTGCACTGGTATTGAGAAGCGGATAGGCAGCACGGCCAGTTGGACGGGCAATGGCATCGATATCGCCATTACATTGGGAAGACTCGATAACATCCGCGCCCCATATATCGACACCCAAGATTGACAGAGGTAATCGGATTGCCCCGTTTTCTGCTTTTTCCATTTGATCAAAAGGGATGCGCTTACCACGAAGCAAGCCATTGATATCACCTGCTGCAACATAGACGTATTCTGTGTTGTGTGCAGATTTGACCATTCCATTGGTTGTCATCATGTCTATTCTTCCTATGAATTTTTAGAATTGCTGGGTTTGTTGCTGCTACATCTTTGCTATTAGGTCTGAATGCACTGTTAGTGACATTTATAACGAATACTTAATAAATAAGCGTTTGATAAATGGTCAACTGAATATGATGCGTTTTCACCAAAGCCGACATTTTTTATCAATGGTATTAGCCACTTAGAGATAATTTTTTTAATAGTATTATTAAAACTAAAAGTTAATCTCTGTTTAGCAATATCGGTAATGACTTCCAATATATGGATGAAAACTATAGTTGTCAATTTTTATTTAAAATTATCTTAAAATAACCCAAAAAGGCATTTTTAGTACTAATATCGATATTAATGAAGTTTATAGTTTACATTTTGTGAGTCATTATGTTAAATTTTAGCTAAATAAGGGATATAAATAATATGGATGGATTAAGTCTATTCATTATAACTAAGGAAGATAATATGAAAAATTCCAGACCTATTATTGCTATTGTGTCCTGTCATAAGATGGTTGATGGACAGCCAGCACAGGCGGTATATCAAAAATACATCGATGCAGTAAACTTCTACGGTGGCAATCCCATACTGCTGCCGAACACAGCTGCCGATAGCGAAAACTTTGATGCGTTGCTCGCAATGGTAGACGGGATTTTATTGACGGGCAGTTACAGCAATGTCGCGCCAACTCGTTATGGCGCGACGCACGTCGAGGCAAAACAAGACTTAGGCCGTGATGAGCTGAGTTTCAAATTGTTGGCTTATGCAGATGAAAGAAACATGCCTCTGTTGGCAGTTTGCCGAGGTTTACAAGAGATGAACGTTCATTTTAATGGCACGCTGCATCCTGACTGGCGTGAAGTCGATGGGTTTTATGAGCCGCATTTAGAGGACAATACTCAGCCACTTGAAGTGCAGTATCAGCCAGTTCATTACGTGATTATTCAACCAAATGGCAGGCTTGCCGCCTTTGGTGAAAAATGGCACGTTAACTCGCTACATAAACAAGCAATCAATAAAGTAGGCGCGCGTTTATTGGTTGAGGCATCAGCGCCTGATGGCTTGGTTGAAGCGATCAGCTTATTGCAACATCCATTTATGATTGGTGTACAATGGCATCCTGAGTTAAATTATGTGCAAGATAACTTGTCCAAATTTCTATTCACGGAATTTATTCACCATGCCAGAGAACCACAAACTGAATAGCACGACTAAAAGTAAGGCAGAAACTGCCGTCACTGATATTGATAATATTGAGAGCGATGTTAATAGTGTCGATGACAAAGATATAGTTGATATCGAGATAGATGATATCGATGATGAACTGATGGATGCTGACACGGCGTCATCTTCTGAAACAGATGAGTCGTTGAAGGAAGACATTGGCAAAAAGATTAACCAGCTGCGTCTAGCGAAAGGTTACTCGCAACGTAAATTGGCCAAAATGTCTGGATTGACGAACACGTCTATTAGCTCTATTGAACGCAATAAGGTCAGTCCAGCGGTCAATACTCTAAAGGCTATCTTGACAGTACTAGGTTCTGATCTGACCACGTTTTTTAGCGACGAGTGGAAGGAGCCTAGGGCTAGAGTCATTGTGACGCCAAAGGATTTATTAGAGCTCAATGAACCCAATAGCAGAGTGTCGTTAAAACAAGTATATAACTGCAGTACGACAAGAAACCTAGGGTTTTTGATTGAGACCTATCAACCCAATAGCTCAACCGAAGAAAAAATTGCTCACGAAGGGGAGGAGATTGGTACGGTTATCGAAGGTAAGATTATTATCCGTATCGAAGAAAGTACTTATTTGTTAAATCAGGGCGACAGCTACGTGATTGATACCACTCAGCCGCATACCTTTATCAATCCCACCGATAGCGTGACCCGCATTGTCAGCGCACATACACCAACGACGTATTAAACCCATGCTATATACTTTATTGGTTTTGATAAGGCTACTTCTATTTTTGAAGTGGCCTTTTTTAATTAAAATGTACTGTCAAAAAGAGCATGTCCATTTTTACATGTATTGAATGATACATGGCGTCTATGGCTCTTGATGGTCTTCGGCTATCTCTGCTGTATCCACTATTTTAGACGCTTCTTTGCTCAGTTTGACTGTTGCATTTTTATTGACGGGTTCGACGTTTTTGACGGCGACACTAAGAATAGGCTTAGCAGGTTTTTTGAGACTTTTTTTGATTCGTCGTACCGCTATGGCATCGGCTTTCGCTTGTTCTTCTGCAAGTGCATCATCATACAGACCTTGATATACCGCCAGCGTTTCTTCGATCATCTCGCGCATGGTAAATTTGTTGGTCATCTCTGGACGCGTTACGCTTTCTAGCTGGTTCCTAACGGCTTTGCATAGGGCATTGGCATTGTATTTTTTTACCAAGCCTTGCGGGTAGAGCGGCTGTAGAATTTCACTAAATGCTGCCTGATCCCAGCCAATAACGGGCGTGCCTAGGTGGATGGCTTGTAGGGCATTAATACCAATAGATTCAGGCTCATTTGCAAGCGCCATGACGATGTTGGCCGCCGATAGCCATTCCCGCATATCATTACGCTTACTACCCACATAAGTAATGCGCTCAGCCAGCTCCAACGTATTGCTACGTTGGCGAAAATCTTCATGCGCGACATCACCATCTCTAAAATCATCGTCCATAATGATGGCATGAATATTAGGAAACTGTTCCTGCAGATTACCCAATATATCAATGAGCCATTCTTGACCGTATTCATTACCAATCACTGTCGGAAACACCAGCCACTTTTTATGCTCAAGCTCAGGATATTCAGCGAAAGTGTGCCGTAGCCAATAGACAGATGGATTGTGCCGATAAGGATAGCGACGGGTGTCAATACCGCGGTAAATGCGCTTAATGATCGTAGGATCGACATCTTCGCGGCGCAGTCCCTTTTTTAGATAGTTGGTGACACTATCAGACACCGTAATAATCGTGTCGACATCGAGCAACGCTTGTGAGTATTTATTAATAGGGTAAAAACCATACATGGTCGAGACCAACTTTGGCAAACGCCTGACTCGTGCGCGGCGCAGTGCCAAATGTAATATCCATGCCGGTGTACGCGAATGTACATGAATCACATCAGGCTCGTACTTTTCAATCAGATGTCGAAGCGATGAGACTTGCAGCAACGACAGCCAAGATTTTTTATTCATGTGTAGCTGATGGTATATATTGCCATCACGTTTGAGACGCCTAACCAAATCATTGTCTTCATCAGCACTTGAGACAATGATAGACGTGTGCTCATTTTTGACCAATGCACGCCCAAGATGAAAAATGCCGCGCTCGGATTCATCATGCTTCAAAGACGACAGTAAGCGCATAACTTTCATAATAGCGTGGGTCACCGGTTAGTAATATCAATTTGCTATTGTCAGTTAAAAGCGCTAAAAACTCAACCATCAAGATAAAAAGATGATGACAGACAGCTGGTTTTTAAAATATATAAGTATAAATGCTGGGATTAGAAGCCTATAGGAGCCGTTAGCGTCGTTTTTGCAGGTGCTCAGCATTGGGTAGTACTTGCTTTTCACTCAAGTATTTCCAATAGCGCTGCGGTAGATACTGTTTATGCAACTTAGGATTTTTGCGCTCTTTGATATTGACGTTGGTAAAGTAACCTTGCCAAAATTTTTGATAGCGCTGCTCGTCAGGACTATGGATGCTGGCAGGATTGCGTAATACCGCGTCATCAAGGTCAGTGATCGTTTGTAGGGCAGCGGGGCGTTTGGGCGTACTATTACTTTTATCATAATAGATGCCATAGTTACGAGTCAGATCGTAAATAGCCCAATGCTGGTCTTGATAACGCTGACGAAAATGCTCTCCGATGAGGGGCAACACATTAAAGTCAGGCTCAACGCGGGCAAAATAAATATCATCGGTCGTATGCTCAAAACGCACAAACGCTTCCATGCGATGCTTCTCACGACCGACAGATTTGACCGTTTGTACTAACTCTAAGACACTCAGGTTACCGAGGTCTTCCATAATATGGCGGCTAGGATAGTCAATGGCGTATTTAATCACCTGAAACAATATCGTACCGATATTGTCTTTTTCTGATAAAAATCCCCACAGAATATTTCGCATACCTGAACGCCCCAATAGCTTATGTAGCTTGGTTAATACGCGTTCAGCATGGTCTTCATCTGTAGCAACACTGCTCGCTTCAGAGATCAATGAGGGCACATAAGAATCTTGAGCAATTAACTGTAGGGATTCATCTTCTTGTAACCGATTGGCATAGACATAAAAAACGGCACTGAGCCAACCCTCAAAACTTGGCTCATAAAGCACAATACTTGGCGTTAAGTGACCGACAATATAGTCAGGGCTTTGCATCAGTTGTGACATTTATGTTCCTATTTAAAATAGTGGCAATCAAAACCGTACTTATTAAAACAGCGCCAACTGACCACTGCGTTGATCTTTATACTTAGTTTGCGTTTGTGCCAGTACATATTGACGGAAGTTATCACGGGTTAAATGGGCGAGGTGTTCATTTTTACCGGTGGTGGCAATAAAGTATTTGGCACGGTTGACCGCCGCGCCCATCTTTTTTAAATGATATAGCGTCAACTGATTAAACTTGCGTGCTTTCACTATCTTTTTAGCCGTTTTGGTACCAATACCTGGGATGCGCACAATCATCTCATAAGTCGCGGTTTGAATATTAACCGGAAAATGCTCACGATGGCGGATTGCCCAAGCCAATTTTGGATCGCAATCTAAATCCAAAAATGGTGAGTCTTGTTCGACGATTTCATGCGCGCCAAAACCATAGAAACGCATCAGCCAGTCGGCCTGATAAAGACGATTCTCTCGCACCATCGGTACTGGCGTTCCAATCGCTGGCAAGCGACTGTCAGATAACATCGGCACATAGCCGGAATAGTAAACACGCTTGAGATCATATTGCTTATAAAAATGACTCGATAGCTGAATCACCTGCAAATCGGTTTCATTACTCGCACCAACAATCATTTGACTGGTTTGACCTGCTGGCACAAACTTCGGTGCTTTTTTATGCGTTTTACGGCTCTCACGGATGGTAATGATTTCTTCTTTTACCGTTTCCATTGGTGCTTTTAATTCATCATGTGACTTCTCTGGGGCGAGTAAAGCTAAGCCCGATTTAGTCGGAATTTCGATATTAACGCTTAAGCGATCGGCATAAAGCCCTGCTTCTAACAACAGCTCTTTTGACGCGCCTGGAATGGTTTTTAGGTGAATATAGCCATTGAATCGCTCGCGCGTACGCAATATCTTGGCAACCTCGACCAAGCGCTCCATCGTATAATCACCACTTTTAAAAATACCCGAGCTGAGAAAAAGCCCTTCGATATAGTTACGACGATAAAATTGCATGGTTAAATCAACGACTTCCTCAACACTAAAGGCAGCACGTGGGGTGTCATTGCTTTTGCGCGAGGTGCAATAAGCGCAGTCGTAAATACAATGATTGGTTAAGAGGATTTTTAACAAGCTGACGCAGCGCCCATCTTCGGTATAGCTGTGGCAAATACCCGTTGCTGAGGCATCACCAAGACCACCGCCTTGGTTTTTGCGCGTACCAGCGGAGGATGAGCAAGAGACATCATACTTAGCAGCGTCCGCTAAAATATTAAGCTTGCCTTGTAGTCGTTCATAATTGATGGTGGCCATAAGCGATATTTACCAATTCATTTATAGGTTGTTATTTTAACAAATTGGTTTGCAAGTCACTGTAATTATTAGAGAATTTGGCAAACAATGCGACAGATAGTGTCGTACTGTGAATATATAAGATGGTAAACATTGGCTTCGCATTTATTCAGAAGCTAAGCTTTGTAGCTTCATCCATAAGCCACTTTTCCAGTAGCCATTCTAACCTTGAGTCTATAAACTCGTAAAAATAATATTTTAAAGAAAATCCTATGCTTAAAAAATTTAAAGAAAAATCAGCATCTCAAAAGTTTGATACGTTTCTAAATGTCTCGTTTGTATCTTTCTTCATTGTACTCAATTTTTTGGAATGGCAAGGTAGAGGTTTTCCGCAAGAGTCGGAGCTGCAATATACTGAGGGTCTCGTCACTGATACGGGATTTAGTATAGCCTTACAATCTATCGAAAATCCCAAGAAAGTAACGCTTTATGGCTGTAGCTATAATGTATTTGGGTTTATTAACTCTGGGTCATGTATGGGTCCTACATACCTTGAACCTAGGCTTGGTAAGTACGCAAGAGTTGGTTGGTACCATCAGCCCAATTTTTTAGGCGCATCGAATAAGTTACCGCAATTAGTAAGTTTAGACATTGAGGGAGCAGAGGAGGATCTTCAGATAACTTATAAAGACACCAAAAGTTTGATTTTCGATCAAAACATGATAGGAGTGCTTACTACTTCAATCTTCGGTTTTGGTTTTATTTTGTTTATGACAAAACTTAATAATCTAATCAATCGCCCTATTCTATATAAAGAAAAATGATATTTTCTAAAAGCTCAGCTATTTCTGCCACTGCATCAAGCAGTTACATCTTAAGCTTAAAATAGTGTTTTACCATATCCATGAGCAAGCCGCTGGCACAAAAAAAGGTCTTGTAGACTAGATGACTAGTCCACAAGACCTTTTATAAAATTTAGAATTTATTAAGTTCTATTACTGTATTTACTGAACCTTCGCACGTATAACGACAGTCTGGGCTGCATTAGAACCAAGGTTGACCAAGTTCCATTTTAGTCCAGAGTAGTTTTCTTTGATAACGACAGTATTGCCCACTTGTTGAATGGTTTGATAGCTATCGCCACCCGTTGTCGCAAGCGTTGGTAGAGGGCTGTTTAATGACACCAGCTGCACACCATTTGGTAATGACACCATCGCATTGATTTCATTGACTGGCTGCGCGGTGGTGTTGGTATAAGTAGTGTGGTATTCGATGACGTCACCGGGGGCGATATGATTGGCAGGCACGGCCATTTCACGACCGTCTTCATTCTTTAGTATCTTCATGACTTTGGTTTGTGCATTAACGACATCGGGTGTACTAAACGTTGGTGTCAGCTGCAAAGTGTCTAAAGTAGTCGTCGTTATTTGATTGCTTACTGGTTGATTGGTGATGACTGTCGTCGCTGGTGCATTAAGAACAGGCAACTGAGTAGCAGTTGCAACAGGTAATACTTGGGTCACGGTACTGATGGGCGTAGTGATAACGTCGACATTGGAGACGGTATTGGTCGCTCGATTGGTCACAGGTACGCTAGTGACGGTTGTGCTGCCCTGAGTAATGACCGTATTGTTTATACCATTATTAACACCTTGGCGAACCACATAGCGTGGTACAGTCGTTACTTGAGTCACCGCATAAGGCATGCCATCCTGCATGGTGATACCGTTCGGTGTCGCAGTGATAGTGGCTGTTTTGCCATCAGAGTATTGCTCGACCACAGTGGTGCTACCGCCAGCAGATGCGTTAATAGTCAATTCAGGTGCGGCATGCGCTGAAGATGCAGCAAGTACTATACCTGCTAATAGTGCCGATACAGTAGGGGTTATTGCTGTTGGTGTATAAGATTTCATGGTCATAATAGACTCCTCAAAAATAACAGTAAGTATAGTCACTTCACTATAAAAGTATGACTGCGTTAACCTCGCTTGAAGCATTAAATATACCTCGACACTCGGCTGCCTTGTACTACTTTTAAATTGAATCAACTACAGACAACAATAAATCACATCTAAATAAAAAACCCCCGTTAAATGACACCATAAAGTATGCCAAATAACGAGGGTATCAGTACTGACGATAGCCAGTATTAACTATCAATCCATCATTATTTTCAGAAAAAGTGCAGCAAAAATGCGCCACACTGCAAACTCAAACAATTATGCGCTAAAACAAATAGACTAGAAAAGCGGCATTGTGTAACCGGCATTGTGTGAGTCGTATCGTTTTTGGCGGATCGATGGATCTATTCAGTGGGTGATTATTTTAATAATTATTTCAGTGGTTATCTCAGTCGTTATAAAAAGAGCTGCTGTCTAAAAGTGACGGTTAATAAAGGTAGCAATAGACTTTTATCCTTATTTTTAAAATGAGGACACGCGCTAGTCGTAGATAACTTTCATCAATTCGTACTCGACCACACCTTTTGGCGTTTCGATACGTACTTCATCGCCTTCAAACTTACCGATCAGACCACGAGCAATCGGTGAGTTGACCGAAATCTTGCCCGCTTTAAAGTCGGCTTCATCATCACCAACGATTTTGTATTGCTTTTCTTCTTCGGTGTCCATGTTTTCAATGACCACGGTCACACCGAACACCACACGACCTTCTTGCGTTAACGTCGCTGGGTCGATGACTTGAGCACCGCCAAGCTTGGCTTCGATATCACGAATGCGGGCTTCACAAAATCCTTGCTGCTCGCGAGCGGCGTGATATTCAGCATTTTCTTTGAGATCGCCGTGTTCACGTGCTTCAGCAATAGAAGCGGTGATGCGTGGACGGTCGATGCTTTTTAACTGTTTCAATTCGGCTTCTAAAGCCGCGTGTCCTTGCGGAGTCATGGGATAACGTTGCATGTTTTTTCCTTAAACCAATAACACCACACCACCTCCTACTCCTAGTGAATAGTGAGATGGTGTTGGGATTATTGCAATGGGTATAAAATATAAAAGGGTGATGTTGAGCGTGTTTGACAAATACATTATCTGTCAATTATAAGTCATTAATTTCAATACCATACGCACTTAAGCTTACGTAATAAAAAGCATAGTCGCAGTTTAGCCACTATGCTTTTGGGTCTATCATGTTGCTTTTTGGTTCTACCATGTTGCTTTTTGGTTCTACCATGTCAAAGGTATCGTCTTTAAGCACTGTTGTCATGTTAAAACGATTAATCAGTCTCGAATAAGCGATTGAGTAAGCCTAACGGTTATGCTTAATCTACTGAAATTATTCAGCCACGTCAATAGTCTTTGCTTGCTCATGCAAATCTTGCAGTTTGTAAACTTCAAATGGCAAGTCAATCGCATAAGATTTACAAACCGCATCTGCCGCACCCAAGGTGGTGACATAGAATACTTTGCCCTGTAGCGCGCTACGGCGAATAGAGAATGAATCCTCTTGTGCCTGCTTACCTTCAGTCGTGTTGATGATAAGGTCGATCTTGCCATTTTTCAAGGCGTCAACGATATGCGGGCGACCTTCAGTGACTTTGTTAATTTGCTTGCACTCAATACCGGCGTCGCTCAATATCTTTTGCGTACCCGTGGTTGAGACGATGTTAAAACCAAAGCCTGCGAGCTGACGAGCGATAGGGGCGATTTGCGCTTTGTCGCTATCACGCACCGAGATAAAGACGGTTTTGGTTTCGCCTTCAGTCGGCAAGCCTGGCAAACGCTCATTACTACCGATGACCGCTTTGTAGAATGCTTCGCCAAAGGTTTTGCCCACACCCATGACTTCACCGGTTGATTTCATCTCAGGGCTCAAGATTGGATCAACACCAGGGAATTTAGCAAACGGGAATACCGCTTCTTTTACTGCAAAGAATGCCGGAACAATTTCAGTGGTAAATCCTTGGTCTTTTAGCGAGGTGCCAGCCATACAGCGAGCAGCAATCTGTGCTAACGACGTACCGATACATTTAGAGACAAACGGTACGGTACGGGCGGCACGTGGGTTTACTTCTAAGATATAAACCGTTTCGCCTTTTACCGCGAACTGTACGTTCATCAGACCGATGACGCCAAGCTCTTTTGCCATGGCAACCGTTTGCGCGCGCATGACATCGCATAACTCTTTAGATAATGAGTAAGGCGGTAGTGAACAGGCTGAGTCACCAGAGTGAACACCCGCTTGTTCGATATGCTGCATGATACCGCCAATCACCACATCGGTGCCGTCGCTGACACAGTCAACATCGACTTCGATGGCATCATCCAAAAAGCGATCGAGCAATACTGGCGCTTCGTTAGAGGCTTGTACCGCGGTACGCAAATAATGTCTGAGCTCATCTTCGTTGTAGACGATTTCCATCGCGCGACCACCAAGTACATATGATGGGCGTACAACTAATGGATAGCCAACGTCTTTTGCCTTGACCAAACCATCTTCTAAGCTCGTCGCCAAGGCATTGGTTGGTTGAATAAGATTCAGTTGCTGAATCATATGTTGGAAGCGTTCGCGGTCTTCTGCACGGTCAATCGCATCAGGGCTCGTACCAATAATTTTGACGCCAGCAGCTTCAAGAGCACGGGCCAATTTCAAAGGTGTTTGACCACCAAACTGTACGATAACACCATCAGGATTTTCGATACGGACAATTTCTAGCACGTCTTCTAAAGTGATTGGCTCGAAGTAGAGACGGTCAGAGGTGTCATAATCGGTTGAAACCGTTTCAGGGTTACAGTTGACCATGATGGTCTCGTAGCCGTCTTCGCGCATGGCAAGGGCTGCGTGCACACAGCAATAGTCAAACTCGATACCTTGACCGATACGGTTTGGACCACCACCGATGACCATGATTTTTTTGTTATTGGTTGGATTGGCTTCACATTCGCTGTCGTACGTTGAGTACATATAAGCGGTGCTGGTGGCAAATTCTGCCGCGCAGGTATCGACACGCTTATAGACTGGATAAACGTTTAAATCCCAACGCTTTTTGCGTAGCTGCTTTTGTGAGACACCCAGCAATTTAGCCAAACGTAAATCTGACAAACCTTTACGCTTAAAGCTGCGTAGGTTTTTCTCATTTAAGCCGCCAAAACCTAACGCTTTAACTTGCGCTTCGGTCTTCACGATGTCTTCGATTTGTACCAAGAACCATGGGTCGATTTTGGTTAAGTTAAAGACTTCATCGACGCTCATACCGATACGGAAAGCATCCGCAATGTAATAAATGCGTTCAGGCGTTGGAATGGTTAAGCGATTATGAATCTCGCTACGAGCTTTGTCAGTACTAAGGCTACCGTCTTTGATAGCGGCAAAGTCAATTTGCTCATCAAAACCATCATTGCCGGTTTCCATACCACGTAATGCTTTTTGCATCGATTCTTGGAAGTTACGACCAATCGCCATGACTTCACCAACCGACTTCATCTGCGTTGATAACACGCTATCGGCTTGTGGAAATTTCTCGAAGTTAAAACGTGGGATTTTGGTGACGACATAATCAAGCGCAGGCTCAAAGCTGGCTGGCGTTTTGCCACCCGTGATGTCGTTTTGCAATTCATCTAGTGTATAACCAACGGCCAATTTAGCCGCGATTTTGGCAATCGGGAAGCCAGTAGCTTTTGATGCCAATGCTGATGAACGTGATACGCGTGGGTTCATCTCGATGACGACCATGCGACCCGTATCAGGGTTGATACCGAACTGTACGTTTGAGCCGCCTGTTTCAACACCAATCTCACGTAGTACGGCTAATGAAGCATTACGCATGATTTGGTATTCTTTGTCCGTCAAGGTTTGTGCTGGCGCAACGGTGATTGAATCGCCTGTATGCACACCCATTGGGTCAAAGTTTTCGATGGCACAGATGATGATGCAGTTGTCGTTTTTGTCACGAACCACTTCCATCTCGTACTCTTTCCAACCGATTAATGACTCATCGATGAGCAATTGATGGTTAGGAGACAAGTCAAAACCGCGCTCGCAAATCTCGATGAACTCATCGCGGTTATAGGCGATACCGCCGCCTGAACCACCCATCGTGAATGAAGGACGAATGATACACGGATAGCCCATTTTTTCTTGAGTAGCAAAGGCCTCTTCCATCGTTTCAGCCGTTTCAGCGCGTGGGCACTCAAGGCCGATACGCTTCATGGCTTTATCAAACAAGTTGCGATCTTCTGCCATCTCGATCGAGTCTTTGGTCGCGCCAATCAACTCGCAGTCATACTTGGTCAATACGCCATGCTTATCAAGCTCCAATGCACAGTTTAAGGCAGTCTGTCCGCCCATCGTTGGCAAAATAGCATCAGGACGCTCTTTGGCGATGATTTGCTCAACCGTTTGCCAAGTAATTGGCTCAATATAGGTGGCATCCGCCATGGCAGGGTCAGTCATGATGGTCGCAGGGTTTGAGTTGACCAGGATGACGCGGTAACCTTCTTCTTTTAGTGCTTTACACGCCTGCGCGCCTGAGTAGTCAAACTCACATGCTTGGCCGATGACGATAGGGCCTGCGCCAATGATAAGAATGCTTTTTATGTCGGTACGTTTTGGCATAATTAGGGCTACCTTCGTTTAAGTGATGTTTTAATGGAGGTGTACATAATGGTTTTATATGCTGCCGCTTGAACCATTATTAATGATCCAAGAATTCAGGCAGCTTGCTTATCTTTTTTTTCAGTAATGGCTTAAGCTTTAGCAGTTGCCATCATATCTGCAAACTTATCAAATAATGGCGCGCAGTCATGCGGACCAGGGCTGGCTTCTGGGTGACCTTGGAAACTAAACACTGGCTTGTTGGTCAGCTCAATACCTTGGTTAGTACCATCGAACAATGAGCGATGGGTAGATTTAACGTTATCCGGTAGCGTGTCTTCATCAACCGCAAAACCATGGTTTTGACTGGTAATCATAACCGTGCCAGTTGCCAAGTCTTGTACTGGATGGTTAGCGCCATGATGACCTGTTTTCATCTTGATGGTGTTTGCACCGCTGGCAAGTCCAACCAGCTGATGACCTAAGCAGATGCCAAACGTTGGAATATTGGTTTGTTCAATAATGTGACGTACCGCATCGATGGCATAATCACAAGCAGCAGGGTCACCAGGACCGTTCGATAAGAAGATACCGTCTGGATTTATCGCCAACACATCTGCGATAGGCGTTTGTGCTGGTACAACGGTCACATGGCAGCCGCGATCAACCAGCATACGTAGGATATTGGTTTTGGTACCAAAGTCATAAGCGACCACATTGAATTTGTGCTCAACGTGCGTGTTTAATTGCTTAAAGAAACCACCTGTACCACTATCGTGACTACCAACAGCATCACGGTTAAGTAGGGTATCTGATAAGTCCCATGAACCCGCTGTCCATTCGAAGTTCTCTTTAGTGCAGCATTCTTTTGCCAAGTCCATGCCTTCGATACCAGCAAATGCTTGCGCTAGTTTAATGGCTTGCTGCTCGTCATCTGTGCTGATAGTCTCGCCGTTAGAGGCGGTCATGATACAGCCGTTTTGAGCGCCTTTATCACGTAGTAGACGAGTCAATTGACGGGTATCAATCTCAGCGATAGCGACGGTATCATGACTCTGTAAATAGTCGCTTAATGACTCTGAGTTACGAAAATTTGAAGTAACCATCGTGGCATCACGGATAATAAGACCATCTGCCCATACTTTGTGACCATTGCCAGACTCTGTGTCCTCGCTATTGGTACCAGTATTGCCAATGTGCGGATAGGTGAGGGTGACCAGCTGACGCGCATAACTTGGGTCAGTTAGGATTTCTT
Organism: Psychrobacter glaciei; assembly: GCF_014652895.1. Classification (GTDB taxonomy): domain Bacteria; phylum Pseudomonadota; class Gammaproteobacteria; order Pseudomonadales; family Moraxellaceae; genus Psychrobacter; species Psychrobacter glaciei. The sequence goes on from NZ_BMZR01000001.1 coordinate 637,579, forward strand.
GATACCCTGTCATGGCTGTATTAAAAACCACCTCACCGACACGATGACCGAGACTGCCGATACTGATACCACGAAAAATCGTACCGTCTGCTAATGCCAAAATTGCTTGTATTTCTGCCGATGAATTCAAGGGTTGCCTCCGCTATTATTGGTGAGTGCCATCATGTTTTGCTGGTCGAAATATTGCTCCGTATCCCTTTATTTACGGTATCTGACTATTGCCATATAAAGGTAATAAAAGGGCGATACACAAAATTTTTCCACAAAAAAGCGAGAAGACATTATTGATGAAAACTACAAAACCCACTAGATAGTGAATAGGTAACTTGCATCATGTCCGCTCGCTTAGGCACAGATTTTGCGTATTATATACAAAATAGGGTGCTATGGCTAGCCGATTCCTTGGATTAATAGTCATTATATAGGCAATAACAATAAATCAGAAAATAGCCTAAGTAGCCATAAGTTATTTCTTCTTTTATCAAATTCGAAATCAAGCGTCCATTAATAGCGCTGGATTTTAGCAGTGGGCTTTGCCACAATGGACAGCGCAGCGATAAACCCAATTTTTATAACTATAATGAAGATGACAAGGAATCGTTATGATTTATCAATATTTAGACAAAACCCCTAAGTTTGCAGTGCCATTCAACGGTTGGGTGGCAGACTCAGCACAAGTGATCGGTGATGTATATTTGGGGCATAAAGCCAGCGTTTGGTTTGGTGCAGTGATACGCGGCGACGTTGGTCACATTCATATTGGTGATTATAGCAATGTGCAAGAAAACAGCGTGATTCATACTGATTTAGGTATCGCAGCCAACATTGGCGATTATGTCACTGTTGGTCACCTAGCCATGCTACATGGTTGCGAGATCGGTGATAACAGTTTGATTGGCATTGGTGCTGTGATACTTAATAATGCCAAAATTGGCAAAAACTGTCTCATTGGGGCCAAAGCCTTGATTACTGAAGGTCAGATTATTCCAGACAATTCACTGGTGATGGGCGCGCCTGCAAAAGTCGTCAAGACGCTGACCGATGAGCAAGCCGCCATGCTAAAAATGTCAGCACACCACTATGCTGAACTCTGTGAGACTTATAAGGAAGGTCTAACTGAAATAGCGATGCCGGATTAACGGGATAGGATAGTGCTGGTTCGATTTGAGCCGTGATTTAATTGACGGTCTTATTAGGGCGTGTCCTAAACTATTTATATTTTTTCTTCAGTTCTTGGTATTTTTTAGCAAACAACGATAAGGTCTCACCATGCAGGCAAATCCAGCACAAAACCAACCAAAGCCACAAAAACAACTGGCACTATTTGATCTAGATCACACACTACTCGATGTCGACAGCGACTATCTATGGGGTGAGTATATCGTCAATAATGGACTGGTAGATGAGGCGCAATATCGCACGGCTAACCAAGCATTTTATGAACAGTATATCGAAGGTACGCTAGATGCCACAGAATACAATGAATTTGTCGCGCAATTTTTGACCACATTGCCATTGGCGCGGTTGCATGAGCTGCGTGAAGACTATATCAAAAGCGAAATCGAGCCGCATATTCGTCCAAAAGCGATGGAAGTATTGTGTCAGCATATTGAGCAAGGGCACGATGTGGTCATTATCTCTGCGACCAATGATTTCGTGGTCTCTGCCATTGCCAAACGTTTCGGTATTGAAGGTGCCAATGTGTTATCGACCCCGCTCGAAATAAAAAACGAACGCTATACTGGTAAATTAACAGACCAGCCTAACTTTAAAGAAGGTAAGATTTACCATCTTAATAAATGGCTTGATAAGCAAAAATCAGTAGGCGTGAGCTTTGATAAAACCTATGCCTACTCAGACTCTAAAAACGACATTCCGTTGCTCGAATGGGCAGATGTGGCGATTTGTGTGTCACCTGATGATGCCCTACATGCACATGCGTTAGCGCATCGCTGGGCAGTGGAAGACTGGTCAATTTAGGCAACCTAAAGCGCGTTAACGTAGAGGCAATCATAATTAGCCAAGCGTTTAGCATCAATCTCATTTAAAATAGCGGCAGATTCGTTAGACACTTATTTAAAAAAACAGGAATATTTATGGAAATCAATCCGTATCAAGAACAAATTAAAGATTTATCAGAGCGTGGGCAGGATTTGCGGAGGTATCTTTGACTTCGATGGCAAGCAAGAACGCTTAGAAGAGGTCAATTTAGAATTAGAAAACCCCGATATTTGGAACGATCCAGAGCGTGCGACCAAAATTAATAAAGAAAAAAGTCATCTTGATGGGGTCATCGATGTCGTCGTTTCGCTTGAGACCACATTAGAAGATGCGTCTGCGATGCTAGAGCTGGCGGTAGAAGCAGAAGATGAGTCGTTGCTTGCTGACGTGCAAAGCGAGCTGGATAATGCTGAAAAACGCGTTGCTGATTTAGAGTTCCGCCGGATGTTCAGCGGTGAGATGGATCCGAATAACTGCTACCTAGATATCCAGTCAGGCAGTGGCGGTACCGAAGCACAAGATTGGGCAGAGATGCTGCTGCGTATGTATACGCGCTGGGCGGAAGCGCATGGCTTCAAGGTTGACGTTATAGAAGTATCATCAGGTAGCGTCGCGGGTATTAAGTCAGCAACGATTGAGATTAAAGGTGACTATGCCTTTGGTTGGTTGCGTACCGAAATCGGCGTGCATCGCTTGGTACGTAAGTCACCATTTGATAGTAACAATGGTCGCCATACCTCATTTGCTGCCGTTTTTGTCTCGCCTGAAATTGATGATAATATCGAAATTGACATCAATCCAGCGGATTTGCGTATCGATACTTATCGTTCATCGGGCGCAGGTGGTCAGCATGTGAACACGACTGACTCTGCGGTGCGTATTACGCATGAGCCAAGTGGCGTGGTAGTGACTTGTCAGAACGAGCGTAGCCAACATGGTAACAAAGCCACCGCGATGAAAATGCTACGTGCTAAGCTCTATGAGCTAGAGATGCAAAAGCGTATGGAATCCCAGCAAGCGGTTGAAGATGGCAAGTCCGACGTCGGTTGGGGCAGTCAAATCCGCTCTTATGTGCTCGATGACTCGCGTATTAAAGATTTGCGTACTGGCGTCGAAACCTTTAACACCGGTGCGGTACTAGACGGCGACCTTGATCAGTTTATTGAAGCAAGTCTAAAAGCGGGACTATAAAGAGCGTTTTAAAATATTAATCAATATTTAATTAAGGAAAATTATGCCAAGCGTTAATAATTATTTTGATGATAAAGTAACTTCTATTGCTTTTCAGACAGCGACTAAGCCTGCGACTGTCGGCGTCATGTCTATTGGTGAATATGAATTTGGCACCAGCGAATTTGAGACCATGAGTGTGGTCAGCGGTGCACTAACCGTCAAGCTACCAGAGAGTGACGAGTGGCAAACCTTTAATGCTGGCGAGCAATTTACCGTTGAAGCCAATCAGAAGTTCCAAGTAAAAGTAGAAGTCGAAACCGCTTATTTGTGTGTGTATGGTAAATAATAGTCTCTAAGTTTTAGTCTTATCAGAACAATCAACGCCAAGTATTTTATACTTGGCGTTTTTTTGTGAGTATTTTTTGAGAGAAGTTTAGCCATTTTTAGACTATTTAGATGACCATTTAAATGACTATTAAGTGAATTGAAGACACGTCCTAATCAAGATTATAAGTTTTTACGGTATTGCACCATGTCCGTTTGGGTGGCGATTGCGTCATAGAGTTTACGCGCTGCAATGTTGCCTTCTTGAGTGCTCCAATAGACACGGTTGCAGTCTTTCTTATTGGCAAAGTCATAGATCTGTTCAATCAATGTGCGTCCTACGCCTTGCCCGCGAACAGATTCATTAACGTACAAGTCCTCCAAGTAGCAACATTCGGTACTATTCCAAGTATTGGGATGCAGCACCACATGGGTAATACCTACCAGCGTATCATCCTGCCATGCCCCAAATCCATAAATAGGTACATTGTTATCTAGCAAATTGCGCCATGTTGTATCAGTCGTGCTCATTGGCAAATGAGTTTCATAAAATGTTAGATAGCGTTGCCACAACACTAACCAAAGGTCGTAATTTGCATTAGATAATGGCGTGATTTTTATAGAAGGATTTTCCATAGGTTTTTACTCAGTTTTATTGATGGACATATGTTTAATTATAACTCAGTAAATCGTAATTGATAAGATTTTTATGGTGCAGTTTTTACACAGGATTACACTTTGTCTGTGTCAAATAAACAGCAAAAATAATCGCAGTTAATTATGCTAAAAAAATTACTTTTCAAAGGTGTAGGACTCTATGACTAAGGCAGGCGAGCAAACAATGATAAGAGATGTACGCCATGATTATGAGTATCTTGCCAGCCGCGCTAATCTGCGTTATGTGAGTGACGATGAACCAGGTTATGCGCGCAGACGTTGGGGTCGTGGTTTTACTTACCGTGATGCAACGGGCGAAACGGTCAAAGATAAAGCGCTGCGCCAGCGTTTTGATGCGCTGGTGATACCGCCAATGTGGTCAGAGGTTTGGATCTGCCAAGATGAAAAAGGCCATCTACAATCGACAGGACGAGATGAAAAATCCCGTAAGCAGTATTTGTATCATCCGTCATGGAATAACATTCGTGATCAAGCCAAATTCGATGCGATGATAGGCTTCGCAGAGGCGTTACCCAATCTACGAGCACAGGTCGAAAAAGACTTAGAGGCAGAATCATTGTCACGTACCAATGTGCTCGCCGCAGTGGTTAAGTTACTTGAGACCACCTTGATTCGTATTGGCAATAGTCGCTATGCCAAGCAAAATAAAAGTTATGGGCTGAGTACGCTACGTAGTAAGCATGTCAGTGAAACAGACACTGGATTGGCGTTTGATTTTGTCGGAAAAAGCGCAAAGGAGCATCATATTGAGCTGCAAGACGAGCGTTTGATAGATATTGTGCAGGCCTGTTCTGAGCTACCGGGCTATCAGATATTCAAATACTTAGATGACGATGGACATAAGCAAGTCGTCGACAGTAGCGATATCAATGACTACTTACGCATGCATACGTGCGGCATGGACTGCGAAAGCAAGCTATATAGTGCAAAGGATTTTCGCACATGGATGGCAAGTGTGCTCGCGGCAAGCTACCTACATGACGAGCTACAAACGATAGCAGGCGCTAGTATACTTGCAAGTGCACCAGAAAGCGCTGAGCGACAGCAATTAGTCACTGATATGGTAAAAAGCGTGGCAGCAGAGTTGGGCAACACGCCGACCGTATGCCGTGCCTCGTATATTCATCCCATTATCATTGAACGTTTTTTGGCAGGGCAGTTTTTTGAGTCTTACAAACAAGCCCGCCGTGGACGGACGAAAAAATATCAAAGTTGTGAAGAGAAAGCCTTACTAGGATTCTTGAGCGCTGACGTTTAAGTGTACCCTTTTAAATATAGGCGTTTAGGAATTTATGTTTAAGTGCTGATACTCCAGTACTGATGTTTTAATCAATGGTTCAAGAATGGCTGTCATACATGACTATCGTAGTTTTCTCTGCTTATCTATAACTCATTAATAATAATGAGTTATAGATAATTTTTATCTGCATAAAATAAAAATGATACGTTATGTATTGAAATAAGTATAAAAATGCGTTACTAATAGAGTCTGATAAATACGAACATATTAAACGGTCTATAGGATGTGGCCGTTTTACAATCATAAACACCATTTTACCCGTTACCTGCTATTGCTAAAGGATTAGCTTATGAACACCGCCTCTCAAACCGCTACGATCGCTGATACAGACGCCTCAGTTACGCCAAAAAACTATACCGATTATTATAATAACTTCGACATGAATACACTGCTGTCAGAAATCTTTGGCGAGCATGTAGATGATCGTTTAAATGCCTATATGGCCTGCTGTGGTCGTCATGTACGTGATGGCCGCGCTGACAATGCCGCGCTAGTACACGAAGATACTACAGGCAATATAACGCGCATGAGCTTTGGTGAGCTTGATAAAGCGAGCGCTCAAATTGCTAACTTACTACAGTCGTATGGCGTAAAAGCGGGTGATAAAGTGGCGACTATGCTACCACGTACGCCTGAGCTGCTCACTGTGGTATTGGCAACATGGCGCATCGGAGCCGTATATCAGCCGTTATTTACCGCCTTTGGTTATGATTCGATCAAATATCGGATGGACAAGGCCGACACCAAGGTTGTATTTACCAATTTAGATAACCGTAGCAAATTTGAAGATTTGGCGGAGCAAACCAAAATGGTATTGGTTGGCAATGTAGCGGATGCTCAGACATGGGGTGATGATCACTATAGCCAGTCTATGGAAGCACAGTCGCAAACGATAGAGCCAGTCACGCTAGATACGGATGCACCATTTTTGCAGATGTTTACCTCAGGCACGGTTGGTAAATCAAAAGGTGTGAGCGTCCCGTTAGCAGCGTTACCTGCCTTTTACTTGTATATGCGTTATGCCATTGATCTATGTGAAGATGATCATTATTGGAACATGGCGGATCCAGGCTGGGCGTACGGTCTATACTACGCAATCACAGGGCCTCTATTACTTGGCGTTACTACGTATTTTAATGAAGCGGGCTTTGATGCTGCCAATACACGTGATTTTATGGTGCGCCATCAGATCACCAATTTGGCCTCTTCACCAACCGCCTTCCGAATGATGAAATCCAGCGGCATTTTCGACAATGTTGATGAAGACGCTCATAAGGATACCAATGCCAAGTTATCTCTACGCTGTGCCAACTCAGCAGGGGAAACGCTCAATACCGAAGTCGTAAGCTGGGTAGAAACCTATCTGACGTGTCAAGTGAAAGACCAATATGGGCAAACAGAGACAGGCATGACGTGCTGTGCTCATCATGCACTGGCGCATGAGTGTCCAGTTGGCTCTATGGGTATGGCACTGCCAGGGCATACGCTCGTCGTATTAGATGATGATATGAATGTACTGCCCGATGGCGAGCAAGGGCAATTAGCCGTTGTGGTCAGTCAGTCACCCGCGTTTTATTTCCAAGGGTACAGCTGGAATGAGAAGCAAGCCTTTGCAGATGATTATTACTTAACAGGCGATGTGGTTGAGCGTCATAGTGACGGTAGCTATTGGTTCTCAGGACGTGATGATGACATCATTATTACCGCAGGTTATCGTGTAGGGCCTACTGATGTCGAAAATACCGTATTAGAGCATGAAGCGGTTGCAGAATCAGCAGCAGTTGGCGTGCCAGATGAAGTGCGTGGACATACAATCAAGTCTTATGTGGTGTTAAAAGATGGCATTGAAGGCTCTGAAGAAATCGCTCAGCAAATTAAAGATTTGGTGCGCAAGCGTCTATCGACTCATGCTTATCCGCGTGAGGTCGAGTTCGTGAGCGAACTACCAAAAACCCCAAGTGGTAAGATTCAACGCTTTTTGCTGCGCAGTCTATCTGCCGGATAAGGGCGTTTTGCAATATATAGTATTAGGGCGCGTCATCAATTAGCATATGAATACATTTAGTGGTCTTAAAATGACTAAATTTAGCCAAACATCGTCAGAAATCTTGTCAATATGTTCATATTTACGGCAATTCCTTCCTTGTTTGGCTGCAATTTTCCTCATTTTAAGCCTCACAATCTAAATGATGACACGCCCTAGATAGCATTTCGTTAAAATAGAGATTTTTTATGGTGAAGCTATTTAACATAAGCTGATTAACAATGAAAATATCAAATATCAAATAATAAATAGTTAAGGAACATTCATGCAAATTCAAAAAAACAGCTTTTTGGTCACAGGTGGTGCATCAGGTTTAGGCGAAGCGGTAGTTCGTGCGTTAGTTGCTCAAGGTGGCAACGTTATCATTGCTGACTTGAATGAATCAGCTGGGCAAGCACTGGTCAACGAGCTGGGAGATAACGCACGTTTTGTACGTTGTGATGTCACAAGTGGTGATGAGGTGCAAGCGGCTGTTGCTGTTGCTGAAGAAGCGTTCGGCGGTCTCCACGGCTCGATCAATTGCGCAGGTATCGCTGTCGTACAAAAGCTGCTAGATCGCGAAAACAATCCAGCAGATCTTGAGGCTTTTAGCCGCGGGGTTAATATTAATCTGGTCGGTTCATTTAACGTAGCGCGCTTAGTCGCGTCTAGTATTGCCAAAAGAGTGGCTAATGCCAATAACGTAGAAAAGAATATAGATCAAGGTATTATTATTAATACTGCGTCTATTGCGGCCTTTGACGGGCAAATGGGGCAGGCAAGTTATGCATCGTCCAAAGCTGGCGTCGTCGGTATGATGTTGCCACTGGCTCGTGAGCTGGCACGTCACGGCATTCGAGTGATGACTATTGCACCCGGTATTTTTGCCACACCAATGATGGATTCGATTCCCGAAAAGGCGCGTGAGCAATTAGAGTCTGGCGTGCCTTATCCTAAACGTTTGGGTGATCCTAATGAATTTGCCAAACTGGTCACCCATATTATTGATAATGCCTACCTAAATGGTGAAGTCATTCGTCTCGATGGTGCCATTCGTATGGTCTAATGATATTAGGGTCTGTTGAACATTCAAATGTGGTACTGGCAGTGGCTATTTTTTAGACAATACGCAGTGAAATTTTTGACGCCTAGTCATTCTAGGTTAGACAATTTCGCCATGTATTGGCAAAAAATAGTCCCGCCCCGAAGGGCTGATGCTAAAATCACCCCAAACGTTGTTATAAACCTAGCTAAGGTCTCGACATTATCGTCGGTTTACGCCTAGTTTGATGCGATTTTAGCGATCAGCAGTCCTAATATTTGAATGTTCAACAGACCCTAGTTTCTTATAAAAAAATAAGATTTTTGCGATATGATTCACGAAGTTTTCACAAAAATTGGCATGGTGCTTTGATATATTATGACTCACTGTTATTGAGCGTTGGTTATAAGGATTAAAGCCTATGTCATTTTTTCTTCCACATGCTAGCAAGCGTGCAAATTGGCTACTGATTGCAATAGGAATTAGCCTTGCTGCTATTATTAGCACTAGTGCCATTGCTGCGGTTAAGCATATTGTAGAAAAAAAGCAACCCATTGCTAATAACGTTATTATCGATAAAGTCTTTGTCGATAAATCTGAACGCCGTTTGCAATTATTGAGTGGCGATGATGTAATTCGTACTTATCATATTGCATTGGGCGACAGTCCGATAGGACACAAGCAGCAACAAGGCGATGAACGTACACCCATAGGCAACTATACTTTAGATTATAAAAATGAAAACTCTATTGCCCATCGCTCCATTCATATTAGTTATCCAAATGCGGCTGATAAAGCGCAAGCCAAATCACTTGGTGTCAATCCGGGCGGTGATATTATGATTCATGGTCAGATGAATGGCTTTGGTCATTTAGCATGGCTCAATCAAAAACGCGACTGGACAGATGGTTGTATCGCCGTGACCGATGATGAGATGGATGAAATCATGGCTGCAGTCAAGGTAGGTACTACGATTGAAATCGTAGAGTAGAGCGATTGAATTTTCGATGACACGGCCTAATTTTATATCAATCAGATAGGGTGTCAGACTCGCTTATTCTATTCTTTGTCGTACTTTTACTTGCCTTCTGCTCGCTTTTTTATAGTACTGTTTCCCCCTTCATACCTTTTAAACCCCTCTTAAAAATATACTTAAATGATATTAATCAATAGTCAATGCTAAATATCATTGCTTATAGTAAGGTTTTATTCGATAATTGGCTTGAAATAAGAACATATATACCTTATATAAATGACAGATAACAGTAGTCGCTAGACTATAAAGCATCTGCTGTAAATACTAATTATAAAAGGATGTGAATATGAGATTTGAGAAATTTACCCAAAAACTGCAATCCGCTATTCAAGAAGCACAAAGCCTAGCCCTAGGTCGCGATCATACAGGTATCGATCCTGTGCATCTGCTTGCCATATTGCTGCAAGATGAATCTAATTTGTCTATCTGCCAACAAGCAGGTGCGTCTATTCCAGCGTTAAAGAACGGTGTCGCAAAGGCATTGGACAATCAAGCGACCATTTCGGAGCCGACAGGTGACGTTAACTTAAACCCAAATTCAGTCAAAATCTTGAACTTGGCCGATCGGCAAGCGCAAAAAGAAGGCGACGATTTCATCGCCACTGAATGGGTGATGTTGGCGCTCGCTGAGCAGGGCGAAACTAAAAAGATATTTGAAAGTGCTGGCGTAACAGCAAACAAATTAAAAGTCGTGATTGAGCAGCTACGCGGTGATGATACGGTGAATAACCAAAACGCAGAAGATCAGCGTGATGCACTCAATAAATATACGATTAATCTGACTGAACAAGCAGAGCTTGGCAAGCTAGATCCAGTTATCGGTCGTGATGAAGAGATTCGCCGTACCATTCAGGTGCTGTCACGCCGTACTAAAAATAACCCTGTGCTTATCGGTGAGCCGGGTGTCGGTAAGACGGCTATCGTCGAAGGCTTAGCGCAAAAAATTATTAATGGTGATGTGCCAGAAGGTCTACGTCGCAAAGAAGTGCTGTCGTTAGACTTAGGCGCGCTAATCGCTGGCGCAAAATTCCGCGGTGAGTTTGAAGAGCGCCTCAAAAGCGTATTGAGCGATTTGGCCAAGCAAGAAGGCAACGTCATCTTATTTATTGATGAGCTGCATACCATGGTCGGTGCAGGTAAATCTGAAGGGGCGATGGACGCAGGCAACATGCTAAAACCAGCATTGGCACGTGGTGAGCTACACTGCGTCGGAGCGACGACATTGGATGAGTATCGCAAGTACATCGAAAAAGATGCCGCGCTTGAGCGTCGTTTTCAAAAAGTGTTGGTCGATGAGCCAACGGTTGAAGACACTATTGCGATTTTGCGAGGTCTTAAAGAGCGTTACGAGCTGCATCACGGGGTTGATATTCAAGACAGCGCCATTATTGCTGCTGCGCGGATGAGTCACCGTTATATTACTGATCGCAAGTTGCCAGATAAGGCGATTGACTTAATCGACGAAGCCGCGAGTCGCTTGCGGATGGAGATGGACAGCAAGCCTGAATCGTTAGGTAAGCTTGATAGCCGTTTGATTCAGCTAAAAATGCAGCGTGAAGTGCTCAAAAACGAAGAAGATGCAGGTGCGCAAGCAGAGCGTAAAGCACTCAATGCGCAAATTGAAGAGCTAGAAAAAGAGTACGCTGATCTCAATGAAATTTGGCAAGCAGAAAAAGCACTGGTCAAAGGCAGTCAGCAGCTAAAAGACGAGCTGGATAAAGCCCGTATTGCGTATGACAAAGCCAGTCGTGAAGGCGATTATGAGACCATGAGCAAGCTGCAATACGAAACCATTCCGCAGCTAGAGCGCCGTATCACTGAGTCTGACTTGGCAGAACAAAAAGAGCAGATAGGCGAAGGTAGTGGGGTAAAACTGCTACGTAATAAAGTCACAGACAACGAGATTGCAGAAGTGGTTGCGGCTGCGACGGGTATCCCAGTCAACAAAATGATGCAGGGCGAGCGTGAAAAAATGCTGGCAATGGAAGAGAAACTCCATGAGCGCGTCATCGGTCAAGATGAAGCAGTTGAAGCGGTAGCCAATGCGGTACGCCGTAGCCGAGCTGGCTTGTCTGATCCGAATCGTCCTTCAGGCTCGTTCTTATTCCTTGGACCTACGGGTGTCGGTAAGACTGAGCTGACCAAGTCATTGGCGAACTTCTTGTTTGACAGTGAAGACTCGATAGTGCGCATCGACATGAGTGAATACATGGAAAAACACAGTGTCAGTCGATTGGTTGGTGCGCCTCCAGGCTATGTGGGTTATGAGGAAGGCGGTGCGTTGACTGAAGCTGTTCGCCGTAAGCCTTATAGTGTGATTTTGTTTGATGAAGTAGAAAAAGCGCATCCTGATGTGTTCAATATCTTGCTACAAGTATTGGATGATGGTCGTTTGACGGATTCACAAGGTCGTGTGGTGGATTTCAAAAATACCGTGATTATTATGACCAGCAACTTGGGTTCGCATAAAATACAAGAAATGGTCGGTGAAAGCTACGAGGATATCAAAGCGGAGGTTATGGACTCAGTTGGTCAGCATTTCCGCCCAGAGTTCGTCAACCGTATCGATGAGATTGTGGTCTTCCATCCGCTTGGTATGTCACAAATGGCAGGTATTGCTACTATCCAACTGGATCGTTTGCGTCAGCGCTTGCATGAGCGTGAGATGGATATCGAGCTATCAGCGGATGCGATGAACAAGTTGGTCGCGGTCGGTTATGATCCTGTGTATGGTGCGCGTCCGCTCAAACGTGCCATTCAGCAAGAGATTGAAAATCCACTGTCATTGAAGTTATTATCTGGTGATTTTGTCGCTGGTGATATCATCAAAGTCGATGTTGGCTCTGATGACAAGCTGACCTTTGATAAGCTAAGAATGAGCTAATCAATTTAGCATTGAAGTTTTTATGAGCTAACTATACTCTCAAAATCAACCCCTTATCTGCGAGCGTAGATAAGGGGCTTTTGCGTTTAGGGGCGCGTTTTGCGCTACTATTCTTTTACTATTTAAATATCAGGACTATGCTATAAATAAGTGACTAGGGTTTGTTGAACATTCAAATATTAGGACTGCTGATCGCTAAAATTGCCCCAAACCTTTTATCAAATCAGGCGTAAACCGACGATAATGTCGAGACCTTAGCTAGGTTTGCAACAACATTTGGGGTGATTTTAGCATCAGCCTTTCAGGGCAGGACTATTTTTTGCCAATACATGGCGAAATTGTCTAACCTAGAACGACTATGCATCAAAAATTTCACTGCGTATTGTCTAAAAAATAGCCACTGCCAGTTCCATGTTTGAATGTTCAACAGACCCTAATAATATAAGTGCAAATTGGATAAAGAGGAAAAATGATGACAACCAATATTGAACGTCTAGGCAAACCTTTGACATTGCCGTTAATCATCGCAGCTTTATTGTTCAGCACCTCGGCTTGCTCCAAGCCTTCATCGGTAGATACCAGCCCCGATGCGGCAGAATCTAAAGAGACGCAAACCTCTGAAGCCGATGTAAAAGTTAGTGATGCTCAAGTCAGCGTAGACAAGCCTGACTTTTCTACGGCCGAGATTGCAACCTTTGATGAGCCTTGGGCTATGGCTGCATTACCAAGTACAGATAGCAAATCTCCTAGATTGCTGGTGACACAAAAAACAGGCGAGCTGTTTATTGTAGATACCGCGACGGGTGCCAAAACGAGGGTCGAGGGTGTTCCCGAAGTCGCTTATGGTGGCCAAGGTGGATTGGGAGACATCATAGTAGCACCAGATTTCGCTACTTCTAATACAGTGTATCTCAGCTATGTGGAAGCAGACACGGGAGGTGACAGCAATACATTTGGTGCCAAAGTCATCAAGGCAACGCTCTTAGGACTAGAGACAGATACGCCAATGTTACAAGTCATTGCGCCAATCTGGGAGCAATCTCCAAAAGTAAAAGGGCAAGGACACTATAGCCATCGATTGCTGTTTTCACCTGATGGACGCTATCTATATATTAGCTCAGGCGAGCGTCAAGAAAAAACCCCAGCACAAGATATGAGTGTCAACTTGGGTAAAATTATACGCCTAAATGCTGACGGCTCTATCCCAGCAGACAATCCATTTTTGGACAATACGAATGACATCGCCAAGCAGTTTTGGACGATAGGTCATCGTAATGTGCTTGGCATGACATTTGATGACAGTGGACAGCTTTGGGCACATGAAATGGGGCCAAGAGGCGGCGATGAATTCAATCTCATCGAAAAAGGTAATAATTATGGCTGGCCAGTTGTGTCCAATGGACGCAATTACTCAGGTATTGATATCCCTGATCATGACACCAAGCCTGAGTTTGCTGCACCCAAAATTACTTGGACGCCAGTCATATCTCCATCTTCCATCAGCATATACGCGGCGGGTAGTCATAATGACTTTCCTAGTTGGCAAGGCAATGCGCTGATTAGTGGCTTATCTTCTAAGGCACTTATCGTAGTCAGCTTCAATGAAGGCAACACCGCTGCTGAACGCTATCGCTACGATATGGGCGAACGTATCCGCAGTGTGCTGGCAGTAGATGGGCAAGTGTGGGCATTGGAAGATGGTAATGGGGGGCAATTACTTAGACTACTGCCTAAGTAATATCGTAATAAAACCAATTTTGATTTTATATTTATGTAGTTATTCTAAAAAAAATTGTTAAGTCTTTTAGAGTAAATTGAAGGTTTTATCAAGTTTTATTTTGTAATTGATTGATAGTTAAGGCCTATTTTGTTAAGGTAATGTTCCTTGAATTTTGAGACTTGCACATGGAAGAAGTAAAAGTAGGCAGATTAGGACCTTTTCCACGGGTGAGTAAACCTGTGTTTATAACATCGACGTTGTTAATTGTCGGATTTATTATTTTTGGCGCTTTGTTTACGGAAACAGCAGGGGCGCTTTTTAGTTTTTTACAAAATTTTATTACTGACAAGTTCGGTTGGTTATTTATTATCCTAGTCAATACAGCGCTTGCCCTCTGTATTTACTTAGCAATGAGTCGCTATGGTGATATTCGGCTAGGCAATCAAACGGAGCGACCACAATACAATCTGTTTTCGTGGATTGGTATGTTGTTTTCTGCAGGTATTGGTATTGGTCTAGTCTACTGGGGTACAGCGGAGCCGTTGTATCACTTTATGGCACCACCAATGGGCGAGGCCGAAACGGTAGCAGCTGCAAAGCAAGCGATGAATATCTCATTTATGCATTGGGGATTACACGCTTGGGCCATTTATACGATTGTGGCGCTGTCTTTAGCCTATTTCCATTTCCGTCGTGGCTTGCCATTATCGATTCGATCAACCTTATATCCTTTGCTCGGCAAAAGAATTTACGGCCGATGGGGACATACTGTCGATATCTTGGCCGTGTTTGGTACGATGTTTGGTGTGGTCACCTCGCTCGGGCTTGGGGTGATGCAGATCAATTCTGGACTCGAAAAGCTGTTTGGTACGCCTAACAGTCTTACGGTTCAGTTTGGCTTGATCGCTTTCATTACAGCGCTTGCAGCGGCTTCGGTCTTGATGGGTCTAGATAAAGGTATTAAGCGACTTAGTGATATCAATATTGGTTTCACCATCGTCTTATTGGCGTTTATGGTTATTTTAGGGCCGACACTTTTCATTTTTGATAGCTTTATTGAAAACATCGGCAACTATCTGACAGTGATTGTTCCTTTAGGTACGTGGGGCGAGTCTTATAGTGGAACGGATTGGCAGAGTGGTTGGACGATATTTTATTGGGCATGGTGGGTTAGCTGGGCACCATTTGTTGGTATCTTTATTGCCCGTATCTCTCGTGGTCGTACGATTAGAGAGTTTGTACTTGGTGTACTACTCATTCCTATGATGATTTTGTTTTTCTGGTTTACGACCTTTGGTGGCGTTGCTGTTCACATGGAGCTTGCCTCTGCTGTGTCTGGTATCAGTCCAGGATTGGTTGAAGCGGTACAAGCAGATACTGGTAGTGCAATCTTTAAATTGGTTGAGTACTATCCATTGGCAAAACCAATTACGCTACTGATTGTAGTGATGATTATGCTGTGGTTCGTAACCTCATCAGACTCAGCCAGTTTTGTCATTGACATGTTGACTGCTGGTGGCGATACCAATCCACCAAAAATACAGCGCTTGTTTTGGGCAACCACAGAAGGCGTTATCGCAGCTATCTTGCTAGCGGCTGGTGGACTGTCTGCCTTACAAGCGGCGGCTATCGTAGCAGGACTACCATTTGCCTTAGTGATATTCGTCATGATGTATGCATTGTTACGTGGTCTTAGTCGCGATCGCTTGATTCTATATCGAGCGCAGCAGCAGTTCATCACGGATGAATCAGCAGACCATAATTCAGCGAACGAATTCGTTGATGAGCATTTGCTAAAAGGGCCACCCAAGATAGTGAAAGGTGACTAATAAGTAAAATAGTCATTTGAGCTGTTTTAATAGGAGCCCTAATTTATTCGTAAATTGGGGCTTCTTTATTGGATAAAGATATTTAAATTTATTCAGTATAAATTCGAATTGTTGAAAATTATTACCGAAGTGTTACTACCATTTCTATACATTTGGCAGTGTTTACAAAGCGTTATATTTGATAATTCGTTCATACCTTGGTATGGTTACGCACTTTTTTTGGGGATATACTTATGGATCATGTAAAAGTTGGCCGATTAGGCCCTTTTCCGCGGGTAAGTAAACCTGTATTTTTGACTTCAGCGATTTTGATACTTGCCTTCATTATCTTTGGGGCATTATTCAACGAACAAGCAGAAGTGGTATTTAACCAAGCAAAAGCATTTGTCTCTTTACGCTTTGGCTGGTTCTTTATTGTGGTGGTCAATTTAACGTTAGTCATGAGTATTTATATGATATTTAGCCGCTATGGCGATATCAGGCTTGGTCATCAGAATGAGAGACCAGAGTACAATCTGGTTTCTTGGATTGGTATGCTGTTTTCAGCAGGTATCGGTATTGGACTGCTTTATTGGGGCACAGCCGAGCCGCTGTATCATTTCATGGCTCCACCATTAGGAGAGGCGGAAACAGTCGCCGCTGCTAAGCAGGCGATGAACATCTCGTTCCTGCATTATGGTCTACATGTATGGGCGCTCTATGGCATGGTCGCGCTATCCTTGGCTTATTTTCATTATCGAGTAGGGTTACCATTGGCTATCCGCTCCACCTTGTATCCAATATTGGGTAAAAAAATCTACGGTGGTTGGGGTCATACGGTCGATACGCTTGCCGTATTTGGTACGATGTTTGGGGTAGTGACCACGTTAGGTCTTGGTGTTTTACAGATTAACTCTGGTCTTGAGACACTGTTTGGTGTGCCCAATAATATTACGGTGCAGATTATTTTGATCGGCTTTATCACTATGCTAGCAGGGTTATCCTTGTTCATGGGACTAGATAAAGGCATTAAGCGTCTTAGTGATACCAATATATTCTTCACGGTGATATTGCTCAGCTTTGTGATTATCTTCGGGCCTACTCAGTTCATCTTTAATAGTTTTGTAGAAAATATCGGCAACTATTTGCATGAAATTGTGCCACTAGGTCTTTGGACAGAGTCTTATAGTGGAGAGGAAAACTGGCAATCCTCATGGACGATTTTTTATTGGGCATGGTGGATTAGTTGGTCACCATTTGTTGGGGTGTTTGTTGCCCGTATCTCTCGAGGTCGCACCATCCGTGAGTTCATATTAGGGGTTTTATTAATTCCTATCACGATTCTATTCTTGTGGTTTACCGCCTTTGGTGGTTCTGCGGTGAATATGGAGCTGATGGCAGCGGCAGATCCTAACCTTGTCAGTCCGGGTCTTATCGAAGCCGTTAAAGCAGATACCGGTAGTGCTATCTTTAAGTTAATGGAGTCTTATCCACTAACAGAGGCGGTCAACCTACTCATTGTAGTCATGATTGTACTGTGGTTTGTGACCTCATCAGATTCAGCCAGTTTTGTTATTGATATGCTGACCTCAGGTGGCGATACCAATCCACCAAAGATTCAACGTTTATTTTGGGCAGGTGCTGAAGGCGTTATCGCCGCTGTATTATTGGCAGCAGGTGGTTTAAGTGCACTGCAAGCGGCCTCTATTGTTTCGGGCTTTCCTTTTGCTATTGTGATCGTTGTGATGATGTATTCATTGCTACGTGGATTGAGCCGAGATCGTTTGATACTGTATCGTAATCAGCAATGGTTCACGACTGAGGAGTCAGCAGAGCACAATTCTGCTAATGAATTCCGTGATGAAGACCTACTTACAGGTCCACCAAAAATCGTAGACTCTAATGATTAACACGCTTTAGATATTTGCTAAAAATCCCAGCCTTGTGCTGGGATTTTTTATGCCGATGTATTTTTATATTTTCGATGAGTGGAAAGCCATCATCTGCATTCATCTTTTACGTAAACGATTGCTTCAGTGCTACCCAGTTAAAGTATAGTCAGTGAAAAGTAATATCGATACATCAGCAGTATCGTAGCGTTTTTGAGGTACTTTGACTATAGTTTAAAGTGAGCGCAAGGCAATTGAGCATAGGTAGATTAATGATAGACAACGCACGCAAATAAAAATAGCGCACTCAGGTCATGAGTACGCTATTAGTTGTTCAGTCAGATATAAGCCAAATTTATACTGAGCTTAGTATGCGCCTTCGCTATAGATAAGCTCGTAGCTATGGCTGTATATCTCGACGATGTTGCCGAACGGGTCTTCCATATAAATCATGCGATATGGCTTTTCACCAGGGTAATAGTAGCGTGGTTTTTCCATACGCTTTTTACCGCCTGCTGCAACCATACGCTCAGCCAACTCTTCAACATTTGGATCTTGAACACAGAAATGGAAGATACCAGTTTTCCAGTACTCAAAATTGTTTTCAGGGTCTTCTTGATTTTTGAATTCAAAAATCTCAACACCGATACGGTCACCAGTAGATAGGTGCGCAATACGGAAGCTACCCCAACCAGAACCGAATACTTCAGTACACATTTCACCAATCGGACTGTCATCTTCAACAATCTCAGTTGGCTCCATGATGGTGTACCAACCCATCACTTCAGTATAGAATTTTACGGCAGCGTCCAAATCAGGTACTGAAAGACCGATGTGCGAAAAGCTTCTTGGATAAACGTTGTTCATAGCTTGTGCTCCTGTTTGCTGTACTCTTGTTTAACGTGAGGCCAGTATACAAACGCACAGTCATTATGTAAAATTATCAAATATTATATAAATAAGTATGAAATGTAATGATGAATATCACATGGTTGCGTACTTTCTGTACGCTCGCGGAAGTTGGTCACTTTACGCGTACGGCTGAACGTCTGTATATGACGCAGTCTGGTGTGAGCCAGCACATACGTAAGCTAGAAGAGCAGTTGGATATGAATTTACTGATTCGACAAGGAAAGCAATTCTCATTGACCAATGCAGGTGAGCAGCTCTATAAGGAGGCAGGAGATATATTGCAGCGCTTATCCAATCTGGAGCAGCGAATTGGCGAGGATCCACCTTATGAAGGATTGGTACGGTTGATGTCACCGGGAAGTGTCGGACTTAAGCTATACCCAAAGCTGTTGACGTTACAGCAGCAGCATCCAAAATTGGTGATTGATTATCGCTTTGCACCCAATTCTGATATCGAGCGAGCACTTGCCAATCACGAGATTGATATTGGTTTTATGACGGATATCTCAGATGATGAGACAGTCAGTTGCCAGCCTATGGCGCAAGAAGCGTTGATACTGGTGACACCAGCGAGCACGGTAGAGCCGAGCTGGGAGCAGCTCACTGAGCTTGGCTTTATCGATCATCCAGACGGTTCACATCATGCAGGCATGCTACTGACTGCCAATTATGAGCAATTCCAGCATATCAATGACTTTGATAAAAAAGGCTTTTCTAATCAAATTGGTCTAATTTTAGAGCCGGTCAGTAAGGGAATTGGCTTTACTGTTTTACCAGCGCATGCGGTGGCAGCTTATCCAAAGCCTGAGCTTATCAACAGTCATTATCTGCCAGTTGCCGTTAGCGAGACGCTATACCTTGCGTTAAGACGGCAGCATGCGCTCTCTAACAGAGTGTATACAGTCATTGAGGAAGTAAAAAAATGGCTATAAAGGCATGACAGGCGTATACAAATTTTCTTAGGCAAAATATATAAATACGGGAATAAGGATTTTACTAAGCTATTTTATCAAACCAAGCCTTGCTGCTTTGAGCAGTCATAGAATCGAAGCTCACATAAATCCCTTGGTCACCCAAAGTGGCATACCAATGATCATCGTTGCTACCAGTTAGCAACTGGAAGTACTTATTGTTAACGATTCTACCTACAGTATAAACTTCGCCTTCTAAATAAAAGTCATTACCTTGTGTGCAGAGTAATTTATCGTCAGTGCTTATCATATAGTTCTATCTCATTTATAAAAAGATAAAATGATAATACCAACTTAATTAGTAATAATAAAGAGGCTTTAATAAGGAGTATCTTATTGTTAAGTATATGTTTTTTAGCTTATTTGTTTCTGAAAAATATCATTATAAAAGTGGGTGCAATAGTAAGCGATTGAGCATACAAACTTTAGCATATAGGGGTCTCTATGTTATCTGATTTTTAATAGTGAACGATTGGTTTTCATAAATAAAAGTTATCTACACCGCAAATTTTTTCGCGCCGAGCACACAAGCTAATGCTCCCAATGTACTTATTACCATGCCAAGACTAACGGTCTCATGTAGTAATCCTGCTGCTAGCATAAGACCCATAAAAGGCTGTAGCAACTGTAATTGCCCAACAGCAGCAATACCCCCTAATGCCAATCCACGATACCAAAACAAAAATCCGATGAACATACTGAACAAAGACACGTAGAATAATCCTGCCCAAGCGGCAATGTTGATGCCTGTGAATGTCTTTGGCCATGTTAGCCACGTGACGGGAAGTAGCATTGGTAATGATAAAACCAAAGCCCAACTAATCACCTGCCAGCTGCCAAGGGTGCGTGATAACCGTGCGCCTTCTGCATAACCTAGAGCACAAGCGATGACAGCGCCTAGCATTAGTAAGCCTCCCAACAAAGGCGTATGGCTACTACTCATAGCCGCGTAACCAGCGACAAAGGTGCTACCTAACAAGGCAAATAACCAAAATAAAGCGGGTGGGCGTTCATCACCGCGCCAAACGGCAAATATAGCAGTGAATAGCGGTAATATTCCTAAAAATACAATGGCGTGTGCCGAGGTGACATGCTGTAAAGCCAGTGCGCTTAATAAAGGAAAGCCAATGACCACACCTAGAGCGACAATACTTAGAGCGGGTAGGTCAGCCTTGGTGGGTGGGTGCTGTTTGAATATTATTAAGACGGCGATAGCGAGCAACGCGGCTAACGTCGCACGCGTTCCAGTCAAAAATAGAGGGTCAAAACCCATTACTGCTAAGCGGGTAGCTGGTAAAGAGCCTGCAAAGATAACGACGCCGATAAACCCATTCATCCAACCTTGAGTTGTGTTTTTCATAAACCTACCACTGTATTTTTTATACGTTGATTAAAGCAAATGTTTGGTAGGTTATCTACGTACAATACAGTACAATTATACCGAACTGTTTGGTGTCAATGGCCCATACAGTATGAAGCGTATTTACTAAAGGTAGGCTGGTATTACTAGGTTTCATTATTGAAACCAGATAAATGCTATTTTAGATTTATCTGACTTTGAGCCAACTCACGGTAGCCAAGCATAATAAATTTTTCGGCGAAGCATGACTTGGTAAAGCATAAATAATGGCATGGTAGAGAATAGAGAATAGAGAATAGAGAATAGAGAATAGAGAATAGAGAATTATGAAAATTGGATCGACTCGTATTGAGGTGGTAATAGCGGATGTAAAGGCAAAGATTGCTACTGTCATCTACCTGCCCGGTACACGTTTGCCTTCGGTACGCGCTGCTGCTAAAAATCACAGTTTTTCACCGTCGACAGTCGTAGAAGCTTATGAGCGGCTGCAAGCTGATGGGGTTATATACTCGCGTCCGGGTGCTGGATTTTACGTTGCCGAGTCTACACTGCCACTATCCTTGGCAGATATTGCTCCAAAGCTTGATCGAGCCGTAGATCCGTTATGGGTGTCGAGGCAATCGCTTGAAACTTCTGATAATGCTTTGAAGCCAGGATGTGGCTGGTTACCGCCTGACTGGCTATATGAAGAAGGTATGCGTCGCGGATTGCGTAGTGTGGCAAAGGGCAGTGCGAGTGTGATGAGCGAGTATGCCACGCCATTGGGATTATTAGAATTGCGCCAACTACTTACTAGGCGTATGGTAGGTTTGGGGATAAACGCGGAACCGTCGCAGGTCATGTTGACTGAGTCTGGTACGCAGGCCATAGATTTGATTTGTCGTTTTTTATTGACACCAGGTGATACCGTAGTCGTAGATGATCCTTGTTACTTTAATTTTCATGCGTTATTAAAAGCACATCGGGTAAAGGTGGTAGGAGTACCTTACACCTCTACTGGGCCGGATGTTGATGTATTCGCTGCAGTATTAGATGAGCATAAGCCGCGCCTTTATATAACCAATGCCGCGATACATAACCCTACGGGCGCTACATTGTCACCAGCCACAGCTTATAAAGTGTTGCAACTGGCACAATCCGCTGGGTTATATATCATTGAAGATGACATTTTTGCTGACTTTGAGATTACTCCAGCAACTAGGTTGGCAGCATTAGATGGTTTATCGCAAGTATTCTATATCGGTAGCTTTTCTAAAACCTTATCTGCATCATTGCGCTGCGGTTATATTGCGGCACCAACTGCTTGGGTAGAGAGTCTATTAGACTTAAAAATAGCCACAGGTTTTGGTGGTGGGCAGTTGGCGGCAGCAGTGGTTCTATCTGCACTGACAGATAGTGGTTACCGAAAACATATGAATGCTATGCATCTACGCTTGGCAAAAGCACGCTCGCAAACGTTACCACGCTTGGCTAAATTGGGTATAGTGCCCTGTCTATTACCACAAGCTGGCATGTTTCTTTGGTGTCAGTTACCTGATGGTAACAACGCGGCTGAATTGGCAAACGCTTGCTTAGCAAAGGGCGTGTTATTGGCTCCGGGCAATGTCTTTAGTCAAGCTCAGAACGCTGAGCATTTTATGCGTTTCAATGTCGCACAAGCATCAGATGCTAGGATCTATGAAGTGTTGGCTGAGTCATTGGATTAAGAGATTGAGTCGATGTGTGCGCTGAATGAATTGACATAAAAAAAGCCAGCAACACAAGGTTGCTGGCTTTTTATAGACTGAGTCTAACTATTTCAAAGATTACTCTTCAGAATAGTTGTCATTCTCGTCTGTAGCTTCTTCAGCTGTATCTTGGTCATCGCCATCTTCAGATAGGATAGTGACTAAGATGCTAGCAGTAACGTCATGATGTAGTTGAATATCAACATTATATTCGCCCACTTGACGTAGTGTGCCTTCAGGTAGCTTGATTTCAGCACGGTCTACTTCTAGACCTGAGTTAGTCAATGCTTCAGCGATATCACGAGTACCGATAGAGCCGAATAGCTTGCCTTCGTCACCTGATTTAGCACGCATGATAACATTAACGTCAGTCAATGCATCAGCACGTTCTTGAGCAACAGCTACTTCTTTCGCTTCTTCAGCTTCAAGTTCGGCACGACGTGTTTCGAACTTTTCAATGTTAGCTTTATTAGCAGGTAGAGCTTTGCCCAATGGGATAAGAAAGTTACGTCCGTAACCTGGTTTTACATCGACAGTTTCACCGAGTTTACCAAGGTTGACGATACGCTGTAACAAAATAATTTGCATGAGTCATTCCTAGTTAACGGTTAACCCTGATGGTTATCAGTGTATGGAAGTAGCGATAAATAACGAGCTTGCTTGATAGCAGTAGCTAGTTGACGCTGATATTTAGTAGATGTACCGGTAATGCGGCTTGGTACGATTTTACCATTATCACTGATATACTGTTTTAGCAATTCAACATCTTTATAATCGATGTGAGTGATGCCTTCAGCAGTGAAACGGCAGAATTTGCGACGGCGATAGAAACGTGCCATGAGTATTCTCCTTTAATTAGTCTTCACTGTTGTCGTTGTCGTCATTATCGTTTTCACGACTGTCTGGACGACGAGTAGTTGCTTTGCGTGCGCGTTTTTCATCGGCATTCTTGGCTAACTGCGACTCTTCAGTGACAGCGTCGTCACGGCGCATAACTAGACTACGAATGATCGCGTCGTTATAACGGAATAATTCTTCAAGCTCAGCCAAAGTCTCACCGTCAGTTTCAATGTTGAAAAGAACGTAATGAGCTTTGTGAATCTTGTTGATTGGGTAAGCCAGTTGACGACGGCCCCAATCTTCTAAACGATGGATAACACCGTTGTTGTCTTGAACTAACTTGATATAGCGTTCAACCATGCCGACCACTTGGTCGCTTTGGTCTGGGTGTACAATTAACACCAGTTCGTAATGTCGCATTATGACTCCTTACGGATTAGTAGCTATTAACCCTATGTTAATAGCAAGGAGATTTATAAGGTAAACTGTATTCCCATCAAATATAACAAAATATAATAGGAAAAAAGCTTAGTTTATAAAGCGCCGTATTATAACAGTACGCAACGATTAACACAAAGGTTAATCGTTGCGTAGCTGCCAATAAAAATATGAAAACAGTAAATTTCTCTGTATCAATGATCTGTATCAATAAAAAGCCACGATGAAATGCTACTTTTTTAACATCATCTAAGACTTAGTTTTGATAAAACGCTCAAAACGTTGTTATTTTACTTTGGGCTGTTTTACCAATTGACTGCTATCTGCTTTTACCACCAACGTTTTGGCAAGCTTGTCATGCCAGCCGATATTTTGCGGGCTTTTTGAGGCCATATAATAATGAATGGCGACAATCACAAAACCTAAAAAGCTGGTGAATGAAAACAGTAAGTTGTAAATAATAAACAACAGCAAAGTACGTGTGCCGATAAGCTTGATAAAAGAAGGCAGACGATGCGTGGTTTGATCCACGACGCGAATACCTGTAATCAGCTTGCCCAGTGATTGACCACGCATGGTGATAAATACTAACTGTAACGCAAACAAGCCAAAAACCATGACTTGCGATATCATCAATGTGCTGCTAGGAAGGCTCTCCATCAGCGTCATTGAATATTGATAAGCGGCATCCATGTCTTGGATATTTTGAAACTTGCTATAGTCTACATCCATTTTGGTTAACGCTAATCCAAGTGGAAAGATGGCTAGCAAGTACAATAAGCCATTGAGCGCAGTTGCCAATATGCGTGACATGATCGGGGCTAGTACTACATCGCCAACGACTTTATCTTTGGCTGTGATATTCTTATTAGCAGCCGTTTTATTTAATGACACATTATTATGCGGTGTGTGATGACGGTTGCTGGTCATATCTGCTTTGGCATTGTCTTTTGGACGTTCAGGCTTACCATATAGTCGGTCTAACGACACGCTTTTTCCGTCTTTAGTGCTACTGGTTTCAGTATCTTCGGGAAACACAGTGACATTATTGACAATAGAGTCATTAACCTCAGGGCTGCTAATGCTAGTAGGTCGATAAACCCCTTGATTGTTCGTCAAGTTGCCAACTTGCTGCCATTGGTCTAAGCCTTCGTGCCAGATCAAATCATCCAGTAAAACCTCACCAGACGCCAGCATAATATTGAGCTGATCCAAATTATATGGACCGGCTTGTACGTTATTTCGAGCTAAGAAAATCTGCATAATTGCCTGCATAGTTAGTCATATATTAAGTCGCTACTGTAAGACATAGTATTAGGGTCTATTCAAGATTTTTCAAATAGACCCTAATGGTTGTATCTTCAATGACTGTGTGAATTACCGCTGTGACTTAAATTACGGCTTACTTTGCTTCTTCACCAGCTAAGAAGAACCAAGTATCTAGTACTGAGTCAGGGTTCAATGACACTGAGCTGATACCTTGCTCCATGAGCCAGAATGCTAGATCTGGATGGTCTGATGGACCTTGACCACAGATACCGACATACTTACCAGCTTTGCGGCAAGCATCAATCGCCATAGACAGTAACTTCTTAACAGCAGGGTCACGCTCATCAAATAGATGTGAGACGATACCTGAGTCACGGTCAAGACCAAGCGTTAACTGGGTCAAATCGTTAGAGCCGATAGAGAAGCCATCGAAGTGTTCTAGGAACTCTTCTGCTAATAACGCGTTGGTTGGTAGCTCACACATCATAATGATGCGTAGGCCGTTCTCACCACGTTTTAGACCGTTTTTCTCGAGTAACTCAATAACTTGGGCGGCTTCGTCAACGGTACGGACGAATGGAATCATAATTTCGACGTTGGTCAGACCCATCTCATCACGTACGCGCTTTAGGGCTTTACACTCAAGCTCAAAGCAATCACGGAAGTTATCAGAGACATAACGACTGGCACCACGGAAGCCCAACATTGGGTTTTCTTCTGACGGCTCGTATAACTTACCACCAAGCAAGTTAGCGTATTCGTTTGATTTAAAATCTGACATACGAACGATAACTGGCTGATCCATAAAGGCAACCGCTAGTGTTGAGATGCCTTCGACCAATTTATCAACATAAAAGTCAACAGGTGAAGCATAACCAGCGATACGCTCTTGGATTGCTTGTGATATCTCACGTGGCAAGCTGTTCATGTTTAGCAAAGCTTTTGGATGCACACCGATCATACGGTTGATGATGAATTCAAGACGCGCAAGACCAATACCTTCGTTCGGCATTTGGGTGAAAGAGAAGGCGCGATCTGGATTACCAACGTTCATCATAATCTTGAAGGCAAGATCTGGCATAGATTCAACAGAGTTGGTCTGTATTTCAAAGTCAATTTGGCTTTCATAAATGAAACCAGTATCACCCTCGGCACAAGAAACAGTGACATCTTGACCATCAACCAACAGCTCAGTTGCATTACCACAACCGACGATAGCCGGTACGCCAAGCTCACGGGCGATAATAGCTGCATGACAGGTACGACCACCACGGTTAGTGATGATGGCAGAGGCACGCTTCATGACTGGTTCCCAATCTGGATCGGTCATGTCTGATACGAGGACGTCGCCGTCTTGTACTTTGTCCATCTCGTTTAGGTTGCTAACGATACGTACTTTACCCGCACCAATGCGTTGACCAATTGAGCGGCCTTCGCACAAGATTTTTGCATCAGTTGTATTGATGATATAACGTTCCATGACATTGCTGTCTTGGCGGCTTTTTACGGTTTCTGGACGGGCTTGAACGATAAAGATTTCATTGGTATCGCCGTCTTTTGCCCATTCGATATCCATCGCTTGACCGTAATGCTTTTCAATGGTCATCGCTTGCTTGGCAAGTGAGGTAAGCTCTTCGGTAGATAGCGAGAACTGCATGCGATCTTGTTTTTCAACATCAACGGTTTTGACAGACTTAGTCGTACTGCCTTCATCACCGTAGATCATTTTCTTATGCTTGCTGCCTAGGTTACGGCGAATAACCGAAGGCTTGCCATTGGCGAGCAATTGCTTAGAGATATAGAATTCATCTGGGTTAACCGCACCCTGTACGACCATTTCACCTAGGCCATAGCTTGAAGTGATAAAGACCACTTGATCAAAACCACTCTCTGTATCTAGCGTGAACATCACACCAGCAGCACCGGTCTCTGAGCGTACCATGCGCTGTACAGCAGCAGACAATGCAACGCCTTCGTGCTCAAAACCTTTATGTACACGATAAGAGATTGCGCGGTCGTTATAAAGAGACGCAAATACTTCTTTAATGGCAATCAGAACGTTATCAATACCGCGAATGTTTAGGAAAGTCTCTTGCTGACCGGCAAATGAGGCATCTGGCAAATCTTCGGCAGTCGCAGAAGAACGGACAGCAACCGCGATGTCATCGCCGCCACTCATGGTTTCAAATGACTGACGCACTTCTTGCTCTAGATCGCTTGGCAGCTCTTGCTCAATAATCCACGTACGAATTTTTTTACCCGTTTCTGCAAGTTTTTTTACATCATTAACATCTAATGTTTTTAGCTCGCTGTTGATTTTGTCAAGCAAGCCAGTTTCGTTCAAAAAACGGTTAAATGCATTTGAAGTGGTGGCAAATCCGCCTGGAACACTAACACCCAAATCAGACAAATGGCTGATCATTTCACCTAATGAGGCGTTCTTACCCCCGACCATCTCAATGTCGTCTTTTCCTAGCTGATCAAGATTGATTACAAGTGCTGTAGATTGCGCTGCCATGATAACTCCAGAAAATAAGGTTATTTAGTAAAGATTATAACGGTCAATTATACCCCTATATTTGGATAATTTCGAGACCTAGAACCAAAAAATTCGTCAAAAAGATACAAATTGTCGGGTTTGCTACATAATTTACGTCAGCAGCCTGACGGTTTTACTTTTAAGACCGAGCCAAAATGTCAATGCTACCGAAATAATAGGGTGCCATAATTGTCATCAAAACCCCTAAATATGAGTAAAATCTGTCCAAAAGTACTACTAGGATTTTTACCACTATATATAGAACATAATATTGGGACTTATATTGGGATTTATATTGGGACTTACATAGTCAATAAAACGAAATTGTGCAGGACAATATCGAAAGAAAGAGCGGGGTGTTTGTCGTCGCTTATCGACAACATTGATTTCTATTGAGCTTCTATTATGCGTATAATGAAAAGTGAAACGCCCTGCGCGAATAATTGAATCAATCATTAAAATATGATGACTGATCAAAAGACAGTCAAAAAAATAAGCCAGTCACAGGCCAATATTAGGGTTTCAACCGAGGTATCAAAGTTATGTACTCAAGCAATCTATCTGAACAAAATAAGCCGACGATACAAAATCATGATGCGTTGAACTTAGACAATTCGCAAACCATAAGAAGTGCATTTTTTATCTCTGATGGTACGGCTATTACGGCTGAGACTCTTGGACGTGCTATTTTAAGTCAGTTTGCTTCCGTTCCTTTTGAGACGCGTGTACTGCCTTATGTCGATAGTTTAGAGCGCGCCGAAGACGCTGTTGAGCAAATTAACATGGCTTATCAACGCGATGGTGTGTTGCCTTTGGTATTCGATACCATTGTTAACTCTGAAATTCGCGAAAAAATCAACTCAGCGACCAGCTGTAACTTAGATATGTACGAGGGTTTGATTGGTCGTGTTGCCGAAGAGACTGGGGTGGAGCCAGATGGACACTCAGGTCATGCACACGATGATGTCGATTCCGAAACCTATAAGGAACGTATCGACGCGGTTCATTTTGCCTTGGACAATGACGATGGCGCACGCACACGTCATTATGACGCGGCCGATATTATTCTGGTTGGAGTCTCACGCTCGGGCAAAACCCCAACGTCATTATATCTAGCCTTACAATTCGGTATCCGTGCGGCCAACTATCCTTTGACCGAAGATGATTTGTACGACAATCAATTACCAAAAGCGTTGCGTGAGCACAAAGACAAATTGTTTGGCTTGCTCATTGATACCGATCGCTTGGTCAAAATTCGTCAAGAACGCCGTGCAGGCAGTCGTTATTCAAGCTATCAGCAGTGTCAGCAAGAGCAGCGGGCGATACAAGGTATATATATCACGCACGGTATTCCTAGCTTAGACGTCTCAGAGATGTCGGTTGAAGAAATTGCCACACGTATCTTACAGATGACGGGTCTTAAACGCCGTATTGGTTAATGCTAATGGCTAATAAGACGTTAGCGTTGACAAAAATAATTTGTACCATTTTATATAGAACAATTTCACTCAAAACAATGCCTTTACCATATAGAGAATATTATGAGTTCATCTTATAAGTCTAGAAAGACACCTTTATTACTTACTAGCCTGTTATTAAGCGCGGCGACTTTGCTTAGTGCTTGTCAAACCTCGCCATTTGCACGTGAGCCGGTACCTGAGCCCCGTTATGTTCCAACGATTGTGTTGGGTGAAGCGCAAACGCTTACTGTCATGCCAAATCGTGTGGCGTGTGCTTCAGCATTACCGATGCAGTGCTTATTGGCCAAATCGAGCAAAGATGGCAGCGTGTTTCAGATTCCTTATGATTGGATCGATGATTTTAAACCGAGCCTTGGTACCGAGTATATAATTAGTGCACGTCCACAAATAGATGAAGGCAAACAAAGCTTGACAGGGCATTGGACATTGCAAAACATCCTATCACAACGTATGGTGGGCACTCCTTAGCAGCATGACCCTGACGCATCTTTGCATTGATTCATTCATAGCCTAAAGACAGACAAACAAAGAAATAAAGAGGACACAATGGGAAGCAAAAATACTAGCGATGCTACCAATGACACTGGTGAAGACATTCATACCGAAGTATCTAATAAAAAAAGCGGCGCCGCGCCAAATCCTGAACATACGGAAGACAAAAACAAAAAAGAAAAAATCGAACAAACACATGAGCAAGTCACCGACGACATCATGCACCACCCTGACTTGGTCAATCCGCTAGACGATACCCGTATTGATGTAAAGTCAGGATTTACTAGAGACTCTGAGCGTATCAAGGGCGACAAGCATCAGTTTGAATATGATGCGGTGGTGTTGGGCGCGGGTCCCGCTGGTGAAGCGGCCGCCATGAAGCTTGCTAAATCAGGCAAGAAAGTCGTGGTTATCGATCCGCGTGAGCAAGTCGGGGGCAACTCTACTCATGTCGGCACGATTCCGAGTAAAGCGTTACGCCAATCAGTATTTAACTTGATTAACTTTCGCCGTGATCCTATGTTTACCAAGGCGATGGAGTATCACCAAGTACCACTAAACAAGGTGCTTGCGAATGCTCGTAAAGTGATACGCAATCAAGTTAGCACCCATACTCGCTTTTATGAGCGCAATCAGATTGAAGTGATTCATGGCTGGGCAAGCTTTACCGATGCGCATACCATTCGTGTTGAGCTTGATGAAAATGTCTTTGAAACCGTTACCTTTAACAAAGCCATCATCACTGTTGGTAGCCGCCCTTATCGTCCTGAGATTTTAGATTTCAATCATCCGCGCGTTTTTGATTCGGATAAAATCCTGCAAATGGATTATGTGGTCAAAAAAATCATCATTTATGGTGCTGGGGTGATTGGCTGCGAGTACGCCTCTATCTTTACCGGTCTGGGCTACAAAGTCGACTTGATCAACAATCAGGGCAAGCTGCTCAGCTACTTAGATAGTGAAATCAGTGATGCGCTAGCGCATGATTTTAGACAATTTGGCGTCCTTATCCGCAATAACGAAGAGATTGATCATCTTGAGACTCACGATGACTGTGTGATTTTGCACTTAAAGAGTGGTAAAAAAATCAAGTCTGATGCGATTCTTTGGTCTAACGGTCGCTCAGGTAATACGGAAGGCTTAAACTTGGAGGCTATCGGCTTAGAAGCCAATAGTCGTGGTCAGCTAAAAGTGGATGATACCTACCGTACTGATATCGAAAATATCTATGCAGCTGGCGATGTGATTGGCTGGCCATCTCTGGCTTCTGCTGCTTATGACCAAGGTCGCTGTGCGGCAGCCTTTATGGTTGGTGATAGCGACGCAGAGCCAGTTTCGAGCGTTCCTACTGGTATTTATACCATTCCAGAAATCTCCAGTATCGGTAAGACCGAGCAGGAGCTAACGGATGAGCAAGTACCTTATGAAGTCGGACAAGCCTTCTTTAAGCATCTCGCTCGCGCCCAGATCATCGGTGAGCGTACAGGGGTATTAAAGATATTATTCCACCGTGAGACCCTTGAGATATTGGGGATTCATTGCTACGGCAACCATGCCTCAGAGATTATCCATATTGGACAAGCGGTCATGAAGTGTAACAATACGCTTGAGTACTTCGTAAATACGACCTTTAATTATCCAACGATGGCAGAAGCCTATCGCGTCGCGGCGCTAAATGGTCTTAACCGCGTATTTTAAACGGTTGTAAATATTGAAATAATAATAAAAAAGCGCCTAACGATATCGTTAGGCGCTTTTTTTATTGTGTATTCCATCCTAAAATGAATTCACCAAAAAGGTTTTTTTAACTCTGTTTTAGAACGAGACTCACACAATAAGGCTGACAAAACGAGACTAAAAAACAATCACTTAAAAGGCAATTACTTAAACAGTCTGAGTTTTAATAGTCTCAAGATAGCTTCTGATATTGCTAACGTAGTGCATCGCTTGCCCATAACGGCTGTTGGACGCTCTATTTTCAGCAAGGTAAGCATAGATATTTGCCCAGCTTTTGTCATCAATACCCTGAGCTCTCAGTTTACGTTGAATGCTTTTTACCGCATTCGGACCCATATTATAGCCAGCAAGGGCAAACCAAATACGGTCAGTTTTGGGTACATCGGCAAAGTCTGACTTCATTTGCTCTAAGTAACGTGCGCCACCACCAATGCTTTGATAAGGGTCGACGCGATCTGAGACGCCCATGGCTTTTGCTGTATTGTTGGTCAGCATCATGAGCCCGCGTACACCTGTTGGCGATACCGCATTGGCGTCCAGATGTGACTCTTGGTAACCCATCGCCACCAGCAACTCCCAGTCGTGATTGTAGTTGCGCGCTTGCTCTTCAAACGAGGATTGATAATCAGGCAGTTTTTCCGTAAGCGTTCTTTGGAAGTGATCCTGACTATAAGCATCTTTTAGCAAGTTCTGATTATAAAAAGCCGCTAGCTTTTGGGTGTTTTCAAGCTTGATACTGTCGCATAAAAAGTAACTGGCTTTTTGCGATAGCGGATCATTGGCTGAATTGAAAGTCCAGCTGACCTTGGGATGTAAACCGTTTTTGGTCAAGCTGGCATCATAACCGCAGCTAACATTGACAGAAGACAAATTTAGCTGGCTTTTGAGTTGGGTGCTGGCTGTCGTCAACGCCATATCAGCATTACCTGATTTCACCGCTCTGAGAGCAGCTTTTTCACTGGCATAGGCTTTTAGATTGACATCTACGCCCAGCTCATCAGCATAGGTACGTACCAGATCATAACCGAAGCCGTGCTGAAAACCATCCGTCGCAAAATAAGTGCTATCTCCAGGGACAGCGGCGATGGTCAAGGTATTCTCCAGCATGACATGATCATAAGTTGGCACTTGTGAATCCATGGTAGTAAAACTCTCAGCTGGTAAAGAGAGCAGGGCAATACTAGAAACTTGTGCCAGTTTTTTGGTTCTGGCAAAACGACTTGAAGTAACAGGGTTAACGGATGTAACGAGGTTACTTTTAGTGTTCAGTAGGCGTTTAGATGGACGCAGTAAATATGAGATACGGCGTTTGGCCCCTTGCGCAGATACTTTTACACGATAAGTAATACGCTGCATGGATGTCTCCTAGTTTTAGCCATCCTTCTTACCGCAAAAACACGTACGAATATATGACCATAATATTGACATATATCGATATCGCATCTTAAATAAAGTCGCACCTTTTCATAGGAAAAATGCCACTCTATCTTGTTTGACTATAGCGCCACTAGCGTACTCTCTCTAAGAGTTAGTGGGGTAGTTTGTCGTCAGCCAGCTATCGGTGCGTCATCAAAGCGTTCTAAAATAATGTTTTTATATTAATTTTAAAAACTGGACGCACAACGACACGAAGGATATAAATCAGATGATTCCTTCATCGATAACTAAATATGGCTAGTGGCCAAACAACTATATGTCAAACACAGGTAAGGTCATGATTAAGTCATTGAGACAAAGACATCGTGCAAAATCTTGATGTAATCATTTGCTAATTAAGCAAATACATTCATCTGTTTTTACGATGCTAACTTTAATGGCTGGCTATACCTTGACTCACTAGTAATAGGATAGCTGGCTGCTAAAGTTTTTTGTCCAGCAATAAGGGTAAGTAAAATAACCAAGCTTGATAGTTTGTGTCGCTTTTTATCAAACAGGTGATTTAATACCATCATCGCGACACTAAAAATAAAAAAATACCATGTTGCTAAAATATATAGTGCAAACATAGTATTTCAATGGATAGCAGTTTAAAGCCTTATCACTTATAGCATGATAAAGTCTTAAATGACTACCAGCATTATTTTAGTGCCATAACCGGAAGCTGTAATAAATGGGAAGTTTCATGACAAAACGTTCTTTCTTCAAGTACTAATATGCGGTTATATAATGGATTATTCAAGTTAAGTTAAGAAAAGAGCGATAAAACTTAATAATTGGACTATAGACGGTAAGAAATGCCCTCATTATTGCTACGTTGGTTAAAACTTGATTAACCTACTTAATATTATGGGCTTTCTTACACTATATGTTTCAGTTACTACTGAGGTGGTTTTATAACGGCTGAATTTAATGACTAACTCTAATTACTAAGCTGGGTTATCGATGTCAATAAAAGTCACTGGCAAACCAAATTTCTGAGCAACTATCTCACCTAGCGCTTGAATGCCGCCACGTTCGGTTGCATGATGACCACAGGCAAAGTAATCAATACCAAGCTCGCGCGCGATATGCGTGGTACGTTCTGATATCTCACCAGAGATAAACGCATCGCAGCCCATCGTGGCAGCTTGTTCAATCATATCTTGCGCGCCGCCCGTACAAATACCGACACGTTTGATAGGCCTATTATTCTCTGCATCTTTACTAGAATTATACTCGGCGGCGATATGTAGCGGTGTACGCCCTAATGCTTGCGTAATTGTTGCAATGAGACTATCCGCGCTTTGCGGTGTGCAAGTGGCGATGTTGCCAACAGGATGTGACTCAGCAGGATAGAGCGCACCAGTAATCGTCATATCTAACATGTCAGCGAGTCTTGCATTATTACCAGTGATCGGATGCGCATCAAGGGGCAAATGATAGCCAATCATAGAGATACCGTGCTGCATCAATTTACGGATACGTCGACCTTTCATACCAGTGAGAGGGGCAGGTTCGCCTTTCCAAAAATAACCATGATGTACCATGATGGCATCGGCATTGTCAGCGATGGCAGCGTCAATCAAGGCCTCACAAGCCGTTACACCGGTTACGATACGCTGGATCGGACGTCCACCATCGACTTGTAGGCCATTTGGCGCATAGTCTTTAAACACACTAGCGGATAAGTAGTCGTCACAGAACTGTGTCAATGTCTGGACGCTGATGTTTTGATTATTCGATTCAGCTGTCGTATGATTTGCAGTCATTATGTTTTCCTATCGTTAATGAAATATGTGCAGTAAAGTGCAGTCGATCAAGCGAGCAAAAATTATGAGTTATTTGTAAGGGCTGTTTTTAGTTTAATTCTTTATCAGAGTTATTTTAACATGCTGGTGTAAGCAAACAGATAAGCTGGATAACTGAAATGGTACACGATACGTTACTATTTAACAGTATTGCGGTTATAATTTATACATGTGAGTCTGCCTAGCTGATGGAGCAATTGATCACACGATTAATGGGTCAATAGCAGCCCAGTAGTTACCATTGGCTCACTTCGTTTTTCACTGTCTGTGTGCATTAAATTTATAGAGGTTTTATATGTCGTCATCCCGGAACACCAATAACAAGGCGTCTTTATTAAAATGGTTACCTTGGGTCTTATTGCTGCTAGTGTTGGCAGCGTTTATCTGGTTGTTCACGAGTATGAAGTCGACGTCGGAGGCCACGTGGGAGCCACCAAGAACCCCACCTGCGGAGCAGCAAGCGTCAGAACCAGTTGCAGATACGCCAGCACCTATCTCTTCCTATCATAATGCGGTTGCCCGTGCCTCGCAATCCGTGGTCAATATCTATACTACCCAGACGATGGCAGAGCATCCGTATATGGATGATCCTATCCTGCGCCGGTTCTTTGAAGATCATAGTGGGCCTTCCCAAGACCAAGGGTCAACCAACTTAGGTTCAGGCGTGATCGTATCAGAAGATGGTTATATCGTGACCAATGCTCATGTGATCGAAAAGGCAGATGAGATCACAGTCGCGTTTAACGATGGTCGTAAGAGCCGTGCCAGAGTCATCGGTACCGACCCTGATAGCGATTTGGCAGTGATCAAGGTCGATATGACAGGATTGACCCCACTTGGCTTCCGCGAAAATCCTATTCGCGTGGGTGATTTGGCACTGGCGATTGGTAATCCGTTTGGTGTCGGTCAGACCGTGACCCAAGGTATTATCTCAGCGACTGGACGTACGGGTCTGGGTGTCAATAAGTTCGAAGATTTTATCCAGACTGATGCCGCGATCAATCCAGGTAACTCAGGCGGTGCGCTGGTCGATGCTCGCGGCGAGTTAGTGGGTATCAATACGGTTATATTCTCGCGCTCTGGTGGCTCGATGGGCATTGGTTTTGCCATTCCAACAGCGCTGGTTGAGCAAGTAATGAATGCTTTGATTAAAGATGGCAAGGTCAGTCGCGGCTGGCTAGGTATCGAGATCCAATCACAGCTACGTGATCCAACGCAGCTTGAGACCTCAACAGGCGTAGAAGTGCTAAACGTCATCGATCAAAGTCCAGCGGCGAAGAGTGGTCTACGTGTCGGCGATATCGTCCTGACAATCGACGGTGTGGAAATGACAGATGCCAATACTTTGATTCAGTACGTTGCTCGCAAAGCGCCAGATACTGAGCTTGATGCACAGATACTACGCCAAGGTAAAAATGCCCAAGTAAAAATAATGCTAGAAGAGCGCCCAGCACAAGAACCTGTCGAACGTCCTGTCGTCCTACAAGAGGGAAGCATAGGCGGAATGGAAGAGGGCGAGATGCCCGAGCGAAGCATTCAGAACGATGAAGAAGCGCCCATGATGTCAAAGGCTGAGCGTGATCGTATGCGTGAAGAGCTGATGAAGCTGTTTGAACAAGACACCGCAGCACAGTAATTTGTCATAACCATGTGCTGATTCATAATGTGTTTATGAGACAGCATATTCATTTAGCTAATAGACTAAAAAAGCGCGCTATCTTATATAGATAGCGCACTTTTTTTGTGCTTACTTTCTCTACTTTACGATAGGCTCATGATTGATATGGATAACGCCTTGCACACGGCAACAGCAGGGCAGTATCTCATCCTCGTCAATCATCGCGAGTGGCTCAAATGGATAGTCGACCGTATGTGAGCTGGCGATACGTTTGACTCGGCAACTCCCACAATAGCCCTCGCGGCATTGATAATTAACCTCATGTCCGGTGCGCAGCAGTCCATCGAGCAGACTCTCATCGTCATGCAAGTAAAACTGCTGCTTACTGGTCATTACCCACGTCATAATTCATCCTATTTGGATTTGACTATCTTGTATCTTGCTGCTATATCCTACAGCCATCGAAGCGTAAAATACTATTAATGCCTAAAGTACTGTTGACGCCTAAAACACTATTAAAGCGTAAAACTATTACAGCTCAAATTTTACAGCTCAAAGCTCTTATAATTCAAAGTCATCAAAGTCGCTGTCTGATAAGTCTGAGTCAATCTGACCAACCAAGTAAGAGCTGATTTCAGTCTCTTGCGGTGCTACTTGCACATTATCAGACGACAACCAAGTATTGATCCATGGAATCGGGTTTGATTTAGAGTTCGGGAACACGGCTGGCAAGCCAACCGCTTCCATACGCAAGTTGGTGATGAATTCAATATACTGGCACAGAATGTCTTTATTCAGACCAATCATCGAGCCATCTTTAAACAGATAACCTGCCCATTCTTTTTCTTGCTCGGCAGCCTTGCGGAAGATCTCGATGCTTTCTTCATAACACTCTGCGGCAATCTCGACCATCTCAGGATCGTCACGACCATTGCGCATGAGGTTAAGCATATGCTGCGTACCCGTCAAATGCAGCGCTTCATCACGCGCGATCAGCTTGATGATTTTAGCATTACCTTCCATCAGCTTACGCTCGGCAAAGGCAAACGAGCAGGCAAATGACACATAGAAGCGAATGGCTTCTAAGACGTTGACCGCGACGATACACAGATACATCTGCTTTTTTAGTGATCTTAAATCGACAGTCACTTCCTCGCCATTGACGTTGTGCGTACCAGCGCCATACAAGCTATATAGCTGCGAGTTACGGTACAGATCATCGTAATATTGGGCAATATCAGAGGCACGCTCTAAGATGTGCTCGTTTTTCATAATGTCATCAAAGATAATATTTGGATCATTGACGATATTACGAATGATATGGGTGTAGCTGCGTGAGTGAATGGTCTCAGAGAATGACCATGTTTCAATCCAAGTCTCTAGCTCAGGGATAGACACGAGCGGCAATAGCACCACGTTTGGGCTACGACCTTGGATAGAGTCGAGTAGGGTCTGGTATTTGAGGTTACTCAAAAATATATGCTGCTCATGCGAGGACAGGTTGCCAAAGTCCATACGGTCTTTTGACACATCGACTTCTTCTGGACGCCAAAAGAACGACAGTTGCTTTTCGATTAGTTGCTCAAAGATAGGGTGCTTTTGTTGGTCATAGCGCGCTACGTTGACTGGATTACCAAAGAACATCGGCTCTTTTAGCGCATTGTTTGGTGTCTGTGAAAAAATCGAGTAGGTCATGAGACTGCCTTTATAATTGATACGGTTATTGATTTATATAGTTGTGACTGGCTTTCATTCGATTGTATTACAAGTTTTCTAACGATATCTGTGAGGACTCTTGTCCATCGTTCATATAGGCTTTGAATATCTCGCTCAGCTCACTATCATCTAGTGCTTCTAATTCATCAAGTGCGCTTTTACGTAGGGTACTCACATCAGACTCTTCTGCTGTTTTTAAGTCTTTTTTAGTGGCTCTTAATGCTGGTTTTTTGGCTGCTTTTGCCACGGTTTTTTTGGTAACGGTTGCCTTTGGTGCGACGTTTACACCTAACTGCTGACGCACCTCTGCAATATCAACCTCGACTTGTACGATATGCGAGCCACCATCGTTTAGGTCTGAAAATACGTTTGGGATAAACAAACCACCGTCTTTGATGATTGCGGTATATTGCACATGACCTCCGTCGTTTTATTCTGTCTGTATGTTTTGATTATATCGGTAAAGCCAAAGTATTTTAATTAATAAGCCAGCCATTATTATTCGCGATATTTTCAATTAATCCGAGATGTGCACAATCAGCATGTTTCTCGAAATATTGACCGATATCCATTCTAATTTCGCTAATCAAGCCTTTAATCTGTTGCCAATTTAAATAGCTGATAAAGTCTTCGGGCTTACTGTTATTTATGTCGAATGACTCTTTAAATAGCATCGGCGGATGGTAGCGTTTGCAATCATCTGGCGACTCACCAACGACTTCCATAAATATACAATAACTTCTATCGTCATCTGCGGTGAATCTTAATTCAAGCGAGCCACCATCACGGTAAATTATTGCACTAGCTGAGCTTTTATAGCTAATTGATAAAGGTGGCTGCATTTTTATCCAATCTACTTGAAAATTTATATATCATCAGTGCGCTGGGCGCACCCTACGACTAGTTTTTAATGTCAAACTGGTCTTTTAGGATTTTTATAAGATATATAAATTGGGTGTCGTCATCAGGTATTAACTTTCTAAATTTTAAAATATTTCTCCTATCAAGAAATATTTTACTGTCTATCATTATCTCATGGGTTTGGTTAATTGTACGGTCAAACTCACCGATTTTCTTAGACCATCTATCAAGTTGACTGCTACTTAAGGAACTGATATTTAGGTTCAATAGCTCATCCAAAGGGTTTTTGAAGTCCTCAGCATACACTCTCAGATTATTCTCATTATATAAAAATGCTAAGCCATCAATAGTGCCTATAGGTATCTCTTTATACCTTGATGGTGCTTTCACTCCACTAGTCTTTAAGGTTTCATATTCTTTTTTGCTAAGCTTTATAGTCTTATAAATAGTAGGGTTTCTGTTTTTCACCATAAGCTTGATCATCTCAAGGATAGATGAGGGACAGCCTTTTGAAGCATGAGTAAAAAACTGCTGCAGCTTATGAATATGACTAATCTTTCCATACGTATTTTCTGTAGCTATTACTTTTTCAAGGTATTGGTTTGAATTACTCTTGAAGCTTGCTATTTTTTCTTTCGCTTGCCTATCTCTATACTCTCTGTTGAAATTTTTCTCTAAAGTTTGGAAGCTAACACCAAAGTGATTTTTACCACATATATGTCCTACGTTTGTTAGCTTGCCTGTGTCAGTTTCAACAATATACCCATTATTATGAGCTGTGCCACAGTTTGAGAGTCCACACTTTCCTTTGGTCGGAAGCGTATACTTATTAATAACTCTTTTCAGCTTTTCCTTTGTAGGATCTAAAGAGTCAGTGTAATTATTCATTGTGAAAATATCTTGCCAATCGTTAATTTTCACATGATATTTTTCATTAACTAGCATCGTCAAATTGTTATTCCTCTTAGCCACTTATACTTAATAGTGTTAAGGTGCCTAAACACCCGAACACTAAACCATTGAGGTCAGACCAAATGCCTATGCTATTTTTCTAGCATAAGTATATTTAGCGTTT
The DNA here is from genome assembly GCF_014652895.1 of Psychrobacter glaciei. Lineage (GTDB taxonomy): Bacteria > Pseudomonadota > Gammaproteobacteria > Pseudomonadales > Moraxellaceae > Psychrobacter > Psychrobacter glaciei. The sequence goes on from NZ_BMZR01000001.1 coordinate 677,720, forward strand.
AAGTTTATGTATCCATTAAGTCCATTTCCCATTCTAGCCAGTCTTACCATATTATTGACATGGTAAGAGCCAGTTGTGAAATAGTCATACAGATACACACCACCTTTCGCAAAGCACACAATTATGAAATCGTCACCGATTTCATATGCGCTTATACCAGAGTTACCACCGATATCACGATATTTTTCCATGCTCATTTCTCCTGAGCTGAAACATTTTCGACTATCAATTCACGGTTTCTTTGGACAAGGGGTAAGTTTTAAATTAGAATAGCTGCCTAAGAACGGAACGTTATTCTATTTGCTTATCACTTGTGAAAGTCGATAGTCTTAACTTCCTGATATTAAATACGCCAATATTTAGTATCTCCAATGGCAAAGATGAGAAATCGTCTTTGCCATTTTTATTGCCTGATACTTGTCGTACCAAACAAATTTTAAAGCCTTTCAACTATATATTAATGGTGGATAACGAGCTTAACCTAACAGCCAACCCCGCCATCCATCAGAAATTCTATTTAAAGAATTTCTCTTGCGAACCTAAAATTGCAGTGCAATTTTTTAACGGTTCTCAAATCTTACACGCACCGCCAGCACAATCATCTTCCATATCCGCTTGGGCATCGTTCGCACCATCACGAGTGTTATGGTAGTACAACGTCTTCACACCCATTTTATAAGCGTTTAGCAAGTCTTTTAGCAATATCTTCATCGGTACACGGCCGCCAGCATAACGAACAGGATCGTAGTTGGTATTGGCAGAGATACTTTGATCGACGAACTTTTGCATGATAGCGACCAGCTTTAGGTAACCGTCATTGTTTGGCATTTGCCATAGTAGCTCGTACTGATCTTTTAGCTTATCAATCTCAGGCACGACTTGCTTTAAGATGCCATCTTTTGACGCTTTGATAGAGACCAGACCACGTGGTGGCTCGATACCGTTGGTCGCGTTGGCGATCTGACTAGAGGTCTCAGACGGCATCAAGGCGGTTAGGGTAGAGTTGCGTAGACCGTGCTCAGTGATCTCGCCACGTAGCGTTTCCCAATCTAGATGTAGCGGCTCTTGGCAGATTTTGTCCAAGTCGGCTTTGTACGTATCAATCGGTAAGATACCTTGTGAATATGTCGTCTCATTGAACGCAGGGCAAGCGCCTTGCTCTTTTGCCAATTTGTTTGATGCTTTCAAGAGATAGAATTGCAATGCTTCAAACGTTTGATGGGTCAGACCAAGCGCGCTGTCATCTGAATAGCGTACGCCATTTTTAGCAAGGTAATAAGCATAGTTAATCACGCCCACACCGAGCGTACGGCGACGCATACTGCCGTTTTGGGCGGCTTTGACTGGATAGTCTTGATAGTCGAGCAGGGCATCAAGCGCACGGACGATTAGCTCGGCTGGCTCTTCGATATCGCTGACGTTTTCGACTTTACCCAAGTTCACCGCTGATAGCGTACAAAGGGCGATTTCGCCTTCTTCGTCATTGATATTATCAAGTGGCTTGGTCGGTAGCGCGATTTCCATACATAGGTTTGACTGGCGAATCGGGGCAACCGTCGCGTCAAATGGGCTATGCGTGTTGCAATGATCGACGTTTTGGATATAGATACGACCAGTACTGGCGCGCTCTTGCATCATTAGGCTGAACAAGTCGGCTGCTGGGATCTGGCGGCTACGAATAGCAGGGTCGTTCTCGTACTTGGTATATAACTCTTCGAATTTGTCTTGATCTTCAAAGAACGCATCATACAAGCCCGGCGTATCACCTGGTGAGAATAGCGAGATATCTTGACCTTTGATGAGGCGCGTGTACATCGTTTTGTTTAACTGTACGCCGTAGTCCATATGACGGACACGGTTGTCTTCGACGCCGCGGTTGTTTTTGAGTACCAGTAATGACTCAACTTCTAGATGCCATAATGGGTAGAACAGGGTCGCTGCACCGCCACGGACGCCGCCTTGTGAGCAGCATTTCACCGCAGTTTGGAACAATTTATAGAACGGAATACAGCCAGTGTGCTGTGCTTCGCCGCCACGGATAGGGCTACCAAGGGCACGGATGCGACCAGCGTTGATGCCGATACCAGCGCGCTGTGATACATAGCGTACGATGGCGCTAGTAGTCGCGTTGATAGAGTCTAGGCTATCACCACATTCGATCAATACGCACGAGCTAAACTGACGCGATGGCGTACGCACACCAGACATGATAGGCGTTGGTAGTGAGATTTTGAATTCTGAAGTCGCATCATAGAAGCGCTTCACATAGTTCATGCGCTCTGATTTTTCGTAACGGCTAAACAAGCACATACCGACCAGCATGTACAAAAACTGCGGGCTCTCAAAGACAGTTTTGCTAACACGATCTTGGACGAGGTATTTACCTGCCATTTGCTCAACAGCCGCATACGCAAGGTTCATATCACGCCAGTGATCGAGATACTCTTCTAACTCGTCAAATTCAGCACGGCTATAGTCAGCTAGGATATGCTCATCATATTTACCAGCATTGGTCAGCGTTGTAACGTGATCGAATAGATGTGGCGGCGTGAATCTATTGTAAGCAATCTTACGCAGATGGAAGATAGCCAAACGAGCCGCTAGATATTGATAATCAGGCGTCGTTTCAGAGATAAGGTCAGCAGCAGATTTGATGATGGTTTCGTGAATGTCACGAGTCTTGATACCTTCATAAAACTGGATGTGCGACTTTAGCTCAACTTGTGATACAGACACATTGTCCAAGCCGTGAGCGGCCCACGCTATCACCTTGTGAATTTTGTCTAAATCAATAGGCTCTAAACGTCCATCACGTTTGGTTACTTGGATTTTGTCAATATGTGTCATGCTGGCCTCTATTTTGATTGCTTATTGTGATGCTGCGCGCTGAATCGGCGGCAAACATTCTTTATAACGCTACGATGCTGGGTTACGATAGCTGGTTTTTTTAGGCAAAAAACTACCGCTACTCATAATGATGATTAAAATCACTGAGTACTACATATAGCGTGTTTGTTAATTGGTAGGCACAATATAGCGGGAAAATTTTGAAAATACTATATTGATTTTAGACTAAAACTATGTTGCTGCGAGGTTGTGAGCTGTCCAGATTTGGGCAAAGGACGATGGGATAAGGGTTAGACGCAAATGCGCTCATCATAAATTTTTTGTAAAAATATCGTGACGATTTGATTTTTATTTTGTTGTAAATTGTCGACTGATAATAGTGATCAGAGCGGCAATAATGCGGGCGCAGATTGTACACCAAACCATAAAAAATCGCCACTCATATGTTATATCTAGTAATAACATATGAGTGACGATTTGGACGGAAAAGGGGTTGTTTTTTTCTAAACACCCATTACCTGTTTATACGACCATACGAACCGTTTTTGCATCATCAAGTGACGCATAAAGTGTATTCACTTGATCGGCTGCTGTGAGGTATAAATTGACACGCGCTGAATGAAAGCGACCCGTTTTAGATGGCTTAACTTCTATAGAAGCCAAATCAAAATCAGGGAACTGGCTACCGAGGATCAGCTTGACTTCATTAAGCAAGCTTTCATGCTCGCCTTCATGACCAATGATGCTCAAAGGGTAGTTCATTGGAAAATCCCACAGCTCTGGATTTTGAATGTCGGTTTTTTTGCCTTTTAAGACACCTTCATTGGGTGTCAGATCCGTCATGGTGACGTCTTTGGTGTTTTGATTATCAGTATCTTTTGAATCATCACTCATGATGTTTGCCTCGTTTTTTTAAATATGAGCTATAGTTGAATTCAAATAATTTCGATACAAGTAAACCGAGCGCAAGTTATACATTAGTATGCTTAGCGCGGATGACGATGTAGCGGATTCATATGGATTTGACTATATTTGGATAAGAGCTTTATTGCCCATTTATAGTGGCACTAAGCCTATTATTCAAGTCCTGTGATAGCGACGACAGTACATTAGGGTATGTCGAACCTTCGGCTACGTTACGGACAGGGTATGGACAGTGACCGCTTATCTTTTATAACCACAAACCGCCACATAGTCCCCACGGTCATAACCTTCGATGACCTCTTGTACCTTATCATTGGCATACATTGGATGGGTCAATAAGGTCTGCGCATACTCAAAATCGACGAAACCATTGGCTTGCATCAGCGCGATTTTTTCATTTGAGGTGCGCCAATTGGCTGACTTTACCAGTTCAATAGGATAAGGGTCAGCAGGGGAGATGTGCGCAAGTAGCGGATGCTCCCAAGTGCCTAACGAGCTGGCCAAATTGTATAAGCTGGCAAAGCCACTCTCTTTTGGTACATCGATCAGAATCAATTTGCCGCCAGACTTTAATGCGTCAAAGGCCTTTTTAATACAGACATCCAAATCACTGATATAGCTGACACTGCCGTTGAACATAATAATGTCAAACTTATTGGGCTCAATCTCGCAAGTTTCAGCAGGGCTGATATCTACTTGCAATCCGCGCTTTTCGGCGACGGCGGCCATGTCTTTAGAAGGCTCAATGCCATATTTGATATGAATATCATAATCTTTTGCTAGTAGTGATTCAAATAATCCGCTACCACAACCGATAGACAATATCTCACTGTCTTTATCTAAGAAATGGGCAACTAATTTTAGCTCACTGGTCAGTAAGTTTTGATTGTCAAAAAACCAGCTATCGTACGCGCTTGCGTGTTCATCAAATGCTGCCATGATATCTCTCCTTGAGTGTTTTTTGTTGTATCGTTAATCCACTATAAAAGAGTGACAGCGTTAACCTCGCTTAAAGTATTACTCATACATCTACACTCGGTTGGCTTGTCACTCTTTTAAATTGAATCAACTATATTGAATAGTACGTGACGTTAAATTTGCTATAAAAATACGAGTTATGACAGATCTAATGCTTGCTGCCAAAAATTCACTTCCATACGTGAAGCAGTATTAAATAACTGTTGGAACTTGTCTGCTTGAGCGGGGCTAGCCTGTGCCAGTAGTTCATTGATCTGCACTTCGTTCTGTGCGGTAATCGCTTGAAATGCATCACTAGAAAATACATCAATCCATGGCTGATAGGGATTGCCCGTGATAAACCCTTCGGCTTTGATGCGTTTGCCAATTTCGCCGTAACCCATCAAGCAAGGGGCAATAGCAGCATACAGCTCAGCCAGTGAGCCTGACAGGGCAGCGTCTAATATATAGCGGCTATAGGCGATGGTTACAGTAGATTCAGGCGCATTCTCGACGGTTTCAAGCGCTATGCCCCATTGGTGGCAGAAGTCCAAATACATGCCAATTTCCATATCGAGCATGGCATTAATGCCTGCTTGACCGACGCGCATTTGCGCCAGAGTGTCGCTTTTGTACACGCTCAGCGCCATCACGCGGGTATAGTGAATCAAATACAAGTAGTCTTGGACGAGGTAGTGGCGGAAGCTGTCAGGGGCGAGCGTACCTGCTGCTAGTTGCTTGACAAAGTCGTGCTGAATATAATCATCCCAAGTTGGGCAATGGTGACGTAGCGTTTGGTAATTCATAGTGTTCACTTACTTTTATCAATGCGAGTAAGCAGATGGTAGACGAACTCATGCATTATTAGCAAGGGATGCACCAAGTATAATGGCATCATACATTTGGACAGCTAAGTTTTCAATTGCTGATGCGACTTACGGTAAGTAGCCATTGATAGGCGCGATATCAGGCGGGATATCCGTGTCTCCTAATGCTTCTCGCAGATTGATTTCGATCGTGCGTGATAAGGCAGTCAGGGGTAGTTGGTTAGCTGCCAAGCCAAAAGGCTCTTCTAGCTCTTCGCTAAGGGCATCCAAACCAAAGAAGGTGTAAGCGATTACAGCAGAAATCAACGGAGTGGCCCAACCGAGTGAGGCCACCAAGCCAAAAGGCAACAGGATGCAATACAGATAGGTCGTGCGATGTACCAACAGCATATAAGCAAATGGCAGCGGCGTATTATGAATGCGCTCGCAAGCCGCCAATACAATCGTCATAGATGTCAGGCGCTCGTCCATGTTTTGGATGACTTGCTCAGACACCAGTCCTTGCCGCCGAATGTCACCGAGCTGCTTACCCATGAGGCGCATTATATAATCAGGTACGTTTTTCGCTTGGCGCATATTGTCATGATGCGTTAACGCTACAAATGTCTCTATATCTTCCCAAGGTGACGTACCACGTAGCCTGTGGCGCACAGCATGAGCAAAAGCAATGGTTAGATATACCATCGCTCGTTGAGTATCACGCCCAGCATCGGTGTCATCATCTATAAAAGACAGCACTTGACGCGTTAAGCTGCGGGAATCATATACCAGCTGACCCCACAGTCCCCGAGCTTCCCACCAGCGTTGATAACTGGCATTGTTCCGAAACCCAAGAAATAACGATAACGCGATTCCGAGCAAGGTAAACATCGCCATACCATAATAAGGAAACGAGTCAGGAAGCCAGTGCTGAATGATCGTTATGAGTGTACTAAGAATAGTAATCAGCAGAATTTGCCGATAGACTTTTGGAATGATGGAGCCGCGCAGGGTAAAAAATATCTTGAGGGCATTGGGGGTTTGGCGGACAATCATGTCAGCTTCCTAGCGATGGGGTATGTTAGTAGGCCGTGCATTATACAATAGCGTTATTAAAATTTGAGTATTTTTGTTTTTGACTGCCCATCGAACACTGTGCAAAAAAAGTGAAGCATAGCGTGCAAACTATATGGCTAAACGACTCAAAAGATCCTTACATTTTTCTCTTAAGGTATCTCTGAGCAGTCTGACCGCAGGGGTTATCGATTGCCTACTTGGGCAGATGAGCCAAAGCTCGCTTGGCTTTGCTTGATAGTCGGTCATGATATGAATCAGCTTGCCTTCTGATATGTCACTCGAAACATCCAAGCAGGATTTTACAGCAAGTCCTTTTCCTTCGACACACCAGCGCCTGACCAGATCACCATCGTTAGAGGCTCGATTGCCACTCATTTTTATTTTATAAACTTGCTTGTTCTTGGTGAATTCCCACACATCGTGAGTGATATCGTACAGCTGATAAAACAACCCATTGTGCGTCGGTAGCTCATGCGGATGCTGGGGTATGCCGTGACGTGTTATATACGCTGGCGATGCACAAAGCAACCCTGGGACATCACAAATCTTAAAGCCGTAAAGACTGGCATCTTTTGGCGAACCATAGCGTAATGCCATGTCTACAGAGTCACGATAAAAGTCTATATGACTATCGCTTAGATCGGTTCTCAAGCTCATGTTTGGGTGATGATCTAATAACTCATCAAGCCATGGTGTAACGATGTTGCGCCCCAAATCAGAAGGCAGTGCAATGCGCAGCTCACCATCGACGATATCGAGATCTTCTTTGATGTTTTGCCTAGCTTGCTCAAGCAATAAGAGTGCTTTTTCACATTCTGGAATGTAGCGCTCTCCGGCACTCGATAGACGTAATTGACGCGTGGTACGAATGAATATTTCAGCGCCCAATGTTTTTTCTACCCGTTTGAGCGCAGCACTGGCAGTTGCCACACGCATGTCTAAATGCGCTGCCGCTGCCGTGATATTGCGATGTTCAGCGATTTTTAGAATAACTTCGAGATCAGATAACAGCATATTCTCAATTCTTATTTGATAATGTATCAAATATTACCCTGTTTATCTTGCCATAAGCCAGCGTTATGATGGCAGCCACTTAACGAACCGGAGCAGCATGATGAAAGCCATTGGATTTATACAGTCTTTACCCATTACTCACACGGACTCATTGCAAGATATCGAATTGCCACAGCCTATCGCAGAAGGTTTTGATTTATTAGTTAAAGTTAGCTCTATCGCGGTCAATCCTGTCGATTATAAAGTCCGCCAAAACATGCCATCCGAGGACGGTAGCCACAAAGTCATTGGTTGGGACGCAGTCGGTGAAGTGGTCGCCATTGGTGAGAAGGCGACACGCTTTGCAGTTGGTGATAGTGTTTACTATGCAGGCGAGCTCGATCGCCAAGGCAGTAATGCAGAGTATCAATTGGTGGATGAGCGTATCGTTGGTATGAAACCAAAAAGTCTGTCGAATAATGAAGCGGCAGCATTGCCGTTGACCACTATCACGGCATGGGAGATATTATTTGAGCATTTAACCATTAAACAGCAGCCAATCACTGATAATAGCAAGTCTAATGAGGTTATCTTAGTCGTGGGCGCTGCAGGTGGGGTGGGCTCTATTTTGCTACAACTGGCAGCGACATTAACGGGCGCTACCATTATCGCGACAGCCTCACGTGAGCGCTCAAAGCAGTGGGTGCAGACACTGGGGGCGGATTATGTGATTGATCATAGCCAGCCATTAGCGGCACAAATCGAAGCGTTGGGCATTGGCCCTGTGACCCATGTCGCCGGCCTTCAGAGTACTGAAAGCTATTTCGATACCTATATAGATATCTTGACGCCTTTTGGGAAAATAGCGATAATCGATGATCCTGAGCAGTTAGACATCACTAAAATTAAGTTCAAAAGCCTCTCATTTCATTGGGAGTTTATGTTTGCCCGCTCACTGTTCAAAGCCTCGGACATGGCAGCACAAGGTCAGTTATTAAACCGTGTCGCTGACTTGATTGATCAGGGTTACATAAAAACCACGGTTGGCAAAAACATGGGTGTCATCAATGCGACTAATCTACGCGCGGCTCATCAAGCGCTAGAGTCGGGTACAACGATTGGTAAGATAGTATTGGAAGGTTTTTAATATTTGAATATTCAACAGACCCTAATAAAGCATGTCCTCGTTTTTATCACTATTTTTAAAATGAGGACATGGCTCAATCAAAAATAAGAGACAGATATGCAACTAGAAATCAATGTCATCGATGCTTTTACTGATACCGTTTTTAAAGGTAACTCAGCAGCCGTTATTATCACCGATAGCTGGCTCGCTGATGATCTAATGCAATCGATTGCTTTTGAAAACAATTTGTCTGAGACGGCATTTTTGGTTTTAGATGAGAGTGATGGTAAAGATATCTATCATATCCGCTGGTTTTCACCGCTTACTGAGATTGCCTTTTGCGGTCATGCAACGCTAGCATCTGCTTTTGTGTTATTTAAGAAAAATCCTAATTTAGCCTTTATTAAATTTTCAGCCGACGCCGTTGGGATATTGACCATCGTGCAAACAGACGCTGGCAAAATACAAATGGACTTTCCCAATACTAAACCTGAAAAAGTCGACAATATCCCTGATAGTTTGCTGGCAGGAGTGTCTATTGCACCAGTTGAAGTCTATAAAAATACCCAAGCCTATTTCGTGATTTATAATTCTGAAAGCGATGTATTAAACGTAGAGCGTGATAACGAGCAGCTAAAACAGCTCGCACCTTTAGATGTGGTGGTGACATGCCAAGCTAAGTCTGCTGAGTTTAAAGACTACGATTTTGTGTCACGTTATTTTTGGCCAGCCAATGGCGGTGATGAAGACCCAGTGACTGGATCAGTGCATACAGGACTTGCACCATTATGGGCTGAGCGTTTGAATAAAAATGAATTGGTTGCTTATCAGGCGTCAAATAGAGGCGGGGTGCTAGACTGTGTTGTTGCAAAAGATAGGGTGCTTGTTTCCGGCAATGCCGTGCAGTATTTGACAGGATTTATCACGGTCGAGGAGTAGCGGGTTTTGACAGAATTAAAGACACTAGGGCTTTTTGCACTGACCGCATTAGCAGAGATTATTGGTTGTTATCTGCCTTATTTATGGCTGCGAGAAGGTAAGTCCATTTGGCTGCTTGTTCCCAGCGTGCTGAGTCTGGCAGCCTTTGTTTGGTTGCTGACATTACATCCAACCGCTGTAGGCAGAGTCTATGCGGCTTACGGTGGGGTGTATGTTGTGATGGCGATTTTATGGTTGTGGACGGTGAACGGTATCAGGCCGACCACATGGGATATCGTAGGGTCTGCGGTTGCATTGTTAGGCATGGCAATTATTATGTTTGCACCGCGCAGTGGCTAGGGCGTGTCCTCAATTCAACCGATAGCGATCTAAATGGGCTAAAAGTGGTTAAATCTTGCCAAACATCGTCAATTAGCTAGGTAATATATCGATATTATCTGCGCTATTTTCCTTGTTTGACTGCCATTTACCTCACTTTTATCCTCATTTTTAAAATGAGGACACGCCCTAATATCAATGCAGCGCCTAACACAAAAAATGCCAATCAAACCGTGGGGTTCGATTGGCATAGCTTTAATTAGCGTAGTGATGCATCCAATATTAATGTTTGCCTAAGATACTGCCACTGTCATCTTTCTTAGATTGCTTGGCGGCTTTCTTTTCTTTTGCCGTCAATAGCGGTTTCTTTTTCACATTTTTCTTACTATCTTGACCTTTACTCATGATTTTTTCCTCTTTAGGTAGCTTATACAGCCATAAGCCAGATTGGCTGACTAGCGGGCGGAATGGCTACAATTGACGCAGATGCTGCGTACTAGATTGAGTATAGCTCTAAGACTGTGCAATAGATAGCGATAGCACAATTTCCCTACGCTTCAATGCGGTCATTCTATTTGGCTAAATTTTATTCAACGCCTCTTTTATATTGAAATTTAGAATATCTCAGTCAGATTGTCGGCTAAAGATATGTTCAAACGATGCGTTTAATCAATACCAGTATCAATATTAGTATTCGTAAGTGCTTACTTACGGATACATCACGATTTGCTATAATGAGCCACAAGCCGATGAGTCGTCGCGGCAAACTTTTATAATATTCCTATTTAGCACAAAGATGCTTACTGTTTTGGTTGATTGTTATGCGTATCCGTAAACTTTTTAAATTTGAAAATGCACATATTGTGCGTAATTGTAGCTCTGAGCGCTGCAAACACTCTATCCATGGTCATAGCTATCAGATTGAACTGATTCTTGAGGCTAAGCGCTTGGATCATGGGCAAATGGTCTATGATTTTGGACTATTAAAGTCGTCTATCAAGGATATTATCGACAGCTTTGATCATGCGATTTGCTTTTGGAATAAAGACGACCCTGAATATATCGCTGCTTGCAAAAAATTCAGCGCGCGCTGGATAAGCTTGCCGGTATCGCCATCAGCAGAGCAGTTCTCTAGAGTCATCTTCTTTTGGGCGCAAGAAATTCTCAAGCAAACCCAAATGCAAAACGGTGAGTCTGATGTCAGCGTCTACTCGGTGATTGCGCACGAAACCGCAACGGGTTATGCCCAGTGTTTTGCTGATGATGTGGCCAATGAGCAAATGGGTCAGCTTAATTTAGAGGACTTTGAATTCAGTGACCAAGTCAGTGCCGAATGGCATGACACCGATCTGTATGCCAAACTGATTCGCGGTGAAAGCTTTACTAATCCAACGGTAACTATGCAAGTACAGACGCAAGTACAGGCAGGTAAGCCTGATGCCTAATAGTACAACAGAAGACAAAAACGTCAAAACATTGACACTGTACTCTGAAGACGATACCCAGCGTTTGGCTGCGCAATTAGCAGCGTTGCCATTGACGGGCAGTGTGTGGTTGGCGGGTGATTTAGGGGCAGGTAAAACTACTCTGACTCGTTATTGGTTACAGGCGCTAGGGCATACAGGTGCCGTCAAAAGCCCGACTTATACCTTGGTCGAGCCTTATAGCATCGAGCAAAACAGTATCGAGCAAAAAGATGGCTCAATCAAGCCCGTCTACCATGCGGATTTGTATCGTCTGCAAGACCCAGAAGAGTTGTCCTTTATAGGCTTCGATGAGTATCTGGATGAGCCAAATGCGCTGGTCATTATTGAATGGGCAAGTCGTGCGGACAGCTATTTACCACCGCCGATTTTGTTTATCGATATGACGCAAGCCAATAGCAGTGGTAAAGATAAAGAGTCCCGTCACGTTGAGCTGCGACTATCGAAGGCAGGACAAGCGCAAGGTTTGGATCTATCATCCTTTAAGATTTAGTTATACCTTCAATATAAGTCATCAATATAAGTCATCAATATTCGCCAGCATTACTTATCGCTACGCAAATTATCACTACGCAAATTATCACTACGCAAATTATCACTACGCAAAATAAAGATACCTATTAATGCCGCAAATGCCAGACAATCATTTTAATACCCGCATCAAAAAACTATCGCCGCTGCTCATCAATCAATTGGCAGCTGGTGAGGTCGTGACACGCCCAGCCGCAGTGGTTAAAGAGCTGCTTGAAAACGCGATTGACGCTGATGCCACCAATATTGAGATACATATTACCCAAGGCGGCATGGGTATGATTGAGGTGATCGACAATGGCGTTGGTATTCATCCTGATGATATGGTCATGGCGATTACCCGTCATGCGACCAGCAAAGTCGCGGATGTGGCTAATTTGCATGGTATTACGACGTTGGGTTTTCGCGGGGAAGCATTGGCTGCAACAGCAGCAGTTTCTCGGTTGACGCTAACCAGTAGCCATGATGACAGTGGTATCGGTCGCCAGTTGCAGGTCGCGGGTGTGTTAGATGACATACCAAAAATGATACCAGTTGTGCATCATCGTGGCACGACCATTACGGTTAAGGATTTATACTTTAACGTACCAGCCCGTCGCGGCAATTTGAAATCTATTGCGACCGAGTTTGGTCATATCGAAACGATCGTGCGCGAAGTGGCTTTGGCGCGAGCAGATGTAGCGCTTAGTCTCTTTCATGACAATAAAAAACGGCTGTCACTGTCTTCAAATGCACGTGTGCTATCGGCAAATTCGATGCCTACAAGCGACGGATCTATCAGTGCTAATGCTGCAGGCAACAGTGCCAATCCTTTACCATTGTCACGGCTAGAGCAAGCCACGAGTGCAGAGCTCACAGTGAACGCACTTGAAGTAACGATTGATTTGTCCAGTTTGTGGCAGCCGTCTACAGAATACATGGATAGTACAAGCTCTAGTAGTCAAGCAGGTATCTATGGTTGGTTGTGGCCTATTAATAAGCAGGTGCAACAGCAGGACAGCTTACCAAAGCTACTGTACATCAATGGTCGCTTGGTCAAAGAGCCGATCATCAGCAATCAGCTTCGTCAACTCGCGCAGAGTGCTCATTTAGATGGCATCGGTTATGCCCTTTATTTTGATTTGCCGGCTCAATGGCTTAATATCAATGTCCATCCGTCCAAACAGCGTATCAAGATCAGTCCATTAAATAATGTTATGGCACATTTAAGCCATGCCATTCATACAAAACTGAAAACCATTACTACGATGGATATGGTCACATCCACCAGTTATGATAGACAGGTGCTAGACTATAACAATTCTCCAAGCCAGTCTTTTACTATGACACCGCGCAACGCATCGCCTACGACCCATTCAAGACAAAGCCAGCAAGTACAAGCGCCTAAACAGTTATACCAACTGTCAGTAAGTAGTCCTATTCTAAGCAAGCCTTTTTTGCAACGCTCAAAACAGTCCTATTCAGAAATGTCTTATCGTGATGAATCGTCATCACAGAGCCTCAAAGCGCGCAGCATAATGTCAATTACCAATAGTGCTGAGACTTTAAATAGTTCATCAATAGCAAGTAAGCCTTTGCCCGTCTGCTTAGATATGATTACCCACTTAAATGACATAGCAACCGAATCTGCTAATGCTAAGGACATGGATAGTAAATCGCTGCCTTGGTTACTATTTTACCATCAAGCACAATGTATGCTGATTAGTGCAGCAGAGTGGCAGTCAAAGCTAAGTGTGTTATTTGAGTCGCAGGTACTGAGTAATAACGTCTCTAAAAAAGACGAGGTACTAAAGAGCCCAGCATATATCAATCAACAACTCGCTACCGTAAGCTCGCAAATGTCTGCGCAAGACTTGATCGTTTTTATAGAAGATATTGACTCCTTAATCACTGACAATGCAATCAAAATCATAGACAGTCATCAATTAGTAGCGGCAATGTTCTCATCTTTGAACAAACAGTAGCGCCAAATTATATTTTTGCTACCCACCATCTCATTAGTAAAGGCAACCTATGCGACATTCATCTGACAGCTTATCTTATAGCTTGAGTCCCAATTTAGCGGATAATAGCGTGGTTTGCTTGATGGCGCCAACTGCGAGTGGTAAGACAGCACTGGCCTATGAGCTATACGATACAGGTCGTTATGAGCTTATCTCAGTAGACTCGGCGCTGATATATCGTGATATGAATATCGGTACGGCAAAGCCTACGTCTGATGAGCTGGCGCGTTATCCTCATCACTTAGTGGATATGATTGACCCTATGCAGAGCTATAGCGTTGCTGAGTTCGTCAGCGATGTCGCCCGTTTGATTGATAGCTGTCACCAGAACGGTAAGATACCGTTGCTAGTAGGCGGTACCATGATGTATTACATGGCGTTACTGGATGGACTATCCCCTGTACCTGATAGCGATGACGGCATTCGCGCGCAAGTAGAGCAATGGCGACAGGACGAGGGTATTAGCGCGCTATATGAGTATTTGGGTAAGGTTGATCCGATAAGTCACCAGCGTCTTAATGCCACTGATACTCAGCGTATTACTCGCGCTATTGAGGTATATCTACAAACGGATATTTCTATAAGTGAGTGGCAATGCAAACCCAAACAAGCATTAGCAAATAACCCCAATCAGAATTGGCACGTATTGGCAGTGATGCCTGATCGTCCGTGGTTGCATGAGCGTATCGCCCAGCGTCTAGACATCATGTGGAGTGAGGGTCTGGTGGCTGAAGTAATCGGACTGCTTGAGGAGTATCCATTGACACCGAACTTACCTTCTATGCGCTGCGTTGGTTATCGGCAAGTACTAGAGTACCTTGTACATACTCATCATCCAATATTTGAGCAACCGCATTTAGATAAAGCGCTTTTCTATGAGGCTTTTAGTGCATTAGATGAGTCGATAAATCAAAAAACAAAGCAGGACAAAATGTCTCAGCCTCTGATTGCATCAAGTTTGTCCGATAGCCAAACCGAGGTGCTTGCTTGTCAGCAAATGCAAAATAAGGCATTATATGCGACAAGGCAGTTGGCAAAGCGCCAGTACACTTGGCTGCGTAAAGTAATACAATTGCCTGATAATGCAATAGACACGGCAACAAAATCTGACTCATTTAACGATGCGAATGCCCCCACAAACCATGCATTAGAGATGAAGGTATTTACAACGATGGCACAGGCAAGAGACTATTTGTTTTAGCCTATGTAGATGACCATCGATTGAATTGAGGATATGGCCTAGTAAGTTTATTGGCTTGTTTTTACACTATCTTCTTAGAAACACAACACAGTAGCAACGCTTCACAAGTACATGAGAAAGTAATGACAATTAGTTTCAAAGTATAACGTGAATAACTGCTATAATTTAATACCAGAAAAGTGATGTATTTTGTAGAAATACCATGACTTTGCCAATAATTATTGTCTAACGTTTGTTGGTAAAAACAGTTTATGAAACAAGTGGTTACTTAATTTTTTTACAATAATAATGTATTCGCGATAAAGTGGAATCACTTAAGAAGAACCGATGTTTATTTAGATACGTTTTATAAAGAAAAATTATTATTGTATCTACTCTTTGCCATTATAATTCAAGCAACACTTAAAATAATTGGCGCTTAAAACATAATTATATAATATTTAGGAGAGATTTCATGTCAAAAGGACAAACTTTACAAGATCCGTTCTTGAACTCGCTGCGCAAAGATCGCATTCCTGTCTCTATTTTTTTAGTCAATGGTATCAAATTGCAAGGTCAGATCGAGTCATTTGATCAGTATGTCGTATTGCTCAAAAACACAGTGAGTCAAATGGTATACAAACATGCCATCTCGACGGTTGTACCAGCACGTAATCCACGTAGCAGCACAACGACAACGACCAGTGCCCAGCCTCAAAGTGCAGCGCCAGCCGCTTATCAAGGTGGGGGTTTTGAACGTGGTAGCAACCCTGCTAGCACCGGTAGTTTTGAAGAGCGTGGTTTTGCCTCGAACCGTAGTGGCTTTAACCGTGGCGGTTTTAGCCAAGGTCAAGATCGTGGCTTTGAGCGTGGTAGCTTTGGACAGGGTCAAGAGCGCGGGTTTGAGCGTGGCGGATTTGGTCAAGACCGTGGATTTGAGCCACCAGCAGAAAATGCGAACTTTGAAAACAAGCCAAGTGACGAATCTGATGATAACAACTAAGTTGATAATAAATAACAAATCATAGATAAATAGACAAGAAGTATTTTGCCTATTTTGCCTATTTACCTATAGATAGATGCGTTATCTCGACTTGATATATTTAATCAAAACCTGCTGCTATAGTGGGTTTTTTTTGTATAAATAGACGTATAATAACTACTTAGCATTGATATCGATTTGACGTTAGTACTGGATTTTGCAGGGCATTATTAATATTGCTCAGAGTATAGTAAAATATCTTATTGATTCATTATAAACATAGAGCTGATGCATGAGTAATAGCCAAAGCAATCTGACCCATGAGCAATATATTAGTACCGCTATCGAGGCGATCAATACTGAGATATCGGCGTTAGCACTACTGACAGAACAGATAGACGACAGATTTGCGCAGGCTTGCGATATTATTTTGGCTTGTAAGGGTCGAGTAGTGGTCACTGGTATGGGTAAGTCAGGATTGATAGGGCGCAAAATCGCCGCGACCTTTGCTTCTACTGGCACGCCCGCTTTCTTTATGCATCCTGGGGAGGCTGGGCATGGCGACTTGGGCATGCTGGTGAAAGGCGATGTGTTGCTTGCCATCTCTAACTCTGGTGAGTCAGACGAGATTAAAATGCTATTGCCCGTGGTTAAGCATTTAAACATTCCGTTGATTAGTATCAGTCGTGATAAGCGTGGCATGTTACCGCGTGCAGCTGATATTGTATTGACCCTAGGCAAATCGCAAGAGGCGTGTCCGCTGAACCTTGCACCTACCTCCAGCACCACGGCTACATTGGCGCTAGGTGATGCGTTAGCAGTGGCTTTAGTACATGCGCGTAATTTCACTTCAGAAGATTTTGCTCTATCGCATCCAGCAGGGGCGTTGGGTCGTCAACTGCTCACTCGCGTCGAAGATTTGATGCATACCAAGTCAGAAGATTTGCCACTTATCAATCAACAAGCACCATTGCAAGAGGCGCTCTTTACTATGTCTGCTGGGCGCTTAGGGATGACAGTGGTCACTGACGATAATGATAAGGTTGTTGGGGTATTTACAGACGGTGACTTACGCCGCGGTTTAGAAAAAGGCATCGATCTACAAACCCCGATGCGCGATGTGATGGTTAACGATCCACGCCGAATCAGCAAAACCATGCGAGCATCAGACGCTCTGAGTGTCATGAATGAAAATGGTATCAGTCAGCTATTGATTATCGATGAGAAAGATCGATTAGAAGCGATTATTACGGTTCATGATTTACTACAAGCGGGTGTTAAGTAAGCATTATCTATAGTCAGGTCAATATAAAAAAGACACAGCGTGCCTGATATAAATTTTTTGTAGCCTCTGTCTGCGTAGGCACAGCAAGCAAGAAAAATTTGTACCAGTCACGCATTATAGAGCCAGAAAGTCTTTAAGAAAGGATAACTCATGCAAGACTTAATAAAAAAAGCCGGACAAGTTAAGCTATTGGTATTAGATGTTGATGGTATTTTGTCAAATGGTCAAATCATCTATGACGCCAATGGTGTTGAGACCAAAGAGTTTTCAGTGCACGATGGTGTTGGCATTAAGTCGTTAGCACGTTATGGCATTTTGACTGCTATTATTACGGGTCGTAGCAGCCCCATGGTGGATAAGCGCGCCATTGAAATAGGTGTGGATTATGTGGTGCAAGGTCGTGATGACAAGCTGATTGCCTTAAATGAGCTGCTATCTACCCTTGATCCTGCGCTCAATATCACAGCGGCTGATTGTGCTTATATGGGCGATGATTTGCCAGATATTAAGGCAATGCAAACTGTGGGATTTGCGGCAACAGTGCCCAATGCCCATGCCGAAGTAATTAAGCGCAGCGATATGGTGACCACACGTGCAGGCGGTACTGGCGCCGTACGTGAAATATGTGATCTTATCTTAAAAGGTCATGGCCATTATAAAGACTTTATCGCGCATTATACGCTTGATGAGGCACCAACTCAGGATACCTTATCGTGAATACTCGTGTTTTAATCGTTTTAGCGCTGATTATTGCTGGTATTGCTGGCTGGTTTTTTCAGCAGCAAGGAGACATATCACCGCCAGTTAGCATGGAAGCGACCGATGTTGATTATGAAGCAACTGATATTAAGGCGGTGCAAACCAATGAGCAAGGCGACACTGAATATGAGCTTACTGCTGAATCATTGACGCACAATCCGGCAACTAACGAAGATGAGATGTCAGGCATCACAATGAATTGGGAGCCCTCAGATGAGCAGCGCTATCGTATCGAAGCGGGTAGCGCTGCCATCAGTCAGCAGACTGGTGAATTGAGCTTGTCTGGTGGTTTTACCTTAGTTAGTGAAGACAAAGCCGATGGGACATCAGATATTGAACCCATTAAAGTGACGGGCAGCACGCTCAAAGGTAACACCAAGTCAGGCCAAGTATATAGTGATGAAATGGTCAAGATTGAGCAAGGGATGAATCGATTTGAAGCATCGAGCATGAAAGCCAATCTGGAGACTGGTGAATATGAGTTCGGTCAAGTGGCGGTTAATTTTTCTCCTGCTGATCGTAAAGACAAGGCATTATTCTAGTTGAAATGATCTTTGCCCAAGGAGATATTCAAAACCATATAATCAGTGAAAGTTAGTCTGACGCCCTATGGGATTGACTATAGCTAGCATGAAGTTTGCAAATCCTATCGTTTGCCCACGATAAAATCACTACAGCGTCAACCTCGCTGACCATACTCATGTATCGATTGCACTCGGTTTCCTTGTATTGATATTATTTTGGATTGACTATAACTACTAATAATAAAACGAGTAATGTTTATGAAATCTAAGTTTTTGCCTACTTTGCGCTCATTATCGACTCGCTCGATGCAAGTCTCTTCTAGCCTGCGCACGCTACCAGTCATCATGTTGCTAGCGTTACCACTATATGGTCATGCGCTGCCATCAGACGCCAATCAGCAGATTAAACTGTTGGCAGATAAAGCTACTTATAGTGAGCGTACCGGTGTCACCAGTTATTCGGGTGGTGTGATTATTACTCAAGGTACGTTTAAGATGACCGCTGATAATATCACGGTCAATCTATCACAGGGTCGTAGTATCAACTCTGCAGTAGCGACTGGGCGACCAGCCACCATGCAGCAAGTGGTCACGCAAGAGAAAGGTCTGGCAAAAGGTCAGGCCAATAAGATCGACTACAATGCGATTACTGGTATTATTACTTTGACGGGTAATGCAAAGCTGGTACAAACTGGTGCCAGTTTTGCGGGCAATGTCATTCGTTATAGCTTAAAGGCAGGTGATGTAGAAGCGACTGCTGGTGGCAATCAACGCGTGGAGCTAGTTTTCCCACCCAGCAGCAATAATAGCCAGAGCGGCGTACGCTAAGTGATAGCAGCAATTGCGTAGCAGCACCTAAATTTCGACAACACTATTTCGACAACACTATGCGTAAGTTATGAGTAAATTATGAGTGATAACCAAAGTTTTGACGCTTTAGCCCCCACTAACAATGCTAAGCCTGTCGAGCGCTTGAGTATGAAAAACTTAGGTAAGCGTTATGGCAAACGTTGGGTCGTCAAAGATGTCTCATTTTCTGTTGATCAAGGTCAAGTGGTTGGCTTGCTAGGACCAAACGGTGCGGGTAAAACCACCAGTTTTTATATGGTAGTAGGTCTGGTCAACATGGACAGAGGCAGCGTTACTCTAGGAAATATGAATTTATCCAAATATGCCATGCATGAACGCGCTCGTGCTGGCATTGGCTATTTACCGCAAGAAGCGTCAATCTTTCGTAAATTATCTATCGAAGACAATATCTTGGCTATCTTGCAAACTCGTACAGAATTAACTGCTAGTGAGCAGCGCCAAGAGCTTGAAAAATTGATTGGTGAATTCAATTTAGGACACGTGCGCAAATCTTTAGGGATGAGTGTGTCAGGCGGTGAGCGTCGCCGTTGTGAAATCGCTCGTGCCTTGGCCGCTGACCCGAAGTTTATCTTGCTCGATGAGCCTTTTGCGGGCGTTGATCCTATTTCTGTTGGTGATATTAAAGACGTGATATTAACGCTAAAAAATCGTGGTATTGGTGTACTAATCACGGATCATAATGTCCGCGACACGCTCGCTATTTGTGAAAAAGCTTATATCGTCTCAGAAGGCGCTATTATTGCTGAAGGCACAGCGTCTGACGTCTTAGATAATGAGTTGGTAAAATCTGTTTATTTAGGTAAAGATTTTCAGGTATAAACCTGTCAGTTAATCGCTGTTTTCGTTCGTTTATACTATCTATAGGTTGGCATAAAGTTTCTGCTATTTTTTATGCCAACGACCATCATTTATATCGTATTCATTATCATTTCTGCTACACAGCCTATAGTCAGGTCAATATAAAAAAGAGACAGCGTGGCGAGTATAAATTTTTTGTCGCCTCTGTCTGCGCAGGCACAGCAAGCAAGAAAAATTTGTACCAGTCACGCATGATAATGTCTTGTATCCATTTTATTTAGTATCGACTATATCATCTAAACGGCTTCTTCCTTATAAAACTATTCTTATATAAACACTTATACAAAAGCATTCTGATATTTTATTATTGATCGTCTGAATAAGGCTCATACATTATGGCAAAAAATAAAAGCAGCTATGTCTGTCAACATTGCGGTGCGCATTTTGGCAAATGGGCAGGACAGTGTACGGATTGCGGGGAATGGAACAGCTTGGTCGAAGCGCCTAATGTCAGTATGCCGCATCATAATAAGAGTACTGCTAAGCCTAATGCTGGTCGTGCAGCGCCTCGTAACACAGGCAGCAGTGGCACACCTACAGGGAACTATTCTGGTACCCATAGTGCGGTCATGCCCCTTAATGCTGTCAGCGTCGGCCTAGATACGCGCTTGCCCACTGGCATTAGTGAGTTTGATCGTGTGCTCGGCGGTGGATTAGTCGCCGGATCTGTTGTACTGATAGGCGGCGACCCCGGTATTGGTAAATCCACTATTTTATTACAAACAGCGACTAATATGGCTCGTGCTGATTCGCTGGCAGGTAGTGCGCTTTACGTGACCGGTGAGGAGTCACTGGCTCAGGTTGCTATGCGTGCCAAACGTTTGGATCTGCCTGCTGACAGGCTGCGGGTATTGGCCGAAACCAATGTCGAGACTATTTGTGCGGCTTTAACTCAAGAGCAGCCAGCCATCGCTATTATTGATTCTATTCAGACTATTTATACAGATGCCATCAATTCTGCTCCGGGCGGCGTCAGTCAAATTCGAGAATCTGCCGCTATTTTGACACGCTATGCTAAGCAAACGGGCACTGCGCTGTTTTTAGTGGGGCATGTGACCAAGGAAGGTACGTTAGCAGGCCCACGAGTACTTGAGCATATGGTCGATACGGTATTGTATTTTGAGGGACAGTCAGACTCCCGCTTTCGGATGATTCGCGCGGTTAAAAACCGTTTTGGTGCGGTTAACGAGCTGGGTATTTTTGGTATGACCGATATGGGACTCAAAGAAGTCGCCAATCCGTCAGCGATATTTTTAAGCCGTTATGATAAGCCCGTGGCTGGGTCGGTCGTTATGGTCAGTCGTGAAGGTACGAGACCGCTACTGGTCGAGGTACAGGCCTTGGTTGATGACTCGCAAGGGCAGCCTAGACGTATGGCATTAGGCCTCGATTTTCAACGCTTATCCATGCTGTTAGCAGTTATGCATCGTCACGGTGGCATTCATACCAGTGGACAAGACGTGTATGTCAACGTAGTCGGTGGTGTCAAGGTCATAGAAACAGGGTCAGATTTGGCTGTATTATTGGCTTGTGCTTCTAGTATTAAAGAAAAGCCTTTACCTTCATCCTTAGCCGTGTTTGGTGAAGTGGGTTTGTCTGGGGAGATACGCCCTGTCCCTAATGGTCAAGAGCGATTGAAAGAAGCGATGAAGCATGGTTTCAAGCACGCTATTATTCCTAAGGGCAATGCGCCTGCAAAGGATGCTCCTCAGTTTAAAGGCATTAATGTAATTGCCGTTGAACGTCTCGATGATGCTATCGAAAGCGCGTTTGAGTTATAAACAGATACTCTTCGGTGTTCGACTAAAAAAGATAAACTCAAACAAAAAACGCCTAACTCATCATGGTTAGGCGTTTTTTTATTCTAATTAAGAAGGCTGTTGTTTTAGAACTAAGGTCCTGAAACACGCTCAATCGAGACGTTACCAACCCCTTTGCTCGTGATACCTAATTGCTTGGCAGCACCATAAGACAAATCCATTACCCGATTACCGTGGAATGGACCGCGATCATTAACTTTTACCACGACGCTTTTGCCATTGGTTTTATTGGTGACTTTCACATAGCAATTTAATGGTAGTGAACGATGCGCCGCTGTTAGGGCATTCATATCAAAAGTATCACCGCTGGCCGTCTTGCGACCATGAAACTTACGGCCGTACCAAGATGCCAAACCGGTTTGCTTAAATTTGCTTACTGAGTTAGACGCGACTGCTGTTAAGCGTTCTAACACATCTTCGTCATTGCTTACTTGGGCGGTATCGCTCGCTAAGAGTGAGCTGCTAAGTGCTAATGAGGTAGGCTGACGGGCAGACTTAACCAAGCTTGAAGCACCATCATGTTGACGACTAAGCTCACCGAGTACACGGTCGATATGGGAGGCGTTATCTTGCGAAATCATTGCAAGGGTGGTTTTTGCTTCTACCGCATTGGCATTAGATGCGACTGCAGAGCCAGCAAATAGAAATACTGACATTGTAAGTAAACCAGATAAACGCTTATTCATAAATACCTCTATAACTTATACATTAAAACCTAACTCTAAAAATCTTAGATCGAGTGTGACAGACTTAGACCAATCTAATCGTGTCGCAAGCTCTAAAGCCTATGTATCAATCGGTCATTCTAATCAGGATTGATGCAAAAGATGGCTTTTATAGGGTCTAACATATGATAATTTTCATTTTGTTATCATAAATGCATTGCAGTAGTAAATGACCGAAACGTTTACGATATGCTCAAATGATAGTTAACAATATTAATTAAGTACCGACTCTAATAGTTGGATAACTAAAGTTTAAATGGTCAGTACCGACATTTATCATATCCGATAAACAAACTTCCATGTATTGCTAAATTAATAAACGTTTTGAAGTGTATTACGTATTACTTTGTTATTAAAGCGTTAATTAAGTAGTCGATTTGAAAGCCTGAAATCTCGGATTTGCTAACTATACGGACGAGCTATAACTAAAATATAATTAAATGCTAAGTTTGTTAGTAGCTCTGTACGGGTTATGTAGCAAAACACAGTAAAACGAGGTTAACGCAATTATTTGTAAAAAACAAGGATTAAAACCTATCAGTGTAGATTGACAATAAGCACGCTTTTGACGAGGAAAGATAGCAATTTTATTTTTAATAATTCAATAATATCAAAAACTTATGATGAATAACTGCTTTAGAGGAAAATGGATAATATCAAGAATATCTGTAGTATTAATTACAAATAAAGCCAGTTTTTGGTCATTAAAACTGACTCGCATTCTATTTTTTCATTTTTACCGTCAGAGTTATTAGATGATGGTTGTTAGTTAGATTTATGAGTATGAATGGACATCAGCAGCCCAAATCCCGCCATTAAAGTGACGATTGCGGTGCCGCCGTAGCTAATGAAAGGCAGGGGTACGCCAACGACAGGTAAAATACCGCCGACCATACCGACATTGACGAACACATAAACAAAAAATGACATGGCGACCGCGCCTGCTAATAACCTGCTATACACATCGGGATGGGTGAAAGCGATATATAAGGCACGTGTGAGTAAACAGGCATAAACGAACATCAATAACATCACGCCCAACAGACCAAATTCCTCAGAGAAAGCCGCGATGATAAAGTCAGTATGGCCTTCTGGTAAGAAGTGTAGATGCGACTGCGTGCCCTCTAAATAGCCTTTGCCTGTCAGTCCACCTGCACCAATGGCTGTTTTGGACTGAATAATGTTCCAGCCAGCACCTTGTACATCTGCTTCAGGATTGAGTAATGTCAATACTCGGGTACGCTGATAGTCGTGTAACAAAAAATTCCAAGCGACGGCGATGAGGGGTATCGCTAAGACGGCCGCGCCCGAAATCACCCGCCATGACAGACCTGCTAAAAAAAGCACGAAGATGCCACTGGCCGCAACTAACAGTGAAGTACCTAGATCAGGTTCTTTGGCAATCAATAACACCGGAACGATGATCAAGGCTAAAGTGATGGCGATACTTGATGCTGATGGAGGTAGATCGCGCTTAGACAAAAACCAGGCACACATCATCGGCATACCAAGTTTCATAAACTCTGAAGGCTGCACGCTGCCAAATCCTGGCAGGTTAATCCAGCGCTGTGCCCCCATGCGCACCTCACCAATGATGTCTACCAGTACCAGTAGTACGAGTCCAAGTACATAAAAAACAGGCGTAAAGGTACGATAAATACTTGGCGGTATTTGTGCCATGGTAAACATCACGGCAAATGCCACGCCATAGCTGACCATTTGGCGTATGACCATGCTATTGTCTTGGGTCGAGGCGCTATATAGAATCGTTAAGCCAATGCAGCAAACTGTTAATAGAAGCAGGGTCAACCATGGATCGATATGGATACGTTGCCATAGCGACGGCGCATGACCTTGACCGAAATGGTGGCTCTGACGTGAAAAACGATATTGCGGATTAGAAGACATAGGCAAAGTGTGACTGGCAATTGGCGTAAAAGAGATGTCGAATTTGACATAAATGTGTGATAAATCAGTGATTACAAGAGGTTCATTCCAATAGGTGCCAGCAGATAAAGTAACACATCAGTAATAAAGTCACGTAACTATGAAAATTATGAGGATAAGTGTTAATTACGAATAGGTGGCTACGAATTAGAAGCGATAGTTTAGCCTGCTTGCCAAAAATTTGATAGTATCGATAAAACGTTTTTAGCGGTAGCTTCTTGCAATGATCAATAAAAAGAACCATGCCTATCGGCAGATTCATAAGCCTATTATCGCCCTATTGGTTTTTGCCAGTAGTATTAGTGTTCATGCGGCTATCGTGAGCGACAACAGTGAGCGTCGTATCGAAGTCCGTCAAGGAGGCAGTAGTGGCAATAGCAGCAGTAATGCTTATATCAGGCCTTCCACGAACGCGACAAGCTATAACTCAGGCGTTACTATGTTAAGTGGAGCAACAAGGTTAAGTGGAGCAAATGCGATAGCGGGCGATAGCATGCAAGGGCTAATTCAGCAAAAACAACGTGATTTCGATTTTGACGCCAGCTTATCCATCGAAGAAAACAAACGCGTCAATATCAATAGACGTACGCCTAGCTATAATACGACTTATCCTTCCACTTACAGCACCAGTAATAATACTTATAACAATTTTACCAGTATCGACTTTAACGGCTGGCTAAACAGCAATAGCTACCGTGCTAGCCAAGTCGCTGATTATCAACGCTATTTGAACGCACGAGTGGGTGCGCATAATGTACCACCATTATCTCAGCTGCTTACGACGGCACGTAGTTGGGATAAATGTGGCTATGAGCCTTATCAGCTGCCACCGCAAGAATTATGGGCCAATATAGTTCCCACACTACGACTGTATAGTGAGCTAAAGAATCAAGGTATTTTACCTGCCAGTAGTGAGATACGCTCAGTTTACCGTAGTCCTGGACTCAATGACTGTGCTGGCGGGGCAGATAGCAGCAAACATATGACTGCGGGTGCTATAGATATTTGGGTGCCGGAGTACGAAGATAATTCATGGCTGCTTAGTACCATGCAAGATGGCTTATGTCAGTTTTGGCAATATCAGGGTCAGTCTCATAACTTTGGGCTAGGACTGTACTCCACGGGTGCTATTCATTTGGATACTGAGGGTTATCGCAAGTGGGGCTTTAATCATGCTAGCAGCAGTTCATCATGTCGTTATTGATAGTTTTATTCGCATAGTCAAAACGACTATAGTCAATCCACTATAAAAGCGTTACAGCGTTAACCTCGCTTGAGGTATTAAATATACATCTACACTCGGTTGCCTTGTACCACTTTTAGATTGAACCGACTATATAGTTATCCTATTATACTTATACAAATCACTTTTTATCTCAGTAAACTATGCTGTATTATGTCAAAAAATATAGCCTAGTTTATAGTAAGTGGGATTTATGAAAAAGTGGTACTTAAGAGTAGAAAGATCAAATCAATCAGAAAAACCGAAAAAAAGCACTTTGCGCTCAACTCAGATGTATACAGGGCTATGTTGCTCGGTGATTTTGTCTCTTCTGTTTATTAGCGCCTGTAGCCCGAACACTGCTTCTGAAAATAGTTTGCCTAACGTAAATGCCTCGGATGCAAAAGACATCGAAGAAAACATTAAAAACTCTTATGCACGTCTCGCTGCCAAACGTCCTGATGTATGCCCAAAACTACTACAAAAAAACGTCGACGATGACACTATTGTCCGTACTGCGGAGGTCATGATATCGAATTATTGTGATTATTACTTATACCCAGAGAGGGGTCAAAGCATAAACATCGATATCAATACCGATCAAATCGAGACGTTGCTAATTGTGCCAACCATGCATAACTTTGCCAATGGTTCTTATCAAGTCGAATCTTATGATAAACATGTGATTCGTTTAAATTATGTCGGGGTGACTCATAAACCCGATCGCTTAAGCTATGACGTAAACATCACCATCACTAGCTAACTTTACTGAAGCTAATTACTTTACATAATAGCTGGGATTTATAACGTTATTCATTATTTTGTATGAGGACACGCCCTAGACAATTCTCAATGATTTGCCTAAAAGCACTTTTATAAGTGCTTTTTTTGATCCTCATTATTATTGATAAGCATTATTTATTAGTCTTCCAAGGATCCTCTTGTCCAACCGTGACAATCAAAAAATCATCCGGCTTGAGCGTATCGCGCATGGTTTTATTAACCTCTGGTAATTGTACTTGGTCAATACGACTCACATAATTGGTCAGATAATTCTTGGGCAACTGATAAAAATTCATCATTCCTAGTAAACTATTGATACCAGCATTGCTGGCAAAACCCATCGGAAAACTGTTCTTTAAATTGTCAGTCGTCAAGCGCATCTCAGTGCTAGTAATACCGTTATCCAAAGTATCATTGATGACATCTAAGCTGGCGTCAATGGCAGCACGGGCTTTATCATTACGTGTTGAAAACCCAATCTGATAAGGGCCTCG
Source organism: Psychrobacter glaciei (assembly GCF_014652895.1). Taxonomy (GTDB): domain Bacteria; phylum Pseudomonadota; class Gammaproteobacteria; order Pseudomonadales; family Moraxellaceae; genus Psychrobacter; species Psychrobacter glaciei. The sequence continues at coordinate 705,174 of NZ_BMZR01000001.1, forward strand.
CGCCAGCATCGGGCTCATTGAGCCTGAAATACCATAGGTATAGCCAAGGTTTTGTCTGATTTCGGTCATCAACCGCGCATTAAAGTCACCGCCCGCCAGCACTTCGTTACCCACGGCAAAGTTGGTCTGTTTCTGCTGTGCGATAGCATCGGTGGCGCGCTTATCGCCCAGTTGCCCCATAAGTACGGTCGTTTGGGTGCTCGGAAAAGGAATGTGAATATGCTGCGCTTTTGTCAGTGGTTTGGGCTCAGGTAGTGTTGTCGCTGCTTGACCGACTGGCAAGTCAGCCGTGATATCGTCAGCAAGCTTTTTGGCTTGGGTTAAAGTCAAATTACCCGTCATCGCGATAGAAGCATTTGCCGCCACCAAATAGCGATTTTTGAAGTCGAGCAATTCTTTTCTTTCAATACTCGGTACACTGTCGAGTGTACCAACGGAAGGGTGCGCGTAAGGATGGTCGCCATATAAGGCTTCGTTAAAAGCAATGCTCGCAAGGCTATTGGGGTCTTGTTTTTGCTGCTGCAAACCGACTAATAGTCGCGCTTTGTTACGTGCTAGGATATCTGCATCAAACGCCGGTTCATTCAGCATTTGAGTCATCAAGTCGACGGCAGGCAGTAGATGTTCGTCATCGGATAAGCTGCGTAGCGAGACGATAAACATATCTTTATAGGCGCTACTGCTCAAATTCACTCCCAAGGTTTCAACAGCGCGGGTGAACTCATTTTCATTTAAGCTTTTAGAGCCTTGTTCCAACATCGTGGCAGTCATATTGGCGATGCCAAAACCGGCTTTGCGTATGCTGCCATCTCGGGCACTACCTGCATTAAAGCGTAAATCAATATCAACAATGGGCAGGGCAGTGGTGCGTACAAAGAGTACAGGGATGCCAGCTTTGGTTTTGAACTGTTGAATGGTTGGAACTGTGACTTTTAATGGCTTAGCATCAGCGACACTTGTAAGTGTTGATAGTGCTGCTATCGGTGCATTTATATCAACGGCAGCTGATGGCGTGCGAAAGTCTTCGCTACCAGTGGTATCTGCCTGAGCGGTGGTCGTCAATATTGTCAAACCTAATAATATACTTAGGCTCAAGTAGGAACGCTGCTTAAACCCAGGTTCGAAATGAGGTTTAAATTTGCGCTTTACTAACGGCAATAAAGGGCTTTTTTTTGTATTCATGAGAAAAGTAGTCTGAGTCATGGCTTTCTTCTTATTAATAAGGTCTTTAGCATTGGCTTATCAGTGAAAATATTGACAGCATGTTGTTATTATTTGTTTTTGCTTACCATTTTTTGGCTTATTTGCTTTGTAGATGCTTTTTCTTTAGACGCTTGCTCAGTAGGCGGTATCACATGCATGACGGTCAAATTATCTTTGACCAAGTACTTTTTACTGGCCGCTTGAATATCAGAGATTTTGACACCATCGAGCTTGGCTGGTAATTCGGCAAGCAGCCTGTCATCGAGACCGATAGACTGTAGCGAGCCAATCATGCGTGCCTGACCTTCCATGCTGTCTTGCGCATAGACCAATCCAGTGACTGTATTGGTTTTGGCACGACTGATTTCGTCAGCAGCAATAGGATCGGTTTTAAGCTTTTCTATTTCAGAGAGTATGGCTTGCTGCGCTTGTTCTAAGCTAACACCTTCACGCGGTGTCGCTTGAATTAAAAACAGTCCATCGCCGCGATCGAGCAAGTCATAAGAGGTGCCAACTGTGGTGAGCAGGCCTTGTTCGCGTATCAGTCGGCTCTCTAAGCGAGCAGACAGACCACCATCCAATACGTCTTGTGCCAACGATAACGCGTAAGCTTGTTTTTCATTGGCTGTGCCGGCAGTGACGAGGCTGGGCACGTTATAACCCATCAGCAAAACAGGTACTTGTACCGCTTGTTCAGACTCAACTTGCTGATAACCACGAAAGCCTTTTTGACTGACAGCAGGGCGTTTGGGCAGATTGCTTGGTTTTAGCTCACCGAAGTAACGTTTGACTTGTGCCAATACTTCTGTTGGGTCGACATCACCGACAATCACCAAGGTCGCATTGTTGGGTGCGTACCAAGTCTTGTACCATTCTTTTAGCTCTGGGAGCGTAATGGATTCAAGCTCACTCATAGGGCCAATGACAGATTCACCTTTTGGGCTATCAGGCAGTGCCAACAATCGGAATGATTCATAAGCTTTGGCCAGTGGGTTGTCATCGGTACGTTGGCGTCGCTCCTCCATGACCACTTGGTGCTCTTTGGTAAATTCTTTGTCATCGAAGATTAAGTTTTTCATTCGATCGGCTTCGAGTTCTAGCGCTAGCGGCATGCGGTTGGCTGGGAATAGCTCGTAGTAACCCGTATAGTCATAACTGGTAAAGGCATTGTTAACGCCCCCAAATTTAGCAATTAAACGTTCATAATCGTCACTCGATACATTAGAGGTGCCTTTGAACATCATATGCTCTAGCAAATGCGAGAGTCCGCCTTTATCAAGCGGCTCGTCTGTCGAGCCTACTCGATACCAAATCTGGGTCATGGCGACGGGTGCGCGGTGGTCTTCTTTTACCACGATCTTTAGACCGTTTTCTAACTGATACTCATGCCGACCTGACATATCCATGGACAACGCTGACGACTGTTGATCGTCCTTACTGTCTGGATTTTGATTTACCTTGTTCTGCGCCGCACCTTGCATGGCTGGATTTTTGACAAGCGCGTTTCCATCCGCTGACGAAGGAGTACCAACAGTATTGGTTTGACAGGCTGCAAGAGTAGTTGCTATAGCCAAAGCGCCAGCAACGCGTAAAACGTGTAGTGGTAAAGTCGAGGACATGGTATGTTCTGCTTATATAAAAAGATGACTGAATGTGTGCTTGCTAACTATAATAATCGCCAGCGTTATAGCGATTTGTGTGCGCCAACCATTACGCTAGCCGTCGGTTTGAACTCTGATGTTGTGTTACAGCCAGTCGCTGACAATGCGATGGTAGCTATTAGCAGAGCTGCGCTGATAGAGGTTATTTTTTTATAGCAATTTAATGACGATAGCATAGGTGGTTCCTAGTAGAAAGTTATTGAATAAAGTTCGCTAAGAGTAGGCGAAGTTGCGCCTGCTAAGGGTCAGATTTTTGTGTCCAAACCTTAAGCTAAACTTTCTCAACCGTTTGGCCTGTCTGATCACTTCTTACTATTTAGCGTTGGTCTGGTAGGGTAAAGGCTGAGCGCAACTTGAATTATGCTAAACTAGGCTAAAAATAATCTATCATTTGAATGGTAGAAAACTGACAATATACCGATCAATTTTAAAATAAACATCTTACTAATAATGATAACTTTTAGGGCAAGCTTATGAATAACCCAAATAATAGCAATCGTGTAGTCATTAACCTTGACGGTGGTCTCGATGACTTAGATGACGATGATATTACCTTACCCAGTCTACCGGTGCAATCTATGCCCATCGTTGATGAGGATAGCGTACCTACTAAACCGTTAGACGATGCTAGGGTGACTGATAAGCATCATGATAATGTGACAAATCAAGAGACGACTACAAACAAAGACGTCTCAAGCGCCCATGCTGCTGAAAGTATCGCTTTAGCCACGCCGATTGTCATGACAGAAGAGCATAACGTACCTAAAAGTTCCTCTGAAAGCTTTTCGCGTGCCAAAGAAACAGAAGCTAGCAGCAAGACCAATACGGCTTCAACGATTCCAACCATGCCATTACAGGAGCAATTAGGAGATAGTCCAAGCGTGACCCCCGTTGTTAATAGCGATGGGCAAGTTGCCATGCCAAAAGAGCCAGTAGCAGAGACTCAAGAAAGTCAGAAAAAAGGCAGCTGGTTTAATCGGATGAAAACAGGGCTGAGTAAATCACGTAAAAATCTAGCCGAAGGTATGGTCAGTATCCTGATCGGTGGCAAAGAAATCGATGATGAGTTGTTAGAAGAAGTTGAAGATCAGCTACTGGTTGCTGATATTGGTGTCAACGCGACCAACCGTATTATCAAAAGCTTGACTGAGCAGACAGCTCGTGGGGATTTGATTTATGCGCATTCATTGTATAAAGCATTGCAAACGGAACTGGTTGATATCTTAACGCCAAAAGTTGCGCCGTTGGTGGTTGATACCAGCAAAAAACCTTTTGTGATTTTAGTCGTGGGCGTCAATGGGGTCGGTAAAACCACTACGATTGGTAAACTTGCCAAGCGTCTACAAGGCGAGGGTAAATCTGTCATGCTGGCTGCTGGTGATACGTTCCGAGCTGCGGCGACTGAACAGCTGCAAATCTGGGGTGAGCGCAATAACATTCCAGTCGTGGCGCAAGGTCATGGTTCTGATAGTGCTTCTGTCATTTTTGATGCCATGCAGTCTGCCAAAGCAAAAAACATTGATGTGCTGATAGCAGATACCGCTGGGCGCTTGCAAAACAAAACGCATCTCATGGCGGAGCTAGAAAAAGTCGTACGCGTCATGCGTAAAGCCGATCCAAGCGCACCGCACGAAGGTATGATTGTCCTCGATGCTGGCACGGGTCAAAATGCCATTAACCAAGTAGAACTCTTTAACAAAGTCGTGCCATTAACGGGTATTACAATTACTAAGTTAGACGGTACTGCCAAAGGTGGTGTGGTCTTTAATATTGCCGAAACCACAGATGTGCCTATCCGTTATATTGGTGTTGGCGAGTCGATTGATGATTTACGCGCCTTTAGTCCAAAACAATTTGTCGCTGCCTTGTTCGAAACCGATGATAAAGAATAGCGCTCGATAGGTCGTTTTAGCCAATAAACGACTCTTGGGAATATAATCATTTGAAAGGAATAGTCATGATAGTTACTACAGCAGTTTTTGGATCACATCAATTGACGTTGATTGCGAGTGTCAATGAGCATAGCAGCCCTAAACTGGTTGAAGTCAATTGGCTGCTGGCAGGTAACTCTTGGCACCGCTCAAAATCTATTCCCAAACTTAAAAAGCACTACGGCCTTGCCGATCAGAATTTTACGTTCATTAATAACGATAGCCTAAGCAAAAGTGAGCCTGCCCAAGCATTACTCATAAATGCTATCGAACAATTAAAGGCCTATTTTAAAGGGGATCGTCAGAATTTCGATTTGCCTATAGATGCAAGCTTAGGAACCCATTTTCAGCAACGAGTTTGGCAAGCATTACAAGATATTGGGTATGGCGAGACAATCAGCTATGCAACACTGGCGCAAAATGTGGATAATCCCAAAGGGTTTCGCGCGGTGGCCAATGCCAATAGCAAAAATCCTTTTAGTATTATCGTTCCTTGTCATCGCGTCATTGCTAGCGATGGTAAGCTTGGTGGTTATACGGGCGGGCTGGATAAGAAAGAATATTTGTTAGGGCTTGAAGGCGTCACTTGCAAAACTTAGTTTAAAGCAAATGCCTATCATACAAATAAACCCAAAAAAGGCCAAACATTTTAAGTGTTTGGCCTTTTTTACGAATATATCCCGTCCTGAAATAAGTCTAAGAAAAACGATTTTATTTATGGATGGGAAAATTGACAATCGGCTGACTTGTTATATTTTTATCGAAACTTTATGAGGCAATTGTTTTTGTGAGGTACGCCAGCGAAACAGCAGCAGTAACGCAAAGTAAAATGCCCACAAGCCTGCGAGCGCATAAAAGCCCATAGCGACTTGAGCGACACTGGCCCCCATTTGATTTAGCTGCACAGAGGTGTTGATAGCAGGGGTAGTCGGCACCAGCCAACGTACCAACTGTAGTATCTCAGGGAGTTGGTCGGCAGGCCAAGGGTAGCCACTGATAAAAAATAACGGTAACGAGCTAAAGATTAAAATTTGCATACTGCGCTCACGTTGCCGGAACCACAGTCCCAGCAAGCAACCAAGGGTGGCGACGGTCGGACAAAATAGCAGCAAGAATAACAAACTGCCAGCCATATTTTGTCCACGTGGATAATGATGGAGCTCAAACGCCCAGCCATAATAAAAGCAGCCGATGATAAAGCTCAACATGCTGAGTGCACCAATACGTCCTAGCCAGCCGCGTATCGTAGTCATGTGGCGGCGCTGCTCATACCAAGTACCGATCAGCATTGCGGTGGCCATGAGTAATGTCTGCTGTAAGATAATAATGGATACCGCTGGCACTACATAAGCGCCATAACCTTCAGTTTGGTTGTATAAAGGAATAATTTGCAGGGGCACGGCTTGAGTGCTTTTGGCAGCGGTAGGCGAATATGCGCCTTGTGCCACGCTTTTTTTCACTTCAATACCAGCCGATACCGTACTGACCGCTTTTAAAAAGCCCAGCTGTACGTTTTTATTCAAGATAAAATAGCCACCATTGCCGAGCACACTCACGCTAGCTGCTTTACCAGACAACACTTGCTGCTCAAGACCACTTGGGATGACCATATAGCCAGCGATTTGATCCGACCACATGGCCTCGATGGCATCTTGCTCATTAACAAATCGCTGTGTGTTCAGCTGCGGGCTGGCACTCGCATAACGGACAATGGTACGAGATAAGTTGCTATTGTCTTTATCGATAATGCCAACGGGTACGTGATTGACGACTTCAGTAGAATACGGCCATGGATAAAAGAAACCATAAATAATAGGAGCCATAATTAAAAGCAAAACCACGCCTTTATCGGTAAAGATATCTTTGAGAGTCTGTAAAAAACTGCCTAAGAAGCTCTGTGACGATGACGAAGTGGTTGATTGAGTAGGTTTTTTTTGTGGCTTGTTTTTTGATAATGGCGACATTAGCGTGCTCCCCAACGTTCAGGACGCGCCAATGCGCGCTTGCTTAGTACGGCAGTCAAGCCCATAGCAATCAAGGTCGCTAGCGTCAGGCCATAAATGATCGGCAACGATATGGCAACGGGTGCGTGCATTTGTAATTGCGCGATATGTAGTTTTAGATAATGGGTAAGCGGTAGGATGTTCGACCAATGCTGCGCGCTATCACTAATAGCGATATAAGGAAAAGTGACACCTGCAAAAGCGTAAGAAGGCGCGGAAATAAAACCGGTAGCGGATAAGCCCATACGCAATGAAAATGAATTCAAAGTAAAGATGGCTCCTAGCCAAAATGACAGCATCATCAATAGTATCAGCCCGATGTAAGTGACAACCATTGAGGCGAGAGCGACCGTTTGTTGCGGTGTGGCAAGCCATAGTGCCAATGCAGACCATATACTATAAGCAAGCATTGGCCAAAAATATTTGCCCAATAAGCCAAATATTAAGACGGCAATACTTACTTGCTTATTTTTTTTGAGACTTGTCGATGTTTCAGGGTCATCGCTACGTGTTTGCTTATTGTCGAGCGTAGACAGTGCTTCACTATCTATGAGTGCCGTCAAATCGGGACGACCAGTATCAATAAAAGCGTACCAGTGACCGATTCGTTTATCCCGCAACTCACGTCCAATCGTCGTTGCCCCAATGACCATTGCCAAAATATGCAACAGTGCAGGAATAACAGTGGAGGCCAAAAACTGCTGATAGTCGGTTGCCGCATTAAACAAACTGATGCGCTGAATACTGATTGGTGAGTAAGCAATCGCCGCTTGCGAGGGTGCCATGCCCTGCTTGACCAAACGCTGTATCTCAACGCCTGCGGATAAGGTGGCAGCGACGGACTGGACGCTTTTTTGGATAATCCCAGAGTGTGTACCGTACTGAGCATTTACTTGTAAAATCAGTGGCGCTGGCTTATTGGATAAAATATTACGCGAAAAATCTTCAGGGATAATCACGACTGCATAAATATCTCGTTGCAGGATTGCCGCTTCAGCAGCGGCTGGCGAGCGATAAAGCTGTCTGACAGTGATATCAGGACTGGCCTCTAGATAGCGCACAGCGGTATTGGCAACAGGGCTATTGTCTTGGTCAATCACCCCAATAGGCAAATTGGTAATTTGCGTTTGCGAAAAAATCCACCAAATCAGCAGTACTGTCGCCAAGGGTATCCAAGCCACCATGGCAAAATCCCAAGAATTTTTGGCCAAAAAACGCCGCTCATAGGCGGCACTACGTATAAAAGCTTCGCTAAGCTGAGTTAGGCGCATGGCTTATTCTTGGCTCTGATTAGCAAGGGTTGGATTGATACGGACGATGACACTCATTCCCGAGCGAATCCGCGCATCAGGTTTACTTGGTCGCGCCTTGACTTCAAAGGTACGTACATCAAAGCCATCATCATTATTGGTGGGTCGCCACGTCGCAAAGTCAGACAATGTAGAGGTTGCGTAGACGGTAAATAGCTTGCTATAGGGTTTGTCTGCTGATGACAACGCTGGAATAGTACCAGTAAATTGCTGACCAATGGCAAACTGGTTCAAATAGGTCTCGGTGACATTCAGTACCACCCATTGGTCATTGGTGTTGACCAACGTTAATAGCGGCACACCTTGACCGATTACTTCACCAGCACTGACTATCACGTTATCCACGATACCAGCGATAGGGCTTTTTAAGTTGGCTTCTTCTTTTGCAGCCAATGCCTCATCTAGCTGAGCATCGACTTGAGCCACTTGTGCGGTAGCTGCGGATTTGTCTTCACTACGCGTGCCTTCCATTGCCAAGTCATATTGCAAGCGTGCCGCTTCGGTTTGATCTTGGGTCGCAAGATACTGCGCATAGGCTTCATCGCGCTTTTGCCGCGCCATAAGGCCTTCTTCATAGAGTCGATTGACACGCTGATAGGTGTTTTCTGCCAAATCCGAGGCCGCTTTATTGGCTTGCCACGCTGCTTTTGCTTGGGCAATCTCTTGCGGACGGGCACCATTTTCGGCTTTATCAAGCTGACTCTGTGCCATTTGCTTGCCAGCCTGCGCTTGATTAATCTTTGCATTAATCTCAGGCGAATCCATCTCAATCAATTGCTGACCAGCCGTCACCTCATCCCCTTCAGTGACCATAATCTGAGCGATACGCCCCGGTACTTTTGCGGCGATGGAGGTTTGCTGCATTTGCATTTGCCCTTGTAGGGTAATGACGTCAGGTTCGCTGCTTTGATTGCTTGTATACAAGCCATAAGCGATAACGCCCAATGCAATCAGCACGAATAAGACAAGCAGCGCCTTTTTTATCATGGCAGACTTGTCAGATTTAGGATCATCACGATACGTAGGTGTTGCCTGTTCTGGTTCCACGTCAGGTATGTCTTCTACAGAATCGACTGACGGCTGATCATTATGAGACAGCGTGGACTCATCAGTCGAATCAGTTGATTTGCGTGAGTCGTCTGATTCGTTTGGAAATTCAGTCATGACAGTGAGATTCCTAAAGCAATAAAGTTGAGAGTGAAAAGGATAGGGTAAAGTCGTTTTGACCTAGTACACTCGAATAGCATAAGGTTTAGAGTTTTCTAAAGTTTCAAAATTAAAAGTAGCACCAAAAGCGACAATAAATGCTGAATAATAAAGCCACAGCATAATGACTACCGCTGCTGAAAGCGCACCAAACTCAGCGCTATAGTTATTAAAGTTTTGCACATAAATCGAAAATAACACGGACAATAAAATCCAGAGAACAGTAGCTAAGGCAGCGCCTGGCACCAATTTTTTTAGCGCTACGGCGTCACGGTTTGGCGCAAAACGATATAGGCTTAAGAAGCTTAAGAATATAATGCCAGCCAATATCGGCCATCTACTCCAAAGCGCAATGGTCTTAGCGATTTGCGGAAAAGGAAAATAAGCCGCCGCCAAAGGAATAATAGCGATAGAGGAGATGGCTATAATCAAGACCACAACGGCAGCAAAAGTTAAACTAAGTGCTCGAATGGTGCCTTGTATAAAGCTGCGCTCTTGGGTGATATGAAAGGCAAGATTAACCAGGATAATTAAGGATTTTATGCCTTTGGAGCCTGCATAAAGAGCTAGTAGCGTCGATACAATCAAACCAAAAGTCAGTTTTGATGCAGTGTTAGAAGCCAGCTCGCTTAAGCGTGAATTAAGAACCTCATATACAGATTCAGGGATAAACGAACGTAAAAGTGAAATCTGCTCTTGCATTTCAACAGGTGAAAAAGCGAGACCATAAATCAGTACAAACACGGCCATTGCTGGAAAAATAGACAAAAAACCAAAAAAGCCTACGTTCGCGCAATGTGCCCAAACATTAGGGCTATTTGCTATACGCCATGTCTGAAGTAGATGCGGCAGCCAATTGGTTACTTTAGAAGTTAATTTTTTCATAAAACGCTTATTCACAGTAGAGCTAGGGTTAGTAGTATCGTAAGGTCAGTAATAATATAGCCATTAGCCATTAGCCATTTAATTATCATCAATATAAGCGCTTATCAACACGCTCTATTACTCTTCACACGGAATCATCATTCACTATACAAGATAGGTAGCTGAATATCTGCCGCATTAAGATAGGTGTTAAAAGCCAGTGGCGTCCCACAACTTTGCATGAGGGCGGCAAGCGCTTGCACATAGCTGTTGGCTGCCTGTGCTTGTTCAGTTCGTGCTTTGAGAGACTGCGTTTGGGCTTGAACCACGTCGACCGTCGTATTTACGCCTTCTTGGAGACCCAACTGACGCAAGCGCAATACTTCTGCTGCCAAGTCAACATTGCTCTGTAATGCTTGATAACGTGACTGGGCATTATTTATATCGTGCCAATTTTTTTCGACCAATAACAATAGATTGTCACTGACTTCAATCTCAGAGAGATCCGCTTGGCGTATTTGCGCGTTACTTGATGCCAGTGATGCTGTTTTATCGAGTCCACCCCATAGCTTCCAAGTGGCAGAGATACCAGCGACCCAACTGGGGTCTTTTTCGACTTGTCCGTAGCCGTACAGCATAACCGTAGGCTTGTAACCGGTATCTGATAACGCATGAAGTTGCTGAGCCTGTGCGCGTTTGGCGGCGACTTTCTGTAACCCTGGATGATTGGCAAGTGCCAAGTCTTGGAAATAACTCACATCAGGTAGCGGGCGACTGGAGACAAACAAAGGCGTGGTCGGTTTGATACGATAGTCGGTACGTAATAGCCGCTGCAAAGCAATCATCGCAAGGCGTGCATCGTTATTGGCATTGACCGATTCGCTTTTGGCATCTGCTAAAGCAGACTGTGCTTCTAGTCTGTCGACGCGTGAAATAAAGCCTTCCTCAAACAGGCGCTCTGCCATATGATCGGTCTGCTGCAAGGTATCATAAGCGTCTTCACGCAAGTAGGCAGCGATGATGGCCAGCTGCGCCTTAAAATAGCGCTCAATCAAGGTGTTATAAAGCTCGTTTTTGTCTAATAGACTGTCCGCGACCGCTTCTTGGGTGCGGGCATCGGACGCGCCTGTTAACGCTGTTGTCCGCCCAGCAGTGTAAATAGGCCAAACAACGCCAATACCTGCGCCCGTCGTTGAGCCTGAACGATTAAAATCATAAGACTCTGGGAGACGCTCACCGACCAATTCACCAAAATTTGGCAAATCTGTGGTTGGTGGAATAGGAGGGATAACCTCATCTACACTATTATTGATCTCATTAACGATGCCGTTTTTGAGCGATGATAAATCAATGTCTTCTTCCACATGATAGGCACTGGCCGATACGCGGGCAAACACCAGCGGATTGTCTATGGTTTTTAGGGCATCGGTCTGATATTGACTCGCGGCAATGGCGGCTTCATTGGCTGCTAACTTTGGTGAGACTTGCAATAAGATATTTTGCGCCTGCTCAAGACTCAAAAAGCTAGAGACTTCTAAGGGATAGCTATTATCAACCGCTTTGTGCGTGATAGGATCGATAAGCGTGGCTAGGCGGCTCTGTTGCTCAACGCCTTGGCTATGCATGGTGGTGGATGCAGGGTCATTGATGACAGTATTATCGCCCACTGACAACGTTGTATCCGTCTGAACAGCCGTCGCAGCGCCAGTTTGTCGTTCATCATCAGCGTCAACGATCTGGGTTACCGTTACTGGTGGCACGTCATTCTGTGACTCAACGTTATCCATGTTAGCGTTTGCTGAGGTAGCGACGGACAGCCCCATGAGCATAACCGTCATCACAGCAGTAGACAGAGTTGATAATGCAAATTTCATAAGTCACATAAGCCATTAATTAGAATGCAAGATTTTTTAAAACAACGCGCGATACTCATCACTTTAGCCGACCACATATTAGCGTCGTTATGCTCTTATTATAGTCAGTTCTATAAAAGCAGGATGTTTTGTCTTACTTTCTCTCGCTTTGCAAATATAAGGGAAAACAAAATACAAAAAACATAACTAAAGTTTTGTCATGCATAATTCGGGTACACTCTAGACACACAACCGTGACGGGTCAAGCCTCAATATCTTGTCGTTGTCTATTGTATAGTCAATCTTGATGTGGTAAAGAAATGGTTTTGGCTTTTATAATAGCATTATTATTGATTAAACTATCAGAACATAACCGTGATCATATCATGAATTTTTCATCTATTAACTAATTGATAATTAAATGATTTTTTGTATTTCATTACTTTGGTTTTACTGCTAATTATTAATAATGAAGGTTATGTTTCGACTATTGATATTATTAACTGGTAGAAATTTAAGTAGGTTAATTTATTTATGAAAACCGCTGAATATAAAAATATGAGAATGATATAAACTATCAATCATAGAATAAATAAGACCAGTAAAGGATATGAGTAATGGCAGGATATATTTTGGCTTTAGATCAAGGCACCACTTCGAGTCGCGCGATATTATACGATGATCATGCGCGTCCCATCAAAATGGTGCAACAGCCAACCACATTACAGACACCCAAAGCGGGCTTTGTGGAGCAAGATGCCCAGCAGATTTGGCAAACTCAGATTAGCTGTGCGCATGACGTTATTAACCAAGCAGGGCTGCTCGCTACCGATGTCACTAGCATCGCCATCACCAATCAGCGTGAGTCTATTGTCATGTGGGACAAGCAAACGGGCAAACCCTTGGCACCTGCGATTATTTGGCAGGACCGCCGTACTGCAAGCTACTGCAAAACGCTTGCCGCTGAAAGCGCGGGTGGTGGGGCTCATAGCGGTAGCACGGATGAAGACGATGACATGGCACACGAAGTGCAGCGAATCACCGGTTTACGCTTAGATCCGTATTTTAGTGCCAGTAAAATCGCTTGGCTGCTCGAAAATGACCCCAAGCTTAGCGTACGAGCACACAAAGGCGAGGTGGCAGTCGGCACCATTGATAGTTGGCTTATCTATAAATTGACAGGTGGTGAACATGTTATTGATGTGACCAATGCTTCACGGACGCTGTTGTATGATATTCATAAACTGGCATGGTCGGAGAAGTTGTGTGCACGTTTTGCTATTCCCATGAATATTTTACCCAAAGTCCTGCCATCCGATGGTGATTTTGGCAAAACAAAAAAAGGCTTATTTGCCAAGCAAATCCCTATTCAGGCAGTATTAGGCGATCAGCAAGCAGCACTTTTTGGCCAAGGCTGCCTCGATGCTGGCATGGCCAAAAACACCTATGGGACGGGCTGTTTTATGCTGATGAATATCGGTCAACAGCCAAAGTTGAGCGAGCATAAGCTATTGACGACGATAGCGTGGCAACGAAAGACGACAACGCTGCGCCCTGACAATTTATCCTTTGATCAAATTGTGCAGTCTGGCAAGCGTATGCTACAGCCGCCCAAAAAAGAAGTCACCTACGCGCTAGAAGGCAGTGTGTTTATGGCAGGGGCAATCGTCCAGTGGCTACGTGATAATCTGGGGATGATTCAGCAAAGTGGTGAGGTCGAAAACTTAGCGCGGCAGGTCAATAGTAGTGAAGATGTGGTGCTGCTCCCTGCATTCACAGGGCTTGGCGCACCTTATTGGCGCTCGGACATCAGTGCCAGTATTACAGGTATGAGCCGCGGCACGACCAAAGCGCATATTGCCCGTGCCGCGTTGGAGGCAGTTGCTTACCAAACGTATGACGTGTTAATCGCTATGCAAAAAGACAGCCCGCATCCCTTAACCGAACTGAGAGTCGATGGCGGTGCTGCCAATAATGATTTGCTCATGCAGTTTCAGGCAGACTTATTAGACGTCCCCGTACTGCGTCCCAGAGACACGGAAATTACTGCCAAAGGTGCAGCGCTCCTTGCTGGTCTAAAGACGGGATTGTACGATGAAGCAACGATGCAATCCTCATGGCAAGTCGATCGAGTATTTGAGCCGAGTATGTCTGCTGATGAACGCGAGCAGCACCTCTATAAATGGCAACGAGCCATCGCAAGGTCGTTAATGCAGATGTAGACAGGGTTTTTTGCTGAAACTAGCGGCATCATGTGTTTGTGATTACTCAAAGCATAAATCCATCGTACAAAACCTTGAGAAAGATACAGGCTGTAACGCAACACAATCGTAATATGGACACAGTTTACATAATCTATCTATCTGTTCTTGTACATAAATTTCTATACTTTAGATGAATCAAATAAAAAATGACTCAAGCAACATCGCTAATTTTTAGCACTTAATAACTCTAAAATATAACAAATAATTTAAGGATAATATTATGAGTAACCATGACGAAATTGATCGCAGTGAAGTAAAACATATGTCAAAAGAAGCCAAGCAAGACTTGAATGCTGACATTATCACAGGTGAGCCAGGCTCACATCCAGTAGGCACTGGTATTGGTGGTGTAGGTGGGGCAGCTGCAGGTGCGGCAATCGGTACGATGGCAGGACCACTCGGTACGTTAATCGGCGGTGCTATTGGCGCTATCGTTGGTGGCGGTGCAGGTCATGCAGCAGCTGAAGCAATTGATCCAACCCATGAAGAAGCTTACTGGCGTGCAGAACATGCAAACGCCGACTATTATACAGAAGAGCATGACTTTGATCGTGACCTACATCCAGCTTATGCGGTAGGTTATGCTAACCGCGCTCGCTATCCTGCGGACGCTCGCTTTGAAGATCATGAAGCAGATTTGGAGCGTTCATGGCATGAAGTGAAAGGTGAGTCACGCATGGAGTGGAATGAGGCACGTAGAGCATCACAGGATGCATGGAATCGTGTGTCGTAACATTAGTACATAGAAAACCTCAGCATTTCCGTATTTTTATAGCTGAGTTTTTACCTTTAGCAATTGTAGTTATATTAAAGCCTCTAGAGTATTCTCTAGAGGCTTTTTTGCATGTTGAAACCTTGGTAGTTGTGGTAATCTTAATGATGTCTTAACAACCCATAGAGCTACTATGACTGACTCTTCTTCTGAAACATGTGAGCTTGCTCCTGATATCGCCAAATTTTATCAAGGTAAGTCTTTACAAGGTCAGCCACCCAGTCTTTGGACGTTGGTCTTGTCTCAAGTCACTACCTGGATATTTGCACGGTCGCTCATGAATGCGGCCGTTTTGGGATTTTTCTATGGTATCGCTGGTACTTTGGCTTATGGGATGTATTATTTTAGTTTTATCACTGGCGCGCATATTGTCGATAGCTTACGATTCAAACATGGTTTCAATAACATACAGACATTCATGCAAGTCAAGTTTGGGGCAACTGGTGAGCATCTTTATAATGCAGTGATTGGTTTTCGATTAGTGAGTGAAGTGTTCAGCAATTTACTGGTATTTGGGTTTATCACCACCTTGTTCGTGGGCTTTAATGAGAATTATCTAATACTGATTATAGCGGTTGCTACCTTAATTTATTCTTCAATTGGTGGGCTGCACACGGCGTTAAAGACAGATGTTGCCCAAGCGCTATTGACGATCGTCGCCATTGCTGTTCTGTCGGTTGCTATGTTTGCACATCCCTTGTTTTCTTTCGATGACATTATCAGCTCCTCCAATACCGCTGACAACAAGGGATGGATATTATTGATGGTTGCATTTATCCAAATATGGAGTTATCCCGCTCATGATCCTGTTATGACTGACAGAGGATTTTTAGCAGATAGGGCGACTACCAAAAAGTCATTTTACTATGCCGCTCCTATTTCAATGGCTTGTATCCTTCTGTTTGGTTTGCTAGGTGTATTCGCACAGCTGAACAATGCAGGCGGTGCCACTGAAGTGACGCAAACGCTCAATACGCTATTCTCACCAGCGGTAATGATGTTGTTTAGTTTCGCCTTAATTATTTCAGCCATATCAACATTAGATTCTACGTATGCCAGTGCCGCAAAATTGATAGTCATTGATATGAAACTGGTAAAGCCAACTGTTAGAAATGGCAGACTAATCATGTTAGGATTTTTGCTGGCAGGCTTGGTCTTCATTGCAACTGGTAGCAAAGACCTGTTTGATGCGGTGGCTATTAGTGGTACGGTTTCCTTGTTTTTAGCACCTGTCGTGTTTTTTAGTATTTGGTCAAGTTGGGAAGTCAAACCTTGGGCCATTATAGTGAGCTTTGTATCAGCGCTCATGGCTGGTATTGTCTATATGTTAGAAAACGGTGGCTATATCACAGTGATGGCACCAGTATTTGGCGCAGAGCACAAATACGTGCAGCTGTTGATATTATGTGTCATGGCTTCTATGATTGGTAGTATCGCCTTTGTATTGGCTCGCAAAAGAATGTGATTAGCCAATCTGTTAAACAGCTAACTACGTACAGATGTAACATACATATAAATATTTAGTGTTATGACTTTGATTGAGCAAGTATTCGCTACGTTATCAGTTGATCGATTTTTTGAGTTTTAAGTAGCAGGATAAAGCAATACGAAACACTACAGATTTAGTACGGGCGGTCTATTATCATGAACAAGTTGCGTTGTTTATTCATAATAATGCATACTATTCAAATAGCACTAGGATTTTTATGACTTACTCTGCCAATAAAGGTATTGATAAACAATTTTATATCGCCACTGCTAATTTACTAAATTTTGCCAATCCCAATCGTACTTACTATGAAAATGCTGAGCCATATAGCAATAAAGAGTATGAAAATAAACTGCGTGGTATCAGTGACTTATTAGTAAAAGCCCATGCCGACATCATTGCCGTACAAGAAGTATGGGACAGTGAGGCGTTAGAAGCGCTGGCGGTATCGTTAGGATTTAAGCCTGAACATGTGGTTATTCCGCTGGCAAGCAATGATAGTGCGAGCCCTTATACTCAAGGTAGAGGGGCGCAAAATACGCCTGCAGTGGGAATTATTAGTCGCTTTGAGCAGCTAGAGACAACTTTATTAGAAGAGGTGGCACCAAAGGCGGTGATTGATATTCCTGATATCGGTCCTTATAAACGCTTTAATCGCCCACCGTTGGTATTGCGAGTCAATGCATTCGGGCAACCGATTACTATTATTACGGCTCATCTTAAAAGCAAGCGCGCTTTTTTCTTACGTGATGAAGCTGGCAATTTGCTAGAAGATATGGATGACCCCAATATTCGTATTCGTGCCAAACTTCGTAGCTTATGTATGCGGGCAGCAGAAGCGGCCTCCATCCGTATGTTTATTATCGAACGCTTAAAGCATACTCGCGAGCCCTTAATCTTACTCGGTGATATGAACGATGTCACGGGTAGTGTGACCACGCAATTGATGACTGAAACTGGCGAAGTGAATTACGACAAAAGCATGCGTGATGTTGCCTTGTTTGATGCCGCTCGTGTCCAAGCGCGTTATGGCTGGATGAAAGATGTAGCGTATACCCATATCTATCAAGGTATGCCAGAAGTGATTGATCAGTTGTTTGTTTCAGAAGAATTCTTGCCTGATAGCAAGTTTGCGCTTGGTCAAGTTGAACGAGTTGACTATTTTAATGACCATTTGAAGTGGGATTATGCCGATAGAGTCATCGATCATGGTATTATAAGGGCGAAAATAAAACTTCATGATTAACCCTATTATGTTGTTAATTGATACATTCTTTTTTAACCCATGCATGTCCCTTGCTTGATAGTGTACAAGCGTTTATGATGCCTCTTCATTGAATATAGAGCGGTAATATTAGCCCGTATTACCAACTAACGAACAGTCTTTCTTAGATTTAGAATGAATACTGTCCAATGAAGACCATATTTATAAAGATAGGGCACAACATTAAGAGATTTATAATGAGCGAAAACAAAGACGAAAAGATTGAAGATGTGTTGGTAGACTCGGAACTGGCAAAAAAACTGGTACCGAATAAATTCAAGTTCACCAGTCAGCAAGGCCGTGCACGCCGTCAGAAACTTTTGGCTGGTGCCAAAAAGTTGAGCGAAACACAAGCTATTAATGACATTACTTTGGCTGCTGTATGTGAAGAAGCCGGCATTCCAAGAGCCTCTGCTTACCACTTCTTCCCTAATATCGAAGCAATATTTTTAGCATTACGCTTTTTGAATGCAATCGAAATATTAGAAATAGTAGAAACGGTCGATATCGGTAATTATGACAGATGGCAGGGTTATTTGACGGCACTTATCGATAAGTGTGTGACGATATTCCATAACGATAAAACCAAAGCCAAGCTCGTTTATGACACCAATACGCCTGATTTTGAAGGCGATAGTTTTGGCGAAGATATCGATCATCAAATCGTTGATTTGGTTTATAAGCGTTTGTCAGAGCGTTATGAGATGCCGAGTTTCCACGACATTCAAGACACGCTATTGATCGCCTATAGTATTGTAAATGCTATCTTTACCTTATCTTATCGCCGTCATCAAAGCATTACCAATGAGTATATTCAAGAAGCGAACACCGCATTTATTGCTTACTTGCGTTGCTACCTACCAGAAAAACTACCACGTAAGAATCGCTAGTCTCTCTGCAATTTAGCCATTTTGATGACACGCCCTAAGTAAATAAAAAAATCCGACATCATATGTCGGATTTTTTGTGTCTACTGTCTTTGCTCATTGTGGTTATGATAGGTCTAACGGATCGGCGTTAATACTTGCCCACGGCAAATATCAGTACTTGTATCTAAAGGCGCATATTGCTCATAATAGCTGACGATTAGATTCTGCAAAGCAACGTTGGTTTGCGAATCATTGGCATTCACATAGGCTTCACGCGCTTGCTCTAGCCAACGGTCTGCCATGCGAAAGTGGCTGCCTGACTCGCGCCAGCCTCGCTCGCATTGATTGGTCGCTGCCCAGATGAGAGAAACCTCACTGAACGCCAGTTCACGTGGTGCTGAAGTAATACCGTCACTATCTTTTAGGGCGCTTAGGGTTGCCCACAGATCGGGTCGCATCAAGGCTGAGTTGGAAGGAATGTCTTGATGCAGGCTGATGTCTTGTATCGTATCATTCTTTAGCGCGTGTAGTATGGTTTCTGCAAACTGTGCTGCTTGTAGCCCAGCAGTTGAGCGACTATTCATGCTGTCTTGATGGATGGCATAGGTCAGCCAAGCTTGCGCTTTATAAGCAAAGTATTGCTGACGTGCGCTCATACTTTTTTGCTGATACTCTTTCAATTGTGTCAGCATACACTGCATAGCACGTTGATGCGTGCTTTGATATTTATAAGCAGGCGTTTCGCTTTGCAATTCACTATCACAATAGTCATTGGCTTGTAGAGTGGTAGCTTGAGTATGGCTGTCTGCTGCCACTGCTGATGACGCAGTTGCCAGTAGTAATACTGCTGAGAGCGCAGTATAGATAGGCTGTTTGTAAGTTATTGCTTTAATCGCAGAGTACAACATAATACTGACCTTATATTAAGGTAATAAGTGTGGATATTTACTCTTATTAAGACTGACTTTATGAGTCACTAACCGATGAATAATAGCAAAGTAACATTGTAACATTTAAATTATAACGTAGAATTACTGGTCAAACGTTTGTTTTTGCGTGGGTCTTCACGTTTGAATAAGTCTTCATCGAACTTAAAGCGCAGTCTAAAGTAAGCACCTTCTTGAGTGCTATCATCATAAGCGATGTCTTCATCTTCAAAACCCATAAAGTTGTAGCCGAGTGATAACCAAAGGTTGGTCATTGGGCTATAGCCCACTTCGGCACCCAGCATATAAGACATATCATCCGCTTGTTTATTCCAATAAGTACCTGCTTGTAAGCCAATATCCCAGCGCTCGCTAATGTCATATAAGCCGCGTGCATAGACAGCATGAGCTGTGTTATCGCTGACGATATCGTCAGCATCATATTCTGTATACTTACCCGCATAACGACCTGATAGCGTTAATGGGCGAGTCGGATGGTAATTGCCGCTCCATGACCAAACAATCGCATCTTTTTGATAAGGGTTGTCACCAGTCGCGTTGTCATCTAGACGATACTCAAGCTTGGCAAGCATATCGAGCTGATTGCTATCATAATCACGATATGCAGCGCCAAGCTGGAAACGGTTGATGGTGCGATGACCATCGTTGTAATCTACTTGTGAATAGATGTCTTTTGCTAATAAAGTAATGTCATCGGTGTAACGATAAGCAATGCCCGCGCTGCCGAGAAGGGTATCACTGGTGTCGCCCCAACGTTTTTCTAAACGCCCTGAAGCCTTGTAGTTTTCTTTGGCTAGGTACTCAACACCGACACCCGCTGCGGTTGCCGTGCTATCTTCCTCACCTTCTAAAGACTCGACACGCTCAAATAGTGTGCTTAAGGTCAGACCTTCTTGGACATACCATTTGTTTTTTAGACCGATAGCTGCTTCTGCTTCGCGTGCACTGATTGCATCACGCATACGGTATTCGCTGTAAACCTTACCGTCTTTCATATAAGTGGCATCGAATCCCACGACCGTACGCTGACGCTCATCAGAATCATCTAGACCGTAGCTACCTGACAAACTATTAATTAAGTCATGGCGGGCGTATAAGCGACCTAAGCTACCCAGTGGCGTCTCGCCGCCGATAGAGGTGGCATTACGTTCGCTATTGTCAATATCTTGCTCATATTCGGCAAACACTAACGAGTTGTTCAGCTTCGGCAAACGTGCTGTCAGACGGGCGCGGGCAGTCGTCCCTTCGATATCTTTGTCAGCGTTACTGACGCCATTGAGTGCTGATTGATTGATGATGTCATCGTTGAATATTGTATCATCGGTGACATCTAGCACGTCAGTGGCGGCTTGGGTATTGCGTGAGGCGGCAGTCGCATCTTGCTTGTAGTAGCGCACCCCAATCTCGCCAACGATATTCTGACTTAGACGCTGTTCAATGCTTGCTTCTACACCTTCGCGATTGGCTTCGGTCGTATGATCTTCAGTACGTACGCCCTCAAATTTAAGTGCTGTTTGCTTGTTGTTTAATGTATGAGTAACTTCAACACCAGATTCAGTGCGACCAGCTGTCTGCGGCGAGGCGCCAGTGACAAAGCCTTCGTCTGTATCGTTATAATAAGCTTTGGCACGGGTGTTTTTCTTGTTATCAAAGTCAAGCTCGATACGTAGTGCGTCGCCTTCGACATCGTTACCTTCTAAAAGATCGGCATTAATCTGATTGCTTGGCTGAAAGTTTGGGTTTTCAGCTTTGTTCATTGCGTATTCGGCAACCAGTTTTAGCTTATCGCTAAATTTGATAACGCTGTTGACACTGGCTAGCTCTTCTTTATTAAGTGGATCGTCACTGTTGACATAGCTACCACCGATAGCCACTTTAGCATTCAGTTGTTGCTTGGCAGCGATACCGCCGACCAAGTATTCTTCACCGCCTTCGTCTACTTCTACAGTGACTCGTAGATAAATAGGGTTGCCATCGATATCTTGGCTAGCGATAGGGGCTTTTAAGAATAGGCTGCGGCTAATAGGATCAATTTCATAATCTGCAAAGCGGGTAAGGGTTTCACGGTTGACGATTAAACCTGGATTATTCGCATCGCGAGTAATAACCTCGATCGTTTCTGAATTCTCTAATACGGCGTCAAAGTTTTCAGCCAATGGATAAGGACCTGAGATACCCAAACCACGAGTTTCATTAACGCGCTGACTGGTGCTGGTCTCGGCTATAAAGGCAGTAACACGAGTATTGTTGTCTTCATACTGTGCTTTTACACCCGTCAACGTACGGTTGTACTGACCAAGTTTGATGCCTTCATCGTTATCGATTTGAGTTTTCAAATCACCATACATGGCAAATGAGCGGCCTTTATCTACTCGAACATAAAGCTTGCTGGTAGATTGGGCGTCAAAACCTTTGGCTGATGAATCGCCATAGACGGGATAGTATTCGCCCGGATCAATATCACGGAATAGGCGCTCGCCTTTTTTATCACTATCATAAGCGAGAGTTAGCAGATAGTCACCGCGTACTTTGCCTTTGAGGAACATCGCAGCACGACCAGATGCCGTATAGTCATCGTTACCAGCAAAATCATTAAGCTCTTGCTCAAATGCACCTTGAGCATCAGTAATACTGCCGCCATCAAAATCTTTGAGTGAAATAGCGCCTTCTACGATACCAACAGCAATGAGAGGGCGTAGTTTAGCAGTGAACTGTAGCGGAATCACTTGCTTGCTACTACCGGTATCAATAATCAGCTCACCCTTACCTGGTACACTCGGGGCGATGACTGAAACCAACAACTCGCCACCATCAATGATAACCTGAGTACCGGCTTGGTCTTTGCTGCTGTCTTTCAAATTGATACGACCGATATTAGTATCAAGCGTAAGAGAAGTAGTACCAATATAGGGGCGATTGTCACGATCTTTTAGACTAATGACTATCTGGTATTCGCTCACGCCATCAGCAGGCACTAGCTGTTCTTGAGTACGATAATTAATAGCTTGCAAACTATCAGGTGTCAATATTTTGATAGTTTGCTCAGAGATGACTTTGCCATTTACGTCAGTAGCAACACCGCGCAGGGTATTGTTTCCGCGTTGTAAGTCAACAGCATAGTAATCAAAAGCAGTCACATTTTGCTTTTCTTGCTCAGCCGTTTTGCCGATTTGCTGCTCTGAGACCGCTTTACCATTGGCATAAAGGGTAAAAATAGAGCCTAAAGGCGCTTGGACCTGTACCATTTGCTTATAAGTACTGAGCTGCTGACCTTCGCTTAGGTTGATAAAGGCGACATCATTATTAGCCACTTCTTTCAAGTATTCTTCTAGCTCTTTTTCTACTGGTGGCGCTACCGTGGTGACGGCCATATCGATACGATTGGCTGCTGGATTGACCATTTCATTGATGATAGCAGAGTCACAGTTATTACCAAGGTCTAAGTCGCCATTGACGTTACAGCCACTCGCTTCTACATTGTCATCGTAGTCACGATTGTAATCAGGGTCTAGAGTTAGCTCAGTTTTTACGGCTTGCTCAAGGGTATCATTCTTAGCGCTCACAGATTTGCTACGAGCAATAAGCTCTGCGTTCAAGCGTTCCGTGCTATCGCCCATACCACCAACGATAGCAAAATCGGCACGATGTAATTCGCCATATTTTAAGTCAACGAAACGGCTACCCGCATCACCCGCATTACGATTGCTTTGGGTAACCAGTTCGGTTTCTCTAGGTATGGTAGTGCGATCAACTTTTAGCACGTGAGTCTTGGCACTAACGCCATAAAAATTATACTTACCTTCAGGATCGGTCACGATAAAGTTACCGTTTTCCATATAAATGCGCACGCCTGCGACGCCAAGCTCGCCATCTTCTTTTTGTTGGATACCATCACGGTTGATGTCGTGATAAACCTTACCGATGATGATGCCATCTGTATTCATGACACCGCGTTCGACTTCGATCTGCCACTGTGCTTCTCTAGAAACTATAGTGGTGGCTTGAGCCGTTTCGCTGTTACGAGCTTGTGCGGTAGCGCGGTTGATACCGTCACCACCTAATGCTGAAGCACCTACTAGCACGCGATAAGTGATCTCTCTAGTTTCGCGAGCCTCTAAGTTACCTAGGTTCAGGACTTGGTATTTGCCTTCTGCTTTGAACTCAGTGGTCTGTGGTTGATTGACATTGATAGTCGTCGTAGGAGTAACGCGAGCACTACCTGCTACATAGTCAAAACCACGGGGCAATGCGTCTTTTAGCTGTACGTCATAAGCGGTGAAATCACTATTATTTTCAACATTAATAGTATAGCTAACGTAATCACCAAGCTCAGCGCTCTTTGTTTCGCTCTCTTTGGTGACGGCTAAGGTTGGATTGTCATCAATGATATTGATTTGTGTATCTAAGTCTAAGTAATCAATATATACGAGAACGTTGTCGATATTCGTGTTAGAACCATCGTCCGGTAATGGCTCAGACCCAGTATCGACAAAAGGATTGATACAAGCTTCTAAATTAGCTGTCAGAGTATCGTTTGCCAAAGTCTGGATGATCTTGTCATTGATAGCGTTAGCATTTTTTTGCGTTGGTGCGGACAGCTGATATTTACCCGTGTTATTACCTGTCTCTATTCCTCTAAGCGAGTAAGTATCGCCTGTTTTTGAGGACTTGATGGTAATCCATACTTGATCTGGCTTATCAGATTGAACGTTGCATTGGGCATAGCTGGCATTGATATAGACGTTTTCATCAATTTGAGAGGTGGTTTTATTTTTATCAAACTTAGGGGTCGTAAATTTTATTTCAGGCTCGACGATAACGAGCTTGTCAGTAACGTTAGCAGTTATTGAGGGATCTTCTAGAACGATAGCACCAATCTGAATCTCGGCAGTATCATCAGTTTTACCGTTAGGATCCGACAAGGCTTGTACGATAAGCTGAATGCTTTCATTGTGCCCAAGCATGATCTGAGTGCTCAAGTTGTCAAAGATAACTTCTCTGTCAGTACTATCTACGATGCCGTTCTTATTTAAATCTTGATAAACTTTTAAATTAGAAAGGGTTGGTGATATATTTAATGTCAGCTCAACCGTTTGATTGCTGTAGCTGGTATTGCTTAAGACATTGACCCAATTAACCGAAGTATTGGGTATGACTGTCTGTACTGCCTGCTTCGTTAGATCAATACCAAATTCAGGAAGTGCAGACGCTTTGACTTGTACTTGGTTAGAGGTGCTACTCAAACCGACACTATTATCGGCATTGACGTTATAGCTAGCATTTGCAATATTATTGATGATTTGCAGGTTAAGGTTTGAGGCATCAGCTGCCATCGCGATATTCGATTGCATAAGCAACATTGCCAATGACAGCGCAGAGATCTTCGCTGTACACAATGCGGTACGATTAGACGGTGTCATAATTGATAGAGTCATAAGTCGCTTATCCAATAAAACATAAAGGGGCTGGGGTGGTAACTCTCTAGCTTGGCTCATTAAAATCGATTAGGTCAAGCTAGAGCGTTGATCTATAAACCTCTTATAAGGCTTATAGATTATAAAAATTAACGAGCGTTTTTAATCTTAATTCTAAAGGTCAAGGTGCCAACGCCCTGAGGAACTAGGGTATAGTTGCTACCAAGAACCGCAGTACTACTAGTACTAGCTGTACCTGCAGTAGATGAGGCAGTAGCAGAAGTAGCAGGTGAACCAGCTACTAAATCTGCACCAGCTGAGAAGTTAGATAACAAATCCGAGATGGTTAGAGCGTTAAGGTTGAAACCTAATGCCGCTGAAGACGTGTTAGTTGCCTGGATACGATAGATGACACACTGATCAGGGGTTGCATTAATAGCAGTTTGAACAAACGCCCCTGCAGCAACCGTACCTGAACAAGTCGTATCTAAGGCTTGAGCCTTCACTAACGTTAAGCCTCTGACATTAGTCGTGTCAGTCACTGAAGTAGCAGCAGGTGCATTAGTACCAGCAGGGGTCAAAGTTACGATAGTCGTTTCAGTGCTACCGACAGCAGCAGCATCATCAGTAGTTGCAGGAGTAGTGACATTGCCTGAAGACACATTATAGTTAATCGCTAGTACGCCACCAGGTGCAATACCACCGGGTAATGTAGTTGTGTTGAGAGTGTAAGTATTACCATTAGCAACAGTAGGTTGAATGGTTGTGGTAACAGGTGTTCCACCACCAGGCGGCGTATAAGTCACACTGATAGGACCAACAACAGGTCTGACAGCTGCGTTTAAGCCACCATCAGCAATAGTGAAAGTCAATGGGTTAGTATTGGTACCTTCAGTATCTTGACCGTTGTTGGTAATGGTAGTTGTCTGTGTGGCTTGACCAGCAGTACCTGAGGCAGGGGCAATCTCTCTAGTCGATGGAGCAGCTAATACAACTGCTCGTCTAGTGAAGTTAGTCACACCAGCGCTATCTACACCAGCGCCATTTGCTTGATCAGCAGCAGGAGGAACTCTAGTAACATCTATAGCGTTATTTGTACTATCTAGAATGTCATAGTTAGTACCAACTACAGGAGTAGCAGGTAACGTACCGACTGGACCGACGAACTTATCGTAGACTTCTACGTTGTTAGTTACTGAACTATTAGCAGCTGCATACTGAGTTTTATCAACATTAACCGTGAAAGTAATCGTGCGACTTGCGCCAACGGCTAAGTCTGCTACGGCAACATCAATAGCTCGTCGACCATTGATAGTAGAAATCGTAGCGGTACCAGGACCACCAGTTACGGTCACGTCTGATGCTGCGCCGTTAGGCAAACTTAAACCTGCAGGAAGAACATCTCTGATAACAATATCAGTCGCAGCAGCACTATAGTCAGTAGTCGCGTTAGTCACTACGATACTATAGTTGATCTGCGGGTTAGCCACTGTCAGATCGACAGTACTAGTCGCAGCTTTTGCGATTCTAAAGGTAGGCAATCTAACGATAGTTTGGTTTTCGTTCACCAATGTCGCACTAGCTGGAGCATTATTTGTGAAGAAAGTACTCGTCGCAGTTAATGTGCCCACACCTTTGTCATTACCATTACGAGCGGCTGGCGTAGCTGATGCATAGCTTAAATTAGCTCTAGTACCTGGCTGTAGTCTAATAGTACCACCATTAGTTATGTTACCTGTCTGTGCTTGACCATTTAAAGCGGTGACTTGAGCAGGAGTTAAAGCAGTACCATCTGCTTGTACAATAGTAAACGTAACAGGCGCAGTACCTAAAGCATAGTCTGGAGAAGCCGTTACTAGTGGTGAGTCATTACCTGTGGTATTAACGGTATAAGTATCCGTCACGTTACCCGTGTTGGTTAAAGCATGAGTAAAGTTAGTCGTACCACCTGGCGTAGCAGTCTGATTGGTAGCAGTATCGTTACCAATGCTACCATCATCAACAGTCGATATGAGTGCAAAGTTAGCCGTTTCACTAACGTTGACAGTTACAGTATTGGACGCCACGTTTGGCTGAGCGATACCAGCAACGCTATAGCTGGCAGTCGCTTGGTTATTAATAGGTGCAGCACCTGAAGTAGCAGCGTTAGCAGGGGTCGCAGCGTTAGCAGTAGTGATACCCATTGCCGCCACAACACCAACAGCTAGTACTGAATATTTAAAAGAATTTGGTTTCATGCGGTAGATCTCCAAAAAGTTAAATTGATAAGGTTGAAGGATTATTTATTAACGACAGTATTAAGGGCAACAGCCGCCGCCTTTTTCGCAGGTAGTAACTTGATGTTCCAGCGTAGCGTACGGTATTCAGAGTAGGGTACCTTGATCATCTTGCCGTCGATTTTACGCATTAAAGGCATATCAGCGTAATTCTTGCCATCGATGCTGGCTTGTGCACTGGCAGGGTTTGCCTCACCTGTGAATGTCATGTTTGCAGGGATAGGTAGTGTCACCATCAGATCATTAATATCATTATTGACGGTATTGGTATAAGTTGCTTTGTATTGGATGACAGTACCTGCTGGCGCTGTACGCACTGGGGAGTATACTGTCTTACCGTCAGCATTCTTGATGACTTGATTAGCAGTCAGTTCCATTTTTAGAGCATCATCAGCATGTGCGACATTCAATAAAGAAATAGAAGCAGCGGTTGCCAATAAAATACCGTGTAAGAGATTAAAACGTTTCATATAAAATCCTTTCTTAGAACATGACTATCAGTGAATAGCAAACGTTGTATGTTGTGATGGAGGAGCTTGCAATCTAATATGATTCTCATTTTTAGAAGGCATCTATCTTCCTTTTTTCTATTGTCACGTAATTGATACAATTATTCATCACAAAAACGACAACTGGCATTTTGAAGTATACAAACGGTAAAAGCCCCGTCTGGCTAGACAGGGCTTTTATTATGAGATACTAACGAGAGATGAAAGTGTTAAGAGAAGATAAATTATTGATTGTTTGCAATAGTGCCATATTTTGTATTGAAGTAAAAATCTCGTTTAGCTCTAGCTGTTAATGTAAGAGATTTAGTTTTCACCTCACCATTTCCTCCAATCGCTGGATTCTCGCTAGTAGTATAATCAGTTGTTGAAAGTGCGGGGTTAGCTAATACGGATGTAACTGTCGCGCCATCAACACCTTGTTTTTGGAGAACATCCTTCATCACAAAGTTGTTAATGTCAATATTTGCACGATTGGTAGCAGTAATTCTATAAGCGATACATTGTCCAGGTATGATATTGCCGTTAATACCGCCTTCACTAAAACCGGTCCTAGGATCGGTATTTCCTGAGACATTTAGGGTACTATCAGAGTAATTGAGCGTTGCAGGGCAGTTGTTGACGTATTGAGCCTTTCTTAGTACCAATGCAGCGTTTGCCGCAATGACTCTACCAAAATCGTTGTTCGGATAATTATAAGTGGTTGCTGCAAACCCAACGGTTCTACTCTCATTGCTAGTGCGAATAGGATAAGTATTGCCGGTGCGACTCTCTACTAGACAAAGATTTGTATTATTAGCCAGTGTCGTTTTAGGAATGCTAATTTGATATTCACCCACGGGAGCACCATTTCTAATGACTGATTGTGTTGGATAAGTAGTAGATGTATTAGAACAATTTGCTAATTGCACTGTACTACCTGTAATCCCTGTCTCAGGTGCAGTAGGATCATACCTACCGTTGAAGTAATTAGGTCGATTGGCGTAAGCACTGCTAGCTGTAGTAATGTCAGCATTGGTCGCACTGGCCTGCGCAGCCGTAATACCACCGTTATCATCAAATACTGTACCAGAGAAGATATACTGCGGAACGTAGCAGTAATTGTCTACACGGAAATCAATTTCTTGATTAGTAGCAGTTGGAAGAAAACCCGTATTTGTATAGCGAATACTCACTGATGTAACAGGTTCAGAGAATTGCACAGAGCCTTGACATTGTGTACCTAAATCCTTAGCTGGACAGTTGGGATCAGCAATAGTTCTAGTTATCAAACCTGGTGGATTCAAGTTAGAAATAATATTCGATCCAACTATAGGTTGCAAGGTTCCAGTAATCGTAGTGCCTGTTTGAGTAACCCCTGTAATTCGAATAAGATCGTCAAAGGTATTACCATTACTATTAGCATAATCAATGTCAAATGCACTAAGTGCAACATTAGTTAAAAATATAGGTTGCGCCGTTATACTATTGCGAAAATCAAGATTTATGTCTGTAAAAGCAGTTGTATTAGGGAACGTTCTTCTTACATTAATCGCTCTAACTCCTCCAGATTCAATGACACCAAAATTACTTAATGTGGTATTAGAGCTGGATTCAGTAGTGCTTATCTTGATTTGTAAAGGAATGCTACCTGCTGCGTTACCTGCAACCGTCACATAATTATTGGTGTTGACTGCAGAAGCCAAGCTAGAATAATCAGCATTGGTTAAGCTACCTTGAGAGAAGTCAGCAGAACACACAGCGCCAGGGTTTGGTGCAATCGCATAGGATGAGTAGCTGATTAAAAATGATGATATAAACCCTACTAAGGTCAGTAGTATGAATTTATATTTCTGGAACAAATCTATACTCTTAGATCCTGCAAAGTATTTATCGATGTACATAGTAATATTCCTATAAACTCACACTGACGATTAGAATTCGTACCGAACATATCTGTTACCAGTTCAACAGATGAATGTATAAATCATGTAACTTACTATTTTATAGAATAATTGTAAAAAATGTCTTAAAGAGTGGATAGGTGGCAGGTTTTTTGTGACCAGATGCCAAATTTCTGACTTGTAGGACAGTTATTCATATTTTGTACTTCTTATTTTTTGTACATCTTATATTTACACATCGCGATTATCTCAAATTATTTGAATTTTTCCTTGTCATTCAAATTGTTACATTCTGCATATTCTCTTAAAAAGCCATCAAATATTTACTTAATAACTAATCGTTATTTATTTAAAAAATACTTGTCATTTCGCCATTTCTTTACAGCCATAAACAACCCATCAATAAACGCCTATAATATAGAGTGATTATCGTTTAATAATTAGATATATAGCACGAGTTTTGATTTTGTTATGCTTCTTTTTCTTCAAGATGCTAAAGGGTCGTTGCGTTATATTGTCACCTGAGCTTTATATGACTGCAACACATGATGGAGCGGCGGCCTGTCGCCTGCTACCTGTAACAAGGAAGTCATTCAGCAAAGCGTTAGCACATTACTATATTAAATAACACGTTGATTTAACAACACCCTGTCATAGTACAGGGCTGACTGATAAAAAAGGATGAGTAAAGATGAGTTATTATAAGGATGCTGATAGCACCGAAACCCAAGAATGGCTGGACGCCTTTGAGTCTGTCATCAAACATGCGGACAAGGATCGCGCGCAATTTTTGCTAAAAGCCTTATACAACATGGCGGTACAAGAGGGATTGCCATTTAATAGACTAGATACTGCCTATGTTAATAGTATTGCGGTCGAAGATGAGCCAATGTACCCAGGTGATTTGGGTATGGAGCGTAAAATTCGTGCCTTGATTCGCTATAACGCTTTAGCAATGGTCATGCGAGCCAATAAGAACGATGATGACTTAGGTGGTCACTTAGCGACATTCGCGTCTAGTGCCACACTATATGAAACTGGCTTTAATCACTTTTTCCGTGCGGCAAGTGATCACTTTGGTGGTGATATGATCTACTACCAAGGTCACTCTGCTCCAGGTATCTATGCTCGCTCATTTCTAGAAGGTCGTTTGACAGAGGATCAGCTCGATAATTTCCGCCGTGAAGTCGGTGGTAAAGGCTTATCAAGCTATCCGCATCCTTATCTAATGCCGGACTACTGGCAGTTCCCAACCGTTTCGATGGGCTTAGGTCCTATCATGTCGATCTATCATGCTCACGTGCATCGTTATATGGAAAACCGTGGCTTGCTAGAAAAAGAAGGTCGTAAGATTTGGACGTTCTTGGGTGACGGCGAAACGGATGAGCCAGAGAGTTTGGGTGCGATTTCTCTCGCGGGTCGTGAGAAGCTGGATAACCTGATATGGGTAGTCAACTGTAACTTACAGCGCCTTGACGGTCCAGTCCGTGGTAACGGTAAAATCATTCAAGAGCTAGAGTCTGTATTCCGCGGCGCAGGTTGGCGCGTGATTAAAGTTATTTGGGGTGGTAACTGGGACAGTCTACTGGCCAATGACAAAACGGGTGTGCTAAAGCATCGTATGGAAGAAGTGGTCGATGGTGAATACCAGTTATACGAGGCCCGTACAGCTGAGTTTACTCGTAAAGAATTCTTTGGTAAATACCCAGAGCTAGAAGAGATGGCAGATGCCTTGACGGATGATGATATCGCACGCTTGAACCGTGGTGGTCATGATCCAGTGAAGGTGTATGCAGCCTTTAGTGAAGCCATGAAAACCAAAGGTCAGCCAACGGTTATTTTGGTCAAAACCGTCAAAGGTTACGGCTTATCTGCTCAAACACAAGCGGTCAATAAATCGCATCAGGTGAAAAAGCTTGATCAAGACGCACTGGTCTATTTCCGTGATCGTTTTGACTTGCCATTTACCGATGAGCAGCTAGAGACTCTACCGTTTTACCGTCCTGAAGAAGGGTCGGCAGAGATGAAATATCTCAAAGGTCGTCGTGAGGCATTGGGTGGTCATTTACCAAACCGCCGCAGTGGACATATTCCATTGAATATTCCTGAATTGTCTATATTTGACCGTGTATTAAAAGGCAGCAATGGCAAAGAGCAGTCGACGACGATGGTATTCGTACGCCTGTTATCAGCTATGCTAAAAAACAAAGACATCCAAGATCGTGTGGTACCAATCGTACCAGATGAAGCGCGTACTTTTGGTTTAGAAGGTATGTTCCGTCAACTGGGTATTTACTCTGCAGTTGGTCAAAAATATACGCCAGAAGATAGCGAAGCATTAATGGGTTATAAAGAAGCTATTGATGGTCACATGTTAGAAGAGGGTATCAACGAAGCAGGTGCAATGAGTACGTGGATTGCGCTCGCGACCAGTTACTCTGTGAACGCATTACCGATGATTCCAATGTATATCTACTACTCAATGTTTGGTTTCCAACGTGTGGGCGATTTGGCTTGGGCGGCAGGTGATTGTCAAGCGCAAGGTTTCTTGTTAGGCGCAACAGCTGGTCGTACCACGCTTAATGGCGAAGGTTTGCAGCATCAAGATGGACATTCGCAGATATTGTTCAACGTAGTACCAAACTGCGTCAGCTATGATCCTTGCTTTGGTTATGAGCTAGCAGTTGTGATGCATGATGGCCTGCGCCGTATGTATGGTGACGGCGAGCGTGTTTATTACTACCTAACGCTAATGAATGAAAACTACGAGCAACCTGCCATGCCAGAAGGTAGTGAGGAAGGTATCAAGCGCGGTATGTATTTGCTTGAAGACAATGGCTCAGCACAAGTACAACTATTGGGTTCAGGCGTGATTTTACGTGAAGTACAAAAAGCGGCACAGATTCTAAAAGATGAGTTTAATATTACCTCTAATGTCTGGAGTGTAACCAGCTTTAACGAGTTGACGCGTGATGGCATGGAGTGTGATGATTACAATCGCTTGCATCCAATGGATGAAGAAAAAGTGCCTTGGGTCACTGAGCAATTGGCACCGCACGAAGGTATCGTAGTTGCTGCAACTGACTATATGCGTAACTATTCAGAGCAGATTCGTGCTTGGTTACCAGACAATCGTCCTTATACGACGCTAGGCACTGACGGCTATGGCCGTTCTGATACTCGTGAAAACCTACGCAGTTTCTTCAATGTTGATGCTGCTCACATCGTCGTTGCCACGCTTAAGCGTCTGGCAGATGAAGGTGAAGTTGAGATGCGTCTGGTAAAAGATGCGATTTCAAGCTTAGGTATCGATGTCGATCAGCCACCTGC
This sequence comes from Psychrobacter glaciei, assembly GCF_014652895.1. Lineage (GTDB taxonomy): Bacteria > Pseudomonadota > Gammaproteobacteria > Pseudomonadales > Moraxellaceae > Psychrobacter > Psychrobacter glaciei. The sequence continues at coordinate 738,219 of NZ_BMZR01000001.1, forward strand.
ATGGCAACAGCAGTCTTATTCGGATCATTCTCCAGATGCGCCAGCACCAGGTAACGTCAATCCAAACCCTGTGCCTGAGTTCGTTGCTGAAGACGATGACGAAATCAGTAATGAAGGCCGCGCTGAAGATAAGACCGACGCGACTTTACTTAATGACGGTGATGTCAAAGAATAATAACCATAAGACAAGGAAATAAATCATGGACATTAAAGCCCCCGATTTGGGTGTCGATAGCGCCGAAGTTAGCGAAATTATGGTAGAAGTTGGCGACGTCATTGCAAAAGACGACAACATCATTTTATTAGAATCTGACAAAGCCTCGGTCGAAGTGCCTAGCTCTGCTGCTGGTAAAGTGACCAAAATCAGCGTTGCGATTGGTGATCAAGTCAGTGAAGGTATGGTACTGATTGAGCTTGAAAGTGAAGCGGACAGCGCAGAAGAGAGTAGCGATAGCGCATCTGATGCCGATCAAAAAGCTGATGACGAAAAAGATACTAATGTTGCACCAGAGACAGAATCTGCCGCTGAAGCCAAACCTGCGGCAACGGAGTCTAGTGCAAAGCCTGCGTCTAACGCTGGCAAAGCCACCACTCATGCATTACCTGATCTAGGTGTCGATGAGGCGCAAGTCTCTGAGATTATGGTCAGTGTTGGTGATATCGTCAGTGCTGAGCAATCAATCCTATTGATTGAATCTGATAAGGCGTCGGTTGAAGTGCCTGCACCAGTCGCTGGTAAGGTTGAGAAAATACTGGTCGAAGCCGGTGATATGGTTGCCAATGGTCAGGATTTCATCATTATTGTCAGTGATGCAGACACTTCTGATTCACAAGACTCAGCATTAGCTAAGTCAGACGACAATGTAAGTAAAGATAACGTTAGCAAAGACAGTGCTGATAAAGACGATAGCGCTGCTCAGCCAAAAACCACTGGTGAGCCGAAGCAAGCTGCCAAGACTGATACAGCTGCTAGCAAAACAGATAGCAAGTTGACCGAAACTCAGGTAAATGAGAAGTTAGTTGATGTTTATGCTGGTCCCGCAGTGCGTAAGCTGGCACGGCAGCTGGGTGTTGATATTAGCCAAGTGACGGGTTCTGCAGTCAATGAACGTATCTTAAAAGAAGACTTGTTTGCTCACGTCAAAGAAAGTTTGACCACACAGAAAGCAGCACCTGCAAGTAGTGGTACTATCAGTTCAGGACTGCCAAAACTGCCAGATATGAGCAATACTGAGATTTGGGGCGAGACAGACACACAAGACCTTAGCCGTCTGCAGAAAGTCTCTATACCGCAGCTTAACTATAATACCTTACTGCCACAAGTCACACAGTTTGATCTGTCGGATATTACCGAGACGGAAAAACTGCGCGGTGAGCTAAAAGGTGGCATGAAGTCTGAAGGTATTGGTTTCACTATTTTGGCCTTTGTGGTTAAAGCAACGGCCTACGCCTTGACCCAGCACCCACGTTTTAACAGTCACTTAAGCGATGATAATACTCAAGTTATCTTGCGTAAGAGCGTTAATATGGGTATTGCCGTGGCGACTGATGATGGACTTATCGTCCCTGTCATCAAAAATGTACAAGATAAAGGTCTGAAGCAAATCGCCATTGAGATTGGCGAGCTAGCAGTCAAAGCACGTGATAAAAAACTCACGACCAAAGATTTGCAAGGTGCAAGCTTTACCATATCAAGCCAAGGTAATTTAGGAGGCACTGCCTTTACTCCATTGGTCAACTGGCCACAAGTGGGTATCTTGGGTGTGTCTGAGGCAAGCATGCAGCCACGTTGGGATGCTAAAACCCAAAGCTTTGAGCCGCGTTTGATGTTGCCGTTGTCACTGTCTTATGATCACCGTGTGATCAATGGGGCAGATGCCGCAGTGTTTACCCGCTATATCGCCACGTTACTGGCTGATCCGCGCCGTATCCTGATCTAGAATTGATCAGCAATTAAGAAAGAGACTGCCTATGGGTGGTCTTTTTTTATGTGTCATGATTTGTTTTTATAGGTCGTTATCTGCTTTTATAAATAAATGCTCAGTAGTTAGGGTAGACAGTAATGATCGTAATAAATAGGCACAAAAAAGCCAGCATAATCGCTGGCTTTTTGTATACATACTATTTTTGCTATCTTAGAACTGTTTAACGAATGCTACGCCGTATACCCAAGGGCTGATATCGACTTCGCCAATGTCATTACCATTTAGGCTAGCATCTGTCTTGATATCCATATAGCGTGCATCGATACGGAAGGCTTCAGTCGGGGCAAAAGGTATGTCAAGACCGACATGACCGGCTACGCCGACGCTATCATCAAGCTCTAAGTCGTTACCATTTCCAAGATAGATTCTTTCTTTAAAGAAAGTTGTATAATTGATCCCCACACCAACAAATGGCTTGACGTTCATTGGCAGGTCATAGCCATCGAAGTGATACTGTAGAGATAGCGTAGGTGGGAGATGCTGAGTTTTTGCATCAATTTTATTGCCATCGGCATCGGTTAGAGTGATGTCGTGATGGAACGGAATCGCCGCTAGCAGTTCGACACCGACGTTGTCAGCAAAAAAGTACTCACCGCTGATAGTCGGACGAATATCATCATCAACTTCTACGGAAAGTGTACCATCTGCAAGTGTGCCGTTATCACTTTTAGGGTTGACCATATGAGCGCCAGCAGCCACAGACCATGTACCCGCAGGTACGGCAAAAGCAGTCGTCATGGTAAATGCGGCAGCCACTAAAACTAGGGATTGTAGTTTCATCGTTTGGTTCCTTGGTGCAAAAATAGATTATCGATAAGCACTTAATGAGGGATGACATTAAATACTGATATACAATGTTGGCTTTGTTGATTGCTCTGTAACATTGTTACGCTATTTTAACACTAAAACCATTTTGTTAGTAAGGTTTTAATTGAAAAACCTTACTATTTTTAAGGGAATGACAATTTAGAACAGAAACTTAATGTCCGTAAAAACATATTTGTTAAACAGTTCTCATTGTTGTAAGTTAGTAGTCAGGTTTATGTTCAGGACATAAACCGCGCCAAATGAATAACGAATAATAAATAACAAGGTAAAGGGATATTATGCTGGGTTACTGTAGTAATTCGCCATTGCGTTGTCAGAAAGCACGTTCAATGATCCTGTTAAATCAAGTGGATACTTATTGCCCAGAATGTGGTTTGTTTCTACTACCTGCTCAAAATCTCAGTCGACAATTACGCGCCGACGAGCGATTTTTACAGTACACCTTTCTTATAACAGGGCTTTTGCTACTTGCTGCAGTCTACATTTATTATATAAAATTTGCATAATCGTGATTCATAGTGAAACCTCTCGTATTAATAAGTAGGCTGTTTTCACCATTACTGGCTCAGAAGGCTGTTAATAAAACCTTCTTTCTAAGAGCTTCTGTCCAACATACGGTAATAAATGCTTGAAAATCAGGATAAGTAAAAGATTGGTTACTGACATAGAGTGCTCTTTGTACTGTTGTTGAGCGCGATAGTCAGGCTTTAATATTTTTACTTCATTATCACAAGATCGGTGTTACACCGTATAGGGACCGCATGCAATTCCAACATATACGGCGTTTGCGTATTTTCGTTTATAATATTTTGCAAAATGATGAGCATGACACGCTCTTTAGCCGCTATGTCGATTATTTTCTGATATTTCTAATCATGACTAACGTAGCAGCTGTGATTGCGGAGTCTGTCGATCGGTGGTATTACCCTTACCAAAATTATTTTACGTGGTTTGAAAACTTCTCTATTGTGGTGTTCTCTATCGAATACTTGCTACGCTTATGGAGCGTTGCCGAAGCGAAGCCGGATAATACGACTTGGCGTCAGCGTTGGCAGTGGTTAAAAAGCCCTTCTGCATTGATTGATTTGGTCGCCATTGTGCCTGCATTCTTGAACTTCTTTGTCACGATTGATTTACGCTTCTTACGTATTTTGCGGCTTTTCCGTATTCTTAAATTGACGCGCTATTTTGCGTCGATGCGTATTTTATTGGTGGTAATCAGTAAAGAAAAAGGCTCATTTCAAGCCGTTATCTTCATTCTAATTATCATGATTGTGACCGCTTCTAGTGGTATTTATCTGGTGGAGAACCATGCACAGCCAGAAGAGTTTGAATCTATACCCAAAGCGATGTGGTGGGCTGTGGTGACACTGACGACAGTGGGTTATGGTGATGTGATACCCATTACCAACGCTGGTAAAATATTGGGTGCAATCATTACGATACTGGGTGTGGGTCTAGCAGCCTTGCCTGCAGGTATTCTCGCCACGGGTTTGGCAAACGAGCTAAACCAACGCCGTGAAGAACTAGAGCAGCACTTTCGTGAACAGCTGGTCGATAGCGATTTTGATTTGGTACAGAATCAGATGATGGTAGAAAAAATACGCCGTGAGCTTGGGCTAGATAAGGAACAGGCACAAAATATCGTACTACAGGTATTGCGAGAGCAAGAGCTGGAGCGTCGAGAAAGAGAGGTAGAGACCAGACAAAAGAATTTCTGTCCACATTGCGGTGAGGCATTGTAAGTAATGCTCGCAGCGATTGCTTAAAGTTTAGACACACTGCGGTTAAATAAAAAAGGGTGCGACGTTATTAATACGTCGCACCCTTTTTTTTGTAGGGATAGATGGCTAAGTTGCTGACATTAAATCCCTTGCGGAATAGGGAGTGCGCGTGCCAATTCATGAGCGACTTGCTGCGCTGCAATGGCCAAATCTTCGGCTGGGAGCGGTAAATTTTGCAGCGTGAGATGCCAATCATCTACTTCTCGGCGTAAATGCGCTACCCAAAGTGTGGTGCAATCACGGGGCAATTGTTTTAGATTGACTTCAAAGCAATGATTGCCCTCGTCATCGCTCAGATGAATTTCGCCTTTTTTGACTCTCGAAAACGGATGACCATGGTAAGAGTTGGCAATCATAGCAATATGGGTGATATGTGCTGGAATCTTATCCAAATAGAGTCTGATTTGTTCTTGGTCAAGCGGTGCCAAATACATGGCTTGATCGCCGCGATCTTTTCCATTGAGACTGTCACCTTGATGTTTTACTGATTCAGCTTTATCACGCAGCTTCTTGAACCAGACAATGTCGCTAATAGTGCAATGCTCGTCATATAGCACACAAGCTAAATCAATATCAATCGCGCCTTCATTTTTTTTAAAACGCTTTAGCATACCTTTGGGTTCAGTCTTGGTAAACTCGTAATTGAGCGCAAAAAATAACGTTCCCGCATCCAACCCTAATCCTTTTAAGCTGTCCGATAGTAATGGTGACGGGGAAGTGGTCGACATAGTATTCCTTGTTACTTTTGATGTTTTAAGTGACTTTATTTTAATTGCATATTGTTTGAATTGAACATGATACTCAATCATCACGATTGATTATCCAGTGTTTCATCCAAGACGGCTTTATCCAAGACGGCTTGATACAGCAGCTCAGGCTTGGCATTTAAGAGACCACTGCCAAAACCGCGTAACCACCAGACCAGCTGCGAGGTCAAATTCACTGTTGCTTGAATGGTCAGCGTGTCACCGTCATTTAACGTAACCGTTTGATCATCACTAAGCTTGCTTTCAGTGAGGCTCTTGCCTGCTTGTTTGGTGAATTGTAGCTCAATAGGCGTATTTTTGCCATGATCGGCTAGCTCACGAAATAATGGATGGCTAAAGCCCATGCCACCAGCATCCAGATAGGTATCGAGTTGGAATTCGTCGGGCGTTTTCGCCGAACTCTCAAGGATCTCGACGCTGGCAAATCGATGCAAGGCAAAGGTGCGAATGACAGTCTCTGGATCATCCGTGCGAGTTGCCAATAAGTAAATGATAACGCCGCGTTGAATGATAGCAATGGGATTTAGGATGTATTCACCGGCTTGCGATTTATTGCTACGGGTATAACAGGCTTTGATTTGTAATTGATAAAATAGCGCATGGTAAATATTGTCTTTGCTATCCAAATCAATATGTGGCGCGATTAGTGGCTGAGTGGCAGGCTCGATACGCACTCTGTCTATCCATGAGTGGGTGACTTTGCTGTTTTTTAGCTGCCGCCGTGCTAGGTCAAACCACGGAAATAATTCATCTAAAATAACAGGGGGTAATAGCTGAGTCAGGTTGGCTTCAACCATATTAAAGGCAACCGCTTGCGATAAATTCATATGCGGTAAGCTTTGTAATGGGGCATCATCGCACCAACGCCAGCCTTGCGGATTGGCATTGTTTTTTTCAATGGGAAAGCGTTTGGCGAGCGCATTTAAGTCGCGCTGAACAGTGCGTAGGCTGATGTCAAAGCCCGCCATCATCAGCTGCTCGTAGATGTGGGTTGTGCCCACCCAACGATTGCGCTGTAGCTGTGATAGCACTTGCCATTGGCGTGCAGTTGTCGCTGCCCCGTGGCGATTATCACTGCTATTTTCTGAAACATTATTGTCCGTAGCCGCTACGGTATTTGCAGTCTCAATAGAGTCTGTTTGATCTTGGAGAAGGCCGGCGTCAGTAGAATGTACAGTCATTAAGCGATAACCTTTATGAAGTCACGAATCGGTTTTTAGATATCTTTAACGAGTCAATAGCCGTTTATCATCGCAGAAAAGTATCGTAGCGTCTAGGGCGTCTCATCATTTAGCCTATTGAGTCATTAAGTGGTTTTAAACGGCTAAATTTTTCTATCAATCAGCTTGTACGGTATTGATGGACATTTTAGTATCATTATTATTGACCTCTTAATCGATGCCTTGATTGATGCTTTGGTTAACACCTTGATCGTCATTCATCGCGATTTCATTGTCCTCTTTCTTGTCTTTACGTTTCTCTTTTTTTCTCTTGTCTTGTTTTTTTTGACGTTTTGCTTTCTGCTTTTTTTTATCTTTCTTTTTGGACTTTTTGTCATCAATATCATCGTCGTTGTTATCTTGGTTCTCATCCCACAGCATCAAACGGCTTAAGACTTTGCCAAACAATGTCTCTTTACGATAGCGACCTTTTTTGTTCATGGTATCGATAGGTAGACCAGTCATTAACGTCAATGCTTCACTTAGGGTATGGACGCCATAAATATGAAATTCGCCTGCTTTGACAGCAGCAATGATATCGTCGCGTAGCATGAGCTGCTTAACATTGGCCATCGGAATAACTACACCTTGCTGACCAGTTAGCTCTTGCTCGCGGCACGCATCAAAGAATCCGGCGATTTTGGAGTTGATACCACCGACCGCTTGCACTTCGCCCAGCTGGTTCATAGAGCCGGTAATGGCGAATGATTGATCAATCGGCACGTTTGCTAAAGCGGATAATAGCGCACAGCCTTCGCTGACGGTGGCACTATCGCCATCGATATGTGCATAGCTTTGCTCAAAAGCGAGCGAAGCACTGAAGTTGAGCGCATGATGTTGGCTAAATAATGCGCGCAAATAGCTGGTCATAATCAGCATGCCCTTAGCGTGCAAGCTACCACCCAAGTCTACGTCGCGCTCGATATCGAGAATCTCACCCGTACCGATATTCGGTTGAATGACCGCAGTCAGGCGGGCTGGCATGCCAAACTCACTATCGGCATAGCTGACCACGGTGAGGGCGTTTACTTGTCCAACGGCACTGCCTGTGGTTTGGATAAGCTGCTGACCGTTTTTGAGCTCATCCCAATAGAGGTCACGCAGGTATCCTGAGCGCTCGTCCATATCTTCAATGGCTTGAACCACATGCTTTGCACTGACCACTTCCTGTCCGCCTAAACGCGCATGACGGTTAGACTCGTGCAACAGCTTAATCAATAAATCACTGTGCAAACTTAATCGATCTTGGTCCTCTGCTTGTAAGCTTAAATGCTCTAGTAGGGCGGCTTGTGCACTACGATCAAATGGGTAGAGGTTGGCATAATCAATGATGTCAGCCATTTTTGCGACCAGTGCCAATTCGTGCTCACTGCTGCGAACCACATCATCATGGAAATCAGCGCGTACTTTAAACACCGCATCAAACTCAGGCTCAAGCTCTAATAGCTCATAATACAAATCTGCTTCGCCAAGCAAAATCACCTTAATATCAAGGTCAATGGGCGCAGGTGCTAGCGATAAACTGCCTGTTAAGGTCAGCATTTGCTCAAGGCTCGAGAGTTTGATTTTGCGCGATTGTAGTGCGCGCTTAAGACCCTGCCATGCATAAGGATGCTCAAGTAAATGACTGGCTTCTAACAGTAGATAACCACCATTGGCACGATGTAACGCACCGGCTCGAATCATACTGACATCGGTGGTCACCGTGCCTAATTGGGTGATTTGCTCAACATGACCCAATAAGTTCAGATGCGTCGGCAAATCTTCAAAGACAACAGGGGCGCCGCTGTCTGGCGTGTGACTGACAATGACATTGACCGCATAGCGGCTTGGAGTCGTCGCCAGAACTGCGGTCACAAACTCTTCATCATCGCCATTGACGATGCGCTCGACATGCGTAACCATGTCGGCAAATACGGCTTTGAGATAATCAACGATTAGCGGATGACTGGAAAACTGCTCATAAATAGGGGTAAATAGAGGCTGTAGGGCACGACGTGCAATATTGCGATGCAGTGCTTCTATAGCGTCATTGGCTTCGTCCTCTAACTGCTCTAAGGCGATAGTCAGCTGACTTAGGCGTTTTTGCATATGGTTCTTTTGCACAAAGTTACTTAGCTCAGCTTCGTATTCACTATTGCCATATTCGTTATCGTCAGCAGCATCGTTGCTAGAAGTGGTGGCTTTCTTACTTTCTCCTATTACTGATGTGTTTTGACTGTTAATAGAGGTTTTGTCATCTTTATTATCAGTATTATTACTTTGAGTCGTGGTTTGATCGGTTTCTGTTGCCAATTTGCTTGGATGGACAAACACCGCTTTGTTATCAAAGGAGCGAAACGTCAACGCCAAGTCATATTGCTTGCCTTCCGCATTGAGCACCTCATAGGCCTGACTTTCTTTTTGATGCGTGTCATTTTTGATGGCCTCGATTTTGCTTTGATACTGGTCGCTACGGAAGCGTTGGCTCAGTCGTTTTTTTGCTTGCTGCCATAAGTGATTGACTTGCTGTTGCAACAGTGAGGCTTGACCAGCAGGCATGTGCAAGGCTAGTGGGGTGCGTGGATCGGTAAAATTATGCACATAGACCCAGTCATCCGGTGTGGGTGCATCTGCGGCAATACGCGTCAGCAAACGACTAATGATGGTACGCTTGCCCAAACCATTTTCACCAGCCGCAAACACATGATAGCCACTGGCTTTAATATCTAAAGCCGTCTGCAAGGCTTTTAGCGCGCGCTGCTGACCAAAGCCAACGTCCAAATCTGGTGCCGTGCGTGTGTCTGTCGGCAGCTCATTTGGTTCGCTATACCGCTTTAGTTGCTCAGCGCTGACAAGGCAGCGCTGCTTAACCTCAGTAAAGAGTGGGTGCGGCGTATCCAGTGTTGCTTGCTTGCCGTCTTTCGGCGCGTCAGTCAATTCAGCAATAGGTGTTACCATATTAGTCGTGTCTTTTTTATTAGCGTCATTTGATATTTTAGACGTGGGGGCATGTTTTTGTTCGGTCATAGGCGTATGGTGTGTCGTCTTAAAAAAGTGGGTTGTTTTTAGAGGGTAGAGTGGTTATTTTTTACACAATGTCTTTATGCTTAATTTTGTCTTTATGCTTAATTTTTTATTATTAATTAAAGACATCTTACAAGATATAGCGGTGTTTTAAATAAGTCATTAAACGCAGTTTTGTATCATAATTGGATGCGTCACTGAAAATAATGAATAAAAGAGCAGCAGATGGATGGTCAGTTTAATGCCATCAAAGCAGAATAACGCCTCAATAGCAGCGCAGATAGTATAAGATGTCTCACATTGGCGCAATCTGCAACTATTCAATAGGCAGGCTGCATGATAAAATAGTCGGTTCACATGTCAAAACTGGATAACTCGTTGTATGTCAGCTTCCGCTAAAACCACGTCATCGTCTGCTCGTACGGGAAATATTCCTATTGATCCTACGGGCTTTGTTAAGCTTGGTGCGCAATTGCCAGCGTTGGCCAATATATTGGCACAAGCGATAAACGAGCTAAGTCTACCCTTAAGTGAGACGCAGCAGCGCACGTTATTATTGTACTTAGACCAGCTTTTATTGTGGAATAAAGCGTATAATCTGACCGCCATCACCGATCCAGAAGAAGCCCTGATCAAGCATGTGATTGATTGTTTGTCTATTATAACGCATTTACCGTCAGGCTCGCTGCTGGATATCGGCACAGGGGCTGGCTTGCCCGCCGTTATTATTGCGATTTGTCAGCCTGAGCGGCAGTGTACGGCGCTTGATAGCAACCAAAAAAAGATTCGCTTTATTAAGCAAATCAGTAGCGAACTTGGCTTGAGCAATATGCAGCCTATTGCCTCTCGTATTGAAGCGCATGAGGCCAGCTATGACGTGGTTACTTCTAGAGCATTTGCCAGCCTCATAGATTTTGTCGAAGTCGCGCAGCCAAGACTGGCGGATAACGGCTATCTGTGTGCGATGAAAGGTAAAGCGCCAAGTGATGAAGAGCTACAAGCGCTAGATAACGACTGGCATATTAAGACGATTAAGCTTAAAGTGCCACGTCTGCATGACAGTCGGCATTTAATTGAAATGTCTGCTAAAAATGTCTAAGCTATGAGCACCTTGTAGTCGTGAAACATCGTTTACCTTGGTATTTAAATAGCATAATATCTAAAAAATCTGGATGCAAAGCGAGTTATTTATATTGTAAGTATCATTTGTATTATAGTGATAAGAAGCTTAACGCCAAAGATTGCGATTGCTAAAATGACTATTAATAACAGGCAATCAGTAGTTGGCGGTCACAGATACACAGTACAGACAGTCGGTAAAATACAGTAAGTAAAGACCCTAATTAAATTGAGTGAGTGTATGGAAATCATAGCAATTGCGAATCAAAAAGGCGGCGTGGGTAAAACCACGACGGCGGTAAATTTGACCGCCAGCTTGGCTGCTAAGCGCAAGCACGTACTGCTGATTGACTTAGACCCACAAGGCAATGCGACCAGTGGTACTGGTGTGGACAAAAACGCATTAGAGCTGACCATCGCTGATGTGTTGCTGGATGGCGTCTCGTTGTCTGATACCATTGTTGCCAGTCCAGCAGGGTTTGATGTGATCGGTGCCAATCGTGATTTGGCTGGTATGGATATCACCTTGATGAGTAAAACCAACAGTCATGAGCTCTTTAAGACGGCGATGGCAGCGTTGGTCAATGATCAAGTCGCTACGAATAAACCCCCATACGACTATGTCATTATAGACTGTGCCCCTAGTTTGAACTTGCTAACGATTAATGCCTTGGTCGCTACTGACGGGGTGATTATTCCTATGCAGTGTGAGTATTACGCACTAGAAGGCCTAGCGGACTTGTCACAAACGATTGAACGTCTAACAGAATTGAATCCAAAGCTCTATATTCGCGGCGTCGTCAGAACCTTATTCGATTCACGTAACACACTGGCTCGCGATGTCTCTGCTGAATTAGAAGCGCACTTTGGCGATATCATGTACAAAACGCACATTCCAAGAAATATCCGTTTGGCAGAAGCGCCAGCGCACGGCTTGCCAGTTATCGCTTACGAGCGCTGGTCAAAAGGGGCACGCGCTTATCAAAAACTGGCTGCTGAAGTGATGAAACAGTGATCAAAAAGCCGCTAGTTTTTTGTGTCTAAGCGCAAAAACTGGTCACAATGGAAAATGACCAAACAGAAAAATAGTATTAAACATCGTATTTATTATAGTCAATCTAAAATAATATCAATACAAGCAAACCAAGTGCTAGCGATACATGAGTATGGTCAGCGAGGTTGACGACGTAGTGATTTTATAGTGGGTAGGCTATAGTAATGAGTAAGCCGCATTCACAATTATTTGGCTTTTATTTTAGCGTTAGAGGATAGGTAATCATGGCGAAGAAAAGAGGGTTGGCTGCTAATCGAGGCTTGGATGCCTTGTTAGGGTCAATCAAAAAAGAAAAGCAAATTACCGCCTCTGCCTTGCAAGACGATATGGCTGCGCGTGACAACACTTTGCCAGCTGAAACATCAAATACTGATATGCTCAACACCAGTGTGCCCGCCAAAACTGTAGGCACAAAAGCCAATGAAAAACCGATGGCAAATGCCACAGGATCTGGCACGACTAACCGTAATCGTACAACGCGGTCAGCGCGAATGGCTAGTAAAACGTCTGCCAATAAATCCCGTACTGCTGGCACAGACAATAATGGAACAGAAGACCAAATTAGCTTGGTACAAATTGATGTCACGCGTCTACAAGCGGGTAAATACCAGCCGCGCCGTGACATGAGTGAAACTGCGCTGATGGAATTGGCGTCCTCTATTGAACAGCATGGTGTGATGCAGCCCATCGTTATTCGTCCATTACTGGCTAACGAAGACAAAAGCGAAGCATTCGTTACCCATGAAATCATCGCTGGTGAGCGCCGCTGGCGTGCGGCGAAAATGGCAGGTAAAGCCGTGATACCGGCGATTGAGCGTGCATTGTCAGATGAGCTGGCTATTGCACTGGCATTGATTGAAAATATTCAGCGTGAAGACCTGTCAGTGATTGACCAAGCCGCCGCATTACAGCGTTTTCATACAGAGTTTGGTATGAGTCATGCGATGATTGCTGAAGTTGTTGGCAAGGCGCGTACGACCGTATCGAACCTACTACGTTTGAACCAGTTACATGATACAGTAAAAGACCATTTAGCAAACAGCACCCTAGATATGGGGCATGCGCGTACGCTTTTGGCATTGTCCTCTGAGCAACAGCCTATCATTGCGCAAAAAATCATTGATGGCGGCATGACGGTGCGAGAAGCTGAAAAGCTGGTCAAGTCAATTTTGCAGCCCGCCCCCAAAACCAACCGTACGGAAAAATCACAGTCTCGTGACGCTGAACGTCTAACGCAAAGACTGACCGATATGCTTGGTGCTGAAGTTAAGCTTAAGCATAAAAAAGACGGGCAGGGCAGTGTCGAGATATTCTTCCACAGCCAAGACCAGCTAGCCGCTTTGATTAAACATATAGAAGCACAGGTTTGATAGTTTCCGTCAGGTTATAACAACGGTTCAAACCATCTTTATAAAACATATTTTTTAAAAATATAAAAGAGAGTCAGTATGTGGGAGTTGGTAAAGGCGGGTGGATGGCTGATGACACCGATTGTGGTGTGTTCAATATTGGCGTTGGTTATCATTATTGAGCGTAGCCATACCTTGCAATTTAATAAAGTTGCCCCGAGTAGATTACGCGAACAGCTGATTACCCGTTTACGTGAAAATGGCGATATCGGGCGTACCCAGTTGATGAATGTCAAAGAAAAAACCGCTCTTGGTGATATTTTAGCGACAGGGCTGCTTTATCGTCAGTATGGATTAGAGTCAATGACGATGCATATGCAAAACCGTGCAAGTGTGCAAGTGCATCAATTAGAAAAAAACATCAATATGCTCGGTACTATAGGTGCGATTGCACCGTTGCTCGGACTATTAGGAACGGTATTGGGGATTATCTCGTCGTTCTTAGCGATTACTGATGGCGCGATGCAAGATCCAACGATGCTTGCTGCTGGTGTGTCACAAGCCTTGATTACGACTGCTGCTGGTATGATTGTGGCTATCCCAGCATTGGTTGCCTATCGCTATTTTCAGCGCCGTATCATTGATATCAATGCCCAGTTTGAGACCCAAGCAGGACTAATGATTCAAGAGCTGTATGACTATCAACTGTTTGAAAATACTTACAACCCTAGTTCAAAGACCTCAGCACATCGTGCATCATCGGATGAGACTGTAGGTAATGAACATTCAACCAGTGTTTTAAGCTCAGATAATGGTATTGCAATGACGTCGTAGTATGAATAATTTCATTAGTACTACGCATCATGATATGAATAGTCATTCATTGAAAAACTGAGTATTAAGCATTTAAAGAGGGTGATATGCGCTTTAGAAAACCAACCGTCGAGCCGCTTGAAATCAATTTAACGCCAATGATCGATTGTCTATTATTTTTGATTGTATTCTTGCTGCTGGCAACGTCGTTTAATCATTTTAGTCGTTTAAATATCATTCTGCCTGAAGCGGAAGGCGTGGCACTGACCGAACAGAAAAACAGCATCGAAGTCGCCGTGCAAGAAGATGGCAGTTATTTAGTCAATGGCATTACGCTTGCCAGTAGTAATGAGGCTGAGTTGACCAGTATGCTACAGCAAGAAGCGGGCAGTAATCGTGATATGCTATTCGTTATTGCAGCAGATGCCAACGCCACCCATCAATCGGTGGTAAGAGTCATGGATATCGCTGGCAAACTAGGGTTTTTGAACTTAAATATTAGTACTGTTGTACCACTTGGTCAGCCTTTACCACAATAATATTTTGATCCTGTTTGTGCTGTGATTTTTAATTGTACTATTTAAACGCTTAAGCGCTGTATTATCATATAAATACCACTATAAAACTGTGCTACTAGCACAGTCCATTCATGTCATGACACTCAAATTGAGGCTTTTATGAGCCAAGCTTATCAACCGGACTCTGCAAAAACTTCTATTAAGAAAGTATCAGTGTCTTCAGAAAGTCCGCCTAAGCATAAAACATTACTGCGTCTACTTAGCTACCTAAAGCCATATTGGTGGGCACTGCTATTGACGGTCGTGGGCTTTGCGATTAATGCGGGGACAGAGATTTGGATTGCTAAGTTACTACAATATATCACTGATGCGATCAACCAAAATGATCAAAGCAAGAAAGCCTTATTTCCCCTACTGATCATCGGACTGTTCTTTGTACGCGGTGTGGGTAGCTTTTTGGGTAATTACTATTCTGCTTTGGTCTCGCGCAACTTGGTCTATGAGTTGCGAGTAGAGGTGTTCAATAAACTGCTGCGTTTGCCAAGCTCATTTTATTTGGCAAATCCCGCTGGGACTATTTCATCGAAATTGATATTTGATGTTGAACAAGTCACCGCCGCGAGTACAGACTCGATGAAGACGTTGCTGCGTGATGGTTTGACTGTCGTGGCATTGATAGGTTTTTTGCTGTATAGCAATTGGCGTTTGACCTTGATTTTATTTGTCGTACTACCGCCCATACTATGGCTCATTCGCATCGCATCCAAGCGTTATCTCAAGCTCTCTAAAGGCATTCAAAAGACGATGGGCAACGTCAGCCATATCACCAATGAAGTCATCGGTGGCTATCAAGTCGTAAAAAACTACGGCGGGCAAGCGTACGAAGCTGAACGCTTTGATAAAACATCAAAAAAGAACTTGCGCCAGGGCATGAAAGTTGTCGTCACCAATAGCATCAATACGCCTGCGGTACAGCTATTGATGGCGATGGCGATGTCAGTTGTGGTGTGGCTCGCATTGAGACCTGCAGTAATAGATAACATTTCAGCTGGTGAGTTTATCTCATACATTGCAGCAGCAGGTTTGCTGAGCAAGCCAGTCAGGTCGCTCACCGATATCAATCAAAAATTGCAAAAAGGCATTGCCGCTGGTGAGTCTATTTTTGCGCTACTTGATGAGCCAGAAGAAGAAGACACAGGTACAATAAACAAAGCACTGTCAGGTGAGATGTCGTTAGAGAATATCAGTTTGATTTATCCTGATTCGACGGTCGCCCTGCATGACTTTACATTGAATATAAAAGCAGGTGAGACGGTTGCACTCGTGGGACGAAGCGGTGCAGGTAAGTCATCGTTAGTCAATTTATTGACGCGCACTCTAGAAGCCTCTTCAGGGCAGATTACGTTAGATGGTATGCCCATTGAAAGTATTAAGTTAGAGAGTTTGCGCGCCCAAATTGCCATGGTGAATCAGCAAGTAGTCCTGTTTAATACCACAGTTTTCAACAATATTGCTTATGGCAGCTTAGCTAATAAGACCCAAGCTGAAGTGGAACGTGCCGCAAAAGATGCCTTTGCTCATGATTTTATTATGAAGATGCCAAACGGTTATCAAAGTGAGGTCGGTGCTGAAGGCTTACAACTGTCTGGTGGTCAACGTCAACGCTTATCGATTGCTCGCGCCTTATTAAAAGACGCCCCGATTCTAATCTTAGATGAGGCGACCAGTGCGCTTGATAATGAGTCAGAATATTACATTCAGCAAGCGCTTGATAACGTAATGAAAGATCGTACTACGCTGGTTATTGCGCATCGATTAACCACGATTGAGTCAGCCGATCGTATCGCTGTAATGGATGGCGGTCAGATCGTTGAGCTAGGGACACATGACGAGTTGATGCAGCTGCAAGGTCATTATGCGCAAATGTATGAGCGCGATTTTGAGTAAGATTATGAACGATTTTACTAAGGTTTGAACGATAAAGTGTGAACGAGCACTAGGCTAATGAAAAAGTGACCAATACGAATGAGCATTGAGACGACAGTGACGCGTGCTTGGCAACGTCAAGCCGCTTGGTTGTGGCTATTATTGCCGATTAGCTGGTTGTATGGGCTCATTACCATGCTGCGTCGTCAAGCTTATAAGATGGGCTTACTATCCAGTTACCGCGCCCCAGTTCCTGTGATGGTGATTGGTAATATCAGCGTGGGTGGCAGTGGCAAGACGCCATTAATTATTGCCTTGGTTGATTACCTACAAGACCGAGGCGTAAAAGTAGGTGTTATCAGTCGCGGTTACGGTGGCGATAGTAGTCAAATGCCAGCTTTGGTCGATGCCGCCAGTTTACCCAATGTGGTAGGGGATGAGCCTTGTTTGATTGTCAATATGACAGATGCGCCCATGGCGGTATGCCCCAATCGTAAGCAAGCGATTACTACTTTATTGAATGCCCATCCTAAATTACAATTCATTATTGCTGATGATGGCTTACAGCACTATGCCCTACAACGTGACATTGAATGGATTGTGGTCGATTCAGCACGGGGCTTTGGTAATAAGCAATTACTCCCAACTGGATTTTTACGTGAGCCAATGTCACGGTTAGAAGGTGCTACGGTTATTTATCATGAAGGGCCAAATAACAGTGCAGCGCCTCATAATAAAAACACCAAGCAGCAGTCACAAGCTGATCATCTGTCCATGCACCTGCAAGCGGACGACATGAAATTATTATGGCAACCTGTATTGGCTGACGCTCATATTGATGCGCCTAAAAAGGGCAGTAGAGTCCATGCGGTGAGCGGTATTGGCTATCCGCAGCGGTTTTTTGATACTTTACACTCGCTTGGTTTTGAGGTTATAGGTCACCCTTATCCCGACCACTATGAGTTTAGCTTGGCTGAATTGTTGCAATATCGCGAATACCCCGTCGTGATAACCACTAAAGATGCAGTAAAAATAAGAGCTTTGCTATTAAAAGCAACTGCGGCGCAAACGTTGAGCAATGACCATAAAGAGCTTGTAAGTAGACTCTGGATATTGCCAGTAACAGCGGTGTTATCGGATAGTTGTTATGACAATTTACAGCAGCAATTAACCGTTTTAAATATTGATATGTCTAATAGTGAAAAGCTGTAAATCTTAGAATTTAAATGATTTTGTAGGAATAAACTATGTCGCCCATCATTACGCCCGCCAAAACGCATATTGTCGTTCCTGCTCGCTTTAAGAGTACGCGATTACCCGGTAAGCCTTTGTTAAATATTCATGGCAAGCCAATGATTCTTTGGGTCGCCGAAAAGGCGCAGGCAGCACACTTCGCTGATGATATGTGTATTGCGACCGATGATGAGCGTATTGCAAAAGTGTGTATGGATGCAGGTTTTGATGTGGTGATGACCAGCGCAGAGCACGCTTCAGGGACTGACCGTTTGGCTGAAGTCGCTGCCATTAAAGGCTGGGCTGAGCATGATATTGTGGTCAATATGCAAGGTGATGAACCGTTGGTACCGCCGCTATTATTAGAGCAGGTAAAGGCACTTTTGGTAGCAGACAATGACAGCGTGATGGCTACCTTGTGTGAGCCTATTGATGACCACGAGACTTTTATGCGTCCATCAGTGGTAAAGGTTGTCAGTCAGCACGCTAATGATTTGCAACGGGCGCTATATTTCAGCCGAGCACCGATTCCTTGCGATCGAGATGTCGTATTGGCTAATGAGAGCAATAAGCAGCCGCCCAAAAATGCTTATCGTCATTTAGGGTTATATGCTTATCGCGTCAGCCTATTGCAGCAGTTTGTGCATTGGCCGCAAACGCCGCTTGAAATACTTGAAAGCTTAGAGCAATTACGTGTTTTAGAGAATGGTGGTCATATTGCTATTGCCACAGCCGCTTGCCAGCTACCAGCAGGTGTCGATACTCAAGAAGATTTGGATCGTTTAAATAGCATGAGCTTGGCGGATTTTCAAAACCCTCTCTCTAAATAGCCTAAGTAAAAACAAACTTCCTGCTAAGTGACACTATTACACTACCTAATCGCACTACCTACTAATTTATCAGGCACATTTATCAAGCATAATAGTCGTCAAGTACAGTCATCAAGCAAAGCTATAGAGCAAAATTTATGAGTGACCTCACAGAAAGTACAGGTGCATTAGATACGTCAGATGGCATTTATTTTGCACCGTTACTGCCGTGGCAGAAAACTCTGTGGTCGCAGTTGACCAAGCGGGTGTCAACGTCGCAACAGTCTTTGCCTCATGCAATGCTCGCAGCAGGGATGCAAGGTATGGGCAAGCGTGCTTTTGTATGGCGTTTGGTCGCTTGGTTGTTGTGTCGTCAGCGTGATACTCATCCATTTGGTGCTTGCGCCGAGTGTGAGAGCTGCCAGTGGCTCAGATCCGGTACGCATCCAAGCTTACAAGTGCTTCCTATCGTCAGTATGCCGGTCAGTGTGGAAAATACAAGTAATAAAGAAGCTGCCAGTAGTAGTGCTAAAGACAAAAAATCTGCCAAAGCCGCTAGCAATAGTGCTCTTAAAATAAAAGTTGATGATATTCGTGCATTGCAGCCTTTTATTTACCAAGGTGGGCAAGGGATGCGCATCTGCGTGCTAGATCATGCCGAAAAAATGACGGTTGCTGCTGCCAACGCGCTGCTTAAGACTTTGGAAGAGCCGCAAGCACAAGTTCATTTATTTTTACTCAGCGATACGCCAGCGCAGCTTTTACCGACCATTAAAAGTCGGGTTCAACAGCTGCCACTTCAGACCATTGAGCCTGCTACTGCCGTTGAATATGTGACGCAGGCGCTTGGATCTACGGTCAATCGTGAAGCGGTAGGAACAGCGGCAATTGAGCAACTTATCCAACTGGCAAATGGTGCGCCTTTAGCGGCGATAGCGCTGGCGCAGGCACCTTGGTATAGTAAGCGTGCATTGTGGCTGACAACATGGCAAGCACTACGTAGTGGCAAACGAAGTAGTATCGCAGCCAGCGATTATTGGCAAACCCAGCTTAGTATCATAGAGTTTATCCAGCTGTCTGAGCTGATGCTGCTTGATATGCGCCGTGTTTGCTTGGGACTGAGCGAACTGCAAAAAGACATCAGTCTCTCAGTAGCATTAGACACTTATCAACCTACTGACAGTGGTTTAGAAGGCTTTGCGGCTAGCCTACAGCAGACCAAAATTGCCCTACAACAAAATGTGCAAGAAAAATTCGCCTATGATAAGCTAATGCAAGAATTGGCCTATCTATAGTCAATCCACTTTAGAAATTAAGTGCAGCAGGACTAAGAAGATTAAGACCAAGATTAAGATGTTCATTATTATTTGGTGATCTATTAATGCGTTGGTCTAGCTATGATTTATCATTTATAAAATACCTCAAAACTCATTTATAAAGGAAGCTGACTATGGCAATGCCAGGGCGTGGCGGGATTCTAACCTGCCATATGGAAGATATCGAAACGTTATACGCCAGCTATTTATCTTTTGTAAATAATGGTGCCTTGTTTATTTCCTCTGATCGCGTGCAAAAGCTGGGCGATGAGGTGTTTATTGCGGTGACTTTACCCAACTCTAGCGAGCGCTTACCGATGAATGGTAAGGTGGTATGGATTAGTTCTAAAGTTCAAAGCGGTCGTCCTGCAGGTTTTGCGGTGCAGATTGGCACTGATATCGCAGGGCAAAGAATCAAAAATGAAGTCGAGCGCTTATTGGCTGGTAAAATAGACAGTTTGCAGTCTACTTATACCATGTAGCGTGTCTGTCTATTCGTGCGCTTATCTACTGAAATAACGATGAGTTTCAAGATAGATAGTAAGATAAAAAACACCACCTTATATATGCGTAAGGTGGTGTTTTTTTAAGCAAAATATAACTGGGTTAAGTGAGGCTCAGCAATGCAGGAGTGTGTTTTAGTAACGCGGCGGCACATACATATCGTCTGGAATCGGCTCACGATAGTACTCATCATCACGCTTGCGCTCGGGTAGTTCTACCTCATCGCGCGGCACTTCTTTATAAGGAATTTGCTCCAGTAGATGCGCAACACAATTTAGCCTCGCGCGCTTTTTATTATTACCTTCGACCACCCACCACGGCGCTTCAGGGATATGAGTACGCTCAAACATGGTCTCTTTTGCCTTGGTATAGTCCTCCCAACGCCGCCGTGATTGCAGATCCATCGCTGAAAGCTTCCACTGTTTAAGAGGATCATGAATGCGGCTCATAAAGCGTGAATGCTGCTCATCATCAGTAATCGAAAACCAGTATTTGACCAAGCGAATACCAGAGCGTACTAGCATGCGCTCAAATTCGGGCACCGACTGAAAAAACTCTTCATACTGCGCATCTGTACAAAACCCCATGACGCGCTCGACACCGACACGGTTATACCAACTACGATCAAAAAGTACAATCTCACCAGCGGCTGGCAAGTGCGCCACATAACGCTGAAAATACCATTGTGATTGCTCACGTTCCGTTGGTGCAGGCAGGGCAGCGACCCTACAAACGCGCGGGTTTAATCGCTGAGTGATACGCTTGATGGCACCACCTTTACCTGCAGAATCACGACCCTCAAATATCACCACAATACGCTCACCGCGAGCTACCACCCAATCTTGTAACTTGATAAGTTCTCGCTGTAATCGTACTAACTCTTGAAAATACATACGGCGATCGAGTCTTTCTTGCTCGCTCATTTCCCGACCATCAAACCGAAAGTCTCGCATGTAATCATCGATTTCGTTCTCAAGCTCTTCGTCATAGGTATCAATCAAGTCTTGATGCATCTTACGGCGCAGCTCATCATCAAAGACTTCCTTATCCATGCGACCAATAAAATTGGCCTGCTCAGATGAGGTGAGCTCATTACGCTCTTGCGCGGTCAATGAATTGGGTTCAATCGCTGAGGGTATTTTGCTCATATCAAGCTCCAGATAAATGATGTCATGGTTATTATTGATTATTCTTACTTTATCATATCTGCTAGCAGTGCTATGCGTTGGCTACGTTTCATTATTGTGTTGTCTGACGGTTTCTGACCAAATTTACAATTATTGATGGAGAGAAGATAGGCATAAAAAAACACCCTCTAATCCATTGATTAAAGGGTGTTTTAAAACTTTCAGCTATTTATTGCCAAGTTACCTCAGCTAGAAATTTACTTCTCTAGGATGCAAGTCACGCCTTGACCACCTGCGGCGCAGATAGAGATAAGCACACGTCCTGAGCCTTTTTGATCCAGTAATTTAGCAGCCGTTGCTAAGATACGACCACCAGTGGCAGCGAACGGATGCCCTGCCGCAAGTGATGAGCCATTCACATTGAGCTTGCTACGGTCGATAGAGCCTAATGGCGCGTCAAGACCTAGACGCTCTTCACAGAACTTCTCATCTTCCCAAGCAGTTAATGTTGATAATACTTGTGAAGCAAAAGCTTCATGAATTTCGTAAAAATCAAAATCCTGCAACGTTAGACCAGCACGCTCAAGCATACGCGGTACGGCATATGCAGGTGCCATTAATAAGCCTTCTGTCGTGCCAGATTTACCAATGAAATCAACAGCAGCTGTTTCTTGATGGACGATATAAGCCAATGGCTTCAGACCATGCTCTTTTGCCCATTCATCCGTACCCAGTAGTACACAAGAAGCACCATCAGTTAGCGGCGTAGAGTTAGCAGCCGTCATCGTCGGGTTAGCATTCTTTCTGCCAAATACTGGCTTTAGTTTACCCAGTTTTTCTAAAGTGGTATCCGGACGCAAGTTATTGTCGCGCGTTAGACCTTTATATGGAGTGATTAGGTCATCAAAGAAACCTTCATCATAAGCGCGCGCTAGGTTTTGATGGCTATTAAAAGCAAGCTCATCTTGTGCTTCACGGCTGATATTCCATTCAAGTGCAGTGATGGCTTGATGATCACCCATTGATAAACCAGTACGTGGCTCACCATTTTTTGGCGCATCGAGTAAGTCTTTTGGATTTAAGCCCATTAATGCTTTTAGACGTTGTTTGTTGTCTTTAGCAGCACCCAATTTGATAAGTACTTTACGTAGGCCATCGCCAACTGCGATAGGGGCATCAGATGTAGTATCTACGCCACCAGTAATGGCTGAATCGATAAGACCAAGGGCGATTTTGTTAGCAGAAGCAAAGGTCGCTTGCAAGCCAGTACCGCAAGCTTGTGAGATGTCATAAGTTGGGGTATGTGGGTTCAGATCGGTGTTTAGTGTGGCTTCACGAGTTAGGTTGATATCGCGGCTTAGTTTCATAACGGCACCAGCGACGACTTCACCGATTTTTTCGTCTTGCAAATTAAAACGCTCAACCAGACCATTCAATGCAGCGGTTAGCATATCTGTGTTGCTGACGTCTGCATATGAGCCGTTTGAGCGTGCAAATGGGATACGGTTGCCACCTAAAATTGCGACGCGGTTTAGACCAGAAGCAAGCTTCGTAGCGCTTGATTTTTTAGCAGAGGTAGCGGTCTTTTTGGCAGCAGGAGTATCGACTTTATCATCAGCGGCTTTTTTACTGGTAGTGTCTTTAGCGGCACTTGTTTTAGTGTCGGTGCTGCTGGTTTTCTTAGCCGTCGCTTCTTTCTTGTTGCTATCTGGCTTAGCATTATCTATTGGCTTAGCGCTATCTGATTTGGTACTGCTTGATTTGTTATCGGTAGACTTTACGACAGTGCTTTCAACAACAGGACTCTCAGGGTGATTATTTTTATTACTCATAATATTATCCTTAAAATATTGGCAGAAAAAAAGAAGGTAGCCCTTAAAAAGGGTTACTAATTAAAATGTACTGCTTAAGTTGCTTGCAGGTATTACTTAATGATTTAATGCAATGAGCAAATGTTATCATTTATGATGCCGTCTAGCTGTGTATCATAAGACGTTTTTGCTGCCTTACTGTATGTCTTTAGCAAACTATGTGACACTTATTTAAGCTCAGTAATCTCTCAGTCCACTGATAGCTATAAAAGCAGCCATGATATTTCTTAGAATGATAACTTTCGTAGACTGGCTAGTATTGATTATTAGCATTGCATAACGGCACGTTTGATAATATATTGTTATCGATAAATGCATTTGCCATAACTTATAGGTCTGATTTTAGCACAACATGGCGATTTTTAAATCTAAAAAAAGAGACTGTCTTGTATACTGGCTTGTCTACAGATTGTTATAGACATTGTTGGCTTTTGGACTTGTTTACCATGTGAGTGTATAGTTAAGGCAGTTTTGTACCCATTTACTAAATATAAATAATTATGATGCTGATGAGTCTTTATACTTGTTGGTGTTTGTATGAGTGATTATAAAAGACAAATTCCATTTTTCATTTACTCTTATCTTAACCTTTCGTTATAGGAATTATATTATGTCAGACCGTTATGGTGATTTTGTTCAATCTTCTATTGGTAAAAAAGTCGCAAAAAACTTAGGCTTGCCTATGCCAGTAGAGCTTGACCGTTTTGATAGTGGCCAGCCTTTGGTACGCGGTAGCGTCTTGGTTGGTCGTGCTAATGGCGATGATAAAAGCGTGAGTGCTTCTGTTGCACGTATCTTGTCAGATGTACATGCTGATGTGTATGTAAACAGCAGTGATGACATCAAAGATGCGCTTTCTGATGCGGGTGTTGAAGCTAAATCCAATACGGGCGGCGATGATAAGTTTAAAGTATTGCTTTTTGATGCCAGTAATATCAGCAACGCCGATCAGCTCAAAGAAGTTTATGAGTTTTTCCATACGGTGGCTCGCCGCGTAGAACAATCAGGTCGAGTAATCATCGTTGGCCGTACGCCAGAAAACTTGACTGACATCGAAGCAGCATTGGCACAACGTGCGCTTGAAGGCTTTGTAAAATCGGTTGGTAAAGAGTTTAAGCGCGGCGTTACCGCACAACTTATCTACGTTGAAGAAGGCGCAGAGCAAAACTTAGACTCAACCTTGCGCTTTTTCACGTCAGCTCGCTCAGCTTATGTGTCGGGACAAGTGATACGTGTCAGCACAGGCGATAACGTTGATGTCGATTGGACACAGCCTCTAGGTGGCAAGACCATGCTAGTCACTGGTGCAAGCCGCGGTATTGGCGAAGCCATCGCGCGTGTATTGGCTCGTGAAGGCGCTCATGTTATCTGTCTTGATGTCCCGCAGCAGCAAGCTGACTTGCAAAAAGTCGCCAGCGAAATCAGTGGTTCTGTATTGACCGTTGACATTACCAGTGCTGATGCAGGCAAAGAAATCGCAGAAGCGGCGCAAAATCGTGGCGGTCTAGATTCCATTATCCATAATGCTGGCGTGACGCGTGATAAGACCTTGGCAAAAATGGATGAGAAAAAGTGGGACATGGTCATCAATATCAACTTAGGTAGTATCGCTAAGCTGAACCGCTATTTACTTGACAATGACGTCCTAAAAGACAATGCGCGCATCGTTTGCGTCTCATCAATTTCAGGTATCGCTGGTAACATGGGTCAGACCAACTACGCGACTTCGAAAGCGGGTGTGATTGGTTTGGTTGATGCCACTGCTAAGCAACTAGAAGACAATGCCAAAGGCATGACTATCAACGCTGTTGCCCCAGGATTTATCGAAACTCAAATGACAGAAGCCATCCCATTTGCTATTCGTGAAGCGGGTCGCCGTATGAACTCAATGAGCCAAGGCGGCTTACCAGTTGACGTTGCTGAAACCATCGCATGGTTTGCATCTCCTGCTTCTGGCGGTCTAAATGGCAACGTGGTACGTGTTTGTGGTCAAAGCTTGCTGGGTGCATAGCCTTGAGTACATAGCCCTAATTTATTTGTAGGTATAAGTGATGAGGTTGCTCATACTAAATATGTGATATAACCTATTATTTTTTATTTACCTCACATATGCTTACGAAAAAATTGCTGATAAATTGTAATAAAGCTGCCCAAGGGTGGCTTTTTTATGATAAAAACACAGGAACCATAAGCCAAATTGTTTTTCGTAGTGATAAGTGCCTATACTGTTCATGAGAATAGCTATGAGACTGGCTATCAATGTATTAATGTGCTAATTGATGACAGGCTCCAGTACTTATAAAAAACATCGTTCAATAATAGGCTTAATCAACGACTTCATAGCATTTTAATATGCATTAAAAAATCAGCTTGAGCCACACTTAGGATTTATTATGTCAGACAAACATTATGATGCGTTGCCAAAAGCGCATACGACTTACGCCAATATTGTGAAAAGCCTATTGCCTATTGGCAATAGTGACAAAATCAGTAAAGATCAACTGCCGCAAGCGACCTATTATGTGGATGACCTGCACATTGATCAGGGCAATCTAAATGATTATCGTAAGATTTGCGGTTTTTCTGATAATGGTAAAGTGCCCATTACTTATTTTTCAGTGCTGTCACAGTCGCTGCAAATGAACATGATGGTCAAAGAGCCATTTCCGTTTGCTATGCTAGGTCTGGTCCACGTGGATAATAGCGTGACTCAATATCGTCCTATTGGTGAGCGTGAGACTGTCGCTATGTCGGTCGCCTTTGATAACTTGCGTGACCATGCACAAGGTCAACAGTTTGACTTCGTGACGACGATCAAGTCAGAGGACGAAGTCATTTGGGAAGGGACGTCAACGTATCTGTCCCGTAGTAAAAAATCAGACAGCAGCAAAGATAAAAAAAGCACCCCGCGTCCAGTAACGGTGAAGCCAGAAGTGAACGCAGACGGTGTGCACAGCATCTTTGAAGTGCCAGAAGATATCGGTCGTCGTTATGCCTTTGTTTCAGGTGACTTTAATCTTATCCATTTGCATCCGCTATCCGCGCGCGCGTTTGGCTTTCCTAAAGCGATCGCTCATGGTATGTGGTCAAAGGCGAAGTGCCTTGCCATGATGGACGAGCTACCTGACGCCTGTACGATTGACGTTTCATTCAAATTGCCTATCTTTTTACCCGCTGAAGTAGAGCTTATCGCTGAGCCAGTAGCGCAGCTTGACAATGCAGACGATACTTGTGAATTTGGTTTATATAGCTCTAAAAATGATAAGCCGCATTTGGCTGGTGTCGTTAAATTGCACAATAACCATTAATGAGCCGTTGGTAAAATGACCATCAGTGACCCAAATAGCTTTTATCTCAATAGCCCAATCTAACGAACAAATTTATAATTATGACTTCACATACAGCAGCAATAAATGCAGATCAACCTAATAGCCCAGCAGTTACTGATAATAACGTTCTAGATAATGGTGTCGATCTCGCCACTATGTTTGACCCTTACTTTCGTCCTGATGCAAACACCATTGTGTGCGGTGCGCTCGATGAGAAAAAAGTAGCGGCTTTGGCCGAAGCTGGGGTTGAGCTGGTCATTAACTTACAGCCCAATGACGAGTTGAGCTTTGATGAAGCAGCAGCAGTCGCGCAAGCTGGCATGCATTATGAGCATTTGCCTATCAACGGCGTTGCAGACTTAAAGCAGCTTAAAATATTGGCATTTGATAATATCTTACGCCAACATCATGGCAAAAAAATAGCCATGCATTGTGGCTCTGGTAATCGAGTAGGGGCCGCCATTGCTCTGCGTGCAGGATGGCTTCGTGGTCGTAAGATGGATACTGCCATGGAGCGTGGTCGCAGCCATGGCTTGACGAAGCTTGAAGACGAAGTTTATAAGCGTTTGCTAGTACCGCGCTAAGACATAAAGATGATAAAGTGTTATTGAGCAGCACTGAGTAACAAAAAGGCGACCAATAGGTGGCCTTTTTTATGAGCAAATAGATGCTCAATATCAAGGCACTGAGGGACTTTTAAGACTTCGGCGTTTTTTTGACACTTAGCAATTATAAAAAATGGAGCAGGAAAACCATGACTGACAACAATAAAAAAACCAATCAGAATCTTTACCAGCAAATCGATGGTGAGTTTCAGAAACGCATGCAGCAATTATTGTCTGATTTACAGCTTGACGACGCGCCCGCTGGCGGTGCTGTGGTTGTCTATCAGGACGGTAAATGTATCGCTCAGGCGCGCGTGGGCATGGCTCGTCCGGACATATTATGGCAGCCTGATACCTTGGCGATTAACTTTTCTACCGGTAAAGGCGTATTGGCAACGCTGGTGCATGTGTTGGTTTCGCAGCAGCTGCTTGCTTATGATGAGCCGATTGCCAGCTATTGGCCAGCCTTCGCTGCCCAGCATAAAAGTACTGTTACGCTACGCAGCGTTATGTCGCATCAAGCCAATTTATTCTCTATTCAGAGTGTTGACGCGGACAGCGAAGCGTTGCTCGATTGGCAGTTGATGCTCAGCAAAATTGCCGCAATGTCAGTCACTGCACCTGAAGATGCCGAGTTATATGACAGCGCTTACAGTGCTTTAGTTTATGGCTGGGTATTAGGCGGCGTCATAGAAGCCGTCACTGAGATGTCATTGGCTGAGGCGCTGCGTCATTATCTGACTGAACCATTGGGTATCGCCGACAGTTGTTATTTCGGCGTGCCTGCTAGCAAAGTCGATCAAGTGGCGATGCTGGCCAAAAACTTTGCTGGGTCAAATGAGGACAGCTCACAGCTAGGTAATAGGCGTCATAAACCTACGATAAAAGCAGACTCACCAGAGACGCTACAAACTTATGCAAATCTACCCAGTTATGGGTGTTGGCAGCAGCAAACATTAGCAAATAAAGAAACGGCAAATACAATTCAGGATGATGAGAAAAATAACTTACCTATATTAGACACCGCTCGTATTAATGGTTTGTACTTCAATACGAGCAAGCTTAATCTAAGAAATTATAAATCGGCACTCATACCTGCCAATAAACAACCTATTGACTATTACCAGCCCCAGACACTACAGGCAGCCATTCCAGCAGCCAATGGTGTTGCCTCAGCGCAGGCACTGGCCACCATCTATGCGATGTTGGCTAATGGAGGAAAATGGCAGGGATGCACGCTTATTGATAGTGCCACTTTCGAGCAACTATCGACACCGCAAGTCACAGGACTAGATGCCGTTATGCCAGCGAATATGGATTGGCGCTTGGGTTATCATCGACTGTTTAGCATTTGCCAAAATGTAGACAGTGAGATGTTGAAGGCAAACCAGCAAGGATTTGGGCATATGGGGTATAACGGTTCAGTGGCTTGGTGTGACCCTGAACAGCAATTGTCCTTTGCTTTTATTCATAACTTTGATACCACGATGCTCAATGATGTGCGTCAGTTTGCCCTAACGGAAGCCGTGCTTAGCTTAGTCGATTCGGAGCTTTCAAAGCGCTAGACAGACCCTAAGGTTAATGTAATTTATTGGGCGCTATTTTGAGAAGTCTTGTGGCGCTAAGACCGTGGATAAAAATTGAAGCCAAAATCACAATCGAACAGACGACCCATAATTTGAGTGCATCTTCCTCGCCGAAAAAACCTTGATTGAGCGCGTAAGACAAATAATATAGCGTGCCAATACCGCGAATCCCCAATGCAGAAATGGCATACTTTTCGGCGTGTGGAAGGTTCAGACCTGACAAGGCAATAAACCCACCGATGGGTCGTATCAATAATAAAAAAGTGAAGCTAACAATGTAAACGCGCCATGTCAGCTCAACACCTGACTGCAATCCTTGACCAAGAAACATGCCGAAAGCAACCAGCACTAGCGACATGAGCAAACCTTCTGACTGTTCTGCAAAATCATGGAGCTTGTGGTGATAACTGTGTTTATGCTCTGAACGCCGGAAGGCAAAAGCCGCGACAAATACAGCAATAAAACCATAACTATGTATAAATTCTGCTGACCCATATGCCACTAGTGTTAGGGCAATGACCACATAACCTTGAGAAATGGTCGTTTCGTGGCTGTGCTTTGAAAATACCAATTTTGCCAATAGTTTACCGACAACAATACCCACCACCAAGCCTGCACCAATTTTCCACAGTACATCATGAGTAAACCACGACCAGAGCATCTCACCCGTAAAACGCTGACCTTCGCTAAAAGCCTCTGCTATTTTAATGGCCAAATAAACGAATGGAAATGCCAATCCATCATTCAATCCGGCCTCTGAGGTCAAGGTAAAGCGCGGCGTATCTTCACCGCCCGTATTCGGTGGCCCCACTTGAATACTAGAGGCCAGCACGGGATCGGTGGGTGCCAATACAGCGCCTAGCAAGATTGCCGCGCCCATACTCAGACCAAATGCATAATACCCCAACACTGCCATGGCAAAGATGCCAATCGGCATGGTGATAAGTAACAAGCGTACGGTAGGGCGCCATAGTTTCCAAGACAGCTCAGTATCAATCTTAATACCGGCACCAACCAAAGAAACCAATATCACAATTTCAGTTAATTTTTCGACGATTAAACCATTATCAAGTGGATTCAAGAATGACAATGTCGTCCACGAATAACCCATGAGCAAGCCAAAGCTGACCTGTAGCATAGGTAAGGAGATGGGTGTCCGCTTAAAAATAATAGGAAACAAAGCCCCTAATAAAAAGGCGATGCCGCAGACCAATAAAAATAAATTATAGTGTTCAATCATAACGTTCAATACGTCCCAATTATCTTGATCTAAAACAACCTGTATGAACGATAAACAGAGTCGCCATCACCAAGCCTTATCATGACGTTAAAATTTTTTTATTACCGCAAAAAAACGTTATTGAAACGTCTGCTACGTTGTTTTTTGGTGAAAAAAAAGCCTGCATCGCGCAGGCTTAGGATAATGCTAATAAATATGTCTTAAAAACGAGCCATTAAGATTTTTGGCTTAGCGCTCAACTTGACTCACATCGCGTACCGCACCCGTATCGGCACTGGTGGTCATGGCCGCATAAGCACGTAGGGCAGGAGAAACATGGCGCTCACGGCTGACGGGTTTCCATGCATCGCGGCCACGAGCTTCCATGACTTCGCGGCGAGCGGCCAATTCTGCATCGCTTACCTGCATATTGATAGTACGGTTAGGGATGTCAATATGGATAGTATCGCCTTCTTCAACCAGACCAATTGCACCGCCTTCAGCTGCTTCAGGGCTGGCATGACCGATCGAGAGGCCTGATGTTCCACCAGAGAAACGACCGTCAGTCAGTAGCGCACACTCTTTACCCAAGCCTTTAGACTTAAGATAAGTCGTTGGATAGAGCATCTCTTGCATACCGGGGCCACCTTTTGGACCTTCGTATCGAATGATGACCACATCGCCTGCAACGATATCGTCAGCCAATACCGCAGCGACGGCATCATCTTGTGACTCAAAGAGTCGCGCGCGACCGGTAAACACTAAAATACTGTCATCGACACCAGCGGTCTTGACCACACAGCCACGCTCAGCGATATTACCGTACAGTACCGCAAGGCCGCCATCTGCTGAATAGGCGTGTTGGGCACTGCGGATACAGCCTGACTCACGGTTGACGTCAAGGTTTGACCATTCTTTTGATTGTGAGAAGGCTTCAGTGGTGCGTACGCCACCAGGTGCTGCTATATAGCGTGCGCGTGCCTCAAGATTGTCAGGATTCATAATATCCCATTTATCAATCGCTTCTTTCATCGTTGCACTATGGATGGTCGGCAAGTCAGTTTTCAGTAACCCTGCACGATCAAGCTCGGCCAACAAGGCGAAGACGCCGCCAGCACGATGCACATCTTCCATATGGTATTTTTGTGAGGCAGGCGCGACTTTTGCAAGACAAGGCACACCGCGGCTTAAGCGGTCAATATCATGCATTTTAAAGTCAATTTCTGCCTCATTAGCAGCAGCCAACAGATGCAAAATAGTATTGGTCGAACCGCCCATAGCGATATCCAAGGTCATCGCATTTTCGAACGCAGCCTTGCTCGCAATTGAGCGTGGCAATACGGAATCATCATCTTGCTCATAACGGCGCTTGGCAAGCGAGACAATAGTGCGACCCGCTTCTAAGAATAGCTCGCGACGTAATGAGTGAGTCGCCAATAGCGAGCCATTACCAGGTAATGCCAAGCCTAGAGCTTCGGTCAAGCAGTTCATCGAGTTGGCAGTGAACATACCAGAGCACGAGCCACAAGTAGGGCAAGCTGAGGCTTCAATTGCGGCGACATCTTCATCACTAATGCTGTCATCAGCGGCATCCATCATTGCATCGACAAGGTCAAGCTTACGAACCGCACTGCTGTCACTGCCATCGGTATTGTGACTTTTACCAACCGTACTGGCTAGAATTTTGCCCGCTTCCATCGGGCCACCTGAAATAAATACCACTGGTATATTAAGGCGCATGGCAGCCATCAACATACCCGGAGTGATCTTGTCGCAGTTAGAGATACATACCAAGGCATCTGCGCAGTGAGCATTGACCATGTATTCAACAGAATCCGCAATCAAGTCGCGACTCGGCAGTGAATACAACATACCGCTATGACCCATCGCAATACCGTCATCAACGGCAATAGTATTGAACTCTTTTGCCACGCCGCCTGCTTGCTCAATCTCGCGAGCGACCATTTGCCCCAAGTCTTTTAGATGCACATGACCAGGTACAAACTGGGTGAAGGAGTTGGCAATGGCAATAATTGGCTTGCCAAAATCGCCATCAGTCATACCTGTTGCACGCCATAGGGCACGTGCACCTGCCATATTACGACCACCAGTAGAGGTTTTTGAGCGATAATCCATGTGATATTCCTTACAAATAAGCGAGATTTATTAACGTGTGCAGCATCAGCTTTGATGCGGATAGTGTGCTTTTTATGCAGAGTGAGTACTAGTGAATAATACTAATTCGTTACCATACCATTAGCTATGAATAACTGAAAATAATGCATAGACAATCATAAAGGAGTTGTGGTTAAAACACTACTCAAGGCGTTCTAAAATTGCCGTGTCAAACCATGGTAGCTCGGCTTTATCCGCTTCTAATTTGGCAATGACAGTTAATGCATGAGAGGCTAGTAGTTGTTGATAGTCAGCGCTAGCTTCAATAGTCAGTAGTGGCTCTTCAGTGTTGCCTTGCTCATCGATACTCATTAAAGTTTGCTTGTCGTTTTTATATAGAACATCAACGCGACCAAAAAACTGCCAGTCTTTAAAAGCGGCCGTCATCGCGTCTTCTGCATCTTTGGTATATATTTGCTGCGTCTCTTTGCCCGTATTGGTCCAATGTAGACGTACGGCTAACTGCAGTGCCTCACTAAAGACCACCAACGAGCCAATCACTTTGACATGCCAAGGACTGGACAATAAATCATTAGAAATATCTAAGAGAGTCGCGGCCTCAGCAGCAGTCATGGGTGTGTTAAATTGAGCGAGTAAGGTAGGTGTCAGCGGATGCGTCTGTTTAATAGCGTCATCCAAGCTATCATAGTGATATAAGAACGGCAATGGCAAGTCTTGCGTGACCGTCTTTTTGCTAATTTTGCAATTATGAATCCGCCAGCTAATGGTGGTATCTGTTAAAGCCTCTGCCAAGACAATCGTATTTGGATTTATCTTTAGGAGATTATTATTTTGAGTGTCACTTTGATCGCTACTGACAACAGCAATTTGTTCATCGCTTGCAGATGTAGGCGCATCTGTGTTGTCGTTGAGGTTATGAGCTAATAGCGTATCTGTGTCATGCGATGTGGTGGTATTGTCTGATAATTGAGTCGGCAAGGCAGTCAAATTCATAACTCCAGCGTTAGCAAAA
The DNA here is from genome assembly GCF_014652895.1 of Psychrobacter glaciei. Lineage (GTDB taxonomy): Bacteria > Pseudomonadota > Gammaproteobacteria > Pseudomonadales > Moraxellaceae > Psychrobacter > Psychrobacter glaciei. The sequence continues at coordinate 771,335 of NZ_BMZR01000001.1, forward strand.
TAGGGGGTTAATATAACATTTAATAGGGGATGCTCGCCAATAAATTAGCGTGTTTGAATGGTCTGTCAGTACAAAAATAAATTTGATTTTTTCACTTATAGTCAGTGAAAAGTAATATCGATACATCACGCACTGCTGATATCAATTTTTCTTGCTTGCTTGCTGTGCCTGTGCAGACAGAGGCGACAAAAAATTAATATCAGCAGTATCGTCGCGTTTTTGGGGTATTTTGACTATATCTGCTGCTTGTACTTAACCCGTATTTCGTCCACTATGTTGCAGATGGCATATTCACTACTCAAAATCATAAAATAATCAAAGGAATAAATAATGACTGAAGTTAACCAACAAGCTGATTATGACGATAACAACATTTTTGCCAAAATGCTAAACGGTGATATCCCATATCACAAGGTTTATGAAGATGATAAAACCCTCGCTTTTATGGATATCATGCCGCAAGCAGAAGGGCATGTATTGGTCATCCCTAAGCAAAAAGCGGTTGATTTGGCAGATCTTCAACCTGATTATGCCGCTGCAATACTAATGACATCCAAAAAGGTCATGCAAGCGCAGCGCCAAGTGTTTGAGCGTGAGGGCGTTATTCAGATGCAGTTGAATGGATCACAAGCAGGTCAAACGGTATTTCATTATCATGTGCACCTGATTCCATCGAGCATTCATGAGTTGGGTCGCCATGCAGTGACGCAAGCAGATCATGAAAAACTGGCGGAAATTGCCAAGCAACTTGCGGCAGTGATTGCTGCTCAATAATATATGTCTTTAACGAAGAAGTTTTGAGATTTTCAAAGTAGATAAAAAGGTCGCTAGCAAGCGGCCTTTTTTGTTGCTTGGTAATAGTCATGTAACAATCGTTAAAGTAATGTTACAAGATAAGGGCTTAACTGGGGTTCAGGCAAAGAGTGTGATACAAATTATATTTTGTTAGGCATATCTGTTTCGTATTGCTTCTACGAATAACCTTTTCATAAAATAAAGCTGTATTAATTTGAGGATATCACTTTTTATGAGTAAATTACCTCGCTCTACTATCTTACTGCCAGTGTTTGTACCGGCTGCTGTCATCATGATTTTATTGGTGGTTGGCACTGCTGCAAATCCTGAAGCGGCGGGCGCACTATTTAGTACTGTTTTGACATTCACCACCAATACCTTTGGTTGGTTTTATATGTTGGCAGTCGCGCTGTTTTTAATGTTTATTATCGCGCTGGCATTTTCATCTTATGGCACTATCAAGCTTGGGCCTGATCATGCTGAGGCTGAATATAAATTCCTTGAATGGTTTGCCATGCTGTTTTCGGCAGGTTACGGCATTGCCTTATTATTCTTTGGTGTGGCCGAGCCAGTCATGCATTTTGCCAGCCCGCCATTGTCTGATCCGCAGACTATTGAGGCGGCAAAAGAAGCGATGCAGATTGCTTATTTTCATTGGGGTTTTCATATTTGGGCTATTTATGGGGTGGTAGGGCTATCGCTGGCGTATTTCTCTTTTCGTCATGGTTTACCGTTGTCGATGCGCTCCACGTTATATCCTTTAATTGGCGACAAGATTTACGGGCCTATTGGTCATACTGTCGATGTGTTTGCAATTGTAGGTACGTTGTTTGGTATCGCTACCAGCTTAGGATTGTCGGTATCGCAAATTAACGCTGGCCTCAACTATCTGTTACCGGACCTCATTCCAGTTAATACCACCGTACAGGTCATTGCTATTGCATTGATTACCGCTGCTGCACTGGTCTCAGTGCTGGCAGGTATGGATAAAGGCGTCAAGCGGCTGTCTATATTGAATATGGTACTGGCGACTGCGCTGATGATTTTTGTGTTTGTCGTAGGACCAACGGTCTTTATTCTAAATGCCTTTATGGAAAATACGGGCAGCTATTTGGGTAATATTGTCGAGCGCACCTTTAGCTTGCAAGCGTATGAAAACAGCGATTGGATCGGTAGTTGGACGTTGTTTATCTTTGCTTGGACAATCGCATGGGCACCTTTTGTTGGTTTGTTTATTGCCAAAATCAGCCGTGGTCGTACCATTCGTGAGTTTGTACTTGGCGTCATGCTAGTGCCAACGTTCTTCACTTTCTTTTGGTTTGCCGTATTTGGTGATACTGCATTGCATATGATTATGGTAGATGGTTATACCTCGTTAATTACTGAGGTACAAAACAACCAAGCGATTGCCTTGTTTAAACTGCTAGAAAACCTGCCTTTCACTGAGTTTGTGTCTTCATTGACCATACTATTAATCATTACCTTTTTTGTGACGTCGTCAGATTCAGGTTCATTGGTTATTGATTCGTTAGCAGCAGGCGGTCGAAGTGATACGCCATGGTGGCAGCGTACGTTTTGGGTAGTGACCGAAGGGGCGGTGGCAGCTGCGCTATTGCTTGCCGGTGGCCTAACAGCACTCCAAACGGCTTCTATCGTTAGTGCCTTACCTTTCGCGATTATTATATTGATATCGATGTTTGGCATGTGGCGTGCGCTACGTATCGAAGGACATCGTAACCAGAGCTTGGGTAATGACAGCAAACTACCACCGCACCTGCTTAAGCCATCAGCATGGCGCGATCGTATCGATTACATCACTGATCAGCCAACCCGTGATAAGGTTTTAAACTATATCAAAGAGGTGATTATGCCCTCAATGGTAGAGGTGTCAGCCAAATTTGCAGAGACAGGCTGGACGACTGATGTCAATTATGATGCGGTCAATAATCGTGCCGTGCTTGAGCTGCATCGCGGTGATGATGTCGAGTTTTGGTATGAAGTGCGCCTATCTGAACATGATGCGCCGGATTACCATACTGAAAGTACAGCAGGTGAGTTGCCACAAGAGCATCATCATCGTGCTGAGGTTTATCTACGCCGTGGTGGTCAGACCTATGATTTGTACGGCTATGAGACAGAGTCCGTCATCAACGATATTATTGATCAGTTTGAAAAATATTTGCACTTCCTAAATGTGTCACCGGACAGTTTGCCGTGGCGTATGCAAGAGCACGATGATGACATTACGTTGGAGCAGGGCAGTGTGTTTGATAAATAGTTGGTTTGACGCTTAAAAACTGATGTTTATGGGTGCAAGTTATTCGAGTGAATCGCTTGCAATATGCGTATGAACCCTTAGAATAACGGCTTGATTTCATTGACCTGTTTTTATTAATAAGTAAGCCGTTATTTATGTCTATAGATATTTCAGTCTCTGAGACTCCGCAAACGCAGATTGCAAGCGATCATCCCTTATTGCAGCCGCTGAATATCGGCGGCTTGACGATTGAAAATCGTCTGATAGTCGCACCAATGGCAGGAGTCACAGATAACCCCTTTCGTCGTTTGTGCAAGTCATTTGGCGCAGGTCATGCCGTCAGTGAGATGATTATCGCTGATACCGCGCTTTATGCACGCAAAAAATCGCTATACCGTGCCAATTTCGATAATGAGATCGCCCCTATTTCTGCACAGATAGCGGGGGCGGACCCAAACAAACTGGCAGAAGCGGCTCGTTATCAGATCGATAATGGCGCACAAATCATCGATATTAATATGGGCTGTCCCGCCAAAAAAGTCTGCCGAAAGCTGGCGGGTTCTGCCTTGCTTCAAGACGAAGATTTGGTAGCACGTTTGCTGGATGCTGCGGTAAATGCTGTCGATGCGCCTGTCACTTTAAAAACACGATTGGGCTATGAGAATGGGCGTGAAAACATTTTACGCGTTGCAAAGCGAGCAGAGCAAGCAGGGATTGCTGCCATTGCCATTCATGGACGTACGCGCGAGGATATGTATACTGGCGAGGCGCGTTACGAGCTGATACGTGAGGTTAAAGAAAGCATCAGCATTCCAGTCATTGCCAATGGCGATATTGATAGCGCGCAAAAAGCGCAGCGTGTCTATGAATTGACGGGTTGTGATGCTGTGATGATTGGGCGAGCGGCACAAGGTCAGCCGTGGATATTTCGTGATATTGAGCATTTTTTGCGTACTGGTGAGCGTCTTGATGCGCCAAATGTTGGCGAAATCAAAGAAATTGTACTGGCGCATTTACAAGAGCTATATGACTTTTATGGTGAATACTCCGGCTGCCGAATCGCCCGTAAGCACATTGCTTGGTATACGACGGGCATTCCAAACTCTAATGCCTTTCGCCAAGCAATGTATGGCGAAGAGAGCACCGTTGGGCAGTTTCGTGTGGTCGAGGCTTTTTTACAGGCTCATGAGTAAGGCATAAATAGCTATTGGCTATGAATCACTGATTACAACTCATCAGCATGCTTAGTCTTTGATGTTTTTTTAGGCACAGACTTGGAGTGTTGCCAAGGAAAGCGACCTTCTAATTCTACTTGTAAAGATAAGCTTAAAAAAGTTCGAATGAGCACAATAAACCCCAGTACCAAAACACTACGCAGCGTAGGCTCTGTAACGACAGTAGCCATAATGTCAGCAGCAATGAGCACTTCAAGCCCTAACAAAATGGACTTGCCAACCGTCTGTCTGATCTCGACATAGGTGTCATGGGTGAAACGACCTGTTGAACGAACGCCTCTATAAAAAGCATAAAGCAGTCCAAAGAACATAATAAGGACACCAATGACTTCAACGATTTTGGCAATGAAATCAATATAATGAGCCAGTATTTCTACCAAGGTGTGTTCTCCTTATGATGCGTAAATTGCAAAAACAATTATAGCCAAAAAGCTGGAAAAATGGGATGGTATATTTGCCGCCCTTTTACTAGGGCGTGTACTCAATCTGAAAGAAAACGCCTAAATGGGTTAAAAATAGCTAAATCTTGCCAAACATCGTCAAATATAGTCAAAGTATCCTAAAAACGCGTCGGTATTGCTGATATCAATTTTTTGTAGCCTCTGTCTGCGCAGGCACAGCAAGCAAGAAAAATTGATGTCAGCAGTACGTGATGTATCGATATCGATTTTCACTGACTATAGCTGATGGATATCTCGATATTATCTACGCTAGCTTCCTTGTTTGGCTGCCATTTACCTCGTTTTTATGACCATTTTCAAAATGAGGACACGCCCTAGTAGTTCACAAAATTATTTTTATCAAATTTTACTGGTACTTTTTCGAGTAATTACAATGTAATTTTGGTATTCTAGAGCTGCACACTATTGGGAATATAATAAACAAAAAGGATTTTTTATGGCTACTCCCTCAAAAAAGGCAATTAGCAAAGCGGTTAAAGACAAACATATCATCATTACTGGTGCTTCAAGCGGTATCGGTGAACGTACAGCCTTTTTGCTTAGTGAATGCGGCGCTCATGTCATTTTATTAGCACGTACCGAAGAGAAGCTAAAAATAGTAAAAGAGAATATTGAGGAACTTGGCGGCAAGGCCAGTTATTATCCTTGTGACTTGACAAATATGGATGAGATTGAAAAAGTCAGCGAGCAAATTTTGGCTGATTTTGGCCATGTTGATGTATTGGTCAATAACGCTGGTCGTTCAATTCGACGCTCGGTGCACGAATCTATTGATCGTTTCCATGATTTTGAGCGTACCATGGATATCAATTACTTTGGCGCTGTCAAAATAGTTCTTGGATTTTTGCCGACGATGATTGAACGCCAAGCCGGTCAAATTGTTAATATCTCATCTATTGGCGTACTGGCAAACAGTCCGCGTTTTGCCGCCTATGTCGCCTCAAAATCGGCATTGGATGCCTTTAGTCGCTGCTTGGCTGCTGAAGTGAAAGGCGATAATGTCACGATTACCAATATCTTTATGCCATTGGTACGCACACCGATGATTGAGCCAACCAAGCTATATCGTTACATGCCTGCGCTGATGCCGGATGAAGCGGCGATGATGGTCGCAAAAGCGATTGTTCATAAACCAAACAGTATTGCCAGCAACATGGGCAAATTTGCGTCGGCGACTTATTCGTTAGCACCAGCAATCAACGTTGGTATTCAATCGATGGGTTATCGTATTTTCCCAAGTACCCGCGCTGGACTGACTACTGATAAAAAACCAAACCTTGCTCAGCGTGCCTTTGCCAGAATTCTTCCTGGTGAGCATCACTAGAATAGAACTTTTATTAGCTCTGAATAATAAAAAAAGGATACTGCGGTATCCTTTTTTAATGTCTTGAAAATAATAGTAGACAAAGTAAGTGTTTTTTTTAGCATTTCTATGTTGATGCTCTTTACTATTAAAGTGAGATCAAATCATTATGTGTCGCCACCTGCTTTTTATTACAGCTTATGGGGATTGAAATTCAGTATATTTATTTCTTTACTCTAGTCAATTTAGATCGCTTCTACACATACATCAAGTCACGTTTTAGATACTCGTAGTTGATATATTTAAATGATTTGATAGGCTCAACTTTTTATTGAGTAAGCCATCAAAACCTCCGCTATCCAAATCTATTTCATGCTTCTAGAATTATCAAAATGAATTTTATTCATGTTATATTTAAATAGTATCGTTTTTATTCATGTAATGTTTTAGGTATGATTCATCCCATACAGAAATTTGGTTTTATCTCAGTTAATGAGATTAGGGTAGGGGATTACCATGAATAAACAATTTACATATTCCATCTCAAGCATTCGTTTTGATGAAAACTATCAACCTGCAGACAGCACACGTCTGACGACGAATTTTGCAAATTTGGCACGTGGCGAGAATCGTCAAGAGAATTTACACAAGACTTTAACCATGATAAACAATCGTTTCAACGATCTAGCGCATTGGGATAATCCGACCGCAGACCGCTATTCTATTGAAGTCGATATCATTTCTGCCGATTTGGATATCGAAGGTAATGGTCATACCTTCCCAGTCATTGAGACCTTAAAAACAACGATTGTGGATCATAAGGAAAACAAGCGTATTGACGGTATGATTGGCAATAGCTTCTCCTCTTATGTGCGCGATTATGACTTTAGTATTGTGTTACCAGAACACTTTGCAAACCATCCAAAATCCGCGCCGCCAGAAGAGTTTGGCGATTTGCATGGCAAACTGTTTCAGCATTTATTGAACTCAGAGGCCTACCAAGCCAACTTTGATAAACAACCAGTGATTTGTCTGAGTGTGTCAAGCAGTAAAGTCTATCAGCGTACGGGCAATCAGCATCCTGTATTGGGGGCTGAATACAGACAAGATGGCGGCTCTTTGAACAAGGGGTCATTAACTGATGAGTACTTTTCCAAAATGGGCTTAGCAGTGCGCTATTTTATGCCTGCTGGTAGTGTGGCGCCTTTAGCATTTTATTTCGCGGGTGATTTGTTGCGTGATTACACCGACCTTGAGCTAATCAGCGCCATCAGTACCATGGAGACTTTTCAAAAGATTTATCGACCTGAAATTTACAATGCCAACTCGACCGCCGCTCAAGTGTATCAACCAAGCTTAAAGTACCAAGATTACTCACTGACTCAAATTATTTATGACCGCGAAGAGCGCAGTCAGATGGCAGTGACGCAAGGTAAGTTTACGGAAGATGAGTTCATCACACCGTATCAAGCTGTCCTTGATGAGTGGGCGGCAAACTATGTGGTGACAAGCGAGACTTTTCAAAAAGAAGCGGTGCAAAAACGCGCTGATGATAAACAAGCTGCCTAGGGCGTGTCCTCAATTCAACCGATAGCGATCTAAATGGGCTAAAAGTGGTTAAATCTTGCCAAACATCGTCAACTAGCTAGGGCGTGTCATCATTTAGATTGTGAGACTTAAAATGAGGACACGCCCTAGCATAACCTCACTGGACACCAAAATAAAAAAATAAACATTATAGAAGATTAAAAATTATGAAATTATTATTACCAACATCGACAGCGGGTAGCTTACCAAAACCGTCTTGGCTTGCTGAACCTGAGAAAATTTGGTCACCTTGGGCATTAGAAGGGGAGCAACTGCTTGAAGCCAAACAAGATGCCTTACGTTTGACATTGCAAGAACAGCAGCATGCTGGGATTGATATCGTCAGTGATGGCGAGCAGACCCGTCAGCATTTTGTGACCACCTTCATTGAGCATCTAGATGGCGTCGATTTTGAGAATCGTAAAACCGTTAAGATTCGTGATCGTTATGAGGCCAGTGTGCCGTCAGTCGTTGGGGCGGTGAGCCGTCAAAAGCCAGTGTTTGTAGACGACGCTAAATTTTTGCGGGCGCAAACCGATCAGCCTATCAAATGGGCGCTGCCAGGGCCTATGACGATGATTGATACCTTGTATGATGGTCATTATAAAAGCCGTGAAAAATTGGCTTGGGAATTTGCCAAAATTTTAAATCAAGAGGCGAGAGAGCTTGAGGCGGCTGGCGTGGATATTATCCAGTTTGATGAGCCTGCGTTTAATGTGTTCTTTGATGACGTCAATGACTGGGGTATCGCCACGTTAGAGCGCGCTATCGAAGGTCTAAAATGCGAAACAGCGGTGCATATTTGCTATGGCTATGGCATTAAGGCCAATAATGATTGGAAAAAGACACTGGGTTCAGAGTGGCGTCAATACGAGCAAGCGTTTCCAAAATTGCAGCAGTCAAGCATTGATATCGTCTCGCTTGAGTGCCAAAACTCGCACGTGCCGATGGATTTGATTGAACTCATACGCGGTAAAAAAGTAATGGTCGGTGCTATCGATGTGGCAACCAATACTATTGAAACCCCTGAAGAAGTGGCAGATACCCTACGCAAAGTCCTGCAATTCGTCGATGCAGACAAGCTCTATCCTTCGACCAACTGCGGCATGGCACCTTTGCCTCGCGAGGTAGCACGCGGCAAGTTAAAAGCGTTGAGCGAGGGCGCGGCAATCATTCGTCAAGAGCTGAGCGCTTAGTTACTGGCTCGCACTTATCAATAGGTGGGATAGGTCTAATCAAGTTTGTTTATTCAGTTTGATTGAAATACTGTGAGTAGGCCATCAAGTAGTCTTAATGCCATTTAGAGATAAGTCATAGTCAAATTTAGGAGTTCAGCGATGAGTAAAGATATGATTGAAGCCACCGACTTTAGAGATGCCATGTCGCTATTGACGAGTGCCGTTAATGTGGTTACCACAAAAGGTAGCTCTGGTATTCATGGATTTACGGCATCTGCGGTATGTAGCGTCACAGACACACCGCCTACCTTGCTGGTCTGTATGAATCAGACCTCTCGCTCACATGCCCACTTTCTTGAAAACAAAACGTTGAGTGTCAATGTATTAGGCGCACATCATGAGCCAATATCTAATGCCTTTGCCTCCAAATTAAGTTCGGAAGAACGATTTAAACAGGGCGTTTGGACGCAATTAGCGACAGGTGCGCCTGTTTTAGAGGATGCGCTTGTCAGTTTTGATTGTGAAATTCAAGATATTCAAGAAGTCGGCACGCACAGTGTCTTTATGTGCCGTGTGGTTGCCATTAAGCACGCCGTATCACAAGGTGGTACTGATGAAAGTTTGGTGTATTTTAATCGTGCCTATCATCAAGTGGGTCAAATAGAAATTGCTTAAGCTGACTTTCTGACATTGATTATTTAATGGTCATCTAACTATAGTCAGCTCAATATAAAGAAAATACAGTAAAACTGGAATGAATTTTTTGTAGCCTCTGTCGGCGTAGGCACAGCAAGCTAGAAAAATTTGTATCAGTTTTACGTTGTCAGATAACGTATCCATTTTATTTAGCATCGACTATAAAACTATCCTTTAACCGAGAAGTAACTATCCCGTGGAAATACTCATTTTTTTAATAATTGGTGCGCTAGCAGGATTTGCTGCAGGGCTATTTGGCGTGGGCGGTGGCACCATCATCGTACCACTATTATTTATCGTCTTTACCCAAATGGGCTACAGTCCTGACAATATCATGCATTTGGCGTTAGGGACATCACTAGCGACCATTATTGTCACCTCTATTAGCTCGCTCATGGCGCATAATAAAAAGGGCGCGGTCATGTGGCCGGTCTTTAAAAATCTCGCACCAGGTCTAGCGATTGGTTGCTTTTTGGGCGCGGGAATAGCAGGGCAAATATCTGGGCTATATCTTCAGCTTATCGTTGGCGTATTTTTACTTTGGGTCGCCTATAAGATGTTTTTCGGTGGTAAAAAGCAGGTCGCTAGTCATTCTAATGATATTAATCCAGAACTGCCGTCTAAGCCTAAGCAATTAGCAGCAGGCGGAGTTATTGGTGTCGCTTCTGCCATTTTTGGTATCGGCGGTGGCAGCTTAACCGTCCCTTATCTCACGCGTTATGGCGTGGTCATGCAAAAAGCCGTCGGCACCTCAGCAGCATGTGGTTTACCGATTGCCATTGCTGGTGCGTTAGGCTTTATGATTTTTGGCATGCAGCAGCAAGTAGATGTGCCTAATACTATTGGCTTTGTGCATATTTATGCTTTTTTAGGCATTAGTATCATGAGCTTTTTTACCGCAAAAGTAGGCGCGAAAGTCGCGCATATACTATCACCAGCATTACTAAAAAAATGTTTTGCGATATTATTAACTGTGGTAGGGTTTTATTTCCTTTATAAAGGCTTGCTCTAAGTGCCGCTTATAAAGAAAAATAGTTAAGCAGCTGCCATGCATTAATACAAAATTCTATGGAAAATATGACAATCCAATATTTTTTATTTAGCCAAATACTTGCCACAATATCCAGAACAATCCTGTCATGATGAAGATAATGATTAGCAACCGCTTTGCCCAATACGGTAAAAGCGGTTTTTTATAGCCCAAATCATTCAACTGGCTGTCGACACCTCGCTGTAGGCTTTTGAATCCTTGATCTGTTTGAGTGGTTTTCACACGGTTTTTTATTAAACGATCTGGTTCTTCCTCTGCTTGCTCTCTATCAAAACTGATCGCTTGATTAGGAATACCTTGCTTATTGGCAATAGTATTTAATTTCTGCTGTTGTTTTACCTTTAATGCCGTCTCATAAGCATCGATTCTACTCTTTGCTTCATCCATACTGATGTTTTCATCGGCTGCCAATGTTTTGATCGCCATCACCAAATTGTTTTTTTCAATCATCATGATGATCGCTTTTGGCAACTTTGTATTGACTGGTTTTGCGCTAGGATCAGGATTAAACATGATTGTCCTTATTACAACATGAGAGTGTGAATAGGTCGTACGGTGGTTCATTATAACCATTTTCTATCAGCAAGATTCAAGCAAAAAAATACCGCAATCATAATAATGACTGCGGTATTTTAATAGTTATCTTTATCAGCATTTCTGCCAATCTTCGATAAATTATAGATCTTTCCAGCGTTGGATAGACTTTTTGATCACTTCTTTAGCTTCTGCAACATCATCCCAAGATTCAACCACTGTGCTACCTGGTTTTTTCAGGTCTTTGTAATGGCTGAAGTGGTACTCTAACTGGTTGATTAGCTGCTTTGGTAGATCCGCTAGGCTGTTGTAAGCATTGCCTGTGTCACGGTCATCAGCAGGTACGACAACGATTTTGTCATCCACTTCGCCATCATCAACAAACTTCATGACGCCGATTACTTTGGCTTTTAAGAAAATACCTGTTGGTAATGGCTGCTCAGTAAGCAATAACACATCTAGCTCATCGCCATCTTCGTCTAGCGTTTGCGGGATAAAGCCATAGTTACAAGGTTTAGCAAAAATCTGTGGATCAATACGATCAAGCTCAAATACGGCCAATTCGCGATTCCACTCAATTTTATGGCTGCTACCAGCAGGGATTTCTACTACTACGTTGATAATGCCGCCATCTACGTCGCCGGCGTCCAAAATTTTGTTAAAATCTGCCATAAAATGCTCCAATTTTCTTTTGTTTTAAGTGTTTGAATAATCAATGATAGTCAAAGGATTGAGCTGGACAAGCAGTAAGATTATTACTGTGCCCGATTTGTGCTGCATGCAATTATAGCAAGTTTGGTCTGAATTTTCTCATAATGCTTAAGTCTAAGCGGGCAAGATATTATGCAAAAAAAGATTATGCAAAATGGCCTCAGAAAATCACTTGGGTGCAATTGCTCGTAGCTCAATCAGTCCAGCATGACGTTTGGCAATATTATCAATAAGCTTTTGGGTCACTTGCTCATAGCTCAAAGAATTATGCATGTGCTGAGCTGTTTGCGCCTCTGGCTCTTTTTGTATGGTCAAAAAATCAGCCAAGCGTAGCATTTGCATGCCAGCGTAACCGCAAGGATTGATGGCGTTAAAAGCCGATAAATCACAATCAATATTTAGCGCAATACCATGATAGCTAAAACCATGCTTAATCTTAAAACCCAATGAGGCTATTTTGCCAAGCATGATTTTGTCATCCAGAGAAGTGTTCTGGGCTTGCGCATCATTGTCAGCAACAGTATCAGTATCTGCATATAAATAAACACCAGGTGCATCACGGCGAGCGTGGGCGCTGATATTATCACTGATAGATGACAATGAGTTCTGTAGACAGTCATTTACCACGTCCTCGATCGCTTGCTCTGCATGCGATACAAGATTGCGTACACTCCAGCCTATACTGTCCAGATCAAATAGCCAGTATACGACCAGCTGTCCATGACCATGCCATGTCACCTGTCCACCGCGATCCGTCTTGATAATCGGGGTGTCAGTTCGTTGCAGGATATGTTCTTCTTTACCTGCTTGCCCAAGCGTGTAAACGTCATTATGATCGACAATCCATAGCTCATCAGGCGTGCGTAAGCCTTGCTCTTTTTTAAGTGATATACGCTCCAAGGTGCGCGCTAGCATAGCATCATGGGTAGAGACATAATCGGCGGCCGACAGCGATTTTGTAAGAAGGGTATCGTGAAGAGAGGTATTGTGAGTCTGCTGCGTGACATTTTGCATAAGCGTGACTGTCTTATTGTTGTCTGGTGTAAAGTATTGGCGAATTTTGACCGGTGGCGAAAGTTCAACACACCCCAATGCTGAGTGTAGCAGTTTTTGTGATTGCCGCCCAAATTTTAATAGATATCTACAATTTTAATCGATACCTACTATAAAGCCTAAATATTAAAGAGAATATAATTAAAGAGACTATAAAAGGCGATATATCCTTTAAATGATGATTCAGTGCAGCTATTGTCTCTGTGACCGACACGTATTTTATACAAACCCAGCAGTCAATCAAAGACACTGTTCATTGCTTAGTCAATGCGCTACATTAAACAGCAACGAATGGAATCTTGTTAGTTTTTATAATGATATGCGCGTGTGCAGCTATTTCCACTAGCGCTTAAAGACAAATATAGAGTTATCAATCAAATATAGCGTGCTGACTCTAACGCTTATGACAAGGAAGATACATGACAGACAATAATCAGAACACCACTAATCAGGCGCATGCCAGTACCGATAGAGCGCTTAGTATTATGACTACTATCGATGAGATGCAAGCGCAGTTCTCTAGATTGCAAGCATTGAGCCGTGCTCAGCCAATAAATGATTGGGCGACGCGGGAGACTCAATTAGACAACTTAGAGATGATGCTGAGCGATAACCAACACAACCTTGCTCAAGCGATCAGCGCAGATTTTGGCTATCGCAGTGAGTCTGAAACCCAATTTGCGGAGCTTGTTCCCAGTTTTACGGGTATCAGCCATGCCAAAAAGCATGGCAAAAAATGGATGAAAACACGTCGCGCTTCTATTTCAGCATTATACATGCCAGCTCATAATGAGATTCAGCCGCAGCCATTAGGTGTGGTTGGTATCATGGTGCCATGGAACTATCCATTGTTCTTAGCCGTCGGGCCAATCATCGATGCGCTCACAGCAGGCAATCGAATCATGGTTAAGATGAGTGAGTCAGCACCGCAGTTCGCGCAAGTGTTTGCAGATCTCATCGCTCATTACTTTTCGCCCGATATGGTTTGTGTTGTACTGGGTGAAGTAGAGATCGCTGCCGCTTTCAGTAAGCTGCCTTTCGATCATCTATTGTATACCGGCTCTACCGAAGTAGGCAAAAAGGTCATGGCTGCTGCTGCGCCTAATTTGACCCCAGTCACGTTGGAGCTTGGTGGTAAGTCACCCGTTATCGTATTGGACGGCGCCAATTTAGAGGCGGCTGTCAATCGTGTGATGATGGGTAAAACGCTGAATGCCGGTCAAACTTGTATTGCCCCTGACTATGTCCTAATCCAGCGCAAAGATCACGAAGCGTTCATTGGCTTAGCAAAAGAGTGGATGCAAAATCATTATCCAAACATCAGCGAAAACCCAGATTACTCACGTATTATCAATGGTGAGCAGTTTAAGCGTATCAAAGGTTATCTAGATGGCGTCTCTAGTGAAAATATTCATAAGATAACTGACGCAGACTATGATATCGAAACGCGGTTGATGCCACCAGTTATTATCAGTGAGCCTGCACCCGATAGTGATGTGATGCAAAACGAGCTGTTTGCACCGATTCTGCCGTTGATGCACTATGATACGCTCGATGATGCGATCGATTTCGTCAATGCTCGTCCACGTCCATTAGCGCTTTATGTGTTTGGTGAGCGTCACAGCGACATAGAAAAAGTACGTGACAACACGGTATCAGGCGGCTTGGCTATTAATGAGGTGATCCTGCATGTGGTGCAGCACGACTTGCCGTTCGGTGGGGTTGGGCACTCAGGTACAGGCGCGTACCATGGCAAAGCTGGTTTTGAGCGTTTAAGTCATATGAAACCTGTTTTTGTACAAAATAAGCTCAATGGCATGAATTTCCTATTACCACCTTATGGCGGCTTATTTAACAAAGCTATGGCGTTTATGATGAAGTAAATGCTATGAGATTGTCCGTTTAATAACAATGGCATCTACGCAAGTAGGTGCTGTTTTTTTGTCCAAAAAACAAAATTTTGATGATTATAGTATTTATTTTTGATGGCTTTATAATATTTTTTATACATAAAGGGAAAGCTGAACCTAGCCAATAGTTATCTATAATCATTCTCATATGTCGCTACATTTCTTAATATTACTAGACGGTAGTTATGGTAAGTTTATATTTCTAATGAGAAATAAAGATTAAGTCCACATTTGCTATCAGCCAAGTGGTTCATAACTTAATATTGATACCTGACTTTGACATCGAAATAACTCATTTTAATAACGACATATAGGACATCCCATGCGCCAATGGATTGCGTTAAGTTTACTGTGTATGAGCGTGTTGTTACTGCCGGTCTCAGCGTCAGCCGCTTGTGCATCACCGATCAAGTTTGGCGCGCTGACTTGGGAGAGTGGTCAGTTTACGACTGGGATACTCAAATATATTGCTGAGAGTGGTTACGACTGCACGATTGAAGAAGTACCTGGTGCAGGACCTGCACTCGAGACCGCATTGTCGCAAAACGATATCCAAATCATCGGCGAACAATGGATTGGGCGCTCACCGATTATGGAGCAGGCCATCAATGACAACAAAGTTGCGGTCATTGGCGATACGCTGCAGGGCGGTGCGACTCAAGGTTGGTACGTCCCTCAATATGTCATGGATGACAATCCGGGACTGCGCCGCTATCAGGATTTGCCTAAGTACGCAGAGTTATTTAAAGATCCAGAAGATCCTAGTAAATCACGGTTTATGAATTGTCCGTCAGGCTGGGCGTGTGAGATTTTTAACACTCGCCTGCTCAAAAATACTGGCTTGGACGCGATTTTTAACAACGCTCATCCGGGTACGGGTGCCGCACTTGATGCTGAGATTGCCTCCGCATTTGAACAAAAAAAACCGCTACTATTTTACTATTGGCAGCCAACGGGGCTCATCGCCAAATACGACTTTGCGCCGCTAGCGTTCCCTGCCCATAAGGATGAGTGCTGGCAAGACTTGTTACTGGATGATGGTACCTTGGATTGTGTCTCTGGCTTTCCTGTCTCCCCGCTTAAGATTGCTGCATCGACGCCTTTTATCAATGACAATCCTGAATTGGCAAGTGCCTTTGAAAAAGTACAGTTCACGCCAGACCAACTAAACAGTGCAATTTTAGAGATGAGTGAAAGCAAGCGCAGTGGTGATGAACAGGCGCTTGAGTTTTTACGTGCCAATCCAAACGTTTGGCAAGCGTGGCTACCCAAAGAAGTCGCTGAAAATCTTGCTGCCAATTTAGGTATTAATCTAACGAACGATGGCACAGGCAATACCAGTGTCAATACACCGTTGAATGACGCCACCTCAAGTAACGCCTTCCTAGCATTAACCTCCAGCTTTCCGTCATGGTCCCTTGAAACACCCCTTAATAAAGCCTTAGCGACTGTGGTTAGAGATTATGGTGATGTGTTTCGGAGTATCAGTAGCGTCACTTTGACCTATTTGTTGTTGCCTATTGAGCGCCTATTGACGGTAATTCCAGCATGGTTAATTATTGGTCTGGTGACCGTATTGGCATGGTTTGGCGTGCGCAAAGTATGGTTTGCCATTGCTTGCGGGGCAGGACTGTTTTTAATCGGTGCATTTGGACTGTGGGGCGCTTTAATCGATACCTTAGCGTTATTGATCGTCTCAGTTTTAGTGACGGTGGTTATCGGGATTCCTATTGGTATTGCTATGTCGGGCAGCAGTCTGCTCCGAAAAATTGTCACGCCGATATTGGATGTGATGCAAACCATGCCAAGTTTCGTCTATTTAATCCCCGTGCTCATGTTATTCGGTATTGGTAAAGTGCCAGCATTATTTGCCACGATTATTTATGCTTTGCCGCCGCTTATTCGTTTGACGACATTGGGCATCACGCAAGTCAATCACGAAATGATCGAAGCAGGGCGCTCGTTCGGTAGCACCCACTTTCAGCTACTCATTTGGATCAAATTACCACAAGCGTTGCCCAGTATTATGGCGGGGATCAATCAGGCAGTGATGATGTCGCTTGCCATGGTCGTACTGGCGTCTATGATTGGTGCACCGGGTCTGGGAGAAGACGTCTTGCAATCTATTCAGACGCTCAATATCGGTCAAGGACTACAGGCGGGTACGGCCATTGTCATTGTCGCGATTATCATTGACCGTATTAGCCAAGCTTTTGGTCAAGGAAAACGCGCGCGGCAAAAAACCATTGAAGCTGGCAAACGTCCTATCGGTTAAACAATAATGAGAAAAGCTATGAATCATATCCAGTTAGAGAATATCAGCAAAATTTATAATGCTAATGAGTCACAAGCACAATCAGTGTTGAAACTACTAGCAGATGGTATGGATAGTGTCGCTGTCAAAAAGCAGACTGGCTATTCAGTCGGGCTTTATGATGTTAATTTGGCGATTAAAGCGGGGGAGCTGCATTGCATCATGGGACTCTCAGGCTCAGGTAAATCGACCTTGATACGCCATCTTAACCGTTTAATTGATCCGACCAGCGGCAAGATATGGGTCGACACCACTATTAACTCCAAGACCCTGTCGTCAAAAGTACAAGGCATAGCAAAAGAAAATTCATCGACTGCTGCTGCACCAGTAACCGCTGATACAGACGGGATAAACGATACCAACTCAAGCGACTCTATCAATATTCTAGAATTGGATGATAAGGCGTTACAGCAATATCGTCAGAATACCGTCAGCATGGTGTTCCAGCATTTTGGCTTGATGCCGCATATGACCGTCATACAAAATGTGGCTTATGGGTTACGTGTCCGCAAGATGAGCGTGGAAGCACGTCATGAAGTTGCGCGTCATTGGCTTAATGAGGTAGGGCTGCCCAATATAGAGCATAGCTACCCTGATGAGCTGTCAGGCGGTATGCAGCAGCGTGTAGGGCTGGCGCGAGCCTTAGCTACTGATAACCCGATCTTGCTGATGGATGAAGCGTTCTCTGCACTGGATCCGCTTATTCGTGCCCAACTACAGGATCAGCTGCTTGAGCTACAAGACCGTCTCAATAAGACCATTGTCTTTATTACTCATGATATCGATGAAGCGGTCAAAGTGGGTCAGCGTATTAGTATTTTAAATGGTGGTCGCTTGGTGCAAACGGGCACGCCTAGCGAATTAAGAGACAATCCTGCCGATGACTATGTCGCTCAATTTATGCGTGCTAAAGCCTAATAATGGATTTATTCACGTTGAGGTCACTCTAAACGTCTTTGTTATACCAATCTAAGCAGCAGTTTTTATAAACGTTGCTTGCCATCGTATGATTTTTGCTGCTAGGGGTAGTCACGCCTGCAAAAAACAACAAATATCGTTATACTGAACGGTCTTTTAAAGGCTCATGAGCATTTATTATTAGAAGCCCCAAGATATCTTTTAGTCAGTATCGCTTAGCTATTGAGCAATATGGATTTTTTACTTTTGCGTTTAAGGTTGTAACATGACGGTCACTTCTGCACCCATTATTACCTCGTTATTGGATAACGATTTGTACAAATTTACCATGCTACAAGCCATGTTACACCAGTTCCCGCAGACCCACGGTGTCTATCGGTTTCGCTGCCGTAATAATAGTGAGGCGGTCTATCCGCTGGCCGATATTAAAGAGTCGTTAGAGCAGCAATTAGATATGCTATGTGAATTGCGCTTCTTAGAAGATGAACTGGAATATTTGCGTGGGTTACGCTTTATCCGTTCTGATTTTGTCGATTATTTAGAGTTGTTTAAACTTAAGCGCCGTTTTATTACCGTCAGTACAGACAGTAAAGGGCGCTTGTTGATCGATATCGAAGGGCCAATGATTCAGGCGATGTTCTTTGAAGTATTCGTGCTGGCAATCGTCAATGAGTTGTATTTTAATGCCTTATCGAGCCCTAGCGTGATAGAAGAGGGGCAAAGGCGCTTGGATGACAAGGTTGCGCTGTTGCATCAGTATGCAAAGCAACAAAGTACAGATAAGCCGCCGTTCATCGTTGCAGACTTTGGCACACGTCGACGCTTTAGCAAAAGCTGGCAGGCACATGTGGTAGAAACCCTGCACAAAGCTGAGCCAAAAATTGTTAGCGGCACCTCTAACGTTTATTTAGCTAAGCAGCTCGGAATGACACCAATAGGGACGATGGCGCATGAGTTTATGCAAGCTTTTCAGGCATTGGATGTACGCTTGCGTGACTCACAA
Organism: Psychrobacter glaciei; assembly: GCF_014652895.1. Classification (GTDB taxonomy): domain Bacteria; phylum Pseudomonadota; class Gammaproteobacteria; order Pseudomonadales; family Moraxellaceae; genus Psychrobacter; species Psychrobacter glaciei. The sequence goes on from NZ_BMZR01000001.1 coordinate 790,341, forward strand.
AAAGCCGCGCTCGAATCTTGGGTACATGAATATCGTGGTGATTTGGGTATTGCGTTGACCGATGTCGTTGGCATGGACGCGTTTTTACGTGATTTTGATCTGTATTTCGCCAAGCTTTTCGACGGTCTGCGCCATGACAGCGGCGATCCTTATGTCTGGGGTGATAAAGCCATTGCTCATTATCAAAAACTAAAGATAGACCCTAAGACAAAGATTCTAACCTTTAGTGATGGTTTGACGCTTGAAAAGGCGTGGGAGTTGCATCAATACTTCAAAGAGCGTATCAGAACCAGCTTTGGTATTGGCACCAATCTCACCAATGACATGGGCATCACGCCGATTAACATCGTACTAAAATTGGTTGAGTGCAATGGGCAGCCTGTGGCTAAGCTGTCTGATAGCCCAGGCAAGACCATGATTAATAATGATACTTATCTTGCCTATCTGCGCCAAGTTTTCGAAGTTGATGAACCTGAATAGAGAATTAGCCTATCTCTAGCTGTCGCTATTTTCTGTTTTATCTTCTTCAGCAAAAGCGGCATCCAATGCTTGTTGTACGGCATTGATGCGTGTCTCGCAAACGCGGTAAGCAGCAATTGATTCTTCCACCGTGGTCATCAAATTGTCGATATCAGGCTCATCTTGTTGCTGCAATTCAGCCGCATTGGTTTTTAGAATATCGTAAGCCGCTTTAAAGGTTTTTGGAGCGGCTTTTTTGCGCTTGCGAGTAGGAGTCGTCATGGGTTTTCCTGATTTTTAAAGTAAAAGTAAGTAGATAAGTAATCGTTAGATATTATTGTGTGGTTCAGTTGGTGTCTCTGAGATTTCTGTCGCTTTTCTCTCACTACTAACATCAATAATCTGAGCTTTAGCCTTGCCATCTTTTAAGACGATATGAATGGTTTGCTCAGGATAAAGCTGTGTACTGCTAGTGAGTATCTGTTTGTCTTTATCATCAGTCAGCATCGTATAGCCTTGCTTGAGCACGCGAGACGGTCGGTGCAAAAGTACGATATCACGAAGATGGGCGCTATCACGTTGTGCCTGTATCAGCTGCTGCTGAGCGCTCTGCATAATGGTTTTTTGATAGATGCTACTATAGTTATGGGCGCTGGCTAATTGCTGATGTGCAAGGGTTTGCGTCTGTGTGTGTAACTCGGTTGTCAGTCTCGCCGCTTGCTTTACTTGCCGCTGTGCACTCTGCTGAATACTATGCCACGCATAGTCGCTGTCTTTTTGCAGGGCAGTTAATTGACCGATGGTGCGCGACTGCATTTGGCTCAATTGTCGCGCCGTTTGTTGCTCCGCGATATTGAGTTGACGCTGGGCGGCTTGTTTGATTTGCGCTTGATAATGTAAAGTCTGCGTGACCAGTTGTGCTAAATGGCTACTAATCGCCGCGATCACTTTGGATGGCGTGTCAAAGCTGCTGTGCGCCACTTCATCTAAGATCACTTTATCGCGCTCGTGACCAATACCAACCCAGACGGGGACAGGCTGTTCAGCGACCAGTGCGGCAAGCTCGTAATCATTGAGGTAAGCCAAATCTCCCACCGCGCCGCCACCACGAATAATCACTAATAAGTCAGGCAGATGCTGATAAGTATCTTGGAATTGTTGCTGAGCACTGACGATGGCTTGGCGAATCTCGCTTGGGGCATGATTGCCTTGAAAGGTCGCGTGATGGTAGTGAAATTGACAAGCGCCTGTACTCGCTAAGCGATCCGCATCGGCTTGAAAATCACCTAAACCTGCGGCCTTTTCGGGAGCAATCACTAGGACGTGCTCGATATCAAAGGGTGCAGGTAACTGTTGATTAAGCTGCAATAAGCCTTCACCAGTCAAGCGATCGACCATTTCGGCATATTGCCGTGCCAAATCCCCCAAGGTATAGCTGGGGTCAATGTCTTCAATGGTAATAGAGAAGCCATATTGTGCATGGAAACCTGCGGAGACTTTGAGTAATACAGTCAAATCGCGCTCAAGAGGCATGCCAGTCGCCCGCTCAAATTTTGCCAATACGCGTGCAGCTTTAAAGCGCCAAAGGTTGCCACGGCAGCTGGCGACTACTTTGCCTTCCTCATCTTTTTCAGCCAACTCAAAGTAATAATGCCCGCCTTTGCTAGACAGATTACGAATTTCAGCCTTCACCCATACGCGGTGGTCAAAGGTTTGCTTGATGACCATCTCAACCGCTGACAAATAGTCACTCAAACGCAAGACCGTGTCTTCTAAATGATCTTCCTGCTCAGCCAGTTCGGCTTCTAGCGTCGCTAAATCCTTGGCAGGCGCTAACACTTTTGCTGGTTTGGTATTTGAAAGATTGGGTTTGCGCATAATAGTAGACCAAGGGTTTTGAAAACAAGGGTTCTAAAAACAAGGATTCTAAAAACTAAGAAACTGAATAGAATGAGTACAACATTAGGTAGGGTAGTCTACCCCAAAAGCGCAGCTACAAAAAGTAAAGCCAGTAAGTCAGCGCTCAATATATTATTTTCATCGCTGATTTACTGGCCAAACCCTATTATATTTTACACCAAATACCGTTATTTTTATTGAGCACAAGGCAAAGCTAGGGCTACTTAAGTATTTATCAACTCATTCATTTAGCTTCAAAGTTTAGTAGAATGCTTTAACTTTGTCAGTTGATAATGGTTCTTTTATTGGCATCGGAAGTTGATTTTATACTCATAATCATCATCGCGTGACAAATTGGGTGAGCCAGTGCCAAAGATAGAACCAATAACCGCACTCGCTTGTCCGACCATACGACCCGTGCGCTCATCTAAAATACCATTATAAGCAACTTTGTCATCAACGATAATCACTTGTTTGCTGCGACAAGTGTTTTTGGCACTATCAAGCGCATTTTGCTGAGCTTTTACTTTGCTATCCGCTATCCCAGTAGTCTCGTAAATAGAGTTGGCACGTTGAATGACTGGTGAGGAAGGCGTGCTCTGGCAGGCACTTAAGATAAGAGCCGTCGCCAAAGTAGCAGTGATGGTGGCAGTTTTATTAACAGTATTCATAAATTATTCCTCTTTCCTGTAAATTAATCATAAAAACTAAAGACAAGTAGGGCAAGTATTTTGTTTATTAAAAGACAGACTAAATCTAACCTATTGCAGTTTGGGGTGTCTAGGCAGTTATTGTGTTCGGTATTGCGCTTGTATTACATGCTGCTGTTGCAGCCAAGAAAATTATCCTAATTTTACTAGTGCGTGTCATCATTTAGATTTTAAGACCACTAAATGTATCCATGTGCTAATTGATGACACGCCCTAAGTGTTCCAAGCTATTATTTATGATAAAACCATGTGCACCTGCCACAAACCTGAGGCGTACACAGCAAATCACTTGAAATAAAAATCATATCTAGGATAATTGAGGTATTCATTTTTAATTATTAAGTAATTTTATGCCATTAATTCCTGCTCCTGCTGGCGTGCTAGAAGTTGACGCGCTATGGCAACAAGACAATCCTAACGATCCGAATACCGACACGGTGGCGCTGCTTTGTCATCCCAACCCGCTGTTTGATGGCACGATGAACAATAAAGTCGTCACTACAATGTACCGCTTTGCGCGTGATAACGGTATGCACGTGGTCCGTTTTAACTTTCGCGGTGTCGGTCAGTCGACTGGCGAGCATGATTATGCGGAAGGTGAGGTGGTGGATGCAATGACCGTGCTACAATGGATTGCAGAACAAACCAATGCGCGCAAGCTATGGCTTGGCGGCTTTTCTTTCGGTGGTTACGTGATTGCGCGTGCGGCTGAGCAGGTGCTCGAAGCCCCTCATGTTTGGGGGTTAAGTGATTTTGAGATTACTAAAATTGCTCTTATCGCTCCGTCTGTTGAAAAAAACGACAGCGAAGATTTAAGCTTGCCAGCTGACAGAACCTTTGAGATATATGGCAATGCTGATGAAGTGATTGATCCTGATAATATGCAGAAATTTGCAGAACGCTTAGGTCTAGCAGTCAGTGTCGTGGACGGCGCTGGACATTTTTTTCACGGTCGCTTATCTGAGTTAAAAAAACTGTTGCAACAGCATAGTTTTGATGAGCATTGAAGATCAAGTAACCTCATAAGTTTCACCACCTGAGGTAGTATCAATCCGTAGGGACAGCACTCTTTTATGCCGCTTCCTTGTTGAAAATAGGCGCTTAGAAATATTGCCTTGCTATCTCTAATGTCGAATCGCCTGAAAAATAGTCAGTGTCATGATCGAAGGATCGAACACGCCCTAATATTTACCTTTTTAAATGATGAGTCGTATTATGAGTTTATCTCCATTGCAACGTTACGAGCAAGCCGTCAGTACCGATGAGTTTACTCGAGATGAGCAGCAATATCAGGCCATGAGCTATCTTGATGAGCTACATCACCAGCTCACCAGTCGCGTGGAACAAAAAAAAGGCATTTTTAGTTTTTTAAAATCTAAGCCGACTGCCCCAAAAGGTCTGTATATGTGGGGCGGTGTTGGACGTGGTAAGACATGGATGATGGACATGTTTTATGATTCTTTGACGATTGATCGCAAGATGCGCCTTCATTTCCATCATTTTATGCAGCGCGTTCATCGTGAACTAAACGCCATACAAGGCGAAAGTAATCCACTAGAGAAAGTGGCTGACATCATTTATAAAGAAGCAGTCATTATCTGCTTTGATGAGTTCTTTGTCTCTAACGTCTCTGATGCGATGATTTTGGGCGATCTCTTTACCATGCTATTCAATCGTGGTATTACATTGGTCGCTACCTCAAATATTGAGCCAGCAGGACTCTATAAAGACGGTTTACACCGCGATCGCTTTATGCCCGCGATCGCTGAAGTTGAGCACCATACCGCCGTGATGAATATTGACTCCGGTATCGACTATCGTTTGCGCGTGTTGCAGCAAGCAGAGCTGTATGAATCGCCCATGACCAAAGCCAACCACCATTGGTTGGCCAACCGTTTTGCGAGTTTATCTAATAATCAAAAAATCAGTAATGAGCCTATTACTATTAATGGTCGTCAAATTAAGATTAATGCTCGCACTGAAGATGTTTTATTTTGCGACTTCCGTCATTTATGTATGGAGCCACGTTCGGCTGCTGATTTTATTGAACTCGCGAAACAATTTAGTACGGTCTTAGTCGATTCAGTACCATCACTGGACGATGATCTGCGTGATCCGACGCGGCGTTTTGTTTATTTGGTCGATGAGTTTTACGATCGCCGCGTAAAATTACTGATTCGAGCAGAGCAATCCATTCTTGAGCTGTATCAAGGCGAAAAACTGGCGTTTGAGATTGAACGGACGCGTTCGCGCTTGCTTGAGATGCAATCAGAAGATTATTTAAAAATGGAGCACCGTGTCGAAAATGCAGATGCGGCTTGATGGTATGATCGCTATTTAAAGTGAGAGGGTAAAGGCTGCTTGGTTTTTCGTTTACGGTTTTACGATTGTCTAATCATATTTATAACGGGATAATCTGCTGACATAAACAGTAGCAGTCAATATCAATAATAAATAAGGGTGAATAATGAATAAGTCTGACGAAACTAATTCTACAAAAGACAATCAAGTAAAGAAAAATGAAAAAATATCGATTAAAGCACTAACGACTGAGAGTACGCCATTTACTAGCGACGAGCTCATTCACTGGATCAATTCAAGACGTAGCGTGGGTAACTTAGATCTTCCTGCACCAACGCGCGCTCAGATTGAAGAAGCGATTGGGTGTGCCGCGACCGCGCCTGACCACAAAAAACTGCGTCCATGGCGTTTTATCGTGACTGCGGGCGATGCTCGTCATGATTTAGGGCGTGCCCTCGTCGAAGCAGCAAAAGCAAAGGCGACAGAAGAGGGCGAGGTGCTCTCTGAGAAAACAGTGCAAAAAACGCAGACGATGCCGCTGCGTGCACCAGTTGTGATTACCGTGGTTACTCAGATGCAAGAACACAAAAAAGTACCGTATTTCGAGCAAATGTTAAGTGCAGGCGCTGCGGTTCAAAATCTTATTCTGGCTTTAAAAGCGCAAGGCTTTAGCACAGTATGGCGCACAGGCTTACTGTGTAACGAACCTGCTATAAAAGCATATTTCGGCGTAAGTGCAGATGATTATGTCACGGCTTTTGTTTATACTGGCACCAGCCCTAAAGACGAACCCACACGCAAAGCTATTGATATCGAGCCGCTGGTCCGCTTTGAGCCATAAACATACTTGAGTGCTACCGAGCTAAGATTGGTTACTTATTAAACATAACTGGTCTCAGTAGCTGTCCACTAAAGATATTATTAATAATAAGTCAGTCAATACGGATACATGCATATGACAAGCGCTAATGACAGCAATACCAATGCCAACAAAGATACCAATGAAAATAGTAGCAATGAGAGTAATAAAGCAGCTGACAAACAAAACAGTCTGTTATCGGGTATCATTGGACGAGCTAGTAAATCTGGTATTGGCCGTAAGAAGCTAGATCCTAGTGCGGTAGAGTCTGCGGTGGCAAAAAACATGGCAGAGATTCATAGTAATCCTACCAAGCTGCGTTTGGCATTTTTGGGCGGTGGTAGTTTTGGTACAGCGATGGCGAACCTAGCCGCGCGTAATGGTTGTGATACCACGCTGTGGGTTCGTAACAAGCGTACCGTCAAGGCGATGCAAAAAACGCAGATGAACAAGAAATACCTGCCCGGTCACAAGCTTGATGATCGCTTGAAGTACAGTCATGATTTAGCGTCAGCAGTCAAAGATACCGATATTATTTTTATTGCAGTACCAGGCTTGGCCTTTCGTGAAACGCTGAAAAACATCGGGCCCTTTATCAGTGGGCAGTCTATTGTGTCGCTAACGAAAGGGATGGAAAAAGACACTTTTGCCATGATGAGTGATATTATCAAAGAGGTGTTGCCTGAAGTGAATTTTGGCGTTATGTCAGGGCCCAATCTTGCTATAGAAATTATGAAAAATATGCCGTCTGCGACAGTGATTGCGAGTGAGTCTGAACCACTACGTCATGCTGTACAAGCAGCACTGCATAGTGCCTTCTTTAGAGTGTTCGCCAGCGATGATATTCGCGGTGTTGAGCTGGGCGGTGCGCTCAAAAACATCTATGCTATTGCAATGGGTATGGCTGCTGCCTACGAAGTGGGTGAGAACACCAAAGCCATGATATTAACTCGCGCGCTGGCCGAGATGAGTCGTTTTGGTGTCGAAGCCGGTGCCAATCCACTGACGTTTTTAGGGCTATCAGGTGTTGGTGATTTATACGCAACCTGTAGCTCAGAATTAAGCCGTAACTACCGCATCGGTAATATGCTTGGTCGTGGTATGAGTATCGATGCCGCCGTCAAAAAGCTGGGTCAGACTGCTGAAGGCGTTAATACTATTCAGCAAGTCCACGAAAAAGCGACCAAAGACGGTATTTATATGCCGATTACCCATGCGCTTTATGCGGTTATTTATGAAGATAAAGCCGCATTAGGTGTGGCGCTTCATTTGATGGAAGCGGGATTTCGTAGTGACGTCGAGTTCGTGATGGCTCATGACCATAGCAATGCTGCCCTTACTGCGCAAATGAAAGCTGCCAATAGTACCTCTAAAAACGAGAGTAGCGATAAAGACAGCGACTCTAAGTAAAATGATTGCTGAAAATGTGTAAGGTCAGGCAGTGGCAAAGCAGGTTATAAAAAGGCAAGCTATAGACAAGGAAAGTTATGAAAATTATACTAGTGCGTCACGGTCAAGCAGAAGACGAAACGCGTCCAGATAGCGCTCGTCAGCTGACCAATTTTGGACAGCAGCAAGCCGCGCAAACCGCAGAACATATCACGACCAATTATAAGCCCGATCGTTTTATCGTGAGTCCTTATGATAGGGCGCAGCAAACGTTAGCAGAGCTGCAAGCGCGTGCGCCTACAATACCAGCGACAGTACAAGATAATATTACGCCTTCTGACGATGCCCATAGTGCGTTGACCGATATAGCAAAGATTGAGGCGCAGTGTCTCGTGGTGGTGTGTCATATGTCTATCGTCGCCAATCTTGCCGGCTTATTAACGGGTGATTATCCGGAGTCGTTTTCTTTGGCAGAAGCACGAGTATTTGAGATGGATTTCATCATGTCTGGAATGGCAACTGAGGTCGATCGTTTTGTACCTGAGCAACCGTATTGACATCACTCTTCAGTCGACTATTTGGTATTAGGGCGTGTCCTCAATTCAAGCGATTGTATCTAAATGGGCTAAAAATGGCTAAATTTTGCCAAATATCGTCAAATAGCTGATTAATATCTCGATATTATTTGCGCTATTTTCCTCATTTGACTGCAATTTATCTCATTTTTATGACCATTTTTAAAATGAGAACACGCCCTAGTGATATTATTCATCATGACCCTGTTTAAAAATATTAAGATGTTTTAAACATAAACATGGTCATGGGCGCTTACAGAACGTATAAGTTTGTTATTTTACGGCTTTGATAATTAAGGACACACTTGGTGTTACATGTTTGGTTAAGAGCGCAGCACAGTCCGCTAGCTGTCTGGCATGAAGACGTACAACAATGGCAGTCAGTTGCTGGCTGGCAACAGTTGCAGGACATTTATAGCAGCTATAAATCCAATAGCCATAAAACAGTATGTTTGTACTTTCCGTCAAGCCACGTATTACAAGTGGATACCGAGCTTAATGGTGCTCAGCTGAAGCAATTGGGTAATACCGGTAAGCAGTATCTATTTGAAGAGACGTCCTTGACCCCTGTTGAGCAATTGGCAATACGGCAAACCAGCCTTGCTGATAGCCAGTATTTATATGCGCTCGCGCAGGGTGATATTGAGGCATGGCAGCAAAGTGCCAAACTTGTCGGTATGAGTATCGCGGCATTACTGCCTGATTTTTTATTATTATCAGTGCCAGAAGAAGGCGCGGGGCAGCAAATCACTCTATATCAAGATGACCAGACGATGCTGCTACGCCAATCATTATATCAAGGGATGGCGGTCAGCTATTTACCGTTGATTTTTGAGCGCTTTCCGCAGTTGAGTGAAGTGACTGTGGTGCCAAGCATTGAAGCTTTTGATAATATCAATTTTTCAGACCTTGATGCTACAAAATCTGATCCTAGTATCGATTTGCAAAACCCAGTAACGACCACCGATTTTTCAGCACAAACAGCCGCGCTTATCGCAGATCATCAGCTGCTATTGACTATGTTAACCAGTACGCCAAAGCCGATTGATAGCCCTGAACGTCACGCCCTTAATTTCTTTATCAAATCAACCGATTCGCAATTATCGCCTTACCTACGTGTGGCAATGATGGTAGCGCTGTCAGCCCTAGTGCTGCAAATAGCGACAGATGGGGTGCAGTTTTATCAATATAATCAAGCGACGATGGCAACAAAAACAGCGATTACTAATCAATATCAGTCTTGGTTTCCCGATGAACGTCTAAACCCCCGCACCAATTTGACCACGCAAATGGCGCCAAAACTGGGTACCAACGGTCAAGCATCCCCACATATAGCCGTGCTATCACGCATATCACCACTGATTAAGCAATCCTCCTTAAAGGCACAGTCTTTGGTTATGCAACCATCCGCGCTCAGCTTTACTTTGATTGCACCTGACCGAGATAGCCTTGATAAATTTGCCAATACCCTGTTCACCCAAGGATTAACAGCCAAGTTAGAACGGGTAAATAGCAATGAGCAAGGGCAGTTTAGTGGGCAAATTACTGTGAGTATAAATGAAGAAGGTACTACGCCAGAAAGCGTTGGTGCAGATAAGGTAGCAGCATCTTAAGCTCGCTGAGAACTCCAACTTCTTATGACTGATATATTTTTGATGACAATAAGTATTATAGTAGTCACTTGATCGCAAACTATTGGCAATAAAGGTTAGAGAATGAAACGATTACAGCGCCGTGCCAAACGTAGCACCACCGCGCCTAAAGCAAGCGCCTTTTCAGAGCGGGTGAATAGCTATCAAAATGTCCTATCATCACGCTGGCAGGCATTGTCTCCACGCGATCAATTAGCATTGGCCATATTGTCTGCTTTTCTGCTGTTATTTGTGGGTGGCTACGGCGGTTATACGGTTCATCAAGCTGCAAGCGATAGCAAAAGTGAGTATCAAGAGCAAATTGCCGACTATTTTTGGCTGCGTGCGCAAGCGGGTAATATTGATAGTAATACGGTCAATACTGTAGATGGGGCAGCCGCTATGCCACCTGCCAGTACTGTCAGCGCGCTGTTAAATACTTCGGGTATTACAGATGCGCAAGTAGTCTCGGCTGGCGATGCAATTCAACTGAGCTTTACCAATGCCAGTCAGGCGGTTGTGAGTGCGGCACTCGGTAAACTTGAGCAGCAAGGTTGGCAATTTACTCAACTCTCGATGCAACAGGACGTGACCACCAAAGCCATTGAGGTACAAGCGACTGTCACTTCTTAGAATCATAGTCAATTCTATATAAGTCAGACTTCCTTTTATCCAAATTATATTGAACCGATGATACGCTTAGGATTTTCTGCATAAGAAAAGTCACAGCGTAAACCGTGTTTTATTAAAATTACTTTCACCCGCTGTTATTGCTTCATATTTTGAATTGAACTTCATTGAAAAACATCCTATCCGATACAATTAAAGTTTTAGGGCACACTTTAATGATGGGTATTTTCTATAAAGTATTTTCATAGGCTTAAAGAAATAAAAATCGGCGTCAACACGCCCTAAGACTAAGACGTCTGATTATAATATGACCTGTTAAGGATCAAGACACATGATAAACGATAATATAAGCGGCAACATGAGTGACAGTAAACGCCGTTCTTTGACCACTTATAATCACATCACCTATCTATTGTATGTGATCAGTTATTTCACGGCTGGTCTATTGTGGGTTGTGCCGATTATCATGAATTATGCTAAGCGCCACGATGCGGACGGCTCATGGCTCGCCACGCATTTTGATTGGCAAATCAAGACATTTTGGTACAGTATCGTCTGGTTTATCATAGGCATTCTTATCATCACGTTTGCTTTGGGTGGCTTTGGCGTCAGCATGCTTGCTGATAGCAGCAATATAGCCATCGGTTCATTTTTATTGGTCAGTGTTGGTTTTATTATTATGGGCCTTACCTTTATTTGGCACCTTTATCGTATTATACGAGGTTGGATTGCCTTAACAGATGGGCGACCTGTGCCATAATATGGGCAATCTCATATCATTTTGATACGGTGTTTAGCAGCGCTTATTGACTTTTTGGAATAGAAATTTGCTGTATGAAACTTTGGTCTTATTTCTGTTAAGCTGATATAATCGCTGCGCTTAACCTCTTTCGTTTTTCTCATTCATCATTGCTTTTCGAGCAGGGTCTGTCGTTACTATGTCTTATGCCTTACTTCGCCCTTTTTTATTTAAGATGGATCCTGAACACGCCCATGAGATGACTTTATCTTTATTAGACAAAGCTCATAAAGCGCGTGCTTTAGGTTTGGTATATGGTCAGTCGATGCAGCCCACAGACTGTATGGGATTACAATTCGATAATCCAGTCGGTCTTGCTGCAGGGTTGGATAAAAACGGCGATTATATCGACGCACTGTCCGAGCTTGGCTTTGGCTTTATAGAAGTGGGTACGGTCACGCCAAAGCCGCAAATAGGCAATGATAAGCCACGACTATTTAGAATCAAGCAAGCCGATGCTATTATCAATCGTATGGGTTTTAACAATCAGGGCGTTGATTATCTGATTGAAAACGTCAAACGCTGCAAATACAAAGGTAATATCGGCATCAATATCGGTAAGAATGCCAGTACGCCAGTGGAACAAGCCGCTGATGATTACGTCTATTGCTTAGAGCGGGTTTATCCACACGCTTCCTATATTACCGTCAATATCTCATCGCCAAATACCAAAAACTTACGTGATTTGCAGAGTGGTGAGGCGTTGACTCAGCTACTTGATACGATTAAAAATCGTCATAATCAATTGGCAACAGAGTATGGCTTTTATGTGCCATTGGTCTTAAAAGTAGCCCCTGATTTAGAGCCACTACAAGTGGATTATATTGCACAGCAGTTGTTAGATTTTGAGATTGATGGTTTGATAGCTACTAACACCACATTGAGCCGTGTCGGTGTCGAAGACTTGCAAGATGGTGACCAAGCCGGTGGCTTATCTGGTCGTCCAGTGAGCCACATTAGCACCCAAATTTTACAACAATTCTCTGATCAGCTAGATGGTAAAGTAGCTTTGATTGGCGTGGGTGGTATTGATAGCGGTGCCAAAGCGGTTAAAAAAATTGAAGCAGGTGCCGATATGGTACAGCTTTATACTGGGCTGATTTATCGAGGTCCTGGGCTGGTACAGTCTTGCCTTCAAGCGATTGGTGGCTATTACGATGCCATGGAAGGTTAGACAACCACTAAAAATGAGGCGTTATATATGAGTGGTCTAGACATCGTGATTGCTATTGTGGTCTTGATTGGCTTATGGCGTGGCTTTCAGGTAGGCCTCATTAAGACGGCAGTAGGTCTGGTAGGCTGGTTTATTGCTCTCATCGCTGCTACACGCTTGGCAGGCTCAGTTGCTCCGCAGTTATCAGGTGTTGTACAAGCTCCTGTCTTACAAATGGCAATGGCCTTTTTAATCGTTGTGATTGTTATATTAGCGATTATGCATCTAGTGGCTTTTGTATTCTCAGGCGTGCTAAAAACCTTGCGTTTGGGCGTAGTGGACAAAATGGCAGGTGGTGTCCTTGGGGCAGCCAAAAATGTATTGATGGTGTTGGTTGTTCTTAGTGTTAGCGCACCATTATTGGTACAAATGCCGCAATGGCAAACCTCGGTGCTCGCGCCTGAACTACTACCTTATGCACCGATGGGCAAAGCTTTGGTCTCAGATGTGCTTGGTATGGCTTGGGATCAAGTCAACCAGTCTTAATGCTTAGAACTTGCCTTAGACTTATTATTCGTTCCTAAAGCCCGCATTTCTAACATGCCAAACTTACATATATTTTGATTTTACCAATTAAAATTCCAAAGACTGTCACTTTAAAGCTTGTGTTTTTAGAGCATTATTTTCTAAACAATGCGATGCCAAAAATCATGACTGAGTCTTTGTAATTCATCCTTGATAAAAAGTTATTTGACAGCATTTAGGGTTCATAAATTCCGATTTATGAATGATTGATGACTTTGCCGACTATACATCAGCAAGGAAGTTGTCATCAATATTTTAAGCTTAAGCAACATCATCAGGTCAGCGGCAAGGGTTAGATAGTTGTTTTTTATAAAACACTGTCAAGATTATGCCGTTATTGTTTTACTAATGTGTGGTTCAAAATAGGATATAACTATGTGTGGAGTCATTGGAGTTGCAGCTCATGAGCCAGTTAATCAGATTCTTTATGATGGCTTAACAATGCTACAGCATCGTGGGCAAGACGCGGCAGGTATCGTGACTTTGCAAGATGGTCGGCTTTATTTGCGTAAAGAAAACGGCATGGTACGTGACGTTTTTATGAATCGCCACATGATGAAGCTGGTTGGTAAGTTTGGTATCGGTCATGTGCGCTACCCGACGGCAGGCAGCTCAAGCAGTGCAGAAGCTCAGCCGTTTTATGTCAACTCACCCTATGGTATTACGCTGGCACATAATGGTAATTTAACCAATGCTGAAAGCTTGGCTAAAGCCTTGTACAAAGAAGACCGTCGTCATCTGAATACCGACTCAGACTCGGAAGTATTGTTAAATGTACTTGCGCATGAAATGCAGAATTTGGGCAAAACACATCCAACAGCTGATGATATTTTTGAAGCGGTAAAAGCGGTCTACAGCCGCTGCGAAGGCGCTTATGGTGTCGTTGCCTTGATTACTGGTCATGGCTTGCTTGCTTTCCGTGATCCAAATGGTATTCGTCCGCTCATCTTTGGTGAGCGTTTGGCAGCCAATGGCGGTACAGAATATATGGTTGCCTCAGAATCAGTTGCATTGACTGGCTCTGGTTTTACCATCATTCGTGATGTCAAACCCGGTGAAGCGATTTTTATTGATTTAGACCATCAGCTGCATACATATCAGTGTGTTGAGCAGCAAGAGTATACACCTTGTATCTTTGAATATGTTTATTTCGCTCGTCCAGATTCTATTATGGACAATATCTCAGTCTATAAATCGCGTCTGCGTATGGGTGAGAAGCTTGGTGATAAAATTCTTGCAGAATGGGGTGAAGATCACGACATCGATGTGGTCATTCCTATTCCGGATACTTCGCGTACCTCAGCGATGGAGCTGGCGCTTAAGATGAATATCAAGTACCGTGAAGGGTTTATGAAAAACCGTTATATCGGTCGTACCTTTATTATGCCAGGCCAGCAGCAACGCAAAAAATCAGTACGTCAAAAACTTAGCGCTGTACCGTTAGAATTTAAAGGTAAAAACGTTTTACTGGTCGATGATTCAATCGTTCGCGGCACTACTTGCCATGAAATCATCCAAATGGCGCGTGATGCAGGTGCACGTAAAGTATTCTTTGCCAGTGCAGCGCCACCCGTAAAATATCCAAACGTGTATGGCATCGATATGCCAGTGCGCAGCGAGCTTATTGCTTCAGGGCATAGCGTTGAAGAAGTGCGTAAAATCATTGGTGCTGATCGCTTGATTTTCCAAGACTTAGACGATTTGATCGAAGCGGTAAAAGACACCAAACACAGCAAAGTCGAAGGGTTTGACTGTGCGGTATTTAATGGTTGCTATATTACTGGGCAAATCAATGAAGCCTATCTTGAGCATCTGCAAGAGCAGCGCAGTGATACCGCTAAGACTGGCAAAAAAGGCGTACAAATAGTGGCTGATACACCCGTAGATATGATGGGTGTAGAAGAGCTTTAAGCCGCTACATACTTAAAATTCTGTATATAAAAAGGCTGGATTCTTGATAGAATCCAGCCTTTTTTGCGACTTAAAATAAGCGATATTCTTTGGAAAGCCGCTATTTATGGTAAGAGGTGGTATTGGGAAATATGTAGCGCTTTATTGGTAGGATTACCACATTAGGTCATCTGGAATCACATAGGCGGCATAAGGATCGTCATCCGCTAACGCATTGTCTGAGGTATCGTTAGACACCACCATAAAGCCTTCCAATTTTGTATCTATACGATCGGCTAAAGGGCGAGGAAGCAGGGCATAGCTTTCTTCCAAGCGTGCAATGACCACATGACCCGCCACGATTTGATCGTATAATTTTTGCGTGATAGAGATTTTTTTGACTTTAGCATGATCAACAAATTGATAATTGACCTCACCCTGTGTATCAGTGATTTGATGCTGTCTAATCATTTGGACGATATTGGCCTTTAGCATTTTCTCTTCTAAAAGCTGCTGTTTTTCTTGATTCAGCTTCTGATCCTTCTCTAGCTTTTTCGCTTGGGCTGCTGCCAACGCTTTTTTAGCTTCCACATTGGACACATCACCAGTGCGCTTGGCATGTTCAGATTGCTTACTTATCTTTTTGGCTTTTTTGCTATCAACCAATCCCGCTTTTAAAAGTTGAGCTTGTAGGGCATTCTTGGCCATAATTATATTACCTAGATGATAAAAATAAAAACTAAATAGTAGCAAATTTTTCGGCAGTGTGCCGTTAATTCATTGCAGACAGTAAAAGTGCGTATTGTTGTATGAAACATAATATAGTCGATACTAAATAAAATGGGTACACGACATTATGATGCGTGACTGGCACAAATTTTTCTTGCTTGCTGTGCCTACGCAGGCAGAAGCTGCAAAAAATTTATACCAGTCACGCTGTCTCTTTTTTATATTGACCTGACTATAAGTAGTTATTAGCGATTAAGTCAGTTGAGTAAATAGCCAAAGCAAACCATTAATCGCAGCAATGCCGACAACCATGCTGACCAATAATTGACGGCTCAAATGATAGACCAATAATACCAGAAGTAAAGCGCCGATTTGTGCCATTAGTAAATGCAGCTCTGCACTTTGCAGGCCAGTGCGCGCTGATAAATCTTGGTAAGAGAGGCTGGTCAAAACAAGCAGTACCATCACGGATAACGGCAAGCTTTCATTTAGGCGGTGTAACCATGGCGTATCCAGCAGATTTTTGGGTATCAAGGCGGGAAGGGCGCGAGTGATAAAAGTGACAGCAGCCATGGCAAAGGTAGCAAAAATTAGATAACTACTGGTCATGACTTCCTCCTGTTAGGCTGCGTTTGCTCCAAAACCCGCGTGCCAAAATCATTAGCATACAAATGCTAATCGCGACCAATAACAGCCAGTTGCTAGTAAATAAGGAGGCAACGGCTAAAGCAATTACGGCAATACCGATAGGGAAATAGCGCTTGATGCTCTGAAATTGCTCATAAGCCAAAATGACAAATAGACATACTAAGGCAAAATCCAAATGTGGTATTAAGTCACTGAGCGTGCTACCTATCATCACACCAAGCGTACTCGCTAGCACCCACCAGCTTTGATTAAACAAACTAATAGGTAGGATCAGGGCTTGTCTCGACTCATTGGGTAAACTGGTCATGACTGAAAAAGTCTCATCAGTCAGGGCAAATAAGCAGTATGTTTTGGCCAGTTTTTGTTTCGGTAAATACTGTAGCAATGGCATGCCATAAAATACGTGACGCAAGTTAATAGCAGCAATATTTGTCGCAATATTACCAATCGGTAGACCGGCACTTAGCATGGGCAAACAGGCATATTGCGCCGCGCCCGCATACAAAACAATACTGAGCATAATTGTTGCCCACACAGGGATGCCAGCAACTTGCGCCAGCACACCAAAGGCGATGCCCGCAGGCAGATAGCCCATCGCGACTGGCAGGCTCTTCTTAAAGCCTTCTGTCCAATTATAGTGAGCCGCTTGTTGATGATTTAGTTCATTTGAATGAGTAGTCACATGACATCCTGATTTTTCTGACTGTATTTTTATAATTGATGGTCGGTCTTTATTTGATAAGACTAAGAAAGTCCTATTTTTTAGGTAAATAAATCTTTAGATCATCCATGCTAAACATTGGGCTGTAATTTTTCATAGCTACCGGTTCGATATGCACGGTACAAAAATCCGCCAAGAATAATAAGTCTTAGCAGCAACAAACACCAGACGCTAAGCCAGATACCAGTCATATCCCACTGCTGATACAGTAGCCAACTCAGTGGGAAAAAGACCACTGCCAATATAAGGGCGGCGTTACGAATGACATTACCCGCCGTTAAGCCAAAGAATATGCCGTCTAACCAATAAGCGCCAACGCCGACCAGCGGTAATAGCACTGCATAAAGATGGTAGTCATAGGCAAGGGCAAAGACTGGTTCAATATTGGTCATAAGCTGCAAATAAGTTGGCATGGCAAGCCACCATAGGGCACTTAGCATGATGGCAAGCCCATAGCTGACTACGCCAGTACGTTTGACGATAATACGAAACCGTGGCCAATCACGTCGTCCTGCTGCTTGACCGCTCAAGGTCTCAGCGGATACTGCTACGCCATCAAGGGCGAAGGCTGAAATGCTTAATACTTGCAATAAAATAGCATTAGCAGCCAAAATTACATCACCACTTTGCGCAGATAGACGAGTGATCCAAGCAAAGCTTAACGTTAAAATCAACGTGCGGATAAAGATATCTTTATTAAGCGAAAATAGCCTAAGCATTTTTTCTTTCGCAAAATGCTTAGGATCAGCTGTAAACAGCGCCGTCCAAGATATCTGCAGATGTTGACGGCTCAACCATAAGGCCAGTAACACGCCAGACCAAAAGGCGATAGTAGTACCTAGCGCCACACCGACCAACCCCATTTGCAGTCCGTAGACAAAGAATAGAGTGAGAATAATATTAAGTAGGGCGATAAAGCCTTGTTGGTAGAGCATGTAACGTGTCTTACCTTGACCCGCAAACCAGCCGATAAATGCAAAATTCATTAGCTCAGCGATGACGCCCCAAAAACGTACGTCCAAATAAGTTTTGGCAGCAAGTCCACTGTTAGGGTTGGCAGATAAGGCTCTTAAGCCAAAATCAATCAACCATGGCTTTGCCAACAGTAATAGTGCGCCGATGATGAATGCTAACAATAAGGCACGTTGCAAAATAGACAGCAGTGGTGAAGCAATCAGACTTGACTGTTTTGTCGTCGTGTTTTCAGCACTGTCAGCATGGCTGACTGATTGTCCCAACGCTTGAGCTGATAGTCCAGATGAAGCGTACTGTAAGAAGTTAAAACTGACGAGTAACAAAGACAATAACTGTATGGCCAACCCCATACCAGCAAGCTTAGCAGTGTCATTCATATTACCGACAATGGCGGTATCAATCACGCTTTGTAGCGGCATCGCCAAGTTAGCCAACAATACCGGTAATGCGATGGCGATAATACGCGTATAACGAGTATCAATCGGCGGTATGGAGCGTGATGGCGTGACAGTTGGCATTGGTGGCTCGTTTATACTTAATGGCTATGGTTGTAGCAGTATATAAAGATAAAAGCACCCAACACTCATTAGTTATGAGTCAGGTGCTTTTATTTGTAGCTTACTTCCGTACAGTGAAAAACGGATTATAAGCTTGTTTGAATACTCTTTTGTTTAAAGGTTAACTTAACTAAGTTGCTTTAAATATTGTCTTGTTCAAACATTTTTGGGTCATTAAAAGTGACGATTTCTTCTTCAAATTCAGGCTTAACCTTGACCACGAAATCATCACGAGATAGCCCCATACGTAGTGGAATCGAGCTTGCGATATACGTTGACGAATAAGTACCAGCCAGCAAACCAATGAATAGCGCAACCGAGAACCAATAGAGACCATCACCGCCCAAGAATAGCATGGCTAAAACAACCAGTAATACAGTTGAGATAGTCATAATGGTACGACGTAACGTTTCTGTTAATGACAAATCAATCGTTTGACGCGGTGTAATACCACGGACGCGGCGGAAGTTTTCACGAATACGGTCATAGACAACAATCGTATCGTTCAAGGAATAACCAATCAAGGCTAAGATAGCTGCCAAAACAGTTAAGTCAAACGGAAAGCCAAATAGGGCAAAGACACCAATGGTTACGATAGCATCGTGGAAGAGTGACAGCACCGCACCCAAAGACAGCTTGAACTGGAAACGTAGCGCGACATAACCAAGCATACAGACCAAGGCTAAAACCAGTGACATAACAGAGTTTAAGTAGACTTCATTACCTACTTGGCTACCAATGATATTCACATTACTGATTTCAACCGTGTTATTAGGTAATGCTAACGCGGCACTAAGACTAGCATTGAGTCCGTCAATATTGTCAGACTGGGGTGGCAAACGTACCAGTAACTCTTGACGTGTGCCAAGATATTGTACGACAGCATCATCAAAGCCATTATCAGCCAAGGCTTTGACCACTTCTACTTGCTCAGCAGGCTGCTCATAACGTACATCTGCTGAAACACCACCGGTAAAGTCTAAACCTAGATTCAGACCGTTAACGGCAATCGCGATAATACTACCAATCACCATGAGTAACGATAAAATAGCCATCGGCTTTTCTATCTTCATAAAGGGAATGATACGTTGATTACCAACGGCTTTGATACCGCCTTCAGCTTGTGCAGCAGCGTCCTCAGCGGCATCACTCATCAATTGAGTCTGGTCGACAGGCGTACTTGTCTGTGTGGTCAATTCTTGAGCATTTTGACCGCCACGACGCGTTTTGCTTTTGTCTGACTTCACCGTCGTAGGATTGTTGGTTTTAGTATTACTACCTTTACCATCACGACGCGGTTTGTTACGGCGGCGCGTACTGTTACTGTTTGAATCGCCGTTTGAGCCATTTCGATCTGGATTATTTTGCTGTTCTAGAGGATTATTCTTATCGATCGCCATATGTTTCTCCTAACCGATGCTCAGACGTTTGATAGATTTACGTTTACCGTAAGCAATTTGTACCAGCGCACGCGTTACCAAAATCGCGGTAAATAGCGAGCTGACAATACCAATCGCTAAGGTGATCGCAAAGCCTTTAATCGGACCTGTACCAATCGCAAATAATATAAAGGCGACCAATAAGGTAGTGATGTTGGCATCGAAGATACTACTAAAGGCGCGATCAAAACCCGCCACAATGGCAGATTTTGGCCGGACGCCATTTGCCAGCTCCTCACGTATCCGCTCAAAAATCAGCACGTTGGCATCGACCGCCATACCGATGGTTAAGACGATACCGGCAATACCGGGTAGGGTCAGTGATGAGCCTAAAATTGACATAATAGCGATGATGATAATGACGTTAATCGCTAGCGCCACGTTGGCAATGACCCCAAACAGACGATAGAAAATAATCATGAACGCAAAAACTAACAAGTAACCAACTTGCGTAGAGAAGAGACCTTTATCGATATTTTCTTGACCCAGTGAAGGACCAATAGTGCGTTCTTCTACAAAGTACATCGGTGCGGCTAATGCGCCTGAACGTAGGAGTAGTGCAAGCTCTGCCGCTTCTGCGCTACTATCAAGACCAGTAATGCGGAAAGAGGAGCCGAGTACCGCTTGAATATTAGCGCGATTGATGACTTTGGTTTCAGCATAAGGCGTACGTACTTCGACCGTTTCGCCAGTAGCTGAGTCTTCTTCGTAAGTGATTCTTTGCTTATTTTCAATGAATAGGACGGCCATTTGCTTACCAACAGCAGTACGTGTGGCGGTTTGCATCAGCTTACCGCCAGCACTATCCAGCGTAATACTTACTTCAGGTGAGCCGCTCTCATCAATACCCGTCTGTGCATTAGTGACTTTATCACCTGTGACGATAGATTGACGCTCTAACAATACCGGTGGACCATCAAGCGTCTCAAACGGGAATGCTTCGGTACCAGCAGGAGGAATGCCACCCGTGTAGTTTTCACTGTCCTCAGCCACCATACGGAACTCAAGGTTCGCTGTGCGCCCAAGGACTCGTTTTGCTTCCGCGGTATCTTGTACACCAGGTAATTCAACGACGATACGACTCGCGCCTTGTGATTGTACCAAGGCCTCCGTGACGCCAAGTTCAGCAATACGATTGCGTAGGGTTGTTAAGTTTTGATTAACCGCATAGCTATTGATTTCGTCTAGCGTTGCATCGTTGTACACCAAAATCAGGGCAGGGCCTTGGTCATCAATAGAAGACTGTAGACTAAAAGTATTGCTCATCGAGCCTTGCAAGACATTTTGTGCACGATTACGGGTGTCTGTATCGGCGAAATGTAGCACGATGCCTTGGTTTTCAGTTTTGATGCCTTTAATAGCAATACGTTCAGCCCGCAGGTCACGGCGTACATCACGGCTGGCACTGGTCAGGCGTTGATCGAGAGCCTTATCCATGTCAACTTCTAGCACAAAACGCACACCACCACGTAAATCAAGACCGAGCTTCATCGGTCTAGCACCGATATCACGTAGCCATTGCGGGGTTGTCTGCGCTAAGTTGAGCGCGACCACATAGTCCTCGCCCAAGTTCTGACGCAGTACTTCCTGTGCTTTGAGCTGATCGACTGGGTTATCAAGACGTACCAGCGCGCTGTTGCCCTCAAAGGTGCCGTCATGATTGTTCAAACCAGCGTCTTCGAGTAAGCTTTGAGACTGGGTCAAGATACCATCAGACAGCTGCGTACCTGCTGCTGCACTAGTAATCTGTACCGCAGGTTCATCAGGATAGAGGTTAGGAGCAGCATACAGACCGGCAATAATTAGCACGACGGTAATAAGTAAGTATTTCCAAGCGGGATATTGCATAATCACTTCTTTAAGTTGATAAACTATTGGCGACGCAGGCCACAAGTTAGCAGATGGGAAGTTAGTGAGAGCAATGGTTGAGTGCTTATTTAGCAGCCGTCATGATGCACCATTGCGATCATCCGCGATGATAATAAAACGTAAAAAGGTAAAGCGAAAAGTGACCGTAAATCAGATACGGTCACTTTTATAGCGGTTGCTTTTATAGCTATGACAACTATTCATTAATTATTATCAAAGCTATTGACAATAATTAGACGCTTTCGATAGTGCCAGCTGGCAATACTGAAATAACAGAAGCACGCTGTACTTTGATATCTGTATTATTGTTTAAGCTAACGACTGCATAATCGCCTTCTAATGCTTTGATACGACCCATTAGTCCACCAGCAAAGATGATTTCACTACCGACTGTCAACGCATTGACCATAGCACGGTGTTCTTTAGTGCGCTTAGATTGAGGACGGATCACTAAGAAGTAAAAAATTGCAAAAAAAGCAACAGGTAATAAGATTTGACCAAATAGTGATGCAGCACCGGCAGTTTCGGCAGCATGGGCCGCTTGGATAAATAACAACATAATCTCTCTCAGTGAGTCATAGATAATAATAAATTAAACGCATAGTAACAAAAAATCCTAGACTTGGTAACTGTTAATCATAGGCTGAGGATGTTTTTCTTAACGTACTGGCATACTAGCAGTCAATATTTATCCCTACAATCTCTTTGGTGTATAAAATAGGGTGTTGTGAAGTGGAGACTGACTTGGAATATCTAAGGGTTAAATTCATGCAAACTATGCCTCAGTACCATCAGAATTATGCAATATAATAAGTATGGTCAAGACAATACTATTAAAACTATCCATTTTAAGCACCCAGTTGCATTAAAACTATCCGCTTAAAAACAAATAGCGACTTATTGTGCATTCACATCATCAGTGCTACTATCAAAAGACAATGATTGCCTGTATTTAGTGCGCTCTACTATTAGGCTATAATTGTATCTAATAGAAGGTATGAGAGCAGCATTACTTGACCATTTAGCACTATCCAGTTTTTTATCATAGATGGTTTGCTGTCTGATGTAGTCTGCTAATTATCTTTTTCGATTCCTTTTTTCTCTTTTATGTTTAGGTTACCTAACTTGTCCACCACTTTTATGTTTATACCTCGTTTGTGTCGTCCACGCGCTTGTCGTAAAGACGTCTCTGCTGAACCTCCCCCGACGATGCGCCATAACCCTCGCTTAGGCTTGGGCTTCAAGTCGTTGTCTCTGCTAACTGTATTGACAACTTTTATGTTGCCACAAGCGGTATGGGCGGCTGAGGGCTTAGCAGAACCGACTGCTGCCAGTGTACTGCTGCTCATATTGTTTGTGCTGATCGCTATTGGCATCTCGTTTATTTGCTCTCTGGCTGAATCTGTTTTGCTGAGCATGACGCCTTCATATATTGCAGATATTCAAGAAAACAATCCCAAAAAAGGGCAAATGCTTAAACAGCTAAAAGTTGACAATATCGATCAGTCGCTAGCAGCTATTTTGACCTTGAATACCGCCGCTCATACACTCGGCTCTATTGGCGCTGGTGCACAGGCCACCATCGTATTTGGTAGTACGTGGTTTGGTGTCTTTTCGGCAATTATGACTTTGGCTATTTTGATATTCTCTGAAATTATTCCAAAAACCTTGGGAACGATGTATTGGCGCCGTTTAAGCGGCTTAGTTGCTTACTTTGTGCGCACGATAATTGTTGCACTCTACCCAGTCATTTGGTTTTCGGAGCGTCTGACTAAGCTACTGGTACGTGGTAAAGAGACCAATGTGTTTAGCCGTCGTGAGTTTGCTGCGCTTGCTAGTATCGGTGAAGAGTCTGGACAGATCGACCCACTAGAATCTCGAATTATTCGCAATTTACTCGCATTTGGTGCTATTAAAGTCGAAGATATCATGACGCCGCGTTCGGTGATGTTGGCGTTTGAAGAAAACAAAACCGTGGCTGAATTGCTGGTTGATCGTCCTAAACTGACTTTTTCACGATTGCCGATTTATGATGGTGACTTGGACAATATTACCGGCTTTGTCTTAAAAACAGATATGTTGTTGGCGAAAGTCAATCATGCTATGCATAAGCCGTTGACCCAATTTAAACGAGACATCACCTTTGTATTTTCAAAGATGAAGTTGTTTGATTTATTGGAGCTCATGCTAAAAAATCGTATTCATATCGCCATTACCGTGGGTGAGTACGGTGAAGTAAAAGGCTTGGTCACCTTAGAAGACGTGTTTGAAACGTTATTGGGTCTTGAGATTGTGGATGAGATAGACCGCGTTGAAGACATGCAGGCGTTAGCACGGCAAATGATGGACAGACGCGTAGAGCGTTTGGGCATGAAACTGAGCGATGATGAGCAGTATGAAGACAGTAATACAGAGAGTAAGTTATAGCGTTGTCATTGATGCGCCAGACATTGGGCTTCTGAGTCATGACAGTACAGTTGACGTATGGTCAGTGCTTTAGAGCAATAAGTGCTGTAGGGTAATAAAGGTGTAAGGCGTTCATAGTAAAATGATATTCGCAATAATTACACAGGGTGTCACATGGCTGTGAGAATTGAGTGATAGGCTAAAATCACTAACAAAGTATGCTGTTAAAAGTTTTAAGCAAACGCGTTAATAAAAGGTTAGCGTCCAGCGGGGCGTTATATTTGTCATATCTTTTTATATTGAACTGACTATAGCCATCTATAATTAAATAGTAAACAGGTGCTAAACGTCAATTAATGCCAACGACAACAACGAAAACGGTATCGTTAAGGATTATCATGAAACGACTATGGGGAAAAGGGCTGTTGGCTCTATTGCTAAAAAGTGCTGGCGCAACAGCAGTGGTTGCTGTGGCAAGCACAGTAAGCATCACTGCGCAAGCCGCGACCATGACCGAAGATTTGGTACAAAGCTATGCAGCAGCCATGAAGTCATCAGCGAATAATAAAAGCATCAATCAAGTCGCCGGTCTTGTCTCTGACGATGCGCTGATTTCATTATCAAGAAAAGGTAAGTCTACCAGCTTAGACAAAGATGCCTACTTGAAACTACTGCAAAACAGTTGGAATGACACGTCCAATTATCGTTACGATATTTCTGTAGATAACGTTGTCATCACTGGTAATCAGGCCAAGGCTAATGTTACGACCAATGAAAGCTGGGTAAAAGACGGTCGCAATGTGTCGTTTGTCACTACCTCGCGAGTGACTTTGACGTTGTCTACTGGCAATGCAGTTCTGCTACGCGCTGTATCACAAGTGGCTATTAATTAAGGATTCAGTACTTATAATCAGTAGTTAGGGCTTAGCGTGCATGTTCAGCACTGAGCTATAAAAAAGATGATAATTATTCAAAGCTATATTAGCTACCAGCTCGAACGTGCAATTTTTATGTACGTTTAGCATGTCGTTGTAACTTCTAGAGTAATGGCTGATTATTATCTTTTATATTAGGCTAGTCTTTGCTTAACATTGCATACTATACTAGCCATCAATATTATCTTATCAATTCTTGTCGTTAGGAAACTTCCAATACCATGTCTACTGTGCTCTCAAACTCTCGCTCATTTATTGCCTTACCATTGACGCTTGCGGTAACGACTTTACTTATCAGTGCTTGTAGTAATACGTCAGCGGTGAAAAATAAGGGCATGACCAACAGCTCAGCTGTGGTTACCAAACGTCCTACCAATCAAGTCGCTAACCCAAGCACTAATGCTGATTATTCAACGGCATTTTTGGATGCTGAAAGCTTAGATGAGCTTGCGGATTTGTTAGAAGCGACCGATATGACGATGGTTGAAGGCAATAAGCTTGCTATTCAACAATACGGGGACTTATGGAATCGCCTACGTGCGGGCTATCGTATGAATGGTGGTCAGCCTGTTTATAACCAGCGTATCGAAGGGCAGAAGGGTTGGTTTACTAGCAGACAGGACTATCTAAATCGCTTAACGGCGCGTGCCAGTCGCTATCTATACCATACCGTACGAGAAGCTGAGCGTCGTAATATTCCCACTGAGCTTGCGTTACTGCCCGTGATTGAGAGCTCCTATGATCCAAGTGGTACCAGTAGTGCTGCTGCCGCAGGTCTATGGCAGTTCATTCCGAGTACGGGTCGTATTTATGGTCTCAATCAAAGCAGTAGTTATGATGGTCGCCGTGATGTCATCGAATCAACACGCGCTGCTTATGACTTTTTAACAGCTCTACACAATCAATTTGGTAGTTGGGAGCTGGCATTAGCCGCTTATAATGCTGGCCCTGGTCGTGTGCAAAAAGCAATCGATGCCAATGCGGCTCGCGGTTTACCAACTGACTATTGGTCACTCAGATTACCGACTGAGACCATGAACTATGTACCGCGCTTTTTGGCAGTGGCTGAAATTGTGGCCAAACCTGAGCAATATGGCGTTTATCTGCCCGCTATCGCCAACCGCCAGCATTTCCGTAGTGTGCCAGTGAATTATGGCGTTAGCTTAACCGAAGTATCGCAAGTGACAGGCGTCAGTTACGACGAACTAGAAAGGCTGAATACTGCCCTGACGTCAGCCCGTGTGGATTCCTCAGGTCCGCAGCGTATTATCATTCCGAATGATGTGAGTCTCAATACTGATGCAAAATTAAGCTCGTTAAGAGGCAACGGTAGTAGCAATGTCATCGCTACTAGCAACACGAATCCTAATGCACCAACGACACCAAGCTACAATAGCAAGCCCTATACGGGAACGTCATTGCCTTCTACAGGCAGTGCGCTTGCGGATTATGCGGCGAGTGCCAGTGTGCCTCAGCAAACGACCAGTTATATTTCACCATCAGTCACGCCGACGAGCAGCTCTGTCTATAGTAACAATACTGTGCGTACTGAGCCGCCTTTGACCACGGCAGAAACCAACAAAATCAACGCGGAGCTCAAAAGTAGCAATAGTCTACCAACCACCTCTGCACAGATCACCCAAAACAACACTATTGTCCAAGAGCCACCGCTAAGCAAAGAAGAGCGCGACTTTATTGCCAATCAAATTCGAAGCAATACTGCTGAGACCAATGTCATCAATGCGGATGGTAATATCAATCTTTCTGCAGTACAGACACAGCAGTCTATTCTAGAAGCACGCGGTGAAGAGAAAAAGCTGAGTTTTCCAAAGACATCAGTCAGTAAGCCAAAACCACAAGGCACACGTACCACTTATACGGTAAAACGTGGTGACACTTTATCAAATATCGCCAGTCGCGCTGATGTTAGCTGGCGTGATATCGCTGAATGGAATCAAATAGATGCCAGCGCTAAGCTATTGTCTGGCAGTACGTTATACTTGTATAGTGCCAAAACTATTGAGCCATTAAGCAGCAGTAGCGCCACCGCAGCAAGCCAGCCTGAGAGTTATGTGGTACAAGGTGGCGACACCCTAATTGGTACGGCCAACCGCTTTGGTTTGTCTGTGACACAGTTAGCAAGCTACAATAACTTAAGCAGCCGTGCTGACTTACTTAGAGGTCAAAAGTTGTGGTTGATACCAGGTAAGGTGACCGCTCCAGCAAGCACACCTGCTGCGCCATCGACTAAACCAAGTAAGTCGTCGACTGCGACCAAAAACTATAAAGTGAAAGCAGGTGATGGGCTAATTGCCCTAGCACGCCAATTTAACATCTCAACTGAAACCTTGGCGAGCCTTAATAACATTGGCACGACTGATTCATTGTATGTGGGTCAGACACTGAAAGTACCGGCCAGCGTTGACTTTAATTCTACTAGTAACAGCACTAGTGCCAGTAGTTCAACGAGTAGCGCAAGCTCTTCAGTATCAACGACCAACTATAAAGTAAAATCAGGTGATACCTTGATTGGCATTGCGAATAGTGTGGGGGTCAGTGCGGCAGAGTTGGCTGCGGTCAATAGCAGTTTTGATGCTAAGGCACGTCTACAACGCGGTCAAACGATTAAAATCCCAGCGTCTAAAGAGTTGGTTGATCGTCAGTTGAATGATAAGTCGGTCAGTTATAAAGTGAAATCAGGGGATACCTTAACGGGTGTCGCTCAACGTTACAATATCGGCCTGGGTGATTTGGCAGCAGCCAATAATTTAAAAACCAACTCCAATTTGATATTGGGTCGCACCATTACCATTCCTGCTAGCGGTAGCGCTCCTGTTACTTCTACTAGCAGCAATCAAAGCAGTAGCAGTTCTGCCAGTACTACGGCTAGTACAGCAAGTAGTAATGGCAAAAAACTGGGCGACACTGAAAGCTATAAAGTGAAATCAGGCGATGGTTTAATCGCGCTGGCGCGTCAGTTTGGCGTTTCAGTCGAAGATTTGGCGGCGACCAATGATCTTGCGACCAATGCTCAGCTACAACGTGGACAAACCATCAAAGTGCCTAAAGTGACAGTAAGCTATACGGTTGGTTCAGGGGATAGCTTGATTGGTTTGGCTCGTAAATATGGGGTATCAACGCAAGAGCTGGCTGATATGAATAAAATAAAAGCCGACACCATGCTACAGCGCGGTCAGCGTTTGACTGTCCCCAACCGTTGATTTTAAAGAAGCTCTAACCAAAAAAGCTGCTCTATATAAGAGCAGCTTTTTTTTGTCTATTTTAGGATGGGACAATGGACATAAATAGTTACGAGATAAAACTATTGCTCAAGTTGTGCCATGACGTCAGCAGAGAAATTCACATTGCTATAAACTTCTTGTACGTCATCGATGTCTTCTAGCATATCAATCATTTTCATAACTTTTTCGGCATCATCCACATTGTCTATCTCAGCAGTGGTTGAGGGTGACATGGTCACTTCCGCATTGTCAGAGATGAGACCTGCAGCATTAAGCGCATCTTTGACTTGACCGAAAGTTTCCCATTCGGTGATGACCAGCAAGCTGTCGCCATCATTTTCGATATCAAGCGCACCAGCATCTAGGGCAACCAACATCACTTCGTCTTCTAAGCTTGTATCATTAAAAGTGATTTCACCGCGTTTAGTAAACAGATAGGCCACTGAGCCTGAGGTGCCAAGATTACCCTCATGTTTGGTAAACGCGTGGCGTACTTCGCTGACGGTACGGTTGAGGTTGTCAGTCATGGTTTCGACCAGCACCGCCACACCGCCAACGCCATAGCCTTCGTAGCTGACTTCTTCCATGTTTTCGTTATCACCGCCGCCCGTACCGCGATCGACAGCACGGTTGATCGTGTCGCGGGTCATATTGACTGATAATGCTTTTTCAATAACGGCACGCAAGCGTGGGTTTTTGTCAGGGTCGGGGTCACCTTGCTTGGCAGCAGAAACAATTTCACGAATAATCTTGGTAAATACTTTACCTTTTACCGCATCTTGACGGGCTTTACGGTGTTTAATATTTGCCCATTTTGAATGGCCTGCCATATGACATCCTTAAATTTTTACGTGGTATTTATGGTGTGAATAAAAAGAGTATGAATGATGGTTTTTGACACTTAACGAGCTATTTTTATTATATGATTGACCTGTTTTTCTAAGGTGATTGGCTTACTTACAAGTTAACAATTTGTATGTCGTTAGCAGTGCTTTTTTGCTACACTATTATTCTTTGTATTATGGCTACCTATATAACTGTCTATCAAACCTGATAATAGCTATTGGTACTCATAAGCTGTCGCGTATTATAAACCACTTTTGCGCATTTTGACCAATCTTAGCTTGTTCCTGCTAGCCTAAATCGTTCGGTTTTTTAAAACCATTGATCTTGTGACTCTATTGACTCTATGAAGCAACCAAATAACGAAGCTATTACTCACTTGCGTAACCGCATTCATATCATTGTCGAAGGCACAGATACCCGTATGGGTAAGCTTTTCGATGTTGTATTATTGATAGCGATTTTGACCAGTGTTGGTGTTGTGATGCTGGATAGTGTGTTATATATGCGTTTGCAATATGGTACGCTGTTTTTCTATGCAGAATGGTTTTTTACCATTTTATTTACCATTGAGTATGCTTTACGCTGGTTTTCAGCACCCAATCGTTTTCGCTACGTTTTTAGTTTTTTTGGAATAGTAGATTTATTATCCGTTTTACCCAGTTATTTAAGTCTATTGTTCGTGGGCGTACAGTACTTATTGGTCATACGTATTTTACGTATTTTGCGGATCTTTCGCGTACTCAAACTTAAAGCCTATATGCAACAAGCAGGCTTCTTGGCCTCGGCACTTAGAACCAGTCAGCAAAAAATCACCGTGTTTTTCTTATCACTGGTTTTACTGGTAACAATTTTTGGCTCGATTATTTATGTGGTAGAAGGTCCCGAAAACGGCTTTACCAGTATTCCGCTTTCTATCTATTGGGCAGTCGTTACCATGACCACGGTCGGTTACGGTGACATGTCACCTAAAACACCGTTAGGTCAAGCGATTGCGAGCATGGTCATGATTACGGGTTATTCGATCATTGCGGTACCAACGGGTATTTTTACCTCTGAGCTGGCTCGGAATATGCGCCCACAACTCAATCCAATCACCTGCCCGAATTGCGGAAAATTTGGCCATGCAGTCAGTGCCACTTTTTGTGATCGCTGCGGCCATGCATTGCACGTGTAATGTACACTCGTTTTTCTAATTAGGTCAACTAATTGGTTATATACTGAGCAACCAGCGGTGACAGATCGATCTCGACACCCAAATTGACCAAGTTCCAATATTGTCCTGATACGGTTCGATCCAGCATCATCGTCGTGGCTGAAGGTTGAAATTGCCCAAAGTATTTTAATGAGGTGCGCATTTGGCTGATTGCTTCGTGATGAACTTGGCTGCTGCCAAAATCAAAAGCCCCTTCTTGATAAGGTGCAATGGAGAGCGGCTTCATCCCAATAGCCAGCCACTTTTCATAGAATTCACCTGGCACATTTTTATCATCCTCACGGCGAATATCAAGAGCGATTAAGTCTTGCTCGAGTGCGGTGACATCACCTTTGACAGCATGCTGCGCAAAGCGGCGAAACAGTTGAACCTCACTATGGCTATAGCTGCGAATGCCGCCAAAGTCGTAAGCCACGACACTGCCGTCATGACGAAACGCAAAGTTACCGGGGTGGGGATCACAGTGCATGCGGTATAAGCCAAACAGTTGGCCGGCAGTAAAATGAAATAGACGCTCAGCGATTTTCTGTTTAATCTCATTATCCCACGTTGCAGCGACTGTCAACGTTTCACCCATCTCTTCCGTCAACGTCAAAATTCGCCTAGTAGAATGGCTATTGACGACTTTAGGGATAATAAGCCCTTCGTCCTCAGCATGAAAAGCACCAAAGACCTGTAGGTTGTGGGCTTCTTTGACATAGTCCAATTCATCGTGCAAGCTTTGGCGAATCTCGTTAAAGAGTTGCTCTTGTAATTGCTTGCTCATGTTTAGAACGCCAGCGATTTTCAGTGCCATACGGACTTGCTTGAGATCGCTATCACAGTTTTCATCCACGTCGGGGTACTGTACTTTGACGACGACTTTTTGCCCAGAAGGTAAAATAGCCTTGTGCACTTGTCCAATGGAAGCGGCGGCAAATGGTGTTTCTTCAAACACGGTAAATAGCTGATCGACAGGGGATTTGAGCTCACGTTCGATTTGTGCCCGTATTTGCGCATAAGGCATGGGCGGTGCATCTTTTTGCAGCTTCTCTAAAGCGGTCGCCACTTCAGGGGGAAACACGTCTTTATATTGTGAGGCAATTTGTCCCACTTTCATCACTGCGCCTTTCATCTCACCAAGCGTTTCGGCTATTTGAATACCCACATCTTGCATCAATTCTGAGCGTGCCTGCAGACGTTTTTCTTCGTCACTTGAGAGGTGCCTTAATGAGTTTTTAGCTGCTTTTCCAGCAATACTGGCTGTCATACCAGCCAGTTTCATAAAGCGTTTTCCGGACGATTTTGCCATTCATATCACCATGCAGGGGTTTATTTATCAAACCATAATTTTATTATTTTGAGTAAGCAATTGCTGTTTGACTCGTGTGCTAAAGATAAGGTTGTCTTGCGCGAATGAGTTTTTTCTTTCTGTATGATTTGCTCAATATATTTGAGCAACTTTACTATAAATATCCACCATAAAGCATTAGTCGGTCAGGTTTATCGCATACATATTAGTCAGCCAATAATCCAATGCCATCTGATAGCCCCTATGTCCTAAGCCACAAATGACGCCTGTTGCAATATCGCTTAAATAAGAATGCTGCCGAAAGGCTTCACGGGCGTGCACATTAGACAGATGCACCTCGATAAAGGGTTTTTGTGTGGCCAATAACGCATCGCGTAGGGCAACCGAAGTGTGAGTGAATGCAGCAGGATTGATAATGATGGCGTCTACTTGTGCCGCTCTATCTGCCAGCAATCCGTAATGCTGAATATCATCAACGAGCTTACCTTCGTGATTTGATTGTATGCAAATCAGCTTAACACCATAATTGGCCGCGCGGTCAATTAAGTGCTGCTCAATATCAGCCAGCGTCATATGACCATAAATATCCGGCTCACGCTTGCCCAGTAAATTGAGATTGACCCCATTAACCAATAATAATTTATGGGTTAACACTATTTCTGTTGATTGACCAGCAGGTTCTGATGTCGCTGCTGACTTAGAAGAGGTCGTCATAATGCTCTCTATCGCTATTGGATGGTATGGATAATTGATAACTTAATAATCAGTAGTAGGGTTAAAAAATTAAGAAACGATGCGCTAAAACCAATCTTATTTCATTATGATAACAGCTTGCCAGTAAGGTTATAAAAAAATTACATGAAAAATCAATCTAAGTTTTAAAAACCATACTAAAAGTCTTTATGTTGCTAAAAACCCGTGCTATGATATTTTTTAAGCAATCTATATTACGAATTTGTTACTAGTGCTCTAACACCATCAATGCGAGCTTTATATAAGCCTTCTAACGTAAGTTATAGTGAATATAAAAGCTATTTTGGTATTAGTAAAAGGTAATGGCGAAACACTGCAATCTACAGGGTTCAGCTAAGTATATATTCAGACGATAGTGTTTAACGTAGTAAGGTTTAATTCTGATTTCACAATCTTAGACCCCGTTTATATGCAATGTTGCAAAGGAATTTGGGGCTAAGCGACTTTTTTAGGAAGTAAATTATGTCAGCTCGTGAGCAAGGTATCGTAAAGTGGTTTAATGACTCAAAAGGCTTTGGTTTCATTCAACGTGATAGCGGAGAAGATATTTTTGTCCATTTTCGTGCGATCCAAGGTGATGGTTATCGCTCTCTAAAAGATGGCGAAAAAGTTGAATTCAGCGTTGTCGAAGGTGATAAAGGCCTTCAAGCTGAAGAAGTCAGAAAAACAGAAGAGTAGTCGAGACAGTCATTAGCGCAGTTTAGTTGCAATGTCTGGATAAACTACTGATATACTACTGAGTCAAGCCCGTCTTATCTTACCTATGTTGATTTTAATTCATCATTATGGGTGAGGGTAGGCATCGGGTTTGGCTTTTTTATGCTTACCAATGCATGATTTTTATTGTTATTGGTAGCGATATACAGCGAGGCTAAGGCTTAGCATAAGCTTGTCACTGATTGAAAAATACAAGCAATTCATACAAAAGGATGATTTTTTGAGTAACTTCACAACGTTTACTGATTTACCACTCTCTGCACCGACCTTACGCGCGGTAAGTGATTTAGGTTTTACTGAATTGACCCCTATTCAAGCGCAGATATTACCGCACACCTTGGCAAATCAAGATGCTATCGGACAGGCACAAACTGGTACTGGTAAGACGGCAACGTTTTTGTTAACTATTATGGAAGCATTACTCAAGCGTCCTTTTACCAATGATGAAGAGCGCTATCTAGGTGAGCCACGTGCAGTGATCATGGCACCGACCCGTGAGCTTGCACAGCAGATATTTGACGATTGTATCGCTCTGACCAAATATACTTCGCTACACAGTGTTTGTATTATGGGTGGCACAAATTATGAAACCCAGCAGCACGAGCTTGACCGTCAATATGTTGATATTTTGGTGGCGACACCTGGTCGCCTGATTGATCTGGCCAATAAAGGTATGGTCTATTTGGATCGAGTAGAAGTGCTGGTACTAGATGAAGCAGATCGCATGCTGGATATGGGTTTTATTCCAGATATCAAGCGCTTGGTCGGTCGGATGCCTTCTAACACCGATCGCCAAAGTTTATTATTCTCTGCCACTTTCAACCAAGATGTGATGAACTTGGCGTATCGTTGGTTACATGAGCCGCAATTTGTTGAAATTGAGCCTGAGCATAAAACCAGTGAATTGGTCGATCAACACTTTTATCTATTAACAGAAGATCAAAAATTAGAAGCTTTGCAGCGTATTATCAGTGATGCCGCTGTCGATAAAGTCATTGTCTTTGCCAATCGCAAAGACCAAGTGAAGCGTCTCTATCACAAGTTGCGTCAAGGATACAAAATCGTGATGTTGTCAGGCGATGTCATTCAGCAAAAACGCGAAAAATACTTGCAGCGTTTTAAAGATGGTCATGCTTCTATCTTGGTCGCCACCGATGTCGCAGGGCGTGGTATTCATGTGGATGATATTAGCCACGTGGTCAATTATACCTTACCTGATCAGCCAGATGACTACGTACACCGCATTGGTCGTACGGGCCGTGCTGGACAGACTGGTATCAGTATTAGCTTCGTTAGCGAAGATGATGCTTTTAACTTGCCTGCATTAGAGAAGCACTTAGATACCAAGTTTACGCTTGAGCAATGGCAGGAGTAATTGACCTAACTTAGGCTTTATCTTGCTAGCTTTGTATGAATAAAAAAGCCCTTAACGTCATGATTGATGTTAAGGGCTTTTTTTGATTATGACTTTTGATTCTTTATTCAGCAGATTCTATCATCGCTTCATGATGATTTTGCATGTCTGCTTCGCTGGTCATACTGTCCATATCGTGCATGCTATGATTCATGGTGTCATCCATAGGGGGTGTCATGTCATGATTCATTTGGCTCATATCATGAT
This sequence comes from Psychrobacter glaciei, assembly GCF_014652895.1. Lineage (GTDB taxonomy): Bacteria > Pseudomonadota > Gammaproteobacteria > Pseudomonadales > Moraxellaceae > Psychrobacter > Psychrobacter glaciei. The sequence goes on from NZ_BMZR01000001.1 coordinate 825,183, forward strand.
GGGCATTGGTATCTGCATCAGTCGTCGTCGCAGAATGGCTGCCATGATTCATCGATCCATCCATGGGCATGTCCATCATTTGTGAATCATTCATTTGCATATGATCGCCATGCATATTGGACATATCATGCCCACCATGCATATTTGCCATGACTAAGGGCACGACAATGACGGCCATACCTGACACTACCATCAGTGCGCCATTCATCTGGCGTAGACGAAAGCGTCCAATCTTGTCGCGTAGCCAGCCAACGGTTTCGTGTGTCGCAACCAGCATTGGTACTGTGCCCAGACCAAAGACGAACATCAATGCTGCACCGCTTAATGGGTCATGGGCAACCACTGCAATCAGTAGAGCGCCGTAAACCAAACCGCAAGGCAAAAATCCCCACAACAGACCAGCGGCTAATGCTCGTGGAAAGGTGTTTAAAGGAAACACTTTTTGACGCAGTGGACTGAGATACTGCCAAAAACGCATACCATAGCGCTCAAGTTTGGTCAAAAATGGCGCGCCAAGCATGGTCACACCAACAAAAACCAGCACAAGACCCAATAAGATACGCGGCATATTATTGCCTCGCATCAATGGCTCTAATACTGTCGTACCAATCAGACCTGCGACTAAACCCAATAGCGCGTAGCTGCTAAGACGCCCTAAATGATAAGTGGCCACAAGAGCGCGGCGTTTGGCGGGGCTAACGTCTTTCATCGATAGACCAAACGCTGTCACCAGACCCCCGCACATACCCAAGCAATGCGGTGAACCAAAAAATCCCATTAGTAATGCCGCAACGAGTAAAGCTGTGGTCATGGGGTACTTCTCCTAAAAATGGCGAAAGGTGAGCCTACTTTTATAGTTGGTCACTGAAAAAAAACGAACAGCAAGGCGTGCAAAGGCAAAATGTTTTTAAAGCTATGTTTTGGGTGTGCTATCAATATCAGCAGGCGCAATCGCCGTGATATCAGTATGAGCTGATTGGTCATTGACAGCATCATCCACTGGGATGGTACTGTCAATTTGCGTACTTGGTGCTGACGGCTCGTGAGCCTGCATGGTTTGTCGACGTTCTTGACGATCATCTAATATAATGCGTTGTGAAGCATTGTCTAAGTCTTCAAATTGGTTTGATTTGACCGCATAACGCACTGCCCAGATGGCGACCACAAACAGCATTAAACTTAGTGGAATTAATAAAAATATACTGAGCATGGCAAACCTCTTGAATAGCAGTTTCTGACATTATAATACACTTGTCATCAGTGTAATGGATGACTTGTAGAGGTAAAAGTGATGTAGCGAATCATTGGAAAATATAAGTCACGGCAATCAACCATGGCATGAACCAATTATTGACGTTATTGCACAGGCGTTTTTGCGGCATTACCTCTGGGTGTCAATAGCTGTTCGGACGTCACGTCATTCGCATGGCGACAGTCTATCTGCGGACGTATCACATCTCGCAAGTAGGCCGCGATTTCGTAAACGGCACGCCGTGAGTGACTCAGGTTTTGTGCTGGTTTCATCCAGTCACGCCTGACGGGTAATGGTGCCTCGATGGGCGTGCTATTGATACCATTTAGAGCAAATTGTCTGCGGGCACGTGCCATATGGTAGCCATCAGTAATGAGATAAACATGATGTAGCGGAATGCGCTTAGCCGTAAAGCGGGCATTTTCGCACGTATTCATACTGGCGTTTTCGCTTATCAGACCATCAATGCCATGCTCGATGAGCCATTGACCGAGCCAAGGTGCTTCGGCACCACTGAGAACAATAGGCAAGGGTAAATCATGATAAGCAGTGGCAGCGGTACGAGCACGATTGAGACTGTAATTATTGAGGATAATTTGGTTGTCGTGATCGTTGGTTAGACCACCACCCAAAACCACATAAGCGGTAGGTGGAGAACTCTTTGCGACCGATGGCATGCTGGGCAATGGCAAAAGCATAAATACATAAACGACCGCTTGCGAAAATAGCGGAGTGAATAGGCTAATGAGCACTAAAATGACAGAGGTTGAGCCGAGCAAAAAGGTGACGTTAATGATGCGAAACAGCTTCACCATACGTTCGGCTGATCGCAAATAGTATCGCCATAATCGCTTAGATAATAGCCGCTTAGACCACATGCTCATCATACCCAATGGAGCCGTCTGCATTTATCCAAACAGGCTCACGCGATAGCTGAATGGCAAATTTTTCATATACGGTAGCAGCGATATAGCGCTGAGCTGTCGCCACATCATCTTGGGTGGCTCGATAAGGGGTGTGATTGGTCAGCACCAGTGCTTGCTGCTGATGGGTGACAATAGGGGCGATACCGCCACCTTTTAAACCAGCCTGTTCAATCAACCAACCAGCAGCAACCTTTACCATTGCCTCGGGCATAGGGTAGCCAACGATAGCAGGATAAGTCTGTTGTAGGGCAGTAAACTGTGCTTGAGGAATAATAGGATTCTGAAAAAAACTGCCACAATTAGGCAGCTGCTTAGGATCAGGGAGTTTTTGCTGACGAATATCGATGATCGCTTGCATGACGTCGGCGGGAGTGGGTTGCTCACGATGTTGCTGTTCAGCATAGCGCTGCGCTACTGTCTGTACATCGCCATAATTAGCTAGGATTCTGCTGGTATCGGTATGCAGTCTAAAGCCAACGCGGCTGATCAACCATGTATTAGGCGTGCGCTTAAAAATACTATCGCGATAGCCAAACTGGCAGTCTGTCAGCGATAGACGATGCCACGTTTGAGTTGGTAAATGATAAGCACGGACGTATTGTAAACAGTCCTCTAGTTGGACACCGTAAGCGCCGATGTTTTGTACTGGTGCAGCACCCGTTAGACCAGGTATCAGTGCCAGATTTTCTAATCCATACCAGCCTTGCTCAACGGTATGAACCACTAAATCATGCCAGTTCTCACCCGCCATCACTTCAATATCAACATAATCGTCAGTTTGAGTAGTCAGATGAATACCACGCATCTGTGGCTGCAATACCACCGCATTTAACTCTGCTGGCAATAACACGTTGCTACCGCCAGATAAGACGAATAACGATGGCTTATGCCCAGAATTATTGGCATAGCTTGTCATAAAAACGTCTAGCTGCGCCTCATCTGTCAAGGTCACGACAGCGTCAGCGACACAGGCCAACGCCATGGTATTACCATGCGACAAATCGACCGACTGCGCACTGAATAAGTCAATCGGTAACTCAGTTGATACAAGGTGTTGGTCGCGGGATTCAAGATGCACAGCTGAGGTCATAACATAGCCTATGGGGCAAATAAACAAAAAATGATGCGGTGTTTATTATAAAGGATACAGTCTATAAAAGTAGCATAAATATAGACGGTATCGCTAGCAAGTCTTCCAACTTTCGATCCAAGCCTGTGCGCTTGACTCAATCCGTTCAATCACTTCTTCAAAGGCATCACTATCGCCTTTATAAGGGTCTGGCACGTCATCGCCGCCATAAGTAGGATCTTCTTCACTGAATAACGCCAACTTTGCTAAATTGTCATCTGTATCCGATAGACTGTCTTTAATGGCTTGTAGGTCGGCTAAATTTTGCGTGTCCATTGCCAGTATTAACTCAAAATTACGAAAGTCATCAGCACTTACTTGGCGGGCAACCAGTTTGTTGATTTTGTAACCGTATGCTTTTGCATGGCGCTGTGCACGCTCATCTGGCGCATGACCAATATGCCAGTCGCCAGTGCCTGCTGAATCTACCTTGATCGATAAGCCTGCAATCGCCGCTTGCTGACGAAAAACTTCCTCAGCAGTTGGTGACCGGCAAATATTCCCTAAACAAACCAATAATACGGACGATGGGGTACAAGTTTTCATCAGCATAATATGACCTTTTCTTACAACAAAAAAAACATGCCATAAAAAACCGGCATTGATGATGCGGTTTATGAGCATGCTATCTAGTAGATAAATAAGTAATCAGCGTAACGCTTAATACCTTGAATGGCAAGGGTAGAAGCTAAACAATAGGGTCACGCAAATGATTATCTCTAAAAGCTGCTCAGCTTTTAGAGATAGAATGATTTATTAACGTTAGTATAGTCGGTTCAATTTGAAAGTGGTACAAGGCAACCGAATGCAGAGGTATAGGTATAGGTCATACTTCAAGCAGGGTTAACGCTGTCACACTTTTATAGTGGATTTGACTATAGCTGTCAGTCTTGCTTGTTCTTAAAGCGTTGTATGTCGCGGCGCTCTTTCTTATTGGGTTTGTTATCAGGGCGGGCAAGGTTGGCAAGTTTGCGCTGCTCAGCATAATAAGCACGACGCTCTTCGCTCTCTTCAGTCTCTGAATACAATACTTGCGCGGCAATTGCATTACCACGTTGCGCTGTTAGCGATTCGACAATGACGGTTTTTTCAGTCATTGCAGTGGCTGAGCCTTGGCGAATACTCAATTCATCTCCAACGGCAATCTCTTTGCTGGTCTTTACACGACTACCTGCATAATGTACCCGTCCGCTCTCGATGGCTTCTTTGGCAAGGGTACGGGTGCGATAAAAACGCGCTGACCATAACCATTTATCAAGACGCATACGCACAGCATCAGGTTGGCTATGGCTGGGTTGATTGTGGTTTTTATTGTGTTTACTCATCAAAACCTCATAGATATCAATAAAGTAAGATAATAATGGTGCTTTTTTTGCCAATTGAAAGAGCAGAAAGCTATTAAAATATGTAAAAGTAGATTTTCATCGCCAATAGTGCTGAGCATGGAAGCTTCGACTTAGCTATTGAAGGAACATGCATAGCAGTCGCTCAATTTATGCTTTATATAAAATCATTTACACCATTGTTTCTCACAAGGTATGCCATCATGGTTGCCATCCATTTTTGTGTTGGGACAGTGGTTGGAGAAGTAAGTCGCTTCTGCACAGGATGTCATCTGGGAACAATGTTTTCTACCGTCACACGAAAAGCTTGCTACTGCTGTTTGTGGCGCTAATACTGGATTTACCACTGAAACTGATGATGAAGTTGCCTCTAAATCGACATAGGTTGGTGGTATATCATCGAAGTCAGTAGATGTGAAAGCACCATTAGCAGAGCGGTCAGCCATAACTTCAGGGGTAGGAGTGTTCATGGCGTCTTTAGGTTGAAGTATCCTATAACCCACAAGTGCTAAAACGAGCAATATAACGGTTATTAATATCTTCTTAATCATCGTTCAGTACCTGTTTATAACCGCTACATTGTTTGATAACCGCTACATTATAATCACTATAAGTTAATGATTTCTACAAACGAACAACCTCTACGAATTCATTAATGGCCGTTTTCTAATTCATTAAAAAACGGCCATGCTAGAGAATGGCTTATCGCTATTCTGTTTATTTCAAAAACAGTTGATAGCCGATATTGTCGGTAATAGTCGTACAGTCATAGCCGATATCAAGTAGGGCGTCTTGTAATAAACGTGAATTACTTTCAGAGGCTTGTAGACCAACCAACACACGGCCTTCAGCAGCACCATGATTGCGGTAATGGAACAAGGTAATATTAAAATCATCGCCCAGCTTTTCTAAGAAAGTAAGCAACGCCCCGGGACGTTCAGGAAAGGCAATCTTTAACAGCTGCTCATTTTCGACATGTGCGTGACCACCAATCAAATGACGGATATGTGATTTGGCGATATCATCATCGGTTAGGTCATGCGCGGTATAACCATCGTCTGCCAACTGATTGCTGATGGTTTTGCGCTCTTTATCCCCTTCTTTTAGGGCGATGCCGACGAATATCGCCGCAGGTTCCATCGAGTCTGGGGATTTTTTGCTATCGGCACGGTAGTTAAATTCAGTGATATTACGTCCATGTAGGCTACGGCAGAAGTTTAAGAACGCCCCAGTTTGCTCAGGAATCGTTACGGCAAAAATGGCTTCTTTTTTCTCACCAATTTCAGTACGCTCAGCGATATAACGCAGGCGATCAAAATTCATATTGGCGCCGCAAATGATACCGACGCAGTTTTTACCTTGTAGATTATGAGCTTCAATGTATTTTTTCATACCAGCAACAGACAGTGCACCGGCGGGTTCAACGATGCTACGGTTTTCTTCAAAAATGTCTTTGACGGCAGCACAGACTTCATCATTACTACAAGTAACGACCTCAGGTTCGACCACAGGACCCGAGTTATCGCTTTTTTGAGTACGTACTACCTCAAAAGGCAACTCGCCAATTTGGGCAACGGCCACACCATCGACGAAGAGTCCTACTTGCTCAAGTTTCACGCGTTCATTCGCTTCGAGTGCCGCCTTTAAGCAGGCTGATTGTTCCGCTTCTACGGCGATGACTTTGACATGCGGCGCCACTTCTCCTAAGAATGCGGCGACACCTGAGATGAGACCACCACCGCCAACTGCGACGAAGACGTAATCCATATTACGCCATTGTTGGGTCAGCTCAAGTCCAATGGTGCCTTGTCCGGCGATGACCAGCTCATCATCGTAAGGTGGAATAAAGGTTAGGCCCTCACGCTCAGCACGATCAATCGCATAGCGGTTGGCTTGGTCAAAGCTATCACCATGTAAGTCGACATTCCCGCCAAGCGCTCTCACCGCATCCACTTTGATATCGGGTGTGGTGGTCGGCATGACAATGATGTTGTTAAGCGATAATTTGCGTGCAGAGTAGGCAACCCCTTGTGCATGGTTGCCCGCTGAAGCACAAATGACGCCGCGCGCTTTTTGCTCATCGCTCAATTGGCTGATGCGGTTATAAGCACCGCGCAATTTAAAGGATTTGACCGGTTGTAAATCTTCGCGTTTAAAACGAATATCATTAGCAAAACGTTGGGTCAGCTTGGGTGCCGCTTCTAGTGGCGTTTGAATAGCAACGTCATAAACGGTGGCTTGCAAGATGGCTCGTACCCAGTGTGACAGCATAATGATTCCTAAAAAAGTGAATATAAAAACGAAATAGATTAGCCTATGCTGATTTTAACTATCTTGCAAGACACAATTGCAGTTTTTGCATGATTTAAAATTTTGATGAAAGATGAGGTTGGTTGTCTATAAATATTTTATTAAAAAACATTGAATTATTTCCATATGTCTATATTATTGGACATATGGAAATAACTAATGCTATCGCAAGCTTTGCTGCGCTCTCTCAAGATACTCGTCTTAAGGCTTTTAGGTTGCTTGTTAGTCAAGAGCCTGAAGGTCTGCCTGCGGGTGAAATAGCCCGTCAATTGTCAGTGCCACATAACACCATGTCAGCGCATCTATCGGTGCTGGCACGAGCGGGGTGGGTGGTCTCTCAACGGCACAGCCGGCAGATAATCTATCGCGCCTCGCTGTCGCATATGGAAGCCGTTGTGCAGTTCCTATTGCAAGATTGTTGTGCAGGACATCCAGAATTATGCGCATCACTTATGAGCAGTTTAAACGGATGTGAAAGTGATATATCTGACAATAAAGATAGGCCCTAATACTAAGCCAAACCCATTTAATAAATTACATCGATAAAATAGGTGAAATTGCTATGACATCCTTAATTTTTCATAATCCAAAATGCGGTACTTCTCGTAATACGTTAGCCATCATGAAGGCATCTGGTGAGCATCCAGAAGTCGTGGAATACCTAAAAACTCCACCAGCCCGTGAATACTTAGTAGAGCTGTTGGCAAAGATGAACATCTCCCCAAGAGAGTTATTACGAAGTAAGGAAGCCATTAATGATGAATTGGGATTAGATAATCCTGAGCTATCTGATGATCAGATTATCGATGCCATGATTGCGCATCCTATTTTAATCAACCGTCCTATTGTGCTCACCAATAAGGGCGCAGCGCTATGCCGACCTTCAGAGCGAGTGTTTGAATTATTAGAGAATCCAGTCAGTAGCTTTACTAAAGAAGATGGAGAGGTTCTACATCATGGTTAAGGTTAATACAGGGCAACCTGACGTAGATGACTTGTCTAATCTAAGTGACTTATATAATCTAAGTGACTTGCCCAATATTGATTCACTCAATATACAACCTATTGATATTGAGTCTTTGATTGCGCCAAACGACCCACGACATCCACCCAAGATACTGGTGCTATATGGTTCGTTACGTGAGCGCTCTTTTTCTAGACTGGCGGCCGAAGAGGCTAGCCGTCTACTGCGTTGGTATGGCTGCGAGGTGCGGATTTTTAATCCATCGGGTTTGCCGTTGCCTGATGATGCTGATAGCAATCACTCTAAAGTACAAGAATTACGCGAGCTGGCGCAGTGGTCAGAAGGCATGCTGTGGGTCAGTCCAGAGCGTCATGGCAGCATTACCAGTATTATGAAAGCACAAATCGATTGGATTCCGTTATCACTGGGTGGCGTACGTCCGACCCAAGGTAAGACCTTAGCCGTGATGCAAGTCAGCGGTGGCAGCCAAAGCTTTAATACGGTCAATCAATTGCGTATTCTCGGGCGTTGGATGCGGATGATTACTATCCCGAATCAATCATCTATTCCTAAAGCCTTTTTAGAATTTAATGATGATAATCGTATGGATAAGTCGCCCTTATACCTGCGTCTTGTGGATGTCTGCGAAGAGTTGGTGAAGTTCACTTGGCTCACGCGTGGGCGTTCAGCCTATCTGACTGATCGCTATTCAGAACGAGTTGAAAACGCTGAAGCAGTGTCGCAACGTGTCAATCAAAAATCGATCTAATCTCTTATATAGTCAAAACACCCTAAAAACGCTACGGCACTACTGATATCAATTTTTCTTGCTTGCTGTGCCTGCACAGACAGAGGCTATAAAAAATTGATATCAGCAGTGCATGATGTATCGATATTGCTTTTCACTGACTATACAATTAATACGCTGTAAATAAGGTTGCTCCATGCTCGCACTCATTATTTTTATCGTGACTTTGGCTTTGGTGATATGGCAGCCTAAAGGATTGGGCATTGGTTGGAGCGCAATGGGCGGTGCATTGGTCGCCTTGGCTTTCGGTGTGGTGCAGCTATCAGATGTCGGTGTGGTATGGGACATCGTTTGGGATGCGACTTTTACCTTTGTGGCGCTTATTATTATCTCGCTTATCTTAGATAAAGCAGGATTTTTTGGTTGGGCGGCTCTACATGTGGCCAGACTGGGCAATGGGCAAGGGCGGTTGTTGTTTCCCATGATTGTGATATTGGGTGCGTTCATTTCAGCCTTCTTTGCCAATGACGGGGCGGCATTGCTACTGACCCCGATTGTCATTGCTATTCTGCTACGTCTTAAGTTCTCACCGCCATCCGCTTTGGCTTTTATCATTGCGACTGGCTTCATTGCTGATACTGCCAGCCTGCCTTTAATTACGTCTAATTTGGTCAATATCGTCAGCGCCAATTATTTTGATATTGGCTTTGGACGTTATGCGGCGGTCATGGTGCCGGTAAATATTGTCTCTGTCATCGCGACATTAGCGGTGTTATGGGTGGTATATGCACGTCAAATCCCAAAACACTATGTCATTGCCAATCTTAGCGCGCCAATGTCTGCTATCGAAGATCCGTTAGTTTTTAGAGCGGCTTTTCCGCTATTGGCATTATTACTGGTTGCTTATTTTGCAACGGAGTCCTTGGGATTGCCTATTTCACTCGTCACCGGAGTCGCCGCGCTACTACTGATGGCAATCGCAGGTCGCTGGTGGCAAGGTGGTCGAGGCGCCGTCATTTCTGTGTCTGACATTGTACGTAAAGCGCCTTGGCAGATCGTGTTGTTTTCAATCGGTATGTATTTGGTGGTTTATGGTTTGGGTAATGCAGGGTTAACCGCTTACGGTGCTCACGTTTTAACTTGGTTAGGGAAGCAAGGCAATCTGATAGCAACATTAGGGACTGGGTTTCTTTCCGCTATTGTGGCTTCAGTCATGAACAATATGCCATCTACTCTCGTAGGCGCATTAGCGATTGATAGCGCGCAAGTACCTGCCTCTACTCGTGAGTTGATGATTTATGCCAATGTGATTGGCAATGATTTGGGTCCAAAATTTACGCCTATTGGAAGTCTGGCAACCTTATTGTGGCTGCATGTATTGGCAGAGAAAGACTATAAAATAAGCTGGGGGCAGTATATGAAAATCGGGCTAATTATTACACCGCCAGTATTATTAGCCACGCTGCTAGCCTTGGTTTTTTGGTTGCCACATTTATCTCGATTGTAAAAGATTGACGTGATATCTTGCTATCAGAACCGGCTATACGCTGACATCCATTAAAGTCATCGGTTATAATAGCCGCGCATTTTACCTCTTTTGCCATTTACTTTTTTAAAACGATACGTTTATTTTACCAAGGATTTATGATGAGTGATCAGCAAGCACAGAAGCAAGCCGCCGCCAAAGCAGCGCTAAGCTATATCGAAGACGGTATGATACTTGGGGTAGGCACAGGCAGTACGGTCAACTGTTTGATTGAGCTCTTGCCGCAGTTAAAGCTTGCTGGCGCGGTTGCCAGCTCACAAGTGACTGAAGATAAGCTTCGTGCACTTGGCATTGAAATAGTAGATTTGAACTTTGCTGGTACGCTAGATGTTTATATTGATGGTGCTGATGAAGTCAATGAACACTTGCAATTGATCAAAGGTGGCGGCGGGGCACTCACGCGTGAAAAAATCGTCGCGGCGGCATCTAATAAATTTATATGTATGGTCGATGAGAGTAAGAGTGTCGAAATACTAGGCCGCGCGTTCCCAGTACCGATCGAAGTATTACCACAAGCACGCTCGTATGTGGCGCGGCAGCTAGCTCGTCTGGGCGGCGATCCTGTTTACCGTGATGATTTTGTCACTGATTATGGCAATGTGATTTTAGATACGTATGACTTAGATGTGAGCAATCCAATAGCGCTTGAGAAAGAGTTGAATAATATCGTTGGTGTGGTCTGTAATGGTATCTTTGCCGCCAACCAAGCCGATGTGTTGTTAAAAGCGGGTAGTAATGGGGTAATCACACTTACTCGTTAAAATTTCTTGATCATAATGTACCGAATTTATAGCAAAAAACAAAAAGGCAAATCACTGTAGATGTGATGTGCCTTTTTTATATTTACTCGTTGATAAATAGCTTATCGCTATATTTCTTAGATTTTGATCTTATCTTTTAGCAAAAATTCCATCAATGCTTTTTGGGCATGTAAGCGGTTTTCGGCTTCGTCCCAAACGACAGAGCGTGGGTCGTTAAGCATGTCATGGGAGATTTCCTCGCCACGATGGGCTGGCAAGCAGTGCATAAACACCACTTCAGGATCAGCTTTGTCTAATAGAGAAGGTGTTACTTGATAAGGCGCGAAACGACGCGCGCGCGTGTTTTGCTCTGACTCTTGCCCCATACTTGCCCACACGTCGGTGACGATTAAATTGGCGTCTTTTGCCGCATCTTGCACGTTTTCTACTAGACTGACGCAATGTGAGAAGCGCTCCATGAGCTTTGGATCAGGCTCAAATCCATAAGGCGCAGCCACACGTAATTCAAAACCAAACTGATTGGCAGCTTGCATAAATGATGAGCACATATTGTTGCCATCACCGACCCATGTCACGATTTTGTTTTCGATACTACCGCGATGCTCATAGTAGGTCTGCATATCTGCCAGTAATTGGCAAGGATGGTAGTCGTCGGTCAACGCATTGATAATAGGCACACTTGAGTATTCAGCAAAGGTTTCAACTTTTTCGTGTCCAAAGGTACGAATCATGATGATATCAACCATGCTAGAAATCACGCGGGCTGAGTCTTCTAATGGCTCACCGCGACCGAGCTGCGTGTCGTTCGGTGATAAAAATATGGCATTGCCACCAAATTGACCCATGCCTGTCTCGAACGAGATACGGGTACGAGTCGATGACTTTTCAAATATCATGCCAAGCGTACGACCCACAAAAGGCTGATAGATCTCGCCTGCGTGTTGCATCTTACGCAATTCGCTTGCACGTTTGATTAGGTTTTCTAGTTCTTGTTTGGTTAAATCAGATAAGGTCAAAAAATGGCGCAAACTCATAGTAATCCTAGCAGTCGATCGCAGTCAGTGAAACGTCATCAGTGTTCAATAGCATCGCGTCAGTGCGTATACTGGGTTGACAACAAACTTTTAGTATAGCGTATTTACTTTCAATGTAAACGGGCAATTTTATCAAGATTCAATGGCTCACCAAATACGTTAAACAGAGTAGTTAACCGTTAAATCCTGATAGGTTTCGATGACTACGCCAGTACACGGTTTGGACGTATGCTGAGGCGGCACAGTAGCTCGTAGCTAATCGTGCCCGCATGTCCTGCGACTTCATCGACGCGCGGCGCATCGCCCCAAAGAACCACCTTACTATCCAAAGCAAGGCTCTCAGGCGCGTTACTGATATCAATGACAATCATATCCATGGCCACACGCCCAATCACAGGGCAGCGGTAGTGTTGGGTGCTATCGGCATCGATGACCGTGACATAAGCGTCGCCTGTGACCACACGCGGATAGCCATCTCCATAGCCTACACTCACTAATGCCGTTCTAGTGTCTTGCTTGGCTTGCCAGCGACTACCATAACCGATAGCATCATTGGCACTGACAGTCTGTAGCGCAATGATTTGAGCACTAAAATCCATCGCTGCTTGCAAGTTTAATTCCTGTGCGCTTTGGTCAGTAACAGGGGAGCTACCATATAAGATGATGCCTGGACGTACCCAATCATAATGGTGCTCTGGAAAATTAACGATACCAGCAGAATTGCATAATGAGCCTTTGATATCTGGGCTAATAGTACTTTGTAAAGTCGATAATACGTCTGAGAAACGCTGAATTTGCATCGCATTTAATGGGTGGTCATGGTCATCAGCATTGGCAAAATGCGTGGCTAGTATCAGCTGATAGCCTGCTTCATGTAAACGCTGGGCTGCTGATAATACGCCTTCAGCATTGAAACCCAAACGGTTCATACCCGTATTGTATTTAAGCCAAGCCACTCTAGTTGCACTGCCAGTTGGCGGAATGTTTTGCAGGGCCCATTCTAGCTGTGGTCCGTGGTGAATCACGCAGCTAATCTCATGATCAATCGCTTGTTGCCATTCATCGGCGGTAAACGCACCTTCTACCAATCCTATGGTCTTATTCCACCCCAATTTTCTGGCTTCTAGCGCTTCAGTTAAGGTGGCGACACCGATGCCATCTGCTTGCTGTAATGCTGGCAAGACTGCCGCAACGCCATGTCCGTAAGCGTTTGATTTGACCATAGCCAACACTTTAGACTGCGGTGCTCGTTGTTTTACTTGATTGAGGTTATGGGTAATGGCTTTTGGTTTTATAGTAATGGTGCGCATAATCGCCTTCTTTATGAGTAGAATTATGAAGTTATAAAGCCAGTACGGCATCAATTGGCTAATGCAGCACTGGCTATTTTCTAAAAAATTATTTGTTAATTGATGATCAAACCTCTACGTCTTTATCAAACTTAAACTTTATAAGATTGGTTATTCATCATTTTCAAAGCTGGCGTTTTGATAGTACTCGGGCGTTAAGTTGATAAAGCGGGTAAATTGACCTTCAAAGCCTAACCGTAGCGTACCAATAGGGCCGTTACGTTGTTTACCGATGATAATTTCAGCCACACCTTTGTGGTCTGAGTTTTCATTATAGACCTCATCACGATAGATAAACATAATCAAATCGGCATCCTGCTCAATCGCACCCGATTCACGCAAATCCGACATGATAGGACGTTTGTTAGGGCGGTTCTCTAGACTGCGGTTAAGCTGCGATAACGCAATGACGGGACATTCAAGCTCACGTGCCAGTGCTTTTAAACTACGAGAAATCTCAGAAATCTCGCCCACACGGTTGCCATCGAGATTGGGTACTTTCATCAATTGTAGGTAATCGACCACGATAGCACCAAGCTTGCCATCATGGTTTTTGGCGATACGGCGACAGCGTGAGCGCATCTCAGATGGTGGCAGGGCAGTACTGTCATCGATATACAAGTGTTTTGATTGGAGGTGTTGAATGGCGTTCATCATTTTTGCCCATTCATCTTCATTCATTTGACCAGAACGCAAGTGCGTCTGATTGATTGCACCCCACGATGACAGCAGACGCATGACGATAGACTCTGCGGGCATCTCCATCGAAAACACCACAACCGGTAAATCTTCGTTAAATAAAATCCCTTCTGCCAGGTTCATGGCAAAGGTTGTTTTACCCATAGAGGGACGTGCAGCGACAATGATCAAATCGCCTGCTTGCAGCCCCTGCGTTTTATTGTTCAACTCAGCGAATGGCGTCTGCAACCCAATCATGCCGTCGGGATTGGATTTAAGCTCTTGAATTTTATCGATGACATTGGTCAGCACAGAGGTGATGCCTACAGGGCCACGTTGTTCGGCACGTTTATTGTGCTGCTCATTGATACTAAATATTTTGCCCTCGACACTGTCCAAAATATCACTAACACTTTGGCTTTTAGGATTATAGGCAAGCGCTAGCATCTCATTGCCAGTAGTGATCAGTTGGCGTAGAGTAGATAGCTCACGTACACGCTGAGCGTAAGCTGTGAGGTTAAATAAAGTGGCGGGACTTTGGCTCAGAATATCTGCTAAGTAACTGTCACCACCTGCACCTTTGAGTAACTTCTGCGCTTCTAGCCAGTCGTGTACCATGACCGTATCATAAGGTTCATTGACGGCTGCTAAATGGGCAATGGCATCAAAAATATATTGATGTCGTCCAGCGTAGAAGTCATCTTTTGTGACGATATCCGCAATTTTATCGTACGCCTCTTCGATACTCATCAAAGACGCAAGCAAAGCCTTTTCAATATCGATATTGTGCGGCGGGGTTTGATTGAGTAAGTCGTCGGTTTTTTCAGTATCTGCCATGAGTGCCTAATGAGTTAAAAATCGGTATAAGAATGTGGGTTGGTCATGTAGCAAAACAAGTCAGGCATACTCTATGGTAAAAATGCCAGAATATAAGAAGTTCTAAAACGCAAAAAGTAGTAAAAGGCGGTCTTGCGCTTGCTTGTAAATGCTACAATCAGAGGCGAAAGTTTAACACATTATGTGCTTTTTTTAGACGAGATAAATAACTAAATGCGTAGTTATAGAAATTCCTAGACTGTGAAATAGAATATAACGTCCAGATACAGAAGATGGTAGGTTTAATTATAAATACAATAAAATCAATTACTTAATTTAAAATAAGGTCATTGTTATGACGAATAAAAGACTGCCGCTGCTTATTACCACAGGTGAGCCTGCTGGCATTGGTATGGACGTCGTACTGCTATTAGCGGCTGAAGGTAAGTTGCAAGATTTTGAACGTCCCATTTGGGTTACGGCAGATAGCACCGCTATGCAAAAGCGCGCAGATACACTTGTAATGGCAGGCGTACTCGAAAGCTGTCCAGCTTGGCAAACGATGGATGCAAATATAGAAACTGATGATTTTTTAAGTCAATTATCACAGCAAACTTTGAACAGCGATAGTGCTTTTATTCTGCTGAATACGCCTTGTGCTGTGCCAGTCGTTCATGGACAAATTAATATCAGTAATTCAGCGATGGTTGCCACGCAATTAGCAGTTGCCCATCAGTTGGCAACCAAAAAAGCAGTCGCTGCTATCGTCACAGGACCATTGCAAAAATCTGCCTTGATAGATGCTGGTATAAAATTGCTCGATGGCACGATGTTTAGCGGTCATACCGAGTTTTTTATGCAGCAAAGTGGCTGTGAGAAAGTCGTCATGATGCTTGCTAATCAAGCCATGAAAGTGGCGCTCGTCACCACGCATCTGGCACTAAAAGATATTCCTGCCGCCATCACTGCTGACAATGTCCGCCAAACAGTACAAATCGTCATCGATGATATGCGAGAGAAGTTTGGCTTAATGCAGCCACGCATTTTGGTTTGTGGTCTTAATCCTCATGCAGGCGAGGGTGGGCATTTGGGCATCGAGGAAATTGAGATTATCAATCCGGTATTACAAGCGTTTATTGATGCAGGCGTCAATATATCAACGGCGATGCCAGCAGATACTTTGTTTACGCCTAGACATTTAGCAAACTGTGATGCAGTGATTGCTATGTATCATGACCAAGGGTTGCCGGTGCTAAAATCGCATGGCTTTGGTGATACGGTCAACCTAACTTTGGGATTGCCTTACATTCGTACCTCGGTCGATCATGGTACGGCGCTTGATTTAGCGGGACGTGGAGGTGCAAGTGCCACTAGCTTATACCAAGCATTATTGATGGCAAATGAGATGGCGGATAAATCGCTTATTAATAGACCTCTTGTATAAAACTGGTGCCTTAGCGAGAATTGTCACGCAGTATTGGGTCACTTTAGTGCCAGCAATGCCTATCTGTCTATGCATCATCAAAAACACTCTAATATAAGTGGTTCCATTATAGCGGTCTATTTTAAGTGGTCTGTTAATAGGTTTAAAGGGTGAAATGACTGGTTCCCTTGGGGTATACCCTAACAGGACTAGCTGTTTTCTGGACAGGTACGATAAAGAGGAAGTGAGTGTATGATGAATATATTTCATATGCATTCGGAAGGCGAAAAATGCCTTATGTTTTATCTGAGATTGATGTGCCACTGCAAACTATCTTGAGCTGGAAAAAACGATGATTCAAACCGTTATCCATTATTTTCTACATTTCGGTATGCCGTTGATTATCGCCTATACATTTTTTCGTAATGACTATAAACGCGTATATTTGATCTTGTTAGCAACTATGCTAGTGGATCTAGATCACCTACTAGCCACACCTATTTTCTCGCCCAATCGATGCAGTATTAACTTTCATCCACTCCATACTTATTATGCGATGGCAGTATATGCAGCTATGTTGTTTTTACCTAAGCCGTATAAAATAATTGGTTTGGGATTATTACTGCATATTCTCACTGATTTGAACGACTGCGTAATGACCTATCTGAATTGCCCACAGTGTTTGAATGACGCTCCTGCTCGTGAGTTGGTGGAATGGTTAGTCAGAGCTACAAGCACTTGATGCAGCTATAAGAATATCGTCTAGTATTTATCCTACCAATCAACTCTCTCATAACTTCTAGTAGCAGCATCTATGCCCTTGCTATCCAATTTTAAATAAACCTAGCAGCAGACCTAATGTGTTCTACCACTAGAATTTATTTAGAGTGTTGCTACACATTTGATAAAACAATTCAGTTTCTAAGTAGGCAACAGTAAGATCGCACTAACCACTACTGTTTTCACATCGTTTTAATACTGCTGTAATCGCCACGGGTACGCAGAATAACTTCAACATCTGAATCGCCACGATTGCGCCAAAACCAGCCGTGATTGCCTGTAAATGCGGCTTCTAAAACCCCTTCATCAGCGGCAACGCCGCGACCTTTCTCATAACTAATAGCCTTGCCTAATGCATCGCCATGAGTATCAAAGTTGACCTCACCGCCTGTCACGACCCAAGAGTATTCAGTCTTGGCACCTGAATCCATTTTCATTTTAATCTCTATTCCTTCCCCTGGCGTCAAGGTAAAGGGAGTTTCATCGCGCCATTCACCACTTGCGATGGCAGTATCAGCGGGTGTGGCACTCATTGCTTGCTCAGTCACACCATCTATATTTGGTGTTTCAGACGTCATTGTGTCAGTTGCTAGTAAACCCGCTGCATCGGCGGCAGCTTCATCTGCCAATTGCTGCTTAACTTGTCCCATTTCTGTCAATTGAAGAACACTACCAATCCCAGTTGGATCAATACCATACTCAGCGGGAAGAACCACCGTAAATAAGAGAACGACTGCTGCGATGCCAGCTAAAATAGTAGATTTGACGAGCTGCTTTGAAGTGGGAAGTTCAGCTTGTAAAGGAGTATCACTGTTATACATATTAAAAACCCTTGAATTAAGAAGACATTAAATAGCCAGTGAGCTGCATGCCCACTAAAATAAATCCTGCGCTCATCATAGCCACGTTGGCGGTATAGGCGTTACGGATGAAACTTAGCGTACGACGCCAATAGCTCATGCCAATTAATATGATGGCTAGAGCCAGTAGCTGCCCAATCTCCACACCGACGTTAAAGGCGAGTAAGTTAGGGAGTAGACCGTCAGGCGACATCTCATATTCAAGGAGCTTAGTAGATAACCCAAAGCCGTGGAAAAGACCAAAGACAAGCACCGCTATTTTAGTATTTGGCTGAAACCCAAACCATCTCTGGAAGGCACCAATATTGTCTAACGCTTTGTAAACGACAGAGAGACCAATAATCGCATCGATCAGGTAACTATTCATACCGATGTTGAAGTACACGCCTAAAATCATCGTGGCGGAGTGACCTAATGCAAATAGGCTCACATAGACACCAATATGCTTCATACGGTAAAGAAAGAAGATGACCCCGAAGAGAAACAGGATATGGTCATATCCCGTAATCATGTGCTTAGCGCCTAAGTACATGAAGGGCAGAATATTGACTCCTGAAATCTCCTGAATATACCCTTTATCCCCTGCGGTTACCGCATGAGCAAGCGCTTCATTGCTACCAGTAACAAGACAAATAAGCAGTATTGAGAGTACTAACAGACGGGTCTGCCAAGTCGCCCATGGCGATCTTGGAAGCCTATTGTAGACATGGCTATACATTAAGAATCCTATAGTGTAAGAGTGATGAATACGTGTATGTGCTTTTTAGAAATATGTGCTTTTTAGAAAAAACTCTAAAATTATGAAAATTTTAAATGCAAATCGAATACTTAAGGAGTAAGATACTATCCCCTAGGGGGGGATAATGTCAACCATAAAATCTCAAGTCTTGTGAGGTATAATGGCGCTCTCTAGAGAAAGGACACTGTCATTATGAAAAAACCACACGTACACGCATCTCATCCAGCCGTAATCACACGCCTCAAAAAAGCGAATGGTCATTTAAGCAGCACGATAGAGATGTTGGTTGAGGGTCGAACCTGTCTTGATATAGCGCAGCAACTGCAAGCGGTAGAAAATGCCATTCATCAAGCTAAAAAAGTGTTAATTCAAGACCATTTAGATCATTGCCTTGAAGACTTATTAGGGGCTGTTGACAAAGATCAGCAGGACTCTATAGAGGAGTTCAAGGAAATAACTCGTTACTTATAAGATCAACCGACTGATTTAAAGAGACACTCCATGCTTAGTATCTTTGCAAACCGAACTTATCGCCATTTATTTGCCGCGCAAGTGATTGCCCTGATTGGTACTGGTCTAGCTACGGTGGCGCTAGGCCTTTTGGCATTTGATTTGGCAGGCAATAATGCTGGGGTCGTCATGGGAACGGCATTGGCCATCAAAATGATTGCCTATGTTGGCGTGGCACCCATTGCAGCGGCCTTTGCCGAACGGTTGCCTAAACGCACGCTGCTAGTGACACTAGATGTGATACGAGCCGGTGTCGCCCTGCTTTTACCATTTGTTTCCCAAATCTGGGAGGTTTATGTGTTGATCTTTGTATTGCAAGCCGCCTCAGCAGCTTTCACGCCTACTTTTCAGGCCACTATTCCTGATGTTCTGCCTAATGAAGCGGATTACACCAAAGCTTTGTCGCTCTCACGCCTTGCTTACGATATGGAAAGTCTAGTCAGTCCCATGTTAGCGGCAGCATTGCTGACAGTAATGAGCTTTCACAATCTATTTACGGGAACAGTACTGGGATTTTTAGCGTCTGCCATATTGGTCGTATCGGTCACGCTACCAGCGCATGCAATGCCCGCGCGCCGTAGCATTTATGATAGAACCACGCGCGGCATTCGTATCTATTTAGCGACCCCTCGACTGCGCGGATTACTCGCTGTTAATGTTGCCGTTTCTGCCGCTGCGTCTATGGTCTTTGTAAATACCGTGGTGATTATCCAAGGTGGTATGGGACTCACTCAGAGTGCAGTCGCATTAGCATTGGCGAGCTTTGGCGCAGGTTCTATGATTGCGGCACTGGCTTTGCCAAGTTTATTGGGTAAGCTGACAGATCGCAGCGTCATGTTAAGCGGTGTAGGGTTGCTTGTGGTGGGTATGTTCGCTGGTACCTTGATGATGGGACAAAACTCGCTTATGGCCTTATGGTTCGTGCTAGGTTTGGGTTATTCTGCTGCTCTGACACCTGCTGGACGCTTGCTATGGCGATCCTCACATCAGGAAGATCGTCCTGCATTGTTTGCTGCTCAGTTTGCTTTGTCTCACGTCAGTTGGTTAGTGTTCTATCCATTAGCGGGTTGGTTAGGTGCGCGCTACAGTATGACCGTAGCTTTTGCGGTATTAGGCGGTGCTGCTGCACTAGCGGTATGGGCGGCTTTTAGAGTATGGCCGTCTATTGATTTAAAAGAGATTGAGCACGAACATGCCAATCTACCAGAAGGTCATGTTCATGCTACAGGATCTCCTACACCTAACGGCTTACGCCATACCCATCCTTTCATAGTTGATGACTATCATCCGCGTTGGCCAAGCTCTGGTTCTTGATATAGATCCTGTACATGGGGGTTCGCTATTTTATAATAAAAAGTACACTGCTATGTACACTGAGCTACTATAAATGACTTTGACTACTGATATAAATAGCCTACAGCCTAGTGTTCAAGTCCTCACTAGGAAACCATGCTTATTTCTATATCGTCATAGAGGTGAAATAACATGACAACATTTAATATGAATAAACCAGAAATAGAGCAAGCTGCTATTGAGTTTAAAACGGCGCTGATAAATTGGAAATCAAGAGAAGGTATTATAGGGGCTTTCTCTACATATCGTGATCAATAGACAGACGAAGATGTGAGTAAAGCTGTAAGTAAGGAAACACAAGTTATTAAACCAGTATTAGAAGCCTTCGAGCCTGTATACCGTCTAGCTATACAGGGTAAAATAGAGAAACCTTTTTCCTTTCAAAGTTATATGATGACTTATGTTGGTAGAGTACTGGGCGATGAGTTGTCATGGCCTGAAGTTCGCGAGCCGTATCAGAGAATGATTAATAGTTTGAAAGGTGGGTTAACTACAGAAGAGCTCATAGACAGTATTTACTACAGAAATAATTTATTACCAGAGCATTATGATCAAGCGGTTAAGGAAATTGTAGCAGAGGGTTGGACTCATAATTACCCACAATAATTACTAAGAATGTTTTTCAATAAAAACCGCGAGACCATCCCAGCTTAATCTAAAGATTAAGCTGACCTTTCACATTAATAACTTTTATCTTATTCCCATAACGGGTGTTATGACAAATGACGTTGGGTAGAAAAATTCACTGTATCTGTTTCGATAAAGTATGGGTAGCTTATCGATAAAACGTCTCAAAAACACAGCCTAATTATGAGCTGTGGTATAATTTGTCATTATAATACCAGCATATTGCTGCCATAGCCCATTTCTCTTTTATACATTAAGACTCTTTTATGTCCAAAACTTCGTTTGATGCCCAAACCATTTCCAATAGCCTACGGGCTGCCAAACACCAACCGCGTAAACGCTTTGGTCAAAATTTCTTACATGACCGCAGTGTTATCCGTGAGATTGTTGAGAGCATTCGCTTAGAGCGCGATGACAATTTAATCGAGATTGGCCCAGGTATGGGTGCGCTGACTGAGCCGTTATTGGCAGAAGTGGATGCGATGACGGTCGTAGAGTTGGATCGTGATTTGGCGGATAGCCTGCGTATTCGTATCGGTGCCAATAGCCATCCGAATTTTGAAATTATCAAAGACAATGCTATGCATGTCGATTATCGTGAGTTGTATAGCGAGGAGCGCGGTAAGCTACGCGTGGTGGGTAACTTGCCATATAATATTTCTACGCCGATACTTTTTCATTTGCTCAGTTATGCCGATGTGATTCAAGACATGCACTTTATGTTGCAAAAAGAAGTCGTCGAGCGTATTACTGCTGACGTTGGCAGCAAGACGTATGGTCGCTTGTCGGTCATTATGCAATACCACTGTGATACGGATTATTTATTAACTGTGCCACGTGGCGCATTCAATCCGCCACCAAAAGTCACCAGCGCTGTCTTTCGCCTGACACCGCACATTAATAAACCGGTTGTGGCAGAAGACGAAGAGTATTTCGCGATTGTGGTACGCGAAACCTTCAATCATCGTCGCAAGACCTTACGGGCTATTTTTAAAAAATCAACCTTGTTGCCGACGTTGAGCGAGGATGACTTTGCCGCTTGTGGTATCGATCCACAAGCACGCCCTGAAGTCTTGAGTGTGAAAGATTTTGTCAATTTGAGTAATCAGGCAGGCAAAGTAGCAGATTAATTCATCATCCAAAAATAGTTATCTAGATATGAATAAAAGTCATCACATAAAAGATAGAGGATTTATGAGTTTTCGCCACCAGTACGTCATCGGTGATCTGCAAGGTTGTTATGCGGCGTATCTTCATCTACTCGAAACATTGGATTTTGACCCTACTCAAGATAAGTTGTGGTTTGCAGGTGACTTGGTGGCACGCGGCGAAGACTCACTGAATACGTTGCGTCATGTAAAGGCGCTCTGTGAGCAAGGCGCTGCGGCTACCGTATTGGGTAATCATGATATTAACCTGATCGCTGTTTGGCGCGGTGCCGCTAAAATTAAGAAAAAAGACAAGACCGCACCAATTTTTGCTGCCGATGATTGTGATGAGCTATTACATTGGTTACGTCAGCAGCCGATACTGGCTTATCCTGATGCCAATACCGTACTGGTACATGCTGGCATCCCGCCACATTGGACTATTGAAGCAGCAGCGGACTATGCCCAGCAGTTAGAGGCGCAATTACGAGGCAGCTTAAAGCAGCTTGATCGGTTGTTGCCACACTTATATAGCAAGACGGCCGATGATTGGCATACAGGTATCAACGGCTTTACCAAAATGCGCGCGATTGCCAATTACTTTACCCGTATGCGCTTATGCAAGCAGGATGGTACGCTCGAATTTAGCTTTACGGCAAGCTTAGATGATTCGATGCCAAAGGATTTTTTGCCGTGGTTTGAGTGGCAAGTACCGCGCACGCGTAAGATATTATTTGGTCACTGGGCCGCGTTAAAAGGTGAGGTCGATCTGCCACATGCGCGCGCTTTGGATGGCGGCTGTGTCTGGGGTAATTATTTATTGGCCTATCGATTGGGCGACGAAGAAGTAATAACGTCAAGTGCTCATTGTCATCCGTTATAACTATGGCAGCTCATTAACTGGGGCGTGTCATCAAAACCACCAAAACTGCCCATTTAACTGGGCAGATTGGGTGGTTTTTTCGGTTTTGGCAGTGGGGTTTTGGCATCGCCAGCACCTTTGCTATCAGAGTCAGTATTGTCTGCCTCATCACGGCTTATTTCATTACTACTAGTCGCAAAGCTATCAAGCGCCTTAGTGCTTCTATCATATTGAATATCATCGGTGTACGGCACACTATTGAGGTTGTCATCCATCAGACCATCATCGAGATCGATCACTTGTTTGGCCATGGTTGGATGGGTGGTGCTATACGCTTCACGACTAGTCATCTCAGGATCAAAATTACTGTCTGATGTTTGATTGTCATACTGTATGTCAGTCACTGCTGGATCATTTTTCATATTGCCTTGCATGGATTTGGGCAATATTTTTACGTCCGATAAGCGGCGCACAACGTAATTAGCAGGTATAGGCTTGCCGCCTTTTTGCCCTGAAGTATCATCAAATATCATACGACCTTGGCTATCGATACGAGCATATTTCATCGGTTTGTCGCGTGGCCAAAAAAAGTCAGATGGGTGACTGATAATATGACCAAAAACCAATTTGGTCAGACGTCCCCATTCAAAGAAGCGCACTTCTTTTGAGCGTAGCGCCACGAACAAGGCGAGGGAAAAGCTGACCATCAAGTTGACGATACCGATAAGAGCAACACCAAGAATGGACAGTAAGATGACGTTCCAGCTTATATCATCAGCGGACATGTTAAACAGTCCATGCGCCAAGTTGGCTGAAGCAAAAGCAATATGGCGAATATCAATTGGTAAGCCAAAAATAAAGCCGATAGTGGCAGTGCTGCCTAAGAACACCCCGAATAAAAAGTTGCCCATGATGGCACCCAAGTTCGCTTCTACAAAGCCACCAAAGCGCTGTAGCCATGATTTAGGCAGGAGGATTTTGAGTAACTTATGCCGCTGTATACGTGCGCCCACATGGTTATAAACCGCTAAGTTGTCGTAATAACCAGCGATCAGACCCGATAAAAATAAATAGACACCAGCAATGGCAGCATGGGGAAGGGCGAGCGAGCGAAAAGGATCAAGATCATGCAAGAGATGCCCAGCCTTCTCAGTATCAATCATCGGCGTGCCTGTATATTGCAGCCAAGCAAAAGAGATAATAAGAGCGACCGGTACCGCTAGCATTACATTACCCATGATAGCGACAAACTGGGTACGTAAAATATCGACCACCAATTCTGACAGCTTAGTTAGCTGATGAGACTTCTTGCCAGAGCCATCTGATATAGTGGAGGCAATAGCCGCCGCCGTCATGGCAGGCTGCTTGGTAGCGACTGTACCGCGAATGACATGAATAAAGACAAAACCCAAGCCATAAATCATGCTATTGATAAATGCCCGACCCATTGGTGCGAGGGCTAAATGATAAGCCAATATCTTGGTGGTCGCCATAAAAGCAATGATAAAGCCACCGATAGAGGCCTTTTTAAACATCTTCTGATAACCAGATTTATCGGTGCTAATGTAATGCTCACCGACACGGCTCGCGTTTTCAGTCACTTTGCGCGAGAGCAGTTTGGTATTATTATCAATCAAATAACCGATACTATAGCGACGATTGGCAGTGGTAATCAGCGTTTGTATCAGTTCAATGACGGCCAGATCACGCTTGTTATAATCATCAGTCACCAGTTCAGTCAAGATACGCATACGCTGCAAGCTTTGGTCGAGGCGCAGCATCATATTGGTCAGTCGAATAGAAATACCCGTCTTATAAATACGTTTGCGAACCGTGGCAACGATATCTTCGCATTGCTCAATCATGACAAGCAACGGCGCTGGATCGACAGCTTTTTCGGGGGTGATATCAGTCAAAGTATCAAGCTCATGCGCCTGCCTGTATTGATTGACGAATAAGACGGCTTCTTGATTTTGCGCTACAAAAGAGGCTGAGTAGTTCAGCATTTGCGGGTAAGAATCCATCAAGTCAGGATGCAAGCCAAGACCGCTGATGCGATAAGATAAAATGATAATCGCGTTTAAAATACTGTTTTTCGCCGTGGCGACTAGATCTAAGTGTTCTTCTTTGACTCTCAATAATTCAACCAGCTCATCCCATTTTTCTTTGTCGATATTGGCCAACCAACGCTCATCA
Organism: Psychrobacter glaciei; assembly: GCF_014652895.1. GTDB lineage: Bacteria > Pseudomonadota > Gammaproteobacteria > Pseudomonadales > Moraxellaceae > Psychrobacter > Psychrobacter glaciei. The sequence continues at coordinate 850,537 of NZ_BMZR01000001.1, forward strand.
GAACGCTTATTAAATAGGTAACCAACCAACTCAACCACGGAGTCCTCTTGCGGTAGTATTGGCAAAAGTCGATGGCCAACTAAACGGCGCAAACTATTAAAAAATCCCTGATCCGACATAATGCCAGTATCGGTATAGAGTGCAATTTGCCGGTATTGGATAATGAGCTTTAATACAAAGCTGGCAAGGCCGTCACCATATTCTGGATGCTGACGAATGACATCAATGAGGTTCTGAATGTTATCATTGGCCAAGACAGGCTCTTTTTCAGTGACCCGTAGCTCATCTATTAAGCGTTTTAGTACCGCAGGATCGGGTACATCACTTAGCGCCGTAATCTGTTGTAAAATGCGTTTTAATTCTGGCACGTCGCATCCTTTATCATGGTGGTTTCAACCGTTTTTATTGTTAGATTTTGAATATTATTATCTGGTATACACTATAGGTTATGACTACAAGCTTGGTAATACTATGAAGTAACTTAAGCGATAGTTTGCTTTGCGTTATTCTAATCGGAACGATGCATCGATAGTTAATTATTTTGTTAGCAGTTATTTAAAAAATATTTTTGGCAAAAAAAGGGACAGTAGCGAGACTGTCCCTTTTGTCATGATTATTTGGCTATTAAACAGTAAATACAGCTAATTAGTTAGCAGGTACATCAAAGTAGTCAAGATCAAAGTTCATCATAGGATCGCTACCTGCTTGCACCATTTGCGCATGCGCATCGATACGTGGCAATACACGACCAACGAAGTAGTCAGCAAGTTTGGCTTTGTTCGTGTAGAACTCGCCTTCTTGACCGTCAGCAGCTTCAACCATCAACGCAAACATATACGAGTAGCACAGGTAGCCAAAGGCATGCATGTAGTCAACGGCACAGCCATTGATTTCGTTTTTACGTTCGCCAATGTTGCTCAGCACAGTTTTAGTCAATGCTTCAATCGTATCAGCGGCATCTAGTGTGGCTTGTTTGATGCCGTGATTGGCTTGCATATTATTGACAAAATCACGAATTTCACCTAAGAAATGAGTGACGTATTTGCCGTTATTGCGCGCCACTTTACGACCTAGTAGGTCAAGGGCTTGAATGCCATTGGTGCCTTCATAAATCTGGGCAATGCGCGTATCACGAACGATTTGTTCCATACCCCATTCGCGGATATAGCCGTGACCACCAAATACTTGCTGACAATCAATAGTGGCTTCTAATGCTTTGTCCGTCAAAAATGCTTTGGCAACTGGAGTCAGTAGGGCAACGCGAGCGGAAGCCGCTTTGGCTGCTTCTGGATCGGTACTAAACTTTTCTTCATCAAGGTTCTTGGCAACATACATGGCAAAGCAACGTGATGCTTCAGTATTGGTCTTAGCATTTAACAACATGCGGCGTACATCGGCATGATGGATAATCGCATCCGCAGGTTTTTCTGGGCTTTGCAACTGGGTATCACTACGACCTTGACCACGGTCATTGGCATAAAGTGCCGCATTTTGATAGGCAAGCTCAGCACCACCAAGGCCTTGCAGACCCATAGTGACACGCTCATAGTTCATCATAATGAACATAGAGGACAGGCCTGTGTTTTCGGCACCAACCATCCAGCCTTTGGCACTATCAAAGTTCATCACACAAGTGGCAGATGCTTTGATACCCATTTTGTGTTCGATAGAACCGACTGCCAATGTATTGCGTTCACCCAAGCTGCCATCTTCATTGACCAAGAATTTTGGTACAACAAATAGCGAAATGCCTTTTGAGCCTTCTGGTGCATTAGGTGTTTTTGCCAATACTAAATGAATAATATTTTCAGTTAGATCGTGCTCACCGCCCGTGATAAAAATCTTAGTACCAGAGATGTCATAGCTGCCATCATCGTTAGGTACGGCTTTGGTCTTGATGATGCCTAAGTCAGTACCCGCATGTGGCTCTGTTAAGCACATAGTGCCAGCCCATTCGCCGTTGTACATTTTTTCTAGATAGGTTTGCTTTTGCTCTTCAGAGGCCGCTGCATTTAGGCAAAGCGTCGCGCCTACAGTCAGGTTAGGGTAAAGGGCAAACGATTGGTTAGCGGTAAAAACCATCTCTTCGGTGAGCATGGTCACCATTTTTGGAAAGCCTTGACCACCGTATTCAGAGTTACCGCTTAAGCCAACCCAGCCTGACTCAGCATACTGCTTATATGCTTCTTTAAAGCCTGTTGGGGTAGTGACAACGCCATCACCCTGAAAAGTAGCGCCTTCTTCATCGCCACTACGGTTGATGGGTAGCAGAACGTTTTTGGTCAGTTTTGCCATTTCTTCTAAAATCATATCGACAGTGTCCATGTCAACATGAGCCAAATTGTCGTTGTTTTGCCAAAATGCATTCGCATTAAAAACATCATTTAAGATGAAGCGCATGTCATTAAGAGGGGCATTATAAACAGCCATCAGCAGTCCTTTGGTTCAAATGAATAAAAATTAAATACATTAAGATTATCGGTTGTTCTTTTTGAGTTAACCTTAATGGCTAATAGCTAAAGTTTAGCAAATTAGAGGCTTAGCTTGTGTATTTCTTCGTGAATTGTGCGTACACCAAAAACATTTATCATGCGAAATAATAGCTTTAATAGTCTTAAAAGGAATTGATAATACGCAAATCGGCAACATACTTTGGTATGTTGCCGATCGAAATTACGATAGTGGTGCTAATTCAACAAATATTTGATAAATTGATGGCTTACTTAAAAGGCAAATTGATCAACATCCATCGACATGTACGGCTCAACACCAGTGCTGATGCGCTCTACGTGTGTGGTGGTACGTGGAAGCAATTTAGCAAAATAGAACTGAGCCGTCTTGATTTTAGCATCATAGAACGCAGGCTCGCTGCTGCCATCAGCAATAGCAGTTTGTGCCACAAGTGCCATACGTGCCCATAAATAAGCCAGAGTCACGTAACCACTGAAGTACATGTAATCAACCGCTGCACCGCCTACTGCTTCAGGGCTTTCAGTGGCTTGCATACCAATTCGCGCTGTTAAGTCGCCCCATTCTTTTAGATGCTTGACTAGTGGACGGATAAATTGACCCATCTCATCATTTTCTTTGTTTTCATCACAGAAGTCTTGGATAACTTTGACAAAGTTTGCAAGCAGCTTGCCTTGTGAACCCAATACTTTACGACCCAATAGATCAAGTGCCTGGATTTCAGTCGTACCTTCGTATAGACAAGCGATACGCGTATCACGCACGTTTTGCTCCATACCCCATTCACTGACAAAACCGTGACCACCATAAACCTGCACACCATGGTTTGCCGCTTCTAGACCAGTCTCGGTCAAAAATGCTTTAGCGATTGGTGTCAACAATGACAGCATTTGATCAGCAAATTTCAGCGCTTCGCCTTCACCTTTTGCGACGGTATCCGCAAAATGTGAGAGATAATAGACCAATGCACGGCCACCTTCAGCAAAGGCTTTTTCGGTCAATAGCATGTTGCGGACCGCTGGATGTACAATGATTGGGTCAGCTACTTTTTCTGGTGCTTTGGTACCTGACAAAGAGCGCATGGCCAAACGATCTTTGGCATAAGTCAATGAGCCTTGGAACGCGTACTCTGCTGCAGTCAAGCCCTGAACAGCAGTACCGATACGGGCAACGTTCATAAAGGTGAACATGCACTGTAGGCCGCGGTTTTCTGGGCCAATTAGGTAACCTGTTGCGCCATCGAAGTTGATGACACAAGTGGCAGAGGCTTTAATGCCCATTTTATGCTCGATAGAGCCACAAACGACATTGTTACTATCGCCAACGCTGCCATCTTCTTGAACCGTCATCTTAGGAACAATAAACAATGAGATGCCTTTTGTGCCAGCAGGTGCGCCTGGTAAACGCGCCAATACAATGTGAATAATATTGTCGGTTAAATCATGCTCACCAGCTGAGATAAAAATCTTTTGACCAGTAATGCTATAGCTACCATCTTCTTTTGGTTCAGCTTTGGTACGGATAATACCCAAGTCAGAACCAGCGTGTGCTTCAGTCAGACACATCGTACCTGACCATTCACCGCTGATCATTTTTTCTAAATAGATGTTTTTCTGCTCATCAGTACCATGATGCTCGATGGTTTGGATCGCACCATGTGATAGGCCTGGGTACATAGAGAATGACCAGTTAGCCGTACCAACCATCTCATTGATGACCGTTGATAATGAAAACGGCATGTTTTGACCACCGAATTCTTCTTCAGCAGATAAAGCAGGGAAGCCAAGCTCACAATACGCTTTATAGGCTTCTTTAAAGCCTTTTGGTGTCGTTACTTTGCCGTTATCAAACTTGCAGCCTTCCGCATCGCCGCTTTGGTTCAATGGTGACAGCTCATTTTCAGCAAAGCTTGCAGCCATTTCAAATAGGCTATCCATTAGCTCGCGGTCTGCTTCTTGAAATGCAGGTAGCGTTTTGTAATGGCTTTCGCTATCAAGCAGCTCATGCATAACGAATTGAATATCACGTAAAGGTGCTTTGTATTGCATAACTTCCTGTCCTTTTTGTAATGCAATCAATAATAGCTGGTCGTCCTATGACAGCGCTAGGGTTTAGCGCATGATGCAGGATTGACTATATCCAGATGGTCTGTTGAAGTCGCAGACCTATCTAAGGTATCGATTGCATAAAATAGTATTGAAAAGAATGGTGATTGTTAGAGTCAGTTTGATATTTAGTAAGCTCTAACAAATTCACTATAAAAGATAGGCTTTCATAGGCGATTATACAAGTTTGGTAACAGCACTGATAAGTCATGAACCTACCTTGCATCCGTTATGCAATCAACGTTAGGCGAAAAAATAATGATAATAATCGACTAAAAAATGATTGGCTGATTCTCGATTAAAATACTGACTAGGGCGTGTCATCATTTAGACAAATATTGCTGCGTTAACATTTCAGTTGCGATATCAGCAGTCACGGGTTTGCTAAACCAATAGCCTTGTCCGTATTTACAACCCATGTCTAACAGTAAATCGCGTTGTTGCTTGGTTTCGATACCTTCAGCGATGACCTGCATATCAAGCGCCACCGCTAACTCTAAAATAGCCTTGACGATCGCATATTGGGTACGATCCGTTTCAATCTTAGAGATAAAACTTTTATCGATTTTGATAAAGTCAAAAGGATACTCTTGTAGATAGCTTAAAGAGGCATAACCCGTACCAAAATCATCCAGCGCTAAACAAATCCCCAACTCTTTTAGTAAATTGAGCTGTTTTTTGACATTGGCATGGCGCTGTATTAATGAGGATTCTGTGACTTCGATATGCAATTGATGGGCATGGATGTCGTGCTGCACAAATAAGTTGCTCACCATCTCAAAGAAATCAGGATGGCTAAATTCAGCAGCATCGGCGTTGATACAAATATGTTGATCGAAGCCAAGTTTTTGCCAAATAGACAACTGTTCCGCAATTTGAGTCGCCATTTGTGAGAACAGCTCAAATGACAGTTTGTGCGTGATGATGGCATTCATAAAGTGAACAGGTTTTAGCAGCCCACGAGTGGGATGCTGCCAGCGTACCAGCGCCTCAAAGCCAGTAATAGCCCCAGTATCTAAGGAAAATTTCGGTTGATAATAGGGTACAAACTGAACATCATTGGTGGCAGCTCTAAGCTCTGCTTCCAACTGTAAACTATTGGCAGTTGCCTCATCGATGGTCTTGTTGTACCAACAGATGTCGTCTCCACCTTGCTGTTTAACATACTGTAGGGCTTTTTCAGCTTTGGTCAACAACCCTATCATTTCGTAATCATTTTCAGGGAAAAAACTGACCCCAACTGAGATATGACAATAAATGGCTGTATCTTCTGCTGGCTCATTACTGACGAAAAAAGGATGCTCACACATTTGCATCAAGAGGTCTAACTGATTGCGTACGGAATTGGCATCAGTGCATTCAAATAATAAGGCAAAGTCATCACCACCAAAGTGTGAAAAGCAATGCAAATCTTCGAGCTTCAAGGTTTTGACCCGTAGTACGAAGCTTTCTATGAGAGTATTAATACCGTCGGGGCCGAGTAGGCTTGCGAGGTTACGATAACGATCAATGTTTAGGCGTACAATCACGACTTCTTGATAACTTTCTAACAATAGCTCACTGGTCTGACTCAAAAAAACCTTGCGGTTGGGCAACCCTGTCAGTTGATCGTAATTGAGTAGATGATTCATTTGTTTTCTGTCTTTTACGACCGACGACATATCGCGCACCACACCGATATAATAACCCGTTTCTCCTACGTAGATTCTTCGGTAAGTGATATGGCAATTCAGAACTTGTCCATAGCGAGTCGCTATCGAAAAGTCAATTTCATAGAATCCCTTACTGTCTAAATGACTGGTAAGATCATTTAAAATAGCTTGCTCTTCTTTTGATAAAAACTCAGCCGCATATATACCAAGTGGTCGCCCCAGCAAAAAAGATTCACTGTAACCAATCATAATCTCGTAAATAGCATTGACCGACAGATAACGAAAGTTTGCGTCTAAAATAAAGATAGCGTCTTCATATTGCTCACATAACTGTGTCAGCAATTGCTGCTTATCTGAGAGCGGTAGGGTGGTAAAAGTAGTCATAATTGGACTCACTAAGTCAACGTCAAGTCTAAAAAATTGGTCAGTCATTGCTAGCAATAACCACCGTCAGTCATATGGATTACCTAAGCTCAGCGGCTCAAGCTATTTCCCAGTTTGCAAAGCAATAAGAAGCGTTGTATCAGAGCACTTCATTTAACCTAGCCATCAGCATATATACAGAATGGCGTTTGGTGATTAATGGCTAAGCGCGTGCAACGTTGCCAAGGCGACGACAGGCGCGGTCTCTGTTCGTAGCACGCGATTACCGATCTGCCAAGGCGCAAAGCCTACTGTTTGTGCTTGCACTGACTCGTCATTACTGAGACCACCCTCAGGACCGATTAGCAGCTCAATGTAGGGTTTGTCTTGTGTTAGTGCGGTTGAGAGTGTCTCTGGTTGCAGAGGTTGTCCCGCTGCTGGCACACTCATCATTAAGCGGCTATCTGCTGGCTGGTTTAATATTTTATAATAAGGGGCTTCACTCAGTGTCGCGACAATAGGACTAACCGCAGCGCTGACAGATATTGCTGTGTCTGTAGCGTTGGTCGCTGAATCACGTAACCAGTCATTGATAGACAGTGGTGCAAGGATAAGAGGAGGGCGATTGAGGCCGCATTGTTCACAGGCAGCGATCGCGATTTGTTGCCAATGTGCCAGCTTTTTTTCGACTTGGGCAGGTTTGAGATTGACTTCACCATGATGACTGTTGAGGAGTTGAATAGCAGTCACACCAAGCTCAGTGGACTTTTGAATGGCATAATCCATCCGTTCACCGCGACTCATCACTAGGGCGATTTTAGTCAATACAGGGGCGCTGCGGTCATCCATTGAATGACTGAGCAAAGTAGCCGTTGCATTTTTTTTACTAATCGCTTGTAGCTCTACCTGATATTCGCCGCCAAAGCCATCAAACAAAATACCTTGATCACCGATATTTGCGCGTAATACTCGGCACCAATGATGAACGATGCTGTCTGTTAATTCGACACTAGCACCAATAGATAATGTACTAAGGGTAGGAAAGGTGGTGTTCAGATCGTTACTGATAGCATAAAAAAAACGTCGCACAGTCGTTTAGTCCTTTAATTGAACAATAATCCCTCTCAACATGTTAGCAGAATATGAGTGGCGGAGGGAAAGGTATTGTCACAGGTATTTGGGAAATAAAACAGGTCATGTAGAGCAGTTGTTAAGACAAGATAGATCATAAGTAAAACGAAAAAAATGGCATTCCGAAGAATGCCAGTCATTTAACAAGAAGTTCAACAAAGGTCTAAGCGGTAAGTCCCAACGCTTCAACCAAACGCTTATTCGGCTCAACCTTATTCATGCTATAAAAATGCATGGCAGGTACACCCTCATTGATTAAACGCTCACATAGACGATATACCACATCAAAACCAAATTCGCGAATGGCTTTGCGATCATCACCAAAGTCAGCCAACTGCTTACGCACATAACGCGGAATATCAGCGCCACAGCTATCGGCAAAGCGTACCAAATTGCTTGAGTTGGTAATGGGCATAATGCCAGCCACTAGTGGCTGTGTTACGGTATCAATCCCACGCTGCTCTAAGGTATCACGCAAATATAAGTAGCTATCAGCGTTATAGAAAAACTGGGTAATCGACGCATTGGCGCCCGCTTGATATTTATTGACCAAATTGTCAACATCAAACGCAAAGCTACGCGCTTGTGGGTGCATCTCAGGATACGCGGCCACTTCAATATGGAAGTGATCACCTGAGTGTTCACGAATGAATTTTACCAAATCGACAGCAAATGGTAGTTCACCCATGCCCACCTGACCTGAAGGCAAGTCACCACGTAGCGCGACTAGGCGCTTGATACCTAAGCTTTTGTAGTGCTCAAGCAATTCAGCGATTTCTGCTTTATCATCACCAATACAAGACATATGCGGCGCAATGTCAGTATCGCCGCGTGCACATAGTGCTTGAACGATATCTAAAGTGCGGTTACGGGTTGAACCGCCAGCACCGTAGGTCACCGAAAAGTACGCAGGTGATAGCTTATTCAGCTCATCATAAGTGCTGAGTAGCTTTTCATGACCCAGTTCGGTTTTGGCCGGAAAAAACTCAAAGGAGAAAGCAGGCTTAGTCACAGTCTGGCTCCTTTTAGTATTTATAAGCGTCAGGCTTAAATGGACCTTCGACAGGTACACCCAAATATTCCGCTTGTTTATCCGTCAGCTTCGTCAATGTACCGTTAAAACCGGCAACCATGGCAGCAGCGACTTCTTCGTCCAGTTTCTTCGGCAATACTCTGACGTATAAGTTGTCAGTGCGCTCATCAGCTGGCAAGTCAGCGAATTTTTCTTCAAACAGATACATTTGCGCCAATACTTGGTTAGCAAATGAGCCGTCCATCACGCGTGATGGGTGACCAGTGGCATTACCAAGGTTCACTAAGCGACCTTCAGCAAGCAAGATCAAATAATCATTTTCGTCGTCTGAGCGGAAGATTTGATGCACTTGTGGCTTAATCTCAACCCAGCGCCAGTTGTCACGCATGAATTGGGTGTCGATTTCAGTGTCAAAATGACCGATGTTACAAACGACCGCACCAGGTTTCAGTGCTGCTAGCATATGTCTGTCACATACATGGTAGTTACCAGTAGTAGTAACAATCATGTCAGTATCTTCTAGCAAGCGGGTGTTGATGTTTTCTGCGCCGCCAGTGTTATCACCGTTAATGTAAGGCGATAATACTTCAAAACCGTCCATACATGCCTGCATGGCACAGATAGGATCAACTTCTGAGACACGTACAATCATGCCTTCTTGACGTAAGCTTTGCGTAGAGCCTTTACCCACATCGCCATAACCGATAACCAAAGCGCGGCGACCAGCAAGGAACATGTCAGTAGCACGTTTGATAGCATCATTCAAGCTATGACGGCAGCCGTATTTGTTGTCGTTTTTAGACTTGGTAACGGCATCGTTGACATTGATGGCAGGTACTTTAAGCGTACCTTTGTTTAACATCTCAACTAAGCGATGAACACCAGTGGTAGTTTCTTCTGAGATACCATGGATATTATCAAGAAGCTCAGCATAATCATTATGGATCAATGCAGTTAAATCACCGCCATCATCCAAGATTAAGTTAGTATCCCAAAGCTGACCTGATGCTTCGCCGCCAACATGAACTTGTTGACGTAAGCACCACTCGTACTCTTCTTCTGTTTCGCCTTTCCAAGCATAGACAGAAATACCAGCAGCAGCAATCGCCGCAGCAGCATGGTCTTGAGTTGAGAAGATGTTGCATGACGTCCAACGTACTTCAGCACCTAGCGCGACTAGTGTCTCGATAAGTACGGCAGTTTGGATGGTCATGTGGATACAGCCAGCGATTTTCGCGCCTTTAAGCGGTTGATCGGCTTCGTAGCGACGACGCAGACCCATAAGGGCAGGCATTTCAGCTTCGGCAAGGGTGATTTCACGGCGGCCGTAATCAGCAAGGCTGATGTCAGCGACTTTATAGTCAGTGAAAGAGGGGTCGATCGTATGGGCAGATGGTGTAGTAGACACTGCGTCCATAATATGCTCCTATCAGTGGTTAACGTATGATAAAAAGAATAAAAACGCAGGTGCCGTTGTTTGCGCTGTGAGCGACCAAAATAGGGCGCTCGACAGTTAACCGAGCCTAACATAACCTATAATTTGCATGATTTTAGTCTCTCAATGCAATATCTATGGTCATGGCGCAACACCTCTCGGAGGTCGTTATTGTAATAGATGAGTCATGGATTGTCACCTGTTGGATAACATAAATAGCTGACGGTATAGGAACATAAGATGCCGATCGGTGATATAGAGCACTAAAAAAAGGCCATCGATATTGATGACCTTTTTTATTCTCAGTTCAGACAGTCTGAAGGGTACTAAGAAAAACTTAGTACCAGTTATAGGTCAAAGAGGTGAAATAGTTGATACCATCAGTGTCGTAACCAGGCAGAGTAATATACTTTTCATTAGTAATATTGTCTAAGCGTGCTGCCATGGTTAGGCTGTCTGTTAGCTGGTAGTTACCGCTGATATTAAACAACCCATAATGATCGACAAACTGCGATTCTGCATTGGCAACGTTGCTATAGTAGTCACCGACATATTCATATTCGGCACGAATATCAAAGCTTGATAAGCGATAGCCTAAGTAAATCAGACCTTTATGCTCAGGACGAATGGCAAGAAAATTACCATCGTTGCTCCCGCCACTATTGTCTTCTGCCTGCTGGTAGTCATAGCTACCACCAAATAAGTAATTATCGACTATCCAATCTGATGTTAGTGTGAGTCCTTCGATTTTGGCTTCATCGACGTTTTCGCTAGAGCCTGCATAAGGATTGCTAGGTGTGGGGCTTGCGACATAGCTGATTAAGTCGTCAACTTTGTTGTGATAGCCTGTCAAACGAGTAGACTGAATAGGAGTATCGTATTCAATAAAAGCTTCATAGTTATCACTGGTTTCTGGTGTCAACTCAGCATTACCACCGAAAGGTGAGTACAAGTCATTGAAACTAGGCGCTCGGAACCCTTTAGCATAACTGGCACCGATGCGTAGATTGGGACTGATGTGTAGCGCGCCACCTAAATTATAAGTGGTCTCATCACCATACTGTGAGTTGTCATCATAGCGTAGGTTTGCTTGTGCATCGAATTGATTATTAGCCAATACATAACCCAAAAATGCACTGGTCACATCACGGTCATCAACGTCATAATCAGTCGTATCAATACTTTGGTTTAAATACTCTGCACCGTAAATGCCTGTACCGATAGGTAGGGCATGCTGACCGACTAGGCTAACTTGATCTTGCTCTGTATCATAGTTACTGCTATAGGTTTCTGTGTCTATGTTGTCGATAGAGTGCCCATACTGTAGCTTCACCGAAGCGCCTGGCTGGTAGCGCCAATCAACGAACGCTTGAGCCGCACCCGTTTCTTGATCAGAATACACATTCTCTGCAGCGCCATTATCAAAATAAGTCGTTGACTCGCTATACAGAGCACTAGCCCCAACTGACAATTGATCATTGATACGCTGATTTAGAGCAATGCTAAAGTTATCACTTTCGAAACCATCATCGTCTTTGTTGTAAGGGGCGTATTCATTACTAGGATCGGGTAGCGTTGCATTGATACCATCTGTTTCGTTGTGGCTGGCTGAAAGGCTCAAAGCGGTGCCAGTATCATTGACGAATTGTGCGCTAGCACCGTATAAGTATTGATCATTTGAGCCAACACCAGCGGTAACCGACATGCTGCTTTGATCTACATTGCTGCCTTTGGTGAATACTTGAATCACACCGCCCATCGCGTCTGCACCATAAATACTAGATCCTGACGCACCATATAGTATTTCGATACGATCGATCTGGTCGGCTGGTAGTAAATTTAGGGCACTATTACCTGTGCTTAACGAGCTATAACGTATGCCATCAATAAGTACCAAGATTTGCTTACCATCATAACCGCGCATATAAAGATTGGAAACGGTGCCCATGCCGCCGCTTGTATAGTGACTGATGCCAGGCTGACGCTTCAGTGCTTCTAAAACTGTCTGCCCTTGATAACGGCGCAATTCTTCGCTATCAATCACGCGAGTTTGGGCGATTACGTTACTGGTTTTGGTAGGCGTACGCGTCGCTGTCACAACGATTTTATCAAGCTCGACTTGTGGCAGCTCACTATCATTGACTGTCTCTAAGTCAGGGTCAGATGGCGTGACAGCCATGGCTGTATTTACGGCAAATACGCCAAGTGCGCTTAAAATACAGCACCGCAAATAAGTAGACGAAGAAGAGCGTGTTAACAACATAATGATTCCCAAGGTTACAAAAGCAAAAGTTAAGAAGGTAAAATTTACAAAAAACAGTAGACAAGTTACACAGGGTTCATTATCTATAAATATGCGCGCTTTATAAACCAGTTTTAGCCAATATTTATTCATGATAAGCTGAGGAATTTTCATGATGGCTGATTATTGAGCCATTCTAAAGCGATGTATAGGGTGTTTATTGCTTAGCAACTGTGCTCAGTACCAATAATTCCTTATCATTAGAAACATTCTTCGGTAGAAAAATTTGTAATCAAAAACACGACAGTTAGTTATAATTGCTATCATGGCGGCAGGTTGTGTTGATCATTGGCTATTTAGGCAATTTTCTCTTTATACCTATGTCTATCTATAAATTAAGAGGTTTGTTTTGTCTATTGAGCGTCGTATGAGTCCTACTAGCTTACTTTTACCCTTAAAAGCATCATTATCAAGAGTCATGGTAGTGGCCACCTTGTTGCTGACTTTATTGTGTAGCCTGATACTGCCGAATGCTGCTTTCGCGGCTGAAGCTGGCGTGTTGGGACTTGGCGGGACTAGTGAGACGAGCAGTGAGCCGATACCTGATTCCTTTGGGCGAGATACGCCGCGACATACGGTGCAGGGATTCATTAGTGCTTTGAGCGAAAACGATTATTTATTGGCGAGCAATTACCTTAACTTATCAAAGTCTGACAATCCAACCACCGTGGTGCGTCAGTTTAAGCAAGCACTCGATGCCGGTGGACGTTTTTTACCTGACTTGCAGCTCAATAATACGCTTGAAGGCAATTTAACCGATCAATTGCCACCCAGCCAAGAAAACGTCGGTGTCATTAATATCGGTGAAAAAAGTGTGCCGTTGTTATTAGAAAGAGTGGTGTCTAATAACAATGATCAGTACTGGCAATTCTCAAGTGATACGCTCAGCTCAGTGCCAGAAGTGATAGAAAATACTGAGCCGACCTTGGTATCTCGCTATACGGTTGATTCACTGGACGGCAAAAAGGTTTTTGGTTATCAATTGGCTGACTTGGTTGCAGCGCTAACCATGATTGTGAGCAGCTTTGTCCTCACTTATATTATGGTTTGGCTGTTGTACCATCTATTGAGAATCACTTATCCTCACATACGCGGTGTACCGTTACCATTACCTAATAAGGTAATATTGCCATTATCTGTAGTGATCATGGCACTGATACTATCAGAGGTTATGGTTTATGCAGGCGTATCGGTGACCCTGCGTGAGCCAGTCAATCGCTTTACGGATATTGCTTCCTGGTTGGCGCTGACTTGGCTACTATTACGAGTGATCGATGCGATATTTACCCGAGCGGTAAATCTAAGCTACAAGAAAAACTATACTGAGCGAGTCTCAATTTTGGGACTGCTTCGTAAGGTCGTCAAAGCGCTATTACTGATATTTGCAGTGATTGTTATTTTTGGCAATTTGGGTTTTGATTTGACCACTGGTATTGCCGCACTGGGTGTGGGTGGTTTGGCGTTAGCTCTTGGTGCGCAAAAGACGATCGAAAACCTAGTTGGTAGTGTTGTAGTGGTGGCAGACTCACCTGTACGTATTGGTGACTATTGTAAGTTTGGTACTTACGAAGGCACAGTTATTGATATTGGTATTCGCTCATCACGCGTCCGCACATTGACCCGCACCATCGTCACCGTACCCAATGGCGACTTCTCGTCCATGCAAATTGAGAACTTTACCTCACGCGATATGTTCCGCTTCTTTCATCAGTTGTATCTTAAGCGTACCGCTGATATCGACGTGGTCTTTAAGATGGTCAAGGATTTAGATGAGTTTTTGAATGAGCATTATTTAACCAATAATGAATGGAACCAAGTGAATATTTTAGAGCTGCGCCAAGACTGCTATGTGATTCAATTACAAGCTTACATTAATGCCAACGACGTCATGGAGTTCTATGACAAGCAAAACGTGGTATTCGTTGATGTACTAAACCAAGTCGCAAAATATAAGGTTGAGCATGCTTTGCCAACACAGCAGTTGATTGTCAATCAAGCTGAACTTGAACATCATATGGAAAGCAATACAGTTGAATCGGTAGAAGAAGATACATCACACAGCAGTAGCAAGACGGATGATGGTGAAACGAATGTAAGCTTAGACAATCATGATCACTCTAGTAACAACGGCAGTGTTGATATTAATAAAAGCAGCGACAAAGCGAGAGGTGATAACCAGAAATCATCGATGGCAACAGTAAGCAGGGAAGGTGCACTTAAAGCACTGAAACACAAAAGTCGTATGCTAAGAAAAAGTAAATTTAAGCACACCAAAAGAAAATTTGGTTTTTCTATATGGAACCAGCCTTAAAAATGAGTTTTTTCTATAGGGGCAGATATTCTGTATGGGGAGCTATTATAGGGAACTATAAAGGTACGGCAGTTTTATCACGTAGTAAGCCGTAATATGACCATAGAAGCAGGCTGGCAGCGCTACGATGTGGTGACCAGCTTTCGGTCAATCCCTTTAGTTGTTTCGGTGTCGGGCGTTCTGCCAGACCTAATACTGTCATCGCTGCGACTTTAATCGCTAAATCATCGACCGCCAATATGTCATCGCGTTTTAGAGAAAACAATAAATACATCTCAGCCGTCCAACGTCCAACGTCCAATGCCAGTGACTGCTGTAAGTGTCTTTATAGCCGCTTCATTTGGCATGGTTGTTAAGGTAGCAAAGTCTATATTATGCGCTACTAAGGATCGGACATAGCGCATCTTTTGCCTAGATAAGCCTTGTGCTCGTAACGTTTCGTCCTGCGCTTCAGCAATAGCCTGAGGGGTTGTCAAACCTGCCGCAACCAGCTTTTTCCAAATACTGGCCGCGGCTGCTACTGATAGCTGTTGACCCACCATCGCTCTCATTAGTTGCTCAAACCCACCTGCATTGTGCCTAAGACTGGGCACACCAACTTGCTCATAAACAGGAGCAAATCTTGGTTCGATGGCAATCAAAGCAATGATATGCTCTTCTAATTCTTCAGTGTTTTCAATAGTTTGTAGGCTCATAAATGTCTTATCCTAAGTGAGTACCTTGCCGCTGAAGTTGGACGCTGAAAATGATGTATAGTCAAAACACCCTAGAAACGCTACTGCACTATTGATATCAATTTTTTGTAGCCTCTGTTTGCGTAGGCACAGCAAGCAAGAAAAATTGATATCAATAGTGCATGATGTATCGATATTACTTTTCACTGACTATAAATAGTCGTTTTGATAATGAACATAAAAAGGACTGCCAATAAGCAGTCCTTTTTATGTTTAACGATGCAGCTTATTCGCCATCAGTTTTAGGCTTTTTAAGCAGTACTAATACCGCGCCGTTGCCACCATCTTTTGGCGGGGCAGAGCAAAATGCCAGTACTTCTGGCAATTGACGTAGCCAACCGTTGACGCAAGTTTTTAAAATAGCTTCGCTACCTTTACCATGGACTATTTTCACCATGGTTTCATTATTTTGCTTCGCTTGGCTCAACAGTTGAGTCATGGCAGCGCGTGCTTCATCAATGGTGCAGCCATGGATGTCTACCGCATCATACCAACGCAGCTTGCCCTGTTTGAGCTGGGTAAAAATTTTATTTTGTAGGGTCGGCTGCTTGTAAGACAAATAAGCTTCGCCAGCCACAGGATTGAGTAGCGCCTGCATATCTGATAAGCCAGCGCCTAAATCACTAGCCTCACTACCTTGCGCGGCAGCACGTTTCGAAAGTGTAGCAGCATCAGGTTTACGTGCTTTTGCGGCGTTGGCAGGGGAGCGGACGTTTTTGTCATCGAGCTGATTGACGCCATGCATCGCTTGCATAAACAGAACTTTATCGTCGTCGATATGCTCACTGTCCAACTGTTTGACAGTCTTTTTGACTTGCTTTTGGGTGAGTAACGAGACAGGTTCTGTAGGCTTTTGATCTTCACCTTCAGGTGAATCGGTATCACGGCCTTTGCTCAGTTGTCCTTTTAACTCTTTGAGTTGGTCTTGCATTTCTTTTGAAAATAGAGAATTTGACATAAAAGTTAACGTATCGTTGATGGATGAATAAAGGGTTGAACAATCCGTATAGAACACGCATTGTTCAAGCGATCTAGTGTCTATTGAAGCTTGATTGAGTTACTTTACCCGTCTGCTGCGCTGCCCGCAAGTAAGGATTGTAACGCTTGTCCAGGGTGATCGGTTTTCATAAATTGTTCACCGATCAAGAAGTGCTGAATGCCTTGCTCCAGCATTAAACGGATGTCACCGCTGCTATGAATGCCGCTCTCGGTAACGATAAGGGGTTTCTGTGCTGTGCCATCAGCATCGGTAGCCAATGCTTCGAGCAAAATATTTTTTAGGTCAAGCGTGGTTTGTAGATCAACGTCAAAAGTATTCAAATCACGATTATTAATACCATAGATATTATGATCAGAGCGTGGCAATTGTAAGGCGCGTTCAAGCTCAGCCTTGGTATGTACTTCAATCAATACGTCCATGCCCAGTTTGATACTCAAGGCATGGAGCTCTTGTACTTGCTCATCGTCGAGGCAAGCCATGATTAATAATATGCAATCTGCACCCATTAGATAGGATTGATATATCTGATATTCATCAATCATAAAATCTTTACGCAGTATCGGCAGGCTTGAGGTATTAGCTGCTTGAATAAGGTAGCTGTCATCACCTTGAAAATAATCGCGATCAGTTAGTACTGACAAACAACTGGCACCAGCTTGCTCGTACTGCTGAGCAAATAGCGCGGGTGCGAAGTTATGGTTGATAACACCTTTAGAGGGAGAGGCTTTTTTAATCTCAGCAATGATACCAATACCGTTCTCTTCAGTACTGATAGCTCGCAATGCCTGAGCAAAACCTCGACGCGGTTTATTATCAGCTGCGACCTTTGCTTGTAAATTTTCAAGAGATAATACCTCTTGAGCCTTTTTTACTTCTTCTATTTTAGTGGCGACAATGCGCTGTAGCACTGAAGGTATGTCTGAATGGGTTGTGGTCATGCTGGTATCCGAATATCGTTAGATGAAAATAGACAGTAATGGTAATAGTAATAGTAATGAATGCACTACATTAGTGCTTGCAAATTAATCCTGAGCCGCTAGCTGCTGTGTGTATTTGGCTAAAGACTCAAGCTTGATTAACGCATCGCCATTTTGGAGGATCTGCTGAGCACGGCTGACACCATTAGGATAGTTGCTGGCAAGCCCTGCGGTGTATATCGCTGCGCCTGCATTTAGAGCAATCATATCGCGGGCTTTGAGTACTGAGCGGTCGTTGGTTTCTGCGCCTGATAAAGCGGCGCGTATCAGCTCAAGGCTTTGCTCTGGTGAGTCTACATCGAGCCCAATCAGTGTCTGTGATTCGATGCCAGCATCTTCTGGCATCATCTCATAAACGGATATCTCACCGTTTTTTAACTCAGCGACAGTGGTAGAGGTGGCAAGGCTGATTTCATCTAAGCCATCTTTTGCGCCAACCACCATGACATGACGTGCGCCTAGGTTTTTCATGACTTTGGCGATAGGCTCACACAGTTGAGCGGTAAAGACACCAATGACCAAATTGGGTGTGCCAGCAGGGTTGGTTAATGGCCCTAAAATATTAAAGATAGTACGCGATTTTAGCTCACGGCGTATAGGATTGGCATAACGCATGGCACTATGGTGATTGGGCGCAAACAAAAAGCCGATGCCTTGGTTTTCGATACAGTCTTTTGCTTGCTCTGGGGTGAGTGACAGACTGATACCTGCCTGCTCAAGTAAATCTGAGCTACCAGATCTAGTAGAGACCCCGCGATTGCCGTGTTTAGCGACTTGTGCTCCCGCAGCTGCCACAACAAAGGCCGATGCCGTCGAGACGTTGAATAAATTAGCGCCATCACCGCCAGTGCCAACGATATCGACTAGATGTTCACAGTTTTTTGGTTCGATATTCGCCGCCAATGCACGCATGGCGCTGGCTGATGCCGTAATCTCATCGATGGATTCACCTTTCATGCGTAGACCAGTCAAAATAGCGCCCATCATAGCGTCGCTACATCTGCCTTGCATAATAATCAGCATCACTTGATACATCTCATCAAAGGTCAAATCAATGTGCTGAAAAATTCTACCTAAAGCGGTCGTCAGCAGTTGATGTGTTTCTGTATCGGACAGTCTCTCAATACTATCTGGCGTGTGCGTTTCTTCTATTTTCGTCGTACTCATTATGGTCTCGCTTAATTTTATTTTTTATATGGATCTATAAGGGATTTGGAATAGAGTAATCAAAGCAAGTACTTTAGTCAAAACTAACCGACTTGCGGTAGCTTGTCTGAGGCTAGTACAGCCAGATTATGAGTCTGCAAAAAGTTGTTGAGTAGCTGATAGCCGGCCTCGCTCAAGATAGATTCAGGATGGAACTGTACGCCTTCTATAGCAAGTTTTTTATGACGGATACCCATGATTTCCTCAATGCTGCCATCAATATTTTGTGTCCATGCGGTCAGCTCAAGACAATCGGGCAAACTGACCTTATCAATGACGAGCGAATGATAACGCGTGACTTGTGAGGGATTAGGTAGGCCTGAAAATACGCCTGTGCCATTGTGGTAAACGGCGGATAGACGTCCGTGCATCACTTCACCTGCTTTGACGACCTGTCCGCCAAATGCCTGCCCAATGGCTTGATGTCCCAAGCAAATGCCCAGTATAGGGATAATACCTTTAAAAGTCTCAATGACGGCTAACGAAATACCAGCGCGGGATGGGTCACACGGTCCTGGACCAATGACAATGGCATTGGGAGCTAAGACCTTAATTTGATCGATGGTAATCTGATCGTTACGCCACACAGTGATGTCCTGCTGCAACTCACCGAAGTACTGTACAATATTGTACGTAAAGCTGTCGTAATTATCGATCATTAGAATCATTGTGTTCAACTTACTGATTTTTAGGTGTTTCTATAGTTGAATTTGTCTGCGCTGCTATTGCCTGCACTGCTATGGGTTACTGTCAATGCTTGATGCCATACCACTATAGGGGTAACAGCTGCTACTGTGGGATGCCGTTATCTTACCATTATTTCGTGCTCTATCAAATATGGCGCATAATGATTGGATTACTAAATAACTCTAGATATTAAATCGCACCAAAAGAAAGCAGTTTATTACTATTATATTAATAATCACACTAATTTGGTGCAATGGTAGTGCGGTTCATTGCTATACATAAGAAGTATTAAAAGATAATCATCTGAATAACAGACTTCATATATGTATATTTTTTTATGATAAGTCATTGTATTTACTATCAGTAATGGTGTTGCTTCAGCTATCAACACCATTCGCTTCTTAGAGAGTTGGCATAGCCCTTGCAGTTATGCTGTTATGATTATTTGTGACCAAAAAGAGACAGGTCTAAAAATAATTATTAACAAGTGCCTGAAGAGTTCAGCATTATGAGTTATATATTGCTAGAATAACGTTAGAATTGACTTGGCGTATTTTTAGACCATTGAGAAGACTGTTGGTCTGATTGAAAAAACGCTTTAGATGAGTATCTTGACTAATACGCTGAATAGTGCTGATAATAAGCAGAATATCGTATGCATTATTTCAGTATCAAAAGCACATCTAACATTCTTGAACAAGAATACTGCACTCATAATTTTAAATCGCAATCAAGTGATCAACACAACGGAGACTATTCATGTCGAATAAACTATTAGATCTTATCCAATCCTCTAATGCTAAATGGGTTGACTTTCGCTTCACCGATACACGCGGTAAAGAACAGCACATCAGCTTCCCAGCGCATAGCGTTGACGAAGATGTGATGGAAGATGGCAAAATGTTCGATGGCTCATCTATCGCTGGCTGGAAAGGTATTGAAGCGTCAGATATGATCTTGCGTCCTGATCCAGAAACGGCTTTTCTAGACCCGTTCTTTGATGCGGTCACTGTTGTGGTCACTTGTGACATCATCGAGCCATCAACGCTACAGGGCTACGATCGTGACCCACGTTCTATCGCTCGCCGCGCTGAAGAATATTTGAAGTCTACTGGTATTGGTGATACTGCCTACTTCGGTCCTGAGCCTGAATTCTTTGTATTCGATGACGTTAAATGGTCAATCGATATGTCTGGCGTTAGTCATAAAATCACTGCTGAAGAAGCAGCATGGTCGACTGGCGAGACTTACGAGTGGGGCAACATGGCGCATCGTCCGCGTGTTAAAGGCGGCTATTTCCCAGTACCACCAATCGATAGCTCACACGATATGCGTGCTGTTATGTGTGAACGCATCGAAGAAATCGTTGGCGAAGGCACAGTTGAAGTGCATCATCACGAAGTTGCTTCTTGCCAGTCTGAGATTGGTGTGGCATTCAACACCATGGTTCGTAAAGCAGATGAAGTTCAGCAATTGAAATACGTTGTTCATAACGTTGCGCATCAGTTTGGCAAAACAGCTACCTTTATGCCTAAGCCAATCGTCGGTGATAACGGTTCAGGTATGCACGTACATATGTCTATCTCAAAAGACGGCGTAAACACATTCTCAGGTGATGAGTATGCTGGTCTATCTGAAACAGCATTGTACTTTATCGGTGGTATTATCAAGCATGCTCGTGCATTGAACGCGATTACCAACCCGTCAACGAACAGTTATAAGCGTCTAGTACCACATTACGAAGCGCCTATTAAACTTGCTTATTCAGCGTCTAACCGTTCAGCATCTATTCGTATTCCACACGTGAGCAGCCCTAAAGCGGTACGTGTTGAAGCACGTTTCCCTGATCCAACGGCTAACCCATATCTAGCGTTTGCTGCATTGTTGATGGCTGGCCTTGACGGTATCCAGAACAAGATGCATCCAGGTGAAGCCGCTGACAAAAATTTATATGACTTGCCACCAGAAGAAGAAGCACAAATCCCAACGGTTGCAGAAAGCTTAGATGTAGCGTTACAAGCGTTGCGTGATGACCATGACTTCTTGTTAAAAGGTGATGTATTCACTGAAGATATGCTAGAAGCGTTTATTGCTTTGAAAGAAGAAGAAGTACAACGTCTGAACGTGACTGTACATCCTGTTGAGTTTGACATGTATTACAGCTGCTAATTTATAGCGTAGACTCAATATTGTTTTAATGAATAAAAACCAGTTAAGTAACTCTTAGCTGGTTTTTTTATGTCTGCGAATAAAGCGCACAAGATAAATGAATAACATTTCTCCAAAATCACTACTGATTTCGACTTGAAAGTATCGCATAATGGTTATTATAAAAGTATATTAATAGTAGACACTAATTAGGTTGACTGATTATGATTTCATTATCAAAACTGAATGTTTCGAAAGGCCATGTGAAGGTAGGGCTATTGACGATCACTGCCATAGCCAGTCTCTGTGCGCCTTTAGCAAATGCTGCACCCATTTATAAAGTGGTCGACGAGCAAACAGGTCAGGTGACCTTTACTGATCGCCCGCAAAGCTATGAGCAGCAGGTGGGTAAACAAGTCAGTCAGACGACAGTGACGACAGGTAATGGAACGAGTGGCTCAAATAATAATAGCACTAGAGATAATCAGACTGCTACGAATGCCACGCAAACCGCCTCTATACCTGCTACCAACGATGCAACGGTCAAAGCACCAATCAACTATCAACTGGCTATCACTGAGCCCAGCGAAGAACGTGCTTATCGGCGTCCAGCGCAAAGTATTAATGTAGCACTACAAATTAAGCCTGCGCTGCAAGCAGGTGATAGTGTCCGTATTTATTTTGACGGCAACGAAGTCGCTCAAGGTCTAAATGCGACGATTGCTACGATAGATGCGTTGCCAGGCGCTCATACGATAACGGCGGTCATTCAAAGCGTGAAAGGTCAAACGCTGCAACAAGCCGCGCGCACGGTTTATGTGATTCAAAACAATACAACTTTGCAAAATAATAAGAAGATTGCAAAACAGCTTTTGGCTTATCAGAATTTACCTTGGCATCAAAAAGTGATGTTAAAACTGCGCCAACAGGACGGTAGTTTACAAAAAGTACAGAGCAATCAATCTATTACCAATGATGCTTTTACTAAATAAGCTGTATAGGTGCTGAGTAGGGCGTGTCTTCAATTCACTCGATAGTCATCTAAATGGGCTAAAAATGGCTAAATCTTGCCAAACATCGTCAAATAGCTGGTTAATATCCCGATATTATCTGCGCTATTTTTCTTGTTTGACGGCAATTTATCGCATTTTTATCGCCATTTTTGAAATGAAGACACGCCCTAGAGTAATAAAACTATTTAAGCTATTTTGTTGTTGAGAATTTAAAAAAGGAGCAGCCACTATGGTAAGTGAGTGCTCCTTTCTTTTTGCTTAATTATCTTACATTGGACGAACTTTGCTCAATTATTTAGTCAGCTCAATGGTACCGTTGGCAGTGACTGATACAGTACTATTACCAGATTCAAAGCTTTGGCTTGGCACTGCCTCGTCTGCCATTCCTGATTTCATGCTCATGGCGCTATACATTGGACGTGGATAGTTGCTACCTGTATTCAGGTTAACATTAACGACGCGGTAGCCACGAGCGTCCCAAGCGCGGGTGAGGCTCTTGGCTTGCTGTTGAAAAGCGCGAGAGGCTTCGGTCATTAGCTTTTGCTCTAAAGCATCTTTTTTGGTATCTGAGACACCAAAGTTCAGATTGTCCATAACCAATGTTTCTTGTAAATCAGCAATGAGCTGGCTGGTCGCTGAGAAATCTGTACTCTTCAAATCTATATTTGCCTGACCTGTCCAGCCAATGATTTTGTCGTTTTTGTCATAGCGTGGATAAGTGCGTTGCTGTCCGGTGCTGACAGTGACGCTAGGGTAGCGCTTGGCAATTTTCATAGCATTATTAATGGATGTATTGAGCGTTGTGGCTAGAGTTTTAGAATCTGCTGCCTGTGCTTTTTTGTACAAGCTGGCTCTTACTTCATCGTTTTGGATCTCTTCTTTTACTTCTGTTTGAAACGTTAGCTGGTCATAGCCTGTTGGCTCTGCATGGGCACTACCCATCATTGCAGTCATAAGACAAACTGTACCAGAAGCCAGTGCTGCTTTATTAAGTAAAGTATTTTTCATTATTATCTCCTAAGTTCATTTTAAGGGTTTTTATATGAGAAGCTGTACCTCTTATTTTCTAAATATTGATATGTGTGCAACTTCATTCACTAAAATAGCAAAATTTCTGTGAGTTGCTGTGAGAATTTTGTGACCTAAGTTACTGGGCTAAGTTGCTGACTTAAGTTACAGGGTCATTTTCCCGTCTAAAACAAACAGTTTTAAGATAGGGGTTGTAAAATTAAAAAATCCTTGTATAATTTGCACCTGGTGGCTCCATTGGTAGCCTCGCAACATTGTTCTATGAATCCCGCCAGGACCGGAAGGTAGCAACGGTAATAGTTATGATGTGTGCCGAGGATGTGCTGATGGAGTCGCTTTTTTTTGCCTAAAATTTGATATTAGTTTTGACGAAGTATCAAAGACGCTTTTATGATGTATTAAGCCCTTCATTGTAAAGGGCTTTTTTTTGTCCAAAATTTCATTCGATTTCCCGTTTAATTTCTTTAATTTCAAAGCTTCATTGATTAATATAGGTTAAAATACAATGTATTAACTTTTATTAACATTCTAGACACTCTGGGGTTCGATTATGAAGATGTTTGTTTGGCTATTCATTATTATTGTGGTGTTGGCAGTAGTATTTGGCATCACGATATTTAATAAGCTGGTACGCGCACGTAACCAAGCAAAGAATGGTTTTGCACAGATAGATGTACAGCTTAAACGTCGTCATGATTTGATTCCTAATTTGGTCGAAACAGCCAAGCGTTATTTGAGCCATGAACAAGAAACACTTACTCGCGTCATCAGTGCGCGTAATCATGCTCAAGAGCTACAAGACTCTAATAAGCATCAGCCAGAATCGCTTGATCATATGGCGCTATTTGCCAAAGCAGAAGGTATGTTGTCTAAAGCGTTGAGTCAGTTTTCTGCTGTCGTTGAAGCATATCCTGAGCTAAAAGCCGATAGTATGATCAAGGAATTAATGGATGAGTTAACCAACACGGAAAATCGCATTGGTTTTGCTCGTCAGCATTATAATGACAGCGTGATGTTTTATAATAACGACCGTGAAATATTCCCCAATAACCTCGTCAGTACGACTTTTGGCTTTCGTCCACTCAGTCCTTTAGTGTTCGAAGATAGAGAAGCGATTGCTCAGGCACCGATTGTCAATATGGGCTGAGGTTTAGATAAATTTGGCGAACTTTAGGCAGCCTAAACTGATGGATTTTTTCGGTGAACAGCGGATACGTACGCGGCGCAGTCTATTCCTTTATGGACTATTTTTCCTGATTGTACTTGCTCATATGGCGGTAGGGCTGGCTGTCATGGGGCTACTATTAACTGTATTTACGGGCGGTATATCTCACTGGGTATTGGTTCTGGTCATTATCTTGATATTAGGTAGTTTCATTGGTGGTAGTTTCTTAGAGTATCGCCGCCTGAGAGCAGGTGGCCGCGCTATTGCTCAGCGAGTAGGAGCGGTCAGGCTGTTCATCGATAATAGTCAAGAAGCATGGGAGCACAGCCACGGGGTCGCGCATCAACACGAAACTAAGGAGAAAGTTCGCTATAGTTCACGCCATATAGCCGTGCGTGATGAGCGTGACTTTCCATCAGTCTATCGTCGTTACTGTGAAATTGCCCAGCAGTTGGCGATTGCCTCAGGCTTGAGTACACCGATCTTATATGTATTACCTGATGAGCAAGGTATCAATGGCTTCGTCGCTGGTCGTCATAGTCAAGATATGGTGCTGGTCGTCACTCAAGGTGCGCTAGATAAGTTGTCTGATGAGGCGTTGTATGGTCTCATTGGTCATGAATATGGTCATATACTGCATGGTGATGCCACCTTTAATCTACAGCTGATGGTGATATTGGCAGGCTTGCAAATACTATATGACTGGAGTGATCCAATTTCCAATCATCGTTCCTCAAATACTGATATCACTTCCCATCAGTCTCTATCGCAGAGACAAGTTGATAATTTTGCACGCAGTACCGAGGCGCAAACCGCCAGCTTCACCACTCATAGTGAGTGGGTCGCTTACTGGCAGCAGCAACCACAACAAAAGCAGTCCTCAGCCAAGCGTCAGTCGAAATGGGTGCAAAATAGACCTGTGATAGATCGTCAAGCAACGCGTAGTGTTTGGACGTTGCTATTACATGGCTTGAGCTTCTCTAGTATGGCAAGTGCTCAGTTGATTAAGCACAGCTTCAACCGCCAGCGTGAGCTACTTGCTGATGCCACTAGCGTGCAATTGACACGTTCGCCGGCGATTGTAGAAACCTTAAAAGCCATCCATCAAGACTCGCTTGGCTCGCGTTTGTCTGGCATCGCTGATATCAATGGACTCAGCCATTTTTTCTTTGCTAGTAGTGGGGCGGATTTAAGCGATGTATCATGGTTTGCTACCCATCCAAGCTTGACTGAGCGTATGAGCGCTATTAATGCGGATGCTTATCATAAGTTCGCGGTACAAGTCGCTAAAGATAAACAGATAAATCAGCGAAAAATAAAAGAGATATATGAGCAGCGTCGACTCGGGGATGTGGGGAAAGTAAAAGAAAATAGCCTAAGCGTTAATGAAAAAGAAAATGCTAACAAACAATCGCTCTACGCAGAACCACTCTCTACTCAAGCGTTGGATAGTGGAGTAGTAAAAGAAGAAAAAGGGCTAGATTTTGTTGTAGCAGAAGATGTAATCATTGATGGACGGTTACAGGTAAAGTCGCAAGATGCTGGCACTTATCAACTATTAAAACCTTGGCAGGCAAAACCCGACAGCGATTTACCTAAGAAATATTTAGTCAGTACCGATGATATGCAAAAAATCTCACTACCACAGTACATTCTTGATCACAGTCATCATCCTTTAGGTGCACAAGCATTGATCGAAGCGGTGATGCTTTGCCATCAGGGTCAAGCTCTAGCAACGACAAGTACTTATGACTTGGTTGACATTTGGTACGAGATTTCTACTAACAAAGCCGATAATAATTGCCAGTCGCAAATTCTACCGCATGCCATCGACCATAAATTGATAGAAACCGTGGCGAGTGTTGATCGACGATTGGACAGTGTTCTAATCACGACTGCCATAAAGAACTTGAGTCAGCACGACCTATCAGAAAGCGTGATTGCAGAGCTACGTCTGAAGCATGAGAGCAGTCATAGCAATCAAAGTTACCAGCATTATGTCCAGCAACAAAAGTGCCGTACGATGTTGTTGCGCTATCAGCAGGGCATATTTGAGTTATTTCAGGGCTGCTTGACGGCTGATTTAAGCCAAAATTTTGCTGACAATATCATCAATGATGATGGTTCTGCTGATATAGCTAAATCAGAATTCACTCACTCAGAGAATGCAGTGTCTCAAGTACCATCGATTTTATCGCTATGGCAGGCGCTGCATTTACAGAAACTGTTGCCGATATTGTCTAAAGTTTTGAACGATAAAAGTACAGATAGACAGACTACATGGCAGCAAACATTGCAGGCTGGCACGGACAGTATCGTTGCTCAACTTGATCCGTCAGGTCAGGTGTTTGATGGTCTTAGGGCTTCTGATACAACGATGCTTACCTTATTGGCTTATCGCTTATCGAAAGATGTCAAAGGTCAAATGATATCGAGGCTAGATAGCTCGCTATTTGGTTATAATAATGACAGTGTTGCCCACTATATTGTGGATTTGAGACGACATGCGCGCTTGATTGACATTACTTTGACCGAAGTCAGTGATGCAAATTTGCAATGGCTATTATTGACGGCACAAGGTTTGAATAGCGTCCAGCTACTGGCCATCATTGACGCTGTACCTAGCTTTCAAAAATCCACCTCTAGGGTGTCCATCATAGATACTCAGATTGAGGATAATTATCGAGAGAAGCAACAGGATAGCAGTCAAATAGATTATAATGAATATCGGCAATGGCTGAGTACATTGCATACGGTGATGTTACACGATACGATAGTCAGTCAAGATGAGCACGATTGCTTGATGCTACTAGCAGAGCATTGGCTAGGCGTTCGGCAGCTTTTCTAATAAATTGAATTGATTGAAGCGCTATGCCTATTCGGCTGACAAAGAGCGAAATGTTTGAAACGCTTTTTTAACGTTATTTTCAGCATTAAAAATCTGTAAACCCATTTAAGATAAGTAGGATAGTAGAGTCGAATGAGTGATATCCAAGACCCGCTAATTGTATTGCAACATCGTATGCAGCAGCGTCAAATTTTAGCAATGATGGGTATCAATCAATGGGTACAGCCAAGCTCAGCTACTATTAATATGGCAGATATCTCTGCGCCTATTATTCCTGATCCTACAGAGGATACTAGCACTCAATATAATACTAGCACTCAGGCTGTGCCATCTGATATAAACATCGAACAATCAAGTATAGAACAGCAAGGTAATGCTGCTGCGAACGTTGATATGTCGAATATATCGTTTGCTGATTCTGTATCAGCGCTCGTCAATGATGAGCCTATTAGTCACTATTATCATGATGCTAATGATATAGGATTAGCACAACCCGACGCACAAAGCCCTGTCACCTATAGTTTTGACACGAGTGTTCCTGACGTACCTGTTAAGTCTCTCGTAGACGAAATAACTCAGCAAACCACAGCCGCTATCGGGCAAAGTCCTATTGCTCATATAAATAGTGATGATAGCTTTAAAAAAGTCACCCCATTTGATTTGCAAGGTGGTCGCTATGGCGATTGGGTGATTTTGGTTGATATTCAAGCACTTAATAATGACAGTCAAAAGCTATGGAAAAATATCACTCAAGCGCTATCAATCACTTGTGAGACCACCTCTTTTCCTATCTGTGAAGGTATGGATACTGCTGAGCTTGCCAATGCCAGTCTTGCTGGATATGTCTTTAAGATTGGTCGTAGCGAGGAGATAAAAGTGGCAGCATTGACAGCCTTGCCTGAAGGGCTTGAGCATCCTCACTTTACGACTGTGCCCACGTTAGAGGAAATGCTTGCTGATAGCAGCTTAAAGCGGCAGCTTTGGGAGAGATTGTCTGGTTAAGCTATCTGCCCAACTGCCCATTGGTATTTTGGCAAGTTATTTGTATAAATAAAAAGCATTAGTAAATAAAGACAACTAAAATCACTTTTAAAATAATTTTGATAGGTCACTTTTACGCTCCAACAAACAACGATGATTTCATCATATTTAGGATAATGATTATGACTACCCAAGCTGCTCCTAACCGTGTACCTAATTTTTCAGCGGGACCTGCTACGATACCAACTGCCGTATTATCACGCGCTCAAGAAGAGTTGCTGGATTGGCAAGGACGTGGACTGTCGGTCATGGAAGTAAGCCATCGCAGTAAAGAGTATCTGGCGATTACTGAAAAAGCTGAGTCTAAATTGCGTTCGTTGATGGACATTCCAGATAATTATAAGGTGCTATTTTTACAAGGCGGCGCTAGCTTACAGTTTTCAGCGATTCCACTAAACCTATTAAACGGTGGGCGCGCAGATTATCTAACGACAGGTGCTTGGTCAGGTAAAGCAGTCAAAGAAGCAGCGCGCTATGCCAAACTAGGTCTTGGCGAGACTAATGTGGTTGCAACAGGCAAAGAAAGCAACTTTACCGATGTACCTGATCAAAGCGATTGGAATCTGAGTGAAGATGCAGCTTACTTCCATTACTGCGCCAATGAAACGATTCATGGCTTGCAGATATTTGAGCCGCCAACCGTTGCTGCACCAATTATCGTTGATATGTCTTCTTGCATTTTGTCACAGCCAATTGACGTCTCAAAATTTGGGATGATTTACGCGGGTGCACAAAAAAATATCGGTCCAGCAGGACTTGTCATTGTGATTATCCGTGAGAATTTACTAGGGCAGGCAAGTGAGTGGTGTCCGCTGCTAATGAACTATGAGCATCAAGCTGACAAAGAGTCTATGTCAAACACGCCAGCGACGTATTCTTGGTACTTGGCGGGATTGGTATTTGAGTGGTTGGAAGAGCAGGGTGGCGTTGCTGCTATCGGTAAAATCAATCAGCAAAAAGCAGACTTGCTCTACAGAACAATTGATAACAGCAGTTTTTATAACAACCCAGTTGCGCCTAAGTATCGCTCTATCATGAATGTGCCGTTTACTTTAGCAGACAGTAGCCTTGATAAAGTATTCTTAGAAGAGTCAGAAAAAGCAGGCTTACTGCATCTAAAAGGTCATCGTGATGTTGGCGGTATGCGTGCAAGTATCTACAATGCTGTACCGCTTGAGTGGGTACAGCAACTGGTCGACTTTATGATTGAATTTGAAAAAAAACACGCCTAAGTCAGTACGGGTTTGAGAAAAAAGACGCAACTTTATGAGCTGCGTCTTTTTTTATGAGAATTATCATTGTTTTAGGGCAGATGATGCGCTATACCTAACACTGCAAACTATTAGGTTAAAAAACCTAAGTTTGTTATGATAAAATTTTCAGCTGTTGTGATAGCTTATGTTTTTGTTTGCTTCTTATTTAAGCTGCGATGAGTTTTCAGTCATTAGGTAAATTCTCTATACATCCATTTGGTTTAGCAGAGGGGTTTGTTATAACTTTATTATGATAAAAAATACCATGCTAAAAACTGTCTTGTTAGTGGCAATGGCGAGTTGGATACCAGCCAGTATGGCGACACCAATTACCATTACTGCGCTTGCACATAACAGCACTGCTGAATATGTTAATGCGCCTTATATGCCCTATGCCAATCCAAACGCGCCGACAGGGGGTACGCTCTCACTTGATACGCGTGGCACCTTTAATGCTGCCAATAAATGGATGACCACGGGCGTGGCGATGATTGGTACCGATTACCTTTATGATACTTTGATGACGGGCTCACTAAATGAAGCTTTTACGATGTATCCGCAGCTGGCAAGCAAGGTAACGTATGATCCTGATGACACCAGTTGGATTGTATATCATCTCAATCCTGCTGCCCGTTTTTGGGATGGATCGCCAGTGACCAGTCGCGATGTCAAAGCGACTTATGAGGCGATATTGAACAAGGGCCCGATGTATATTCGCAGTTATCTAAGTGATATCAAAGACATTCAAGTTATAGATAAGCAACGAGTCAAATTTGTCTTTGCCTCTACTGAAAACAAAGAAATCTTATTAACGGTTGGACAGTTTCCTATCTTTGCCAAATCTTCTATCGATGCTGATTTTGAAAAGATAAGCTTAACGCCATTGATGGGTAGTGGGCCTTATAAGCTAGGTCGAGTCGATGCAGGGCGTTCGGTGAGCTATGTACGTGATCCCAATTATTGGGGACGTGATCTGATGGTCAACCGTGGTCGTTATAACTTTGATATGATTAAGTTTGTCTACTATCAAAGCGATGAGATTGCTTTTGAGGGCTTCAAGTCTGGTCAATATCGCTTCCGCCCTGAGAACAAAGCTTCTAACTGGGCAACGGGTTATAATTTTCCAGCAGTAAAAGCGGGTCTTATTAATAAAGAAACGATCACCAGTCAGAACCCAGTACCGATGCAAGCCTTGGTCATGAATATGCGCCGCCCAATCTTTCAGGACATTAGAGTTCGTCAAGCACTGACCGCCGCTTATGACTTTGAATGGATGAATAAGACCTTATTTCATGGGCAGTATGAGCGCTTGCAGAGCTTTTTTCATGGCTCAGAGCTGGCGGCAACGGGTACGCCGTCTAGCCAAGAAATGCAGGTATTAACGCCTTTATTGTCTAAGCTTGAGCCGATTCAACGTAAAGCCGTATTAATGGAGTGGCAGCTGCCCACCAGTGATGGTAACGGCTTTAACCGTGAAGGGTTACTAAAAGCGCGGCAGCTTTTGTTAGATGCTGGGTTTTATTATAACGATATGAAGTTATATCAGCCTAATGGATCGCTTGCTCAGATTGAGATTTTGATGACAGGCGAGACCATGGGCCGTGTATTGCTGCCTTATATTCGTAATCTAAAACGTCTGGGATTTGATGCGACTTTGCGCCAAGTCGATGGGCCACAATATTATGAGCGTATGCGACGTTTCGATTATGATATGGTTGTCGATGTATTTGCCCAAAGTCTGTCTCCTGGTGCTGAGCAAGCAGCATTTTGGGGCAGCGCTGCTGCCGATGAGCCTGGCAATCATAATACGATTGGTATAAAAAATGCCGCTATCGACGAAGTGGTAGCAGCGTTGGGCGGCGCTGAAAATCGTGAAGAGATTGTGTTGTATACTCAGGTACTTGATCGCTTGCTACGCGCAGGGCATTATTTAGTGCCGCTATATGGTAAATCTGGCACCAATGTCGCCTATTGGGATCAATATCGTCATACTAAAAAACTGCCAACCAATGCCGTCGGTATTGACTACTGGTGGGTTGATAAAGAAGCAGAAGCACGCGTCAATCAGTATTTAAAACAATAAACCACATGACGCTTAATCTTGAAGTTTTATTTTAAAAAGATTGATAAAAGATATTTGCAATAAAGACAATCATCTGTAAGGACTTAATATGAGTATCCGTATTCACCCAATTAAAGCATTTAGCGACAACTATATTTGGACATTAATTAATGAAAATAATAAGCAAGCGATTGTCATTGATCCCGGTCAAGCTGAACCTGTCGTTGCCTATCTAGAAGACAACCAGTTAGAACTTACCTCGATTTGGACGACACATCATCACCACGACCATATTGGGGGCGTCGCAGAGTTGCAAGAATCCTACCCGATGACGCATTTAGTCGCACATAGTGAACATACAGTTGATGAAGATCAAACGATAAAAGACGGTAGTACAGTCAGTGCGTGGGGCTGCTCTGCACAAGTTTGGGATATATCAGGGCATACCGCCAGCCATATGGCTTATATCTTGGATATTGATGGACAAAAACATTGCTTCTGTGGGGATACTTTATTTAGTGGCGGTTGTGGGCGTGTTTTTACTGGTACGATTGAGCAGTTGCATGACAGCTTTAAACGTTTAAATGAACTGCCTGCCGAGACATTGCTATATCCTGCACACGAGTACACAGCCAGCAATCTACGTTTTGGGCTATCTATTGAGCCTGACAACGAAGCAATGCAGCAAGCCTTAGCACAAGCAGAGGCGCAAACCGCACAAGGTGTGCCGACATTACCTGTGACCCTAGAGCATGAACGCGCAATAAATGTATTTTTACGCACACAAGAACCGAGCGTGATAGCAGGAGTTAAATCCAAAGTGACTATCGATGATGACAAGTCTTTAACGGTATTTGCGGCGCTACGTGAGCTGAAAAATAACTTTTAAAGCCTTATGCATCTTTGATAGCTGTTTTTTAGATCATTGCTTTTTAAATAAGTGTTAGCTGCTAATTTTTCTGTTCCCATATTTGTTTATTTTAGGAAGCTGCCATTATGGGTCGTTATATCTTAAAAAGATTACTGTTGATATTACCGACGCTATTTTTGATATTGCTGGCGAATTTTGTGATTGTGCAAGCAGCGCCTGGAGGTCCTGTCGAGCAGCAAATGGCGCTCATCGAGCAAGGTGCAAAAGACAATGCGCTCGGTGGTAATATTGGCGCGGGCAGTGCAGGTGGTAATGACAGCACTTATCAAGGGACGCGTGGTCTCTCTGAGGAGATGGTTGCTGCGATCAATGCCCAATATGGCTTTGACAAATCTGCCCCCGAGCGATTTTGGCTTATGCTAAAAAACTACGCCCAACTGGATTTTGGTGAGTCATTTTTTAAAGGCCAATCGGTGACTGATCTCATCATAGAAAAGCTACCAGTCTCAATCTCGCTTGGGCTTTGGAGCACGCTGCTGATTTATATGATAGCCATTCCGCTTGGAGTCTATAAAGCCATGCATCATGGCTCGGGGATTGATAAATTCACTGCTATGCTGCTTGCTATCGGACATGCGATACCCGTCTTTGTATTTGCCGTCATACTACTGGTGTTCTTTGCTGGGGGCAGTTACTGGAATATTTTTCCGCTGCAAGGATTAACTTCCGAGAATTTTGATCAATTAAGTGCGCTTGGTAAAGTGAAAGATTACTTTTGGCACTTGGCCTTACCACTGTTGGCAAGTACGGTTGGTGGGTTTGCTGGCTTGACCTATCTAACTAAATTCAGTTTTTTAGAAGAGTTGGGCAAGCAATACGTACTTACTGCACGTGCCAAAGGTTTAGGAGAGCGGCAAGTGTTATACGGGCATGTGTTTCGCAATGCCATGTTAATTATCATTGCCGGTATTCCAGCTGCTATCGTTGGTATCTTCTTTGCCGGTAATTTTCTCATTGAAATTATCTTTAAGCTTGATGGTTTGGGTTTGTTAGGTTTCGAAGCCATTCAACAGCGCGATTATCCAGTGATATTCGGCACGCTATTTATCTTCACGTTAGTGGGACTGCTATTACAGTTAATCAGTGATTTGAGTTATCACTTAATCGATCCTCGTATTGATTTTGAGGGGCGCTAATGTCAAGTCATCCATTACCTTCAACGCCTTCATCTGCATCTCCTGTCTCTATGCCAAAAAAACGTCGGCTGAACCCTATTTGGCAAGCACGCCTAAACCGCTTTCGCCAAAATAGGCTTGGGGTGATATCACTGTTTGTTTTTGCGGTGATATTTGTCATTTGTATGGCGGCCAATGTCATTGCCAATGACAAGCCACTGCTGGTGCAATATCAAGGCGACTATTACTTTCCTGTATTAAAAGCCTATCCTGAAACGACGTTTGGCGGTGTGTTCGAGACCGAAACCAATTATAAAGATCCTGCGGTGCAAACGCTGATTGATGAGCAGGGCTTTTATGTGATGCCGCTTATTCCGTTTGCCGATCAGACGCCGAATGTTGAGTTGGGTCTGCCTTATCCAGCAGCACCAAACGCTCAGAATTGGCTTGGCACTGATGACATGGGGCGTGATGTGCTGGCGCGGATACTTTATGGTATGCGGGTATCGTTATTGTTCGGTCTAGCACTGACGCTCGCGGGCGCATTAATTGGTATTATCGTCGGTGCAATACAAGGCTATTATGGTGGCTGGGTGGATCTAGCAGGGCAGCGCTTCATGGAAGTGTGGGGCGGTATGCCTCAACTGTTTATGATTATTATTTTGGTTAGCTTATTCAGCCCCAGTATTACGATGTTATTTGGGTTAATGCTGTTATTTGGCTGGATGGGTCTGGTTGGTTTGGTGCGGGCAGAGTTCTTGCGCGCCCGCAACTTTGACTATGTGCGAGCCGCGCGCAATCTTGGGGTGTCGGACAGTCAGATTATGCTAAGACATATCTTACCCAATGCCTTAGCGTCAAGCTTGTCGCAACTACCGTTTATCTTAACGGCCAATATTATTGCTCTGACCGCGCTGGACTTTTTGGGATATGGATTACCGCCCGGCTCACCGTCTCTAGGTGAGCTGATGGTGCAAGGGAAAAACAACCTCGATGCGCCTTGGCTGGCTTTGTCAGGCTTCTTTAGTTTGACCTTTATCTTGTCGTTGCTCATCTTTGTAGGCGAAGCGCTGCGTGATGCGTTTGATCCGAGGCGCTCTTGATATGACCATGATTAATAAAAAAAATAGCACGTCGAATGAAAAGCTCGACCGTGTACAAGATAAGCTCATGTTGACAGTAGATAGTCTAAGTATCACAACTGCTACAGGCGTCCAACTGGTCAACGAACTGTCTTATGAGATGTGGCAAGGGCAAACCTTGGCCATCGTTGGTGAGTCTGGCTCTGGCAAATCGATTGCCAGTCTTGCGCTATTAGGTCTACTACCAGATAGTTTAACTATCACGGGTGCGGTTCAGCTGGCAGGCACATCAGGCATGTCTACATTACCGGTAGCCAATGACAAAGGGCGTAATGCTGCACTACGACCTATTCGTGGACAGCGTATTGGCATGGTGTTTCAAGAACCGATGACCGCATTGAATCCATTACATACGGTCGCCAAACAAATTGCCGAATCACTGCGTCTAAGCGGCGTGCCAAAAAAGCAATGGCGAGCAACCAGCATCGCTTTGCTAGATGATGTCAATATTACGGATCCTGCTGACAAGTTGAATCGTTATCCACATGAGCTATCAGGTGGTCAGCGTCAGCGAGTAATGATTGCCATGGCATTAGCTCAGCAGCCTGATATCTTAATTGCCGATGAGCCGACCACAGCGCTTGATGTCACTTTGCAGCACGAGATTTTGGCACTATTAGATGATCTTAAGCGCCAGCATAATATGGCGATGATATTAATCAGTCATGATCTCAATTTAGTCAGGCGTTACAGTGATGATGTCGTCGTCATGCGCCAAGGCCAAACGATTGAACAGGGGCAAACATCAGCGGTATTTAGTCAGCCTAAAGCCGACTATACCCGTACGCTTATTCAGCAAGACTTTGGTCAAGCCTTAACTTTAGTCGATGATAATGCAGATAAGCAATCAAGCGTACTAGAAGTGAAGAATCTGAAAGTACAGTTCCCGATTGAAAAAAGCCTATTCGGTGGTACAAAACGCTGGTTTGATGCGGTAAAAAATGTCGATATGACGTTACAAAAAGGACAGGCGCTGGGCATCGTCGGTGAGTCTGGCTCTGGCAAAACCACCATCGCACTCGCACTCAGTCAATTACTGAGCAACCAAGCACGTGTGAATGGGCAGATAGTCGTCAATGGGCAAGACCTCTCAGCATTGTCCAAGAGCGAGCTGCGTAAGTTCCGCTCACAGATTCAGATGGTGTTTCAAGACCCATTTGCCAGTATCAACCCGCGCATGACGGTTATGCAAATTATTGAAGAAGGGCTATTGGTACAAGGCGTGGACAAGGTCGCGCGCCAGCAGGCGGTCATGGAGAGTCTGGCTACTGTGCATTTGCCGGCGGATTTTGTGCAGCGTTATCCGCATGAACTGTCAGGTGGACAACGTCAACGCGTTGCATTGGCGCGCGCATTGATTATGAAGCCGAGCCTACTCATATTGGATGAGCCTACCTCGGCGCTGGACAGTACAACGCAGGTAACAGTAGTCAGCTTACTACGTGAAATCCAAGAAAAGCTGCAAATCAGCTATGTTTTTATCAGTCATGATTTAAAAGTAGTACGCGCACTGTGTCAGCACATTATGGTATTAAAAGAAGGCACATGCGTGGAGTATGGTCACACTGAAAGTATATTTAATGACCCACAGCATCCATATGCTCAGCAGTTATTAAAAGCGAGTACCACTTAACAGGAACTAAAAACGGCTCAAAAATCAGAACATACCAGTTCATAATAATAGCGACATCCTAAAAAATGCAGTGGTACAATAAGTTTAGACACTCGTTTGCTCTATCGATATATTTTTGTGACCCATATATTTACCTATTTTGGCATCGCTTATCGTTAGCGGATCAAAATGGTCATCATTGCCATTAAAGCATTATTAAAAAAGGATTTTTTATGCCCAGTAAAAAGCAAAGTAGTCTTTCTAAATTAGTAAATAACAATCCATTACAGCACGCTGGTTACTTGGCGGTTGCCAAAACGCGCGCCAAAGTGCTAAAGGCTTTTTCTTATGTGATACCGATAAGAAGACCGATGCTATTCGTCGGTGAGACTGCCTGTGATGAGATATGTGATATGCTCATTAACGAAGGCAGTACCAATGTATTTATCGTCACTGATGCAGTGTTAAATAAACTTGGTATACCTGCCAAAGTCACCGATTATTTAGATAGTAAAAGCATCAGCTACCAGCTATATGATGGTATCACGCCAGACCCTACTTTTAAGGTCGTCGAAGAAGGACTACGCAAATCAGTTGACGCTAAGTGTGACTCGATACTGGCCATCGGTGGTGGTTCAGTCATTGACGCGGCTAAGATGATTGCAATGTCGCAAGGTAATAACTGTAAACCTAGACAACTTATCGGTATTCTCAAAGCAAGAAAACCTTCTATGCCATTGTATTGCATTCCTACTACCGCGGGTACAGGCTCAGAGGCAACGCTTGGTGCAGTGGTATCAGACGATAAAACCCATCAAAAAGCCTTGTCTATCGACCCAAGAATGGTGCCATTAGCTGCAGCTATAGACCCAGTTATTATGAAAGGTATGCCCGCGCACATCACAGCGGATACTGGTATCGATGTATTGACACACGCGCTCGAAGCGTGGATGAGCGTAAACGCAAGTGTAGAAACTGATTACTATGCGGCCTCAGCTGTCAAATCAGTCATGCAGTATCTACCAATGGCCTATAAAGATGGTGGCGATCTAAAAGCACGAGAAGAGATGGGTATCGCAGCTCACTACGGTGGTATTGCCTTTAACAAAGCAGGCCTAGGTTATGTTCATGCTATTGCTCACCAATTAGGGGCATATTATAGTATTCCTCATGGTCGCGCGAATGCCATCGTTTTGCCTTATGTGCTGGACCTAAATCGTAAAGCGAGTGAAAAACGACTGGCAGAATTGGCAAAGAAGACAGGCATGGTCAAACATGGTCAAGCCAGCAGTGGCAACGGTGCGATAGCAGATAACTTAATCGCCCAAGTACGAGAGTTGATCAAAAGTTTAAACATTGATCCAACGGTTAAAGGCATGAAAACCAGTGATTTTGACAGTATTGCTAAAGCCGCTGCAAAAGAAGTCAGCGATACTTATGCAGTTCCGACTTATATGCCAGCGTCTGGTATCAAGGAAATCTTGACCAAGATTATGCAAGCCAGTGAAGGTCGTTCTGGTGAAAATAAAAGTAGCGATAAAGCAGCATAGACTATTGTAGTCTGCTTATAATCATCGACTGATAAATTAAAAAAAGTCTATTACCCTAAGGTAGTAGACTTTTTTTTGAAAAATAATTGGACGTGCTGTACATATATATATAACAATATAGGAATACTTCGGTGAGACCTAGAGGTTATGATAGTTAAATGAAATCCTTTTAGGAGATAGTTATGAATCGTATATTACCGTCTAAAGTCATTGGGTTAGTAATCATGGCGAGCAGTGCTTTTTATGCAGGCTGTGCCTCGACCGAAACCAGCCCTACTGTGAAAGACACCACCGCTGCCAACCCTTATGCACCGACAACCCCAGGATTGGCAGTGGCTACGGTTGCTGGTGGGTGCTTTTGGTGTGTGGAAGCAGGCTATGAGAAAATTCCTGGTGTGGTAGAAGTAGTGTCTGGCTATACAGGTGGCAGTGCTGAAAATCCGACCTATAAAGAGGTATCAGCAGGTGGCACAGGTCATACGGAAGCGGCGCAAGTATATTATGATCCTAAGAAGATTACCTATAACGGTATAGTACAGGCGCTATGGAGAATCGCTGATCCAACTGATAATAAAGGTCAGTATGTCGATCGAGGCACGCAATATCGCCCCGCTATTTTCTATAATAATGCCCAAGAAAAGCAGATAGCAGAAGCTGCCAAGCAATCATTGCAAGACTCTGGTGTATATGAAAAACCAGTAGTGATTGAGATTGTTCCTGCCAGCACCTTTTATCCGGCAGAAGAGTATCATCAGGACTATTACAAAAAGAACCCGCTACGCTATAAGGCTTATACCTTTAATTCTGGTCGATACCAGTTTATTGAAAGCGTCTATGGCAAAGATTATGAGCTAGATTTTAACCAGTTCAAACCCACTGCTAGTAGCGTACAGCAACTAACATCAAATAAGTCATCAACCCCTCAAGCAAGTGCTGGCTTCAATCCGAAGACATTTGTGAAGCCAACACAGGAAACGCTGAAAAACTCGCTCAGTGACATTCAGTACAAAGTCACTCAAAAAGAGGGTACCGAGCGCGCATTTGATAACGAATATTGGGACAATAAAGCACCAGGGCTATACGTCGATGTGATATCGGGCGAGCCACTGTATTCTTCTCGTGATCAGTTCAAGTCTGGCACAGGCTGGCCTAGTTTTATTCGTCCGTTGAGCGCTGACGTGGTCGTCGAAAAAGAAGACCGTGGTATTTTTTCAACCCGTACCGAAATTCGCAGCCGCTACGCTGACTCGCACGTGGGTCATGTATTTGACGATGGTCCAGCCCCAACGGGCAAACGCTATTGCATGAATTCAGCGGCAATGCGCTTTATTCCACTAGCTGAGATGGAAGCTGCTGGTTATGGCAACTGGGTAGATGATGTAAAACCAGTTAGCTAAGGCTGGTTTACTACGCGCTAACAGTATTTCTGTTTTAAAAATATCTAAATTGCATAAAAAAAGGACACTTGATAAGTGTCCTTTTTTATTTTTAATATTCTAAAACACCACTTTAAAATGCCGGTTGGCGCTTAGGTACAGCATCCAAAAACTCATTTCGTGCTTGATTATCATGAACATATTCGCCCAGCATCGCCGTGCTTCGTGTGGTTGAATGCTGCTTATTAACACCGCGCATCATCATACACATATGCGATGCATCCATCACTACGGCTACACCGCGGCAGCCCGTCACATCCATAATGGTTTGTGCCACTTGTTCACTTAAGTTTTCTTGAATTTGTAAACGACGCGCAAACATATCTACGATACGCGCAAACTTTGAAAGTCCTAATACTTGTCCATTCGGTAGGTAGCCAATATGTGCAACCCCATGAAAAGGAAGCATATGATGTTCACATAACGAATAAAACTCAATGTTTTGCACCAGCACCAGCTCGCGGTTGGTCGATGGGAATACTGCGTCATTGACCACTTCATCTAAGCTTTGATGATAGCCTTGGGTTAAATGAGCAAAGGCTTTTGCCGCCCGAATAGGCGTATCTTGTAATCCAGGACGATCTAAGTCTTCGCCAGTTGATTCAATCAGTTGGCGATAAGATTCGGTACTTTCTTTATAATCTGGGGTTATGATGGGAGTGTTACTCATAGGTTTGGCAGCCATCCAAAATGTGGGTGTAGCTTAACGTTGAATCCTATCATGTAAGGATTCTTATAAAAATTATGCAAGCTGGGAAGGGCTGTGATTATACTCGAAATCTGCTTAACTTCATACTGCTGTGGCGAGCAGTTAAGCGTTTAATCGCAAGAGGGGTGCCGATGGTGCCATCGAAACCACAATGGCAATCGTGTCTAATGGCTGAATTTTTGAAAATAAGCAGTAAAAAGATAACGGTATATGGGTTTTATTATCAATGTTGCCTGTTAAAATATACTGACCATCATTGTCAGCATCATATTTTGATATGAGTGTATTTGAATAACGGCATTCAAGTACAGTTTACGACTGTTTACTTAAATCAATTCATGTATAATGGGCCATCTTCTGGTTTACATTTTTTATCACTTGCTACTTCTCACTTAAAAACCCTAAATAAATATCGATTCTAGATAATTTCTATCGATTCAAAAAGGAAATATTATGCTACTTCAAGGACAAAGATTCGTCGTCACTGGCATCGCAAGTAAGCTTTCTATCGCCTGGGCTATCGCAGAAGCGTTACACCGTGAAGGGGCTTCGCTAATCCTGACGTACCCAAATGAAAAAATTAAGAAGCGCGTCGATATGGCGGCCGAAAAATTCGAAGCAGATTTGGTACTGGAGTGTGATGTTGCCTCTGATGAGTCTATTGCTGCTTGCTTTGAGCAAGTGACTGCCCATTGGGGTGATGGTATTGATGGCGTGGTACACGCTATTGGTTTTGCGCCGATGGATCAGCTGAACGGGGATTTTGTTAGCGCCACGACGCGTGAAGGCAGTCATATCGCCCATGATATATCGAGCTACAGTTTTGTCGCTTTGGCTAAAGAAGCTCGTGAATTATTAGCAATGCGCCATGGCTCTATGTTGACATTGACTTACGAAGGCAGTATTTCAGTATTGCCAAACTATAATGTCATGGGTATGGCAAAAGCCAGTCTTGAAGCCAGTGTCCGTTATCTAGCGACCTCTATGGGCGGTGAAGGCATACGTGTTAATGCTATATCTGCAGGACCTATTCGCACGCTTGCTGCCAGTGGTATTAAGTCTTTCCGCAAGATGCTCGATATCAGCGAAAAAATCGCACCACTACAGCGTAATGTCAGTCAAACAGAAGTGGGCAACGCGGCCTTGTTTTTACTATCGCCTTGGGCATCAGGTATCACTGGTGAGATTATGTTCGTTGATGCTGGATTTAATACTGTCGCCATCAGTGAGCAGCTCATGATGCTTGATGAGCCACAGCAGTAATTATTTAAAAAGTCTTAATTGGCATTTATTGTGTTTTATGAATTCTTGAGAACTATAAAAGCCATAAGAGCCATTGGTTATGATAAACCCTTAGCGTAATGACAGAGAAGGCAGCCAACCGGCTGTCTTTTTTGGTTATACTACGGGCTTTTCGGTAACAAGCCTTTAGGTGGTGGATATGATAACCAAATTACCAAGGTGGATACTGTGGGGCGGGGCTGTACTGGCATTCAGTGCGGGCTGCCTCAATACGGCAGCGTTGATGGGATTTACCAATTTGTCCGTCTCGCATGTCACAGGTAACGTGAGTCTGTTTGCTGCTGCTATTGCTCATTTTGATGCTCGCAGTATTTTATATATTGGCGCGTCGTTGTTGTCATTTTTGGCAGGGGCAATATTGAGCGGTTTTGTCATTGGGCAAACCTCATTGAAGTTAGGACGGCGGTATGGCACTGCGCTTTATATTGAAGCGGCGTTACTGCTGATCAGCTATCTGCTGTATAAAGAACATGATTACTTTGGACAATTGGCGGCGGCAATGGCGTGTGGATTACAGAATGCGATGGTGGCGACCTATAGCGGCGCTGTCATTCGTACCACCCATTTAACCGGTCTAACGTCAGATATGGGTGCTGCTATTGGTAATTGGCTAGCAGGACGCTCGATCAGTAAACCGACATTGGGTTTTCAAGCGATTATTTGGTATTGCTTTTGCGGTGGCGGGGTAGTGGGCGCGTTTTTATATGCCAAGATCGGCTATGGCGCGTTGTTTGTACCGATCACTATCGTACTGACAGCGGCATTCGTCTATAACTATGCCTCAGATCATCTGCCAGAACAGAGACCACCACAACTAAAAAAGCGCTTATCATCAGATAAGCGCTTTTAGGCTATTTTTTATAGCTATTTATACCGAATTATTTATCGTCTTCTGAGTCATGGTCTTCATGTTCGTGCATACCTTGCATCATATCTAGGGCAGAATCATCCGTACGCTGTTGGTCTTTTTTATCAAGACCATCTTGGTTGATATCTGTTGGTGCCATCTTCGTGGTTGCGTCTGTTTTATTTGAGTCTGTCATAGCATGCTCCTGATTATTTTTATTGACGGCCAACGAAAAGGTGAATAGTAAATATTCATTGGCGTTTCATTTTTATTCTACCCATCAAGTATGTGATAGAGCTACCTCGTTGTACATATGCGATGTGCGCTTGTTTAGTGACGATATGTAACGGAATATCATTGGGGTTGCCACTTAACCACATAAATTTCTTAGTAGGATGACGTTATCTTTAAAAGGTTATCGTTAAAAAGTTATCGTTAAAAAACAGTCACGATTCAAAATCATCTTTATATTTTAGTTTTTATAACGTCTTTGAGGACAATAAGGATATGTTATGTCAGAGCAAAAGTTAGACAGCCATCTTCCTGATGATGGCAATGAGTATTTGTTTACCGATACCTTTCCAAAAGGAACTGGCAAAGGGCTGATACTGGTTATTATCGCTGCCATTGTCAGTATGATTATTTACAATGTATTGCCTTTCGATATCAATGCCAATAAAGGCTTGGCTATGCTGTTCTTCATCGGTGTGCTATGGCTGACAGAAGCGCTACATGTGACCATTACTGCACTGTTAGTGGTAGTAGTTGGTGCACTGATTGGTATTCCAGAATTCGATGCCGAAATTGGCTTGCAGAGCTTTGCTAATCCAACGATTTACTTGTTTTTTGGTGGTTTTGCTTTGGCTGCCGCCTTGCATGTACAGCAATTGGACAAAAAAATTGCGCTAAAAATTCTGTCTATGTCAGGTGGTAAGCTTGGTACGGCTGTATTTTTAATATTTGGGGTCACTGCATTTTTGTCGATGTGGATATCGAACACTGCCACGGCTGCGATGATGCTGCCCCTTGCACTCGGTATTCTGACGCAGGTTGACCGCGAAAAAGATCGCGGTACGTTTGTGTTTGTATTATTGGGTATCGCTTACTCTGCCAGTTTGGGTGGTCTGGGTACGATTGTTGGTTCACCGCCCAACGCCATCGCCGCAAAAGCGCTTGATATTGCGTTTATCGATTGGATGAAGTTCGGTATTCCAATGATGTTGGTACTATTGCCGTTGTTGTTAGGCGCTATGTATTTGTTCCTGAAGCCCAATCTTAATCGTACGGTCGTCCTTGTCGAAGAGGAACCTATTGAGTGGAATAAACCTCGTGTAGTGACGATTATTGTCTTTATTGTGACAGCACTGAGTTGGATATTCTCCAAAAAAATCGGTGCGGCACTTGATATCACCGATACCGATGCGGTCATTGCTTTGTCAGCAGCTGCAGCGGTGGTGAGCTTAGGGCTCGTATCG
Source organism: Psychrobacter glaciei (assembly GCF_014652895.1). Classification (GTDB taxonomy): domain Bacteria; phylum Pseudomonadota; class Gammaproteobacteria; order Pseudomonadales; family Moraxellaceae; genus Psychrobacter; species Psychrobacter glaciei. The sequence continues at coordinate 894,620 of NZ_BMZR01000001.1, forward strand.
TGGAAACAAGTCTCTGACAATACCGACTGGGGTGTGCTCATGTTGTTCGGTGGTGGTATCGCACTATCAACAATTTTGAAAGTTTCTGGTGCCTCGTTGGTGCTGGGCGAGACTGTGGCCAATGCGTTGTCTTCGGCACCACTTATTATCGTAATGATTGCGGTATCAGCATTTATTATCTTCTTGACAGAGTTCGCTTCTAATACCGCCTCTGCCGCGTTATTAGTACCAGTATTCGCTGCTATTGCTGAACAGATGGGTTTACCACATGAAGTGTTGGTATTGGTCATCGGTATTGGTGCCTCTTGTGCCTTTATGCTTCCTGTCGCCACACCACCAAACGCGATTGTATTTGGTACGGGGCTTATCAAGCAGTCAGAGATGATACGGACGGGTATTATTCTTAATATCATCGCCACCTTTGTAGTTGGGCTGTGGGCGTATTTTTTCCTAATTTAGCCTTATAATAAGCTGACTATAAATCCATGACACCCGATGTTTGAGTTACTCTCAAGCATCGGGTTTTTTATTTACTATTGGCCTGAATGTCTGTATAAAATACTTAATATTTGTTTGTTTATAAGTAATAACAGGTTTGAACGAGATTAACATCACATATTAGCGTCATCTCATTAAACGGATTTAATAAAAATGGCAAAACGTCTAACGAAAATCATGGTCTTTATTGTTTTGGGGCTGCTTGTTTTATTGGTGGCTTTAATCGTAGTCTATTGGGCGGCTGATAAAAGCGTCGCCGACCTAGAGCGTTGGCAACTGCCCAATAGTGAGTTTATAGACGTGCAAGGCATGCAGGCGCATGTGATCAGGTCGCCAAGATGCATGGCCTATCCGAGCAAAAATGCCATAAAAAATGAGATAAAATCTAATCTTTATAGTGATAAAACCTTGGGACAGCCCAAAACTATTGTATTACTACATGGCACTTCAGCAAGTTTGCATACGTGGCAGGGCTGGACGCGTGAGTTAAGTGATGACTATTGTGTCATCAGCATGGATCTGCCGGGGTTTGGCTTGACCGGCCCTTATACCGATGAATCTACTCAGTATGACAGTGCCAATTATGCTAAGTTCGTCATTGATGTGCTTGATCATTTAGAAGTGGGTCGTGTGACGTTAGCAGGAAACTCGCTGGGTGGTAAAATCGCGTGGCGTACTGCGGCATTATATCCTGAGCGGGTTAATAACCTTATATTGGTCGATGCAGTTGGCTACCCTGCAACACCAAAGCAGGTGCCTATTGGTTTTAAACTGGCGAAATATCCCATACTGACCCCACTGCTTAGCCGTGTGCTACCGCGTGATGTTGTGAAAAAAAGTATCTTAAGCGTCTATGCGGACGACAGTAAAGTTGATGAGGCTTTGGTGGATCGTTATTACGATTTGACTTTGCGTCAAGGCAACCGTCTGGCGTTAAACCGACGCTTGCTGGAGATGGATAACACGGCAAACCAAGCACAAATCAAAAAATTAAATTTACCAACCCTTATATTATGGGGTGCGCAAGATGACCTGATTCCAGTAGAAAATGCCAAACTGTTTCATCGAGATATCGCTAATAGCCAGCTAAAAATATTCGATAATTTGGGACATGTACCACACGAAGAGGATTCCGTAGCGACGGTTAAAGTAGTAAAGCAGTTTTTACTGGGTGAGCGAATAGATGAGTAATTCAAAAAATAAACAAGTAACGACAATAGCCGCTATTTCCGACATTCATAGCAATGTATTCGCGCTTGAAGCTGTGTTGGCTGATATCAAACGTCGCAATATCAATCAAATTGTCAATCTGGGTGATATTTTATACGGACCGATTGCGCCTAAAGATACCTATGCGCTTCTAATGGCGCATCAGAACGATATCATTACGATTCGAGGGAATCAGGATAGACAGATTTATGAAGCGACAGCGGCAGATATTGCTGATAACGCAACCATGGCTTTTATCCTTGAGGACTTACCCAAAGCGGCTATTGAATGGATGCAGGCTTTGCCGTTTGATTATCATTTGAGTGAAGATATATATCTATGCCATGGGTCACCAACGGATGACATGGTATATATGCTCGAGAATATCGAAACAGGGCAGCCGATAGTACGTGATGATGCAGATATTCTGGCACTGCTTAACGGTATTGAGAGCGCCGTTATCATCTGTGGTCATACTCATATCCCACGTACCGTTACGCTATCGACAGGGCAAATGATAGTCAATACAGGTAGCGTTGGTTATCCAGCCTATGAAGATGATTTGCCTATCGCTCATAAAATGCAAACCTATTCGCCCCATGCTAGTTACGCACTTATTAAATGCGTTGGTGCTGAGCAAGGTACTATACAAAGTACTAAGCAAGATACAAGCTGGCAAGTTGAGCATATCAAAGTGCCTTATGATTATGAAGCTGCGGCCAAATTGGCTGCAATGAACGGTCGTGAAGATTGGGCGTTTGCGCTAAGGACAGGGCGGGTGTTATAACTATAGGAAGGGTCAAACTGCCTTTAGACCAAGCTGATAACATTGAGTAGACTAACGATGGATTTTATATATTTAATAAGGACTGTGTAAGATGCCAACACTATTTATGGTGCAACTTGGTGGTCGCCCAAAAGGTCGTTTGATTGAGCAGCATGACATGTTTTTTGGCGTGGCCAATCAGGTGAGCGAGTTGATAGACGATATTAATCATCATTGGCCTGAAGTCAAAAATAAATGGCACATCGACTCGTATCGCGCTATTACTAAGGTCGGGAATCACTCGATAAAGTTAGTCGAATCAGCAACTAGTGATGGCAATAATGGTTTAAAACTGTTCTTTATTAATTTAGGCGGCTATCAGCAGGGGAGCTTCGAAGAGTTTCATTATAAACTACTTATCGTTGCTGCCACTCAAGCCGATGCTGTCAAACAAGCCAAACAAAGTGTATTTTATAAAGAATTTACTTTTAAAGATAAAGATTCACCTTTCAATGCCGCATCGCATATTGATGATAAATTTGCGGTAGATGTCGATGATATTTATAACGTTAATGATCTTATCTCAAATGTACAGATTTTAATTGAACCTATTCCTCATGATAGTCATGCACTTGCAAATCCCGATGATGACAAAGAGTACGTCGGTTACCTCAGTATTAAGAATTTAAGGAAGTTGACATAATATGGCTTTAAATATGTACTTTAAGAACGGCATCATTCGCAAAACGCGCTGCCAAATCTCTGATGAGCTAGTGCCCGCCCTATATCAGATTCATGACAATGCCAGTTTTCCGCAACTCACTTGGCTAATTGATAATCTGTATGACAATCCGCAGATTCAACCTGACACTGCTCAAGCATTGGCTGATGAAATGGTAGGGTTTGAAAAGTTAATACTCTCGCTACACCTACCTTTCCCTAGGGTGCCACTACAAAAGATGCAGAGTTTCTTTATGCAAGCGGCTACTAGTCAGCAGATTATTCATACGAGTAACGGTTAAATTTACAAATAATTTATTCATAAAAATAAAATATGGCTGGTATATTTGAAAAATTTTATAAGAGGATTTGTTAAGTGGGTTATCGCAGGTGTTGGCCTTGGGATAGGAATTTTTATTGTCCTAGTGGCTATAACACTCTGGGATAAAAAGAATAAACAAGACAAATCGGACGACACTACAGCGGTACTGAGTAGCGACACTGACAATGCTCGAAAAGAAAATAATGAGTCGTTAAACCTCCAGTTTACGGTCGAAGATCAAGACGTACCAGCAGGGTATAAATTGACTGAGGATGGAAGCCTCATGTTAGATGCGCCTATTATGGGGATGGAGTGGGAGAGCATAGTGGACGAGAATGTCGCTACTGAACCACGGGTTTATGAACCTTTTATGATCTATCAGTGCATCACACAAGAGGGTGAGCATTTACGTTTGGATGTGATTAATAGCGATATTGGTTATATGCTCAAGTATTATTTCGCCACCCAAGGCAATCCTTTAAAGCTAGAGGCGCAGCAAGCTGCTGAGGACGCCCATTATGTGACTTATTTAAATAGTACTAGACTCATTATGAGGGATCCGAATAATTATTATCAGCTGTCGCAATTTGAAGATGGCGATACCACCTTTTATATTATTAATACTATCACTGGTCAAGAGATGAATCATTTTTCTTGTGAGAATAACTCGATTGAAAATGATCAGTATGCTTTGATTGCTCAAATGGAGCCAGAACATTTTAAATTCAAGCCTATGACTGATGAGCTTGAAGAGATTTTAAATGAGCGTTTTGAAAATAGGTAAAAGAGGACTCAGCTGCCAAGCAAGCACTATAACCACCTTGAATCTGACCCAAATTACCCCCATAATCAAACCACTTATAAACAATAAATAGCCTAAGCAAAATATGCCTAATACCTCTGAAGATGCCTCAAATTTAGCAGACAATGATTTTTCTGAGAATTTAAATAACGTAGCTAGTGATTTAGCTGAAACAAATGATATAAATAACTTTGCAAAACTGCCCGTACTGGCAAAGGACAGCTATTATCTAAACCGCTTAGAACGTGAGCTGGCGCGGGCTGTTGTTGCTAAGAATAAGAAATCGGATAACAACGCGAACGAGAAAAACGATAAAGCAGAAGATATTCTTGCCAAAAAACGCGCGCAGTACGACAAAATCAAAACCCGCTCGCAGCAAGCAGTGCAAGCGCGTATCAATAGTATTCCTCAGGACTTGCCAGCCAAATTAAACCTTGATTTACCTGTCAGTCAGCGAGCAGAAGATTTAATACAAGCCATTATTGATAATCAAGTCATTATCATTGCTGGTGAGACAGGCTCGGGTAAGACGACTCAATTACCGAAGCTGGCAATGCTGGCAGGTCGCGGTATTACTGGACAAATAGGGCATACACAGCCAAGAAGATTGGCAGCACGGAGTGTGTCGAATCGTATCGCTGAGGAGTTGGGCGAGCAGTTAGGTAATACGGTTAGCTTTAAGATTCGCTTTAATGAGCAGGGTACAGCGCAATCGGTCGTTAAGCTCATGACTGATGGTATCTTGCTGGCTGAATTAGGATATGACCGATTTTTAAGTAAGTACGACACCATCATCATTGATGAGGCGCATGAGCGTAGCTTAAATATTGATTTTATTATGGGTTATCTGAAAAAACTATTGCCCAAGCGTCCTGATTTAAAAGTCATTATCACTTCTGCAACGCTCGATACCAAGCGCTTTAGTGAATATTTCAGTCGTTATGATAACAAGCTAAAACGTAACGTACCCGCACCGATTTTTAATGTCGAAGGGCGCAGCTTCCCCGTTGAAGTTCGCTATCGTCCGCTGACCGATGAGCCGGTGACCAGCTCGGACGACGATAGCTACGATGATTTTGAAGAGAATCTGCCGCGTGCGGTTGTGGCTGCGGTAGAGGAATGCTTTAGCGACGCCCAAAGCAAAGGTCATGCTGATCAAGCGGATATCCTGATATTTGCCGCGACCGAAGCAGAGATTCGTGAGACACAAGAGGTGTTAGAGCGTCATGGCCCGAAGCACACCGAAGTGTTGCCTTTATTTGCGCGACAGACGTATGAAGAGCAGCAGCGTATTTTCCAGCCGTCCGGTCGTGGCAGACGTATCGTTATCGCGACCAACGTGGCTGAGACAGCGCTAACCGTGCCCGGTATTCGCTATGTTATCGATCTGGGCTTTGCACGGATTTCACGCTATTCATATCGTTCACGCGTGCAGCGTTTACCGATTGAGGCGATTTCACAAGCGGCTGCCAATCAGCGCAAAGGTCGTTGTGGTCGTGTCGCACCGGGTGTTTGTATTCGTCTTTATAGCGAGGAGGACTTTACTGGTCGCCCTGAGTTTACGGAGCCTGAGATTCTGCGTACCAACTTGGCCTCGGTTATTTTACAGATGGCCAATCTGCGTTTAGGTAGCGTTGATGATTTTGAGTTTATTGAGCCACCCGATAGTCGTCTAGTTACTGACGGTCATAAATTACTCGATGAGTTAGGGGCAATTACGGCTAAAAGCGAAGCTGTCGCCTCTTCTCAGACCAACAAGCCAAAAGCAAAAAAAGGTCTCGATCATTTAAGCCTGACGCCTACTGGTCAAAAGATGGCACGTATGCCAATTGATCCAAGGCTGGCACGTATGCTGGTTGCTGGTTCTGATTTTGACTGTATTCGTGAAATGCTTATCGTGGTCGCTGCGCTTGCCGTACAAGATCCGCGCGAGCGTCCTGCCAATAAACGTCAACAAGCGGATCAGAAGCATGCAGAATTTCGCCAAGATGACTCAGATTTCTTATTTTATCTAAGTCTGTGGAAAGCCTTGTTTGAAACCGATGAAGATGGCAATAAGCTCTCTGGTAATCAACGCAAGCAATTTACCAAGAAAAACTATCTGAGTTTTCCACGAGTGCGTGAATGGAGTCAGACTCATCGCCAGTTGGTGCAAATGGTCACCGACCTTAAGCTTACGGATGTTAAAGAGGCAAAAACTACGGATACGTTAGAAAACGTTACTAACGATCCAACAGCGATTGATGATGAAGAAATCAAAGCGGTCAAATATGCCAATTTACATCGCGCATTATTAACAGGCCTGTTGTCTACCATCGCCCACAAGACTGAAAGTCGTGGTGAATATCTAGCGGCGCGCCAGCAAAAAACCAAAATCTTCCCAGCGAGTACGGTATTTAAACAGATACCACCGTGGGTCATGGCGTTTGAAGTTGTAGAAACCTCGCAAGTCTTTATGCGTACCGTTGCTAAAATTGAACCAGAATGGATTATTTCAGCGGCAGGTGACTTATTAAAGTATCACTACTTTGAGCCGCATTGGTCGAAGAAAACGGGACGTGTCAAAGCTTACGCACAGATTAGTTTATTTGGTCTAATTATTATTAGTAAGCAACTGACCAATTATGAGCAAGTCAACCTTGTCGAGTCGCGAGAAATCTTTATCCGAGATGGTTTGGTAACGGGTAATTTGGGTCGCCAAGCGCCATTCTTGCAGCACAATATGGACAAAATCGCTCATGTTGAGCGTATCGAAGACAAACTGCGCCGTCGTGATTTATTGGTCGATGAAGAGACGCTGTACCAGTTCTACGACAAGAAAATCCCTGAGCATGTCGCCAGTCGCAAGGCTTTTGAAGACTGGCGTGCCGAGGTTGAAAAAACTGATACCAAGCATCTTTTCTTCACCGATGACGACGTACTCAATAGCCAGGCACCGACCACAGGTGACTTTCCAGAAGTGTGGCAGCTGGGTGATTTAAAATTACCACTACGCTATATTTTTGATCCTGCGAGTGATGACGATGGAGTGACTATTCGCGTGCCACTTGTGGCGCTACCGCAGCTAGATGCTATTGAGCTGTTATGGGGCGTACCCGGTTGGCGCTTTGAGTTGGTCTTGCAATTACTTAAGTCACTGCCAAAAGATATTCGCCGTCAAATTGTGCCGATTCCCGATACTGCCGATAGTTTGTTTGATGAATTGCAACCTGCTGGTGGACAAGGATTGCTCAAGCAGCTTTGCCAAGCCTTAAACCGTCGCGGCATTATGTCGGTTACAGCAGACAATTTTAATCCCTCTACCATTGATCGCTATTTGCAGCCACAAATCTGTGTGGTCGATGATAAAAATCACATTATAGAAAAAGGCCGCGATCTCCAAACGCTACAGATTCGCCACGCCTCTGAGACCAGACAGGCTGTGAATGAGCAGCAAGGCGCGCATACCGAATTCCCTGAGCATTTTGCCTTTAGCAAAAATCATCATAGCGCAGGCGTGGTGATGAAACAGTTTGCCGCTTTGGTCGCTGACGAGGCAGGTGAGGCGGTATCGATCCATCAGTATACCGATGTAAACGCCGCATTGCAGGCGCACCGTATCGGGGTATTAACCTTAATCAAAGGCAAGCTTGGCGCCAAGAAAAAACAGCTGACCAGCCAAATTGATAAGATATTCAAACTGGCATTTGCGCCCCTTGGCGACATGGAAGCCTTAAAAACCATTGTTATTGATGCGACGCTAGATGCCGCTCTGGAAGAGCACTATATTTTATTTGATCATAGTGAAGATTTGCCAGAGAGCGCTGATGATATCGCTGTTGGCTTAAGCGAGGAGCTGCCGTTCACGCCAGAGGAGTATGGGCAAACACTTGAAGTTGTGTTGAGCAACTTCTTATTGACTGGTCAAGCTGTCATAAAAACCCTCAAAAACGTCTACACTCGCTGGCAACGCATTCGTCAGAGTTTGCTCATGCTCGATCGAGAGATCTTTGGTGAGTCTATTGAAGACATCGAGGATCAGTTGCAAGACTTGCAACTTGCCAACTTTGTCTATCATATGGATTACAGTCAATGGCAGCAGTATCCGCGCTATCTAGAGGCGCTGGAGGTTCGCATAGAGCGCCTTGAACACAATATCGAAGCCGACCTAGATGGTGTCTATGCGCTGGACTTGCACATGGAGCGGCTGGCAGGTCGCGCCAACAATGAGTCTATCAGCGAGTACCGCTGGATGGTGGAGGAATATCGTATTCAACTATTCGCCCAACCCATGAAAACCCGTATGGCGGTATCACCGAAGCGTCTGAGCAAGATGTGGGATAAAGTGAGTTAAGGCTCGATATGAGTTTTAAATTTTGCTAATTGACAACATATGACCATTGTATAGCCCTTTAATTTAGTCGATAATATTTGATTAAATTAAAGGGCTATTATTCTTTTATACTAGGGCGTGTCCTAAATTCAAGCGATTGTATCTAAATGGGCTAAAAATGGCTGAACATTGTTAAATAGCTGATTAATATCCCGATATTATTTGCACTATTTTCCTCGTTTGACTGCAATTTATCTCATTTTTATAACCACTTTTAAAATGAGGACACGGCCCAGAGTTTTTTGGACTTTATTCAATACATTGACGTAGGTGTTTGAGCAGGATAAAAAATAATGATTAAAGGTAGATTGATAATATTAGGATTTGCATCAACTATATCTATAAGTACGGGCTGTGATGAAACACAAGCCAGTAATAATAAAAGAGTGCGTTCTACGCACTAATTTCATTAGATCTGATTCTTATCAGTGAACTTAGCGCACCCTACGTGAACTCTAATATTCAAGCCAATACTGTTTGCTCAGAAATACTTAGAATAAAGCATCCAAGGTGGTATTAGGGGATCTTGACTATTAGTTTCGACGATTCAGATTTCTTTTTACCACGCCCATGCTATAAGCCAAAAAAGCAATAAATGTTAAAAAGACGATAAAAGGGGTAAGCAGCCATATCGTAATATTGATGAGTAAGGGTGATAAGAAGCCATCAAACATATCGAAATCGAGCCTTAAAGAGTCACTCAATACGTCAATTGCCCGCTTGGAAATCGGGAAGAGCAATGTGCTTAGCGCTAACATATGGTTATATTTACCAAAATCAGGATCTGTCATTAATACGGAAAAGTAAAAGACCGAGTAAAAGACAGTACTTAGTGTCCAGCATTTGAGTGTGTAACTGAAACGAATCATAGTACCTCCTCACGAAATATGCTTGTGATTAACCTAGGAATAACGGTGTTTTAATAGCCCTAAATGCATAAATTATATATATGTTATATTATGAATATATAGGGTAAGTCAACTGTTATTTTCTGGATTAAAACATTTCGTAAATAATTCGATTGGGACGTCTAAGTGTCTCCTTGATATGAATACGCAGAGTAATAAAATGAAGTCAAAAGCTACGCTGACCTAGAAGACCAAAGTCATCAAGGTCTGAGTGTTATTTCATAACGTGTGCGCCAGATTATTAGATGTATTAATTAAGCTCACTGCTCGGACTGACTCCAAACAAGCGCTTATATTCACGGCTAAATTGACTGGGACTTTCATAGCCTACCTGCATGGCGACTTGCGAAATTTGTGATTCACCACGTTGAATAAGCTGCCTTGCTGCCATCAAACGTAGGCTTTTTTGGTATTGCAGCGGACTTAATTGGGTGATCTCTTTAAAATGCTGATGAAACCCTGAAACACTCATGCCACATTTACTGGCCAACTCTTCGATGATGACGGGTTCACTCAAATGCGCTTTGAGCCAATCCGTTGCTTGGCTGATACGATGCGTATGACTGCCATTGACGATGAGCTGCCGCAATTTATTGCCTTGCTGTGCTGAGAGTAGTCGGTAGTAGATTTCTTGTTGAATTAATTTAGATAAAAATTGGAGATCGTTTGGATAATCGAGCAAGTTGATGAGTCGTTCAAAGGCGGCAAGTATCGTATTATCCAAATGCCATTTTATACCCAGATGCTTTTCTTCTGTATTTCGTGCGGGCGGTATCTGGGCCAATATTTCTCTAATCATAGCAAGGTCTAACTTCATAGACAGCACAATAACAGGCTTGTCTACTGAGGCATGTTTGACATGCATGCTCAGAGGAATGTTTACAGGGCAAAACATCAAATTGCTATTATCAAAATTTTGGCAGTCATTCCCTAAATAAATCTCTCGCTCACCTTGTAATACAATACAAATACTAGGCTCTTGAATATAGCTGACGGTTCTATTGGGTCTATCTGCACAGTAGAAAAATAAACCCGGAATAGCAGACTCGATGGTCTGATTCTTGGGCAGTATGTTAAGTAGTTGCGCAATCGTTGTTGGCTGAATCATAGTTATCTTAGATAAAGGGGTGTTGATTGAAAGTTTATAAGCTTGGTGTTTCTCGGATCGATATTTTTTATAGTATGTCTTTGATGTAATGAATGGCTTAATCATATAATTATTTATAGGATTAGGCAAGAATTCTGGAGGGTTGTTCTAACGCTTTAAGCTGAGAGTGCCTATAATAACTCCATTGAAACAAAACAAGCATGACTTCTAATAACATCAAACAAGGAATATATTATGAAAATTTTCTATAAAACTCGCGCAACAGCAACCGGTGGTCGTTCTGGACATACAGGCTTGGATGATGGCTCATTAGGCTTTGATTTGGTCTCTTTTCAAGAGCAAGACAAAGAGGGTGTTAATCCAGAGCAACTTTTTGCGATGGGCTACGCGGCCTGTTTCGATAGTGCCTTGAACCTGACGGCGCAACAAATGAAACTGCCGATCACCGCTTCGAAAACCTCTACCCAAGTTGGTATTGGTATGAAGCAAGATGGCAGCTATAACTTAGATATAGATCTATACGTTGAAGTGTCTGGCATTGACGAAGCACAAGCGCAAACATTGATTGAAGCGGCCCATCAAGTTTGCCCGTACTCCAATGCCACGCGTGGTAATGTTGATGCACGCTTACACGTGACCGTTGTCTAATATAAGTTCTGTGCAGTAAAGCGATTATGGTTTTATGCTAGTAAACCAACAATCTCTTATAAGCAGCCTGCATAAACTGCTAAAAAACGCCAGTAGCCTAGGTTACTGGCGTCTTTTTGTCATCGATAAATATGGTTTTCAGATGAAGTTGCAATAGCAAGAAGTGATGCCATTCACAAAAATTAGAGTAGCAAGGAAAACGAATATAAGTACTACGCATTGTAGATTAAGCGAGTTTGACACAGCTAATCGTACTTTTTGGGTTTGGTATGATCCGTATTTTTAAAATGAGGACATGCCTTACTGATGCGTATTATCTGGAATTACTATCATTTTTACGCCACCCCAAGTGACCAATACGATGCCAAGGGCAATTAAGGAAGCCCCTAAGAACAGACCCTCTGGTGGACTTTCTCCCTGCAAAAAGATGGCCACCGGCACGCCAACGATCGCACCTACTGAGCCTAATAAACTTAATAGCACGGGACCGCCTGTTTTTTGCAATAAAAACAGCAATAAAAATTGTCCAGCAAAGATAAAGGCTTGTAGCACAATCAACCCAATAGGCAGTAATGCGCCCGTTGGCACCGCAAGTGAGAAGTTCGGCAAGGTGCCAACCACACCTAGAAAAATAGCCGCTGCGATTAACATGCCGGGTGCCAGCGAACTAGGCGACGCCGCATTTGGCCAACGCAAGGTACGATAGATATTCCCAATCGCTAGCAAAACAGGGCCACACAGCGCGAGTAAAATCCAGAAAATACTGGCATCGGGAGCCGAAAACTTGCGTATGGCTAAGACACCCACACCGCTCAGCGCTGCCACCACGCCCATAGCGCGAACGACATTGAATGTCTCCATACGCATAAATAGCGCGCCAAGATAGGTGAGCAATGGTGGCAAAGCGATAATTAAAGCGACAAAACCTGCACCAACTTGTGGAATTGCAGAAAATAAAATCAGGTTGGAGCCTGCAACACTGACAAGGGCAGCGACCGAATAGTATTCTAAGCTACGGACAGTTAGCGGCGGCAAATCATTTCGTAAAATCGCCACGGCTGATAGTAGGAACGCTGCACCAGTAATCGACCAAAAAAGAAAGGCGAGTGGCGATAAGCCAATTTGCCCTGCCGCTTTCGCTAGATTGGTGGAAATACCTATCAAGGCGCCACCAGCCAACAGGCAAGTTAACGGGACAAGCCAAGTGTGTCTTTTATAAAATGAGTTGTTATTGGTTGATTCACTCATGAACTACCCTAGTAATAAGTAATGAAGCCGATTATTAGGGCGTGTTCTCATTTAGCCGCTTTTGTTTAGGTTGAGGACACGCCCTAGATAGAATATCATTATTAAAGACACGGTAGCCAAAACCAGTTGAGTATTTATGAGTATATTGGCTGTTACATAGTCATAACCACACATAAAAAATGCCAGTAACTTATGCTACTGGCATTCTTATTTTTGATGGGTATGACATAGAGTAAGTCATCTTATATCGGAATTACCATGCCTCATAATATTAACTCACGGTCTGTAGTGTTTTTTTATTTAAGATAAACACCAGTACCGCGCCCAAGATGACCGCACTTGCTAGGATAAACGGTAGGGTCAGTTGCTCCGATAAAAATACCACACCAAGTATGGCAGCCAATACTGGCACGCAGAGTTGTACTACCGCCGCCTGAGTGCTTTTTAATAAAGGCATTGCCATATACCAAACGCTGTAGCCCATGCCAGAAGCAATTGCGCCCGACGCGCAAGCCAATAAGATGCCCTCGATACTGATAGTGGCTAATGGCATGTTTTTTAAATAAACCATACCAATGATGAGTAGTAGCGGAATAGCGACGAGGCTTCTGATAAAGTTAAAGCCCGTGGCTCGTAGCGGTGATACGCAGGTTTTGCCGCGTATACTGTAGATGCCCCATGCCACGCCACTGATGGCCATCAATGTCGCTGCCAATACGGATGGAACAGCTGCTGATGGCAGCATAAGATAGACAAAACCTGCTACTGCTACGATAAAAGCCAGCCATTGCAAGGCACTTAACTGCTCTTTTTTGTAAATACCCCAGCCAATCATGGTGAGTTGAACCGCTGAAAATAAAATCAATGCGCCAGTTCCGGTATCAAGCTCAACATAAGCAATCGAAAAGCAAAGCGCATACACCACCAAACTTAGACTGCTGAGCCAGCTGCCTTTGTCTTTCAAAATAGCTTTATTTTGTGGATTGTTGAAGGTTAAATCTTTACGTCGTAGGTTATAGCTATAAACACCCATAATAATGCTCAGACAGATAGCACCACTAAGCAGACGGATGATGGTGAAACTCCACGCATCTATGTATCCCTCTGCCAAGGCCATTCTACAAAAAAGAGAGTTTGCGGCAAATGCTACTAAGGCAATAATCGTGTATAACGTGGCTTTCAAAAATAATTCCTACAATCATTAAATTGGTTTTAATTAACTAGGGCGTGTCCTCAATTTAATTGATCATATCTAAACGGGCTAAAAATGGCTAAATTTTGTCAAAAATCGTTAAATAGCTGGTTAATATCCCGATATTATCTGCGCTATTTTCCTCGTTTGACTGCAATTTATCTCATTTTTATCACCATTTTTGAAATGAGGACATGCCCTAGAGTCTGTTGAACATTTATATGGTGTCAGGCGCGCTCAGTTTACCATCTATGGCACTTTTACTCGCCTTCCTTGTATCCAAAATATCTTGGATTGATTGAGAGCATCTTGAATTGATTTAAAATATCTTGGATCGACTATAGCAAAAATTTATTGTTGAGCCTTATATTGGAATGGAAGTAGTATAGTGCAATACCAAAAACCCTAACTTATAAATTAAAATGATACATACCTTATAAATAGGCTCGATTTGAAAATGACAAGGAAAGAAAGATATGGATTGGGCAAGTATTTTTATTTATGACACCACGTGGGCATTTGCCGCTGAAATTGTGATACGCGTCATCGTGATGTTTGCTCTGATCATTTTGTTTTTACGCTTTACTGGCAAGCGCGGCGTGCGCCAACTGTCTATTTTTGAGCTAACCATTATTTTATCACTTGGCTCTATCGCAGGTGACCCAATGTTCAATGAGGATTTGCCGCTTATTCAAGCAGTCCTAATCATGAGTATTGTGATTTTGCTATATCGTTTATGTACTTGGGCTATGATGAAATATCAGCCTTTCGAAGATCTGCTAGAAGGGAAGTCGCTCTACATTGTAGAAGACGGCATGCTGGTACTCGATAAAATTAAAAAGGGCAAAATGTCCCATGATGAATTTTTTGCTGAAATGCGCCAACAAGGGGTTGAGCATCTGGGTCAAGTGCGTACTGGCTTGCTAGAGACAGATGGTAATTTTAGTATCTTGTTATATGCACCTGATCACACCATCTATGGTATGCCACTTTTCCCTAAGCAGTATCAACCCGTCGAAGAGATAGAGTCAGGAACGCATTATGCATGTATGCATTGCGGCTACGTCAATCACTTATCTGACCCCAATCAGCTTTGCGAGCGCTGTGAGAATGACTGTAGAGACTGGGCAAAAGCCTTAAATAGCAAGATTGTTAGATGACAGTGAATTAGATTGATAATGAATTAGATGACAACTATATTGAATTATCTATGAGTAGATTGAGCAGTCTTATGTTGGTAGATTTAGCAAGTTATACCAACGTAAGGCTGCCCTAGACTGAACATTTTTGGCATGCTCTAACTAAGTTAGGCGATTTTATACCAGTCAATTTTACGGGTCATGACCATCACGCAAGCGAGTAGTACAAAACAGAAAACAGCACCAAGCAATAAATTCATATCTTCAGTGGTTAAGATGCCGAAAAATGAGGCATACAATCCTGCCAGTGTGGCAGTAAAAATCGCGGCTCGTTTGATGCCGCCCAGTACATAATAAGTATACCAACCAATGAGTCCAACACAGGCGCTGGCAGCAATGGTATAAGCTTTCCAAAAAACGATTTGCTCAGCAAGTGGTAATAATAAAACATAAAAAACAAACAGCGCACAACCGACCAACAGGTACTGAATAGGGTGGATGCGGCTGGATTTAATCACTTCAAATAAGAAAAAAGTGCCGAATGAGACCAAGATTAATAATAAGGCGTATTTCATCGCTCGTTCGGTCTGTAAATATACGTCATTGGGCTCAGCAAAACTCACACCAAAGCTGTTCAGGCGCACATTTTGGTAGCTGTCAGTCACGGTAGTGCCTTCTTCTGTGACAATACCTTCTATTGCTGTAATCGCATCATCAGGAGTCATTGACTGGCTGCTGGTATCGAGAGTGGCTTTACTGATGACGACACATCGGTTGTTAGCGGTGCTAAGACACTGCGATAAATATTGATTGTTGGCGATCGTTAGATACTGATTTTGCCAACTGGCTTCAAAACCGTTAGCAGTAAATTTCTTGGCGTTAGGGAGTGCCTTGCCAATGAAATTAGGCGCATGCCAATTACTGCGCATCGTTAAGTTAAAGTTTTGTCCAGTCGGAACCGTATTTAAATTGCTGATACCCGCTAATGGCAAGTCAATCATGATGTCAGTCGCTTGATTGTCTTTAATATCGGGCGACTGACTGCCTATGTCTGTACTGGCTAATGCCTCGCTGTTGGTGCTTGTGGCAATGAGTCTGCTTTTACTCTGCTGGCTAGCCATGTTTTTCGTGGCACGCTGCAATATGTTTTGCGGAATAGCGACTTCTACATAGGTCAGGTTTTTCAGTAAGGGTGTCTGCGGGTAAGTCGCTTTTATCGGTTTTTGCTCAATGGTCACCGTTGGTAGAGTCGCGACGCCGCGCAGATCTGATACTGGAATAATCAATTTTGCTTCATTCCAGTGAATGATGGTTTCTTTGGGTTTCGTTTTATTATTACTGGTAGGTGTATTGACGGAGCTTTGCTCTGCACTAGCCGGGCTCGTCGCTTCATATAAGCGGCTGATGGCTTTATCAAAAATGTAACGTTGGTCAAATGTCAACGCCCCATCATAACTGGTCGCATGATAGATGCCGCGCTTATAGGTATCAGTGCTTACCTCAAGATCTTGTGTTGCTTGGGTTTGGTTTGCAAAAATGGTTTCAATTTTTGAGTAGGACGGTGCACATTTACTGGTTGTACCAGGCGCTGTAATCTGACACTCAGGCGTGACAGTAGTTGGAATGGCAATAAATGGTGTAATGACTTCTTGCGGATTGATATGCTGCTGGGCGATTTCTTTGATCACTGACGCGGCATAATTTTGTCGCTCGTAAATCACCGAGCCAATCATATTGAGACCGATGGCGAAAATAATGCACAGCCCAGCGATGATAGATAATTTGGTAAATAATGTTTTTTGCATGAAAGCTCCTCATATGACTCTTTATTCCAAAACTGTCCATATAACAGTCAATAGGTTCAAAGAAAATCATAAAGGAGTGATAAAGAAAAAATATGTAAGAACAATGGAGAGTGTGTGGAATAATAAAAATCAGTGCTTTTTGGTGTCGCCAACCACTTTGTCCATAATCGCAAATAGCAGGCCGGATAGAACGAATGTCATGTGAATAATGACCTTCCACATGAGTTTGTCTGCTTCACCCTCACTCAATTCATTAGGGATATCCATAAAGGATTTTAAAAGATCAATAGCAGAAATAGCGACGATGGCACCGATGACTTTTAATTTAAGCCCAGAAAAATCTACTTTCCCCATCCAACTGGGTCGATCAACATGATCGCCTGTGTCAATTTTTGAGACAAATATTTCATAGCCACTGAATATGATGATTAATAACAAACTGGCTACTAATGAGAGGTCGACTAGCACTAATATATTAACAATGACATCTGATACCGAAGCGCTAAATACAGTGTTGAACATCATAAATGTTTTTTGAACGAACTTAACAAATAATAAAATAATACCTAGTACTAGCCCTAGATAAAAAGGCGCTAGTATCCAGCGGCTATTGAATATGGTTTTTTCTAAGTAAAATTCAAACTTTTTTAGCATGGATATCTCTTAGGTTTTTAAAGATAAAAGTAATGATGAGTTTATTGATACACTCTAATAAAGTTGCTGTGAGGCTATATATTGCTAATGTCAGTAAGTTGCGCTACTACCTGCTGAACTCGCTCCTGTCTATCGCCACCAATGCGCTGGAATGGTCTTTGGTGCTTATTTAGTTGGCTGGCGAAATAGGCGCTTATCTCGTCACGTTGATGCGGACTATCCCGCAAGTCATCAGCCACCCATGGCGTATCAACGTCAGTCAATAATATCAAATCATAATGATGTTCCAATGCCGCTTGCTCAAGGGCGATAGGACAGTCGCCATAGTACCAATTGGAATAAACCATTAGCTCAAACAGACTGGTATCACAAAACAAATAATGGCTAGCATCGGACGTCTGAGCGACTTGTTTGGCCAGTTTATTTTCTAATGCAATCTGACCTTGTGCGATAGGTAGCAGATCATCCCACGTGCAAGTCAGCTGCTCGTCATCCCACTTTGCTTGTAGGTAGGTGCGCATATATTCTGATACCCAAGGGCTATCAAAATGTGCTGCCAAATCCCGACATAAAGTCGTCTTGCCCGTACTTTCGGCGCCTAAAACAGCGACATTTATGACAGATTTAGGCGTATGCTGCGTGAGATTGAATGCGATAGCGTCGTTGCCATTCATAATATGCCCAGATTGCGATGAGAGTGAAAACTACATATTGTAGCGCGGTAAACGTAAAACCTTTATAAAAGTATAGCGGTACCGATATCGCATCGGCAATAATCCACAGTATCCAATGCTCAATCTTGCGCCGTGCCATGAGCCACATCGCCATAAGGAACAAGGCGGTAGTGAGCATATCAGTGTAGTCGACCCACGTAAATAAATGCAGTCCAAGTACTGCACCATCGAAGCTAAAACCGTTATTAATCACTGGTCGGAAATAATAAATCAGTGCTACAAATCCGATCGTTCCCGCTGCCAAAGTAGAGAGTATAGGTATATCGCCTGCATGCAGGTGCTCGATACGGACATTATTAGCATCGTCTGACTGCTTGTGCTCGACAGATTGAATCTTCTTATTCTTTGACCAATTAATCCAGCCATATAGGCTCATCACAGTATAGTAAGCGTTGATAAACATATCGCCAAACAGCTGCCACTTCCACAGTAAATAGACAAATATCGCAGTGCTGACCAAGCCAATAGGAAAGACCAGAATATTGGTTTTGCTGGCAAGTAAGACGCTTGCCACGCCAAAGACGACGGCAATCAGTTCAAGGACAATGAATATCGTAGAGTAGTCAGCGTATTGACCAAATAACCAATTGAGAAGTTCTGCCATTAGCTTTCCTAGATATGAGCGTGTATTGATATTTTTGCTAAATAATACTATTCGATGAATAGTACAGAGTAAAACAGCGCCAATTATAACGTAGCTACCGTAAAATGAACTGAGTCTTTGCTTATTTATGGCGAGAAACAGATTATTTGTAACAAAGTATTAGAAAAATTATAATATTCAGGCATAATAAAGGCACTGATTTTAAGTTTACAGTTATTCACTGAAATTGAATGGCTATTATTTTTCCACTTTTATGCTTATTCCAAGCACCACAGTAGTAGACAAGGAAGCTTATCATGACGACTTGTATCACGGGCACGGGCCTATATATCCCACCTTATAGCATCAGCAACGAAGAGTTAGTAGAGTCATTTAACCAGTATGTTGAAAATTATAATGCACAGCATGCTGATGAGATAGCAGCAGAGACTGTGACCGCACTTGAGCCTTCTTCAGCCGCTTTTATCGAAAAAGTATCGGGTATCAAATCACGTTATGTGATGGAAAAAGACGGTATTTTAGATCCTGAAATCATGGCTCCCGTGATTCCTTATCGCAATCTAGGCGAAGAGCTGTCTATCATGGCAGAAATGGGTGCCGCAGCGCTTAGAGATGCTTTGGCAGATGCTGGACTTGAGGCCAATGACTTGGATGGTATTATCCTTGCTTGCTCAAACTTTCAGCGCACTTATCCTGCTGTTGCCATCGAAATTCAAAATGAAATCGGTATGATTGGCGGCTTTGCTTATGATATGAACGTCGCTTGTAGTGCCGCGACTTTTGGTCTATCACAAGCGCACGGTTCTATCGTATCTGGTTTGGCCAAGCGCATCGCTGTGGTCAACGTTGAGATTACCTCGGCGCATCTAAACTGGCGTAACCGTGATAGCCACTTTATCTTTGGTGACGTAGCGACAGCATCTATCGTTGAAGATCTCGATACGCCAAAAGGTTATGAGATTCTTAACTCTAAGCTATTTACTCAGTTTTCGACTAACATCAAAAACGAATACGGCTTTATGGATCGCTCAGAGTTTTTAGCGGCACAGACTGAGATGTATCCAGATATCAAAGAACCAGTCACGGATAAGTTGTTTTTGCAAAATGGCCGTAAAGTATTCCGTGAAGTTTGTCCAAAAGTGTCAGAGATCATCACAGAGCATTTGACTGAGAACGAATTACAAGCCAGTGATGTGAAAATGATGTGGTTACACCAAGCCAATGCCAATATGTTAGATTTAATTCTACGTACGGTCATCGGTAAAGAAGCAGATAAAGCGATTGTCCCAAGCGTCATTGCTGAATTTGCCAATACCAGCTCAGCCAGCCCGATGATTGTGTTCCATCGCTATAAAGATGAGTTAGCATCAGGTGATTTGGGCGTGATTTGTTCATTCGGCGCAGGTTATTCGATTGGCTCAGTATTGGTTCGTAAAGTGTAGCGTTTCATTCTAGATCTTTTTTAACGATAAAAATAGCCAAGATCCTTCTTGGCTATTTTTTTATGTCTACGTTTTTAGCATCGCATTTTATAGACACTAACTGATGAGAAAACAGGGTGGTATTTCAGCAGCGATAGGAATGTCTGCCAATAGAATGGCAAAATTACTTAGAATAGCAGCAAGATTACTCAGAGGTTTTAATTTACGGTGAAAAATTTGCTATAATCACGCTCTTACTCTTATCATCCAATTAAAAGTCCTTTTATGAAAGAATCCTTACGCCTGCGTTTAGACCAGATGGTAGACCGTTATGAAGAGGTCACCGCCTTGTTATCAGATCCTAGTGTCATTAGTGATAATAATAAATTCCGTGAATTGTCTGTCGAGCACAGCGACTTGATGGATATCACTACTTTATGGCAAAACTACGTGGGTGCAGAAACAGATCAGGCCGATGCAGAAGCTATGCTAGCCGATGCGACAGATCCTGACATGAAAGAGATGATGCAAGACGAGATTGATAATGCTCGTGATACCATCGTAAAGATGGAAGAAGCGCTTAATCTTATGATGCTACCAAAAGATCCTAACGATAAAGTGCCAGCATTTTTGGAGATTCGTGCAGGAACTGGCGGCGATGAGGCAGCGATTTTCTCCGGTGACTTGTTCCGAATGTACCAAAAATACGCACAGAGCCAAGGCTGGACATTGGACGTGCTGTCTGCAAGCGAAGGTGAGCATGGCGGGTATAAAGAAATCATCACTCGCGTATCAGGCAACAGCGTCTATGGTCGCCTAAAGTTTGAGTCTGGCGTGCACCGTGTCCAGCGTGTTCCTGAAACCGAAAGCCAAGGCCGTGTGCACACCTCAGCTTGTACCGTTGCAGTCATGCCTGAAGTTGAGATTGATGATACCGTCGAGCTCAACCCAGCTGATATCCGTTTTGATACGTTCCGTTCAAGCGGGGCTGGTGGTCAGCACGTTAACACCACCGACTCAGCTGTACGTTTGACACACATTCCAACGGGCACAGTCGCAGAGTGTCAACAAGAGCGTAGCCAACACAAAAACCGCGCACAAGCGATGAAAATGCTCATTTCACGTATTCAGCAGGTTAAGGTACAAGCACAAGTCGATGTTGCTGATTCGATGCGCCGCGACTTAATCGGTAGTGGCGATCGCAGTGAGCGTATTCGCACCTATAATTTCCCGCAAGGGCGTATGACCGATCATCGTATCAACCTGACCTTATACAAGCTCGACTCTATTATGGAAGGCGACTTGGATGAGATTCTTGACTCATTACTACGTGAGCATCAGGCTGATTTGATGGCGAGTATCGGCGGTGGCGACTAGCAGCCAATCCTACAACACATTGGCAGTTTTATGATTTTTCATCATGATGTCATTTTTTTATAATAATAGGGTCTGTTGAACATTCAAATGTGGAACTGGCAGTGGCTATTTTTTAGACAATACGCAGTGAAATTTTTGACGCCTAGCATTCTAGGTTAGACAATTTCGCCATGTATTGGCAAAAAATAGTCCTGCCCTGAAAGGCTGATGCTAAAATCACCTCAAACGTTGTTATAAACCTAGCTAAGGTCTCGACATTATCGTCGGTTTACGCCTAGTTTGATGCGATTTTAGCGATCAGCAGTCCTAATATTTGAATGTTCAACAGACCCTAAGCATTGATTTAATTTTTCTGTTTTCGTTTATCCATTTAATTACCTAATAATATTGAGAGTGTTATGTCAAAGCACAACAATCAGAATCAAGAGCAAGCCCCAGAAGACGCTAACGAGCTAATTGCTCAGCTGCAAGCTAAGCTAGACGATATCACTGCTTCAGGCAAGCAGCCTTATCCAAATACGTTCAAACGCACCGATTATGCACAAGATTTGCAAGCAGCCTTTGACGGCGTCTCAAAGCAAGAAATTGAAGAAAAAGCGGCGAATGGCGAAAAAACACAGGTCAACGTAGCAGGTCGAGTCATGCTCAACCGTGGCTCGTTTATTGTCATCCAAGATATGAGCGGCCGTATTCAGCTATATGTCGCGCGTAAAGAGCTCGATGATGAGACGCGTGCGAGCATTAAGTCGCTAGATTTGGGTGACATCGTAGGTGTATCAGGTTATATCGGTCGCTCAGGTAAAGGCGATCTATACGTGCATATCGAAGAGATCAGTCTGCTAACCAAATCATTACGTCCAATGCCAAATAAATTCCATGGTTTGGCAGATGTGGAAGCCCGCTATCGCAATCGTCATCTTGATTTGATGACTAATGAGACGACTCGCGATACGTTTATGATTCGCAGTCAGGTCGTCAGCGGTATTCGTAAATTCATGTTGAATGAGCGCTTCATGGAAGTTGAAACGCCAATGATGCACCCGATTCCAGGTGGTGCTGTTGCACGTCCGTTTGTGACGCATCATAATGCTTTAGACATGCCACTGTATTTACGTATCGCGCCTGAGCTTTATTTGAAGCGTTTGGTGGTTGGCGGTTTTGAAAAAGTATTTGAGATTAACCGTAGTTTCCGTAATGAAGGCGTCTCAACCCGTCACAATCCTGAATTTACGATGATTGAGTTTTATCAAGCGTATGCGGATTATCATGACTTGATGGATTTGACCGAGCGCTTATTTAATGAGTTGGCGATGGATATCTTAGATACGACTGAGATTACTTATCAAGAAGAAGCCATCAGCCTAAAAGCGCCGTTTGCTCGTTTATCGATGTCTGATGCGATTGCCAAATATGCCGAAAACTTCGACATGGCACATATCAATGATCGTGAGTATCTAGCAGAGTACGCATCTACTACGCTCAAGCAGCAAGTAAAAGATGGCTTTGGTGTGGGTAAACTGCAAACAATTATCTTTGAAGAAACCGCTGAGCATCAATTACGCCAGCCAACCTTTATCACTGAATATCCTGCAGAAACCTCACCACTCGCGCGCCGTAGTGACGACAATCCTGAGATTACCGATCGCTTTGAATTGTTCGTTGGTGGTCGTGAATTGGCCAATGGCTTTAGTGAGCTAAATGACCCAGCAGATCAGGCGGAACGCTTCCGTGGTCAAGTCGCTGAAAAAGACGCGGGCGATGATGAGGCCATGCATTTTGACGAAGAATATATCGAAGCATTGTCTTATGGTTTGCCACCGACAGCAGGTGAGGGTATAGGTATTGATCGCTTAGTCATGCTACTCACTGATTCAGCGAGCATTCGTGATGTGATTTTGTTCCCACATATGCGTCGCAAGCTTGACAACTAGACTAGCGTCTACTTATTATGAAATATAGTCAATCCTATATAAATTAGATACGATGTCAGGCTCGCTTAGTCTACTACTTGTAGTACTTTCACTCGCTTTCCTTGTGTCTAAATTATATTTAACCGACTATGACGCTGTTACTGAACTGAGTATAGAGCGAGTTTTGCAACGTTGATGACAGACGCTCAGTGGTTTATGAGCACTCATTTATAGGGATATTATGGACACTCAGCACCTACCGCTCTCAGTTTGGCAGCAGATGATTCGGCAAAGCTTCTTATCTTTGTACGATGTATCAGAAGAAGACAGTAACCATTCCCAGCATCTATTGCAGGGTTATGACTTTGTTTTTGAGTTTTCTGGTGCGACGGTTTACCTTATCGTCAATGACGTGGTGATGCAGGCCAATCAGCAAGAGGTTGACAGTACGCAGGTTCGTGAGTGGCGAAAAGAAGTGGTTAATCAATTAATCAAGCGTCATGCGCAGCTTTATCTAAAAAATGACGAGGCACTGGCTGACGCAAACGCGTCGGCATCGAACAAGGCGATTTATTTTATTGGTCTGACGTCACTTGCTATTAAGCATGAAAATGATAACCCAGAGTCACAACCCCATACAGTCAATTACGAGTATGGCAGTCAGTTCTTTGCCGAAGACTGTGTGCTGGACTTGGACGATGAGGAGAGTGTCTTACAAGTATTTAGTCATCAAAACTTTGTCGACATTCTCAATCAGTTGGTGACCCCGAGTGATCTCAGTGCTTATTTGGACTTTCATCGCCGCAAGCTTGCTGGCTTTGAGACGTTTCAAGACGAATCAATGTTGCTCGCCCAATTTTTACAGTCGCCTGATTTTCACCAAAGAGCCATTGAGGTTCAAGAGCAGTTGGTCGCTCATCAGTTAATAGACCAAGTGGAACCGCGCTTGCTCACAGCAGCAGAACCCGACCAAGTAACTTTTGCCAATGCGCTGATGCTCGATATTCAAAAGAATACTCGCATGTGGTACAAGCTATTTAATAGCTTGATTCAGCAGTATTATGAGGCGGGAACACCACTGCCAAAAGAGCAGGTCGATGTGTTGGTCGATGAGTCAATGTATACCTATGCGTGTTTAATAGAAAAAATATTGGCGCATAGAACGATTGATAAAGATTCAAACTGGAATGGTTATGTTTGTCATGAGCATTCTTATCATGTATTTGGTCGCCATTATTTGATGGTGTTTTATGCACAAGATGAAAATAGCACATTAAGTGCAGACAAGGTTCGCGCCTCGCATCAGGATTTATTGTTCGAGCTTAATTCACAGATGCAGCAGCCGGTGATGGACCATTTGTTCTTAATTGGCGTAGAGGTTAGACCTTGTGAAGACAGCGTCAATACTGAGGTGCATGTTGACGTGTTTCATCAAAATGGCTCGGCTATCGACGCAAACACACAGCGCTTATACGAGCAATTGGCTGAGCTAAGATCGCAGTCATAGACTCATCATATTGTAGATCGCTGATCTGATGCTTCACCTACATTTGTACTTTTCACATTGGCAGTTACTATATTGGCAGTTATTATGACGCAGCAATATCAAGTTTTAGCTCGCAAATACCGTCCCAAGAACTTTCATGAATTGATTGGGCAGACGCACGTCTCGCAAGCATTGATAAATGCCATCGATTACAATCGTCTGCATCATGCTTACCTCTTTACAGGTACGCGCGGTGTGGGCAAGACGACGATTGCGCGTATTTTATCTAAATGTCTGAATTGTGATACTGGGGTGACTAGTACGCCTTGCGGTGTGTGTGATAATTGCGTCGCCATCGATCAAGGTCGTTTTATTGATCTGATTGAAATTGATGCGGCCTCTCGTACCAAAGTGGAGGACACTCGCGAGCTGTTAGATAACGTGCCTTATGCGCCAAGCCAAGGACGTTACAAGGTCTATCTAATTGATGAAGTACATATGCTGTCTACGCACAGTTTTAATGCCTTACTCAAGACTTTAGAAGAGCCGCCTGAACATGTAAAGTTTTTGCTAGCGACGACCGATCCACAAAAATTGCCGATTACTATTATCTCGCGCTGTTTACAGTTTGTGCTGCGTCCGTTGCCGCAAACGTTGCTGAGTGAGCATCTGGCAAATGTCCTTACCCAAGAGCAGGTAGGTTATACTCAGCCGGCACTTTGGCAATTGGCCAGTGCGGCAAAAGGCTCGGTACGTGATGCTTTATCCTTGACCGATCAAGCCATTGCTTTCGGTCAAGGTGCGCTGGATGATGTCACTGTAAATGCCATGCTTGGTCTCATTGATGCGGCTGATTTGGTCAGTTTAATTACCGATATCTATAATCACGATAAGTCTGCTGTTGCTGCACATATTGAGCAAATGCGCGCGCAAATGGTTGATGCGACGAGTATGTTTGATGGGCTGGCTGAGCTATTACATCAATTGGCGTTGACCCAGCTGCTTCCTGAAGTGGCTCTCAATGTGAATGAGGCGCAAGCTCAAGACATTAATACGCTTGCGCAGCATATGAGCCCAGACGTCCTGCAACTGTATTATGAAATTGTCGTGCAAGCGCGTGAAGGGGTTAAGCTTGCCAGTACCCCGATGCAAGCGCTTGAGATGTGCATTTTACGTTTGTTAGCCTTTCGTCCGTTGCCAGTCGATGAAGTACTAAGCCCTATTTATGATGGCTCTGTATCATCTGAAGTACCAGCTATAGAAAATACAACTTCTACGCAGGCAGCTATTACCCATTCAACTTCGATACCGCCGTTACAGCCTTATAATATCGACTATCAAGAGCAAGCCAGTATTGAGCAGCCAAACGCTAGTTTTGATGAGAATGCGTTAAGTATTAATCCAGCTCATGAGCCTGAACCCGTTGTTGAGCCTGAACCCGTTGTTGAGCCTGAACCCGTTGTTGAGCCTGAACCCGTTGTTGAGCCTGAACCCGTTGTTGAGCCTGAACCCGTTGTTGAGCCTGAACCCGTTGTTGAGCCTGACGCAAATGATTCTCAATTACTATCTGAATCTGATGATCCACGCACGTTGTTGCGCTGCGCACCGCAAGAATTGATAGGCGAGTGGACACCAGAGAAATGGGATTATTGGCTACAAACTGCTCGTGAAGCCAAGATGTTGGCACAAGACGAATTGGCACTTGCTCGTCAAGGTATGATGATGGGTCTATGTAATGGCAAATCGATCTTTGTTACTAGCGTTGACAGTAAGCACTTGCAGGTGACTTTTCAGCAACTGGCAGAAAAACTGCAACAGCAGTTCACGCAGGCAGATATTGGTCTGCAAATTGATGGTAGCGTCATGCAAGCGGATGACAAAACACCTGAGCGTCGTCAACAAAAGCGTTTGGTACAAGCAAAGACGGTAGCAGAATCAAAATTGATGAATACACCGGTGATGAAATATCTGACCGAGCGCGGCGAAGGAAAAATGGGCAAAGTTCAGTTATATTAAACAGTCAGAAAAACGATTATTAATATTATTTAATAGTTTATGTAGTTAATAGATACAATATATCATAAAAAATATCAAGTCGATGTTATACTATCGCCTTGATATTTTTGCTTTTATTACTTATGAAATAAACTTAATTCAAACAACAGCAGTATATTTAATCGCTGTAAGGTAAACTAAAATCCTTTATAATGGTTAAGTTATACTAAAAATTAAAACGCAGCTTAGGTGAGAATATGTTGGATAATTTACGCGGTATGGCTGTGTTCGCCAGTGTGGTTGGACATGGCTCGTTTAGTGGCTCAGCTCGTGAGCTTGGTATTACTACCAGTGCAGTCAGTCAGCAAATCCGCTCGTTAGAAAACGACTTAGGTGTCGTACTATTGCATCGCTCTACTCGTAAGCTCAGTTTAACGGAAGCGGGTGAGAGTTTTTACGAAGCGGCAAAAGACGTGGTCAGTGCGGCTGAGCAAGGTAGAATTAAAGTCAATCAGTTACGTGATGAGCTCGCAGGTAGCTTGCGTGTGGCTACAACACCTGAGCTTGGAGTCAATCATATTTTGCCGGCCTTATCTACTTGGATGGCGGCACATGATGACCTGAGTGTTACTTATTTAGCAGACAATCATTATATCGATATGATTGATGAGCGTATCGATATCGCGATTCGTATGAGTCCAACGATCAATGATTCTAGTTTGAGTAGCCATCCTTTAACGGATGTGCGCCAGATGCTTGTCGCCTCACCACAATATCTACGCCAACATGTAAAACTTAAAACCCCTAAAGATTTGGCCGAACATCAGCTGATTTGTATTGAAATCATGAAAGATGCCAATCAGATTGATATGATTCAGACCGAAACTGGCAAAAAATCGCGCATAAAACTGAATTCACGGATTTATACCAATAATGTGTTTATGGCCACAACTTTGGCAAAAGAAGGCCACGGTTTGGTTAGAATGATGGAAATGGACATTAGAAAAGAGCTTGAAAGTGGTGAATTGGTCGAAGTATTGACTGGTTATCAGCTGCCGAGCTTTGTGCTATATGCGGTTACTTTAAATCGCGATCAGCAGCCGGCTAAAATCACGCGTTGTCTAGAAGTGCTGAAAAAATACTTCCATGCGAATTAACTTTTAATCTATTTATATACATATAAAGCTTGATCAGTAGTAAGAAAAAGAAGCCTATAGATAGCAATTATCTATAGGTTTCTTTTTAACTGTAAATAGGGTTTGTTTCTCTAAACCTTTGGGCTAAAACAACGGCTTTAATAAATCAATCAAACGATCAGCCACTTGTGTGCTTTCGTCACGGCTGATGTTAAGCGGTGGCAGTAAGCGTACCACATGGCCACCAGTTACATTGATAATCAGATTTTGCTCGTCACGGGCACGATCCACCAGCTTGCTACAATCCAACTCTTCAGGTAGCGCGATACCAATCATCATACCAGCGCCGCGACTGCTAACGCCATATTGTCCCAATGTATCGACTATACTTTCTCTGATGAATAAGCCTTCCGTCACTGCGTTTTCCATGATATTACTGTTCGCTAATACCTCGTAGACGCTATGGACCACGCGGCTGGCCAATGGTGTGCCACCATAAGTAGAGCCATGGCTACCAGCACCGAACAAGCCGTTAGCGCGACCGCGTACCATACAAGCGCCGACTGGAAAACCGTTACCTAGACCTTTGGCTGTCGTTAAAACATCAGGACGAGCGTTGCTATGTTGATAAGCAAAATATTTACCGGTGCGACCATTACCGGTTTGCACTTCATCCAACATAAATAGCCAATTATGAGCATCACATTCTGCTTGCAGCTCTTCTAAATAAGTAAAGCCATTGGGGGCAGTATTGAGTCCACCCTCGCCTTGGATAGGCTCTACAAAGATGGCGCAAATGTCATCATGAGCTTGCGCGGCTTGCTTAACCGCTGCAATATCGCCAAAGGGCACACGGATAAAGTCATCGTCCAAGGTATAAAAACCTTCGCGTGCTTTTGGGTTGGCAGTTGCTGATAAGGACAGTAAGGTACGGCCATGGAACGACTGCTCCATTACAATGACCTTTGGACGTTTAAAACCTTGCTTGTATGCATATAAACGCGCCATTTTTAACGCCGCTTCGTTTGCTTCAGCGCCACTATTAGCAAAAAACACGCTGTCCATTTGAGCTGCTGTACATAGCACTTCGCCAGCGCGCTCTTGCCAATCGATACCGAATAGGTTGCTCGTATGAACTAAGGTACCTGCTTGCTGCTGAATAGCATCAGTCACTTGTGGATGGCAATGTCCTAAGCCGCACACCGCGATACCAGTTAAGGCATCTAAGTATGGCGTATCGTCTTTGGTATAGAGCCAACTGCCTGAACCGCGTGTAAAGCTGATTGGTTGACGATTATAAGTGGGCATCAGGTAAGTAGCAGACATGTAAAACATCCTTGGTATAATAATTGAATAAAAGTGTAGGTTATAGCTCGTCAGAGAAAGGTGTGGTCTCTGCAGGTAACGTGTAGTCTTCGTTTGCCCAAGCACCTAAGTCGATAATTTTGCAGCGACTGCTGCAGAATGGTTTATATTTATTGTCTTGCCATGCCGTCTGGGTACCGCAGCGTGGACAAGGATAGGTCTTGGGGGAGGTGTTTGAAGTAGAGTCAGTCATAATAAGTGAGGCCATCCTCATGGTTATTAGGAAAAGTACAATCAGTGAAAGAGAATCGGTATAATAGCATGGGGCTAAAGAATGACAAAAGGCAAATACCCGTCTATCTATGTCAAACCAAATCAAACCAAATCAATCTAAGCAAAGCCAATAGTTTAACAATCAAATTGATACCTTGATAAAGGTTATCGTTCACAGGGCTATATCTTATCATGATGCAACAACCAACGCTTTCCCATCAGAAAACCCGCGCTTTTCAACCACATAAACTGTCAGCACCGCGTGACTTTATTGTTCCAACAATAATCAACGAAATTGAAGATAATGTCCCTTTACTGCTAGAGATTGGTGCAGGGAAGGGTAAGCACGCGCTCAGTTTTGCTACACAGAATCCTGGCAAGCAGCTGATAGCCATTGAACGTACTCGTAATAAGTTTGAAGCCTTTGCTAAACTTGCCACACAGCAAAATGTAGATAACTTAAATGCTATTCATGCTGATGCCATCGCGTGGATCGTACATGCGATCGCACCCCGTAGTATTGCCAAAATTTTTATACTATACCCCAACCCTGAACAGCACAATCCTAATCAACAATGGTTGAATATGCCATTTTTTGAGTTCTTATTATCGCGTCTAAAAGTAGGCGGAGAAGTGGTGCTAGCGACTAATATAGAAGCGTATATGGATAATGCAGCGCAACAAGCCTCTGCGGTATGGTGTTTGCCAAATATTCGCCACCACGTGCCAATAGACAGTGAGCGTACGCACTTTGAGGTAAAGTACCTAGCACGCGGAGAGACATGTTGGGAGCTGACGATGCGTAAGCCAGAGGGCTATAAAACGAGGTTTGATGATTGGCATGCTAGTAATGTGAAAGACAAAATATAGCCTAAGCAAATAACGCAACCATTAAAAATAATTCATGATGGCAAATTCTATTATATATTAGATAGCCTAAGCAATTAAAATGATTACATAAAAAAGACTGCCACTAAAGGGCAGTCCAAAAATCGCATATTTTTATACTATAAATAAGGCTTCACTAATTTATTAGAGTCCGTATAAGCGTCTAAAACTGTTAAAAGAGTATAAGCACCAATAAACTTACGACTAATAAACATAAATTCTTTTGGCGGCAGATTAAATTCAAAAGACTGCATCGCCCGTGTCGCAGCAGATGAGAGGCGTGAATGCAGCTTGCTGTTTGCCCAGATATAGCGATTTTGTTCATCCAAACACTCAGTAGGAATGTCACTATTCATCGCGGGATCACTAAAAGGCTCAGTTGCCAATAAAAATAACGAGGCAATATCAGAACGAACTTTTTCACTCATCGTGTCAAAAAAGTCATAGCCAGTCATGGCTTGGATCATCGCCTGATGATCATGACGATAACCAGCTTTTAGTAAACCATGAGCAATCGTCAATAGAGTATTATCAAACTGGCGAATAGCCCCAAAATCTAATAATACTAACTTATCAATATCGTTTTCATTATCGCTGACACGGACGAGGTAGTTACCAAAGTTTGGGTCCGTTTGCATCTCGCCCCAAACAAAAATCTCTTGCATCATAATTTCTATGGCTGCTTGACCAATGGCATTGCGGCGCTCATGAGGCAAAAGCTGTAGCGCTTCAGAAACAACGCTAATGCCAGGCTCATAAGACATACATAACAGACGTTTGCTCGAATAAGTGCGATTTATTTTGGGCACAGCATAACGTGGATCATCTATTAAGCGCTCATAAAAACGCTCAGTGGTTGCAGCCTCTGCCTCATAATCAACTTCGTGATGGAGTAGGTCGCGTATCTCTTCAAACCATGCATCGAGCGAGCGCGTTTGCGGGACAATGTTGCTGACTTTTAGCAAACGCTTAAATAAGGCAAGATCAGAGTTGATGGCGTCTGCCACCCCTGGATATTGAATTTTCAACACCACTTGCTCACCAGTCGCTAACACCGTGGCTCGATGGACTTGGGCAAGAGAAGCTGTACCAATCGGGATAGTATCTACATCAAGCTCACTGAGTTTGTCACCCAGTAGTTGACGCAAGGTATGCTCGATGGTTGGCCATGACAGGGTAGCCGTATCATCATTAAGCGTTTGTAAGGCACGTGTTATTTCAGGCGGCAATACATGCTCACCATAAATGGCCAACATTTGACCGATTTTTACTACTGAGCCTTTCAGTTTGCCCAGTTCTTCTGCCACATAATTTGCCTGCGCTTCCATAAAAGCTTGGTTACGTGCCGTGCGCGCTTCTTTATTCAAAAACATACCAGACACGCTATTGCCTGCCCAACGACGACCAATATTTAAAGAGGTTTTGGCAATCGACATACGACGCTCAAACCCTGAGGTTTTTAAGTTGTCAATTGACTGCTTATTATTAGAAGGTTTAGACGTATCATTTGCCATAAATATAATCATTCATCCAGTTGGTATTGATTTGCGGGTTCAAAACCTACAATACAAGAGAGATGCGACGCGCAGGTACAAACGGGTACAAAATTGTATCATATAAAGAGAAGGCGGTTTATAAGCCTTAGTTGACTACTGGCAGTTACTTTGTAAGCTAAAGTAAGATTCGAACGTTTACACACGTTAGCCAATGTTGTTGCTACAAACGACTTCATAAAGTAAAAAGTCTGTATCGATTTAAAGATACAGCAAAAAACACGACCTAGCATAGTACTAGGGCGTGTCATTAATTAGCACATTGATATATTTTAGTAGTCTTAAAACGGCTCAATTTTGCCAAACATCGTCAGAAACCTTGTCAATAATGGACTATGCCTTTGCTTTTTCGCGGGTAATCGCATGATGACCGATATCGCGGCGATACTGCGCCCCATCAAAGCTGATTGCACCTGTTACTGCCAATGCGGCTTGTTGAGCTTCTGAGATAGTATCTGCTAATGCCGTCACGCATAATACTCGTCCGCCATTAGTAATAACTTCTTTGTTATTACCCGTATTTGCCGTATCAGCATTGCTATCATGTGAAAAAGCCGTGCCTGCGTGAAAGACTTTAACCGCACTATCACTATTGGCATCCAACTCTGGCAAGCCAGCAATCACATCACCTTTTGAAGAAGTTTCAGGATAGCCTTTTGAGGCAACCACGATACCAAGGGCAGGGCGCGCATCCCATTGAGCATCACTTGGTAATTGACCTGCCAGCCCTTGAGCGACCAGATCTACCATTGAAGACTGCAAGCGCATTAAAATAGGCTGTGTCTCTGGATCACCAAAACGGCAGTTAAATTCGATGACATACGGATCGCCTGCCTTGTCAATCATGAGACCAGCATATAAAAATCCAGTATAAGGATGACCGGCGGCATTCATAGCGTTAACGACGGGCTGAATAACTTGTGCCATTACCTTGTCATGAACCTCTTGAGTAACGACTGGTGCAGGAGAATAGGCACCCATACCACCAGTATTAGGCCCAGTGTCGCCTTCAAAAGCGCGCTTATGATCTTGGCTGGTTGCCATCGGCAGGATATTTTTGCCATCAACCATACAAATAAAGCTGGCTTCTTCACCTTGTAAAAACTGTTCGATAACGACACGACTACCAGCGTCGCCAAACTTATTGTCAGCCAGCATATCGTCGATTGCATCATGTGCTTGTTCGACAGTCTCCGCAACGATGACGCCTTTACCGGCAGCTAGACCATCCGCTTTGATGACAATAGGCGCGCCTTGTTCATCGATATAGGCTTTGGCAGCATCAGCATCTGTAAATCCTTGGTAAGCCGCCGTTGGGATATCGTTCTGTGCCATGAATTCTTTGGCAAAGGTTTTTGACCCTTCTAATTGCGCACAATATGCGGTCGGCCCCCAAGCCTTGATGCCAGCAGCACGGCAGGCGTCGACGATACCTGTAACTAGTGGCGCTTCTGGGCCTACGATGACCATATCGATGGCGTTATTTTGGCAAAACTCGATGACAGCACTGTGTTCATCTGCCTCACTGTGTGCAGGCTCTAAAACAACGTTTTGGCATTTAGGTTCAAGGGCAGTACCAGCATTGCCTGGCACGACGTAAACGTGTTGGACATTGTCGTCTTTTGCACATTGCCATGCTAGCGCGTGTTCGCGACCACCTGAGCCAATCACCAAAATATTCATCATACGTCTTGCCCTTAGCATTAAAGTTAATAATGAGTTAGTCATACACTCTGAGAGATACGGTCATATTCTAACAAAAAAAGTGTCTTGATTACCATGAGTATCCACTTGCCAGCAAGTATTCGCCAATAATTAAGGCCTCATTGTCTCATGAGCAAAGGTTATCGGCATGTTGCTGATTCATGAAATGATGTTGTACGCTTTAGCTATGAGCGTAGGTGCGTTACACTTCAACATATTAACGGTATCAAATCTAGCAAGCCGTTTGCTCTTATAAAAGTTAGGCAATAAAAACCAGGAGAGGATGCCAATAATAACAAGGTAGCTCACAAATGGAGTACTACCATCTGACATCGGTAAGATTCATTATATTCAAACGTTGCTAGTCATTGATATTGATTAATGAGTGAAAATAGATAGAGAAAATTGAAGTACTAAACTTATAACAAGGACAGCAAACATGCCAAACTCTCTAAGTATCGCAAAAGAGCACATAAGCCAGATAAGCGATATTGCCACCAACTATGTACAAAATGACAAATCGCTATTTGATCATTTTATTCATAGTTATTACCAGCCGCTGCATCAGGAAACAGCAGAGGCAATAAGTAATACTGATTTAGCTGGCATGGCACTCCATCATTTTACGCTACTGAAATCTTATGATGGCAAAAAACCACAACTCGCCATTTTAAATCCAAAGGCAGAAGAGCAGCATTTCCACAGCTCACACACAGTAATACAGATAGTGGCTTACGACAGGCCGTTCTTGGTAGACACAATCTTGATGAGTCTTGAGGCTCAAGGTATTGACGTCCATCGCACGTATAACATCATTATTAGTGTTGCGCGTGATGATGACGGCAATATCGTTCATATTGAAGGCGCGCATGAAAGCGCCACGTCTCACTTATCTTTGATTCACTGCGAAATTGCCTATCAAGACGACGAAGAATTGGCGGCATTACAAGAACTATTATTAGCAAAAGTGGACACGCTTGATACGGTCGTTGGCGATTGGAAGCAAATGAGAGAAAAACTGACTTCTATTCAATCTGAACTGTCAAAAAAACCACTGCCAGAAGTATTCTATTCTCAGAAAGAGATTCAAGCATTTTTGGATTGGATATTAGACGATCATTTTATCTTTTTAGGCTATCGTGAGTACCGCTTAGAAGGCGGTAGTATGATGGATGTCAACAGCGATGCTACCAACGCTAAAAATGCAGACTTGGATTTATTTGCTATTGGTAATAGTGGGCTTGGTCTGCTACGTGGCGCTGAAGAAGACAAACTGTCAGAAAGCTTTAGCCAATTGCCAACAGTACTCAAGCAGCTATTGACTGAGCCGCGCGTATTGATGCTCTCTAAATCAAGCCGTGTCTCACCTGTGCATCGTCCAGTATATATGGACTTTTTGGGTATTCATAAGTTCGATGACAACGGTAAACTGGTCGGTGAATATCGATTTATCGGTTTGCTAACGTCGCAAGCCTATCAGCTGACCGTCCAGCAAATACCACTACTGCGCGAAAAAGCCAATAAAATAATGGCAATGGCGTACCTGCCACGAGATGGTCATGCACACCATAAGATGATGCACGTCATCAATACCTTGCCACGTGATGACCTATTTCAAGCCAGCGTCGAAGAGTTATATCCCATTGTCTCTGGCATTAGCCAATTACAAGACAAAAAGAGCCTACGTCTATTCAGCCGCATCGACCATTATCAGCGTTTTGTTTCCTGCTTGGTCTATATTCCCCGTGATAAATTCAACACTGAATTGCGCATTAAAGTACAAAATGTCTTGAAAGATGCTTACGGTGGCACGTCATCTGGCTTTACCACTGAGTTTAATGAATCTGCCCACGCTCGTGTGCATGTCCATGTACGCACCGTGCCCGGTCAAGTTAATGAAGTGAATACGGCAGCTCTAGAAGAAAAGCTATCGGCACTCATGCAGTCATGGGGTGATCATTATCAAAAAATGCTACTTGATAATGTGGGTGAACAACAAGCCAATGCACTCAATCGTCGTTTTTTAAACTATATACCTGCCGCTTACCAAGAGCGCTTTGATGCTCGTACTGCCGTCGAAGATGTCAAGCGTCTGGCTGGGTTAACCGACGTTCAGCCAATGATTTGGCACTTGTATCAGTCAACAGGTGACGCGAGTAATCAGTTGCACCTGAAGCTCTATGGTCGTGAGCAACCAGTCATCTTGTCAAAAGTATTGCCCATTCTTGAAAACTTTGGTGTCTCGGTAATTTCGGCGCAAACCTATGAGTTTGACTTGCCTGAGAAGCCTATTTGGATGCAAGAGTATGAGCTCACCTTGGAACATGTCGATACGGTCAATATGCAAGTGGTGCGCAATCAATTTGAAGAGAGTCTCAAGCAAATTTGGGCAGGACGTGTTGAGAGTGACTCTTTTAACGAGCTGGTATTGATTACTAAGCTAGACACT
Organism: Psychrobacter glaciei; assembly: GCF_014652895.1. Classification (GTDB taxonomy): domain Bacteria; phylum Pseudomonadota; class Gammaproteobacteria; order Pseudomonadales; family Moraxellaceae; genus Psychrobacter; species Psychrobacter glaciei. The sequence goes on from NZ_BMZR01000001.1 coordinate 930,846, forward strand.
TATGATGTGGTCGTGCTCCGCGCCTTGCAGCGCTATATGATGCAAGCCCGCGCACCATTCTCTAGTGCTTATATTCAGCAGACTGTGGTCAAAAACAGCGACATTAGTGTGGCATTAAGCAGCTTGTTCGATGCGCGTATGAATCCTAAATATAGTGAAGAGGCGCGCCAAGAAAAAACCACGCAGATTCAAGAGCAAATTACAGCGGCATTGATAGACGTTGATAGTCTAGATGAAGACCGTATCTTGCGTTGGTACTTAGACTTGATCAATGCAATGGTGCGTACCAACTTTTATCAAACAGATAGTGAAGGTGTGCGTAAAGATCGCCTATCGTTTAAGTTTTTGGCAGCAGATATTCCAAACTTGCCTAAACCTAAGCCGATGTTTGAGATATTTGTCTACTCGCCACGCGTTGAAGCCGTACATCTACGCGGTGGTAAAGTCGCCCGTGGTGGTCTACGTTGGTCAGATCGTATGGAAGATTTCCGTACCGAAGTACTTGGTCTGGTCAAAGCGCAAATGGTCAAAAACGCGGTTATCGTGCCGGTCGGTTCAAAAGGTGGCTTTATCGTCAAGACCAAATCTATGGCAGATGGCCGCGAAGCGTTCCAAGCCGAAGGTATCGCCTGTTATCAGACGTTCTTACGCGGTATGCTCGATGTCACGGATAATATTGTGGATGGAAAAATTGTCCCGCCAGCCGATACGGTGCGTCATGATGAAGACGATCCGTACTTAGTCGTTGCAGCCGATAAAGGTACGGCAAGTTTCTCTGATATTGCCAACGCCTTGTCTGCCGAATACAACTTCTGGCTCGATGATGCCTTTGCCTCGGGCGGCTCGGTCGGTTATGATCACAAAGCCATGGGTATCACCGCTCGCGGTGGTTGGGAGTCGGTTAAACGTCACTTCCGTATGCGCGGCATGGACATTCAAAACCGTGATGACTTCACTGTGGTCGGCATCGGTGATATGAGTGGTGATGTATTTGGTAATGGTATGCTGCTCTCAACCCATACCAAGCTGGTCGCTGCTTTTAACCATCTGCATATCTTTATTGACCCTAATCCAGACACTGCTGTCTCATATGCCGAGCGCGCGCGCTTGTTTGAATTGCCACGCTCATCGTGGGCTGATTATGAAAAATCATTAATCAGTCAAGGTGGTGGTATATTCTCACGTCAAGATAAAAGTATCGCTATCAGTGCTGAAATGAAAGACCTCTTCGATATTAGCGAAGACAACTTAGCCCCTAACGATCTCATCAGTGCTTTGATGAAATCACCGGTTGACCTCATTTGGAATGGTGGTATCGGTACTTATGTCAAAAGTGAAAGCGAGAGCCATGCCGATGTTGGTGACCGTGCTAATGATGTGCTGCGTATCAATGGTAATGAGCTGCGCTGTGCGGTGATTGGAGAAGGGGGTAATCTGGGCTTCACCCAGCAAGGGCGTATCGAATACGCACAAACGGGTGGGCGCATTTATACCGATGCCATCGATAACTCAGGCGGCGTGAACTGCTCAGATCATGAGGTCAATATCAAAATCCTACTCGGCAAAGTAGTCGAACAAGGCGATATGACTTTAAAACAGCGTAATGAGCTGCTAGAAAGTATGACTGATAATGTGGCAGAATTGGTGCTGCGCCAGAACTATCTACAACCGCAAGCGATTGAGCTCAGCCATATCCGTGCCGCTGCTAACTTAAGCGATCATCAGCGCTTCATCCAGATGCTAGAAGGTGAAGGGCGTCTTGACCGTGCTATTGAGTACTTGCCAGCAGACGAAGAGATTGCCAAGCGTCAAAAAGCAGATACGGGTTTGACCCCTCCTGAGCTTGCAGTGGTCATGGCGTATGGCAAAATGTGGGTTTACGACAACTTGTTGCTATCCGACTTGCCAGATGACCCGTATTTCATCAATGAGCTGCGCAAGTACTTCCCAGATGAGCTGGCTACACGGTTCTTTGATGAGATGACTGAGCATCGCTTGCATCGTGAGATTATCAGTACTTATATGACCAATAGTGTGGTCAACCGTTTGGGTATCGAAGCATTGTTCCGTCTCTATGAAGAAACAGACCAATCTCTAGCGACCATCATCCGTGGATATGCGATTAGCCGTGATGTCTTTAATGTATCAAAAGCTTGGAACACGCTTGAGTCGTTAGACAATAAAGTCGATGCGACATTATTGCTTAACCTTGAGCTACGTCTACGTGATGCGCTCGAGCGCGGTGTGGTTTGGTTCATCAATACCTTTGGGCAAAACTTGCAAGTCGCTGATATGATTAGCCGCTTTAGGGATAGTGTTGAGAAATTAACCAAATCAGGCGGGTTCATTGAGCAGCAATTTGCAGAGTACTTAGAAGAAGACACTCATAGCCTAATGCAAAAAGATCTGTCCGATAGTGATGCCACCTTGTTTGCTATGCTGCCTTACCATGTCGATGCGCTAGATGCGGCGTTACTTGCCGAGCAGTATGAACGTCCTGTCGATGAGATTGCGACTCTATACTTTGAAGCCTATCAAGTCTTGCAGCTCGATTGGATGACGGATAACATCGCGACCTTACCGCAACAAGGCTATTGGGATCGCCGTGCTCGTCATGCCTTAGCGAACGAATTATCACGCAGCTTGCGTCTATTGATGGATGCTGTTCTCTCAAAACCAGATGCAAAACAAGCATTTAGTGAATGGAAGTCTCGTCATCAAAACCAGCTCGAATTGATAACGACAGAGATGCATAAGCTCGATAGTAATGATGATATTCAAATCAGTCTGTCAACGCTATCTGTGCTCATGAGTGAGCTGAGCGGCTTAGTGACAAAGTAGCTAGAATAGTAACTAGCAAAACAGTTGCTATTAAAATAAATGATCGTAAAAAAACCACCGTTATCCATTAACGGTGGTTTTTTATTATTCAATAAACGATGGTCATTAAACGTTGGCTGTCATGTTCTAGTCAAAATACCCCAAAAATGCGACGATACTGCTGATATCAATTTTTCTTGCTTGCTGTTCCTGCGCAGGCAGAGGCTACAAAAAATTGATATCATCAGTGCGTGATGTATCGATATTACTTTGCACTGACTATATATGGCTTTTATCGTTACGATATTTTTTAATAACGGCGTTAACTTAGCACCTTCTGACAACCTTGACCAGATATCTGACTGAATCCTCCTGAAAGTTTTTCAACTTTAATTTGGGTAAGAATACGATCTTTTAATGCCTGTACATGCGAGATGATACCAATTAATTTACCTTCTTGTTGCAGACTGGTTAAGGTGTCTAGTGCAATATCAAGTGACTCTTCATCAAGTGTGCCAAAGCCTTCATCCAAAAACAGCGAATCTACGCGAATATTGTGACTGGCCATTTGTGATAGTCCTAGTGCGAGTGCCAAGCTGATAATAAAGCCTTCACCGCCGGATAGATTTTTAGTACTGCGAATATCACCGCCTTGATAGTTGTCAATGATGTTCAGTTCGAGAGGACTATCTTCATCATGGATAAGTAGATAGCGGTTGCTCATTTTTTCCAACTGGAGATTAGCATGACTTATCATCACCTGAAATGTTAAACCTTGCGCAAAGGTGCGGTATTTTTTACCATCGGACTGTCCAATTAGCTGATTAAGCTGCTCCCAAATCTGACTGCGTTGTTGCTGTGCTTCAATAGCACGGCGCTGCTCAATATTTTGATTTTGATTGGCTGCGTCATTGGTCAATATTTGCTGGATTGCGCCTATTTTCATGCCGATATCGTCATAGTACTGCTGTGTCTCTTTCTGCTGTGTCTGTAATGCCTCTAGCGTTAAGTCAGTTAAATCCTGCTTGCCATCATGATTTAGTGTTTTATCTTGCAAAGCCCGTTCATTATCAGCAATACGGTTTTGTAGCAGTGTCACATTATTGTTCAAGGTATTATTTTGCTGCTGTAACTGCTCACGCTCAGACCTATGCAGTTGGGCTGCTAAAAAGCTGTCTTCATTAGCGAAATCTTGCTGGATTAGCAGCTGTGCGAACTGCTTATCAAGCTGTTGCTGTTGCAATAAGCTCTCTTTAATAGCATTAGCAACCTCATCACAAGAGTTTTTAGTGTGTTTTAATTGCTGATGCGCAGTCTCAGATTGCTGGCGCGCATTAGCTAAGCTGGCCGTTGCTTGTTTAAGAGTATCTTGCAGCTGTTGCTCTATAGCATCAATATCAGGTGCAGAAGATAGCTCTTGACGAGCATGAGTCAATGCATCAAAGCTCTGTTGCTCCGTTACTATCGTATGATCAAGCTCAGTACACTGCTCGATTATTTCTACTTCTTGACGGCTTAAAGCATCGTACTCTGTTGTTAATACTACCATCTGCTGTAGAGCATGATTGACACCATCTTGTGCTTGCGTCCATGCCTTCAGCTTATCTTGTAGTAGACGATATAATGCGGTCAGCTCAGACATACAGGCGTCAACAGTGACAACCTCTAATAAATATTGCTTGGTCACACTGTCCACTAGCGATATGGGCAATGTAAAATTAATTGGCTGTAATAGGGTAGTCATCTGCTGTTGTAGCACTTCTATCTCCGCAAACGTCGATGCTGAATCTTGCCGTTGACTGTCTAAGCGCTGCTGGAGGATAGATTGCTGAGATTGTATCGTGATTTGCGCTTGTTTGAGTGTTATCTGCTCATCGTCTATTTGCTTTAAGCGCAGTTTCTGAGCATCAATTTCACTTCCTAAGTGCTCATATTGACCTAAACGGTCATTGATATCAGCTATCATGACTGCTAAGTAGTTTTTGTCTTCTTGTAAATCGTTAAGACGCGTTGCTAGTGTCAATTTTGATGCTGCTAATTGTTTAAAAGTTTTTAATGTATTGCTTTGAGTCTCGCTACTATCTATCGTTATTTTTAATTTTTTGATAGCGTCCTGTGCTTGGGCTTGCGCACTAGCTTGCTGTTCGTGCAGATTTTTAATTTGCTGATGCAATGCTTGTAACTCACTTTGGCTTCGAAACTGCTGTTCACGTGTATCTTGTAATATATTATCGTGTTGTCCAATACTTTTATCCAAATCCTCTATGGCAATGCGTATGCATTGGATTTGCTCATGTTTAGAAATATCTTGTCCAGCTGCCGCCGCTTTCATAATATTAGCAAACTCTGCTGGCGGGCTGTCATGATAAGGGTGTTCGGTCGAGCCACATAATGCGCATGGGATGCCATCTTGCAATGCTAAAAAGTAATCTTGCAGCTGTGCCAGTGTTTGTAAGGTTTCTAAGTGTGCGTGCTGGCTACTTTTATGCTGTTGTAAGCGTTTTATCTCTGTCTGTAGACGCTCATATTCTTGGCTATGCCGTTCGATATTAGACGTTAATGGTGCAACTTCGGCATTACACTGTGTTATATCGGCGTCCAAAGCTAATGCCTGCTGATAAAAGCGGTTGATGTTATCTAAGAGCTGTTGTTGCATGCTAAATTGGTTGATTTGTTGGTGTAACTGATGGGCTGTTTTTCCTGCTAGCAACTCTTGGCGCTTGTGTTCAAGCTCAGTAAGTGTCTTTTGTGTTTGGCTCGTGGTAACGGTGCTGTCGTTAATTCTGATAACTAGGTTATCAAGCGTTTGCGTGAGTTCAGCTAATTTCGTGTGATTATCTTTATGCTCACTTAAGCGTAGCGCATTTTTATTTAACAATGTTTTTAGAGTATTAGCATCGCGACCAAAGCCTGCCAGCCCATAATCATTATTAGCTAATATGCCATCTTGCGCATGGTTTGATAAATAATCTTGCTGCTTATTCTGTTGCTCATGCAACTGAGTTAATACTGTTTGCTTGGTGTTAAGTTCTTTTTGTCGTTGGCTCAAACGCTCAGCTAAACCATCACGCTGCTGTTTTTTATCTGTTAATGATTGTCGCACGCTATTAATATGTTGATCTAGTTTACGGACTTCAATAATAATCGGGCGTTCGCGTTCCCATTTGGCAATTACTTGCTGCTCAGCAATTTGGGTGCTGCTGACTTTAGCATTAGCTTCTGTTAATTGAGCTTGCTGCTGGGGAATCTTACTATCAAGCACGAGCTTCTGCTGCTGCAAACTTTTAAACTGCTCTCGCTTCGCGTACAGTTTGCTAAATTCTGCCTCAATCTCTAATGCCCGCAGCGCCGCGTGAAGCTTCTTAGCTTCAGGAACGAATTGTGCTTTATGGTTTTGAGCATCTATCAGTTTTGTCTGCTGCTGGGTTAAAGTCTGATGCAAGCGCTCGATATCTATGAGCCAATTAATTTGCTGAGTGAGTGTCTCCATCGTGGTTTTATAATCATGCTGTTGACGGCGATAGCTGGCAAGCTGCGTCTGAAACTCATTGTTTTCACTAGGGGTTAATAGTTGTAGGCCACTAAGTTTGGCTTGCAATTTAGTCAATTCAGCCTTTTCATCACGCATCTTTTGGAACGTTCTTATAGAAATGGTGGCATAAATATCCGTGCCGGTAATCTTTTCTAAAATATCAGCCCGGTCATCAGGCTTCGCTTTTAAAAAGGCAGCAAAACCGCCTTGAGCTAACATTATCGAACGGGTAAATTGCTCAAAATCCATACCAGTGATTGTTTGGATGCGCGCCTTGGTCTTTTTAAGGGCACTATCCAAGATTTCGTCAGTATCGGCATTAGCGATTTCATGGGTAGCATCTTGCAAATTGCCATCTGCTTTATTACGCGCTCGGCGTTGCCCCCAACGGCAGCGGTAACGGGTTTTATTAATTTCAATGACAACCTCTGCAAAACACTCGGCAGTTTGGCGAGTCATGACCTCATTACTACTCTTACTTATCGTCTCAATACGCGGTGTTTGGGCATATAGCGCCAAACAAATAGCATCCAATATTGTGGTCTTGCCAGCACCCGTTTGCCCTGTAATCGCAAAAATACCATCGTTAAGATAGGCAGAGTCAGTAAAATCAATGTGCCATTCACCTTTGAGTGAATTGAGGTTTTGTAGGCGTAGCTCTAAAATGCGCATGATAGTTGGTTACTCTATTACGGGATAGATAAAGTTAAAATAAATGGGGTTAGACATGAACAAGGTAGTAAATAGACGATCGATGCTATTCAGCATTTAGATCTTCTTGTACGATCATTTGTACAATTTCTTGATAGGCATTACGTAGAGCAGGCTTTTGCTCGTCAACGATATCATGGGAATTCAAGCAGCGCTCAAAGACTTCAGCATTACTCAAGTCTTGCAGTGCTTCTTGACTGTACGCATTTTGCATCATCACTTTGTCTTTAATTTGCATATTACGGATTTTTAATACCTCTATGTTATTTATGCCATTGTTGTTAGCGTTGCTCTCAGTAACAAGGTCATTAACTCTTTCACGTAAGTCGGTCATCATCGCGTTGCCGGTATAAATGACCTCAAGCCAGACACTTTTTGCATTTTGCATAAGTGTCGTAAGCTCAGTATCTATCTGCTCCCAGTCGCCACTCACCTGAGCCAATTTTTGAAAACAAGGGATTGCAAGGGAAATAACTTGTAAACTGCGTGAATCGTCATGATGAAGCAGCCTAGTAGTAGGTATGACCGTCGCACTCAAACCTTTCTCAAAGAGCGGTTCTTGTGCATCAGCATGTCCACCAAAGCTAGCAGAATTTTTATTCTCATCGCTATCGTCACCTTTGTTAGTAGTGTCGTCGTTTACTGACTCATCAAAGGCAAACAGGTCATACATAAACTGCGTATTATTCATTGAATGACTGGCTGCTTTCTCAATGTGAACAGAAGTATCAGTAATAACTTCAGGTTTAACCACTTCATTATTAAACCTATTTATCGCTGCACCAAACTGCGCCAGTAATACTTGCTTTTGCTGGCGAGCTTCGCCAAAGCCCATTGCAATAGGCGATCCTGAATAGCGTATATGATCACAGCTACCAACCCTTTGTGGTACGTGCAAATGACCAAGTGCGACATAATCAAAACAGTCATCAAACATACTTGCTGATATTTGACCTAGATTGCCCACATAAAGATCGCGAACACCATCATCCTCCGTTGTTTTACTATCAAGAGCGAATAAGTGACCTGTCGCAATAATAGGGATGTGCCGCTTATGCGACTTAGCTAGTTCAGCTTGTTTGGCTGTGGCAATCTCTGCAACACCATCATAGTGCGCGCAAATACCAGCGATGACATTGGCATCTTTGGTTTTAGCTGACTCGCCAGCACTGCTGCTACGCACATCGCGGTCGCGCAAATAAGGGACAGCGGCGACAATACAATGAGGTATACCATCTGCATCACCTAAAACCAATACTTCGTCGGTTAAGTCGTCACAGGCCGTACCAATCACATGAACGTTTAAAAACTTAAGCACTTGACTGGGTGCATCTAGAAAAGTAGGGGAGTCGTGATTGCCCGCGACTATCACTACGTGCTGACAGCAGGATTTTGACACTCTACCCAAAAACTCAAAATACAATGCTTGGGCTCTATTACTTGGCGTCATGGTGTCAAAAATATCACCAGCAACGATTAATACATCGACTTTTTGCGCGCTAATCGTCTCTTCAAGCCAACTTAAAAATGCCTCAAACTCCTCATAACGCATGCGACCATAAAGCCGTCGTCCCAAATGCCAATCAGAGGTATGAAGTATAGTGAGAGGTTTAATAGGCATAGATTTGGTATCGGCAAGTGTGGACATAGTTGAGCTTAATAATGAATAAGAGACAGCCTTCATTCTAGCAAGAATTATTGCTGTTTGCTCTGCTGCCAAAATAAAACCCTACCAAATATCATTGATAGGGTTTTATTTTGGTTAGCCCCTTTAGGTAGCTATCGATTAAGTTTTCGATTTAGTTGAGGAGAGTCGCTAATCAATAACCAGTTTCTCGAGTCCATCTTCTTGCTGCGTTGCTAGATTGGCCACCATTGATAGGGCATGTGCTTGCTGCTGCAAGCTTGTTTCTTTAGGTGTCGCAGCTGTACCGCCACGCAACCAATTATTTGCGGTGTCACTAACGTTTTGATTGTGCTGCTGATTCTGTAAATTATACCAAGCCAAATCATGATGTAGCGCGACCACATCACCCATGATCAGTAATGCTGGCGTTGGCAGTTGCGCTTGTTCTTGTTGGGCGACAATGGTTGCTAGCGTCCCTGTCAATACCTGCTGGTTTGGCATACTGGCGTTGGATATGATAGCGATTGGCGTATCAGCATTGCGTCCTGCCTCAATCAAGCCTTCAGTCAAACGTGGCAGCGAATGCAAACCCATATAAAACACCACGGTTTCGTCCGTATTTAAAAAGCTCTTAAAGTTGCTATTGGGCGCGCCAGCCTTTAAAAATCCAGTGACAAAGCGCACAGATTGCGAGTGATCACGGTGGGTGAGCGGAATACCAGCGTAACTTGCGGCAGCATTGGCAGCGGTAATACCGGGGACGACTTGATACGGGACGCCATGGGCACGCAGGCTTTCAATCTCTTCACCACCACGTCCAAAGATAAAGGGATCACCACCTTTTAGCCGTACCACACGGCGACCTTCTTTCGCACTATTGACCAACAGCTCATTGATACCAAGCTGAGCGACGGCGTGGTTGCTACGTTTTTTACCGACAAATACTTTATCAGCATCACGGCGACATAGATCCAATACTTGCGGTGATACCAGCGCATCATAATAGACAATATCGGCTTGCTGCATTAAACGTAGCGCTTTAAAGGTAAGCAGCTCTGGATCACCCGGACCTGCACCAACGATATAGACTTCACCGATAGGCGTTTGCTCAGGCGTTGCAGCTGAATGTTCAGGATGTTGTTGTGGCTGATCTTTTGAATCCGTCACCGATATCGCTGTTTGTGGAATTTGAGTGTCTGCATTGCTGGTTCTATCAATTTTGGCAGCCGTCTCGTCCAAGTCGGCTTTTAGTTGGGCGGCCGCTTGGGTTTCATTACCCGCAAACATCAGCTCACTGACTTGACCTTCAAAAGCACGCTCCCAAAACTGCCGACGACCTGTCAAGGTTGGGATTTTGCTTTTTACCTCAGTACGAAAATCGCCTGCCAGCTTGGCAAGTTTGCCGTAGCCTTGAGGTATTAAGGTCTCAAGACGTGCACGCAACAGACGTGCCAGCACGGGCGCTTTACCATTTGAAGAAATACCTATCACAATGGGATTACGGTCGACGATGGCAGGGAAAATAAAATCACACAAAGGCGGGGTATCGACCACGTTTACGGGAATATTAATCTCGGTAGCATCGGCATGAATTTGATGATTGAGCGTTTCATCATCCGTCGCCGCGATAATGACACGCGCGCCTGTCATATAGGTTTTATGATAGTTTTCATAGATGAGTTGGTGCTTGCTATCAGATAGCAATGCTTGTATCTCAGCCATAATGGTTGGTGCCAGTACCGTGATACAAGCCCCAGCACGGCTGAGCAAGTCAGCCTTACGTAGCGCCACATCGCCGCCACCGACGATCAGCACTTTGCGGTCTTCTAATTTAAAAAATAGCGGAAAGGTGTTCATAGCATCACCAGCAATTTATTCAATGTAAAATATACCCCTATTATGAGGTATCGCGTGCGACGTCTCACTTAGTGTATTGGCATTAGTATATTCGTTTTTGACATGTTAAAGGTGGTTTTTGATTGAAAAGGGAATAGCCATACATAATGTAAAAAGCCCTCTCGTTTATGAGAGGGCTTTTGCTTAACTAAAATCAGTCGATATTACAGCTGAGTATGCAAGCCACACTCACGGCTCTCTTCTACTTTCGTTGGATCAAAGTAGTCATGCTCGTTAGGTAGTTTGTGCTCGTCTAAATAAACATCCAAGTCTGCATCTGCTTTTTCAAACAACGGTGCTACTTTTAGCACGCCATCTTTTGATAGACTTAACACATCAAGGCCTTGACGGAATTCGGTTTGATCTTTACGAATGGCATTGAACCAAACGTCAGGCTTTAGCTCATCTAGTGCGCGGCGGAACGGCTCAAGCTTCACTTGTTCCGTGAATTCGTCATGCTGTGGGTTATCAATCCCCGGAATACCATTCATAGTGGCGTCACGATGGGCAGCCGTTTGTTTAGGGATATACGTAATGACATTTAGACCTAAGTCTTTAATGACTTTATTAGCAAAACGATAAGTGGCATCGGTGTTATAGCCAGAATCTACCCATAATACGGTAATATCAGGACGTTGCTTGGCGACCAAATGCAAAATAGCAGATTCATAAGGACGGAAGTTCGTCGTGATAATTGGGTTTTTAGCTTGCTGCAATGCCCATGCTACGATTTCTTCTGGTGATTTACCTTGTAGCGCTTGGTTGGCTTGGTCAAGGTCTAGATTTGGGTGTAATTGGCTCATAATGCGTTCCTTAATTGTTGTTAATATAAAAAATGGTTAAATAAACAAAATATTTAAAAGTAAATAATGGCTACTGAATAGCAATATTAAGCGCCCGAAAACATCGGCAAGTCGGCAGCGTTGCGACCATCATAACTGCTGGCAAGCGCATTGAACGCTTGACTGATATCAGAGATAGACTGCATATCGTGCTCGCTAAGTACAAAAGTGTCGGCACCCGCACGTAGTAGATACGCAATTTGGTCACGGCCAAACTTGCCTGCCATACGAATCTCGCCTTGAAAACCGAGCTGACGCAATGTTTGCGCGAAACTAAAACCACGCCCATCAGTAAAGGCTGGCACATGAATCACAATCAAATCTTGCTTTAACAAAAAGTCTGTCAATCCTGCCAGCGCATCAGTATCAGTGTCTGAGGTAATCCAAACACCAAGACGGCTAGTATGCTCGCCCAACAGCTCATATACTTGCTGCAATAGTCCACCAGCGAGCGTGCCTTTAGCATCCAGCAAGTCTGCAAGTGGTAGGACAACGTCGAGCTTCTCTTGCTTTTGTAAGGTCTCGAGCAGCGATATCTCTGTGAGAGCGATACCATCTGGTATCTCATTGGTGGTAAGCGCATGCCAAGTATCAGTCTGACTGATATCGACACCATCACTATTTAGTACATGATGATTACCCATAGACCTTCTCCTTAAATGGTGCGATACCAACGCGATCGACCAAATCAGTAAAGAGTTCTACGTCATTGTCATTACTAGCACGCAGCTCTAAATAAACGTCCAAAATCTTTTGTAGGGTAGTAGCGACATCATCAGCTGGCACTGCTTTGCCCAATATCTTGCCGATTTTGGCATCACTGCTTGAGTTACCACCCAAACTGATTTGATACCAGTGTTCGCCTTTTTTGTCGACACCAAGGATACCGATATCACCCGTATGATGGTGCGCACAAGCGTTCATACAGCCGGACATGTTTAGACGAATCTCACCCAAGTCATAAAGGTAGTCGAGATCATCAAACTGTTTCTCGATTTGCTCAGCGATATTGTAAGTCGTGGCATTGGCAAGCGAGCAATAATCCCAACCTGGGCAGACAATCATGTCTGTTAAGGTGTTTATATTGGCACGCGCTAAATTAAGCTCAGTCAGCTGTTGCCATAGCTCATACAGATGATCGGTTTGCACGTCAGCAAACACCAAATTTTGCTGATAAGTACCGCGTAACTCCCCAAAGCTATATTTATCTGATAAGTCAGCGAGGGCATCCATTTGCTGCTCGTTGACATCGCCCGAAGGCACATAGCTTCCGTCGACCAACCCTGCTTTTAACGAAATAACAACGGCACGGTAGCCCGACACTTTATGCGCGACCGTATTTTGATTGTACCAATTGGCAAAGTCTTTATCGGCATTGAGTTGCTGCTGCAAATCAGACTGTGCTTGCAGAGCGTCGAAGGCAACATAATCAGGCTCGCTAAAAAAACTGCTGGCAGTGGCAAAATTCTCGTCTGTTAAGGTCAGCGCGCCATCTCTGGTATGCGCTTCCCACTCTGCATCGACCAATTTGGCAAAGGCAGGACCGCCCATGCTCTCCACCAATATTTTAATACGGGCTTTAAATTTATTATCGCGGCGACCATGCAGGTTATAAACACGCAAAATAGCATCTAGATAACTGAGCAGATGCTGACGCGGTAAGAATTCGTTAATCACTTTACCAATCACTGGTGTACGACCAAGACCACCGCCAACCAATACTTCAAAACCAATCTCGCCTGCCTCATTGGTTTTTAAATGTAGTCCCACATCATGCACTTGCGTCGCCGCGCGGTCATTGGCTGTACCAATAACAGCAATCTTAAATTTACGCGGCAAAAAGGCAAACTCAGGATGAAAAGTTGACCATTGACGAATAATTTCACAATAGGGACGTGGATCTGCAATCTCTTCTTGATGAATACCAGCGTAAGGATCAGTTGTGGTATTACGAATACAGTTGCCCGACGTTTGAATGGCGTGCATCTGTACCGATGCCAGTTCTGCCAATATGTCTGGAACTTCCTCTAGCTTTGGCCAATTCAACTGAATATTGGTACGGGTCGTAAAGTGCCCATAGCCTCTATCATATTTGCGAGTAATCTCTGCCAATTTACGCAATTGGTAACTGGCTAGCAGGCCGTAAGGGATAGCAATACGCAACATCGGCGCATAACGTTGGATATAAAGGCCATTCTGCAAACGCAGGGGTAAAAACTGATCTTCTGGCAGCTCACCGGCCAAAAACCGTTCAGTTTGGTCGCGAAATTGGGCGACCCGTTCCTCTACCAAGGTTTGGTCAGCGTAGTTATATTGATACATGACGTAATCTCAATTTTGTTTTTAGACTTAAAAGCAGCGACGAAAATGATTTGCGTGTGTAATAGATTTTGTTGCCGATCGCAATGTGAATAATTCAGCTTTACATCATATAAGCTTGCGCCAAAAAACATAAATTCCTTTAAGACATATCCATATCCAAACACAGCATAAATTTTCATAACGAAAGTTAGGTAGCCTATGCGTATTCTATTTATAAGCCAATTTGCTAAGCCAATTTACCAAGTATAATCATTTATTAAGGTTTTAAATCAATATGACATCTTCAGTCCTCAATCAAGCAGCTTCAAAACTAGTCCCTCCTCATGGTAGCAGTGAGCTTAAGCCATTATTGTTAACTGGCGACGCCCGTGATCAAGCCTTGGCACTTGCCAGCACATTACCGACGATTACCTTAAGCTCTCGTGAGCGTGGCGATTTGATTATGTTTGGTATTGGCGGCTTTACCCCGCTAAACGGCTTTATGAATCAATCCGACTGGCAGGGTGTGGTTGATAATATGCGCTTACAAAGCGGCGAGAATGCTGGCTTGTTTTGGCCGATTCCAATCACCTTATCTGCACCAACAGCCACAGCCGACAGCTTAAATCAAGGTGATAAAGTTGCGTTGGTCGCTGAAGATGGTGAAGTGATGGGCATTTTGACGGTTGAAGAAACCTATAGTATCGATAAAGAACACGAATGCCAGCAAGTATTTACCACGACAGACTCTGAGCATCCGGGTGTGCAGCAAGTGCTAAACCAAGGCGATGTCAACATCGCAGGTAGCGTAGAAGTGCTGAGCGAAGGTGAATTCCCAGCCTTATACCCAGAGATTTATAAAACGCCTGCGGAGACGCGCGAAATATTGGATGCCAAAGGCTGGAAAACAGTCGCAGCGTTCCAGACGCGTAACCCAATGCATCGCTCACATGAATATCTTGCCAAGATTGCTATCGAGATTTGTGATGGGGTGTTGATACATTCATTGTTAGGTGCGCTCAAGCCAGGTGATATTCCTGCTGACGTCCGTCAAGAAGCCATCAAAACGTTGATTGACAATTACTTTAGACAAGATACGGTGATTCAAGCGGGTTATCCACTAGACATGCGTTATGCTGGACCTCGTGAAGCGTTACTGCATGCGGTATTCCGTCAAAACTATGGTTGTAGTCATCTGATTGTTGGTCGTGACCATGCTGGTGTTGGCGATTATTATGGTGCCTTTGATGCTCAGACTATCTTTGAGCACGTTGGCAAAGACGATCTGATCACTCAGCCGTTAAAAATTGGCTGGACGTTCTGGTGTAATGCTTGTAATGCGATGGCATCAGACAAGACTTGCCCGCATGACGCCTCTGAGCATGTCAAAGTGTCAGGTACTAAGCTACGTAAAGCACTATCAGAAGACGAAGAGGTGCCAGAGAACTTTAGCCGCCCCGAAGTGCTAGAAATTTTGCGCAATTATTATGCTGGTATCGCTCGTGAGGAGCGTGCTGAGGTTAAGCTCACTGGTGCATCAGCCGTATAATTAATTTGTATCGTTGATAAATAAAATCAGTCATAAAAAAAGGTGCCAGACTTATCGTCTGGCACCTTTTTTATTGTCTACAGTAAAGCTGAACGTCATTGAATGTTAATTCAGCTCTAAAGCACCCGAAAGCTTCTCATAGTTTCCGGCTAGCGTACCGCCACCTGAGCAAAAATAGTTCAATGCATATTTATCTGGGCTATCAATGGTCAGCGTATCGTCTTTAAATTGAAAGAATACCTTGCTGTCATTGCTGTCATTGCTGTTATTTATCTCGGTCTGAAAAATAATGCCGTGTGCATCATCCTGACCCAGCAAGGTCGCCTTACCATCAAAATGACAGGTTGGTTTTTTCACATCACTGCGGGCGCGCACTTTTATAGTAATGTCTGTCGCTCCGTCAGGTCTCACCATAATACCCACCCAATCATAACCTTGCTTGCGAGCCGTATAACTCTCTGAGGCATAGTCACCAACGACTTTTTGCACAGCAGGTGTCGGCATAACAGCAGTACTTTTCACTTTGCTAGCACCGTAGTTATCATTGATATAACTACAGCCGCTGACGGTAACAAGAATAGGGCTGGCAAATAATAACGTAATAGAAAGTACTGAGCGGAGTTGGTATTGAATCATATGGTCGCACCTTGTGGTTAAGTGAATGATAGGTATTGCTCCTGCCTGCTTATGCCAAGTGCTTCACTCGATAAGCTAATTTGTCACTAAGCGTTCATGAAACAAGCTGCTAGCATGGCTCTCATTATACTCAATATTGAATTCAAAAAGCCAAATTCACTGAGCAATAGCCATTGAGATCGTGATAAGTATTTTAATAAAAAATGGTCGCATCGAAACTAAAAAATATGAAACTCGAAACTATAGAGAACATTTATGCAAATTAATATCAACAAAATCTCATCTCGCATTGGCAGTATTGCGGGTGTCCCATCATTATCTCAAAGCGTACAACCACGCATCCTCATGATTGGCAGCGCATTGACAGCGATGATGCTGATTGCAGGTTGCAGCCCAACGCAAGCCACGCAAAACGAGGCAGGAGAATCTGCCAGTGCGCAAAAAGACATCAGCTTACTGAACGTCTCTTACGATGTATCGCGCGATTTTTACAAAGACTATAACGCGTTATTCAGTGCGAATTATCAGAAAGAAAACCCAGACAGTAAGATCGATATCAATCAGTCACATGGTGGTTCAAGTAAGCAAGCCTTGTCGGTTGCCAATGGTTTGCAAGCCGATGTGGTGACCTTCAACCAAGAAAGCGACATGAATCTGTTGGTGGAGAAAGGCTTGGTCGCAGCCGATTGGCAACAAGCACTGCCAAATGATGCCGTTCCTTATACCAGCACTATGGTGCTACTGGTACGGAACGGCAATCCAAAAAACATTCAAGATTGGTCAGATTTGGCGCGTAATGGTATTGATGTGGTCATCCCGAATCCAAAAACCAGTGGTACCGCGCGTTATGCCTTTTTGGGCGCTTACGGCTATGGGCTGCATCAATTCAAAGAAAGTGTGGAAAATCCTACCAAAACGGATGACTTTATCAAGAAACTATTGGCAAACGTCGTTACTTACGACAATGGTGCACGAGCAGCGACGACCAGCTTTACCCAACGCGGGCTAGGTGATGTACTTATCACTACCGAAAACGAAGCGCATCTGGCGGTGAAGCAGTTCGCAAAAGGAAAAGTTGACATTGTTTATCCGAGCTACTCGATTGTTATTAAAAACCCCGTTGCCGTAGTGACCGCTGTCACCGAAAAAGGCGGTAAAACTGAGGCCGCAACCGCTTATCTCAAAGGTTTATGGGAGACCCCCGCACAAGAACTCATGGCACAGATGTATATGCGTCCTAGTAATGAGCAGGTATTAGCAGCGCACAAAGACACCCTACCTGATATTGACACTTTTGAGCCAGTCGAAGTTTTCGGGTCTTGGGCACAGATCATGGACACATTCTTTGTCGATGGCGGGCGTTTCGATCAGCTGGCACGGGTAGAGTAGAGGGCAACCCTTAAGTAATTGATAACTTTATCTATATCATACAGTTATTCCATTTTGGCAATAACATACACATATTCATCATTAAACATAATAAGATGGCGCTGTTAGCATACCTGCATTACATAAAAAACAGACATCTCTGAGGTATTTATGACATACGCAGCTCGTTATCAACAAAAAAACAAAGCGCTGAGCGCTCTAAGTGTCGCTGGCGTGGCGTTGACACTTGGACTTGCTGGCTGTAGCAACAGTGAGCAGGCAGATACGACTGCCAATGCTGATGGCACAGCAGAAGGTCAGAATATCGAGCTGTTGAACGTCTCTTATGATGTGGCGCGTGATTTTTATAAAGACTACAACCCGCTGTTCGTTGAGCACTATAAGGCTGAGAACCCAAACGACACTATCCTAATTAAGCAGTCACATGGTGGCTCAAGTAAGCAAGCACTGTCAGTTGCCAATGGTTTGCAAGCGGATGTTGCGACGATGAACCAAGGCTCAGACATTGAATTGCTTGAGAAAAAAGGGTTGGTTGAGTCAGATTGGGAAAGCAAATTCCCAGATAATGCTGTGCCATTTACCAGCACCATCGTATTTTTGGTGCGTAAAGACAATCCAAAAGGCATCAACGATTGGGAAGATTTGACCAAAGATGGCCTTGAGATTGTGATGGCTAATCCGAAAGTGACCGGTAACGGTCGCTATGCATTCTTAGGGGCTTATGGTTATGGTTTACACGCCTTTAATAACGAAGAAGCACCAGCGAAAAAATACGTAAAAGATATGCTTAAAAACGTGAAAGTTTATGAGAATGGCGGACGTGCAGCGACAACGACTTTCGTTCAGCGCGGTATTGGTGATGTACTCGTCACCTTTGAAAACGAAGCCAACCTTGCCGCCACTGATTTCGGTGCGGGTAAAGTTGACATCGTTTATCCTAAATACTCTATCAAATCAGAAAGCCCTGTTGCGATCGTTAAGTCGGTGACGGACAAGAAAGGCACGACTAATGCAGCAAAAGCCTATCTTGATTACTTATGGAGCGAGCCTGCTCAGCAATTGGCTGCTGACCTTTACTTACGTCCTAGTGTAAAAAGCGTTCTTGATAAAAATGGTGACAAATTACCACCGGTTGAAACTTTCCGTCCAAACGATGCGTTTGGGTCATGGGATGAGATCATGAGCACTTACTTTAGTGATGGCGGCGTATTCGATCAGTTAGCAATTAATGCCCCTCAGTAGCCAGTCTGCTATGTTTTAAACGTACTGTCGTTACCAGCTCAGCAATTCTAAAGTAACGTCCAATCATATAAAGGACATGGCACCCGCGCTGTGTCCTTTATACCATAAGCGTACTAATAATAAATTTGATAAAACGTGGTCTTTACGATAAGTACCATCAGATAGGCAATAGGACATTACTATGAGTGCACCACTATCTTCTGCCAACAAACCCCTGCGAAACAAAGGGTGGCTGAACCGTTTGCGTCAGCGCAATGTGCTGCCAGGGTTTGGTCTGAGCATGGGCATCACCGTCTTTAGCTTATCGTTACTGGTGGTACTGCCGTTTGCTATGATGGCTTATACCACAACGCAAATGGGCTGGACTGGCTTTTGGGAAACCATTACCCAGCCGCAAGTGACCGCTGCTATAAAATTAAGTTTGTGGATGTCGTTCTTAGCGATGCTTACTAATATGGTGTTTGGTACGCTGGTCGCTTGGGTGCTGGTGCGTTATGAGTTTTGGGGCAAATCTTTAATCAATGCTTTGGTTGATTTGCCTTTTGCACTACCAACCGCCGTCACCGGTATCTCTCTTGCCACTCTTTACGCGCCTAATGGTCTGATTGGTCAATGGTTCGATAAATTCGATATTCAGGTGGCTTTTACGCCTATCGGTATTTGGCTCGCCTTAGTGGTGGTCAGCTTTCCGTTTATTGTTCGTGCAGTACAGCCCGTATTGGCCGAGCTATCGGTTGAGTTTGAAGAGGCATCTGCGGTATTAGGCGCAAATCGCTTTACCACTTTTCGCAAAGTTATTTTACCAGAGCTGTTACCCGCTTTACTTATGGGTGCAGGCATGATGTTTGCTCGTGCGACTGGCGAGTATGGCTCGGTGATTTTTATCGCTGGTAACATTCCGATGCAGTCTGAGATTTTACCGCTCATTATTATCAGTAAGCTTGAGCAGTTTGACATTCAGGGTGCCTCCGCCGTGGCGTTATTTATGCTGCTGATCTCATTTGTGATTTTATTGACCATCAACATCGTACAGTGGAAACTGTCGCGCCGTGTAGGAGCTCGCTAAGATGCAGATATCCAATAGTTACGATTATCAAAGTAATCCAGCGACTAAAGACAGCCCATGGATTAGACGTACCTTTATCGCGATTGCTGTTTTATTCATGGTTATCATGTTGGTGGTGCCATTATTTGCGGTGTTCTACGAAGCCTTTAAAGGTGGCTGGCAGCTGTACATTGCCTCGCTGGTCGATCCAGAAGCCTTGCAAGCCATTAAGCTGACCTTAATTACCGCTGCTATCGTGTTACCTATTAATATGGTGATGGGTATCGCGATTGCATGGTTGGTCACGCGTTATCAGTTTAAAGGTAAGCAGCTGGTCACAACCTTGCTTGATTTGCCGTTTTCGGTGTCACCAGTGGTCGCAGGTTTGATGTTTGTGTTGTTATTTGGACTCAACTCTACCGTTGGTGGCTGGCTTGAGAGCATGGGCTTTCAAGTGATTTATGCGGTGCCAGGGATTGTGTTGGCAACGCTATTTGTGACCTTTCCCTTTGTGGCACGTGAGCTGATACCGCTGATGCAGACACAAGGCGATAGTGAAGAGCAGGCCGCGCTTACTTTGGGTGCTACCGGTTGGCAGACTTTTTGGCATGTAACCTTGCCCAATATCAAATGGGCATTGCTCTATGGTTTGATTTTAACCAATGCTCGAGCAATGGGTGAATTTGGTGCCGTGAGCGTGGTCTCGGGCCATATTCGCGGTGAGACCAATACCATGCCGCTCTTGGTTGAGATTGCTTACAATGATTATAATTTTACCGCGGCTTTTGCCTTATCAAGTTTACTTGCTGCGCTTGCTCTCGTGACGCTGCTGATACAACAAGTCATGACCAAAGTACAAGAGCGTAAATTTGCCAAATCTGAACGGCTGGCAAGTGCCCCTGAGCTGCCAGTGAGTGCCAATGCCACCGTAGCAAAGAACGAAGATAACAGCCTGTAAATGGTTCAAGTAGCTGTTAATAGTTCGCTACTTATATTTAGCTACTAATAAAACAGTAATCGAAGACAATCTGCCACGATAAGACAAAAGATATAATAAGAGACACTATTATGAGCATCGAAATTAGGAACGTTAATAAAAGTTTTGGCAATTTTACTGCCTTAGACAATATTAATATCACTGTGCCTACTGGTAAATTGACGACCTTGCTAGGCCCCTCTGGTTGCGGTAAGACGACACTGTTACGTATCATTGCTGGGCTTGAATATGCGGATTCGGGACAGATATTGTTTGATGATTTGGACGTTACCAACACGCCGGTTCAAAAACGCCATATCGGCTTTATGTTTCAGCACTATGCCTTGTTTCGCCACAAAAATATCGCCGATAATATCGCCTTTGGCTTAACGCTGTTGCCAAAGAACGAACGCCCAAGCAAAGCTGATATCAATAAGCGGGTGGCAGAGCTGCTAGAATTAGTACAGTTGCCGCAGATTGCCAATGCTTATCCGCATCAATTATCTGGCGGTCAGCGCCAACGTATTGCACTGGCACGAGCACTGGCGGTAAAACCAAAGTTATTACTACTGGACGAGCCGTTTGGCGCACTTGATGCCAAGGTACGTAAAGAGTTGCGTACTTGGCTAAAAGACATTCATCATGATCTTGGTATTACCAGTATCATGGTGACCCATGATCAAGAAGAGGCGCGTGCAATATCTGATGAGATTGTGGTGATGAATCATGGTCATGTTGAGCAGGTAGGTACTTCAGAGGAGCTGATACACCATCCAGCTAACGCTTTTGTCAGCGACTTTTTAGATTTAGTATAATCAGACTTCTTTAAACCATATAGTCAGTGCAAAGTAATATCGATATATCACGCACTGATGATATCAATTTTTCTTGCTTGCTGTGTCTATGCAGACAGAGGCTACAAAAAATTAATATCATCAGTATCGTAGCATTTTTGGGATATTTTGACTATATCTCATCGAGTTTTAGCTATGTTTAAGACAACCAGTCTGTGCAGTTGCTGTCATTTGCAAATAAAAAAAGACCTAAATTATTAGGTCTTTTTTTATGGACTAAGCTATTTGTAAGTGTCAACTTGAGGGGCATAACAATGGCCAACCCAGCAGATAGTAACGCTTAATGAATAGCTTCTAATTACCTACTATCCTAATCGATTACCATCTAATCACTTATTAGTAGTAACTACTTAATAGTAACTACGCGAGTTAATAGTAACTACGCAAGTTTTTGCATATCACCGTCTAAGTCTCCAAGTGAGGTTTGCTCATAAGTGATGTCTAAGATATCTTGGCACCAGTCAGGCAGGTCATCTGCTACTTCATACCACATCCACGTACCGTCGCGAACACAACTTAAAATACCCAGTTTTTTCAAATGGTTTAAATGGCGAGAGATGGTTGGCTGCGGTTGATCCAATATTTCTACCAACGCGCCTACACAGCGTGCCTCTTTTTTGAATAAAATTTGGAAGATTTTTAAGCGTGTCGGATCAGATAAAACTTTAAACAATTCGATAGGTTGTATCGTAAAATTATTATCAGACATAGGGTAATTCCAAGAGAGCTTTTATTAATAGGATGTCAATATAACAGCAGTTATCAATAAAATCGATTAAAAAGTGAGCAAAATTACACTTCATCGTCAATTTAATACCGTTAAAAATGTTCGGTTACATGTTTGTGTGTATGCAGTTACATGAATTGAGTTTTTATCAAGACTCAATAGCGATAGATTTATGACAAACAGATAGGTCAATGCTATTGCAAATGGTAATAATTATCGTTATTATAACGACTAATAAGATAAAGTATTGAACATCAAGTAACCTATATCGTCCAAAACATATCTCTTCATTTTTAAGTACCTATTTATTTTTAAGTACCTATTTATTTTTAAGTACCTATTTATTTTTAAGTACTTCAGCAAAGCATATAGTAATCATCGTAGGAGCAAGCACATGTACGTATGTATCTGTAACGACGTAAAAGAAAAGCAAATCAAAGCCGCTATTGCTGCTGGCATCGATACCCTTGACGGTCTAAAAGATACCCTTGATGTTGCAACGTGCTGTGGCTGCTGCGAACCTATGGTCAACGATTATCTTGATGAACACCATGCTAGATTAGATGTCCTAGCTTATGCCGTTTAACGATTGTTAGATAAACACCGTTTACGCTTGATCATGACAAGTAATCCTACCTTCGAATAACCACCTCTTCTATTGTCACTGTTTACTCTTTATAGCTCAATTAGCTGTTATAAAGGGTAGGACAATTATCATGCTTATATCCCGCACTGAACTTTCTCTATATTGCTCAAATACCTATTGAGCGTCTTCAAAAAAGCTGGCTAATTATGATTCTCAATTAGCATCGTATTCTTAGTTAATAACGTTACAAGTCATACAGCGTCTATATGCTACTATATCTATCTTGATTTAGAAGATTTTTTGTTGTTTTCAATTTGACCGTGCAGGTTACTGATAATGCTATCAATACAGGTATTATTACTATTACTGTAATCTGAAAGACGAATAAATATAGGAGTGCGTGTGATGATAGGTAGCCCAAAAGTTATTGAGTATTTAAATTTTCTATTAGGTGGCGAGCTTGCAGCTCGTGACCAGTATTTCATTCACTCAGAGATGTATGCGGAATGGCATTACGGCAAATTATACGACCGTATCAATCATGAGATGCAAGATGAAACCTTACACGCACAGGCTATCATTCGCCGTATTCTAATGCTCGGCGGCACGCCAAAGATGAAAGTCAACGATATCAACGTTGGCAGCACTGTTCCTGAAATGCTGCAGCTTGACCTTGATCTAGAGTATGAAGTGCAACAGCATCTAAAAGACGGTATTGCGCTGTGTGAAGAACAACATGATTACGTCACTCGCGAGATGTTGGTTGTGCAGCTAAAAGACACTGAAGAAGATCATGCGCATTGGCTTGAGCAGCAGTTGCGTCTTATCGATATGATTGGTCTACCAAATTACCTACAAAGTCAAATGGCTGAGGTATCTCCTCATCTTGTTTAATAGCTATCGATAGCGTTACACGACATTTAATTTACTAGGTAATAATAAAGGGAGAGATATTATGAAAGGGGATAAAGACGTTATTCGTGCACTCAATAAAGTGCTTGGTCAATCACTAATCGCTATTAACCAGTATTTTTTGCATGCACGGATTGCTCGGCATTGGGGTCTCGAAGCGCTGAATGACTCGCTATACCATCAATCAATTGCTGAGATGAAATGGTCAGACGATTTAATCGAGCGTATCTTGTTACTTGATGGTTTACCGAACTTGCAAGAACTGGGTAAAGTGCTGGTGGGTGAAGATGTGCCAGAGATTATTGATTGCAATTTGCGTTTAGAAAAACAGAAATTCGACATTCTTACCGATGCGATTACTTTGTGCGAGACACATCGTGATTATGTATCTCGTCAGCTATTGGTGAAGCTCAAAGATGGCAATGAAGAATATCAAGACTGGCTAGAGACACAAGAAGACTTGATCGAAAGCATTGGTGCAGAACGCTACATCCAATCACAGATGGATGATGACAAAGCGCCTTAGTCCTTCATCGCTTAAGCCCTTCATCGATTAAAAAGCCAGTAGGCGTTTGATATCATTCAAACCTCTACTGGCTTTTTTGTGTCTGGTATTTATGAGTATGTTTATGACATCATTTGTCTTCAGCTTTTAAATGAGGACATGCCCTAATACAAACCGCGACCATCTTCAGGTTTGAGACGTAAGAAATACAGTCCTGAGAGAATCGTTAGTATTCCCAATATCCAATACGTCGTCTGAAACGCAGCCAAGGTATCAAGCTCAAACCGCTCACGTAGTAGATTCAGTAGCGCAGCCCCAAAGGCAATACCAAAGCTAATCGCGAGCTGCTGATTAACAGCCATCAAGCTGTTACCGCTACTGGTTTGTACGCCTTCTAAATCACCGATGGTAATGGTGTTCATTGCGCTAAACTGCATAGAGTTACAAGCACCCATTACGGTCAAAATAGGAATGAACCAAAGCCACTGTGAGGCATCATTAAACTGCGCTAACATAATGATAAGCGTACCCATAAAAAATGTATTGTAGACCAATACCGTGCGATAGCTGTAACGCTGAATAATTTTACTCACCCAAGGCTTGATACCAATCGCCCCAACCGCGATAGGTGCCAGCAGCCAACCTGCCTGCGACGGTGAGTACTCAAACACCACTTGTAATAGTAACGGTAGTAGAAACGGTACGGCACTAATGCCTAAGCGCGTAAATAAGTTACCCGTAATCCCAATCTTAAAGGTACGAATATCAAATAGGGTCAAGGGGAATAGCGGCGCTTGACGGCTTTTGGCATGCCAGATATAAGCACCTATCAGCAGGCTTGCACCCAAACCACAGAACAATCCATATAGCTCTCGTCCTGCCTGTGAGCCAAACTCTACTGCTAGCGTAAACCCACAAGCTGCAGTGGCAAACAATAAAAACCCTGTCCAATCTAAATGCTTAGTATCTTCAAATAAAGCCGGTACCAGTTTTTTCCCCATGATAAAGCCAAAAATACCCATCGGTATATTGATCAAAAATATCCACTGCCAGCTGGCATATTGCACGATATAACCACCGAGCACTGGCCCTACCAAGGGTGCTACCAATGCTGGAATCACCGCAAAGTTCATCACGGTCAATAGCTTATTGCGAGGATATGACTTGACCAATATCAACCTAGCAACAGGTGTCATCATCGCACCGCCAATGCCTTGTATCACACGTGAACCAATTAAAAAGTCTAGGGTTGGTGACGCCGCGCACAGCAATGAACCAATACAGAAGATGATGATCGCGGATAAAAACACCCGACGTGTGCCATATTTGTCCGCTAAAAACCCACTGATTGGTATAAAAACAGCTAAGGTTAACGCATAGCTAATCACAGCCCATTGCATTTTAAGTGGTGACTCACCCAGTGCTTGTGCCATTTGTGGTAGCGAGGTATTCAAAATGGTGGCGTCTAAAATTTGCATGAACAGCGCCACCGCCAGCACATAGGGTAGGTATTTATTTTGTGTGGAGGTTAGCGTTACCATACTGACATCACCATATCTTAAGGCTAAGGTATTCAAAGAGCGTGCTCGTGAGCGACTACCTTTATCTCTAAAGACCGTTAAATTGTGCGTAGTATAGAAACAATGGCAAAGTAGTTAAAGGTGAGCAAAGTAACCAAAGGACTTTTTATCCTAAAAACCACTACATTAATTACACGACAGGACTTTAATAGGTTGAGAGATAGCCGTTATAGTAGAGCACACATTCAGTCAGTCTCATATAAATTGGATACATGAATTAAATAATTCGTTAGGTTCGCTCAGCCTACTGTTTATAGTGCTTTTGCCTGCTTTTTTATCCAAATTATCTTGAACGGGCTATTTTTAGTAAAATTATATTTTGTGACACAATAACAAATAGGATCTCTGATGAGTAATGACAACAATCAATCAACGACCAATAATAATGTAAAAGAAGCGACTTATACGCCACCTAAGGTATGGACACAAGATAAAGAAAGTGGCGGTAAATTTTCTAGTATCAACCGCCCAACGGCTGGCGCGCGTCATGAAAAAGAGCTGCCAGTCGGCGAGGCACCATTACAGCTCTATTCACTAAATACGCCAAATGGTGTCAAGGTTAACATCTTATTAGAAGAGCTGGCCGAGCTTGGTATTGAAGGTGCTGAATATGATGCCTATAAAATTGACATCTCAGAAGGCGATCAATTTGGTTCGGGCTTTGTGGGGATAAACCCTAACTCAAAGATTCCAGCCTTGGTCGATCATTCTGCCGATACCGCTGGCGAGCCTATTGCGCTTTTTGAGTCCGGTGCCATCTTAATGTACTTGGCAGAAAAATTTGGTCAGTTCATACCTGTAGCCGCTGGTAAAGCGAGAGCAGACTGTCTGTCTTGGTTGATGTGGCAAATGGGTAGTGCTCCTTTCTTAGGCGGTGGTTTTGGTCATTTTTATGCTTATGCGCCGGAGCCGATGGAGTACCCCATCAATCGCTATGCCATGGAGACCAAGCGCCAGCTCGACGTACTCGATAAACACCTAAAAGACAGCGCATACATGTGCGGCAATGACGAGGCAGATTATAATATTGCGGATATCATTATTTGGGCATGGTATGGACAATTGGTTTTGGGTAAGCTTTATGAAGCCGCTGAATTCTTACAGGTCGACGATTATAAAAATGTACAGCGCTGGGCGAAGCAAATAGCTGAGCGTCCTGCGGTAAAACGGGCAGTCGATCTGTCACTAAAACCAATGGCTTAAGTAATTAAGCATCATAGGTCTTCATTAAAAAAATAAAAATAATGAGACTGTCAAACAAGGCTGGTAGGCAATTTGCTTATCAGCCTTGTTTTTTAACATATTGATAGTGCTATCTTTATATATCGATATATTAAATTAGCAGTATACTTGTATCTTTACATAATGGTACATTAGTACAACAGATAGAAACATTGATACGTTAAGATAACAGGTCGCCGTCTTAAAGGACGTGTGTTTATAATTCTTCTATTGATGAGTAATTATTATGAAGAAGCATAAAGTTCTAAGTGCACCATTATTGTTAACTGATCACAATGCCAGTTGCTATATCAATATTCATAAAAAATTTAATGCAAAAAATGTGACTCATTCTTCAAATAAAGCTAAAACAACAACAAAAATAAGCCTATTAATGTCAAAAAACAAAATTTTATTACCCATACTGACGGCACTGACTATCACATCATTTAGCTCTATGAGCCACGCTCATGCTGCCGCCGTTGAATTTACCAACCAAGATTGGCAGGTTGCTTGTGATAATACCCGTACTTGCCGGCTGGCAGGATACCAAGCAGAAAACAATAGCCAGTTGCCCGTCTCGGTATTGCTGGTGCGCCGTGCGGGGGCCAATGCCACCGTAGACGGTCAGGTTAAGTTTGGCGGTGCTAAAGAAAGCGCTGCGAAAGCCTTGATGCAACTGGGTAATCGCCATCGCATTTCTTTGGTTATCGACGGCAAAGACTTGGGTGAAACCAAACCTTTCTCCGCAGCAGCAGGCAATGCTGAGCTGACCTCGTCACAGGTGACCGCACTGCTAGATGCTTTGACTAAATCAAGCAAAATCGAGCTGGTACTACGTAACTCACGTTGGCAGTTGTCTGATAAAGGGGCTAGCGCTGTCATGCTCAAGGCAGATGAGGCACAGGGCCGCCTAGGCACATCGAGTGCCTTTATCCGTAGCGATGATGCTAAAAAGCCCAATAGTAGTGTCTTGCCACCTAAGCCTGCACCGTCGCTCCGTTTTGTAGCACCCAACCCTGCTGCTATATCTAGCAGCAACAAAAAATTTGTGATGAAATCCTCGCAGTTGTCAGCAATGATGAAAACTACCATGCGAGATGCCGATAGTGACTGCCCAAATTTGTTCGATGAAACCTCATGGCGTGTCAGCCGTTTGAACAATACGCAGTTATTAGCACAACACGAATGCTGGGTAGGGGCTTATAATGCAGGCATAGGCGTCTGGGTGATAAATGACAATAAACCTTATAAGCCGACCTTGGTTACCACCAATGCAACCGATTACGACAAAGGTAAAATCACGTCGGTACAAAAAGGTCGCGGGATTGGTGACTGCTTATCCAAAGCCGACTGGATGTGGACAGGTAAAGCTTTTGAAAAAAGTCATGAGAGCACTACGGGGCTGTGCCGTATGGTCGAAGCAGGCGGGGCATGGCAAATGCCAACTTATGTGACAGAAGTAAAAATTCTACGCTAGAACATTAGACGTTTATTTTAATGACCAATCATTTACTTAAAGGCTGAGGCATGTCTTGATTAAATAAATGATTGGTTATTAAGAATATAGCGCTTATTTTAATAGTAAATGGAAAAATAGATACAGATAGTGTTTGTACTGTGCTATACTGCGTCGCCACGTTAGCATTGACTAGCGTGAATTATGAGATTGATAACATCGCCTGCGATTTTGGGTCTAGGATGACCATAAGTAATTGTTGCCGATGATTTTGTGTACTTAAATAACCTTTTAAAAAATATCAGTTATTTTTGACTCATATCTTATCTACTGGCCCATAGAAATATGGTCTAGATTGGTTGTTGTTTGCCTTTATCTGCTTTGGACAAAGCATTGATAATGCGCTGATATCAGGCAAGGATAAGACACTCGGCACTACCACCAAAATACGTCAGACAGCACGAACGCATTTATTGAAGAAGTAGAGCTTTATTAGCTTGGCTTCTGATTATCGACATTTTCATATTGCTCGGTAATCTCTTAATAAAAGCAGCGTGGTGAACGGTTATCAGTGGTATGCATCAAGTTTGCTGAATTTACAGCAGCTTATACTTACCAAGGATTCTCATGACTGACATCTTATCTGCAATCGCCGCTGAAAATGGCATTATCGAAGACACCACTCAAAACACAACTACTAATGAAGCAGCTTCTACTGACGCTGACGCTTCTGACGAAAATCAAGTTACTTTTACTGACCTCGGTATTGCCAAGCCAATTTTGACCGCGCTTGATCGCAGTGGTTATACAAACCCAACACCTATTCAAGCACAAGCCATTCCTTTTGCTCTAGCGGGTCGTGACCTTCTCCTATCAGCGCAAACCGGTAGTGGTAAAACGGCAGCTTTCGTTATCCCTGTACTTGATCGTTTAAGCCGCGCCACTAGCTTTGACAAACTAACCAAAGCACTTATCCTAACACCAACGCGTGAACTTGCTCAGCAAGTACATGACAGCGTTCGTACCTACTCTAAAGATATGCGCGGTTTGTTCTGTGTGCCATTAGTAGGCGGCGCACCGTACAACGGTCAGATTACTGCTTTGAAAAAAGGCGTACAAGTTATCGTTGCGACCCCTGGTCGTTTACTTGACCATATCAATGCCGGTCGCGTTGACTTGTCAAACCTAGAAGTATTGGTACTTGATGAAGCTGACCGTATGCTAGACATGGGTTTTGCTGATGACATCAGTGATATCCTACGTGCTGCACCAACGGATCGTCAAACCATCATGTGTTCAGCAACTTGGGATGGCCCAGTAGGTAAAATCGCTGCCAGCTTCACTAAGAACCCTGAGCGCGTATCAATCAAAGTAGAATCTGCACATATCGAAGAAAAAGTGTACTACTGTGATGATTTTGATCATAAAAACCGTTTGCTTGACAAAATCGTTTGCCAGCAAGACATGGAACAGATCATTATCTTTGCTGCTACCAAGCGTAGCACTGAAAAACTGGCCAAACAGCTACAAGAAGCGGGTCATAAAGCAAGCTTCCTACATGGTGATTTGCCACAAAGCAAGCGTAACCGTATCGTTCAAGACTTGCGTAATGGCAAAATTAAAATCCTAGTAGCGACTGACGTTGCCGCTCGTGGTCTAGATATCCCAGCTATCTCGCACGTTATCAACTATGACTTGCCACGTCAGACTGAAGATTACGTCCATCGTATTGGTCGTTGTGGTCGTGCTGGTCGTACTGGTATCGCTATCAGCTTGTGTAGCATGGATGATCGTCCACAGCTAAACGCGATCAACCGTTATTTAGATCGCAAAATGGAAGTATGTATCATTGAAGGCATGGAGCCTAAGAAGACTTATGTACCTAGCGAAAACAAAGGCAATGGTCGTGGCCGTGGTCGTGGTCGTTCAAACGGTGGCGGCGGTAATGGTCAAGGCCGTGGTCGCTCAAGCGGTGGCTATCAAGGTAATCCTGCTAATGCTCGCGGTCGCTCAAGTGACAGCGCTTCAACCGGTCAACGCGCAAGCAATGACAGCGGTTATCAAGGTAAGCCACGTGATTCATCTGGTAAGCCAAATGAGCGTTCAGGTGGCAAGCCGTATCAAGGCAAGCGCACTGGTGCTCCTAGCCGTGGTGATAGCACTGGCGTTCCACGCGGTGAGCGTGCTGCAACGGGTCGTGGTCGTCCAAGCGGCAGCCAAGGTCGCCCAGCTGGTCGTGCTGACAGCCGTGGTCAAGGTCGTTCAAGCGGCGGTAACCGTAGTAACAACTCGTAATACCGTTATATTTGATGATTAATAAAGGTTATTAATAAAATAATCCTTACTTAATCGGATAAAAATAGCGTCAAAAAGCCAGATACTTGTTATCTGGCTTTTTTGTGCGTGGTGGTTTTATGTGTATCCAATTATGGCGTGTTCTCAAGTCAATCTAGTATTCTCTAAATGGGCTAACAATGAGGACACGCTCTAGGGCGTGTCTTCATTTCAAAAATGGTGATAAAAATGAGATAAATTGCCGTCAAACAAGAAAAATAGCGCAGATAATATCGGGATATTAACCAGCTATTTGACGATGTTTGGCAAGATTTAGCCATTTTTAGCCCATTGAGATGACTATCGAGTGAATTGAAGACACGCCCTAGTACTGATAAGCTGCCAAAACGAACAAATATATCTTTGTAGTCAATCGTTGCTTGCACCTGTTTTTCGCCTTATCTATACTGATTCACTTTTGCTAGCTGTAACTCGGAGTACCTTGATGCCTGATATTTCTCATTTAGCCATTGATAGCTTGCCGTTAGCCTTTGGTATCATCATGGCTGTTATCGGATTGGTGTTCTACACCCAAGGTTTGCCCGGTAAGTTTTGGCAGCGCTTTTATGCGGTATTGCCGGGTATCGTACTGTGCTGCTTTATACCAGCCACACTGAACAGTTTGGGTGTGTTCGCTGACGGTATTGGTTCGCAGATTTATGGTTTTACTGCTACTTATTTGCTGCCAGCAAGTTTGCTATTGATGACCCTATCAATGGATGTGCCAAAGATATTGGGGTTAGGCTGGAAAGCGATTGCGATGTTCTTCGCTGCCAGTATTGCCATTGTCATCAGTGGCCCGATTAGCTTGGGTATCGCTAAGTGGGTGTCGCCGAGTATGTTTACCGACGACACTCTGTGGCGCGGATTTTCGGCGGTGGCGGGTAGTTGGATAGGCGGTGCCGCCAACCAGGCGGCCATGAAGGAGCTATTTGGGGTCAGTGATGATTTGTTTGGCATGATGATTTTGGTCGATACGACCAATGCCTCATTGTGGCTATTGGCGATATTAATCATGGCAAAGCATAGCGATAAGATAGATCGCCTATTGAGAGCGGATACCAGCAGTATCGATAAAGTGATTAAAGCGGTTGAAAGCTACGAGCGTGATCATACGCGTCCAGCGACACTGAATGATTTGATGGTGATGTTTGGCTTATGCTTTGCGATGGTTGGGGTGGCGCATTTCATAGGTGGTCAGATTGCAGAGTTTTTTGCACCTTATAGCTGGGCGGTACAGTATAGCTTTGCCAGCTCGTTCTTTTGGATGGTGGTGATTATCACTTTAATAGGAGTGATTTTTTCTTTTACTAAAATTCGCAGGCTTGATCATGTGGGTGCCTCCAAAATCGGTACCGTATTTATCTTTGTATTAATTGCGGCTATTGGCATGCAAATCAATCTAGCAGGTATTGTCTCGCAGTGGCGATTACTACTTATTGGTCTATTGTGGATGAGTATTCACGTCGTTATCATTTTTGCGGTCGCTAGAGTCATTCGTGCGCCATTTTTCTTTCTAGCAGTGGGCTCTAACGCAAATACTGGCGGTGCGTCATCGGCACCCATTGTCGCAACGGCCTTTCATCCATCGTTAGCACCAGTTGGCGTATTTTTAGGTATTTTGGGTTATGCAGTGGGCACGTTTGGTGGTTATATCAGTACGCAGCTAATGCGATTGGTGGTGACATAACCTTATAATTTGAAAAAATGGTTATAAAAAAAGCAGCATAAGATCGATTTATGCTGCTTTTTCTACGTCTGTCGGTTGATCCTAACCATTCATTTAAAACAGTTTTTGCCCTTTATATCCCTATCCCCAATAACCATCAGGACATTTAGGCAGTTCCACCAAAATACGACGTAGCTCCTCTGACCATTGATGGCGAATGCTGTTGAAATACTCATCATTCTCATCAATACGTCGGCCAGTGGGCATGGTCAGGCTGTCATTGTCATACAGTATAAAGTCAATTGGCATGCCCACTGACAAGTTTGATTGAATGGTTGAGTCGAATGATAGCATCAACGCGCGGGCTGCATGTCTTACGTCTGTATTGTAGCTGACAGAACGATCTAGAATGGGTTTGCCATATTTGCTTTCACCTAACTGAAAAAACGGGGTGTCTTCAGTGGCTTTGATACAATTGCCTGCAGGATAAATCATGTATAACTCAGGCGGCTGGCCTTTTATTTGACCACCCAGCATAAAAGAGCTGGTAAAGGCGCCATCGACACTAGAATTAGCGACTTTTTTTGCATGGTTCATTTTTTCACGCATGCATTCACCAACCATTTGCGCGGCATCAAATAAAGTCGGGACCGTATTGAGATTGCTCTCAAGACGCTGGTCAATATCGTTTTGCAGCTTGTTAAACACCGCCTGCGATGTCGCTAAGCTGCCAGCTGTCTGTAATACTATAAAGCGCTCGCCCTCAACGCCATATTGATAGAGTTTCCTAAAGGTTGAGATATGATCAACCCCAGCATTGGTACGTGTGTCGCTAGCAAAAACCATCCCTTCTTTCAGACGTATAGCGGCACAATAAGTCATAACTGATCCTTAGTAGAATAGGCTTAAAAATAGCCTATGATAATCTCGAAACCAATACTTGACTGTAAAGGTTTTCATAACCGCCGCCCATTCTAACACCGCGGACAGGAGCTGTATCTAAATAGTCTCGACCAATGGCGACGTAGACATGAGAGCTTGGTTGAAACAGCTGATTTGAGATATCAAAGGTGTACCAGTAACCGTCCAGCCATACTTCTGCCCACGCATGACTGGCCATATGGTTTTCGGTATCGTCGTATAGATAGCCTGACACATAACGGGCTGGGATATGCTGATCCCGTAAGCAGCCTAAAAACACATGGGTGTGATCTTGGCAAACGCCAGCGCCTGTCGCAAAAGACTCAGTCGCTGTCGTACCGACATGAGTCACATCTTTCACAAACGGCATCTTCATGATAAGGGCATTGGCCATCGACTTTAGGCTGTCATGCGTGGGGTTTTTTAGATAGGGTGCTGAAAACTCACGCATCTCTTGTGAACATTTGGTCAATGGTGTTTGTACCGTAAAGAGCAGATAGGGGACATGTGCCATATCCTCTAAACGTTTGGTCTCTGTATCAATCTCCACGATACCTGACGCTTGCATCTGCAAGTTATTATGTGCCTCATTACGGCTTAGCGTGAGCCAGTCATTGCCGAAGCCGTCCTTTTGATTGGTCGCCACTTTAGGGAGCATCACCTCCCATTTGTGAATGATTTGGTGCGGCATTTGCATGGGAGTCATACGTATATACTGGACACTGCGCTGTGCAAGCTCGCCGTAATAATAGTTGGTTTGATGGCTGATTTGAAGTTTCATGATAGCTTCCTATTTTTCTGTTTATTTCATATGTATGGTCAATCCCATATAGATCGGATATGGCGTCAGGCTTGCTTAGTCTACTATTGGTAGTACTGTTACTCGCCTTGCTATTATCCAAATTATCTGGAATCGACTGTATCATTAGCGCCTGTAATCATCTTGCGACTAGACACCTTGACGCAAGATGATATTAAACTCTTTGCTAATCAGCTGAAAATCACTAAATTTCTTCGATCTAATCATCTGATTGGCCAGACGTGTCAGCTCACGCCAGCGCGTGTTTTCAGGCAGCTCATTGATCCAGTACTTAAACTCAAGACTGACTTCTATTGAGTCCTCTTCCAGTAGCACAGCCCGCTCTAGCTGCTCAAAATGACGCCCTAATTGCCAGAAGCAGGTCACCGTTGGATGCTCTTGTTTCATAGCTGCGTTACATGCATGTAGCTGCAAGGTTGCAGCCCGATAAGTACCAGCACTTGAAAGCCGCTTAATCAAATTATATAACTCAGCCGTGTCTTTACCAATGACGCCTTTGGCCTCTTGCACATTGTCATCTATCGATTGAACGATGTTCGGTATGATATTTCGTTCCAGATCAGACAGCATCTGCGCTTTCATGGTCTTAAACGATTCATCCGCATCCGCGTCAAAACCTAAATGGCTGATTAAATGCTTCAGCTGTGATTTTTTGAGATCGTCTTTGACCAGTTGCTTCATGACATTATCATAGTAATACAGGCGCTCGCTGTATCGGCCTAGCCATATGAGATGACTGGCAGTGGAAAGTAGCAAGATCATCGGTGCGTCATCTAGCATCTCATAGCCTGCTTCTTTAGGCTGCACACGATCATAATAGTTGGCGTGATCTGAGTTGTTGGCATCTAAAGGCACAGGCGTGTATTTGCCAGCTTGACCATTACCGTTTGGTTTTTTGGTTTCAGATTGTAGGTGACTGTCATCGACGACCCAAGTGTCCTTAATACCGCCACCTTGTGATGAGTTGACGACTAATGAGCCCTCAACCATGGCCACACGAGTCAAGCCACCCGGTACGATATCGACTGTGCCATCGCCGTGACTGAGGATAAAGGGACGCAGATCAATGTGACGCGGCGCAATGCCATCGCTGACAGCAGTGGGGTTGGTCGATAACGAAATAGTCGGCTGGGCAATGAAACCGGCTGGGTTTTCAAGTAGGCGCAGGCGATACTCTTCAATCTCCTTTTTGGTAGAAGTCGGCCCAATAAGCATGCCGTAGCCTCCCGAACCTTGGGTTTCTTTTACGACTAGCTTGTCTAAATTATCAAGCACGTATTTGAGCTCATCAGGCTTGCGGCATTGATAGGTTTCTATATTAGGCAGAATCGGCTCTTCGTTTAGATAGAATTTAATCATGTCTGGTACAAAAGGATATAGGCTCTTATCATCAGCCACACCTGTACCTGGTGCATTTACGATAACGACATTACCAGCGCGATAGGCGCTCATTAGCCCTGAGACGCCCAATATCGAGTCAGATTGAAAAGCGAGCGGATCAATATAGGGGTCATCAATGCGTCGGTAGATCACATCGATTTGTACCTTGCCACGAATACCTTGCATATAGACTTTACTGTCCTCAACTACCAAATCATAACCATGTACGAGTGGCACATTCATCTCATGTGCTAAGAACGCATGCTCATAATAGGCACTGTTAAAGCGGCCAGGTGTCAAGATGACAACTTGTGGATCATATTTGGAGGTTGAGCTGGCAAGACAGGCTTTGAGGCGGTCGGGATAATCACTGATGCCCATAATAGAGGTGTCAGCAAACATATCAGACAATAATGTCTCTGATATTTTACGGCTCTCAAGCATATAGGAGACACCAGACGGAGTACGCAAATTGTCCTCTAATACACAGAACTTGCCAGACTCGTCACGGATCAAGTCGATACCACTGATATGCGAGTAGATGGGTTTGTCAAGCTCAATACCCATCATCCAAGGCTCATAGCAGCCGCTGGCATAGACATAGCTGGCAGGCACGATGTCGGCCTTCATGATGGCTTGGTCATGGTAGATGTCATGCAAAAAAGCATTGAGTGCGGTGATGCGCTGCTTACAACCGGCTTCTATCAGACGCCACTCGCTTGCAGCAATAATACGGGGGATAATATCAAACGGAATCATACGCTCGATGTTTTTGGCATCGCTATAGACGGTAAAGGTAACGCCCTTACGATAAAAGATATTTTCTGCTTGTTCGTTTAGATAATTGAGGGCATCCATGTTGATGTTATCAAGCCAATTACCAACGGCTTTTGCAACTGGGCGATACTGACCTTTAGCCGTTTGGAGCTCATCAAAACTTGGTGCTCGTGATGGGGGAGTATCTGCTAAATTCTTGACGGGTGTATCCTCTGACTGATTCTGTGATTGGCTTTGCGATGGCTCTGAAGCGTTGTCTTTTGTACTTGTTTTAGGGGCAGCCGTGTCCTTATTTGTGCTTTGATTCTGACTTTGGTCTTGCGACTGGTCTTCTTGTGATTGATTTTGGCTCTGAGACTGAGACTGAGATTGAGATGATTTTTTATTCATAAATACCACACGTATCCTTGGTAGAATCTAGATGATAGTGGACAGACAATAGCGTCAATTCGCCATACATAGCGCCTGTATCTTGTATGAACTATACAACGTCTACTGGGCAATATACAACAATCGTTCTATAATAAAATGGAATATATTCAATATGTTATGAATTAGGATATTACAAACAAGTGTTCTATAGTCCACTAAATAAGACAAGAAATCGTTGAACAAGGTCAATAAAACCATGAAAAAATACCATCGTTCTTTAATACTGGCAGGTATAGGATTGTCAGCGACTATCAGTGTGACTGGCTGTGGTAGCGAACCACAACAAGATATCTTGCCCGCTGGTAGCACAGTGATAGCGCTTGGCGATTCATTGACTTATGGCTATGGCGCGAGTCCAGAAACTGCCTATCCTAAGGTACTTGCAGACTTAAGCAAATGGAGAGTCATTAATGCAGGTGTCAATGGCGATACATCCGCAGATGTGCTGGCTCGGGTGGACGAAATCACTAAGCAAAACCCTGACTTGGTACTGCTTGGCGTGGGTGGAAATGATGTGCTGCAGCGTATTGCACCTGATACGACGCGTGCCAATATTACCGAAACGATTAATCAGTTTAAATCCGCTGACATTTCAGTGGTACTGATGGCACAGCCTTATTTTAGTACCAGTGCGCTGTTCGGTAAGGCCAGTGACAACCCTATTTATGAAGACATTGCAGATGCTGAAGATGTCCCTTTATATTCGAGTGGTTGGTCGACTGTGCTATCAGATGACGCATTAAAATCTGATAGAATTCATGCCAATGCTGCAGGTTATAGACAGTTCGCCGAAGGATTACATGGTTATTTAAAAGACGAAGGCTGGGTACGTTAAACCGAAATTTAAACCACAGTTTTTAAGTTTAAAAATTATGAGTAGGGCGTATGTCTGTAGTCAGTGTATGAAGCACAAAAAAGCAGAGAGTTTGTTGACTAGGCTCTCTGCTTTTTTATTTTCATTTTGCTAATGATAAATAGTCGATAAATTTTATAGTCAGACTTTTATAGCCTAGTCTTTTTCATTATCACCCATGACTACTACCAAACCTTCATCAGCAGCTATTTTACCTTCGCAGATATCTTTATAAACCTCTAGCAAGCCATTGACTCCATCAAGCTCCTGAATCTTTAGCCATTCATTGGTTTTTTCGGTGCTATTCATGATGTAGCGCATAGAGCGTTTATTGAACTCTTCAGGACCCCATTCTTTCATGCATTGCTGTACATGACTGGGCGCAAAAAACTGTTGGCTACGTTCTTGAATAATACCGTCTACATGGCGCGGTTCGTCCCAATGCGTGAGACCGACATTGCTAGTGTAGCGCATGTTATCGCCTAAGTGTCTATGTAGACGGCTGAGCACGTCGGTATTGGCCGACATATCGACAATGACCGTAGGTTTGCTGGCGTCAATCTGCTCAAGCGTGTCGTAGCTCAATACGCTGTCATAGGCGTCGATTGAATTGACGAAATCTATATGACGGTTTGAGGTGAGGCCGATAACGTGCGGCGCGTCTTTATCATCAGTGAGGCCATAGGCTAGGCCAATACTAGTTTTACTAGAGGCACTGATAATCACCACTTGCTCTGCGCCAAACCAGTCATTGCGCTTTAATAAATCATGCAAGCAGAATGAGGTTAAGTGCAATACGAACAGTAGCATGCGCTGATTGTCATTGGCATGGTCATAACCAGGTTCATGATTGACGCGCTGATACATATTGTAGCCAGGCGGCAGCTCGGCACGATGGGCACTACCATCGAGCAGGCTGGTTTGCGTGACTCGCTTGGGGGTAATCACCAATTCGCTGGCAGGCGGAAAGTAACCAAATAGTCGCTCACCGACGGGCAGCGCATTGCTATTGGACTCCACAACATCGGCAAAGCCCCAGACTGGAATAATGCCCCATTTTTCGGGTTCATTCCCATTTGGCGGAAAAAACTGCCAATAGCGTAATTGGTCGCCCATGACTGCATAAGTAATGTTATTGGCAGTAAAAGCAAAGCGATCAACTTTGACGCGTACTTCACCATCGCCAAGAGTGTGTATAGGCGTCTCTTGCAGGCGAGCTTGGGTTAGGTTTGCTTTGTTGGTTTGAAATTCTGTCATAGTCGCTTCCTTGATAGATATTATTGGCAGTTCTAGCATTTTTTAGGCATTAGCGGTGTTGGCGTGACGTGCTGCCGTGATTTGCATAATTTCACCCATGAGCTTGGGCATGTTTGCAGCGGCTTTTGGTCCTGCTTCTTTTAGACGTTTAAGGATAGCTAGCTCTTCAGGTGGCGTATCTTCGCTGGCACCTACCAATTTGGTGAAACCGTCTAAGCGATTGTTAATCATCCATTCACGTAGCGCAGGCTCTTTTGACCAACGCATCTGATTCTGCATTTGTTTAACGAGCCCAACCAAAAAGTCTGTATCATGATTTGGGATTGGCACCACTTGGCACAACTCGTTCTTGACAGTTTCATCATCATAATTGGCTTCAATGTGAGCGATGAATGCTGCGCTGAATACAGGCTGATAGGTACGTACGGTTTGTACTACCACGGTATCACCTTTGAATACATCGTACGTCTCTGTTACTGGCACTGCGCGTGCAGAGCAATCGATATGCATTGTGTTGGGAGTGGTAGCAATGCTGTCATCACCGAAATAAATCTTGTCAGTCTCTAAACGGGTCACGCGTCCTTTACGCACAATGTTTTCAACTCTACGTAACTGCTTAAGCTCTTCACTACTAATGGTAGCACCATGGAACATTTGCGGGCGTACATTTGGATCAATACGCATTAATACGCCGCCTTTTTCTAAACGGTCAAAAAGGTCTTCGATATTTTCAGCATCGGCAATTGCTTCTGCCTGAGTGGCCTGTGCTCCAATAGTATGGGTGAAAAAATCACGAGAGGGCTGGGTGTTCTGACGATCAATTAGCCAAGCGTCTCTGGGCATAATCCACGTGATATGGTCTGGGTTGATATGATTTTCTAGTAGCCATAAAACCGCATCGATACCTGTTTTGCCGCCACCTATAATGACATAACCATTATGTGATGTGGTTATACTCGGCAAGTCATTTAGCGGGCCAAATTTCACACCTTCAGCAATCTTAAAATTAGGGGTATGGGTTGCTGGTACTGAAGTTTTGAAGTAAGTGCCATCAATGATTTTTTTATTGACCTTAACCGCATAGCTGGTATCAGACAGCAACGATGAAAACTTGCCGTCGCCTTTGTACTCACACATCGGGAAGTATGTCACGCGTCCGCTTGGTAAAAACGTGTGCTTCATGACTTTGTCAAAATAGGCCATAACTTCTGCGCCTGATGCCAGCTCAGACAAGCCTTTGTTTAAACCAATCTTATCAATCATACCGCCGCAAAGCTCACGTGAGCTAACACCATAAAAAGACGATGGCTGATGCAGTGTGACAAACGAATAGGCGTCATTCCAATGGCCACCTGGCTTATGATGTTTATCAACGATAATGATATTGGCATCTGTCTCTGTGAGCAGTACATCAGCAAAAGCCATGCCCACCGCGCCACTACCAATGATTAGATAATCCGTTTCTAGCTGTTGAATACTCATAGCGTCCTTACTCTCAAGTTAAATTTTTATCAATACAATCAATTCATAATCGTTTGTGCATAACAGTGTTATATACTAGAATAACGCTGTTATAATTGTCAAGAGATAGTGAGAATCTAATGGATGCCAGAACCAAAATACTAAACGCAGCATCTGAGCTTTTCTTAGAAGGCGGCGGGGATGCCTTAAGCGTGCGCGGTATCTCTAAACGCGCAGGATTGTCCACCATCGGTATATACAGTCACTTCCAAGGCAAGCAAGGCATATTAGATGCGCTGTACATTGAAGGATTTAACCTAGTCCGTGAAGCTATGGATGTCATTCCGGAAGGCAAGGCAAGCAAAGAGCAAGTGCTAGAGGCGTGCCTAGGGTATCTCAATGTTGGCGCGCAACATGAGGCCCATTATCGGCTGATTTTTGGGGAGTCTGATGCAGGATATCAGCCCTCAAGCGAGGCCATTGCAGCAAGAGATAGTGCTTTCTCAAAATTGGTACGGGTGGCTGGTTCTTATTTGCCAGAGGATGCTAGCGCGACGGAGCGTCGACAAATAGCGCTAGATATCTGGGCAATCGTGCATGGCTATGTAAGTATCAGCCACCATATGGTGTTTACCCATGATATAGATTTAGATTGGAAGACGATGGCTCTGCGAGTGGTAGAAGTACAGTTGGATGCCGTTGACATAACTAAAGCTAAAGTAAAGCCCTTCTAAAGACGATCGTAATTAGCAGTATAGATATCAAACAGCAATCAATAAATACTCATAATAAGCAGACAATTGGCATTTCAATCAACCGCTCTTTTATTCAAAAAAAATAAATAAGTAAACATGGATTTTTTGTCTTGTAAACCATATTTTTTTAGGTTACTTTTTAACATTGATTACATTTCTTTGACCAAGGAGAGGCCGTTTGAATACTATCTTATCACCGCTTACCGTTTCAGTCGTTGCAGCTCTAACAATGCTAACAGGCTCGCAAACATTTGCAGATGCTCAGTACGGTACTTATGGTGAAGAAACGGCGTTAACGCTTGCCCGCGATTATGCTGGCAGGTATACAGGTTCTGACAAAGAAGTCCAAGCTGCTGACTATATGCAGCAGCGTATGACCATCGATGGCAGTAATAACCAAGTCAATCGCCAAACTTTCGATTTCGTAGCGCCTCGTGGTTTATTCAAAGGTGAGACGTTAACGAGCAATAACGTTGTCGTGACTCAAAAAGGCAGTGCTGATACCAACAGAACGCTGTTTGTCGGTGCACATTATGATTCTGCCGTCGCCTATCCAAATTATGAGAATTTAGAGGCGTTGGATGATAACGCTTCTGGATCTGGCGTCTTAACTGAGTTGACCAGAAACCTGACTGGCATTGAAACAGAGCATGACATTCAGTTTGTAGCATTTGGTGCAGAGGAGGGTGGTCTCAATGGTTCAAAGGCGTTTGTTAATCAGCTCACGGACGCAGAAAAAACGACCGCACTGGGTATGATTAACCTAGACAGTCTGATTACAGGCGACAAAATGTATGCCAACGCAGGGCGAAATGCTTATGACAATAACGGCAATGAAGTGGCTGCCAATGTAAGTTTGCGTGAAAATGCGCTGCGTATTGCTAAAGAGCTTGGTATTACAGTGGAGGTCAATCCAGCCATTATTGCACCAGGTAATACAGAACCATACGAGCCTTATGGCGTTGGGTGCTGTAGTGATCAAGAGTCTTTTGATAGCGTCATGCAGGTCGTAGGATTTGAGGCAACCAACTGGAGCCTCGGGCCTGACTATGATGGTTATACACAAACTGAAAACCCAGATATCCCAGGCGGCTATACGTGGCATAACCCTGCATTAGACAATGAGGAAGTGCTCACGGCGGCCTTTGGCGCAGAACGACTATCACAAAGAATGCGCGACTACTCTCGTATCATTAGTAAATTGATTGTCGAGCAAACGAATGCCGATATCATCGCCTCAACCAAAAGCGCTATCACTCTGCAAAACACAATGGGCGCCGCATTAAAAATTAATGCTACCGACTCACATTCAGCTGTGCTTGAACGTGCCAATGCTTTGGCGCTACAGGCAATGGATAACACCAATCCAATGGATTATGAGTCGCGTGCTCAGGTTTGGGTAGATGGATCTCAAAGCTATGTGGACGCTGATAATGCACAAGAAGGCACTCGTGCCAATATTGGTCTATATGGCGAGTACGTTATACAACCTAGCTGGCGTGTTGGCGTAGGTGTGCAAGCGGCCAATCAAAACAATAAAAGCGTAGAAAACGGTATTAAAAAAGATACGAGTTATGGTGTTCAGGCCTACTCGTTACTGGGCGGCAAAGACACAGCTTGGTGGAATACTACTTCTTTAAGTCTGTCTAAGCATGACTTGGACGTTAATAGAACCGTCAGGCTGGATGGTAATGATGGTATCAATATTATCAACAATAGCGAACGTGGTAATTCTGATGCCGATGTGTTTAGCGCACACAATGAGCTTGGATATAATTTTCTTATGCAAAAAAATATCGCCCATGGTGCCTTTTTGGGTCTCAATTACAGTGATACAGACATAGAGGGTTATACCAGTGGCAATGGTAATTCTCGCACTGCGCTCAAGATTGATGATACCTCTAGCGAGGCATGGGATTCAGAGCTTGGTTACCAGTTACAGTATGGTTTTAATTTGATGGGCACGCCTGCCAAGCTTCAAGGCAAAGTCGCTTATGTGCATGTGATTGAAGATGGTCTAATAGATAATTTATCGACCACGTCTTTAGCTGATGGTCGGACAAGAGAGGTTAGCATCACTCAAGCAGATAAAGACGACGATTATGGACGTTTTGAGCTGAGTGTGAGTAACAAGGTTCATAAAAACGTTTATGCGTATCTGAATGGCGACACCACCTTTGCACGTGACGATAAAGACAGCTCAGTACAACTAGGCTTGCAATATCAGTTTTAAATATCAATGTATGATGTAAGTCTGCGCTGCTCAATAATTGATTTATGAGCAGCGTTTTTTTTCTTATATATTTCAATATACCAATTATAATGGCGTATTATTGGTTACCGCTATAATATTCAGAGGTGGTAATAAAAAATGTGTTCCAAATATTATAAGAATAGGGGTGATGTGTATGTTTGGCATTAT
Organism: Psychrobacter glaciei; assembly: GCF_014652895.1. Taxonomy (GTDB): domain Bacteria; phylum Pseudomonadota; class Gammaproteobacteria; order Pseudomonadales; family Moraxellaceae; genus Psychrobacter; species Psychrobacter glaciei. Next base: position 974,337 of record NZ_BMZR01000001.1, read on the forward strand.
AAAAGACTGGCGTGAACAGCGTATATTGGACAACAGCGAGTTTACCCATGCCGATTGGGTACAAGCGGCTGAGCGTATTGTGATACTGGATAGATTAAACAATGACGAGATGACGCATCTGTTTGAGCTGGCGACTTTGTTTTTGGCTGATAAATCCATTACTGGTGCGCAAGGGTTTGAAATAACCAATGCTGTTAGGCAGTCTATTGCGCTGCAAGCCTGTTTGCCTATCTTAAACCTAAGCCTTGAATGGTACGCTGGCTGGTCATCTGTCATTATCTATCCAGGTTCATACAAAAGCGACAGCACTACTGTAGATGAGTTTGGTATCGTCCACGAAGGCAGTCAGCACCGTAGTGGGGAAGCATGGCAGCGAGGTCCTGTTATATTGTCATGGAAAGATGCCAAACATTCAGGCGAACGCGATGGTCATAATGTCGTGATTCATGAGTTTGTGCACAAACTTGATATGATGAATGGCCGCGCCAACGGTTTTCCACCGATGCAACCTGATATGGATCCTGCGCGCTGGACTGAGATTATGGCGCGAGATTTTGAGGACTTTCAAACCCATCGCAAGTCAGGGCTAGATCGCTATGGAACGACCAATCCTGCGGAATTTTTTGCGGTTCTGAGTGAAGTGTTTTTTGAGACACCGCAAAAGCTAGTGGACGCGTATCCAGATATTTATGAGATTATGGTGAAATTCTTTAAGCAAACACCACTATGAATAAAGAGTACAGAACCTAAAGCCTTCAATACGGGCTGATCAATTGAAGGCTTTAGGATTGGGAAGCTGAGATGATTAACGCTATAAATGACGACATGTCAACAGTAGAGATCTATGAAAGTGCTGATGGAAAGGCGCAAGTAGATGTACGTTTTGAGCAAGAGACCGTCTGGTTGTCACAAGCACAAATGACCGAGTTATTTGGTCGTGACCAATCCGTGGTTTCTCGTCATATTGCCAATGCCATAAAAGATGAAGAAATCGATGAAAAAAGCAATATGCAAAAAATGCATATTGCAAATTCAGACCGTCCGGTGACTTTTTATGACTTAGACGTGGTTATATCAGTCGGTTATCGCATAAAATCTCCTCAAGGTGTGCAATTTAGGCGTTGGGCAACACAGCGCCTACGTGAGTACTTGGTACAAGGCTATACGCTCAATCAACAGCGCTTCGATAAAAACTCTACTGAATTGCAACAAGCGCTAAAACTAATCAAGAAAACCGCACAAAGTCCCGAGCTTAAAACCGACGAAGGACGCGGACTGGTTGAGATTATAAGTCGTTATACGCAGACGTTTTTATGGTTACAGCGCTATGATGAAGGTTTGCTGGATAGTCCTGCAGGACAAGATGGTGGTGTCTTACCCAGTACGGCTGAGGCCATGGCAGCGCTAACTGATTTGAAAGCGCAGCTGATAGATAGGGGTGAGGCGACTGAATTATTTGCCAAGCCTCGTGGTGATGGTTTGGATAGTGTATTGGGTAATTTACAACAAACTGTCTTTGGTGAGCCTGCGTACCCAACTATCGAGAGTAAAGCGGCACATCTACTGTACTTTATGGTAAAAAACCATCCTTTTACTGATGGTAATAAACGCAGCGGCGCTTTTCTGTTCGTGGATTTTTTGCACCGTAATCACCGACTGCTGAATGATAAAGGTGACATGGTCATCAATAATACTGGGCTTGCGGCATTAACCTTATTGGTCGCTGAATCCGACCCCAATCAAAAAGAGACTTTGATTAAACTGATTATGAATATGCTGTCGTTAGAAGGGTAATAAACAGGATTATTGTCAACAATCCTGTAGCATAGGTGGCAACGTATATCTTTATATTTGGATATAACCATGATGATAAACCAAGTAGAGTAGTCTGCTATTCTAAACGCGCCCTACAAAAGTGGTCAGTCAATCGTTTTTATATGCTTTAAACTGTCCACTGGTCATTAATGACAGCCACCAGATAACGCTTACCTTGATATTCCTCAAACACCAAACGCATCGCACGCCAATCCATACCGCTATATTTTTCACTGCCATTACTGTAAAACTCAACGAATTCAGAATTTTGATATATTTTGTTTAAGTTGTTAATACTGTTGCCCATAGCTTTACTACTATTAATACTGATCTCTGCGTTCTGATCAAATGCACTAGCAGCGACCCAATTGCTCAAATAGTCAGGTAGCGGCGTGATCAATAAATCACCCGTGCCGTCTTTTTCACCCCACGTAAAGCGAATATTGGACTGTTGTAGATACTGTGCATACTGCCCGCGACTAAAGACTTTATCAGACTCAGGGCGCACATAAGCATACATCGAGAACCGGACGCCACGTGTGGGATGAATATCATTGGTGATACTGGCATAGTCGCCATTAGCCAGTGCGTGCTGAATGCGCAATGATTGCTGTTTAAGCGTTTGCTGACTGATATCAGCATTGCTAGGCATTGATGAGCTACTGGTTGGTTGAGACACAATGGCTTCGCTGGACTCAGAAACGGACTGGCAGCCAGTCGCGGTCAAAGTAAGCAATAAAAGGCTACTAGAAGCCAATGTCGCAGATTTTTTCTTAAAAAAAGCAGGTAATATCGTCATAAAATCATCCTTAACACGATTATCAGAGATAAAAAATCACTCAAAATTGTCATGAGAACAAATAAAAAAGTAGCATAAGCGCGCTATGAAATGGTTCTTTTGGTAAGTAAACCTGAATGATACGATAATACAGCAGAGTCCAAATATGGGTATGATGTAATAGGTTGTAACACTTATAGAGTAAAAGCTTGTAGAGAACATCATGCCAACATATAAATCACTCATATTTCTGCTAACCATAGGACTGATGCCTGTCGGTAGCGCTACAGCAGATGTGACAACATCAGATCAGAAACAAGCTGTTATGGCTGCCATGAAGATTGCGACCATCACAAAGATGTATCAACAAGATGCTGATGACCAAGGGTTGAGCAATCCTGCTGCGCTACAGCAATATGCAGATGCTGATTTACAAGCAGCCATACAACTTGAACAAAATTATTTTGATAAAAATAAAACGTCCTGCAATATCGATTATGATGTGCTGTGGGATTCTCAAGATCCTGACTATACACAAGACAAAAAGTTTTCGATGACTGAGCAAGGTTTGGTTCAGGTTAGCTTGGCGCAAGGTAGCGATATCTATTATGAGTTGTCATGTGATGCTAATAATAAGACTGCTGATTGCAAAGTCGCAGATGTAAGTTTAAATGAGGATGGCAGAACTTTACGCAGATATTTGCAGGAAACGTGTCGTTAACAGTTGAACTTAATACCAGAAATATCTGAGCTAAGACAGTGTTTAAATATAGGATACTTACCTTCTAAGACCGTTGGTTTGTTTTCGCATAATGTATATTATGTTAAATGAAGTCTATATACAATTTAGTACCTAGTGAGCTGACACTTATATGTAATGGCTTATATGAGGCGATGATTTTTCAAACCATGAATAGAGAATGTTTAACATGCCCTATTCTTTTTATCTACTAATGCGCCAACCTCTGAATTTAGAAAAGAAACCTTTCAATCTTTCAGAAAAGTTAAAAGCCTCTGACTCCGGCACTTCTTCGACATGGTGGCGCGCTGCCAGTATCGGCTGCTGTACCAATCTTTCGTGATGATCAAAAGCACGATCAAGACTGATACTCATGATAGATAAATTAGTTGGCCTTGGTAGACAGCGATACACCTGACCCTTGTTAATTAAATCAATGACCATATGAGCGTCTTTGAACTCCGTCAGCATCAGAACCATCAGATCTGGCTGGATATTTTTTAAGGCATAAACGATGGGTGTAATATTTTCTTTATTGAGCGTCGAATCCGTAATAGTGACGCCAAAGCGTTTTTTTTGTAATAGCTTCGCGGCCTGTTCAAGGTTACTGGCCCAGCTCACGGTATAAGCGCTCTTAAAATGACTTTTTATTTGTTGATAGACGCTCTCATCGTCATCTAATACCAGTATATTGCGATTGCTAACAGTACCACTATCAGCATGGTTTTGAGTCGCATCCTTTTCCGTAGAGTTTTGCGTTATTTCTTGGGTTTTCTGAGCAATTTCTGTGGCTTTATTAACGATTTTTTTAAGTTCATCATTTTGCCATGGCTTAGTGATATAGCGATAAATTTCGCCCTCATTCACAGAATCCATCACGGCATTTAGATCCGCATAACCGGTTAGCAAGATACGAATAGTATTTGGCGAAGCCGCTTTGATGTCACTCAATACTTCCGTACCTTGCTTATCTGGCATGCGTTGGTCGCTGATGACCACTTGCACCTCATTCTGGCTGACATACTCCATCAGCTCAGTAGCATCGGTTGTAATAAATACGTCATGTGACTGGCGAAAATGCATTTTTAAGCTGCGCAGGATACGCGGCTCGTCATCGATAAAAGCGATTTTTGGTTTTTGCATGACGCTCTCTTTAAATAAGTGGCTGGAAGTCTCTTAACTTTCAAATAAGGCTTGCGAAGGTTTCTTTTCATGAGCGATAGACTGTATCGGTAGCATGAGGGTAAATGTCGTGCCCTCCCCGACTATTGAGCTAACCTCAATGCGGCCATCATGTTGCTCCATAATTTGTGCCGTAATGGCCAATCCTAACCCTGTGCCATCGCCTGCTTTTTTGGTGGTAAAAAACGGCTCAAAGATATGATTTAAAACATCCTCTTTAATACCAGATCCATTGTCTATAATGCGTACCACAACAGACTTCTGTGCCTTATCCACAGACGACGTGACTTGTAATGTCCCTTTATGATCACTCGGTATGGCTTGGGCGGCATTATTAAATAGGTTTAATAGTACTTGGTTGATTTGTGAAGGATTACATTGAATCAGCGGCAGCTCGGCTAGATTGGTTTTGACGTCTAGAGTTTTTAAGTTATTGCGAGCCATAATCAATGAGGTATTGATACACTCATTGATATCGATATCTTTTACCTTAGATTCGTCAATTCGAGAAAAATCGCGCAAGCTGACGACCAGTTCAGCAATTTGATCAACACCATACAGTCCGTCCTTAATTAGATTGGTCAAATCTTCACTGACTTCATCTTCTTTGATTTCCTCACAGCATTGTAGCGTTTGCTCTATCAGCTGTTTGACTTGCTCTTGGTTGATAGTTGGCGCTTTTAACGCCTGCAATAATTGATCGGTATGTTGTAGCAGCTCATCAAAACGAACAAGATTATCGCCGACCAGCTCCATGTTACTACGCACGTAGCCCAGCGGCGTGTTGACCTCGTGTGCCACGCCTGCCACCATTTGACCTAATGTAGCCATTTTTTCAGAGCGCACCAGATGCACTTGTGAGGCTTTTAACTCATCCATGGCTTGCTGTAAGTCTTGCGTACGGGCGGCGACTTGTTTTTCTAGATGAACATTGATTTCAGCAAGTGCGCCTTCATTTTCAACGACGCGGTCGATCAATTGATTGGTCTGCTCACTGATGATTTGAATTTCGCTGACATTTGAGTGTGGTAGTTTAAGCGCGCTTAATTGTTGATATTTTTTTTGCTCAATCAATGTGCCCATATCAGCCACTGCTAGTGCCATGTGCTTTAGTGGTCGCGTAAAGTAGCGACGGAACACCCATGCGGTCAACAACAAGATAGGAATAAAACCCAGTAGCATGGTTTGAATCAGCTGGTTTGACAATGCATTTGCCACGCTCATCATGTCATTATTGGGCTTGACGATGACCATCTTCCAATAGGTAAACGGCATACGAAACACAAAGGCGGTGGCAGGCTGCTGCAACACAAAATCATTGGGCACAGCGATGGTCCCAATCAAGTGACTGTCTACCAAATTAAATGTTTGGTCAATATTTAATAGCAGTAATGCTGACAGTAACTTGGATTCTTGTTCGCCGATTTTATTCAGGTTAGTCGTACTCAAAATACTACGTGCCGCGAGCGTATAACGACCTTCATCTTTGGCAACGGCCTCATCGATGAGTGTTTGGTTAATATTATCTAGGCTGTCCGCAATAGGTGCAAAGGTAGGGTTTTTCTCGGCCAATTGATGCGCAGTTACCATCTCGCCTTGGGGGTTATCCTCAGTCACTTGCGTGACCATAGATTGATCAGGAAAGGTCAAAAATCGATTGTCCAAGTCTACCAAAAAGACATAACCACCCAGCTTATCTTGCCACTTTTTCATGGCGTCATCGAGGTTATCTAATAGCAGATTAAAACTCACTACCCCATCAAAAGCCTGATTGCGACTGTCATACAATGCCTTGGCACACGTCATCATCGGCTGATTGCTTTGCGGATCGACATAGGCACGGCTCCAGACACAGTGGTCATGGCGTGCGTACATCGCAGGAATGTACCACCACTCTCGATAATAGGGACTCGGCGTTTGGCGCACTTGATTATAATACTCTAACGGCTGCATGTTGCCTGAGTCATCACGCGCCCACACAAACGACTGGCGCTCTCGGTTTTGAGCATACATATTTGGATCAAACCACACGCCACCGCCCACAATCCGTTGATCGGTCTGTTGCATGAGATTGCCAAAGGTTTCTTTATAAAGGCGGTCTTCTTTTGGTAACCCGCCAGCCATCGCACTGGCTGCCTTTGCCAGTCCGTCGACGTGGCTGATATTTGCCATAATGCTATTAATGGCTTCGTTACCCGTTTCAACCACCGTCTCTGAGGTCATCTCCAGTATGCGAGGCTTAGCTTGGGTTTCGATGACCCAGTACACCATCAGGATAATTAGTAAAAAAGCCAACGCTAAAATAATCAGCATACGTGTGGAAATACTACCAAGCCGACCAGCAACACTCATAGATAAACCTTATATTGATGCGTCTACCAACATCAATGAATCACTTAATGAATAAAGACATCAGTGATACGCAACCACCATTTATAGTGGGCTCAAGGATACGATGCCGTCATGACAATATGATGACAAAAGTTTTGTTTTATCAGGTGTTAACCAGTAGCTTTTAATTTTAGCGACAACTGTGTTGATGTTAGAAGATACAATCCTGCCAGCATTTGTCTTTGCTACTTGCTTAGTATAAATTAGGTAGGTGTGAACATTATTTTGCTTACTATTATTTTGCTTACTAGTGGTAAAATTATATTTTTGATAGAAGGCAGTTACTTATATTTAATTATCTAAATACTTCCTTAACCACGCCAAAAAATCATCGCCCGTTGTTGATACATTGAGTCGTAGATGGCTTGAGGCGCTCGCATCTGGATAAAACAATTGCCCCGGTGCGACCAGCCAGCCTTCTTTGTAGGCATCTAGTGCCAGCTGGCTCGTATCCTGTCCAGTATCTACCCAAACAAAGAGACCTGCTTGTGTATGCTCAGGGTAGATAAGGCCTATCTCTGGTAATGCGTTGCGCATTCTTTCATGAGCGCTATATAAATGCTGCTGCACTTTTTTAATCTGCCGGCGATACTCACCATGCGTCCATAAATGATGACAAACTCGTTCACCAAATTCTGGCGTATTTGAATTACTCAAGGTTTTCATACGTAATACATCATCGATATAGTTATCAGGACAGACCAACATGCCGACTCGCCAGCCGGACGCCATCGACTTTGAAAACCCTGTCGCATAAAACACCCGTTCAAACTGGTCAAGACTGGCATAACGCAGCACTTGGCCACCCGGTACGAATGCGGCGTATAAATCGTCCTCAAAAATATAAGCGTCGTACTCATGAATAAGATTGAGCACTTGGTGCGCTCGCGCAGGATGCAGGTTATAAGAAGTCGGATTATGTAGCACACTGTTGGTTAAATATAGCTTAGGACGATGCGTGGCAAACAGTTTTTGCATGTGCTCGATATTAGGCCCTTGATGGTCACGTTCTACAGAGACGACGTTTAATCCCTGTTGTTGCAGGCAGCTTGATAGCCAATACCAGCCCGGCCCATCAACGACCACCGTATCCCCAGATTGAGTAAGAAGCCGCGCCACCATGGTCACGGCTTGCGACACTCCTGCTGTAGTAATTACGTGGTCAGCATTAGTTTGCATGCCTAGCGTATGTAGGTGTTGAACCAGCTGTTGACGTAGCGGTAGATAGCCGTGAACATTGCCATAATCATAGATAAAGCTATCGGCTTGCTGGGTGACCTGCCGTATGGCCCATTCCATCTTATCATTACGTATCCAGTCTCTCGGTAATGTTCCCACTCCTGGCGAGCGATGATGTGGAATATCACTAAAGACTTGCTGTACCAGCCAGCGCGTATCTATTACTGGGTGCTTAACGACTACTCTTTTATCATCATTGGGCTGGACTACTTGTGCTTGCGTATTGACATAATAGCCCGAGCTGGGTTTGGCGGTTAATATGTTGGTAGCGACCAATTGCTCATAAGCTTGTACCACCGTAAAGGTTGATATATTTAATAGTTTCGCTAACTTTCGCACCGAGGGAACACGCTGATTGGCCAAGTAAATCTGCCAGTCAATACGCTGCTGTAGCCATTCAGCGACGGCAGCAGTTTTGGTTAAATTAGGATTGAGTGTATAGGTTTCGACCATAATGAAGGACGCCTATTTTTATATGAGGTTTATGAATAAAAGAAGTGTCATGCTGAGAATAACTATACACTTTGTTCACCATTAGTGAAACTGTATCGGGTCTGTTATGGACATTTAAACTATAGTTGAGTGCATCAACAACGAATAATCATTATTTAGGATAATCCTATGACCCCAATCCACATTGCCTTAGCCGTATTGGTTACCTTTATATGGGGCGTGAACTTTACCTTTATTGCATGGGCGCTTGAAAGCTTTCCACCATTAATGCTCACTGCCCTACGCTTTTTCTTTACCGCTGTGCCGTTGGTTTTATTCCTCAAACCACCTAAATTCAACCGTACGCTATTTATTTATGCGATCGGCACCTTTGTCATGCAGTATGCTTTTGTATTCACCGCCATGCATTTGGGTGCATCGGCAGGACTAACGGCGTTATTGCTACAAGTTCAGATCTTTATTACCGTATTACTGGCTTTTGTCATACTGGGTGAAGCAGTGAGTCGCATGCAGATCATCGGGATGGTAGTCGGTGTGCTAGGACTGGGTGTCATTGCGCTTAACCTTGGTGGTGATATGCCCTTGGTTAGCTTCATCTGTATCTTGATTGCGGCCATAGGCTGGAGCTTTGGAAATATTGCTTCAAAACAAGCCTCAACGCAGCAGAGTACCAGTAATATTTCTACTGCCTTGCCTGTCAATAGCAACAATAAAACTTCAAATAAGACATCGGCACTTTCTGCGCTAGCACTGGTGGTATGGGGCGGTCTGATCGCCTGTGTGATTTTGACGTTATCTTCTCTACTATTCGAAACCGAAGCATGGCAGTTAGCGACGTTCACGCAAGCATCGCTCAAGTCTTGGCTATCGCTTGGGTTTATAGTCTATATCTCAACCCTGATTGGCTTTGGACTGTGGGCACATCTGCTGGCGCAAAATACCGCCTCCAAGGTTATGCCCTTTGCTCTACTGGTGCCCATATTCGGTATGGCGACCTCAGTGCTGTTCACAGGAGAGGTGGTGACATGGTGGAAGATGCTAGCGATGATGCTCATCTTATCTGGATTGATATTGGCAAATGTGAAGATAGGACTGGGAAGGAAGGCTATTCTTACTTAGTAGCAGATGCGGATAACGCAGCGCATTTATTGATAACGACTGAATTGAAGACGCGCCCTAGTAAATGGCATGGCAATGAATAGACATCTAAACGCTATGTTTTAACTGCATTTTACCTGTCTCTTTTGACCACACGCTTTAATGATGCCGGATACTGCTTAAGTAAAGACGTAGGACGTATAGGGCGGCTAGTTAAATTACCACCACAATTAGGACAATAGTTATTTAAAACATTAGCCGCACAAGAGGTGCAAAACGTACATTCAAAGCTACAGATCATCGCATTTGTAGCATTAGGCGGCAGGTCTTTATCACAGCATTCACAATTGGGTTTTAGCTCAAGCATATTATTTTCCAATTACAGTAGTAGTATTAAATAATATCAAATAGAGAAAATTTATCTCATTTTTAAAATGAGGACACGCCCTAAACAAAAAAGCCTTCCATACTATCAAACAATTAGTATGAAAGGCTTTTGAGTACTTATTATTCAATAATCAACGGTGTAACTTAAGCCATAGGTGGTGCCTGATGCCGGTAAGCGGTTCAGGTCTCCATACGTGGTTTGATGATAGACTGTTAAATAGTCCTTATTGAGCAAGTTATAAACCCCATAATCTACTCGGCCTACTGGCATTTTTACTTGTCCCAATACATCAAGTGTCATATAGCCGGTGACAGGCAAGGCACTAGAGTCAGGGTCTTTTTGTTGGTCTTTAAAGGCTTTATCATCGCCGCCTATCGCTAATGCCTGCAAGCGGACATTGCTGCCTTCATCAAAGTTGTATTGTGCAAATGCGGTACCTTTGAGCGGTGTTAGACGTACTGCATCTAGCTCCAACCAATCACCATCTTTGTCATACTGACCACGGGTGTACGCCACACTGCCACCTACTTGCCATTTATCACTAATGTCATGACTGAGCGACCCTTCTACACCATAAACACGCTCATCAGTATCGACAACTTCTACGGTATAGCTGTCAGTAAAGCGTACGACTTTGTCTGATTCGTTATAAAAACCGCTCAAGCGTGCTGCTGTATCGCCATGCTTGCCTTGCCAGCCAAACTCGTAGTTGTTAATCGCAATTGGTTGAACATTGTCTGAGTTGACTACAAAACCTGCACGCACATCACGCAGCGCACGCTGGATATCTGCTGTGGTAAACCCTTGTGAAAAATTGGCAAATATCTGATCATTTGGGGTTAACTGATAGCTAGTACCGAGATTAAACAAGGTTTTGTCGTGGTCTGTACTGCCTTTTTCTACGTCGCCTGCTTGATAGTCAATGCCATAAGCTGCGCTTGTCCCACTGATACGAGGGTCGTTAAAATATTCTTCAAGCAGCTGCTCATAGATGGGCGTAAAGGTATCGGTTTCTGACTTAAGCTTTTGATAGCGCACGCCAGCACTGGTATGCCATTTGTCAGTGATGTCTACATCTGCATTGACAAAAGCGCCCCATTTATCGATGGTAGTATCTGGTCCACCATTATAAGTAAGCCCATTGGTTTGGGCGGTCAAGCCATTACTGGCAAGAAAGGTGTTTAGGTTTTGACCATAATAGGTCTGCTCGCTGTTTTCTCGTTCGAAATCAGCACCATAGCTAAACAGTGTCTTTTTTCCTGCGATTTCGGTTTCGGTTTGCATGGCTGCCCGCAAACCCATTACTTCGATATCAGCTTCTGACTGGGTTACAAATACTGCAGCACTGGTAAGCTTGTTCACGGTTTTTTCATCAGTCAAACCATTGGCCTGCCATACTTCAGCTGCTTGGGTTGCTGCGCTCTTGGCAGAAGGATAAAAACGGCCTTTTTCGTCTCGATAGTAGCCCGTCACACTTAAGCTTGAACCTGCAATATCGTCATTATTATAGTTCAAGTTCATTGAGGTCTTAGTGGTATAAGGCTCGTTTTCTACGTCGGCACCATCGATGGCTTTTAAAGAAGGTTTTGCGCCAAACAATACTCCCAAACCATCACCATAGTCTGGGCCGTAGTCCGTATCCTGCTCATCTTTATAGTAAGTCACTGCAAGGTCAAGACGTTGGCTGTCAGTGAGCTCTACACCTAAGCTACCATTAACACTTAGCGATTCGGTATCTTGTTGGTCCGTTTGGTTCACATCTGGGCTGATACGGTTGCCTTTGCTATCGAACTTGCCGCCTTTGCTATCGTAATCAACATCTAGACGACCATACACTCGCTCGCCGCCATATCCTAAGGTTTGTCCTACATGATAACCCAATGAGTCTGACTCAAAGCCACGACTGCTACTGACGCCGACTCTGGTTTGTCTGATAGGACCATAACCGACCAAAGATTTGGTCACGAGATTGATAAGACCACCTGCCGCGCCAGCACCATAGATACTGGTAGCACCTGAGAGTACCTCTACCCGCTCAAGCTGTGCAGAATCAATACTATTTAGCTCACGTGATAGGCTACGTGAACTGCTCAATGGCACCCCATTCAGCAAAAACTGTACTGGACGACCGTGCATGGTAGTGCCATAGTTACTGGTTGAACCGCTACTGGCACCTAGGCTCGGAATCAGCTGCGCCAATATATCACCAGTGGTACGGTCACCCGTTGCCTGCATCTGAATCTCATTTTCAGTGATTACTTGCGTGACGGCTGGCATCTCGCTAATTTTTTGCGCCAGTGCCGTACCTGTTCTGGCTTTAGCAGTGACATTGATAGTGTCTAAAGTCACATTGGGCGTCTCAGTTGATGCCGAACTTGATGTTGAATTTGATGTTGAATTTGAGGTCAACGCTTCTGACGTAGCCGCATTGACAGCAACACCCGTAGTACTGACATCGGTTTGTGCATATAATTGCTGACTGATGCAAAGGGTAAGAACGGATAGAGCAACTTGATGATGGCTTTTCATATTTACTTCACTTAGTTGGATAGTCAAATAGTGGTATCAGTTATATTTAGCTAACAATACTGTGTGTACTAACTTTGTGAACGATATTGTAAATGATAATCGTTTTTATTTCTATATGTATTTATACTTTGTTAGTAAGTGCTTACTTATGATGATTGCGGCTTAGCTTAAAACCTAATTTTTGATAACTTCACTAGGACACACCCTAGCTCTCAAACAACTTATCTAACTGATTATTACGATACGCCTCAAAAAATAGCTGAAACTTAACCTCATCCTCTTTATGCTTCTCTTGGCAATCTGGTAATAGCTGCTGCGCTACATCAACAGATAATATAAACACGCCATCATTATCCATCATAGCGATATCGCCTGAACGGATAATCGTTGTTTGCTCACCAAAGCGATAGGCAATATCAGAGGCTAATACTCCTTGTGCTTGATCGCTTTTAAATGTCGTCACAGCACTGATACCTTGTGCAAATATAGGGAAGCCCAGCTGCTGAATCTGTAGCGAATCAGTCGCCTGTCCAATGACAATGACGGCGGACAGCTTCTCGTAGATAGCAGCACAAGTGCGCAGTGCTCCCCAACATGCGGTGACGCCCAATACCTGAGCATCAATACATAGCACATCATTTGGCGCTGCTTGAATCAATGCCTGATTGATCACATCCGTGTTGTCAGAGGTTAGTTGTACTGTTAACACTCGGCCGACTATGGTAGCCGTGCAATGATTCAGAGCTTTAATATCTGGTAAATACCCTTCCCTCGTTAGATGACCAATGGTTGAAGTGCCTATCTCCTTATATCTGTCTATAAGGTCGTGAATATCGATGTCATTCATTGTGTTCTCACTATCGCACTTTTTAGCTTTTGCTTGTTTCTCGATAACTTTTATCGCATCACTAAGTAGCTATTAGTTAGTTAAAAGAGTTAATTGGCTAGCGGCTTTTCTTAACACGCTTGAACGGATTTGTTGTTTTGCTTTCACCAGCTGGCATACTGCCATGAGGGTCAGAGCCACGTGCAATCACAGGCAATAGCAATGTTTTATGCGGATAGTGTGAACTGCTTAATAACTCGTCATGAAGTATCTGACGTTGATCGTCATCAAAATCGATAGTCACTAAGGATTCCTCGATACTAGTCATTGCCTCGTGCCACAGCGTATCTTCATTAAGATGATAGTGCTCAACCAATGACTCGATAATCGCCCGAATATTAACCAGTAGCCCTAGCGACTGTAGATAAAATATTAACGCTTGCGGCGTCTCGCGATATAGACGGTTTTTAAAATCTGGTGGGCTCAGATATTCAGGATCTGCTATTTTCTGACGTGCCAGCCATGATAGATGGATGCGTACGGAATCATGGTCACGCAATAACAGACTGGTAAAACGATTGTCTTTTAATACGATAACAATATTTTGCCCATGCATCTCAGGCGCAAACCCTAGGCGTAAACAGCGCAGCATAGTCCCCAAAAATACATCACAAAGATTTTTAAAACACGCTATGACAGCGGGTTTTTTATTCTGTGGCAATTTTTCTTGAGCACTGTCCTGACTACTATTCTGGTTAGTACTATGAATGCCCTCCTGAACAATCCCGTCAAAAATGTGATGGCTGACACCTTGCTGATATACCAACATACCCAAGCTTGCCATCGGTAACAGTTGAATCGTATCGTCACACAGATCTTCTGGCAGTTGACGTAGCATCGCGCCTAAATGCGTGGGTTTTTCTTGATAAAATTGCGGATTGATAGCGCTTTTGTCATGCAAATGAGACGGAGACATATAACCCCACCACAGACGTTCATCCCATAACCGTAGCTGTGATGATAGTACCGAGTCTATTGTTCTTGCCTGCATCAATATGGCTTGGTTTTTTTCACCATTGATCAGCTTGAGGGCTGGCAAGTAGCGTTTTGAGTTTAGTGCGTACACACCTATAGGCAGCTTAATGCTATTTGGCGTATCAGCATCAATTAACATACTGCGCATGGACGAGCTGGCATAAGTGATGAGCGCTTCAAAAGTCAGGGCGACAACTGTGCCATTGGCAAGATCGTCGGCATACATGTCATCAATTACATGAGTCATTTGCCAAGGGTGTACGGGCATCGCAATGTGCGTATCCGCTATGCCTTTGTCATCTAGCTCTCGCATTAATTTCCGCTGCTGCGTAGCGTCCAAAAGGTAGGCCGCTGGATTTTTTATTGTCATGTCTTTAACATGCTCTGCCACCATGACATGGCTTTTGGCAATGGCAGCCCATACCAGCGTAATGGGCTGGTTAAACTCTGCCATATAACGTTTGTATTCTGTTGCCGTAAAGCCTAACTTGCCTTTAGCCAATGGATGAAACGGACGATCCATCAGCGAAGCCCACTGCTCCGCCGCAATTAAGGTTTGATGCCAATGCGGATACTGACAAACTGCCGTCGTGATGTTTGCCACCGCTGACTGTTGCTGAGCTATAAAAGAAGCCTCTAAGCTTTCTTTTAGCTTTAAGACACCGATATCAGATAAGCTGGCACTATCCATCATTGATAAAAAGATATCTAACAACTGCTGTGCTGAGCTTACTGGCTCTAGCAAAGCACTGTCCATATGACGCTTGTTATTAAGACTGTCATTGACGTTGTGTACGATAGGAAGACAAGATTTAGATAATCGCCACGGTGAAGCGTAAGCAGGCTCTACCAGTAGTAATAACTGTCTATCTTGGTCAACCTTCATCACCATTAATGGGTTATCTTGGTCAAAGAAGTCTTGATACTGCTGTGGTAGCAACGCTAAAAATTGATGCGCGTCTTGAGCTTGAGTCGTCTGATGATTTGCTAAATACTCATGGATGGTTGTCACTTGAATAAGGTGCTCATCCACCCACTGCTCTAATAGAAAGCACTCTACCAAATGACTAATCAGCGACCATTGAATGGCCTCGATATCTGGTTCAGGATTTACATCAAGATGGCTGTTTTGCGCAGAAGTTTGCACAGGAAATAATGTATGCATCGTTTTACCCCCGACTTTTAAACAATGGGTTATTGATGTATTTAATCGGGAATGCTTTGTCTCCGAATAATCGGCGCTTAGCCAATGACTCAATGCGCGTTTGTTCAGCGAATACATCAAACAAGTCGAACCGTACTTGATGCTCTGGATGAGAGGTTTGATAGTCGGTCACGCAGTCAGCAACCTGTTGCCAAAACGCCACTTCAGAATAGTGATAATGCGTCTGCATAAAAATCGCAATGTCTGACAACGCCACAAAAAACAAGCAAGCAACCGTCATATCTCGAATGCCGTCGGTATCTTTGGTCTCGATGAATGAGCCTCTATTTAAGGCAGCATGGGCAGGTGGCAAGCTATAAAATTCTGGACGCAGATGTTGTTGGGTTAAGTGCTCAGGTGAATAACGAACCCCGTCATGCAAGTCTTTTAGCAAGACTTTTACGGGATAGCCATCTTCATGTACCAAGACGATGTTTTGCGCATGGCATTCTAGTGCCACACCATAACCAAATAAAATATGCAATAAAGGGGTGACAGTGACCTTAATTAACTGCGCAATCCATGTTTCTACACCATATTTATCAAGCCAAGGTGCTATTAAAGGTGCTATTAAATGCGAGCCATCAGCATTGATATAACTGACACCATTGAGCGGGAATGCTGTTTGCCCTTTTGATAGATACTGACTGACGTTTTCTCGCCAAATCGCAGCTAGCCCACCGTACATAGTTGGATGCTGGTAGCCACGCGCGCGTAACGCCTCATGGTCTAAACTGACGCCAACGGTCTCACCCAAAAATGCAATGGGTAATGCTTGGGCAGTCTTGTCATCTGCAATCAGTTGATTCAACCAAGTAGTGACAACAGCCGCATTCATCACGGTATGCTTTGCCAATATTCGCGTGCTTGAGGTGTTAATCAGATGCATACTCAGCTTTAAGTAGGCTTTATCATTAATAGTGTCATTGTTACCATTGTCATCGCTATCACCAAGCATCGTCAGTGAGCGAATAGACTGCTGAGCGCGGTACTGATGACCTGCACTACCTAAGTAGATAACTTCTTGCGTGGCAAGCAGTGGCTGTAATGCTTGAATTAAGGTGTTTTGCCATTGCCAAGGATGTGCAGGTATTAGGCAATAATTATTAGCTGTCTCATTTGTGATTGTAAGTACTTCTATGAGTTTGGCATTGAGTGCAGAAAATTCATCCGCACCTACATAATCTTTTACCCATTCATTTATATCGATGCCGGTAGTGGTATTGCTCACCAGTAGCTCTTTTTTGACCGCCAACCACACTACGTCGATGTTTTGATCAAACTCCGGCCCGTAGTCATAGTTGTCTTGTAAATCAAAACCAATACGAGATTTAAAACACGGATGATAAGGATGCCCTGCCGTCAAATAACCTTCGAGTTGCTCATAAGTGAGCGTATCAATAGGCACAGGTATATTAGAAGCCAGTATCTGAGACTGTGTTTCATTCACTAAGGTATGGCGCAGCTCTTTGATAAAGCTGTCTTTGAGTTCTGCACCTTCAATGTTGAGCAAGATATCACTGATTACATGCTCAAGAATAGCGTCTTGGGCAACACTATTAACCACTCGCTGCACATTCAAGTCATTTAAACGAATGATGTCAAAACTATAATGGATATAACCTTGCGCGGTATAACTGACATCATCACCTGCCTTGATAACAAAATTCAGCAGTGCCCCATCATCAGCACTGTCATTAGCGGTGTTCGCACTTTCAGATTCAAAATCAATAATATTTTCATATAACAATGCTTGTAGCAATTGCTTAATCACTCGTTGCTCAGCGCGTGCGATAATTTGAGAATTAACAGGTGCTTGCCACGGTTTAGTTGCATAAGTGATATTTGTACTATTATTATTTTTGGTAGAGTTTGCTAGATGATTGGACATAGATATAAGCTTCCTGTCTGAAAATTGAATCAAATAAAAGTATGAATTTAGACGTATTAAAGCGAATGATAATTATTTATGTTAATAAGTTAAAGTAAACCCCGATACGGGGTATTTGTTTATGGGGATCGTGGTAATTTGCACGCTGAAGGAATTGTGAATAATAAAATCACCGCGATGACCACCAGTATTTCTTGGATCGCGCTTGCCATACCATCACTACTACCTGCTACTAATAACTGCGCACTTCGACTGTCTATATAAAGGGTGGACAGCGTGATAAATATGGTAGAGATGATGCGGCGACTGATGTTATTAAGTGCGGCTCCCTCAGTGACTGCGTCTTTGGGTAAACTGCTAAACCCAACGGTCGTGGTTGGCAGGTATGCTAGACCCACTCCGACACCGCGCATACTCATAATTAGCATTAATAGCCAAAGTGTGGGCTGATACAAGCACCATGCCAGCATCAAGGTAGACAGCGCACTAATCGCAATTCCTACGATGCCAATCCCTCTGGCACCTTGCTTATCTACCATCTTGCCAGCGTAATGCGTGGTGATACTGGCCACGAGCGTCGCGACCATCAGGACAACACCTGTCCATAAAGCACTCTCGCCCATCACGTCTTGTATCAGCACGGGTAATAACAAGAGACACAGCATCAAACCGACTGTTTGGCTAATGCTGATGATATTACTGTGCAAATAGGTTTTGTTGTTAAACAAACGCACGTTTAATAATGGATGTTTCTGCCGCCGCTCATAGGCCCACCAAACCATCGCGGACAGTAAAAATCCAATAGACAATAAACCCAAGGTAGCTATCTTTAATAAGCCATCACTGTTGAATAAGCCACCAGTAAAATCTATTTTCAGCGTGCTCAGCCAAACCATCATAGCCAGCAGCCAAGTAAGTAAGCTGATAAACCCGATGGTATCAAAAGGGCTTTTTTCATCATGTGAGCGCATGTCAGGTATTAACCACCACACCATCGTCATGACCGCCGCACTGAGTGGCAAGGTAATGGCAAACAGTGTCCACCACGCAAACTGCTCAACCAAATAAGCCCCCACCAAAGGGCCAAACGCCAACGACATCATAATAACAATGCCCCATAGCGCCATTACTCTGCCATGCTGCTGCTGCGGATAAATCTGATACAGCATACCAATAGAAAGTGGAATAATCAGACCGCCACTCAGCCCTTGTATGGCTCTAGCAATGATAACAAGGCTCATACTAGAGGCCAGCATGCCAATGGCTGAGCCTAGCATAAACCCAAAAATGGCCGCCAAATAAACATGCTTAAAAGGGAACTTTTTGTTTAAGTAGCCACTCAGCATTAGCCCTACGCTCATGGCCAAGACATAGGCATTTAGTACCCAACCGCCCATCACAATATCGACATCAAATACAGACATGAAGACAGGAATAGCCGGGTTAAGCGCGCTATTACTAAAGCTGACGACCGTACCGCCGAGTAGTAATGTCAGTAATACCTGCTGTACCTGTTTGTCGGTCAAGCTATGACTGCTAATATTCGAGGCTTCGTTTATAGGCGATTCATTAGTAGATGCCTTATTTATAGGGGCTTTATTTATAGGAGCTTTGCTCATTAAGCAGTGGCACCATAAAAGCTGAGATAACCTCTAGATTCCAAAAACTCATCGCGATTGCAAAAATACAAGGCGGCGGTCTTTTCTGGCATCTCAATCAGGCGTTGTACTCTATAGGCAAAGCTATCGGCCACCCACTGATACACCTCAACCTTGCTATCAGGCTCACCCACGATTTTTTTGGCCTCAGTATGCTCAAATATAAACTTGCTGATCATCAAACCCGTTGGTTTTAGATAGCCTTTGCCAACCACCGCTGGATCGCCAAGCAAAATATGCCAGCCCATGTCCGTCTCTTTGGCTTTGTAATAATGAGACAACCGGTCACGAGCCGTCTCATAAACCTCTGTATAGCCAATCGGCTTATCATCACAAAGTATGAGGTAGAGACGCTGATGATCATCGGCCAGCATTTTTTCAAAATGGGTTTTTAGTTGCGGCATTGGGAGATGTAGCTGCCACTGATCAACCACATGCTCAGCATGCATCCATTTATACAGCAATGGCATATCATCTGGGTATTTGACAGGTCTCAATGCAAACGTCTTTTGATAAGCTTCAATACTAAAAGTATCGGGTAGGTTTTGGGTGATGGTCGGCATGACTTGCTCCTGATTGTTATACAATTATATTGTTATGTGATTAATATGGTTTTTATGAAATACGATGCTTATAAAAACTACGCGCCAAAATTTTGAAACACTTTTAAGGCATCGGTATCGTAAGTCTGCTCACCTGTCAACTGATTGACGATACACCCTGCTCGATAAGCACCCAGCCCCAAGTCCGGTGCGCCAACGCCATGGGTGTGCACTTCTTGGTTTTGTACAAAAATTTTGCCATCAGTCGCGATGTCTTTTTGATGCGTCAATGCATATTTCAGTGCATAGTCTCTATCAATGACTGGCTGATCAAACTCATCGTGCGCGATGCTAGGCAGTATCGTGTTTAAACACTCAGGCAGACCGTAACGATAGCCTGTACCAGCAATCACACAGTCATACTCAGCAGTAAAATCTTGATTCTGCTCACGCTGTTTAACTACCAGTTTTATGGTGTCTGTCGGCTCTGGCGCTTCTAGCATTGTTGTCAGTGTTGCTTCAATTACTTCACAGTTAGACATTAACGTCGAATACAAATCTTGATTGGTAATACTGCGCTCATAGAGACGGTGATAGATATCGCGTATGGTCTCAAAGCCCATGCCTTTATAGAGCAGGTCTTGCTTGGCAGTGACTTGGGGCTTGGTTGCTGAGTCTAAATGATAAAAGTAATCTGTATATGCAGGGCTAAAATGCTCCAAGCCTAATGGGGAGTACTCCATGGGGAAAAATCCTGCCGAGCGAGTCATCCAATCTAGCTGAAACTTAGGGTAGTCATTAGTACTATCATCGCCATCAAACTGCTGATCAAACAGCGTTCGATACACCTCTGCTGAGGACTGCCCAGATCCCAACACCAATACTTTGGGTAACCCCTCTTCTACCTTACCGCTATTTGGCTTTAGACTATCTAAGTCAAAATTGTCTGCAAAATGGGCAGTGTGCATACAACGGTTGGGTGCTTGCTTGGCAATGTCTTGCAACGATAGTGGTAGCATGGCCTGTGTGCCCGTGCCTATGACTAAATTTTTAGCATGATAGGTGTTTTGTGTGCCCTGCTCACAGACGGTCACTACAAATCCATCATTGGTGTCGTCAAACGCCACGTCTATCACTGCCGCATCAAAGCTCAAACTATCCAGTTGCCCTGCTACCCACTGGCAATAATGGTTATATTCTTTACGATAAATTTTAAATTCTTCTAAAAAGTAAAACTTGAGCAATCGGTGCTGAGTATGCAAATAATTCAAAAAAGAATACGGACTGGTTGGGTCTATCATCGTCACCAAGTCTGCCATAAAAGGTACTTGCAGCGTAGTGTTTGGCAATATCATGCCTTTATGCCAATTAAACTCAGCCTTTTGCTCAAAAAACTTGGCGGTTACGTCGGTCTTTGTCAGTAATGCCGCCAAACTTAAATTAAACGGCCCTACGCCAATACCAATAATATCTAACACGGTCGCCCCTTAGTGATTACGTTCATTCTTATAGTTATTTCTGTGTTGCCCAACTTTTATCGTGTGCTAATTTTGCCGTTCCAATATGACGTGCTACGTCATCATAGGGTTTGGGATGTCGACATAAATAGACTGGGTTTCAACAGGTGCGGTCAGCTCATCGAGCGCATAGAGTCTGGTGAGTAGATTGCCCTTGAACGGCAATGTAGGACTACGCAACAACAAGTCAAATAACGAGCGATGCGGGTATTGTTGCTCTAACGCCATTAAGCATTCTTTAAACGTCGTAATTAATGTCTCCTCACTCACAAGCTGAGTACGAGCAATAGCAGTGATAAGACCAAATATACTGTTACCAACTAAATAATAGGCAAAGCGTGAGTCGGCAAAGTCTTCTGGAATGACACACTCTCCTTCGCTAATCAGCTCGGGATAAGCGTCAATGAGCGGCGTGGCATACTCTGCAATATAGCCAAACCCTTGATTGTCTCTGGCCCAAAATTTAGTAGGATAGCCGTCTTTTAGCTCGATCAGACTGTTTTGCTGATGTACCTCAAACCCAATACCATGCTGATAATACATATGAATAAGCGGTATAAAACCAACTTGCAAATAAGTGTCAAACCACTGGATAGCCACCTGTTCTAAAGGTTCATCTGTCCGTTTATGGATAGACTTAAACAATGTCTCTAAACGGTTGGTGAAACGGGTTGGATGGTCTTGGCTTAAGCTGGCAAGATTGGTGACTTGCGTATCTTCTGTAAAAGGATTATCACGTAAGATACAAATAGTCTCATCAATGATTTTTCCATCGACACGTAAGGCAATCCAAGCAGGGTCATTCAATACCGCAATCGTAGGATACTCGGTTTTGAGCTGAGTACCATAGTCGCTACGCCAGATTCGGCAGGCATGCATACCGCGTTTGCATTCTTTGGGCAGGTTAATCCGCACAGAATTGGTAATCGCTACAGACAACGACAGTTTAAACATCCAAGGCGCATCAAAGGCCGCCAGTGTGCGTACTGATGTAGTCGGATGCAGATACCAACCGAGTTCACCCAAGTCAAACAATTGGCCTTTTTCTAGCAATTTTTGATACCACGGCTGCTGCTGCAAAAACCTTGCTTGCCAAGGGTGCAATGGCAACAGCTTATAGTCTGGATGCTCATCCACAAGTTGCTGCTGATAGCCACTCATATCAGCTTGTAGCTTTGATTTGAGCGCTGTGGTAATACTCTCGCCATCTACGAATTCTTCTGTAATGCAGCTGGGGTGCACTAGCCAATAATGCAGCTGGGTTTTGCTACTGGTCTCGGGCGCATACTTTGCCCATTCGGCACCATAAAAACCAGCACGGCCTTTGGGTGTAGGGTGCATGGCATGACCGTAAATAAGGTTTTGTTCGGTCTGAATAAAGTCTTGCTGATAGTCAATGATGTCATCAATCTCATCATTGCGATGCTCTAAAATAATCTGCAACCCCTCATAACTCTCAATCCAGCGCTTTAATACACCATTGGCATCTAGCGTCGCTTTGTCTTTATAACGATGCACGATGTCTTCAATAATCAAAGACGCTAGGCTCATAGCGGAGGATTTTATCCATCGACTGTTTTGCAAAGGGTCGTCCAGTTGCGTGTCTAGTTTCGAGTCTGCTCGTATGCTTACCTGCTTATTCAATATAAGCGGCGTGCCCGCCAAACGGTGCTGACCCAATTGGCTCACTCTGTCGACAGGTACGACCATTACCGTGTTCGAAGGCAATAGCATTAGCACTAATAGAGGCTTATTTTGTGAGGCCTGCTTCTGTATATCATCCTGCTGTTCTACGGCAATAATATCGCCGAGCCCAGTTTCAAAACAATAAGCATTGATTAGATTTTGTAGTGTAAGTCGATCAAGCGTTTTATGCTGCATCATGTTATTTTTTCCCATCAACGTTCAGGTTGTCAGAATTGAGTCGGTTAAAACCAGCAATAGCCATCTGCTCAATGATGTCTGCAATATCATTGATTTGGGTATTGGGATTTAGAATGGTGAATTTAAGGCAAAGGCGCTGCTTAAACTGTGTGGTGGCCACATTGGCGATGTTATTGACCAATAACGCTTGAGCAATGTGGCGATTGAGCTGTGCGAGTTGGTCATCAGATAGCGCGGTATCTTTGGGTGTAAAGTAAAACAAAACACTGCTAATAATAGGCTCATGTACCAGTACAAAATTTTCATTTGCATCAATCAGCTGTGCCGCCTGCTTAGCAGTATCCAAACAGCTATCAATCAAGGCTGCATAGTCCTCCGTTCCCAGTAAGTCCAGAGCCATCCACAGTTTTAAGGCATCGAAACGGCGTGTGGTCTGTAAAGAGTACGTGACCAAGTTTGGAATGTTTTCCTGTTCGTCATCAGCAGAGTTTAGATACTCGCTATGATGGCGAATGCTCTCGAAATTTCGATTGTCTCGTAAGAGAAAAGCACCACAGCTAATCGGCAAGAAGAAATGCTTGTGAAAATCTAGAGTGATAGAGTCAGCTTGATTCAGACCGTTAATCAAGTGTCGATAACGCTGTGATAGTAGCAATGCCCCGCCCCATGCTGCATCGACATGTAGCCATATGTTTTCATCACGGCAAATTTTGCCGATAGCGATTAGAGGATCAATCGCACCCAAATCGGTGGTGCCAGCAGTTGCGATGATGGCCATTACATTGTCAGCGCCTAGACTATCTATCTGATGCTGTAAGTCAGACATCAGCATGGCGCCTGATGCATCGGTCGCTACTTTAATGACGGAACGTTGGCCTAGGCCCAGTAGCGCCGCGTTTTTTTCAATAGAAAAGTGCGCTTGGTCTGAGCATAGGATGTTGCCGCTAGGCTGACCCATCAGGCCGTCCTTTTGCACATCAACGCCCTTAGCCTTATAGAATTGATTGCGTGCCAGCAGTAGACCCATCAAATTACTTTGCGTACCACCACTGGTAAAGACACCACCAGCGTTACTGCTTTTTTGATTGCTATCGCTATTAAACTGGCAACGTTGACACAGCCAATGTATCAAGTCTTTTTCGATATAGGTCGCTGCTGGGCTTTGATTCCACGAGTCCATACTTTGGTTAGTGGCTGCGATAATCATCTCAGCAATCTGACCAATAACCAGTGTGGGTGGATGTAAGTGGGCTAAGCAATTCGCATTGGCCGTCGACACACAACTGGGTAAAAACTTACTTTGAATATCAGCGAGTATCGTGTCGATGTCTCGGCCTTGTTCACCGATGCTAAAGGCATTGGTTACTTGCACTTGTTGCGGTGTGCCGCCCAAATACACGTTATTGTCGTCTAGCCACTGTTTGATGACAGCGCTGGTTTTTTGCATATGCGTGACATATTGCGCACTGGTTTGCTGGTTTAATAAATGCAAAATGTCCTCACTTGTTTATTCTACGATGTATAAATCGCAAATAAGTGACTTATTATTAGAGTCGTTATCAGAGTTTTTTATAAAAGTGTGAATCATGCTAAAGCGCTGGCAAGACTATTGATTGTCCTCTAGCGCCATATCGAGCCTTTGCAAGACTTGCTGCAGCTCATCTTTGGTTATATTGAGTGGCGGTAATAATCGCAGTACTGTGCCACCGCGCCCGCCCTTTTCAATCACCAATCCATGCTTAAAACACGCTTGTTGGATTTTGGCAGCCACATCGCTGTCTGCTGGATAGCTGCCATCATTTTGTTTGGGCAGGCTGGGATTGATAATCTCTATGCCAATCATGAGACCACGTCCTCTGACTTGGCCAATTTGTGGATAGCGCTGTTGGCGTATTTTTAGCTGCGCCATGAACCATGTGCCTATTTCTAAAACATAGTCAGCAACGTTGTTGTCTTTTAAGTAATTAAGAGTGGCAAGGCCAGTCGCCATCGCCAATTGATTGCCTCTAAACGTGCCAGAATGATTGCCTGCTTGCCATACATCGTATTGTTTTTTGATGCCCAGTACCGCAAGTGGCAGCCCACCACCGATTGCCTTTGACATCACAATCATATCGGGATCAATATCCGCATATTGATAAGCGAACCAACGTCCGGTACGGCAAAACCCTGTTTGCACTTCATCGATAATCAGCATAATACCCAGCTCTTTTGTCACTCGGCGCACATGCTTCAACCACTCTATGGGTGCCGGGTTGACACCGCCTTCCCCTTGTATGACTTCTAAAATGACCGCTGCTGGTTTTACCACACCGCTCTCTACATCTTTTAGGAAGCTTTCAAAGTAGCTCATATGGGCATGAATGCTCTGCTCAAAAGGCAAGCCAAACGCGCAGCGATACATATTGGGATAAGGTAAGAACTGCACCGAGCTCATCAAGCCTTCGATACCTTGTTTAGGTGCCAAGTTTCCTGTCACAGCCAGAGCACCATGTGTCATGCCATGATAGCCACCGCTGAAACTAACCACACCTGAACGCCCCGTGACTTGTTTCGCCAGTTTGATAGCGGCTTCTACTGCATCAGCGCCTGTCGGCCCGCAAAACTGCAAGCAATACTCATCGCTATTGGTCGCGAGTAGCTTGTACATGAACTCGCTGAATTTATCTTTTAACGGTGTGGTGATATCCAATGTATGCATCGGTAGATTGCTGTCTAACAGCGCTTTGATGCTTTCTATGACCACAGGATGATTGTGCCCAAGCGCCAGCGTGCCAGCACCAGATAGGCAATCGATATACTTATTACCTTCCACATCGGTAATCCAAGCGCCTTTAGCTGATTGAATCGCAAAGGGCAGCTTACGTGGATAACTACGAACCTTTGATTCAAAT
The DNA here is from genome assembly GCF_014652895.1 of Psychrobacter glaciei. Lineage (GTDB taxonomy): Bacteria > Pseudomonadota > Gammaproteobacteria > Pseudomonadales > Moraxellaceae > Psychrobacter > Psychrobacter glaciei. The sequence continues at coordinate 1,000,400 of NZ_BMZR01000001.1, forward strand.
TGTTCTTGACGATTTAAGTAGCATTCGTTATCACGTGATTCGTCTAATAAGATCGTGTCCATAGCTTCAGCCTTGTTATTGTCAGTAGTCTTGGATAAACATTCGAAAGTAAGGTTTGACGCTTACTTCTTAAAATAACGCTCATTATATTGAATAATAATGTAAATGATAATCATTATTATTAATGAGGCGTAGTATCTACTACCAATAACTGACTGTCAACCCAGTTTGCGAATTTTTCAGTAGATTAACACGATAAAGAGAGCTGTTAGCGTGAAGTTCAGAATGATGAATTAAAGATGAAGAAAACCATCATAAACCGTCAACCGATCAGTGACACACAGCTACCCAGCACAGATAGCTCTAGACTATCTGTGCTCGCCTAAATCATTTGCCAGTAACTATCTAAAACAGCGGTTATCTATTGGCTGAGGCTGGCACCTTACGAATGAGCCATAAAAAGTAGCCACCACCGATAATGGCCGCAATCGTGCCTGCAGGCAGCTCATAAGGGAAAATAACATAACGGCCAATCCAATCTGCTATCACCATCACGCCTGCCCCTAAAAGGGCAGCTAATGGCAATTGCCGTTCAAGCTTTACAGCTCCCAGTGAAGTAGCTAAGTGAGGCACCATCAAACCAATAAAGCTCAATGGACCAACGGCAAGCGTACTGGCCGTACTAAGCGCTGCCACTAATGCCAGTAGTGACAAGGTAACGGGCGTAACTGCCACACCCAGATTACGCGCCACACCTGTGCCTAAGCCAAGGACGCGCAAGGGTTTTATCAGCAGCAGACTGAGCACAAATAAGATAGCGGCAATACCAATGAGATACCATACCGTACTGGGCTGGGCGCTATAAGTTGTCCCTGACAGCCAGCTGAGCATAGCTTCTAAACGCGGGTCTCCTGAGAGCTTGACCATATGCATCACCCCATCCATCATGGCGGCAATACCTATACCTACTAATAATAAATAACCTGAGCTGACCCTGCGTGCCAGCCAAATAATCAATAGCAGCACAGCCATCGCACCTGAGAGTCCTGAAATCAGCAACGTCCCTGCTCCAGCAGATAGCCCTAAACTTGGTAATAATAAAAACCCTAAAATCACCCCCAGTGCGGCACCTGAACTGACCCCCAACACTTCAGGACTGGCCATGGGGTTACGCGTTAAAGTTTGTAATAGCACACCAGCGACTGCCAGCATCAAGCCTGTGGCCGCAGCGCTCAAACTACGAGGCAAGCGATACTGCTGCGTGAGTGCCCAGTCCGTACTGAGCCCCCAACCATTGATATCTTGTACAAACAAACAAGCCAGCATGATGACAGCGAGCACACTAACACCCCATCGCCAAAATGCAATGGATGTATGCTTACCGGTAAGCATCGGCGTCACTATCTCTATCCGCTCGCGGCGCTGACGTAAAATTAGCCAAATAATCAACGGTGCACCCAAGATACCTGTCATGGCACCAGCTGGAATCTGCATATCAAGTATCGGCTCAAGCAGTAACGCGACATTACTGGTCAATAACAACAGCAGCGCCCCTAACCCAAAGGCAGTGGCCAAACGCTTACCAATCGCGGAGATGCCAAGCGCATTAACCAAACTTGCCGCACCAAGACCGATAAAACCAATTAAACCAACTTCACTAATCACTAGAGCAGTCACAACGGCGACAATTAATACAACAAGTGCGCGAATCCCATTAATAGGCACACCCAGACGTTTTGCCTGCGTGTCATCTAGGCTCATCAGCGTTAATGGCTTTAGTAATGGCAGACATACAACCGCCATCAAAATAGCAGTGATGACTAGCGCGATACTGGTATGCCAGCTGTTTTGTGCCAAAAACCCAGCCGCCCATGACAGCATGCCATTGCTACGCTCAGCAAAAAACAACACCAGTACATTGGCTATGGCCGCCAGCAGAATATTGACCACCAAACCGGCCAATATCAAAATCAATGGGTTAAATCGACTGGGTGCTGATAAGGCAAATACCAGACCCATACTGATGATAGCACCGACAAAGGCTACATAAAGTCCGCCATAAATTGCCAAGCTTGGCAAAAATAACGTGACGATGAGCATGGCTAATTGCGCACCAACGCCGACGCCTAGCGTCGTATCTGATGCTAAGGGATTTTTTACCAATTGCTGTAATAGAATACTGACCACACCTAATAGCCCGCCAGCCAACAACGCCACTACGCTGGTCGCCACTATATGCAGCTGTATCGCCATACTGGCAATATCCAATTGCGAGCTTGGTATGAGCAAATCACTAATTGGGCGTGTCCACTGCTGATCTAGCAATACCCAACTACTCCATAATGACAAAGCCGCTAGTCCGATGAGCATGGCCCACAGTCGCCAAGACATACTGGCAAACAAAGAAGTCTGGGGGTTGGGTTGATTCGGTGGCGGCAATGAAGATGACGACGATAATAGTTTTGGAGTCGTTACGGTTTCAGAAGCTGATGTCATCGTATGAGCACTGTCGGTGTTGTTATTGATATGATTGTTGTGAGTATCTGCATTGGCGCTCATAGTACATCCCCGCCTTTTAATGATACTTCTGACAAGTTATTTGCTAGGCTGACCAATGACGACATACCGCCATAAATCCATACTGGTGGTAGCTCCGCCACACAGCGGGTATTGCCATAACCTAAACGCTGCCAAATCAAGCTATCATCAATTTCAGCTCTAGTGATTGGACTGAGTGGATCGATAATTAATAAACAAGTCTCATCATCTAATTGCGCCAAATCTCCCATCCGTATGGGCACAAATCCCCAATTATTGCCTTTGCCCAATACCACAAGCTCTTTACCCATTTGCTCTAACGCAGGTTGAAATAAGCTGTTTGCCACATACATACGCATATTGTTAGCATCCGCAAACTGCACCACCGCAAACTTTTTGACTCTTGGATAACGCTGCTGCAATTGCTGACTGGCTAGCTGTATGTCTTTTTGACTTTGTACAATATAGTCCTCAGCCATCTTTGGATTATCAATCAGTACGCCAAGCTCCCGCGTCGGTTCGGTATAGTCAGCCCACGTTGCCGTCTCTCCTTTGGCGGCAGACATCACAGACTCAGCAGGGACATCGCCGTATAAATTACGCGCATGCTCATAAAAGTAATTGTCTATAACCATATCAACAGGCAGTTGGGCGATTAGCTCAGCATTGGGCTGATAGCGGATACCCAAATCTACAGTTGATGAGGGCAATTTAGGGCTTCCCACCCATCTGTCCCACACCCTTATATCACCTGTCGCAATTGGTGCATGCCCCATCGCTGTCAACGTCGCCGCATTGCCCCAGTCAGGAGAGACGATGTTCATCCTATCGCTATGACTGTTTTCTGCTGCTGGGGTAATGCTTGATGGTAATTCATCGAGCTGATCGCTACTGTTTTGTGTGGACGTCTGGTTATTACAGGCCGTCAATACCAAGCACAATGAGAGCGCGAACCATTTCAGTGTTGTCACTGTTGGCACTGGCGTCACTGATACTGGCTTAGGCGTAACTATTGAACGTTTCGATGATTGTTCTGTATAAAGAATGGGAGGCATAGAAGCATATCTTTGTAGGCGAATTAAAAAAAGGCAGCAGAAACTAGAGGTTAAGCGACTGCGACAGGCTGTCCAGTAATGGGGTGACTGAGCAGCTGCATATCGACATTAAAGATATCGCGTAGCACGGTAGGTTGCATGGTACTGGCGATATCGCCGTTATGACATACCTGACCATTTTTCAGTGCGATGATTCGATCGGCATACTGCGCGGCCAAATTGATATCATGGATAATAATCACCACGCTCAAGCCTTGCTCATCGACCAAACGACGAATAAGCTGAATGACCTCGATTTGATAATGCATATCAAGGGCAGCAAGTGGCTCATCGAGCAATAGGTAACGGGTATCCTGTGCCAGACACATGGCGAGCCAAGCACGAGCGCGCTCACCGCCTGATAGTGTGGCCGTGATTCGATCAGCAAACGCTTCAGTTTGAGTCAACTTTAATGCTTGCGAGACTTTTTCTTTATCTATTTGAGTTGGCTTTTGTAGCCATTTCTGATGTGGGTAGCGTCCTAGCATGACCAGCTCACGCACCGTGAATCCAGCCGCTTCTGGCAATTGCTGCGGCAGATATGCCATTTGCCGCGCTAATTCCTTACTGCCGTAGTCATTGATACTGTGCTCATCTAAAGTGACATTGCCGCTACTACTTGCCATCTCGCCTGCCAATGCTTTAATCAAGGTCGACTTGCCAGAGCCATTGTGTCCAACCAAAGCCACCAGTTGATTGGTATCAATCTCACAGCTCACATTGTCTAATAGAGTATTTCCTTGACGGCTGATAGTCAGCTGGTTTGCACGTAGCATATAAGCACTCATTGTTGATAAAAGTAATATGTCATAAGAATGATGGTGTATCGATCATTGGTTATAGACCAATTTTTGAAGATCAAACTATAATAAGAATTGATTTTACTCGTAAATGATAACAAAAACAATTATCATTAACTAGGGCGTGTCCTCAATTCAATCGATGAATATCTAAATGGGCTAAAAATGGCTAAATTTTGCCAAACTTCGTCAAACAACTGGGTAATATCACGATATTAACTGCGCTATTTTCCTTGTTTGACTGCAATTTATCTCATTTCTATCACCATTTTTAAAATGAGGAAACGCCCTAAAAACTCATTCACTTTAATTTCAACGCTCTGTTGATTGCGAGTATTTATATGACTAACCAGCTTTTAGCTACTACAGAAAACGCCAACAACCAAAACAGCCAATACACCTCATTAAATGACTCTGAAATAGCCAGTGTCGTCGCTCATATAAATGAAGAGCATCTCGATGAATTACTCGGATTTTTGAGTGTATTTACCTCACTATCCACAGCTGAATTGGATCGCGTAGATGCACAGATAACCGATATTTACGCTGAAGGCATTACAATACAAACCCGCCAAAAAAATTCAAAGTATCAACCGACTAACGCTCAAGATAACCCACTCCATGACCAGATTTTTTTTATTAATTTTGCCACACCTATCTCGCAGCTTGATGATTTACAAGCCCAATATATCTTGCTAAAACAAAGAGCAGATAAAAAGCTGGGCAAAAAAACAATCAAACTGACCAAGCAAGTATTTGATGTACAAAACAGTTATAACGTCAGCAAAAATATGCTGCGCCTTGAATTGAGCATGCCGTCATTAGATGACACTCAATCAAATGATGATGTTCAATTAAGAAATACTAAGGGCACAACAATCTCGACCTCAGTACCTACTAACGAAGCAGGTTACGCGTATTTATTTGATTTAGAGCACAATGCAATGACGAATGCATTGATGACTGACAGCACTAATGATAGCGAAAAGGAAAACGTATGCCCTGCTCGTCCTCACTGCTATTACACTTTAAGAAAAGCATGGCAAGCTGATGATGAGATAAGAGTTTGGGTCGATGTTTTTTTGCATGGGGATACGTCTGGTGGCAACTGGGCAGCAGCACTACAAGCAGGCGAGACCGTTGTCACAAAACGAGAGTTTCCAGAAAAGGTAGAGCACTTACGAGACGGTCAAGCGGTATTGATTGTTGATGAGACCTCGATGCCAACGGCAGCACGACTGCTGGAGCTATGGAACAATCCTACGCCACCATTGGTCATTTGTGTGACGCAAGATGCAGACGATCAAAGCTATTTTGATACTGTAAAAATGCGCAGTGGCATTGATAACATTGGTAATGACAACAGAAATACTGACAGTGACAGTGACAGTGACACTGATAATGATTGCGATACTGAAAGCCGCAAGGATGATCATTTTACCGTATTGCCTATAGTGACCAATCAACCAAACTCAGGATCAGATTTAGCCACGCTGATTGACAGTACATTAGGTGATTATTTAACTGACAACCCTCTACAGATTGATAAAGTTTGGGGCGCACTAGAAGCAAATACTGCCAAAGCACTGCGCCCATTGTTGAGAGAGCGACTAGAACTCAGTCGTACCGATGTTGTGGTAAAAGTATATTGGCGTCACGATTAGGTTTGCATAAATGACGTTATATCTCTGACAATACCGGAGCGCTTTATTTTGATAAAAGGGGTCATAATAACTTTGCGCTAGTACTCTGCGCTTTGCACCATCAAAAAGTGTTTCAGATTAGAGAATCATTTATTAGAGAATCATTTATTAGAGAGTCACTTATTAGAGAAGCAGTTAGTGGTCTTTTAAATGGCTCTTGTTCCCACTGAGCTATTTAAATCTAACGCATTGAATTTGATGCCGTCCAAATTTGCACAGAACAGTACTATGACCCTGATTAAGTGATTCTGTGCAAGTACAGGAGCATGCGTTTTTGCCTAAAGGCGCTCAAATCCTCTTTTATCGAATGCAAATCTTGATAGGCTTCTCCATATTTATGGTGCTCACCACTCACTAATCGCCCGCACGCCAATTGAGATATAGCTTAGTCACTCTATCTTCACTATACTAGATTCATCCCCAAGTGAGCCTTGGGAATAATTAAGACTTAAGTTACTATAATAAATAGTTTTATTCATATATCTGGTAATAATTAGTGTCCATACCAGTGTCCAATGATCTTTTTAGTTTATACAAAGTATGACTTTCAGTAGTCATCATTGTTTTAGAAACTATACTCTCAAACGAACTTATAAATATTTTGGACACATTCCACCTGCAACATTTACGGATATACATAATGGCTGTCAATACTATAAACGATATCAATAAACTTGAATGCCGAGATAAAGATTATTCAATCAGTATTTCAGGCACTTCTGGTCTAAGTGTTCGTATTTACCCAAATGGCAAAAAAGAATACTACCTTCGTTATTCGCATCCACATATCGACGGCAAACGACCTAGAATGATGCTTGGTAAGGTTGATGATATTAGCTTGTATGAAGTTAAGCATAAAGCCGAGTCCATACTCACTCTAGTCTCAAAAGGCTCTGACCCCAAGGCCATACAGCAACAAGAACAAGTTAATAAGTATGCTCATCTAAAAAACGCCACGTTTGCTGAGGTTGCACAGGCTTGGAGAGACCACAAGATAGGGAGTCGTCATCATAGTAAGGCTAAAAAGCCCTCGTTTAGTGAGTCGACCCTCAAGTTTTGGGATTTGTGTCTAGGATATATGTGTCGTGAGATTGGCGACTTAAAAATGAATGATATCACTAGCGAAATTATTTTGGGTGTATGCGAGGCCATTCAAAACAATGAAAACCAAGCCACCTTTGTTGGCGCAAGTACCCGACTTTATACTGAAAAAGTATTTTCGTTCGCGGTAGCGCGAGGATTATGTGACAAAAATGTGGCAATGGACACGCGCGGTGAGCTTGCCCCAGCCCATTCAGGCAATCATTTGCCAGCCATCACTAAGCCTGATAAGTTTGCAATATTGTTACGAGACATGGACTCATTTAAAGGCGCAAGCGCCATTACGATAGAGGCAATGAATCTGTTGCCTTATGTGTTTGTGCGTAGTATCGATTTGCGATCTATGCGCTGGCAGGATATAGATTGGGACAATAAGCTATGGGCGTTCTCCCCTACCAAGGGCGAAGGTCGTGAGGACATGGTGTCGCACTTAGTTGTACCATTAGCGACACAAGTAATTGCACGTTTAAGGAATATACAGTCAATCACAGGTCATAAAGAGTGCGTATTTGCATCGATGCGCGCCTCAAGCAATTCATATATTAGCAAAGCAACCCTAGTACAGATATTTCATCGGCTTGGATATAAGGATGTGCAATGCGCTCATGGATTTCGGGCATCGGCCAAAACCTTGCTGATGGAGCAACCCGAACTGCGCTATTCGGACATCGTGACAGAGTTGCAGCTGGGCCATAGAATCAAAGACACGCATGGCGGTGCTTATAACCGGCTTGATGAGATCGATACCAGAGTGCAAATGATGCAGGATTGGGCCAATTATATAGATGGGCTGCGGAATCATAAATCAGGTATAAACTTTAGCAAAACATGACAGAACGTACCTGTAAGACCTATATGCACACTTAAAAAGCATCGAATAACTCCGACAATCTCCGCATCCTCCTCAATACCTTACTAACGAATTTTTATGGCAAGCTGACCACCAAAAAATGGGCAACGATAACCAAGTGTTCAGCTGATACTGCATTAAGAGACATTAATGATTTGGTAGAAAAAGGCATGTTAGAAAAACCTGATGCCTCAGGGTGTAGTACGAGTTATGAGGTGATGCTGTGAATTTAGAATATTAATAAACAATTTTCTAAGGACGCTTCACAATTTGAGAAACGTCTAGTTAAGGAGGATCTAGAGTATCAAGGCTCGCGGTCTATTATTAGTGGTTCCATTATATCGGTCTGTTTTAAGTAGTCTGTTAATAGCTTTGAAGGACGAAATCACTGGTTCCCTAGGGGTATACCTTTTAAACCATAACTGTTTTATTCATCAGTCATCGACAAAAATTTTTGAAACTCCATACGTGCAGAAATACTCCTAAAATCCTGATCATTAATAATTTGTTCTTTACTAGGTAAATAGTCTGTTTGTTCAGATAATTTTAAATACTTAATCGCTTCTTCAACATCATTTTCTAACCCAGCTATACACGCCCTGTTATATGACATCTCGCCCAAAAATTCAGGATATTTCGCTAAAAATTCGTGGAATTTTTCTTTTGCTGCAGCTAGTTGATCGTTAAATTGTTGTTTATCCGCTTGATAGTGTCGAACATACATACTCAAGATGCTTTTAGTAGTGCCAGCTTTTGGGTTTATTAACAATGCTTGGTACAACATTTTTTTGGCGATCTCATAATATTGCCCCGCTTGGTTTGAGTCTGTGTAGCTGACAATATCTGCAAACGTACCTGCGTCTAAGCCACCATTGAACATTAGGTGTGACAGTCCTTTGATAATCGGCACCTTTAACTGATTCTCAAATTTTAATACCGGCGTATTACGCTGCAATAGTTCATCACCAAATTTGTCCCTGCTGATTATTAATAAGTCTGCTAATTCTGATAACCAACGTAGATAGATTGCCATGCATTTATCTTTATCAGCAAACTCGTTTTTAAGATAAATATCTAATAGACGTAGCGTATATTCTGTATAGCAAGTAATTGCATAGTTAAGTTTATGGTCAAAATAGTTAATATCATCAATCGCCATCATGGTGCTATAGGAATCAATCACAACTTGCCAGTGATTCATAATAGTCAGTAGATACTGCTGACTAAAGCGCGGCTTATCACTATCGTCATCTTTCTTTATAAGCAGAGTGGCAGTACTACCGGCAAGGTTGGCTAATCGATATAGGTTATTGCATATCATTACTTTGACTTGGTTGGGTTTATCATCAGTGAGTAATGCTTGCCTAGCATAATTCACGCCTTGCTGATAATGACTGATGGCATCAAGTTGCGCCTGATATTTTTCATCTTGATCGGTAAAACGTAAATTATCAACGGCACCTGCTTTAGCAAAATATTGTTGCCCCAAGATAATCGCATTATTTTTTTCAATAAATTCTGTGTTTAATTGCTGTAGCTGTGTTGGAGTAATAGGTCTGATTTCAAACCACGGTTTTTTGAGTAAGGCATTTAATTGGACTAACTCAGACATATCTTTATAACGACCTGAACTGTAATCATTTAGTTCAATATAAATTGATTCATTCCCCTCAAAATAATGGATATAACCTACGTTATTAAGAAGATTAGCTACAGCTTGAGGTTGATTAATTAATTCAGAAAGCTCACCTTTCGGGCAGTAATCTTCTAGACACGCCACAAACTCTGCCATCATTTCATCGCCATTAAAGGCTAAATAATTATTATTAAAAGGAGTAATGGTTTGCCCATAGATTTGTCCAAAGTATTTTTGGGCGCCGTTTATCCAAACCGCATATAAATCTGTTTCCTCATCAAGAAGTGGAATCATGTCGTATTGATTAATACCCGATACCATCATAAATTCGACAACGTCTTCGTCCGTTAATGGCAGGGTCAATAGTTGTTCAAAGGATTCTAGGGTTTCACCTGTTCTTTGCTCATAGAAGTTTTCAAGTTTTTGAATTACATCTTCCAATCCATATCCTGCAAAGATATCAAATGAGCCAAATGTTTCGCCATATTGTATATTTTGTTCAACTGCCTGATACTCACGATAAGTGTCACTTAATAGTTCTTTGAGTCTATTTTGTGCTTGCTCTTTGCTATCAAAAACTTCATCAATGTTGATACTATCGGGTTTTTCTGTGAAAAAATAATTGTCGTAAGGATAAGAGATTGCACGGATGGCGTATTTTTGACTCATAGATTGATTCCAATATTATTTGATTGTTGTAAGATTAGAACGGTTCACCTTAATAGAGAATACCCCATATTCTGTGTCACTTCTCAGAAAGTACACTGTGAAGTACACTGCAATTATCACGATAATTCAAACCCTTGATACTCGTAGCCTACAGCCGAAGATTCAAGGCCTCACTAGGGAACCGACCTTGTTTCCATGAGATAAGTTATCGGCAATACCCTCCTTTTTTGTCTACAACTCCTCTCATTTTAACCTTCCGCACCTTTACTTCGTCATTACAGCAAGGCTTAGGAGTAATTTCTTGAAAGTATTGTAGGAATACGCTTGACCTTACCATGATGTCAACCTATATGCTGTCACTATAGATTAAAAACAGAATTAAAAGCGACAGAGGTTGTTATGAAAACAAAAAATACTAAAGCCCCTACTTATCATGAAGTGCTGAGCATTGAAGGCATGAGTTGCGCGTCTTGCGTTGGACGTATTGAAAAACAATTAAAAAACATTGAACACGTTGAAAACGCCGAGGTAAACCTTGCCACTGAACAGGCGACTGTTTACTCATCTCAGCCTTTAGATGTAGCTCAGTTAAACAAAGCAGTAGAGCGTGCAGGCTATAAGGTGACTGAAACCAAGCCTATCGAGCTATCAATAGAAGGCATGAGCTGTGCCTCTTGCGTTGGACGAGTAGAAAAATCCTTGGCCAAAGTCGCTGGCGTGCAACAAGCCACAGTAAACCTTGCGACTGAACGCGCTTGGATTAAAGGCGATGCTCAAATACAAACGAGTGACTTAATTGATGCCGTTAAAAAAGCGGGCTACGAGGCCAAACTGGTAGAACAAGACCAAAGTGATCGACAAGATAAAAAAGCCTCGGAGCAAAAGCAGCTTAAACGAGATTTAGGGCTTTCTGCGCTGTTGTCACTGCCCGTATTCATTCTAGCAATGGGCTCGCATATGATTCCCGCCTTTCATATGTGGGTGGTGAATAACCTCGGCACTCAGCAAAGTTGGCTAATACAGTTTGTTTTGACCACACTGGTACTACTCTTTCCAGGCCGACGCTTTTATCAAAAAGGCGTGCCAGCCTTATTGCGTTTTGCGCCAGATATGAATTCGCTAGTGGCGATTGGTACTATCGCAGCGTATGGCTTTTCTCTAATAGCGACCTTTATCCCGCAAGCGTTACCTGAAGGCACGGTGCACGTCTATTACGAAGCCGCTGCCATGATTGTAAGCTTGATATTATTAGGTCGTTATTTTGAAGCAAAGGCTAAAGGTCGTACTTCTCAAGCCATTCAGCACTTAGTGGGCATGCAGGCAAAGACCGCCCGTGTACAGCAAGATGGTAAAGTCATTGAAGTCCCTGTAGAAGACGTCACTGCACAAATGATAGTTGAGATTCGTCCAGGCGAGCGTGTGCCTATCGATGGCGAAGTCGTTGACGGTCACAGCTATATTGACGAATCGATGATTACGGGTGAACCTGTTCCTGTAAAAAAACAAGCAGGCGCTCAAGTGGTCGGCGGTACTATCAATCAAAACGGTACCGTGAATATTCGAGCAACGGCCATCGGTGAAGATTCTGTATTGGCGCAAATCATTCGTATGGTAGAACAAGCCCAAGGCTCTAAATTACCAATTCAAGCATTGGTGGATAAAGTCACCATGTGGTTTGTACCAGCAGTGATGTTTTTATCAGCATTGACCTTTATAGTTTGGTTGATTTTTGGCCCTGACCCTGCCTTAACCTTCGGCTTAATCAATGCAGTTGCCGTGCTCATTGTAGCCTGCCCTTGTGCAATGGGATTGGCCACTCCCACCTCTATTATGGTCGGTACGGGTCGCGGTGCCGAATTGGGTGTGCTATTCCGTAAAGGCGAAGCGCTACAGATGCTTCAGGATGTGAGCGTGGTTGCCGTTGATAAAACAGGCACATTGACTGAAGGCAAACCTACGTTAACGGATTTCCAAGTCCAACAAGGGTTTGAGAAAGAACAGGTCTTACGTGTGGTGGCATCGGTTGAGGCAAAGTCTGAGCATCCCATTGGCTTAGCTATTGTTCAAGCTGCAGAACAACAGAATATTCAGCTGCTACCTATCGCTGACTTTGAAGCGATGACAGGTTTGGGTATTCAAGCAAACGTGGCAGGCCAAGTGGTTCATATTGGCGCGGATCGTTATATGCAACAATTGGGGCTTGATGTCGCGCCTTTTGAGCAAGATGCGCTACGTTTGGGGCAAGAAGGTAAAACCCCACTCTATGTCTCTATTGACCAGCAATTAGCCGCTATCATTGCCGTTGCCGACCCTATTAAAGAAACGACTCATGCCGCCATCGCCGCACTACATCAGTTGGGCTTAAAAGTGGCTATGATTACAGGTGATAATCGCCATACCGCCCAAGCGATTGCGGCAAAATTAAATATTGATCAGGTAGTAGCAGAAGTGTTGCCCGAAGGCAAAGTAGATGCAATACGCCAGTTGCAAGAACAATATGGCCGAGTGGCATTTGTTGGTGACGGTATCAATGATGCCCCTGCATTGGCTCAATCCGATGTTGGATTGGCCATTGGCACAGGCACAGACGTGGCGATTGAGGCGGCTGAAGTGGTGCTAATGTCAGGTAGTCTGCAAGGTGTGCCTACCGCGATTGCCTTGAGTAAAGCCACCATCAGCAATATCAGACAAAATCTGGCTTGGGCTTTTATTTATAATGTTGCTTTGATTCCGATTGCCGCAGGTGTCTTGTATCCAGCATTTGGTATCCTGCTCTCACCCATTTTTGCGGCAGGTGCCATGGCACTCTCTTCTGTTTTCGTATTGGGTAATGCGTTACGTCTCAAGTACTTTAAAGCATAGTCAGCGAACTACTAAACCGCTACAGAGTGAATGTAGAACCGTAAAGGATATCCATATAGGGTTTAAATACACAGGTTATTTAAACCCTTTTGTTATTTAAGTCCCTTTTTAAGTTAGGGTGTGTCCTCATTTAAAAAATGGTGATCAAAATGAGATAAATTGTAGTCAAACGAGAAAAATAGCGTAGATAATATCGAGATATTAACCAGCTATTTGACACTGTTTGGCAAAATTTAGCCATTTTTAGCCCAGTTAGATGACTATCGATTGAATTGAGGACACGCCCTAGGAGGATAAATATGAATATTGGTCAAGCATCAAAGCAATCAGGTATCTCTACCAAAATGATTCGCTACTATGAGCAGATTGGCTTGCTAGAAACAGTAAATCGCTCGAATTCAGGTTATCGCTTATATTCTAAAGACGAGGTAGACGACTTATGCTTTTTAAGACATTCTCGTGACTTGGGATTCTCATCCAAGCAAATGAAAGAGTTACTGTATCTGCGCAAAAATGCCAATCGTCAGAGTGCAGATGTTAAGCAACTGACACAAGAGCATATCGAAACGCTAAACCAAAAAATCACTCAATTGCAGGAGATGGTCAACTCGCTACAGAATTCTTTTGATCATTGCGCAGGCGATGATAATGCAGAGTGCGCTATTTTAGAGGATCTAGGGCAAGCTAAATAGAGCCTTTAACAGGCACTTCCCAACTTAGAAGGCGTTAAAACGTTAGGTCATGCTGTTTTGCACAACTAAAATAGAAGTAAATATTCATACTGTTCAAGTATTGACGGTCAGCTCAGTGCCGATTTCGGACATTAGTAATACCCTGTTATCAGGCTAAAATTAGTGGCGAAGGAGCAAAAACTAACTGTCTTTGTACGTGTTTAATTTCTTATTAGGCTTTAGTTGCCACATAGCTCTCACAGTTTTTAGTGACTTTTTCAACTAATGATTGAATATCATTTTCACAATACTGAATCTGCTCAAGAACCCAAGGGTAGCGCTTAAAATGTTCAAACATACCGTATTCTTTTTGTGTCTTTTCTATCACTGGCTGCACTGGTAAAGATGGAAAATTTGGGATTATTTGAGTGAGCTCTTGTGGAATACTCTTAGGGCTTGATAAATCGGCAACAACAAATTTAGCTAAGGATGCCAAAGTAATAATGGTTTCGGTTACATCCCGACTACTCGGACCTTCAAAATCAAACAATACAGGAAGATAGCCTCTACTTTGTAATTCAGTCTTGATAGTATCAAGAACTACTTTTCGTTCTTCTGTAAATCTACCTAAAATCAAAACAACTTTAGAAGTGATAGTGTCGATTATATCCCTGATTTTTGAGTTATTGACTAACAGTGAAATGAATTGAGCCATTTCAATAGTTGGAACTGTAATTGATGTTCCTTCTTCTTCAATTAAAATATTACTTTGGGTGCTACCATCTAGAATTAAATCCCAAGCAGATATGCCATAAACCCTAGCTTCGTCAATAACCGTATCTGTGAAGTCCGTTTTTACTAAACTCATATTACTTAATTTAGTAGAAATAAATTTCGAACCTGAAAAGTTTGTTTCTTCCGCAGAGCAATATGAAAGATCTGCGTTTGTAAAATCACATGCGTGAAATTCAGCCGAACCCATTTTTGAAACGGCTAGGCTAGTATCTTCGAAACTACAGTTTTGAAAAAAAGAGAAGCAGATATCTGAGAAATTGATCGTACTACCAGCAAAATAACAACGTATGAAATAAGAGTTTCTTGCTGTTATACGGTTTAGGTTCATATGCGATAGGTTGTAACCAGTGAATTCTGGCATATCATACATTTCTTTATATGTATGAACGTCTTTTTCGAAATCTATATCAGAAAGGTCAGGGCTTAAATTTGGGTTTTTATCTCTCCAAGCATTCCATACTTGAGAGCCTTTTTTGAAGACTTCCACATGTTCAGGTATTGCCACAAAACTCTCCTAAAACATTATTGAACAAAATTTCGGTGGTTTATGATACATCAAAACGGCAAATATTTCGTATTCTGATAATTCCACCAATAGTTACCTTTGTAAACGGTTAATTAAAACAGCTAAAAACTACGACTTTTTAACAGGCTGAAAGTAGTTGGTAAAATTAGCAACGGAGGAAAAAGCTGTTATTTCTCCGTGTTCAACACCTTATTAAACCACGATTTCCATAAAAATTTCAGTTTTCACAGAGTTAGCGATAAATATTGTGCAGGCGATGATAATGCAGAGTGCGCTATTTTAGAGGATCTTGGGCAGGGTCAATAAAAACTACCCGCGCCATATGGGGCATGCCAGCATCGAACCTTACTGCCAGTCGCCTAAAGCAGCATCAACAAAGTCTAAGCGGTCTTGCCCAAAGAACATATCATCATTCACAAAGAAACTCGGTG
This sequence comes from Psychrobacter glaciei, assembly GCF_014652895.1. Classification (GTDB taxonomy): domain Bacteria; phylum Pseudomonadota; class Gammaproteobacteria; order Pseudomonadales; family Moraxellaceae; genus Psychrobacter; species Psychrobacter glaciei. The sequence continues at coordinate 1,016,076 of NZ_BMZR01000001.1, forward strand.
CGCCAAATACCCCTCGTGTGACCGCCTCTTCAGTGATCGCTTTCAAGCGCTCTTTCACCTCAGACTGGCCAATATGATGCATAAAATCAGTAGCATCAATCCCTGCTTTAGACAGAACGTCGGCGATAACTTCTTGTGATTGCATATTCAGTTTTTCCGCCCATATACCATTGAATACCGCTGTTAGAAGCGCCGCGCATCAGCTGCATTGTATTTAACGGAAAAAAAGATTAAAGCAAAACGGCACGTTATACATTTAGAAAGTTTCTAACCATGGGCGTAGATCAAGCTCGTGTGTCCAGCAATCTTTTGGTTGACAATGCAATTGCCAATATTGCTCAGCGATGTGCTCTGGATTTAATATACCGTCTTGATCTTTTAAGGCATAGCGCTCAGGAAAGTTGTCACGGATAAAGGCGGTATCAATCACACCATCAATAATAGTATGTGCCACGTGTATGCCTGTTGGTCCCAACTCTCGAGCCATGCTTTGCGCCAAAGCCCGTAACGCAAATTTAGCGCTAGCAAAAGCAGAAAAACCTTTAGCACCTCGCACAGAAGCCGTCGCACCAGTGAATATAATGGTTCCTTTTTCACGCGGAATCATGACTTTCGCCGCCTCTCTACCTGTCAAAAACCCAGATAACGCTCCCATTTCCCACACTTTTCTATAAACTCTTTCTGTGGTCTCTAAGAGGGAGAAATGCACGTTTCCACCTATGTTAAATACCACCACTTCAATCGGTCCAATGTCTTTTTCAATATGAGCAAACAGCTCAACCATCTCTTGCTCGACACGCGCATCACAACCAAATGGTTTGACGACTCCCCCAGCCGCTTCAATATCACTGACTAAAGCGCTCAGTTTTTCGACACTCCTTCTGGTCACGCATAAGGTAAAACCCTCTTTCGCGAAACGTCTTGCAACAGCGCTGCCAGTGGCATCGCCTGCGCCAATGACAACTGCAACGGGTGCTCTATACATATCTATTTCCTTATACGTTTATCATAGGTTCATTATCGATTTTTATTTTCTCAACTAAAAAGTCCACAGCAGCTTTTACTTTTGGGACTAAGTAGCGCTGTTTTTGGTACAACAAATACACCGCCATATCAGCATGTTGGGTAATCGTTAATCTATGCTCAAAGTTTAGTTCTATCAGTTGTCCTGACTCAAGATATGACGCTAATGCCCATTGAGTTGACATCAAAACACCGTCACCATCACAAGCTTTTTTTGCCAGCCACGGCCCGTTATTTGAAATCGCTACCGCAGGCCCTGAGACATCATGCCACTGATCATCCACATGACATAGCCAAGGCGTTGGCCCTGTTGGTGCTTTAAAATAAAGGCCATTATGATCTTTTAATTCCATTACATGGCTAGGTATACCGTATTTTTTCAGATAACTAGGGGACGCAACCGGAATAAAGCCATTGTCCATCAGCCTGATTGCGAGCACGCGCTCATTGGGCGCGTAACCACCGCGAATCGCAATATCGACATCATCACGCCCAAGCGTTGACAGCTCATCACTCAAACTGACATCCAATACAATCTCTGGGTATAACAGACTAAATTCATCTAATAAAGGTAGCAGTATTTTTTCACCAAAACCCACCATCGAGCTGATTCGCAAACGCCCCATTGGCGTCGTTTGGTAGCTGCGAACCGTTTCTTTGCTTTGTTCTAATTGGTTCAATATCTGCTGCACGTCGTTGTAATAGACTTGCCCCACTTCGGTCAGCTTAACGATGCGGGTCGAACGCTTTAATAATGTCGCGCCCAAACTTTTTTCTAAATCAGAAACACGTCTCGACAATGATGATGGCGGCACATTAAAGGCACTTGCCGCTTTGGTAAAACTACCCATTTCGACGACTTTACTAAAATACCGTATTGCACGTAGTTGATCCAACCTATTTCTCCATTCAATAAATATTTGAGTATTTTCGCTCTATTATTGTCTTAATAACAATAGTGATTCACGTTTTACCTTATATATAACCATATTAAAACCAGTAATAATGTGTTTAACTTAAAAATTACAACTTTTATATCAACAATGGAAAATGGACTTATGATTACTTTGCATGGTTTTGCTGCGAGCAACTATTACAATATCGTGAAACACACCCTTTTATTCAAAGAACTATCATTCCAAGAAAACCTTGTCTACGGTAGTAGTGATGAGTTGATGAAAGTCAGCCCAGTTGGCAAAGTACCTGCCATCACAACCCCTGATGGCTTTAACTTGTCAGAATCTAGCGTTATTTGTGATTTTTTAGAAGAAACTTATCCAGAAAAGCCGTTATATCCTAAAAATGCGGCAGAACGCGCAACTGTGCGTCAAATTATGAAGATATCAGAGCTTTATTTTGAGCTACCAAGCCGTAGGCTAATCCCTTATGTTTTTTCAGGCACTGATGCCCCTGAATCTGTCAAGGATGAAGTACGCCAAGTATTGAGCCGCGGTATTATTGCCTTGAATCGCTTGTGTCAATTCTCGCCTTGGATTGCAGGTGACGAATTCACGATGGCTGACATCTATGTTTATTATGTGAATACTATTGTCAGCGCATTTGCCTCTACCCAACTTAACTGGGATGTGCTGGCAGAAATCCCAGGTATGAAAGAGTGGAATGCTGCTGTGAAAGAGTCTAATACTGCCAAACAAGTAGAAGAAGGTCGTCTAGCAAACATGCCAGAGTTTATGCAGCATGTGACAGCCCAAATTAAAGCCGCAAACGCTGGCTAGTTTGATATTAAAAAGTACTTAACTACAGAACAACCTTTGTATTCAATAACCAAAAAATAGGGCCAATACAATACCATCATTGGTTCAATAACTATAACGATTTGCAGGAGCAAACCCTATGACTGATAAAAACATCCAACTGACTTCAACCATCAGCGAAGACAACAAATTGACATTGGCATTACAAGAGATTGATATGCCGCAGCCTGGTGCCGATGAAGTCGTTGTGCGCATTGAAGCGGCCCCATTGAACCCATCTGATTTGGGGGTTATGTTCAGCGCCGCCAATATGGCAACCGCTGTACAATCAGGCACCGACGAAAACCCAGTCATCACGGCTGATGTCCCCGCTCAGTTTATGCCATCGCTAAAAACACGTGTGGGTAAAGCCACGCCTGTGGGCAATGAAGGCGCAGGGACTGTGGTCGCAGCGGGCTCATCAGATGCCGCACAAGCATTGATGGGTAAGACGGTAGCTGTGATTGGCGGTGGAACTTATCGTCAATACCACTGTGTCAATGTACAAAGCTGCCTAGAACTAAAAGAAGGCACCACGGCTAAAGAAGGTGCCTCTTCTTTTGTGAACCCGCTTACTGCGTTAGCGATGGTCGAAACCATGCGTGCTGAAGGGCATAAAGCCATCATTCATGCAGCGGCAGCCTCTAGCCTTGGTCAAATGTTAAACCGTATTTGTATCGCTGATGGCATTGATTTGATCAATATTGTACGTAGAGATGAGCAAGAAACGCTATTGCGTGATATGGGCGCAAAATATGTGGTCAACTCAAGCAGTGATAATTTCATTGCTGATTTAACGGCAGCGATTATCGAAACAGGTGCCACTATCTCATTTGACCCTATCGGTGGCGGTCAGTTAAGCAGCGATATTCTTAACTGTATGGAAACTGCTATCACTCGTGATGTAGAAGAATACAGCGTTTATGGGTCTGACACTTTTAAACAAGCTTATATTTATGGCGCCCTAAACCGCGGCCCTATTACATTGAACCGTAACTTTGGTTTTGCTTGGGGTGTTAATGGATTCTTATTGTTCAATGCGCTAGGCAAACTTGGCACCAAGACAGTCATGTCGATGCGCAAACGTGTTGCAGAAGAAATCACCACGACATTTGCCAGCAGCTATACGCATGAGGTGTCATTGGCAGAGGCATTAAAACTACAATCAATCGCCGCTTACGGTAAGCAAGCGACCGGTGAAAAGTACTTAATCACGCCTCAAGCTTAATTGTTGTTTAAAAAGTAATTTAGAAACAAAAAAGCAGATATCGATTATGATATCTGCTTTTTTTATTTGCATGTTCAACAGACCTTAATGACCATTAACTCATTTATAGTTTCTCTAAAAATTAACTATATTGGTTGATAGTACGTTTTGTTGTTCAGCCTGAATCTTGGTAAATAACTGGGCTTAATATTCGTTATCACGGTATAAGGGATTTTGCGCCTCTGCCATGAAATCCTCGTAAGTAATAGCAGGCTCAATGCTGACAGACCTATTCTCTACTATTATGTTTGTGTTGATATCTCTTGCATTGCTATGAGCACCCGCATGATTAACTGTGTTTAAACTGTCATCAACGGTATGTTGGATTATTGAAACTGCCTTTGCTACGAGCTCATCTTCAGCAACAGCCGCATCGGTGCTCGTTATTGGCGTTTGCTCAATAAACGAAGTTGAGCGCTCAGAGAAAGCGACTAAAATGCCATTCATATCAAGAGTTACGACGGTGGCGGCAATAATTAAGGCGCTGGTTATAGCAGTCACAGCCATTAATTTGATATTGCTGTGAGACTCACTTGCTGATTTTTTTGGGATATTGGGAACTGGCTGTGTTTGTTCGGATGCAGCTTTTATAGGTGTTTGATTGAGATAATTATAAGTATCCCGATCTGCTGTTTCTGAGATAGGCTCTTGCCCTTGAACTACGTTTTCTATGGTGTTTTTCAAATATTGTTCGTAGACATCACGAGTACGCTTGTTAATATTCAGCTCAATGTCACCATGTTTAGGTAACTCCATGCCTTTATTAAGGCTACTTTCACTATCTGCAATTTCCATAAGTCAATACCAAGTCAGTCTTCGTAAGCAACGGCACATAATCGTGTTGTATATTCGTAATAATACAAATATATTGATTCTATTCAACTTATTTTGGTATGAGCGCTATGACTGACAGACAAACGGTACATTTTTTTTGCGAAAGTATCACTTTGGGCTGTCGTTTCTCTAAGACAATTCTCTAAGATAATTTGGATAATAGCATTGATCAATATCAATGCGTTATTTGGTTGATAGCATCAATCACTGGTCTCACGGTACAGCGTACTTTGCGATTCTTGCCTAAAATCTTCATAAGAAATCGCGGCTTCGTTGTCCAAGCCATCGGTAGTTGCTTCTACTATCTGCTCTGTCTCTTTATCCGCTGCGACACTTGATGGCGCATCATTTTGATTGGGACTGGTCGCTGCTGATGGTTCAGCGTCAGTCACTGATGGATTATTCGAGATGGCTGTCGCCTTAGCTGCCTTAGCCTGAATCTTAGGTTGAGTATCGCTACTGACATTGGTGTCAATATCGCTCGCCACCTCTTTAGAGGCGTCAGACACTGTACCTTCTGTCGAAGGAGATAAGATGCCACTGGCATTAATGGTTAACACAATAATAGCGGCCAATAATGTCCCGATAGCAATGCCAATGATGAGAGGCTTTTTATTACTGGCGAGCTTACCCTGCGGTTTTACTGCTGCGTTGTTAGCAGGTTCTGCCATGTTTTCAACGACTGTATTTTCAGCAACTTTGCTTTCAACCACTTGCTCATCATTATGAGCTGGGTGAAAAGTATCAGTATCATCACTGGTATGCTCAACATGATGGCTGTCTAGTTCAAGGTCTGAATTTTTATCCAAATCATAGCTATTTGGATAGTCTTTATTTGATGATTGAGGCGTATCTGCTAGTGGCTCATCGTTGCCAAATATTTCCTCTTCATTAATAAAGTCAAAGCTGACATCTGTAGTTGTCGTATCTGATACATCAATGTCTATCCCCTCATTATCCTCTGAGGTGGCAAAAAACTGCAATTCTTCTGAGCTTAAAGACTCATAATTAGGAGATTGTCGTATATTCTCCCATGGCGTTAATTGGTCAGACTTGCCTTCATTTTGATCGTCATCTTCTGTACCGTCAACACGACTGATAAAGCGTTCATAGATATTATTTTTGACAAGCTTACGCGATTTTTTATTAACAAGTTTGGCCAACTCCTCGTCAAAATCAGTACCGATGTCTTTTTTTTCATCGTTCATAGAATAACACCAAGCCAGTTTATTCTACTGGCGTTAAATGACTGCTAAAATGAAATTGTAATTTTTCTTGCGCAAGTGTAACAATGTTACCAACCCTCAATATAGTTGCTCACCTCATTATCTTCAAGCATAATTTATTCGATATCACTAATATTTATACGTCGCCTCTTAAACAGTAAAGTGAATACGTATGAAAAACCGATCTCTATAGAGACACCCTATACCATAACAGGCGCAATAATATGGATTTAAAACAGCTCAATGCGTTTATTGCTGTTGCAGATTTGCGTAGCTTTAGCGCAGCAGCGACTAAAACTGGATTGTCACAGCCAAGTCTGAGTCGCCTGCTCAAACAGCTTGAGACCGATATGGGCGTGGTACTCATTGATCGCTACCATAGACCGCTCCATCTGACTGAGGCGGGTGCGTTTTTTTACGATAAAATCAGTACCATACTGACAGAGATTGATACCGTTACCAGCATGACGCAACGCTTATCAGCGCCAAGCAGCGTCTTAAACATTGGTTTTGTGCCGTCAGTGCTGTATGGACTACTGCCTGAAATAATTGCAACGCTCAAGCAATCCAATCCTGATATTGAGGTCAATTTAAAGGATATTAGCTCTTATCAGCAAATGGATGCCCTAAAAAGTGGTGAAATTGACATTGGTTTTGGTCGTTTTGCTCATCAGGACGCATGGATTCAACAGATACTATTGCGTCATGAGCGTTATGTGGTGGCGCTTCCTAAAGCCCATCCGTTGGCTCATGTGCGTGAGCAGCGTTTGATTGATTTGGCAAACAACCGCTTGATTCTATACCATCAAACGCATCTGCCAGTCTTGACGACGACAGCAAGCACATTAACAGCTGATACAGGAAGTAGCACGGTAAACGCCAATAGTGAGCAGCCACCGCTGAATGAGCCCATTACCGAACCTTTGCTACATCTGTTTGCACAATATGGCATCTCGCCATTTATGACCACCACAGTGAGCGACTTGCAAGTCGCACTTGGTTTGGTGGCTGCGGGCGAAGGTATTACCTTAGTGCCTGCCAGCCTACAAACGGTACGCACGGAACAAATCAGCTATCAACGTTTGGTTCATGAAAACGTCACCTCGCCTATTTTTCTGCACACCCTCAAAGATTTTGTGCATCCAAAAATACCTGATTTGCTCGTCGCCATTTATCATGTCTATGAGCAGCGCGGCATCACTTACCGGCAGCAAAAATTTGTGTCAGAGCCTTAAATTATCAGCTATCGAATGAATATTGTGTTATAAAGAACCGCCAAAAAATAATCAATCCTAATGCTTGATATTATGGAGTGATTATGCTAACTAAAAAGAATGGCAATGCAAACAAATAGTAATAATGACTAGAATAATCGTTCTCCTGAGTAGCATTGGTGTGCTAAAGTCGATACAAGATGAATCGTTTTATATTTAAGCAAGTGATAGACCGATTCTCTAATGATCATTGGCAAGCTGACACAGGTAAGTGATAATTTGCCGTTTTAACCATTTCGAGGTATTTATGACCACACAACGTATGAACAACCCTGATAGCGCTACTGCCCAGGAAGGCTTTAGTTGGCGCATCTTTGGTCCTGGCATTCTAATGGCAACGGCTGCCATTGGCGGCTCGCATTTAATTTCATCAACGCAGGCGGGTGCTATCTATGGCTGGCAGCTGGCAATCATGATTATTTTGGCCAATGTCTTCAAGTATCCGTTCTTTCGTTTCGCGACAGATTATGTCTATGACACGGGCGAGAGCTTAATCGCTGGCTATGCCAAACGCTCAAAAGCCTATCTGTGGATTTACTTTATCTTATCCATTTTATCAGCCGTCATCAGTACTGGCGCAGTCTCTTTGATCGCCGCAGTGATATTGGGCTTTATGCTCCCCGCCTCCCTCGGGTTATCGACGATGGCGTTGTCGTTAATCATCGTTGCCGTTTCTTGGTTCTTTTTGATAGCAGGACATTATAAGTTGCTCGATGGCCTGACCAAGTGGATTATGATTGCGCTGACGACGGCGACCGTCGCTGCCGTGATTATTGCTGCTGGCAAGCCGACAGTGATGACCGTTGACTTTGTTGCTGCCTCTCCTTGGAATTTGGCGACCTTGGGTTTCATCGTCGCGCTAATGGGCTGGATGCCAGCGCCGCTCGAATTTGCCGCCATTACCTCTATGTGGACGTCTGCTAAAGTCAAAGCCGACCATACAACCAAGCGTCAAGGGTTACTGGACTTTAATGTTGGTTATTCAATTTCTGCTATTTTGGCATTGTTCTTTTTATCGCTTGGTGTCTTTGTGCAATATGGCTCGGGTCAAGAGATTGAGCTGGTCGGCGGTGCGTATATCAATCAGCTGATTAACATGTATACCGCCACCATTGGTGAATGGTCGAGATTACTGGTCGCCTTCGTCGCCTTTATGTGTATGTTTGGCACCACGATTACCTGTGCGGATGGCTACGGTCGCGCCAATGCAGAGTGCTGGCGTTTGATTAAAGGCGAAAGTGAAATCACCAAAAAACAAATTGCTTTTTGGACGACCTATGCCATCGGTGGTGGCTTGGTTATTATCACTTTCTTTACTGGACAATTAGGCTCTATGCTGAAATTTGCCATGATCTCCGCTTTTGTCTCCGCGCCTATCTTTGGCTGGTTAAACTACTCGTTGGTTCGTAGTCATCAAAAACTATCGGCAGGCATGAATGCGCTATCAGTTGCAGGCTTAATCTTCTTAGGCGGCTTTGCGCTATTATTCCTAGCTAATTTGGCGGGTCTGTTTGGTTAAATAAACACTGATAACCTAACGCGTCTAGTTGTATGTCATAAAAGCCCTAATAGCTGAGTTGTTAGGGCTTTTTTAATGGCTACTGATAAGTAGACAAAGCGATAATGCTTCCAATAATTGTAACTAAATGTAAAAAATTAATGATAAGAATTTTGATTACTTGAGAAAAATGAATAGTCAACCAAGCAGATCGTTATAAAACGCATAATGCTATTCTATTTATGAATACTTTTAAAAATACTACACTTATTTGTTAAAATAAATAAACAACGATTCAATGCATAGCCTTTGCAGGGGTGATTAATTGGGTATAATCAACAACAACAACAACGATAACACTATCCCTCCACGTAAGGACTACGACATGACCTCACCATCCGCTGGCGCGCGCTTCCGCAGTGCAATGAAACAAAAAAATGATAACAATCAACCATTACAGATCGCTGGCGCGATTAACGCCTATACAGCGATGATGGCGACGCAGGTCGGTCATCAGGCTTTATATCTCTCTGGGGCTGGCGTGGCCAATGCCTCATTCGGCTTACCTGATTTGGGTATGACTAGCCTTGATAATGTCCTAGAAGACGCCCGCCGTATTACGGATGCGGTTGATACGCCGCTGCTTGTCGATATTGATACTGGCTTTGGTGGCGCATTCAATATCGCCCAAACCATCAGAAAAATGGAAAAAGCAGGCGTGGCAGCGGTACATATCGAAGATCAAGTCGCTCAAAAGCGCTGCGGTCATCGCCCAAATAAAGAAATCGTTAGCATCTCAGAAATGGTTGACCGCTTAAAAGCCGCTCTTGATGCCAGAACGGATAAGGACTTTGTCATCATGGCTCGTACTGATGCCTTATCTGTTGAAGGACTTGATGCCGCCGTTGAGCGCGCTGTTGCCTTTCAAGAAGCGGGCGCTGACATGATCTTTGCAGAAGCCTTAACCGATATCGAGATGTATCGTAAGTTTACTGATGTACTTGATATCCCAGTACTAGCGAACATGACAGAGTTCGGTCAGACGGATCTATATACCACGGAGCAATTATATGCCGTTGGTGTTGATATGGTGCTGTATCCACTATCAGCTTTTCGCGCGATGAACAAAGCGGCATTAAACGTTTATCAGCATCTATTGAATGATGGCACCCAAGACAAAGTTGTGGATACCATGCAAACCCGCATGGAGCTGTATGATTTCTTGAATTATCATGAATTTGAGCAAACGCTAGATAACTTGTTCGCTGATAATAAGTAGTTAGTCATTAATAGTTAGCACCTGACAACGCCGTAGAGATAAATCACCTCTGAGTGTTTTTATCTTTATGAAATTCGTCTTTATTTAATTTTAGGTTATTTATGTCATTTTTTAATTCTAGTTCTGTTGTAAAAGCTTCACTACTTAGCAGCACGCTTGCCGCTTTGTTATTCACAACAGGCTGTGATAAAACACCAGAAACCGCTGATGACACGACCAGTAATGCAAGTGACGTTGCTGTTGCCGATACGTCTGCTGCGCAGCCAGCCAGTCAAGATGATCTTGTGATGACGACAATTACGTTAGATACCGTCAACAGTCTGTTGTTCGCCCCGATTATCACTAGCGGTGCGCTCAGTGCAGAGCAAGTAAGCTGCCTTGAATCGCGTGACAAAGACTTGGGCAAAGCCGAAGTCGATAGCTTCTATAAAAGTCAGTTTACCGATGCTGAGTTAAAAGAGCTGGATAAGTTTTATACCTCAGATGTAGGGGAAAAGTTGATTGCTTTTGGCAATGAGCAATTGCGCGTCATGAATGGTGAGGAAGTTGCAACGCCAATGGCTGATCCCACCCCAGAAGAAATGACTGAAATCCAAACCTTTATGGAATCACCGCTTGGCGTCAAGTACATGAAAATTAACAATGCAGAAGGCGCAGGCAGCGCGATGGAAGTATTGAATGTGCCTATTGAAGCTGAGTTTGAGCGTTGCAATGTCGATTTAGATGACACACAGCCTGAACAGCCTACGTAGCTGTCAGTCAGCGATATAGTAAGTCATAAATTAACGGTAAGAAATACTCCCTTTTCAATTCAAAAAAGCTACCCACAAAAGGAATTTAATCATGGCAGCACAGAACCCATCAACAAAAGTATTGTCAGGCGCAGGACTACGCGGTCAAGTCGCTGGCAAGACCGCTTTATCTACCGTTGGCAAATCCGGCTCCGGCTTGACGTATCGCGGTTACGATGTGTCAGAATTGGCAGACAAATGCATCTTTGAAGAAGTCGCCTATCTATTGCTTTATGGCAACCTGCCAACCCAAAGTGAGCTTGATGCGTATCAAACCAAGTTAAAAGGTCTACGTGGTCTATCACAGCCGCTAAAAGACGTGCTTGAGCGTATCCCAGCTGACGCCCATCCGATGGATGTCTTGCGTACTGGCTGCTCTATGCTCGGTAACCTTGAGACTGAAATGAGTTTCGACGAAGAAAACGACCAAGCTGATCGTATGCTTGCTGTTTTCCCATCGATTATTAACTATTGGTATCGCTTCACGCATGACAATGTACGTATCGAAACCGAGACGGATGATGAAACCATCGGTGGACATTTCCTACATCTACTAAAAGGTGAGAAACCAAACGAGCTACATACCAAAGTAATGAACGTTTCGCTTATTTTATACGCTGAGCATGAGTTCAACGCTTCAACCTTTACTGCGCGCGTCTGTGCCTCTACCCTATCTGATATCCATTCTTGTATTACTGGTGCAATTGGCACCTTACGTGGTCCTTTACATGGCGGTGCCAACGAAGCCGCGATGGATATGATTGAAGGCTTTAGCTCACCTGATGAAGCCGAAGAAGAAATGATGGGGATGCTGGCTCGTAAAGATAAAATCATGGGCTTTGGTCATGCCATCTATAGTGAGTCAGATCCACGCAATGTCGTGATTAAAGGTTGGGCGGAAAAACTGGCCGCTGACGTTGGTGATGAAGTGCTGTACCCCGTATCAGTACGCTGTGAGGAAGTGATGTGGCGCGAGAAGAAATTGTTCTGTAATGCTGACTTTTTCCATGCGTCGGCCTATCACTTCATGGGTATTCCAACCAAACTATTCACACCTATCTTTGTCTGCTCACGCTTGACGGGCTGGGCATCTCATGTATTTGAGCAGCGTGCGAATAACCGTATCATTCGCCCAAGTGCCGAATATACTGGTGAAGAGTTGCGTTCTGTACCAGATATGAGTGCGCGTTAATTTAGCACTTAATGTTAAGTAAGTTTTGGCTTGGTAGGGTGTGTTCCATCGTATTAATAACGACTTTCAGGTACACAGGTCGCACCCTACCTTTTCTTATTCTTACCTTTATTTCCCTTGCAAATTTATACCGTTTTTTTAGCAAAGCCTGCCAGCACTACTAATGACAACATTAGCGATAACAACGGCATAGCAATGATTTTGCTAAAAAAATTTTAACCTAAATTAATCAGCCAACCGCCAAAGGTGACTTATGGACAACGCCCTAGTACAACCCATGAATGAGCAATTCAAAAAGCCACTACCCGATACTGACCTTTATTACTTTGATACCCGTGAAGCCGTTGAGAATATCGAAGTGGGCGCATATGACAAACTACCGTACTCATCCAAAGTACTGTGTGAAAACTTAGTTCGTCGTTGCCCACCTGAAGACTTAACCGCCGCATTGACCCAGCATATTCAGGGTAAGCAAGACCTTGATTTTCCTTGGTATCCGGCTCGCGTCGTTTGTCATGATATCTTGGGTCAGACCGCTTTTGTTGATTTGGCAGGCTTGCGTGATGCCATCGCTGAACAAGGTGGCGATCCATCGAAAGTTAATCCTATCGTTCCTACTCAGCTTATCGTTGACCATTCATTGGCCGTTGAGCACGCAGGCTTTGAAAAAGATGCATTTGAGAAAAACCGTGCTATCGAAGAACGCCGTAACGATGACCGTTTTCACTTTATCAACTGGTGTGAATATGCCTTTGATAACGTCAACGTCGTACCGCCTGGTAACGGCATCATGCATCAAATTAACTTAGAGAAAATGTCGCCAGTGGTACAAGTCGTAAAAGGCAAAGACGGTCGTGAAGTGGCCTTTGCTGACACGCTTGTTGGTACGGATAGCCATACGCCCATGGTTGATGCACTAGGTGTGATTTCAATCGGTGTTGGCGGGCTTGAGGCCGAAAGTGTGATGCTAGGCAACCCATCATATATGCGCCTGCCAGACTTCGTCGGTGTCAAGCTCACGGGCAAATTGCAAAAAGGCATTACAGGTACGGATTTAGTATTGGCGATGACTGAGTTTTTGCGCGATGCAGGCGTAGTCTCTACCTATATCGAATTCTTTGGTGATGGTGCACGCCAGCTAAGTGTGGGTGACCGTGCCTCTATCTCTAATATGACCCCTGAATATGGCGCGACCGCAGCGATGTTCTATATCGATGAGCAAACCATCGATTATTTGCGTCTAACGGGTCGTTCTGAGCCTCAGATCAAATTGGTTGAGCAGTATGCCAAGCAAACAGGTCTTTGGGCTGATGGTATGGAAAAAGCCGAGTATGCTCGTGTACTTGAATTTGATCTGTCAGCAGTCGTACGTAATCTGGCTGGCCCTTCGCGTCCACATGCACGGGTATCGACCACGGATTTGGTTGCCAAAGGCATTGCCCACGGCGCTGACGAAAAACTACCTGAACCAAAAGACGGTCTGATGCCAGATGGTGCGGTTATCATTGCTGCCATTACCAGCTGTACCAACACCTCTAACCCTCGCAACATGGTTGCCGCAGGCCTCGTCGCCCGTAATGCCAATGCAAAAGGCTTATTACGTAAGCCTTGGGTAAAATCATCGTTAGCGCCCGGCTCTAAAACCGTCAAGATGTACTTAGAAGAAGCTGGTCTCATGTCTGAGATGCAGCAAATAGGCTTTGATGTGGTTGGCTTTGCTTGTACCACCTGTAATGGTATGAGTGGCGCGCTTGATCCTGATATCGAAAAAGAAATCATCGATAACGATCTATTCACCACCGCAGTTTTATCAGGCAATCGTAACTTTGATGGTCGTATCCATCCTTATGCCAAGCAAGCCTTCTTAGCATCACCACCACTGGTTATCGCTTATGCTATCGCGGGTAATATTCGCTTTGATATTGAAAAAGACTCATTAGGCCAAGACCAAAACGGTAATGAGGTTTACCTAAAAGACATCTGGTTCGACGATGACGAAGTGGATGCTATCGTGGCAGAAGCCGTGAAGCCTGAACAGTTCAATGCCGTCTATATCCCGATGTTTGATGAGGCCAAAAAAGACACGGGCAAGGCTTTAAGCCCATTATACAACTGGCGCGAGATGACCACTTATATCCGCCGTCCGCCGTATTGGGAAGGCAAAATGGCAGCGATGAACAAATTAAAAGGTATGCGTCCGTTGGCAGTATTGGGCGACAATATCACGACCGACCATATGTCACCATCGAATGCTATTTTGGGTGATTCAGCGGCTGGTGAATATCTTGATACCATGGGCTTGCCTGCCGAGGACTATAACTCGTATGCCACCCATCGCGGTGATCACTTAACCGCCCAGCGTGCCACTTTTGCCAATCCTAAGCTATTGAACGAGATGGTACTCGACGACAGCGGTGAAGTCATCCAAGGATCACTGGCGCGCGTTGAACCAGAAGGTCAAGTCATGCGTATGTGGGAAGCAATTGAAACCTACATGAACCGTGAGCAGCCGCTCATCATCATCGCAGGTGATGGTTATGGTCAAGGCTCAAGCCGTGACTGGGCTGCCAAAGGTGTGCGTCTCGCTGGTGTGGAAGCCGTTGTCGCTGAAGACTTTGAACGTATTCATCGTCAAAACTTAGTTGGCATGGGCGCGCTACCTTTACAGTTCGAAGAAGGTACGACTCGTCATACTTTAAACATTGATGGCACGGAAACCTTTGATGTCACGGGCGAAGTCTCTGCTGGCGGGTTGATGACGCTAGTTATTCATCGTACTGATGGCACCACTACTGAGACACCTATTATCTGCCGTTTAGATACGGCTGATGAAGTCAAAATGTACAACGCAGGCGGTATGCTACAACGCTTTGCCAAAGAGTTTATCGAGGGTACGCTAGATATTGTGTAAATCCTTGCCTTTGCTTCAAGTTTTTTAAAACGTAGAGATAAAAAGAGCTACTTTAAGAGTGGCTCTTTTTTTAATTTTCGCTAAATTAATGAACAAAATTCAGCCTTTGTTCTCTTGCTATAGGTTTCAAACCCTATTGATTTATAATATACTGGTTTGGTTCACAAAGTATTATCCTGATAATTGCATTGTTTTATTGACCTCTTATCAGTTTTTGTTATTTCACAAATTACTGTAAAGACAAAAAGGAAATATAATGAGCACTCCTATCGTAGACAATGAAATCAAGCTGAATAAAAGCAACCCGCCATTGAGCAGTCATCAAGCATCATTACCTCCAAAGCTACCTCTAAAATTAACTGCAAAAACAGATAACCGCCGTCATATTGTCTTGATTGGTGCAGGCTTTGCCGGTATTCGTTGTCTTGAGCAATTGGCCAAATATAGCGCTGATCGTATCACCTTAGTTGACCGTAATGACTATCACTTTTTCCCACCGCTGATATATCAAGTCTCTGCTGGATTTTTAGCGTCATCAGATATTAGTTATCCGCTACGACGATTCATCGAAAATTATGACAATGTGCGCTACCGTCAAGGCAATCTCCTTCGTATCAATACCAAAGATAAAGTCGTGACCCTTGATACAGGCAATGTGTCTTACGATCGCCTGATTATCGCCACTGGTGCTGAGACCAATTATTTTGGTAATAAAGATATTGAAGCCCATGCACTGCCTATGAAGACGATCAAGGATGCCTTGAGTATTCGCAATCATATGCTGGCGCAATTTAATTACGCTGCCTCTTTGCCAGTAGCAGAGCGTGAGCCTTACCTCTCTATTGTGATTGCAGGTGGTGGCCCTAGTGGTGTTGAGCTGGCAGGTGTAATGTCCGAGATTCGCTTATATACGCTACATAAAGAATATCCTGAGCTACTAGAAAATGTCGGTGGTATCACGCTGGTCACGGCTGATCCCGTTTTGCTCGCACCGATGAGTGCTGAGGCACAACGTTATACTCAATTACAGATGGAAAAATTCAAAGTTGACCTTGTTTTTAGTGATCCTGTAGCGCGTTACGATGGTCATATAGTCACACTAAAAAGTGGTAAAACCCTTCATACACACAATCTAATTTGGACAGCGGGTGTCACTTGCGAGCCTATAAACGGTCTTAATCCAGACGATTATGGTCGAGGAAATCGACTAGTTGTCAATAGTCATCTAGCCTTACAACACCACAAAGATATCTATGCGCTTGGTGATATTGCACTGGCGACTCATGATGACAACTATCCGAATGGTCATCCTCAATTGGGACAGGTTGCGAGTAGTCAGGGTACGTACCTTGGAAAATACTTAAGTGACAAAACAGTTGAACCATTTCAATATAAACATAGTGGTGATATGGCGATGATTGGACGCTTAACAGCAGTCGCCGATATAAAAGGCATGCACTTAAAAGGCATCATAGCTTGGCTTGCATGGGTGATTATTCATATCTTGTCGCTCAGCACTGCCAAGAATCGTTTGGCAACAACTTGGAATTGGATGACTGCTTTTTTGACTGGCAATCAGTCGTTTCGGATGGGCATTCAGCCTCACGAAGACAAGTTCACTCTAATCAAAGATAGTACAGAGGCAAAAGAGTCGTAAGTCATAATGATATTGAATGGTTGTACTTAATAGCGTAATATGTACTATATACTGTACAAGTTATAGAGTATGTCATGAAAGGAGTAAGCCATGAGAGTCGTTAGTTTTTCAGAAGCCAGAAAGCACTTAAAGTCCGTCCTAGACACGGTAAATGATGATGCCAACGCCACTATCGTGACCCGCCGTGACGCTGATGATGCAGTGGTGATGTCGCTTGATTATTACAATAGTCTAATGGAAACTGTCTATCTACTAAAATCTCCTGCCAATGCGGCGCACTTAGCGGAATCTATTGCCCAATATAAAGCTGGCAAAACTGTTACGCGTGAGCTAATTGATGCGGCAGAAGGCTGTGGTAAAGGTGATGGTAGCAGCGATGATAGTGAGCATACGGATAGCAACATTGAGAATGCTTGAACTCAAAGGCTTTAATAAACGTAAAAGGTCTGATAATGAGTGAGCAACTAGCATGGACAAATGCTGCGTGGAAGGACTATTTGTACTGGCAGACACAAGACAAAAAAACACTCAAACGTGTCAATAAGCTCATCACCGAATGCAAGCGTAGTCCGTTTGATGGCATTGGCAAGCCTGAGCCCCTAAAAGAGAATCTATCTGGATTTTGGTCCCGACGCATTGATGACGCCAATCGTTTGGTATATGCCGTCGATGATAATTACCTCACGATTATCTCTTGTCGCTATCATTATTAACGAGCGTTCTTAGTCGTTAGGGTTTATTTGTCGATTAAACCACACCCAATCTTATAACCATATAAAAAGGACTTAATACAGTGACCCAAACCAATTCTAAATCAAAACCAAAATTCGCCCCACAAATCTCAGTTCCGGCTACCTATATGCGCGGTGGCACTTCAAAAGGCACTTTCTTTAAATTATCCGATTTACCTGAGCGTTGCCAAGTCGCTGGCGAGTCGCGCGATAAGTTTCTGCTACGTGTCATCGGCAGCCCTGACCCTTATGGCAAGCAAATCGATGGCTTAGGTAATGGCAGCTCCAGCACGTCAAAAACGGTCATTTTATCGGCCTCTGACAAATCAGATCACGACGTGAACTATCTGTTTGGACAAGTCAATATCGCCAAGCCAATGATTGATTGGGCGGGTAACTGTGGCAACTTAACCGCAGCCGTTGGTGCCTGTGCCATTAATATGGGTCTAGTTGATGCTGACAAAATTGCTAGCAGCATCGATGAAGGTGCTGAAAGTGGTATTTGTGAAGTACGCATTTGGCAAGAGAATATCGGTAAAACCATCATTGCGCATGTACCTGTCTATTTAGATGCACAAAACAAAGTACAAGTTCAAGAAACAGGCGACTTTGAATTAGATGGCGTGACCTTCCCTGCTGCTGAAGTCAAAATTGAGTTTATCGACCCTGTGGATGCCACCAGCGATATGTTCCCTACTGGCAACTTGGTCGATGACTTCGATGTAACTGGCTGCGGTCTAGATGCTGATAGTGTCAAAGCCACCTTTATTAGCGCAGGTATCCCAACCATTTTTATGAAAGCGGAAGATTTGGGCTTTACGGGTACTGAATTGCAAGGTGATATCAACAGTGACGGTGAGCTACTTGCCAAGCTGGAGAAAATCCGTGCCACAGGCGGCGTGGCAATGGGATTGTTTAAAGATGTGAGCGAGGCGCAGACTAGCCAACACATTCCTAAAATCGCTTGGGTGGGCGCAGCACAGAGCTATACGGCCTCTAGTGGTAAATCGGTCGATGCAAGCGATATTGATTTAGTCGTACGTGCCATGAGTATGGGGCAATTGCATCATGCCATGATGGGTACAGCAGCAGTTGCTATTGCTGCCGCGGCAACCACACAAGGCACGCTCGTCAATCAAGCGGCAGCTGGTGAAGGTCAATCTGAAAAGCAGCTTAATGAAGTACGTTTTGGTCATCCATCAGGTACATTGCTTGTCGGTGGCAAAACTGAACTGGTTGATGGACGCTGGCAAGCCAAAAAGGTATCGATGAGTCGTTCAGCAAGGCGTATCATGGTTGGTGAAGTTTTTGTACCAGCGGATGCTTTTTAAGCGTTAACTCTCGTCTCACCATATATCATTAACATCCCACCTATAGTAACTAAGGCTAAGCCAGCGATTTTATAGATATCTATCGCTTTAACCTCTAAGCCAAACAATCCAGTTTGGCTTAGTATCAGGGCAAAATACATTTGCCCAAGAAACACCCAAAGCAGTGTATTACCTGCGCCTATCTTTGGCGCGGCAATAAACATGAATAAGATATAAAAACTGCCCAAAAATCCTGGCAACCACATCCACCACGTCGCGTTTTCGATCATTGGCGGCTTGATACCTCCACTCATTATATACGACAGTACTAAAGAAGCTAATGCACCTCCTAAGTATAAATAAAAGGTAGATTGTATTTGAGAGGCTTGTGTACTTTCTCGAAAAGCATTGACGATGGCCAGTTGCAGCGGAACAATAGCACCACCTAAAAGGCTGATTAAGACGTAAGGAAGGATTTTCAAACGGTATCCACCAAAATGAAATAAAAAATCTCTCTATATAATACTAAACTTTATTTCAAAAATTTAATATAAATACGATTTAGTGAAATATTAATACCTATGAGTTAAGCGTTTATGCCAAATTCTCCCCAACCGAGCCGCACGTCACTAGATAAGCCACTAGACAAGAAACCTCCGATCAAGAAAACTGAACGGGGGGCGTTGCTGTGGGATATCCTCAAAAAACTGGCAGTATTTGCCGCGCCTTATAAAACCTTAATTATCGCCACTTTAATACTAACAGTGCTTGGCTCGTTTACCGCTCAGGTCAACGCCTTTGTATTGCGTTATACCGTTGATACCTTGACCGAAATTGCCACGCTTGCTGATCCATGGCAGGCTGGTCTTCGGATGCTAGGGATTATTAGTGCAGTGCTCTTGACCAAAGAAATACTATCAATATTTATCTCTTTTGGTCAGCGCTTTTTTGGTGAAAAGATTCGTATTAACTTGTCTCGCGACTTGTCCCAAAAAATCATTGAGCGCATTCTCACTTATCGCATGGCTTTTTATACCAGTAGCGAAAACGACAGCGGCAAATTGCAAACGCGTATTGATTATGGGGTCAGTAGCTTAACCAGTTTAGTGCAAAACTTCTTTATCGATATGCTGCCGCTGTTTGCCAGTGCGATCGTCTCACTCATGATCATGTTTTCGACCAATTTTTGGATAGGCTTGGTCGGTCTTATTATCATTCCGATATATTTCTTCATCAGCCAAAAACAAGCGCGGCGTCTGCAAGGCTTTCGTCGTCAGATGCGTGGCTATAGAGAAGCTAAGAGTGGGTTGGTTATCTCGCTGATTAACTCTATCAGCGTAGTGAAATCCTTTGTCCGCGAATCTATTGAGGCGGAGAAGCATTTAACCATTCAAAAAGAGATGACAGATAATCAGCTGCGTATTCGCAGTATCGGTTTTATTTATGATGCGATAAAGACCTTTATCGAGCAGATTGGTGTGGTGGTTATCATTCTTCTCACCGCTTATTTTGTATTAAAAGGTGAGATGACGATTGGCATGATTTTGTTTCATGTCATGCTGTTCCAAAACGTCGCGGCCCCTATCCGTCAATTGCATCGCATCTATGATCAGATTAATAACGCCCTGACCTATGCCGAAGGTTTTTTTGAGATATTAGAAGATGACGAGCAAGTTGAAAATATCAGTGGCAGAAGTAGTAAAGACTTAAAAGGTCACATTGAGCTAAAGAACGTTGATTTTACCTATCCTAACGGTACACAAGCACTAAAAGATGTCAGCTTTACTATTAAGCCAAATCGTATCACTGCACTGGTAGGCTTAAGTGGTGCTGGCAAGAGTACGATTATTAGCTTATTGGTAAAATTTTACGCGCCGGATGCTGGCATGATATGCTTAGACGGGCATAATTTAGCCGACTGCGATACGCATGAATTGCGTCAAAATATCGGTTTGGTACTGCAAAGCAATCATATTTTTTCCGGTACGATTAGCGAAAATATCCGTTATGGTGATATGAATGCGACTGATGAAGATATTATCATTGCAGCAAAAAAAGCCTCCATCCATGAGCAAATTATTAATTTATCTAAAGGTTATGAGAGCACCGCAAAATCCCTATCAGGCGGTCAACAGCAGCGTATCGCCTTGGCAAGGATGTTTTTAAAAGACCCACCTATTGTGTTTTTGGATGAGCCAACCGCCAGCCTCGATGCGATTGCCAGCCAACAAGTGAAGAAAAGCCTAGATCTCATCAAAAAAGATCGCACCGTGATTATGGTCTCACACAATATTGCCCAAATCATCGATGCTGATGACTTGGTCGTGATAGAAGATGGTCGCGTGGTTGAAACCGGTACGCACGAGGCACTTTATGCCCAGCGTGGCAAATATTTTGAAATCTTTAGCGCTATGTCGGATAGCCTAAACTTAGATAAGATCAGCCAGACCCTAAACGGTTAGGAATGGTTAATACCTGCCTAAATCGTTATAATGCCCATTATTTTACCGCCTATTGCCAGAAGCTAGCCCACTATGACTTGTGAATTTTCTATAAAAACCTTTGACGAGCTGACCGCAGTTGATCTTTATCATATTTTAAAAGCGCGCTCGCAGGTCTTCGTTGTCGAACAAAACTGTGCGTACCAAGATATGGATGAGGTGGACTTTGATTGTCTGCACTTAGTTGCGCATAAAAATGAAACGCTAATTGGCTATTGCCGCATCATTCCACCTGAATTCAATAAGCTGAAGTCCAATTTGTCGGTCGCCGACCCCGCGGTTAAGACCAATCATACGTCTATGCCTGCCATCGGTAGAGTGCTGGTATTATCAGAGCATAGAGGGGACGGCCTAGCACGGCAGATGATGAATCAAGCCATTGCGCATTGCCGCAAAAAGTATGGTAAGAAGCGCCCGATTATACTCTCTGCACAGGCTTACTTACTCAGCTTTTATGAGTCTTTGGGTTTTGTGCCTGAAGGCGAGCATTATCTTGAGGACAATATCGAGCATGTGAAAATGGTGCTATACGTTGCTAAGAAAAACAAAGTCAAAAAAGAGAGCACGGATACCGCGACAACGACGACCAAAATTTTGGGATTTTTGCTGTTTATTATGGCCGCTTTGTTTATTTTAGGTCTGCTGTATTTAATGATTTAAACGGCTGCTAACGTCTTAATTCTTAACATAATTCAATTTGGTTGTTCCATATTGAGTATGCTACTTTTAAATGATGACTGCTTTAAAAGGATAACCAAGATAATTGGTTAAAGAAGTAGCACACTCAAGGAAAAGGAGACGACCATGTCAAATGCCAATTCAGATACAACCAATCCGGATATAAGTAGTGCGACAGTAGAAAGCAACGTCCGTCCAGAATATGACGATGAAATTCAAAAAATCGCCGACTATGTTTTAACTTACTCTATCGATAAAGACTCCGAAAACAGTGATGACGCTTGGAGTACCGCCCGTTACTGTTTGATGGATACACTGGGCTGCGGTTTACTGGCGCTACGTTTCCCTGAATGCACCAAGCACTTGGGCCCCGATTGCCCCGATCAAATTACCCCAAATGGCGCGCGTGTGCCCGGCACGAATTATCGTCTCGACCCTATCAAAGCCGCCTTTGACATAGGCTGCATCGTACGCTGGCTAGACTATAACGATACGTGGCTGGCGGCTGAATGGGGACATCCGTCAGACAATCTCGGTGGCATTTTGGCAGTCGCAGATTATATTAGTCAGCAAAACGTCAGCCAAGGTCGCGCACCGCTCACCATGAGAGACGTGCTCGAATCGATGATTATGGCGCACGAAATCCAAGGCGTATTGGCACTAGACAATTCCTTTAACCGCGTTGGTCTTGACCATGTATTCTTAGTAAAATTGGCCTCAACTGCGGTCGTCGCCAAGCTCTACAACCTACCTCGTGAGCGTATCATGGCGGCTATCTCACAAGCCCTCGTCGATGGACAAGCACTACGCACCTATCGTCATGCGCCCAATGCAGGAAGCCGCAAGTCTTGGGCCGCAGGTGACGCGACCAGTCGTGCGGTACGCTTGGTAGATATCACCAAACGCGGTGAGATGGGTATCCCCGGCGCACTAACCGCACCGCAGTGGGGTTTTTATGATGTGTTGTTTAGCCACACCAATAAAGACTTAGCCACCAAACCCGAAAGCGAGCGTCGCTTTACCTTCCAGCGTGACTTTGGCAGCTATGTCATGGAAAACATCTTATTTAAAATAAGCTTCCCCGCTGAGTTTCATGCGCAGACGGCATGCGAGGCGGCCGTTATTTTGTACCCGCGTATCGAAGACAGAATTGATGACATCGAAAAAATCGTTTTGACGACGCATGATTCAGCGATTAGGATCATCTCCAAACAAGGCGAGCTTGCCAATCCTGCTGACAGAGATCATTGCTTGCAATACATGGTGGCTGTGCCGTTGCTCACCGGAGATCTAATGGCAGAGAACTATGAAGATGATTACCATGAGCAGCATCATATATTAATCGATGAGTTGCGCCGCAAAATGGTGGTAGAGGAAGATCCGCGTTATTCAAAAGACTATCATGACCCAAGCAAACGTTCGATTGCCAATGCCATTCAAGTGTTCTTTAAAGATGGCACCAGTACCGATAAAGTCGCTGTAGAATATCCCATCGGTCACAAACGCCGCCGTGAAGAAGGTTTGCCTGTATTAGAAGCCAAGTTTCGAGCCAGTCTGGCGACGCGTTTTATAGACAGTCGCTGCGAGGCTATTTTTGCGTTATGCAGCGATCAAAAACGCTTGGAGCAGACACCCGTGCATGAGTTTATGGACTTGTTTATGGCGAACTAAGCATTTGCTCACCTAGAGATTTACGCTTAATTTATCCTTGTCTTATCAATAAAATAGGGCGTGTCGTTAATATCATGATAACGACACGCCCTATTTTGTTCTATTGAGTTGAATCAATTTTAATATTCAATCGTTTGGCGCTACCAAGGTATAGATTCCCCTGCCCAATCAACAAAGCTGCCAGATTGCGCAGCCGTCATGCGGCTTAGCACTTCTAATAAGCATTCTGCACTATAGGCTGGCGAGAATAATTGCCCATCAGCCACATTACCTTGAAAAGGCGCTGACAGTTGCGTGTTGACCGTCCCCGGCTGCATGACCACCACGCACACATCTTTTAGCGACCGTGACCATTCGATACTCAGATTTTTCATGCCCATATTGAGCGCCGCCTTGCTCATCCTATAGCTATACCAACCGCCCAACTGATTGTCACTGATGCTACCGACTCGTGCAGAAATGGTGGCAAAAACGGCAGGACTGTCATTGCTACGCTCAGATTTGGCCAATAAAGGTTTAAAGTGCTTAGCAATAAGCAGACCGGCCAAGGCATTGACCTGCATATTTATTAAGAAAAAATCCGTCTCAATCTGCCGTAGTGATTTTTCGGGTTGCTGCGTCGCAGTATGTAGGAGTCCTGCACAGTTAATGAGCCAATCAATATGGCTGGTATGCTGGCTAATGACATCCGCCGCTTGTTTGATACTCTGTTCGTCACAGATGTCCATGGGCACCCAATAGAGATTGTCCGCTGCAAAATTAGGAACGCTCTTATGGTAAGTGGCAAAGACGCTCAGGTTGTCTCCATCATTATTGTTGGCCGTACTCTCTACCAATTGCTCTACCATGGCTTTGCCAATGCCACCCGTACCGCCGATGATTAGATAAGTTTTGGTACTCATAACGATTCCTTTTTTTGTGTTTCTAAAATGAGGACATGCCTAGTGTATGGCTTATCTTTATGGTTATGACTATCCTGTCTATCATTCATTCTGGCTGATTTTTATCACCTTTACCATGACAAAAATGCTTAATAATGACTCATTTAGTTAGCATTGGTTTGTGACGCTGCAAAATAACAGCAGTAATTGCCATTATATATACGCTACAATAATTAAAAATTGTCTTCTAAATGAACGCCTTTATACGGATATTATCACCTTATGCTCTCACCACAAGATCAATTGACTGAGCTGGTACGCACGCTTGAGACGCAGCAGCATGTCTTTGCCACTGACCCGCTACTCATCACGGAAAAACTGCAAAATGAGGATGGAAAACCCGTCCAAAAACTGCACCGCCGTGCCTCACGTATCGATAGTAACGGTGCGCTAGCACGTGTACTCGGCAAGATTGATGGACGCATAAAAGGCATCATGGTGGTCATGAGTGTGGTGTGGTGTATCTCGGGGTTTTTAGGGTTATTTACCTTACTACAAGCCAATGTCGTCAATTTCTTTTATGTCTTGGTCTGTTTGCTTGGGTTTCATACCCTTATGCTGGCTGGTTGGCTGGTCATGACCTTGCTTAACCAAGGTCGTCAGTCGCCCAGCGGGTTTGCCAGTTTTGTTAGCCCCAGTTATCTTATCCGTGGCAAAGATGATATTACCCAAGCGGCGGTTGACTTGTACGAGCGTCAATTACAGCACAGTGGTATGCGCTGGTATTTGGGTCGTTTTAGTCATCAGTTATGGCTTGCTACCTTAACCGGTATGCTCTTTGCGATTATATTCTTATTGATCGTGCGCCAATATAGCTTTAGTTGGGAGTCGACGCTGCTATCCGATCAGGCATTGATTACCCTCACCCAAGTGCTTGGCTGGCTGCCCAGTATGGTCGGATTTGGTGTACCTGACAATGCCGCTATCGTGCAGAGTCGACTGGTGACTGATGCCATGCCATTGTCTGTCGCGCGGCAATGGGCAAGCTTGTTAATTGGTAGTTTGCTGATGTATGGTATCGTGCCACGGGCGATAGCGTGGGCGTTTTGTGCTTTCATGTTTCGTCGTAAAAAAATGCGTTTGGATATCAAGCTGCCTTATTATCAAAAAATCCTAAATTTTTGGCAGCGTCATGTGGTTGATGCCAACGATTTTACTGAGGTAGCGGCGCCTATCGCTCCAAAGGCAACTGTCAGCGCTGGCAAGAAGCTGGTTGCGCTACTGGAATATCCTTCAGAACAAGATAACTGGTGGCAAAAAGGTCTGGATGCCAATACTGATGATAATAGTGAAATAGAGAATTTCGGCATCGTTGATGACCGCGATGATATGGATCGATTAACAGTGTATCTAAAGACCCATCCAGTACAAGTCTTGCTTGGTATGCATAGCAAAGCACTGCCTGATCGTGGCACGCTACGCAAGCTCGATCAAATTGCGGCTCATGCTAAAGACGGGCTGATTGTGCAGCTACTTAATGATGAGTCTGACACTACTGACGCCTTGCAACAAGATGTGCGATACCAACAATGGCAAACGGCTCTATCAGCACGAAATATTGGCTTGGTAAGTACTTATACTGCTTAATAAAAAACGATAATAACTTTTTAAAATTTTCGCTAGACTCTAATAAATATAATACGGGATCAGATGATGGATAATAATAAAACGAAGAATGAGCCTGTCGGTCTCTTTGCCGACAAGGCATTAAAAGATGAGCCTATTAACGTAGAAAATTCAACGACAGCACCTACCCAGCCTATTAACATTAATAAAACCAGGGCTAGCCATACAGCCAACGTCGCCACTTCCATTGATACCAGTTCTAATTTTATTGATGAAGCAGAAGATTCAACAACTCGCGAGAGCAAGAAAACCACGATAGCCAGCGGTGAGGCATTAAAATTGGCAGTAGTCGGTCATACCAATACAGGTAAGACCTCTATTTTGCGCACCTTATTACGTGACGTGTATTTTGGTGAAGTCAAAAACGAAGCCGCGACGACACGCCATGTCGAACGCGCCCAACTGACCGATAGTCAGACTGGTGAAGTATTGGTGGCGTTATATGACACCCCAGGTCTAGAAGATGCATCGGGATTGATGGATTGGTTGGAAGACAATACCGCCAGTCGTCGCGATGGTATTGAACGTCTACAGCAATTTTTGGCAGCTGATATCGCTCAAGGTGGTGATGCGTTAAGTAGCAATGAGGACTATAGCCAAGAAGCCAAAGTTATCCGCCAATTGCTGGCAAGTGATATGGCGGTTTATGTCGTCGATGCTCGTGAACCAGTGTTGGGTAAATACAAGGATGAACTCACCATTTTATCGTGGGCAGCGATACCTGTTATGCCGGTGTTCAACTTCACTGATAGCCAAAATGCCAATATTGATGAGTGGCAGACCATGCTGGCAAGACGCAATCTGCACATTTCTACCCGCTTCGATTCAGTCGCTTTTGAATTCGAAGATGAAATGCATTTGTGGCAAAATCTTGCGACCATGCTCACCCATTCAGAGATGCTTGAACAGCTCATGCAGAGACGCACAGAAGACTGGGCACAGCTATACGATGAGGCTAATATCATCATTGCGGATTTTTTATTGAACGTTGCCGCTTTCGTGCGTGAGATTAGCGATGATGACGACCCGATGCCAGTATTGCAGCAAATGCAAGAAGCCGTTAGGCAAAGTGAGCGCGCTATGCAGCACAATCTGCTTAATTTATATAAATTTTATGATAATGCGGTAGCAGCGACTCCGCTTGAGTTACAAGCGTATCAGCAAGATCCTTTTGACCCTGAACTGCTCAAAAGCTATGGAATTCGTACGACATCGGGCGCGGCAGCTGGTGCACTGCTCGGATTGGGCATTGATGCGGCAGCACTTGGCACGACGTTGGGATTGGGTGCGGCAATAGGTGGTATCGCAGGTGGGCTATTATCGAATACCAGTAGCATCGCCGACCGGATTACTGGAGTAAAACGCTTATACATTGACCCTGCTACCCTAACCTTGCTCGCCACTCGTGCGATAGATTTACTCACTGCCCTACGCCATCGTGGTCACGCTGCGACTGATGCCACGCAGCTATTATACAAAGGTGATAAAGATAGTAACGATCTGTCTGGAGAAGACAATAACGTGACACCATGGCCAACGAATAAGCTACCAAGCGAGCTAAAAAAAGCACGGGGCAAACCGCAATGGTCATCGCTCAGTAGTGGTAAAGCAGAGCTTGCCCAAAGTTTGCGGCTCGACATGGCATGGTCGCTTTCAGGGAAATTGCAGTCGTATAAGCGTGAGTCATAAATTGCTAGCGAACTATCTATGTACTCTATGCATTTAACAACGCACTCAATGCTTCAGTGCCGCGTACGTCAGTTTGCTGCAGATAAATTGGATATAGCGGATACTTGGTAAAAATTCTCTCTATATCTTGCATCAATTGCTGCTGGCGCTCAGCACGATGGCGCCAAAACTCATCAGACTGTGCGGGTGCGATGAGCTGATTGATGACTATCGCTGCTGGCGTGAGTTTGCTGTCTTCTAACTGTTCGATAGCACGTCTGGTCTCAGCCAATGGTAAGACATCGGCGGTCATAACCAATACAATAGCAGTCTGCTTACGGTCATGTAGCAGTGCTCCCGCCTGACTAAACAACTTTTTACGTTTCTCCAGCACCGATACTGCTTGCTCCCAGCGATCAGATTTCTTTGCGGCAAACGGATTGGTAACATCGTTTTTGAGGCTATCTGTTTGATCGCCCTTTTGATTGTGACTGTCCAAATGTGTTGCTACCGAGCGCAGTTTCGCCTGTCGCCGTTGCTGTGCCAGTAGACCATCCGTCCATGCACCCATCATCTCTGGTAGTACCAGCAATCGTAAGGTATGACCTGTCGGCGCGGTATCAAATATTATATGATCATAACCAGCATGTGCCGCCTCGACTAAATGGTGGCACATGGATTCAAGCATCGCTGCTTCTTGGGCGCCGGGTGCCGACTTAGATAGTCGTAGATGCTCACGAATTTTTGGCATCATATCTGGATTGGCGTAGGATTTAATTGTGCGTTCAACTTGGGCAAAATGCTCATCGACAATCACGTCAGGATTCAGTTCAATGGCATCGAGATAAGGTGATATCGTAGTTTTTTCGTTCTTTAAACGCATATTGAGCACATCGCCCAAGCTATGTGCTGGATCGGTCGAAACAATCAGTGTTTTTTGCTGCTGGCTTGCATAGTAGCTGGCTAGTGCAGCAGCAGTGGTGGTTTTCCCCACGCCGCCCTTCCCACCGATAAATATAATCGGTTGTGTCGCCAGCTGCTCTACCAATTTATGTAAAGGGTGTAATGCCATATTTTTATCTCGTTATTCAATCAATACTTATTTTTTATAATCAACAAATTCTTAGCAGCAACCAACATGGTCAAATGGACATCTATCCATCCCCATACGCGTGTGCCATTCGTGGAAATTTTCTAAAAACAATGGCTGTAGCTCTAGTGTATAAAAGCTGGCTGGGTTATCAATTCCCAAGCTCTCAGCAAACATAAGCAACATAAAAAAATCTTCTTCATCACGAGCAGCGCGCGCCATCGTCTGTCGATAAGGCGCATGGTAAAACTCATTCAATCCAGCCACAAACCGTTGCCACCATGGTTGGGTATTTTCTAGCTCATTTGGTGTGTTTTCGTCGTCCATAATGACCTCTTATTTTATTTAATACTTATAATCCATCATGCCTATCCGATACAAAAAACGCCAGCAATTGCTGCTAGCGTTTTTTGTTAGATAGACATTCAGTATGATTTAGCGTTTAAGCGTCGCCGCTTTTACCCTTGTGTATCGACCACTCTTTACGCAATACCGATAGACTCTCAAATGTCACTAAAATCGTGGCAACCAAGATAATGATGTCCATAATGATAAGTAGCCAATTACCATCAGTAAAGAAGGTTTTGAGCTGAATCAGTAGTGCAAATACGGTCATAACTAGTAAAAATGATAATGGTGCTAAGGTATACCAGACTGGTTTGCCTTTACGTAACAAGATAACAGTGACAATCATGAGTGTTAGTGCCGCCATTAACTGGTTAGTCGTACCAAATAGTGGCCAGATAATCATACCACCAGCACCATCGATACCACCGGCACCAAATGCCAATAGCAAGCAGCTTCCGACAGCCAATAGTGTTGCGACGACACTTTTATTCAGTACAGGCAACTTGTAAATCTCACCAACTTCTTGGAAGATATAACGTTGCAAACGTACGCCAGTATCCATTGTAGTACCTGCGAATAGTGCAGCCATTACCGTCAGCATCGTCTGTGATAGCACCATATCGATGCCGACGCCCGCATTCAAGATGGTCGCACCGCCATCGATAAAGGCACCAATAGAGCCGTCACCAAATTTTTGGTAAACTGCTTGCCAATCACCAAGAGTAGCAAAACCTGCCGTAGCAGCCAAAATTGCACCCAGTGCCAGCATACCTTCGCCCAGTGCGCCAAAGTAACCAACGAAACGGACGTCTTCTTCTTTATCAATCTGCTTAGAAGTCGTACCTGTCGCGACCAAACCATGGAACCCTGATATCGCACCACAAGCAATTGTCACAAATAACAATGGCATGAGTGACGGCGTGCCAATTGGCAACGCGGTGTTAATAGCGGGCGCGACAATATTTGGCGTAGCAATAAAAATAGCAGCATACAGCAGAATCAAACCGACAAATAGCTGCAGGCCATTGATATAATCGCGTGGTTGCAACAGCATCCAGACAGGTAATAATGAGGCGACCGCCGCATAACCAAACAAAATAAGAATCCAGACAGCGTTATCAGGTAAACCCATGACGGTTTCAGGTAACACAATAGGGAACATAGGGCCAAGATAGATCAGCCCATATAGAGCACTTACTCCGATAATTGATACCCAGACCAAATTCATCTTGTAGCGATAAATACACTGTCCAATGATAAAGGCAACCACTAAGGCACCCCAGACTGGTAACACAGCAGATGGAGTTTTGATCATCATATTAGCAATAGCAACACCAAATACAGCATTCACCATTAGTAGTAATAAGAAAATAACGACCATCATCAAACTACGGACACGTGTGCCCATAACATTACCAGCGATAGAGCCAATCGACTGGCCTCTGTTGCGCATACTCGCCCAAATGGCCGACATATCATGCACACCAGCCATAAAAATAGTGCCCAATACCACCCAAATGATGGCAGGCACCCAGCCCCAAATAACCGCAATTGCAGGACCAATAATCGGTGCTGCCCCTGCCACTGACGTAAAATGATGTCCCCATAATACATACTTATTGGTAGGCACATAATCTACCCCATCTTTCATTGTATGTGCAGGCGTTGGACGACTGTTGTCCAATGCTAAAATTTTGGTGGCGATAAATTTTGAGTAAAACACGTAGCCGCAGAGCATAGCAGCCACAGCGAACACCAGTACAATAGCACTATTCATCTTATCTCTCCCTAGACAAGTATCGGTAGCCTTATAAGTTCAAGCTTTTTGAATTAAAATATGAAAAATATGCTAAATTAGTATGCGATGATTGACTCAGCTCACCTATCGTTTAGGTAAATCCTAGCAGTTTGTAAAACTATTGCCAATCAACAAAGTCATGTAAAAGTCATGTATTTTATAACTAGGGCATTTCACTAATTCGCATCTCGTGTGATGAGCCTGAGATTAAAGACTTTGTTTAAATAATAACCGATTTGACGATAAATGTAATGCTGGTTAAACATAAAAAACAACAAATAAAGGAAGTATCATGGAACATTATTTTGGATTCGTACCTTCAGATAAATTAAAAGCATTAATCATTGAGGCCGAGCAAGTCATTGCTTCAAATGAGCAAGTGGATTATTACCCGTATCGTGATGCGCTTACGCATCAGACGGCTCGCGACCTTACAGATAACTTATTGGTTGGCTTGGTAGATATTATTCCTAATCCCGAGCGTCAAGCCTCTATGCGAAAAATTGTTGTAACGATTGAGCGTGCGACCGATACTCTACTCAATATTTTATTGGGTAAAGAAAACAATGAAGAAGTGCTTCCTAGCTTTCATTTTCTAAGGGATCGTGCCACATTTATCGACAATGAAGGTGTCAAGCGTATAGGTTTCAAACTGTCAGACTCAGATGCAAAGACCATCGATGAAGGTTTTGCCGCTATTACACCTGAGCATGTGGATAGAGCGAAGTTCAAAACAGCACTCGAAACTGTCAATGAAGAGACGCTTACCCATTTTGTCAGTCGCTTTGCTGAAACGCTGAAGCTCGGCATGATTAAACGTAAGTCTGTGCCAGTTGCCAAAGCCGCCATTGATAAAGGAATGAGCATGGCGCTGAACAAGTTATTGCCAGACCTACCTGATACATCATTGAATCGTTTGGCCAATTATTACCGTCCGTTCATTGTTAAAAAGCCATCATAATAAAATTTATATTTTTATTAAAAAGGTAGTGTTGGGCAAATTTGCTAAAATTTGCTAAAATAGGCGGCACTTTTATCCAAGGCGCAACTCATGACCCAAATTAGTAATCAAGA
Source organism: Psychrobacter glaciei (assembly GCF_014652895.1). Classification (GTDB taxonomy): domain Bacteria; phylum Pseudomonadota; class Gammaproteobacteria; order Pseudomonadales; family Moraxellaceae; genus Psychrobacter; species Psychrobacter glaciei. The sequence continues at coordinate 1,048,218 of NZ_BMZR01000001.1, forward strand.
AATTGAAAAAACCCTACGCAACTCAGAGTGCCTTATCAGCAGTATCGAAGTAGCCGCTGCTTATGAGCGCCTTGCAGCGCAGCTCAACCTACATTATGTGGGTTTAAACCCAATCGTTATGGTCGTTATGAACGGTGGTCTTATCCCAGCCGGTCAACTGCTTACTCACCTTACTTTCTATCATCGCATGCATTATATCCATGCCTCACGCTATCGTGATAACGAAGGTACCAGTGAGCTTGATTGGAAATTTAAGCCTGATGTTAACATCGAGGGCGAACACGTTTTATTGATTGATGATATTTTTGACGAAGGCATCACTCTAAAAGCTATCGTTGAAGAACTGGGTAAAGAAAAGCCATTGTCTATCGAGTCTTGCGTCCTACTCAATAAGCAACACGATCGTAAAGTTGAAGGGTTTGACGTTGATTTTGTGGGTATTGATGTTGCAGACCGTTATGTTTATGGTTGTGGTATGGATTTTCATGGCTACTTGCGCCATCTGCCTGGTATCTATGCAATCAAAGAAGGCAAAATTTAAGTCTTATACTTTAAATGCTTAAAAATATTTGAGTTCTAAAAAAGCATCCAAATTGGATGCTTTTTTATTGCTTAGATTTTATAACTCATACAATGCTCGTATTTTTTCTGTAGGTAGTATGCCTGTATCAGTAACCGTGAAGAAATAATCGAGCTGCCAATTCTGAGTCTTTAAAGCCGTATTACTGGTTGGCTTATCCCAGCTAGGATACACCCTCATACCCATCTTACCTTTTGTAAAATGAGACTGAAGAATATTATGCTTAAGCAAGACATGCTTCGGAAAAACAAACTGACCAAATGTATGATTGTCTTTAAATGTCGTGATTACTAACAAGTCTGGTGATTGATCATATTGGAAAGGTTGATTAATGCCTGTGGTGTCCTTTTCCCAAAAGGTAACGAACTGCCCTATTTTGGTAGTTGTTTGCTTAGCCACTCTACCTCTAGCTGTTTTAATAGCCGACCGAGAGGATAAGGTAAATAATCCTGCTGCGTATTCAGAGTTTTGTACCTCCTGTTTAATCGAGGATACAATGAATTGGTGAGGCTCATAAATGATTTCATTGATATGATCTAGCACACTATCAAAGGTATGCAACTTTAACCTTCCTTTTATACATCTTGTACTTTCATGTCCTGTAATACTTATCTATTAAAGCTTAGAAAACTGTAATGCCAAGCCTGTATGGCGCTCAGTCGGTGTTTTGACAGCACGTTCGAAAGCTTGCTTGGTACTATAAATGGTCACTTGTTGTTTAGCACGGGTCACTGCTGTATAGATAAGCTCTTTACTCAGTAATCTTGCATGACTATTATCAAAAGTAATCGCTACATGATCAAATTCAGACCCTTGTGACTTATGAATGGTCATGGCATACGCGGTGGCGATTACCTCTTCATTTAGTAAATTAACCGCAATTCCTTGTGTTTTATTCTCAAAAAACACTTCTAGTCGGCTTCTATCATTGCTGGTCTGCAGACAAAAACCAATATCACCATTAAATAGCCCAAGCTCATAGTTGTTTTGTAAAACCATAACAGGTCGACCATGGAACCATGTGTTTTGACCCAATGGTAGTTTTAGCTCAGCAAGATGCCACTGGGTGAGATAGTTATTAATATAATGATCGCCCCACTCACCATTATGACCAGCGCTTAAGACTCTAAATTGGTTAAATATTTCCATTAATAGCGTAATAGTACCTTTAACTGAATCTGGCACGAATTTTTCTATTGGATTTTCCAGTAAATTTCGAATTTTATTTACGTAGGGATTGTAATTATGGGTGATTCCTAACAACAATTTTTTATTGCTTAGGCTATTTTTTATTCGGTTATCTAATATAGACTCCGTTTGTAGCGTATTCACATATTGAAAGCTCAACGCTTCATCTTGTCTTAACAACTTCCAAATGGCCTGCGTATCTACCTCTGCTTTGTTAATTTGAGAGGCAAGCTTGCCGATACCTGAATCAGCGCTAAATCGGCGGCTCTCGGTTAGCTCTGCATGAATAGATTGCAGTAGTGGAATACGACAGAGATCAGCCAATACTGCCCCTGCATCTACTGCTGCTAACTGGTTCGCATCGCCCAATAATATCAGCCTTGCACCTGGTTTTACCGCACTCACAAGATAATTGGCCAACTCGACCCCGAGCATCGATGCTTCATCAACGATGATAATATCTTCACCTAATGGATTATCAGCATTGTAACGAGGTCTACCTGTCCGCCCAATGCCTAACAGACGATGAATGGTTTTTGCTTCTTGCAACTGTAGTTCTACATTCGCTGCATCTAAAGCCGCCTGTAGAGACTCTTGCATTCGCTGGGCAGCCTTACCAGTAGGTGCGGCCAATGCCAAACTGGCACTGTCCGTACTGAACCGAATATGTTTATCCCCATCTCCCCCACTCTCTGTCGCTTGTTGCAGCGCAATGACCAATTGAGCCACGGTATATGTTTTACCTGTACCTGGGCCGCCAGTAATAATACTAAACGCATTATTATTCGCAACATTGATTGCCTTCACTTGGTGCTCATGAAGGTTTTCAGGCATTGCTATATGTAAAGGACTTACCTGCTGATTTAAGATATTGTTGATATTTTTTGCTAAATTAAATTCTGCTTGCCAAGCACGGTGTAACCAAAAGGTGAGCGATATTCTTGTTTCATTATCTGTTTCGATTTCTTGTATTTGGTATATGATAGGTCTATTTTTACTTAGGCTATTTTTAATATTACTAGTATTTAGATTAACGTCAGAAAATAACGTATGCTCGTGAATTGACTGAAGGAAAGTCGTTAAGTCCGTGTTTTTTAGGCGCTGATATAGCATAGCAATCGTATCAAACCGTTTGACCATCATCTCTTTTTCATGATTGCTAAGTGCTAGCTGCGCCCATAGCTGAGCTCGTTTACTAAACAAAGTATCTAATGAGCCAAATAATGGTGGCTCAATTGAAGAGTCATCTTTTGATGGCGCGTCTATTTGAGCGTCCATTAATGCGAGTATTGGCGTTGCCATCATCTCTAGTAAGTTCTGCTGCCACGCATATAGTGCGACCAACTCACCATTAATTTGACCTTGTAGCGGCGTGTCATGCTCAGCTGCCTCAATGGTCAATACGGTATGACCCTCATCCAAATGAGTGGCCAACATAACGAATAAAGCCGTAAATAAGCCGTTATCCTCTGCCTTACCGATATGCTTACTCTGAGCCTCTACCTTTATATCTGTCACGTTATACGCTACATGCGTTTGCTGACGACGCAGCAAAATATAATCACTGAGATTACTGGCCCAACTCTCTTGTAAGCTAATGGCTGACTTGCTCTTGTTGTTATTATTACTCATCGCGTGCTTTTCTCTTTTTGATCTAATTAAGTGTTATAACAATTTTTGCCCATCTAATTGTCATATAAAGTTTATTAATCCGGCAGGCCAAATAGTGCGTCTAAACCTTTAACAAAGTCGATGGGAATATCCCAAGTGACCAATCCATAGCAGCCATAATTCTCTAAGTTGTTACTGCTGGGTTTATTATTATCTTGAGAGGTAGTGTCAGCGATTTTAGCATTTGGATCATACACACCGCGTAAAAACACATATTCTACAGCGCCCAAGTACTTATCTTCGTTACCTACATAATCACTAATTCTCATGGTTAGGAATCGATGTAATGCCACTTGATAAATCGCTGCTTGTAACCAATACCCTGCCTTAGACATTGCTTGCTTTAGTGTATTTTCATTATAATCGCTTAGGCTATTTCCTAAAAAATTACTCTTATAATCGACCACATAATACTTGCCAGCATGCTCATACACTAAGTCAATTTCACCACGCAAATAACGATACAGATGAGCTTTGTTTTGTGGCACTAAAGTGACGTGCTTATCTATCTCGTCAGGTAAATACTGTTGGAAAAGCTTACTGATATCCTGTGCTTTAAACCTTTCTGACAGCCCCATGTTGAACTCTAACTCAGCAAATCGCTTACCTTTGCTGAGAGCGATCAAAGGTTGGTTGGAAGATAGTAATGGCGCATGCAGTACCTCTTCAACCCAATTGATTAATGCCTCATGCTTCGTTGTATCTATTGACTCAAGATCAAACCCATCACTATTTCTTTGTTTCTTGCCTTGTGATCTGCGGCTCTGTTGTTCAGCACTACTATATATGAGCGGCAACTGATAGCTACTAATCGCTCTATCAATAACCTGAGACCACTGAGCTTTATTGGTGAAATCTATTTGTTCAAATATCTCATGTAAAAACGTACCGGCATTGGCACCTTTTACAAAGGTAAAGCGGATATCATCTTCTGACTTGAGACTGAGTTCACTGTTTTGTTCTCTAAATTCATCGTTATTAAGTAAAGAGATATTCGAAACTGCAGACTCTGTCATATCAATGTCTATCGCATCATCAATACGCTCATCCACTATTGCCATTGCTTGTGTAGATTCATCTAGCTGACGTGCCAAAGCGGTAAAACTGGTCTTAGCCCAACCATAAAAATAATTGGTTTTCATCACCTCAGCAAATGGCGCGTACTCAATAGCCTCTGTTGTAGGCTTATGAGCATTTGACTTGGTTGCAGCCAACTGAACACTGTCATTTACGCCTGCTGAGTTAGCGTAATTATTGCCATAAAACTCATTAACCTTATGCCCTCTGAGCATGCCTATGGTACCTTTGAGTCTATCAGGTAATTCAAACTTGGCCTCCTTGGAGTCAAACCAATGGCACACTGGTCTTAGGTCACAATCGGTATTTCTATAGGCCTCTTTTAACACTACATAGAGCTGCTCACTGGCCCGAGTAAATGCTACATAGCCAAGGCGGCGCAGCTCATCAAAACCTTCTTGTGTTTCGATATCGGTGTAGTAGCCCTCGACAGTAGCAGATCCTTGCAATGGTGAGAAGCGGCGCTGATTACCCGATTGATTATCTGTCGACTGCTGTACTTCTATCGACTGCCGCACTAGCGCTGAAGGCGCTTGTTGCGCGTTATATAGATACAGCCCATAGTTTTCTTTATTCCCAGACTTCCTACTGGCATCACCCATTCCCAATACATAGACAATAGGGAACTCAAGCCCTTTTGACTTATGAATAGTCATCAATTGCACACCAGACTCTGTCGGTAGCGGATATTGCTTAGCCCAATCACTGTTGGGTGCTGTATCTATCTGCTGTCTGAACCACGCCAGTAGCTCATGCTCACCCATACCGAGGCCATACTGCGCCAAGATGTCCATCACATGACGCAAGTCCATGATATGACGGTCACCTTCTGGATGAGCAGCTAGGGCTTGCCAAACGCCTTGCGGCTGCACAGGGCTTTTATCTAATAAATAATGTAGCGCCGATAATATGCCAAAGTGCTGCCAACGCTGTGCACCTTCTTTTAGATAGGTAATAAAGTCTTGATAGCTTTTTTTAGTATCAGTAACTTCATTAGTTGAGAAGTCTTTCGAATTAGAATGGTTTGAATGGGCGCTTGGCGTACTGCTGCCCTCAGTAACGCCTGACTCATGGTCCGTCATCATGGCTTTGATGTTTTTAATACTCAGTCCATATAGGTGACTGGTCAACACCCGATTAATCATGTCATGACGATACGGGTATAGCATGGCACTCAGTAATGCTGCCACATCCTCTGCCATAATAGTCTCAAAAATACTGACGTCACTGGTGGTCAAGGTCGGCACATTAAGTTTTACTAACTCATCTTCGACCCTTTTCAGATCTTTTTTGGCACGTGCCAGCACCCCAATATCACTTGGCTGAATAGGCTTACCTTTAAGTGTCTGACCACTACTAAGCAAAGTGGCTATATGGCGAGCTGTTATCTCATGTTCATCGTAATCAAACTCTTTGTCCTTGTCATAAGGTAAGTGCAACAAGCTCACTGGCTGAGCAGAAAGCACCTCTGTCACCAGTACATCATCCAGCCTATCTGACGCATTAAACCAAGACAGCTCATATTCCGGCTTTGCTGCTTTGATATGTTGGTAGTGAATCCCAGTACCCAGTTGCGACAGCTTATTCTCAGCAGTTGTTGCATTCGCCATACCAAACCAACAGTTCAATGCGTTAATCACACCCGCATTTGAGCGGCGATTTATATCGAGCGTCCAAAGAGCACTTTTATCAAACTGGGCTTTCATATAGTTATAGTTGGCCACATCACCGCCACGAAACCCATAAATAGCCTGCTTGGGATCACCAACCAATAGCAGAAACTCATGATTGGTTTTCTTAGTGGTTGCCTGCTTATCACTGTCCGACTGTTTACGCTTATTCTTTGGCAAATAGATGCTTTCAATCATAATGGCTTGCTCGCCATTGATATCTTGCGACTCGTCAATCAATGCCACTGGATAGTGATGACGAATATAACGCGCCAGCTTATCTCCTTGACGACCAGTTAATGCTTGGTTTAAGCGTACCATCTGCAAACTAAAGGTCGTCTCGCCGTGCTCTTCTAAAATTACTGGTAGTCTATTACGCACAGCAAGCACAATATGGCGGTTAAGATTGGCTAAAACAGTTATTATGTATTCGTCTAACTTTTTGCTTTGTTCAATATACCGTTTAAAGTCGCGCACGACCTGCAACTCATTGAATATTAAATTAATTCTTTTGCCATCTTGAGGAACACGAAATTGATTACCAATATTGTCAGTTTTTTGAAAAGCCTCAATTAACTTGCTTGTTTTCTTCTTTTTATCAGATACAAACTTATAAGCAGCTGTTCCAAAATCCTGTAATGTTTCAATTATTTTTGGCCAAGTATCTCTATTATTAAATAACTGTCCTTTTGGCACTTCATAGTACTCACCCTCAGGTCTAAAGAAAATATCAAGCTCATCGCTACGTTCAATAATAGTATGTATAAGCCGCTCATAACCATCAAACGAAAAATCACTTGCCAAAATCTCATCAATCGGCGCAGAGATAAAATTAAGCGATCGAGTCACATATTTCTTATGATCGCCAACTGCAGTCAGCTTACCTTGCTGATCCATTAGCGCGTAAAGTTTAGGCTGCTCATAATACAAACGGCTCTGAAACTGACGTAGCTCATCATGGATAATACTGTCAGTCACCTGTTCAATACTGCTGTCTTCAATAATCCCCATACCCTGCTGGTGACCAGTTTCGCTGCTGTACTCCGTCAGCCATTTTTGCGCCAAGCTATCTAGCGTGCCTACGAATAGCTTATCTAGGGTAGTTAGTACTAATGCGGTACGCCTAATAGCTTCCGCCATTGGGTAACTGTACACGTGATCTAGCAAATAACTGACTAGATGCAAGTTAATAGGATCTTGCATAATGCCATCTAAACGCACATATTTGGCCTGATTAACTAGCCAACCTTCACGGTCTTTCTTTGCCTGTTTACGTTTCTCTGCCGCCGCTTGCTTATCAGCAGCAAGGTCTTGATTTAAATCGTCAATACCTGTCTCAACGTTTGCGTCTACGTCTGAATCATTGCCTGCTTGTGCGTCTTTATTACTCTCAGGCATGACTTGTAGTATGTTTGGATAGAGACTCTCTTTGTTGCTAGTATCAGCACTTAGGCTATTGACCCATTGTAATAACTGATAAAAATCTACCAAACGATCGTGGATACGCTGACGCATTTCGGCAGCGGCAGCTCGAGTAAAAGTCGTGGCAATGATTTGCTCTGGCGCACGTCGCGCTTCGATCAGTAGGCGCAGTACAATACCAGTCAGCGTCCAAGTCTTACCCGTGCCCGCTGAGGCTTCAATTAGGTGCTTGCCCGTCAGATCAACATCAACTGCCGGTATGACATCATTTTTACGTTCAGGCACAGCAGATAAAGTCAGCTCATCTGAATATTCATCAAATAAATTCGGTTGTGTAGACAAGTCAATGATATTGGTTGGGTCGGTAAAGTCTGTCATATGGGCGCATACTTTTAATTATTATTTATTAGAACAAGATAGCAAAAACTAATTAGAGGCTGTTCTAGATAATGGGCTAACCATCTAAGTTAGTTAACGCATTAAACATCGGCGCGTATAATGGCTGAGCTAATGTAGTCAACGCTGCTGACAAAGCCTTAAACGCATCTTGGTCACGTAGTACATATTGCCAAATGGCATGCTGCGAGCAAGTATCATATACCGTGTCTGAGTTATAGTTAGGTCTTAACCAGTCCGAGAAGTCGGCACGTTTTGGCCAGTAGCTATTGCCTTCACCTTCTTCAGTTGTTAGATACTTATCAAGGTAATTAAGTGCATATTCTGGTAATAACGTAATGGGCACTTGACCCGTTAATTTGCCAAAAATAGCCCATTTTATCAGCTCAATTACTGCGTCTTCATAGACAATTGGGCTTAGTTTAAATGCGATTACATCTTTATAGTTACTAACTTGCGAGCTGGCCTTATTGAAGCGCCAAAGACTCACGCCATCATTTGATACCACTTGCTCGGCAGTAGTACGTCTGGCCACTTGCCAATACAAATGTGACAACCAAAACTTAAGCAAATGCCTAGGGCTAGCAGAATTGGGCAGTATATTTAACCATTGCTTAGGCGATTGCTGAGCATAAGGCACGCCTGCCTGAATAACTGATATGGGTGCTGATATTGGTACTGAGCCCTTTATCTTAATGACTTTCGGCAACAGCTTAAACAGTGTTTCTATACCCTCTATATTCGTCTGATTACTTGACTCGTTGTCAGTACTACTCAGTATATTTTTTAGTTCTATCTGAACAGGATGTTCGGCGGTTGGCGTCAATAGCTGTAATACTGTAGCGACATCTGCTCCACTCTCGTTGAGAATACTGCTCTCATCAAAGCCATTAGCCATTAATTGCTCTTTGAACTCCAAGCATTGTTGTTGCAGTTTTTTTTGTTGATTGGGTAATGTAGTTTGGCGAGCGACACCAGCGGGCATAATTTTTTGATACATCAGGATTGGAGTGGTACTTTCAGCCGCTGCATCACTATCATTCTTCTTAGCCTCATCAGTAACCAACTGTTTAATCAAATGATCTTTGATTTGATAGGTAGTTAAACTGTTTAAAAATAACGGCTCTTGCTGCGACAGCGCTTCTTCACCTTGCACCACATGCACTTTTTGAGACCGTAAGAACGCTTTGGCAGGGTGGCGCACTTGGTAAGCCAACACCCCTTCAATATCTATCTCTCCGATGTTAAATACGCTATCAGATAAATCTTGGATGAGCGCCTCGGTCATGCTATTGACATCGCTAGCATCAACAACCGTATCTAGCGCCAATAGTTCGACCAACGCAGACAAGGTTTGATTGTCTACTTGACCTAGCTGACCCAAGCCTTGACCAAGCACTTGAGCGATTGACTCATACTGTGACTTTGTGGGTAAGCCGACCAGTTGTCTGTGCTCACTAGACACTCGCCCCTTCAATGTATCAAACACCGCTTGCCAAAGCGGCGCAGGCGGAAACTGTTTTTTCTGAGCCAGTTTGGTTTTGCGCATGGCTCTATTTAATAGAGTATCCAGCTCATCAATCATATCAACAGGGCTGGTATCCTGAGCATTAACCTTAGCATTGGCATCAATATCAGGAGACGCTTGCTCAAAAATATCAGTGCCTTCCATTTCTGTCTCAAACAGACTCTCATGAAAAGGCAATGCAGGATGCTCAGTCACTAGCCACTGCTTAATCAATTTAGGTAAGTAACGCTTGAGACTCTCGGTGGTGGGATCAATATTCTCAGGTAATGTCTCCAGCGAGTTCACCTGCCATTGCACCTCGCCTTGCAAAAACTGTAATAGCTCGCTCACTGGGTTGGCTGGCAGATGCTCATGGGTGTCCGTCAAGCTTTGACCGTTATAGAACATCCAGCAAGCACTGCGCGCACACAGTAGCGCATCTAGAAATGCGCCGTTGTCATCATCTTCACTAACTCTGTCACCGCGGCGTGCATTGGTCGCTTTCATCAAATCATAACGGTTGTCACGATCACGCCCAGGAAACTCAGAGAGATCCATATTGAGCATCACCACCAGCTCAAATGGCACGTTTCTTAGTGCACCGAATCGACCAAAGGTAATCACCCCCGTCGGCTCCGCACTGACCTGCTGACTTTCAAGCTCGTTTTCGATACTGTCTAGCATAAAGCTCAGCTTGAGCGGCAACTGCTCCACACCTGCCAGCCTCTGCTCTACTTCTCTGTTGTCGATATCACCACTAGCGTACTGTCTATAGTGACGATTGGCTCGCAGACTTGATTTAAAACCATTCATCGCATTGTAGATGGCGCGCATGGTACGCGTTTGGTCCACATCGCCAAAGTAGCGATGGATAACTTGTGTCTCAATCTGATCGAGCCAATCTTCCGCTTTCATTTTTTGTGTATGGTCATCACGACGCGCGACCAAGCCAGTATAGATTCGGCAAAGCGCTTCAACGATTATCGCATCATTTAGGCTGACTTGTGGCAATGGCAAGGTCATTTCTGGTAATGCAGTATTTGGCCATTCATCTTCATTTAGAGCATATAAGCAGTTGCTCAACTCAGCCTCTGGCATGACCAGACCTAGGGTCAATCTGTCTAATGCCTGTGCAAAGCTAAAGCGATAGTCGTAATCATTACTGTCCAAAGTTTGCTTAAGATGCAGCTCGTCGAAACCGCGAATAAAGCCTGCCTCTACCAACAAGTCACAGCCACGGCTCATTTGCTCATGAGTCAGTCCAAAGCTTTCAAATAAAGGCGGTAACATGAGCCAGTCTAAGACTTCAGCCGCTTCAAAACGAGCACTATGACTACCCAATAGTTTGTAAAAACCAATAATGGCTTCCCATAACTGGCGAATATCAGCATCAACAACACCAGTCACTTTGGCAGGCAAGGTCAAACCGTCTTGACCCTTACCATTGACGAAGATAGAGCCAATCAGTGCATGATGACGTTCAACATCGGGTAGCAGCACAACAATGTCAGAGATATGGCGTTTTTTCTCACCCAGTTTGATAGGTTCATTCAACCAATGACCAATCATGATACGCAACACTTCAAGCTGACGTTGCAAACTATGACACGAATGAATGCTTAGGCTATTATCCTGCGAAGAGATTGCCCAAAAACGGTCTTTCTCAAAGCGCTTATTCTCTAACGCTTCATCTTCATACCAGGCCGTTGCTGGCTTAGCTTCATCAAAGCTCGACTCTAGTTGCTTGCTCACTGCTTGCGAGACTGTAGCAGCCGTTGCTTGCTGGGTCGATTGCTCATCAAGCATTAACACATCGTTCTGTAAACGCTTTAACAAACTTGGACTATTTTGAGCGCTAGTAGCATCATCAATATACTCAGCAGCAACACCATTATTAGAACCAATGCTCAGCGTATCATCAAAATTATCTTGCCATTCAACCAGTGCATCGTCGTACTGCTCATTACCCGACAAGTTGGCAAGCATGGCAAAAGCATCACGCGATTGCTTCCCTAGACGCGACAACAAACTGTGTCCGTAATCACGCAAAAACACACTTTCAGGATTAATAATCTGCTGACGCTGTAACCAAGACTTATCGACGATATCTGCCCAAAACAGCTTTGATGGATTGTAATGCAATAGCGTGATATTCATGTATTGCGACAGACTCTGCAAAAAGTCTAACTCGGTCTGTGGCAGTTGCTGGATAGTAAAGATACGCAGTATGGTTGGCAACTGGTCACGCTCATTTGCCTTGTTATTTTTTAAGGCCGACCAAAATGCGCGCTCAAGTGCCACACGGTGTAGATGAACATCAGCGAATAAATGCGACCACAAGAATCTTTGGGCAACTTCCAACTCAACATAATGCTCGACCAACCACTCAGGCGTGCCACGCGCATATTTATCAAAGCGCAGTGACAGTGCATCTTTATCTGCTATCAACTCATCCACATTCAGCGGTTTATTATGTGACCATAATGCCAACCAGTCCTCACGATGGGTCAAATAGCGGTTAAACACTCTTGCCAAATCGCTTGCCAACTGCCAAATACGGGCATCTTGTTGCGCCTTATCCTGTCGTACATTGTCCTGCTGAGCATCTGCCTGCGGTTCATTAATCAAAGACGCCAGTAGTGGATTGACTGGATGCTTCTCATCTTTAACAATCGACTCTTGATAGTAAGTCAAATACCCAAACAATCGCCATTGCATTACTGTCGGTGACAACACCGCCACTTCGGGTACATTCAGAGTTTGCGCTTCAGGATTTTGCGTTAGTAAATAAGCATTATGGCGACTCAATACATCTTGCATCAATGTCCATTGATACTGTCCCCAGAACTTAGTACGCACCAATGTACTAATACCAGCGCGACTGGCAATGGTTTTATCCAACCAGTCACCTAATACCATTGAGGGCACAATGACAATAAAAGGCTCAAAAACAGGCTGATCCTTGGACTGGTATTGTACAAGCAATTGATCAACAAGGTTTTCGGTACGGTGCGATTGAATTATTTTAAACATAGAAGGGCAATCTGATTGGAATAAGGGTGAGATACTAAGATTGATAAAAAAGGTTTAATTTATAGATGGGATGTCTGTATCCAATTTCACAAACGCTATAAAACGTCCAGACAAAACAAAAATCAATACTCATCAATCCATGTTTGATGGTCGTTACTGTTATGCATTTCTGCTAGCATGAGGGCCATAAACAAAAACAACCATAGTAGCAAATTCTATATAGCCATTGATGACGTTGACATGCCGAACTCGCTATCAGTGTGCCATTGATGGTTATCGTTTACTAGTGTAGATGCCGACATTATAATAAGCTTGCGACATTTAGTGTCGTTTTATACTATCATTCATATTTATTATGAAATAATTTCATTGCGGTTTTTAAATTGACCTTTACAACCTGTATATAAATAACACTTTCTATTGACGAGATTACTTAATATTATGCCATTGCGTCCCATTGATGCCATTTTTGTCCATCCAAAACAACGCTTATACGTCGTGTATTATCGAGGTGAGTTGTGGCAATTGCCACGTATGAAAATCGATGACAGATCATGGCAGAACAGACGACCCTATAAGGACGATAGTAGCTCACTTTACCTGAGTATTCATCAAGCTATCAGCGATCCTCTACTTGCGCAGAAATTGAGAACGCTAGATCTACCTGTGGCGGTACGTGGTAGCACGTTGCCACGTTTTGAAGCATGGTGGGAGGCACATGGGTTTAAATGGTTAAAAGACAGACTATTAACAGGTGAATCACCACTAGCAGCGCATACTAAGACAGGCGCTATCAATAATGGCGAAACTGACTCTACTGCCCCGCTAAACAGCAAGTCACCCTCAGTCAATAACAAGAGCACTGGACAGCAGAGCCGTGTGCAAAATAGCGATACTAAAAAAGCACGCAAACAAGATGATAACTTGCAAGCAAAGGATGTGTTTGCTGATATGCTGGCAGACTTGGTAGAGGAAGTGTTGCATAAATAGCTTTATATTTAGCAGAAAATCACTCACTATATGCCATTTGAAGATTTAATTAAATCCACTAAAACAAGAACGATAATATATGAAAGACTACAAGCTGCTATTGGCTGGCCTGCTTTTGCTGCTGCTGATTATACTTATCGCTGTCTTTACTTGGCTGTGGAGTAGCAACCGTAAAAACATAGACCCGCTGCCCATTATGGCAAGCGAGAATGAACCAATGACTGAGACAACTGAAGACGATGCTAAGGCTGCCAGCGATAGCACTTTATATGTGCAAGTAGAGGACAGTTTGCAAACCCCACTAGACCATGTTATCACTCGCTTTAAAACCCGCTATCCGCATGTGCAGGTGTTGGCAAGCTATGTACCTTCGACAGCGCTTTTGACTTTGCCAGAGGGCAATACTAATGGTATGTCTGTTATCAACAATACCGATATAATTATTGCTGATGATGGTCTGTCAGTCGAGCAACTGTCACCCTTACAGACCCAGATCGACGTCGAGCAAGGCAAGCACAACCAGCGCAAAGCTAAGACTGATAGTGCCGCTCAAGATAACTCTGATAGCATGAAAGCAAATAAAGTTGCGAGTGAAACAGATGTTGCTAAAGCTGTAACGGATAATACTGAAGCACGTCGCCTGAATTCTTTTAGCTATGCTATAAAAGACACACAAAAAGTTGATGGTGTCATTTTAACAAACAACCCTGCTGCCATCAGCTTTCGCAACTTTTTGCTTTCAAGTGTAGGGCAAGACATATTGAAGACATATGATTATGAAAACATCAGTGGCTACAAAAACAGCGTAAATGACTTGTTCAAACCAACATCACGGGCAAAAAAAGCAACAGGCAACAACCCAGTGGATGTCTCTGATGCCCTAAGCAACAGCGAATAAATTTAAATTGTCTCTATTTTTCTTTTCCTCATTGCTTTTGTACAGGCTTTTTTTTACAATAGCACTCCATAATGCGCCTATAGCTCAACAGGATAGAGCAGTTGCCTCCTAAGCGATCGATCCGAGTTCGAGTCTTGGTGGGCGCACCAACGAATATTATCAGAAGCAATCGAAAAACCCCATAGCGTATACGCTGTGGGGTTTTTTGATTGTTTAATATATTACATCCTAGCTTTATATAACTTACGATACCTTTGCATAACAGGGTTAAATCATCATAATACCGTTTTTCGAACTCAAAAGGTGACACCTAACCAATCGTACTATGCAGTCGTTTTTTATTGAACCAACCTACCCACTCAAGAGTTGCCAGTTCAGCATCATTAACCCCATTCTAGCTCTCTTTTAAATAATGCATCACCTCAGACTTATAAAGCCCGTCGACCGTTTCAGCCAATGCATTGTCATATGAATCGCCAGTCGTGCCGACAGAAGCGATAATGCCAGAGTCAGTCATACTAGAAGTGTAGCGGATGGATAGTCGCCTGCTACCTCTATCAACATGCGAACGGCGTGTTCTTTAATCTCAGGAGTGTAGGTTTGTCTTTTCATTGTCGTATTCTCTCAGAATGTTAAGTCTCCGACAATTTCGGGGCGGTTCACATAGTATGTCGCAGTCGTCATCTGCTAACTGGTGCCTCATGGCGTGTGCTAAGCGCGACTAAATCAATCAGGCATAAAAAAAGCCGCCTTATTACCAAGATGACTTATTAATATTTTAGGGGCTATCATCGCTTACACCAACATTAGTGTTTCGGCTGTATATGTATAGTAGACGAAAAGCTTTTATTTTTAACCACTACACCTTTGGGTGCTAGTGGCTCAAAGTCTTGATTAAATATCACCCCATCTTCTGCAGGGATAATATACTGAGCTATGTAATTAGTGCCTCTGTCATCTTGAATATCAGCAAACGAGGCATAGTATTTGTTGTATTTTCCGGCATCTACAAGTTTACTTTCAACTGGCTTTATAAATTTACCATGAATCAACTCAAGAGGATTAGTAGAACCGTGCTCGCGCGCTATAAACCAATATTTTTTATATGACTCTAAATTAAGGCTTGAAATATCTACCTCAGCCAAATCGATCCAGTTAGCGCATTGCTGCTCAAACATTTTCGAACGTAAATCCTCTCCTTCAAGCCAAGCAATAGCCATGTTTGTAGCACGCTTGATTAAATGATCTTCAATCATGGCATTACTACCGCCATCGCTAAAATCGATCATTTCTTTAGCAAACTCTAGTGAAAGCTTTTCAACATCCGCCCGATCAAATCTTTTTATCATTTATTTTTATTCCTAAGATTATTTATCGAAACACCCTAAATTTGGTTGGAATCCACCACGCTACGAAATATATCATCAACTGTTGTCAAGGGTCAAGCAGTAACAATCTTTTGAAAATATTAGTAATGTTCGGGCCTCAAAAATCATCTAAAGGTAGGTCTATGTTGGTTACTTTCTAGCATCACTATGAATAAATAGATTGTCCTTATTTAATATAAGAATCTTTTGAGTTGGTTTTAGTTTAATATTTTTCGTTGTATTATATTAGATAGTGAATTATATTCATACTTTTACAAAATATATTGGGAGCCAAAGCTTTTGATTTTCAAGCGCTTAGAACCTAAAAGTCCATTAAAAACACAAAAGCAACTCATCATCCCAAGAACACAAAAAAGCCTTTCAAGCTTTATATTTCATAGCTTGAAAGGCTTTTTCGATCGCATATTTTTATCTAGGTAAGAGGTTTGATATTGGGGTTTGCCTAAAGCCGCTCTTACTCTATGTTCAACATCGATTTCGCCACAGCTTCGGCCACTTTAATACCATCAATCCCTGCTGATAATATTCCACCTGCATAGCCCGCGCCTTCGCCTGCAGGGAATAAGCCTTTGGTATTAATGCTTTGGAATTCTTTATTGCGTTTAATACTGATTGGTGACGATGTTCTGGTTTCTACGCCAGTTAGTAGACCATCATCAGATGAAAATCCTTTGATTTTTTTATTAAACGCTGGAATGGCTTCACGTATGGCATCTACGGCAAAGTCTGGTAACGCTTTGCTTAAGTCGGTTAAGGTAATGCCTGGTGTGTAAGAGGGTTTTACATCGCCTAATTCTGAGTCTGGTTTTCCTTTTAAGAAATCGCCAATGGTTTGCGCTGGTGCACTGTAGTCTTTGCCGCCCAATTCAAACGCTAAGGTTTCTAGCTGTCTTTGTAAGTCAATACCAGCAAGAGGGTGATTTGGGTAATCTCGCTCTGGGTCAATGCCTACAACAATAGCACTGTTGGCGTTGCGCTCATTTCTTGAATATTGGCTCATGCCGTTAGTGACAACACGGCCTTCTTCTGATGCTGCGGCAACCACGGTTCCGCCTGGACACATACAGAAGCTATAGACAGAACGACCATTTTTACAATGATGAACCAATTTGTAATCCGCAGCGCCAAGTATTTCGTTTCCAGCATTGTCACCAAAGCGTGCTTTATCTATGGTTGACTGTTTATGTTCAATCCTAAAACCAATCGAGAAAGGCTTTGCTTCAACATATACGCCTTTATCATGGATCATCTCAAAAGTGTCTCGGGCGCTATGACCAACAGCAAGAACAACATGGTTAGTTTTTAAGGTTTCGCCAGTATTGAGTGTCACGCCAGTTACTTTTGAGTCAGTGATATGCAAGTCGTCTACGCGAGTCGCAAAACGGACTTCCCCACCAAGCGCTATGATCTCGGCACGCATTTTTTCTACCATAGTGACTAACTTATAAGTGCCTATGTGCGGTTTACTGACAAATAAAATCTCATCTGGTGCGCCAGCTTTTACAAATTCTGTCATGACTTTACGGCCGTAATGATTGGGATCTTTCACTTGGCTATATAGTTTACCGTCAGAAAAGGTACCCGCTCCGCCTTCACCGAATTGTACGTTAGATTCTGTGTTTAATTTGCGCTGACGCCAAAAGCCAAAGGTGTCTTTGGTGCGTTGTCTGACTTCATTACCGCGTTCAATAATAATAGGTTTAAAACCCATCTGGGCAAGAGTAAGCCCTGCTAATAAACCACAAGGTCCAAAACCAATAACAACAGGACGCTCAGTTAAATCCTTTGGCGCTTCGCCTACATATTTGTAGCTGGTGTCTGGTGTTGCTTTAACATGGTTGTCTGACTCAAATTGAACCAGTAAATCATTGGTCAAATCCGAGTCGGTAAGTGTAATGTCTAGCGTATAAATTAATTGGATATTTCTTTTATTACGAGCATCATAACCACGTTTAAATATCACAAATGACGCCATTTGCTCAGCAGAAATTTTAAGTTTTGTCGTTATAGCCGTCGTTAGATCTTCAGGTGCATGATTTAATGGCAATTTAATTTCAGTTAAACGTATCATTGGTTACTCATAAACTAGTGTAGAAAACATTCGCGCATTTTACTGGTACTGATGCAAATAAGCGAATAAATATTTTACTTACGCAGGGCAAATTTGCGTATTTGGTTTGTAGTTTGAAAATAACCCCTGCCATCCGAATCCTTGCAATCAAACTTGGGACATTTTAGTCATGCAACCTGACGATAATAATCAAACCACATCTATCTTGGCAATCTATAGACTAAACACTTTTGAATTCTCGTTTCACTGCGATCATAGCTCTTGTCTAACGTCGCTGCAAAGCAGTATTTTGCTATTCCACTTCTCATGATAATTAAGCTCACAACAGAACTCGTTATAAGGTATGGATAAGGAGTTTTAGCATGAGAAAGCGTACAGGTTGCAGAAGTGTCTACGTACCTATTATATTTGAGGAATTAAGTGCTAATTTAAACGTTTTTAGGTGATGTTGCTAATATTGAGTTTTATAAATAGTCCATATTCATCCATTGCTTGCTACCAGTAAGGCGAATGCTTTATTTCTTCAGCGAGAAAATCAATAAACTTTCTTTGTAGTGGTGTCACCTGCTTTCGATTGGCATAAACTATATAAACACCCAAAGTTTTGGGTTTCCATTCAGGCAATAACTCAATAAGTTGTCCAGATGCAATCAAATATTTGACTGCGCCAGATGGCTGCAAGCTGATCCCGTGTCCACGTAGCGTGGCAGAAAGCAAGACTTCAGAGATATTGGCGCTGATGTTGCCCGAAATAGGGACAGATTCTGGTCCATTTGGCCCATCAAACACCCATGCAGATCGTCCAAAATAAGCAAAAGATAGGCAGTTATGATGAATAAGAGACTGTACATCCTTAGGCTTTCCACGCTTTTTTAGATATTTAGGTGCAGCGCACACAATGGATTGACACTCCCCAATACGTCTAGCCACGACATTTGGTTCCAAATCATTGGTAATACGAATCGCCAAGTCAATACGAGCATCAATCAAGTTCACTGAATCATCAGTTGCAAGAATATCAATCGCTGTCTGCGGCCAGTGAGATACAAAGCGACCAACCACATCCATAAGAAGGCTATCAATCAGCGAAAGGCTAGCAGTAATCCGCAACTGACCTTTTAGCTCCAAAGTATTTTGATTGCGTATCTGATCCAATGAATCGGTCAATTCAAGTAACTGATACGCCACCTCAAGCGTCTGCTCACCAGGGGCAGTCAGGCTCAGACTTCTAGTCGTGCGATGTAATAAGCGTATATCCATCCAGCTCTCAAGCTCTGTCAGATAGCGCGTTACCTTAGCTCTAGACATGTCTAAATTGTCCGCCGCACGGCTCAAGCTACCTTGCTCGACGATAGTAACAAACACTTGTAACGCGGTCAGCCTATCCATTTATCCATCCTTATTTGCGCGAAAACTGAAACAGTAAACACTGGATTATAGCGTATTTAAACGAAATACAATCGAATAGAATAGCCACTAACAACGAATACCGCCATTAACGCGGTCTATTTACTCAAACGAAAATACAGGTGAATTATGAAAAAATTAATGACAGCTTCTATGGCGGCCAGTGTTCTACTGCTTGCAACCCAAGCAAACGCAGCCGACCTACAACTACAAGCATATAAACCTGATAAAAATGCTATTTTCCCAGTGACCTCTTTACTGGCAAGTGGTGAGAAAGATGCTATCTTGTTCGATGCACAGTTTAGTGTCAAAGATGGTGAAGCATTGGTTGATATGATCAAAAAAAGCAATAAAGACCTTAAAATGATCTATATCACGGCAGGCGATCCAGATTACTATTTCGGTCTTCAGCCTTTAGTCAAAGCTTTCCCTAACGTAAAGGTTATGTCTAGCCCTTCTATTGTTGAACACATTGAGGCGACTAAAGATGCAAAATTAAAGCATTGGGGTCCAATCCTTGGCAAACATGCGCCTACCAAGGTCACAGTACCGCAAACACTTGATCAGTCTACACTGACCTTAGAAGGCCATAAAATTGAAATTAAAGCGTTCGGAACCCCTCAAGCATACATGTGGGTACCGGAGTCAAAATCCGTTTTAGGCGGCGTGTCGGTAACATCAGGCATGCATGTGTGGACTGCTGATACCCAAACTAAAGAAGCTCGTAGCGCTTGGATACAATCGTTAGAACAAATGAAGCAATTAAAGCCGAATGTCGTGATACCAGGTCACTATTCAGGCAACCTACTCAAAAAAGACTACGCTGTTGATTTCACCCTCAATTATCTAAAAACTTTTGAGCAAGCACTCGACGAGGCAAAAAGACAAGATTCCAAGCAATCAGAAAAAGTGATTACCACCATGAAATCGGCTTATCCAGCGTTGCCCGGAGGAAGTGATTTAGAGTTGAGCAGTCAAGTCAATACAGGTGAGATAGAGTGGTAAATATAGGACAACTATTAAGTAAAAAATACTAACATCTAACTATGTCTATTAGTCAGATGTTAGTGTCAAGGTGCTGCCGTATGAATGCTTTTTCAAGAAGCATACGCCAGTACTTTTAATGATAAAAGAGAGCAACTTATGACAATACGATATCGTTGTGCTACGCCTGAAGACTTTTCAGCCATTGTCGACCTTTTTGTCGTCAATATGAATTTGAGTGTATTTACTAGCGCCACAGATAAGCGGGTTCTAAAGCAACTGGCTACCCTATTTCTAGCTAAAGACTATCATCATGCTACTTTTATAAAAGTTGCAGAATATGATGACATCATTTGTGGTGTGGTGATAGGGATCACTAAACAAGATCCACATAAAGCTTTGTCATTCGATGATAAGCCCATTATTGATCAGATAGAAAACAAGCTGAGTCTGTCTGAACAAGGACGACAAGTATTGAGAGACTTACAAGAAAAAGAGGCTGCTAGCACGAAACGAAAGACAGTCAATTTTGATAACGAATTACAATTCTTCTGTGTAGATCCAGACTATCGTCGCCACCGTATTGGTGCAACGTTGATTCAGGCATTTGAGACTTATCTCATCGCACAGAGCGTAACCACGTATGCATTACATACAGACACTTTATGCACTTATCAGTACTACAACAATAATGGCTATCAACGTGTTGATCAGTATCCCAACCACCTAAACCCGCAGATAATGCACTATACCTATATCAAAGCATTGCTTTAACAGTTCAACATCGACAGCATTAAAAAGGTTGCTAGCACTATATAAAATATAGAGTTAGCAACCTTTTTTTGTCATTTTAAGGCACGCCCTAGTTCTTGCATATGCTTAATTGACATTGTCCTGTAATACCATGTCAGCCCCTTTTTCTGCGACCATCATCACTGGAGCATTAATATTACCCGATGTTATATTAGGGAAAATAGAGGCATCAATGATGCGCAATCCCTCGACTCCATACACACGCAGGCGACTATCAACGACTGCTGTTTTTGGATCAGGACCCATCACACAGGTACCACAAGGATGATAAATGGAGCCAGCATTTTTTCTAAAAAATTGCAGCATACTATCTTCGTCCGTTACCTCTTCTGCAGGGCTAACTTCCTCTACAGTAATGGCTTTAAGAGCAGGTGCAGTCATTATTTTACGAATCAGTTTATTACCTTGAATGACTTCTCTAATATCTTTCTCAGTTGATAAGTAATTTGGCTTAATCAATGCGGGTTGTACTGGATCAGAAGAAGCTATTTCGATAGTCCCTTTGCTCGTTGGGCGACAAGGATTAAAAGCAAGCAGAAAACCTGAATAAGGTTCTGGTATTAAGCTGGCTTTTGGATCATTAGGTATCCGATACGACATTGGGTTAAAGTATAGTTGAATATTTGGTAGTGTCTCATTAGCATCGCCTTTGAAAAACCCTCCTGCTTGATTGACACTCATAGACAGTGGACCAGTCCGATTCAACATATATTTCAAGCCTGCATTTGCCTGACTAAATAAAGAGCCAAGTTCATCATTCAAAGTTTTCATATTAGCGCGGTAATAGTAACTAACACACAAATGATCCTGTAGATTCTGACCCACAGCAGGGGCATCATGAACGACCGGAATATTATGCTGAGTCAGTAATGCTTTATCTGCAATACCGGATAATTGTAATAGTTTTGGCGTGTCAATGGCACCTGCGGCTACAATAATTTCACGTTTAACTTTCACGATTTCACGCTTATTGTCTCGACAAATCGCTAAGCCATACGCTTTTTTTTGTTCATCAAATAATATTTTTTCTGCGACAGTATTGTGTAGAATTTTGAGATTCGTACGCTTCAGTGCCGGCTTAAGATACGCGGCATTACTAGAGTCGCGCTGACCATTACGAGCATTGATATCATAGATTCCAGCGCCTTCAAAATGCTCACCGTTGAAATCTTTATTAATTTTATAGCCGAGCTCTTCTGCGCCTTTTAAATAATGGCTACAAATAATATGAGCACCCTCTTTCATTGAGGTGATGGCTATTTTACCTTTAGACGAATGGTACTCAGTATCCCCTTCAGCATGTTGTTCCAGTTTTTTAAAATAAGGTAAAACATCTTTGTAAGACCAACCTTCATTACCTGCTGTAGCCCAGTCGTCAAAATCGGTGGGCTGACCACGCACATAGATCATAGCATTGATAGAACCTGAGCCCCCTTGCACTTTACCTCTTGGCGCATAAATTTTTCTATTATCTAAGGCCTCTTCTGGTTCACTGTAATACATATAATTATATTGTGGGTTGTAGTAGGTCTTACCGAAACCCAGAGGTATTTTTATCCAAGGACTATTGTCTTTACCTCCTGCCTCGAGAATTAACACCGAATACTGACCAGACTCACTCAATCGGTCTGCCAATATGCATCCTGCAGAGCCAGATCCGACGACTATAAAATCATACTCCATTTTTAAATCTCCGTTTTTCTATTCCAGCTGGTGCAAGATTGCTCTTTATAGTCGTATGGTTTTGAATCCATAGATAAATGAAGTTTTTTTCCTGTGTATGGAGAATGTGCTTTAACCACATCCATATTCAGTTCTATACCCAAACCAGGCTTATCAGATGGAATAATATACCCGTCTTTCCATTCGATTTTTTCCTGTAAAACTTCTGCGTGGAAGCCATCCCAAGTACCAATACTTTCTTGAATCAAAAAGTTTGGCGTTGCTGTTGCTAATTGGATACTAGCGGCAGCACCTACTGGTCCATTATACAAATGGGGTGCTATTTGAGCATAATAAGCTTCTGCCATAGCGGCTATTTTTTTGCCTTCAAGAATCCCTCCGACCCGTCCGAGATTCATTTGTAAAATAGACGCAGCTCCAGACTTCAGGACATCGTGAAATTCATACTTCGTTGTCAAACGTTCGCCAGTAGCGATGGGAATACTGGTTTTTCTAGCAACGCTTGCCATTGCTTCAGATTGTCCAGGAGGCACAGGCTCCTCGAACCATAGAGGATCAAAGGGCTCTAGTTTTTTGGCAAGTCTTATTGCAGAAGAAGGAACCATCTGTCCATGAGTGCCAAATAAAAGATCGCATTTATTACCCACCGCTTCTCTAATACGCTGGCAGAATGTCGCTGATTTATCTAACGCTTCTAGTGATATCTGATGTCCAGAGTAAGCGGTATAAGGCCCTGTAGGATCAAACTTGAGAGCAGTAAACCCCATTTCCATGTCCTTGATAGCGCATTCAACTGCCAGCTCTACGCTATCATAATCGTAATCACCCTCTTTATTCTTAGGATATAAATACGTATATGAACGTAACTTATCGTTTACTTTGCCACCGATGAGTTCATACACTGGTTTGTTTGCAGCTTTACCGATAATGTCCCAACAAGCCATTTCAAGACCACTGATGATACCCATCATTGTCAGATCAGGTCTTTGGGTAAAGCCACTAGAGTATGCCTCACGAAAAAACCGTTCTATATGATGGGGATCATATCCTTTCAGATAACGATCGAAAACATCTTCAATAGCATGCTTCATTACTGAGGGGTGAAACGTTGCTGCATAAACCTCCCCCACACCCTCTATTCCACAGGCCGTTTTTAAGGTTACGAAAATCCAGTACATACCACCGACATGTGGTGCTGGCGTAGCGACTATGTGTGTTTCACAAGATACAGCTTTCATGACAAGTCCTTTTGAGTAGCAATTATTTTTTGAATAGATGTGGCTTAGATTTAGTTACAAAGATTTTTTCTTAGCAGTCATTTTTTTCAGTTTCAATATGGCAACCGTACCAATTAATCCCATGCTTGCGATGTAGCCAAAATAGAGATTATAGACAGACATTCCTTCATAGCGATCAGCGATAAAACTGTAGATTTGCGGTAAGAATATATCTGGCGTATAAGCAATCAGCGAGATAATACCGATTGCAAGTCCTGTCACATGTAATGGGATATTGCAGTCATCAAGTATTGCCCAATACAAGCCTCGAATGGCATAGGTCAGTACCCCTATAAATAATACGACAGCCAGCAACAAGTAAATTGAGCTCAAGTTAGGGAATGCAATCATACTGATCAAACCAAGAGAAGCACCCATCAATGCTATTGCTAGAATATTTTCTTTGCCATATTTATCACCAAGAAACCCTGCACCAATGCCACCAATAGGGCGCATCCAAAGCTTAGCAACTGTGATAAAGCCTGCGGTAACTGCCGTTATTTCATAGCCTTCTTGCATAAATGCAGAAAAAGAATATGTTGCCCAAAAGAGTTGATAGCCACAAAAAATGACAACAGCGACCATCCATAATTCAGGAATAGAGAGTAGCGTTTTTAAGTCTATAAATAGATTACCACTACCACTTTTTTTGTCTTTAGGATCATCGACTAACTTGTCGGTACGCACAAACAAGAATGTCAGTATTGCAAGCCCAATACATACGAAAGAGTACATATAGATAATTTGTTTTAAGGCCACTGTATTGCTTTGCCCTTGAGACTCAACAACATAGGCAAATATGCTGATGGCAATAGTCGCAAGAACCGCTTCAACAAGGCCACGGCCTCCATCGAGAATACCAAAAAAACGGCCCTGTTCATCTGGGCGAGCCAGCATTTTTACACCTTTTAGCATAGAGGCCCAAAAAGTCAGACCTGCCCCAATACCCCAAGCTATGAAGATATAGGGTAATACTTCTTTGGAAGGTATGGAGGCGAACCATAATCCCAGCCCCCCTGTTAAAGCCATTGAGAAAGCAATTAATATACGGGGAGATATTTTATCTGCTAGCCAACCACTAGGAACATAGGAAAGGAAATAGACGATTCCTAACATCGAATAATAGTTGCCTAGGTCGATAGTGGTAATTTGAAAGGCTTCTAAAATTGAAGTTTCAAAGTTTTGGCGCAGGTAAAGCAAAGGGTAAATTGCGCCAGCTGCCAACAGCAATAGAGCAAATTGGAAGTAACGCTTGAGATTACTACTCTGGTTTGTAGATACAGGTTTAGATTGTGGAATGAGCGTATTCATGGTTTTTATTACCTCGCCAAAAACTTATGGCTGAATTGTGGCTGATAATAAATCAGTAGTTTAAAACTACGAGGCGTGTTTGGGTGTACTCTAGCATCCCGTGCTTTCCATCGTCACCGCCTAACCCAGAACGCTTCCAGCCTGCATGAAATCCTTGATAAGGATCAGCAGGTGTGCGGTTGATATATACTTCACCAGCTTCAATATTGTTAGCAATCTTCATTGCTGTACGATATTTTTCAGTATAAACAACAGAGGCTAGACCGAATTGGTGATCATTTGCAAGAGCAAGCGCTTCATCAGAATTACTGTATTTCAATACAGGTAAAACAGGCCCAAAGATTTCTTCTTGAACAATCTCCATATCTTGGCGGCAATTGGTTAAGAGTGTGGGTGGGTAAAAATGGCCTATACCTTCAGGAATATAACCACCCACTTCCAACGTTGCACCATCATCAATAGCGCGCTCTACCATTTGATGAATGTTTAAGCGAGCATTGTCATTAACCAATGGCCCCATGAAACTAGGATTTATAGAACGATCACCAAATTGTTGTTCACTCATGTGCTTGCGAAGTAACGCAACAAATTTCTCATAAATATCTTCATGAACATAAACGCGCTCAACCGCTGTACACAGCTGACCACAATTGGTCGTTTTGGAGGCAACAATTTCCATTGCTGCTTTTTCAAGGTCGGCATCTGGTTCAACGATAGCAGGCGTCTTCCCTCCAAGCTCCAAAGAAGACTTAGCAATGTTCACTTGTGAGTATTCAAGTACTTTACGTCCTGCACCCACACTACCTGTTAGTGTAATCATGCCAACTTTAGGGTGTGTGCATAAAATTTCTGCAGTAGCGTGATCCATGGTTAAGATATTGACAACCCCTTTCGGCAGACCTGCGTCTTGCACGGCTTTAGCAATAGCAAATGCTGAACAAGGTGTGTTGTTACTTGGACGCACGACAACCGTATTACCCGTTATCAATGCTGGAGCAATCTTACGCAGCAGAGTGTAGACAGGATAATTAAAAGGAATAAGACAGCTAACGACCCCTATTGGCTCTCTCTGTAATAACAGGTTTTCCGACGGTGTATCACTAGGAATGATTTCGCCTTCAATACGACGTGCCCATTCTGCATGGTAACGGGTGATATCAGATGCATACACTGCTTCATTGGTCGCATCTTCGAGGCTTTTACCTGATTCCTCAGCCAAAGCGCTTCCAATGAGATGCTTATGCTTTAGCAAGCTATCAGCTAATTTGTGTAAATGTGCTGCTCGTTCAACGCTTGTCAGTATTCGCCAAGCTTTTTGAGCCTCCGCTGCAATCGATACAGCATTGATTGCCTCTTCTGAGGTCGTTGAAGGAACGTGTGCAATGAGTTCTTCGTTGGTAGGGTTATAAACAGAAATAGTAGAAAGGTTTGCTGAGCTTACAAATTCATTGTTGATAAAGTTTTGTTCTATTCTCATGACTATGATCCTTTTGTCGTCAAAAACGTCCTAGTTGTTGTTAGAACCATCCTAGATTCACTCTAATTAATTGTCAATAATTTTTTCATATTTAAAATAATATTTCCATATATAGAATTTTATGTAATATATAGGGTTATACGCAAGCAATAACCTCATTTAAACAAAGAGGATATTTCAAAAGATAAGTACTGAATTTATAGAAGGCAGTCATAATCTGTTACACACTAATGTGGTGTAGTCAGGCATTGATGGAGGTGTTAAATAATGTAAAGTGGCTCATTTATTCGAGTGCAAAACGACCTACTTAATAGATCTAAGCATACGAATATTGGCTGATAGTGATAAAGGTATAGGTATAGGTATTAGAAAATGACCAACGATTTAGAATAAAAGATAGATATCTCGATTTAACATCTATAAGGGCTTAGCATCATATAGGCTAGGATGTCTCTACCTTCAATCAGATAGTTTTACTAGGATTTTTTCAATGCATATTGTTGTTTAGCTAAATATAAAGTTAGTTGCATCTATACTTATGTAAGACGAACACTCGTTAATAACAGAGTATATTTGTGGGAAAGAACGCTCAGGATCAGCTTGCATTCAATATAAATATACGCTTATTATGCCCTAGAAGAATCAGGCTTAGAAAAGACTGAGCAAAGAATATTTAGCAAAAAGCAATTTTACTAAGCTGTTTATGACGGCAAAGCACACTAATATTTTTTTATATATGAAAAAAGGTCGATAAAGACATGCAGAACAAAGAAAAATCTAAAGCACCAGCAGTAGATAGTACGATGATGATTTTGGATTTGTTGGCATCTGCAGCTTATCCTTTAACACTTTCCGAAATTTGTAAAGAAACCGGCATTGCCATTGCAAGTGGTCATCGCATACTTAATACGATGCTTGAGCATCAGATGGTAGCACCAGACCCAAGCCGCAATAAATCCTACTGCATTGGTTCAAAAATATTCCAAATTGCATCAACTATCTATAACAAACAGAATATTATTCCTTTTTTTTATCCTATTGCTGAAATTTTAAAGAATGAAATCCATAAATCAATTTGTCTCTGTGTTCCTATTGGTAATAAAATAGTCGTTGTTTCCAAAGTTGAGTCGTCACTCAGTGGTTCTTTCAATATTTACGTGGGTCAGACAATGCCATTACACCTCTCAGCATCAGGTAAAACGATTTTGGCAATGCGATCACTTGAATTTCAGGCAAGTTATTTCCAAGCAGAGCTGAAGTTGAATCCCTCTCTTCAAGACAGTATGGAACAAATACAGGAAGATTTAGAACGGACTAGAAGATTAGGGTATGCCGTCACTCATGATGAGGTTGGCAGTCAAGTCAGCAGTATCGCCACGCCTATTCTCAACCTACGTAATGAGGCCGTCGCAGCGATTAGTGCCGGAATTGTCGGTAAAACATTGAATCCACAAGATGCGCGTAACTACTCAAAAAACATGGTTCAGGCAGCGAGACAACTATCAGCTAGGATTGTCTGACTTATAGTATCCACTATTAAAGTGAGCATAATTAATCAGGACTGATTTGCCTGAGCCACTCTGTAAAGCGGATAACCTTAGCAAGCCCTTGACGTTCAGCCTTAATATCAAGCCAGTAACCATAAGGGCCGCTCACTTCAACCTGACTAAAAGGTACCAACGTACCCATTTTGAGCTCATGACTGATCATTCTTTTGTCTACAATAGCAAAGCCGGCACCATTAATAGCAGCATTACTGACCTGATCTAATGTGCTAAATTCCATTCCTCCATTCACATCGACCTCTCCTGTCAAACCTGCTGCTTGTAGCCAGTTTTCCCATACTGGTAGCCGCTGTCCTTCGTGAAGTATGTGTAATAAATTGCCGTTTAGTTGCTTAGCTTGCTCTAGTAAATTAGGTGCACATACGGCCACGTGTTGCTCTAGCATAATCAATTCACTATAGTGATTGGGCCGAGCAGTACGTCCAAAACGTATATGACAGTCAAAAATATTATGTTCACTGTCATTATTATGGATAGATAACTGTAATTCAGGAGAATGAATATGGAAATCAGCAAGCTTTGGTGCGAGCCAGCGAGTCGCAAATGTTGGCGGGAATAATAGCGTGAGTTTTTGACGTTGATTAGGATCCCTAAGCTCTTGAACGGCCGTTTCCATCAGATTAAAAGACTGCTCAAGCTTGCTCAATAGCTGTTGACCGGCTGCTGTTAGCTCCAATCGATGATGACGACGCACGAACAGAGGAACGCCCAGATAGTCCTCTAAGTGTTTAATTTGTCTGCTTACGGCGCTTTGAGTGACATTCAGCTGACTGGCGGCCTTAGTAAAGCTCAGGCATTTTCCTGCTGTTTCAAAAACACGTAACGATGTCAGTGCGGGCAATGAACGCATAAAGTGACCTTAAGCAAAGCTATATTGAGAGTTTGATTATGTAGCATCATAAGCAATTCGTAGTTTTTGGCTTATTATATTCCACTATGAAATAATAATACTACGCTACTTTCTCAAAAACGGCTATTCCTAAGCATTCTAGCCACTTGCTGTTTTGTTCACGATAATATCCGTATCAGCCCTCATTAGGGCGTGTTGAACAGTCACAAACTATTAAACACAAAAAGGCCTGAATATATCAGGCCTTAAAACAAAACTATTTTAGAGGGGTGAGTCCCACAGCACGGCTGCGAAACTTATAATCATTAACGCTTAGCGACTAACCGTCACCAAAGTACACCCACACACCTTTAGTTTTGGTATAAGAAGACAACGAATGAATGGCCATCTCTTTACCCCAACCACTCTGACGGAAACCACCAAACGGTGCAGCAAGTCCATAACAGCCGTAACGGTTGATAAATAACATACCTGCATCAATCTGCTCTGCCACACGATGAGCGCGAGACACGTCACTGGTATACAGACCTGCAGCTAACCCATAGGCAGTGGCATTGGCCATCTCTACCGCTTCTTCAGTCGTATGGAATCGAGTACAGCACAATACAGGACCAAAGATTTCTTCTTGTGCAATGCGTGAGTCTTGGCTAACTTCAGAGAAAATAGTAGGTCGAATGAAATACCCATTGGCATTGTCGCCCTCGGTATCTGCATAACCACCAGCGACAAGCTTGGCTTCTTTTTTACCGATTTCTATGTATTCTAAAATTTTATTGAACTGTGCTTCGTTACATTGTGGCCCTTGAGTGACTGTTTCATCAAACTGATTGCCACACCTCACAGCATTAGCCTTTACGATTAACTTATCAACCACTTGGTCATAAAGACTGTCATGAATCAAAAAGCGAGTCGGCTCTGAACACTTCTCACCTTTATGGGAGAACATGACAGTAAAGGCACGGTCAATCGCACCATCTAGGTCTGGTGTATCTTCAAAGAAGATACAAGGTGACTTACCACCCAGCTCTAAAGTGGCAGACTTAAGATTAGACAGTCCTGAGTTCTGTACGATTTTACGGCCAACGTCAGTACTACCTGTGAAAGAAACTTTGTGTACGTTGTCGCTCAAGGTAAGCTGATTTGCCATTTCGCCATTGGTTAATAGCATGTTGATCACACCTTTAGGAAAATCTAGATGCTCATGGATCAGCTCTACCAAAAAAATGCTCGTTAATGGGGTATATTCTGATGGCTTGATGATGACAGGATTACCCATAGATAAAGCGGCGGCTAACTTTAAGCTGGTCTGATATAAAGGAAAGTTCCAAGGTGCTATCAGTGCGCAAACCCCTATTGGCTCTTTTATCGTATAGTTTAAAAAACCCTCTTCAACAGGTGAAGTTTCGCCATAAAATTTATCCGTCCAGCCAGCGTAGTATTCAAAAATATCAGCACAAGTCGGAATATCATCTACCATAGACTCAGAAAACAGCTTACCATTAGGTAAAGACTCCAGTACTGATAACTTTTCTGTGTTATCGCGAATCAACTGGGCGATCTGACGCAGCATATTGGCGCGCTGTGGGCGGCTAATTTTTGCCCATACGCCCGACTCATGACACTGGTTAGCCATAGTCGCTGTGTATTCAACCTGATCTGCATCAGCTATCTCAAAACTGCATAGTGCTTCACGATTTGCAGGGTTGGTGACGACCCACTTTACATCGCTTGCACCATCGACCCATTCACCATTAATGTACTGACGTTTAGGACTGGTGAGCCAGTTATAAGCCCAAGATAAAGGAATATTTTCGTTAGAATTCATGTGATGCTCCATGTTTTATTTAAGTGACTTTCCGTTATAACGTGGTTTTTCATGATAGAGAGCATTTTCGCTGCTATCTTCACGATTACTAATGAGTCTGAAGGAACACTGGTTGAGTCGCAATTGACATTAGCGCATAGTGTTGTGCAAAAAACTCATCCTTCTGATCGTATTTTATTTTTCTAAATACGCTCTAATCTTTTCTAGGTCTCCGCCTGTTTCTTTGTAGACACGTGCGGTAAATGAATAACCATGGGTTTTTTTAAGACGCATCAGTGTGGGGATAAGCGTGTTGACGTTAGCGTTATTACGCTTTATATCTGGCGCCATACCAGACAGACAATGCTGATCAAACGCCTGCATGCCACTGGTCAGTACTGACATTGCATCGAGCAAGTTACTAATGATAATAGACTGCCAAGGACTATAGTCTAACTCGCCGTGGTCTTGCGTCATCTGAACCGCATAACAATGCCCACAAGCTTGCATAGCACACTGCACCAAGTATTCAGGGACAGTTGGATTTATTTTTCCTGGCATGGCTGAAGAACCGGGTTGCACAGCAGGTAGTATAATCTCACCAAAACCTGTCTCTGGCCCTGATGCCATCAGCCGAAAATCTTTCGCAATGCGTAACAGTGCTCTTGCAAGTTGATCTAAATCGGCAGCCACTTTCGCTAAATCATCATAACTTTGAGATGCATCAAAAAAATTATCGGTGTGCATAAAACGATCTGATGCTTCCATCTCATTTATATTGCCGATTATTTTGTCAAAAAACGCATCAGAGCAATCTCCTTTGCGGCCAATAATATTGCCACCCAAATTAATCTTGTAAAGCTCATCGATACTATTGTCTAACCGTTGCTTTTGACGCTTAAGCTGCGCGCGATAGCCTCCAAACATATCGGCGAAACTGATATCGACAGCGTCTTGCAAGCATGTACGAGAAAGCTTTAACACCTCTTTCCACTTATCAGCTTGCACCTCAAAAGTGTCAATCAACCCTTGCAATGTCCCCGTGAATTCTTTTCTCTTATCAATCACTGCTAAATGACAAGCAGTGTTCAAAACATCACTTGTCGAGTTGTTGAGATTGACATGATCATTGGGATGTATGGGGTAATAACTGCCAAGCGGCTGATTGAAGGTATCGCGGTTTGCGACGTTAGCAATAACCTCATTTAGATTCATATTGCTAGAAACGCCGCCGCCGCCATGAAAAGAATGCACCTGAAATTGCTCCATGGGCATTTTTTCAAGTAGATAGTCAACAGTAGCCACAATAGCTTGACCCATCTCAGCGTCGATTTCTTTTGTTTCTATATTGATTAAAGCCGCCAGTTTTTTGACCTTTAGCAACCCCTGTAACAGCTCAGGATAAGCTGCCAAAGGTTTTTCACCATTTAAGGGATATAACCGTATGGCCCTCTGTGTCTGTACGCCATATAAAGCGTTGATTGGGACCTCAAGACAACCAATCGAGTCTTCTTCGACGCGATACTGATACTCCGACATTTTTAGATATCCTTGATTGATTGCAATTGTCAGTTTGGAGAGTCAAACGAGATGTCTGCCACTAAAGACTGCTTAGTCGTCTGTCCTCTCCATAGCTTTTAAAGTCCAATACATCTAAACTACTTGATCCATAAAAGTTAATTTTTCTGGGCGAGCAACACGTGGAATGCGCTTGCCTGACGTATAGTCGTTTATCAGGTCACAAGGTGTATAGTTACGCTCAAGCTCATATATCTCTTCAACAGTGAGTTTCATCTCAACGGCTGCCACTGCGCTATTAAACTGCGCCACTGTGTCGGCGCCAACCAACATAGAAGACACTTCAGGTTTATTTAAAACCCAAGCCTGTGCTACTTGTGCAGGTAAGCAGCCACGCGCATTGGCAATTTTGGCCACTGAATGTGCGATATCTTTAGAAGCCTGATCGTTGTACATCTCTGCAGTAAAGAAGTCCGTCTGATTGCGAGTTGATTGCAAGTCACTGGTTAAGATACCGCGCGCTAAAGGACTGAAAACCGACACACCAATGCCCTGATCCATACAGAACGGAATCATTTCTCGCTCTTCTTCTCGGTACGCACAGTTCAATTGCAACTGCATATTGATTGGACGTGCCCAACCATTTTTATCGCAAACTTGTAGTATTTTGGCCAGCTGCCAAGTGTACATAGTTGAAACACCGATATATCGTGCCTTGCCTGCCAATACGATGTCGTTCAGTGCTGCCATGGTTTCTTCCACTGGGGTTTCAGTATCAAAGTAGTGCAGCATATAGATATCGACATAATCCATGCCCATACGCTTTAATGAGTTATCAATGGCATTGAAAATGTTTTTTCGTGAATGCCCTTGTGCATTGATGTCATTGCTCATGGCATATCCCACTTTAGTGGTGATAACCAGGTCATCTCTACGAGCGATACGGCGCAACACGTTACACACGACTTCTTCACCAGCGCCAAGAGAGTAAAAGTCGGCTAAATCGATGAAGTTAACCCCCATATCGAGCGCATGTGCAATGATCGGCTCGCTTTCTTTTTCGTTAAAGATCCAAGGTTTCCATTCTTTTGAACCCATATTCATGGTGCCAAGACAAAGGCGAGATACTTTTAGGCCAGACTGTCCGAGTTTGACATATTGCATGTTTAATCCTTAAAGGTAGTCGTAGATATAGTTCTACTAGATAGTATGGTTACCGCATTTTTGAACGTGTTTTTACTGCCACTCTGCTTACGTTATTGAGCGTGAAGGCTCACTGTTTTTCTTTATATCAGCCGATAGCGTTGGTTTTAGCTCAACAATATCGCCATTAATCTCAACCCTACGGGCTAACTTTAAAAATGAAAATCCTGCACCTAGTACAATCAACATGCCGGGTACACCAGACAAATTGAACAACATTTTGATGGCATCAGTGCCGATAAAGCTCGCACTGATCCAAGCAACAAAGGCCACGGCACAGCCCCAAATCGTTTTTACCCATATAGGAGACGTCAGGTTTTCCGCATCAACACCTTGGATACACAGACCACCAATCGCATCGGTCGTCGAATCGGCCGCCGTCACAAAAGTGATAAAGCAGGCAAATATAAATAGCACACTGAGTAGGGTGCTACCAGGTAACTGATCGAACAGCACATAAATCACCGAAGCAAAACCATTGTCTTGGTAAGCTTGATACATAATGCCGCCCATCGTGGTGTCAAAGAACAATGAAGAACCACTGAATATACTGAACCACACAAATCCGAAAGCAGATGGTAGCAACAGATTGACCATGATGAACTGACGCACTGTATAGCCGCGAGCAATTTTTCCAAGAAATAAGCAGCTTAATGGAGCCCAAGCAAACCAACTGGCAAAGAAAGCCACTGTCCACCAACCTGGCCAAGGATCATTACCCGAAGCGCCTGTTACTAGGTTGCGTGCAAAAAAGTCAGAAAGATAAACCCCTAATGACTCAACACCTAGTGACAAGATAAAGGCCGTGGGACCTACAATAAATATGAATATAGCGCCTACAAAGTAGAGCCAAGTGTTGATTCGAGCGAGGTTTTGGATGCCGCGGTGCAGTCCAGACGCAGCAGATATAAGCGCAGCTCCTATAATGACGATAGCGATAATCGCATATCCAGTGGTACTCTTCTGAATGCCTAGTACAGACTCCATGCCATCGCTTATCACCAATAGCCCAGAAGTCAATGTGGCAGACATACCCAGTACGACAGCAAATAGCGCTAAACCGTCGACCACTTGACCACCAACACCATCAACCCAGCGCCCTAAAATTGGACGTAACATTGAGCCAATCGAAAATGGCAGTTTCAGGTTATGAAAGGCTAGAGCAAATGCTAAACCGGCAACTGTATAAATTGAATAAGGGGTAATCGTCCAATGTACAAAAATAGTAGACATCGAAAAGCGCATCGCTTCAGGGCTTTCAGGAATGATGCCTAAATATGCGGGGGGCTCATGATAGTGCAGCACTGGTTCGGCAACAGACCAAAACAAAATGCCCATTGCGATAACGGTGGTTAGCGACACTGCAAACCAACGAAATGGAGTCAGCATTTGAGAGGCGCTTTCGCCGCCAATACGTACGCGCCCGATTGGGGCAAAAAAGGCATATGCTGCGATAAACACCATGAATAAAGCACTAAGGTTGAATAACCAAGAAAGGTTAGCCATGATCATCGTGTTTAGGCTTGATGTGCCCGTGATAAAATTTTGTTTATCAATGAGTGTGTAAGCGACGGTTAATACCAAGCAAATAAATGCGGGCCAAAAAGTCACTGGTCGTAATTTTGCCATACAAACTTCCCTGTAATGGTTCTGATTGCTGTCAAGATTACTTCAAATCATAGACCATTGGAAAATGATATAAAGTCTGTCAACCATGACTAAAAGTAATGCCACAAAATATTAGGATATTTGTTAAGAGATAGGTTCGCTTTAAGATGAGTATTAATAGATATGAAAATTGCCCAAAATTATGTTTCATAGCTTTTCACTATTAATTTTTTGGCCAGAGATGTATTAAGTAGTATTTATGAAAGAGGTTACTGGAAAGTAAATAGCTGTAGAGTAATTATTCTTAAATATCAAAATCGTAGTGATGTCATAGTTAAATGCAATACAGTAATTATAAATATACTAAGCTAGATGACTCGATCTCTTGTTACTTACCAAATATGATTTGCAGTAAAAAAGGTTGGTAACACCACATTATATGTAGCGTTACCAACCTTTTTTATTACTCTTTATCTTACTAAGGTGATTAGGTCCTGACTGGGGTTTGCTATAAGATCAACTAACACTCATAGTAATTTATCACCCTGCTTTGCGCCTACTTGTCTATTCATAGTTTTGATTGAAAATAACAGACAGCTCATTTGCCGCCTCTTGCATAAGAGGCACATAGCTGAGCAGCTCCTCTAGACTTTTTCTCACGGTCGGCCCATGGGTAAACACCGTCGCAAATGCCTGTTGATCCCCATTAGGAATCATGACCGCACACGCGACCATACCTGGAATAAACTCCTCATTATCCACGCCTACTCCCGTCTCACGTGTTGCAGTAATCGTTTGCATCAGTTGCTTTTTATCGGTCTGCGTTTTAGTCGTTAGTGCGTGTAACGACATTTTCTCAACGATGCGTGTACATTTCTCATCCGATAGCTGCGATAACAATAATTTACCACTGGCACTGGCCCAAACAGGTACGTGAGTGCCCGAAGGTAAGAATATTTGTAATGGCCAATCCGACATAACGCGATCGATATAAACCACATCTAAGTCTTGTAAAATCGAAATACCCACCGTCTCCCCTATTTGCGCTGACAGCTCGTTCAGTATGGCCAACCTTTCATTTTTAAAGTCACTGTTTTGCAATAAGTTCATGGCAAGCTTATAAGTGCGTTTTCCACAGGTTACCTTCCCTGGCAAATCTAACTGCACAAACCCAAGACCTTGCAGTTGATCCAATAGCCGATACATACTCGGCACTGGCACTTCTAATGTTTCTGCTAGATCGCTGACACTCATTGGTCTTTGCGAGCTGGCTAGCACTTCTACTATCTGCAAAACGCGCTCAACACTTGAACCTTTCTTTTTAGTATTACTCATTGTTTGGTTTAAACCTCTGGCTGACTCGCAGCAAATAAATTTATTTATTATAACGATAAAATTTACGCTTTTGCGTCTTGCTATTACAAAAACATTCTGTTACCTTTCACATATCGATAATATATTTATCGTTATGTGAATTTTATATTTAAATACTATACACTTTTGTGAATAGTTCGTGCGACGATTGAGCTGCCTACTACGCTTATATCTGAAGTCATTAATTCAAGGATGAGTCACTATGTCACACAGTATCCTGCTCCCAAGAACGATGGAAATTGGACGCGATGCCTGCCAAAAGCTGCCAGTAATATTGGCCAGCTTAGGGGTAAAAAAACCCCTTATTATCACTGACGAGATGATGGTTAAACTCGGCTATGTCGATAACATTCAAACCATTTTGAAAGCAGCACAAATCAATGCCGATGTATTTTCAGATACGGTGCCAGAGCCTACTGAAAGCTCTATTGAGGCTGGCGTGTCTCAAGTAAAAGCACAAGATTACGATGGTCTGATTGCCCTAGGTGGCGGAAGCCCTATCGATAGTGCAAAGGCCATTGCTATTCTAGGAAAATTTGGCGGCGTGATTCGCGATTATAAGTTTCCTCGCCAAGTGGACGAAGCAGGCTTGCCTATTATTGCCATACCGACGACGGCAGGCACAGGATCAGAAGTGACACGCTTTACCATCATTACCGATGAGGCTAATAACGAAAAGCTGCTGTGCGTGGGTATGGGGTTTATGCCCGTCGCAGCCATTATCGATTATAGCCTCACGCTCAGCGTACCGCCGCGCACCACGGCAGATACGGGTATCGATGCGATGACTCATGCTATTGAAGCGTATATCAGCCCTAAACGTAATGCCTATAGCGACCAACAGGCGCTCGCCGCCCTACGCTTAATCGGACCTAATATCCAAACCGCTTATCACGACGGCAAAGATGAAACCGCCCGTGAAGCGATGATGCTAGGCTCTACCTTGGCAGGTATTGCGTTCTGCAACTCTTCAGTGGCACTGGTACATGGTATGAGTCGTCCGATTGGTGCCTTTTTTCATGTGCCACATGGCCTATCAAACGCGATGTTATTGCCAACCATTACAGAATTCGGCATCTCTAGTGCGCCTGACCGTTATGCGGACTGCGCGCGTGCCTTAGGCATAGCGGATCATAGTGAGACAGATGATCAGGCCAACGTTAGCTTGGTCAAGTATCTAAAAAGCTTAAATGATGAGCTTCACGTGCCCACATTGGCACAGTTTGGTGTTCAAAAAGCAGATTTTGATGCGCTAATAAACACAATGTGCGAGCAAGCATTTGCATCAGGTTCACCCAATAACAACCCTCGAATACCTACCCTAGAAGAAATGGTCCAACTCTATACCTTGCTATGGAATGACAACACTGTTGCTGAGAGTTCAGTCAGTTAAAAAGCCCTCATTTACGATTAACCTACTAATTATTCACATGTTTAAAGGAATTAAACTTATGCAAACAATCGGACATTTTATCAACGGCAGCCTGTCAAACAATGACAGCCAAACTCAAGACGTTTACAACCCATCAACTGGTGATGTCAGCAAGCAAGTCGCTTTGGGTGGTGAAAAAACAATTGGCGAAGCAGTCGCTGCGGCTAAAGCGGCTTTTCCCGCATGGAGCAAAACCTCGCCACTAAAACGCGCGCGCGTCATGTTCAAATTCAAAGAGCTGTTAGAGCAAAATGCGGATGAAATCTGCAGACTGGTTGGCGAAGAGCACGGGAAAATCGTACACGATGCGGCAGGCGAGCTACAGCGCGGTATTGAAAACGTCGAATATGCATGCGGCGCGCCTGAGCTACTCAAAGGCGAGCACAGCCGCAATGTGGGTACCGATATAGACTCTTGGAGTGAGTTTCATCCACTAGGCGTCGTCGCTGGTATCACACCGTTTAACTTCCCTGTGATGGTGCCACTGTGGATGTTCCCGATGGCCATCGTGTGCGGCAATACCTTTGTATTAAAACCGTCTGAGCGTGACCCAAGTGCCACACTTTTCATCGCGCAGCTTTTACAGCAAGCGGGCCTACCAGATGGTGTCATCAACGTCGTAAATGGTGGCAAAGAAGCCGTTGATGCTATTTTGCATCATCCAGATGTTAAAGCCGTTAGCTTTGTGGGCTCAACCCCTATCGCTGAATACATCTATACCACAGCCGCTGCACAAGGCAAACGTTGCCAAGCACTCGGCGGTGCAAAAAACCACGCGATTGTCATGCCAGATGCAGACTTAGACAACGTCGTCACCTCACTATTGGGTGCTGCTTTTGGCTCATCAGGCGAGCGTTGTATGGCGCTATCTGTTGCTATTGCCGTCGGTGACGAAACGGCTGACAAGATGATTGCGGCCCTACAGCCTGCTATTAAAGAGCTAAAACTGGGGCTTCATTCAGATAAGAGCAACGACTTTGGCCCTGTCATTACAGCGGCGCACAAATCTAAGATTTTAGATTACATCAAAAGTGCTGCCGAGCAAGGTGCAGAGCTCATCATCGATGGCTCTGATGCTGCACCAGAAGGCAATGAAAATGGATTTTTCGTAGGTCCTACTCTGATTGATCATGTCACTAAAGAGATGCACAGCTACGAGGCAGAAATTTTCGGTCCCGTGTTACAGGTGATGCGTGTGCAGACCATGGCCGAGGCAGTGCAACTCATAAACGACCATGAATATGGTAACGGCACCTGTATTTATACGAGAGATGGAGAAGCGGCGCGTTACTTTATTGACAACATTCAAGTCGGTATGGTTGGTGTCAATATTCCACTACCAGTACCTGTAGCGTCTCAAAGCTTTGGTGGCTGGAAACGTTCATTATTTGGTGACTTGGCCATGTACGGACCAGACGGCGTGAGATTCTTCACTCGTCGTAAGACCATTACGCAGCGCTGGCCTAGTGCGGCATTGAGAGAAGAAAAACAGTTCTCTATGCCAACTTAATAGCACTGCCTTTTCAAGGCGCTAGCCTTTAAGAACACTACATTATAAAGGCGCTACATTATAAAGCCCTTACCTTTTAAGCGCACTGCATAATCAGTGCGCTTAAAAGCAGTCGTTTGTATTCAAAAAATGCTGCTTGCTTCTGACTCTCTCCATTAGTGGACGACTGGCAAGTGCTCTGACTGAATTCTAATTTTTCATAGTCGTACCATAAAATTCTAAGGATAGATAACTATGCGAGAAACTTTTGAATTACCATTACTGGGTGTCAAAGTCATCGATTTTGGTCAATATATTGCCGGTCCCGCTGTCGGTATGATGCTTGGCGACTTAGGCGCAACCGTGGTTCATATAGATCCGCCATCAGGCCCAAAGTGGCACAGTCCAGCCAATGCGGTATTGAATCGCAACAAATTGATGTTAACACTCGATCTTAAGACTGATGAAGGCTTGGCACAAGCTAGGCAATTAATTTTAGAAAGTGACATCGTTATCGAAGGCTTTCGCCCTGGAAAAATGGCAGAAATGGGATTAGATCTGGTCGCGCTACGAAAAGAGCGGCCACAGCTGATCACACTGTCAATCCCTGGATTTGCATCGAATGACGAAAATCGCCGTGAGTTACGTGCCTATGAGAGCATTGTGGCAGCGAGCTCGGGCGTGTTTACTGACATGGGTTTAAACCGTGTGCTCATGGGCATTAACCCCTCGTTCTCACCCCTACCATTGCCCTCTGCTTATGGCGCAATGCTGGCAGGTTCTTCGGTTGTTTTTGCACTACAAGCACGTGAAAACACGGGACTTGGCGATGCTATTGAAGTTCCACTTGCTGCGGCTGTGATGGAAGGTCTTTGTTACAATTCAATCGATATCGAAAACCTACCTGAACGCTATTTGACCCAACGTGAAGTTGAG
The DNA here is from genome assembly GCF_014652895.1 of Psychrobacter glaciei. Lineage (GTDB taxonomy): Bacteria > Pseudomonadota > Gammaproteobacteria > Pseudomonadales > Moraxellaceae > Psychrobacter > Psychrobacter glaciei. Next base: position 1,088,840 of record NZ_BMZR01000001.1, read on the forward strand.
ATTCAACGTCGCCGCGTTGAAGGTATTCCCATGAATATGGACTACGAATCGTTGCAGGAACTGCTAGATCCTTTTTACCGCAGTTACATGTGTAAAGATGGCCGTATGTTTTACGTTGTATGCCCCAGCCACAAACATCACGCCAAGCGTTGTTTGCAAGTATTGGGGTTATACGACGAATTACTTGAGGAAGGATTGACTGAGGAGGAAGACACTTATTTGCCTTCTAGTCAGTGGACATCTGATACATCGCTTGGGGTTTATCCCATGCCAAAACATTGGGCAGATCGTATTGCCGAAAAAATGAAAGTGGCATTTTTATTACGTACGTCAAAAGAGTGGCAGAAGATTTTTGGTAAACGCGGTATACCTGGTGCACCGCAGCGTTGGCTACAAGAGTGGATCCATGATGATCATGCAGAAACAACAGGACTCATGATTGAAGTTGATGATCCCACTTATGGCAAGATGATTCAGCCAGGACCAATTGTGTGGTTAGAAGAATGTGGCGAGTTGATGTTACAACCAAAAGCACCGCAGCCTATCGAATTTGAAGGTGCATTGAAAAAATTAAAGGCAATCAAAACCAAGTTGCCTTCAATCAATAATGTTGATGAAAAAAGCGGTTGGTTAGACGGTATTAAAGTACTTGATCTTTGCAACGTCATTGCAGGCCCGCATTCTGCCTGCTATTTGGCGCGTTTTGGTGCAGAAGTTATCAAGCTTGATTCTGCTTCTCCATTATACGACAGCTGGAATACTGTCATTTATGGTATGTCTCAAATGGTCGGTAAACGCTCCATACTTGCTGATATTAGCAAAGGCACAGGACGAGAAGTGTTCGAGAAGTTGGTTCGTTCCGTTGACGTTATTGTTTGGAATGCAACAGACACACAAATCAAAAAAATGGGCTTGGATACTGAAGGCTTAAAAGCCTTAAATCCTGATGCTATATTCTGTAAGCTTGATTGTTTTAGTGGTGTCCGTAAGGGTCCGAGTAGTGACTTCATAGGCTATGACGATGTGGTACAGGCGTCTACTGGCATCATGTTGCGTTGCGGCGGTGCTATGGATACTCCTGAAGAACATGCACACGTTGGTACTATTGATGTCATGTGCGGCTTTGGCGGCGCCATGAGTATTGGTGTGGCGCTCTATCAAAAATATCGTACAGGCCGCATTGGACGTGGTCGTACTTCATTGGTCGCCAATAGCGCCCTACTACAAATCCCCTATTGTTATGATTTTGAAAAACGCGGGTTATTCAATGAGCCATCAGGTCGCGAAACCAACGGCCATGATGAGCTGACGCGCTTTTACTATACCTCTTCAGGGAACTACTTGTTATTAAACGCGTATGAAGTCGATGTAAAAAACTTCGAAAACGTTGAAGACTTACAAGGTTTCAGTGAGCTGGATAAAAATGATCGTGCCGCTTTCTTATCTAATACCTTTCAAAAAGCGCCTGCTCATGACTGGGTAGAACGTCTGCAAGCTGCCGATATTGCGGCTGTCGTCTGTGCGGATATCAATGCATTACGTGCTGAATACAGCCGCACAGCAGATGGCACATCAGGTACTGACAATGGTAGTTATTCTTTCTCAATTTATGAAGATCATCCAAGTGGCCATACAGTGACTCAGCTTGATCCTTATGCTATTCGTCCATCGAATAGTGTTATATACGCACTGCCTCGACCCGAAAAATTTGGACAATCCACCCGTCAGATCATGCTAGAACTTGGCTATAGCGAGGCAGACATTGACGCCAGTATTGCCAGTGGTGATTTGAGTGATAGTTGGAGTCAAGAGTTTTTACCAAGTTAAATGAGGCAGTGTCATCAGTTGGAGTACCCTGCTAACCATGATGCAAGTTGGTTGGTATCTGGCTGATGACACACCCTAAATGATAGGAATTAAGCTGCTCAAAGGACGGTGCAGCTTGATGCTCATTTGAACAAAAGGAAAACCATCTAAAGGATTAGATATGAAAAATAGCAGCAGAAAACCTTTAACCAAATTGCCGATTAAAGTGGCGACAAAAGGTTTTTATGAAGGGTTTAATAAAGACGTTACGATTACCGCCAAAATCTTACTGGGTCTGCTCATTGTTTGGGCTGTCATCTTTCCTGATAATTCAACGACGATATTAGAATCGATCAATACTTTCTTACTCAATCACTTTTCGACATGGTATATCTTATGTGTCGCCTTTTTCTTAATTTTGGCGTTGATTCTGGCCGTTGTGCCGCGCTATGGGAGATTGATTTTAGGGGACACCGGAGATAAACCTGAGTTCTCCAACTTTTCATGGTTTTCGATGATTTTTGGCGCAGGTATCGGTGTTGGTATGTTGACTTTTGCGACCGCAGAGCCAATGTATCATTTTGCTAATAACCCTGAAGTGATCAAAGGGTTGGCAACAGCCTCTGGTGCCGACAATGTACGCTATGCCTATAAATGGGCCTTTCTACATTGGGGATTCAGCGCATGGATTTGTTATTCCTTAGTCGGATTATCGATGGCCTATTTTTCTTTTCGACGTAAATTACCGCTGACCATTCGTTCAGGTCTTGCGCCATTATTCGGCCAAAAACTATCAGGTAAGCTCGGTAATACCATTGACATCGTTGCCGTTATTGCAACCATTTTGGGCGTTGCGCAGACATTAGGGTTTGGGGTTGAGCAATTCGTTTCTAGTATGTACCGTGTTGGTTTGGGCGAATGGTTGATGAATGCTGATGGCACATCGTCAACGGCAGCCATTATCGTTGCACTGGTCGTTATCGTTGGTATAGCAACCCTATCTGCGCTTTCTGGGCTAGGTAAAGGGGTGAAATGGCTCTCTAACATCAACATGGGATTGAGTCTGGTTCTGTTTGCCTTTTTCTTAGTATTCGGTTCGACATTCTTTGGTTTACAATCTTTTTTCTTAGGTATGTTTGACTATGTTGTCGCACTTCCTGAGCTGCTATTTACGGTTTGGCAGCCAGATGGTACGGTGGTCGGTGACACGCTTGCCACATGGCAAAAAGACTGGTCAGTGTTTTATTGGGCATGGTGGATTGCTTTTGGTCCTTTTGTTGGTGTTTTCTTTGCTCGCATCTCACGTGGTCGTAGTATTCGGACTTATTTATTCGGTACCGTTATCCTACCTGCTCTGATGTGTTTTATTTGGTTTTCAATGGTGGGTGGTACCGCGATTGACTTAACGCTAGGTGGCACCAATGCCATCTCAAGCGTGGGTCAAGAATCTCAATTATTGGCAATGCTTGATGTGATGTTGTCCCCAGGTTTTGCTTGGGTAATGGCAATTTTAGTTCTGGTCTTGCTACTGACCTACTTAGTCACGACGTTAGATTCGGCAATTTTAGTTATCAATACCATCAATTCAGGTGGTAACGAGGGTCCAAAAGGCCGCCCACATATTATCTTTTGGGGCGTAATACTAGCATTGGTTGTTGGCGTACTGCTGATAAGCGGAGGACTGGGTGCGATTAAAACGGCGATGGTTATTGGTGCCTTGCCCTTTAGTTTTGTGATGGTACTCATGGGAATATCACTGGTCAAAGCCATTCTTTATGATACCAGTCCAGCTAGGCTAGAGACGATAGATCCGGTCGACGAACCATAACTTAGATATACATACTTATTAGATATACATACTTAGGAACATGCTAATTACACGCACCAAGAAGATACAGCAAGCGCAACGCTAAATAATAGAGTGCTCGATTAGCGTCCGCTAAAAGCCAATTGAGCACGCTTGGTGTGTTATGAGATTTATATTCAATAGTCTGTATTCTAATATCAAGTACCTGTCTAAAGTTACAGCCTTTAGGCAGGAACACTTAATCTAAACGGCAGTTACACAGAATCTGGGACAGTCCTTCTAAATCAAAAAAGCCATAAAAGTCATTACTTTTATGGCTTTACTGTTCTGTTGTATATTTTGAAGCTTAGACCTAGCTTTAAATTAAATAAGCGCCTTTAAATCAGTCAGCTTGTCTAAAACTCCATCAGGTGAATATTTCACCAGCTGCTGCTCATTTTGTGCACCAGATAGCACACCTAAAACCAGCCCACACTCTGCATTTTGGCCTTCCTCAATATCGATACCACTATCCCCTGCTTTTAATACTTGCTGTGAATTCTCGATATTAAACTGCTTCATCGCAAGAGTAATCATATCAGGACCTGGGCGGCCATTTTCTACGTCATCGGCTGTTACTAGTGCATCTACTTGATCTCCCACAGACCACCCTAAGATAGTCAAAATTTTATTAGCAGTCTTAGCATCATATCCTGTATTCAATACGACATTACGACCGCTCGCCTTCAACTGCTCGAACAACTCTGACATGCCTTCAAACTCAGATAAGGTGTCCTTGTTATAAGCAGTTGCAAGATTGACTTTAAAGGCTGCAAACGCCGTATCCGTTAACGATTCAATATCAGCATCAGATAAATCTAGCATGTCCAAAATATCACGGATGGCGTTGCGTTTTTCTTTACCTGCACCATATTCTAAACATAACTCAAGACTCACTTGCTTATCTGACTTGCCAGCGCGCATCAGTGCTTCATTGATAGCATTACATACGGTTTTATAGACCAAGTTACCTTCATCTACTGTGGTGCCAGCCATATCAAACACACAGAGTCTAATATCAAAAAATTTATTTTTAATACTGTTTAAACTATCACTATGTGAGCTGCTGCTTGTTACATTATTCTTTACTGTATTCATTACTTTGATTCCAATACTAATTCAATTAACTCTTCGCCAAATGCGAAACCTGTTGATGCCCCTGTACCACTGGTGACTGCACCGACCACCACACCTTTTTCAGGTGATGTCTTAAATACCACCTCGTCCGCACTTGGATATACACCCAACCAGTGCTGAGTAATATCTATCTCGCCAATATCCATCACCTGCTTAAACTCATTAATGATTAGATCATCAATTCGAGTGTCTCTAAACGGTAGTTCTCTATCACTATAATCATGACTATCGCCAATGATTAGTGAGCCATCTTCAGACTGAACCACAATTAGGTGGACACCTGCTTGACGCTCTGCACTTTGAATATCGTCAAGTAAGGTTTTTAGTACCGTAGCTTCAGGTAACTGAGCAAATCCATCATAACGGGCAAAGCTTAAATCTGACATGACAGCGGCATTTAATCTAAATGCTTTTTTGGGCATGACTCGCATCATATTTAGCGTGCAAATTTTAGCTTTGGTCTTAGCGAGCACTTCTGGATATAAGCCAGTAAAGTCAGCTCCTGGGCAGACCACACAATGCTCAGCGTTAAGGACACCACGGCTGGTATGCACTTTTGGTAATTCCACCGAAGTCACTGTGGTATGATTATAAAAGTCCACACTCTGCGTCTCTTGTAACCAATGAGCCAGCTTAGCAATTGCAGTATTGGACTCCACTCTAAGCTCATGCGGGCTATATAACACCCCTTCTCCCTTGTTCAGATAAGGCGCGGCTTCATTAATTTCAGACTGTGTCAGTAGTCGGCACCCCTCACCCATTTCAGTCTTTAAAAAAGCGTGTGCAACATCTACCGCTTCAGGTCGCTGCATTAACATATGCAAACCGATATGCTCTACCTGAATACCTGCTTTTGGCGCAATCTCGGCCCAAATATTACGCGAGTGCATGGCGCGTTGCCAATGCTCACCTCGACGCTGACCACTAACTGTCACAAATCCAAAATTACGAACAGAAGCATCTTTGTTCTGAGACTGGCGTTCTACAACTGCAACACTCAGCCCCTTTTTAAAGGCGGCGTAGGCGCTTGCCAGCCCAACGATGCCCCCACCTACGACGACGACATCGTATGTTTTATCAGAAAGTATTTTGCTCATTGTCATATCTGCTCTTCCCATACATCTTTATTAATTAGCCCTCTACTTGCTTAACCTATGAACTAATATAGCTAAGCATGAATGGGCATTATTTTGATTCAACTAAAATTACTCACCATGGAAAAAAGCACGGTGCTTATCTAACAGCTCGGCAGTTAATGGCTCTGGATAGGTCTTAGAATTATCAATCTGATTCTCAGCAGCTACTGTCTCGCCGTCATACACAATATTTGGATAAATCTCTAATAAACCTGGGCGAGCTTTAGTGACAATTAATTCAGCCATTTTCATTGCTTTAGGATTGGTTTTCTCTCCTTTATCAATAACAGCAACCGATTCAGTCAATGTGTAATTACCTTCACTGGGATCAACAAAATCAATAGGTAAACCTTTTGCTTTATTAGCGACTGCCTGATGACGTAAACCAAAACCGATAGGCACCTCACCTGCCATTACCTTTTTAAGAGGACCAGAGCCAGATAGTTCTAAGTTAGGTCCTGCATTTTCACGAATAGCATTCATGATTTGTTGACCTTCAACATCGGTGCCATATTCAGCAGCAATATCTTGTACAAATAGCCAACCGGTTGACGAGCCATTTGGATCAACCATAGAAATTTGGTTTTTATAAATAGGATTGGCTAAGTCTTTAGCACTGGCAGGTACTGGAAGGTTATTGGCTTCCATCTCTTTGGTATTGAGTAAAATGGCACCCGTAAAGCTAAGGATTGGTGCATAGTAATTAGGCGTCGCAATCTGTGGGTTTGCCGTAAACGCTAACGCTTTAAACATTGGGTTCTTTGCTTGAGCACTTTCGATATAAAATGAGCTCATTGTCACCATGTCAGCTTCAATATTTTTTCCTTCAGCTAATAGTCGGCCACCAAGCTCACCTGTTCCGAATGATTGAAATATGTATTGACCTTCAAAGCCTGCCTCATCAAGCACCTCTTGAATAACCTCGACTGCCTCTTCATCAGCATTACTATAAATAATCACCTCCTCGCCAGCTGTATCGTCTGAGCTTTGCGATCCACAACCTGCCACTAAAACTCCACAAGTCAATCCCGTTACTATCGTTCTAAATAAATTCATTGTTGTTCCTGATTATTTGAATGGTTAAAAGTTAAATTGGTTTTCGTAACATCAATGCCTAAACTGTGTTGAGATATTTAAGCGACCGTCGTCACTGTGGTCTTGTTCACTTTTATTTTTATTGTGCCATTGATGCTTCTGGTATAAAGGTATCGCGCCACTGCGAAGAATATTAATGCCGTGATATTTGTGAGTAGCACCATCAGCGACAAGACAAAAATCTCATCAAAGCGGGCGAAGTGCTGTAGTTCAACAATTTTTGTAGTCAGCACCATCGTCTTTGCACCTGAAATGAATATCACTGCACTGATGCTGACCATCGCACTGATAAAGAAGTACGAGGCCACTTCGATAAGTGTAAATATTGAGTTGGGTACAACAATTCGGCGTAAAGACTGTAGCCATGAGTCTCCAAGTAAAGAAGCTGTGGTCTCCCAACCTAAGTTCATTTTTGATAGTGCGTTTTTACTCATGAGATAAGGTGTTGAGAAGTAATGAATGATATTACTAATCACAATAATAAAGATGGTGTTCGATATCGATGAGCCTGAGAAAACCATCAGGTAAGCAATACCAATAACCATACCCGGCACTGTATTGGTTACTAAGGCTGAGCTTTCTATCGTCAGCTTTCCTATCTTGAATAACCCTGAGCGCTCGTATATCAACGCGGCAACATAGGTAATAATAGTGCCAAAAATAGCCGTTAAGGTCGCGACCATAAGTGAGTTCTTATACACTCGCATTAGGTTCGAGGACTCAATCACCTTAGTAAATGTGTCTGTACTAAACGCCATCTCGTAAGGCCATGTCTTAATCCATGGAATGATGAAGATCACAGCAAATACGAATAATAGTGAAATCAAAATGCCACTGGACAACACACCCAGAATCCTGTCTTTGACTTTTGAGGTGGGCAAGTCAAAATGCTCTACTGAGTCATACCTGACATTAAATCGAGCCACATACCAAAGCAGTAGAATGCTCAAGACAGAGGGAATTAGCATAAACAAGGCAACCACAGAGCCCTTTTCAAACGAGGGAGATGCACCCAATATTTGGGTATAAAGCTCAGTGGCGATAACCTTGTACTGACCACCAATAGAGGCTGGAATACCAAAGTCAGTAAAGGCTAAAAAGAAGCATTGAATGATAGCGGCTGCAAACGTACCAATTAAAGGACGAATGACCGTCATATCTATCTGGCGTAAGCGTGAATCGCCCATCAGTTCTGATACGATTACGAACTTCTTATCCAAATATTGAAAAGTATTGTTAAGTAGTAAAAAGGCTATTGGCAAGGTATAGATGGTGTAGCCAAGCCACATACCATAGAAACCATATATGTCTTCAAACAACTGAAAGCCAATCATCTTAGTAAGTAGACCTTGCTTACCAAAGGTGTAAATAATGGCAAATCCATAAGTCACTGTTGGCAATAGCATAGGAAACAGTGATGCAAGCTTAATGGTTTGTTTAAAACCCTTTGGCAAGTTAGTCCAGTGCACCGTATAGGCAAGGATAAATGCCAAAAAGGTGGCACTCATCGCACTAACAATGGCGACAAAAAAACTATTTAACATCACTTGTCTGAAGTCATTACTGCTGATGATATCGACATAGTGGCTTAGACCTAATCCATCAGCCACATTAAATGACAGCACCAACATTTTACCCAAAGGCACAAACATAAAGACGAGAAATAGCGCACCAATGAAAAGCCACGAAGCTTTCATTAGCGGTGAGTTATTAAGTTTCATAATGACCTACGCGCAAAATAAGTAAGTTTTGAAAGACCAGCGTTGGCCTAGTGCGATTAACCTTTGTTAACCCTTGGAGGTATCTTTAATGGATTTAGCAGCTGTGCGCTGGATTATGGAATTGATATCTTCAGTGACTGAACTGCCATCTAGCACAGGTCTCATTTGAGTGTATTTTTCTAATGGATCAGCTGGCGCATCGTCCGTTTCAAATAGGCTCAAGATATTACGACGTTTGATATTGAGCTGATTTAAGATAAAGCTCTTAACAAAATCATTGGCAGGGTTTTTGATGATTTCTGATGGTTTGGCATATTGAGCTACTTTGCCGTCTGATAACAACAAAATGCGATCAGAGAGTGTCATCGCTTCTTCAGGATCATGTGTCACAATCAAAGTGGTTAGCTCATAACGCTCTGCAATCTCACGAATACGTGCCTTAATCGTCTCTTTAATAACTCCATCTAAAGCAGATAAAGGCTCATCTAACAATAAAATTTTCGGCTTCATCACTAAAGTACGCGCTAATGCAACACGCTGCTTTTGCCCACCAGAGAGCTGGCTGATTCGCTTGTTCAAATGCGGCTTAATCTCCAAAAGATCAACCAGCTCATCAACCTCCGCTTGCGTACTTACGTTAGGTCTATTACGTAGCCCATATTCAATATTCTGCTTTACATTCAAGTTAGGAAACAAAGCATAGTCTTGGAATACAATATTGAAACCTCTGTGCTTCATAGGCACACGTGTGATGTCTTCCTTATCATAAGCAAGTCGACCAGAACTAATATCGGTTAGACCTAAAATAATATGCAGCAACGTGGTTTTCCCACAGCCAGATGGGCCTAATATTGAAACAATCTCACCCTTATTCACTTTTAGGGAGATATCCTCAAAAATAACTTTACCATCATACTTCTTAGTCACATTTCTTAGTTCTAACATAATTTTAAGCCCAAACTTATATTTTGGTATTGGCAGTGAGTGATAGCTCAAGCAAATACATTTAGGTAAATTGTTCAATGCTTTAATCGTTTACATGTAACTAATATAGAAGATGAATATGACAGTTTGGCGTCAAATATAAGGTTAACTTATACATTTAATCATTCAGTCTTATTTATCGTGTATAACTTCTCGTACTTCCCAGAGATAAGCCTGACAATCTCTGAAACCAAAACGAAAGACGGCGGTCATATGACGAAAAAACCTTATACTTATAATCAACTAAACATCTTAGACTCTGTGCTTGAGGAAGGTAATTACACGCAGGCAGCTAAACGTTTAGGCGTGTCTCAATCTGCCATTAGCCAAGCACTATCTACGCTTGAAAACAACCTTGGATTTAAGCTATTTATACAGCGTGGCAGACATCTTGTGCCAACAGATTACTGCTTAGAGCTTGGGTCGTTAACGAGTAAAATACGAGCAGTTGAAGATGATCTAGAGCAGCTGATTCAAAGAAGTAAAATCTTTGAAGCGGCTATATTAAAGGTAGCTCTATGCAGCCCGCTGCCGGGCACTGAAATTATCAGGCAGTTTAGTAAGCGCTATCCCAAGCTACAGACTGAAATCTATTTTGGTAATTTCTATGAAACGTTCAGTAGAGTCGTTAACGGTCAAGTAGATGTTGGCATTCTTGCAAATGTGCCAAAAGATGACAGGTTACAGTTTAAGAAATGTGCTACCCAGCGGCTCGTTGCTTTATGCTCACCGAACCATCCTTTTGCATCAAGAGAGTCTATAAGCTTAACTGAGTTGGCGTCGGAAACCGTCATATTCCGCACGCACGGCTCTACCACTCAAAAACTTATAAATGAGGCACTAGCAAAAATTAATTTAGAGATAACCCCTACGTATATCGTAAACACCCAAGAAAGTGTTTACGATGCGGTTTACCAAAACTTAGGTGTAGGATTTGCATGGAGCGAAAGCACAATAAGAAAGGATGGTTTTGTGAAGGTGCCCATTGCGGAGCTACCTTCAGATTATGACGAGGTAGTTTTTTCACTCAAAAATGTAAACAATTTAGTGGTGACTGCTTTGATGAATTCTTTAGATACCTCTGGTTAGACTGTTTGAAAAAAGCATCCTAGTTTTTTCATTGTATACGTATCTTGCGAATTAATTTTTTTGCATCAAATCCATTTATCATAATTGCTCTCTTGGGAACAATAAATGTGGTTGTAGAGAATGTGGTTGTAGAGAATGTGGTTGTAGAGTAAGTGTTTAGGGCGTGTCTTCATTTCAGAAATGGTGATAAAAATGAGATAAATTGCCGTCAAACAAGGAAAATAGCGCAGATAATATCGGGATATTAACCAGCTATTTGACGATGTTTGGCAAGATTTAGCCATTTTTAGCCCATTCAGATGACTATCGAGTGAATTGAAGACACGCCCTAGTTCATTTGAATACCTGTCACACTTGTTTTTGCCTGCATGATTAGTGATAAGCAATAAAGAATTAGTGCTAAGGCTAAGAAAATAAAAGTCAGAGGTAAAAACAAGCTTTCTTGAAGCACGCCATCATAACCAATGTCACCATAAAATAAGCTTTCCATCAGTCCAGACAGTGTAGCGAGGGCCAGCATAATTGAGCCGCTGATAAATAATTTAGATGTCATGAAAGCTCCATAGGCTGATATTTAAGAATAATAAGTCATTCTAAATTTAGAAGCATTCATCAAGTCATGAGTGCTTAGGCATATATCGTATATGAAATAATCCGCGGATTGGGCGCGCTCCTATTTTTTCATAAACTATTCATACTCGGTCTTTAAGAACATCAACCTTCATGAAAGTAAATCTATCAGTCGTTGACTATAACAATTTGTGCGATCAAGCTGTAGACCCAAACTCAAATCGCTATCATGTGTTCTACCAAAAAATCTAAAAAAACGCGTGTTTTTGGTGAGACCATATCTCGCTTTAAATAAATAGCGTAAGTGGCACTGAGTTCTTCATAAGGACTAAAAATATGATCTGGCATGACTTGAACCAATGACCCGTTCGCCAATTCACTTTTAACAGCCCACAATGGGATTAGCGTCAGACCTGTATGATTCAATACCAGCTGCTTCTGACCATTCACGGAGTTCACTGAAACCTGACTATTAATCATCAACTTCTTACTATCTTCTGCTATCAAAAACCACTCTTTCCAACCGTTATAACCATATCGGATACATTGGTGATCAGCTAGATCGTCAATGCTACAAGGCGTACCATTATTTTTTAAATATTGGGGGCTTGCACACAGCAGAAAATCATTAAATACCAAGCGTCTGGCAATCATGGTCGAATCAGATAGACGTCCACTTCGAATAGCCACGTCAATATTTTCTTCTATAAGATCTACAACCCGTTCTGTTAACTCAATTTTTATATCAATATCTGGATATAACGACATAAATTTCGGTATTAACGGTAATACCATACTTTCACCAAAACCGACTGTCATGCTGATTTTCAGCTTACCCTGTGGCGCTATTTGTAAATCATTAACGACTCTTTTGGCATTATCAAACTCTGACACAATTCGCTGAGAGTATTCATAATATTTGTGCCCCGCTTCAGTCAAACTGGTGTTTCTAGTCGTTTTATTCAGCAGACGTACCCCCAACTCCTTTTCAAGCACCGCTAACTGCCGTGAAATGGAAGACGGCTGTACATCAAAGATGCGGCTGGCTTCTGAAATGCTACCGGTTTCGACAACACTATTGAAATATGCCAATCGATTTATTGAGCTCATCGCCACTCCTTTATTAAGTTGATAGGTATTCCATTTAACTGTAACCATGGCTTGCTCAAAAAGCAAAAGTAATTTGTTTACTGGGTAATGGCATGCTGGATTAGCAACGTCTAAACTGATTGTCCTGAAACAAACAATAAGACATTCACACCAGTAAAGGGCAATAGCATGAAAGCGATGATCATTAAAGAAATCGGTACAACTGCAGTTTTTCAATTGGCAGAAAAACCAAAACCAACGGCAACACTAGGTCATATGGTTGTGGAAGTGAAAGCCACTAGTGTGAACCCTATTGATACCATGCTGCGCTCAGTCGAGCTGCCTTGGTCGGAGAATTTGCCAGAGATACTACACGGTGATGTAGCTGGTATTGTGAGTGAAATAGGTGCTGACGTCACTGAATTTAGTGTTGGTGACGAAGTTTATGGTATGGCTGGTGGTCTCAACGGTACTGATGGTGCACTTGCTGAATTTATGTTAGTTGATGTGCGTTTAATGGCTAAAAAACCTAAAACACTCAATATGAAGCAAGCCGCAGCCCTGCCGTTGGTCGCACTCACTGCTTATGAGGCACTCGTACAAAAAATGAATGTTAAAGAAGGCGATAATGTCTTGATTCATGGTGCAACAGGAGGTGTTGGTCATATTGCCGTTCAACTAGCAAAAGTACTTGGCGCGACAGTCACCGCTACCTACTCTCCTGCTAATCGTGCATTAGCACAAACACTAGGCGCGGATCATCTAGTGGATTATACAACAGCGGAGGTTGATGACTATGTGGCGATGTATACTGACGGCGTGGGTTTTGACAAAATTTTCGATACGGTGGCTGGTGATAATATTCAAAAATCTTTTGAAGCCGTTAGATTCAATGGCCATGTCGCCACTATTTTACCGATTGCAGATCCATTGCAAGTTGCTCTCAAAGCCTTATCCTTTCACAGTGTTTTGGTGCTCATTCCATTATTTCATGGTGTCAACTATGAATCGCACGGTCGTATCCTGACAATGATTGCAGAGCTGGTTGATAGTGGCAAAATCACGCCTATCATAGATGATAGTAACTACTCTATTTGGGAGGTAGCACGCGCGCATGACCATCTTGAATCAGGTAAAGCAGTGGGTAAGATTACGCTTACTATATAGTAGTATTAGGGCGTGTCCTCATTTTGAACATGACGATAAAAATGAGATGTTCACAGATAGTAACGACTCTCTAAAATAACACAGCTCGCTCGTAGAAACTCTTATAACGGTAGGATCATTATTTTATTTGGAAGTTTCTAACAAATGGAATACGGGTAGTCGCCACTTTGCTCTAACCGCTGCCATACGGATTAAATAACCAGCAACCAAACTAACAATGACACTGATATTACTACTAACAGTAAAATACTGGAGTGTTAAATATAAACACGCAACGATCAAGGATAAAATGACTGACTCTAGCATTATTGCTTCTGTTGGCACGACTGGTGGTTCATACGACAATGCATTGGCTGAAACGGTCAATGGAGCATATAGGTCTGATTTGAAAGACGGTATTATGATATTAATCCTGTCAGGCATCACTGCCTGACTCAAGTAAATCAGCCTCCGGTATACTCGGGGCGGTTCAGCCTCTCTAAAACTGCTTCCCCATAAAGTCAGATATTTTAACAATTTTATGATGGACTACTATGGCACACCGCCTTACTGGGATGAGCAGATAGTGAGCAAATCAGTAGCAAATAGTTAGCGAAATTTACAATGCCTTCGCAGTGACATCCTCTCCCCATCCTCCTCCTAGTGATTTATAAAGGTTCAGTAGCATTTGTGCTCGAGCAAGCTGCGAGTAAATCAAGTTTTCTTGTATTTGTTCCGAGTCGAGCTGCGCTGTCAGAGCTTCATCTAACGTTTGATAACCATAACGAAACAGCTTTTCGGCATCGCTGGCACGCTTGGCAGACTGCTGATAGGCCGTATTCAGCAATTTTTGTTGCTGTTGTAGAGCCTGATGCGCCTGATAGGTATTATCCACCTCACCGAGCGAGCGCAGTAGCCGTCGATCATATTGCAGTAGCGCCGTTTGCAATCGAGCGTCTGCGCTGTCAATATTGGCCTTAATCCGACCATTCGTAAAAATGGGAACCTGTATACCCACACTCAATATACTGCCCCAACCTTTCAAATCTGGCACATCACTGTCAACGTCAATGCGTCCGCCTTGACCTAAAAAACGAATGGAGAAACGTGGCAGCAGATCGGCTTTGGCACTTGCCAGTTTGGCAGAATAGGCATTGACTTGTGCACCATAGGCACGCAGATCTGGACGACGTTCTAGCAACCCTTGGGGCGTTTGGCCACTGGGCGCACTCGGTTGATGATTGAGAATGTCCACAGTCGTAGAAGGCAGCTCAAAACCTTGCGGTACTTGCCCGATAAGTACGGCTATGCTACGTACGTGCATGGCATACTCTGAATTGATTGTGCTTTTCTTCGCACGCATAGCATTGAGTTTACTTTGGACATTATTAACTTCATACATGGTGACTTGACCCGCTTGAAAACGCCCTTTTATATATCGCTCAAAGCGCGTCAATATCTCTACATTGCGGGCGGTAATGACTTCACGCTGCTGGGCGGCACGGGCTTGAAAATAGTGATCAGCAATTTGATCTGCCAGTAGCATTTGCGCGCCATATACTTTTTCTTGTACACCCAACGCCGCATAACGTGCGGCATCAGCATCACTTTGTTTTCTGCCAAATATATCTGGCTCCCACGCAGCAGAGAATCCCGCATTAGCATGACTGCTGTCTATATCTTGGTGCGTCTCCAGCAGCGCTGTACCAGCACCCAATAGACGACTGAGGTTGTCATTTGCAGATAGATGAGCCGAACCATTTATAATGCCCGCTGAAGCATTGACGCCAGCTTGTGGCCCAAGATCAGCAGTGGCAAGACGACTGATTGCCACTGCTTCTGTAAAACGACTTTTAGCGATACGGATATCGGGGCTGTCTTGTAAGCCTTGCTTTATCAGGCGACTTAATAGCGGATCTTGCCATTGTCGCCACCAGTGGCTAATTTCTGGACTGCCCTTCGCCGCTTTGTTTTCGTCAAATGTTGTCGGAATAGAAATGTCACTTTGGCGTACAACCTGTGTGCTTTGGCAGGCGCTTAAGATCAAGACCAATGCTCCCAAACTCACAATTTTGGATAATGGAAACATGCGCTTCTCCTCCTTATATTCTCTATCATTATTTTTAATTCAGTGCCATGGTCGAATATCAAACACGCCCTAGGACGTCTCTTAGGATATCGGTATACATATGACTGGCTTTTATTGAGCCAAATTGGGCCAGCCTGTTTTGCACATTATCCTAGCTTTTCAAGCATCGCTTTAAATCGTACTAAAGCAAAAATAAGAAACACGACGCCGATACCTGTCATGACTAATAGCTCAGGCCAAACAATGTCCAAGCCAGCATTACGGAATAAAACATTTTGAGTAAAGCTGACAAACTGAGTCGTGGGCCAATACTCGCTTATCATTTGTGCCGCTTCGGGCATATTGCTGCGCGGTGCTATAGAGCCAGATAAGAGTAATGATACGACTAGGACAGGCAACATCAATAAGGCAAACTGCGGCATACTCGGTGCCATGGTTGATAGCATAATGCCGAGAGAAGATATGGAGAACAGATACACGACCACACCACTACCGAATAAAAGCAGCGACCCGTTAATGGGAATGCCAAGCAGATACTGGACCACAAAAACCATCGATAACATGGAGGCACATAAAATCACCAAGCTATTGGCAAGTATTTTTGAAATCACGATTTCTGTTGTATTGACTGGCATCACCAACAGATGCTCGATGGTGCCACGTTCGCGTTCACGGATAACGGCAGCACCGGACAACCCTATTGCCAAGAGCGCAATCATATTGCAGACTTCCATAACTGGTGTGTACCAGTAGCTGTCTCCGTTTGGGTTAAATATCATGTTCAGTACTGGCTTGACCAATAACGGTGGATCGGCTTGTTTTAAAAAATCACTCACTTCCTGATTAAATATTTGGAGAATATAGGCTTGCCCAATACCTGCTTGAGTCATGGTGGTGGCATCAATTAACAGCTGAACTTGCGGTTTTCGTCCAGCCAGCACATCCCGTTCAAACTCAGGTGGAAACTCCAATACAAAAATAAGCTTGCTTTTGTCCATCAATTCATCGACATCTTCGCGTTTCACATCGACAGGAGGCAGAAAGTAAGGTTGTTGTAGGGCATCTCGAATTTGTCTGGTCAGGGCTGTACGGTCTAAATCTATAATACCGACAGGCGCATTGCGTACATCCGTATTGATGCCTTCTGCCACAGTATAAATAGTGACAGAGAACACGAAGCCAATCATGAGAAACAGTATCTTGTCTCCAAACAGACTGCGTAATTCTTTGATGGTCAACGTCCAGATATTTTTAAAAGTCTGCACTTATACCTCCTGCTTTTTCAGGAAAATAGAGGCAAATGTGATAAATGCCAAGGCAAAAGCGGTCAAAACCATGTACTCCGTCAAAAAACTGGACCAACTCAGTCCTTTAGTAAACCCGCCAATACTGATACGCTGATACCAAGATGCGGGGAACCCGACCCCAATGGCATAAGCGATGCCGTCCATACTAGAGAGCGGGTACAACAACCCAGAGTAGTTAATGGTGGGTATCAGAGTGACGATGGCTGTGACAAACAAGGCGGCAACCTGTGTGCGAACCAAACTAGACACTAAAAGCCCCAGTCCTGTAGACACATAGACCAACAGCAATGCGCCAAAAGACATCGCCAAAAAAGAGCCTTTTATGGGCACTTTGAACCAAAATATGGCCATGAGCACAAGTATGAGATAATTGATCAGTCCCAGAACGACATAAGGTAGCTGTTTTCCAAGTAGGTATTGAGGCACACTGGCTGGTGATGTGTAGAGGTTTGATATCGAGCCAACTTCACGCTCACGTACCACACCCAGCGTGGTCATCATTGCCGGAATCAACATGAGTATCATCATTAGCACACTGGGAATGACCGCGTTCACACTTTTGAAATCTTGGTTATACATAAAGCGTGGAACCACTTCAGCGGCAGGGTCTAAGTCGATAGCCAAGCCAGTATCTTGAAGAAGGTCTTTGATATATATCCTCATAATCCCTCCTACATAGCCCTCAATATTGGCCGCATTGAATGGCACTGTCCCATCAATATAAAAGCTCGCTTCTGGTTGTCTATTGGCCAATAAATCACGTCCATAATCCACTGGAATATCAATGACCAATTGCGTCTCAGAGCTTCTAAGCGCGTATTCAGCGGCCTTTATAGAGTCTACGGGTGACGTAGATGTAAAATATTCTGAGCCCGAAAAGTACTCCGTCAACTGTCGACTTTGTGCAGAGTGATCTTGATCCAGTATGGTATAAGGTAAATCGTGCACATCAAACGAGATACTCCAACCAGTCATGACCATCAAAATAATGGGCCCAACGATAGCAAAGAACAGCCTGATTTTATCGCGTAATAGCTCTTTAAATTCGCGCGTGGCAAATGTCCAAACAGTGGCAAACCAATACTTAAGCGTGTCGGTTTTGTCGGTTTGACTATCAGGTTCAGACGCTATGATCGCTGATTCTGCTGGCGTATTTTCAGTCGTGTCGTTTTGGCTGGTGGGTTCAGTGTCATTTTTTTCATCTTCGAGCAGATACTCTACAAAGGCTTCTTCGAGGTCCTCTGCTTGTTTATTATGTGTCAGCTCTGTCGGTGTACCAACGACCAGCACGCGACCACGATGCATAAAAGAGATGCGATCGCATCGACTGGCCTCATTCATAAAATGAGTAGAAATAAATATCGTGATTTTATCTTCTCGTGAAAGCGTCAATAGCTGTCGCCAAAACATATCACGAGCACCAGGATCGACACCTGAGGTTGGCTCATCCAGAATCAATACTTCGGGATGATGTAGACAAGCCGCTGCCAGCTGTAATCGTTGGCGGATACCCAGTGACAACGAGGCTGGCGCTGTATCCGCCACGGCACTGAGGTCAAATTTATCTAATGCATCCTTTACGGCCTGCTGTCCACGCTCTCCTTCTATTTGATAAAGGGTTGCATGCAGCTCTAAATTTTGACGTACGCTCAATTCTTCATAAAGCGAGAAAGACTGCGACATATAGCCGACACGCATTTTTGTCGCTATGTCATTTGCATCGATAGATTGACCCAGTAATTTGGCTGAACCCTCTGTTTTATCAATCAATCCAGTCAGCATTTTCATCGTGGTCGATTTACCACAACCGTTAGACCCCAAAAAACCAAAAATCTCACCTTTCTCAATACAAAAGCTGACATTATCAACCGCTGTAAAGTCTCCAAAACGCTTGGTTAGGTTTTTTGCCTCAATAGCGGGCGGTGCATCAGGATCAGGAACAAATGGCGTGATAACCAATGCGCCTGCATTTGTTTGTTTCTCTGGTGGCAATAGCTTGATGTAGGCTTCTTCAAGTGACGTGACATTCAGCTCTGTCATAACGGTTTGCGTCCGCTGATTGGCTAAGAGCTTGCCATCATCCATCGCTAGCAGGTATTCAAAATTTTTGGCTTCATCAATATAGGCTGTCGACACGATGACCGTCATCTCTTGACGTTCAGCTTGTAGCGAGGCCACTAATGACCAGAATTGACGGCGTGATAAAGGGTCTACCCCTGTGGTTGGCTCATCCAGAATCAGTAAGTCAGGATTGTGCACCAATGCACAGCATAAGCTCAGTTTTTGCTTCATTCCGCCCGATAGCTTGCCAGCCGCACGATCAGGAAACGGTGCTAGCCCAGTTGCCTCAAGCAAACGGGCTATTCGTACATGGCGCTCATGTGCATTCAATCCAAACAGTCGCGCATGAAATTCCACGTTCTCATATACTGACAGGGTTGGATAAAGATTATGTCCTAAGCCTTGTGGCATAAAGGCGATATGTTTTGACAGCGCCTCACGTGCAGATTTTTCTGCCATATCCTTACCGAATACTTGCACGGAGCCATTTTGAATGACCTTGACCCCTGCAATAAGAGACAACAACGTTGATTTTCCGACACCATCAGGACCAATTAGTCCAACGGTGCTCCCTTGTAAAATATTTAGGGAAATATTATCAAGAGCAACCGTCTTGCCATATGTATGCGACACAGTGTTAATTTCAACGGCGGTATGTTGGCTATCCATACGTTATCTCTCAGTTTGTATCGTTAATTTATTCATAAAGATAACTCTTCGGTTGTAAAACCCTCTGAATAATTTATGACGTCATTTTCTGCTGTCATACTCGAACGTGAGAAATTAGGATTGGCCTTTTCTGGGAAGGTTTATAGCAAGATTGCTCGGCCATGCTACGTCGGTATTGCTACGCACATAACCATTACCTGTCATGCCGCCCTTGAGTAGGCCTTTGTATTCTTTGGCTACCTCAACAGGTAACTTGATACGCACTTTAAACATGAGCTTTTCGCGCTCGTTCTGCGTTTCCACTGACTTGGGCGTAAATTGTGCTTGTGACGCAATAAACGATACTTTTGCTGGCCACACACTATCCAGACCATCCAGCACGACTCTCGCGTCATTACCGACTTGTAAGCCACTCATCTGCCCATTAGGTAAAAAAAGATTCATAGACACATCCTCTGTATCTAGCAGGCTGACCATTTTGCTGCCTGCTGCAATCACACTACCAACCTCAGCAATTCGGTATTCCACGCGGCCAGCTTTAGGGCTGCGTATCAACATATCGTCATTCATCGATGCGGCAGATTTTTCTTGAGCTTTGGCCTGATTGACGCCAGCATTTGCTTCCGCTACTTGAGCATCGATTTGTTGAACGGCTGCCTGCGCTTCTGCGTACGCTGCTCTAGCCGCTTGCACGACCGCAACCGCGCCATTGTATGCCGCTTGGCGTTTGGTCACTTCTGAGTCTGAAACCAAATCTTCGCGGCGCATCTTGCGGGCATTATCCAACTCCATTTTGGCTACTTTTTGCTGTTCAATCTGCGCATCAATTTGGGCGTTGGCACGCGCCATTGCCTGCTCTCCTTGCTTACGACCCGCCCGTGCCTGTGACACCATTTCATGTGCGCGCTGCTCGGTTGCCTGTGCCGCTACTAACTGACTTTCGCTTTGCGAGGAAGACAGCTTAACAAGCAGCTGATCGACATCGACATCTTCCCCTTCCGCCACCAGCATTTGCTCAACTCTGCCTGGATAAAGGCTAGCAATATCAAACCGCTCAAGCTCCAGCCTACCGTTTGAGCTTACTATTCCTAGTGGTAAGGCTTGTGCAAGTTGCTGCTGTTGCCAGTAATACCAACCGGCAGCAGCGGCCACGACAAGCAATAGAATCAAAACCCATGCTTTCTTCATAACGGTTCCTATATATTATTTATATGCGGAAATAAAACAGAAAATAACCAACCCATACGTCTTTTAACCGTATTAGGGCATGTCCTCAATTTAAAAATTTTAATGATTTTTTAGTATAGGGCGTGTTGAATATAGGAAATCAGATCAAGCACATCTCGTGTTGATCACGATGACTGGCAATATTGGCGCTGTGTGGGCACAAGACAATTTCTACACCAAGGCGGAATGGTGAGTGATTTATATAAGATGTTCGGCATACAGTGGATTCATCAGATATTGGGCCGATTAGGACACGACCTAGTAAGAAATACCAATAAATCCATAATTTTATTGTGGTTATGGTACTCGATACCACCTCAATACACCATCAGAAACTGCATTTATTTTGAGCATCTTATAATTCGTTTAATATAATTCTGCAAGTTTTTTGACCGACTCAGGATACTAGTTGTACAAACACTGCTGCCATAGCAAACATTTTTATCATGAGTTATCACAGTTATTTAACTGGTATAGATACATAAATATTTTTAATGATGGCCATTGAGCTAACAAAACCACAATATTCCATGCTAATATTGTGGTTTTTATATAGTAAATACTGTTTTTAAATATTCTTCAAGACCAAATCTATTTTGTTGCTTTCATATATTTCTCAATTAGAGAATAAAAGGTCGTCACCATGTCTGAAACAACGCATAATCCATCCGAGAAAAATCTAAACTTTACCGCACTCATTGCTCTTGTCGTAGGCTCTATGATAGGCGGTGGTATCTTTTCATTGCCGCAAAACATCGCTGAAACCGCAAGCCCTGGTGCCTCATTGATTGGCTGGGTAATCACTGGCGTTGGTATGCTGATGCTTGCCTTCGTGTTCCAAAATTTAGCACATCGTAAACCTGAGCTTGACAGTGGGGTCTATGCCTACGCACAGGCAGGTTTTGGTAACTATATGGGTTTCAACTCTGCATGGGGCTACTGGCTCTCTGCTTGGTTGGGTAACGTCAGTTACTATGTGCTGATATTTAGTACGCTGGGTTATTTTTTTAATGTGTTTGGAGATGGCAATACCCTGACTGCATTGGTGGGTGCCTCTGTATTATTGTGGGCATATAACTTCATGATTACTAAAGGTATCCAGACGGCTACCTCAGTCAATACGTTGATCACCATCGCCAAAGTGATACCGCTGTTCACCTTTATTGTCATTATTTTTACGGTCTTTAATATGGATCTTTTTAATAGCGACTTTTGGGGCAGAGAGACGGATCTAGGGTCAGTCCCTGATCAAGTTAAAAACATGATGATGGTGACGGTATGGGTATTTATTGGTATTGAAGGGGCCAGTGTGTATTCTGCACGTGCCAAAAAACGCTCTGATATTGGCAAAGCCACCGTATTGGGATTCATTTTTACGTTAGTACTATTAATGCTGGTTAACTTTTTAGCGATGGGTGTTAGATCACTCCCTGAGCTTGCAGCGATGAAAAACCCGTCGATGGCTTATTTGCTAGAGTATGCCGTTGGCCCGTGGGGCGCTACCTTTATCTCAGTAGGTTTGGTCGTCTCGCTGCTCGGTGGTTTATTGGCTTGGACGCTATTCTGTGCTGAAGTTTTGTTCGTTGCCGCCAAAGACGAAACCATGCCGAAGTTCTTTTATAAAACAAATGCCGTTGATGTGCCAGTAAATGCACTATTGGTGTCTTCTGCAGCGACACAATTATTCTTAGTCATCACCTACTTTAGTAAAAGCACTTATAACAATATTTTTTATCTGTCCACTTCCATGATTTTGATTCCCTATTTCTTTTCTGCTGCCTATGGATTTTTGGTGGCCTATCGCAAAGAGGGTTACAAAGCATCCGAGAGCGCCACAAAAGACATTATTATTGGGTTAACCGCGCTGTTTTATAGTATTTGGCTGTTGTATGCCGCTGGTATTCAGTACTTTTTACTATCCGCTTTATTGTATCTTCCTGGTGTGGTTCTCTATATAAAAGCACGCAGAGAGCACAAGTATCAGCTGTTCAATACAGCCGAAAAAGTGGTGCTTGCAGTCATTACTGTCAGTGCCATCTATGCAGCCTATGGCCTGTACAGCGGTACGTTAAGCTTGTAACGACCATACTAAATAAAGCGCTTTCATTTGTAATCACCAGAAAAATCCGTTCGTCGTAATTTTCATATCAGTTGCTTTTTTCAGATTGTTCGTCCTCTAAACAGTGGTGAGATACTTGCACCCAAACCGCATAAGGATACAAAAATGTCTGACAAGTCTTTAGGTGTTCATTCAGAAGTCGGTAAATTACATAAAGTTATGGTGTGCTCTCCAGGTCTTGCCCATCAAAGACTGACACCGCAAAACTGTGATGATTTATTGTTTGATGATGTCATGTGGGTGAGCAAGGCCAAAAGTGATCATTATGATATGGTCACGAAGATGCGAGATCGCGATATTGAGGTGGTTGAGATGCATCAACTGCTCGCACAAACCCTTGATAATAGTGATGCCATGCAGTGGATTATGGATCACAAAATCACTGACAATCATGTCGGTACTTTATTGGCGGGCGAAGTGAGAGATTGGTTGACCAAACTTGAGCACAAGAAACTGTCCTCATTTTTAATTGGTGGTGTCACCACTGAAGAGTTACCGAATGATATTGGGGCGTCACTCAAAAAATTATCCGCACTTTCAGGTACGACTGAGTTTGTATTGCCACCACTGCCAAACACTCAGTTCCCTCGCGATTCTTCAAACTGGATATATGGCGGCGTGACGCTTAACCCGATGTACTGGCCCGCTCGCCAGCAAGAAACGCTCCTTATTTCTGCTATTTATAAATTTCATCCAGACTTTAAAGGCGCTGATTTCAAAATTTGGATGGATGACACTGAAGAAGATCTCAGTGGCTGTAGTTTAGAAGGTGGTGATGTCATGCCTATCGGCAACAAAACCGTGCTGATTGGTATGGGTGAGCGAACGTCACAACAAGCGATTACCAGACTGGCCAAAACTTTATTCATCGATGGTTCGGTTGACCATGTCATCGTAGCGGCCCTACCTAAGCAACGTTCTGCGATGCATTTGGACACCGTATTTACGTTTTGCGATATTGATTTGGTCAATGTGTTTCCAGCAGTGACAGATCATATTACGACTTTTCATATTCGTCCTGATGAAAGCAAGCCACACGGTATAGATGTGCGCGAAGATGACAGACATTTTTTGAAAGTGGTAGAAGAAGCCGCAAGGGTCGATAAATTAAGAGTGGTCGAGACAGGCGGCAATAGCTACGAAGTTGAGCGTGAGCAATGGGATGATGGTAATAATGTCCTTGCCCTTGAGCCAGGCGTTGTTATCTCTTATGACCGCAACACTTATACCAACACGTTACTGCGCAAACAAGGCATTGAAGTGATTACGATTCCAAGCTCCGAGCTGGGCCGTGGACGTGGTGGTGGTCACTGCATGACCTGTCCTATCATTCGCGATCCAGCTGATTGATAAATCGATACTTTATAGTCTTATTAATTACTCAAAGATCATTTGATCATATGAACCAATATAAAAAAACACCAAAAATTAAGGAACCATCATGAGTTTCAATCTTCACAACCGTGATCTGCTGAGTCTTATGCATCATAGTGAACGTGAGCTTACCTATCTTTTGGATATGGCTCGTGACCTCAAAAGAGCAAAATACTCAGGCACAGAACAAAAGCATCTTTTAGGCAAAAATATTGCGCTAATCTTTGAGAAAACCTCAACCCGCACTCGTTGTGCTTTTGAAGTAGCGGCATATGATCAGGGTGCCAATGTGACGTTTATTGGCCCAAACTCATCACAGATCGGCTACAAAGAAAGCATGAAAGACACCGCTCGTGTGTTGAGCCGTATGTATGATGCCATCGAGTATCGCGGGTTCGGTCAAGAGATTGTCAATGAGTTAGCAGAATATGCGGATATTCCTGTCTTTAATGGCCTAACGAATGAGTTTCATCCCACACAAATGCTAGCAGACGTAATGACCATGCGTGAGCATACCGACAAATCAATCCATCAGATTAAATATGCTTATTTTGGTGACGCACGTAATAACATGGGCCGCTCATTATATTTAATGGGCGCTAAGATGGGCATGGACGTACGCCTTTGTGCCCCTAAAGAGTTGTGGCCTGAAGCAGACTTTTTGGCCACTTGTGCAGACTTTGCCAAAGCATCAGGTGCGCGTCTTACCATCACCGATGATGTAAAAACGGCGGCAAAAGACGTTGATTTCGTTCATACCGACGTATGGGTATCGATGGGTGAGCCTATTGAGAGCTGGGCTGAGCGAATCGACGGACTAATGGCTTATCAAGTCAATATGGATCTGATAAAAGCCACTGGCAATCCAAAAGTGAAGTTTATGCATTGTTTACCCGCTTTTCATAATTCAGATACCGAGGTTGGTAAAAAAATCACTGAAAAATACCCACAGCTCGCAGATGGTATCGAAGTGACCGAAGAGGTATTTGAATCCCCTTACAACATCGCATTTGAGCAAGCCGAAAACCGTATGCATACGATTAAAGCCGTTCTGGTCTCTGCGCTTGGTAATATCTAATGTACAACATTAGCAACGCGTGCTACTGGGGCGTGCCCTCAATTCAATCGATAGTCATCTAAATAGGTTAAAAGTGGCTAAATCTTGCCAAACGGCGTCAAATAGCTGACTAATATCTCGATATTATCTGCGCTATTTTTCTTGTTTGACTGCCATTTATCTCATTTTTATCACTATTTTTGAAATGAAGACACGCCCTGATATGACGTTAACTGAAGACAATGCGTAGGGAAATATCATGAGGTTACTAATTGCCTTAGGTGGTAATGCTTTATTAAAACGTGGAGAGCCGCTATCTGCTCAAAACCAACGCCAAAACATTAAGACGGCCGTTGAACAAATCAGCAAGGTCACGGAGGGTAACAAGTTAGTTATTGCTCACGGTAATGGCCCGCAAGTCGGTTTGCTTGCGTTGCAAGGAGCGGCTTACACTGAAGTCGATACTTATCCATTAGACGTTTTGGGCGCAGAAACAGAAGGTATGATTGGCTACATCATCGAGCAAGAGCTTGGGAATGTCCTGCCGAGAGACTCATCCATTGCTACCCTACTCACTCAAGTAGAAGTCGACCGTAAAGACCCTGCTTTTAACAATCCAACCAAGCCTATTGGCCCTGTATACTCAAAAGAGGAAGCAGAAAAGCTAAGTGCGCAAAAAGGCTGGGTTGTTAAAGCCGATGGTCAATATTTTAGGCGAGTGGTTGCAAGCCCTAAGCCCAAAAAGATATTTGAGCTGAAACCCATACAGTGGCTGCTTGAAAAAGGTGCGATTGTGATCTGTGCAGGTGGTGGTGGTATACCAACGGCATTTGATGAAGATGGCTGTTTGCAAGGGGTCGAGGCAGTAATCGATAAAGATTTGTGTGCCTCGTTACTTGCCCGTAGCCTTGAATGTGAGTTATTGGTGATTGCCACGGATGTGGCGTATGTTTATACAGACTTTGGAACTGACAAACAACGAAGTATCTTGCAGGCGCATCCAGATGCTTTAAGTGAGCTTGATCTTCCTGCGGGCTCTATGGGACCAAAAGTTGCAGCGGCTTGCGAGTTTGCGCGTGCGACTGGAAACACCGCCATCATCGGCTCACTGACCAATATTGGTCAGACACTTGAAGGAGGTGGAGGTACTCGTGTTTCAACGGAGTACGAAGGCCTCACGTATGCCGCTGTATCTCCGAAAAATATATAGTAATTCCTCGATTTCATCCGTAGTTTTACGATATACAATATTTTTTGAGTTGTTCCTGAAATAACCGGTTTAGCGGCTCTGCAGGATATCTATCGGTCTGCCTTGCAGTAGATGGTGGCAACAATAACAGCACTTACCCTCCGCGTTACATGAAGAATAGGTCTGTCGATTCAAGCTTGGCTTTTACCATGACATTGCCAGGAAGTACTACTTGGAGTACCCACAATTCTAATAGTCCTGAATTCTGACCTATGCTATTAATCCCGTAAACATTAACTTTAGGAGAATGCTTATCTTGCCAAGCTGCAACTATAAATATAGCTTGTAGATAACCACTTATGAATAACTACTTATGAATCACCAAGCACTGCTATTCACTTTTATCTCACCATGGACTTGATAGAAAATCACTAACACATAGGTTACCGCCTATACCTCCTCTATCTTCCCCTCTTTTGTAATCTCCTCGATAATATTTTGACATCTAATAGTCGGCAGAGATGCCATTTTGATATTAGACCAGCCTTTAAGCACAATATAATAACGTAGGCATGAAGCCAATAATATCAACAACAACCTATTTAATCTTTTGATAATAAAAGGAGTTAATCGGCATTTGAACTATGCTGACAAAACTTGTAGCTGCGTAATTGATATCTCCCAAGCTTGTTTGTACGGATTTGACATTGACAGTATAAGTCACTTTTTAACCAGACACAGATGGTGCATAGAAAACCATAAAAACCATCATGGTGCGAAAAAAGTGCAATATCTCCTAAAAAGACCGATATTGGTGCGTTTATTTTGTATTTTGGAATGGCATAAATATTGAAGTATTAATAGCAGTTAGGAATGGTTTGTTAACTCGGCCTGCCAAGCTGCTACTTTATCTTTTTGGAGAAATACATGTCTTTATTGCCAACGCTTATCACTGCTACTCCTATAAGTACAAATTATCGTATCGACTCAAAACTCACATCACGTTTGTCTCTACTAGCAGTAGCTGTCGTAGGTAGCTTAAGCCTTATAGGTTGTCAGAAACCTGCGGAAACTAGTGCTGAAACCAATTCTACAGCCACAAAAACAGAAACAGCTGAGACGACTACTACCCCTGCGGCAGATGGTGACACCATCAAAGTTGGTATCTTGCATTCTTTATCTGGAACGATGGCCATCTCTGAAACCTCATTAAAAGATACTGCTCTCATGACCATTGATGAAATTAATGCCAATGGTGGTGTGTTGGGTAAGCAGCTAGAGCCAATCGTCGTAGATCCCGCTTCTGATTGGCCGTTATTCGCTGAAAAAGCACGTCAGCTATTAACTCAAGACAAAGTGGATGTCATATTTGGAGGTTGGACATCGGTGTCACGTAAGTCCGTGCTGCCTGTCGTTGAAGAGCTAAATGGCCTTATGTTTTACCCCGTGCAGTACGAGGGTCAAGAGCAGTCAAAAAATATTTTCTACACTGGGGCGGCACCTAACCAACAAGCTATTCCTGCCGTTGAATACTTAATGAGTCCAGAGGGTGGTAGTGCAGAACGCTTCGTTTTACTTGGGACCGATTATGTCTATCCTCGGACTACTAACCAGATACTGCGTGCGTTCTTAAAATCTAAAGGCATCGCTGAAACAGACATCATGGAAGAGTACACCCCTTTCGGTTTTAGCAACTATCAGACCATCGTGGGCAACATTAAAAGCTTCTCTACTGGTAAAAAGACGGCAGTTATCTCTACCATTAATGGGGATTCAAACGTACCCTTTTATCGTGAGCTTGCCAACCAAGGTATTAAAGCCTCTGACATCCCAGTCATGGCATTCTCAGTAGGAGAAGAAGAGCTTCGCGGTATCGATACCAGCTTATTGCAAGGGCATTTGGCGTCATGGAACTACTTTATGTCGGTTAAAAATCCTGTCAACAGCGGCTTCACTAAAAAGTATAAGAAATATGCGCTAGATCATAAGCTACCGAATGCTGAAAAGGTCGTGACCAATGATCCCATGGAAGCCACCTACGTGGGTATCAATATGTGGAAACAAGCAGTCGAAAAAGCAGGTACTACTAATGTCGATAAAGTGCGTATTAGTATGGGAGGTCAGACTTTTGACGCGCCATCAGGGTATACATTAAAAATGGATGAGGAAAACCATCACTTATGGAAGCCTGTCATGATCGGTCAAATCCGTGCCGATGGTCAGTTCGATGTGATCAGCAAAACGCCAAAAGTCATTCGTGCTGAGCCATGGAGTCAGTACATTCCTAAATAAGGTTGTGGTAACCCAAGCCTTAGTCCCTAACCCTTAGCCCCTTAATGGTATCAATACCAGCAACCCTTTAGCTCCTCTACTGATAAAACAGTTTTTCAGTAGAGGTTAGAGGAGTGTTGACTGCAAAAAAGGAACCATCATGTCACATTACTCTTCCTATTATAAAAGTGACGCGCAAGCCAATTATTCTAATAAGACTTTTATCATCGCCTTACTATCTTTACTCCTCCTCATTGCTATCACATCAGCTGCCCATGCTCACGAGACGCCAGTAGTACACAGCCATGGCGAGAAACTATCGACTAATACTGTGGCAGCGACATCCAATGCTGTAAGTGAAGAGACCTTACTTGCTCAAGACGACACCTTACTTGCTCAAAACAAGCAGTCTCTTACTACGCCTGCTGATCTTGCGGTAAGTAAAGGGGATGCTATCGAGCAGTTCGTTGCTGCTGACTTCACCAAGCGCCAAACCATGCTCAACCAGTGGCCGGGATCAGTTGAGAGTTTGGATACTTTAGTTGAGCTGATAAAAAACGATGAGCTATACCAAGGCAATGGTGGGCAAACTTATCTACTTAACAGCGAAGATGAGCTATTTACTTATCCTGCTAAGCAGCTGACCACCGAGTGGCCGAGTGACTTGGCGCAAGTGACTTTGACCAATACGCTACGCTCAGCCTTAGTCTTTGGACAAGCCAAGGTTAAGCTTGAGTCAAACGATCCTACGCAACGTGTGCAGGCAGTCGCCATCTTAGCGGACAATATCGAACAGCTAGATCCAGCACTCATAAGTACTGCTGCCACTAATGAGGAAGACGACGACGTCAAAACGGCGTTGAGTACTTTACAAGCGAGGATTGATTTTAGAGATGGCGACGTCACTACCCAAATTGCCGCGCTTACCGTGCTTGCTGATAGCGATAGTCCACAAGTCTTAGTTGATGTCAAAAAAGCATTGGCGGCAGATAATATCGATCCTGTGCTCAAATCTGCGCTGTTAGACGCTGAGGATAGTATTGAGCAGCGCATTACTATCAGTACTTGGATAGGTCATCTATTCACGGGGCTTAGTACGGCAAGTATCTTACTACTCGCGGCATTAGGGCTGGCCATTACCTTTGGGCTGCTTGGGGTCATCAATATGGCTCACGGTGAGCTCATTATGATTGGTGCTTACGCCACTTATATGGTGCAAAATCTCTTTCAGGCGTATTTTCCTAGTATGACTGGATGGTATCTGGTTGCTGCTATACCCGTCGCTTTCTTAGTCAGTGCCATTATCGGCATGATTATCGAACGAATCATTATTCGCCCGCTTTACGGTCGTGAGCTTGAAACCTTACTGGCAACTTTCGGTGTCAGTCTGATTCTTATGCAGTTGGTTCGGATGATATTTGGCGCGCAAAACGTCGAAGTCAGCAATGTCGACTGGTTGAGCGGTGCCTATCAAGTGTCCTCGAGCCTTGTGCTTCCCTTCAACCGTATCGCTATTATCGGCTTTACCATCATTATTCTTATGCTACTGGTGTACTTACTTAACAAGACTCGCTTTGGGTTGTTTGTGCGCGCTGTCACTCAAAACCGGCAAATGGCACGTGCAGTGGGTATCTCATCTGCTCGTATCGACATGTTGGCTTTTGGACTTGGCTCGGGTCTCGCAGGTCTCGCTGGCTGTGCCTTAGCGCAAGTAGGCAATGTCGGACCCGACTTAGGTCAAACTTATATTATTGATGCGTTCTTAGTCGTCGTGGTTGGCGGTGTTGGGCAAGTATGGGGCGCGGTCTTGGCATCTTTAGGTCTTGGTGTCAGTGGTACGGTGCTTGAAATCGGCATTGGTGCTGTGATGGCTAAGATTGTATTACTGGTTCTTGTGATTTTGTTTATTCAAAAACGTCCACAAGGTTTATTCGCCCTCAAAGGCCGTTTTGTGGATTAAGGAGAACCTCATGCGTTTGACTCAATTATTATCTGATTCCCCACGTAATGCCATTTTGATTGGTTTGTGTTTTTTAGTGCTACTGATACTGCCTTGGCTCCATCTATTACCCGAAACCTCTAGTTTTCACCTGTCTGCTTACTGGATAACTTTGATTGGCAAAATAATGGCGCTCGCCATGGTAGCACTGGCTTTAGACTTGGTCTGGGGCTATGCTGGCATTCTAAGCTTAGGTCATGGTCTTTATTTTGCGCTAGGAGGTTATGCCTTTGGCATGTACTTGACGCGTGAAACTGCTGGCACGGGCTTACCAGACTTTATGCGTTTCTTAAGTTGGACCGAGCTGCCGTGGTATTGGGCAGGCACTCAACATTTCTGGTGGGCGATGGCTCTAGTGGTATTAGTTCCCGGTTTGGTCGCTTTCATCTTTGGCTATTTTGCTTTTCGCTCAAAAATCAAAGGGGTTTATTTTTCGATTATTACTCAAGCCATGACCTATGCGGCAGCCTTATTATTCTTCCGTAACGAAACAGGCTTTGGTGGTAATAATGGCTTCACAGGTTTTACCACGCTACTAGGCTATGACATCACTGCCTCTTCAACGAGAGCTGTACTGTGTTTTACGACTGCTTTAGCGCTGCTACTGTCCTATCTTGGACTACGCTATCTGATGAGCCAGCCTTATGGGCGCGTGCTCGGTGCCATTCGTGATAGTGAAAATCGCTTGCAGTATTTAGGCTATCGCACGCTTTGGTACAAGCTTTCTGCTTGGGTATTGTCTGCAGTCATTGCTGGTATCGCTGGTGCTCTATATGTACCGCAAGTTGGCATCATTAATCCGGGCGAGATGAACCCAGTCAACTCTATCGAGATGGCAGTATGGGTAGCTGCGGGAGGCAGAGGTTCACTCATTGGTGCTATCGTAGGCGCAGGTGCAATCAATGCGATTAAGACTTATTTTACCGTCGCCTATCCGGAGTTTTGGTTGCTTATCCTAGGTGGATTATTTGTGGTGGTTACTTTATTTCTCCCTAACGGCATCATTGGCGTACTTGATCGTTTTAAAAAGGAAAAAGAATAATGTTAATAACTAATGCTGCTACTTCTAATGTTGCTACTTCCCAAAAAGTTAATAACGATGCGCTTGTTAAAAACAATCTTAGTATCAATAATCCAATGAAAAACTCTAAAAATACACCACACATAACGGTCGCAGAAAACACGCCTACCCGACCAGTCACTACTCTGACTGAAGATTACGGAGATAGCAGAGATAGCGGAGATAGCGGAGGCTTGGCGCATCCTGTTCCCAAATCAGGGCCGGATATGAGACATGGTATTGCGCTGTATTTAGAAGGCGTTAGCGTGTGGTTTGACTCGTTCCGTGCACTCAATGATCTATCTTTATACATTGAGGCAGGCGAGCTACGCTGCATCATCGGCCCTAATGGCGCAGGTAAGACGACATTAATGGATGTTATTACGGGCAAAACGCGTCCTACTAAAGGCAGTGCATTTTTCGGTCAAATACATAATTTAGCCAAACTATCTACCGAAGAAATCGCGGAAGCAGGCATTGGTCGTAAGTTTCAAAAACCTACCGTATTTGAGAAATTTACTGTACTTGATAACTTAATGCTGGCCGCGCCAAAGGATAAGCGAGTGTCAAAAAGCTGGTTTACTCGTATTGACGCAGAAATCCAAGATACGCTTGACTCAACGCTTGATCAAATACGCCTAAAAGATCTGATTAACAAGCCAGCAGGACTGTTATCTCATGGTCAAAAACAGTGGCTAGAGATTGGGATGTTGTTGATGCAAAGACCAAAGCTTATTTTGCTTGATGAACCAGTGGCAGGCATGACAGATGCCGAAACCGAACATACCGCTGAGTTATGTCTGCGCCTCAAAAAGAATCATACTTTAATCGTGGTTGAGCATGACATGACTTTCATTGATGCCATCAGTGAGACAGTAACGGTCTTAGCAAATGGCGCTATTTTGGCTGAAGGAACGTTGAGCGAAGTACAGAACAACGAGGCCGTTATTGAGACCTATTTAGGTCGATGATACATTCAGGTCGATAATAAATAGTAGCTCTTATACTTGGTTTAAAAAAGAATAAAGGTATTTATATGTTAGAAGTCAATGCCATAAATCAATATTACGGTGGCAGTCA
This sequence comes from Psychrobacter glaciei, assembly GCF_014652895.1. Classification (GTDB taxonomy): domain Bacteria; phylum Pseudomonadota; class Gammaproteobacteria; order Pseudomonadales; family Moraxellaceae; genus Psychrobacter; species Psychrobacter glaciei. Next base: position 1,121,961 of record NZ_BMZR01000001.1, read on the forward strand.
CATCTTACGTGATGTCACCCTCGCCGCCCCTGTAGGAGAATGTAGCGTGGTACTGGGTCGTAATGGCGTCGGTAAAACCACCTTGCTTAAATGCTTGATGGGTATCCTACCGATCAAATCAGGTGAAATTTTATTAAACGGTAAAGATATTAGTAAGATGACGCCCGAGCAGCGTGTACGCGCAGGACTCGCTTATGTACCGCAAGGACGCGATATCTTTTCCACCTTGACCGTTGAAGAAAACATTCTAATTGGTATGGCAAAATTCTCTCAACGAAAAGCAAGTAAAGTACCCAAACACTTATATGATATATTTCCCGTACTTGATGAGATGAAACATCGTCGCGGCGGCGATCTATCAGGCGGTCAACAGCAGCAGTTAGCTATTGCGCGTGCGCTTGCTTCTGAACCTCAAGTGCTGGTACTCGATGAGCCTACCGAAGGCATTCAGCCGTCAATTATTAAAGACATCGGTAGAGTCATTCGTAGTCTTGCTGATAAAGGCGATATGGCCATCATTTTGGTCGAGCAATTTTATGAGTTTGCAGAAGAACTTGCCGATAACTATACCGTGCTCTCTCGTGGACAAGTCGTTGCTCATGGATCTGGATGTGACATGGCAAAAAATAATATTCAAGAATTGGTGGCAATCTAAAAGGACACTTTCTAAAAGGAAACACAATTTTGACTTGGCAATCCTCACTACAGCTCCATTTCGACTGCGCCTCTAATACTGCTAAAACTCGGCTGTGTCATCGTGCCCACACTGGCGCACTCATGGTGCAGCGCGCGCTTTATCCTGAGCCTGACAGTACTGATAACAGTCAAACAGGGATTTGCCATATTTATGTTTTGTATCCTCCTGCTGGTATTGCCGATGATGACCGCTTGACGTTAGCATTTAATCTACAATCTAACAGTCACGCGGTGATTACCACCCCTGGAGCCGGAAAATGGTACGGACAACGCAAGTCATTGCGATCCTCTAAACCTAGCGACTCATCAAAATTTACCAACGGTACTCAAGCGACAAACAGCAACGACTCCGACCATCCCCTTTATGATAACTCCTGTTCCCATATTATCGACAATACTTTCAACAATACCGTCAGCGCAGAACAACATATCGACGCCCGCCTAGATGATTATGCTGTCCTTGAATGGCTACCACAAGAAAGCATTTATTACGATCATTCTATCTCTACTGCCAATAACCGCTTTTATTTGGCTAAAACGGCAAGTTTGCTGACTTGGGATATTGCGGTGTTCGGACGTCAAGCGTATCAAGAGACTTTTGCTAATGGTCATTATGCCAACCGCTTAGAGATATGGCGTGAGAGTAATTTATTGGTCAGTGAGTGCACCTCCCAGCAAGCCAATACGCGCTGGTTTACATCACCGTTAGGACTGAACAATCAACATGTGCATGGCTCTTTTTGGGCAATACCTAGTATAGAGGTCATTGCGCCAGAACTACAGAATAATCCGCTCAAGCTTGGTCAGTATTTAGATGCCACTATTACCGAGATACGCCAGCTCATTGATACGCAGTCACTACCTATTTATTGTACTCATAATTTTCAAGGTATTAATTGCCGTTATTTAGGGGCAGATGTGCGTGCCTGCTTTGAAGCTTTTTACCAAATTCGCGAGCTTATCAGGTCTAAATGGTATGCGCTTGAGCCTCATCGACCGAGAATTTGGGACACTTAGTATCATGTGCTCCCACTTAATCTCATCCCTGAACAATGCTGAACCAAACCAGAATGACTCTACTTAGTACATTTAACTTAGTACATTTACTTTATGAAGATTAAAAACGGTTAATAGCCTTTAAAGCACAATAATTATTAAGGAAGCTTTATGCAATTAAATCCTACAGAGAAAGATAAACTCTTACTATTTACAGCCGGTATGGTGGCGGAACGTCGTAAAAATCGTGGCGTCAAGCTTAATTATCCTGAGTCTATCGCTTATATCAGCATGCTACTGATGGAAGGCGCGCGTGATGGCAAAACCGTGGCGCAACTGATGAGTGAAGGAGCCACTTATCTCTCTGCCGATGACGTCATGGAAGGCATCGCAGAGATGATACATGATGTCCAAGTTGAAGCCACTTTCCCCGATGGCACTAAGCTGGTGACGGTACATAACCCCATCGTATAACTTGCTTGTGTATGGCGATGTCTCTGCTCTAGTAATAAATCGCACTAAGAAACGATGTAACCTACTAGTAAAATGGTATAAAACGAAAAACGCTTTAAAATTAAATTGTAGCTAATGCGATAAGACGATTAAGGATAATAAAAATGACGATGAAAGCAGGCGAATATAAGATTAAAGCAGGCGATATGGCATTGAATGCTGGTCGCTGCGTTCAAACCATAGCAGTAATCAATACAGGCGACCGCCCTATTCAAATCGGTTCTCATTATCACTTCTATGAAGTCAATGCAGCACTGAGCTTTGATCGAGAGTCGACGCTTGGCTATCGACTCAATATCCTATCTGGCACTGCGGTACGCTTTGAGCCGGGACAAACGCGCGAAGTGGAGCTGGTTGCCATCTCAGGTAGACAGCATATCTATGGTTTTGCGGGCAAAGTCATGGGCGTTGTAGACCCTAAAACCTCTCAGAATACCTCGAAAAAACGCATTGACCGACGTATCTATGCCGAACATTTTGGCCCTACCACAGGGGACAAAGTACGCTTGGCAGATACAAATTTATGGCTTGAGGTTGAGTATGATTTGACCAGTCATATTGATCACCAGCCTGATATTGATAGTGTTAGCATTGGTGAAGAGGTTAAATTTGGCGGCGGCAAGGTTATCCGCGATGGCATGGGTCAGTCACAGCTGCTGGGTGAGCAAGTTGCCGATACTATTATTACCAATGCTCTGATTGTGGACTACAGCGGTATCTATAAGGCAGATATCGCTATCAAAGAGGGTTGTATCAGTGGCATCGGTAAAGCTGGCAACCCTGATATTCAGCCTAACGTGACGTTACCTATTGGCGCTGCTACCGAAATTATCGCAGGAGAAGGTAAAATCTTGACTGCTGGCGGTATCGATAGTCATATTCATTTCATTGCACCGCAGCAATGTGAGACGGCATTGATGTCTGGTGTAACCACAATGTTAGGCGGTGGCACGGGGCCTGCTGAAGGCACTCTTGCCACTACTTGTACGCCTGGTGCCTATCATATCCACAGCATGCTAAAAGCCACTGATGCTATTCCGATGAATATCGGATTCTTGGGTAAAGGCAATGTTAGTCTACCTGCCCCCATTGTTGAGCAGATTGAAGCGGGTGCTATCGGGCTTAAGCTTCATGAAGACTGGGGCTCCACGCCCAAAGCCATTGATAACTGCCTTAGCGTGGCTGAAGAATATGATGTGCAAGTGGCTATTCATACTGATACGTTAAATGAAAGTGGCTATTTAGATAGCACTCTTGGCGCGTTTAAAGACCGTTGTATCCACACTTTCCATACCGAAGGCGCTGGCGGCGGTCATGCTCCAGATATCTTAAAAGCTATTGGCGAAACCAATGTTTTACCCTCATCAACCAACCCTACACGCCCTTTCACCATCAATACCATTGACGAGCATCTCGACATGCTCATGGTTTGTCACCACTTAAGCCCAGCCATTGCCGAAGATGTCGCTTTTGCAGAAAGCCGTATTCGTAAAGAAACCATTGCCGCTGAAGATATTTTACAAGATATGGGCGCCATCTCCATGATGAGTAGTGATTCGCAAGCCATGGGACGCGTGGGAGAAGTCATTATTCGCACATGGCAAACGGCTGATAAGATGAAAGCCCAGCGTGGTCACCTTGCTCCTGATCAATCAGCTAAAACCGAGCAGTCCTTAGACAATATCATGCTAAGTCCTACGGATTCTGATAGCGGCAATGACAACTTTCGTATCAAACGCTACCTCGCAAAATACACCATCAATCCTGCCATTACCCATGGCATTAGTGATGAAGTAGGATCACTGGAGTTGGGAAAATGGGCAGATTTAGTGTTGTGGTCGCCTGCATTTTTTGGTGTCAAGCCTGATTTAATTATAAAAGGCGGTTTGATTGCAGCGGCACCTATGGGTGACCCCAATGCTTCTATCTCTACCCCGCAGCCTGTGCACTATCGCAGCATGTTTGGCAGCTTCCCCAAGACAGTAGCGCAGACTTGCATCACCTTTATGTCAAGTGCGGCTATTGATAAGGGTGTTGATAGGCAATTAGGGTTAGAAAAGGTCATCAAAGCGGTACACAACATTCGCAAGGTACGCAAACAAGACATGAAGTTTAACAGCTACTGTCCTCAGATGGAGGTCAATCCTGAGACTTATGAAGTGTATGCCGATGGCGAACTACTGACCTGTGAGCCTGCCGAGCATCTGCCAATGGCACAGCGCTATTTTTTATTCTAGCTGCTTTTTATTGTCGTGCTGATAATTCCCCATCAGCTGTGAATAATCTACTTTAACGGACTATAAATATAATTATGAACATTTATACGCAACGCCTTGATCCATCAACCCTCAACTCTGAACAACAGGCGATTATTGATAGGCAAAAACAGGCAGAAAACTTTTTATATTTAGATTTCGATACCCGTCAGCGTAGCCGTTTTAAAGCAGAAACCCAGCATCAAGAATCCATTGGTGTTGATTTGCCACGTACGGAAACCATTAAGAATGGCAGTGTGCTAGCAGACTATCAAGGTAATTTAATACAGATTATGGCTGCCAAGCAAGCTTTAATCGAAGTGACTGCCGATAATGATTTTGACCTTATGAAAGGCGCTTACCATTTAGGCAACCGCCATGTGCCTTTAATGCTGACCCCTACTGCCCTCTACTTTGAGCCTGACCATGTTTTAGAAGCGATGTTACATCAACTTGGCCTACATACCCAAACCGTACAAGCGCCATTTGAGCCAGAGACGGGTGCCTATAAAGGCAATCAAGGCGGACTCTCTCACTCCCATGGTCATAATCATAGTCATCACAATCAAAACCATGACCATTCACACACCCACGGCAACTCTCATGACTAATCATGCCACGCACTCCCAGCATCCTGCTAGTACACCACAAGGTATGAATTATTTGAATCATGCAGATGTGACCGGACGTTTGCTCATGCTGGCGTCAAGCAACTTACCTATTGGCAGTTATACCTACTCGCAAGGCATAGAACCTGCTATTGAGTCAGGGCTTATTCATGATGAAAGCAGTAGCATGGATTTTATGAGTGATTATCTAGAGCTGGCATTATGTCGTTATGAGCTACCGCTACTAGCGCTCATTATTGAAGCCCTTATGATTGAGGACGTCGCACTTGCTGATGCTTTAGGTGCAGATTACCACGCTAGCCGCGAAACCAAAGAATTCGTCTATGAGTCAAGTCAATTGGCTCTGTCTTTATCCGCATGGCTTGATAATGTCCTTGAGCTCAATGTACCTGATAGCTTACTCGCCCATGGGTTTTTGCCACTATTTGCCCATATTAGCTCGCACTGGCAATTTAACCCTGTACAAGCCATGACCACTTACGCCTTTGGTCAAATCGAAAATATGGTGCTGGCTGCGGTCAAGACTGTACCGCTTGGACAAATGGCAGGACAGCGAATCATTTGGCAGCTGCAACAGCTACTAAGCCAACAAGTACAGCCACTGGCTGCTCGCGTCGAGCAAAGCTTTTTGTACGCTCAAAGGCTGCCGTTAATGGCAGATAGCTCTGACATAGCGATATCAAGGCTAAATCTACTTTATAAACAGTTACAAATATCCGCTAACCTACCAAATTTAGCGCTCCTGTCTTGCCAGCATGAAAGGCAATATAGCCGCCTATTTCGCTCTTAATCGCTGATAACCCAAACACTTATTGAGGAACTTTATTTATGGCACTGACACCCAAAGTCGAAAACAAACATTCAGACACGACGCTCTCTCCTCTACGCTTAGGTATTGGTGGCCCTGTAGGCTCAGGAAAAACGGCATTAACGCTGAGATTGTGTCAACGCCTACGCGATAACGTCAATATGGCAGTAGTGACCAATGATATATATACCAAAGAAGACTCTGAATTTTTAACGCGTCATGAGGCCATGCCAGCTGAGCGCATTCGCGGTGTCGAAACGGGCGGCTGCCCGCATACTGCCATCCGTGAAGATGCCTCGATTAACCTATCTGCCATCGCCGAATTACAGCAGCAGTTTGCAGGTCTTGAGCTTATTATCATCGAGTCTGGTGGCGATAATTTGGCAGCAACTTTTAGCCCTGAATTGTCCGACTTGACGCTATATGTCATTGATGTCTCGGCAGGCGATAAAATCCCTCGTAAAGGCGGCCCTGGTATCATGAAATCGGACTTGCTCATTATCAATAAAACCGACCTTGCCCCTTACGTAGGCGCGTCACTTGAGGTGATGGCACGTGATGCCAAAAAAATGCGCGGCGATAAGCCTGTGGTTTTTAGCAACATGAAAACGGGTGAAGGCGTTGATGACATCGTTGCTTTTATCCTTGATAAAGGCATGATAAACATAGCGTAAGACCATGCCTGTAATGCCACATGCTATGGCATAAATAGAGGTTCTGCAAACTACTGAATGATAAGCAGATTATCAGACAGTGATCATATCGATTAGCTTACACATTAAGGATTTATCATGACCATAAAAACCTCACAATCCATGACACGTAAAAACCTGACTAACAAAACGGCAATGGTCAGTGGCTTAGCACTGCTAACATGGTTGGCAACGCTACCGACACTGGCATTTGCTCACCCAGGCCATGGCTTGATAGTAGCAGAGGGCTCGTTTAGCAACTCAATGTTGTCTGGTATGTTGCACCCTTTGACTGGGTTCGACCATCTGATGCTAGCACTGGGCATGGGCTTGCTATTTACCCAAATGCACAGCTTCAAAAAAGGCTTTACCTCATTAGCCATTGGTTTGGTAGCAGGGTTTGCGTTGAGTTTAAGTGTGAGCCTTAACCGCACGTTTATTGAATTCGGTATCCTACTGTCTATCGTCTTATTAACCCTAGCACTTATGAGCCGCTACTTTAACCATGCACCGAATCAAAGCGACGAAGCATCAGTAAACACATGGCATAACTTAGCCATCGTTGGCTTTGGTGCACTCGCTATGTTCCATGGTGCGGCACATGCCATTGAAGTTCCTGCCAACAGTAATACTGCTGGCTTCTTTATCGGTATGATTGTTGCCATGCTAAGTCTATATACTGTCGGCAAAGGGGTTGCTACCTATCTAAACACTCACCTGCAAGACAGCTTGATTATTCAACGTGTTATAGCTGTTGTCGGTTTATGCGGTGTGCTGTTGAGTTAGTTTTGGCAGAATATTAGCAGCTTTATTAATCATCGCTTATCAATGCTAATAATCTATCATAATAATCTTCGATAACATTGACCTATGCTTTCAAATCTATAGACATTAACTTGGGAGATTTGCGTATTGTAGTTTCATAAAAACTTCCTCTATGATGGTAGGATAAAATTGGTTGAATTTTCTTATTAAGAATTGTAATGATGAGCGGTTACTTATCTAATCAAGCACGCCGCTAATATTAGGGTCTGTTGAACATTCAAATGTGGAACAGACCCTACATTTTTTAATTATTCAACGTATCACTATCAATACGACCATCAACCAAGTTAATCGTTCGATCACAGGATGCTGACAAGCGCGGATCATGAGTAACCAGCAATACTGCGCAATCACGTTCCTGATGGACTTTTCGGAAAAGCTCGAACACTTCTCCGGCCGTAACGGTATCCAGATTACCCGTAGGCTCATCGGCTAATAATAATGCAGGCTCAGTTATAAGCGCTCTAGCAATGGCGATACGCTGTTGCTGTCCACCTGAGAGCTCGTTAGGTTTGCTGTCAGCAAAGCGTTCTAGACCAACCGCTGCTAGCAGCTCGCGCGCTTTTTGAATAGCGAATTTATCTGGACGACCCTGTGTTAGCGTTAGAGGCATCAAGATATTATCTAAGGCACTGAAAGCTTGAATTAAATGATGAAACTGAAACACGAAGCCGATACTACTGCCGCGCAAAGCGGTGCGACCAGCATCATTCATAGCACTGGTTGCTTGACCCAACAGATACAGCTCACCGCTAGTTGGCTGATCCAATAGCCCTAGCACATTTAATAAAGTACTTTTACCTGAGCCTGAAGGACCAATCAGGGCTGCAAAATCATCAGTACCAATAGTTAAGTCAATACCGTGAAGCACCTCAATCTCATTAGGCTGACCGATGTTATAAGACTTTTTGAGCGCCTCTAAACGCAAGACTTCGTGAGATTGTCTGGACATAAGGGTTGACGTCTTATTAAGAAAATTAGTAGAACGGCTGTTAAGAGTGTCTGTGGAATCATTGTTAGACATAGCGAATAGCCACCACGGGATCAAGTGCCGCTGCTCGCCGCGCTGGAATAGCGGCGGCTATAATACCGGTTAGCGTTGCTAACGACATAGTCACTAAGATCAAGTTTATCGATATTGGGATCGTAAATATATTGGGTCCAAAGGTATTAAAAGACCATACCAATACATAGCTGACGCCACTACCGACAATCGAGCCTAACAAACCAAATACAGCCCCTTGAATCAAGAATATTCGCAAAATTTGCTGTCGGGTTGCACCCATTGCTCGTAGAATACCAATTTCTCGCGTACGCTGAACCACACTGACCGACAACACACTGGCAATGCCAAAAGCCACTGAGATCGCTACAAAACCTACGATCATGTTGCTAGATAGGCTTTGAGCAGTGAGACCACTCAGCAGTTGGGCATTGGTCTTTATCCAGCTTTCTGCTTGCAGCGAGGTCAAACGTCCAACTTGCGCAGCGATCTCCTCTGCTTCAAAGATGTCTTCAACAGTCAAATCAATAACGGTGATACCACCCGGCAAGTTTAGTAAGGACTGCGCTTGTTTTAGGTCTAGATAAACGTAGCGTGCATCGAGCTCTCGTACGCCAAGCTCGAATATACCAGCGATATTAACTACAGCGCTGTTGTTATTGAAATTATTATCGCGACTACTATCATCTTGACCGCTATCTAAGCGCAGTTTGCTACCGACTTCTACACCCAAGTTTTTAGCCAACTCACTGCCAATCAATACATTATCTGCGCTCACTCGTAGCTCGCCACTGATTAAATACTCACTGAGTGGTATGATTTTTTGATAGCGCTCCAGATCAGTACCGACTAGTATCACTGACTCTAATGCCTCACCACGCCGTACGAAACCAGGCCCAGATACGTTTGGTGACACTGCTGTTAAGAGAGGCAGCTGATCTAAAGTATCAGTGATTTGCTGCCAATTATTGATTGAACGCAGGCGCTGCGGACGCTTGTCCTCTTGTATCAGTTGTAGCGTATCATCAACAGGCGGCGCTATTAGGTTGACTTCATCTGGCGATACTAAGCGAATATGTGCCTGACTACCAAGGGTGCTATCAATAAGGTTGGTCTGCAATCCTTGAATCAATGCGGTGATAAATATAATAACCGCAACACCTATTGCCACTCCCAACGTAATCATCAGTGACTGTATTCGTCCCTCGCGCAAAAAACTGATGGCAATGTTTGCATCAATCCAAAATCTACCAAAAAAAGCCGTCAATTGACTGTCTCCACTGATTGGCTCTTATCATTTGCCGTCGTTATCTTGTCAGCATCAGTATTAGCAAAAGGGGCTGCTTGCTGAACGGTTCTAACTCGTGCGCCATCAGCTAGTGAGGCAGTGGCATCAACCAAGATCTCATCGCCTGCGCTTAAACCTGAGAGCACCTCTGATGCTGACAACCCACGCAATCCTAATCTCACTTGCTGGCGTTGTACTTGACCATTGCGTGATAGCAGAACGTCAGCATTGTCTTTTTTGACATTGGCTAACGCATCATTAGGAACCACCACCGCTTTTGCACGTCGATCCGTTTCGATATTTACTGATACCGTCATATCTTGACGCAAAAACTCAGGTATAGGATCGACAGCCAATCTCACTTCTACCGTACCACGCTGTGGATCTATGCTTGGCGCAATAAAGCTGATATGTACTGGGAATGGCTTATCAGGATAAGCATCAGCAATAGCGACCGCTTGTTGCTCAACTTCTAGGCTTGATAAATTACGCTCATCAAGCGGTACTCGTATCTCAGTATTACCATCGAGAGCGATAGTGAATAAGCTCTGACCCGGCTGTACTAACTCCCCTATCTCAACATTACGAGTCAAGATAGTGCCGGATACTTTGCTACGTACTTGCGTTTTATTGAGCTGCGCCTGCAATGCTGCGATACGGGCACGTAATAAGTCCTCCTCTACACCACCAGTGGATAATGCCTTTGCTTTGAGGCGGGCGTTTTCAAGGTCATTACGGGCTTGTTTTTGCACTTGGATTGCCTGCTCCATTTCTTCATCAGAAATGGCCGAGATGGCTGCTAACTCACGCCTCCGCTCGACATTACGGCTAGCTTGCGCCAATGCGACTTCGGCATTGGCCAAATCCACTGCTGCCTGTGGACGGTTACTACTGACCAGCTCTGCCAGTTCTGCTTCTGCTTGACGCACTTGAGCGGTAATTTCATCGGCGCTAAGAACTAGCAATAAATCACCAGCTGCTACTTGCTGACCTTCCTGTACCAGTCGTTCTAATACCACACCAGCCACTTCACTACCAATCTCAGTACGTGAGACTGCAACGATACGTCCAGTCGCTACTACCGTCTGTACCAAAGGCATAGAAGATAACTTATAGCTTGGTAACAGCGGTCCTTGCCACCAGCGAAACACTAAGAAACCTGCGACAGCTATGAGTAATAGTGCGCTAACAATAGATTTATAAGGAATAGCGCGCAATGAGTTTCTCCAGTTCATAGTAAAGAGCTATCTAAGTGTAGCACCTGCTAAATTTGATTATTATCAAATATTACCGGAAAGAATTACTTATCATAAATAAACTCAACCATCACCAAGATGTAATGGTCAACTAATTGAGGACCGACCCTAATATTTTTATAGAAATGAAGGTTGAATAATAAAGTAAATTGACTTAATAATAGGTCTATAAGTTTTAGAGATTTATCTAGCGACTTATATCCACTACTTTTAGGAAATGAATACAATGACGTATAAAAATGTAACGGTCGCTGGAAGCGGCATCCTAGGCTATCAAATTGCTTTTCAAGCCGCATTCCATGGCTTTAATGTCAGTGTCTATGACATTAATGATGAGGTTTTGGAAAAAGCAAAGTCAAAGTTTCCATTGATGAGCAAGGCATTTCGAAAAGATTTGGGAGCAACGCAAGAGCAGTTGGACAAGACCTTTGAAAATCTGAGCTATACCTCAGACCTAGCAGAAGCGGTCAAAGATGCCGATCTAATGATTGAAGCCATTCCCGAAATCCCTAAAATTAAAATCGAATTCTATGAAAAACTTGCCAAACTAGCGCCAGAGAAAACGATATTTGCTACCAATACCTCAACCTTACTCCCTAGCCAGTTTGCAGCATCAACGGGACGACCTGCTCAGTTTTTAGCCCTACATTTTGCCAATAAAATTTGGATGCATAATGTCGCTGAAATCATGGGACATCCTGGCACAGATCCTAAAGTATTTGATGATGTTGTTGCTTTTGCTACCGCCATTGGCATGGTGGCACTACCGCTGGATAAGGAGCAACCCGGCTATATAATGAACAGTTTATTAGCGCCTTTCATAGACGCAGGCCTGCAATTACTAGCCAAAGAAGTTGCCGATCCGCATACAATAGATAAGACGTGGATGATAGTGACTGGCGCGCCTGTAGGGCCATTTGGCATATTGGATACCATAGGTATCAATACGGCCTACAACATCACTAAACTAGCCGCTGAAACGACTCAAAACCCAGTCAGATTCAAGGCCGCTAAGTATCTAAAAGATTAGTTGATCGATCAAAACAAACTGGGTGCTGCGACTGGCGAAGGATTTTATACTTATCCAAACCCTGCCTTTATGAATCCTGATTTTTTAAAATGACAAATAGATTATAAATTCGGCTTTTACTCACCAGTTTGCCTTGCTCTGCAAGCTGGCTTATCAGCAATAGCTTTCTTTTCTCTCCGCAGCATAGTTTTTGATATTCCATCAAAAATAAATGATTTAGTTTACTAGGGTGTGTCTTCATTTTGAAAATGGTGATAAAAATGAGATAAATTGCAGCCAAGCAAGAAAAATAGTGCAGATAATATTGGGATATTGACCTGCTATTTGATGCAGTTTGGCAAGATTTAGCCATTTTTAGCCCATTTAGTCGCTTTCGTTCAGATTGAAGACACTCCCTAAACAAGATAACCTGTATCTACATTAACGACCTACCCACACTCTGTAGATATAATAAGGTGGCTGACCTTGATCGACAGTGCCAGTGAACTGTGGTGTTTTATGTAATTGATTGACTGCAACATATAACCATCCATTTGCATCTAAAGACACATTGTCAGGCCAATCGAATCGACTATCTCTTACCAACGATGTTAGCTGTCCTTTATTATCAAGCACATCTACGCCATTATCGTTTAAGTTGGTAAAGTAGTGGTTTCCGTGACTGTCTGTAGTCGCACCGTCAGATACGGGCTTGTCACCAACACGGACAATGCTATTGCTAATCTGTTCATCGCTGGCATTCGCTCTAAATAAGGTCGCGTCTAAGCTATACCAAGACTTACCATTCATCGCGCCAAAATAAATCGTATTATTATCGGCGGACATCGTGATCGGATTGATACCATTATTTGTCGGCTTCCCACCTAGCATGATATCCACGCCATTGATCACCATTTTTGCGTCAGCTTCGGGTTGTAAAGCGACGTGATTGCCAAAACGACGTATTTCATTGGTATTCATATCAATGGCAATAATAGCTGGATTGGGAATATCAGCCAAATAAATCCATCCGTTCTTTCTATCAACCACTAAATCTTGCACAAAGCTATTCTTTGGTGCGATGTCTGTAGGTATATCGATTTTGCTAATTAATGCACCGGTTTTAATATCAAAGCCCCAAACACGAGTTTTACCGACGTGCTGACCCATATCAACAATCCATAATCCACCTGCATCATCTTTGGTGATACCTAGTGGCGTATCAATGGTCGCTTCACTGTACTGACCTTTAGGTGATTGAAACTTATTTGAAGGCCAAGGCTTATAACTGTTGGCACCAGTCACTTCAAATAACTGCACCCCCTGTTCACCATCGTTCGGATGCACGGTAGAAAACACCCGACCATCGCTAGTAGCCATGACATTTCCTGGCCGAATAGGCAAACCGATTACTGTTTCTATCTGTCCCGATGTCGCCACTTCATTTTTTACTTGAGGAGCAGATATAGCTTCGCTCTTTAATAAACTACATCCTGCTAGGGCTATAGTGGCTAACCCAATAATAAAAATGTTTTTCATCGTTGATTCCCAAATATTTAAAGAGGCCTATGATAGCCTTTTTATCTATTAAACAATACGGGCTGCTTGGCTATGATTGATTACCCATCAGCTATTACCCCATTGCTCTTTATTTCAATGACAAATAAAGCGCTGGTACGTGTCAACATTGAGATTCAAAAAGCACAATTTTTTGCAGGTTTTATCTTCGATCGTTATTTAACCGACCCTATTTTCTCTGATAACGCTTTATCCATACTAAGAGAACCGCCACCTTGTACGGCTAAAGCAAGCAAAGCGACCATCAAGACTAAGGCGTATTCGTAACCACCATCAGCGGCAAATAAACCATTACTGATATGTACAGAGAAGATCGCAACTAACATCGTAAATGCAGCAACCAGTGCGGCAGGTCGTGTGAGTAAGCCCAAGACTAATGCAAGACCACCAAAGAACTCAGCGCCGCCTGCCAATATCGCCATTAGCAAACCAGGCTCCATACCCATGCTACTCAGCCATTGCGCAGTGCCTGCTAGCCCATTGCCACCGAACCAACCAAATAGCTTTTGCGCGCCATGGGCGGCCAAAATCAAACCTATTGGTACACGTAGTATTAGAGCAGCTGCACCAGCATTTGATAGTAAAGCCTTATGTAGTATTGACGTTTTCACTAATGATTACTCCATCATGTTTATTATTTAAAGTTATTCGATCTATTGGAATGAACACACTTTACTATCAATAAATTAAAAGAGTAAGATAGATAATATTGAATGATTAACAACAAAACATTTATAATTTCTTCGATGACTAACTGGTAGTAGGAAGTAATATGGACAGAATCGATGCGATGCGTACCTTTGTAGCGGTGGTGAACGAGGGCAGCTTTAGTAAGGCGGCAACTACTACACAGCTCTCACCACAACTGGTCAGCAAATATATTGCAAAACTAGAGGAGCAGCTACATACTCGCCTGCTCAATCGTACGACTCGTAAAGTAAGCGTGACTGAAGCTGGCAGCCAGTATTTTATCCATGCGCAGCAGATTTTATTGAGTATTGATGAAATGGAGGCGCAATTGGGCGGTTTACAGCAGCTCCCTAAAGGTATCTTACGAATCAGTGCGCCCGTCTCGTTCGCCTTAAAGCATATGGCAAAATTGGTCACTGACTTTCAAACACGTTACCCTTCAGTCACTGTTGATCTACAGCTAAGCGACCGAAAAGTCGATATTGTTGAAGAAGGGTTTGATGTTGCACTGCGTATTGGACAGCTTGAAAGCTCATCACTTATTGCTAAAAAAATCGCACCTATTCGTGTGGTTTTATGTGCATCACCCGACTATCTTAATATTCACGGTACACCTAAACGACTTGAGGATTTAGAAGCGCATCGCTATTTGCATTATAGCTATATGAATATAGACACTAAGGGACAAGTTTTCAAATACCTAAAAGCCAAACAACTCAAGGAAAGTAGTGTTTTTCGGAGTAACAATGGCGACGTATTGGTAGAGGCAGCCATCGAAGGCGCTGGATTGGTATTGCAACCGACCTTTATTGCTAGCAAAGCATTAAATGCTGGCAAGCTAGTCATAGTGCTACCTGAATATGAACCGACCCCTATCGGGTTATATGCCATCTATGCCCATAGAAAACTGCTACCTCACAAGATCAGGTGCTTTATTGATTTTATGGCAGACTATTATGGTACACCGCCATATTGGGATGAATGTATCAGCAGGAAATGATTAAAAACTTCAATGATCAACCACTGATTTATTAATACTTACGGTTGCCTTGAAAATTTGAACGCGAACAAGCAACTGAGAGATCTATATGTCAAAGAAAAATACTACTGTAATAGTAGAAAGACATCCGTATGAAGACTGTACCGTAGAAGTAGTAATCAAAATGCCAGTCCCTCAAATGTTCTGGCATTTTTTTATGTCATTCATGAAGTATTTAGCTTCTTATGTAAAACCCTATTGAACGAACGTTCAGGCAAAGTTATACTCATTTGTATTGTGCATGATGATGATTAGAGAGATCTAGTCGATATCCGTCGCTAAGGAAGCAGAAAAAGCTGCTTATATCACGATCATGCCACAGTCGCTTGGAAATTCTACGAGACCTAAACACAAAAGGATGTGTGTAAAATGGGTAATACTTTAAGCCAGATAACCGCTTTATTCGATCTATCTAACATGAGCACTGTGATCGAAAAATTTGCTCTTCTCCACTTATCGGAGAATCACAATGCATGATGGGATCATTCAACAAGAAGACCAAGGTCGCACGCCTCCCCTTAGACTAGGTGGATTACACTATGCTTGGATAGTAGCTGCCACAGGCGCTGTGGCAATGTTTTGCGGACTTGGCTTAGGACGATTTGCCTTTGGAATGCTGTTGCCATCTATGTCGGCTTCTTTGGAATTAAACTACACTCAAAGCGGCATATTGGGGTTTACTAACCTGATAGGCTATCTCGTCGCCGTTATTTTAAGTCCGCTCATCCTACCTCGATTTGGTACTCGAGCTACTGGGACGGCCAGCCTTCTCTTAATTGCTGCCTCCATGCTTGGTATGGCTTTTACCACAAGCTTTCCTCTACTATGCACACTTTATGTGCTCACTGGTATTGGTAGTGGCGGCGTGGTTTTACCTATGATGAGCGTCATGTCGCATTGGTTTTTTCCTTCGCACCGTGGTCTCGCTTTAGGACTGGTCATGGCTGGTCCTGGGTTTGGCATTATTTTGTCTGGCTTTGTCGTCCCAAAACTCCTGCCTGTTTCCACACTACTGTCTTGGCAGACAGGCTGGCTAATTTTTGCGGTTATCAATGTTGTGGTGGCTTGCCTTACTTTCACTTTGATTCGCAACCACCCAAACGATGTCAATCAAAGTCCCTTTGGGCGCACCCCAACCTTGCCTGTAAAGAATAAGAAAAAACTAGAGCGTAGCAATATCAAGCTGCTTGTGCATTTGGGCATTATATTTGCTATTTATGGCGCCACTTATATGGTCTACGTGACTTTTATCGTGACTAGCATGGTTGGCTCATATCAACTGAGCGAAGCGACTGCAGGTGGTATCTGGGCATGGATTGGGCTGCTTAGTGTCTTTTCAGGTATGCTCTTTGGCTGGATTTCTGACCACATTGGCAGACGTCTTGGGCTCGCTCTGGCTTTTTTCTTTCTGGCCATCGCTTATCTGCTGGTCGGATTGACCGATTGGACTTTAGGACTGTATATGTCCATCATTCTGTTTGGCTTGGTGGTCTGGAGCGTGCCTGTCATTATGGCAGCCTCCGCTGGCGATTATTTCGGACCTGCGGCGGCAGCAAGTGCTCTTGCAGCGCTGACTTTTGCTTTTTCGGGTGGGCAGGCGCTCGGACCAGTGGCAGCAGGTTATCTCGCAGAGCTTACCGGTGACTTTAGTATCAGTTATATGATGTCTGGCATTGCCGCTTTTGTCGCGATTGGACTCGCCTTATTATTACGACCACAAAAGTCTGTTTAATAAAAATTATCGCTACAGTTGACCTTAATAAAACAAATAATTGGTCAAAATACACTTGAACGGTCGTTCATTTATGTTTATTGTAGCTACGCGACGGACATCTAAATTCTTTTCACCCTTTAAGGATAGTATTATGATTAAATTTTATTTTCACCAAACGCCTAATCCAATGAAAGTGGCTTTGTATCTTATGGAGACAGGCCTCGCTTACGAGCTGATGCCGGTAGATACTTTGAAAGGTGAGCAACACACGCCTGAGTATCGCGCGATTAATCCAAACGGTAAAGCGCCCGCTATCGAAGACGATGGCCACCGAGTTTTTGATTCAACAGCTATTTTGATGTACTTAGCTGAAAAAACAGGCAAGCTTGCTGGAAAACCAGAAGACCGAGGCGAGATGCTGTCATGGCTAATGTTTGTCGCGACAGGCCTAGGTCCATTTTCTGGTCAATCAGTACACTTCAGACATAAAGCGCCTGAAAAAAACCCTTATGCGATCAATCGTTACCTTCGTGAAGCAGAGCGTCATTACGAAGTGCTGGATAAGCACATGGAAGGCCGTGACTACTTGGTTGGAGACACCTACTCTATTGCGGATATCTCTGCTTGGGGCTGGGTTGATAAGGCCGCCTTTGTATTGGGCGAGGCAGGGTTAGACAATTACCCGAATCTCAAACGTTGGTTTGCTAGTATAAACACTCGTCCTGCGGTTGATAAAGCTCGCAATATCGCCAAAGACATTGAGTTCAAATCAGATTTTGATGACGTAGCTGCACGCGCCTTATATCCACAAAACTTCGCCAAAGATATTAAATAACCTCGAATATAAAAACAGGAATAATAAAAATGGAAAACCAATACGTACCTCCCAAAATCTGGACGCATGATGCAGAGAGTGGCGGTAAATGGGCCAGTGTGAATCGCCCCGTTTCCGGTGCTACCCATGAGAAAGAATTACCAGTCGGCAAGCATGATTTGCAGCTATATTCGATGGGCACGCCCAACGGTCAAAAAGTCACCATCATGCTAGAGGAGCTACTAGCGCTAGGCAAAGATGCAGAATACGACGCCCATATGATTAATATTGGCGACGGCGATCAGTTTTCATCAGGCTTTGTCGATATCAACCCCAACTCAAAAATCCCAGCGTTCGTTGATCGCTCTGTCTCAGAGACTGAAATGGTATTTGAGTCGGCATCTATTTTGCTTTACCTTGCTGAAAAGTTTGATACATTACTACCTAAAGCAGGCAGCAAACGCACCCAAGTCTTTAACTGGCTATTTTGGTTACATGGTTCTGCCCCATACTTGGGCGGCGGTTTTGGGCATTTTTATGCTTATGCGCCCGAAAAATTTGAATATGCCATCAATCGCTTTACCATGGAAACCAAGCGCCAGTTGGACGTGCTTGATAAGCAATTGGCAAAAAATGAATTTATTGCCGGTGATGAGTATAGTATCACCGATATTGCTACTTGGCCTTGGTATGGCAACTTGGTGTTGGGCAATCAGTATGAGGCAAAAGACTTTTTGCAAGTCGATGATTACACCCATGTGCAGCGTTGGGCAAAAGCTATCTTAGCGCGTCCCGCAGTACAACGTGGTCGTATCGTCAACCGCACGTGGGGCGAAGCATGGGAACAACTGGAAAACCGTCACAGTGCGACAGATATCGATAAAGTGTTGGCACTAAAACCGGAGTAACTGGTTAGCACCAATACAGTGCTGCTAGGATAATTTTTTATCGCCTCTGTCGGCGTAGGCACATAGGCACAGCACGCAAGAAACAGTTATCCTAGTAACACGTTATAATGGTTATGCTTTTGTAGTTTGAGATTAACTCTACCAATAATACTTGGTTTTCCAAAATTTAAGATAACAGTTTTATAAAACAATAGCTTTTAAGGTGAACATGATGAGTGAACAAGCGAAGTTTAATCGTGATGACGTAATCGAAAAAGCCAAAAATCTTTATTGGGAAAAAGGCTACCACGCCACCTCCATGAGAAACTTACAGGAGGTCATGGACATGCGCCCTGGTAGTCTTTACGCCGCCTTTGGTAACAAGGACAATTTGTTTAAAGAAGCCTTAAACCGCTATGCTGAGCAAGGGGCGGTCAATCTTACCAATGGCATTGCGCAAGAAAAAACCGTCCTAGCTGGCCTCAAGCGGTTTGTCCGTAGTGTGACTATCTGTAGCAAAGGCACTGCACCCAGCGGCATGTGCATGGTGGTCAAAACCATCGCGGAGCTCACACAAAACGACAGCCCAGAGTTACTGGCTTACGCGACAAGCATTTTAGAACGTGTGGAGACCTCTTTTGTTAGAGCCTTTGAGCAAGCCATCGATAACTGTGAAATAAGCAGTGATAAAGATCCAAACGAACTGGCGCGCTACTTCCAAATTCAACTCATCGGTTTGAGGACTTATGCACAAGTAAGTAATGATACAGAAGCGGTAGACAGATATATTGATGGTATATTCGAACAGTTTTTATAAGATGATTTTTGTTAGGTATTATTCAAATCTACATGGATGTTATCTGTGAAAATAAATCAGCACACCTTTGATTTAAATGTACGCCTCTTTGATACCTGAATGCGTAAGCCATATTTAGCGGCCATTATTTCAGACAAAACATAGGCTGAGGATGTGGCAGGTCAAATGGCAAATGGTTTTTTTGCTCAATACCGTTAAAATATTCGCTATTCTCACTCAGTTTGAGATGGCAATATCGCCTCGCCTTACGCTAATAAATTACGCCATAAAAAAGACAGCCTAGGCTGTCT
Organism: Psychrobacter glaciei; assembly: GCF_014652895.1. GTDB lineage: Bacteria > Pseudomonadota > Gammaproteobacteria > Pseudomonadales > Moraxellaceae > Psychrobacter > Psychrobacter glaciei. The sequence goes on from NZ_BMZR01000001.1 coordinate 1,141,760, forward strand.
TTTTTATGGCGTATTATTCTATAGTCAAGGAATTTTAGAATCACTACAAGGCGACCGACCGCAGATAGTACATTGAGTACATCTAGGACGGGTAACACCATAGCGGTTTAAAAGTGCTCTGACTATATAAGTGAGAATAAGCAAAATACTGCTTTGGTCGAGTGCCATCCGCAGGGCTGTGCGCGCCATGGAAATAGAATTTAAAAAAGTTTAGGCCATAAATCGCCAAAAAAAATGTAGTTTGATTGTCATCGTCAGGGCGCATAACTAAAACGTCATTGTTTGTTTATAAAACTTGATAGCAGGCATTAGCTGTAAAATTAGCGCAAATGGCTTTACTGTTTTAAGAGTAAAATTACTTAATATTCAGTGAGTTATGACTCATAATCTAGCGTTCTTTATACCTGTTATTTTTTTATTTATTACTTAAATTTAACACAATGTAATAATTATGTGATATAAAAAATCCTACATACGGAAATGTTGCCGGTCTAGCCGGAAATGGAGATTTAAATGCGACTGAATAAGCTTTCGATGGCCGTTCATGCGGCTGCTATTTTTGCAGCTAGCATTGCTTTGACAGGATGTTTTTCTGATGATGACAATAATATTACTAGCACACCTTCGGTAATTGAGCCTTGTTCCTCGGTACTTAATGCTATTCAAGTAAATGATATGTGTGTATCGACCACAACTGTATCGAGTCCTGCCAAAGCAGCACAAACCCCTGGTACGGCAGGCGTAGTCGTCACTAATCACAAACTCATCACTCATTTAGGTGCAAACGCTGATCTCAACCAAGCGCGCTACACTCGTTACGCACTCGCTGATCAAGACAATCAACAGCCCGACGCTATTCTAGTTGCCGTACCCGGCACACTAGGCTCAGCGCACAATTATTTCCGGCTGGCTGAAAACCTTATGATAAAGGCGAAGGCTGCTGGAATGACAGTCGAGGTATGGGGTTTTGATCGTCGCTCTACATTACTTGAGGACACAGCTGGTCTGGATATTGCTGAAAAAAATAGAGATGTTAAGATCGCTTTAGACTCTCTTTTTGGTGGTGAGCTGGATCTAGATCTGAGTCCTGAGTTGAATCGTCGTGCTGAATTTTATGAGCAAAATGACGTTCCTTTTATGGTGAATTGGACGCCTCAAGTTCATTCACAAGATATTAATGTGGTGGTCGAGTTGGCACGAGAAGCGGCGCGTAGTGGCAACGTCTTTTTAGCAGGTCATTCTGCTGGTACGGGATTTGTAGCACGTTATGCGGCGACTGATTTTAATTTTAGTGGTATGGGTGCTGAAGAGCCCGGTTACGCTAAGCTGCGAGGACTGGTACTACTGGAAGGTTCAGGTGGCGCGCTAGCAGGTGAGCCTCCTTCTGATACCCAGTTAGATGCTGTGGAAGCTGCTGCTGATGGTGGACTTTATGCAGCAGCGCAAGCAGGTCGAATAAGCTCATATATTGCTTTACCAGGCCTAAGTCCGCGGCTAGTGGCATCGACTGAAGTATTGGGTATGCAAATGGTATTTGAGGATACGATTAATGGCACCCAGAATATACTACAACAAGGTTTCGGTGCAGATCGCAATGGCAAAACAAATAGTGTCTATCAGCAGGTAGAAGGCCTTGTCGATCGTCCTGTGCCAGTGACCGCTGGCGCTGCTGTAGGTACTTTTCAGGATGATGATAATATCCTCACACCAGCATTCATTCAACTATCAATGGGTATCATTGGCAATTCAAATGCTGATGGCGTGTTCACATGGTTAGATAACGATCAGCCCTTGCCAAGTTCAGTCTTTGTTGACAATGGGCCTGCGCCGACCATGCTATCGAATCAGTCTTTGATTTGGGGTGTTGAGGCAGAGCCAACCAATCTGAAGCGCATCGCACCATCGTTCTTTGTCGGTGGTACTAACTACAGTGATTGGTATTATCCTAGTACTGGTTTGCTACTTGCTAACAACGCGGCGGCAGGTGGTGCAAATTTAGGGCTCGATACCAGTAGATTATCATTACCAATAGCCCAAGGTGGACGGGGCCGATCAGATATTGTCAATCAAACTCAAGCCCGTAAGATTGATGTGCCGGTGATTGGTTTTGGTGGTACTAACGGTCTGACACCTGTATCGGGGCTCTGGCGTAGCTTTGCCAATGCAATCGCGCCTTGTGTCACAATGACGTGTAATGGGACACCAAGAATGTTGTCTGGCGCGGCAGATTTAAGCGCATTTCCAACTTATGGTGGGTCAGAAGGTGGCTTTGAAGTATATATGAGTGAAGGCTATGCACATAACGATATACTTTCCGCTGACGACGATGCCAACAACAATGTGATTGATCCGTTGCTCGCGTTTATCAAACGCAATGCTCAGTAATTGATTCACTGCAACAATAGAAAGGCCACCTTTGAGTGGCCTTTCTATTGTTCTTTCTGTGGTTCAAGCTCGCTTAACAAAAGCTGTTTTTGCTACCAAAATAGTTATAGCTTAAATTCTCTTTGTGATAGCAGGGTAACTAACAGAGTCAAAACTCCAGTCTAAAGGCTATAGTCAGGTCAATGTAAAAAAGAGACAGCATGACATCATAGGTCAATAAAAAATCAATGTCAGCTATCGAAACCGCCTTAGGTAATACCACCTATACGAATATTAAATGCCTACCTGTCTAAATAGGAACGCCCGATAGGTCTAAAATAGGCTGTCCGTATTCAACGTTCTGACCATTTTCAACCAAAACTGCCGTGACCACACCTTCTTTATTACTAATCACTGGCTGCAAACGAGTCAACTCATCAATGAAGCAAATGGTCTGACCTTTTTGAATGTGGTCGCCTTCTTTGACTAGATCGTCTGTTGCATCGTCTTCACTTAAGTAGACCTGCCCTACATAAGTGGCACCTACTTGCAAGACATCACTACCAGTCTGTTCAGGCTCATGAGTAGGCGTGGCCTCTATAGGATTAGCGCTAACATTATTCTGCGCACCTAGATTATTAACCACCGTAATAGATTGCCCGTTGTCTGCAATCGTGACTTCGTGCAGCTGACTGCTTTCAACCAGTTTGACCACACGTGCTATTTGCTCTATATCCATAATACATTCCTTCTCTTAATTTTTTAACTCATGCCCAGATATTTAGCAATGGTCATGACACTTAGGATACTCATCACGATGGCGATTAACCAACCAAATACCGCAATCCAAATAGGATGCTTATAATTGCCAACGATGTTTTTTCTGTAGGCGGCAATCAGGATGATGACCATGGCGATAGGTAATACCAAACCATTTAGCGTACCGACCAATACCAGTACTTGGGCCGGTTTACCGATAGTGGCAAACACCATTGTCGAGATCACGATGAAACCAATAATGAAGTAGCGTTTGTGCTTTTCAATGAATGGATGGAAATTGGTCATAAAAGATACAGAGGTATAAGCAGCACCAATAACCGAGGTCACAGAAGCCGCCCAAATCACCATACCAAAAATAACTTTACCCGCATTTCCTAAAATGTACTGAAACGGCGACATGGCTGGGTTGGCGGGATCCAATGCAAAGCCTTGAGATACCACGCCTAATACGGCAAGGAATAAAAATACGCGAATAACAGAGGCAATCAAAATACCAGAGACCGAGCTTCTGGTCACTGATTTTAAATTCTCTTCTCCGCTCACGCCTGCTTCTAATAAGCGATGCGCACCTGAAAAGGTAATATAACCACCAACCGTACCGCCGACTAGCGTTACGATAGCGACTGCATCAATTTTGTCAGGCATGATGGTTTTGCTGACGGCTTCTGCTAATGGCGGATCAGATTTAAAGACCACATAAATGACCAATACAATCAGGATAAAGCCCATTAATTGAGCGAACTTATCCATCATAGGCCCAGTTTCTCGGCCTAAAAATATGGCGACGGCAATCACACCACTGATCAGGGCGCCTGTAATGGGTGACATGTTGAACATGGACTGCATGCCAAGTCCGGCACCGCCAATATTACCAATATTAAAAGCCAGACCACCCGCAATGATTAAGAACGCGAGCAAGTAACCGACACCAGGAAACACCAAGTTGGCGATTTCCTGTGCACGTTTTTTGGAGACCGCGACTACGCGCCAAACGTTAAGCTGGACGCCGATGTCCATAACAATAGATATTAAGATAACAAAACCGAAACTTGCCATTAGGCTTTCGGTGAATGTGGCCGTTTGGGTCAAAAACCCTGGCCCTACTGCTGATGTAGCCATCAGGAAGGCAGCGCCTAAAATGGCGGTATTATGTTTTTTTATAGTGCTCATAAACATCCTTGTGCTATATGGGATTATTTAATCAAATGATTAGGGCGTGTCCTCATTTTAAAAATGGTGGTAAAAATGAGATAAACTGCAGTCAAACAAGAAAAGTAGCGCAGATAATATCGAGATATTAGTCAGCTATTTGACGCTGTTTGGCAAGATTTAGCCATTTTTAACCCATTTAGATGACCATCGATTGAATTGAGGACATGCCCTAGCGTGCGGATATTTAGTGGGCAGATATAGTGATACCTTTGAGCTCTAGTTGTTTCTTTATTTCTTGCGCGAATAAAATAGCGTGCTCACCATCCCCATGTAGGCAGATACTTTGCGCCTCTACAGGTACGGTTTGACCGCAGACACTGGTGACTGTCCCTTCAGTAATCATTTGCAACACATGCTTAACCGCATCGTCTGTGTCGGTTATCAGGGCGTTGTCTTTGCTACGAGAGACCAATGAGCCGTCTTTTTCATAGTTCCTATCGGCAAACACTTCTGATATCGCCTCTAGACCCTGTTTTTTGGCTGCCTTAACCAGATAACCACCAGACAGACCCATGACCTTTAGGCTTGGATCAAATCGTTTGATTTCACTGACCAAAATGTCTGCTAAATTTTCATCAATGGCCGCTTGGTTGTACAACGCACCATGCGGTTTTACATAGTCCAAAGTCACGCCGACTAAGTCACAAAGTGCTTTGGTTGCGCCCAGCTGATACACCAATAAAGCACGATAGTCGGCTTCACTTAACGGCTGATGAATACGACCAAAGTTTTCTCTATCGTTTAGACCAGGGTGCGCGCCTACGCTTACGTTGTTTACTTTTGCCAATTGCAACGTGGCTAGCATCTCGCTATAAGACCCAGCGTGCAAGCCGCAGCAGACATTCGCTGAGCTGACTATCGTCAATAACTTATCGTCTTGCCCGCAGCCTTCAGCCACATCAGCATTTAAATCAATTTTCATTGGCATACTCCTTTATTTGATCGATGTAATGTTGTCTTTTTTGTTGTTCACGCAATGCCTGCTCTAACGACACAACGACGAACTGACAGGCTTTGCCAAATCTAATCTGTGCCATCAGACCTATGTCTGCTTGAATCACGGTTGCGATTTTGGGGTAGCCCCCCGTCGTTTGCCCGTCTGCCATTAGGACAATCGGTTGTCCTTGTGGTGGCACCTGAATCATACCGATATCAACGCCATGTGAGCTCATTTCTACTGGCTTACTAAACTCAAGCGCTGTAGCTCCCTCTAAGCGGTAACCCATACGGTTGCTACTGCTTTGTAGTTTCCAAGGCTGATTTTCAAAAGCTTGTTGAGACGACTCAGTGAAGCAATCATACTCACTGCTTTTTATAACTCTAATGACATCGGTTGGTGAAAGTCGAGCCACCCCAATGACAGGCAGGTTTGATTCGGATTTTACCGTTAAGCTGTCATCGACTTTTAAATATCTGCCTTCAAATCCGCCAAATCCTGCTTTGAGATTGGTGCTAACTGACTGCAATACTGGCTCGATATCAAAGCCGCCATGCACACATAAATAGCTATACATGCCTTGTAGCGGGCGCAAAAGTTTGAGCGTTTGCCCAGCTGTTGCATTGATACGCCAATAGCAAGGAACACGTTTGTCATCTAAATAGGCCTCGTATAAAGCACCTGTTAAGCAAAAACTGACGCTTTCTTCAAATTGTATGGTTAGCTCACCGAGCGCTATTTCAATAGCGGGTTCATTGGCTTCGTTTTTCATCAAAGCATTGCCGGCTTGTAGCGCCCAGCTGTCCATCACGCCATTTCTACCCACACCCATGCTTCGGTAACCCAGTCGTCCCGAATCTTGAATACTGGCAAGGGCACTTGCGGTTAAAACTTTCATTGATACCACCTGTTTTTTTGTCTTTTTGATTCATGCATCTTTTATTTATCGCTTATTGATGAATATCAATCGCTTTAAATGTCAAAGTATCGCCTGCGTTAAGTAACGTCGGAGAGGTCTTGGTTAAATCAAATAAAGCAGTATCCGTCTGGCCGAGTAACTGCCAACCGCCTGGAGACTCAAAAGGGTACACCCCTGTCTGCTCGCCGCCTATACCCACTGAGCCTGCCGGCACTTGAGTTCTAGGGATGGCATGCCTTGGGAAATACAGCGACTCAGACAAGCCGCCAAGATAAGGAAATCCTGGCTGAAAACCGATAAAGTAAACGGTATAAGTGGCTTTAGTATGTAGATCGACAACCGCTTCAACCGAGAGGTTTAGGTCATTCGCCATGGCCGCTAGATCGGGGCCATACTTACCGCCGTACTGCACTGGTATCTCGACGTGCTTGCCTTGGATGGTTTTTGAAGGGATATCATTGAGCAGATCTGACAGCCTATCTTTAAAGGTAGTAAGCTCAGCCCACGTTAATGGCACGATGAATACACTGAGCGTATTCATACCAATCACCACTTCGATGACTTCTGGCATTTTCTGGATACTGTCTGATAAAGCCCAGCATTTTTGTTGTTTTTCTAAGGTGATCGGTTTAGGAAAAAACAACGCTAGATTGGTTTCACTGCATAGTTGCCATTGTAGTTCCATTAGCACGTACTCCATTATTTTTTATCTGCTATAGTCAAATCCTCTATAAATTGGATACGGTGTCAGGCTCGCTTAGTCTACGACTTGTAGTACTTTCACTCGCCTTCCTGGTATCCAAATTATATTGAACCGACTATATCTTGATTCTGACGCTTCTGACGCTAATGTCAGATTTGGTTTTCGCTTTTGCGGGCAAGAACTGATTTATATATTATCTTGTATCCACTGTTCCAGATAATGAATGCTCATTTGACCTTCACAAAACACCTCATCTTCAAACAGTCGTTGATGCAGACCAATATTGGTATCAATGCCCGTAATTTGCGCTTCCGATAGAGCCGCACGCATTTTTTCTATCGCTTTTTCTCTTGAACGATCTTGTACACATATCTTGGCAATCAAGCTGTCATAAGATGGCGGCACAGTGTAGTTCGACTCAGCATGGCTATCCACTCTGATACCAAACCCTGCTGGCATGTGGCAGTAGTCTATGCGCCCAGCATTTGGCAAAAATGTCTGCGCGTTTTCGGCATTGATACGGCACTCAAAAGCGTGTCCGGTAATGGCGATATCACTTTGCTTGTATGCCAATGGAAGCCCTGCAGCCACTCTGATCTGTTCTTGCACAATATCGACGCCCGTCACCATCTCAGTGATGGTGTGCTCAACTTGCACACGAGTATTTATCTCGATAAAGAAGAACTCGCCGTTTTCATATAAAAACTCAAACGTGCCTGCGCCTCTATACTGCATTTGCTCGCAAGCTGTGACACAGGCTTGACCGATTTTCTGACGCTGCTCTTCGGTGATACCAGGTGCTGGCGCTTCTTCAATGACTTTTTGATGACGACGCTGCATAGAGCAATCACGCTCGCCTAAATAAATCGCATTGCCGTGAGTATCGGACATGACCTGCACTTCGATATGACGAGGGGCTTGTAAGTATTTTTCAAGATAAACAATGGCGCTACCAAAATTGGCTTTGGCTTCTGTTTGCGTCATAGAAATCGCAGAGAGTAAGTCGGCTTCTTTTTCGACCACGCGCATTCCACGCCCGCCACCGCCGCTTGCCGCTTTGATAATGACTGGATAGCCAACGTCACTGGCAATCTTGATAACTTGCTCTGAATCAGCAGGCAATGCGCCATCAGAACCAGGCACACAGGGCACGCCAGCCATTGTCATTTGTTTTTTGGCTTCAACCTTGTCACCCATATTTCTGATATTGTCAGCCGTTGGGCCAATAAACGTGAGACCTGAGTCTTCAATCAAGGCAGCAAAGTCTGCGTTTTCAGACAAAAAGCCATAGCCTGGATGGATGGCTTGTGCATTGGTGATTTTTGCAGCAGAAACCAGCGCTCTTTGATTAAGGTAGCTGTGTGTGGCATTGGCAGGCCCGATACAGATTTTTTCATCGGCTAGGCGTACGGGCAATGAGTCCTTGTCTGATTCAGAATGCGCAATGACGGATTTAATACCCAACTGCTTACAAGCTCGGATAATACGTAGAGCAATCTCGCCACGATTGGCAATTAAGATTTTTGTGAACATATTTATTCCCTTAAAATATAGTGTCAAATACAGTGTTTGTGCAGCGTCTATACAATATTGAGTAGCTATTGATTGACTTTAACTGTCTGGCGCTATAATAAATAAAGGCTGTGCATATTCTACGACATCACCTTCCTCAATCAGAATCTCTTGAATCGTACCGTCAGCTTCTGCTTTCACTTCATGCATCATTTTCATGGCTTCAATGATACATAGGGTCTGCCCTGCTACTACCTGATCGCCCTCCTTAAAGAACGCCTCAGCGGTCGGCTCAGAGCGAAGATAGAAAGTGCCGAGCATAGGCGCCAATACTTGAGATGAAGATGAATCAGTGACCTCTGTCGTCACCGCTTCATCAATAGAGCTATTGTCTGCACTGGTATTATTAGGAGTGTTATTGTGGGAGGTTGATGTGTGTGGTTCTGAATGAGTAGTTTTTGAGTGAGGGGTATTGCCATTAGCCTGACAAATGATAGAGATGCGTGCATCACCATCGATCACCTCTAATGATTGTATGTCAGCGCTTTCTGCGATTTTGATCAGCTTTTCTAGATCTGTAAAGTTAATATTCATATTCTTAGCTATTCCATTAGAGTAAAAGTGAATAATTGTTTTTTATAAAAAATTTGTGCGATGCGATACATTTTTATTTACTAAGAGCTTTGTGGATAAACAAGATTGGATGCCATTACATTTTAAAATGGCGTTTTAAAATAGCGTTGTCACCCAACATTACAGAACTGCCAAGTCTTCATCTTTTGGGTCGCAGATAAACATATGCCCCGGCGCGTGCGTTATCATCAGTTCAGGTTTGCTGGTCATTGCGATGCTTTGAGGCGTCACACCACAAGCCCAAAACACAGGCACTTCACCTTCCTTTATGAGTGATGCATCACCAAAATCGGGAGAATGGATATCTGTTATACCGATGACACTAGGGTCTCCAATATGAATAGGCGCGCCATGTACTTGCGGAAACCGAGAGGTGGCTTGTACGGCTCTGGTGATTAATGGATAAGGTATCGGTCGCATGCTGACCACCATTTTTCCATAAAACTGTCCTGCAGGCTCAGTTTCTATATTCGTGATATACATCGGCACATTGTGATTGTCTTCGATGTGTCTGACAGGAATAAACGCATTGAGCATGGCAGACTCAAAGGAAAAGCTACATCCTAAAAGAAAGCAGACCAAGTCCTCTCTCCAATAGTCTGTTAGATCTGACACCTCAGCTACTAGCTCGCCAAACTCGTATATTCGATACTTTGGGACATCAGACTTTAAGTCTGCGCCCTTCGCCATCAGCCGTGGTTCCGAACTACCAACATCTGTTACGTCTAAAATAGGACAAGATTTTGGGTTTCTTTGTGCAAACAATAAAAAATCATAGGCCAATTTCTTGGGTACTATGACTAGGTTTGCTTGTATGTGACCTTTGCACATGCCAGAAGTTGGCTTGTTGATTTCGTTCTTACCAATTAATGCTCTGACCTCTTGTGGCGTCATATTTGCTAAATCTAACATGATTACAACCTCTTACGTTTTGACATTTCTGGCAGATAAAAAATCATCTAATAAAAACTGTATGAAGTTGGCACTTTGTAACAGTATTTTATATATAGATAACTATATTATCGTTATGTAACCTAGCAGAACATTTTTAAAATGACAAGACGTAAGCGTTGCAAATAAACGCATACGATACATAAATGAGGATAGACAAGGAGGGGTTAGTTATATAAATGAAACTATGAGTCAGACCGAAAAGAGGTTCAAACGTTGGTAGAAGTATTGGTACCATTTTGCAGAATTTAGCCGTGGTGTATGTCAATTAAATAATATCTGACTGCTCGCGTCGAATATGTTTAACAGTTGCTACTCATATAACCTAAAATAAATGTTTTTATTCTTTATACGCCTCCCGCGCCTTTACTTGATTCCTCGCTGTTTTCTACCAATATGGCAGCGGCTGTTTTTTTGAGTGTTTCCCACTGCGCATCATCGACATAGATGCCTTCTTTCCATGCGCGCTGATGGGTTTCAAACAATTCATCTGTCGATATTTTACGATCGAAATGCTGGATGTCTGATTCGATATCAAAGTTTTGCGTGGCAATTTCAATGACCATATCATTGGTATTATAGTTGGACTGTGCCTTATCAAAAAAGTATAAATCAGGATAGACAAAGTCTTTATTTAACGTAAACAATGTATGTTTAGGCACAGAGCCATTGTCCCATTTGGCCAAGCAAGCAAAGCCTTTGGCAGCCAGTCCCACCAACTCGCTATAAGCCAACCAGCGATTATGACAGTTCTGCAAATAAATATAAAAATGCGCTGAGTCGCCCATTTTTTCAAGCGCATAGTCAATGATGGTCGGCAAGTGACAGGCTAAGCTACTACCATGCAGATCTAAACGGATAGCACCTTCTTCCTGATGGACGATATCGATTGGCGTATCAATCTCGGTCAAGATATAAGGAGTGGCATTATTAAAATGTTTGATACCATCCAAGCCTGCCATCTGTAGTTCGGCGACCATAGTGGCTATCACATCAGCTTCCCCCACCTCTCGGTGCAGCCCAGTAAAGGCTTTGTATACCATCGTGACGATTTCATTGTGCGATACCATCATAAGTCAGAGCCTCCTTGCTCTATTGATACATCAGGCAGTAAAGGAAACAACCATTCATCACTACCTACTTCTGCAAATAATGGCGCGCCTTGAAACAAAGTAATCCTGACCCAGCGATCAGATCTGGGATCGAACTTGGTTGCCCCAAACATCGATAATTTACACCGTAATAGATGCATGGGTAACGCGTCTTTGTGTAAGACATTCATCTGAATATCACCCAGCTGCTTATGCCCCATCGTCCAGACGCGGCGCGCAATTGAGCGATATTTGGGCTTATTCAAGATGAACTCGGATATTAGCTGCTTCGAATTGGCTTGTTTTAAAGCCAAATATAAATGATTGGCTTGGCGAGCGATATCCAAGGACAGCTCACGATCAGCACCCGGCTCCTGACCACGTATACCCATACGTGGCTCTTCCTTATCGATGGAACGATACCAAAACCAATGGCTATTCTCAGGCTGAGTAAAGTCAATATCAATGGCCCAGCGATAATGCTGCTCTAAGACGTCAATTAGATCCTGAATGACTTTGCCTTTTGGTAACGATAAGGCTTCATCAGCATTGACGCTTTCGAGCAGCGCATCGACACGTTCAGGATACAGCTCTATTAAGCAAGAAATAATGACTTCTTGGCTTTCAAAGCTCAAATGGTCATGTGCCTGTAAAAAATCCGCCCATGTCGCATTATTATTAATAGTTGTCATCAAGTTGTTTTGTAAAATAATTAATTCGCTAACAACCGTTTCATTACGTTTGACTTGCTGCTCATTAATAGTGACAATCTCGTTAAAATGCTGAATAGCACGTTTGATTAGACTGGCAAAATGTGCGGTTTCTTTAGGCTCAATATGGCAAACCAGTGTCGCCTGTAATGCCTCTTCACGGGTGGTCAGCCATTGGTCAACGACGCATGGATGATTGATTAAATAAGGCGCCATACCCAGACCGGTGGCATTACCAATGCCCAAATAACGCTTGATTTCTGGATGCAGCTTGACTGCGTTGCTGCCACCTTTTTTCTGTGCCAAATAATCGACCCAATCAAGGCTGAATTCACGTAGCAGGTACACAGCACACATCTGCGCTCGAAACGACTGATTAAAGTCCTCGCTATGATCTAACGGCTTAAAATCATAAATACCGAACTTACCATTGCCATAGACCGCCGTGGTACGCAGGATGTAGCCGACTTGTGCGAGTACATCAATCTCAGGCTGCTTGCCAGCCGCAAGTGAGCTGACAATATGATCAAAGACCCGCACGCTCTTGTTTGCTCGTGCCAGCACCATCATCATGTTGGAGTTACGACCGGCTTCTTGTAGCGGTACGTTGGCTTGTAGATTATTCAGTAATTCTTCGCTTATTTCACCAAATACCAGCCCAAAGGTGACATCCCATTTTTGGGCAATCACCCTATCGTTACGCTCGTCATCAGCCAGCTCATTGCAAAACACCACCAGATGATACAGATGCTCTGGGGTATGTAGACGATAGATAACCTTGCCATAGCCGTTCTCATCCAAATCCCACAAATGAGTGCTGAGCGTCCATTTTTCTCTATCAATCTTACGCAATAACGTACGCACAAAGCTAACGCGGGTTTGATGCATCGCGCCCAGTCTTTGGGCATCCATAATCACATCACGAGTACGGAAACTTGTACTAAGTAAAGGCGGCTTTACGTCGATACTTTTATCATTTGCATAAACCATATTCATAATGTCACTACCTTACCTAATATACTGAGCCAGCAGCTTTGTTAATAATCTCAATGAGGATGTCTATTATTTACCGTTTGGTGATCTAGAACCTTAATCAGTTTTTTGCGTCATGTTTTCTTTAGACGTTTGAGCGTTTTCGGCTTCACTGATTTTGTGTCTCACCTCTACCTGATTAGGACGATACAAGTCCTGCTCTCGTGCCATTTTCTGAGCAATCTGTGGCCCATTCCATAATGAAGGCAGTAATACAAAAGAGACTGGCACGGCAGTAATAACGATAAAGGACTGCAATGCTGTCACGCCACCTGAGCCAAGCGAAATTAAAACAATCGCCGTCACCCCCATCATGATGCCCCAAAAGGTTCGAATCATGGCGTTTGGTTCACGCTCGCCACTGATGACCACACTGATGGTATAAGTCATCGAATCGCCCGTGGTAACGATAAACACTGTGGTTAAAATTAAGAACAATATCGAGGTAATCAAAGGAAATGGGAGTTGCTGCGTCACGGCCAATAGCGCACCAGGTAAGTTGAATCCTTCAAATGCACTACTGACACTACCAGGGTTGGCAATCTCGAATGCTAAGCCAGAGCCCCCAACGACAGTGAACCAAAAGCAGGTGACAAGCGGCGCAATGATACAGACGGTGGTAATCAATTGACGAATAGTGCGACCACGTGAGATGCGAGCGATAAATATCGCCATCATCGGACCATAACCTAAAAACCAACCCCAAAAGAATACCGTCCACCAACTCAACCAACCTTCATCACCACGAAACGTCGCCATCGGGACAAAGTTGTCAATCATAGTGCCGACACCCTGAATGTAGCCGTTGACAATAAAATTGGTCGGACCAAATATTAAGATAAAGACCATCAGTGCAAAAGCCAAGATGACGTTGAAGCGACTGAGCAGCTGCATACCACGAGTCAGTCCACTGATCGCAGACAACGTATAGAGTATGATGGCGAAGACAATAATGATTAGCTGAGTGGTGAACGTATCGGGAATACCGAATAACTCATTGAGTGCATAGCTGGTCTGCAAGCCCAAGAAACCAATAGGACCGATCGTGCCCGCAGCAACCGCTACAATACAGCAAGCATCAATGATTGCGCCCGTGTGGCCTGTGAGTACGCGCTCACCAAACATAGGATAGAGTAAGGTACGAGGCTTCAACGGTAAGCCTTTGTCATAATGCAAATGCATGATCACAATCGCGGTTAAACTGCCTACAATCGCCCACGCCAAAAACCCCCAATGCATAAATGATTGAGACAAAGCATTAAAAGCGCGTTGCTGTAGGTCGGCTGACTCACCGTATAAAGGAGGTGCTGACACGAAATGCGCGATTGGCTCGGCGGCAGCCCAAAAAACCCCACCACCGGCCAGTAGTGTGCAGAAAAGAATGGCCATCCACTTAAAACTGTCTATCTCAGGTACAGGTAAATTACCCAGTATCACGCGACCTGTACGACCAGCACCGACAGCCAAAGCAATAACAAAGGTCGCTAGTAGCAATATTTGCCAAAAAGGCCCAAATATTTTGACGGACCACGAGAAGCCCACTTCGACTATTTTTGCTAAGCGCGCTTCTGCAAAGATTGCCATCAAGACAAAAGCTACAATGAAACCACCGCTGTACCAAAATGCTGGATTTTTGAGACCTAATGTATCGGTAGAAATAGCGGCGGCTTTGGTGTCATTTGCTCCTTGATTAACAGGCGCTGAGCGTCCTTGCTCATCTTGATTAAATCCCTTTAAATCGGCCATGATGTGGCTCCATATTCTAACGTTTCGTTATTTAAATCAGGTGCATAGCAATAATGATGTATCTAAACAATCTCGCTACACCGTCTACTTCAAAAGGTTTTATGCTATAAAACGCATGTCGTCTTATAGCAATGTCGATCGCCCATTCATTAATAGTAATACTTTAAAAATAATTGGCTAGACTAAAGGCTTTATGCCATTTCCAAGGAAATCAAACCAGTTTTGACCGATGACTTTTCCAGCATCACTTTCATTAAAGCCATGTTTGAGCAGACCGTTATAGATATTTTCCATACCGTCTTTGCCAGCGAACCATGGCAAAGTATCTGGCCAACCTGAATTACTGGCATTGCCTTCGCCATAGTCCATCGCTTTTGACCAACGTCCATTACGCATCCACTCAAGTACAGCTTGTGGTTGATTAAGACATAAATCACTGCCAATCGCTAAATGCTCTACGCCATACTTATCAGCGCAATTGGCAATCATGGTACAGAAATCATCAAGCGTACAGTCACTACCATTTGGCAAATGGAATGGATATAAACTAAACCCTAACAACCCGCCTGCTTGGGTCAAGGCACTGATGACGGTGTCCGATTTATTACGCAGGGCCTCATGAGCCGTGGCGGGATTGGCATGGCTGATACATATCGGACGCGATGACACTTCTATCGCCTCAAGCGTTGAGCGCTCAGCGCTGTGTGACATATCGATAATCATACCGACACGATTCATCTCAGCGATGGCTTGCTGACCAAAACGGGTAATACCGCTGTCATTCTGCTCATAACAACCCGTCGCCAGTAAGCTCTGGTTGTTGTAAGTCAGTTGCATAATCAATAAACCTAAGCGGCGCATCACGCTAATCAAACCAATTTCATCATCAATTAGTGAACAGTTCTGCGCGCCAAAGAAGATGCCAACTTTGCCTTGCTCTTTGGCCATCTTGATATCAGCTACTGAGTACACAGGCAAGATAAGATCTGAGTTTTGCTCAAAGCGTGCATGCCATTCAGCAAAGCGAGTTGTGGTTTGGCGAGCGTCTTCGTGATAGACCAAGGTGGCGTGTACCGCATTGATGCCACTAGCTTGTAGCATCTTGAAGTAGTCGCGATCCCAATGGCTATACTGTAATCCGTCAATAACGATATGGTCTTGGTACATATCAACTCCATTTAATACTTTTATAAGTGACCGCTATTAAGTGCGTGTTTACACCCTGCCGCGTCGATAGCGGCTAACATGCTTGTCAAAAAGGTTTCTAATACGCTTTTTGATAAGCGGTCTTGACGATGGTATAGAACTCTTTGGCATATTGACCTTGCTCGCGCGGGCCAAAGCTTGACTGTTTACGACCACCAAATGGCACGTGATAATCAGTACCTGCAGTTGCTAGATTGACCATGACACAGCCAGCTTGTACTTGCTCTTTGAACATCGCACTGCTGCGTAAGCTTTGGGTAATGATACCGCCCGTCAGACCAAAACGCGTGTCATTGGTCATGGCAATCGCTTCGTCCAAATCCTTGACACGCATGACACAAGCCAGCGGAGCAAACACCTCTTCTTGGTTGATATCCCAGCTGTTGTCCGTCTCGGTAAATAACGTCGGCGACATATAGTAGCCGTCATGCGGCATCTCTAAACGCTCACCACCAAAGGCTAAATTTGCACCAGACTGTTTGGCCTTTTCGATCCAGTCCATGTTTGATGCCAGCTGCTTGTCATCGACAACAGGACCCATAAAGATACCTGCATCAAGCGCATGGCCGACTTTTAAGGTTTTCATTTTTGCGACCACACCTTCGACAAAGGCATCATGAATACTGTCCATTACGATGAGGCGTGACGAAGCGGTACATTTTTGTCCCGAACCACCAAACGCACCAGCCACTGCCGCATCGATAGCGACTTGCAGATCAGCATCGTCAGCGATAACCAAGGCGTTTTTGCTGCCCATCTCAAGCTGACAACGAATAAAGTTTGGTGCCGTTGCAGCAGCGACCTTGCGACCTGTTGGTACAGAACCTGTAAAGCTAACCGCATCGATATCTGTAGAATTAATGAGCGCATCACCGACTGACGAGCCGCCACCCAATAGCAGGTTAAACGTACCTTCTGGCATACCTTGACGATGAATAATTTCAGCCAACGCGACCGCACTGGCAGGCGTTAAATTTGCAGGCTTCCAAATGACAGTGTTACCAAAGGCTAGCGCTGGTGCGATTTTCCACACAGCGGTGGCGGTTGGGAAGTTCCAAGGTGAGATAATGGCAACCACACCGACTGCTTCACGAGTGACTTCGACCTTAACACCAGGACGCACTGAATCAGCGTTGTCACCGATTTGACGCAGCACTTCAGCGGCATAGTAATGGAAGAACTGACCTGCGCGGTAAATCTCGCCGCGACCTTCCGCAAACGGCTTACCTTCTTCAAGAGACAACAGCGTACCTAGCTCATCACAGCGAGCAATCATTTCATCGCCAATCGCTTGTAGGATAGACTGCTTTTTTTCTAAAGGAGTCGCTTCCCACTTTGGCTGGGCTTGACGCGCCGCTGCAATGGCATCTTTGACTTGATCGCTACTCGCTTGGGCGAACTCACCGATAGTTTCAGTGATATCAGATGGGTTAATATTGGCAACGGTATTTACGCCCGCCTGCCATTCACCGTTAATATAAAGTGATTTGGTTGGGTCTTGCTGCAATATCTGTTGGGCGGTGTGAGCTGACATAAGATCTTCCTTGATAAAGTATTAAAAAATGGAATATTAGAATTAAGGCACAGCGGCATATACAACCAGCTCAACCAGCATCTCTTCACGAGCCAGTCCTGCTATCACGAGCGCTGCCCGATTTGGATAGGGTGCTTCAAAGTATTCAGCATAGACTTGATTGACGGTTTTTAGATAGTCGCGATCGGTCACATAAATCATGACCTGTAATACCGAATCCATGCCAACATTGGCACATTCTAATGTGTGCTTAAGATTGTCTAGCGTTTGGCGAGTTTGCGCTTCGATACCACCTGCAACCACATCACCATTTTCATCGATAGGAATCTGCGCAGTGTACAATGTTCCGTTATTAGTGATGGCCCACTCCAAAGGTGCTTTAGACGCATAAAGCGAGGTTTTAACGGCCTGTTTGTTTGAGTGAGTCGTCATATTGTCATGTCCTTTGATAAGTGGTTTCAGCAGTAAGCGATCTGAGATTTATTTAATCACTGCCAATTGCTATATGACTCATCCTACTCAATTCATAACGATAAATCTAACTAATTAAATTTGAGTTTTGATAGATTTAATCTATCATTTAAGATAAGTTATTGAAAAATAGTCTTGGATGGTCTGAATATGAAGCTACAGCAATTGCGTCATTTTTTATTTGTCGTGGAAGAAGGAGGGTTTCGTGCGGCGGCTGATCGCGCCAACCGTTCGCAAGCTGCTTTGTCAGCCTCAATAAAAGAATTAGAAAAAACCTTGGGTCAGCGTTTATTTGAAGTGGGAAACAAAGCCATATTGACGCCATTTGGTGAAACCTGCTTACCAAAAATGGAGCAATTCCTTACCGTTTATCAAGCGCTAGAAGATGACTTAAAAGCATCCGCAGCTGGTGATAAAGGTAAAATTAGGATTGCAAGCGTGCCGTCGCTAGTGACCAAGCTACTACCGAGCGTACTGGTCGAATATTCAAAAAAGTATCCTGATATAGAGATTGTATTGATAGATGACAATTCTGTTGGTGTGGCCAATCGATTGTTAGCCGGTGAGATAGATTTGGCATTGGGCAATTGCACCAGTATTGATCAAACGAATATAGATTTCACCCTACTCATATCAGACCCGATTGGAGTAGTCTGTCTTAAAAGCAATGAACTGAACAACGAGTTAAATCAGTCCCAAGGGCTAAGGCTAACATGGCAGCAACTTATGTCGCAGCCATTTATTTATAACGGTACTTGCAGATTGCTCGAAAACACACCAGCCGAGGCGCTCAATCGCAGAGCAAGATATACGGTAGAAAACATCACATCGCTGTTTTCTTTATTGCGTAATGATCTGGGTATCACCACGTTACCTAAGCTTGCCTTTCCTGCTAATGAACCCGAGCTGGTTTGGATAGATTTAATTGACCCTTCTTTAAACCGACAGATCGGAATTTTTAAACTCGCTAATAAATCTATCTCTCCCCCAGCTCAAGCTTTTTATGATCTCTGTGTTGCGTATGTTCAAGAGCACTATTTACTGTAATTGGGTTATCTATTATTTTCTCCCTCCTATTTATTACTTATATTTGGACGGATAAAGGCTAATTATACTTAGCAGAGGTTACCAAATAATCCATCTGAATCACTACCTACCGTAAATCATCGACGATAGCTAGAATTGCAATTAGTGATGCTTCCCCTAATTTTATAGAACGCTCTGGTGACCAACCCATCTCTTCGTCAGGCAGATTATTATTATCTTTAAATGGCATCTCTAATGTATTAGCAAGGCAATCAAAACGTTCTGCCACCCAGTTGGTTGCAACGGTCATATTGGCAGCACTCGGTGCATCAATTTTATAGCCAACTTCGGACTGAAAATCGGCACTGGCTAGTTTTAATACGTCTGAAAATCTATTGCGTAGCTGGGCGAGACGGTCACTATAACTTGGCGTCCCTTGAGAGCCAGCAAGGAATACGTACGGCAATGCTTCATCGCCATGCACATCATAAAATAGATCCACGCCGGTTTCTTTCATTTTATTAATCACATGAAATACTTCAGGGCTTTTCTCTAAGCTTGGGCTTTCCCATTCACGGTTTAAATTGGTTCCTACCGCGTTAGTACGCAGGTGTCCGCGCACGCTACCGTCGGGATTCATATTAGGAACGATGTAGAAGTTTGCTTTGTCTAGTAACTGTTTGCCTGTCGCATTATCACTGTCTAACAAGCTGTACAATAAACCCTCGACCAACCATTCAGTCATCGTTTCACCAGGGTGCTGACGAGCGGTAATCCATATATTGCGCTTATTCACATCACTATTACTGTCACCATCACCAATTTTAACTAGCGTCAAGTCGCGCTTATCAAGTGTTTCGCCTAAATGCTCTAACGTTACCAATGGATGCGTTTGTACTGCCGCCAATAAATCTTGGTGACGCTCATAGCTGTAGGGCGCAAAATAAGCAATTTGAATGGTTTCGCATTCTAGCTCTGCCACGATGGTTAATTTGCCATCTGTATAAGAGGTTGGCAAACGGAACCATTCCTGACGGTCATAAGACGCAACTGCTTGGTAATTTTCCCACCCTTCAAGGTAAGATGCCTCCCCTGCATTCATAATATTGAGAACGTACTGCTCGCCTATCTGACCGGACAGACGAAAGTTAAACCACTGAAAAAACGCTTCACCAACGTCTGGACGAATGGCTAATTGAATATCGTTTTTGTCTTCTGCATTGATAACGTCAATATTTCCTGCGTCAAAATTCGCTGTGATATGCATAATCGCTCCTTAATTGTTTTTTATAGTTGTGTTTTAAAATAGTTGTGTTTTAAAACATATGGTGAAATATAAGAAAAATGGTAGATATGCATTTACTTGGTCATAGTAAATTTCTTTTCAAGTCATTGGCTGACCAAGTTTTTACGCATACCTTTTAAAGTTTATCATTGCCCCAACCCCTACTTATCAATACTGTATAGCTATCAAGCAAGAACTTTCAACACCCAAAGCTCTTAATTAAACTTGTCTATCTTTGTTTTTTCAAATCCTCTAAATATATTCACGCTTATAAATAAAGCTTTCTTCATCATAAATTTGATAAGTGACATCTAATAGCGTTTCTAATAGTTCGGACTTATCGAAATGCCTGATACTCATCACAATTGGCGAAGTTAGTATCCCCTCTTCAAATGGTATATAGGTTATCTCTTGACCGCGTAAGTGCTCAAGTGTCTTTGGTACGATAGTCAACCCTTCTCCTGCTGCTACCAACCCTAAGGCAATATGCAACTCACGCACTTCTATAAAATAGTTCGCTTTCAAGTTGCGAGTTTCAAATAAGTCCAATACGTAATCGATAAAACTTGGCCTCGGTGCTGTTGGATAGAGTAATAAATTTTCATTCGTTAAATCAATAAGGCTCAAACTTTTGCATTTTTCTTTTGATAAAGGATGCTCAATAGGAACAGCAACTACTAAGTCTTCCTCTCTAAGCACCATTCGCCTAATAGAAGCATCCTCAAATAACAATCTGCCAAAACCTACATCTATCTTGCCCTCTGTCAATGCCTGCGTTTGCTGCCAAGAATTCAACTCATACAGTTTAATCTCAATATTCGGATGAACCTCTCTAAAACGCGCTATCACTCTCGGTAATATGCCATACAATATAGACGACACAAAGCCTATCGAAAGCGAATTATCAAAATTTCCCTTACGGATAGTCATGGTACGTAGGTCGTCTGATTTTTTTAAAATTTGAATCGCGTGATCATAAAAGAACTCGCCAGCCTCAGTCAATTTCAAGGGACGGTTCTCCCTATCGATAAGCGTAACGCCAATTTCTTCTTCTAATTGTTTTATCTGCCGGCTAAGTGGTGGCTGCGAGATATACAAACGAGCAGCTGCCTTGTTAAAGCTTTTTTCTTCTGCCACGGCTACGAAATAGCGTAAATGCCTGAGTTCCATTATTCTTCCTTGATTGACTATCTATCGTTTCTATCCTAATTCGTTCTATTTCCTTCTTCTCTACAATCTACTTCATATACAGAATATTCATACCTAAAGAACATAACATGTTATATACCTTTCAACAAAATACCTAAAAGGTATCAAAATAAGACTAAATAGGTCTTAGACATATCAATACTTAGCACCTATAGTTCTTATTAAGCATAAGGAAGCCAAAATTTTATACTAAGGACAGATATGATTCGTTCAATTAATACTTTACTAGTACCAATACCTACTATTCGAGCGCATAAATTGGCTTGTACCGTAATGAATGAACAGGTATTGGTTCTAGTACATATCCAAACCGAAGATGGCTACGAAGGTTGGGGCGAAGCAACGACGATTGGCGGTTTAAGTTATGCTGAAGAAAGTCCTCATAGTATCAAAACCAATATCGATACTTACTTTACCCCTCTCTTGATGAAAGAGAAGCCTACAAGCACAGCAAAAGCAATGCAGCTATTGAGCACCCACATCAGCGGCAATCGTTTTGCAAAATGCGCGATTGAAACTGCTCTACTAGACATCGAAGGCAAAAGACTCAACCTACCTATCAGCGAGCTGATTGGTGGTCGCGTCCGTGATTGTATCGAAGTGGCATGGACACTTGCTAGCGGAAATACTGATACCGACATCGCCGAAGCTCATCAAATGATTGAGAAAAGAAGACATCGGATTTTCAAATTAAAAATAGGCAGCAACCCTATCCTTGATGATGTCGCCCATGTGTTAGCTATTAAACAAGCTTTACCCGATTGCCGCATCACCGTTGATGTTAATCAAGCATGGACAGAGCTTGAAGCTATGAAAGGTATTAGTCTGTTGCAGGACGGCGGCGTTGATTTGATCGAGCAACCAGTATCGATGCGTAATAAATCAGCGTTAAAGCGTTTAGCTGAACACTTCGACGTGGCTATTATGGCTGATGAAGTCGTGCAAGATCCATATAATGCGTTTCAATTGGCAGCGGATCACTGTGCCGATGTCTTTGCTGTAAAAATCAATCAAGCCGGCGGATTGAAGGCTGCCTGTCTCATTGGACAAATGGCACATCTAGCGGGTATCGAGCTTTATGGCGGGACGATGCTAGAAGGACCCATTGGTACTGCTGCATCAGCGCATGTGTTCTCTACTTATCCTAGTCTGAACTTTGACACGGAGCTGTTTGGTCCGTTGCTATTAATAGAGGATATCCTAGCTCAGCCGCTTGATTATCAAAATTTTGGTTTAACTATTCCAACTGGCGCTGGTCTAGGTATAGAAGTAGATAATGACAAAGTCTATCACTATGCCAGACAAGCAAATTTATCATCCTCAAATCCTATATCGTTAGGAACTTACGTAAGCGACTCTCACACTGGGGTCTGATAGTGCTCTGCCAAAAGCTCCGTAAAATAAATGCTGATATAGACCAAATATCAGCCATATGACTAACCATAAAATATAAGGACATAATTATGTTATATCACGTCAGAATGGATGTGTTGTTACCGACAGATATGAATGCTGATCAAGTTAATGAACTTAAGCAAGCTGAAAAAGCGCTATCACACAAACTGCAGGAACAAGGTAAGTGGCGTCATATTTGGCGCTTAGCGGGAGAGTATTCTAACTTTAGTATTTTCGATGTCGAAAGTAATGAAGAACTACACGACATTATGATGTCGCTACCACTTTACCCTTATATGAAAGTCGAAGTCACCCCTCTACTTCGTCATCCTTCTTCTATTCGCGATGATGATAGTTAGTGCCTTATAACGCTATTACTAGATTTCATTAATACAGTTGATGTTAATCAAATAATAGCACCCCAAAATCGCCTTAATCTATTTTTTAACAATTATTGGTCTATACCAGACCAACGGACACCTGTTGCCAAAAATAAGCAATGAGTGAATAAAGTTTGAGTAAGAGTACTCGATATAACTACCTTTTAAATAGTCCTCAACAAGGAGAGAGACATGGAACGCAGCCAAATTGAAGCATTAGCCACTCAGTTCATCAAAGGTAAAATTGACTTTCCTGAACAAGTTAACCCACGTATACAAGCCATTGTCTTACGTATCGTAACCGACCTCATGCAAACCATCAATGATTTGAAAATCACGGCCGATGAATACTGGTCTGGGGTTGAGTTCATTGGAGATTTAGGCAAAGAGGCAGGATTACTCTCCCCTGGTCTTGGTTTTGATCACTTTATGGATTTAATGATTGAAGAAGACTTAAAAGCGGCGGGTCTTGACGGTGGCACTGTACGTACTATCGAGGGCCCACTATATGTCGCTGGTGCGCCAGAAGAAAAAGGCTTTGCGCGTTTAGATGATGGCACTGATATTGAGAATGGTACCGTTTTATTCATGCAAGGATGCGTTTATGGCGAAGATGACAAGCCTTTATCAAATGCAAAAGTAGAAGTCTGGCATGCCAACAGCTTAGGTAACTACTCTTTCTTTGATGAGTCGCAGTCTCACTTTAACCTACGTCGTAGCATTATCACTGATAAAAACGGACTTTATGCTTTCCGCAGTATCGTCCCATTAGGTTATTCAGTGCCGCCAGAAGGTATGACGCAAAAGGTATTGGGCGCACTAGGACGTCATGGTCATCGTCCAGCACACATTCACTTCTTCGCGAGTGCTGACAGTCATCGCAAATTGACGACCCAAATTAACATCGATGGTGATGAGTACCTATGGGATGACTTTGCCTTTGCTAGTCGTGAAGGATTAGTCCCTAAAGTAAATATGGTAGAAGATGCTGACAAGTTAAAAGAGCACGGTCTGGACAAGCCTTATGCCAGTATCGACTTTGACTTTCACTTAGTAAAAGACATCGATAAGCCAGTACAAGGCAGTGAAGTTGAACGCCGTCGTGCGCAAGCTTAGTTGTTGAATATCCCTAGCTACTGTTAGCAACTACTAAATATTATAGATTTTCGCTTGATATGCATGCAGTTGGCGTATCAAGCGTCATACCCCAACATCGTTTAACACCGTTATTTACAAGGAAGACAGCCATGAGCGAGCGTATTAATCTAATACCTGAAGGATCAGATATCGCTATCGATGATTTTTTAGAAGAAAATGCAGAAAAAGGGATTTATCGTCTACATCGCAGTGCTTTTACCAATGAAGAGTTGTTTGAGCTTGAAATGAAACATATCTTTGAAAGCAATTGGGTTTATCTGGCTCATGAGACTCAAATCCCTGATAACAACGACTACTATACAACATATATCGGCCGCCAGCCGGTCATCGTTGCTCGTAATAAAGAAGGTGAACTACATTGTATGATCAATGCCTGCTCTCATCGAGGCGCTCAATTATGCCGTCATAAGAAAGGCAATAAGGCAACTTATACGTGCCCCTTTCACGGTTGGACTTATAACAACTCTGGCAAGCTACTTAAAGTTAAAGATCCACGCGGCGCAGGTTACCCTGACGCTTTTAATAAAGACGGCTCTCATGACCTAAAGCAAGTCAAACTTGCCAATTACAAAGGCTTCTTGTTTGCTAGTCTTAAAGATGATGTCGAACCGATTGAAGACTGGCTTGGCGGCTCAACCAAAATTCTTGACATGATTGTCAATCAATCACCAGAAGGCCTAGAAGTACTACGCGGCACCTCAACCTATACCTTTGATGGTAACTGGAAGCTACAAGCTGAAAATGGTGCTGATGGCTACCATGTTTCAGCTGTCCATTGGAACTATGCTGCGACAACAGCACGTCGCAAAGAGCAAGAAGCAAAAAAAGAAGACAATATTAAAGCCATGAACGCTGGTAAATGGGGTCGTCAAGGTGGCGGATTCTATTCTTTTGAGAACGGTCATTTACTACTCTGGACTCAATGGGAAAACCCGCAGGATCGTCCTAATTTTGCGTATCGCGATGACTATGTTGCCCAGTATGGTGAAGCAATGGCCGACTGGATGATTGGACGCTCTCGTAACTTATGCTTATATCCAAACGTCTATATCATGGATCAATTTAGCTCGCAAATCCGTATGCTGCGTCCAATAGCCGTTGATAAAACTGAAGTCACTATCTGGTGTATCGCACCGAAAGGCGAAAGCGATGAAGCACGTACTCGTCGTATCCGTCAGTACGAAGACTTCTTTAACGTAACTGGTATGGCAACACCAGATGACTTAGAAGAATTCCGCTCATGCCAGCAAGGCTATAACGGCATTAAGCTCGAATGGAACGACATGTGTCGTGGTTCCGAGCACTGGATAGAAGGCGCTGACGAAGGTGCAAAAGCCATCGACCTGAAGCCTTTGTTAAGCGGAGCTAAGACTGAAGATGAAGGATTGTATACCGTGCAACATCGATATTGGCATGAAGAGATGAAAAAAGCCCTAGAGCAAGAACAGCAGCTACATGGCGCAGGCTAATATTAGCTACCTACTTAGACCAGTAACTTGCTAGTTATTGCAGGACGAACAAATATAAAAGGATATCGCTAATGAAAAATGCAACGGTTAATATCGAAGATGTGCGTCAGTTTCTGTACCGTGAAGCACGATTGCTTGATGAAAAAAAATGGGAAGAATGGCTGGCTTGTTATGACGAAGAATGTCCGTTTTGGATGCCTAGTTGGGATGATGATGGCGAGCTAATAAACAACCCGCAACGCGAAATATCTCTGATTTATTACCCTGATCGTCGCGGGCTTGAAGATCGAATTTTCCGTATCGAGACTGAGCGTTCTTCTGCAACCATTCCGGATACTCGCACCACGCATAACTTATCTAATATCGAATTACTTGAAGATAATGACGGTATTGTTAGCGTCCGATTTAACTGGATCAATAAGTCTTATCGTTATCATGAGACCAACACTTATTGGGGGTTCTCTAAATACAAGATAGACATGAATCAAGCTAGCCCAAAGATCTTGGACAAATACATCGTATTAAAAGATGATTACGTACATCAAATTATGGATGTATATCACGTCTAGAGTTCGCATGATTTTATTTATGCTTGCCAGCTAGTACAAATAATCAGATTTAGAAATAACTTGTTGGTAATTTATGAAGTATCAACGAGCCAACCAAAAATATAGTGATGTTAGTCAGTAGCCATATATTGAAAAAGGATGTTTCTCATGGAATACAACATAGCTCTACAGTTTGAAGATGGTATCACGGGATTTATCAAATGCGAAGAGGATGAAACCGTCGCCGAAGCCGCTTATCGTCAAAAATATAATATCCCTGTGGATTGTCTTGATGGCGCCTGCGGCACCTGCCGTTGTCATTGTGAGTCGGGCAGCTATGACATGCATCCTGATATGTATATTGAAGAGGCGCTGACCGAAACCGAAGCTAATGATGGCTACGTCTTGACCTGTCAAATGATTCCTGAGAGCGACTGCGTCATTAAAGTGCCAACCTCATCAGAAGCCTGCAAAGTCAGCAAATCTGTGTTCAAAGGTAAGCTACAGCAGCTAAATGTATTGTCAGAATCCACCATTCACTTCGGCGTTGAAGTTGATAACCCAGATGCCTTAGTATTTTTACCTGGGCAGTACGTCAATATCACCATCCCTGACTCTGATGAGACACGTTCCTACTCTTTTAGCTCAATGCCTAGTACCAATCAGGCTGAATTTGTCGTCCGTAATATTCCAAATGGCAAGATGAGTACCTTTTTATCTGATATTGCCAAGCTAGGTCAAGATATTGACTTTGAAGGACCATTCGGCAGTTTCTACTTACGTCCTATCGTACGTCCTACTGTATTTTTAGCTGGTGGTACAGGTATCGCACCCTTTTTATCGATGCTAAAAAGCTTAGAAATATCGGGCGCTCATCATCCTATCAAGATGGTCTACGGTGTTACTAATGATGCTGATTTGATAGAGATTGAAAAACTGGAAGAAGTGAAGAAAAACCACGATTGGTTTGACTATTATACCTGTGTAGCAAGCGAGGAAAGCGTCCATGAACGCAAAGGCTATGTAACCAGCCATGTTGAAGCTGATTGGCTAAATGATGGCGATGTTGATGTCTATCTGTGTGGTCCTCTGGCGATGGTCGATGCCGTTAGTAATTGGTTAGATACAAGTAGCCTCAAACCTAGCAATTTTTATTATGAAAAGTTCACACCTAGTGAGCAGTAATATAGCTAAAACAATACAGCGATAGAATACTTTTCTCTAGGAGACAGCAATGAGTAAGCGCTTTGATAATAAAGTATGTGTCGTAACGGGTGCCGCACAAGGTATCGGTCGCGGGGTCGCATTACGCTTAGCAAATGAGGGTGGCAAGATAGTCATGGCAGACTTTTCACCTTTGGTAGAAGACGTGTTAGCAGAAATCACTGCAAATGGCGGGCATGCGACGACTATCCAAGCTGATCTTGAGACTTATCAAGGGGCACAGGATGTTGTCGATAAAGCACTTGATACCTACGGTCGTATTGACATATTGGTCAATAATGTAGGCGGTGCAATATGGATGAAACCATTCGTCAGTTTCTCTGAGATAGAGATTGAAAAAGAAATTAGTCGCTCACTATTTCCAACATTATGGTGTTGCCATGCGGTACTGCCAACGATGATCAAACAACAATCTGGCACTATCGTTAATGTTTCCTCCATCGCGACACGTGGTATCAACCGTATACCCTACTCAACTGCAAAAGGCGGTATAAACGCCATGACTGCATCACTTGCTTTTGAGCATGCAAGTGATGGAATTCGCGTTAATGCAGTAGCAACGGGTGGTACTGAAGCCCCGCCTAGAAAGATTCCACGTAATACAAAGCCTTTAACTGATGAAGAGAAAGGCTGGATGAACGCAGTTGTTGATCAAACCATCGACAGCACATTTATGAAACGTTACGGCACAATAGATGAACAAGTCAATGCCATCGCATTTTTGGCTTCTGATGAATCTTCCTATATCACTGGAAGCACTATCCCTGTAGGCGGTGGTGATGCAGGCTAATCTCTCTCGTCAGGTTATTAAGTAGCATAGCATTGAACAGAGAACTATCTACTCGCTGCTGATTTGCAAGGAAGCAATATGGCAAACGTAATACACACATTGAAAGACGACTGGTCAATCTCTGCCACCGTGGCAGGATTTTTGGCCGTACTAATCTCTTATGCTGGCCCATTGATTATCTTTTTTCAGGCAGCACAAGCAGCGCAGGTATCAGAAACGATGATGGCATCGTGGATCTGGGGAGTATCTATAGGTGCCGCCGTCTCAGGTATCTATTTATCCATTAAGTATAAAACCCCTATTATTACTGCTTGGTCAGCGCCTGGTACCGCACTATTGGTAACCGTCTTTCCGAATATGAGTATTAATGAAGCGATAGCCGCTTATATCGTATCAGCGATTGTGATTTTTTTAGTAGGCGCAACTGGATCTTTTGACAAAATTTTAAGATGGATTCCTAATGGTATCGCTGCCGGCATGATGGCAGGCATCCTATTTCAATTTGGTTTAGAGTTATTTGTAGCAACTAATACGATGCCATTTATCGTGTTTAGCATGCTTGGCTGTTACTTAGTAGCCAAACGTTTTTCACCACGTTATACCATGATTTGGGTACTGCTATGCGGTGTCATTTTAAGTGTTCTATTAGGAAAAATGAACCCTGTCGATATAGATTTAGCCCTTACCATACCTACTGTGATATGGCCTGAGTGGACGTGGAATGCCGTATTCAACCTTGCGATTCCACTCATTCTTGTCAGCTTAACTGGACAGTTTTTACCTGGCATGGCGATTCTTAATCTCAATGGTTACGACACACCAGCCAAGCCTATCGTCAGTATTACAAGCCTCGCTTCGTTAGCAGTCGCCTGTGTAGGGGGTATTACGATTGTCCTAGCAGCAATCACCGCAGCACTTTGTACTGGTAAGGATGCCCATGAATTAAAAGAGAAACGCTACATAGCAGGTGTAGCAAACGGTATTTTTTATCTATTAGGAGGACTACTTGCCGGTAGCATCGTGATGATATTTAGCTTGCTGCCCAAAGAGCTAGTTGCAGCATTAGCCGGTCTTGCACTTATCGGTGCTATTTCTACCAACATTACTATAGCAATGAAAGATGACTCTCAAAGAGATGCAGCGCTAATCACTTTTTTAGCAACAGCATCTGGTATGAGTTTTCTTGGATTAAGCTCTGTTTTTTGGGGCATTCTTATCGGCATGATTGCTTACTATGTTTTAAGCAAAAAACGATTATTACCTCTATTTTCATAAGCAAAAATATACGTCACTTTTATTAATAGAACAGTCAAAACAACAAGACAGTCTCTAAGATGCATAAAACTGAAGTATCGCAATACCTAATATTACTTTTGTATAGGACATAAACATGATTAATAAAGCTGAAAAAAATATCACGGATGTACTTAGCCAAATTAAAGATGGCGCCACTATTATGATTGGTGGTTTTGGAACTGCAGGGCAGCCAGCTGAACTCATTGATGGCCTTATAAATTTAGGTATTAAAGACCTTGTCATTATTAATAATAACGCTGGAAACGGTGATCATGGTCTTGCCAGATTATTAAAAACGGGCGCGGTACGTAAAATCATTTGCTCTTTTCCTCGTCAATCAGACTCATGGGTATTCGATGAGCTTTATCATGCGGGCAAAATTGATCTGGAATTAGTACCACAAGGTAATTTGGCTTGCCGTATTCAAGCGGCAGGCATGGGCCTTGGAGCCGTATATACACCAACAGGGTTCGGCACTCTACTCGCAGAAGGCAAAGAAACTCGTCATATCGATGGTAAAGACTATGTTTTGGAATATCCAATTAAAGCTGATTTTGCCTTAATAAAAGCGAACAAGGGTGATCGTTGGGGTAACTTAGTTTACCGAAAATCTGCACGTAACTTTGGTCCAATCATGGCAATGGCAGCTGACGTGACTATCGCTCAAGTCTCTCAAACGGTTGATCTTGGTGAGCTTGATCCTGAGCACGTTATTACGCCAGGCATTTTTGTGCAGCACGTGGTGCAAGTCCAACCTGCTAGCACTAGTACTGAACTTTCTGATACTGCAGCGTAGCCACCGCTAAATACTGCCAATTATAAGGAGCGTCATCATGAGCCATACCTCTTACACCCTTTTGACCCGTGACCAAATAGCCGAACGAGCTGCACAAGACATTCCAGATGGAGCCTATGTCAACTTAGGCATCGGACTACCGACCAAAATCGCACAATACTTATCTAATGATAAAGACGTATTTTTGCATTCAGAAAATGGGCTATTAGCTTTTGGTCCATCACCTGCCAAAGGCGAAGAGGATGCCGAGCTAATTAATGCCGGAAAAGAATACGTTACCATGCTCGATGGCGGTAGCTACTTTCATCATGGTGACTCTTTTGCCATGATGCGCGGTGGCCATATCGACATTTGCGTGTTGGGTGCGTTTCAAGTAGCTGCTAATGGTGACTTGGCCAATTGGAGTACTGGTGCAGAGGATGCGATACCCGCTGTTGGAGGTGCTATGGACTTAGCCGTCGGCGCTAAAAAAGTCTTTGTAATGACCAATCACATCACCAAAACTGGGGATCCTAAAATCGTCAGCGAACTTACCTACCCTGTGACTGGGAAAAATTGCGTAGATCGGATTTATACTGACCTATGCGTCATTGATGTCACTGATAAAGGACTGCTAGTCACTGAAATGGTCGATGATATGAGCTTTTTGGACTTGCAAGCATTGACTGGTGCAATGTTAATTGACGCTACTCAATAAAAAACCCTCTTACTAAAAGCCTAGAACAATTAAAACTCAGGATAATCACCATGATTGATTCAATCACTAGTTTAAATAATGCTTATATTATCGATGCCATTCGTACCCCTTTTGGTCGTTATGGCGGCGGTCTAGCACCTGTACGTGCAGACGATTTAGGTGCTATCCCTATCAAGGCGTTAATGGAACGTAATACTAATGTCGATTGGGTACGAGTAGATGACGTCATCTATGGCTGTGCCAATCAAAGCGGCGAAGACAACCGTAACGTCGGACGCATGTCGTCATTGCTAGCCGGCCTACCTTATCAAGTTCCTGCAACTACGGTTAATCGCTTGTGCGGCTCGTCGATGGATGCGTTAGCGATAGCTGCGCGTGCGATTAAAGCCGGTGAAGCTCATCTAATTATTGCAGGTGGTGTTGAGAGCATGAGCCGTGCGCCATTTGTGATGGGTAAATCAGAAAAATCTTTTGGTCGTAGCCAAAATCTTGAAGATACCACCATGGGTTGGCGCTTTATCAATCCAAAACTTGATGAGCTATATGGCACAGAAACTATGCCTCAAACGGCTGAAAATGTTGCAGAGCAATTTAATGTCAATCGAGCTGACCAAGATGCATTTGCATTACGTAGCCAACAACGTACCGCAGCGGCGCAAGAGTCAGGATTCTTCAAAGATGAGATTACTCCTGTCATTATCCCACAACGTAAAGGCGAGCCTTTCACCATCGATACTGATGAGCATCCTCGTGCTGATACTACACTTGAAAAGTTGACCAAATTACGCCCTATCGTCATCGCAGATGGCACAGTAACCGCTGGAAATGCTTCTGGAATCAATGATGGCGCAGCAGCCTTCTTAGTAGCGTCAGAGCAAGCGGTTAAAGAATTCAATCTGAAGCCGCGTGCACGTATCGTGGCCTCAACTACGGTAGGCGTTGAGCCACGTATTATGGGCTTTGCCCCAGCACCAGCGATGAAAAAGCTCCTAGTGCAAACTGGTCTGTCACTTGATGATATGGATGTCGTTGAATTAAACGAGGCCTTTGCCGCCCAAGCTCTAGCCTGCACACGTGATTTGGGTTTATCTGACGATAGCGCACGTGTCAATCCGAATGGCGGTGCAATTGCCCTTGGTCATCCACTTGGCGCATCAGGTGCACGTTTGATCTTAACCGCTCTCAACCAGCTTGAAAAAACGAGTAAGCGTTATGCAATTTGCTCAATGTGTATCGGTGTTGGACAAGGCATCGCAATGATTATTGAACGTGTTGAGAGCTGATTAATCGTTCAAAATAAAATAGACACCCAGCTTAATAAATCAAAAAGAAGACCTTAATCACCCGACAGTTAAAACAAGGACGTTCATCATGCCTGTATTTGAAAATAAAGGTGTCACGCTAAACTATGCCACCTTTGGCGATAGCAGCAACCCTGCCCTAATATTCTCCAACTCTTTAGGTACTAGCTATCATATGTGGCAACCACAAATCGATACCTTACAAGCCGATTACTTTGTCATCTGCTATGACACTCGTGGCCATGGTAAGTCATCAGCACCCAGAGGTCCTTATACTTTAAACCAGCTTGGGCAAGATGTGATTGATTTATTAGATCATCTAAGTATCGATAAAGCGTTTTTTTGTGGCATTTCTATGGGCGGTATGACTGGTCAATGGTTGGCTATCAATCACCCTGACCGCTTCCATCACTTGATGTTATGCAATACCGCTGCGAAGATTGGTAATGAGGCGGCATGGAGAGATCGTGCGCAATTGGTACGTGAGCAAGGTCTCGATCCTATCGCGGCCACAGCTTCTCCGCGTTGGTTCACAGCAGATTTTATCGATCATTACCCAGATGTAGTCGCGGCATTGTCTAGCGCTCTTGCGGCTGGCAGTAGCGAGGGTTACGCAAGCTGCTGCGAGGCTTTATCTATCGCTGATACTCGTGAGCAGTTAAAAGAGATTCGTGTGCCAATTACAGTGTTAGCAGGCGTTGAAGACCCGGTGACGACCGTTGCCGATGGCCAATATATGGTCGATCATATACCTAACGCTAAGCTCGCCACTATCGATGCCTCGCATATCTCAAATATTGAACAACCTGAAGCGTTTAGTGATTATGTTAGATATTACCTACAATAACACCAGTAAATGCTTTTAAAAAACACATTTATTAGCGTTGATTAATTAAGCTAATTTAATCTATTTATCTTATATTTTTAATCATCTATATATTTTTTTAGTATATGGATGATTTTCTGTGCATCCAGTATTTTTATAATAGAAATTAATGAAACTTTTTGGTGTTAGTTGTCTTACATACGCTCACTGCAAGCATCATTCTTCGTATCATAATACTTTATGAGAGTACTCACTCCTCTCATAAAGATGGAAGCCGACATTTTTTCAACAGCGTGTTATATAGAGAGCTATACCTTTTAGGTATCAATTAATACCTAGATAGTTTTTGACTTAGCCCCTGTAAAACCCTAACTTGTAAAGCACGTATAAGGATATCATCAACGGAGAACATGAATGGAATCTCAAACCTTAAACATCAATAAAGTTATTGATGAAGCCAAATTTTCACCTTTTCATTGGAAAGTCCTGTTTTGGTGCTTACTGATTATTATCTTTGACGGCTACGACCTCATTATTTATGGCGTGGCCCTGCCATTGCTTATGGAAGAGTGGTCGTTAACTTCGGTACAAGCGGGTTTTCTTGCTAGCGCAGCATTATTCGGTATGATGTTTGGTGCCATGATTTTTGGTACTTTATCTGACAAAATCGGTCGTAAAAAAACAATTATGATCTGTGTCGCTCTATTCAGCAGCTTTACTTTCTTTGGTGCTTTCGCTAGTGGGCCTATGCAGTTTGCGGCTTTACGCTTCATTGCAGGTCTAGGTATTGGCGGTGTGATGCCAATATGCGTGGCACTAACATCTGAATACGCACCGAAACGTATGCGTAGTACTTTAGTCGCTATTATGTTCAGCGGTTATGCAATTGGTGGTATGACATCAGCATTATTAGGGTCTTTTTTGGTTCTGGATTTTGGCTGGGAAATTATGTTTTATATTGCGGGTATCCCTACTTTGCTATTACCAATCATCTGGAAGATGCTACCTGAATCCCTGATGTATTTGGTCAAAGAAAAGCGAGAAGGTGAAGCTAAAAATATCGTCCAAAAATTGGCTCCTCAAGAAAAAGTTACGCCATCTACCACTTTAGTATTAGATGAACCTACCAAAGGTGATGACGCGCCAATTAAAGCATTGTTTCTGAACAGACGTGGATTCACTACTATTATGTTCTGGGTAGCATTTTTTATGTGTTTGCTGATGGTTTATGCTTTAGCAAGCTGGTTACCAAAGCTAATGATTCAAGCCGGTTACTCGCTAGGTGCTAGTATGTTGTTTCTATTTGCACTTAATATTGGTGGGATGATTGGAGCTATTGGTGGTGGTGTCCTAGCTGATAAATTCCATTTAAAACCTGTACTAACTATTATGTTTGTCGCTGGGGCAGTAGCATTAATCCTACTTGGCTACAACAGTCCTCAAATGGTACTATATACGCTCATTGCGATTGCAGGTGCTACAACCATCGGCTCACAAATCCTACTTTATACTTTTGTGGCTCAATATTATCCTACCGCTGTACGCACGACTGCTATGGGTTGGGCGTCAGGGATTGGACGTATTGGTGCTATCGTAGGTCCTATTCTAACTGGTGCGCTACTCACCTTAGAACTAACTCATCAGATGAATTTTTTGTTTATCGCTATACCAGGCATTATCGCAGCCATTGCTATCTTCTTAGTAAATCTTACTGCAGCAGTGGACAGCAAGGAAAGTAAAATGCAACCCGCAAGGTTAGACACTTCGGCAGCGTAAAAATAATAGTAAGCTTGAAAATTTGGTAGTGTTCTAAAAAGTATACTGGCATCAAACATAGCCATAATTGAAATAAAAGAACATCAACTCAAATACGCTAGAATGATTGTCGAGCTTCTTAGAAAAACAACTCGTTCTTCTAGTAGCTCGTTTTAATCGGTGTATAAGATGAAAATCATTGGCGTATCCTCCCAGAATGTTGAGTCTCCGACAATACTGGGACGGTTCAATGGGAAGATGCACCTGTATGTATTTTCCAGAGAATTGCTTTTATTATCTTTCGACCTCTTCAACATCGCTTAGAACGATATAGTCAGTTCAATATAAAAAGATATGGAAAATAAAGCACTCAGCTGGTATAAAATTTTTTCGCTTGCTGCGTGTTTTGCCCTCTAGAGGCGTCGAAAAATTTATCCCAGCAGTACTGCATTCTTTTTAAAGTGAATCTGCTATATCTATTCAGATCAAATTTATATGCTCAACTATCGAAGGTTTAGATTAAGGTCTGTTGAGCATTCAAATGTGGTACTGGCAGTGGTTATTTTTTGCCAATACGCAGTGAAATTTTTGACGCCTAGTCATTCTAGGGTAGACAATTTCGCCAGGTATTGGCAAAAAATAGCCCTGCCTTGAAAGGCTGATGCTAAAATCAGCAGTCCTAATATTTGAATGCTCCACAGACCTCAACCCTCAGTCAATAATTCTACACTGACTTGAAAATAATAGTCATCCTTAATCGTGATGCCAACTTTGCCTTTATGTGCATTAGCGATAGCCTGAACGATAGACAATCCCAATCCTGTGCCTGAATGCTGATGGCTAGTCTTATCATGACGATAGAATCGCTCAAACAACTTATCAGCTTCACTCTGATTGAGCATCTTGTCTAAGCGATTAGTCACTGTTATTAATAAAGATTGCTTTGAGGATAGAGCCTCTTCCTTTGCCGTATCAAGGGTGCTGCCTGAGGTAATAATGGTAGCTGATATTGTGATAACACTGTCACTAGCGGCGTAATAAATGGCATTTGACATCAGATTGGCAAACAGCCGCTGCAATAGGCCTTCATCACCTAATACTGTCTTAAATTCGCCTGATCTTTCAAAAGTTATCCCTCGATCCTCTGCAATCATTTCATAGTAATCAACGAGCTTGGTGATTAAGCTGTCCGTATCTACGTGACTAATTTGCGAGTCACTTAATCCTTTCTGAGTTTTTGCCAGCAGCAACATATTATTAATCAGAACCGATAACTGCTCTAACGTATCATGCTGATGATGCAATTGTTCTATGTATTCAGTACCCTCACGAGGTTTGCTAAGCATGACCTGCGTTTGTGTACTAAGCGTCGCTATTGGGGTGCGGAGCTCGTGGGCGATATTGTCTGAAAATCGTGACAAAGATTCAAAGTTGCTTTCAAGCTTGACCATCATTGAGTTGTAAGATTCTGCTAGCGGTCGCAGCTCTAATGGCATGTCACTGACAGTTACTCTTTCATCCAACCTTTCAGGATTGATTCTTTTCATTTTTTGTACGATAGTGGCCAAAGGCGCAAAACCCCAATACACGCTCAATGCGGCGATTGAGACGAGTAATAGTGTAATGGCGAATAAAATCATACTAAGCTGACGATTGAACTGTAATAAATACTGATGATGTACATCTATAGGTAACGCGATAAGCGCGAGCATTTTGTCGTCTTCAATGACCATCGCTCGATAATATCTGCTGTTAATACTCATCACAAACTGTTGCTTATCATTATCTTGTCGCAGTGACAACAGATTAAACGCTTCCCCTAGCTCTTGAGTAAAGTTGTTGGGGGTGCTAGACAGTATCTGTCCGTCTTTGTTAGCAATGACCGTTTTTAGATCGTAATCTAGCCAAGAAGAATGTAGATGACCAGCCTCCTCTGATGCTTCTGCAGAAAATGACGTTGTATCAGATGACAAGCTTAACGGTGGCTGGTTATTTAATAGGCCTTGAGAATTTGTTAGCATTTGAGAGGTTATATGGCTGTTAGGCTCTGCCACTTGCTTACGCAGGTTAAAAGCCGCATGGGTGATAATCTCTGAGTCCATTTGCTCAAAATGGCCCTTAACAGAGTGCTGTACCCAAATATAAATAATAATCTGTGACATAACGACAAATATCGTGAGTAACAACACAGTACGCCACAATAGTGGCAAGCGTCGATTGTCCAACCTGTGTTTCATATTAGATATTGCCAGCTTCGTAAGACGGATTATTATCAAGCACTGTATCGACAGCCTCCAATCGGTACCCCATACCACGCACAGTATGAATCAGCTTTGCCTCATGCTCATCAT
>NZ_BMZR01000002.1 GCF_014652895.1 Psychrobacter glaciei
TGACGTGTGGCTTGCTGCGTTCAAACTTGGCCTTTGCCATGGGTATTTCCTCTTTTTTTGGTGAATCTTTATCAGTCAAAGATCGATGAATAGCTGTTTGACGGCTTATGATGCGTACAAAACCATCAAACCGTTGACGCTATGGCTTATCTACTAAAAATTACTTTATCGTGTTGCTATTAAATGCTTTAGTACAATATAAACACCGTACTTTTATATGCAGGCATTATACCTACTTTTCAATCACTAGCTTTTCAAGCATTACACTGTATTATACAACATTGTCATTACAGTATTTTTTCGTGAATGCAATTGATTTAGAAATTGACAGCACTAAAAGGCAACACCTCAGTGTCACCCTTAAATTTTTATTTACCGTACCAATTTTTTATTGTTTTCAATATTCTATAATTTCGATATCGACATAAAGCGGTGTGTTAAAGTAGCAAAGCAAACATAAAAGGCTAAATAATAAATGGAGCTCATATCGAGAATTGAACTCGAGACCTCTCCCTTACCAAGGGAGTGCTCTACCGCTGAGCTATATGAGCATGCTTTTAACAACTACAGTAGCCAACCAGTGGGTTGCACTAAAAAAAATATCACGATACAGCAATAATATACTGACTGTCGTGATGAATGTTTAATAGTTTTTGCGATTGTGCCTATATGGAGCGGGTGGCGGGAATCGAACCCGCGTCATTAGCTTGGAAGGCTAAGGTGTTACCATTATACCACACCCGCATTTACTCTTCTGTAAGCTCACTCTAAGAAAGAGTGACTATATATCGAGTATGCTTGGCGCTATGACAAACTTAGAAAATATGGTGGTGGGAGAAGGATTCGAACCTTCGAAGCTTTCGCGACAGATTTACAGTCTGTTGGGTTTGACCGCTCCCCAATCCCACCTTAGGTTGCTTTGAATAAAAATGGCTTTAATTCAAGACATATTCATAAAAAGCTACTTTGAGAGAGATGGTGCCGACTGCCGGGATCGAACTGGCGACCTACTGATTACAAGTCAGTTGCTCTACCAACTGAGCTAAGTCGGCTTGTTCTCTCAAAGTGGTGGCTATTCTATCAAATATTTGGACAGACGCAAGCTCTTTTTCATGTTTTTTCCAATTATTTTAATAATAATATTCAAGACATTGATTATATTGCTATTTTTTTCAGATAAAAATTCAAGCTTGATGGCTCTTTATGCTTGCGACTCTTATTTTTGCGATACAACTGACAATATCGCTAACGAATATACAATCCATTACAGGCCATTTTTACCGCTTTTACCAATATAAGTGCTTTTTTATTGGTTTCATCCCACTTCGCCTCTGGTACAGAGTCGGCATTGATCCCTGCCCCTGCTTGGATATGTATTTGGCCACGGCGCATCACTGCTGTTCGGATAGCGATAGCCGTATCCATATTCCCATTCCAGCCCAGATATCCTACTGAGCCACCAAACACTGTTCGACGCACCGGCTCTATTTTGTCAATGATTTGCATGGCACGAATTTTAGGTGCACCTGATAATGTACCAGCAGGAAAGGTAGCGCAAAACACATCTAGCGTATCTTTATCAGGCAGCACCTTGCCCTCAACATTGGACACAATATGCATGACTTGTGAATAACGCTCGATAGACATCTTTTCAGTTATTTTCACGCTGCCATCTGTACAGACACGGCAAATATCCTCGCAGCTTAAATCAATGAACCTTAAATGCTCTGCAGTCTCTTTTTCATCGTTGAGTAGCTCTTGCTCGAATGCTAGGTCTTCTGCTTCATCTCGGCCACGTTTACGGGTACCAGCCAGTGGACGCACCGTCACTTTGCCGTTTTCGATACGTGACAGGCTTTCAGGAGAAGCGCCAATGATATCAAAACGCTTGTGATCATCAAGCGTATAGCCATGTACCAAAAATAAATAAGGTGATGGATTAAGGTATCGTAGCGCACGATAGACAGCCAGTGAGTCACCTGTATAATCCGCCGTCAAACGCTGTGATGCGACCACTTGCGTCACAGCGCCTTCTTCGATGTGAGCTTTTATCTTTTTGACGTCGCCAACATACTTTTCTACACTTGTCTGCGAGGTAAAAGCTGGAGTCGGCATAACTGGCGCAGATAAATTTGACGGCTCTGCCAACTTCTCTTCGATTTTTTCTAGCTCACGTATGGCCATGCTATAACCATCCTCAGCCTGACAATCAGCATAAACAATAATTGATAAAGTACTTTCTAAATTATCAAAGACAATGACGCTCATTGAGAGCATCAGCCACATATCTGGCATTAACATCGGATTAGGCGCATCAGACAAGCCTACACTAGGCTCAATGACCCGCACCATGTCATAGCCAAAGTAACCCACCAAACCGCCACTGAAGCTCGGTAATGTGGGAATATCTTTAACTGTTGGCATCTGGTACTGAGCCATTAACTGACGAATATATTCAAATGGATTTTCTACTGACTCGGTGTCCGTATGATCGTTTTTTTTGGTCGTCATACTACCGTCAGCATACTGTACAATCAGATCACTACCCAAGCCTATCATAGAGTATCGTGCCCAGCGCTCACCACCTACCACGGACTCAAACAGATAAGCAGAACCATTCAAATCACGTACTTTAGAGAATACCGACACGGGCGTTTGCGCATCCATCAAACGCTTTTTTACCAAAGGGGCATGACTAAAGCCTTGATTTTTGAAAGCTTGATATTCTACAAAGGTCATCATAGTAGCTGTCTCTTAACACAATATTGGCAAAAGGCCATAAATTTAAAAGCAATCTTAAAAAGAGAGTAAAAGTACAATTAAAATATAGCGTCAACACTCTCATGAACGTTGACGCTATAGAACGCTAGTTATAAGTATAAGGACGTTAGCCTTAATTCATCTGAGCATGACATGATGGACATGACAAAGCTTGGCTTATACACCGCCCATATTGAACAGCCATAGCGCTAAGCCAATGATAAGAATGACGGCAAACACCCATATAAACCAACCACCGCTGGGCTTCTTCTCTACGTATCCAGCATTGGCAGGGTTATCAACGGCTTGATCCATGGCATTATTACCTTCGGTACCGAGATCGTGAGCCTGTCCTAGATTGGCCGTACCTGAAAACTGAGCAGTTGCTGCTTGCTTAGCACGTAAGACATCCGGATCAGCCTCTTCCTGCAGTTCAGTTTTGGTGGTTTTGTCATGCTCTGCACGGTCTAATGCTGGTTGCTCGACAACGGGCTGTTTGGCTAAAGGCTTTTCAGTAGCTAAAGGCGTCTCAGCAACAGGCGTCTCAGTTATTGTTTCTTTAGGCATGACCTCTTTAGACATGGCATTCTCTTGCTCAGTAATGGGCGTCGGCTCGTCTAATGCGGCGGCAACTGGAGTCGCTTGCACAGGTGTGGTATCCACAGTATCTTTGGCGGTTAAGACTTCTTCAATCATCGTTTCTTTAACGACTGGAGTAGCTGCCTCATTAGCCTTATCAACCTTGCTTTCCGTAATATCCGCTGGTTGAACAGGTGTGCTATCCGAGCTATTCACTGATGACAACACATCTGCAATGATGGTTTCTTTCACGATAGGCTCAACCTCTACAGGCGGCTCAGGATGAACTTCTGGTGTATCAGTAGCCATCTCTGGTTTGTCAGCAACAGTCGGTGCTAGCTGCTCTTCTACGACGGGAGACGGACTAATCTCAGAGTCAATAGTTTTGGAAGCAACAGTTTCAGAATCAACACTGCTTGAATCGGCAACGCTAGACTCAGCATCATGGGTATTAGCATCATGGGTATTAACAGAATCTGATGCGAGAACTGGCGCAGCAGTAACATCAACGACAGGTTCGTGGTCGACTATCGGTTCTTCAGCGATGACTGGCTGCTCTACAGCTTCATCCACTACAGCCTCATTTACGACACTCAACGGCGTTACTCTGAAGGCAAAACTGGCAAAGCCAAGCGTATCATTGGCCTCAAGGTGCTTAGACTTATTGCTATCAATACGTTGCTCATTAATAAACGTCCCGTTAGAGGAGTCCAGATCTTTGACGTACAGCTTACCGTTTAGTACGCTCAGCACCGCGTGATTGCGTGATACTTCCTTGCTGCCAAGTACGACCTCATTATCACTACCACGCCCCACAGACAAGCTGTCGCTCACAGTTAGTGCCAGATCACCCAGCGCTACTGTTAAGGCGTTGAGACGCCAAGTATCTGTAACTGTTGACTCTGTTGTCGCTACTGTGTTTTCTATATCGCTCGTCATAACATCGCTCCTTAATTTATTATTAAATGTTCAATGGTTCTCTAAAATTTATGACTCATATTATTTCGGAATAAAACGGTTATTTGGGCATAAAACGCGGCTTGATCACACCACCAAGCTTACTGTAAGGGATACTTAAGACTGGCATCCCATAAGCATAAGGCCCAATAGAATAATGTTGATAGCGAATATCGACGCCTTTATCCGTCAATGTGACGTTATCACTCAGGGTAAATGGCCAGTTTTTCTCATAGCTGCTTAGGTCATTGTCGACCGTTTTTACCCATGTTTTATAAGCAGCGTAAGCTTGCGCCTCAAAACGTGATTTTTTGCCCGTCTGTAACATATCTGCCAGCTGGATTTGTTTTTTGCTGCTGGCATCGAATATTAAATACTCACTATAGGGCATGCCATGCGCGCCACCTGTAAACACATACGAGTTGATTTCAAACAACTCAAAATCACTCACATGCCCCAAATAATCAGGCGTGACCATCAAATTATACGACCCTGAACTGTCGTTTGGCATATCTATAAATTGTGAGCTTGCAAAGTCATCGATAGCTACCTTGACAATAGCTGGCGTTGCTCTGGTGTTAATAGATGCTGACTCAGTCGGTTTACTATTGACGACGAAATGATTGATACGGGCATTGGTAATATCGTTTATCCAATCATGATTGGTTTTGAGATACTTAATCTCAATCTCTGGACAATTCTGTCGTTCGGCACATTTCTCTTGCACATCGTTGGGCAACTCATAATCCAAATAATCGGTACTGCTAATGAGATTACCCGCATTAGCTGACAACCCTATTGCCCCAAATAGTAGGCCAGTCACTAACGTACCAACTCGGCGTAGACTGGTCGTTCTCATTACTAACGATTGGTTGGCTTTTGGTGTGGCGCTACTAGATTGAGGTGTGACTGTCATAATTCTTTCCATAAAAAAACAATGGCTAATAATATAATGGTTAATAATATTCTACCGTAACTACTGTGATGTATTGTTGAAACACTGTTTGTGTTTTTGAGGTATTAATCTTTTGAAGTACCAGTTTCAAAAGACTGGTTTCAGAGTACCAGTGTCAAAGTGCTAGTTTCAAGGTGCTAGTATCGATGTTTATGACTAGTATCGATGTTTATGAGAAGTAGCGATTTAATAATGGACTAAACGACAGGCAATAAAAAAGACACGGCTAGCGTGTCTTTTAAAAAATAGAAAATAGGTTTCAACCATTTACTCATACTTAAATAACAGATATTAATGCTCGCGAGTATTGCTAAAAGTCACTTCTGGATAACGATCTTGCATCAGCTGCAAGTTGACTCGCGATGGCGCAAGATAGGTCAGATAACCACCGCCATCGATTGATAACTGGTCGTGGGCTTTTTTCTTAAACTTAGCCAAGGCCACATCATCATCGCAATGGATCCAACGTACCGTTGCAATCGATACTGGCTCAAAAATACATTGAACCTTGTATTCTTCTTTGAGACGATGCGCGACCACTTCAAACTGTAGTACACCCACCGCGCCCAAGATTAAATCATTGTTAATCTGCGGCATGAAGACCTGTGTAGCGCCCTCTTCACTTAACTGCTGCAAGCCTTTTTGTAGAGCCTTGGACTTCAGAGGATCTTTTAGAACGACACGTCGAAACAATTCAGGGGCAAAATGAGGGATACCAGTAAAGTTTAGCTCCTCGCCTTCGGTAAAGCTATCACCGATAGAAATTGTCCCATGATTATGCAGACCAATAATATCACCCGGATAAGCTTCTTCTAGCGCTTCACGGTCACCGGCGAGAAAGGTCAGTGCATCCGCAATACGCACGTCTTTACCCAAGCGTACATGCTTCAGCTTCATGCCCTTTTCGTACTTACCTGAGCACACGCGTAAGAACGCAATGCGGTCACGATGACGCGGATCCATATTGGCCTGAATCTTAAAGACAAAACCTGTAAAATCCGTCTCAGAGGCTGAAACTTCACGCTCAGTAGTCGGATGGGCTTTTGGGGGCGGTGCATATTTCACAAGGGTATCGAGTACCATATTGACACCGAAGTTACCCAGTGCCGTACCGAACAATACTGGCGTCATCTCGCCCGCTAAAAATGCCTCTTCGCTAAAGTCTTCTAGCGCCATTTGTACCAGTTCAAGCGACTCTTCAAAAGCATCAAACATCAGCTTCCCAAGACGCTCGCGTATGTCCGGATAATCATAACCGTCACGGGTCTCAGAGACCGTCATCTTGCCGCCATTACCTTTTTCATAAAGGTAAGTCTTATTTTCAGTCAAATGATAGACGCCAACGAAATCCTGCCCCATACCAATCGGCCACGTCAACGGAATACACTTAATCTTAAGCACCGTTTCAATTTCACTCAGCAGCTCAAGCGGCTCACGAATCTGACGATCTAGCTTGTTCACAAATGAGATAATCGGTGTGTCACGCATGCGGCAAACTTCCATCAATTTGATGGTTCGTTCCTCAACGCCTTTCGCACCGTCAACCATCATTAGCGCGCTATCGACAGCGGTCAACGTACGATAGGTATCTTCACTAAAGTCGGCGTGACCCGGGGTGTCTAGTAGATTGACCATATGGTCTTGATAAGGGAACTGCATGACTGAAGTGGTGATAGAAATACCACGCTCCTGCTCCATACTCATCCAATCGGACGTGGCATGACGGTCAGTTTTGCGGCCTTTTACTTCGCCAACCACCTGAATCGCTTGACCCCATAGCAGCAGCTTTTCGGTCATGGTGGTCTTACCCGCATCGGGATGCGAGATAATGGCAAAGGTGCGGCGTTTGGCCACTTCTTTGTTCAATTTCTTTGGATCTACGCTCATAATTTTTGGCTTCAACCTTAACTTCAAAAAGGCTGTCTTTTAGACAGTAACTTTCTTTTGGGTATTAATTTCAATAAATAATGGGTGTATTGTAGCGGATTTAGCATGAGGGTGCAGAATTAGCGCATAAAAAAACACTCTCTAGATCGTTAAATAGAGAGTGTCAGTCATTTTTTGGAATTTAATAATAGCGCGTGATTTGCGCTGCCAAGAAGTCCCCTGCCACCTCATTGACTAGCGTACAGTCAACGACACCGCGCACACTGTTGGTATTCGGGTCAATGCGGCCTTGCGCCACATAATCGGCTTCATAAATATCATTATCATATTCAACACCATTGTATCGATAAGCAGGCTGGTTGTTAAACTCAAAAAACGTCACTTGCGCCGCTTTTTGGTCGTTGTCAAAACCCACCCCAAAGCGCGAGGTGCTAAAGTCTCTATCGTCGTTAAAACGTTCTTCAGCCGCGTCAATCCATCTGTTTAGCGTACTATAGCCCGTTTTATT
Source organism: Psychrobacter glaciei (assembly GCF_014652895.1). Lineage (GTDB taxonomy): Bacteria > Pseudomonadota > Gammaproteobacteria > Pseudomonadales > Moraxellaceae > Psychrobacter > Psychrobacter glaciei. Next base: position 7,647 of record NZ_BMZR01000002.1, read on the forward strand.
ACTGTCACTAAAGGCCAAAAACGAGCGCTCGCTAGTGACAACAGGAATATAACAAACCGAGCCAGCTGGGAACGTCACATTGGCTGGTATATCAGGATAGTTGTTCAAATCAGTAATGATGCCGCGACTGTTGTCTCTATTGGTGCCAGAACTATAACTACCAGCGTTCAAACCTGCTAAATCAAGGGTTTTATAGGTGGTCTCATAATTCAATTTATTGTTGCTGTTTGTCTCATAAATAGGACGTTTAACCGTGCGACCATTGACTTCAATATCGTTATTTTCCAGCCTGCCTTCAAAATCATCTGCCAGCACGGTTCTGTCTAAGTTATTAAGACTTTGGTTGTTGTAACTGTTGACCAGATTTTTTATTTTTATTTCACGTCCACCAGTACGGTAGGTCTGTTCGATTCGCGCAATAGCGCTCGCGTTGGCTTGGTTGTCATAGCTATTAGAAAAGCTCGTCAGCGTAATTTTATTGCCGCCTGAACCGTAGACACCGTCATCGTCTTCGCCGCATCCCACGAGTGCCATCGCGAGCAAGGATAAGGTCATAGGCAAAAATACTGTTGCTTTCATAATAAGGTGTCCTTACGGTTAAGGTGTTTTACACATCTCTGCTGATAATGTGGGTATAAAATTGGTATGAAAACCATGTTACTAGTTTACATCAATGTCGTCATGACTTATATATCTAAAGCCATTAATTGTGTAGCAGGGCTTATTGGTGAATGTTAAAAATATTCTCATTATCCATGCAAATGCTCACTTACAAAGTCGTAGCATATAGTTACGACTGACCTATGGAGCTAGGCGCATAGTTTGTTATGCTTAATGGCTGATTGAATTTAATAATTATATAAATAAACCAATTACAAAGGATGTGTTATGAAAACTCTATATTCTACTCAAGCAACCGTCACTGGCGGTCGTTCTGGTAAGGCTAGTCTGCAAGATAGTGATTTGACCATTAATATGGTCGCACCGGGTTCAGGCAAAGACGGTAATAATCCAGAGCAATTATTTGCCATGGGTTATGCGGCTTGCTTCGATGGCGCACTTGCGGCAGTCAAAGGCGAAGAAAAAGCAAAATTTGACTCGACCACTCAAGTATCGGTAGATTTACGTAAAGGTGAAGGTCTAGACTTTCAATTGGCGGTGAAAATTCATGTGGCTGCTGAAAACACTGAACTATCTGCTGATGAATTTCAAAAGCTGGTCGAAAAAGCCAATAAAGTTTGCCCATACTCGAAAGCCACACACGGTAATATCGATAGCGAAGTGACGTCAGAAGTAAAATAATTCCTGATCAATGACAGTATCAGTAATAGATATAAAAGAGCTCAGTTAACGCTGGGTTCTTTTTTTTCTCAAATTTTGGCCAAAAAATAATAACGCTATAGTGGATTCACTTTAAAACAGATACAGTGCGACTGGGATGAATTTTTCGTAGCCTCTGTGATAGCAGCAAGCAAGGAAAATTTATACCAGTCGCACCTAACTAGTAATGTATCGATTTTATTCTGAACTGACTATATAGTGAGTGCAAAGTAGTATCGAACCATCACGCACTGCTGATATCAATTTTTCTTGCTTGCTGTGCCTGCGCAGACAGAGGCGACAAAAAATTGATATCAGCCATACCGTCGTGTTTTTAGAATATTTTAACTATAGAACCTATCATAACTTTTAAGCAGTTCGGCACACGTCATTTTTATCGTTATAATAAGCACATATTTCTATCTAATAGCTGATAAGTGACTTCTATGACTGATCCTATGACCGACTCCATTACCGACTCCATTACCGACAGTGACCACAACTCCCATCAAGCGATTGATCCTGCCGCTTTGCCAAACTTTGATACCATGCCCAATGTAGCGACCATGGACACCAGTCATGTGGACAGCAATCAGCCCCCTTTTATTTTGGTTGATGGCTCTTACTATCTGTTTCGCACTTATCATGCCTTACCAAAGACCATGCAAAACTCGCAAGGCCTGATAACCAATGCTATCCGTGGCACGCTCAATGCGTTACTCAAGCTGATGCGTCGTTATCATCCCACTCATATGGCGGTTTGCTTTGATACCAAGTCACCGACTTTTCGTCACCATATGTCTGCTGATTATAAAGCAGCTCGCCCGCCCATCGACATAGAGCTGGTAGAGCAGATTCCTTATATCCATCGCTTGGTGATCGCATTAGGTATTCCGCTGTTACGTATCGAGGGTGCAGAAGCCGATGACATCATCGGGACACTGGCGCATCGTGCAGTTGAACAAGGCCATCATGTGGTCATCTCAACTGGCGATAAAGACATGATGCAGCTGGTTAATGACTGCGTCATATTGGAAGACAGCTTTACTGGCAAAGTCACGGACACTCAAGCGGTCGTAGACAAACTTGGTATCACGCCAAACCAAATGATTGATTTTTTGACCTTGATGGGTGATGCCTCAGACGGTATCAAAGGCGTCCCTGGTATCGGTAAAAAAACAGCAAAAGACCTGCTCGTTGAGTATGGCGATATCGGCAATATGTTAAAGCATATTGGTTTTATCAAAGGTCGCGGTGCCAAAGGTTTAATTGAACACGCTGACGATATTCCGTTTAATAGGAAGCTTGCCACCATCGTGACAGACTTAGCTATCGGTCAAGATTGGAACGATCTGAAAATCAATACCGATCCTTGTGCTCATATAGACGAATTACGCGAATTGTATAATGAGCTTGAGTTTAGAAACGAGCTAGCGTCTCTTGACCACCCAAATCATCCTGCAAATGGCTCGCAGAGTGTCGCTGACAGTCAAGCAAACACGGAATCACAAGCGCAAATCGCTAAGTCGCTACAATCAAGCAAGATGGATAATATAACTGACAGCCAAAATCCTGATAGAGCGTGGCACACGATTTTAGACGAGCCTGCTTTTGACAGCTTAGTTAAATTGTTAGAATCTGCGCCACATTTTGTCATTGATACCGAGACCACTAGCGTTTATTGGCGTCAAGCCGAAATCGTCGGTCTATCCTTTGCTGTGCAAGCACATGAAGCGTACTACATTCCGCTGATGCATAGTCTAGAAGGTGACGAGCTAACGGCTAAACAGCTCGACCGTGATACCGTTTTGACACGCTTAAAACCAATTTTGGAAAACCCAAACATCGGTAAAATCGGTCAACACCTAAAATACGATGCGCATATTCTCAGTCATTATGATATCGACTTGTTAGGTAGCATTCATGCCAGTCCTAATAATTGGGCGATGGATACCATGCTTGCCAGCTACGTGATTAATGCAGCGGCCACTCGCCACGGTATGGATGATTTGGCTCGTCATTATCTACAAACGCAGACTATTAGCTTTGAGGAGGTCGCGGGTAAAGGCGCTAAGCAAGTTACGTTCGACCAAGTCGCCATCGATATCGCCAGTGACTATGCTTGTGAAGATGCTGACATTACCTATCAATTATTTGAGGTGTTTAGCGTTGAGCTGGCGAACGATGCCAATAATACCAAGCTGCTACATGAGTTAGAGATTCCAACGGCAGAGATACTTTGTCAAATGGAAGCAAATGGCATTTTAATTAAACGCCCATTCTTAAACGAATTATCAAAACGCTTCGATGAAGAAATTATCGCGCTTGAAAAACAGGCTTATGAAATCGCTGGCGAAGAATTTAACTTAGGCTCACCTAAGCAGCTCGGCGAAATGTTATTTGAGAAACTCGGTGTTCCGGGTGGCAAAAAGACCAAATCCGGTCAATACTCTACTGGTGAAGCCATACTATCGAAAATTGATCACCCATTGGTCGATATAACCTTAGAATATCGCGGACTATCTAAACTAAAGAGCACTTATACCGATGCGCTGGATAATGTCGCAGATAGCGAAACTGATCGTGTGCATACCAGCTATCACCAAGCATTGACCAGCACGGGTCGTTTGTCTTCGACTGATCCCAATTTACAAAATATCCCGATTCGTACGGCAACTGGTCGCCTAATTCGCCAAGCCTTTATCGCACCAGAAGGTCGCGTGATTCTCGCAGCGGATTATTCACAAATCGAATTGCGTCTCATGGCGCATTTTTCAGGCGATAAGAACTTAACTGACGCCTTTAACGAAGGGTTAGATATTCATGCTGCGACTGCCGCCGAAGTGCTTGGCAAAGAGGTCGCAGATGTTACGCCAACTGAGCGCCGTAACGCCAAAGCCATCAATTTTGGACTACTGTATGGCATGAGTGCCTTTGGACTTGCCAAGCAGCTACAAATGAGCCGCAATGAGGCGCAAGACTATATCGACATGTACTTTGATCGCTATCCGGGTGTGAAAAACTATATGATCAATACTCGTGCCAGTGCCCATGAGCAAGGCTATGTCGAGACGATATTGGGTCGTAAACTCTATACCCCTGATATCACCCATAGCAACCGCATGGTTAAGCAAGGCGCTGAACGTGCTGCGATTAATGCGCCACTACAAGGCTCAGCTGCTGATTTGATTAAGCTTGCTATGATTGCCGTCGATAAGGTATTGCCAAAAGAGCAAGCTAAAATGCTGCTACAAGTCCATGATGAACTGGTGTTCGAAGTCGATGCCGATAAGGTCGATGAGATTAGCCAGTTGATTACCGATGCAATGCAAGATGTCTTGAGGACGACAGCCGTGGAAAAAGGCTGGAACGTCGACTTTGCAGTGCCATTATTGGTCGAGACCGATAGTGGTCAAAACTGGGATGAGGCGCATTAATTACAGACTGTCACTCGCTTAGACTTGAGATAAGTGGTCTTTAAATGCTTAGAAAAAGTAAAGATTTCTAATAATCAAGACTACAATGAATGATTAGGGCGTGTCTTCATTTCAAAAATGGTGATAAAAATGAGATAAATTGCCGTCAAACAAGAAAAATAGTGCAGATAATATCGGGATATTAACCAGCTATTTGACGATGTTTGGCAAGATTTAGCCATTTTTAGCCCATTCAGATGACTATCGAGTGAATTGAAGACACGCCCTAACTATTATTCGTATTAACAATCACTTATGACCAGTTGGTTATATTTTATAACGGTAATATCTCAGTGTAGGCGTTATAATGGTGGCACATTAAATCATAATTATTCATTCATTATTTTTTGCTTTGAAGTGAGCCTTTGCGCTCACTTTTTTGTTTTTAAAAAATCGGGAGTCATTTATTTTGAGTTCAGATGGCATCATTGAAGCCCCTGGCATTATACTGTTGATAGCATGTTTATTGCGCAGCTCGCAGTATGTTATACAGAGCCATGTCAGACAAATTAAGGCTTTTTGGTTGGCAACGGTGCTGGTTTTTGTCGCTGTTATTCGTCGAGAGTTGAACTATCTACCAGATTTACTGGTTCCCAGTGATTTTTCATTTCTCAATCAGTCTTATGACTGGTGGGAAGACAGTGTACTGACCCTTATTTACCTCGTTGCGCTTGGCTTATTGGCTTATTCGAGGCGTTACCTTTGGGCAGTGTTGAAGAACGTTCATGTCTCACTCTATCTCAGTGTCACTGTATTGGCTGTGATACAGTATATGGGAGAGAACGCTATCATGTTCCCTCACGCTTTTGGTGGGATAGTTGAAGAGCTCGCTGAAACCATGATATATATCATCGCCTTGCTGTACTTATGGAAGTTTACATTAAGCGACTTTGAATCCTGCCTGTTGCACAAGTTAAATGATGAATTGAGCCACGCCAATCACTAAAACTGTCAGTGCAGTGTTTATGGTCTATCAATGTTGCTTAAATATCTACGGCTACTCAATATGGGTAGCCGTTTTGCTTGCAGCGCTAATCTGAATAGCTTGTTCGATAGATTTATCGATAAAGGTATTGTTTTTAATCTGCGTATTTATTATTGCTCCGACTGTGCTTTGTTCACGAATCTCAGAACCAACACTGATAGGTAAGCGGACGTTTGCTGCGAACTTATTGCCCTTAATCAGCGTGCCGTCATCCTCTACGATAATCCCCTGCTCGACTTGCTCAAAACGGTTATTAATGATCTGATTGTCTTTAGCACTGTCTAAATGGTAGCTGGCAAATGGCGTTTGCTTAACCAAATAAGCACCGCATTCAAAACCTTTGAGATTGCGCGACTGTCTGGATGCCACCCACACACCAACTGGCTCATCTTCAAAAATATTGTTGGCGATAATATTGTCACGGCTCGATTCAGTACGTTTAAAATGATTGCCCCGCGTCGGGTCATCGGCGTGCTCAAAGCAATTGCGATATAACAATATACTGCCTGCGCCATTATGGATAAATTGATTGTTTTCGATACGATTGTTGCTCGATGAATCGACGGCGATAGCTTCACGATTGGGTTTAAACGTACGAAAACCATTCCCGACGAACACAGAGTTTTTAATCGCGTTATCGCGACTACCAAACTCTAAATAGAGCCCAACGGTGCCTGCGTTTTGGATATGCACTTTATCAAAAGTGATGTCATGCACATGATCGCCAACGAACATCCCACTATTGATACTATTGCGACTGCTGACATTAATGACGCGAATACTATTTGGAGCAAGGGCACGGTTGGCAGCAGGATGAATAAAGCCACGCGCGTAACGCTGATTGGGATTGCTATATTGGCGAATGTGCAGCGCATGACCGTAGCCCTCCACATGACAATTGGCCACTGCAATATTGTCGATAGCCACATCCGCTTCAGGCTTAATGGTAATAGCACTGGCCTTTGATGGGTCATCAGCCGTGGTACTAAGCAGTGCGCCTCGACAGTCGAGTGAGCTGTTTGAGTGGTTCAGCTCAAAGCGTATCGACTTGCCTGTCAAATCACAGCCGTTACTGAGTGCGCTATGACCTTTTACCGTCACTGTCTGCTTAGGTTTCAATGGTGCACAATTTATTATCGTCGTAGCTTTTGGTAGCTTGGCATCGATTATAAGCGGCGGCTGTACATGACTCGTTTCTCTCATACCCTCAGGATTAATAAAAGGCAAACGTTCGCAAGCTGTCATGCCTACCGTGACACCCATCAATGAGGCTGTTATTAACGAGAATGTGAGTAAACCCTTCTTGCTGGCTACCATTAAGCACCTCTTATTTATTGTCCGTCTTACATTTTTTGAACATCCTGTGACACCTTACTACTATCAGTAGCTATCATAACGCGTCACACTAACTTTGATAAATGAATCTTGATAAACAAAATCAACAATAACAGCTGATAACTATCTAATAATAACCACCGACCTAATAATAACCGCCAATAATAAGGAAACCATTATGGACAATTCAAAGAGTCCGCTACCAGAAAATATGGATCACATTGAAGGTGATACAAACATCAATGATAACAGTCAAGAAGTGAATCTAGACAATCCTATGCTGCACACGATTGATAATGATGATGTGATTGACAATAGTGCTGGGTTTGATAATTCAGAAGTCGGTACAGATGCCACGCAAGGATTAACGCCCATGCACCGCCAAAATATCGACGAATCACGTGTCGATGAAGTCTTGGTTCAAGACAATTTAGATGACAGTGATTATCCAGATGCGATGGATATCGCTGATAGAGAGGCAGCAGAACGTAGTAACGATGACTCTTTTTAGGATAACTATTCAGTCATAAAAAATCCCGCTCGATAGCATTGAGCGGGATTTTTTGTTTCTTAGAAGGTGCTTAAGTTTTAACGTTTTATCAAATTCAAAAACTACACTGCTGACACTGGCTGATCGGTCCAAACGTCACGGTAGCTGGTGTAGTAAGTGAGCAACATAATTGGCAGTATTAAAAATACACCCAGTCCCAAGGTCAGCATAGTCAGGATAGGTAACAACAACACTGATATTAAACCATACACTAAAATAGGCACGACATTAACTTTGCCTGCTTCAAAGCTTTTTTTCATGGCGGCAATGGGGTCGAGGTCATGTAGTACCACTAACGCTGGCGCAAACCACAGTGCCATATAAAGGGGGATTATCAGTAGCATAGACAACAGATAACCAAGGAAAATACTTCCTAGAGAAATATCATTCATCATTCCGTAACTACTACCCATACCGCCTGTCATCATAGAAAACATCATACTACCCATAGCGATAAACAGCGGAATCATACAAATAATAATACCCACTAAATATAATAAGCCAAGGATTAGCAAGGGCTGCCAATGGCTTTTAAATGCTGAAAATAGATGGTCAAAACGCAGCTCTGCCCCTTGCGATTGAGCTGCTGCACCTTTAATAAAGCCCCCAAGAAACATAAACAGAGTCGGTATGATCAGGATATTTAATAAAGGTATTGAAGAAGCAATGCCAACGATCACTAGAAATGTCACACTCATGCCAAACCATAATAATGGTTGATCTTTAAACAGTCCAAACGCTTTAACAATCCAGCTCATGCCAGCCGCTGCATCACATTTTCTTGGATTTGCCAATAACTGCGGTAATAGGCCGCCATACTCATCAGTTGGCGGTAAGTTCGGTGGTTGGCCGTTAGGTTTTTGTAGAGACACATTGGATTGTGAAGAGTTAGAGCTGGACATAGTCATCCTTAAAGATAAAGTTAAGCAAATATAAAGCTAGCAAAGGTTTTAAATAGTTGTTTGGCATATTCTCACACATTGATAACGAATACCCCAACTTTATTTCATTCTAGTCAATTCAATTAAAACCATTTAGGCAAAAAAATACCGGATGCTATGTCCGGTATTTTTTTGATTTGCAAATTTAATCAATTAAGCCCAACCATCCAGCGTGCCTGCCCAGCCTTTGACCAATGGCGCACTCATAGCTTCTAACAAATCTATGTGCGCCTCATCAGCATTCAGCGCTGGAATATAGTGATACTCTTGCCCGCCAGCATGAAGAAAGTTCTCACGGTTCTCAATCGCCAATTCTTCTAAGGTTTCTAGACAATCCGCTGAGAACGCTGGACTGAGAATTTGTACTGATTTTACACCTGATTTAGCCCATTCATCGAGTATGACGTCGGTATAAGGCTTAACCCATTCTTGCTTACCAAAGCGTGACTGAAAGCTGATAATCCATTCATCATCTTTTAGGCCAAGCGCTTGTGCCACTTGCGCTGCGGTACATTTACAACGTCTAGGATAAGGGTCGCCTTTATCCATATACGGCTGCGGAATACCGTGAAAACTAAACATAAGCTTGTCAGGTTTGCCATGTACCGCTTGAAAGCGACGAATACTATCCGCTAATGCTTTGATATATAAAGGATGCGCGAAGTAGTCTTTAACTATCGTAATATTAGGCAAGTTACGCTGCTTTAGAGACCATTTAGTAATGGCATCGTACACTGCACCCGTTGAAGTCGCTGAATACTGTGGAAATACGGGTAACATCACAAAGTGGTCAACGCCCTCGCTACGCAGTTTGTCCATCACATCGGGCAAACCTGGATTACCATAGCTCATTGCAGAATGGACAGAAACGCGAAATGGTGCAGCCTGCTCAGCCAAACGCGTATCTAACATCGCTACTTGTTGGTTCAGGATATTGCGCATTGGCGAGTCACCATCCCAAATACTGGCATAAGCTTCTGCCACGCGTTTAGGACGGCTTGGCAACACAAACAGATTCAGGATAATCGCCCACAGGAATTTCGGAATCTCGATCACACGCGGGTCTGATAAAAACTGCTTTAGGTAGCGACGTACCGCAGGCGCTGTCGGCTCATCAGGCGTACCAAGGTTGACCAATAGAACAGCAATACGTGGGGGCAGTTTTGGTTTCATAAAGTACTATTTTATTATTAGGTTGATTAAAAAAGAATATAGGATAAACGATTATTAGTGTAGCATTTTATAGCGCGATAACGCATGGTAAAAGTAGCAACCCTACAATTTGATACGCACTGAGTTTTTACTGTGCGCGAAAGACTCAACTCGAAGGTTGTGCTCATCCACGCATCGCCATACAATAGGCAAGCATATTGCCGTCCTATTTTTTATTGATAATTGTCGTCTTGCGAGGTAGCTTTGAACGCACGTCCTGATAGTACTACCAGTGACCACTCCCCAAAAGATCACGCTCATGTGGATAGCTCAGTCGATACCGTTGGCTCAGTTGGAATCGTCACACCACAGAACTTCCATTTCGCTGAACCCTTGACCTTGGAGTGCAATCGAACCTTGCCCTCGTTTGACTTGATGGTAGAGACTTATGGCACTCTCAATAGCGATAAATCAAATGCGATATTAATTTGTCACGCCTTATCTGGTAATCATCATGCGGCAGGCAGGTACAGTGCCGATGATAAAAAGGCAGGCTGGTGGGACAATATGATTGGCCCTAATAAGGCCATCGATACCAATCAATTTTATGTGGTGTGCCTCAATAATATCGGCAGCTGCTTTGGCTCGACGGGTCCAACGACGATTAATCCAGACAGTATTAATTCAAATAGTGTCAAGCCAAACAGCATCGATTCAGAAAAAGCAGACAACGCTAGCGCATCAGAAGTTTACGGCCCTGACTTTCCGTTAGTCACCATCAAAGACTGGGTCAAAACCCAAGCCATGCTCTCAGATCGTCTCGGTATCGATGTTTGGCATGCTATCGTCGGTGGCTCTATGGGCGGTATGCAGGCGCTGCAATGGTCGGTCGATTACCCTGATAGGCTGAAACGCTGTGTTGTCATCGCCAGCACACCGAAGCTCTCCGCACAAAACATTGCCTTTAATGAAGTGGCGCGGCAGTCCATTCTGTCCGATCCGGATTTTAAAGACGGGCGCTATTTACAAGCTGGCACCTACCCTCGTCGCGGACTAATCCTCGCACGGATGGTTGGTCATATCACCTATTTGACCGATGATGCGATGAAAGCTAAATTCGGTCGTGATTTAAAATCTGGCAAATTTATGTATGGCTATGATGTCGAGTTTCAGGTTGAGAGCTATCTACGCTACCAAGGCGAGCGCTTTAGCGAAAACTTCGATGCCAATACTTATTTGCTTATGACCAAAGCGTTAGACTATTTTGACCCAACGCGTGGCTATCTGTCAGTACAATCATCCGTACAGCCATCAACCCAGTCAATAGCACCATCAGTAGACTCTACAAATCCGTCGGAGTCAGTAGCGCTACTTGAGGCCTCAATCGCGGCGTCTGTCGAAACGACCGAAAATGCGACCGAAAAATCCGCTGAATATGAGCTTGCAGATGACTTACCTACTCACAACTTAAAAACTGATAATGAAACCGACAATGACAATGACGCTCAAACTGACAATGAAATTGATCGTCAGCAAGAATTAGCGGCGCTCAAAGCGGCCTTCGCCCACACTCAGTGTCAGTACTTAGTGGTGTCGTTTACCACCGATTGGCGCTTTGCCCCTGAGCGTTCGCAAGAGATTGTCGATGCCTTAATGGCGACTGGTAAACCCGTCAACTATATCAATGTCGATGCACCGCATGGTCACGATTCCTTCTTATTCGATATCCCCCGTTATATGGGTGCCGTCAGAGGATTTTTGACCGCGCCATTCATCACGGACAGCCAGTCAAAAAATAGTCAGTCGAAAAACAGCCATCAGAAAACTGGAGAGCACTCATGAGAATGGATCATCAATTGGCTGAGCGTTGGATTGCCCCGCAGTCCCATGTACTAGACTTAGGCTGTGGCAATGGTGAATTGCTCGCGCACTTACAACAAAATCGCGGCGTGACGGGATATGGGCTTGAGATTGACGAAGAAAAAATCAATGATGGTATCGCCAAAGGGTTGTCCATCATCGAGCAAGATCTGAACGATGGTCTCGCGCGTTTCGCTGATGATAGCTTCGATACCGTCGTCATGGCACGTGCCCTGCAAGCGGTCAAGTCACCAGATGTGCTCTTGCTCGATATGCTGCGAGTTGCCCGCGAAGCAGTTATCACCTTCCCTAACTTTGCCCATTGGCAAAACCGGCTGCATTTAGGGCTTAAAGGCATGATGCCCGTTTCAGAAGCGCTGCCTTATGAATGGTATAACACGCCAAATATTCATCTATGTACCTTTAAAGACTTTGAGCAGCTTTGTGCCAAGCATGACATTCATATTATTAACCGCTTCGCCGTTAGTGATTCGGAAAAAGGTCACACACCGCTCATGAAAGCATTGATACGCCAAGCGCCAAATCTACTGGCAGACGTCGCTATTTACCGCGTGACCAAACAAAAACCCGTATAGTCATAGGCAATTCCACTTCCTTTTAAGCTATCTAGTGATGGCTAATAAACACCTTTTTAACCTTAATACATTGTTAATTCTTTATTACCTCTTAGTAACTCTATGATTTTGTTGAGGACGCTAAGGTAGTGTTGAGGATTAAATCGTGTAATTAGTATTTGAGTTTCGTAAGTTTGGGTGTTAAGCTAGCAAAATAGTGTCAACCGCACCCTGATTTCGACCGTTTATCGGTCCGACTAACGGTGATTGCGACACTCAACGATTAATTATATTGCTAATAATTAGGTAGGTTTATATCGCAAGATTTCACCTAATTGTTATCACCGCCTAACTGTCTTTAGCGAGACAATGTTTAGCGGTACAACTCTTTTTGCCTATTAACTGCCTAATTTTGGAGCTGCTATGAAATTATTAAAAGCTGCGTTGTTCACTGCCTTGTTTTCTTGTGCCGGCCTTGCCAACGCTGAGTTAATATCAAACGTGCCACTTGATACCTCACGTTTTGAGCTAATGCCTGTCAGTGAATTGTCTAATCGTGCTGCCCAAGGCAACGATCACGCTCAGTTTTACTTAGCCAAACGTTTGCAAAAAGGTGAAGGCATTGCCCAAAACACCCAGCAAGCCATCCAATGGTATACCAAAGCGGCTCAGCAAGGCGTTGCCCCTGCTCAGTTGAATCTTGCCATCATGTACTTACGCGGTGAAGGTGTGCAGCCTAACTTGCAACAAGCGAAAGTTTGGTTAGAGAAAGCGGCGATGCGTGGCGATAACCGTGCCAGCTATACTCTTGCACTGTTAGATGAGAAGCAAAAGAATTTGGTCGATGCTTATAAATGGTACGACTTGGCTGCCCGTGATGGCATGCTAGATGAAAAAGTACGTAACAAAGCACGCGGTAAAATCGGTCAGTTGGCATTGAACTTATCAAGCTCAGATATTGCTAGTGCCCGTAGCAAAGCCGATACTTGGTTTCAGAGTAAGTAATATTTAATTTTGCCTTACACAGTGAATATAAAAAAAGCTCAGTATTTTACTGGGCTTTTTTGTTGTCTATAGAAAATGGGTATTACTTCGGTAAAATAAAATTTAGTGTACTAAAATTTGCTATTATCAGAACAGTGATTTTCAAAAATATAGTAATTGTAAGGGTAGCATTATGAGCGGAACGGCTAAAATACTTATACTAGGCAATGGCTTTGACTTAGCCCATTTCTTACCGACCAAATATGATCATTTTATGCATGCCATGCGTAATGTGGAAAACTACAATAAAGATGATCCAATGGGTTTTGAGGATTTATATACAGATTTGCTAAGTAGTGAGAATTACTTTTTTGATAATACTGCTAAGCTTTATAAAACTCAGGATATTACGTTATCACTCCCAGAGGTCAACGAGCTTAGAAAAAAATTGAAGAACAATGGTTGGTTTCAGTACTTTAAAAGTTATATTGATAGTGGGATTGATACTTGGATTGACTTTGAGAATTCAATGGAACTATCTTTAGATGCTATTTGTTATATCATATCTGAAACAAAAAACGATACGAAAAATGATACGAAAAACCTTTACAGATTGAGAAGCAGTGACAAGTTAGTTCTACATGAAAATTTATTTAACAATAATGTCAATAGAAATTATCCCTTCATTGATGATTTCATTACAAGTTTTGCTATTGCAAAAAGGGGCTTCACACAGTATGGAAATCATCTAATTTTCAACAAATCTTTTGTTAAGTACTATTTAGGTAACCCTGTAGATATACACCACTCTAATATAATAAAAACGTTAGAAAAACACTTAGTACATTTTATAAAAATATTTTCTGAGTACATTGCCCTTGTTGATAAATTAGAAGTAAAAAATGCTTTAAAAAAGCCAGAAATTTTTGAAAAAGATTTGGATGCTATTTATAGCTTCAATTACTCATCTACTATTGAACGTTTGTATAGCCATTCTAATATCAATTTTATACATGGAAAATCTGATAAGAAAATCGTTTTAGGCATCTCTGAACTCAAAAATCAAGTTCTTATGGACAATAAAGCTTATGGATTTGTTAAGTACTATCAAAAGCTTGTTAATAATACTGATTATCAATTTCTCAAGTCTGACTCTCCAGTTACAGCGTTAGAAAAAAACATGAAAAACCAAAGTCTAACTAAGTACCACCCTATTGAGATTTATATTTGGGGACATTCTTTAGACTCTTCCGATAGTGATTATATTCATGAAATCTTTTCATTTAATCAGAGTGAAAAATTCTCTGTAAGAGTCATTGTTTATTATTATTCTGAACCGCATGCTCAATTATCCAATCTAATACATATATTAGGTAAAGATCTCGTTGAAACTTGGATGAAAAATAAATGGTTAGAGTTTATCCAAACACCTGACATACATAGCCTAAATTTCGATAATAATTATCTTGATAATAGTGCCAGCGAATTCTCAAAAACTGTATCTAGTCCAAAAGAAACGTTTAGACCAATCTTCAATTAGTCTGCTGATATTCTTACATTATAAACTATTCAAAACTTCCCTAATATTTGCTACACTACTCGCGCATTAGCTAATCCCACAATAGGGCTAGTGTTATACCTCATTCTAAACTAACAAAGTCTATTTCAAATGAATGCGATATAAGGAAGCCGAGCACAGATTGTACCCAAAGTACATCAAGCGAGGATGACACCATAGCGTGTTTATTAGAATAAGACTGTTAACCCAACGCACTAGGTTTGCGACCTAGCCAGCAGGAGAAACACATGAGCACCACTCAAGATAGCGTTACCAAAAACAGTAGCATCCAAGACGGCACGGTAACTGATGACAAGTCAGCCCCCGTTTATGATAGCGTCACCAATAATATCGTCGTTGCTGCCCTTTATAAGTTCACGCGCTTTGCTGACTTTGAGCAATATCGTGAGCCTATCCTAAACACTATGCTCGATAATGACGTCAAAGGCACTTTGTTGATTGCCGCTGAAGGCATTAACGGGACGATTTCTGGCACGCGCCAAAGTATTGACACCGTTCTTGATTACCTGCGTAGTATCGAAGCGATTGGCAGTTTTACCTTTAAAGAATCTTATACTGATGCTCAGCCTTTTTATCGTACTAAGGTGAAGCTCAAAAAAGAAATCGTCACCATGGGTGTCGAAAATATCGATCCTTTGCAGTCGGTCGGTCGTTATGTAAAACCAAGCGACTGGAATGCGCTAATCTCTGATCCTGAGGTTATGCTCATCGATACGCGTAACGATTATGAGGTGCAAATCGGTACGTTTCAAAATGCGGTCAACCCGAATACGGAAACCTTCCGTGAGTTCCCAGAGTATGTAGCAAAAGAGCTTGACCCAGCGAAGCATAAAAAAGTTGCGATGTTCTGTACGGGTGGTATTCGCTGTGAGAAATCTACTGCCTACTTACGAGAGCAAGGATTTGAAGAGGTTTATCATCTAGAAGGCGGCATCCTAAAATATCTAGAAGAAGTACCTGCCAGCGACTCTATGTGGGAAGGCGATTGCTTCGTCTTTGACAATCGCGTGTCGGTCAATCACAATTTAGAAAAAGGCAGCTATGAGCAATGCTTCGCTTGCCGTATGCCCATTACTCAAGATGATATGCAAAGCTCCGCCTATATCAAAGGTGAGTCATGCCCGCATTGTATTGAGAAGGCAACCGATGAGCAAAAAGCGCGATTCCGTGAGCGTGAGCATCAAATGCAGCTGGCACAAAAGCGCGGCGAAGCGCATATCGGTAGTGACGTGATGGATGTCATAGAAAAGCGTAAAATGGCTAAGATAGAAGCCCGCCGCCAAGCGGAAGAAGCCAATCACAACAAAGCCAAATAAATCGATATCTTAATTAGGGCCTGTCTTCAATTCACTCGATAGTCGTCTAAATGGGCTAAAAATGGCTAAATCTTGCCAAACATCGTCAAATAGCTGGTTAATATCCCGATATTATCTGCGCTATTTTTCTTGTTTGACGGCAATTTATCTCATTTTTATCGCCATTTTTGAAATGAAGACACGTCCTAGACTTTGAAGGTGTATAAAAAAAGAGAGGCTCTAATTAATAGAGCCTCTCTTTTTTGTGCTTACTGTCTATAACTGTAAAGTTACGACATAAACGTCACTCTAGAATAAGATACGCACGCGAATCGTCTCTTCTACGTCTTTCAGCTGATCTAACGCAGCGGTCGAATCATTGTAATCGACATCCATGACCAGATAGCCGACATCGCCTTCCGTCATTAAACTCTGTGCCAAGATGTTGATATGCGCTTCAGCAAACAAGCGGTTAATCTGTGACAGTACGCCCGGTACGTTTTTGTGAATGTGCAGCAGACGATGCGAGTTTTCTTTGAATGGAACAGACACTTCTGGGAAGTTAACAGCGGTCGCCGTATCACCTTGATCAGAGTATCTGACGAATTTATCCGCTACTTCCAAACCAATATTAGCCTGCGCTTCTTGAGTTGAACCACCGATATGCGGGGTCAAGATAACATTGTCAAATTTACGTAGTGGTGACTCAAACTCTTGGTCAGCAGATTTTGGCTCTTTTGGAAACACGTCAATCGCCGCGCCCAAGATTTTACCAGACTCAAGCACAGCAGCTAGGTCGTCAATTTCGACGCACGTACCACGTGCAGCATTGATAAAGTAACTGCCTTCTTTCATTTGAGCGAATTGTTCAGCTTTCATCATATAGCGTGTGCTTGGGACATCAGGTACATGCAAGGTCACGATGTCGGCAGTTGATAACAGCTCCTCTAAACTTCCCACTTGTACCGCATTACCTAATGGCAACTTGGTGACAGCATCATGATAAATGACTTTCATGCCGAAGCTTTCTGCCAATACTGACAGTTGTGAGCCGATAGAGCCGTAACCGACGATACCGATGGTCTTACCACGCACTTCATGCGAGTTGGTGGCAGACTTACCCCAACCGCCGCGATGCACAGTCGCATTCTTTTCAGGAATGCCGCGATACAGCATAATAGCTTCGGCCAATACCAGTTCAGCCACCGAGCGGGTATTTGAGTATGGGGCGTTAAAGACTGGAATACCCAGTTCACGAGCGGCTTCTAAGTCTACTTGGTTGGTACCGATACAGAAGCAACCAATACCGATCAGCTTGTGCGCATGCTCAAGTACTTCACGAGTCAGCTGCGTGCGCGAGCGAATACCAATAAAGTGAGCGTCTTTAATCTTTTCGATCAGCTCATCTTGATCCAGCGCGTGACTGATATTTTCGATGTTATGATAGCCAGCACCTTCCAATACTTTTAGAGCATTGGCATGTAGACCTTCAAGCAATAAAAAACGTATTTTATCTTTCTGTAGTGATAACGCCATATGAGAACTGTCCTATAATTGTCTTATAAAAATCATCAGTGGGATAAGTCTGAGGGATGAAACGAAAACAGTCCCGATATCTTACACAAAATTCGACGTCGATGTTAGGAGATTAGATGAATTATTGGTTATCAAGCCTGAAAAATTTTTATGCTATAGTGAATCATTCTGTTTGAAACTGACCAGACCATTTTTTTGTGATTTACAACCTGCCATATAGACAGATTATCACCTACTTATTACCATCACGAGCTGACTGATCACTGAATTTAGAGATATTTCGTTATATAATAGTCAACCCCAGCATCGTGTTTACGCTAATATTGAGATTTTACCATGACGCCAACTACCGCTCAGCCTACACCCGAAACCAATACAGCTGCCGTCCAAGCTATTTTGAGTACTTTAATTGATACTCATGAGTTTGATGCCAGCCAAATCAAAACCGACGCTGAGAGCTTAGAACATTGGGGCAAGGACTGGACCAAGCATTTTGCGCCTGCCGCTGCCGCCATCGTCTTTCCAAAAACCACCGAGCAAGTGCAATCTATCGTACTCCTTGCCAACGAGCACAACGTTGTTCTGACTCCAAGTGGCGGTCGTACTGGTCTATCAGCTGGCGCCGTGGCTGCTAATGGTGAAATCGTCGTTAGTATGGATAAGATGAACCGTATCGGACAGTTTTATCCTGCGGATCGCATGATCGAGATTGAAGCAGGTGTTGTCACTCAGCAGTTGCAACAGTTCGCTGAATCAAAAGACCTCTACTACCCTGTCGATTTTGCCTCAGCAGGCTCAAGTCAAATCGGTGGCAATATCGGCACCAATGCTGGCGGTATCAAAGTGATTCGTTATGGCATGACCCGTCAATGGATCATGGGGCTGACTGTGGTCACTGGTAAAGGTGATATCTTGCACCTCAATCGCGGTATGGTAAAGAACGCCACGGGTTATGATCTGCGCCAATTATTTATCGGTAGCGAAGGCACGCTAGGGTTTGTCACCCATGCACAGATCAAGCTTGAGCGTCAGCCACAAGACTTAAACGTCATGGTGCTCGGTATGGACAGCTTTAACGATGTTATGAATGTATTGTCTGCCTTTCAAGCGCAGATTGATTTAACGGCATTTGAGTTCTTTGATGACGTGGCGATTGATAAGCTAATGGCGCATGGTCAAGTACAAGAGCCGTTTGAGTCGCGTACCAAGTTTTATACACTATTAGAGTTTGAAGCACCGTACGAGCCTATCATGGATAAGGCGATGGCGATATTTGAGCATTGTATGGAGCAAGGTTGGGTCGTCGATGGGGTGATGAGTCAAAGTCTCGCGCAGGCTGAAGAGCTGTGGAAATTGCGTGAGTATATCTCTGAGACTATCTCAGTATTTACCCCTTATAAAAATGATGTCTCTGTACTGATAAGCCATGTGCCTGAATTTATCACCAAGATTGATCACATTGTCAGCAGTAACTATCCTGACTTTGAAGTGTGCTGGTTCGGTCATATCGGCGATGGCAATTTGCATCTGAATATTCTAAAACCTGAAAATATGAGCAAAGATGATTTTTTTGCAGAGTGTCAGATCGTCAACAAACACGTGTTTGAGACGGTACAGAAGTATGGCGGATCAGTCTCTGCTGAGCATGGCGTGGGCATGACCAAAAAGCCTTATTTACACTACAGCCGCAGCGAGACTGAGATTGATTACTTACGGGAGGTCAAAAAAGTTTTTGATCCCAATAACATTATGAACCGTGGTAAGATTTTTGATATGTGATTGGTATTTTAATCGCTTACCTCAAATAAAAAGACGCTAAACTCAAAAGTTAGCGTCTTTTTTAGCTCAGCTATAAAACTTATAATTTATAAATACAACAGTATCAGCGCTACTACCAGCAACATACTCAAAAAGCCTTGAACGATTAAAAAGGCCTGATGCGGTGCCGCGATATGACGAAACATATTGCCCAGTGCATTATAAGTAATGCCAGCGGCTTTTATATGTGGCGGGCTATCAAACGTTTTGATAATCTGCAAAAATTGCTCCGTACGCTTCGAGGTCCAGCCATGCGGGGCAAACGGTAAAAAAGGCGACAACTGCATGGCTTGCTTCTTGGTCGCTGGCGACCACAACCAACGCTCCAAAAATAGCAGGCGCATACGCCAATCAGCAAAGCTACGCTGATCGATCACTTGTAATAGCAAGACTTGCACATTTTTATGACGACTATCGGCAAAAATACGCTTTTGCAAAGCCAGCACGTTTGATTTTTCACCTTCAATACATTGTAAGAAGTGACCATTGCCATAACATAAAGTACCCGTAATACCATGCTGTTCATTATAGTCCCGAGCATGACCTTCTACTTCATCAAATATTGAGGCTTTTAAGCGCGTGCTGAGGGTGATACTACTGACATACACCAATTGAACCAATGCTGAATCCTCTACTGTTTCTAGAGGGTCGACCGTATGTGTCAAGGGTGCCATAAAATAATCCTAAAAAGCCGCCTATAGACCGCAAAATGAAGTAAGTAAAACAAAAACCACGTTCAGACCAAGCAAAGACAGGGACATCGATTCACAAAAACGTAGCAAATATTTACTACGCGGGACTGTCATTGACCCGCTACATTGGTATGATAACTATCGAAATATAAAGTAATAAGCCAAGCCATGATGAATAAGCGAAGCCAAAAGTAATAGGAGACGCTACAGAATTTCGATGCTGTTATATTAGAGACTGTTAGATTAGATACTAATTATTAGACTAGGGCGTATCCTCATTTAGATTGTGAGGCTTAAAATGAGGAAAATTGCAGCCAAACAAGGAAGAAATTGCCGTAAATATGAACATATTGACAAAGTTTCTGACGATGTTTGGCAAAATTTAACCATTTTAAGACCACTAAATGTATCCATGTGCTAATTGATGACACGCCCTAGGTACTATTAGAACAGATGCTATTCATGCAAGTACGATTGATTCAGCTACTAACAAGGTCAGTCTTCTTAAATGTAGACACTTGCAAACCTGTTAAAGCCCTCATTAAAACTTTTATATGATATGTAATTGCTATAACTCATTGTAAATAAAAAGATAAATTATTGTAACGATTATATAAGCGTATTGGAATATTTTTATCGCTTTTGTTACACAAAAATCTTTAGGTCTATATATAGCTATAGACACTACATCAGATACTATACCGCACAACGCATTAATTTTACGATATTCATTAACACCGCAGACAGGAACCTTATGAGTAAAATCGAAAAAATAGACGACTTTCACCTCACGATTGCTGAGATCAAGAAAAAAGATTATCCGCAGTTGAAAGCATTGATGGACCGTGTTTATGTAAATTTGGGCGGTGCATGGTCAAAGACCACTATTCATACCTTGATTGATGCCTTTCCTGAAGGGCAGATTGCAATGTTTGATCATGATCAGCTGATCGGTATCGTTCTCTCTATGCGCGTGGACTATGCCAAGTTCTCGAATCCGCATACCTATGATGATTTGATTGGGCACAAAGAAATCATTAGAGACAATCCAGAAGGTGATGCTATTTATGGCTTGGATGCGCTGATTGACCCTGAGTATCGTGGCTACCGTTTGGGTCGTCGTCTTTATGATGCGCGTAAAGAGCTGTGCCGCCAGCTGAACTTCCGAGCTATCTTGGCTGGAGGCCGCATTCCTAATTACTACAATCACAAAGATTTAACCCCTGGTGAGTATATCGATGCGGTCGAATCACGTGAAATCCATGACTCTGCCCTTTCCTTTCAGCTATCCAACGGTTTTATCGTTAAGCGTATTTTGACCGCTTATCTGCCAGATGATGCCCAATCTAAAGGCTTTGCTACGCTACTTGAGTGGGCCAATATTTATTATGAACCGCAAGATTATAAGCCGAATACCCGTAAGTCAGAAGTGCGTATCGGTGGTATCCAGTGGCAAATGCGTGAAGTTGAATCGCCTGAGGAGCTCTTGCAACAAGTAGAATTCTTTGTCGATGTCATGGCCGATTACAATTCAGACTTTGCTTGCTTACCAGAGTTCTTTAACGCGCCATTAATGGGTCTGTGTGAATCCACCGATCAAAACATCGCGATTCGCTTTTTGGCCGGTTACACCGAATGGTTCAAAAACGAAGTCTCGCATCTGGCAGTCAGTTATAACGTCAACGTTATTGTCGGCTCCATGCCGTTAATAGACGAAAACGATACATTATACAATGTCAGCTATTTGTGTCGCCGCGATGGTACGGTCGAAGAGCAGCGCAAAATCCATATTACGCCGCATGAGCGTAGCGCTTGGGTGATCGAAGGTGGTGACGAGGTCAAAGTATTTGACACGGATGCCGGTCGTATTGGTATCTTGGTCTGTTATGACGTTGAGTTTCCTGAGCTTGCGCGCTTACTGGCGCTTGACGATATGGATATTTTGTTTGTACCTTTCTGGACAGATACCAAAAACGGCTATTTACGTGTGCGCCACTGTGCCCAAGCGCGAGCCATTGAAAACGAATGCTATGTCATGATTTGCGGCTCAGTAGGCAACTTACCGCAAGTTGAGAGCTTAGATATTCAGTATGCACAGTCATCGATTTTTTCACCGTCAGACTTTGCTTTTCCGCATGATGCGATTATGGCCGAAACAACAGCAAACACTGAGATGATCTTTTTCTCAGATGTGAACTTAGATAAGCTGACTCACGTCCGTAACGAAGGCTCGGTACATAACCTGATTGACCGCCGTGATGATTTGTTTAGCTTAAAATGGAAACGAAAAGCCAAGATTCCAGCGAGCAAATTAACCGACGAAGAGCGCCGTGAAAACTCAGGCAGTGTGCTCATTGGTGATCCATTGCAAAATCGTGCACAGAAGCCTTAATCGGTTATCTTAAAAAGTAACCACTAAAAAAAGTTACATAAAGTTGATGAGTAATACGGCTGACATTTCAGCCGTTTATTTTTATCTATCAAACACATTTAGAGCAAAAATGCAGCCATTATGACGACTGATCTCACAAGTAAAAAAGATAGTTTTAAGAAGACACCAAAGCAAAAAGTGCTTTCTATAGTTAAAACCCTGCTGATATATGGTTTGATGTTTGCCGTTATTTATATCGCCATCAATTGGTGGCGACAACCCGTCATGCCAGCCAACCCACAATTGCAATTGATAGACTACCAAGGACAAACGGTTGATTTAGCGGCACTGAGTCAGGAGAAGCCGACGCTGGTATATTTTTGGGGTACGTGGTGTTCAGTCTGTAGTTTCACCTCGCCAACCATAAACAAACTTGCCGCCGCAAATGATTATCCGGTCGTTACGGTTGCCATTAAATCAGGCACTGATCAAGAGCTGCACCGCTACCTTAATGAAAACAGTTATCGCTTTACCACGGTCAATGATCAAGAAGGAGAGATATTTGCTGATTGGCAAGGGCAAGTCACGCCTTCTTATATCATCTTAAAAGATGGCGAGATGACGCAAGGATTGACAGGTATTCAACCACTCTGGTCGCTTAAATTGCGCTTGTGGTTATCCTCCGTTTTTTAGACCTACGCCAATTAGGCATCATTCAATAAGTAGGCAATCAAACTTGCCAGACCTATGATTTAATGAGCAAAGTATTTATGCTGACATAAATGATTGGTTTTGGCTAAAAACAGGACGATACTGACCAGCTCTTTTTACCCTTCCCGTTTTGTCATATAATAGCTGCCGTTATCATCGGTGCTAGACTAATTATTCTGATAAATGCATTTTTTGTTGCAATCGTCCCGTTAGTATTTATTATGGACGTAACTATTCACAAGCAACCTATTGTAAGCAACGTTGTCTAAGACAAAAAACGAGTATCGATTATCAAATATTTGACCCCATATTATATTTAACGTTAAGCTTAAATTTCACACCTGACTTTACATCAATTTTTTAGTCACTTTTTAACCTATCTTTTAACCTACTTTTTAAAAAGACACCTTCTATGACTGATAAAAGTACTGATACGCCAAGCCAAGACTATAAAGACACGCTAAATCTTGCCGATACGCCCTTTGCCATGCGCGCAAACCTTGCCAAACGTGAGCCAGATTGGCTGGCTGCGTGGGAAGCGGATGACGTGTACGGCAAAATTCGCAAGGCGCGTACAGGTGCGACCAAATATATCTTGCACGATGGCCCTCCTTACGCCAACGGTCAAATTCACTTAGGTCATGCAGTCAATAAAGTGCTTAAAGACATTATCGTAAAGTCAAAAACCTTATCAGGCTTTGATGCACCTTATGTGCCCGGTTGGGATTGTCATGGTCTGCCTATCGAGCAAAAGGTCGAAGCCAAGGTTGGCAAAGTCGGTCAAAAAGTCTCTGCGACTGAATTCCGTGGTCTGTGCCGCGAATATGCAAGCACGCAGATTGAGCTACAAAAGGCAGACTTTAAACGTCTGGGTGTGTTTGGTGATTGGGACAATCCTTATTTAACGATGAACTTCCATCAAGAAGCCAACATCGTACGCGCACTGGCCAAAATCCATGACAATGGTCATGTCACTCGCGGTATGAAACCAGTCAACTGGTGCTTGGACTGTAGCTCTGCGCTGGCTGAGGCCGAAGTGGAATACCAAGACAAAGTCTCTGATGCGATCTATGTCAGTTTTGATGTGCTTGATACGCAAAAGGTTGCCGCATTGAGCGAGATTGATGGCAATATCGCAGCGGTCATTTGGACGACGACGCCTTGGACGTTACCAGCTAACCAAGCCATCGCCGTACATCCTGAGCATGACTATAGTGTGGTGGCGACTGAAAAAGGCAACTTCTTATTAGCGACTGATTTGGTTGAAAGCGCACTGACTGAGTTTAAACTTAGCAATGAAGGTGTATTGGCAACTGTATCCGGACGTGAGCTTGAAGGTCTACGCGCCCAGCATCCACTGATTGTAGACCGTCAAGTGCCACTTATCTTAGGCGATCACGTAACCACGGATAGCGGTACTGGCTTAGTCCATACCGCACCGGGTCACGGTCTCGACGATTATATCGTTGGTCTGAAATATGATTTACCAGTTGAAAACCCAGTAAGCGGTACGGGCGTCTATTTAGACAGCGCAGCGGTATTTGCAGGCGAGCATATTTATAAAGCCAATCCAAAAATCATCGCTGCCCTACATGACAACGGTCATCTCGTTAGCCATACCAAGATTGAGCACAGCTATCCGCATTGCTGGCGTCATAAATCACCGATTATCTTCCGCGCCACGCCGCAGTGGTTTATTAGTATGGAAACCAAAGGTTTACGTGAGCGCGCGCTTGCCGATATTCCAGCAGTCAATTGGACGCCAGCATGGGGACAGAACCGCATTGAATCAATGATGACGGGTCGCCCAGATTGGTGTATTTCACGCCAGCGTACATGGGGCGTACCGATTGCCTTTTTCACTCATAAAGAAACGGGTAAACTACATCCAAACACGCTTGAACTCATGGAAACTGCCGCGCAAAAAATTGAGGCAGGCGGTGTGGAAGCTTGGTTTGATGCCAGCTGTGAAGACTTCTTAGGTGCAGAAGCGGCTGACTATGACAAAGCGACTGACACATTAGATGTTTGGTTTGACTCAGGTACGACGCATTTTGCCGTACTGGAGCAACGCGATGAATTGACCAATCCTGCTGATCTGTACCTAGAAGGCTCTGACCAACATCGTGGTTGGTTCCAGACGTCGTTATTAACCTCTGAGGCCATGTACGAGCGTCCACCGTTTAAGCAAGTACTGACCCATGGTTTTGTGGTCGATGAAAACGGTCGCAAGATGAGTAAATCACTGGGCAATATCATCACGCCACAAGAAGAGATTAACAAAACAGGTGCGGATATGCTGCGCTTGTGGATTGCGTCGAGCGATTATCGTTATGAGATGAGTGCAGGCAAAACGGTCTTTAAAGGCGCAATCGACATGTATCGCCGTATCCGGAATACCTTGCGTTTCTTGCTTGCCAATACCGATGACTTTGATCCAGCAACCAACAGCATTGATATCAATGAGCTGGTCAGCCTTGATAAGTTTATCATTGAGCGTACGCAAACGGTGCAAGCACAAATCATCGACGCCTATGATGCAATGGACTTCCACCAAGTCACTCAGCTTATTGCCGCGTTTTGCTCGCAAGACTTAGGCAGCTTCTACTTAGATATTATTAAAGATCGTCAGTACACCACCCAGACTGATGGACAGCCGCGTCGCTCTGCGCAAACGGCTATTTATCATATCGCCCAAGCGTTGATTCGCTGGATTACGCCGATTTTGTCGTTCACCGCCCAAGAAGCGTGGGAAGTGTTAGAAGGTAAAAACGGCAATGAAGCAGGCTATGTGTTTACCGAAGAATGGTATACCTTCCCAGAGTTTGAGCTAAGCGCGATCAGTACTGATGATTGGCAACGTATCATGCTAGCCAAAGATATGGTGAATAAGCATATCGAAACCGCACGCGGTGAAAAAATCATTAATGCTAACTTATCTGCTGATGTTGATTTATATGCTGACGGTGCGATGCATGAAAGCTTAGCCAAGCTTGGCGAAGAGCTACGTTTTGTACTAATTACTAGTAGCGCAACATTAAAACCAATGAGTGATGCTCCTGCTGCTGCTAAGAATGACGCCACAGAGCAAGCTGAAAGCAGCACCAAAGAAACGGCAGACTTAGTGGTCAATGTTAGCGCCGCGACGGGCACCAAATGCGTGCGCTGCTGGCATATCCGTAACGACATTGGTACAGATGCCACACACCCTGAACTATGTGCCCGCTGCGTCACTAATGTGACGGGTAACGGCGAGGTGCGCCACTATGCCTAATCCGACACCTAACTCAGCGCCCAACCAATCAGAGTCACCTGAAGACAAGCAGCCGCAGTCTAAGGTCGACCACTCACCAACCCCTGCCCATGCAACAACGGGCAGTTCAACGACACCGAGAAGTCGCTTGACTAAAGCACCAAAGATGATTGCTAATGGCAGTCGTGCTTTTATGTGGTATTTGGTGTCACTGGTTGTACTTATCATCGATCAGTGGACGAAGTGGCTGGCTGAGACCAACCTGACTTTCCATGAGCCAGTGCCTGTTATCGAACCGTTTCTTAATTGGACTTTAGCATACAATTATGGCGCTGCTTTTAGCTTTTTGGCGGATGCAGGCGGTTGGCAGAAGTGGTTTTTTTCGGGACTTGCTCTAATCATGTCGCTGTTTTTAATCATCTATCTGATTAAAGCACCTCGTAAAGCCACGCTATTATCGCTTGGACTGGCTTTAGTGCTTGGCGGTGCAGTTGGTAACTTAATAGATCGTCTGCTACATGGTCACGTGATCGACTTCATTCATGTACACAATGCTGACGTTTGGCATTATCCGATATTTAACATCGCGGATATGGGCATCAGTATCGGTGTCGCGATGATTGTCATCGATATGCTATTTTTAGAAAAGAAGCGTGAGGTTTAGCGCTTACAATCGTACATAGTTTTTAGATTTACAAGGTGGGTTACGAATAAGTAACCCACCTTTTTTGTTGTTTGTTAGCCATCTTTTTTAGATCAGAGAATCAAGCAATTCTTTCAAAGTTTCTAAACCACCACCTGCCAATAAAAACAATAACCCTGCCATGTTAATCACCACGGTCAAATAATACGCCATGCGAAACTCAGGTTTTTGTGATTTATGCCGCAAGTAAGTCTGTGCGACCATTGCTCCTACCCAACCACCCAATGCACTGAGTAGATGCAAAGTAGACTCAGGCGTGCGCCAATCACCACTTTGCGCAGCGGCTTTGTCTTTGGCATACATCATATAAGTAATCAAACCCAAAGCTACATACCAACCCACGACCAACCAGCTTAGCTTATTCATGGCCGCTAATAAGATTAATACCCCATAAAATCCCACACCAAGGAACAAGCGTTTTTTCTGTCCTGCTTCAAATTCCGCTTGATGACTACGCTTTACATTACGATGACGGATTTGCTGATTTTTTTGTGCCATTTTCTGTTGCACAAAGCTCAGCTCTTGCACATCTTTTGCCTGCATCCGTCCTTGGCTATCTTGCCCCAGCGTAAAGACGACTTGCTCACCCAATTCAGGGCGACGGCGCGCTTTAAATTCATTGATATGAAAGAATACTGAATCACCCTGCTCAGTGTCGATAAAGCCAAAGCCTTTATCATCTTGCCACTTTTTAATGTGGCCTTGCTGTCTCACGCTTATCTGCTTAGTTCTCATGACTATATATTTTTGACCTTAATGATTATTTACAACTATTATATAACTTTTTCGAACTCATAAAAAAAGCTAAGAGCTTTACTCTTAGCTTTTTAACATCCATAAAAATGCATTAATACGATGTTAAAATACTAACGGCATTTTTTCTGCTCATAGAGTCTAGTCAAGTTTTCGCGGCGTTCTTTAGCTGCTTCAATGGCCTCTTCTGTATTAGAATAAGTTCCAATCAATGCTGGCCAAAACAATACGGCAGCAGCTACATTTTTACCAGTCACTTTACGCTCAGCACGCGCTTCTTTTTCAAACTGTTCAGCTTCTTCAATTTCGCTAAGAATTTGTTGGCATGATAAATTAACATCACTTACTTTCTTAGTCTGTACGACATGTGGAGTCGCACAACCTTGTGCTAATAATGCAAATACACCAATCACTAAAATAGCTTTTTTCATAATCTTCTCAGAAGTTGTCTAACTTACAATTATTAATAGATAAGTTACGTTGCTTAAATTAAGTTTACATTTATATACATTAAGAAAGATAATGTCAACTTAATTTCACTCCTGAAAGGATCTAATTATCTATATTTTTTTGTTGTGGTACTAAATCATTGTATTTATTAATTTTTTAGAAAGATATATCTAGTAGATTTATCTAAATATTAGTAATATCTGATAAAGATCTTCTAGGACATATCTATCACCTCAAGGTCTCTAGTATATGGGCTATGCTAAACTCTCTATTATGATTAACCCTCTAAATCCTATTTAATAAAAGAAACATGACTATGACCGACTCACAATTTATCAACCCCAATGAAGACACGCGCATCACTTTTGGCAGTCTCGTAAAGCTGCATTTTGAAGTATCATTAGAAAACGGTACGATGATTGACTCTACCTTTAGCCGCGATGCGCCTGTGACGCTAACCATTGGTGACGAGAGCTTACTACCGGGTTTTGAGCAAGTATTAATGAACCTGCGTGCGGGTGACACACGCTCTGCCCACCTTGATCCAGAGCAAGCATTTGGTGATTGGAATCCTGACAATATTCAGCATTTTAGCCGCCCTCAGTTCGCGCTGGTCGCTGATAATCCAGAAATTGGTATGATGATAGAATTTGAAGATAAAGGCAAAAATACCCTACCCGGTACCATCAGTGCCATCGATGATGACCAAGTCGAAGTGGACTTCAATCATCCACTCGCTGGGCAAGCTGTATTGTTTAAAGTAAAAATCTTTAAAGTAACACCGCCCGGTGTAACGGGCATAAAGCTCATGTAAAACAATTCATTTAAAAATACTCTGTTGAATGAACGATAAGGATAAAAAATGCAATATCAAAAACTGCCACAAATTAATGAAGACGTTTCCAAAATCTGTCTAGGTACGATGACCTGGGGACAACAGAATGATGAGACCCAAGCGCATGAGCAGATGGACATGGCGCTAAGCGAAGGGGTGAACTTTTGGGATACGGCAGAAATGTATCCATCGCCGCCGGACAAAGACAAGCAGGGCGATACCGAACGCTTTATGGGCACATGGTTTAGCAAAACCAAACAGCGTGACAAAGTTATTCTTGCCAGCAAAATGTCACCGATGGATTTTTTACGCGACGGGCAAACACGCTTTAATGCTGAGCAAATCAGCAGCGCCATTGATGGCAATCTTGAGCGTTTGCAAACCGACTATATTGATATTTATCAACTGCACTGGCCTGAACGCCAAGCGAATTTCTTCGGTCAGCGCGGTTATACTGAAGAGATGGCAGCGCAGTCACTAGACGATTTAACGCCTTTTTTAGAGACCATTCAAGCGTTAAATGATGAGATCAAAAAAGGCCGTATTCGTGCTTATGGGCTATCGAATGATACTGCGTGGGGTCTGATGCGCTACCTATGGGAAGCAGATAAAAACGGCTTGATTGCCCCCATCACTGTGCAAAATCCCTATAGCCTGCTGAACCGCTTATATGAAGTCAACATGGCAGAGATTGCACATCGTGAAAACGTGGGTCTGCTTGCTTATTCACCGCTTGGTTTTGGTGTGTTATCTGGTAAATATCTCGATGGCAAACGTCCGACTGGCGCACGTCTGACTATGTACGACCGTTTTGGGCGCTACGTAAACGAACAAGCCAAATCAGCCACTGAGCAATATGCCAAGATAGCCGCTGATGCAGGTTTGGACATGGCACAGATGTCATTGGCTTTCGTCAACTCTCGTCACTTTGTCACCAGCAATATCATTGGGGCAACGACTACCGAGCAGCTCAAATCCAACATTGATAGTGTTAATGTCGAGCTGACAGCAGACGTATTGGAAGCAATTGAAGCCGTACATACACAACAGCCTAATCCATCACCATAATCTGCCATCTATCAGAGCGTAGTGGATTAAATTAAGTAGGCTCTATTGAAGCTCCCACCAAAAAGGGCGCAAATCGCTAGCATTATCACTGCGATTTGCGCCCTTTTTTTGACTATTACTTCAATTGCAAATATTTAGTCTTTAGCTGGTACGTTAAGTACTCTTGAATGTAGTTCAGCCAACCCCTCTTGCATACGTGACTGCAATACATTGGTCAGCTCGCTTTTGCTACAGCCTGCTGGATCTATCGGCGCTAATGGCAATACATAAGCGGTTACGTCTTTGCTATCAAGCACTTTTTTCATGCTGTCCTTCATCGTCAGCTTGCCATAATATGGCAGTGCTTCGCTTAATGTACCGTCTTTATTGACATAAGCGATAACGATGGGGCGAACCGGAACGTCTGCTTCTATCGCTGCTTGTAGCAATGTCCCATGAATACGTTTGATTTTTTTACCATCGGTAGTCGTCGCTTCTGGGAAAAATATCACCGAAAATCCTTTTGCTAAAAAGCTAGCAATCTGCGCTGCCACCGAGCCTGCATCACCGGAACCACGCTCAATAAATACCGTACCTGCCGCATGAGCCAGCTTGCCAAATACTGGCCACTCACCGATTTCGGCTTTGGATAAGAAAAAGGCAGGACTCACCGTGCCCACGACCGGAATATCCATCCATGACACATGATTGGATACCCATAGACCATGATGCTGTTGCACTGGCTCAACTTCAACGACCTTGACCCCAAAGGAGCCTGCCATCTTACGACAAAATACTTGAATGTAGCGTGGCAGTTTTTCGCGTGGTGGCTGCTTAAATGCGCCAATACGCTGAGCAGCCCTAAGACCACCAGCGATCGTCGTGGTCATTCCCGCGATTTGTTTACCGCGACCCCATTGTTGTTTGAGTGAAAAGCCTGACTTAGCTTGGCTCATCTTCGTCCCTCATGATTGAATGTTTGGTTTTTAGATAGTTAAAAAAACGAGCTAAGTATAACAAAGTTCTGTCACTCAGTGATAGCTTGTTCACTCAGTGAGTGTTTACTTTTATACAAATGGGTAATGAAGCAGATTTATAGAAAATCAGCCACCATAAATGCTGTAACATAAAATCATCGCTAATTATGCCAATACGCTTTAATATCAAGTGATAAGACCACATATAGACAACCATCTGAACGTTATATCAAAGCTTACTGAATCAAAGCTTACTAAATTGATAATAGCGATTTATTTACTTTATTAATAGGTGATACTCTTTGGATTATTTTGAAAGACATGAAGGTGGCGAACGCGCCATTATAGTACATTTAGACATCCGCCAAATTCAAGATCCTGACGATCTAGGTGAATTTGAGCTATTAGCAGACTCAGCAGGGGCTGATCGTTTGGCGTTGGTCACAGGCTCACGCCAAAGACCCGATGCCAAATACTTCGTCGGTAGCGGCAAAGCAGCAGAAATAGCAGAATTGGTGCGCGAGCATGACGCTGATATCGTCCTTTTTAACCACAGCTTATCGCCATCTCAAGAGCGTAATATCGAAGCCTTGGTGCAATGTCGCGTACTGGATCGTACTGGTCTGATTTTGGACATTTTTGCACAGCGTGCGCGTACCTATGAAGGTAAGCTACAAGTAGAGCTGGCGCAGCTAAACCATTTATCGACACGTTTGGTACGTGGTTGGACGCATTTGGAACGTCAAAAAGGTGGTATCGGTCTGCGCGGACCCGGTGAAACCCAACTTGAGACCGATCGTCGCTTATTACAGACTCGTGTGAATCAGCTAAAAAGCAAACTGGAAAAAGTGCGCCAAACACGCGCTCAAGGTCGAGCACGTCGGCAAAAATCAGACGTGCCGACTATTTCACTCGTCGGTTATACCAATGCGGGTAAATCCACATTGTTTAATCGCTTAGTCGATGAAAACATCTATGCGGCGGATAAATTATTTGCCACGCTCGATCCGACTTTGCGCCGTCTAGACTGGCAGGGTGTTGGGCGCGTGGTCTTGGTCGACACGGTTGGTTTCGTCCGTCATCTACCGCATGAGCTAGTCGAGTCTTTTCATGCAACGTTAGAAGAGACATTAGAGGCAGATTTATTGCTACACGTCATCGACTCTTCTAGTGAAGATATGCACGAGCAAATTCAAGCAGTCAAAGATGTACTGGCAGAGATTGACAATGATGTGCCGGTACTCAATGTCTACAATAAGATTGATTTGACGGATGAGCCCGCCCATATCGGTTATGCTAGCGAAGGTCAACCTAACCGCGTCTATGTTTCCTCTAGAGAGAACCTAGGCATGGAAGGGTTGTCACTTGCTGTGCAACAGCTACTGACTGGTGCTTTAACAACCTTTGATTTAACCCTTCCTTATAATGCAGGTCAATTCAAAAGCACCTTGTATGAGCTGGGCGTCATTTTAGAAGAAAGCTACGATGATACAGGTCATGAATGCTTGACCATTCGTTTGCCAAGTGACAGACTCAGACAGCTCCTTGGTCAAGCCGACTTGAATCCTCTAGATGTATTGCCATTAGCACAAGCCACGCTACTGATGCCAGTCCTTGAAGAGTTCGAGCAGCCTGATGAAGATGAAGACGAAGACCAACTTATGACGAAAGCAGAAGAACAAGCTTTTGATGATTTTGATGCCCTTAACTCTGAGACGTTGAGCTCTGAGACATTGCACTCAGAAACATTGCACTCAGAAACATTGCACTCAGAAACATTGCACTCAGAGACATCAGAAGAAAAATAAGCGTAAAATTTGGGTGTATAGATTTGATTTGGATTTACAAATTCAAATAGCGTCTTCCCAAAACGCTTGGCTTCTCAATTAATAGGCCTTTTCATCAGTGGTTTCTTAACATAGAGTGTTAAATGATAAATGGACGGTATCAACGATATCGTCTATTTTTTTGACCTCCATTTTTTCACCATCATGTGTGACTAGATTTTTCGACTAAAAACTTAGAAGATCAATAACCAGTCCTAGCGTTTTAGAGGCTTTATTAGTTGGTTTGCTCTCTATATAATCAACTTTTATATATTTAACCCATTTAGACGTTATCGATTACATTGAAACCATAACCGAGCAAAGACATCCCTTTTTGCTATGCTCTTGGCGCTACTGCCTACTCGATTTTATGAACACACTCTCTATCTCTGACTTGGCCAGCACTGCTTATGAATTCCACTCACTCCTCGCGTATGCCCCTATGGATGGCCGTCATCCTAACGTTGGTCATGATCATTTTTGTCCGTGAATCTGCCGTTATCATCTGTCAGTGGGCGGGTATCGAAAAAGCCGCCAATATCGTCGGTTTAATCGCGATGTTCTTTATCTTGATGGCATGGCGTTTACTTAAAGGCCTGCCCAGTTGGCTTACCCAAGCCAGTAATGTCTTATTGGTCGATAGTGGCTTTGCTTTTTTGCCCGTGTCAGCTGGTGCAGGCTTGCTATTATTCGCCTTAGGTGATGAGCTGTGGGGCGTGATGCTGACCATGCTAATCAGTACGCTCATACCACTATGGGGACTGGCTATTCTTGCCAACCACTGGCTAAGCGATAGCGCAAATACCAATACTACTCATAAGCAAAAACAGCAGCCTTGAGCTGTTTGACCAAGGAAATGTAATGACTTTTGACAGCGTATTGATGGCGACCCTCGCAGCGATATTATTAACCTTGACAGCACATGTCATTGCCCGCGTCTTGGCTCGTAAGCTATCGTGGTTGCCAATGGTGATTACCGCGTTGATCCTTGTTCTTTTATTCTTGTTTATACTGCAATGGGATTACAATAATTATTATAGCGTTGCCAAACCCGTATTTGACCATCTATTAGGCTATGTCACTGTACTTTTAGCCGTGCCACTCGCGGCAATGAACTTCAAGGGTTTACCAGTTAAAAAGCTGACTTTGATCGTAGCCATGGCCAGCGTCATTGGTGCATTACTACCTATGTCATTGGCTTATCTATTTTCCTTAAGCCACGACACGATACTCGCCTTTGCCACCCGTTCAGTGACCACACCCATTGGCTTGAGCATCGCCGATTTGATTAAAGCGCCACTGGCCATGGCCAACTTGATTATTATTGTCTCAGGTATAATCGGTGGCACTTTAGCGCGATTTTTGTTTCGCGGTATCGATGATGATCGTGCCAAAGGTTTGGCACTTGGCTTGGCAGCCCATGCTTTCGGCACAGTAGAAGCTTGGCAAATCAGTCACACTGCTGGTCGTTATGCTGCCTTTGGTCTGGCGGTCAATGGTTTGGTCACTGCCGTGTGGGTGCCTATTTTTATCAGTGCGTTTTCCATTTAATAGCGTTTAAAAAACCCATCATTATCTTAAATAACTTTTCGTCTTTATTGAAAATTTACCGTCGCAGTGAGCATATTGAGGCGTTTGTATCAGCTTAAAAACACTGAAGCAGACATGTAATCGATGTGCTTAAAAGCCTTAGTCTGTTGATTTTTTTACAAATTAAAGGCGGCTTTTGTGCTTTGTTCTGCTAATCCTATGCGCTAAAAAGTTATTATATGTTATAGTAAGCAACTATTATTTTTTGTATCTATCGCAAGTGGTTTCTTGTTAAGCGTGACCATTGCTAGGTAGCTATCTTCAATGTAGCTGTAAAATCCAGCAAACACGGTAACCGCTTTAACGCGCAACATGACGCGCCTATAGGCAAAACAATTTGCTATTATTCGATAAAAAGTGATATCTCTATGATAAGTACCTCCCCTTTGATTACCCGCTGTTTGTCTCCGCTTTTACTCAGCACCATTGCTAGTACACTTGCCCTCTCAACGCTTTCGATGACTGCTCACGCAGGCAATATGTATATCTATAAAGACAAAGGTGGACAAGTACTGCTCACCAATGTCAATCCTAGCGGCAACTTTGATAAATTCACCAAAAAAGTAAAGGTGACTTACTACAAAGACTCTAAGATGTATGATGGCAGTAATAGCAGCGGTAGTGATTATGGTAGTAGCACAGCAAGTAGTAGCGGTAGTCGCAACGCTTATGACAGTTATATTCGCGCTTCTGCCGAGCGTAATGGTGTAGATCCTGCACTCATGAAAGCCATGATGCATACGGAATCCGCATTCAATCCCAACGCGCGCTCGCCTGTAGGTGCTCAAGGCCTGATGCAGCTAATGCCAGCCACTGCCCGCCGCTTCAAAGTGAGCAACCCTTGGAATCCTGCTGACAATATCGAAGGGTCTGCTAAATATATCGCTTGGTTGATGCGTCGCTTTAACAACAACGTCGAGCATGCGGTGGCCGGTTATAATGCTGGTGAAGGTAACGTTGATAAATATGGTGGCATCCCACCGTTTAAAGAAACCCGCAACTACGTCAAAAGCGTGATGAGCCGCTATCACAGCTTATATAAAAATGACTCAGGTCTGTCTGGTAGTAGCATGAGCGCCAGCAATACCACTGCTAGTAATGGCCTACAAAACGTCAGCTATGGCACTAGCAGCAATACCAATAGCGCCAGTTATGCCAATTCAGCGTATGCGGCATTACGTTAATATAACTGTTAATGATATAACTAAATCAGCAGACACAAAAAAGCCCGTTAATAAATAACGGGCTTTTTTGTGCTTGATTGCTTCTTATGTCAAACAATCTATAAGTACTGAGCAAAAACAAACTCAGTACTTACTGCATTTTAAAACTTACTTATTAGCTAGTGCTTGAGTTGCAGCAACTTCAGCAGCGAAATCTTCTTGCTTCTTCTCAATGCCTTCACCAACTTCTAGACGTTTAAAGCCAAGTACTTTTACGCCTTCAGCTTTCAATACGTCACCAACTTTTTTCTCGTTGTCCATGACGTATGGCTGACGCAATAACGTTACTTCGTCTAGGTACTTACGTAGGCCACCTTCGATCATTTTTTCAACGATGTTGTCAGGCTTGCCAGATTCTTTTGCTTTGGCTTCGATGATGTCTTTTTCGCGCGCTAGTACGTCAGCAGCGACGTCTTCGTCATCTACTGCAACTGGGTTGAACGCAGCGATATGCATGGCAAGGTTTTTGCCAGTGTCTGCACTGCCG
Organism: Psychrobacter glaciei; assembly: GCF_014652895.1. Classification (GTDB taxonomy): domain Bacteria; phylum Pseudomonadota; class Gammaproteobacteria; order Pseudomonadales; family Moraxellaceae; genus Psychrobacter; species Psychrobacter glaciei. Next base: position 43,971 of record NZ_BMZR01000002.1, read on the forward strand.
CCTTCATAAGATACCACTACGCCGATACGTAGACCATGACGGTATGCAGCAATGTTAGCGCCTTCAAGTACTTCAACACGGCGGATTTGGATATTCTCACCGATTTTTTGTACTAAAGATACACGTGCTTCTTCAACGGTTTGACCATCGCCATAAGGCAATTCAGAGATAGCAGCAACATCAGTCACGTTGTTCTCTAGAGCAATGCTAGCCACTTTTTCTGCAAATGCATTGAAGCTGTCATCTTTTGCAACGAAATCAGTCTGGCAGTTAACTTCTAGCAAGAATGCTTTGTTGTCGCCTTGAGCGATGATGATAGCGCCGTCAGCTGCGATGTTACCCGCTTTTTTAGCGGCTTTGGCTTGACCAGATTTACGTAGGTTATCAATGGCAGTTTCGACATCGCCGTTTGACTCTTCCAACGCTTTCTTACATTCCATCATGCCAAGACCAGTACGGTCACGCAATTCTTTTACCATTTTGGCAGATACTTTTACTTCTGACATAAGAGTTACCTTTTATATTGTTATGTATGGGAGTGCTTAACTTCTATTCAATATTTTCATACTATTTATAGAAACTATCTATAAGTACTATGTTTCATAGGTACTATACTTTATAAGTACTATATTGCTCTTGTAGTGATGATTGCTATTGTGATGAAAGTACTCATCGTTGCTTGTGATAGCAGAAGTCGTTGTGATAACAGATCTTGTGTATCATGAGGGCAACTATAAGCGATAATACTCGCCTATTAACAAACAGTCCATCAACAATAAGGCATGACGAGTAAAACTACATCATGCCTATTGTGAGCTTATACGTATACGCTGTTAATACCTTTATATGGATGCTGAAAGCATAACTATCAATACATCCTTACAAAGGTAAACCTTTTAGGTCAGCTATTTATTCTGCTGGAGTTGCTGCTTCTTCAGTAGCCGCTTCAGCTGGTGCTGCTTCAGTAGCTGCAACAGGTGCTTCTTGCTCAGCTTTGCCGCCTGCTTGAGTCTGTGCGTATTCTTTACCAGCAATGATCGCATCAGCCATAGAAGTTACATACAAAGTCACTGCACGGATAGCATCATCGTTTGCTGGAATGATGTAATCAACGTTATCTGGGTTTGAGTTGGTATCAACGATACCGATAACTGGGATACCTAGATTTTTGGCTTCTTTGATAGCAATCGCTTCATGATCTACGTCTACAACGAAGATTGCATCAGGTAGGCCGCCCATGTCTTTGATACCGCCTAGTGAACGCTCAAGTTTTTCCATATCGCGAGTACGCTCTAACGCTTCACGCTTAGTAAGCTTAGCGAAAGTACCGTCTTCTGCTTGTTTTTCTAGCTCTTTTAGACGGTTGATTGACTGGCGAAGTGTTTTCCAGTTAGTCAACATACCACCTAACCAGCGATGGTCAACGTATGGCATGCCAGCACGGGCAGCTTGTTCACGGATGATACCGCTAGCAGCGCGTTTAGTACCAACGAACAATACTTTGTTTTTCTTAGCAGCTAAGCCGTTTACGTAAGTCAATGCTTCGTTAAACGCTTTTACAGTGTGCTCTAAGTTGATGATGTGAATCTTGTTACGTGCACCAAAGATGTATGGTCCCATTTTTGGGTTCCAAAAACGTGTTTGGTGACCAAAGTGAGCGCCGGCTTGTAATAAGTCGCGCATTTCGATTTTGGTTGGATTCTTTGTAGCCATGTGAAATTCCTAGTGGTTGGGTTATGCCTCCACATCACAAAAACTGCCTATCTAGCGACACGCATCTGCTGAGGGTCAATGCTTATAAATACCACATTAACTTTTTGCAAATTAATCAAGTCGCCAAACACCCAGCAATTTTTTGCCATGATGTGTGTGTCATTGGTTGATGGGTTGGTTTAAAAAATGAGCTATGATTTGAACTTAGCGATAAACACTAAGTTATAAAATAGCTGCGCTGTATTTTATCATAAAAGTACAGCTTACTGCTAGCGCTATTATCATGAGCCGCACAAGCTAAATATCAAATAAATGAACAAGCTATGGGACATATCTTTGGATAAAATTCATAAAAAAAACGACGCTTTAACGTCGTTTTTTCGCTGATTACTATCATTGGATCCACAGACAGCTACGTTCAGTGCCATGCTCAAAGGATCAAACATGCTCTAAGCGATACAAATACCAATCACCGCTTCGTAACCGCGCCAAGTAAATGGCGTGACATAGCTTTGGCGGTCTTTTGGTAAATAAGCGATGCTTGGCGCGCCCTCAATAATCTTGGGCGGTGAGATAATAAAATCTGAGCCAAACTCCGTACGTGCATTACCCGAGATGGTATTGGTCATCTCACCCAACAAGTCTTTCATCATCGTAATCGATGAATCTGGCTCGCCCATCACTTTTATGACTTCTCGCAACATTACGCTTGGCGCGCTCACATAGACGCAGCCTTCGATAGGTCCAGATATTTTAATGATGCCGCTATAATCATAACCAACGGCACTTTTATTACTGTTCAAATATGGCGTATCAATCGCCACTGGCGTATCATCAATCTGCGCAAAGAATGCGCTGATTGAGCTTAAAAAGACGCCTAATTTTTCTACTTTAACCATAATAGTGTATTGTCCATAGCTAACATCGATGATGTGTGGGTGCTTAGTTTAATCTTGCAAACAAACCACAATTTCACCGACTTGACCGCGCCAAGTAACAGGAATGATAAAAGAGCGCTCATCGTGCGGCAACACAATACTTTGCGGTGCGCCTTTAAAAACAAATGGCACAGAGATATGAAACTCTGAACCAAACTCTTTGCGCGCATTACCCGCGATCGTATTGGCAACTTCACCAGCCAAATCGATGTAGTTTTCATCGCTTTTATCCGTTTCACCCATGCTGTCCAATATTGAAGACAGTAAATCACGGGTTGCCGAAAAATACACCACGCCTTTTTGTACCCCTGATATACCAATGACACCGGTATAGTCGTAGACTTTTGGCTGTTGATTTTCCAGCAAATAAGGCGTATCAACGATAAGTGATTCACTACCGAACTGATCAAAATAGTTGGTAATGATATTTAAAAAAATATGTAAATGTTGTTCTTTCATAATGACATCTGCTTAAATCGTTGGCTGAAGTTAGTCTTGCATAAGCTCATGTAAAGCTTCGACAAGCTCTTCTTCTGAAAAAGGCTTACATAAAAATCCACTTGCACCCAACGATAATGCTTCAATACCAGTCGATTTATCAGATAAGGCTGACACCACTAAAATACGAACTTCAGGATCGATCGCAATTATTTTTTCGATACACTCCAGACCGTCCATTTGTGGCATGGTCAAATCCATAGTAATGACATCAGGACGATGCACATTAAACTTCTCAATAGCTTGCACACCGCTGGTCGCTGTAGCCACCAACATAAACTCTCCTGAATCGTACGCACGCTGGATTCGGTTTCGAATAATATTAGAATCATCAACAATCATTAATTTATACATAACGTCTTTCTTATCCTCAATTAAGCTTTAGGCAAGGTAATGGTAAAGCGAGTCATTTTACCAAGCTCACTATTGACGTTGAGCTTACCGTCATACTCTTTTACTTGTGCTTTGATAATATCCAAGCCAACACCGCGACCACCATCTTCATCAGCGTGTTCTTTGGTCGAGAACCCTGACGTAAACAGTTGCTTTAATAGCTCACCCTGACTCATTTGAGCAGTAGCTTCTGCATCAAAGCGACCTTTGGCGATGAGTTTTTGGCGAATGCTGTCGTAATCGATACCCTGTCCGTCATCTTGCAAAGTGATAATGAGATCGCGGCTATCACTCTGTATTTCTAGATCAATAGTACCAACGGCTGGTTTGTCAGCTGACTGACGTACCGCAGGCGTCTCAATACCATGTACCACAGCATTGCGTAATAGCTGAATACTTATTTCTTTGACGACATTTTTAAGATGGGCTGGTATCGCCGTGTGCGCTAACGTCTGACTGCTCAACTGCACTTGCTTACCTTGTCTTGCCGCGATGTCTTGCGCAAAACTTTGATAATAAGACAACTGATCATCATCCGACTCATCACTCAAATCAATATCATTACCACTTGCCACAGGCATGCTCATGGCTGACTGATGCGTTGATTGGTTTTCGCTAGCGGCTGGTGTCTTAATATTTGATGCAGGCGTGGCTGATGATGCTACCGATTGGGTCGCATGAGTATTGTTTGTTGCACTGACACTTTTTGGCGTGGCTTGGTTGATACGCTCACCCAATGTTTCGATGGTATTAGATAGGCTGAGCAAATCATCTAAATGCACTGCTAACGGCAAGAAGTTGTTACCTGATAATTTGCCTTGATTTTGCAACGCATCCAGCTTGTCTTCCGCATCGGATGCAATCTTAGTAAAGCTGTGCAGTTTCAGCGCAGAAGCTTCACCTTTTAAGCTATGCATTTCACGATAGATTGCTTTTAATTTACCTTCGAGCTCAAATTGTGAGCTACCTGGGTTTTTCAAAATGTTATTCATCTTGTCGATGTGCGCTTTGGTATTGGTAATAAATTCGTTAATGATTTTTGGATTGACGTTTAAGATGGTTGTTAACATCTCAATCTGCATGTCATTTTGTGAACGCTCTTTTTCTAGGCGCTGTTCTAAATATACGGCGTCTGAGACGTCATTGACGTTGACGAGAATACGAGCGATGTCTTTATTTTCATAAACCCGCGAAAACTTGAAGTCTAAATAACGACTGTCGGCACCATCTGCTCCGTGAGCATTGTGCAACATGACTTTGTTCAGTGGGTTTAAAGAATCGACCAGCTTTTCTTTCACACGCGGATTATATAGCTGCTCAATGAATTGGCGGGTGGTGTTTAGGTCTTTATCAGAAATACGACCACGCAAGACATTCGTAAAGTTTTCTCCTGCTAGGGTGTCAGCACCGATAATGTTGGTCAGTGCGCGAGAATGCTGCTGACCGATATTCAAATCTTTGTCTAGCAAGAAGAGACCTGTATTCACCGTCTCCATAATTTCTTGGGTTTCACGACGAGCGGCCAAAGCTTCTGCATCGGTATCACGCAGACGACGAACGAAGAAGAAAACGAAAATCAAGAAGTAAGCAAAGATAGCTGCAACACCTAATACCTGAATCAAACGGATAGTGTCGGCTTGGCGCTCAGCGTTGATAAATACCTCATCAGTGAGTTCATCTAACGATTCGTTAATAAACAAACTAGAGGTTTTGGCCTGCTCAACCGCTTGAATCAACTCATCAGAAGAATCAACCATGATGTTATCAGCATCTTTGAGATAGCTTTGAATCTTTGGCTCCAAAAGTTGCCACTGCTCATTGGCGGCAGAAATTTTAGCTTGCGAATTTTCATTAATCTTTGGTAGCGTGTAGTCATTACCATCAAGATCTGTAACCTGTCCACCCTGCCCAATCGCTGCAATTGAGTTGGTAATAAGTGCGGTGTTTTGTTCCAAACGCTCCAAAACTCGTTGAATATGCGGAGAGCTGGTGTCTTCACCATAGCTGCTATCTAAGTCAAATAGATCTTTGATTACCGCTTGGGCGCTATTAGCGACTTGGTTGGTTTGGTCAATTAGAACCGTGTTTCTTTCGAGCAAGCTGGATGTATAAAAAGTAAAGGCCAGCAAAGCACCAATCAATGATAAAAACAGTGCAATTGAAACAATTAGACTGCGATAACGTTTGTTGTCAACATTATGTGTGGTTGCCATCTTTTATAGCCCCTTATTTCGATTGCTCATTGGTAGTAGCGCTTTTAGTAGCTGGCTCAGACGCGCCTAACCACTGCTCATCGATTGCTTTAAACGTGCCTTTTTTCTCAAGCTTAGCAATCCCTTCATTGACGGTATTGATAAGCTTACTATTGCCTTTTGCCATCAGTATGACTTGCTGTGCTGAAGGATTATCCGCGCCTTCATAAGGGACGATGGTGACATCATATTCTGGATGGTTTTTTGCCGTATATTGCAAAATAGGTAGATCATGCAAAATCACATCGACCTTGCCTTGCATTAAGTCTTCATACAGCAAAAAAGCCGTACTTCTAGTGGTCATCTCACTATATTGACCCATCGCATTTAGCTGATCTTCTTGCTTAGAGCCTTCCATCGCCGCAACATGCATACCAGCTAAATCTTCTATGCCTTTGATTTTTGTGTCACTTTTGGCATACATGATTGAAGACGGGTTAAAAAAGTAAGGGTCAGATAAGCCATATTTTTCTGCACGATCATCTTTATAAGAGATACCTGATATCGCTAAATCACGACCGCCTGACGCCACACTGTCGAACATATTTTGCCAAGTTTCTTTGTAAAATTCGACCTTGAACCCCTGCTCTTCACCAAGAGCACGGATAGAATCAATATCAATCCCCTGCATATTGCCGTAGTCATCCTGGAACGAGAATGGAGGCATCGTCCCTGTGGTAGCAACCTTTAAGGTTGGCGCAGTATCAGGCAGTTTACTGACAAACTCGTCTTTACTTTCTGCTGCTATCGCCTTGCCAGTCGAGTTGGCGCTCTCTTGTGTAGAAGAATTACCACATCCGAATAAGCCAACACTTAACACAATCGGTAACATCCGATATATTTGCTTCATATCCCATCCTTAAAGTTTAAGGTTTTTCTAAATTTTAGTGAATAACAATCTAGCAAGGTCGAATAATCATTAAATAATATTTGCTTACAGAAAGTTACTTAGGATGATAATTGAGCAACTCTGTGATTGCAATAATTATGTTTAGAGAATACATACAAATTGTTATATATAGCAAAGGCCGCATATATAATTATTATACATAAGTATATTTATTTACGCTTTATCGTATTTTAAGACCTAATAACGAGCGTTATTTTAATTTTATAAATAACATTTGTTTATTTTAATAAGTAAAAATGTATATACATTTTTTTAGTACAAAGCACACAAAAAAGCACTCACAACGCCTTTGACGTTTGAGTGCTTTTTAGGGAGTAAGTAAGGCATGATTTAATTGATCATTTAATGGCTCATTTGGGACTTATTCGGCATCATCAAGATTTAAATTACGATCTATCTGCCAAATCAAAAAGCAACCGAGACTCATTAAAGAAAACATGGCAATACCGATTTTAAGTACTGGATTGACCGGAAATAGATTCAACAATAAACCGCCAAAAATACCCACGGAGAACATAAGAGAGCCTTGCAATGCACTTGCCATACCTGCGCGGCGTTTTTGGAAGGCTAAAGCAATCGCAGAGGCATTCGGCTGCGTCAAACCAAGACCCGCAATACAAAAGAAAATACAGACCAATACTAGTGGTAGCCAGGCATCAGTACCTAAAAACAGACCTATCACGAATAGCACGCCTGCAGAAATAACCTGCATCATAGCACCAAAACGCAGAATACTCAGGATACGAAAGCGATTGGTGAGCCATTGGTTCAGCTGCGTTAAAGCGACAAAACCAGCCGCATTCATGCCAAAGAGCCAGCCAAAATGGGTCGCCGATACCCCATACGTATCCATGATCAATTCAGAAGCCGAGCTGATATAAACAAACATCGCTCCCATCAACAGACCGCCACCAATCGCAGGATAGCTAAAGGTGCGATCTTTCAGTAAGTCCCAGTATTGACTCAGGACTTCTTTGGCGGGACGCACATTACGGTTTTCTTCAGTCAATGTTTCAAAAAAGAAAAATTTGGTGAGTAATAAGTTGAGCGTGCCAAAAGCGGCTAAAAACCAAAAAATAGAGTGCCATGTAAAAAAACGCAAAAATACTGCACCAAGTGATGGCGCTAATATCGGCGCTAAACCCATCACCAATATCATGATAGAAAAGGCTTTGGCAGTTTGTTTGGCTGTTAGACGATCTCGAATCGCGGCACGGGTAACCACAGCCCCCACGCAAGCCCCCAGTGCCTGAAGGGTGCGTCCCACAAACAATACATATTCATCGTTTGTAGTTGCACAGATGATGGATGCGATGACATACAATGTCATACCTATATATAGAGGTTTGACGCGACCGACACGATCACTAAACGGACCATAAAACAGCTGACCAAACACCAAGCCCAAAAAATACGCTGGCACAGAATTGGCCATAAAGGCAGTGGATACACCAAAGTCATCTGCCATCGATGGTAATGCTGGCAAATACATATCAATAGACAGCGGCCCTACTGCCACTATGAGTCCGAGCATCATGATCCATGCTACAGGCAAATCGGCAGAGCGCACTCGTTCAGAGGCAAGTGGTTTATTGGGCAAAGAAGACTTTGGAGCAGACATAGTGAGACCGTTTTGTATAATGGTTATTATTTTATTATTCAGGCTTTGCGTGTGGCCAGTTTTTATTCAGGATAAAGGTATTCAAAATAAAAAACTGGCAGCAAATCAATAATGCATATTTATGCACAGATACACAAGCAGACAGTGTTATATCTTACTGTCTGCTTGTATTTCAATAGCTCTATGCTATTAATAAAATAAACACTAACAACAAAAACAACCTTTCACGAAGTACCTAAGATTTCTAACGGAATTGGCGCTTGGCAAATGCAGTGCTGGCTTGCTTGGCTTTTCTGAGCGCAAGCTTACGGTTGCGACCTAACATCATCTTTAGCTGCCAGACTTTTTCTTGATATAACGTCAACGCTGATTGTTCGTACATCGCATTGATGACACGTTTACTGGCCAGTACGGCATCTGGTGAGCGCTCTGCAAATTCAGCAGCGAGCTGTTGTGCTTGTGCTAAGGGTGTCTCGCTACAGTGACTGACGAGACCTAACTCTTTGCCTTCGGTTGCATCAATCGTACGGGCACTCATCGCCAGCTCTTTTAAGACATCGACGCGAACCACGCCCAATGCCGACTGAGTCAATCCCATATCAGGCACGAGCCCCCACTTGGCTTCCATAATAGACAAGTTACAATCAGGATGACTGATGCGCACATCACACGCCAGCGCCAGTTGTAACCCTGCACCAATACAATACCCTTCTAGTACCGCAATCACAGGGACAGGCACATCACGCCAAACCAAACAGACACGCTGAAAGAGGCTCTGCCAAGGTTTCATTAACTCCCAAAGTGCAAAGGCTTTATTTTTTGGATGGTTTAAGTCGCTCAAATCGATACCCGCACAAAACGTATCTCCAGCACCATTCAAAATCACCGCACGTATTGTTTTATCTTTGCTAATGCGACCTGCTACTTTAATCAACTCATCTATCATCTGAAAACTCATGGCATTCTTTTTTTCAGGGCGGTTTAAAGTAACGGTTAAAATATGGTCAGTCACACTCACTTGTAACGTTTTATACTGGTACGTGGCAATCGCGTTCATAACAATCCTTATTAATAAATAAAATAAATATGCTGCTAATGATGCCAATATAACAGGGTTATATCTGTCATATCGCATGAATAACTGACTGTCAGGATACCAGCCATCTATCTATCAATAAAAACCAGCCAATTTACAGGCAAAACCCTCTGATATATTATCTGCCTCAAATCATCTTCCACGTCATATCATTTTCACTCAGACGATGATAATTCAGCTGCGCATAAGACGATAAATCCAGCGCTTGTAAGTTATTTAATGCCGTTAATAACGCTTCATAATAGGGCTCAAGCATCGCAAACTGTGCAGGCGTAGTGTGCTGAATATTCAACAAGCTCTTGTCTTCCAAATCTTGGCTGGCCTGACGTAGCTCTGGTACACCAGTATAGCGACTACCGCCTAAGATACGATGGGCAATTTGTGCAAGAGCACTACGGTCACGGGCATCCCACGCTTGAGTGAGGGCGCGCTTTTCCTCATTGATCGTATCGAGCATCATAATTATAAGCTTGGCTGCGAGATCCGGTTTATTCGCTGAGCGAGTCAGCGCATCTTGCCAGTCTAAGATATGGGAGGTGCTCGTATCATTAGCGCTTAGGTCGAGGTTTGTGTGCTCGTCTAACTTATCCTCGGTACTTGCTAGTACCTCAGGGTTGCTGCTGCCTGATATTTGGTACGGAGGGTACAGTAGCGATGCTTGTCTTTGCTGTTGATAGCGCAAGCTTTCATAGCGTGGCTGGCTTTCGCGCAGCGTTCCTTGTCTATAGTCCTCACGAGGCTGGCTGTCCTTTAGATAGTCATCACGGATTTTTTTTAATGATAAAGGTCGGGTTACTTTTTGCTGATTGACAGCTTCGGACACCTGACCATGATAATCGTCATTACCTTTAACCATCGGATAAGCCGGTGCTGCAGTGCCTACATACAAACCTAAAGATTTTTTCACAGCGGTATTCGTTAAGGGGTCACTTTGTACATCAAAACCTTTTGCATCAAAATCTTTAGTAGCGATATCAGTACCAACATCAGTACCGATATTTTGAGTATCAGCATTTTGAGTGCCAATCTCTTGCTCTGGATTGGCTCCAGTCACAGTGGTTAACTGCGGCACTGTCGTTGTGCGTCCTAGCCATTTTTGTAGCACTTGTAACAACTGTGGTTGGCTAATGGGCTTACCCACATAATCGTTAATGCCACTCGCCATGAGCTTGTCGCGCTCGTCAGCCAATCCATGTGCCGTCAACGCAATAATAGGAATACGATTATCAGCATTCTCGATATTACGAATTTGTCGAGCGGCTTCATGCCCTGACATCCGCGGCATTTGTATGTCCATAAATATCAAGTCGATGCTGTTTTTATCTTGATTACTGGTTTTACTCTGAGCATTGGTTGTACTCTGAGTAGTGCTTTTGTCTTCATTATTGTTATCTTCAGAGTATAGGGAACTGTTGGCGGCTTTACCCACTTCGTCGCGCGTTTCCGCTTTTGAAATCTGGGTCTTTTTCGACAAACTTTGCTTATCAGCTTTGGCGGTTTTGATGTTTTTGGTTTGTTGCTTGCTGATAAGCTCTATGGCTTCAAAACCACTATTCGCCGTAATCACCTGAATGCCAAGCTCACTAAGTAAGGCATCGAGCACCAGTAGGTTGGGCAGATGGTCATCAACTGCCAGCACGGTCACGCCTTTCCAGCGCGGCTCTTGCATATTTTTGGGTGCGCTGCGCTTCTGCGTATCAAGCATACCGTAGAGTTGGCGTTTGTCTAACGGCTCATACAATATATTGGCATGATAACGATTTAACAGCGCTTGATCGGCAGCGACCTGATAACCAAACACTGCCAGCTTGCCTTGATAATGCAGACGAATCTGTTTGAGCAGCGCCATCATATCGTCTTGTTTGTCATCATCGACGATGACCCAATCCCAATAATTGCCGCGCTCTTTTAGTGACTCAAGCACGCCTGGCAACGAATTGGCTTGGGTCAGCTTAATCGGTAAGTATTGCAAGCTGGCTTTGAGTACCTGTATCGAAGCAGGATGATTAATCCATACCAACACATTGAACTCATCGGTGGCACTTGCCAGCGGTGCTAACACGGGTAGCGCAATCGTCTGTCCAGTAGCCGCCTCTAGCACATCGACATGGGCTGGCATTCGAAACCAGAACGTCGCGCCTTGATTGGCAATGTTCTCTTGTGCATTATCATAAAAACCAATATCGCCGCCCATCAAACGGGTTAGTTGCTTGGAGATAACCAGACCCAGCCCCGTACCACCATACTGGCGGGTAATTGATGGATCGCCTTGGCTAAAGCTTTGGAACAGCATTTTTTGATCGGCCAAAGAAATGCCTTTACCACTGTCTTGTACGCTAATCATCAAGTAATTGTCGCGATGGTCATCTAAGCTGACACGCACTACCACATCGCCACTGTCTGTGAACTTAATGGCATTGCCCACGATATTGGTCAGTACTTGTTTGAGGCGCAAGGCATCACCATTGACGCGCATCGGCACATCATTATAGAACAGCACCGCCATGCGCAGCCCCTTTTCTGAGGATACCGGTGACAGCATGTCGACCACGTCATAGATGGTGTCATACAGGTCAAACTCATGACGATCGAGCACCAATTTGCCCGCTTCGATTTTAGAAAAGTCCAAGACATCATTGACCAAAGCAAGCAAGTGCGCTGACGATTTTCGTATGGTCTGCACATACAAGTCTTGTTCAGGATTGAGCTCGCCATGACGCGCCAGCAAATTAATAAAGCCGTCAATACTATTTAATGGTGTGCGCAGTTCATGGCTGATATTGGCCAAAAATGCAGATTTGGCTTGGCTGGTTGAGATGGCGGCATCACGTGCATTTCTGATAGAAATATTTTGCATTTCCATCTCATCAAAGGCCAAACGCAAGTCATCTTCGGTTTGCTCAGCATGGTCCTTAAGCTCTTGAAAGCTACCATGCAAACGGCGTAGAGTCCTAATTAAATCCTGTTGTAATAAATTCAGCTCACCAGTTGACTCGACCGAAGCGGGTTGGTATAGATTGTCGACATGGGTACGTTGTAATTGCAGGCGCAACTCATAAATTGGTGCAATCCAACGTTTTGAATAAATATTCAAACTCAGCAACAAGATTAAAATAGTAAACAAGCCAGTAATGACCAGTGCCATGGCGATACGGTAACGGGCGATATAGAGCGGCTCGTTGTCCATGTCAATCATTAACCACAGCTGCTGACCGTCAAAATCACCCAGCATGCTGCCATAGGCGGTACCGATAGGTGTTGGCTTTTGCGATAAAAACTCCCCTGTCGTGGCGATCAGAGGCCACGCTTCATTCGCCCCATAGCCTACCGTCACCAGTACTTGATTGCCCTCGTCAATAATCGCAATACGCTGTACATGCTGCTCAGACTGCATACGCCCAAGCCTATCTTGGAGGCCGCTGAGTGTAACAGCTGATTTTTGCGGTGCCTCACTTGTATTGACATCATCTCTCGCTTGCTGACGCTGCTGCTCTAGTAGTTCGGGAATACGCTCGGCAATCGTGGGTGTATAACGAATAAGCATCGCCTCTGCTAATGCTTCTTGCTCTGAGTTGCTGGCACGCATGGTTTCGTGAAAGACCAAGATACCACCGACCGCTGCTAATAAACAGATCGGCAAAAACACCAATATAATCAGCTGACCATAAGCGCTGCTGGTATCAAAACGTTTCTTGTATGCCATACTGGGGTTACTCTCCACTGATATTTTTGCGATAAATACTCATGCTGCTTTCACGTCTTATGTCGCAGCCAATAACTGGTGCTCGATATTATCTTAACAGTATTTTATGAATGGCTGTTAAACATTCATAGCGCGTACCTTAACCTTTATAATCCCTACGAGAGAACCTCTATCCATTGATAATTTTGACAGTATCTATGTTCAAGTCTTTAATATCAGTAGCAATGCATTTACCAATAATACCTGATGTCATCAGCGCGGCTGAAAACAAAATGATATAATGACGCAACTTTTTATTTGTCATCATTTATACCTCGTCATATGACCAGATTAACGGCGTAATTATGACCCTCGCACTGATGATTGACTGGCTGACGATTGAGTAACAACCTTTATAGTAGCAGTCTCAGAATTTACAGAGATGGTCTCAAGCGATTGTTGAACGATAACAACAGTGTGTTAATCAGCAAGCCGTTATTTAAAACGCGGTGCTTCAGACGACTGTTAAATGAATAACGCTCTAAAAAATACCTAATATTAAAGAAATTGTCCTCTAAAAAACCAATAAGGATACCTTATGTCCACGACGACCACGTCAAATGCCAACTTTATCACGCAAGTGACTGCCCTTGCCGATTGCGTCGGTCAAACACCATTGGTGAAACTTCAGCGTCTACCTGAGCAGGAGCACATTACAAACGGTGCGGTTTTGCTCGCCAAACTTGAGGGCAATAATCCTGCTGGCTCTGTCAAAGACCGCCCTGCTTTTAATATGATTTACCAAGCGGAACAGCGCGGCGACATAAAGCCTGGAGATATGCTGATTGAAGCCACCAGTGGCAATACAGGCATTGCGTTGGCTATGGTCGCTGCGATGCGTGGCTATCCGATCACCCTACTGATGCCAACCAACTCGACTCAAGAACGCAAAGACGCCATGATTGCTTATGGTGCGACGTTGATTGAAGTGGACGAAGGTATGGAAGCAGCGCGTGATTTAGCATTGCAGATGCAAACGGATGGCAAAGGTATCGTCTTAGATCAATTTAATAATCCTGATAACAGACAAGCTCATTATCTAACGACTGGCCCTGAGCTATGGGCGCAAACTGCGGGTAAAATAACCCACTTTATTAGCTCAATGGGCACGACTGGCACCATTACTGGTGTCTCACAATACTTAAAAGAACAAAACCCAGCGATCAAAATCATCGGTCTGCAACCTGACGAAGAAGCGTCTATTGCCGGTATCCGCCGTTGGCCTGCCGCTTATATGCCAGGTATTTTTGATGCAGACTTGGTCGATGAAGTGATGGATATTGACCAACATATCGCTGAAGTTTATATGCGCAAACTGGCCAAAACCGAAGGTATCTTCGCGGGTGTATCTTCAGGCGCTGCTGCATGGGCTGCCGTACAGGTGGCTAAAGAAAATCCTGATGCCGTTATCGCCTTTATTGTCTGTGATCGTGGAGACCGTTATTTATCGACGGGGCTGTATAGTGTCGATGACAGCGTAGACAATGCAGCACCATAATCTCGAAACTAATTAGGTTTATCTATGTCACACGCCCTACCCTCCGACCCTATATTGGTCTTTGATATTGAAACTGTCGCGGATACAGCTGCCGCGCGCCGTATTTACCCGCAGCTGGCCGATCTAAATGATGCGGACGCACTGAGCGCATTGACAGCGCTACGTACACAAGAGGCTGGGCACGATTTTATGCGTTTGCCGCTGCAACGTATTGTTTGTATTTCGGCGTTATATATAAAAGATGGCAAGTTGTCGTTATTTTCGTTGACTGCAGATAAATTCAGCGAAAAGGAAATTCTCGTTAAATTCTTTCGAGCGTTTAGTGACATTGAAAAATTGCCACAGCTGATCAGCTGGAATGGTTCAGGTTTTGATATTCCGGTATTGATTTATCGCGCCATGCAGTATGACCTTTCAGCACCATGGCTGTTTGAAGAAGGCGAACGCATCAAAAACATGCGCTTTGATAATTATGTCAATCGCTTCCATACTCGCCATCTTGATTTGATGGACAGATTTAGCCAATACGGTGCCAGTCGCCGCGAAGCGATGGATATCGTCGCAAGCTTGTATGGACTTCCCGGCAAAACCAGTGTCGATGGCAGTATGGTTGGCGATCTTGTCAGCAATGATGATTGGCAGACGCTGTCTATTTATTGCGAGTCTGACGTGATGAATACCTGGCTAATCTATCTACGCTGGCTGCGTTTAACGGGTCAACTGTCCTCACAAGATTTTGATGCTTGGCAGCAGCAAAGCCATGACTATCTAGCAAAATATACCCAAGCCGATGGCAGTGCACGTCATCAAGAATTTATTGCTGATTGGTCATTTACGCCGTCAGTATAAGCATGATTCTTTGTACCAATCTCTGTACTCACCTTTTAGTTATTTATTATTTATTTAAGGCAGGTTTATGCAACCCACCGATTCAAAAACATCTACCGCAGCTGATGCAACGCTGCAGGCGAACGAGACCCAAACCATTACCATTCCACCTAACAAGAAAAAATCCAAACCGTCATCAAAGACCCGTCGCCGTCTAAAAGAAGCTGAACCCTTACCGTTTAATATTGATGGGTTGTCGCATGATGGTCGCGGAGTGGCAGTATATGGCAATGGTTTAGGTGAAGCAGAAGGTCATGCCATAGACAAGCACGGTAAAAAAGTCTTTGTCAGCTTTGCTTTGCCGGGTGAAAGCGCTTTGGTCAAGCTTACCAATAGCCGAACCAGCTTTGAAGAAGGTGACGCGATCAGCATCACTGCCAACCCAAATCCTGAACGCGTGGTACCGCCCTGCCCACACTTCGGTGTCTGTGGTGGCTGTAACTTGCAGCATTGGCAGCCAGATGCCCAGATTAATTTTAAGCAGTCTGTCCTTGCTGAAATGCTGATGCATCAAGCCAAAGCCGAGCCTGATCATTGGCTAGCACCTGTAATCGGTGATCGCCTCGGTTATCGCACCAAAGCAAGAATGGGTGTGCGTTATGTGACCAAAAAAGAAACCGCCTTGGTAGGCTTTCGTGAACGCTCAAGTAACTTTTTGGCTGAGCTAAATGAGTGTCATATCCTAGATCCCCGTATTGGCTTTGAGCTTGAAAATTTAAAAACTCTTATCAGCACTCTAGAGAGCCGTGACAAGATTGCCCAGCTTGAATTGGCGATGGGTGAAGAGATGCCAGACCTACCAGATGGCAACCAGCCAGTCGCCCTCATTGTACGCAACTTAGCGCCGTTATCTGATGCTGATGTAGAGAAGCTAAAGGTGTTTTTTGCCGCGCGCAATTGGCAGCTGTATTTACAGTCAAAAGGCGTTGACAGCATCCAGCGTATCGCCTTGACGGATGCTGATGACCTGAGTCAGAAATTTGGACGTTTGTATTACCAACTACCAGAATACGACCTTACTTTTGAATTTATCCCAACAGATTTCACCCAAGTTAATCTGTCAGTAAACCGTCAGATGACCAAACTTGCTTGTGATTTATTAGATCTAAAAGCCGGTGAACGAGTACTTGACTTATTCAGTGGTCTAGGTAACTTTAGCTTGCCATTGGCACGATTGGTTGGCGAGACTGGCTCTGTCGTCGGTGTTGAAGGTAGCGAGGCAATGACCGCACGCGCCGCTGACAATGCACGTCGTAATGGTATCACTAACACTGAATTCTATAGCCAAGACTTAACGCAAGACTGTACTGATAAGCCTTGGGCCAATCAGGGCTTTGATGCGCTATTGATCGATCCGCCTCGCTCTGGTGCGTGGGAGATTATGCAGTATCTGCCGAAATTTAACGCCGAGCGTATTGTCTATGTTTCTTGCAACCCTGCAACGCTTGCTCGCGATACAAAAGCATTATTAGAGCAGGGCTACCGTCTGACTCATGCTGGCGTAATGGATATGTTTTGCCATACTGGACATGTTGAGTCTATTGCGCGCTTTGAAAAGGTCGCTAATTAACATTCATTTTTTTCGCATATGTCCTTGTATGTATTGATAGGCATGCTATCAATACACTTTGCTTACTCATAGATTAGGTCAAAGTATGCTATTAAAGTAGCCGATATGTTAATCGATATGTTAATCATAGTGACATGAGCATTACAGAGCCTCTCTTGATTTGTCCTATTAAAATGAGATAATAATAGTCGTTCTTTCTATGCTTATAGAATTCGCATGTAGCAGTTATTAACACTCATAATCTTACATATTCTACGTACAACTCTATGGCTGCTAAAAATGGATTTTTAGCGGCTGTATTGATTTCTAGTTGCCCACTTATATATTGTATAAGTTTGGGTTTCGTACGTAGTAGATGAGGTTATAATCAATTCGAAATAGCTAAGAGGAGTCGGCTATGGTAAAAATTCGTGAAGGATTACCGTTGGTAGATGGACAGACCACACAAGCCGACAGCGCGACGTTAGCGGCACAGCTGGTTGCGAGTCAACGCTCTCATCAGTCTGCTAATAGCTATGCTCAAATTCCACTCGATATCAAATACCAACTGGCCACTCATAAGCTGCATACGACTTTTGATCGCTCTGCACAGCATGCTTACCACAGTCATGACCCAAATCTTGAAAATGAATATTTGGACAATCAGCTTTTAGATGATGCTCATATTCTCTCAGAAGAGGAGCTTGAAGCAATCGATCTAGACAATGCCAATATTGATGTACCTGCGTGGTTAGATAACGTGGCC
Source organism: Psychrobacter glaciei (assembly GCF_014652895.1). Lineage (GTDB taxonomy): Bacteria > Pseudomonadota > Gammaproteobacteria > Pseudomonadales > Moraxellaceae > Psychrobacter > Psychrobacter glaciei. The sequence continues at coordinate 61,835 of NZ_BMZR01000002.1, forward strand.
AAGCGTATCGGCCAAGAGTCTGTGCCCAACCTCAGCGCTGCCTGTGACTTTATTCGTAGTCATATGAATACCAGCGAATCTGAGCGCTCCGGTGCTTATGTCACTGGTATCGGTATGACTGATATATTGACCTACCTTTATCAAGATGAAGATGCACTGGTTGCTGCGATGCTCTATCGCAGTGCCCGCAAATCAATCATCAGTCTGACTGAAATTGAGCAAAAATTTGGCAAAGACATCTCCACCTTGGTCAAAGATACTTTGGCAATGGGTAAACTGTCGGAAATTATCGAAAGCAACAAACGCTTAGAAGATCACTTCGTAAACAATCAGCGTGACCAGTTATCAAACATCTATAGCATGCTCATCTCCGTCACCAATGACGTGCGCGTAGTACTGATCAAGCTGGCTGAACGTACCTTCGCCATGCGCGAATTGACCTTTTCTCACTTAGAGCGGCAAAATCGAGTGGCACGTGAGGTCATGACGATCTATGCGCCACTGGCCCATAGATTGGGTATCGCCCAACTAAAATGGGAGCTTGAAGACCTCGCCTTTCGATATCTCGCCCCTGAGCGTTACAAAGAAATAGCCAAGCTGTTGTCAGAAAAACGCAGCGAACGTGAGTCTTATATTCAGCGTGTGCAAGATAAGCTCAATGAAGCCTTGGCGGAAGCAGATATCGCGGGTGAAGTGTCAGGACGCGTCAAGCACATCTATTCTATTTATCGAAAAATGAAGCTCAAAGGCTTATCCTTCGATCAGCTTTACGATATTCGTGCGCTGCGTGTGTTAGTGACCAATCCTTCCGACTGTTATCACGTTTTAGGATTGGTACACGGTCTGTGGCGCTATATCCCTGAACAGTTTGATGACTATATTACCAATCCTAAATCAAATGGCTATCGCTCGCTGCATACGGCGGTGATTGCCGAAAACAAATCGCTTGAAGTACAGATTCGTACCCATGAGATGCACTTTGAGGCTGAGCTTGGCATGTGCGCGCATGTCAACTATAAAGAAGGGCTAAAAAACAAAAAAGACAATTATCTCAACCAGAGAATCAGCTCACTGCGTCAACTGCTTTCTATCAATAATGAAACACGCAATCAGCCACGCTCATCCATGTTGACTGGTGATGAGCTAGAAGAAATAGAGTTCGACGAAGAAGAGCAACTGGTTGATTTTGATGAGCTTGAGCGCATTTACATCTTTAGTCGTGACGGTGATATTACCGAACTTCCAAAAGGCGCGACCGTCCTTGATTTTGCCTACTATGTACATACCCAAGTCGGTAACCGTGCGCAAGCCGCTCGGGTCAATCAACGCTATGTGCCTTTGACTTATCAGCTCAAAACTGGTGAGCAAGTTGAGATTATTACCAAAGCTTCTCGCGAGCCCAATCGTGATTGGCTGGTTGCCTCACTTGGTTATATTCATACCAATCGAGCACGCTCAAAACTGCGCCAATGGTTTAACAAGCAAGACCGCGACAAAAATATTGAGATCGGTCGGCACATGCTGAGTAAAGAGCTGGAGCGTTTATCCGTCCACCCCAACAGTATTGATTTAAATGATTACACTCAGTTTTTTCACGTCAATAATACAGACGACGTCATTGTTGGTTTGGTCACAGGTGATATCAGCCTAAACCAGCTGACCAGCCATATCTCTCGTCAGCTACACTTAGAACCAGAGAGACCTGAGGAAGATTTCACACCCAGTGTCGATGCTAGAGACGCTGGCAAAATTGATGCCTATAAAATTCATATCGACGGTCTGGACAATATCGAAGTCAACTTAGCAGGTTGTTGTCATCCTGTACACGGTGAGCCGATTGCAGGTTACATCACTTTGTCACGCGGCGTTAGTGTACATAATCGGGGCTGTCCAGAATATTTACGCCTTATTGAACGTGACCCTGAGCGCCAGATAGATGCTGCTTGGCGCGTAAAATCAGGTCGTTACCAACCCGTAGACATTCATGTAGAAGCTTATGATAGACGTGGATTGTTGCGCGACTTAACTCAAATTATTGACAAAGAAAATGTCAATATTCGTCAAGTTGAGACCCTGAGCAATGATGACAATATTGCCTTTTTAAAGTTTCATATTGAGGTGTCAGGATTGGCGCATTTGTCCAAGCTCTTAGCCAAACTTGAACAGCAGCATGGCATATTACATGCACGGCGTGCGGTTGCTTAAGTAAAACGCTAAGGCTTTGCGCAAACCTATCCATTTAATAATCGAGTTATTACCAAAAATACTATGCCTGAATTGCCTGAAGTAGAAACAACCAAAACCAGCTTAACCCCTTTATTGGGGCAACAAGTGATTGATGTAAAAGTATTCCAGCCAAAGCTGCGTTGGTCTATGCCTGACGACTTAGATGCCTTGGATGGTTATACCTTAGGCAGCATCGAGCGACGAGCGAAGTATTTGATATTAGAATTTTTACCTCCCTTATCTAAGAATAACGCTACTGCTGAGCTTGCTACATTGGCACCGCGGCAGCTTCTCATTCATTTGGGTATGTCCGGTAGTTTACAGCAGCACAGTAAGGGTACAGAGAAGCGAAAACATGACCATTTGGTGATGGTATTTGGTAGCACTGATAAAAAGCAAGTACAATTACACTATCATGATCCTAGACGCTTTGGCTCGGTGCTGTGGCATGAGGATTATGGTGCTAAGCTGTTAGATCACTTGGGTACTGAGCCTTTATCAGAGGAATTCACTGCTGATTACTTGTATCAGCTCATCCAACGCACGGATCTATCTGATAAAACCGCCATTGAAACTACGGCTGGTAAAAAAACAGCGAGTAAAGCAAAATCGAAAAAGCGGCCAATCATGCGAGCCATCAAATCCGTCATTATGGAACAGCAAGTGGTCGTTGGCGTTGGCAATATATACGCGACCGAAAGCCTGTATCTATCAGGGATTCATCCTGCGACCCCTGCTCATCAATTATCGTATGATGATATTGTTATTTTGGTCGATCATATTAAAACCATTCTACAAAAAGCGATAGCGCTTGGTGGCTCGACCTTACGAGATTTCACGGTCGCTAGCGGGCAAACCGGATATTTTCAACAGACTCTAAATGTCTATGGTAGACAGGGTGAAGCTTGTCCACACTGTCAAACGACGCTAGAAAATATCAAGCTAAATGGACGTGCTAGCGTTTACTGCCCCAACTGCCAGCCCTTAGCGTAGTAAGAGAAATGCTACGACATACTTGATAAGTATTAATGCTATCAAGCCTCACTGATACAGTAGAAAATATTTTTTAAGGTGAGTAAGATTGATGATTACCGTGGCTTTATCACACGCATTTTTGTTGCTTATTGGCCTACGTCTTGCTTTAATAGTGAAAGAGCTTACATAAATAGTGCAAACCATTTATTTATCTGTAATAATTAATCTATTTATCGTTGCCGCATTGCTTGTATAGGGAAATTGTCTCTGTATGAAAATAGCAGCAGCCATCCATTATACTGCTTACGAGTTTTAGGATATCATTATGACTGTTAAAGCCCATACACAGCGCACCGTCAAGCGCAAAATTTTTACCCTGATTACAAGCGTAAGCTTGATTGTGGCCAGTATGCAACCTGCTTTGGCAGCGATAGAAATAGATGAAGATGACTTTGGGCCTTCTTATGGCACTATGGCAGTAGATACTATCGTTGGCAAGCCACTGGGTTTAGTGACTGCCGTGGCTGGTACGGCAGCTTATATTGTCAGCCTGCCTTTTTCTCTAATCGGTGGTAACGCGGATCAAGCTCAGCAGAAGCTATTTGTAGAGCCTTGGGATGCGATGGGACGGTGTTTAGGCTGTACGGTTGCCGAAGACAACTACTATAAGTCACAAGTCAGCGATAACAATATCGTACGTATTGTCGTTGATCAACCGTCAGAGATTTTGATCAATACAAATGATTATGTGATAGTTACCCCTTAAGACAATCACTCCATCAAGCGATCATTCTACAAGATGAGCATCTGCTAAATATTCAAATTTATTTCAACACTGTCTAATTACTACTTACTGCCAACTAATTACTCCTAACAATTATTTATAGACCGACAATAAAAAAGGCTAACATGATGTTAGCCTTTTTTTTAGAAATTTATTGGTACTAATATAAGCTACTAAGCACCTTTCTTACGACCATGACGCTTACGCTCACTTTCAGTCAAGTAACGCTTACGTAGACGAATCGCTTTAGGTGTTACTTCAACCAATTCGTCATCTTGGATGAACTCAAGTGCTTGTTCAAGCGTAAACTTAACTGCTGGAGTCAACGTCAATGCTTCATCAGTACCACTAGCGCGAACGTTAGTTAACTGTTTAGCAGTCGTTGGGTTAACAGCCATATCATCGTTACGTGAGTTAAGACCAACGATCATACCTTCATATACTTCAAGCTGTGGCTCAGCAAATAATTTACCGCGCTTTTGCAAGTTGAACAATGCAAAGCCTAGGCAAACACCTTTAGCCATAGAAACGAGTACACCGTTAGAGCGGCCACCAACATCACCAATTTTCTGTGGACCATAATGTGAGAAGCTTGACGTCATGATTCCTGAACCTGATGTTAAGGTCAAGAATTCAGAACGGAAACCGATCAAACCACGTGCTGGCATAGTTGCTTCAATACGCATACGACCTTTGCCATCAAGTTCCATGTTAGTCATCTCGCCTTTGCGTAGACCAACCTGCTCCATGATAGAACCTTGATGCTCATCTTCAATATCGAACACAACGTTTTCATACGGCTCTTGTAATTTACCGTCAACTTCTTTAACGATAACTTCTGGGCCTGAAACACCCATCTCAAAACCTTCACGGCGCATGTTTTCGATAAGTACAGATAAGTGAAGCTCACCGCGACCTGATACTTTAAATTTATCAGGAGACTCAGTGTCTTCTACACGTAGTGCAACGTTATGAATCAATTCACGCTCAAGACGCTCACGAATATTACGTGAAGTCACAAACTTACCATCACGACCAGCAAACGGTGAGTTGTTTACTTGGAAGTTCATTGATACGGTTGGTTCATCAACCGTTAGTGCTGGTAATGCTTCAACGTTAGCTGGATCACAAATCGTATCTGAGATATTAAGTGCATCAATACCAGTGATACAAACGATATCACCAGCTTGTGCATCTTCAACATCAATACGATCAAGACCATGATAGCCCATGATTTTTAGAATACGGCCATTACGCGTGTTGCCATGCTTATCAATAACAGTTACTTGCGTATTAAGTTTAACTTTACCACGCTGGATACGACCAATACCGATGACACCAACGAAGCTATTGAAGTCAAGGCTTGAGATTTGCATGCGGAACGGTGCATCTGCATCCACTTGTGGTGGCTGCACAACATCAACGATTGTTTTGAACAGTGGCGTCATATCATCAGCTAAATCATCAGCTTCTAAACCCGCAATACCATTCAATGCTGATGCATAAACAACTGGGAAATCAAGCTGCTCATCAGTTGCGCCTAGGTTATCGAACAAATCAAAAATTTGATCCATTACCCAATCAGGACGCGAACCAGGACGGTCAATTTTGTTGATAACAACAATAGGCTTTAGACCTTGCTCGAACGCTTTTTGCGTTACGAAACGAGTCTGTGGCATTGGACCATCAACAGCATCAACCACTAGAAGTACGCAGTCAACCATCGACATGACACGCTCAACTTCACCACCAAAATCGGCGTGACCTGGGGTGTCAACGATGTTGATGCGATACTCTGTATCCGAAGATTTATCTGTCCAGCGAATAGCTGTGTTTTTGGCCAAAATGGTAATGCCACGTTCTTGCTCAATATCGCCTGAATCCATTGCACGTTCAGCAATGTTTGCACGATCGCCAAAAGTGCCAGATTGATGTAATAGTTTATCAACCAAAGTTGTCTTACCGTGATCAACGTGGGCAATAATTGCGATGTTACGCAGGTGTTTGATATCGTTCGCCATATAAAATGCTCTTTTCGTCTTAAAAAAAATGCAGTAGCAGTAAGCACCGCTGGATAAACTTTTACCATCAACCAGAGAGATATGACTACAGGACTTGTAAATGAGTACACAATAGGTGAATTCATTTAATTAATAGTAGTAAAATCAAATACCTATGCTGGAAAATCCATCGTACAGATAGCTATGCTAATGTACACTTTGTCAATCTACAAAGTGTTTGGGTCGATAGTATAACATTATTGCACGATAAATTTATGTAATAACTTACTTTTCTCAGTACATAAATAAAAAAAAGCCACCCATTGGGTGGCTTTTTTTGTAACGATATAGCTTAGAAGATAACTATCTAGCTATTATTTACTGAACAACCATATCTTTAGTTTGTTCAACAGTCATAGTTTTGTCACCAGTAATGATGGCATAAACACGACGGTTCATAGCGCGACCTTCTTCAGTGTCGTTTGGTGCGATTGGTTGGTCATAACCATAACCAACTGTTGATAGACGGTTTGGAGCAATACCAAATTCGTTAGTCAACATAGACTTCACAGCAACAGCACGGGCTTCAGACAGACGTTGGTTGTAACGTGCTGAAGGACCAGTTTTAGAAGCATGACCTTCTACGCGTGCAGTTGAGTTAGGATACTCACGCATTTTCTCTGCTACTTTAGCGATTTCAGGCTTGTACTGGTTTTTGATAGCTGATTTGTCGTTATCAAAGAATACACGAAGTTCCATTTTCAGTTCGTCAGTAATATCTACTGGTACTGGGCAACCACGCTCATCAACAACAACATTCATTGGAGTGCCTGGGCATGCATCGATGCTATCAGGTACGCCATCACCGTCAGAATCAAGATCAGATTCAACAATAACGATTGGTGCAGTATCAACCATAGGCTCTTCCATTGGAGGAACAGCTACTGTAGGTGCTAAATGGCCACCAAGTACAACTTCTAGACCGGCTAGAGCCATGCCTTCCCACCAGTTGTTGTCGAAGTTATGAATCGCACGAGCTTCACCACGTAGGCTTAACGCGTCGTTGATGCGATACATAGCACCTAGACCTAGGTTACCGATAGTGTCTTTTGAGCTTGATACTTCAGTACCAGCAGTAACTGTATTACCGTTAGAGTCGTCATACTGTTCTTGGTTTTCTACTTCGATTTTAGACTGACCAGCACCAACTAATACATAAGGCTTAAGTGCGCCATCAGTATAACCAGTAAATTCTTCAGTACCGATTAAGAAGTTACCAGAGATCATGGTTTGTTCAACGTCAAAACGGTTGATACCAGCATCTGCAGAATCTTCAGACGCTTCGCCATTCGTATTTGACACACCATACTCTACTTGGAACTGAGTAGAAGGAGTTAGTTCAATACCTAGTGCAGCACCAGTATATAAACCACTTTCTTTAGCGATGCCGCCGTTGCTGTTACCACGTGAGCCGTCACCGATTTGATTGCCATTGGCATCTTCATAAAGGTTTTTACCAGTACGTAGGATTTCACGCTGTTTGTCAGCTGTATCACTGATATCGTCAGTAACATGATAACCAAGTAACAATGGGCTAATAGTAACGCCAGCGTTAGCTGCTAGAGGCGCAGCTGCTACGGCAACCAGAGCTAGAGCGATTTTATTCAATTTCATGGACTTCCTCCAAAGGATAATTTTAGTGATGCGTTAAGCAAAACCACTTCTCAAGATGCTCCAGAATAGACATCTTTTACGAATTTTAAATGACAAAGCAAAACTAATTTAGAAGTAGCTTAGCGATTATCGATTCAGTTTACAACTTTTTTCGTTAACGAGCTACACATTATTACACGATAATGTCGTAACTAAAACACAATAACCAGCTTGAGTTACTGAGAACAAACACACCTTACGTTTTTTGCCTTTTATGTATGAGCTCGCAATAGACTTTCAACCGAAGTGTCTCTGTTGGTTGAGGGTATTTTAATACAACTGGTACTTTTTCTCTATTGTTAAAACTACCTATTCACTAATTGAAACATTTTTTGACAGTAGACATATATTCTGTTTATATTGTAATAACAAACATTAATCTAATTTTTATCTTTGGCTAAAATGATAAGTACATAGAATGATTAATATCTCAGCAACCTAAATATTATTGACGAGAATATTTAAGGACTTGAATGACAGCTATCAGACACACGCATTCTGACATAGAGTCAAATACATTATTTGTTACAAGTAATAATCCTATGGCTATAGTATATAAAATATCGTCAAATTACCAACAACTATCTGCATGTAGTTTACTTAAATTGGTTTTGGGTAGAAATAAGCTTACTAATCCAGCCGTCATGATGCAAGCGCCAAAGATTTGCTCTATAAGCACTGAACAGACTATCTTAAACGAGAAATCCACACTCGATAAGCGCGTTTTTAAACACTCACATCAAAATGGCTTTACATTAATAGAGCTCATGGTGACCGTAGCAGTATTAGCAATTATCATGATGATTGCCGCACCCGCTATCTTGACACAATTGGCACGCATGGAAGCTCAGCGTATCAGGTACGGAATAACAGACACGCTAAAATTAGCGAAAGCGGAAAGTGTCATTCGTCGCCAAAACTTATTAGTGTGTTTGTCGGACGGCAATGGTTTATGTCATAAAAACAGTAATAAAACCTTGTTGCTCTTTGTAGATAACAACGATAACCAGAATTTTGATAAAGGGACAGACGATTTGTTAGAAGAACAAACCTTAAACCCTAAATATGGCACTTTGCATCTGCGTGCAGGAAAACGTCGTTACGTCAAATTTTATGGTGATAGCGGTAAACCACGCGGGCATTTTGGGCATTTTAAGTATTGTGCAAACTCTACATACAGCCAGGTGATGTATCAAATATCATTCAGTCAAGGCGCCAATATTACTTTTAAGCCTAATGACAGCCATCCGACTGGGTGTGGTGACTAACATGCTTTGAGGTTAAAGCTTTTAAATTTTTTCATACTTTAGCTATAACTGATAGCGCTGTTGCTGCTGCCAAAGCAAGCGACTTTGTAGCGGCTGATAATCTAGGAGGTGGTCAATCAGTTGTCGATGCAAACGCGACCAAGCATTAAGTGTGACATCGCTTATTCCTTGCTCCACCATTATCACTATCTCACTACCCTCAAAAACGGCTCGCCCCATATCAGCACTTTCTAAAAACTCACCTTGCACAATCGGCACCAAACCGGCATCGGGTAAGAATCGATAAATACTCTGAGGCTCGATACTATCTTGAACATTATCCTGCGTTAGTGTCAAGGCAAAACCCAATTCGTTAAATAGATACTGCTCAAACTGCCGCAAACACAAGCGCAGCTCATTAGCCGTCAATGGCTGTTTTAGCCTATCTAAACTGTCTTGGTAATGTTGCCATAGTTTTGGCATCGGATCTTCGGTGGGCAATAAGCGCCATAGTATTTCGTTTAGATACAAGGCAGCATATTGATGTTGACCAGTGATGTTTTCGTAGGGAACGGCTTTTAACGTTTTCGCGGCATCGTCTTCTGGAAGCACGTCTGTCTGTACGACATGCTGAGGTGCAATATTAATCTGACTGAATGTCTTTAAATCCCGCTTACCCGTGGCAAACAGTTGTAAAGGCATAAATAAAGGCGCGCCTTTTTTACCAATCCCATGTATGACACCATGCTGCTGAGAAAATAAATAGTATAAGGCACGTTTTTCTTGATAAGGGCGCTGGTGTAACAAATAACCAATCAATGCTTCATTACGCATCTATCATTACCTCAGCGCTGATTATAAAAGGCTAATTTTAATCGCTATTAATAGCCCAAACTGGTCAATGCACGTTCGTCATCAGACCAACCACGTTTCACTTTCACCCACAGTGTCAGCATAATTTTTTTATCAAACAACTGCTCCATGTCTTTACGAGCATCCATACCCACTTGCTTGATGCGTTGACCTTTATCACCGATGACAATGGCTTTTTGACCACTACGCTCGACGTAGATAGTTGCATCAATAAAGGTACAAGCCTTACGTGGACGCCCTGTTTTTGGATCAGTGTGCGCAGGCTCATCTTTGAACCCATCAATCTGTACCGTTAAGTCATATGGGACTTCGTCACCGGCGCTACGCATGATTTTTTCGCGGATAATTTCACTGGCTAAGAAACGCTCTGAGCGATCAGTGATTTGCTCGGTATCATAAATAGGGGCAGCAATAGGTAGATGTGAGGCGATTACTTCTTGCAGGCGATCTAAGTTTTGGTTTTTCAAAGCAGATACTGGTACGATGTCGGCAAAATCAAAGCTGTCATTAAAGGTTTCCATCAGCGGTAAAACACTGCCTTTGTCCTTTAAGGTATCCGCTTTATTAATCACTAAAACTACAGTTAGATTAGTATCGCCAAGCTTTTGTAAAACTAACAAATCATCATCACGCCATTGATCTGAATCAACAACGAATAATACCAAATCAACATCTACTAATGCAGATACTGCGGCTTTATTCATACGCTCATTAATAGCACGTACTTCATTGCGATGAATACCTGGTGTGTCAACGAATACTGCCTGCATTTCATGATTGGACAAAATACCGTGGATGCGGTGACGAGTCGTTTGCGGTTTACGTGATGTAATGGATAATTTTTGACCCAATAAATGGTTCATCAAGGTCGACTTACCCACGTTTGGACGTCCAACGATTGCCACATAGCCAGCTTTAAAATCATCAGCCATACTCGCACTATTATTTGGCGAGAAAAACTCTTCGATGGCCAGATCATTTTCTACATCGTTGCTTTCTGCCTCATTATTTTCTGAGTGCTCGGAATTTAAGTCAGCACTTTTTAATTCAGCATTTTCTAGTATTGGTTTTACGTCTGTTTTTTGGGTCATAGCGTTGGTATTATCTTCATTGTTTGATGGCAAGTCAGTATGATTGCTCATAGGTTTATCCTGTGGGGTTTATCATCAGCTCAACAGTTTTACTGCTATCTAAAATAAAGTAGTATCAAATAAGATAGCAGCACCATGCTCGGCTTGAGAATATTTGCGGTTTTAAAATAAGTATTATTTAAAAATAACCCTTACTTAAAAAATATTATAAATTCATTTTTTGGTTAGAACATGCTTGGGATATCTAGATTACGAGCGAGTTTTAGGCAAGCTTGGGAGCTTATGCAGCTGATTAATCATCAGCTCTGCTGCTTTTTGTTCAGCAATACGGCGACTCTCACCCGATTCAGTAATATCAGGGCAGTTACTAATGTTTACCTGACAGCGCACCACAAAAATTTGATGCGGTGCATTGCCACGGGTTTCCATCAGCTCATAATGCGGCAAATCAAATTGCTTAGATTGTAGCCATTCTTGCAAGCGGCTCTTAGCATCTTTTAGAGCTTTCTGGTCATTGACATTATCAATCAGGTCTCCATACCATGAGAGCACGCAATCACGAGTAATAGTCATATCCTGACTGTCTAAGTAGATAGCACCAATCAGCGACTCTACGGCATCTGCTAATATAGAAGCACGATTACGACCACCACCTTTACGCTCACCTATCCCTAGTATCAAATGATTGGAAAGCTCTAGATTTTGAGCAATGATGACCAGCGATTCTTGGCGTACCAAAGTGGCACGCATACGCGTCAAACGCCCTTCGTTTTGACTGGGATAACGATGATATAGAGCCTCACCCACAATCATACCCAATAGTGCATCGCCCAAAAACTCTAAGCGCTCGTAGTTTTTTTTGCTATCAAACGAGCGATGAGTCAGTGCCAGCTTGGGAAGTGTTAGATTATTAAACACATAACCCAGCTTGCGCGTTAATATGGCCAAGCGTTGGATGAATTCTGAGCTAACAATAAGCGTGTCGACAGACGTGTTATTTGTTTGGGGAGTAGGAACCGCCTGAGAGTGCTGCGAAGTTGGTTTCATGCGTGGCTTGTGGTTATCCCTTTTGTTTTACTGAGGTAATTGGTTAATAATGACTGGTTAATAACGATTAGTTAATAAAAAAATATGGTCGTAAATTATGTTTGACGAATAAATAAGAAATGAGCTATACACTCATTCAGGCTACTCTGCCATGGTTGCGTCAATATCACCTTCGAAGCGATTGACAATATCGACATTACCGAAAAGGTTATTGGTTTGTTCGTATTTCTTATAGATAGCTAGCTGACCCGTCTTTTTATTAGTGAAAGTAAACACGTCTTCTGCATTGGTATCATAATCAGCATTGATAGATAACTGCCGATTCACACGCTCGACGAATTGCTTGGCCGTCTCACCTTTGTCATTGGCTTCTTTAAGCTCCATTCCTAAAAGCTTAGTCAGCTGATAATCACCGATCTGTGCTGGTACAATAGCAATCATCAACTTGACAGCAATACCGAGAACAATGATAAATAATACAATGCTAGTCACGCTAGCGCCGCGCTGGGTAGACAAACCAGATAACTGCTGCACCATAACACCTCTCAACGGGTAAATTGCTATATTTTTATTAGATACCTCAATAACACTAAGTATCCATTTATTAAACTATTAGACAGTCACAATGATTGGATATTTAACATTATCGGATCATCATAATAGTAGCACGAAACTATTGTCTATAAATAAACACGCTGTTGTTCCATGACTTTAATCAATAGAGCCATTACGCGAAAAGGTGGGTACGTTGAGACCGGGTGGCTTATGCATCCAAATATAAACGGCCTTGCCTGCTAGGTTTTCATCAGGGACAAAGCCCCAAAAGCGACCGTCAGCACTGCGATCACGGTTATCACCCATCACAAAGTAATTACCTTCAGGAACCGTAATACGCCACTCGTTCCCTTCTGAGCTAACCACTTCTGGTGACTGCTGCTGCAAAAACGGCCCGTACTGCGAACTATTCATACCATTCAAGTAGCGAACGAGATGCTCATGCTCACCTTGTGTTTCTTGAAAATATTGCGCCTCACCTTCTTCTTGTTGACCCATTGCTGCAGCGTTTTCTTCCGTAAGTACTTGCCCTGGTGCAATTTGTCCTGGGGGATACAGCTGTGCAGTAAGCTCAGCATTGGCATCAAAATCGATTGATTTGGTTGCTACCGGTACGTCATTGATAGCAAGCGTGCCTTGATCATAGCTGACCGTATCACCCGGTAAGCCAATGACGCGCTTGATATAATAAATACTTGGGTTTTCTGGGTAACGAAATACGGCCACATCGCCATGTTCAGGCGCGCCTGTATCCAATACTTTATTATAAGTCAGTGGTAAACGCACGCCGTAGGCATACTTGTTGACCGCAATAAAGTCGCCTGTATATAACGTCGGCACCATAGAAGATGATGGGATATTAAAAGGCTCAATCAAAAATGAGCGCACTATTAATACCACTGCCAATACAGGGAAAAAATCATAAGCCCAGCGTACCAATAAGCTCTCTTGACCGCGACCACGTGTTTTGCGCTGTTTAAACGCTAGCTTATCTAATAGCCAAATAATACCCAAGCCAATAGTTAATGGCACTAAAATCAAATTAAAATCGAAATCCATACTAAATTGCCTATTAACGAGCTGCTTATCTGACTATTTTAATTTATAAGACTAGCGATGATTATACGTATGTCAATATCTTAATCGACTTGCAATACTGCTAAAAAGGCTTCTTGTGGAATTTCCACATTACCCACTTGCTTCATGCGTTTTTTACCTGCTTTTTGTTTGGACAGCAGTTTCTTTTTACGAGAAACATCACCACCATAACACTTGGCCAATACATCTTTACGCATGGCTTTGACAGTGCTACGTCCAATGATTTGACTGCCAATAGCAGCCTGAATCGCTACATCAAACATTTGGCGTGGTATCAATTCTTTCATTTTAGTAACAAGCGCATTACCACGGTAACGAGACTGGGTTTCGTGCACAATCATGGCTAGGGCGTCGACTTTGTCGCCGTTAATCAGCACATCTATTTTGACCAGCTTGTCGACTTGGTAACGTTCAAAGTTATAATCAAGCGAGGCAAATCCACGTGACACAGACTTTAGGCGATCAAAGAAATCCATCACCACCTCGCCCATCGGAATATCAAATATCAGCTGAACTTGACGTCCCATAAAGCGCATATCAACTTGGACGCCGCGACGCTCAATACATAGCGTCATAACGTTACCCAAATAATCTTGCGGTACTAAAATCTGACAGCGGGCGATCGGCTCACGAAACTCTTCAATGTTATTAGGTTCAGGCAGTCTTGACGGGTTATCGACATAAATAATACTGCCATCTTTTTTTACAATCTCATAAATAACCGACGGTGCCGTGGTGATGAGATCCAAGTCATACTCACGCTCTAGGCGCTCTTGGATAATCTCCATGTGCAGCATACCCAGAAAGCCGCAACGGAAACCAAAACCAAGCGCATCTGAGGTATCTGGCTCAAAAAACAACGAGGCATCGTTAATTTGCAATTTTTGCAACGCTTCACGAAATTTTTCGAAGTCAGTAGATTCGACAGGGAACATACCGGCATAGACTTGCGGCGTTACCTGCTTAAATCCAGGAATACGATCAACATCAGGCGTTTTGGCATGGGTAATCGTATCACCAACGGGCGCACCAGCAATATCTTTAATCCCGGCAATAATAAAGCCAACTTCACCAGCTTCCAAAACACCCGTATCTAGAGGTTTTGGTGTGAAAACACCGATAGAGCCGACCAAGTGCGCCTCTTTGGTGGACTTGATATAGAGCTTGTCACCTTTACGTATGGTTCCTTGACGCACACGTACTAAAGAGACCACACCCAAATAATTGTCAAACCATGAGTCAATAATCAACGCCTGTAGCGGGGCTTCACGGTCACCGGTGGGTGCGGGAATAAAAGCAACCAAAGCCTCTAGTAATTTATCCACACCAAGACCAGATTTCGCTGATACACGTGGGGCATCGACAGCATCGATACCAATGATGTCTTCAATCTCTTGAATAACACGCTCAGGCTCAACTTGTGGTAGGTCAATTTTGTTTAAAACTGCCATCACTTCTAAGCCTTGATCGACTGCGGTATAGCAGTTAGCGACCGATTGTGCTTCCACGCCTTGCGCCGCATCTACGACCAATAGCGCCCCTTCACAGGCAGCCAATGAACGCGAGACTTCGTAAGAGAAATCAACGTGGCCTGGCGTATCAATAAAGTTGAGCTGATAGCGCTCGCCATTTGGGTGGTCATAAAACAAAGTCACTGACTGCGCTTTGATGGTGATACCACGCTCACGCTCAATATCCATTGAGTCGAGTACTTGCGCCTGCATTTCACGGTCTTGCAAGGCACCGCACATTTGAATGAAACGATCGGCAAGGGTCGATTTGCCATGATCAATGTGGGCAATGATAGAAAAGTTACGAATATTGGCTAATGCAGTCACAAAGCGCCTACTAAATTAAGGGTGATAGAATAATGATCGGTTCGCAAAAAGGGCTATAACATCCATTGCTGCGACGTACCGATATATGCAGGTATTCTAGCAGTTTTCCACTGTAAAGTAAGGCGATTTTATTAGTAGGAATTGGAATGGCTGCTGACACTAACGACTGAATAGCGTTAATGGTTAAATAAGCGCTTAATTTAGCTTTTTATAACGCAACGTTAAACGCTGTAATGAATCAAAGAACATTGATAGCCAACTCCTGCTTGATGAGCTATTTAGCCGTATCAGAGATTGCGCTGGTGTCTCTATTTGTTTGCTTTAGATATTTGTACATCCATGGCGATCGACCATAAAAAGCCCCATTGATTTGTGTCTGCTCGATCAGATACTCACGGAATCTTAAATAGAACTCATTGTCTGGGTCTTTAGGATGCTGCCAAAAATCATCAAGCGGCTTTGGGTCGGTCAGTTTTGGGGTGTCGTAAATCGCCCGACCCATCACCTTAGTAGGTTTTTTGTGGTATACCGACTGCAATCCTGTTGTACTGTTAATCGTCACCATGCCGATACTATGCTTCATCAAGGTTGGTAGATGCATATCGCAGCCATAAAAAACGCGGTGACTGACCTGATAGCGTGTGGCTAAACTGGAGACCAATTCACGATAGTCTCGATGACCACGATCTAAGGGATGGTGTTTAAATACCAATAACTGTGTCTGATTCGCATGACTTGCAAAGCTTGCAATGGCTTCATCAATAAACTGTACTATGTCATGATAATCACTATGATGGGTAATCTGCGAGTCATTATGGACTTGTAAGCTGATCAAGAAATAATTATCACTTTCTTGATTGGTCAGCCTCTTTTGTAGTTGTTTATCAGGTAAATACCCTCGCAATTTACGCCATGGCGCTTTGAGCCACGCGATTGCCTCTTGCCATGCCGTCATGCCACGGTAATGTGAATAATGCGGATAGCGGCTTTTGTATAGCCAAGCGATAATATAATAAACAATAGCGGCAATACTTAGCCGATAAAAGCGATTGTGCGTATAGATTGGATGGTCATTGGCCTTTTTGAGCGCTTTAATATCTTCAGTATTTAAGCGTGAATAGCCATTAATACCATACTCTTGCAAGGTAATATAATCAGGTCGTAAATAGCCTTCTTCAAACACAAAAAATGAGGTGCCTAATTTTTCACTGATACAGGACGCTTGCGTATGATGTGGGCGACAGTCGCCAAAACATACAATCGCATCAATATTATGCTCAGCAATAAAAACCTGCAACCAAGATGAAAAGTGCGCCAAAGTACCCGTATATTCATGCGTATTGGGATGGCTATAAAAAAAAGCATCGCCTGCATTAAAGTTTACTTTACTCACTTGAATATTTTGAGTTTGCAAAAATGTAGAAAAACGGTCAAAAAATCCGCCCATCTTTCCCTGTAACAGCAAAACGTGTCGATGAGTAAGCAAATGAGACATCGAAGCTGCCATAGTATTGAATTACCATTAATTGAAGGATAAAAGAGCAAAGCAAGAGTGGTCGTTAAACCGCGTGAATAGACATTAATTATCAATGATTATACCGAAAAAGCCCATACTTGTCGCAGTGGTTTTACATCACGTGTTTAGAGCAAATTAACGAAGCACGCTACGTAGACGCTGCTGCCATTGATGACGCTGCTGCATAAAACGGGTGGCAGCTTGGCGCTTCAACTGACTGGGTACGGCTGAAAGTTTCTTAGAAATAGAGATTGTTTTGACCGAATTATTATTTATTTCATTTTGAGTTGCGGCAAAAGCGTTATTTTTTGGCGGGTACAAGTAATCAATGACTTGCTCAACTTGCGCCAGCCCATAACCATCGGGAAGTCGATATAAAGGATAGTCTATCAACGTGCAATGCAGCAGTTGTTCAAGTGTCAATGCTGTGTCTCGTTTGCGCCTGCTTAGATACTCAGCTTTTAATGGTAGCTGTGCATCAATATCAGTCGTTAGGCCCCAGCCTGCATAAAACGGTAAACCGTAGCAAGTCACTTTTAAGCCACGTAACAAGGCTTCAAATCCCGTCAATGAACTCATGGTATGCACCTCGTCGACACCCTCTAAACAGTCCGGCATCGCTGTATCATAAGCGACCGCTTGAACTTGTTTTAGATGCGCCTCTCCTACCTTACCTACGCGCAATCCCGCCTCAACATCTGGATGAGGCTTGTAAATCAGATAAGCCTCTGGATTGTCTCGCTGTACACGCTCAATCAAGCCGCTATTGGTCTTAATTTCTGAACCACAATATTGCACCGATAAATCATCTTCGACTTGTCCAACGATAAGAATGCGGTGTTTTCCAGATACCTTTGCATTATGTACCCAAGAAGTATGCTGGCTATCAGCATTACCGATATCGGTCCCAACATTGTATTTACTCACCCGCTGACTAAGCAACTTATCTTGAAGTTGTTTTATACGCCTACTTTGCTGTGGGCTCATCGCCTGACAATGACGTAATAATGTTTCCAAATCTGACGGCTGCGTCGCGTCATAGTAGATACCTTGCTTGTCTATAACCACTGACAATGGCGCCAGCAAGGTCGCACCCAAACCGTTTGAGCGAATAAACCCGTCTTCCATGCAGTAAATAGATGGCATCTGTAAATGCTGTTGCTTGGAAAGCTTGGCCTGTAGTTTTTTTTGTATTTGTTGACGCTTCGCTAAACCCCATACTAATAGCGGTTGCTGATAATTGACGCGTAAGTGATCAGGGTGCAGCAAATTCTTGAGGCGTGGTTTGGGTTTTATAAACAGAGTGGTACGGGGCAGATGAACGAAAGCCTTCACAAACGGCAGCTTCCAGCGGCTAAACTCATATACCGTCAAATTACCCTCAAGGCGTCCTTGCCAATAGCGATTAGTCACTAGCCATTTAATAGCCGTGTCAATCTCGCAGGCTTGCTTGGTGGCTGGATCTACATAGCGACTGTAATCGATATAGGCGCTATAAAATAACGTTTCTAGCGTCGCAGATATTTTTTTAGCAAATGATGTAGGAAATGATTTAGGAAATAATGCAGGAGTTGAATTCCCCTTAGCCTCTCGTAGTTTGGTGGCAAGTTTTTGACGACGTTTCTCGACCGCTTTAAGCAGATTTTTGGGTGCACCGCTGTCATCGGTCAGTCCCCAGCCACTATACCAATTAACACCAAAGCAATGCACTATCTTACCAAGCATCAATGCTTCAAAGCCCATATGCGAGCTAACGGTATAAACATCGCTAACTTGCGTTAACAATTCGATAGGGTTAAGCGCCTGAGTTAATAGTCGGACGTTTTTTGGTAACTTTAAATTGGTCAGATATCCTGATTTTGAGGCAGGGTGAGCCTTGATCCAAATATGAGCATTTGGATGACTACGGCATGCAGATTTTAACATCTTCTTAAACTGACGTTTGTTCGCACCAGCACCTTTAATAGACGCGTCGCCAACCACTTGGTCAATTAATAAAACATGCGATGTTAAAGTGCTTTCTTTTGGATTTGGATTTGCTTCATTAGCCAACTTGTCCAATGATGGACAATCGATAACTGAGTTGTACTTGCTAAGCTTTTCGTCGCATATACGTACCATCAGTTGTCGAGCGCGTTCTTCATCTATACTTTTATTATTGGTCGTAATAGCCTTTTTAGTACGCTCAATAATCAGTTGATCAAGGCGTGAGCGCTGCGTTAAATCAAAGTAGATACCAATATCATCAGTGACGACGCTCAGCCCATAGCGGCTACTGAGCCCTGAATCTAACGACCGTAAAAAACCATCCTCGATACTTAATGTAGGAATATCTTGGCGTTTGGCAGCATGCTGTGCTCGTTGATAGCTTTTCTTATGACCCCAACCGATAAAGGCATCAGGGGCTTCAATGCCTATATTAAGGCGTTGTTGCAAGCTTGACCAAGGATACCAACGCTGAATGTCTGCTCGTAGGACGCTCGATAATAAAAGGTTATTACGGCGCATACCTTTACCGACTACCGCCAGACGTTTTGGTGCTTTGGGTTTTAATACCTCAGGTTTCAATACTTCAGGCTTCGGTAATGGCGACAATAGTGCATCATCAAAGGTAGACATTCCTTGCATCTCATCCTTATGCTTTACACTTTTTGCCATTCTCGATACCTTTATTAGTCATTATTAGTCATTGATGTCTCAATCTACATAACCAGTATGAACCGTTATAGATCTAATACAACCTTAGCCGCAATTGCCAATTGATAGATAATTTGCGATAAGCCACGAGCAATTTCCACACGCTTGGTTTTGACTTTCGGGAGCACCATAATCTCATCACCCTGCTGAATACGGTAGGCAGTGTTGACCACTTCACTAGCGCCATTTTGATGAATAATCAAAATTTCTTTAACGTCGGCATTATCAGAGAAACCACCAGAATTGGCAACATAATCACCAACGGTATAATCAGGATTAAAGGTAAGTGCGCCTTGTGCTCGTACTTGACCATTAACTGTAATGACTGATGTTTGCGCTGGTATCTCAATAATATCGCCTTGTTGCAGAATAATATCCTGCCACGAGTTTGGCACAACAACAATCTGACCATCAGTCTGTACATTACGCGCCTTGGCGACGAACTGCTTAACCAGTGCAGCATCATCTTGGCGTAGTGCTGCTTCTTCACGAGTCGTTGACTGAGTGGCTAGTGTTAACTCTTCCAAACGATCAAGCGATTCATTAATCATGCGTTTTTGTTGTTCAGCAACAGATTGACGATATATGGTGAGATGCGTCAGTTTCGCCAGTGGACTCGGCTGCAATTGAGGGACGATATCTTTTAGGCGAGCACCGTATGGTACAACCATCGCGCCATTACCCGTATGCGCACCTTTCACCTGTACAGCGATGGTGCCTGCATAGCGATCTGAGGTCACTACCATTTGATCGCCATTATAGACAGGGACATTCTGCGCTTCTGCAAGGGAATAATACTCTGCCGTTTGCGCTCGTCCTGCACTGCGAGTGATACTAACGTTGGTGGCATTCGCTGCTGGACTGGCCACTTGTAATACGTCACCAATGGTCAAATCATTCACATCAAATTCAAAGGTGTATTCATTCTGAACTTGCCCACCCACTACAAACGTTTTTTTCTGCGGCGCAACCGTAATCACATCGCCGTCACGAAACGCAAATGATTGTAATTTGCCCGCTAATAAAAAATCATATAAATTGACTTGCTGTAGCATCTGACCATTGCGTTTGATTTGGATATCAATGTAACTACCACGTGTTGGGTCGACACCACCTGCACGATCTAAATAAGACAACACCGAATCTGCGGCAAGCCCACCGTAGTAACCAGGTTGTTTGACAAAGCCAGTCACGAAAACTTTAACCGGTTGTGCTTGCTCTAAAGATGCATAAACACCAACGTTCGAGCGGTAAATGCGACTGACAGCACTCTTGACCACGTTTTGTAGACTGCCATTTTGCACACCAGAAATACGGACTGGACCAACATTAGGCAAAAAGATATTGCCTTGCGGATCAACAGTTGTCGTTGCCGCATATTGATAGGCACCCCACATCCGCACCTGTACATTATCACCAGGGTTGATCACATAGCTGTCGTTAAAGGTAGAGCCAGAAGTCGTCGAGAACGCACCACGAAATAACTGTTCGCCAAACATCAAATCTTGGGTATTGATGTCTTGATAAGGGCGTGTGGTGTTAATAACCGACTGACTCGGTAAGCTTGCTGCAGCGACTGCCTCTTGAGTCGTTGCTTGACCTGGCACACCGCCAGCAAAAGCTTGCGTTGAGACATTGATATTGCTGCGGTTTTGGTCTTGACTCATGCTATTGCTACTAGTGCCAAAGCTAGATCCTGATATTTGATCCGCATAACTGGTCGCTGCGAGTGCTGAGATGCTGGTCGCAGCCATCGTCAAGCTCATTACCTTAATCATCGTCACGATAGGACGTGGTTTTATGTTCATGCGTTGTATTCCTTTGCAGATCTGTCGATCATTACTGGTATCTGGTTTGTCAAAACTGCCTTGATCAAATCTAGCTACGATGGTCACGAACCACTGCCATCACTAAACGTACGAAGCCATAAAGCATCAAAAGCAATGCAAGCGATGTCCAAATGATATAAATGTGACGTGGATATGATGACTCTTCAGCCTCATAAGGGGTTGAAATCACAATCAAGTTTTTCATCTTTTTAAAGGCTTCTAAACGTGCCTTTTCAAGCGATGATAGTGACAACTTATATAGTTCAGTGGCAAACTCAACGTCGGCTTTAATCGTCTCAAACTGTACCGCTTGACGGTTCAATTTGGTGGTGTTTGGTGACGTCAATTTGGTTTGTTCTTGATTGATTTGCTCTTCAACCGCTTTTATCTGACTTCTTAATGACACCACTTGCGGTGCATCTGGATTCAAATAGCTGAGCAGTTGTCGCTCTTCTGTGCGTAATGAGCTAAGCTGCGCTTGTAAGCTACCAATCAGCTGATTAACAATTTGGGCATTGGCTTGCGGATCATAAATCTCATTTTCGTTTTGATAGTTAAGTAGCTGCTCTTTGGCATCATTCAAGCGATCTTGTGACTCATCGAGTTGCGTCTCTGCAAATACTAGCTGATCACGAGCAACTTCTTGTGAGATACGGTTTACAAACTGCTCAGACTCACTCAAAATCGCTTTATTAAGCTCAAAAGCATAAGCCGAATCAAAGGCCTCTGTCGATACTGAAAGCACATAGCTTTGTTCGTCAAGATTGATATGGACACGGCTTTTGAAATATTCGAGTAAATCTTCTTGCGAGGCATCAGGGTCAATTTCATTGAGAGGATCTGAGCCATCAACATGATAAGCTTCTCGGAACTTGAACTTGTTATCGAGGCGCTTCACAATATCGTTAGACAAGATATATTCAGTCAGATAGGTTGCATCTTCTTTACTGGTGCTATTCACACCCAATAAGGCCGATAAACCGCCACCAGATGGCACGCTAGATTCGCTCACTTGTTTTACGACCACATCAGCCGTCGAAATAAACCGCGGATGTGCAAGGGTCATGACATAAAATATCACTAGCACCCAAGGGAGGACCACCAAGCCAATAAACAGCGAGAAGTCAATTATCTTATTTTTTCGCTTTGTGGACATGCTCTTCATATACCTCAATCGCTTCTGTTGTGTCTTCAAAGACGTGTGCTGTTTGATCCATTAGCACAATACCAATATCGCAATTACGCTTAATATCACCGATGTTATGCGATACTATTAAAAACCCTGCTTGTGCACGTCTCGCTGCCAAAATCTCTTCACTACGCTTACGAAAAGCTGCATCACCAACGGCACCTGCCTCATCGAGCATATAGTAATCAAAATCAAACGCTAAGCTTAAGCCGAACGTCAAGCGTGCTTTCATTCCTGATGAGTAGCTCTTAACCGGCATATCGAAATAATTACCAATATCTGCGAACTCTTCAACGAAACGAATCTTTTCATCAATATAAGGACCACTAGAATAAAGACGACAAACGAAACGGACATTTTGACGACCTGTCAAGCTTCCTTGAAAACCGCCGGCTACCCCCACTGGCCAAGAAATAGTCGAGTTGGTGATAATCTCTCCGTGATCAGGCTTATCTAGTCCGCAAATAATACGTAATAAAGTTGACTTCCCCGCGCCATTACGACCAAGTAAACCGACACTTTGTTTATCACCAATGGTCAGATTTAAGTCTTTGAATAAATAATGCCGACCTTGCTTTGTCATAAATGACTTAGAAACACCTTTAATCTCAATCATTCGCTTGCCCTAAGTTAAAACGGATATCACACTTGATGATTTATTTAGAGCGTATTAGATCTCTTTCTACTGCTTTATACATCAATAAACCTAAGAAGTTTACTGCCACCATCCACTTTAAAAAATAACCTATATCAATATGATATGCAGGATAAGTAGGCGATAGTGCATTCCTCATTAACTCAATATTATGAACAAATGGAACATATAATAAATAACTAAAATACGGCTCTGGGATAATATGAATAGAATACATAATACCGGACGCAAAATATAAGATAGTAAAAATCAAACTGATAATTTTGCTAATCTCACCACCATAGTAGCCAACAACCATCATTATCATGGCCAAACCAAAACCAAATAAAAACAAGGTCAACCAGCAAAACAAGACTATATTTAAATGCGCAAGACTAATAGGGATACCGATAAAAGCAAGTATGACTAACAACAGTATAAAGGTGAAAAAATAAATCACTAGCTCTAAACATGAACGGGCAATAATGACATCAATGTGCCGTACCGAGCGATACATTAATAGACCTTGGTTGGCCTCAACTGCTCCTAACGATCGTATTGCTATCGTACTCATCATGCGAAATGGTACCAATCCTGCGACCAAAAACAGCATGTAGTCCATTCCTGGCAATACACGAGTCATAATAGCGCCAAATATTATTAAATAAATAGCAACTTGGAACATTATTTCTAATGGCGCCCAGAGATAGCCCAAGCGATAACCACCAAAGCGAGTTTGTAGTTCACGCATCAATAATGCATGAAATGCGGCACCCATGACTTTGAGGCCACTACGATGCTTGATCGGACGATAAGGAGGTAATTGTACAGACATGGCGTTACAGGACTTTACCGAAAACAGCCCCTATGATAAGTAAGCGCGACATAAGTTACAACAATTAATCTGTGTCTAAACAGATAAGCCTATGATTTAGTAAGAAATCAGCAAGTAATTAAAGTCAAAAACTCGATTTACCTACCATTGATAGATACTCACGTCACATATTTTAGGCAAAAAAAAACCAATCACGAAGGATTGGTTTTTTTTAATGTTACTAGTCTTGCTATAAATGGTGGCGATGAAGAGACTTGAACTCTTGACCTCACGATTATGAGTCATGCGCTCTAACCAGCTGAGCTACATCGCCATTTTAGGCTCGGTATTATGCCCAAGTTGACTAACCTCGTCAACCCCCAAAAGGCATTTTTTTCGAAAAAATATGGCATTTTCTGCAAATAAATACTCACCAACATACAGTAAGCATTTTATAAATACAATTTCAGCCATTAAAAAGGTTTGGTAAACCGATAAGCCGGGTTCTGTCGTGGACAATCATTCCTCTAGGCGTACAATCGCTCGTACGCTCAAGCAACCTACCCGCATCGAACGCGGGCCGCGCCATGCCGATGCCTATTTGGTCTTGCTACGCGCGGAGTTTACCATGCCGTGAACTGTTGCCAGCCACGCGGTGCGCTCTTACCGCACCCTTTCACCCTTACCGATGACATGAATATCTTGCGATACCTATATAAGCCAAAGGCGGTCTACTCTCTGCTGCACTGGTCGTCAAGTTACCCTGCCCAGCCGTTAGCTGGCACGCTGCCCTATGTAGCCCGGACTTTCCTCCCCTGCTCATCTGTTGCCAGTGTGCAGCGGCGATTGCCTAGTCTACCAAGCGCGCTAGTATAGCAAATCTAATCGCCGTCTAGGAATATCTTTTACGCTTATTTGTATTCACAAAGATATTATTCATAAACTACTTAAATAAAGTCCTTTGGCAAAGACCATGTCTGATACTTAAACGCTGTTTTAGTATCAGACATTGAATGGTTTTCTAAATGGGGTAACTGTAGCCAGTGTGTCGTTGGATAATATTGCTGTAGATGATTCTGTAAAAACTCAATCGTGCTATCGGCTATCTCGACATCAGTATTATCGGTATCGTCATGGATATGATTATAGACAACAGTATGAACCTGTAAGCCTCGCTGGGTAATAGCTTCGAGACTAAGTAAGGTATGATTGATACTACCTAAGCGACCCGAAGTAACTAAAAGAATCGGATAGCCTTGAGCAGCAATGTAGTCTAAGACGAATAGCTGCTCAGTAATGGGCACTAGCAATCCGCCTGCGCCTTCTAATAACACTACTTCATAATCAGCTTGCAAGCTTTTTGTAGCGTTCGTAATAACTTCAGGATCGAGTGTTTGTTTGGATAGTCTACTCGCAAGATGCGGTGAAGCAGGTTTTTTATAACGATAAGGACAAGTAGTAAAATCCAAATCACAAGGCTGTAGCGGTATGTCCATCAACGCGCGGTGCGTGATGATATCATCAGCAATACCCATTTCACCGGTCATTGGATTGACACTAACGCCCGTTTGGACTAACTTTTGAGTGATAACGTTTGTGCCTTGCTGCATTAAGGCTTTTGCAAGCATTCCAGTGGCATAGGTTTTGCCAATATCGGTATCGATACCAGAGATAAATAGCACGCTCATAGCAGAACTCTATCGGTCGTAGAAATTTGACCCAAGTAAGCAGTGACGACGGTTAGTAATGACTGGCATAACGTTACCAGCTCATCATCAGTGATGATGTAAGGCGGCATAATATAGACCAACTTACCAAAGGGTCTGACCCAAATACCATTTTCAATCAGCAATGTTTGAAAGGTCGGCATATCAACGGCTTCTTGCAGCTCAATCACTGCTACCGCACCCAAACAACGCACCTCAGCAACACCATTTAACATAGCAGCTGGAGCAAGTTGCTGTTCCATGACAGATTGCATATTGGCTGTACGCGCTTCAATATCATAGGACAATATTAAATCAATGGAGGCACAAGCAACAGCACATGCCAGCGGATTACCCATAAAGGTTGGGCCATGCATCAGTGCTGGATAATCGCTTTGGCTAATGGTATTAGCAATATGGCGCGTACATAAAGTCGCGGCAAACGTCATATAACCGCCCGTCAAGGCTTTACCAATCGTCATGATATCAGGGCTGATACCCGCATGCTCACAAGCAAACAGCTTGCCACTACGTCCAAAACCAGTGGCGATTTCATCCGCAATCAATAGCACATCATGTTCATCGCACAGTTGACGAAGCAATTGCAGATATTCAGGGCTATAAAAACGCATGCCACCAGCGCCTTGGATAATCGGCTCGATAATAAAGCCTGCCAGCTTATCGCTATGCTCATCAAAAAACGTTGTCAGTGCGGTGCGTTCTTCTTCCACTAAAACACGCTCAAACCCTAATGGCGGGGCAGGAACGAAGTACTGCATCGGTAATTGTTTGCCATACAAGCTGTGCATACCATTAATAGGATCGCAAACACTCATCGCATGCCACGTGTCGCCATAATAACCAGAGTGGGTTGAAGCAAACTGGCATTTTTGTGGACGCTTGGCGGCAATCTGATATTGCAATGCCATCTTAAGTGCAACTTCTACCGCAATACTGCCGCTGTCCGCATAGAAAATAGCCTCTAAACCATCAGGAACAATATCGAGCAGCTTTTTGCCTAAATCTATCGCTGGCTGGTGCGTCAAACCACCAAACATGACATGCGCCATTTTGCCCAACTGCTCAATCATCGCCGCATTTAGTTTGGGATGATTATAGCCATGTGCACTCGCCCACCACGACGACATGCCATCGATCAGGCGCGTACCATCTTCGGTGATGATATAGATGCCCTCTGCACGATCAATAACGATATTGGGATAAGTCGGTGGTAGGCTGGCATACGGGTGCCAAAGATGCTGCTGGTCAAAGTCGCTCGTTATCTGGCTTGCATTTATCGTCATTACATTGTCCCTAAAGCGCTTTAAATCCAGATGTTATCAATAGTATATGAGTCACTTATTGACCAGTAATGCGTTTGTATTTAGACATCAAATCACTTTCAGTTTCGACATGGTTAGGATCATGAGGAATACAGTCAACCGGACAAATAACCACGCATTGCGGCTCATCGAAATGACCGACGCATTCCGTGCATAAATCAGGATCGATGACATAGATATCATCGCCTTCTGAGATGGCTTCGTTTGGGCAGGCAGGCTCGCACACATCACAATTGATGCATTCATCAGTAATTAATAGCGCCATAAACTGCTCCTTATTGTTTATTATTAGCCTATATGCTGTAGCTATGAGCTTATTAAAGGGCTAGCTGTCTTTAATAGACAGTTTTTTTGTAAAAGCCTGTGCCACACACGGAGGGACAAATTTATTGACATCGCCGCCAAGTCTGGCTATTTCGCGAATCATCGTCGACGAGATAAATGAATAGTTTTGAGAAGGGGTCAAAAACACCGCTTCAAAGTTTTCGTCGAGCTCGCGATTCATATTAGCGAGCTGAAACTCATATTCAAAATCCGACATCGCCCGTAGACCACGCAATACCGCAGTGGCGTTTTTTTCACGCATAAAATCTACTAACAAGCCTTCGAAACCAATGACCGAGACTTGCGGTAAATCTTCGAACACGGTCTCTACTAAAGTGACGCGCTCTTCGAAATTAAATAACGGTTTTTTATGATGCCCTGAGGCAACGGCGATGACGACCTCATCAAACAGCTTGGTTGCACGCTTGACCAAGTCCACATGACCATTGGTAATCGGGTCAAAAGTGCCAGGATATAAAATTTTGGTGTGCAGCTTTGAGGAATTGGAAGTAATAGAGTGGCTCATAACATGGCTAATATAGTCGGTAATATTACGCCATATGCTAGCAAATTTTGCCCGAACTTAATACTTATCTGCTACATTTGTCCTAACAGCTGACTTACATTTTTGTGAGGTGCTTTGCTACAATAGGCGGTTCGACTCATCCGTCTTATTATTCGAATGTAAGATAATCCAATTAAACGGGTTAGGATGAGGAATTAGTAGGACTGGTCAGATAAGAACACGATACTTTTGAGTGATTCTTATGGAGAAATTATGTCAAAAAAATCAAAAAAACCGGAAAATCAAATTTGTGCGAACAAAAAAGCTAGACACGAGTACTTCATTGAAGAAACGTTTGAGGCAGGATTGTCGTTACAAGGTTGGGAAGTCAAAGCCATTCGCGCGGGCAAAATGACCATTACCGAAGCTTATATCATCTTCCGTAATAATGAGGCTTTTATATTTGGTGCGCATATTCAGCCGCTACTATCCAGCTCTACGCATGTCAGTCCTGATAGTATCCGTACCCGTAAACTGCTGCTCAATCGCCGCGAAATCGAAAAATTGATGGGTGCAGTTAACCAAAAAGGCTATGCCTGCGTGCCATTATCCTGCTATTGGAAAAACTCGCTGGTGAAATGTCAAATTGGCTTAGCATTGGGTAAAAAGCAGCATGACAAACGCAAAACGCTTAAAGATCGTGATTGGGAACGTGATAAGCAACGTGGCTTTAAACAGCATTTAGATTAATGGACGAATGAAATAATTCACTTTAATCTAAGGTAAAAAGGACGGCTCGATTAATTGAGCCGTCCTTTTTATCGCTTATCCATATTGTCAATCGTAGCTCCTACGCAACTTGTTTTTTGACTGAAGATGATAAGTTTTTGCGAGCGCGGCGCAGTTGACGAATACCATGAGTAACCAAACAAGCAATACCCAGCCAAATCAAGCCATAGCTATAAATCATTGCTGATTCAAATGGATTGCCCAACACGGTGATTGCCAATATGAATAATAATGCAGGCTCCAAATAACTCATCATACCGTAGACATTTACCGGCAGGATTTGACTGGCATCCACGTTGGTTTTCATGGCTAACACGCTCATGACACCCAGACCTGCCAGCATCATGATAAAAAAACCAGAGCCACTAACAAGCATTAAACTACTCGGTGCTATCAAAAACAAATAAGCCAAAGCAAATGGCGCGAATATCGTCAAATCGACCAATAATCCAGTCACAGCACCGATTCCTTGCAAACGACGCAAGATATAATAAATAGGATACGTACCGCAGACCCAAAGCGTTGCCCAAGAGATACTTTGCGTACGGATAATTTCACTGCCGACCCCTAATGCGGCAAAGCCAACCGCCAACCATTGCAGACGGCTTAACTTTTCGCCAAAAAAGACGCAGCCAAATATAACCATCATTAGTGGGAATAAGAAATAACCCATCGCAGTTTGTACACCTTGCCCATTCACGGGTGCCCACATAAATAACCAAAACTGACTTAAGAATATCGGCGTTGGTAATAACAACCACACCCATTGCTTCACAGTACCTAGCACTTTTAACTTATCAATATGAACACCTAAGCGCCCACTAATCAGCAAATATCCTATCAGTGCCGCCCACATCGCTAGCATACGCCAGATAAACACTTGCGTACCTGATAATGGCGCTAAAAAGCTGCTATAAGCATAAAGCACACCAAACAACAAATTCGACAGCACGGCCAACGCTACGCCTAACATTAATGTGCGCTGCTGTGCGCTACCTGCTGTCCAAATATTAGGCAGTGGTAAGCGCGAAACAGTCGTTGCGAGCGTATTTGCAAAGACAGTAGAAAGGATGGAAGTAGACATAAAAGCACCGTACATTTAAATAGATATTAGGAGACCAGCTATTAGCTTTGATTTGTCATGACTAAGCTTTTTTGAGCTCTAGGCTCTGATTGCTAAGCTTTGATTGTTGATCTTGATTAACAGCATCTATTTTACGAATTAATGATGAGATATTATTGCTATAACAACCTATTTATAAATAAATTTATCTTTTTGAGCACTCAAAACTGAATATTTTCTTATCTTTTAATTTATAGTGATAATAATGATAAAAACGAATAATGAAAGCATTTCATAGAAGGGAGAACATAATGAGCCAAATTTTAGATGATATCGATAAAGCTATTTTAAATCTATTACAAGACGATGCGACCTTGCCATTAAAAACGGTGGCAGAACAAGTGCATGTGTCTATCGCTACTGCCCAGCGCCGTATCCAAGCATTAATCAGCAACGGCGTCATTACCAAGCAGGTCGCTATCGTTGACCCAAATAAGGTGGGTTACGGACTGACTGCCGTGGTGATGATAGAGATGGCGCGCTCAAATACTTCGATGCAGCATCGATTTGAGCGCTTGATGAATACACAGCCACAGGTCATGAGCTGCTATGAAGTGTCAGGTGACGCGGATTTTATGTTGATGGTCAATGCCAAAAATATGAGTGATTACCATCGATTCACGACAGGTTTGCTCACTTATGAGAATAATGTGCGCAACTTTAAAAGCCAATTTGTGATGAATTTCACTAAAAGTGGTACAAAGATTTTATTGGATTGACGCTAGCATGATGATTTGTTTGCGATGAATAGAATTTTTATAAAATATTAAAATTGAGCGTTAGAGCGCGTCATGAACTAGCATAGGAACTCCTTCATAACGCGCCCCAGCACTAGATCAAAACAGCTTTTCGACCACTGCTTTTGGATGACGTTGTTTGGCAATCTCCGCCACCTGAAATAAGATGTTATCGGCCTCAACGGGCCCTGCAATATCGCACAGGCAGACGTAAGCCAGTTGAACCACATTGTTTAAAATATACATGTCATCGGGTACTACAGGACGACCACCATCTAAAAACTGACTAATGTTAAGCGTATGCCCTTTGAAGGTGCGTTCTTTCGAAACAGTTTGGTGCAAGGTTTGAAACAGACTGCGATTATCTGGTGCGGTCAATTGATTGCTAAACGCTTCCATTACCGTATAAAATGCTTGAACCGCTTCGGATTCAGACTTTTGTCCATTAACCGTCTTAGCCTCAGTAACTGCCTCAGTCAATTGATGACTGTCTGCTTGCATCGTATCCCAAAAACCTTTACGAATAT
Source organism: Psychrobacter glaciei (assembly GCF_014652895.1). Classification (GTDB taxonomy): domain Bacteria; phylum Pseudomonadota; class Gammaproteobacteria; order Pseudomonadales; family Moraxellaceae; genus Psychrobacter; species Psychrobacter glaciei. Next base: position 93,015 of record NZ_BMZR01000002.1, read on the forward strand.
CAGACTTATAGGCTTTTAGCTCAGGATAGCGTCTCGTTGCCTCCAAAACGCACTGCTGCATCATTTTTACGGAAACCGTAGAATACTGTCGCCATTGAGCCGTGAGAAGCAAGACTTCCTCAGGATTTAAATATTTTGCCAGTACTATCGCCATCGCGGACACGGTTCGTTCTACTGATTGAGTTTTAATAGTCATCAGTTTTCTCCTATAAATGCCGCTCTGTTAAACTTTTAGAATCAAACATCTGCTTTTGAAACTCGGGATAGCCTATCTCTGCATGCTCGGTATAGTCAAGGCCACGTTGCTCGTGGAGGCGACTGGCTTTTAAGCCGAAAGTCATATCAATGAGTTTATACATCACCAAACCTAAGCCCAAGGCCCAAGCGAGCGCCACACCCACACCTAGGGCTTGCACACCCAAGCGTGATAAGTTGAACAAATCCCCTGAATAGAACAATCCGGCCGCCAGTGTGCCCCATGCCCCGCCAAAGCCATGAACCGCAACTGCTGATACCACATCGTCGATTTTTAGCTTCAATAAAGCTTGGGTCGCTAGGATATAGACCACTGAGGCGATCGCACCAATGATAATTGCGAACACAGGCGTCGTCGTTGCACACCCTGCAGTAATGGATACTAGACCGATTAAACTGGCGTTGACACTATCGCTGAGCAAAATAGCTTTGTCTAAAACCCTCGATATGATCATATAGCTCACCACAGCACTGACAGCTGCGACGAAAGTATTGACTGCTATCAAACCAATATTCCCAGTAATTGATAATGTCGAACCGGCATTGAACCCGAACCAACCGAACCACAATATAAAGCCGCCAAGAGCCAGTAACGTCATGTTATGTCCTGCTATCAATCTAGGCGTGCCATCAGGTGCAAAACGTCCCAATCTCGGGCCAATGACCAAAATACCAGCCAGCGCCAACCAACCTCCAATAGAATGCACAACGGTAGAACCCGCAAAATCAATAAAACCAAGCTCGGTAAGCCAGCCTGTACCACCAAAATAACCACCCCAAACCCAACTGGCGAACACCGGATAGATAAGCAGGCAAATAAGACAGGCGGCTACCGCGTACCCAATAAATGACACGCGCTCCGCCATAGCGCCACTAGCAATCGTCACCGCTGTCGCTGCAAACATCATCTGAAAAAACATTAGTGCCCAATCAAGGTTAGACAGCTCTACTGGCATAAAATGATCAGTACCAAAAAACCCAGAGTCATTGGTGCCCATCATTAGCCCAAAACCTACCAAATAAAACGCCAGACCACCAATACACATATCAGTATAGTTTTTCATCATCACATTCACAGCATTCTTCGCCCGTACTGAGCCACTCTCTAGCAAGGCAAATCCTGCCTGCATAAAGAACACCAATACTCCGCCCCATATAATCCAAGCAATGTTTTGATATTCGAGCAATTGCGTCACCGTTAATGTGGCCTCCTCAGCAGAATTGGCACTATTGGTTGCCCCAGCCAGTAAACCGATCATCAACAGGATCTTGAATAATGACGACTTAAATAAAACAGATATCGCATCCAGCCTAAAAGATAATTTCTTCACACACTTCTCTCCAAACAATTATTCAGCAAATCAACATCTATTAATGCTCTACTCTTGCTAATCCATATAGACAAGTAGGCTCTAATAAAGAGAGAGAGCAAAACGTATGCCAAAATGCACTTTTTTCGTGAGGGAAATCACACTGCAATACTAAAATAGAAGCCCCCAGTATAAAGACCGTCTTTAGACCTACCGTCACCCCTAATACTAAATCTGGATTAGAATTAATCAACTATCCCATTTTGAATCATATTTATGAGAATAATGTGCGCAATTTTAAAAGCCAATTTGTGATGAATTTTACTAAAAGTGGTGCAAAGATTTTATTGGATTAGCAATCTCGACAAGCATTGGTTATTGAGTTAATTAAAAGTAGCTAAGTCGCGCTCAAACAAGGTACGATACCAACGAAAGTTTGGCCATAAACAATAGATACCACCTCAATAGTCCGTCGGTAGTAGACAAGGAAGCCTTAGCATGACTAAAAATACCCGTGCCATTAAAAAAGAAGAAAGTAATAATCCAGCACTAAAGGCATTAAGCTTCAAAACAGTGATAACAGGGGCGTCACTCGCAGCATTGCTCATCACCTCAGGCTGTGCCACCAGTTCATTATTAGACAGTGACAATCGAGTCAACACCACAACGACTAAGAGTGTGTTGTCTGAAGATCAAATTGTGGCTTTTGGTCGTCCTGCACAGGCATTGCCAAAAACGCCAAATGCGACAATGGTGATCGTCGGTGAAAAGAACAGCTATGTGCTGACCCAAGGCGGGACGGAAATGGTCAATTTACTCACCAATCTGACGCCAAAGAACATCCAAGTCGATAATGACATGAGCTTTTCTGTGCCCAATAATGACGGCTATTTTCAAGGAGAAATGAAGCTTTCTTACGCCAAACTAAAAGATGAGTTTAAACGTTCTGATTACCAGTTCTTTTTGCAAAATAATGGTCGCGAATGCACCTCAGCAAGCGATCAACGTATTCAAGCTCAGCGCTTTTGCTTTAGCGTTCCTGTCAAAGGCGCTATCTATCCGCAGGTCAGCAATTTAAGCCTAATTCAGTCGAACTATCGCGCCTTGACCAAACCTTATATGGTTAGCTTTCATACAAAGACACAGCAAGACCAAATCACTCGTAGTGGCGCAAATACGGCGCAAAAATTGGTCTTATTACCCTTTGCCCTAGCTTTTGATGTTGTGACTTTCCCATTGCAATTGTTAGACAATTAAAAAACTTGTCAGCCAATGCATTGATTACTTCCTGACTCATACTAACTCATAATCTAAAGCAAGAATGGTTCTGCATTTCCCAAAACCATTCTTGTTGATAGGCTGATAGATTGTCTTACACTATCAATAACTTATCGCCAATCGCCCCTCATAGAATAGGTCGCATAGTGAAGGCAATTCATGTTAAAATGAGCGCTTTTAAATTCGCCTTTATTATCAGTGAGTAATAAGGGACGTATTTTTAGTGCCATTTTCTAATTAACAGGTCCGCCCATGTCTGCCGATACCATTGCCCGCACTGCCTTTAAGCAAGGCACCAAGCCACTTTATGATTATGACAAACATTGGGCGAGCTGCTACGAGCCTGCGCCTTATCTACCGATGAGCCGTAAAGAGATGGACGATCTGGGCTGGGATGCTTGTGACGTCATCATCATCTCAGGTGATGCCTATGTCGATCATCCAAGTTTTGGTATGGCGATTATCGGTCGCTTGTTAGAAGCACAAGGCTTCCGCGTCGGTATCATTGCTCAGCCAGATTGGAAGAGCAAAGACGCCTTTATGGAACTGGGTAAGCCTGTCTATGCCTATGGCGTGACGGCGGGTAACATGGACAGCATGATCAACCGCTACACGGCAGATCGCAAAATCCGTAGCGATGACGCTTACTCACCAGGTAATGTCGCTAATAAACGTCCCGACCGTGCTGCTATCGTTTATAGCCAGCGCTGCCGCGAAGCTTATCCTGATGTACCGATTATCCTAGGCGGTATTGAAGGCAGCTTACGCCGTATCGCGCATTATGACTATTGGTCAGATAAAGTCCGTCGTAGTATCTTGCTGGATGCCCGTGCTGACGTCTTATTGTATGGTAATGCTGAACGCGCTATCGTCGATGTGGTGCATGGCTTGTCAAAAGGCTATAGCTTTGAGCAAATGAGTAAATTGCGTGGTACGTCTTATCTGTTGACACCGACACGCCGCCATTGGCAAGCTGGCATGACCGAAGTTGCCAGTAATGATGTCGATACCGTCGGCCGTGTCGATCCTATTATTAATCCATATGTGATGACTGAAGATATCGATAGCTGCTCAATCGAGCAAGACAAACCTAGCGACTCACCCGTTGGTCAAGCCATGACTGGAATGTCTGCTCAGTATCAAGGCTTTGTCGCGGAACCTGTCACCAATAAAGTCATCAACGCTGAACAAGTCGATGAAGAAACGCAAGTAGTACAAATGCGTGGCTTTAATAAGCCCATGACGGCGCGTAAACATAAACTCAAAATGCCACCACGTGAGCAAACGGTGATTCGACTGCCTGATTATGAGCACGTCAAATCTGACCCTGTGCTTTATGCCCATGCCAGCCGTATTTTGCATCTGGAAACCAATCCAGGGAACGCTCGTGCGCTGGTACAGCGTCATAGTAGCGGTGCTGGTAACTCGCACACTTCGATTGACGTGTGGCTGAATCCACCACCGATTCCACTCTCAACCGAAGAGATGGACTACGTGTTTGACTTGCCGTATGCCCGCCTGCCACATCCAAGCTATGGCGATGCGCGCATCCCTGCTTATGACATGATTAAGTTTTCGGTCAATATCATGCGCGGCTGTTTTGGTGGTTGTACATTCTGCTCGATCACTGAGCACGAAGGCCGCATTATTCAAAGCCGCTCAGAAGACTCTATCTTGCGTGAAGTGGAAGCGATTCGTGATACTGCACCTAACTTTACTGGCGTAATATCTGACCTTGGTGGCCCAACGGCTAATATGTATCGTCTCAGCTGTAAAGATGAAACGATTGAAAAGAACTGCCGCAAGCCGTCTTGCGTCTATCCTGATGTCTGCGAAAACTTGATTACCGATCACAGTAATTTAACCAAGCTGTATCGCAAAGCACGTGATATCAAAGGCGTGAAAAAAATCCTTATTGCCTCAGGTCTGCGTTATGACTTGGCAGTAAAAGACCCTGAATACGTCAAAGAATTGGTCAGTCATCATGTCGGTGGTTATCTAAAAATCGCCCCTGAGCACTCTGAAGAAGGCGTGCTATCGAAGATGATGAAGCCGGGCATGGGCAGCTATGATAAATTCAAAGCCATGTTTGAGCAGTACAGTCAAGAAGCAGGTAAAGAGCAATATCTGATTCCTTACTTTATTGCCGCGCATCCAGGCACGAAAGATGAAGATATGATGAACCTTGCGCTTTGGCTAAAAAGTCACGGCTACCGTGCTGACCAAGTGCAGGCATTTTATCCAAGCCCGATGGCGACAGCGACCACCATGTATCACACCCATAAAGATCCGCTACATAAGGTCAGTCGTGATGAAGGTGACATGGATATCGTCAAATCTGGCAAGCAGCGTAAATTGCACAAAGCCTTTTTGCGCTTCCATGACCCAAAAAACTGGGTAATGTTGCGTAAAGCATTGCAAGATATGGGTCGTAGCGATTTGATTGGTAAAAATCGTGGTTGCTTGATTCCACCATTTAACGCCAGTTTAGAAGGTCGCGATGCCGCACAAGACAGTTACCAATCGGCGCGCAAAAAGAACAGCCGCTTAGGTAATGATTCGGTGAAGCGCAGCAATGGCTCAATCAATAACAATGTCGTTAGTAAGAATACCAAAAAGAAAGTGAGCAAAGGTAATTTCCAGACACAGCATACGGGTCTGCCACCACGCAAAACTAAGTAACTAATTCCGCTGACCAAACTTATAAAGTGAACTTGGTCAGCGACAGCTTAGGTATCCTTATCAATAAAAATCGCCCATCGGCTCTCAAGCTGATGGGCGATTTTTATTTGCCTAGGTAATTGTGAGTGTCTATAGTCAGTGAAAAAGTCAGTGAAAAGTAATATCGACACATGACGCACTGGTGATATCAATTTTTCTTGCTTGCTTGCTTGCTGTGCCTGTGCCTGTACCTGTGCAGACAAAGGCTACAAAAAATTAATATCAGCAGCATCGTATTTTTTTTGGGGTATTTTAACTATGGGGCGTCCCCTAAATGACTTATTATCCGAATAACGTCTCACTTAAATTAGAAATTACATTAGTCATCGGTTAAGTAAGAAAGCTAATAGGTAACAAACAATTTCTAACATTGTGCTGACTGTATTTTCGCTACTATGGCGCCATATGCTTAACGCATTATTAAGAACAGTTAAATGAATCAAGTTAATACTTTGGAGAAAACGATGAAAACGATAACTAAAATTGTAACCGCCCTACCAGCCCTTGCCCTACTGAGTGCTTGCGCCACTACCGCACCGACTACCCCAGATACCACTGACACCCTTGTTCCAGAAAAAGTGACAGCCGCTTATGATCGTATGGCATCAGCGCCTTATACTTGTACTGATGACAGCAAAATCATGGCAAAGCAGTCTATTAATAAAAAACAAGTGATGCTAAACGCGACATTGCCTAAAGCAAATTGGGCAGATCAACCAATCATCTTAAATGGTGAGGTAAAAGGCGATGTAGCAAGTTACGTCAATGAATCAAATCCAGAAGCTGTCTATGCATGGCACATGAAAGGCGACAAAGGTATCTTTGCCATCAAATGGGCAAATGGTAAAGAATACCAAGTAAACTGCCAAATATAGTCAGTAGCCACAAGCAAAAGCTATCATAAATAGTAAATAAATAAGCGAAAAAACAGTCATCCTATGGTGGCTGTTTTTTTGTGCGCATTTTTTAAGAATATACCAGTTGCTTCGATATTTTCATATTCAATATTTTTACAACAGGCGCTCGTTTGCTGCATTTCGCTAGAGAACCATACAGAAAGCTGTCAAACTAGGGCATATTAATCATGACCAATAATAAAAAGGATAACTCGATGGCTAAGCGTCTGATAAGTATGATGGCAATTGCAAGTATATGGGCGCTGACAGGCTGCAATAACGCTGCCGATTCTGTTGATGCTACCGACCAAACCCCTGAGGCAGCAGCAACAGAAGCAAACTCATCGACGCCAAAAGGCGAACCAGCAGCCGATGCGATAGACTGGTCATTGGTAGACAGTGGTGAAAAGCCTGCTGATCCCACTAACTATCAGTATCCGTTTGCGCTCGATAGTCAAAACGTCCGTGATTATGCGGATTACTTCAAAGTGGATGCTGCGACTGCTCAACACAACCTCACAATAAGTATGGCAAGTAACGAAGCACTATCGAAAGCCTTGGATCAGCTGAGTGAGACCTATGTCTCACATGAAGTAACCGATGGCAATGAGATGACGCTTATCATTCATACCACGCCCGATGTCGCTGCTAGCAGCTACGATTATGTGCTGTCTGATGACTTTGCTAAAGGGTTAGTGCTACCTATCGTGATACAGCCAGATGGTAAGAAAGGTGATGCGAAGGCGCATAGTGAGATGGTGGAGTAGAAGTTAATAGCGTGTGTTTTTATTTATATGACACACGCTATTAAAGAAGATTAAGTCTGACGATATGGATTGTTTGAGAGTTCAATTTTTATATTGGTATCGCATAACAGCTTTGCTAAATAAGGTTGATACTGAGTAGCTGCTGGGGCAATATAGATTTTATCAAGATGTAACTTTACATCTGCTTCATATTCAACGTATAGAAACCTACCAAACTCCATTTTAACTTCAGGTCTATCAAGTGAAGTAATATAAATCATTCGACACTCTTGCTCCTCCTGAAAAGCTATATGCTTAATTAAATACTTTATTGGTAGTAATATCCTATCTAGTAAAATATTTATTTCTGAAGTTTTCGATTGATCTAGCTTACTTACAATGTCCATAGCTTTCTGATACGTACCTTTCAAACACTCAAACCATATCAAAAACTCATTTGTCTTTTTATCAATATACTTTTTATACTTTATCCATTTTATATCAGCTTCAACACGGTCACTAAATTCTCTATAAAAAGTAATCTGATTGCGTTGTGCTAAATGTATAAATTGAGAACTAGGATCTATATAAACACAACGTATTACTGGCTGTTGACTAATTTTTTCCTTAGATACTTCTTCATCCAAGCTTCTTTCAGTTGCGATAAATGACACTTGATCAGGGTGATCATTTTCTTTAAAGAAATCTTTATTGAATATCAAACTAACACCAGAAGCTTCCTTATAGTCTTGCTTACCATAAAGTCTGAACTGGTTTAAACTATCATGATTAAAAGTAAAGCATCCAATAAATGTCTGATATTCACCATCAAACCTTACTCCACTATCTCCATCTTTACTCTCGTTCTTTAGATAACCCTCAAGTAACTTACCTTCACTAGGGTCATTAACATTATGAATAGTGTTTAGTCGAAAAGAATTAGTATTTGGATTATGTAGTAAAATGTTGGCCACTTCAGTTGAAGTATAATGTGCAAGCTTACGCTCTGCATGCAACTGTTTCTTTCCTATACTATTGATATCAATCTTTAATATAGATAATATCTTATATACAAGATTAGATATTTCAAAGATATTTCTACCCAGTTCCTCAAAACTTCTATCTAAAATTAAATTGCATATATCTATTTTATTTTTTGCTTCGTAAGGGAACTTGTTTTTTACGAAGACGAAACTGCTCTTAGCATGTTCTATATCTACTAAGCTATCACTTTCTAAAAGTATATCTCCTATAAAGAACTGAGCATTCTCATAAATACTTTTATTCTCTTCAAGTCTGATACTATTGAACACCTCTAGTGCTTCTTCCTTGTAATTTTTATTCAACAAAATAGTAGCTATGAGAAATTTCGCATTCGCTATACTTATTTTATTTCCATCACCGCTTATTATTATTCTTGCTAATTTCTTAATTATTCCACGAGTATATTCATCTGGAATTTCTTTTAACTTATCAATGATTTTTCTATCACTTTCAGTCATACCCTACTCCCCAACCATCGCCAAAAACTCTTCCTCACCCACGATTTTCACATCCAGTTTCTCTGCTTTGGTCAGTTTAGAGCCAGCCTTATCCCCTGCTAGTAGCGCAGTCGTTTTTGCCGAGATGCTGCCTGATACCTTCGCGCCTAACGCTTGCAGTTTAGCCTTGGCTTCATCACGTGCCATTTTTTCAAGTGCACCCGTAATCACCCACGTCTGCCCATCAAGTGGCAAGTCTTCAGCAGCTTTTTGCTCAACCTTATCCCAATGCACACCCGCTTCAAGCAGCGAATTGATCACTTCGATATTGTGTGGCGCACGGAAGAACTCGTAAGCCAGCTCGGCAGTGATAGTGCCAACGTCAGGGGTTTTAATTAGGGTTTCGATACTGGCTGCCATTAGGCTATCGAGGTCACCAAATTGCTGTGCAAAGTTTTGTGCCGTGCCCTCACCCACACCGCGAATACCAAGTGCATAAATGAATCGTGCTAGCGTGGTATGTTTGCTGGCTTCGATAGCGCTAATGATGTTTTGTACGGATTTTTCACCCAATTTTTCTAGCGTGACGAGCTCGTCTTGGTGATTGTGCAATTGGTAAATATCTGCAACCGTCTTGACCAAACCATGCTCAAAGAAGCTGATGAGCCAACTCGCACCAAGCCCATCGATGTCCATCGCACGACGCGAGACAAAGTGAATCAGCGCTTCTTGCTGCTGCGCGGGGCAAAATAGGCCGCCCGTACAGCGTGCCAGTGCTTCGTCTTTTGGCAGGACGACAGGAGAGTCGCAGACAGGACAGGTAGACGGCAGCGTCACTGGCTTTGAGTCTGCTGAGCGCTGGTCATGCCACACGCGAGTAACTTTTGGGATGACATCCCCTGCACGGTGGACGCTGACCATATCGCCTGCACGCACGTCTAAGCGCTGAATCTCACCAAAGTTATGTAGAGTGACATTACTGACGGTGACGCCGCCGACTTTGACGGGTTCAAGCTTACCCACTGGGGTAATCGCGCCGGTACGTCCGACTTGCCATTCGATATCGTTTAGACGCGTCATGACCGTTTCGGCAGGGAATTTATAAGCGGTGGCCCAGCGTGGCTCGCGTGATAGAAACCCAAGCTGCTGCTGCAATGACAGGTTATTTACTTTAATTACCATGCCATCGATTTCAAACGGCAAATCACTACGCATATCGATCACAGACTCATAATAAGTCTGTGCCGCGCGTGGGTTTGCGACCACTTCTACCGCACTGACAGTAAAGCCAATGGTTTTTAGCCACGCCAAGCCTGCTGACTGCGTTTCGATGGTTTCAGGCAATCCCTGATTGATAGAGTAAGCATAGAACGCGAGTGGACGACTGGCTGCTATAGCTGGATCTAGCTGGCGCAAACTTCCGGCTGCAGCATTACGTGGATTGGCAAAGGTTTTATTTTCACTCTCTTCTGCTAGGCGATTGAGACGATCAAAACCTGCCTTGGGCATCAGTACTTCACCGCGCACTTCTAGCAACTCGATGTCAGCAGCATCCGCGAGCCAAAGTGGTAAGTTGCGAATGGTCTTGGTATTTTGGGTAATATCCTCGCCCGTTTGCCCATCACCGCGCGTGACGGCTTGGACAAATTTGCCATGCTCATATTTTAGCGACACGGCCAATCCATCGAGCTTTAGCTCCATTTCATACTCAGGGTTTTTTTGCGCATCATTTAGACGGTCATTGACGCGGCGCATAAAGGCATGTAATTCGTCATAGTCAAAAACATTGCCCAGTGACAGCATGGGGATGTCATGAGTGACTTGAGTAAAGGCAGATAGCGGCATGTCACCGACTTGATTAATCGGACTATCAGGCTGTACCAACTCAGGATGCGACTCTTCTAACGTGACCAAGGAACGACGCAACTGATCGTATTCGCTGTCTTCTAAGATGGGATTGTCGAGCACATAATAGGCATAATTGTGCTGCTTAAGAGCATCTATAAACGTGCGCATTCGGATGACGATATTATCGCCAGTATCATGAGCCGCATTTTTATTGGTTTCAGTTTGAGCAGCGCTCGGTAAGATAGGGTCAGTCATAGTCGGCGTCTTTTATTTGCAATTCAAGATGTCGATATAATAACAAGTTTGCAGGATACTCGGTATAGCCAATCCTATATAAATCAGATACTGTGTCAGGCTCGCTCAGTCTACTATGTGTAGTACTTTCACTCACCTTCCTTGTATCTAAATTATCTTGAAGCGACTCTAGCATTTTGCAGAAACTAAAGCCCATTAAAAAAGGCAAATAACGTTAATCGCTATTTGCCTTTTTTAATGCTACTCATTTAATGCTACTCACTCATTGTATGAACTGGCGTTTAGCCCTCATAGTCGCGGACTTGGTTGCGTAGTTGCTGCTTGTATTCAGAGGTGATTGGTTCGTTCTCTTCATCCAGCATAATGGCATCCAAATCGCTTGCCATCATATAAGCAATGCTCATCATACTATCGAAGCTGCGCAATGCTTGTGGGTGTGGCAACGATAAAAATACCACCACACCAGTATAGGTATTGGTCGCGACACTATGCGGGTCAAATGGTGCGATACCACTATCGGTGATACCCATCATGCTAAACCACAGCATACCGGTGCCGTCTTTTTGCTCGTAGCGATGGAACATATTCATCGCGCCATAGCGCAGACCATATTTGTCAATCAGCGCCAATAAATCACGGCCACGGATAGTCGCCGTTGGACGGTCACGATATTGGTGCGGCAAGATGGTGATATTGATATTGTCTTTGGCATTGATCAATGGACCGTTTTGCGCGTCGTCGCCTGACTCTGATAGATGCTGATCCAGTATCGGGCTGTTGTCATCGAAGCTAGGCTCTTCTGCCGTGTCAATCGATGGCATCAGATTATCCGTTGCCGACATAAGGCTTGAAAACGCATCAGGCTCTTGCTCGATATGCATCTGATCAGCGGCTTCTACAAATTCAGCACTATCGGCACGGCGTTGCTCATCTTGCCAGCGCGCATAGTCAGCTTCATCGATGACGTCATGGTCGTCAGTTACGGTACTGCTATGCTCGGCTGTTAGCTGGGCGTCGACATTGGTATGCGTTTGCGTCAAAGGCTCTTCTTCAACGACGGCATCCAAGTAGCTACGATCTGGACCGATGCTCGTCTCGCCAGCGACCGTATCATCAAGGTCTGGCTGATCGACGATATTACGCTCGTGACGCGGTATGATGGGAATACCATTTTTGTCATAATTGACCACAGCAGCTTCGGTAGCAGCGCGGCGCTTAAAGCTACGAATGACCATAAACAGCCCTGCGAGCACGATAAACGCGGCAATGGCAATCAATATAAACTGAATAACGGTCATGATAAATACATCCTAGTATATATAACAAAAGGGAATACACAAACGAGCATAAATGGCAATATTCTAGCATGGCTGACCTATGTCGTCACCACATTGTGTACTTTATAACCAGTAAGCTTGGCTGAGGTCAAGCTTATTTTCATTTATGCCAATTGATTGATTATATTTGCATCTCGCTGATTCTCATAGCACTTTTAGTATCAGATTTTTGAGTCTTAGCTCTCTACATAACGCGCGGCTTCATCTAGCGAGACGCTGACTAATGTAGAAATACCTGCGCTTGGCATAGTAATGCCTTTTAGCTCGTCAGCAATCTGCATCGTCAGTTTGTTATGACTGATAAAAATAAACTGTAAATCATCTGCCAGCTCATGAATCAAACTGGTAAAGCGTTCGACGTTGGCATCATCGAGCGGCGCATCGACTTCATCGAGCACACAGAATGGTGCGGGATGCTGCTTAAATATCGCAAAAATCAAGCTCAGCGCAGTGAGGGTTTTTTCGCCACCCGACAGCACAGCTAGGCGACTATTACGCTTACCCTTAGGCTGTGCCATTAAAGTAAGCCCTGCTCGCCATTGCTCTGACTTGTATTTGTCAGCGGGGATATTGGCTGGCATATCGTCTGTGTTCAATGTCAAACTAGCTTGACCACCACCGAATACTTTGGCAAATAAATTGGCAAGCTCAGTATTGACCGCATCTAGCGTCTGCATAAACAGGTTCTTAGTCGTCTCATCAATAGACTCAATCGCTGCTGTCAACGTCTGCATACTAGCCGCAATATCTGCTGTCTGCTGCGCCAATGGCTCTAGGCGTTCATTGACCTCAGCCAACTCTGCCACTGCGGCGAGGTTGACTGGGCCAATTTTGCTTAGCTGCTGCTCAAGCTTGCTACGCTCAGCCTCAAGCTCAGCGATTTTGTCTGGACGTACACGGCGATCATGCGCAATAAAATCCGCGAGTAGGTTTGAGACACTCATCATTTGTTGCTGATGCTGCGGGTGCTGTGTTGAATGCGACTCCGATTTATATTTATGGCTCACCTTATAGTACGCTTCTAAAGCGTCATGAGTATGAGTACTCGCATCATCCAAACGCGCCATGCTTAGTGCCAACTCGGTGGCATGATTCGCAAGTTTACCCTGCTGAAATTGTAACGTATTTTGCACGCTATCCAACGCTGTCTGCTGCTGAGCATAGTCTTGTTTGAGTGCAGCCAATGCAGTATCACGCTCGGTCAATAGCACCTGCTGCTTATCTCGTGCTGTCTGCGCAGTTTGTAATAATGCTTGCAAGTCTGGTAGCTTATTCTGCTGCTTCTGATGACTTGCTTTTAGCTGCTGCTCACTCTGTAGCAATTGGTCATATTGCACAGTCGCCCGCGCAAGGCTACTGACACTATGCTCTAAGCGCATCTCGCTCTGCTGGATACGCAGCTGCAATGCTTGCCATGCATCATCATCGGCTTGGCGTGTACGATTTAGCTCACTGCGCTCAGCCTGTAGTTGCTGACTGGTCGCACGGGCATCAGATATTTGCGGCGTTAACGCTACTATCTGACTTTGAATATCTTGCTGCTCATGAGTGAGCGTTTTTAACTCTTGTTCTAACTCTTGTTGCTCTTGCTCAAGGGCAGATTTGTCCGCCATAAGACGCTGGCTATCTGCTTGTAGACGCTCAGCATTGGCGCGCTGAGTCGTTAGCTGCTGCTGATATTTATGTTTATCACGGGTGAGCTGATCCGCTTGTGCACGGGTTTCTTCTAGATTGACCGTTAACGCATCATAGTCGCGTTGATTCTTTGCAATGGTCTTTTGCGTTTCTTGTATTTTGGTTTCAAACTCATCTAGCAAATCTTCTAATGCTTGCAAACGGCTGCGCTGCTGCAAACGCTGTGTTAAAAACTGGCTATTGCTCTCACCTTGACTATCTTGCTCACCTGTAAACTTACTCAAATTAATCGTACCCTGACGACTGATGAGCCAACCGTCTGCGGTTAACAAAATAGCTGACGATGGCAATGCTTTTAAGATACTAGCAAAGTCTTCAAGAGTCTGCTGATTGCTCACTTCTGATTGCGCAATATACAAGTAGCACTGCTGCCAAAGCGCCAATGCTGGCTGCTTAATCAGCTGTGATAACGGCAAGACTTTATCAATTAAGCTGTCTGGTAAATGATTGATAAATGGCGTTGTAGCTACCTCATTCTTAGCAGGTAACCACAAGCTATGACCACTCTCTATTGAAGACTTATATTCTCTATTAGCCTGCTCATTTTGTGCTGTCTGATAAGTAACGATATCCGTTAGGTCACTCTCAAGCACTTGCCATAAGCTGTTCGCTTCCTGAGAAGCATCGTTCGTATTATCAACGTTTAATTGATTGGATTGGTTAGAGAACAGTACATGACTATCTAGCCATAATGCCAAGACACTATCGAGTAATGCCGCGTGCTGATGCCCTTTTTCACTCAGCTCAATCTGCTCACGTAAGGTGGTAATAGCCAACTCGTTATAGCGATTGACGACATTGCTTTCCGAGCTATCGTCTAGATTATCCGCTGTAGAGACAGAGGCTTGCTGTTGATTTTGCGGCGTAGGTTTTGGATGCAATATCTGATGCAGGGTATCATACTCACTGGCCAATACCGCGTGACGCTTCTCATGCTCACTCAACTCACGCTGCTGCGTATTCAAGCGCTGCTGTAAATCATGCGCTTGCGGTTGTAGTTCCGACAGACGCTCATCGACGCTGTCTTGTTGGCGCTCTATCTGCTGCAACTGTTTGTTTAGCTCTGCAACTTGCGTCTCTAACGTCTGCTGTAGATTTTGTGCGTCCGTTGGCGCTTGTTCATCAGAGCGCTTATCAGAGTCCTTATCAAAACCCTTATTATTGCTAGAGGTTGATAGCGACTGTTGTAATTGCTGCCATAGATTTTGCCAGTTTTGCTGGCGGCGCTGCCATTTGTCATGGTTCTGCTGATGGCGTTTTTGCGCTTGGCTATTAATGGCTTGCTGCTGCTCAAGCATGCGCGCATTATCTTGCAAGCGTGATAGCTGGTTTTGCGCGTCATGCCATGCGCGTTGTAACGGTTGCTCATTGCGTTT
Source organism: Psychrobacter glaciei (assembly GCF_014652895.1). Classification (GTDB taxonomy): domain Bacteria; phylum Pseudomonadota; class Gammaproteobacteria; order Pseudomonadales; family Moraxellaceae; genus Psychrobacter; species Psychrobacter glaciei. The sequence goes on from NZ_BMZR01000002.1 coordinate 108,213, forward strand.
ATGCGCGTCACGTTTACCCGTCAACTCACTGAGCTGTGGACGCAAATCTACCAAGATAGCCTGCTGCTCAGCTTGCTCGGCTTTTAATCGATCAATCTCGCTCACTGCTTGCTCACGCTGCTGATCCAAGCTCGTGAGTTGCTGCTCAATCACATTCAATTGTGATTTGGCATCGCTCAGCGCGTGCTCAGCTTGTTGATAGCCTAGCTGCTGCTGATAGTGAGCGCTTTGGGCATCGTCCTTGAGCCATTGCTCTTGGTTAATGTGCGTGGCGAGCTTATCTTGTTGCGCTTTTAGCGTCTCATATTCGGCTTGCAATGTAGCAACTTCGGCGGTGCTGCGCTCATGGGCTATTTTTTGCTGCTGCTGCGTATGCTTGGCTTGGTACAGCTGCTGAATGGCCAGTTTCTGCTTGATATCAGCAAGTGTTAAGGCCAATTCTTCATAACGCTGCGCACTGGCGGCTTGCTTCGACAAGCGCTTTTGTTGGCTGACCAGCTCGCTTTGCATGTCATGCAGACGTGCTAGGTTTTCTTGTGTTTTTTCTAGCTTCTTTTGCGTTTCTTCACGGCGCGCTTGATAGCGAGACACCCCTGCGGCCTCTTCAATGAACTCACGCAGCTGCATGGGACTAGATTCGACAATACGCCCAATCATGCCTTGTTCAATCACCGCATAACTACGCGCACCAAGCCCTGTGCCCAAAAACACATCGACCACATCACGGCGACGACAACGTGTGCCATTGATAAAGTAATCCGAGCGCCCATCCTTATTTACCTGACGGCGAACAGACAGCTCTTGGTACAGGTTAAACTCATGACGAATGCCGGTATGCTCATCTTGCGTATGCTCAAACGTCAGCTCGACACTGGCGACACTTTTGGCAGCTTTATCTTGCGTACCAGCAAAGATGACATCGCTCATCGCGCCGCCACGCAACTGCTTGGCAGAGGTCTCACCCAGTACCCAGCGAATGGCATCAATCACGTTGGATTTGCCACAGCCGTTCGGCCCGACAATAGCAGTGATACCATGGCGAAAGGTAAAAGTCGTTGGATTGGCAAAGGATTTGAAGCCTGCCAGCTTTAGAGATTTTAAACGCATGAAGAGTCAGTAAACTTAGCAAAAACAGGCGGCTATTCTACCTGAAATTGTAGTGGGTTTTTAGGGTTTGTGAACTGTTAGGTATAGTCTGATTTATATTTTTGAATCTCACTATATAATTCATCATATCTTTCATCAAACTTTACTTTTAGCGACTCCAAGTTATCTGAATTACTATTTGTAGAGTTATGATGGCGATTATATTGTGATACGAATAACGGATTCGCTACTTCTAAGAACCTCTTGCATTCATCAACTAATTTAGGAAAGTAGAGCACAGTAATTACCTCTATCTGTCCGCCTTTCTCGATAAACTCATTGATATTAATTTGCCTTGTTCCTTGCTGCTGTACATTTAAATCTAATGATCTTAAGATCATAGAAAAATCAATAAGTCTAAACACCAAGTCTTCATACTTTTGTCTTAGGAAAATTTGTTGCTCATAATCATACTCAGTTTTTTGCTTAGCAAGATTATGATCGTGGTCAGAGTTCTGTTTTTTAGTATCCTGCTTATACCTTTGAACATTCAAAAAGTAGTTTGCTACAAACGAAACTCCTCCTCCAGCTATCACACCGATAACACCAGCTATTAATGCGTCCACTCATATTTCCTAAAATTATGTCATCTAAAGTAGACGGAAAATTGGTATCCTTAAATCACCCCAATCCCACTCAATAATAACTGTCCACCAGCAAACACTAACAACACGCCAAACGCACGTTTAAGCATCAGCGCAGGCAATACATGGGCGAGCTTGGCACCGACTTTTGCCATCGCAAAGCTCGCCACTGAGATGCATAAAAATCCCGTGATATGGACAAAGCCTATCGTGCCCTCAGGTAGGTTGACCACGTCTTGACCAAACCATGCAAACCCTGCCGCGCCAGCCAATGCAATCGGTAGACCGCACGCCGCTGACGTGCCGACTGATTGTTTCATCGGGAGTCCCGCCCAGTTCAAAAACGGCACGGTCAAACTACCACCGCCAATACCAAAGATAGACGACGCCATACCAATACCTGTACCAGCACCAAACTGGACACCAGCAGAAGGCAATGGCTTGCCCAACTGTTCTTTGTTAGAGAAAAACAGCATCTTAATCGCAACCAAAAGCGCACCGATACCGATAATGGCTTGTAGTACCTTGCCGTCAATCATGTCCGCAACACCCGCGCCCACCAGACTACCGACGACCAAACCCAGTGCCATTTTTTTCCATACTTCCCAGCGTACACCGCCGCGCTTATTATGAGCAGTGAGTGAGCTAATCGAGGTCACAACGATGGTCGCCAGTGACGTACCAATGGCCAAATGTGTCACGACTTCTGGCGAAAAATCATATGCGGTAAAGATCCAGACCAGTGCGGGCACGATAATCATGCCGCCGCCAACGCCAAACAAGCCAGCACTTACGCCAGCAAACGCCCCTGCAATCACAAACCACACATATAGCATCATCGAATTAGCCTTTTATCTTGCTTGTATTTTGAACGGTATTTTTATCTTACTGATTTGCCTGTTTATGCACTTAGTGGCATCTTCTTAATTGCATTTGCCAAATCACACCCCAATCTTTATGCTGTCTGTTCGCGAAAACCGTCCAGTATATCAAAGATTATCCCAGCGACATTACTCAAGTAGAATAAACTTATGCCGATACTTAATCAATCATCTCACTCTGTGTCTGAGTCATTAACACTTGAGCATTTACCTGAGCTGAATCATCGCCATCTTACCAGTAGCGCGTCTACGAATAGCGAGCTAATAGCGAACGTACAAAATGGCACATTGAATGCGACCGAGATGCACCTGCTAACGGCTGAAACCCAAAGCGCTGGTCGCGGACAACACGGACGCTCATGGCAATCACCGCGTGGCAATGTCTACCTGTCTCTCTATCATCCTGTTCACATACCGGTTAGTGGCTTACTGTCATTAATCATCGGTGTAGAGCTGGCAAAAATGCCTGTCATCCAAATGCTAAATGAGCAATTGCACACGGATGGGCTGACGCCAATCGGTGTGAAGTGGGCAAATGATTTGGGCTTTTACCAAAGTCAAAATCAAAGCCAGAATCAGCCTCAAAGCCAATCTGCCTTAGATAGCGCTGATGTGCATAATACGGAATTAGACCAGCAGACGCTGCCGTTTAATAAACTTGCTGGGATTTTGATTGAACCCGTATCGCAAGCAGGCAAACTGGTTGGTTTGGTGATAGGTGTGGGTCTCAATGTCCAAGCCACTCCCACGCTAACTGCGCAAACCTCTGAAGGCATGAGTTATCAAGCCATCAGCTTACAAGATATTGCTGAGACTCTACAGCCAAAAGCGCAGGCTGCCAGTCTACCGAGCTTACGTGTGCTCTATCAGCAAATGAGTAAAGCGTTAATGGCTGCTATGACGCGCTTTGAGCACCTAAGTATAGAAAAGCCAACGGGACATCGTTATTATCTGGACAGCTTTTTGAAGCAGTTTGACTCGATGGATGCACTGAGCGATCTACGATTACGTGTGACCCAAGAGCATAACGGTCAAACGAATATACTCACAGGCCACGCTTGTGGTATCGATACACATGGATGTTTGCAATTGCGCCAAGATAACGGTAAGATTTCTGCACTTTTCACCGGACGCATCGACGTTATTCAAACGACTTAATCGTTTAATCAACGAGCACTAAAGTGCAGTAGCTATCAGGATAGGATGTTGATAATTGCTGCGCTATATAAAGGGAATTTTATGCTCTGGCTTGATCTTGGAAATACCCGCCTGAAATACTGGCTCACTGATGATATCGGTCAGATAGTCACACATGATGCCAAACAACATTTGCAGGCACCAGCCGAATTGCTGATGGGTCTGACGGATCGCTTTGAGCGTTTTGCTCCTGACTTTATTGGTATCTCATCTGTACTAGGTGACGAGCTGAATGCCAAGGTATCAGAGACCTTAAGCCGTCTAAATATTCCGTTTGAATTCGTCCATGTCGATGCCGCGCATGCGCTGATGAAGAGTCAATATAATGATGATCAGCTCGGCTGTGATCGTTGGTTACAAATGCTAGGCGCAGTCGATAAGAAAAAGCGTCAATGTGTGATTGGTTGCGGTACAGCAGTGACTATTGATTTGATCGATCACGCTGAGCATTTGGGTGGTTATATTTTCCCTAGTATCTATCTGCAACGGGAGTCGTTGTTTTCTGGTACCAAGCAAATCACCATCTCTAATGGGACTTTCGACAGTGTCAGCCAAGGTGTGACCACACAAGATGCGGTACATCGCGGCATACTATTATCAATCGTCGGTGCAATCAATGAAATTAGCCATCGCCATCCTAACTTTGAAGTTATCATGACGGGTGGTGATGCAGCCATTATCTCGCAGCATGTTAATCGCCCTGTACGCCTGCGTGATGACTTGTTATTAAATGGTCTGGCACGATATTTTGATCATAGTAAATAGCCAGTAGCAGGTATTATGAGCTTTCATAAGTTAGAAAAAAAAGCAGTACGTCTGAGGCGTACTGCTTTTTTATTTTACGATCAGAAAAGAGTTAAGGTCTTGCTAGTTACTGCCCTAATCCTTTCTTATTTAGTCTCGTTAAACAACTCACGACCGACTAACATACGGCGGATTTCACTGGTTCCTGCGCCGATCTCATACAGCTTAGCATCACGCCAGTAGCGACCAAGTGGGTACTCATTGGTATAGCCGTTACCACCAAATATTTGAATACCCTCGCCTGCCATCCACGTGGCTTTTTCAGCACACCATAAAATCACACTGGCACAGTCTTTACGTACTTCTCGACTATGACCGGCACCGCGGGCGTCCAACATATCGAGGTTTTTACCCACGGTGTACAAGAAGCTACGACCTGCCTGCAATATCGTATACATGTCTGCGACTTTGCCTTGGATAAGCTGGAACTCACCGATGGCTTGTCCAAACTGCTTACGATCATGGATATAAGGCACGACATTGTCCATCACTGCTTGCATGATACCGATAGGACCTGCGGCCAATACGGCACGCTCATAGTCTAGACCACTCATCAATACCTTAACGCCTTCATTGAGACCGCCTAAGATATTTTCACTCGGCACGGTGACATTGTTAAAGGTCATCTCACCCGTATGGCTACCACGCATGCCGAGTTTATCCAGCTTTTGTGCTGTGCCGAAACCTTCCATGCCTTTTTCAACGATAAAGGCTGTCATGCCTTTGCCGCCTAGCTCTGGATTGGTCTTGGCATAGACCACCATCACATCCGCATCTGGGCCATTGGTGATCCACATTTTGCTACCGTTTAAAATATAGCTGCCGTCTTTTTCTTCAGCTCTGAGCTTCATACTGACCACATCTGAGCCAGCACCAGTCTCACTCATAGCCAATGCACCGATGAACTCACCGCTGACCAGCTTTGGCAAGTACTTTTGTTTTTGTGCTTCACTGCCATTACGTTTGATTTGGTTGATACATAGGTTTGAGTGCGCACCATAGCTCAATGCTACCGATGCCGAAGCACGGCTAATCTCTTCCATCGCGACCATGTGTGCGACGTAGCCCATGTTAGAACCGCCGTACTCTTCAGGAACGGTAATGCCATGTAGACCGATGTCACCCATTTTTTGCCATAGATCCATAGGGAACTCATCGCTGCTATCAATCTCGGCAGCACGTGGGGCGATTTCATTGGCTGCAAACTGCTGTACCATATCGCGTAGGGCATCAATATCTTCGCCAAGCTGAAAATTCAATCCAGGTAAACTCATAACCATTCCTTGTGTTTTGATATTTTTAAATTTCGAATTTCAATCTGTTTTTTAAAACCACTGTAACTGTATTTATAATGTCATTTTTGAAGTCGTAGTCAATTCAATGTGAAAGTCTGACAAGGCAACCGAGTGTCGATATATATTGAATATTTCAAGCGAGGTTAACGCTGTCATACTTTTATAGTGGATTGACTATACTCATTAAGACTGGCGTTTATTGATGATGGCACGTGCCACGTTTGAACCATTTGGACGCTTTAAGAACGCACTGATACGCTCGCCTGCCACGACCAGTTTATCCAAGTCGATACCAGTGTGAATACCCATACCATGCAGCATATACACGACATCTTCGGTCGCGACATTACCCGTTGCGCCTTTGGCATAAGGACAGCCGCCCAGTCCAGCTACCGAGGTATCAAACTCACTGACACCCATTTGTAGTGCGGCTAGCGTATTACTCAATGCCTGACCATAAGTATCATGAAAATGACCCGATAGCATAGAGATATCAGCATATTCTAATGCAGCTTGTAACGCGCGCTGCACTTTGAGCGGTGTACCAACACCAATGGTATCAGCGATGCCAATTTTCTCTGAGCCAATCTCTATCAGACGCTTGGTCACATAGGCTACTTGGCTTGGATCAATCTCGCCTTCATAAGGACAGCCGACCGTACAAGAAATCACGCCTCGTACTTTGATCCCTTGCGCTTTTGCTGCTGCTGCCACTGGTGCAAAACGTTCGATACTCTCGTCGATACTACAATTAATGTTTTTTTGACTAAAGGTTTCACTAGCTGAGCCAAAAATTACTATTTCATCAGGACGATGCAAAATAGCGTTTTCAAAACCGCGCATATTGGGCACTAGGACTGAATAGCAAACCTCCATCTGCCGCGTAGGCGCTAGCGCGTCAAGCAGCGCGCTATTATCACCCATTTGCGGCACCCACTTTGGCGAGACAAAACTGGTCGCTTCCAGCTTTTTGACACCTGCCGCAATCAAATCATTGATAAGCGCTTGCTTAACCTCAGTCGGTACCGTCGTTGACTCGTTTTGCAAGCCATCGCGTGGACTGACATCAACGATGGTGACGTGTTTTGGGTATGCATTTTTCATACTTATCATCCTTTTTAATGCTGGCCTTTCTATAGTCGATTCAATTTAAAATAATACCGTATTGCTGGGATAGATTTTGCGAAGCCTCTGGAGCGCGAAGCGCACAGCAAGCGAGGAAAATGTATACCAGCAGAAAGCTATGTTGAACGTACTTCTTTTATATTGCACTGACTATATTATTCTTCCGTCAGCTATTCGCTTTCACTATCGATGCGTAATAGCTCGTCACCATCAGCAACCAAGTCACCTGCTGCAAATAGCAATTCTGCCACAACCCCATCCGTCGGCGCAGTAATGGTATGCTCAATCTTCATGGCTTCGATGACTGCTAACGGCTCACCTTTTTTCACGGTATCACCAACCGCCACTTTAAAGGCAACAACCTGTCCTGGCATCGGCGATTTTAAACTGCCGACCGCTGCGGACTCTTCGCCTACGTGCGCCATGATATCAACAAGCGTAATCTCGTCACGACCACTGTCTGTGAACACATAAACGGTCTCATTAAGTACCCAACTTTGCGCGCTAGTACGTGCACCATCTAACCATAACGTATGATTATTTTCGTCACTACTGGCATAGCTCACCTGACCTTCATAGACTGTTTCGGTCTGAGCAGCTATGTTAATATTGTCATTATCCTGCGTGTTAGCGATTTCTTTTTCAATAACGAGCGTAAAGCTGCTGAGATTTTCAGTGCCTTTTTTACTATCAGAACAATTCGCATTATGCCAATTGCTCAGGCGAGCCGTATAAGCATTCTCATCATAAACCAAGCTGAATGAGCGAGTGTAATCGTTATAAGCACGGAAGCCAGTAGGTTTGCTAAATGGATCGATATCTGACGCTTGCGTCGCCATCTCGCTCGCAAGCTGACGAGCAATGGCGGTCACAACTAGCGTGGATAAAGCTAAAGGCTGCTGATTAAAAATCGCATCACGCTCGTGCTCAATCAGAGCAGTATCGAGATTGGCTTTGCTAAAAGACTCTGTATTTAAAATATAGCGTAAAAATGCCGCGTTATTCGGCAAACCCACGATACGCGTTTGCGCAAGTGCTCGATCGAGCTTGGCTAATGCTTGCTCTCGCGTCGGCGCATGAACGATGAGCTTGGCAATCATAGAGTCATAAAACGGGCTAATCACATCACCTTCGCGCACGCCATCATCGATACGTACACCAGTACCGTCTTTATCAATCATAAAAGTGCTGTGTTCAGGTTTTTGATACGTAAACAACGTACCTGTCGCTGGCAAGAAGCTATTGTCAGGGTTTTCGGCACAGATGCGTGCCTCAATTGCATGACCGTTGATAGTTAGGTCCGCTTGGGTTTTTGGCAATGGCTGACCTGCCGCGACCAACAGCTGCCACTCGACCAAATCGACACCAGTGATCGCTTCACTGACTGGATGCTCAACCTGCAATCGCGTATTCATTTCCATGAAATAAAAATTCATAGAATCTTCACGCTGCTCAACGATGAACTCGACCGTGCCTGCGCCAACATAATTGACCGCACGAGCCGCTTCGATGGCAGCCGTTCCCATCGCCTCACGCATCACAATATCAACGCCCGGTGCGGGCGCTTCTTCTAATACTTTTTGGTGGCGGCGCTGTACGGAACAATCACGCTCAAACAAATGCACATAGTTGCCATGCGCATCACCAAATACTTGAATTTCGATATGACGTGGTTTCAGCGCGTATTTCTCAACCAACACTTTATCATCACCAAAGCTGGTAATGGCTTCACGGCGACAGGAGTCTAGCAAGTCAATAAAATCGCTGCTTTTTTCAACGATACGCATGCCTTTACCGCCGCCACCTGCACTGGCTTTAATCAAGACAGGATAGCCAATAGAGTCTGCCTGCTGCTGCAAAAATTCTGCATCTTGATTGTCACCATGATAGCCCGGTATCAGCGGCACGCCAGCTGTTTCCATCAACCGCTTGGACTCAGACTTGCCGCCCATGGCGCGGATAGCGTCGGCTGAAGGTCCGATAAATACCAGTCCTGCATCCTGACAGGCTTGCGCAAAATCAGCATTTTCGCTCAAAAACCCATAACCCGGATGAATCGCTTGTGCGCCAGTCTCAAGCGCTATCGCAATAATGGCATCGCCTTTTAGGTAGCTGTCTTTCGGTGCCGAGCCGCCCAAATAGATAGCCTCATCACAGACAGCCACATGCTTAGCTTCACGATCCGCATCAGAATAAACAGCGACGGTGCTGACACCCAGACGCTTGGCAGTCGCGGCTACTCGGCAGGCAATTTCACCACGGTTGGCGATTAGAATTTTAGAAAACATAACTATCCCTGTGTCTTGTCATTGTTATTTGACGTCTTGTCTATTTACCCATTTATATCGTTAGTCTGCTGTCAGCCAATCAGGCTTACGTTTTTGCAAAAACGCTTGTACACCCTCTTTGCCTTGCTTTGATGAGCGGATATCAGCGATACCTTTGACCGTATCGGCAATCAGTTCATCTGTAATAGGCGCACCAGCAACATCGTGTAATAGCTGCTTGCAGGTTTTGACCGCATCAGGGCTGTTTTTAACGACCTTATTACAGAACGCAGCTACTTCATCACTTAGCCACTCTTCGCTAACACGCTCATGGATAAAGCCAAGCTGACGTGCTTTTTTGGCATCAAATACTTCAGCACTTAAGACATAACGCTGTGACGCTCTAGCGCCTAGTGCTCGGATGACATAAGGGCTGATAGTGGCAGGTGCCAACCCTAAACGCACTTCGCTTAGGCAAAAATTTGCAATCTTAACGGCGATAGCCACATCACAGACAGCCACTAATCCCATGCCACCTGCATAAACATCACCTTGAATAGCTGCGACTGTTGGCTTCGGACATTCATAAATAGTTTTGAGCATTTGTGCCAATTTGTCCGCGTCTGCTAGATTTTCTTCATAGCTATAATCCGCCATGGCCCGCATCCAATTCAAATCAGCACCTGCACAAAATGCTTTGCCAGCAGCTGCTAGCACAATGACACGTACATTATCATCAGCACCAAGCGTACTGAATGCATCGGTTAGCTCAGCAATCATTTCATCGTTAAAAGCATTGCGTATCTCAGGGCGGTTTAACGTCACCGTAGCAACGTGCTGCTCCACTTTAACCAGTAGACTTTTATAATTTTTATCACTGTCTTTTTGCATAACTTTCTCTATATTTTTATGTAAATACTTAAACCAACGCTTGGTCAATCCATAATAATGTTAATACAAGGAAACCGAATGTAGATGTACAAATCGTACTTCAAATGAGGTTGATGCAGTAGTCGCTTATTATGGGAAGGCCTTAAAATTATTACATTCTAAAAACACCAAACGTCGTCTCTTCAATCGGTGCGTTATACGCAGCGCTCAATCCTAAAGCCAATACATGACGGGTATCAGCAGGGTCAATTACGCCATCATCCCACATGCGTGCGGTAGCATAATATGGATGACCTTGCTCTTCATACATTTCACGAATCGGCGCTTTAAATGCGGCTTCGTCTTCATCACTCCACGCCTCGCCTTTGCGGTCAAAATTATCACGTTTGACCGTTGCCAGTACCGATGCGGCTTGCTCGCCGCCCATCACAGAGATACGCGCATTTGGCCACATCCACAAGAAACGCGGGCTATAAGCGCGGCCACACATACCGTAGTTACCAGCACCGAATGAGCCACCGACAATGACCGTGAACTTTGGCACTTTTGCATTGGCGACTGCCATGACCATTTTGGCACCATGACGGGCAATGCCTTCGTTTTCGTATTTACGACCGACCATAAAGCCAGTGATGTTCTGGAGGAATACTAAAGGAATTTTGCGTTTACAGCACAGCTCAATGAAGTGTGTTCCTTTTTGCGCTGACTCACTGAACAAGATACCGTTATTAGCGATGATACCAACAGGCATCCCTTCGATATGAGCAAAACCACAAACCAACGTCGTACCAAAGCGTGCTTTAAACTCATCAAAGGCACTATCATCAACGACACGTGCAATTATTTCTTTGATATCAAATGGCTTGCGTTTGTCCGTTGGAATCACACCATATAGCTCTTTGGCGTCATAACGCGGCGGACGCGGTGTGATTTGATTAGGAATATTTTTCGCAGGGCGATTTAGATGACTAACGATATTACGTGCGATCGATAGCGCGTGGGTATCGTTTTGCGCTAGGTGATCGACCACGCCTGACAGTCGAGTATGCACATCGCCGCCACCTAAGTCTTCTGCAGTGACCTCTTCGCCAGTCGCTGCTTTGACCAGTGGCGGACCACCCAAGAAGATAGTGCCTTGCTCTTTGACGATAATAGATTCATCGCTCATGGCAGGCACATACGCACCGCCAGCGGTACAGCTGCCCATGACCACGGCAATCTGCGGAATACCCGCGGCACTCAGGTTAGCTTGGTTAAAAAAGATACGGCCGAAATGCTCTTTATCAGGGAATACATCGTCTTGATTCGGTAAGTTTGCGCCACCTGAATCGACTAGATAAACGCATGGCAGATGATTTTCTTGCGCAATCTCTTGTGCTCGCAGGTGTTTTTTGACCGTCATTGGATAGTACGTGCCGCCCTTTACTGTGGCGTCATTACAGACAATCATGCATTCAATACCATTGATACGGCCGATACCCGCAATCACGCCAGCCGCTGGAATCTCTTCGCCATACATATCATGTGCGGCCATCGGTGCCACTTCTAAAAATGGTGTACCCACATCAAGCAAACGCTCGACACGCTCACGTGGTAGCAACTTGCCGCGTGCTAGATGCTTGGCTCGTGCGCGCTCTGAGCCGCCTTGAGCGACTTTACGCAAGTGTACATACAAGTCATCGACTATCTCTTGCATCGCGGCACTGTTTTGCTGAAAGTCGCTTGAGTTTGGACTCAGTTTACTGGTTATGATAGCGCTCATGATATCCCTTTTTCTTTAATACGTAGATGCAAGTAGCTTTTTATGCAAATGATTCTAGCTACTGGTTATTTTAGTCTGGATTCGTATTCTTATTCGTATAGTCAGTTCAATTTATAATCGATACAGCGAGATTTGGGTGAATTTTTTGTAGTCTCTGTCGGCATAGGCACAGCAAGCTAGAAAAATTAATACAAGTCTCGCGTTATACCATAACGTATTTATTCCACTTGGTATCGACCATAACTTTTAATAAATTAGACATAATAGTCAGATTAACTATAATCCCAGCTCTTCTTTCATCTGCTCAATGATTTTATATTTCTGAATTTTGCCAGTGATGGTCATTGGGTATTCAGTGACAAAGCGATAGTAAGCTGGCACTTTATAATGAGCAATATGCTCACTACAGAATTGGCGTACTTCTTCTTCAGTCAAACAGCCAGATTCCTTAGGAATAATCCATGCAGCCAATACCTCGCCATACTTTTTATCAGGAATTCCGACGATTTGTACATCACGAATCTTTGGATGACGATAGAGGTAATTTTCAATTTCTACTGGATAGATATTTTCGCCACCGCGAATCACCATGTCTTTACTACGGCCAACGATTTTGACATAGCCATCTTCATCCATGGTTGCCAAATCACCCGTATGCATCCAGCCATCTTGGATGGCTTCGCGCGTTTTAAAGCGACTGCCCCAGTAGCCTTTCATTACTGAATAACCACGCGTGAGTAGCTCACCTGTTTCGCCCAGCGCCACGATTTCACCCGTTGCGGTATCGATTACTTTGACTTCAAGTGCAGGCTGTACCAACCCCACCGTCGATACTTGCTTATCAAGCGGCGTATGTTCATTGGTCTGGCAAGATACGGGACTGGTCTCTGTCATACCATATGCGATGGTAACTTCGCTCATGTGCATCTCATCAATGACGCGGCGCATGACTTCAATCGGACAGCTAGACCCCGCCATGATGCCAGTACGCAAAGTTGATAAATCAAAGTTTTCAAACTCAGGATGGTCGAGCTCAGCGATAAACATCGTTGGCACACCGTGCAGACCCGTACACTTCTCTTCTTCAACTGCTTGCAAGACTGTCAGTGGCTCGAAGCCATCGTTTGGATAAACGATACAACCGCCATGCGTGAGAATCGCTAAGTTACCAAGCACCATACCGAAGCAATGATAGAGTGGCACTGGAATACACAGCTTATCTTCTTCGGTGAGATTCATAGCCTCACCGATAAAGTAACCGTTGTTAAGAATATTGCGATGGCTTAAGGTTGCACCTTTTGGTGTACCAGTTGTACCACTGGTGAACTGTACATTGATGGCATCCGTATTTTTAAGCTGCGCCTGGCGCTCGGCAACACGGGGATCGTTGGCATCGCCTTCCGCCATCCATGCCGAGAACTTCTGCATAAAGCCGAACTCTTCATCAGAGTCTGGCTCATCAATCCAAATAATGCGCTCGATCGTCGGAATCTCAACCAAATCAAGCTGCGTATAGTCTTTATGATAAATCTCAGGGCACAGCTCGCGGATTAAACTGGCGTAATCACTGCTTTTGAAATGACGCATGAGCACAAGCGCCGAGCAGCCCAATTTATTCAGGGCATATTGCAGCTCAAAAGTACGATAGGCGGGATTGATATTGACGAGAATGACGCCAACTTTCGCGGTTGCCAATTGCATTAATAGCCATTCAGCATTGTTGTGTGACCAGATGCCGATACGATCGCCAATCTCAAGTCCCATCTCAATCATGCTACTGGCCAGCTGATTAACATGCTGCTGTAGCTCACGATATGTCCAGCGGATGTTTTGATGGCGCACGACCAGTGCTTCGCGCTCTGGATACTTGGATACGATAGCATCAAAAAAATCACCGATAGTCGCTTCAATCAGCGGCACATCAGGACCTTTGTCATAGCTTTGAGTTAGCGGTGCATTCGCTGAGCGTGCGCCCATGTTGATACTAGGAATATTATTTAAAATAGCATCGAAATCAACGTGAGTCGCATTCAAATCGGAATGTTGAGTCATAACGAGTCCTTTCGTTTTACTTTTTATAGTATTTATAGATAGTGCTTATTGATAGCCTGTGGGCAAGCTTTCTTCCTTGATCAGGTCTTACATAGCATTCAGCTACTATAACGCCATCAATGAAAGCGTGTCAACAATATCAATACAGTATGTATCATTTAATTAGTCATTAAATACTTGCACTTGGTAAAAGGTAGCATAGAATCATGGCAAATATTTGACATAAAAAAAACCAACCATACAATAGGTAGTATGGTTGGCCTCTTTAGCAATTAATGGCATCAATGCTTGATAGTTGCACTGCATAAGCCTTTCACACTGGATAATAGCTACTGCTCAAAATGCCAAATCACTCTAGACCCAACTCTTCAATCATTTGCTCAACGATTTTGTATTTCTGAATTTTTCCAGTCACGGTCATCGGATATTCATTGACGAAGCGAAAATAGGTCGGCACTTTATAATGAGCAATATGATCCTGACAGAACTGCTTTACCTCTTCTTCACTTAAGCTGTTCGGCTCTTTTTCAATAATCCACGCTGCAAGCACTTCACCGTACTTTTTATCAGGAACGCCAACGATTTGTACATCGCGAATCTTAGGATGACGATAGAGATAGTTCTCGATTTCTACGGGATAGATGTTTTCACCGCCACGAATAACCATATCTTTACTGCGCCCAACCACAGTGATATAGCCATCTTCGTCCATCACTGCTAAATCACCAGTATGCATCCAGCCATTAGAGATCGCGTCGCGTGTTTTAAATCGGCTGCCCCAATAGCCTTTCATGACTGCATAGCCATACGTGAGTAGCTCGCCCGTCTCGCCAATCGGGACGACATTGCCTGTTTCAGTATCGACAATTTTGACCTCAAGCGCTGGCAGCACCATTCCGACGGTAGAGACTCTTTTTTCGAGCGGGGTTTGTGAGCTGGTCTGACAAGACGCTGGACTGGTTTCGGTCATACCGTACGCAATAGTGACTTCGCTCATGTGCATCTTATCCATGACACGGCGCATGACTTCTATCGGACAGCTAGAGCCACCCATGACGCCTGTACGCAAGCTGGTCAAATCAAAACTATCAAAATCTGGATGATCAAGCTCCGCGATAAACATCGTCGGCACACCAAGCAAGGCGGTACATTTCTCCTCTTCGACCGTTTGCAATACGGTTAGCGGATCAAAACCATCATTAGGATAAACGGCGCAACCACCATGGGTTAAAATGGCTAAATTACCACCCACCATCCCAAAGCAATGATAAAGCGGTAATGGAATACACAGCCTATCATCGCAGGTCAGCTTCATTCCTTCGCCAAGAAAATAGCCATTATTGAGGATATTACGATGGCTTAAGGTGGCACCTTTTGGCGTACCTGTCGTCCCACTGGTAAACTGCACACTGATAGCATCGGTGTTCTTAAGCTGGGCTTGGCGCTCCGCTACACGAGGGTCGTTTGCATTACCCTCTGCCATCCAAGCAGAGAACTTTTGCATAAAATTAAAGTCCTCATCACTCTCTGGCTCATCAATCCAAATGATGCGTTCAATCGTTGGAATCTCAACCAAATCAAGCTGTTGATAATTTTTATGATAAATTTCAGGACATAGCTCGCGAATCATTTGCGTATAGTCGCTGCTTTTGAAATGACGCATCAATACCAATGCCGAGCAGCCCAATTTATTCAAAGCATATTGCAGCTCAAAAGTGCGATAAGCAGGATTGATATTAACGAGGATAACGCCGACTTTTGCCGTGGCTAATTGCATGAGCAGCCATTCAGCATTGTTATGCGACCAAATAGCGATACGATCGCCAATCTCAAGCCCCATCTCAATCATGGCACTCGCTAACTGATTGACCTTCTGCTGTAGCTCGCGATACGTCCAACGGATATTTTGATGGCGAGACACCAAAGCTTCACGCTCAGAATATCTATCAACAATCGCATCAAAGAAGTCTCCAATGGTCGCCTCAATCAGTGGCATATCAATGCCTTTATCATGGCTTTGGGTAAGTGGTGCATTTGCTGAGCGTGCGCTTATATCAACTTTTGGAACAGCATTGAGAATATTATTATTAATATCGAAATTGGTTAGCTGGGTCATAACGAGTCCTTTCGTTTTGCTATTTGGTGTTGGTCTTACTATACAGTTGCTTATGACATATCTATCTATAATCGTAGAAAGCAGAAATGCGCTACTAGCGTAAATACGATATTCTTCCTTGAATATTGTTTATCACTAGACATGATAGTTAAATCATACCTATCCAATATAGCGCCTTAAACAAAAGACTGTCAATCATATAGATACGGTATGTATCGATTATGATTGAGATAAAAAGCAAGATAGTCAAAGAAATCTAAAACAGCTACAAGGCAGCCGACCGCGGATTGTACATATAGTACCTCTAGGAAGGGTAACACCGTAGCGGTTTACTAGTTCGCTGACTATAGATATAAAAAAACCAGTGCTGCATTAAGATGGCAACACTGGCTATGATTTGTAATACTTTTACAATTATGCTTTAGGTATTACAGGTGCTTTGATCGTTACCGTTGCGCTGACAACCTCATTGTCGTCAAGCAAATCCATAATCAGCTCATCGTCGCTTTCTGTTTTAACTTGCCAATTACCCGTTGCTTGCGGTACACCCGTCACCATCACAGAGATGGCTTTATTTTTTAGGCGAATCATCGGTGGCTTATGCTCATAACCGCTGTGTTCATGACCTAAGATATCATCGGCAATAGTAGCAGCCTGCGCGCGTAATGGCGCAACATAACGACAAGCGACACCGTTGATAGACATACAGTCACCGATAGCATAAATGTGTGCTGCATTGGTACGCAATGTCGCTGCATCAGCCACGATACCAGTACGACGGTCGAACTCAACACCAGCAGCGGCAGGCAGCTTATCATCAACTGTTAGACCTGTACTGGCAATCACATGATCTACCATTAATGGTTCGATTGGCTCAGCAGTCGTACTGCCTGTCGCTGATGCTAGCGCCTCGTAACTGACCTGTAATTTTCCGTCACTGTCGCTACCATTGCTGCTATCACTGATACGAGTAATACCAGATACCTGACACCCTCCTAAGAAGTTAATCCCTTGTGACTTCACTGCTTGAGCGATACGAGCAGTCGCTTTTGGCGGTAGCATTTGTGAGAGTGGCGCATCGTTTAAATCAATGAGTGTCACCTGATGACCAGCTTTAAGTAAGTCCTCTGCAATCTCGGTCCCAACCATACCCGCACCGACGATGGCAACATGTTGACTGCCAGTGGCTAGCTTTTCTTGCAACTGTCCAAAGCGCTCAATATGATTGACATGCCAGACTAGATCCTCTGGCAAGCTTTTTGGGAAGATAGGATGCGCACCCATCGCTAGTACTAACTTGCCATAACTGATTGTGGCATAATCTGTGTTGGCTGGATCTGAGCGCTGTGCAGAGACTAGCTGCAACTGTTGAGTGGTCGTGTCAACATCCGTTACTTGCGTATTGGCAAGTAGCTTAACACTTGCAGCTTCTGCGGCATCAACGCCAGTGGCTCTTACCAAGTCTGCCGCACTTTTTTTTTGGCTAATGGCCATCGTCAGCATTGGTTTATGGTAACGATCGCCGCTATCAGCTGTTACCAACGTAATCGGAATGTCTTTATCTTTTGCACGAATGGCATCAATCACATGCCAACCTGCCAAACCTGCACCAATGATAACAATACTGTTGTTTGATACTTCTGAGTTTTCAGCGCTCATATTAGCTCCAATATAAATAAGAGATTATTTTAGTTGTTAGAATATTGACCGCTATTGTATCAGTAAACAGCTATTCACTCATCTACTCACTTATGTAACCAATCATATCGATATCACCATGAGATGCATCAAGTTATCACGCACAAAAAAAGCGCCTATTCGTTAATAGACGCTTTATATTTCATAGAGCTACATAATAAGAGCTACATAAATGGTTAGTGATTCAAAATCTTCGACAAGAACTGCTGTGCTCGCTCACTTTTCGCGCCTTCAAAAAACTCATCCTTACTACAGTTTTCTACAATATGACCTTCATCCATAAAGATAATACGATTGGCTACTTGACTAGCAAAGCCCATTTCGTGCGTCACACACATCATCGTCATGCCATCACGAGTCAGCTCTACCATGACATCAAGCACTTCTTGAATCATCTCAGGATCGAGTGCTGAGGTTGGCTCATCGAACAACATCGCTATGGGATCCATCGCAAGCGCACGCGCAATGGCAACTCGCTGCTGTTGACCACCTGATAGTTCCGCAGGATATTTATTGGCTTGAACCGTTAGGCCGACGCGATCTAGATACGCCATCGCCTTTTTCTTGGCCTCGCTCTCTTTACGACCCAATACTTTAATTTGTGCGACCATTAAATTATCGATGATGGTCAAGTGAGGGAATAGCTCAAAATGCTGAAACACCATGCCGACACGGCTACGTAGCTTCGGTAAGTTGGTTTTTGGATCACCGACAGAGATGCCGTTGACCATGATATTGCCTTTTTGAAAAGGCTCTAGCCCATTCACGGTCTTGATCAAGGTTGATTTACCGCTACCTGATGGACCACAGACCACGACGACATCGCCTTTGTGGACGTGAGCGGTACAGTCAGTCAGTACCTGAAAGTCGCCGTACCACTTGCTAACGCTATCTATCTCAACGACCATCTCACTGCTAGCATGACCACTATTTGTGACCAGTCCACCAAAGTCATTTGTAAACGTTTTAGCATCATTCATCATTGGCTCCTAGCCTTATTCTTACTCTTGCCCAATTGCAGTCGTGCAAAATATATTAATAATTAACGCAGTTAAATTTTGAAAGAGTTAGAGCCTATTAAATGAGATCAGATAACCATGTTCAGATAACCATGCATTGATCGACTCTAACGCTTAACAGTCCTTTATTAAAACCTTAACCTTTTCTGTACGCGTTGTACGCCTACCGAAGCCGCCAAGCTCAAGACAAAATACACCGCGCCAGCTCCTAAGATGTAAGGCGTCAATAGTCCCATTAGCTCACCACGTACGTATGCCGCTCGGAAGAAGTCGGTCAGACCAATAGCGAACACCAAAGTCGTATCTTGGAATAAGATAATACATTGCTGCAAAATCAATGGCAGCATTTTGCGAAAGGCTTGTGGCAAAATCACCAAACGCATCGTCTGCCCATAAGTCATGCCTAACGCTTTAGCCGCATTAACCTGTCCACTACCGATAGATTGAATACCCGCACGAACGACTTCTGAGAAGTAAGCCGCTTCGAACATCATAAAGGCGACCACACAAGAGGCAAAGGCCGCATCTAGTTGTAAATACTTACCCGCCACCCAAAAATAAATCATCGGTACGGCAAAGTAGAACCACAGTAGCACTAACAGTAGTGGTACCGATCTAAAATAATTAACATATAGCTTAGCGGGAATCTCTAATGCTTTGATACCTGATAAACGCATGAGCGCCAATACGGTACCTAAGCTGATACCACCGACAATAGCCAAAAATAGGACTTTTAGCGTGGTAATCATGCCACCCATTAAGCCTGGATAAGCGGTCGCAAGTTCGGTCATCATACTCATTTCTGACTCCCTGCGATAAGCCCTGGTACTCTTAATTTACGTTCGATTAGACCCATAATAGCGATGAGTGAGAGATTAAAGACGAGGTAAATAATCGTCGCATAAGTATAAATCTCAAGGCTATTCTGTGTGTATTCGCTGATGGTTTTGGTTTGACTGATGAGCTCCATGACACCAACTAGTGAGGCGACAGAGGCGTTCTTAAAACAGTTGGTCAGCTCAGAGCTAAGCGGCGGTAAGATAATACGGAATGCTTGTGGTAGCAGTACTTGCTTGTAAGCTTGTGGAATAGTAAAGCCTAGCGCATACGCTGCATTTATCTGTCCTTTTGGTAGCGACTCGATACCCGTACGTACTTGCTCGACGATACGTGCTGCTGTGAATAAGCCAAGCCCAATACTCGCTGAGAGCATCGCGGATGTATTCGGCGATAGATCTCTAAACCACCATTCTTGTAGCGCTGGCGTCAACCAACCAGGTGCCACATAAAACCAAAAAAATAGCTGCACGAGCAGCGGAATATTACGAAAAAAAGTCACATAGGCGGTGCCAATGCGACGAGCTGTTTTGTTAGGTAAGGTACGCATAATACCGAAGACAGTACCGACGACCATAGCAATGGTCCAAGCAATACTACCAATCAGTAATAACCAACCAAGACCAGTAATCATCCAGTGGATATAGAGCTCGTTGCCAATACCCGTATGCTCAAAGAGCACACCCCAGTTCCAGCTATAATTCATGATTGTCTCTCCGAACAGCGATTGAAAAACTTACGTATCAGATGAGCGATAAGTTCGATCTGAACACGTAAGCAAGCTAGATTGAAGGACAAATACTACTGTGCTGCTACTTTAGGCTGATCGCTATCATGTGGATTGGCGATAAGTGCTTTTAGGTTGTCTGACATCTCAAAGTTCAAGTTGACGTTCTTTGGTGGAATTGGGTTTAGGAACCACTTGTCATAGATGCTATTGATTTCGCCTGAGCTAAAGGTTTTGTTCAGCGCGTCGTTTACGACTGTTTTGAATTCAGGATCGTCTTTACGCATCATACAACCATAAATTTCAAATGATTGCGGTGTACCAACGATAACCCATTCATCAGGATTTTTAGCTTTGGCTTTTTCGCCTGCTAGCAATACATCATCCATCATAAAGGCATCAGCACGGCCACTTTCTAACATCAAGAAACCTTCGCCATGATCTTTAGCAGAGATGATATCGGTATCCATTTTTTTCTCGTCATTGTACTGACGAATATAACGCTCTGACGTCGTACCAGCGGTAGTCACCAGTCGCTTACCTTTTAGGTCTTCAAAGTCTTTGATACCAGAGTCTGCTTTGGTCAATAGACGTGTACCAATCTCAAAGAAACCATTAGAGAAAGCCACTTGCTCTTGACGCTCGACATTATTGGTTGTTGAACCACACTCGAAGTCGACCGTGCCGTTTTGAACCAAAGGAATACGAGTTTGTGAGGTGATCAGGTTATAACGAACTTCTAGATCTGGCATGTTGAGTTTTTCTTTAATACCCTCAACCACTTTCATCTCTAGATCATGTGCATAGCCCATAGGTTGGTTAGGATCATCGGCAACATATGAAAAAGGAATAGAAGAGTCACGATAGCCGACCACGATAGTGCCAGAATCTTTAATTTTTTGTAGCGTACCGTTCATAGTCTCTGACGTCGCTGCATCATCTGCTGGCGCATCGGTAGTGGTCTCGCTGCTGTTGCTACAGCCTGTTAGGCCCAATGCCATTAACACAGCTAAAGTCAACGGTTTGGAAAATGAGTAGGTCATGAAATACATCCTTTTATCACAAGATTAAATGAGTGCTTGGACGACATAGGTCTGGCTGACCTGACTGCCCCGCATCCGTACGGTTGTTGCTATTGTTTAACACAATGCAACTTAATGTTACTGTACAACAAATTCACGGTAGAGGGTGATTTTTTTTTGAGGGAAGTGTTATTTTGGAATCTATTTATTTTTTGGTTAAAACTCGATGGCTCACAGCTATTACACCACCACAGAGGTTCACAGATATCTGACGAGTCTATAAGGGCACTTATCGATCACTATTACCCGTAAGTGATAAAACAGTATGGTAACTGTGATTGATAAATCAGCAGTAATCCCCATAAAGCTAACAACTTCTTAATACTATAAATGACTTATGACACAAGATACTCAAGTCCCAAATACGGACAGCCAAACTGCTGGCAATCATGGTGACAACGACGTACGCCAACGTTTTTTTATTGAAGATTCGCCTGTACGCGGTGATGTGGTACGCCTATCACGCAGCTATGCGAGCACGATTGCCCAAAAGCCCTACCCTGAAGCCATTAAACGCCTATTGGGCGAGATGTTGACGGCAGCGAGTTTGCTTATCAGTACGGTTAAAATAAACGGTCGCCTGTCTATTCAGTTGCAATCATCAGACAGCGATAGCCTGCTGAATTGGGCGATGGCAGAATGCGATCAAGACGGTATCATCCGTGCGCTTGCCAGCTGGAAAAGCGAGACCGATGAGCAAGTGCAAGCTTGGAATGATATGACCCATGCCAAAGAAGCCTTTGCTGAGCTGGGCGCAACTGGACAAGGCGTCTTGTTTATCAACATTCAGCCTGAAGGTGGTGAGCCGTACCAAGGTATCGTCGAGCGTAGTCATGACAACTTGGCAGACTGCTTGGCACATTATCAGAAGCAATCTGCACAGATTCCGACGTTGATTAACCTCGCATCTGACGGCTTGCAAGCGGGCGGTATATTGGTACAAATGCTACCGCGTACGGCTGAAGAAACGGCTGAAGTCGAGCAAAATGAAGATGCTGGTATTGATGATGATTTATGGACGCGTCTGAGCGTTTTGACACGCACAGTCAAGGCGGAAGAGCTAACCACACTGGATGCTAACGAGATTCTATATCGCTTGTATCACGAAGAAAACATCGTCGCACCCGACCCTGCTCCCCTAGCATTTGGTTGCACCTGCTCGCGCGAAAAATGCGAGATGGCAATCGAACAAATTGGTGAAGCAGAGGCTTTAGACATCGTCGAAGAGCAAAACGGTACGTTTGAGATGGATTGCGGATTTTGCGGTGAAGTCTATAAGTTCAATAAAGATGATGTAGCAGCGATATTCGCTGAGTAAGTTTTTCATCACTATGGATTAGCCTTTATAGAAATAAAAAACCCCTCAAGTGTGATGCTTGAGGGGTTTTTGTTTTTGAGACGCCGTATATTTTATAACCTCAAATGCTGTAAAAATTTAAGACAATAACCTCTACACTGCCACATCTAAACTTCTAGGGTAAGAATATATGCGCGTTCTACCAGCATAGTCACTTCGTCCATTATCGAGCAACCATTCAACGACTTGCTCACGCACCCTTCTACTATGAATTAAGTTCATATGATTGACGCCATAAAATATTGCTTTGTGACCGTCTGGTACAAACAAAGCATGCTCGGCATCATCCTCGCCCAGCGCTGATGCGACCGATACCAAGCTGTCCCCTAGCAAATCTGTCACTTTAGACTCGTAATGCGTCTCGATCAAAGCACTGGCGACAAAATAGGTTTTGATACCACTTGGCAACCGTGCAGGGTGACGAAAGTCTTGCGGCAGCACATTACGACCTTCTAGAGAATTCCAGTCAGCATCACGAATACTACCATGACGCAGATCAATGATACCCGCACTACGCATATCACCAAGCTTGGCAAGCGAGCCTGCAAATGGCAGCTTGGCGATGATGTCTTGCACATAATTACCGATACGCTCCAGCACGGCGCCATGATGCGGCGAGCCTAGCGTGATGAGATTGCCCACTCGTTTTATCCAGTCTAGGCGCTCTTGCTCGCCATAAAACAGCGCGCTACGAGAGACCAAGCCGCCCATACTATGACCGATCAAATCTATCTGACTGATATTGGGGTTATTGTCGACCAAGTCTTGTAATAATTGACAGAATTTACGACCGCTGCGTGAGATACGTCTGCCTGTATTGTAGTCCAAGTACAGAACCGTGGTATCAGGCTGACTGGTATGAATGGCCGCGCCTAAGTCATTATTTTCTTGAGCTTGCCAGCTTAAGTGACTCATACATAGACCATGGCACAAAATAGCGACACGCCCTGATAGCGTTTCGCGTTGTAGATTGCCGTCTCTGTCGTATAGCACCATCGGAACAGCAAGCGCATTGTCATTATTAACGAGGTGATCACCCATGACGCCATTGATGACATTGACCAATTTCTTTAAAGAATCCGGCAATGGTCGTGAGCTTTTTTGATCGATCGCCCTTTTATAGATGCGTAGCACTGATGCGAGATTATTACCAACCATCAGCATAATATGGCGTATCGTCCCATAGATGCGTCCAGTGATACCACGTTGCCAATTGTTAACATTGCCTTCGTTAAAACGCCCTAGAGGACGCAAAATAACCTCACGGTGGATGGCTTCTACGATGTCAGTGACTTCAACCACACCCATCGTCGCCAGTTGGGCTAAGCCCTCAAAAAAATCAGCCAGAGAGACAGGCTCACGCGGCGTCGTCACATTATTATCATCTGCCAACAATTTGACCAGCTCATCGACATCGATGGCTTCAAGTTGATCTATTTGCTCGTACAAATCACCGTGCAGCGGCGGCATGTTATCGTCTGAGACGAAATGCGCCTCAAGTTCATGACGGGTGCGGGCATTACTGTAAGCGCTATCAGGGATAACACTATCAGCATAAGATAAATTTGGACGATTCATAATATTGAAACATTCAGCAAAGGGGATAGTTTTACATACTATCCTTTAAATGAGACAAATAGAAGGGAAATGATTTGACTTTCGGGTACGTTTCTTAGCAAATAACTTAATAATTTTATAAAGATAGGCCTTAGATGATGTCATTGATCTCATAAAACAAAAAAATCCCAAGCCATTACTTGGGATTTTTTAGACTGATTAATTTTTTATAAATCTGCTATATAGTGTTAATTGTTTATATAAATGACTCGGCCAGTATGACATCGCCATCCTCGCGCGTAATCATAACCGTAGCTGAGCGCGGCGTCTTGCCGCCAGCAATAGCACCCCATGTATTGCCAGGATGTTGAATATTGATAAATAACGTTTTGAAGTCTGGGGTCATGGTAATACCCGTCACTTCGCAGCCTTCGGGACCAACGAAAAAACGTTTGATATTGTCATCACTAGCAAGCATGCCGACTGGCGTTTGTTGCCCAGCCGAAGTGGTGGTCAGCGCACCATCACTCACCTTGCCCGGTAGCGCCGCCAGTAACATGCAGTTCGTGGTATCGGTATAAGCACCATCATCGGTCTGAATCCACAACACGCCACGTGGGTCAAAGTACAGGCCATCTGGCGAAGACAAATCATTGCTGGCATTTAACTGCGATAAATTCTCTGCGGACAAACCACTAGGCGCAGCAAACAGATAAATATCCCATTCAAAGGTCGTTGCCGCATGATCGCCGCCCGCTTCTGCCCAGCGGATGATATGCCCATTGTCATTGCCACGCGCTTTGCCACCTGCTTCATAGCTGCGCGGATTGGACGCTGAAACGGGCTGGTCGTCACGCTCGCCGCGATATTTATTATTGGTCAAGGTCACGTATACCTCGCCAGTCATGGGGCTGACTGACACCCATTCAGGTCGATCCATCTTGGTTGCACCTAGCGCGTCAGCAGCAGCACGGGCAAAGATTAAAACCTCATCCTGTCCATTGAAAGGCAGGTCGCGATTAGAAGCGTCCAGTCCATTTTGACCATGAATCAGTGCCTTCCATTCACCTCGACCATTTTCATTAAAGGTTGCAACGTAGAGCGTGCCTTCATTCATATACTTGTCGCCAGCTTTTAGGCCGCCACCGATATCCGAATTTGACCATGTGGCTTTGGATACAAACTTATAAATATATTCACCGCGAGCATCATCACCCATATAAAAGACCACGGGCTTGCCTTGCTCAACAGGCGCATAGGCACAGTTTTCATGAGCAAAACGCCCCAGTGCGGTACGTTTTTGAGGTACAGATTTTGAGTCAAATGGGTCGATTTCTGTGATATAACCAAAGGTATTAAAACCATTGCGGTAATCATCGGCAGCGCTTGCCCCAACAGCGGTCATGTCCCAACGTGAGAATTCGTCAGGGATTTTGGCGTCTTTGGCCTCTGGTGTGTGCCACAGATACTCCCAACCCGGAAAATTCTCCATAGCCCCGTAGCGTTCGCGCCCGTAGTTGTACCCAGCGCTCAATTGACTGGCATCTTGTCCACGCGCAAATACACCTAGGAAGTTCTCTTCGGTGGTCAGATACGTGCCCCAAGGCGACAATCCTGCACCGCAGTTATTATTGATGCCACGAGTCTGAAGGCCTGTCGGATCAAATTTGGTCTTGACCAAATCAGAACCAGCGACAGGACCAGCTAACTGCGCGGTCGTACTGCTGGTAATACGGCGATTGTATTTTGAATCAGCCACCATCTCATAGCCCGTACCGTCAGCACGTCTACTCATCTCGACCACCGCAACGCCATGGCAATTGACCTCTCGGCGCACATCGCTAGCAAGGCGACGATTTTGAAATATCGGGGCGGCAGTATCATCTTGGGTCACATAGTAGCCAAACGGACTCAATTCGTTACTATTCACGTATTCATGATTCATGACCAGCAGGCCATTGTCTGACGCTTTAGCATCATACGCACCGCCTTTCTTACCAAAGAACCACATGCCATCATGGTTGTCACCCATGCGCCATTCGAACGACTCGGCAGACTGCTCACGATTGTCTTTCCACTCATCGATACCAGAAATCAGTGGTGTACCCAGTGGCAATATCATCTCCGCTTTGTAGCCTTCAGCGACGCTCATCGTTTCGGCAGTGGAGTGTGCCACTGCGGTAAACTTCAAAGCTTCCGGACGCTTGAGATCACCCTGTGCAGGAATAGCAGCATTGTTGCCTGCGCTATTATTGACAGTATTATCGTCATCATCGTCACTACAGCCGACCAACGGTAACGCGCCAAAAAAAGCGGCTGCCGTCAATCCTGTGCCACCTTTTAAAATACTGCGGCGGTTCAAGCGGCGGCTAATAATGGTTTGAAAGTCGATATTATCGCTAGGGTTAGAGTCCTCAACGACTTCGTGGGCAAGCAGTTGCTTATTATTCAATACTGTCATTATCAGTCACCTTGCTGTTAGGCTGGATTGGCGTAAAAAAGCTCGTTGCGGCTGTATTTTGTCCGCCACAACAATACGAATTACACTTAAGTCTACTGAGCATTTATGACAGTACGTTGAAAGCTAGATGACAATTTGATGACAAGCTTTCTGATGATAAAATTTTACGGCAACAGATAAAACAAAAAATCCCAAGCGTTAACTTGGGATTTTTGATACTTGATACTTGATACTAATCTTAGCAAGTTTATTGCACTTGCGCCTGCCATTCATGCGCGTCCAATTTTAGCATGAGCTTATCGCCTGCGTGCAATATGCCAACGCCACTTGGCGTACCTGTCATAATCACATCGCCTGCTTGTAAGCTAAAGGCATGACTGATATTTGCCAATAATTCATAAACTGGAAACAACATCAAAGCGCTATCGCCGTCTTGCTTCAGCGTATCATTAATGGTCAACTGATAATGCACCTCAGTAAAATCACCGAACGCTTGCGGATCGATCCAGTCGGCGAGTACACAAGCACCGTCGAAACACTTGGCACGCTCCCATGGATGACCTTTTTCTTTTAGCTCAGTTTGCAAGTCACGCAAGGTCAAATCCAGTCCCAATGTCACCCCGCCGATCGCTTGCTGTGCTTGCTCAATCGTCGCGGCTGATAGGTCTGCCGATAGCTGAACACATAGTTCCGCTTCATAATGCGTATCGCCAAATACTTCTGGATTTGGGCGGATAACGCCTTGACGAATAGAAACCACCGCAGAGGCTGGCTTCATAAATAGCATGGGCGCGGCTGGCACTTCGTTGCCCAATTCGTGAGCATGAGCGGCGTAGTTACGACCAACGCAGACGACCTTTCCGATGGGCGCGCGTAAGCTCTGATTGGCATTCTCAGCGCTGTCATCATCATTGACACTTGCGGCAATGGCATTGACTAAAGACATATGTGGTGATTGGCTCATAATAGGGCGGTTCCTCAATTCAAGTGATTGTATCTAAATGGGCTAAAAATGGCTAAAGTTTGTCAAACATCGTCAAATAGCTGATTAATATCACGATATTATTTGCGCTATTTTCCTCGTTTGACGGCAACTTATCTCATTTTTAGCCCATTTTTAAAATGAGGACACGCCCCAGGCTCTCACAGCAAAATTATCAGATTGTATTAGCAAATTCAGCACTATCTAGCATAACGTTAGCGTTAAATCGTTTCAATAATAAGCCATCTGGACAAATAACTAAGGAATCGTATTGGTCATCACATCTGGTGGCACATAGCTGGCATGACGGTTCATTCTTTTTTCAAACAGTCTAAAGCTAAATAAGATCACCCATGACAATAACAAATAGACGATACCAGCCGCAAAGAACAACTCCATTAAGGTATAAGTACGCGCACTAATCGTACGAGCAACACCCGTGATATCCATCAAGGCAATGGTGGATGCAAGCGCACTACCCTTTAGCATAAAGATAACTTCGTTACTGTAGGCTGGAATCACAATACCAAAAGCACGCGGCAGGGTAACACGTGTCAGTTTTTGCCATTTTGACATGCCAATCGCATCGGCCGCTTCTAGCTCACCAATAGGAATGTTTTGAATCGCACCGCGAATGATTTCTGCCAAATAGGCACTGGTGTTGAGCGTAAAGGCAATAATAGCGCACCAATAGGCTTTGCTCAGTACCGGCTCCCATAAGAACGAATCACGTACCGCTTCGAACTGACCAAGACCATAATAAATCAAAAATATCTGCACCAGCAGCGGTGTGCCACGGAAAAAGAAAATATACAGAAAAGGAATTATCTGTACCACCCAGCTTTTAGACAGTCTTAACAAAGCTAAAACCAAACCAAAGAGCAGCCCGATAACACCTGATATTATCACTAGTTGAACGGTCAAAACCGCGCCGCCTAGTAAGTCAGGGATATGCTCAAAAATAACCTGCCAATTCCAATCCATAGTATCTCTCCTCTACCCTATGGTCGATTGACGTTGAACGGATTGACGGCTCAGCTTTTTGGCATAGCGCGCCGCTGGATTGGCACGCCATTCAAGCCACATCATAAAGCCCGTAATCAGCATGGTTAAACCCAAATAGATAATCGCCGCCGCCATATAAAAAGTAAACGGCTGCTGTGTTGACTGCGCTGCGCGCGAGGACTGATACATGATATCTTTGAGACCAACCACCGATACCAATGCCGTGTCTTTAAGCAACACCAAAAACAAATTGCCCAATCCTGGCAAAGCAATTTGCCAGACTTGCGGCAAAGTAATGCGATAAAAAGTCTGAAAAGGACGCATGCCAATCGCTTGCGCCGCTTCACGTTGCCCTATCGGAATCTCTTGAATCGACATGCGAAAAATTTCAGTCGCATAAGCACCAAAAGCAATCGACAATGCCATGACACCGCCCCAAAACGCACTAATCTCGACATAGTCGTTATAGCCGAACTTTTTGAGAATGCTCATCAGCAGTATAGAACCGCCATAATAGATAAACAGTACCAAAAGTAGTTCAGGAATCCCGCGCATCGTGGCGGTATAGACAGTCGCAAGCTTACGTAGCAGCCAAATATTCGACAGCTTCGCTGTGGCACCGAGCAGACCAAAAAACATACCGATGACCAAACTGGTCATGGCAAGTTGTATGGTGACGGTAGCGCCGCTTAATAAAAGCGCACCAAATCCTTGTAAATCAAACACAATTATCCACTCAGTCTCTTTATATTAGCAATGTTAGCAAAATATGAGTTAAAAGGATCAGCATCAATAGCTGAGCGCGGCCTAAAACCGTATCTTATATCAAATTGATACGGACAACCTAGTTAATAGCACAAAAAAAATATTTACACGATTATAGACGCGGTAATTGACACAGTAAAAATGAGCGCTGATTTTATCATACTCGCTGGACGCTATGTTAATACTGACACGTAAAAGCGCGCTCTAAATAGCTACTTATCCCTGCAAGAAGAAGAAAAATAAGCGAGATTTGACCAAAGTTGACAGTCGATAACCATTTAAACAACAGGAGGTCTTAATAACACTCAAATAACGGTATAAAAAACATAAGGCACTTCGCCAGCAAATAAAAAAGGACATTGCCATGATGGCGATGTCCTCGTTATTCATACTGCAATAGCGAATAGCACCATGATAGCAAATGGTTATTGCGCTGTGCTATCTGCTGCTGGTTGCTCAGTGTTTTCTACTGTCGCTGCACTGGTGCTGGCGGCTGATACAGTAAAGTATTTTTGATTGATTTTGTCGTAAGTACCATTGGCTTTTAGATTGGCTAATGATTCATTGAATTTCGCTTGTAGCGGATCGCCTGGGCGTACGGCTATGGCAAAATTATCATTGATATCAATCTCTTCACCTTTTAGCACATAGTTACTGCCTGATGGTGAGCTGAGCCATTCTATGGCTGGCAGTTTGTCAGATATCATCGCATCGACGCGACCTGAACCTAAGTCTAAGAACGCATTACTCAAGGTATCATAGAGCTTCATATTGGCTTTTGGATAGGTATCCTCTAACCACTGTGATGAGATAGTCGAGCGCTGCGCGGCAATAGAGTGCGCATTGATATCATCGCTATTGCTTGGATTAAAGCTACTGTCTTTTTTAGCCAAAAAAACCAAGGCATTGCTAAAATAAGAATCCGTAAAACTCACTTGCTGCTCGCGTTCAGGTGTCACCGACATCGCCGCGACGATGGCATCATATTTACCAGCCTTGAGGCCAGGAATAATACCATCCCAATCTTGAGCGACAATCTCGCAAGTGACTTTCATATCGTCGCAGATAGCATTTGCTATATCTACATCGAAACCACCCAGTGTGCCATCTGCATTGGTATAGTTAAAAGGGGCATACGCGCCTTCAGTACCAATACGTAATACTTCTTTTGTATCAGCAGCGGTGGCCTCGGTAGCTTCTGAACTGCTATCGTCAGCACTATCTTGACTATTGCTACAACCCGCTAACATAAAGACCGATACCATGCCCAGTAGCGACATTGACCAGCGGCTGGTCGTTACCAGTTTTTTGACTGGGGCACAAGTCATACTGCTGGCTGGAACAAGATAGTTGCTCATGATCATCCTTGATTTTTATATTAGAAAAACAACTTCGTAAAACAATGCTTGCCTGATACAGGCAAGCCTCGTATTAGTTGGTCGCGGCTTCTGTTTGCTCTTCTTCAGCAATCATCGCATTGGCATCGACATTGCCTTCGTCAACAACGACTACTTGCTCAACACTGCCAATAGCAGTCGCTTTTTGCGCGGCAGCCGTAGTGCTGGTGCCAAAATAACTGCCAGTGATTTGATCATAGGTGCCATTGGCTTTTAGCTCGGCCAACGCTGCATTAAACTTGGCGACTAATGGATCGCCTTTACGGAAGGCAATACCCATGGCATCATCGTTGGTGCTGATTTCTTGGCCTTTGACTTCGTAGTCTTTACCTGCTTCAGTTTTTAACCAGTCGATACCCGTTACTTTATCCGACATCATCGCGCGCACACGACCTGAGGTCAGATCCAGATAGGCATTGTCTTGAGTGTCATAAAGCTTGATATCAGCATTGTCATGTTCATCTTGTAGATATTGCGAGGCAACCGTTGAACGCTGTGAAGCGACTGGCTGACCTTCGAGACCTTCTACGCTGATATCATCACCTTTTTTACCGATTAAGATGATACCACTGTGAAAATAAGGGTCGCTAAATTCTACGACTTCTTTGCGTTCAGGGGTGATTGACATACCAGCGATGGTTGCATCAAACTTCTGTGCGTTCAGTCCTGGAATCAGACCATCCCAATCTTGCGAGATAACTTCACATTCTGCTTTCATTTGTGCACATAATGCGTCAACCAACTCAATCTCATAGCCAATCAGTTTGCCATCGGCATCTGTGTAGCTAAAAGGCTTATAGCTTGATTCGGTCGCAATTTTGATATTCAAAGGCGTATCGCTCGCTGCATCCGCTTCGGCACTGTCTGCTGGTGCTGAGCTATTATTACACCCCGCCAGCATTAGCATTGCTGCGCTTAGCGGCGCAAGCCACAAAGCTTTCTTAGTCATTGATGATGTCATTGAAATTGTCATACCTATTGTTCCTTAATATAGTTACCAGCCGTGTATTAACCCACTACTCGTTGATCGATACTGATTAATCAACGCACTTTCTTGCAAGCTCATTTATCAACGCTTACTGACCGAAGTTGATTTGCTCAAGACGTGCCAGCTCACCGTTACTACGGATTTCGCTAAGCGCTTTGTTGAAGTCGTCTCTGAGTGGGTCGTCCTTACGGACGGCAATGGCAATATTATCGTCATTGTCAATTTCGTCACCAACAACACCGAAACCTTCTGGATTGTCTGCTAACCATGATTTGGCTGAGACTTTTTCAGCCAATACTGCGTCACTACGTCCAGATTTTAGATCCAAATAGGCATTGTCATAATTATCATAAAGCTTAACGGTGTTGCCATCTTTGCCTTCATAATTATCTTGTAGATACGCACCAGGCGTCGTTGAGCGTTGACCGCCAAGCGTTAGGCTTTTGATCGAAGTAGGATCAAAGCTGCCTTTGGTATCGGTCAGCCATACCATGGTATTGGCGAAGTAAGGCTCACTGAAATCAACTTTTTCTTGACGCTCAGCAGTGATAGACATACCAGCGACCACAGCATCATATTTTTGTGCCAATAGCCCCGGAATAATACCGTCCCAATCTTGGGCAACGATTTCGCATTTGGCCTGCATTTGGTCACATAAGGCATTAGCAACGTCGATATCAAAACCTGCCAACGTGCCATCGGCATTGGTATAGTTAAAAGGAGGGTAAGCGCCTTCAGTTGCGATACGAATGGTCTTGCCAGCCGTTTCTGCCGCGGGTGCATCAGCGTTGGCACCAGCTGTTTCATCGGCAGGCTGACTACAAGCACTCAGCATTAATGCTGCAGTGACGGTCATCGATGACCATAATAGGCGAGAATTAGACATCATACATTCCTTAAATTCTAATGGGTTTTATAGGCGAGAATTAGACATCATACATTCCTTAAATTCTAATGGGTTTTAATGTAGGGCTCTGATATTTTGTTCTCTGACTTCCCTGCCAGACAAGAAATATAGATAGCAGAAGATACAAGCAGCCGTCATTATTGACCGCCTGTAAGCCTTTTGATAATACCTGAGTAAAATATCAAAAACAAACGTTTTGCATACCGACTGTTATTATTGGGTAATAAATAGCTAACGACAATTACCAATCAGAAAGTTGAGTGGCATGAGCGATATGTCATAAAAGATAGTCCACAATAAGCGGCTAACTGTTTTGACGATGCGATGCCATAAAGTCTTTGACACGCTCAGAGGTAGGATTGTCAAAAATTTGTTCGGGCGTACCCATCTCTTCAACGACTCCTTGATGTAAGAATACGACTTGGCTAGACACTTCGCGGGCAAAACGCATCTCATGCGTGACGATCAGCATCGTGCGCCCTTCTTCTGCTAACTCACGCATGACTGCCAGCACTTCATTCACTAGCTCAGGGTCTAAGGCGGACGTTGGCTCATCAAATAACAATACCCGTGGCTGCATAGCAAGGGCACGGGCAATGGCGACACGTTGACGCTGACCACCAGATAGATTGGCAGGGTAAGCATCTTTTTTGTCAAGTAAACCCACTTTATCAAGCAGCTGCTCGGCATCACTGATCGCTTGATCTTTTTTAATCTTTAAAACTTGCGTTGGCCCTTCGATGATGTTTTGCAAAATCGTTTTGTGCGGCCACAAGTTGAAGTTCTGAAAGACGAAGCCCACACGCGCACGCAAACTCTCCAGTTGCTTGATATCTGAGGCTTGTAGCTCACCTGATTTGCCAGGCTTTAACATCAGCTCTTCATTACCGATGATAATGCGACCTTGATTGGGCTTTTCAAGCAAATTAATACAGCGCAATAAGGTGGATTTTCCAGAGCCAGAAGAGCCCAAAATAGAGATCACATCACCATCATAGGCAGTGAGCGATACCCCTTTTAGCACTGCCAATGAGCCATAGCTTTTATGGACGTCTTGTAGATCTAAGGCGATAGGACGAGTCGGGTTTTTTGCAGTATCAAGCATGGTTCAGCAGGCTTCCAATATATATGAGTGAGAACGAAAATAAAAAACAGCATCGTATAGAGTATAAAGCAATGCCTTACATACCACCTTAATAGGATAGCGCGATGGCTAAGACACCATAAGAGAGGTATTGTCTCCTATAATGCAGAGAAAACGCAAACTTTGCGCAGCATTAGCTCATGAATCGTCCAATCGACTGCTGGCACAAAAAAAGCCCAAACCGCATTTAGGTGCTGAGCTTTATTTTATCACTTTAGTGTACTAGGCGTTGTTTTATCTGATGGTAACCTCGCATCTTAAATAGTGTTTATTGATAGTGTTTATTAATAGTATTTATCGATAGCCTGCGATTAGTACGTTGAAACATGCTCTGAGCTTTCAGTACCATCCAATACTTCTGCATCATCTGCGGTTGCTACTGCCACATCATCATTTGCACCAACAGCCATGCCATCATCGGCACTTGCAATGGCAATATCGTCAGAGCTACTTACAGTCGCGCTCTCCTCTACTGCTGTTTGTGCATCTACTGCCGGTTCAGTTTCCATTGGTGACTCATCTTTTTTGCCGCAAGCACTTAACGCCAGTGCCCCTGCGACCAGCCCAACTGTCAGCCAGCTTTTATATGCATATTGTTTAGTAGCCATGTCAATTCTCCATTATCTATGGTCTTTTGATTCAACACTATCTATCGATAGCGTTACTGTCTTAGTGCTTACTATACTGACGATACATCACGGCTACCTTAGTATTTACAGCACATTTCTGTTAAAGACACGTAAAGATAGAGTAGTGTATTGATAACAGTTATCCAATAAGAAACGCAGAATAAGACGAACAAAACAGCACCAGATAAGTCCTCATAAGCGCTTTGTAAAGCGGGCTCTGTTCACAAAATCATCTTTACTATCGCCTCAATCTCCTCTATGTTAAATAGCATAATGCCATATGGGCATCCAAAGCTGCTTTTTTTGCTAAATTTTCGCCTCTTTAGGCGCTTTTATCTATTTAGAACATGTATCACTATAAGGAAAAATTTATGACTCAATCAAACATCACAGACGTTACCACCTATATGCAATCTGTTGGTAAGCAAGCACGCGCGGCATCACGTGCCCTTGCAGCAGCCAATACGAGCGACAAAAACACCGCCCTTATGTCAATCTATGACGTATTGCTAGAGGCGAAAAAAGATATTTTGTCTGCCAATAAAATCGATATGGATAACGGTCGAAAGAACGACTTAGACGCCGCCCTACTTGACCGTCTAGAGCTAAACGATGCGCGCTTCGATGGTATGTTACAAGGTCTAAAAGACGTATCGGCGCTACCTGATCCTATCGGCGAAGTCACCGACATGACTTACCAACCATCGGGTATTCATTTGGGCAAAATGCGAGTACCACTCGGCGTGGTCGGTATGATTTATGAGTCGCGTCCTAACGTAACACTAGAAGCCGCCTCTTTAGCCTTAAAATCAGGCAATGCGATTATCTTGCGCGGTGGCTCTGAAGCTTTTGAATCCAATCAAGCAATCGCCAAATGTATCTTAGAAGGTCTAAAAAAAGTCGGACTGTCTGAGCACAGTGTGCAGGTATTGCAAACGACTGATCGCGCTGCTGTCGGCGAGCTGATTACGATGACTGATTATGTTGATGTCATCGTCCCACGCGGCGGTAAAGGTTTGATTGAGCGTATCAGCCGTGATGCCAAAGTCCCTGTGATTAAGCATTTAGACGGTAACTGCCACACCTTTATTGACAGTGATGCCGATCCTGAGATTGCTATCAAAGTCAGCGTCAATGCCAAAACGCATCGCTATGGCACTTGTAATACCATGGAGACACTATTGGTCGATGAATCAGTCGCGGGTGAGTTATTACCAAAAATTGCTGAAGCCATCATTCAAGCCGATGATGCCATGCAACTGCGGCTCGATGACAAGTCGCAAGCCATCTTGAATGACAATGCTGCGCTCAAGGGTCATCTATCTGCCGCAACTGCTGAAGACTGGGATACCGAATATTTAGCCCCTATCTTGGCGGTAAAAGTCTTGTCAGGTATCGACGAAGCCATCGAACATATCAATACCCATGGCAGCCATCATACCGATGTCATCATTACTGATAACTATACCAAGTCGCAACGCTTCATCCGTGAAGTCGATTCTGCCAGCGTCATGATTAACGCCTCTAGCCGCTTTGCTGATGGTTTCGAATATGGTCTAGGTGCTGAGATTGGTATCTCAACGGATAAAATCCATGCGCGCGGTCCTGTGGGTCTCGAAGGTCTGACTTCACAAAAATGGATCGTTTATGGTCATGGTGAGACACGCGCTTAGCTTATGGCGTCCCACCCTATCATCTACCGTTTAACTTAACGTATAATCCAAAAAAACGTCAGCTTAATTGCTGGCGTTTTTTTATGAATGACAATATGTTATATATGCTGCATACCCGTTATTTTGTATACAAATAATCTATAGGAAAACTGACCCATGCAAAGTGGCAAGATTAAGCACTGGAACCAAGATAAAGGCTATGGCTTTATCGATGTGGACGATCAAAATGAGGATGTGTTTTTTCATGTCAGTAAAGTTCGATTGTCACAGCCGATAACCGTCGGTCAAAGCGTCTATTTCAATAGTGTACGTAATGATAAAGACCAATTACGAGCCACTGAAGTCACGTCATCTTCACTGAGCATTGAACCAGACACTGACAATGACACTGCGTCAAATGTGCCCAAGCACATACCTAATAATGCCAAACGAAATAGCCAGCACAGCAGTCGCGTCTCAAATCGCAGTAGTCAAAACAGTAGTCAAAATAAGAGAAGCTTAGGCTCTACCCTATTTAGCCTCATCGCTATTATCGCCGTCGCGTTTTATTTCTTTGGTGACTTAAAATCTACTTTCTTTGCTGATGGTGTTGAGTCGACGACGATATCGGCATCTAAAAGCTCAAGCCCAGCAACCAACTCTGGTGTAACGGGTGATGCTCAGATAGCTAGGACGGTAGCACTCATTCAGCAAGGCGGGCCTTTTCCTTATCCAAATAAAGATGGCACGACGTTTTATAATCGTGAGGGCAGATTACCCGCGCAGTCGCAAGGCTATTACCGTGAATATACCGTACCTACCCCTAATGTGTCACATCGCGGCGCGCGGCGTATCGTTACCGGAGGCTATCCACCTACCGTTTATTACTTGACGGTCGACCATTATGAGAGCTTTAGAAAATTGGAGGTCAATTAAGATGAGTGAAGCCATCCACTATGTTAATCAAAACCACATTAACCAAAACGGTACAGCACTACATGCGGTCATTCCTATTGAGGCTGTTACCATACCCGTGGGTGACGCACTGGATAAAACCACGCTATTGACGAGTCTAGCCCGCGCCTGTGACTTCCCCAGTTATTTTTCGCACAACTGGGACAGCGCGTGGGACTGCTTGATAGATAGCGAGGTGGTGCATTTAACGCTTGATTTGACGGTGATAAAAAGGATTAATACCGAAGATTTCAATGTCTTTAAGAGCATCATTGAGGATGCCTATAGAGAATTTGGCAAACCACAACTGTGGCTCATTGTGCCGTCTGAGGACGAAGTCTAATCACTGAGCGTAGCTGATAGTCACCGATAATTAGTCGTAATCATAGAAACCTGAATTCGAGATAAAGCCATATTTATCCCGAATTCAGGTTAATTTATTTTATAGAAAGGATTAACCTATGGAGATTACCTTAAACGGTTATTACACATTGATATTAGCCACCTTGGTGCTGCTACTTGGCCGATTTTTGGTGAAGAGAGTCAAGTTTTTAGAAGATTTTAATATTCCCGAACCGGTTGCCGGTGGTTTGGTCGCTGCTATTATCGTCTATATTCTCAATATGGTTTGGGGGTATAGTTTTAATTTTCACCAAGGATTACAGACGGCGACCATGCTGATGTTCTTTGCATCTATTGGCTTAAGTGCTGATTTTGGCAGGCTAAAAGCCGGTGGTACACCCTTATTAATTTTCACTGTCGTAGTCTCCGTCTTCATCATTTTACAAGATATCGTTGGCGTGGCAATGGCAAGTGCCTTGGGGCTTGATCCTCTGCTCGGTCTAGTCACCGGCTCTATCGCCTTGACTGGTGGGCATGGTACGGCAGGTGCTTGGGGCATTACTTTAGAAGAAGACTACGGCGTGGTCGGCGCCACAACGCTTGGTATTGCTGTTGCTACTTATGGTTTGGTCGCAGGTGGTATCGTCGGTGGCCCTGTTGCCCGTCGTTTAATTAATCGACTTGGACTAAAGCCCGCACCTG
Organism: Psychrobacter glaciei; assembly: GCF_014652895.1. GTDB lineage: Bacteria > Pseudomonadota > Gammaproteobacteria > Pseudomonadales > Moraxellaceae > Psychrobacter > Psychrobacter glaciei. The sequence goes on from NZ_BMZR01000002.1 coordinate 146,538, forward strand.
CCAACCCACACCCTAGTGATATTGAAAAAGTCGCGGGCGCACAGTCGTTATATAGTACCAAGCATGACGAGGATAACGCGCACAGTGATAAAGAAATCTTTGAGAGACCAGATAGCATGCGCTTTATCACTGCGTCTTCTACTATCGAAACATTAGCGCTCTTTGCTGCGGCATTGGCTTTTGCAGAAGTGATGACACTGGTAGCAGAGGGCACATGGTTTGAGTTGCCAACCTTCGTTTGGGCACTGGCAGGCGGCGTTATCATTCGAAATGTACTAACGATGGTCTTCAATTTTGATATGTTTGACCGTTCGATTGACGTGTTCGGTAACGCCTCTTTGAGTCTATTTTTAGCCATGGCGCTGCTGTCTTTGAAGCTATGGCAATTGACTGATCTAGCCGGCCCTGTATTGATTATCTTGTTGGTGCAGACAGTCATCATGATTATTTATGTCTATTTTATTACCTTTAAAGTCATGGGTAAAAACTATGATGCGGCTGTTTTGTCAGCGGGACATTGCGGTTTTGGTATGGGTGCAACCCCAACAGCGATTGCCAATATGCAAGCAGTAACTGACCGCTATCTGCCTTCGCCCAAGGCCTTTTTGATTGTGCCAATGGTTGGTGCTTTCTTTGTTGATATTGTCAATGCCACGGTATTGCAGATATTTACGAAGTTACCGTTTATGTAGGCTGATGCTGTCACAGAGCAAAATTTAATAACTATCTAGCAAATAACGAATGTCAGACATCGAAAAGCCCGCCAAGACTAATCTTAGCGGGCTTTTTTAATTATCAAGTTATAATAGAATGTTCCATCAAACCCATTATTTAAACTTTTTAATTTCACCACTCTTCACACGAGCAACAAAGGAATTAACCTCTTTTTTCACAATTGGCATCAAGAAGTATAGACCGATGATGTTAAAGATAGACATCGCGAAGATGGCTGCATCTGAGAAGTCAATAACAAAGCTGAATTGTATAATGGTACCGATAACGACGAAGATAAGAAAGATGAGTTTATATATCACCTCGCCAACTTTACCTTCACCGAAGAGGTAAGTCCAAGCTTTTAGACCATAATATGACCATGAAATCATTGTTGAAAAGGCGAACAATACCACAGCTACGGCTAGGAAGTACTGGAAAATTGGTGCTGTTTCCATGAAGGCAGCACGGGTTAGATCCACACCAGTGAGCGCTTGAGTTTGTAGATTTGCTGCTGTATTCACGCCAGATATAGTAATAACCAACGCCGTCATAGTACAGATAACAACCGTATCAATGAAAGGCTCTAACAGCGCTACTAAACCTTCAGTAGCAGGTTCATTCGTTTTTACCGCTGAGTGAGCAATAGCGGCTGAACCAATACCTGCTTCGTTAGAAAAAGTCGCACGTTTCAAGCCTTGGATTAATGCCCCAATAAAACCACCAGCCACGCCAGCACCAGTGAAAGCACCAGTGAAAATCTCGCCAAATGCGGCGCCGATATGATTAAAGTTTGCAACCAGTACGATGACACCCATTGTGATATACAACAAAGCCATAAAAGGTACGACTTTTTCGGTAACGGTTGCTATGCGAGGCATACCACCAAGAATGACTGAACCGACTAAAATAGCTAAGCCAATACCGAAAAATAAACTGTAATCAGCAGGAATGCTAAAAGTAGAACTCATGACTGCAAAGGCTTGGTTACCCTGAAACATGTTACCAGCGCCAAACGCAGCCAATATACACATAAGGGCAAAACCGACGGCTAATACCTTACCCAATCCACCCATACCACGTTCAGCCATACCGCGACTTAGGTAGTACATAGGTCCACCTGATACGGCACCAGAAGGCAGGATCGTACGGTATTTGACACCTAACGTACACTCTACAAACTTGGAAGCCATACCGAACAGACCAACTATAATCATCCAAAAGGTAGCACCAGGTCCACCAATAGCAAGTGCCGCACCCACACCTGCAATATTACCAAGACCAACCGTACCTGACAAAGCAGTGGCTAGTGCTTGAAAATGGCTGACCTCGCCTTCTTCTTTGACAGCAGGGTTTGGATCAGTATATTTGCCTCTGACAATATCAAGAGACAACCCTACTTGACGAAACTGAATAAAGCCAAAATAGAAGGTAAAGACTAATGCGGCAACTAATAACCAACCCACAATTAGCGGAAAGCTTACGTCGCCAAGAGGTACTGAAAAGAAAATAAGATCGACGAACCAACCAAATATATTGGCCATAAAGCCATCGAGACCTGCTCCAAAAGCTGCTAGACCTGATTGTTGTTCTGCTGCTTGCGCAAAAGTAGTGCTAAGTAATAGCATCGTTGCGACTAAATATTGTTTTTTCATGTAAATCCCTTTAGTGAAAATCATATTTATATAATTATTTAATCAATTACAGCGATACTGGTACAAAGTGTAATTATTTATTGTACTTTGTATCAGTATTATTACTAAATGTTCAATGCCGACTATATACTAATACTTTTGTATAAACAAAAACATTTACACATTTTTCTCAATTAAACATCAACTTAGCGCTTTAAAGCTGATAGCCGAACTCAGTCAAGCTCACTATAATTATCGAAAAATGTCGGTAGTATTTTTTACTATAAATGACAGACTTAAATATAATTAAAAGAGCTAAATGACAATATCAACACAGGTTTGCGTTACATGATCTAAGACTTGTAGAGAGTAATAACAAAAAAACCGCTAAGCAAAAGCTTAGCGGTTTTTTTTATTACCATTCTAAAGTTTACTGATTCTTAGCATAGACTGGCAATTCTGCACAGATCGCCTCTACTTTACCACGTACTTCAGTAGCAACCGCTTCATCACCACGGCTGTCTAGTACATCACAAATCCAACCTGCCAAATCACCCGCTTGCGCTTCGTTGAAGCCGCGAGTAGTGATGGCTGGTGTACCGATACGAATACCAGACGTCACGAATGGTGATTTTGGATCGTTTGGTACAGCGTTTTTGTTCACAGTGATGTGAGCTTCGCCAAGCCATTTATCGGCTTCTTTACCCGTCATTTCTTGCTTAACCAAGCTGATCAGCATGAGATGATTTTCAGTACCACCAGAGATGATTTCATAGCCACGCTCTTGGATGACTTTTGCCATTGCTTGTGCATTTTTCACGACTTGCTGCTGATAGGTTTTGAAGTTGTCTTCTAACGCTTCTTTAAAGCAAACTGCTTTTGCCGCAATGACATGCATCAACGGGCCACCTTGGTTGCCCGGGAATACGGCTGAGTTTAGTTTCTTAGCAAGCACTTCATCACGAGCCAAAATCATACCTGAACGTGGGCCACGTAGGGTTTTGTGCGTGGTGGTCGTCACGACATCAGCGAACGGTACTGGGCTTGGGTAAACACCACCAGCGATAAGACCAGCGACGTGCGCCATATCGACCAATAAGTAAGCGCCGACTTCATCAGCGATTTCGCGGAAACGTGCCCAATCGACCACTTGTGAATACGCTGAAAAACCAGCAATAATCATTTTTGGCTTGTGCTCACGCGCTAAACTCTCTACTTGGTCATAATCAATAAGACCAGTACCATCTACCAATCCGTACTGTACGGCATTGTAGTTCAGACCTGAGAAGTTGATGTGTGCGCCATGCGTTAAGTGACCACCAGCGTCTAGGCTCATGCCCAATACCGTGTCATTTGCTTCTAGCAATGCTAAAAATACCGCAGAGTTTGCTTGGCTACCAGAATGTGGTTGAACGTTCACATACTCTGCACCGAACAATTCTTTTGCACGATCAATGGCCAATTGTTCAACGACATCAACATGCTCACAACCACCATAGTAACGCTTGCCAGGATAGCCTTCTGCGTACTTGTTAGTAAGGTCAGTACCTTGCGCTTCCATCACTGCTTGTGAGCAGTAGTTTTCAGAAGCAATCAATTCGATATGATTTTCTTGACGAATGCTTTCTGCAGCCATCGCTTCAGCAAGTACTGGATCAAACTCTTTGATAGAAATATCTTTAAACATAGTGATGTCCTAGGTAGTGACTTTCGTTAAAAGACGTTATTAAAAAACGTCATTGAAAATAAGCTATAGCCTACCCGCAATAAAACCATTACTGCGCCAACATCGCTTAAAGTACATTGGCACTTTTGTGCGTAGTTTACCAGTATTAGAGTTATTTTAGATTGGCTGTATTAGCGAAGATTAATAGGAGTAAGCGAGGAAATCGGTCTGTCATTGGCTTATCCAGTTCGGCAATAAATAAGATACGAGTGGGTATCGCTATCATCGCTTTAGACTAAGTGTAACATGAAATTTCATGCTGCGAGCGCAAAAAATCTCACCTTAAGATGAGTGAATTAAATGACCATATAACACAGATAAATAGCCAATAAAATAAAGGATTTACCCGCTCTAAATCAATAGAAAGCTGTCTATAACTCAAAAAACAGCCACCTGAAGATGACTGTTTTCAAATCTATTTTTTAATCTACAGTCATATGCATTTAATTAAAGCATGGCGCTAATGAACTATTGGATGCTGACCAATGGCTTAGAAACCCAACCTTCACCTTTATCACTTTGTACATGATAGTAGCCATTTTGTTCAGTGCCCATGTAAATCATAATTTCTTGCTGAGATAAGATAGCGATTGGGTTTGAAGCTTTATTGGCCTGTGAATGCAGTTTGGTACTTTGTAATTTGCCAGACAATATAGAACCAGAAACCAGCTTTCCCGTATTGCTCTGAGTGTTTTGAGCCACCGTTTCTGTAAAGCCTACTTCTTCGCCTAAGTCAGACACCGCTTGTTTGCTACCTCTGATGGTATCGGCCGTTCTACCAATTGAGCTGATGGTGTTTTGCACCTCATAAATACTATCCAAAAAACCAGCGTTTGCGTTAACAGATAAAGCAAGCAATGACGTGCTGACCGCTAGCAAGACCATGGATTTTGACGATACAGATAGCAACGGCTTTAATAAACTCATAAGAAGTTCCTGATGTTAAGAAAAGTATAAAAATGTTACCCGAATGTATTTATACCATATTCTTAAATTACCAAACAACTGTTAATTCCATAATAGTGCCAATTTGTCTTTTATGTATCATGCTTCACTTGTCATTTTCATAGCCACTCCAATTTGCTATGCATCATTGGCTAAGAATGCTGGCAAAAAGGTTTCGCTAATCATTAGCGTGCGCCCATACCAATCATAACGCGTTTGTCGTTGCCAGCCAGCATCGGTATGACTGATAAAACGCTGATTGGGTAGAGTGCGACGACGTTTAAATAAAACATAGCCGATGGGCGTGCCTTTTAGCTGTTGCAGCCGCCGCGCGTTGCCTTTTAGAGTCGATAAAGGAAAGATACTTTGCGCTTCTACCCACGGCTGCTCATCATTACCATATAACTGTACTTCACGTATCCACGCCAGTAATGGACGATTCAGCATTGAGCCTTGTAGCCCTAGTTGTCTTTTTTGTTGCAACGTTAAGGGTCGAAAGCCCTCAAAACTGCGTTCTACGCGTAATGGCTGCCCTGCTCTTTTTTCTAATACGGCAGTTAGAGAACCTTCGGCATTGAGCCAAGGCAATAGCTCAGAGGGCGGGATAAAAGTGGCAGGACAAGCATAAGAGTTACTGGACATAGTTAACGGCTAATAGTGAGAATTTAGAAATAAACGGCTGCGAGTGTCTGTTAATAAAGCGACATTAATAAAAGTCAATATTCGTAAAATCGAGCATTAATGATTGATATCAAACTCAGGCATATTATCGGCGTTAAATGGTAATGCTTCAAATGCCTGCTGACGATACTGTGCCATATGCTCACGATCTTTGGTACAAAAATCACCAATCGCAGGTACAAAGCGTGGATCATAGATACGGTGCAGCGAGTGTGTCGTCGTTGGAATAAAACCACGAACCAGCTTATGCTCCCCTTGCGTGCCGGGATCAAAATACCTCAAGCCTTGCTCGATGGCAAATTCAAGCCCTTGATAATAGCACAGCTCAAAGTGCAAGCTATCATACTCACCGAGCGCGCCCCAATAACGACCATATAAGGTAGCATTATTATCAACATCACCATCAGCCTTGTCGCTGTCGGCTTTATCGTATAAAAATAAGCTACTCGCGATAATTTCACCGTCGACATCCATGGCTTGCGCCAACATAATATGCTCAGGTAGGCTATCGGCTAACGCCATAAAAAAATCGAGCGTCAAATAAGGCTTTTGCCCGCGTATCGCATAAGTCATCACATAACAATGATAGAACGCTTGCCAGTCTTCATCCGTGATGTCATTACCACACTTACGCTGACAGCTAATGCCTTGCTCAGCGACCTTACGACGTTCAGCGCGGATGGTTTTGCGTTTTTTGGCTCTTAGTGTCGCCAAGAATCCGTCAAAATCAGCAAATGGCTGACTGTCTTGGCTGAGGTTTTGATTTTGCCATAAAAACTGACAGCCTTGACGCTCAAGTATCGGCATCTCAATAGGAGTGGACTCTACACCACTTTCTTGGGCAGCTATCGCAAGCTCTATATCGATTTCAGTGGGCATAGACGTGGTGGCAATAGATGCCAACTCAGGCGTGACAAACAGACCATGCCAGCTTGAGGCGCCCACTTGCTGAGCGAGATCATCAACACCAGCAATGGCTGTTTTGAGAATATCATCATTCAAATGCTCACCAGCTGCCAACCAAAGACGCTGACCTGTAATCGGTGTATAGGGCACGCTGGTGACCAGCCGAGGATAGTAATCGATGCCATAGCGTGCATAAGCCTCCGCCCATGAGTGATCAAACACAAACTCACCGCGATGATGACCCTTTATGAATACTGGCATGACTGCGACAGGTTGCAGGGCTGTGTCTGCCGCACTGTCTGTTACGCTATTGGCGCTATCAGCATAATCGGCAACACGATGTACCAGAATAAATATCGGTAGCCACCCTGCCTGCTCACCAATCGCTCCCGTGTCAGTCAGTATTTGCCAAAAAGCAAATGACATAAAAGGGGTATCTGGCGTTTGCCACTGTGCTTGGCTCTGCCAGCTGGTATCATTGAGTAGCGCATATTGTAAAGTCATAGTACCTACACTGTTTTTCGTAATGGTCTAGCCTACCAAATGTGAGTGCTTTTGCTGTCACAATTTGCAAAAATAACAATATTTCTTGAAATATTACGCAGCATGCCTAACTATCAAAATAGCATAAAAAAAGCCAGCCACACGAATGTAGATGACTTTACTAAACTAGGGCGTCCTCAATCTGAACGAAAATGCCTAAATGGGTTAAAAATGAGGACACGCCCTAACCGTTCTATTTTTATAAATAATGTGGCAAACCATTTGTCTGTTAATTGCCTTGATATTATGACTGTCGGTATCCGCTTTAACACTTCAAAAAAACGGGGTTAAAAAACGGGGTTAAAAAACGGTAATTGTACAGAAAAGATGATATCAAAGCCCATGACTGGTAGAATAAGGCTATTATTAGCTTAATATAATTTGTATACATGAGATATGAATAAAAATAGTACAATTGGTTCATTATGCGAGATTGACATCGCATAGGATCTATAGTGGGTTAATGATAACCAGCCAGCTATTTTCAGGCAGTTCTGCACAGAGAGTCTCAAAGAGGCGACTCATGATACATTTGATTCAATCACGATTCACTATCGCATAGAGTCTCTATAGAAATACCCATTTGTTTAAGCGTTAATATTAACTACAGCCTAAAGGGATACACTACTATAATGTCAAAAATTATTTATACAAAAACTGATGAAGCCCCAGCGCTAGCAACCTTGTCCTTCTTACCTATTGTCAAAGCATTTACCCAAACCGCAGGAGTTGAAGTTGAAACCACTGATATCTCTGTTGCTGCGCGTGTGTTGGCTGAATTCCCAGAATACTTAAATGAAGATCAGCGCGTTCCTGATAATCTAGCTGAGCTTGGTCGACTGACGCAAGATCCTGACACTAATATTATTAAACTGCCAAATATCAGTGCCTCTGTTCAGCAGCTAAAAGCCTGTATCAAAGAACTACAAAGCAAAGGCTACGGCATCCCTAACTTTCCAGAAGACCCAAAAACCGACGAAGAAAAAGAAATTCGTCAGCGTTATGGTAAGAGTCTAGGCAGTTCGGTTAACCCTGTATTGCGCGAAGGCAACTCAGATCGCCGTGCACCAAAAGCTGTTAAGAACTTTGCGCGCAAGCATCCGCATTCTATGGGCGAGTGGAAGCAATGGTCAAGTACCCACGTATCGCACATGCACAGCGGTGATTTTTACGATGGCGAACAGTCGATGACTTTGGATAAAGCCCGTAACGTGCGTATGGAGCTGTTACTTGATGATGGCACGACGAAAGTATTGAAGCCAAAAATTGCTTTGCTTGATAAAGAAGTCATTGACCTGATGGTCATGAGCAAAAAATCGCTGCTAGAGTTTTATGAGCAAGAAATGGAAGATTGCCGCGAAGCTGGTATCTTGTTCTCATTGCACGTAAAAGCCACCATGATGAAGGTTTCGCACCCTATCGTGTTTGGACATGCGGTTAGAATTTATTATAAAGATGCATTTGACAAGCATGGTGCTTTCTTTGACGAGCTAGGCATTAACGTCAACAATGGTATGGCTGATTTATACGACAAAATATCTGCCCTACCATCATCTAAACGTGAAGAGATCGAGCAAGACTTGCATGCCTGCCAAGAGCATCGCCCACGTCTAGCGATGGTTGATTCTTCAAAAGGTATTACCAACTTCCATTCACCAAGCGATATTATTGTCGATGCGTCAATGCCTGCCATGATTCGTAATGGTGGTAAAATGTGGGGCGCTGATGGCAAACTATATGATTGCAAAGCTGTCATGCCAGAGTCCACCTTCGCCCGTATTTATCAAGAAATGATCAATTTCTGCAAATGGCATGGTAACTTTGATCCAACCACCATGGGTACGGTTCCTAACGTAGGCCTCATGGCACAAAAAGCAGAAGAATATGGCTCACACGACAAAACCTTTGAGTCTAGTGCTACCGGTATTGCCCGTATTGTAGATATCGATACCGATGAAGTATTGCTTGAAAAGGATGTGGAAAAAGGCGATATCTGGCGCATGTGTCAAGTTAAAGACGACCCTATCCAAGACTGGGTGAAGCTTGCCGTCCGCCGTGCACGTGATTCAGATACGCCTGTCATCTTTTGGTTAGACCCGTACCGTCCACATGAGAACGAGCTAATCAAAAAAGTTAACATGTATTTGAAAGATCATGACACTGACGGTCTGCACATTGAAATCATGTCACAAGTTCGCGCCATGCGTTATACCTTAGAGCGTGTCGCTCGCGGTCTAGATACTATCTCTGCCACAGGTAACATCTTACGCGATTACCTAACAGACTTGTTCCCTATCCTAGAGCTAGGAACCAGCGCTAAGATGCTATCAGTCGTGCCACTAATGAAGGGCGGCGGTTTGTTTGAAACTGGTGCTGGTGGTTCTGCACCCAAGCACGTTGAGCAGCTGGTAGAAGAAAACCATCTACGTTGGGATTCATTGGGTGAGTTTTTAGCTTTGACTGAGTCGTTGGAGCATTTGGCCAAAAACGACAACAATGCTAAAGCGCAAATCTTAGCAGATACGCTTGATAGAGCCACTGAAACACTACTGCTAAATGACAAGTCACCGTCACGTAAAACAGGTGAGTTAGATAACCGTGGTAGTCACTTCTATCTGGCGATGTACTGGGCTGAAGAGCTTGCTGAGCAAGACCAAGACGCTGATCTAAAAGCGCAATTTACCCCATTTGCGCAAAAGCTGAAGAGCAATACAGACGCCATTATTAAACAATTTAATGAAGCTCAAGGCAAAGCGGTAGACATCAAAGGCTACTACTTCGCGGATGAAGCGTTGGCTGAAAAAGTCATGCGTCCAAGCACTCTATTCAATGAAGCGTTAGCATCGTTGTAATAGATTTAACTGGCAGGTCTCAAGTAACGTTACTTCTTCATACTTTTGCCGCTAGCGTCAGTTAAAAACAATAAAACACCCCACAGCTCTATAGAACTGTGGGGTGTTTTTTATTATCCGCAGATAAAGAGATATTAGTGCTTATATAGTCAGTGAAAAGTAATATCGATACATCACGCACTGCTGATATCAATTTTTCTTGCTTACTGTGCCTGTGCAGACAGAGGCTACAAAAAATTAATATCAGCAGTATCGTAGCCATTCTAAAATTCCTTGACCCTAGTTATAACATCAGCATAGAAAAATTTACCATAAAAAAGCCACCTACATGATTGTAGATGGCTTTTTTAACAGCTTATATCAAATTGCTTTTAGCTCATGATAAAGCGATGACTACGCATCCATATGCTTAATAATCGCCTTACCAAACTCAGAAGTACTGAGCAAGATAGCATCAGGCATCAAACGCTCAAAGTCATAAGTGACCGTTTTATTAGCGATAGCGCCTTGGATACCACTAATAATAAGATCGGCTGCTTCGACCCAGCCCATATCACGTAACATCATCTCAGCCGATAAAATCAACGAGCCGGGGTTTACTTTGTTCTGACCAGCATATTTAGGAGCAGTACCATGAGTTGCCTCATAGACAGCGATTGCGCCGCCTTTGTTAGCACCCGGTGCGATACCGATACCGCCCACTTCAGCCGCTAGGGCATCAGAGATATAATCCCCGTTTAGGTTAAGTGTGGCGACGACGGAATAATCAGCAGGACGCATCAGAATTTGCTGCAAGAATGCATCAGCAATGACGTCTTTGATGATAATGTCATTACCCGTTTTTGGATTTTTCATCGTCATCCAAGGGCCGCCATCTAACAACTCTGCATCGAAGCGCTCTGCGGCTAATTCATAGCCCCAGTCTTTAAATGCGCCTTCGGTGAACTTCATGATGTTGCCTTTGTGCACCAAAGTCACACTCGGCAAATCGTTATCGATAGCGTGTTGAATGGCTTTACGCACTAGACGCTGCGAGCCTTCTTTTGAGACGGGTTTGATACCAATGCCGCAATCTTCAGGGAAGCGAATGCTGGTTACACCCATCTCATCTCTTAAGAAATTGATAACTTTTTTGGCATCATCGCTGCCCGCTTTCCACTCGATACCCGTGTAGATATCTTCTGTATTTTCACGAAAGATAACCATATCCGTCAGCTCAGGATGCTGCACGGGGCTTGGCACGCCTTCAAACCAGCGTACTGGACGCTGACAAACATACAGATCAAGGTTTTGGCGTACAGCCACATTTAACGAACTAAAGCCACCGCCTACTGGCGTAGTTAATGGCCCTTTGATACTGATCACGTAATCTTTTAAAATCTCTAGCGTTTCGCTTGGTAAGTAATCACCATCGTAAATTTTAGCTGCTTTTTCACCTAAATACGCTTCCATCCAAATGATGGATTTTTTGCCGTGGTAAGCTTTATCAACTGCGGCATCAACCACCTTAACCATAACTGGAGTGATATCCACCCCAATCCCATCGCCTTCAACGAAAGGAATAATTGGATGATTGGGGACATTCAACGATAAATCAGCGTTGACGGTTACTTTTTCGCCGTCTCTTGGTACGATAACTTTATCATAGGACATGGATAAAACTCCTTGGTTGTATGTTGGACATCGCAAGTATACTGAGCACTCTGTTATGCTTTCGCCATTCTATTATAGGTATGCGTAATTAACGCCTGTTAGCTGAGCAAGCATAAGTGGCGCACTTACGACCTTATGTTTAATAGCCTTGTATCTAACCGTTTTACAAAACCGCTTTACACTCAAAGCTTCGAAATAAAAATTGGCAAAATAATACAATTAATAAGAAGAGAAAAACCCCTCTCACAAAAGTACCTGAAAATATAATGCCATGGACATAAAAAAAGAGAAACGACAAAAAAGCTGAGATAAAGTTAATAAATATCAATGCTCTGTAAGCTTGAGTACGCAATGAATGTCACATGTTATCCTAGCCATTGTACTAAGCTAAAGGTCTGAGCAATGATTTTTCTTGTGCATAGCTCATGTACAGATATCAATGTTATAAATACCACTATAATAACATGGTTTTATATTGAATATAAATTTTCATATCTATAGCCTACTTATGACAAGTTAATACATTATTTTTTATGTGTTTCCTTTTCATTAAAATGCCGTTAATTAAGTCATCAACCGTCTTATAATTGATCTGCAATCAGGGCGTGTTGAATACCTTTTTTTTGATTACTACTTTTCATCTTTCGCAATGATTCATCAATATCTTTATTTAGGAAATGCTACTTTATGTCGACCACCAATCTCGTTCTGTTCAATAAGCCTTACGGTGTGCAAAGTCAGTTCCGTGATGACAGCAACAACGACCACACCACCCTATCAGAGTATTTTACTGACAAGTCTTTGCGCGTGGCTGGTAGGCTGGATGCGACGTCTGAAGGCTTACTGATTCTGACGAGTGATGGCAGGGTTAACAAAGCCATTACCCATCCACCAAAGGCCAATGCTGGACGTAAGCAAGGTAAGACTTACTTAGTGCAAGTTGAAGGCATGCCTACTACTGAGCAACTTGATAAGCTTGGACAGGGCGTCATTCTCAAAGATGGCAAAACCCTACCTGCCGACATTAAACAGCTTAGTGAAGAGGATTTGCCTATGCCACTCTGGCAACGTGAGCCACCTATCCGTGAGCGTAAAAGCATACCGACATCATGGTTGATGCTGACGATTTATGAAGGAAAGAATCGCCAAGTCAGACGCATGACGGCTCACGTTGGATTGCCTTGCCTGCGTCTTATTCGTTGGTCAGTGGCAGGCTTCGAATTGGAGGAACTGGCAGTTGGTGAGTTTGTACGTATTCATTTAGACAGTGCGAAACTGAGGGAGTTGGGTGTCAGTAATTAACTTGCTCTGTCATCAGGCGTATTGACTGATGATAATGTACATAAGACCATAGACACATCGAAAAACGTCTAGGGTCTGTTGAACATTCAAATGTGGTACTGGCAGTGGCTACAAAAAATTTATACCAGTCACGCTGCATCTCTTTTATATTGACCTGACTATGCCTGTTTTATGTAGATTAGTGGTTTTATATAGATTAGTAATAAAATCTAGCAAATATATTACGACCTGTTAAACATAGCGTCTCGAACTGGTAAGGTTTATCTGTTAAGATTCAGCACTTTACTGCCTTGCTGTCATATTAGTGCCGTATTTTGCGTTTATTTACTGTTTAGCTTGTCTCTATAAGGATATGTCATGATTGCTTCTCGTCGTTTTGCCTTGTTCGCCACCAGCATTTCTGCTGCTTTTATTCTGAGCGCCTGTCAGCCAGCAACAGATAGTAGTGAGGTGATGCCCGCAGAAGAAGTGGCGGCACCAGCAACTGAGATGACGGCTGATCAAGAGAATATGGATGGTCATAATATGACAGACGGCGATGCAATGGCAGATGAGCAGCAAATGACAGACATTCTCAAAGACTACACTAAGTCGATGACAGGAATGCATGATGAGATGATGGTCGGTATGGCATACAACGATCCCGATACCGCCTTTGCGAAAGGCATGCTGGGGCATCATCGCGGCGCCATCGACATGGCAAAAATCGAGCTGAAGTATGGTACTGATGCAGCCATGCGAGAACTTGCGCAAAAAATTATGGTAGCGCAGCAAGCTGAGATAGACATTCTGAATAAATGGCTTGCTGGCCATCCTGATGCTGCCAAACCTAAGCCTAATACCCAAGCCATGCAACAAGCCTATGCCAAGAGTATGGACGGGATGCATGGTGATATGATGCTCGCTATTACCGATCCGCTACCTGATATGGCTTTTGCACGCGGTATGTTGCCACATCATATTGGCGCTGTAGACATGGCAAAGATACAGCTCAAATATGGTACGGATGAAGAGATGCGCAAGTTGGCTCAAGATATCATCGACGCCCAGCAGCCTGAGATTCAAGTGATGCAAAATTGGATTGCCGCTAACAAAATCGACAAGCTCAACAATGACACTATTAGTAATGACGCAACTAGCAATGACGCAACTGTCGAAAACGAAGTAGATGCTAAAGAACCTGCTGAGTAGTAGCCCACTACCTAGATACGGTCAATCAATATCAATAAATGTAAAACCCATAACGTCAAACCCCTGCTAATCATAAATGGTTAGCAGGGGTTTTTATCGAGTTGATACAGCTATACTTTTGATATATTTATACTTGCTGACGCTCCATGATATTAAGCCATGTCTGCCAGCCCGCCGGTAGTGGTAAACGGTCACCATTATCATCGAGCACTGGATCTGTCTTTGCCAAGTGTAAACTTACTTTATGCGGAAAGGTTTTCTCAGTCATGCCTTGCTGCTGTCCACTACTAAGCGCTGCTTTAGGTAATACGCTGACGCACATCAACTCATCACGACGAAACAGGTAACATTCCACATCATGCTCTGCCGTACTAAGCGACGCTAACTGCTTAGTGTCTGCCTTGATACCATCAATGGCGACAATAACATCATGCGCCGAAATACCAGCTTTGGCAGCCACACTGTCACGTGTCACGCGATTTACCTTGAGTCCAGCTGGTGTCTCATGACAGCGCATGCCCCAAGGCACATACTTGTCAGCAGTTTCCTTGGTATTGGTACGCATTTTTATACCATTTGCAGTCAATAGTGCTTCAATCGGTAACTCATCAACGCCATTAACATAGCGGCGCTCAAACTCTTGCCAATCGGCAAGCGACATAAACTGCCCGACAACCTTAGCCATATCGGCACTGCTGATACCAATCCGTCGGTTGTCATTCTGCGTTGCTTGGCTATAAAAAGCCTTAACCACATCAAATAAACGATAACGACCGTTGCTCTTTTCGAGCAAGGTTAAGTCCAAACAAAGCGCCACCAATGCGCCTTTATTGTAGTAACTGATCCCAGCATTACCTGTGTTTTCATCATTCCGATACAGCTTAATCCACGCATCAAAACTCGACTCAGCGATACTTTGATAGGCGCGTCCAGGCGTTTGATAATAGCGATTGACTTGCTCAGCCAGTAGCTTGAGATAGCTTGGCTTATCGATCACGCCTGATGCTTGCAACATAAAGTCATCGATATAAGACGTAAAACCTTCAAATACCCAAAGCAGTGGTGTAAAGGCTTCACGGCGCAAATCTACCTCTAACATAACATCTGGGCGTACGGTTTTGACCCACCACGCATGAAAATACTCATGACTACATAAGCCTAAAAAACGCTGATAATCACTGCTGGGTACTTTTGGTTCGTCAATACTCGGCAAGTCGCGACGCGGCGTAATCAGGCTGGTCGAATTAATGTGTTCAAGACCACCATAATCTTGTCCACTGGCAAAAGTCATAAAAGTATACTCATTAAAGGGTGCCTCACCCAGCCAATCTAGATAAGTCTGACAAATTTGAGTGACGTCTTGCTGTAGCCTGCCCATATTGGCATTATGCTTACCCGACAGATAAAAACGGTGAGGTAAGGTCTGATGCGCGTGATCTTGGACGATAAAATCAAATGTATCCTGCTCAGCGATTTCAAAAGGATAATCAATCAGCTCGTGATAGCTGTTTGCTTGTAGCTCATAACTGTATTGTCCATCCTCTTTCTGCTCATCCTCTTGCTGTTCATCAAGGCGCAGTTGCGTAGCGTCTAAACCACAGGATAAAAGCACGTGGCTTTCTTGTTTATCCGCCCAAAATGCGGCTGGCACTATTAAGCTGACTTGTACAGGCGTCTGCTCCTGCCCATCGACTGCTAATGCTAAAGAGGTGAAATTCCCGTATAGACGCTGCTGATCGACATAAGCGGTGCGCACGGATAAATCATAGCAGTAAACTTCATAATGAACATTTATTGTCTGAGCCGCCTTGACTTGTGGCAACTGCCAAGTGTGTTTGTCTGTCTTTATCGCGCGGTGCATCTCAGCGCTTTTATTATCGTCGTCCATAACTTGATAATGTACCGCAGTAATGTTTCGGGCAAACTCGCGCATCAAATAGCTACCTGGTATCCATGCTGGCAACCAAAGATTTGGAGCGTCTACGTTTGTAGTAAAGGTGAGCGACACATCAACCAAATGCTCAAAAAAACGCTCAAAATCGAATCGATAGCTAATATTAGGCACAGGTCGAGCAGCCTTACTGATTGAGGCAGTTTCTGTTGACTCATTATTAGCAGTGTTGGCGTCAGAAGTAGGCACGTTAGCGTTATTGGTCAATGAATTCATCGTCTTTCTCATCCTTATTTTTATCGTTATGGTAGAAGTCCTTGGCCGAAAATGCAACTGGCAGACCCTTTACAAGCAACCAGCTGTACGGTAAAGCATAGAAAATAGCGCTTATTTTCATAAATTATGACATTAATTGGCATTTTTTATGGTTTTTCCCTTGAAAGTTATGTGGGCCATCGCAATTAAAGATGCTAACTGCTAAAGTTACTTTAATAAACTGATGATAACTGACTAATGACGTGGCTATCTGGCTTGCCGATTGGCTTTTTTAGGTTTATTGCAACCGTATTTAATTTTTTACACAGATATATTTAGGATAATTTATGACTACTATCGCAAAAGACACTGCCGTCAAATTCAATTACACGCTAAAAGACGACGAAGGCAACGTGCTTGACCAATCACCAGAAGGTCAGCCACTTGCTTATCTACATGGTCACAGCAACATCATCCCAGGCCTAGAACAACAACTAGAAGGCAAATCTGCTGGCGAAAAAGTTAACGCTGTCGTTGAGCCTGCTGATGGTTATGGCGAATATCAAGAACAAGCCGTACAACATGTACCACGCGATAACTTCCAAGGCGTTGATGATATCCAGCCTGGCATGCAGTTTCAGTCAGAAGCGGGTGGCCAAGTAATGTTGGTTACGGTTACTGAAGTGAATGATGACGAAGTAGTTGTTGATGCTAATCATCCACTAGCTGGTAAGCGTTTGACTTTTGATGTTGAAATCCAAGAAGTACGTGCAGCGACTGAAGACGAACTAAGCCACGGCCATGTACATGGCGCAGGTGGCGTTGAACACTAATCTCTATTAGAGCATTAGTAAAACGCTTAAACGACAAGTAAGTAAGATGAAGCTTGTCGTTTATTCTAAAAGGTCAGTAGATACGTCTACTGACCTTTTTTTGTGTTCTATAGCTTATGGATTTCTATGGCTTATTGATAGAAAAGCACGTTCTTCCAAACGTAACAAAGCCGCGTAACGACGAGCGCTATGCGGCTTTTATTACCAACCATCCATGTTAACGCTATATGATACTTAATCCCGGAGTATCTTATAACTAGCAGGCATCCAGCCTTATTGTCCTTAATCAGCAAACCATCTATCCCTGACGCGATTTTAAGATACCAATCCCTAGTATCAATGAACCGTTTCGTTCAATCGTGCCGTACAGTTATAATCGCAGATTGATGATAAGTTAGTAAGAGGTCTAAGCGTCAATCCGTGTAAGCCTATGCTTACACGGATTTTTATTTGACCGCTTTTCTAGCTCACAGTGATACGCTTGCTAGAGACTGTCTTCAGGGCTGATCATTTTTTTTGAGTCCGCGCTGAGCATAATATAAGCCGCTTCATTGATAAAAGTTTCATCTTCAGGTAGCTCTGGGCGTTCATTGGCTTTCATTTGACTACGCTCTTCAAACTTCGCATCCATCGCGGCTTGATAGGTATTCCAATTGGCATACGGACGCTCACCTGTGGCGATGAGACGTTTATTCTCCGCCTCTAATGAACGCTTTTCGATCAGCTGCATCTTGGCGCGTCGGCTATTGATATCGAGCTTGACAGGTTTTTTCTCATCATCCATATTGCGAATATCGTTCAACGTTGATAAGTAAGTAAACTGTGGGTCTTTTTGCTGACGGATTGTAGACTGCTGATTCAGCGTCGCTAACGTATCGTTGGTAAATTTGCCTTCAGGCTTATAAGGTGCGGTTTTGATGGTATCCCAAGGCAGTGCTTTTTTCTGTGCGCGCTCACCAAAGGTCGCATCATCATAGATATTGACCAATTCGACATCGGGAACAACGCCTTTATTTTGCGTACTACCACCGGTGATGCGATAGAACTTGCGCTGAGTTAAAGTCGCAGAACCTAGCGCTAAATTGTCCAGTTGAATCTGAGCAGAGCCTTTACCCGTAGTGGTGCTACCGACTACCAAGCCACGGCCATAATCTTGGATAGCAGCAGCAAAAATTTCACTAGCAGAGGCAGATGCTAGGTTAGTAATGACGACCACCTTGCCATCATAGAGTTGTTCGCCACCATCATCATCACGGTACACCTGGATGTTGCCGCGATTGTCACGAATTTGTACCAGTGGTCCACTCTTGATAAAGAAGCCGAGCATTTTGGCCACTTCGTCTAATGACCCACCAGGGTTATTACGCAGATCGACCACGAGACCATCGATATTTTCTTTATTCAATTCTTTGAGTGCTTTTTCAGTATCGATACTGACGCTACGATAATCTTCTCCGTTACGGCGCGCCCGATAGTTCAAATAAAAGCTTGGTATCTCAAGGACACCAATACGTTTTGGCGTTTTATCGATATTAGGGCGCTGTACTTCTACAACGCGCTGGGTCACGCCTGACTCTTCTTGCTGAATGATATCCCGAACCACAGTGACGGTACGAGCGCTGGCTTCTGGGGCACTAGCCTGACGTAACTTGAGCGTGACTGAAGTGCCGCGCTTACCGCGAATAAGACTGACAATCTCACGTGTCGACCAACCAACCACGTCGATCATGTTTTTACCGTCTTTGGCGATCCCTACAATCAAATCATTGGGTTTAATCTGACCAGATTTGGCTGCTGGGCCACCATCCACCAGAGTCACAATACGCGTGTAGTCTGGGTTTTTACGATCAGGACGGATAGAGACGCCAATACCTTCTAACTGTAGGCTCGATTGGATTTGTAACTCGTTTGCTTGAACCGGTGCATAATAGTTACTATGCGGATCATAGGTCAGCATGGCAGTGTTCAAGATTGTCTCCATGATTTCATCATCTTTGAGACGCTTGAACTGCTCTTGTTGACGTGACAAACGATTGAGTAAAATCTCACTGGGCGTACGCTCGTCATTACGTACTAAATCCTGTCCACGAGTGATGTCTGGATTATTCAAGAATACTTGCTCTTTGGCTTTTTCGTCTTCTTGACCTAACGTGATACTCATCAACTGAAACTTCAACTGACGCGCCCAGTAATCACGCTGCTCTTTTTTGGTCTTGAAGTGACCGAGCTTTTCACGATCAAGTACGATAGTCTCATTGCTGGTCAAATCCAGATCCGTTTTTAGCATTTTGCTTGCCATGGCAAAATATTCGTTTGAGCGTTTACGATAGCGCTCAAATACCTCTATACCTGCAGACAGATCACCACGCTTGAGACGATCACCGAATTCGGCGGCATACTTTTTCTTTAGCTCATCGACATCAGACTGCAAAAACAAGGTATGGTTTGGATCAAGGCTATCAATATACATAGACAGAATCTCGCTGCCTGTTTTGCTATCGAGCGGCTGATTGAGATAATGGCTGCGATCCAGCAAGGCGGCTACTTGACGAGTGGTGACTTTTTGTTCAGGTGTTTGGACGAAACCTTCGGTGTTAGTATCTGCCACTGCAGTGCCGTAGCTTTGGGTGAGAATAAGACCGGCGATGCCCACTGACGCTGCACTGAGTAACCACTGTGCTGGTTGTTTTTTCATCATATATACCTAGTTATTTTAAGTTGAAAGTATTATCAATTGTCATCGAAAGTATTTGCTTGGTGAGTCCCTATCCATCAAATTTATACCAAACCAAAAAAGTACGATTAGCGGTGTCAAACTCGTTTAGTCTACAATGCGTAGCACTTACACTCGTTTTCCTTGCTACTCTAATTTTTGTGAATGGTATTAGTTATTTTTTTACGGCGCAGCCTTTTAAATACTTGGCTTTTTAGCGATATTAATTATCGGAAAAATACGACTCGCGTCTTGCGAAAAATCACTCAATACTAGCATGACCATAAATGCGTCATTGTCTCAATCTGTATAAGCAATATTACACTTTACCGCGGTACATACCAAACTTTCTATCACATTTATTGCTCGTGGCTACTGATCGCTATTTAACAGTTAATAGCCATTATTTTTGACCGATTTGACCAGCAGATTATACTCAATTCATAATAGCTGTCATAATATAACACTGAACAGTCGGTTGTATTTGAATCTGATATAAATGCAACTGCTGATATAACATAATAAGGATTACGCGATGTACGGCGTCTTAATGATTGATATCGATAGTACCGCACTGACTGCTGAAGATGTGAGTTTAATCAAGCAAGCTCAAGTTGGCGGGGTCATCTTGTTTGGGCGAAATGTCAAAGATGCCGCACAAGTACGCGCACTGTGTGACGATATACGCTATCACAATGCTGATATATTGATCGGTGTTGATCAAGAGGGTGGACGCGTCGCAAGGTTACGTGATGGGTTTAGCCCACTGCCAGCTATGGGGCGACTGGGTGACTTATTTAATCAAGATCCCAGCCATGCGCTTAGCTGTGCCTACGATTGCGGCTATCTGATGGCAGCAGAAGTGCTGGCCGTGGGCATTGATCTGAGCTTTGCCCCTGTACTCGACAGAGGTGGTATCAGCCAAGTCATTGGTGATCGTAGCTTCCATAAAGACCCGCAAGCCATTACCGCTTTGGCATCCCAGTTTATGCACGGCATGAAAGCGGCTGGTATGGCAACCACTGGGAAGCATTTCCCCGGTCACGGTGCCATCGCTCCTGATTCCCATGTATCAGAAGCCATCGATAGCCGTAGCTTAGATGAGATTATGAACAGCGATATGCAGCCGTTTGCCCAAACGCTGCCATGGCTTGATGCGCTGATGCCAGCGCACGTGATTTTTTCACAAGTGGATAATAAGCCAGCGGGATTCTCTAAAATTTGGCTCAAAGACATCATCCGTGATGCACTTAAATTTGATGGGGTTTTATTCTCTGACGATTTATCTATGGCAGGCGCGCAGGCAGCTGGAGATATTAGCGCGCGCGTCAAAGCAGCAATTGAAGCTGGTTGCGACATTGCCTTGGTATGTAATGATAGAATTGCCGCCCATGAAGCAGCTAAAGCAGCGCAAAACCTACCCTATCCCAATCAAAAACGCATCAAAACCATGTGTGGCACTATCCCCGTTTGGCAAGGTGACCTTGACGCTACTTGTCAGCAGTTTGACTACTGGCAGCAAGCAAAGAAAAACGTGACTCAGACCTTTTTTAATACGTCAACAGAGAGTACATCTGAGGCTAATAGTGAGCTAAAAGATCCTACTGTCTATAAATAACAGTCGCTCATTTTTTGGCAAATAAAAAACCGCACCTTTTCAGATGCGGTTTTTTGTATTAATTATTTTCTTACTATCAATAATTTTTTAAAGATTACCGACTAAAAACTACTGAGTATTCACTTGTGGATCTACTGCTGTACCACGACTTGCATCATCACTATCTGGCAATAGGTCATCATTGTTGCTGTCTAATGGATTCAAGTCAGGATCAAGCGCATCGTTGCTCATAATCATACCATCATTTGCACTGGTGGTCTCATCATTGACCACGAACTCAATACGGCGGTTGCGAAAACGACCTTGTTCTGTCGAGTTATCAGCGATAGGATCTGTTTCACCCATGCCTTTAGTGCTTAGTTTACTTGCATCAATACCTTGAGATACTAAGTATTCTTTTACAGATTCGGCACGATCGCGAGACAGTTTCATGTTGTAAGCGTCATCTGCTTGGCTATCAGTATGACCGATAATCATCAAATTCATATTCGGTACTTCAGTGATTATCTTAGAGGCACGGTCAAGGAATGATTTGTTGGCATCAGGAATAGACGCCGCATCTACTTCGAAGTTAATAACCTGCAAGCTCAAGGCGCGCGCCACATCACGTGGATCAGGGTTTTCACCAAGGTTGCTCATCGCGGTGTCGGCAGCAGTTAAGCTGTTGTCAATCTCACTTTGTGCGTCTAATGCACCTTCGGCTTTTACTGTCATCGCAGGCGCTGCTGCTTGCAAATCAGCGACCAGCTTGTCTAAAGTTGCCGCATCAGGTGCATTGACCGTAATGGTATCACCTTTTATGAGCATACTGGCATTCGGTACGTTTTTGACGATAGGCAAGATAGCAGCCAGCTGGGCGGCGGCAGGCATATCTATCGCAAAATTATCATCGACATCGGCACGGCAATTATTGGCTTCATCACCAAATGCACTGGTCAAGGCATTCATGACATTGGTCTGTAGCGTCTCGTTACCAACGTTCATACGGCAAGCATATAATTCACCGTTCTCACCTGTGGCGATACGTAATGACGCAGGCTCAACATCAGCGGCAACCGCTGTTGCATTACCTTCGGCGGCTTGCTCTTGGGTGATAGCAGGCGTAGCAACGGGCTCAGGATTTTCTTGGCAGCCTCTAAGCAATGCCCAAGCCAAAGCGCCTAAAATAATCAGACCAATGATGGGCAGCAGCGCTTTCATAAAACTGCCTTCTGTTTCTTCTTCGCGCTGAAGTGGTGCAGTGCTGACCGTATCAGAAATTCGTGCACCTGCAGGCGCAGCGGCAATCATACCTGCTGGCAAAACTGTGCTCGCCCAAGCAGGAATATGATGTTGGTAGCTAGCCGAATTATCGTTTAAAAACTGTGGCACAGGTGTCGTCCCTGCCAAGCTCTTTATTTCATGGTACGCAAGTGGTGCTGCCATCGCGATTAAACCGCGAGAAGCAGTGACATCGACATTGTGTTTGCCAGCAAGCTCACGAGCTATTTGGTCACGGTGTGTGCTGTCCGTCCATACGCGCTCATGAAATCCATGATCATCACGAGCGATATTCTCGTTAGAAAAGCGATCATGAGTATCTTTGTCTGCCAAGCGAGCGGCAAAAATAGCATAAAATTGCTCAAGCAAGTTTTTCTTAGCTGGGCTACGGTCATCTCCCAATACTGCGGGGCTTACCGTTCGCGTCAAATGGCTGATAACATCCATAATATAACTCTCCTATTAATACTTATTAGTATCAATCTATATAATTAAAATACTCAAAAATTTTGCTAAGAGATAAGAGCCGTAACCGTTAAAACCATCTTGGCAATATTCAATTTTCATTATTATAAAAGTATTAAGTAAGTGTTAACAATCAACACGTTGTTGTGCAAATGATACGTTAGGTAATGTTTCAGTTGTTACGCGTAACTAGAAAGACGACAAAGTACAAATCCCTAACATATCAATAGTGCTTTCGGTAGAAACAGAACTGTTTATTAAACAATGAAGTTAATATAGTAGATTCACTTTGAAACAAATACAGTGTGACTGGAATGAATTTTCGTAGCCTCTGTGATAGCAGCAAGCAAGGAAAATTTATACCAGTCGCACCTAACTGGTAATGTATCGATTTTATTCAGAACCGACTATAGCAATAAAACGACTTCATCTGATTGCTTATAACCATCACCTTTAGCCATCACTTTTTATAAAAGTATTGAGATGTAATATGACTCATACTACATCTCAATGGTCGGTCTAATCAGTTTCTTACTTGCGCGGGCTCAGCCACAATAACATTGCTGGCCATATTATCTACTTCAGACAAGGAGATAGGGCCTGATGGTCTACTATTTGTATTGTTTGTAAGCGCACGGCTATTGGAGTTATTCGGTAAATTGCTAGGCACATTAGTAAGATTGCCGTTATTGCTACGCACTGGTGTATTGCGGGCTGGTGCGGGCATCATACTATCACCAGTATCGTCATCTGTTGCTTGATACTCTCCAGCACCATTATTGTTTGCATTGTCGGCAAAATTATTACCATTAACGTTACTGTTACTGTTACTGTTACTGTTACTGTTATAAGCATTGTTTGCAGCGCTGGCATCGGATTCAAACTGAGGATTCTGACCATTCATAGCCGTCATATCACCTACTCCGTTACTATTATTGGGCAACGGTAATGGTGCTACACTATCGATCATCAGCGCTGGCGCTAACATACGTATGTCAGTGACCAAGCGTTGTAGGAGCATATTGTCTGGCGCTTCCAAGGTCACTCGCTCATTTTGTAAATGCAGTCGAGCAAATGGTGTTGATCTCAACATAGTCAGGATATTGGGCAGCACCTCTGCTGGTATACTATTCATACTACTGGCCACGCCTACCTGTATGGTTAACTCGCAAATACTTGCCTGCTCACCGAAACTTGTATTGAGTGCCTGTTGTAGTATGCTTTGCAACGCTTCATCCCCGACCGTTGCGCTACAAGTATATAGACTACCACTATCATCTACCCCAACGATTAGCTCAACTGGCGTTAAAACCTGTGCTGCTGGTTCAATGGTAGGCGGAACAACGACTGGGGCGGTGGCCACAGGTTCTACTGGAGTCATGTTAGGCTTAATTAACAGCGCCCATGCCGCAAAGCCTATCGCTACCATTGCCAGTATCAATAAAAACACCCGTACCAATAAATCATTGCGTTGATTACGGCTACGGACTTTCTCTCGCTTCATGCTGCCATTTTCTGCCAAATGATGGTCAGCAGGACTGGTATGCATAACATCAGTAAGATTGTTTAAATTGCTATTGCTATGCTTACTTAAATTCACACTAGTATTTGGATGAACACTGCTATTCTCTACGGCAGCTGCTGTCGACGGCGTTATCGCGGTTGTATCAGAAGCGCTGACTTTGTCCTTTGGCATATCTGGTACGGCTGCTATAGTAGCATCCGCTCTGACACTCGGTGCACCGGATGGTTGATGGATACTTTGAGAGGCCGTGATAAAAGGTGCTGACCATGTGGGTAAATACTGGCGCAAGGCAGATTGTTCTCTTTGCAAAAACGCAGGCAAAAACTGTCCATTCGCCAGTACTTTTAGCTCACGGTAGGCCAGTGGCGCAGCATTTATAAGTAACTGTACGGTAGCAAGCTCATCGATATGATGTGTGGCGGCAAGTTCCTGCACTAGAGTTTGCCGCATACTTGGGGCTTGCCATAGCTGCTCAAAGAGAGGAGTTTCTGGCACGCTATCAGCAACCACGACTTGATCCGATCTTAGCAACTGCGAATAAACTTCTGGCAAAGCCAAGCGGGCTACCAAAATCGCATAAAACTGCTCGAGGAGGCAGACATGGGCGACGCTGCTATTATCACCCAACACAGCTGGCGTGACATGTTGTTCTAGTTGCTCAATAATACTCATAACTGACGGCCTCTACCGGCTTTAATGTTTAAATATATAAAAGAAGTAAATCGTTTTTTTATCCGCTTTGCTTAATGCCTGTACTTTAAATGTCTGTACTTTATAAGTCGCGCCCTATAAAACGGCTGCGCTGTTGGTAGTTATTGCTATGCGTCGCTTATATGAACGACTTTATCTTATCTCAAATATATATGCAGACTTAAGTTTATTTTTAAGGCGCGGTAGACTGCTTGCTACAAATACATTTAGCATTAACGTTACGGTCAGTATACGAAGCATTACTTACTCTCTTTTATACACTGTTATATTGTTAATAATAAATGATTATTAAAGCACAGTTCTCTACATAATGGGTTTTTGACTTACCCTGATCGTTGCTGAATCGATGATCAGCAATCATTATGGGCACTGTCATATCACTACTTATTATTGATTGTCTTACCCAGTGGTTATTTAGCCATCGCATTTAGGCGGTTCACCCTGTTGTATATACCACAATCACACACTAGGCTCGGCCTAAGGATTACCCTTTGCTTAACCATACGACCCTTATCATCATTATCACTGTTATTGTCAGCTTGTTGGCTTGGCAAAACAAGACACTATTCAATCGACTCATTTTTTATCCACCCGCGGTAAATAATGGTCAATGGGATCGTTTTGTGACCCACGGTTTTATTCATGCTGACAGTATGCACTTACTGTTTAATATGTTTACCTTGTATTTTTTCGGTCGTGCTATCGAAGGGTTATATCAATCATTTTTATTCGGTTATGGTTTCGTGGTGTTTTATGTGTTGGCTATCATTATCGCGATGATTCCAAGTTATATTAAAAATAAAAACAATGCCAGCTATCTCAGCCTTGGCGCATCAGGCGGTGTATCAGCGGTATTATTTGCCTTTATCTTGCTGGCACCTTGGGAAAAAATCTATTTATTTGCAGTCGTTCCTATCCCAGCGATATTATTTGCTGTCGCTTACGTGGCTTATAGCATTTATGCGGACAAACGCGGTGGCTCAAACATCAATCACATGGCGCATCTGTGGGGCGGCGCGTTTGGCATAGTCGCCACTATTATTCTGGAGCCACAAGTGCTCCCGCATTTTTTAAACGCGTTATTATCGCCAAGCCTTTAAAGTATGATTTTTAGAGGTCTGTTTTAAGAAAGAAGCGTCACCTGGTTAAACCACTTAAGTAAGTGACGCTTAAATCTAAATCAGTTAAAAAAATTTAACTCTTTTTTAATTTCGTCGCGTTGCTCGGCATGTCGAGCAATTTTATACTTTAAGATTAGACAGTGACTTATGATTATAGATATTATCGGTGATATTCACGGTTATGCAGACAAGCTAGTGGGTCTGCTTACCCAGCTAGGCTATCGCCATAACGGACAGTACTTCGTGCCGCCAGCAGGTCATCGGGCATTATTTATCGGTGATTTGATCGACCGTGGGTCGCAGCAGTTGACCACGTTAGAAATCGTTTTTGCCATGCTGGATGCGAATGTTGCCGATGCAGTGATGGGCAATCATGAATACAATGCTTTAGCCTTTGCGACTCTCGACCCTAACAATCCTCAGGAATATTTACGCTCACACAATGAGACACATACGCGCCAACACGAGGCTTTTCTCGCAGAAGTGCCTTTTGGCTCCAAAAGCCATCGCTATTGGCTTGAGCGGTTATATGAAATTCCCTTATGGCTTGAAACTGACTATGCTTGCTTTGTGCATGCTTGTTGGGATGTGGACAGCATGGCGGTATTAGCACCCTTATTGACTGCTGATAACTGCTTAACACCCAAAGGACTTGTCGTAACTGCCCAAGAGCATAGCGAGAATTTTGAAGCGTTGGAGAGAGTATTAAAAGGTGTAGAGACACCGCTACCTGATGGCATGGTGATGGTTGATAAAGAAGGTACCGAGCGCACACGAGTGCGGGTACGTTGGTGGCTTGAAGGTCTTAACGAGCGTACGCTATATGAGGTTGCACGTGCCCCCTCCTCCGCATTGGCACAAATTCCAGTAGATGCTTTGGCAGAAAATATCAATTTTGCGCTCAAAACCGATAAACCTGTATTCGTCGGTCATTATTGGCTAACTGGGACACCTGAACCATTGAGTCCACAAGTTGCTTGTACTGATTATTCGGCAGCGGTAGATAGTGGTTATCTAACAGGCTATCAGCTCGATACCGAGCAGCCTTTGCCACTTAAAGCCAACAATTTTGTGCAATATCGCCATGATAAAGACCCAGTGATACAGTCATAATCGAAATACCATTTCACTCGCTTTAGCATTAATCGGCAAACTTGGCTTTACGAAGGCGGCAAAACTTTTGTATGATGGTCGTTTTGAGGATATCAAAGCATGAGTACCCAATCAGCTAGTGTTAACTCTGTTGAGCAAAACAGTCCAATCGCCTCTCCTGCTGGTCAACCAAAAGTTGGCATTATCATGGGCTCGCAGTCTGATTGGGCAACCATGAGCGCCGCTGCGCAATTGCTTGCAGACTTTGATATCGCTTTTGATTGTGAAGTGGTATCAGCACACCGTACGCCTGACCGATTATTTGACTATGCCAAAAATGCTAAAGGTAATGGTTTACAAGTTATTATCGCTGGGGCTGGTGGCGCTGCTCACTTGCCGGGTATGTGTGCCAGTCAAACGCCGCTACCAGTATTTGGTGTCCCTGTAAAATCCTCGATGCTCAGTGGTTGGGACAGCTTGTTATCTATCGTACAAATGCCAAAAGGTGTTGCGGTTGGTACTTTAGCAATTGGGGCGGCAGGTGCTTATAATGCAGCATTGCTGGCGATTCAAGTCTTGGCCTTGCATGACGACGCAATCGCTACTAAGCTGGATACTCTACGCCAAACACAAACCGAAACCATCCTTGCCAGCCCAACACCGGGCATTATCAACAGTTAAAAAGTACAACTGAGTTGATGATAGTTTCTAAAAAAACACGAAGACCCATTATCTGATTATAAATGTTCTAAACTTGATATTTATGCTTAGATGAGTTCTACTAAATACAAGGTGCATACAGTGCACCTTTTCCTATTTTAATAGATTAGATTTCAGATCTAAATAGGGTCTGTTGAACATTCAAATGTGGAACTGGCAGTGGCTATTTTTTAGACAATACGCAGTGAAATTTTTGACGCCTAGTCGTTCTAGGGTAGACAATTTCGCCATGTATTGGCACAAAATAGCCCTGCCCTGAAAGGCTGATGCTAAAATCACCCCAAACGTTGTTGTAAACCTAGCTAAGGTCTCGACATTATCGTCGGTTTACGCCTGATTTGATAAAACGTTTGATACGATTTTAGCGATCAGCAATCCTAATATTTGAATGTTCAACAGACCCTAAACCGAATACCCTTTATTCATTTTTAATTCAAAGAGCCTGCCATGACCACAGCGAACGCTTATCCTGTTACCCAAACCATTCGTACTATCGGTATTTTAGGCGGTGGTCAGCTTGGCATGATGCTTGCCGAAGCGGCCATGCCTCTAGGCTATCAGTGTGTGTTTTTAGAAGACAATGCCGACTGCCCTGCCAGCCTTTACGGGCGCGTCTTTCATAGCGAGCAATTAGAAGCCTTTATTGCCGCGGCCGATGTATTTACATTGGAGTTTGAAAACACACCGACGGCGACGGTTGAACAACTGGCCAATTTATCAACATCTGGTAGCAAGCAAGGTATGTTTCCGCCACCGATTGCCCTTGATATCGCCCAAGATCGCTTAAAAGAAAAGCAGATGTTTAATGCCCTTGATATCGCCACCGTCCCTTTTAAAGCAGTCAACTCGGAAGCCGAGCTACAGCAAGCTTGCAGTGAGCTTGGACTGCCCATCGTCCTCAAGACCAGCCGCGGCGGTTATGATGGCAAAGGTCAATTTGTCATTAAGCAAGACAGCGATATCAAAGCCGCCTGGCAAGACCTCAAAGACGCTGTCAGTGGTAAAGGTGAGCTGACACCAACGCCCGCGCCATTGATTGCAGAAGGTTTTATTCATTTTAGTCGTGAGGTCTCTATTATCGCGGCACGAGGACAGAACGGTCAGGTACGCTGTTACGATTTAGTTGAAAACCATCATCATCAGGGTGTTTTGGCCAAGACCCAAGCACCCGCGGTTGGGACTAGCCATTTATTTAAGCAAGCGACCGATGCGATTACCACGGTCATGAATCATTTGGGTTATGTGGGCGTGATGGCGCTTGAGCTGTTCGTTACCAAAGACGCGCGTGGCAATGACGCTGTACTCGCCAATGAGATTGCGCCGCGTGTACACAATTCTGGACACTGGAGTATTGAAGGCGCTGTTACCAGTCAATTTGAAAACCATATTCGTGCCGTGGTCAATTTACCATTAGGTGATACAGACAATGTTCATCCAGCGATTATGCTCAACGTCTTAGGGCAATATCCTGATATCAGCGCCGTGCTAGCTATCGATGGCGCACATTATCATAGTTATCATAAGGCTGAACGCGAGGATCGAAAAATTGCACACATCACATTGATGCCCAATGATGTTGCCGATTTAGAGCCTGCATTAGCCAAACTCGTCGCGGTACTTCCCAATAAAGTTGGTCTTGATAAAAAATTAGCCTCTGGTGTCATCGATAATCAGCCAAAAGTGACAGATCATTCGGCGGTTATAGCAGCTGATAAAACGTCTAAAGACAGCAACGACACGGTTAAAAATGATAACGCTATTAAAGACAGCCAAACTAAGCCAGTTATAGAGGCTAAATCAAAAACAGAGAAGGCTAAAAAATAATGCAAATTTGGGTGGATGCTGATTCGGTGCCATTAATTGCCAAAGATTTGATTATCAAAACGGCTGAACGGACGCAGACAATGGCTATTTTTGTCGCCAATCAGCCAATTAAGCTGCGTAAGTCTCCGTTGCTCATCATGACGGTAGTGCCATCAGGATTTGATAAAGCGGATGACTATATCGTAGAACAAATACAGCCAGGCGATCTTGCGATTACCAGTGATATTCCTTTGGCCAATGACATTTTGGACAAAGGTGGCATGGTACTGACCACACGCGGTATGGTCTATGACAAAAACAATATCAAGCAAAAGCTCAATATGCGCGATTTTATGGATACCATGCGCGGTACTGGTGTGCTAGAGCTACAAGAGATGAGTGGACAAAAACCATACGGCGACCGTGATAAAAAAGCCTTTGCCGATGGTCTAAATCGTTTAGTACGTTAATTTTTAATAATGCTATTTCCCTTCCACCCACTCTAAACCTCTCATAGCCTGTGCTCTTTGCAAACCGTATACAATCATAACCAAACACTATGCAATCGGCACGCTTCATAACGAAGTGTGCCAACCATTCTTGTTACGCTACATTCAGTTTTTACAACAACAGTAACGTACATAAGAATAGGAATGACTATGAAAATTTTAGTAATTGGCGCAAGCGGTCGAGTAGGAACAGATTTGGTCAAGCAGTTATTGGCTGATAATCACCAAGTGGTAGGCACGACCCGTCAACAAGAAAAATTGTTCAGTGATGACAATTATAGCCAGTTGGATTTAGACATTACGGCTCAAAAAGACGCGATTCAGAAGCAAATCGATCAAGATATCGATGCGGTTTATTTTGTAGCTGGTTCTGGTGGTAAAGATATCTTAGAAGTCGATTTACATGGTGCGATCAAAACCATGCAAGCGGTACAGGACAAAGGTATCAAACGCTACATCATGCTCAGTACAGTGTTCTCATTAGACACCAAAAAATGGGACGAGCTAGGACTTGGCGACTTAAAAGGCTATTACATCTCTAAGCACTATGCCGATCAGTGGTTGGTAAATAACAGCAGCCTTGACTACACTATCGTACAAGCAGCGGCGCTAAAAGAACGCGAAGCGACTGGCAAAATTATCGTCAACGACAACAATTCTGGTGAAAATTCGATTGCAGACGTTGCCGCTACTTTAGTGGCTGTATTAAACGCGAGCAATACAACCAAAAAAGTCTTTGGTATGCATAACGGTGAGACAGCAATCGATGAAGCTGTAGCCAGTGTATAAGCTTATTTGATAATAGCTCATAAAAATCTAACAATATTAGATTTTTAAAAAGCTTAAAAGAAGGGTCACTTATTTATTGGCGAGCGTTCAAACAGCCAATCGATAAGTGACCCTTTTGCTTTATACGGTATTCAAAATCAGTAAGGAAAGTGATTATTTAAACTGGGTACGCCTAACACTTTATCTCATTGATACATATAGTAAGAGCACTTTTAAACCGCTACGGTGTTACCCGTCCTAGATGTACTCAGTTTACTATCTGCGGTCGGTCGCCTTGTAGCGATTCCAACATTCCTTGACTATACAGTGTCGGCTATATTACGCCAAACCACTCGGAAACGGAATGACGTCCTCTAAGCTATTCGCCCCTGTTATCACCATGAGCAATCTATCGATACCGACGGCGATACCGCTACAGGGTATCAAGTCATCGGATGCTGCCAATAAGTGCTCATCGATTGGCATGACTGGCAGGTTATGACGCTGACGCAATTGATTGTCTTGCTCAAAGCGTGCCCTTAATGCCTGCCCATCTGCCAGCTCGTCATAAGCATTGGCAATCTCAATACCACTGATATATAACTCAAAGCGCTTAGCCACCTTATTACCGTCTTTATCTAAAGCCGTTTTTGCTAATGCTGCCGTTGCTGGCGGATATTCTATAATCAAAGTCGGTAGATCGTGACCCAAGTTTGGCTCGACTGCATGGCTGAACAATAGGTCCAACCAACTTTGACGAATATCTTCTTCACTATTGGTTGCGCTGCTTTCTACACTATTAAAATCAAAACCGGTCAACCCTTTATCCTCTGCCACTGCTTGTAGAGCGGCTAGACTAGCCGTCAGCGGATGTATGCCGACGAAGTCCATAAAGGCATCCACATAGCGGTAATGGTTCATCACAATCGGATAGCCATAGAGCGCTTCTAGTAGTTCGCCAAGCTCAGCCGCCATATCGGCTAAGCTATAATGTGGCTGATACCATTCCAGCATAGTGAATTCAATATTGTGACGTACGCCTATCTCATTATCTCGAAAAACGGGACAAATCTGATAAATAGGCACTTGCCAGCTAGCCAGTAAACGCTTCATGGCAAATTCAGGTGACGTATGCAGGTAATAAGTACAAGGTCGATCTTGATAGGTAACTTGCGCAGCGACGGACTGCAAAAAAGTATCTGTATTGCCAGCTTGCGACAGTAGCGGCGTTTGCACTTCTAGTACTTGCCGCTTATTAAAAAACTGACGAATATCCTGCATGAATTGCGCACGCTGCTGCGCCATACCTAGCGTCATGGTGGGTGCGTAGCTGGGCTTAGCATCTGGCTTAACAGAAGAATTGATTGATTGATTCATGACTATTTACTGTGGCTGATGAATAATAAAAATAGGTTTGCAAACTGAGGGTTGGCTTTAAAACTGCCATTCACGGCGCAAATGATAATCACGGCGCAGTTGATCAAAATCAGCGCCATTAACTTGTCCATCAACCGCCTGACTCCGCAGAGAAGCATCATCTTGCATAATGTCGTAGAACTTAATCAATCTATCTGGATGCGCCTTCAACTCAGACCATAAAAACATATTTAGTGGTAACAGTTTTTGCATAGACTGAGCAGGTGCGACCGCCAGTTTTTCACATAACGCATCATAAATAATTTGCGTGCCGCGCAGCTTCCCTTCTACGGTATAGCCAGCGATGTGCGGCGTGGCGATAGCCAATTTGGCCAACAAGCCTTCAGAAATCTCTGGCTCGTGCTCAAACACATCAAGCACCACTTGCCGCTCGTTACGCTCAATATCTGCTTCTAAATCACTCGCATTAACAACAGGTCCACGCGCGCTATTAATGAGCATGGTATGCGGCGACATCATTGCTAGAGCCTCGGCATTGATTAAATGACGCGTTGGATAATCACTGCCATTACTGCTTTGAAAACTTTGTCCAGCCGCAGCCTTTTTATGCGTACTTTTTTTGTCCGTGAGGGGCACATGTAAACTGACAACGTCGCTTTGGCTAAGCACTTGCTCAAAACTGGCATTATTCGTATCTGAAGGGTGTAATAACGGGTCATAGCCCAGTACTTGCCAGCCCAAAGCAGTCGCATACTGAGCGAGTGTACTGCCAATATTACCAAGCCCAATGATGCCCAAGGTTAATGGTGGCATTGATGATGTCATTAATAGCGTCGTTGATGGCTGCCAATACTGCGGACGCAGCGTTAAGATAGCCGTCAGTACATATTGGGCGACCGAATGTTTGCTACAGCCAGCAGCATTGGCAAAAGTGATATTGCGTGCAGCCAAATAATCTTGATCAACATGATCGGTACCGATCGTTGCAGAGCCAACAAACTCCACACTTTCATTATCAGCCAGTAACGCTTCGTTTACTGACGTTACAGAGCGTATTAACAATATAGTTGGCTGTAATTCGGCAAGCAATTGCGCATTGATATCACGTCCAGCCACTTTGATAATACTTACCGTCTGCTCAGTCGCCTGACCAAGCATAGTGGCAGTAAAAAACTCATCAAGGCTGGCGATATTACTATCCGCCAAAATAGTGATTCCTGTTACTGTATCCGTCATCGCGTTAAGCCTTATTAAATATCTTTATCGATCGGTATTTTATTCTTTATGACTCAGCTGCTTTCACTTTACTCATCAACCGCTGATTGTGTGTTTTTATCGCTCAGCATTATTTCTTGTGGGGCGAATATCTCATTTTTGTGTTGCGATATCCACTCACGCCATACCGCAAGACCGATAGCCAATACCACAGGACCGATGAACAGACCAACGAAACCAAAAGCTGTTAAACCGCCCAAGACCCCGATAAAAATAATGATGAAAGGAATCTTGGTGGCACCGCTAATCACGATAGGACGGATAAGATTGTCGACCCAGCTGATGACCAACACGCCCCACAATGCCAAACCAATACCTTCTACCGTATGACCCTGACTTAACAACCAAATCGACACCCCGCCCCACACAAATGGCGTACCAAACGGGATTAGGGCAATGATGAAAGTAATAATTGTCAGTAAAATAGGACTTGGCGCACCAGAGAAATAATAACCAATACCAGCAAGTATCGCCTGTGCCAATGCGGTCAGCCCAATGCCATATACTACAGCGCGAGTGGTCGTACCCACAGAGTCAATATAACCATCGATACGATTGCCAATGATGTTACGTAAGGCTTGACGGATTTGGCGAATCAAGCTTGTGCCATCACGATAAAAGAAAAACAGGGTCATCAGCGCCATACCGAGCTTGGCAAGACTACTGAACACCACATCAAAGGCGATTTTGCCATAATATAAATGGGACTGTACCCAAATACGAAACGCTTCTAGCGTCCCTTCAGGGTTCTTATTGATGCGCCACAGCACATCTTTGACTTGTTGACCGATAATCGGTAAATCTTTGACAGAATCAGGCACGTCCAAATAACCTACTTTAATACGATAGATTAAGTTGCTGATGATACTTAAGGCTTCCTGCTGCAAAATAAAGATACCGACCACGAGCGGCACGCCGATCATAAGAGAGATGTTCACGGTCATAATAGCAGCGCTAACGTTTGAGCTGAACTTTACGCGTTGGTGAAAAAAGTTATAAATAGGAAAAGTAACGTACGCTAAAATCGCCGCCCATAGTGCCGGTACAATAAAAAACTGTACCACTTGAAAACATAATATAAACAGCACAACCAATAAAGTAATGGCCAATAAGCGCTGAATAATAAATTCTTTTGTCCAGTTTTCTATCATAGTGTATAAACCAAAAGCGGACAGCAAAACCTCATACGGCATTGCTGCAAAGTTTATAAATAGGTGAACAGCAATCTACGGGCAATTTCCGTAGAGGGTATCCATTAGCGAGGGTGGTTGGCTATAAATATACAGGTCAATATTGGCTACAAGTAAGCTTGCCTCACGTCAACCGTAACACAGTTGATGTCAATAATGTCTTAGAAAATAGGACAAGAAGCAGACTACCTACCGACAGGTATTATGCAACAAAGTAGGTCAAATAAATAACCCTATGTTGTAATCTTTCCTTACAATTTTTTTGGGCTAACTTCACTGGACCGTTACGTTGTTAACCAAACCATCATACATAGAATGAATGCCGAAAAACAATAACCATTGAGTACTATTTGCTGTCACTTTATGAGTCACTATCTAGCAAGGTAAATCACTGGCGCGTTCTATTAGTATCAACAATTGATGTTATACTAGAATAATTGTTTTGAAATTTTAAGTGCCGCTACTTTAATTTGACCTTATTTATTTTCGTCATTATTAGAGCGCACCCTTTATCATAACCCTTCTTTATTCTTCCTCTCTAAACGCTATTAATGTCTAGTTTTTTAGAGTAGTGCAGCATAATTTGGGTCTGCTATATAAGCATTACATTGATGCTTATACAAGCGTTGTACGCATCATGCGAGTTCGATATACGAACTCACGGTTAAAAACAATGTAAAAAAAAACATGACTGACGCGCAATGCTTTGATGTAATTTCGGATTAATTTTTATTTTAAACCAACACTGATCCACCAAATTTTAAATACTATATTCATAGGAACAATAACAATGTCAAAAGACAATGATAACCCTAACCTTACTGCCTCAAATGAGGCGAGTAAGACCACTAAAACCAAAGACAGTGTTACTTTTGCTTTAGCCCAGTCACACTTCTTGGTCGGTGATATTACCGCCAATGCAGCAAAAATGCGCACGCTGGCACTAGAAGCTCGCGAGCAAGGTGCTGATGTGATTGTCTTTCCAGAGCTCGCACTATTGGGCTATCCACCCCAAGACTTACTGCTGCGCCCAAGCTTGTCAGGTCGCATCAAAAGCGCTTTATCTAGCTTAAGTGATATCGATGACATCGTCATGATCGTTGGCTATCCGCACGTCGATCACCATGGTACGTTCAACTCAGCAGCCATCCTGCATAATGGGCATCAAAAAGGCTTTTATCATAAACAAATATTGCCAAACTATGGCGTGTTCGATGAGCGCCGTTACTTTGACAAAGGTCGCAATCAAGTCCTATTTGATTATAAAGGCATCACTATTGGTCTACTCATCTGTGAAGATTTGTGGGAAAAAGGCCCTATTTCTGATCTCAAAAAGCAAGGCGCGGATCTGGTCATCAGCTTAAATGCCTCACCTTTCGAAATTGAAAAACAAGACAGTCGTAAAACCATGCTGACCAAACGCAGCCGTGAGAATGGCCTC
The DNA here is from genome assembly GCF_014652895.1 of Psychrobacter glaciei. Taxonomy (GTDB): domain Bacteria; phylum Pseudomonadota; class Gammaproteobacteria; order Pseudomonadales; family Moraxellaceae; genus Psychrobacter; species Psychrobacter glaciei. Next base: position 183,249 of record NZ_BMZR01000002.1, read on the forward strand.
CCCATCATCTATGTCAATGCTGTTGGCGGTCAAGATGACTTGGTCTTTGACGGTGGCTCTATGGCAGTGCAAGCTGATGGTAGCGTTGCCCACGAAGCGCCACGCTTTATGAACCAATTGCTACTCGCGACCTTAGATGTCAAAACTGCCAAATTCAATGCGCAGTCTAAAGCACCTTTGACCCTCAGCCGCGAATCAGAGATGTATCAAGCGCTGGTGGTTGGCTTGCGTGATTATGTCAATCTTTCAGGATTCTCTGGCATTATCGTCGGTTTATCAGGTGGTATTGATTCGGCATTAACACTTTGTATCGCAGTCGATGCCTTGGGTGCGGATAAAGTTTATGCGGTCATGATGCCCTACGAATATACGTCACCAATCAGCTTAGAAGACGCACAAGCACAAGCCCGTCGTCTAAATGTTTCTTATACGGTTTGTCCAATTTTTGATGCGGTCGAAGGCATTCGTCATACCCTTGCCCCGCTATTTAATAAATCACCTGCGGACACCACTGAAGAAAACATCCAAGCACGTGCGCGCGGTGTTGTATTGATGGCACTGTCCAATAAATTTGGACATTTGGTCATCACGACTGGCAATAAATCAGAGCTGGCAGTCGGTTATTCAACCTTATATGGTGATATGGCAGGTGGCTTCGATGTGCTAAAAGATGTTTATAAATCACAGGTTTATAAACTGGCCAGCTATCGCAACCGTCTAGAAGACACGCCTGTGATTCCTGAGCGTGTGATTACCCGTCCCCCATCAGCCGAGCTACGCCCTGACCAAAAAGATCAGGACAGCTTGCCTGACTATGACATCTTAGATGGCATTTTGATGTCTTATATCGATGAAGACATGGGCTACCAAGATATCGTGGATAAAGGGTTCGATGCTGACTTGGTCGCCAAGGTTATCCAAATGGTCGACAATAACGAATTTAAACGCTGTCAGGCACCAATTGGCACGAAGATCAGCCATAAAGCCTTTGGTCGTGAGCGTCGTTACCCATTGGTGAATAAATGGTCGATAAAAGGCTAGGTTGCAACCATTGTCTGACTGCTACAGTAAAGAAGTCAGACAATGACGACCTCCTTGTTTAAAAATCAATCTTTAATTATTGGCTGGGTGCTTGCCCAGCTTTTTTAGTTTCTGACTAGAATGTGTTGAACATTCACAAATAAGCTTTTCGCGTCCACAAATTGAACCCTTTATTTTTAACCTAACTACCCTACCTATTTCTATCCGAGTATCTCATGAGCTTGCTAACTGCTGGTGTGTTTATCTTTTTATTAATTGCGCTCAGCGCCCTTGTCTCCAGCTCCGAGCTAGCACTAGCCTCCGCCCGAAAAATCAAACTACAAGTGATGGCCAAAGAAGGCGAAGTGCGCGCGCTTGATGTTCTCAATATGCAAGAGCATCCTGGCAGTTTTATTACGGTGGTACAGATCGCGCTCAATGCGGTGGCCATTTTGGCAGGTGTTATCGGCGAATCAGCCATCAGTCCTTATTTAGAGCGTCTATTCGGTCATGAAGCGCTCGCCTCTGTTGTGTCATTTATCATCATCACCAGTGTTTTTGTGCTGTTTGCCGACCTGATGCCCAAACGTCTCGCCATGTCCAACTCTGAACCGATTGCTATCAAAGTTGTGCGGCCAATGATTTTTTTAATTTTTATATTAAAACCGATTATTTGGGTCTTTGATGGTGCAGCGAACCTGATTTTTAATTTATTGGGTATATCGACTGTCCGTCAAGATGAGATGACATCAGAGGATATCTACGCAGTGATGGATGCTGGTGCAGAAGCTGGGGTGATTAAACATCAAGAGCATCATTTGATCGAAAATATCTTTGAGATGCAAGAGCGCACAGTGACCTCAGTGATGAATCCACGCGAACACATCGTTTACTTTGATACCAAGGTCAGTACGGAACAAGTGGTTGAAGTCATGATCAAACAGCCACATAATAAATTTTTGGTCTGCCATGACGATGATCTAGAGCATATCATTGGCTATGTGGAGTCACGCAGTTTTTTAGCCTTGGTGCTTAACCAGCAAGAGGTCAGCTTAACAAACAAAGCCTTATTAAAACCGGCGCTGTTTGTGCCTGATACTTTATCTTTGTTTGAAGTGTTAGAGATGTTTAAATCAACCGGTGCTGACTTTGCCGTTATCATTAACGAGTATGCGTTGGTCGTTGGAGTAATTACCTTAAAAGACGTCATGAGTATTGTCATGGGCGAGCTGGTCACCCTAGAAGATCAGCCCATTGTTCAGCGTACTGATAACTCTTGGCTCATTGACGGCATGACCCCAATCGAAGATGTGATTCGCTCACTTGGTATCGTCAATCTACCGCACAGCCAGAACTACGAAACGATTAGCGGCTTTATGGTGTATATGCTACGCAAAATCCCGAAGAAAACTGACAGTATTGAATATGCCAATTATCGCTTTGAAATTCTTGCGACTAATAACCTCAAAATTAACCAGCTACTAGTGACTAAGCTCGAAGAAGTGGCTTAATCGACTCAACATGCACTAATCTCTACTACCAAATATGGCGGTGCCGACTCGCACCATGGTCGAGCCATTGGCAATCGCCTCTGCCATATCATCACTCATGCCCATACTAAGCGTATCCCAGCCAGTTAATTCTGGATGGTCACGCTTGATGGCTTCAAATAATTGCTTGGTGCGGCTAAAAGCGTCAGTGTTGGTTTTAGCAGGGATAATCATCAGTCCACGCAATTGCAGACGCTCATAACCTTTCATTGTGGTTATCAATTCCGGTAACTGCGCTGGCAAACACCCTGATTTGCTGTCTTCATTATCAATATTAAGTTGAATCAGAACGTTCAATGGCGGCAACTCGCTTGGACGTTGCTCATTCAGACGCTTCGCAATGATGTCGCGCTCAACCGTTTGTACCCAATCGAAATACTCGGCAATATCACGCGTTTTATTACGTTGGATACTACCAATATAATGCCAAATAATAGACTCGCCTATTGCTTGAGATTTTAGGGTGCTGATTTTTTCGATGGCTTCTTGCAGATAATTCTCCCCGAAGTGGCGTTGTCCTTGCTCAGCTAAAGTAGCAATCATCTCGGCAGGCTTGGTCTTAGAAACCGCAAGTAAAATAACCTCGTCTGATGCGGTATCTTTGGCTTGTTCACCTGCCTGCGTCATTTGTCGTGTGACCTGCTGCCAGTTATCAATAAGGCTTAATTTATCAAAATTATTTTCAGTATCTTTCATATACAGCTCACAAGGATAAAGGGTTCGATTATTTGTTTTGATTTTTATTAGGACTTTCATGAAAATCTTGCCATGAGCAAAATTTACACAATAAATAAATGACTGTCTAATTTTACATTTTCTTAGCCTAGTAGATGGTTAAATGCCAAGAGTCTTGTTATGATATTGTTACATGGTTTAACATATACTGCTAAAAATAATAGTAATAGTAACAACCATAGCCCAGCTCATCGCTAAATAACTGATCTAGCAGAGGATGATTGGTAAGGTTATCGTTTACAGCCTGCTGCTATGCTCTTTTTGTCTTACCCTTATTCATTGATAGGAATGCCTGATTATGGCTGAAAAAAACAATCTAAGCATCGAAGATCTGCTGCGCTTTACGGTCAAACATAAGGCATCAGATCTACATATTTCAGCCGGTATGCCAGCGATGATTCGGGTCGACGGTGAGATGACACGCATCAATATGCCCACGATGACACATCAAGTCGTGCATCAGCTGATTTATGACATCATGAACGATAAGCAGCGTGCTGACTTTGAAGAGTTTTATGAGACGGATTTTTCTTTCGAGATTCCCAACTTAGCGCGTTTTCGGGTCAACGCTTTCAACCAAAATCGCGGTGCAGGCGCTGTCTTTCGTACCATTCCTTCCAAAGTACTGACTATGGAAGACTTGGGTATGGGTGAGGTGTTCAAGCGTGTGTCAGATCTCAAACGTGGCGTCGTCCTAGTAACAGGTCCGACAGGCTCAGGTAAATCAACCACGCTCGCTGCTATGATTGATTATATCAATGAAACCCGTAAAGAGCATATTTTAACCATCGAAGACCCGATTGAATTTGTCCACGAATCTAAAAAAAGTCTGGTTAACCAACGTGAAGTACACCGTGATACCTTAGGTTTCGAGCCAGCGCTACGTTCAGCACTGCGTGAAGATCCTGATATTATCCTTGTTGGTGAGCTACGTGACCTTGAGACCATTCGTCTAGCCTTGACTGCTGCTGAGACCGGTCACTTAGTTTTTGGCACCCTACACACCAGCTCAGCGGCTAAGACCATTGACCGAGTGATCGATGTATTCCCTGCAGCGGAAAAAGACATGATTCGTGCCATGCTGTCGGAGTCGTTACAAGCGGTCATCTCACAGACTCTATTGCGTCGTCAAACTGGCGGACGAATTGCCGCGCATGAGATTATGCTGGGTACGCCAGCGATTCGTAACTTGATTCGTGAGAATAAAATCGCCCAGATGTACTCGGCTATCCAGACAGGTGCCGGTGATGGCATGATTACTCTAGATCAAACGCTTAAAAATCTTGTGACAAAAGGCACGATTAGCAAAGACGTTGCTCGTCCTTATGCCAAGCAGCCTGACGCATTTTTATAGCAGTGCTGATCTGATCAGAGCTACTAACTACTACTAATAGCCAGTGACTTTTTTATATACCTTTTTATACACCTTATTTATTTTTAATAGTCATGATTATTGATCTTTAAAAATGGACTTTAGACAATTTTTAATCGATTTACACCGAATGTAGGTAAGATATGGATATTGATAAACTGTTACAGTTAATGATCAATAAAAACGGCTCCGACCTTTTTATTACCGCTGATGTAGCGCCTTCCATGAAAATAAATGGGAAAATTCTACCCGTTGGTAAGACGCCCCTGAGCGCTGAGCAAACCATGCTATTGGTCAAAGGGGTAATGACGCCAAGTCAACAAAAAGAGTTTAAAGAGACGAATGAATGTCAATTTGCCATTACTGATGAAGCACAGCAAGCACGCTTTCGAGTCAGTGCCTTTGTACAGCGCGATATGGCGGGCATGATTTTACGGAAAATTGAGAATAAAATTCCAACCGTTGAAGAACTACGATTGCCGCCAGCATTGAAGGAGCTGGCCATGAAAAAACGCGGTATTATTTTATTGGTTGGCGCAACTGGCACCGGTAAATCAACCACTCTGGCTTCCATGATCGGTCATCGCAATCAAAACTCTCATGGTCATATTATTACTATCGAAGACCCGATTGAATTTGTTCATAAACACCGTGGTTGTATCATTACTCAGCGTGAAGTTGGTATAGACACCCACTCTTTTGAGGCGGGTCTAAAAAACACCTTGCGCCAAGCACCAGATGTTATTTTGATTGGTGAAATTCGTAACCGCGAGGTCATGAGTTATGCGATCCAATATGCAGAGACTGGTCATTTGGTATTCGCCACCTTGCACGCCAACAATGCCAACCAAGCAATTGACCGTATTATTCACTTTTTTGAAACCAGTCGCCACAATCAGTTATTTATGGATTTGTCGCTTAACTTACAGGCCATTATCGCCCAGCAATTGATTCCAACCCCAGACGGTAAAGGTCGGCGGGCAGCCATTGAGATTTTGCTAAACTCACAGCTGATCAGTGACTATATCCGTAAAGGCGAAGTCCACGAAATCAAAGATGTCATGACGCGCTCCCGTGATAGTGGCATGCAAACCTTTGACCAAGCGCTCTTTGATCTATACGAACAAGGTGAAATCACTTATAAAGAAGCCATTCTCCACGCTGACTCTCCTAATGACTTACGTCTCAAAATTAAACTGAGCAGTAAAAATGGTACGGCTAATTTAGACGAAGGTGCTGATAGCTTATCGTTGGATGTCAGCTAATCTGTAGCAAGTAAGCAAGTCACACAATAAAAACAGCCCTCATGATTGAGGGCTGTTTTTATTGTGATACCGCTGCTGTCTGCAAAAATAAATACTCTTAAGGCTATTATTTTGCGCTGTCGCGACATTCTTGATTGTTACAAATGCCGTACAACACCAGAGAATGACCCGATAGCTTAAAGCCATGCTCGGCGGCTACCTTGAGTTGTTGTTCTTCGATAATCTCGTTATGGAATTCGATAATCTTGCCGCAAACATCACAAACCAAATGATCATGATGCTCTGCCTGAGTGATCTCAAACACAGATAGATTGTTCTCAAAGTTATGGCGCTCAACAATACCTGCTTGTTCAAACTGCGTCAGTACTCGGTAGACGGTCGCCAGTCCCACATCTTCACCTTGTTCAATCAGTGCTTTGTACACCTCTTCTGCACTCATATGATGAAGCTCTGCGCACTCAAGCAACTCTAAAATTTTGATACGCGGTAACGTTACCTTTAATCCTGCTTTACGTAAATCTTGATTGGTAAAAGAAGCCATAATATCCCTTCTGACTGTTAAGTCTTAGCAAATAAAAACTAAAAAATATGAGGTAAATAATCGCCAGTGATTATTATTAATTAAATACTAAAGATCCAAATCTCAGTAGCCCAGCTTGTCTTGCATAAATTTTTAGCGTGGTTAAGGTATATAGATCTCACCGCAAGTCTATGAATTTAAAATATAAATAATCCAATGCCTTAGGTAGTGTTTGGTAAATAATGTCGTAAGTGGTAGGCAATTGCAAGTAAATGACGTATCATTTGTCCAAGATTGTCGGCAAGACCAGCACCAACACCCCTTGACCGTACCTAATCCATTTTTTATGAGTCATCTTACCATGATAAAGACATTAAATTTTCGTCCGTTAAGCCGTGCAAGTACATTACGCAAGATTGTCATGACCGGTATGCTTAGTGCCTCGGTTGTGATGTCTGGCTGCTCATTACTGAGTGTTTATAAAATTGATTTGCCTCAAGGGACAGCCATTACCCAAGTGCAAGCTCAAAAATTGCAAGTGGGCATGAATCAAAACCAAGTCCTCTATATTTTGGGTAGCCCAGCGATTAAAGACACGCTGGAGCCTAAACGTTGGGACTATATTTATGATTACAAAGCAGGCACAGAAGGCAGCCGTAAAGGCATCGCTGATGTCAAAAATGCCAGCCAGCATTTGGTTATTTACTTTGATGACAACGGCTTAGTCAGTCGCATCGAAGGCATTGAAACCCTTCCTGCTCAATAAATCTGATTATAAGTTTATGCTTAATGATTGTTAGGGTGTGTCTTCGTTTCAAAATAGCAGACTTAATAATGCTTAAGCTAAATAACAGTCCGGCTAAACCGTTAACTTCGAGACTTAGTTTTGCGCTGAGACATAGGATCAGCGCTTAAGCTGCGATAGACTTCTATTCGGTCGAACGGCTGCAATGGATAACTGAGCGGCTGCTTTTGGGCATATATCCCTACATGCCAACGCTTAGCTGCTGGCGTTGGCACTTGTTCCACTTCCTCACACCACCTTGCTAATGCTGGAAATTTCATCAACCAGCCTGCTTGCGCGAGTGCCTCGTACAAAGTAGTCCCTTCAGCGACTGATAACGTCAAATAATGCTGACGCTGCGCCTCTTCAGCATACGCCAGATAGACCGTCATTAGCTTACCCACTGTATCACCCAACCTATCAACGCCAATAATAGCGCCACTGGTACAACCAAACGTATCGCTATCCGCCATAGATTATAGAACGCTTCATTGCCAAAGTTTAGAGACTTGCGCAAATGACTGATCTTCATCTGCCAACCGGCGAAGATGGACAACAACAATACCGCGATACTACTGATAATAACCAATAGACCTACCAGCCATATAGTGGGTATGGCGATGACTAGTACCAGTGCTACCGAAAAAGTGACCACTAAGCTGACCAACAGCCCAAACTTATGCGCTAACTGCTGTACGCTATAATGTAGCAAATAGCTGGCCACAAACAACACCCCTAGCCAATATACCAGCTGTCCGATCGGTGGTAATGCCATACCACTGATAAATAATGCCACAATCCCAACCAACAATTGCACTATCCAGATGGGCAATACCAATTTGCTCGCACGATATTCTTGATTGGCACGAGTGCGTGCTGGTTTTTGTGCATTGATATTATTCACATCTACCGCTGTGACGACTTGCTTGGTTGATAAGTGTTGACCGAACCAATATAGCCCTGTACCTGCCCCCACACTGACCAACGCTAAAGCAACCGCGCGCGCCCATTCACCTAAGCTGATACCAGTCATCGCAAAATTAATATTTGGCAAACCATTTGCCACGCCTAGCACCAAACCTACTAGCATTAAACCTAAACCAATCGGTAAAGGCGTAACACCGAGTAAGCTCAATAAGATAGCAATGACCATCAATCCCGCAGCGATCGCAAAGCTGGGGACGTCAGGTGCACTATTAAGGTCAGTAAGTGCCGATACAATACCAGTGCTAGCACCTGATATAACTAGCGCAGCAATAACAATCGAAACCAGCGCTGCCAACCAACCAAAGCTGCGCCATAATGGACTTGCATCAGCCTCACGAGTGAGTTTCTGCATACCTGCGAACGGCGCATCGACACTACGATAGGCGAGCGCAATCTCGGCATATACCACGGGCAGTGATACTAGGACCATCGCCAAGAGCCAAAGCAACCAAAAGTCGATTTCACCAATGGCTGCAGGTGCAAACCAGCGAAACAATAATAGTGGTAACAGCGCTGCGATAAAATAAGAAGCATAGCGGGTCATCATAATCTAAATCCAAACGATCTAAAGTGAATAACGATAATTAATAATTATACAGACCAAGCAAAAGCATCTGTAGGTAGGCTTATAATCGTCTATATAATATAAAGGTATGTACAATATAAGGGACTGGCAGTTATAAAAAAACCCCGAAATCGGGGTTTAATAACTAAATAATGACTGACACGTAATCAGCGGCTTAATGGCAGTGTGCTATAAAGCAAACGCTGAAAATGCTTGCACTTAGTGAACAGCACTCACATAATCTGCCAAAATACGGATATCGCGATCTGATAGCTTAGAGGCTACCGTCTGCATCATACCTTTTTCGCCTTCTTTTGCCGCATCATTGGCACGTTTTTGATCATCGCTATCGATGTCATCTTCACGTCCAGCTGCACGGAACAGTTTTAGCTGAGTGGCGATATATTGAGAGTGTTGTCCACCTAAACGTGGAAACGCTGCCCATGTATTACCAGCCGCATCTGGACCATGACAACCTGCACAGCCAATAATGCCACGAGATTTGTCACCACCTAAAAACAGCTTGGTCGCTTCTTGGTTGGTTGCCGGATTACCGAAGCCAACTCCCCAAGGCGCTTGGCTAGCATAATAGCCTGCCACATTGGCCAAATCTTGCTGTGATAAGTTCGCCACTTGCGACTGCATAATACCGTTCTTACGGTAACCGGCTTTAAAGTTGACCAACTGTTTATAGAGATACTTAACATTTTGGCCGCCCAAATTAGGCTGAGCAGGAACCACACTGACACCATCAACACCATGACAAGCAGCACAGACTGTTTCTGCAATTTGCTTGCCAGCGTTAACGTCATATTCGGGAACAACAATAGCAGCTTGTACGCTGAAACTTGCAACGCATAAGCTGGCAGCAGCGATTAACTTTTTCATTGATACAAATCCTACTAACTCGGCGTAAGTATTATTTAGAGTGATTGCATCGACAAGCACATTGATATACGTCGCGCTACTATATAGCGAAGTCAGCATATATTTTATGGGTTGGTCACAAACAGTCTGAAAGTACTTACTAACATCAGGGTTTATTTTGGATTATTATAGCAAGACTTTATAGTATTTGCCTACTTAATCGTAGTAACCGCTGGTTTTTCTATTGGCGCTACTATAGGATGCTGCTTGAAAAACAAAAAGCGCATGAAGTGAGTGCTTCAAGCGCTTTATTTCTTTTATCTAAAATTTTGATCCAGCAGCTGTTATTTACTCATGTAGTCAATCAGTTTACGGTAATCATCATTGCTACAGTTATCACAAAGTCCGCCAGCTGGCATCTGTGTCATACCACTTTTGACTGAGTTAATTAGAGCTGGCATGCCTTTTTGTTGTATTAGCTGCTGCCACTTAGCACTGTCGCCTTTTTTGATAGCATTTAACGCGCCACTATCGTGGCAAGCTGCACATGAATTGTCGTAGGTTGTGGCAATATCAGCAGCACTGGCGCTGGTTGTCATGGCTGTCGTTAGGACAAGCGCTGCACCACTGCCAATTAGTAGACGGCAAGTTTTGGTAAAAAGTGTGGTGATTGCAGACATAGGGCACCTCCTTAATTTTTTCGTACGCTTAATTAGATATCAACTTAATTAAATACTATAATAAACGTTTTCCATTAAACATTGTAACAATATATGTCAATTTAGTATAAATGAATCGAGTTTGACTTTAGTAACGCTTTTTTATGCGAGGAAAACTTTCGCTAAGCGCTACTACACTTTAATGGTATGCTGTCATTTATATAAGACTAATCACCGTAATTTCAATAAGTAAGACGGTTAATAGTATAGAATAGTCACTGGTTTAAAACAGCGATTGTTATCAGCAAGAGCCACTCGTATTCTATCTATTTAATGCGTCGCTTTGATGATTAGCCAACCACCAATTCTCACTACCGTATCCAATTTTTTGCAGATTAATGAGCCATTTATGAGTACCCCGTTTACAGATGTCGCCGCCGAACATGCGGTGTTTAATACCAAATCACGCCAACGAATTCAGCAAACTGAGTTTATGACGTCAGCGCCTACTTTTCGCCTTTGTCCGCCTGATGTCGGGTTAGAGGTTGCTTTTGCAGGACGCTCAAACGCGGGTAAGTCCTCGGCCATTAATGCATTGACCAATCAGCGGCAGTTGGCGCGCTCGTCCAAGACCCCTGGTCGTACGCAGATGATTAACTTTTTTAGTATTGGCGACAAGCACAGACGTCTGGTGGATTTACCAGGCTATGGTTATGCTGCTGTGCCGCTGGAGATGAAAAAAGAATGGCAGGTCGAGTTGGAAGAATATTTGGTATCACGCTCAAGCCTAGCAGGCTTAGTGCTGATGACAGATATTCGTCATCCGCTCAAATTCTTTGATGAGCAAATGCTATTTTGGGCCAAAGAAGGTGAGCTACCCGTCCATATTTTGCTAACTAAAGCAGATAAATTGAAGTATGGTGCTTCTAAAAACGCCTTACTCAATACCCGTAAAAGACTGAAAGAGTTAGGTCTTAAATGTACCATTCAGTTATTTTCAGCCTTGAGAAAAGAAGGCCTCGATGAATTGGCTGGTGTGATGGGCAATTGGTACGATTACCAGCTTAATGACAACAAAATCATTGAATCCTCTTTTAATCTGCTTGATGATGACCCGCTCGAAGAAGAATTGCTCGAAGATAACGAACAGTCTGATAGTGGTCAGCCTGCTAATGAACAATCTAATAATGAGCTGCCAACTGATAAATAAATAGCAGACCATTAGTTAGGGCGTGTCATCAATTAGCACATTGATACATTTAGTGGTCTTAAAATGGTTAAATTTTGCCAAACATCGTCAGAAATCTTGTCAATATGTTCATATTTACGGTAATTTCTTTCTTGTTTGGTTGCAATTTTCCTCATTTTAAGCCTCACAATCTAAATGAAGACACGCCCTAGTAGCATTTTATAAAAATTGATAAAAAAAAGGGTTTATCGCTAATAGTGATAAACCCTTTTTTATTGTCATTTATCTGTCTGCTCTGAGTCTAGCCACACAACAGCTCAGCTAACGCTTGCGGTGTGTCAACTTGATAAGTAGGTAACTGGGCAGCCAACTCAGCGCTGGATGCTGTCCCGTAGTTAACAGCAATACTAGTCATGCCAAGTTTATTTGCCATTTGAATATCATAAATACTATCACCGATAAATACGGCGTCAGATACTGGCTGCTGCGTATGATTCAAGATATCCGTCAGCATCTGCGGATCAGGCTTTGAACCTGACTCATCGGCACAGCGGGTAATATCAAAATAATCATGACTTGCCGAAGCGTCCAGTACGCGATCCAGTCCACGCCGCTTTTTGCCAGTTGCAACAGCAAGCTTACGACCCTGCTGTTGCAAAGTCTTTAGCATGGTTTCTGTAGGGGCAAAGAACGGTGTGCGGTGGCTGTTTGGAATATAATAGTCAGCGTAGCTTTGTTGAATGGCAAGCTTTTGCGCCTCACTGGCCTGCGGATACAAAATCTCAATACCATTCATCAGGCTAAGACCAATGATGTCTTTGACGGCTTGATCGGTGGTTTGAAAGCCATGTGCCTCTCCTGCCACATGCATGGACTCAACAATCAGACCGATTGAATCCATCAACGTACCATCCCAATCAAAAATAACTAGTGTCTTGTCGGCTAAGCGATGATCAGACTGTTTATTCATGAGTTTGCCTTAGTAAATGGTGCGCATTTATTACAGATGCTAAAACGTCACACCGACTTATTGGTAGAAATAAATAAGTGAGCATGACGTTTAGAATCGATATTCAATTCTAGCTTATTCAGGCAATTTGGTTTGCTCTGGCAGCCAGTCAACCATCTCATCGGGCAATGGTGCCGTGATAGTTTTATAACCAGGAATGTCTAAGCGCCATGCATGCAAGCACAGACGATGCACGCCAGACTTGTCATGGACGTTATACTTACTGTCCCCTAGGATAGCATGACCAATATGAGCCAAATGCACACGAATTTGATGGGTACGACCCGTCAGCGGTTTAGCTTCTATCAAGCTGACTGGTTGACCGGCAATCATAAAACGTTCATGGACAATAATATCTGTCTGGCTTTCTTTGGACTGTACGTCCTGAGCCTCTACTTTAACGCGGCGCTCACCGCTATCAAGTGTGTAGCGTAGCAATGGCGCATCGATACGTTGCTCATTCAGGGCAGGTTGTCCTTTGGCAATACATAGATAATGTTTTTGAATAGTCTTATCGACCAAATACTGCTGCAATGTCTTTAGCGCTGAGCGTTTCTTAGAAATCATCAGCAGACCTGAGGTATCTTTGTCGATACGATGGATCAACTCTAGATATTTTTTACCAGTCACTTCACGCATGGCTTCGATGACGCCAAAATCAAGACCGCTGCCACCATGTACTGCAATGCCAGAAGGCTTATTAAGCACCAGCAGGCCATCATCTTCGTAGACCACACGTGCTAATAAGCTTTTGGCAAACTCGGTGCTGATGATGGGTTTTTCACGGGTAGCGAGTACCACCGGTGCGATACGTACCACGTCTTCACGCTGTACTCTATCATGGGCTTTACAGCGTTTATTATTGACTCGAATCTCATCTGAGCGAATCATTTTATAGATATGCGGTTTTGGCAAACCTTTTAGGCGGTTCAGCAAAAAGTTATCCAAGCGCTGGTCGTGCTGATGGCGAGTGACTTCAAGGTAATTAACCTTTCCAAAGTTACTAATCTCATCGTCGGCGCTTTGCGGACGGGTTTTGCTATTAAAAATAGCAGGAGCTTCATGGGTAGTTGCGTCGTCAGTCATTTTGGAGTTTGTCATTTTTAGTTAGGTATTTACACAAAGATTTGTTATAGTTTAACATGTTGAGCGCCAATTAAGCAGAGGTTGCGGCAATAATCCTTATTGTCTCAAACGACCGGTCGTCATCTTTACTACTTGCTAGTAACGAGGCATGCCTTGTTCCTCAAGCTAATTTTGCACGCATCATCTAATTTTTAGGACTAGATGCCAAGTAATACACGGCGTAGCGTCCAATAAGCGGTATTTATACCAAACATAATTGCTTTGATAATAGTGACAAACAAGTCCGTTTATCGAGCGATAGCAGTACACAACTACTCATTTAACGCACGACCACGACTTGATTTTTAATCATATTAGGCAAGCGCAGTTGAGCAAGTGACGGTAGTCCGATATTAAGAGTTTAGAGCTGCCTGAATATTGGCGGTCAAACAGATAAAATAGATGCATTATAAAAGAGATATACCCAACCGAGCTAATGAGCCGGTTACCTATTCTGTTTGCCAAGTACGCCCCGCTGAGCAACAGCGCAGTGGCACTCTTAAAATCAGATACCAAAATATATAGATGTTATAAGTTAAAATAATAGATAAAACAATTGAATTGATTTGAGCTAATATTGAGAGGTTCGCTGAATTTAACGGTTTGAAGTATAAACAGTACAGCGAATAAATTGTAACCATGTGGCAAGCGCTTCGATAGACTCTTACAAAGTATATTAAACGCCCTTCACCACTTTACATGTTAATCATCTTGGTAAAATTTATGGTGGCAAGGATGTTAATAGCCAAGCCTCTAAATCGATACAAAACGATTGGCATTCGGTGTTAATACTTTAGCGGCAATCATTGCGAGCCACTAAAACATTAACAGTAGATAACCTTACAGCCTTACACCCTGTATTAGTAGCTACTTAGAACCATCTGTCTGGTACGCTCAAACGTAGTCAATTCATTGTGAGTTAACAGGTAAGTTTTTTATGAGCGCCTCTTAATGCTCCTTTTTATTTATCCAACTTTATCTGAGCACGACGCTCCTCTCACATCTGGTATTTTTAGCTGATATCAATATTAGCGTCACTTGATACTACTACCTTCTTGCTTTGGTTATTTTTATATTGATCGCTGTCCAATTGGCAGTCTGAATACATCGTGAATGTGGCTTGCTATAAAAGTCATTTAACGTAAAAGTTTATCATTCAGAGTTTTTCAATATAATAGCCCTTCTTGTCGTTGTCCTGTGTACTCATAGGATAATAGTATGAAACGTATTCTGATCAACGCCACTCAAAACGAAGAAATTCGTGTCGCCTTATGTAAAGGCAACCATCTTTACGATTTCGATTTAGAAAACCGTACCCGCGAACAAAAAAAATCTAACATTTATAAAGGCCACGTCACCCGTGTCGAGCCATCGCTTGAAGCCGTGTTTGTCGAATATGGCTCACAGCGCCAAGGCTTTTTGCCAATTCGTGAGATTTCTGCTGAATATCTAAGCGGCAATCCTCGTGACGAAAACATCAAAAAATTGATCAAAGAAGGCGATGAGCTAATCGTCCAAGTCGAAAAAGAAGAGCGCGGCAATAAAGGCGCTGCCCTATCGACTTACGTATCATTGGCTGGACGCTATCTGGTATTGATGCCCAATAACCCTCGTGGTGGCGGTATCTCTCGTCAAATCTCTGGTAAATTACGCGAAGACATGAAGCGTATGCTGGGCAGTTTGGATTTGCCAAAAGGTATGAGCGTCATCATTCGTACTGCTGGTATCGGCAAAACCCAAGAAGACTTACAACATGATTTAAACCATCTGCTAAATATCTGGCAAGCCATCCAAGAACAAAACCAAAAATATCCATCACCGCGCTTAGTCCATCAAGAAGCGGGCGTCGTTACACGCGCCGTGCGTGATTATCTGCGTGATGATATTGCTGAGATTTGGATCGATAACGAAAATGCTTATATCGAAGCGGCAGGTTTTATCGATGCGGTCATGCCAAAACAAGCGGAAAAACTGCGCAAATACACCGATTACGAGCCGATGTTTTCGCGTTTTAATATCGAGAAACAAATCGAAACGGCTTATCAACGCGAAGTTCGTCTGCCATCAGGTGGTTCGATCGTTATTGACCAAACTGAAGCATTGGTCTCTATCGATATCAACTCTGCCAAATCTACTAAAGGCTCAGACGTCGCCGAGACCGCTTACCATACCAATTTAGAAGCAGCAGACGAGATTGCCCGTCAACTGCGCTTGCGTGATATGGGCGGCTTGATTGTCATTGACTTCATCGACATGAACGATAATAAGCACCAAAAAGAAGTTGAAAAACGTCTGGTTGATGCCACCAAATATGACCGTGCCCGCGTTCAATTTGGCGATATTTCTAAGTTTGGTTTGATGGAAATGAGCCGTCAGCGTCTGCGTCCGTCATTAGAAGAGTCGACCGGTTATATCTGCCCACGCTGTCATGGCAATGGCATGATTCGTGACTTGCGCTCGTTGTCACTATCGATTATGCGTCAGATTGAACAAATTGCGCTAAAAGAGCGTCAAGGTGAAGTGCAAGCAGAAGTACCGACAGATATCGCAGCATTTTTATTGAATGAAAAACGTGATGCCTTAGTATATCTTGAGCAAGACAGTGGTACGCGTATCACCATCTTGCCACACGCACATTTAGAATCACCGAACTTTAAACTGCACTTCAACCGTGACGGTTTTGCCCCTTCAAGCTACGAGCGTATCACTGATACTGCCCAAGAACACAGTGATCTTGGCTATAATGTTGATTGGCAAACGGCTGAAAAGGAACGTCCCGAACAGCAGCCTACCCGCCAGCCTCGTCAAACAAGAGATAGCAGCGCTACGAACCAAGCAACTAGCCCTACAACTACTGCACCACAGAATAGTGCTGAGCAGCAGAGCAGCACCGTCAATCATAGCAATGACCGCCGTAATAATACGAGCACTAATAACGCTTCATCGACGCACGCGCCACAAGATAATAAAGCGGCGAACGTTGCTGTTGCAGCACCTGCCGCTGCTATAACGACTCCGTCTCCTAGCGTCACGACGACTGCCCAACCACAAGCTGTTGCTTGGTTGTCCAATCTATTTGCGCAAGCCCCGCAGGCACAAACAACTAATAGCATCAGTAGTCGTGATGCGGCTGAAGCCATCGAAGCGCTGGTGAATAATGGTGCGCAAAGCTTAGGCTCTTTTGGACAAGTGGATAGCAGTGCGCTGACTGGCAATGCTCAGAATCCATCGCAAACGACTCAGCAAGACAATAGTCAAAAAAGCGACAATCAAGCGCCGAATAATAATACTAACCGTCAACAAGCACGTCGCAACACGGACGGTGATACTGACGACAACAGTGCTGAGGATAGAAGAAGACGTAAGCCACGCAAATCGAGATCTTCTAAGCCGCATCAAAGAAAAGAGCCGCGTGACGACACAAGCAATGATAACGTAGCCAGCAGTAGTGCCGATAGCAGCGCTGCCAGTAGCACTGATGACAAATCAGCTGACACCCAAGACAAACGTCAGCAGGATAATAGACGCACGAGTGATCGCAACCGTAATAATCGTCAAGATAACAGCCGTAATAGTAATAACAACGGGCATAACGATAGCAACCGCGACGATGCTGAGCAAAAAGACAGCAACACGGCAGATGAGCAAACCCGCTCTAAACGTAAGTCAAACACTCAGCGTAGTTCACGCGGTAAGCTTGAGCGCGGCGAGACGTTAACCGCTGATAATGCTAAACAAAATACTCAGAAAACGACTACCAGTGCTAACAAAAACCAAGCGAGCACACGCCGTAATCAAGATCCTAACGAAGTGGTGCTACAGGTCAATGAAGCAACCAATGAGCTTAAGAAACCAGAAGTGGTTCACTTATCTCTGGATGATAGTAAGCCTGCACAGGTCACTCATCAATCTGCTGAAAAACCAAGCTCGGCGCGTGACACTACGGAAGATGAAGCTACAAAAGAACGTAGAGAAGACAGTGCAACTCAGCAGAACGCTGCTAAAGAGAGTACTAACCAGCAAAACAGTCCAGTGGAAAGTACTGACAAGCATGGCACTAATGAGCACGGTACGAATCAGCACGGTAATAGCCAGAAAAGTACTCAGGTAAAAAGCTCTGAAGAAAAAATCACTGCAGAAAAAAGTACTGATATAAAAGATAACGCTCAACAGGACAATGAGCCTGTTAGTGATACGCAAAAAAGCAGTACACAAGCAAATACTGCCGAAAGCACTGATGCAGAAGTGAGCACTACGGCAGATCCTGCGCAACAGGCTGCACCTACAGACGACCGTAAAGCCGATGACAAAACAGCGTCGGTAGATGAGCAAGCAGCGTCTAAAAGCAATAGTGACAGTCAAGCTGATAGTCAGAAGCCAGTAACTACTGAGGCAGCTAACGTAGCAGCAGCACCAAGCGCGCAGAAAACTGACGATGACAACGCGACTACGGCCGCGACGCATACTAGCAGCCCTAGTAACTCAGCACTTGAGCTGACACATGACGCATTGTTTGCCAAACGCTACGTGACAGCTAAGAAGTTCGGACAAGCGAGCAATGACCCGCGTGTCGTTCGTAGTCAGCAAGCGCAATCTGCTGAGCAGCCTCAAGCAACTGAGCAAGCAGTAGCAAGCGCACCAACCATTCGTGGTTCGGTTGGTGATTTTGTTCGTAAAGCATTAACGGATGCAGAAAGTCGTTTAAAAAGTGATGGCGTCATTAGCTGCTTTATTGCTGCTATTGAAGCACATACGCAGAAAGCTCAAACGGCTGGCAATGGCACTAACGTTGAAGGCGATTCAAGCGAAAACAAAGGCGACGACAATGACTTTGCCACTCGTCGCTTTGACTTTAGCAACTACGGCTATCAGCCTTTAGCAGCGGATTACCTTGCCCGCTTTGAAGCAATGACGCAAGCGGTCAGTCAGTTTGCAGCGGCACAAGGCAAAACAGCCGTTGAGCCACGCGCTATTGGCAAACGTGCCAGCAACGATCCACGCGGTCAACATCCTGATTATCAGCAACCAGCTGTACTCACTATCCCTGATGAGCAAGCAGCGGAACCAACCGTTTCTGCTAGCGAGCCAGTCACTGAGTCTGAGCAAATCAGTAATGACGTTGATGCGCACAAGGTAGAAGCGACAGCCTTAGCCAATCAAACGCAAGCAGATGATGTTAGCGCTGATAGCGAGCAACTGCTAGAGGCAGAACAAGCGTTAGAGGAAACAAGCGTTGAAAGTCCTGACACCAAAAGCAATGATGTTGAAGAGGTTGAGGTGAAAGGTGCTGAGATGAAAGGTGCTGAGGTTGAACTTGAGCAAACTGAGCAGCCTATAGTAGAGCAATCAACGAAAGAAGAAATTCAGGCGGCCAAGTCAAAAACGACGATAGCCAGTTATAAGAACATGATTGAGAATGTAGCAGAGCAACTACTGCCACAAACTGGCATGTTTAATTTAACCACGCCCAAAGTACCAAAAGCACGCAGTCGTAAGCCAAAGACTGACCATAAAAAGCCGACGCAAGCTGAAAAGCTAGAGTCTGATGAGTCAGACAGCGAAAGCTAATCGTAGAGCTTCAACGTAAAAGCCCCAAAGCTATTCGTAGCTTTGGGGCTTTTTTATGTTAGATACTGACTGCTTGGAGCAAGCTATACATTAGTATGATCAGCGAGGTTGACGCTATAGTGATTTTATAGTGGGCAGGCTCCATATGCCAATCATGTTCAGTGCAATACCTTTAATGCGCAGAAGATGCGTCTTTATCCTTACCGCGTATTTTGCCAATGATGGTAAGAATGGCGACCATGACCACCCCTACTACTAAGCCAACTAGGCCATTTAACAGCGTCGTTGTCACACTTTCAAACATTCCAGTTAAATGCGCCAAGTTTTCGACACCATGGTATAAAAAGTCGATACCGTGTACCAAAATACCACCACCGACCAAGAACATAGCCAACGTCCCAGCGATAGATAAAAATTTCATCAGCTTAGGTGCCGCCGATACTAAAAATGCGCCCACCTTCTGCTTAATATTGCCCGATTGCTTCATCAGATGCAGACCAACATCATCCATTCTGACAATCCCAGCCACCAAGCCATACACCCCAACGGTAATCGCTATCGCAATAATGGAGAGTACCAAGCTTTTTTCTAGCAAGCTTGCCCCTGCGGCTGAGCCTAACGCAATGACAATAATCTCAGCAGACAGGATAAAATCCGTCCGGATAGCACCTTTGATTTTTCCTTTCTCAAAAGCGACTAAATCGACGGTTTCATCTGCATTGGCTTGCCGACGCGCATTTTGCTCCTCGTCGTGCGGTAAAATATGCGGCCAAAACTTATGGATGACTTTTTCAGCACCTTCATAAGCCAAGAATAGACCACCACACATGAGTAAAAACGTGACCAAAGGCGGATAGATAGTACTGATTAATAACGCTGCGGGTACTAAAATGAGCTTATTAATGAACGAGCCTTTGGCGACCGCCCAAACCACGGGGAGCTCACGACTGGCTTTGACACCTGTTACTTGCTCAGCGTTAAGGGCTAAGTCATCACCTAGCACACCAGCGGTTTTTTTTGCGGCCACTTTGGTCATGACCGAAACGTCATCGAGTATTACACTGATATCATCGAGTAGGGTTAATAAACTTGCACCTGCCATACGCGTTCCTTAGCGTGAATTCGCTTAAATTAGTAAATGTTGCAAAATGACGTTAATATTGTCATAAAAGTGATTATAAGCAATAGATTACCTAGACATGAGGCGATATTAAATAGTACAAATGTATTTTATTTTGTAAGGTTTAGCCGCTATCGATGCATTGTATTTACGAGTGGCATAAAGAACAGCCTTTAGAGATTATTAAAAAAAATATGTTAATATAACCTATATTATTACTTATCCTTTATGATCAATACATGCTATAAAACCAGTCAATGTTGCCCTTCTTATCATGCGACTTACTCGTCATGATGGATGGGTCAGAGAATACAAAAAATCCTTTTATTATGAACCCTTGATTAGGCGTGACTGCCTAAAGGAAACACCCTATGTCCTTCTCTCCTTTTTCTAAAGCCATGCCAACTGCTGATAAATTTTCACGCAACCCTTTGTCTCGGGTCATCATGGGTGCCTTATTAGTCATCGTCGCAGCCGGCTGCTCAAACAATAGCGCGGATGCCACCAATAATAATGCCAGCGTGGTCAACAGTGCTCAAGCCAAAACGAGCAATACCCCAACCGCTACTGGCAATGATGCCGCTGTAGTCACAGCGCTTCAGGCCAACTTAAACGCTTCTGGCATTGAAGAAAAAATCGTCTCAGCTGTACCGACAGATATGGATGGTATTTATTGGGTGACTGCTGAAGGACTGCCTGCTTTCTTTACTGATAAATCTGGTAAACACATTATTCAGGGTCAGATTATCGCTGTGGGTGACGCGGCTCCAGTTGATATCAGTGCGGCACTAGTCGCTAGTACCGCGCAAGAAGCGTTAAAAGCCGTCGATAAAAAAGAGATGGTGATTTATCCAGCAAAAGGCACGACCAAAGCCGTTGTTTATGCCTTTACCGATGCAGACTGTGGCTACTGTCGCAAACTACACTCAGAGATGGACGATATCAATGCGCGCGGTATCGAAGTCCGTTATTTGGCATGGCCACGCGGTCAAGAGTCAGTGCCAAAAATGGAAGCTATTTGGTGTAGTCAGGATCGAAAAGCTGCCATGAATCAGGCAAAAATGGGCGCCAATGTACAAGCGCCTAGCTGTGCCAATCCTGTACAAGCGCATATGGCTTTAGGTTCAAGGCTTGGGGTACGTGGTACACCTGCTATCTTCACTGAAGCAGGAGAGCAAGTGGGTGGTTATCTACCAGCCGCAGAATTGGCCCAAGCAGTCGGTGCTATTTAATCGACCGCCATATGATATTGTTGACCCCAGCGACATTGAGTAGACGTCACAAGCGCTTGTCGGTATGATACGATAAAGCGCGATGCAATATTAGCAATCCCATTTTTATTTGAGCATTTTTTATTCAACTATAATGAAGCAGTTAAACCGGCAGCACTAGATAATGCGCACAGACTGTACGTTTAGTACCGCAAGCTCATTTGACATTGCCACAGCGTTATACTCGCGTCATTATATTTAACCTCTTGAGGATACTGTGAGTAATTCCATCAAACTAGCGATACTTGGTCTGGGCACCGTCGGAACAGGCGTGATCAATCTAATCAACGACAATTTAGATGAGCTAAAACGCCGTAGCGGACGCGACATTATAATCACCGAAGTGGGTACGCGTCGTCAGCGTGATGATATTGATTCAAACATCATGCAAAACAGTGACTTGATGGCAATTGCGGCAAGCGACAATGTCGATATCGTTATCGAAGTGATTGGTGGCACTACCCTAGCCAAAGACGTCATCATGCATGCCATCAAAAATGGCAAACATGTCGTGACCGCAAACAAAGCATTGTTGGCTGAGCATGGCAATGAGATCTTCGCTTTCGCTGAAGCCAACAACGTCCACGTCGCTTATGAAGCGGCGGTGGCAGGTGGTATTCCTATTATCAAAGTGATGCGTGAGGCGCTTGCTGCCAACAAGATTGATTGGCTCGCAGGTATCATTAACGGTACTGGTAACTTTATCATGACCGAAATGCGTGATAAAGGTCGTCCGTTTGCCGACGTACTAAGTGAAGCGCAAGAGCTGGGTTACGCAGAAGCAGATCCCACTTTCGATGTCGAGGGCATTGATGCGGCGCATAAATTGGCGCTACTTGCCTCGATCGCCTTTGGCATTCCGCTACAGTTTGATAAAGTCTACTGTGAAGGTATCACTGGTATTACTCTGCAAGATGTCAACTATGCCGAAGAGCTTGGCTACCGTATCAAGCATTTAGGATTTGCAGTACGCCGTGATGGCCAAGGCAATGCTGATGATGCTGGTGTCGAGCTGCGCGTACACCCGACACTTATTCCACAAGACGCATTACTTGCTAACGTTAATGGCGTAAAGAATGCGGTGTTGGTCAATTCGCACCCGCTTGGGCAGACGTTGTATTGCGGTGATGGTGCAGGCGCTGGTGCAACTGCCTCTGCGGTGATGGCTGACGTCATGGATTTAGTCCGTGTCCTAGGCAATACTGACTGTGACGATCAAGGCAACAGCAATCAAAACAACCACGGCCACCATGTACCGCATCTTGCGTTTATTCCTGAACAGCTGTCAGACACGCCGATATTACGTGCTGAACAGATGATTACTGGCTATTATTTACGCGTCCATGCTTATGACAGTCCGGGCGTGTTAGCAGATATTACTCGCATCCTAAGCGATGCTGGTATCAACATTGACGCGATTTTGCAAAAGCCTGCTCATAAACTGGGTCAAGTACCTGTCATTATATTGACGCTGCCAGTGGTTGAAAGTCAGATGAATCTGGCCATCGAAAAAATCGAAAAGCTAGATACGATTACCGATAAAGTCGTTCGTATTCGTTTGGATGAGCTTGCTTAGGTCAGAAGTTTGGAACCGATGATTAATGGTTAATAATGGGTGCTTTCATAACTAGGATATGTCCTCATTTTGAATGCTAGAGCCTTCAATCATTGAGGCCTTTAAGTGATTAGCACCTTAGAAGTATTGATATAGAGAACAATAACGATACTTCTAAGCATGAGCTATAACCTTGAATAAAATCTAGAAGTACTCATATTATTAATTAATCACAATATTTTTGTTAAAACAAATGGAAAGGAAGAATAAAAATGTCAAATGATGCAATTGTAATTTTAAACGGCGCACGTACCCCAATGGGTGGATTCCAAGGCGCTCTAAAAGACGTGAGTGCGACCGACTTAGGTGCAACAGCGATTAAAGCCGCTGTTGAGCGCTCTGGTGTTAGTCCGGATAATATTGATGAAGTGATTATGGGCTGTATCTTGACCGCTGGTTTGGGTCAAGGCCCTGCCCGTCAGGCCATGCGTAAAGCAGGGTTGTCTGATGCGACTGGTGCTGTCACCATAAATAAGCTTTGCGGCTCAGGTCTAAAAGCAGTCATGCAAGCACATGATGGTATCAAAGCTGGTAGCTTTAATGTCGCGGTTGCTGGCGGCATGGAATCAATGACCAACGCACCTTACCTCATGCCAGGGTCGCGTGGCGGCTACCGCATGGGTCACAAAGAAGTCAAAGATCACATGTTCTTAGACGGTCTAGAAGACGCCGAAACTGGTAAGCTAATGGGTATGTTTGCTCAAGAAATGGCCATTGAAAAAGGCTATACCCGTGAGCAGATGGATGCGTTTGCTATCGAATCGCTGAATCGTGCCCTAACAGCTATCAAAGATGGTCACTTCTCAGACGAGATTGCAGCTGTTACCTTTGAAACCCGCAAAGGCGAGCAAACGGTCGATACTGATGAGCAACCAGCACTTGCAAACGCTGATCGCATCCCGACCTTGCGTCCAGCATTTGCGAAAGACGGTACGATTACTGCCGCTAATGCTAGCTCAATCTCAGATGGTGCTGCTGCTGTCGTAGTCATGAAAGAGTCACAAGCGCAGGCTGAAGGTCTTGATTATCAAGCGCGTATCGTGGCGACTGCTTCGAACTCACGCCATCCAAGTGAATTCACCATCGCACCGATCGGTGCAATCGAAAAAGTGTTGACGGGTGCTGGCTGGTCAGTGGCAGATGTCGACCTATGGGAAATCAACGAAGCATTTGCGATGGTCACTATGGCTGCTATGGACGAGCTAAAAATCGACCATGCTAAAGTAAACGTTGAAGGCGGCGCTTGTGCCCTTGGTCACCCAGTAGGTTGTTCAGGTGCGCGTATCCTAATAACGCTTATCAACTCTCTAAAACGTACTGGCGGTAAAAAAGGCGTTGCTACGCTATGTATCGGTGGCGGTGAAGCGGTAGCGGTTGCTATTGAATTGCCGTAAGCATCAACCGTACTGGAACGTCGTTTTTTAAATAGAACGCACGATCTGATCTTGTATGTATGTCTTACTCAAAAACCGCACTGCTAATTGCTCTGCGGTTTTTTTATGCATAAAACTTCTCAATATAGTCAGGTCAATATAAAAAAGAGACAGTGTGACGGATATAAATTTTTTGTCGCCTCTGCCTGCGTAGGCACAGCAAGCAAGAAAAATTTTTACCAGTCACGCATCATAATGTCGTGTATCCATTTTATTTAGTAGCGACTATAGATGAATAATGTTCTTTACAGTAAGAAATCCTTAACTCAAAAATATATATTTATCCTGTCTTTTACAGCCTATTACACGCGATTACTTCAAGCGCACACTTTGCTACCTTGCTCATGTATCTCATCTAAAATCATGATGTTATGATAATTACAAGTTGATGTAGAAGCTATTTAACAACGCTAGCTACAGTGCTTGATTTTAGGAAAGCAATAAAAGCTCCATAAAAATAATGATTGTTTTAAAAAATTTAGCTTTATGACAGAACCGTTAATCATTTACTCATATAAAAGGAAGATAATAATGAGCCAACTAATTCGTTTAAAAGATATTCAAGCTACCCACCGTGATCTTATTGGTGATGACTATTATGACCCAACAGGCAAAGTAGCTTATGGCGTCAATGAAGAAAAAATCGGTAAAATTGAAGGCGCTCTAGTAGAAGATACGACTGGTCGCATTCGTTATCTAATCGTTGATGCGGGTGGTTGGTTTAGCTCAAAAGAAGTATTAGTGCCAGCAGGTTTAGCACGTATCGTTGGTGATGACGTATTCTTTGATAGCTTAACGCAAGCGCAAGTAGAAGCAATGGACGTCTACGATCACGACTATCAGTACAGTTATAAAGAGCAATATGAAAAAGATCGTCAGTCATTCGTTGCTGACAGCGTACCAACAGAAGAGCGTATGGAAATTGCTGAGCATAACTACGAAGCGCCAAATACGCTAGAGCTGCTAGAAGAGCGTCTGACTGTTAATAAAGACCGTATCGTCGCTGGTCTGGTAAAAGTTGGTAAGCATGTCGTTACTGAAGAACGCAACGTCGATGTCGAGTTAGAAGAAGAACACGCTAATATCGAACGTACCAATGTCGACCGCCCTACGGATCGTCATATCGGTGACGTGAACGGTAATGAAAGTATTGAAGTAGAGCTATCAGCAGAACGCGCTCGCGTCGGCAAAGAAACCTACGTTTCAGAAGAAGTGAACGTTGGTAAGACGACTGAACGTCATACTGAAACCATCGTTGATACCATTCAACGTGAAGAGTTAGACATTGATCGTGATGGTAACGTGGTTGATCGTGAAGGCAATATTGTTGACCGCGACGGTATCACCGCTGAAGATGTACGCCGCGCTCGTGGCATGTAATATGCTAAAAACAGTCGCTGGTTGTTATAAATTAGATAAGCAAAAAAGCAGCAAGCGACCGTTACTAGCAGCTGAGTATTTTACTTAGCTTAGAAAGGCCAGAGCCCGTCTCTGGTCTTTTTTTTATATTAGATACTATCTTTTCTAACTTGGTGTAATTTATAAGTTCGTATAAATTTTCCTCGTTTGCTACGTACTTTATACTTTAAAGACTTCGAAAAATTATCCCACCAGCGCTGTTTTTTGAAATAAATCAACGATATGATGACGTTAACCGTCATTGGTAAAATTGATGTTCTATAATAAAAAATCTTGAACAATGTATTTTTGGAATCTATTTACTAATAACAAGGAAGACTAAAATGACAACTAATAATGATAATGACCGTTTAAACCAAGCAGTGAATACTGAGGAAACGCTAGCAACTGACACAAATACGCCTATTGCTGATCATGGTGTTGAAACTAAACAAAGTGGTGAAAATGAACTTACTGCGCCCAATCATGACAAAGATCCACTTACTGCTTTGAACCAGAGAGGAGATGGCGGGCGTTTGGAATTATTAGAAGAACGCCCTGTCATCAATAAAGAACGTTTAGATGTAGGCAAGGTAACTGTCACTAAGCACTCTCGAACCAAGACGATTCAAGTGCCGATTGAATTGATAGAAGAATATGTTACTGTCCGTACTGAGTATCATGATGCCGAAAGTCAGGATTTACTGTCGGGTAACTACGATGATAAAGACATACTGCGCCATGTTGAGCCATCACTTGATAGCAGAGCAGTTATCACTATCAATGATAAGCAGGTTGAAATCGGTGATGAGCCCGTAGAAATCATCTTATCGCGTCAAGTGGCGACCATCACCAAAGATACCTATGTCATTCAAGAAGTTGACGTCAACAAAAGCACGCATACGCATACTGACCGCATTGAAGTCGAGCTCAAGCATGAAGAGCTAGAGGTAACAGAGGAAGGGTTTTTGGAGCATGAGCGCACACCTACTCATAAAAAATAGATGGCCTTTGTGAATAACTCAAAAATCAGAGATAAAAAAAGCAACGACAACGTTGCTTTTTTCTTGAGAGCTTACTGATAACATTCATAAAAATGAGAGTAGCAAGGAAAACGAATGAAAGTACTACTTACTGTAGACTAGACGAGTTTGACGAAGCTAGGGCGTGTCCTCATTTTGCTTTTTGGATTTGGTATTATTATGATGTTTTTTTACATTCATAAGTGCTCACATTAGCGGCATCTGCACCTGCTGTTCGCATCACACCGGTTTCGCGCGCTTCATGTGCCACACGCCACTGAACAAAACCTGCTTTCCCATCCATACCAGTCGCGGCCTCAAATACTTCAGGATTGCTGGCATCATTGGTTTTCATCAAGGTTGCGGTTCCTTGAGCGGTAGCAAGGACCACTTGGTTATCAGCGTCTTTATAAGTCGCTTCAACTTGTAGTTCAGGGGCACACAAATAATTTATTTGTGTCACACCACCACTCACTGAGGCAACCGTATCGTTCTCTACCTGACTGGCTGACGCATCTGTAGGGGCGACGATCACATCATTAGGTTCGGCAGGGTCAGCAGACATAGGCACAGATTGTTCCGCACTTATATCGTCTTCTAGGCTTTGTTCAGGCTCTTGCTTTTGCTGACAGGCACCAACGGTTAGCGCGCCAGCCAATAAAGCTGTCATCGCAACAGAGGTACGCAACTGTTTTAATCGTTCTAAACTCATAATACTCTCCCAAATAGATATGCTAAACACTATAGCGTGTCCATAAATTCACGCCTATGCTGAATTTGTAAGTAATCAATACAAAGTGTCTGGGAATTTCATAAGCGCATGCTTTGAGCATAAAAGTACAGTTTAACCATAGAAAGACGGTCTAACGAATATAAGAAAGCCCCTATCTGAATTAGATAAAGGCTTTCTTATTGGTTTATCAGTCTATAAACACGAGATTATGGCAACTAATGACTAGATTTTGCCATGGCACTGTTTATACTTAAGTCCTGAACCACAAGGACAAGGTGCATTACGGCTGATGTTCATACCAGCGTAAGGGTTAGGCTCATTAGCATGACCACCATTACCAGCCACAGCAGCACTCATGCCAGCTGCCGCAACACCGCTCCGGTTCTGTGGTTGCGGTTGACCAGCTGGACTGTTCGAGCTACTATCCAAATTATCCACATCATCATGCTCGAATTGCATGCGCATATGCGCAGCATTCTCACGCTGCTGAATCTCTAACGCTTCTAACTCTTCTTTGGTTGGAATATGCACACGTGATAAATCTTGTACAGTTTCTGATTTAATCGCCCCTAGCATCATTTGGAACAACTCAAATGATTCACGCTTATATTCTTGCTCAGGGTTTTTTTGCGCATAACCACGCAGATGAATGCCTTTACGCAGCTGATCCATTTGCGTCAGATGTTCTTTCCAATGTTTATCTAGGCTCTGAAGCATAAAGTGACGCTCAAGCTGGGCAGCATCTTTTTCACCCATCTGCTCACGGCGACCATGATAATGATCCAGTGCTGTCTGAATGATTTTGGCGCGTAGCCCTTCTTCATCCAGGCGGCGATCTTCATCTAGCCAATCATTAATCGGCATTGATATCTTAAATTCATCTTCAAGCTCATCTTCTAGACTGTCAACATTCCATTGGTCATCGATAGAGCCTGGCGGAATAAATTGGCTGATCATGGCGTTATAGACTTCATGATGCATGATTTCAATGGCTTCTAACAAATCCATATCTGCTAACAAATCATCGCGCTGACCGTAGATGACTTTACGCTGCTCATTGGCAACATCATCATATTTGAGCAAGTTTTTACGCGCATCAAAATCGCGGCTTTCCACTTTACCTTGCGCGTTTTCAATCGATTTTGAGACCATTTTATGCTCAATGGCTTCATCTTCTTTGAGACCCATGGCACGCATCATATTTACGACACGATCGCCTGCGAAGATACGCATCAAGTCATCTTCGAGCGATAAAAAGAAACGTGACATACCAGGGTCACCTTGACGACCAGCACGACCACGTAGCTGATTATCAATACGGCGCGATTCATGACGCTCAGAACCAATGATATGCAAACCACCCGCGGCAACGACTTGGTCATGCCTAACTTGCCATTCCGCTTTGAGGCGCTTCATCTCTTCTGGGCTGACAGAGTCAATGTCTTCGATAAACGACTGCCAGTTACCACCAAGAATAATATCTGTACCACGACCAGCCATGTTGGTGGCAATCGTGACAGATGTTGGGCTACCCGCTTGCGCGATAATTTCTGCTTCACGCTCATGCTGCTTGGCGTTTAGAACGTTGTGCTTGACGCCTTCTTCATCGAGCAAATAAGACAATTCTTCACTGGCTTCAATCGTCGCCGTACCCACCAAGACTGGCGCACCTTTTGCTTGAATCTCTTTGATTTCGCGGATGATGCCTTTGTATTTGCCTAACTTGGTTAAGAAAATCTGGTCATCCATATCGATACGCGCAATCGGCTCGTGCGTTGGGATAACGATGACATCTAAGTCATAGGTTGACTTAAATTCTGCCGCTTCAGTATCAGCCGTACCCGTCATACCGGATAGCTTTTCATACAGACGGAAGTAATTCTGGAATGTCGTTGTTGCCAGCGTTTGGTTTTCTGCTTGAATTTCAGCATTTTCCTTGGCTTCTACCGCTTGATGCAGACCTTCTGACCAGCGACGACCAGGCATGGTACGACCGGTGTTTTCATCAACGATAACCACTTCGCCTTCATCGACAATGTAATGAACGTTTTTGACAAACACATGATGAGCACGAATGGCAGCTTGTACGTGAGCCAACAATGGCAAACGGCTTGGGCTATATAAACTTTCGTTTTCGCCAAGCTCGCCCACTTCAATTAAGAAGCGCTCAATTTTTTCATAGCCTTTTTCGCTAATCTCGATTTGACGATTCTTTTCATCAATCCAAAAATCTTCTTCTTCGTTGTTCTTGTTGGCTTCTTCGTCCTTTGAACGGATTAGCACAGGAATAATGGTATTAATCAACGCGTACATACGTGAAGAATCTTCGGCTTGACCCGAGATAATCAGCGGCGTACGAGCTTCATCAATTAAGATAGAGTCAATTTCATCGATAATACAGAAGTTTAACGAGCGCTGCTTTTTCTCGCCTAAACTAAACACCATGTTATCGCGCAGATAATCAAAGCCATATTCATTATTGGTACCGTAAGTGATATCGGCTTGATAAGCATCAATCTTTTCTTGTGGTGGTTGCTGCGAATAAATGACCCCAACCGTCATGCCCAAAAAGCTAAATAATGGACGGTTCAATTCAGCATCACGCGCCGCCAAATAATCGTTGACCGTGACCAGATGCACACCTTTACCGCTGATGCCATTTAGATACATGGCTAAGGTACCCATTAAGGTTTTACCCTCACCGGTTTTCATCTCAGCGATTTTGCCTTCGTGCAAGGTGATACCACCGATCAGCTGTACATCGTAGTGACGCATACCATTGACCCGTAGTGACGCTTCACGGCAAACGGCAAACGCTTCTGGTAACAATGCATCTAAGCTCTCACCTTTTTGATGGCGGGCTTTAAACTCTTCGGTTTTTTGCTGTAATTGCTCATCAGACAGGGCTTGTATTTCAGCTTCTCGTGCGTTGATCTTGCTGACCACTTTGCGCATGCGCTTTAGTTCGCGGTCATTTTTGGTGCCAACGACACTACCTATAATCTTTGATAACATAATTTTTTGACCTATGGAAATATTCGATAATTAGTGCGCATTAGCTAAGGTTTAGTGTGCTGCCTTGTCATCCTTGTCATCACCCGACTAAGTAACGCTTAACAAAGCACTGATTAACAAAGCACTCATGAATAAGATACTGCCTGATAACATGTCGCCTAATGAAGTATCGCCCAACTAAGTGTGCCGTCATTATATATGGTTATGGCGCTGATGGATACAAGGGCAACGAGCAGATATTTGCTGACGTAAAAGTGGCGCAGGACGTGTTAAAATAGCGCTTATACCTTTAAGGTACTTAGCTTTTGAACGCCTTGTTCAAAGCCATAGTTTGATGACTATTCATTCTTATAACCACATCATTTCACCCATCGTAAATTTATCTAAGAACCACAAGAGACCGTGCATGACTGTCAAACCAATCGCTCAAAGCCCTCATTCACCTGAACCGTTAGTCATAGGTGACGCCGTTTATCATTTAGCAGACCATACGCCGATGATGGTGCAATATCTAACCATGAAAGCCAATTATCCACAAGCGCTACTGCTGTACCGCATGGGTGATTTTTATGAGTTATTTTTCGATGATGCCAAGCGCGCGGCACAAATATTGGATATCACGCTCACTCGCCGTGGTACGGACAAAGCAGGCAACACAATTGCGATGGCAGGCGTACCATTTCATGCGGCTGACAGCTATATGGCACGGCTGATTGCGGCTGGGCAGACAGTTGTCGTCTGCGAGCAAATCGACGAATCAACCACTGGCAATGCGAGTAATAAATCCAATACGCCTACGATGGGCGATAAGCAAAAAAAAGATAAAAGCAAATCGACCGCTGGCAGTATTATGCGCCGTGAAGTGGTCAAAACTCTGACGGCAGGTACGATTACCGATGATGCATTAATTGCGCCAAACCATACCCCTACTGTGGTCGCCATTGATATTGCTATGCCTAAATCGAATAGCAATCAGCCACTACAAGCTGCCATTAGCCAAATGGATTTAGCCGCTGGCACGTTGACCACCCAAAGCCTGACAGCGGATAAAAATGATATCGAAGGCTTACAAACCCAAATGCTGACGGTGCTCGCACGCTTCGCGCCCAGTGAATGTATCATTAGCGAAGTACTCAGCGATAGTATTAGCGGTACTGATGCAGAATGGCTGCTATGGCTACGTCAAAATCTTGACTGCCCTATTATCGAAGTCGCTGCCAATGACTTTCATCCTGAGCATGCCAGCTCAACCTTATGCCAGCAGTTTGGCGTGCAACGTCTCGATGGTCTAGGAATTAGTGATGCACCGTTGGCGCAATCTAGCTGTGCTGCGCTTATTCATTATGCTCGGCAAACTCAGCAGCGTCATGTACCACAAGTCAATCAACTCATCGTTGAGTATAATGATGATTATCTGATTATCGATGCCAATAGTCAGCAAAACCTTGAGCTATTTACGCCTGTCAGCAACAGCGGCACTTCATTGATATCAGTGCTAAACCACTGTCAGACTCCGATGGGTAGACGATTGCTGGTACAGCAGATGAAGCGCCCTTTACGTCAGCATTCACGTATCAATATGCGCCTAAATGCGATAACCAGTCTTTTGCAAACAGACAATCAAACTGACGAAAATAAACAGCTGAAGCAAAACTTAGAAAGTAATTCACTAGTCAGTAACTTACGCGAGACCCTAAATGCCATCGGCGATATTGAGCGAATCAGTAGCCGAATCGGTCTGATGAGCGCCAAGCCACGCGACTTACGTAAACTCGCTGATGGTATCGCTAGTAGTGCGCAGATTACTACTCTACTGATAAATTCAGGCATTAGCCAAGAGCAGTCAGGACTGTTGCCGATGCTAATGCAGCAATTGCCTGACCAGTTGCCTGCGGTACAGTCCGTCGCCGAGCTGATTGAGCGTGCCATTATCGCGGAACCGCCTGCACACATTCGTGATGGTGGTATGTTAGCCGCAGGCTATGATAATGAATTTGATCGTTTGACGCATCTCCATGACAATATCCAAACGACATTGGATGAGATGGTAGAGCGTGCACGTCAAGAGAGCCAATTACCCAGCCTAAAAGTGGGTTTTAATAAAGTCAGCGGTTTTTATTTTGAACTGCCCAAAATGCAGGCAAAAAATGCACCAGCGCATTTTATCCGTCGGCAAACGCTCAAAAGTAGCGAACGCTTTATCACTGATGAGCTAAAACAGGTCGAAACAGAATATCTGAGCGCACAGACATTAGCATTGACTCGTGAAAAGCAGCTATATAATGAACTGTTAACCATTTTAAGCAGCCACTTAGCCGAACTACAACAGCTGAGCGCTGCGATCGCCCAAATAGATGTGCTTAGCAATTGGGCACAGCTCGCAACCATTTATAACTGGCAACGTCCAGTGATGAGTAACGATTCAAAAGATGATAGCGGCTTAAAAAACAATCACTCGAAGAATGGCTTGAATAATAACAGTCAAACCAGTATCGACATCAAAGCAGGTCGTCATGTCGTCGTCGAAGCCGTACTAAATCCAACTAACCTTGGAAATAGCACCAATCAAAACAGTCATGCAAAACATACTAGCCAGTTCGTTGCCAATGATTGCGCACTTGGTAGCGCTGGAAACCCTGAACGTCTATTGATGATTACTGGTCCTAATATGGGCGGAAAATCCACCTATATGCGTCAAACGGCTCTTATCGTCCTACTGGCGCATTGCGGTAGCTTTGTCCCAGCAGCGCGTGCTCATATCGGTGATATCGACCGTATCTTTACCCGTATTGGCTCGGCTGATGATTTAGCGGGCGGCAAATCCACCTTTATGGTGGAGATGATTGAAACTGCTAATATTCTCAATCAAGCAACGAATAAATCACTCGTATTAATGGATGAAGTCGGACGTGGTACGGCGACCACTGACGGTCTGGCAATTGCTCATGCCTGTGTCAATCGCTTGGTCGAGATTGGCTGCCTAACCTTATTTGCCACTCATTATTTTGAGCTGACACAATTGTCAAAGGATGGTGAAGCCAATCATGCTAACATTCGTAATGTCCATGTCGCTGCCAGTGAAGTTGATGGTCAGTTGCTACTACTACATCAAATTCGCGAAGGTGCCGCCAGCTCTAGCTTTGGATTACACGTCGCCAAGATGGCTGGCATTCCTATTCAGGTATTAAATGATGCCAAGCGTTATTTAGTAGACAACTTGAAAATAGATAACTTGAAAATAAATAGCGTAAAAATAGAAAATGAAAAAGTTGTTGTTGATAAAGTTGATGACAAAAATGAATTAGCTAAGTCAGTAAAGGATAAACGCCAGCAGGCTTATAATGGTCATCCTCTAGACCAAGAGGTGAGCCATACTACTCAAGCATCGAACACGCTCAATAATCCACAGCAAAATCAGCTATTTAGCTTACAAGATGAACTAAGCGCCATCAACCCTGACAATCTAACACCGAAGCAAGCACATGACCTTCTCTATCATCTTAAGAAATTCATTAGTCATTAAAGGGAATTGTCAAATAGCCTTAAAGGCGCTAAAATATGTCCTATCCTAATATAAGAATTTTCATCTATTTATTAGCTCAACCAATAACAGGTAGACATCACTATGACCTTTGTCGTTACAGATAACTGCATTCTTTGCAAATACACCGACTGTGTGGAAGTCTGTCCTGTGGACTGCTTTTATGAAGGCCCAAACTTCCTCGTCATCGATCCTGATGAGTGCATCGACTGCGCGCTATGCGAGCCTGAATGTCCTGCCAATGCTATCTTCTCAGAAGATGAAGTACCTAAAGATCAAGAGATGTTCACTCAGCTCAATGAAGAGCTGGCACAAAAATGGCCAAATATCACTGAGATGAAAGGCCAAATGCCAGAAGCTGAAAAGTGGGATGGCGTAGAAGGTAAGATTCAGTATTTGGAAAGATAACTTTCTCTTGAACACTGCTCAATGTGCTGAGACAACAAAAAACCACCTAATGGCATATGCGATTAGGTGGTTTTTATGATGAGCAAAGATAAAATACAGACTTAAGGCAGTATACGACAAGGCGTCCCATTAGGAACATCACATTCGATACGCGCATTAGAAGGTGATTTAGCTGTAGCTTCAATAATACCCCAAGTATCTAGTGTCCAACCTGTGGCATTAGTTATAGACTGACAAGCGGTTATAACTGGAGCAACAGGTACTGCACTAGTATCACTTTCGTCATTAAGTATGTAAAACACGTTGTTACTATAGTTTTTTGCTTCTGATAAACAAGCGCTCTTTCTAGCTTCTTTAATATATTGTTGATAATTAGGGACAGCTATGGCTATTATAATACCAACTATAGCCGTTACTATTAATATTTCAATGAGCGTAAAGCCTAGATTAGAATATTTTTTCATAATTAACTTTAGCTAATAATATTAGTAATTGGTAAGCAGTATTTATACCAACTAACACCTTAGAGATTTCCAAAGAAAAAGCCCAAAATTCGTTTGGGCTTTTTCTCACTTTAAACATTGTGGCTAATTATTATTGAGGAATCTTAGAGCCTGACTGACATTCAGCAGTAGTAGCTGACGCTGTTGTAGCAGCAGTACCAGTTGCATCTGCAGCAGCGAAAGTTACTCCACCTGCTGCCGTCAATGTAGCCGTAACTAAACAACCTTTATTAGCAGCAAAAAGCACTAGTGCTGTTTGTTCAGCTGCATCAGTACTTTTGAAAACTTTAGTTTCTGAACCCGGTGCTGTTATTGCAGCAGCATTAGCTGCTGTAGTAAGTTCAGTATTGAGCGAGTCACAGCCAATACCTGTTTGAATACAGGCCTGTGCTTTTGGTACGAAATTATTTACAGCACCTACTGTGGCTGCACCATAAGAATTAGAAACGTATGAGCGATAAGCAGGAACGGCGACTGCTGCTAGAATACCAATAATAGCAACCACGATCATTAGTTCGATTAAGGTAAAACCTTTTTGAGCAGTGTTCATAAGAACTCCTTTTTGGGTATATAAAGATAAGTGGCTATTAGCACTTTTTTATCTTTAGGGATATAGTTTGTTTTTTCTTACTAAAAGTGTTGCAGATAACGTACCAAAAATTCATTATCAGTGTTCTTATTGCTAAAATAGCACCAAAATCTTTAATACTGACATAATCTGAACTTTAAATGCCTTATTACTGTTATGAACGTTACTGCTAACTTACTAAAAATTGTCAATTGATATTATTAAAGGAGTATATAGTAAGTTAAACTGACAATTTTTGTCATCTATTATTAATTACTGCCATTCTTGATCCATGCCGCAATCAGTGCCTCGACATTTCTGTCCAACGCTATTTAGGGTAAGAGTACCGTCAGTTGTCATTCTGGTACCTGATATTGGCCTTGCTGTTAGCGTCCAATTGTCACTACCTAAATTATTACCCGCAACTGGCGATATAGTTATGTTATATATAGGTGTACCAGAGCTAGGAAAGGTTGTTCCCGCACCACTCACGGTATTACTAAATATCGTATTTAAAGGAATGCGATCGTAGCGCCTGTAAGTAATCTTGTTAGACTCTATTCTTGACGCTATCTGCTGCATCTCACTCATAGTATCTGCACGGATTCCTCTTTCTATATAACCCGTATAACTTGGATAGGCTATAGCAGCTAAAATACCTAGGATCGCAACGACAATCATGAGCTCAATTAAAGTAAAGCCTTTTTCTATTGATCTTACCATGTCGTCGCTCCTGCACCGCAGTTGAGATCGGATACCGCTATGCTCGTCGTACTACCACAGCGGAGTCCTCGGCTATTGAATAAGAAGTTGTCCGCCCCTGTTATATTGACAGGCGTGGCGAGCATCACCCAATTGTTGGCGAGCTGACCTGCGCCTTGTAGCGTGCTAAAAGCACCGCCATTGATGGTACCTAGAGTGATGGTATAGCGCGGATCGGCTGCAGGCAAATTGATCACCCCCGCGTTGCTGATGGTGTCTGTTCTAGGCTCGAAGCCTCTATAGGTCAGTGCTTTCGCGCGCCACTGCTCCAGCTCGACACTTAGCGTCATCATCTTGCGCTGTGCATCAGACTCAGCATTACGTACCACGTAAGCACGATAACTGGGTATAGCAATAGCAGCTAGGATCGCGATGATGATGACCACGATCATCAGCTCTATCAGTGTAAAACCTGACTGATTGCGCGTGTGTGTCATGATCATCCCTTAGTATTCCATCCACTGTAGTGGGTTTAGGCGCTTATCAGTGTTTAAACCATCGTCCACACCACATTCCGCCCCACTGCAGGTATTTAAGCTAAAGTCGTTACCATCAGCATCGACATAATTGGTGTCACAGTTACCATCTGGGCAGATGACTTTAGGCAAGCATTCTGCTCCCTCGCATCTATTCTTAATCAAAGTAAATATCGGTGTGTCGTTGTATTGACCCACCAAACTATCGACGATGCCTAAACCAGACGTTACATTCGCTCTCGATGTTAGCTCTCCACAAGCACCATATGGCAGACACGTGCGCTCTCGCTGTGTGGCACCGATGACGCCAGCACTACACTCCTTGATTTCTTGACCCTTATCAGGATTATATGCAGAAGATATAAGTACCCCATTAAGCGCATCTGGCTCATTGAACATTTTAAGCTTGTAGACGCCGTTAGTCTTAGAGTCTACTGGCGCGGCCGTTGGACTGTCAGCTACCCAATGCGTAAGCGGCATATACCAACCTTGTATTGCATTGCTCTTCATACGAGCTTCGATACCGCCACTTCCCAAGTCGGCGCTCGTGAAGGTCAACTTTTGTAGCTTGCCGTTACGATCGTTACCATTAACTTTGATCAGTGGCGTACGCAAGCTCATGGCAGGTGTCGCGCTTGTCTCGTAATGAAATAAGTCATTACGAGAGATATCCTTGTCTATGAAATTATATATCGCATTGGGTGTGTTTCTACTTGCATTGACTGGATTGCTACGGTCGCCTGTTCCTACCGTGACCATCGCTTGTACCCCAGTGTAACTACGCACAGTAGTGCTGGCGACATCATTGTAAGAATAGTCACCATTATAAAAAGTCACCAATGGACGTTCATAGATGCGAGGCGGTGCATCAGTGCCACTGGCTTGATCGCTAACATCTAACACCCTAACCACGCGGTCGATTTTAAAGTTGCTAGTATCCACTGTGTTATTGATATCTGCACGCCATACTTGACCGCCAAGATCCGCGAAGTATATATGATCGGTGAGACCATCGTAGTTGCGATCCATAGCGCGTACTTGAGTAACGACACTGTGCTTAAGCTCAGGCGCTTTTGAGTACTGTAGGCCCGATGAACGCGAGGTACTGTTGGCAGATGATCCACTATTACTCGCCCACCATAGCAGCTTGCCATTATTTTCATTGATGTTGATTTTGTCTTTTTTATTGGCCGCAGATTGGACGGCTCCCATCTGTACCATATATACTGAATTTCCTTGAGCATCGGCTTTGTTACTACAGCTTATATTGTTAGGATAAGACGTACTTAGCTTGAACTTAGCATCTTCATAGCAGGTATCATAGCCACCCGGTAAGAAGCTAACCATGACTCTTTTGCCACCGCTCATCACATAGCCTAGTGCTGGCTTACCCCACGTTTGACCCATTTTAGAAAAGGCCTTTTGTTCCGCAGTGGCTGTAGCGAGAAGACTGGTCACGCCATTGACAGTACTGCTGATATCTAATGCATTATTCTGTAGCTTATTAGCATAGTTTGAGCCGACACTATAGACCATCTTTGGCGCTGTGACATCAGTGACATCTAATGCATAGTAAGTCGAGCCTCCCATACGTAAGCCTCCTAATGCCAAGCTTTGATCTGCTTCATAGGAGTTGGTCGTGATGTTATTCGATGTGCTAGATATTGAGTTATAAGACACATAAGTCAACCAAGGCGCATCGACACCATAGGGGTAGCTGCCATCTTTGGCTGATCCTTGACTAGCTAGGGCATCGGGCTGCAGATCTAGTATTTGCTTAGGCACGAAAGTGAAGGTTTCTTTCCCTGTACTGTCGTCTACCATGTGCAGCGCACCGTCCATAGAGCCATAGATAATATAGTCTTTACGCGTACTAGGGTTAAATTTACCCGATGTATCGACTTCAATACTCTTAGTAATCAGCTGAGGTATAGAATGAAGAACACCTCCTACATTCTTAAGACCACGATCTTTAGTCGATGTAAGTGCCGTCGTATCTGATATTGTGGCATTATTAGGTTCGCTAAAACCCATGAACTTAAGTAGTGATACTTTTTGTGGATTAGTATAGCCATAAGGATTAGTTAAAGCATTGAAAGCAGTTAGAGCGCTAAAATTGACTGGTTTATTTGCTGTAACTTTTAGATTGGTCAAGTTACTACCGTTATCTACGAATAAATTGCGCGTACCGACAGTTGCGCCACCGTTTTCAAATATTTTTTGGAAAGTACCACCCACTTGCGGCAGTCCCATATCTGGTCTTAGGGTATCCGGGCGACTGGTATCAGTGATGGTATTCCATAGGTCATGAGTGTCTTCAGCGAAGTTGCCTTCATTATCTTCAAACACATACTTATCATCAGCACCAACCAGTGTCGCATTACTTACTTTGTACTTCTTGAGGTTGCCATTCCATAGATTGTTTGATCCTGGGATGGGTTCTAGTATCGGCAGATACGCGCGCTGTCGTGACCTGAGTCCACCTAAACTATCGAGAGGAATAGACATCGTACCGCTCGATATAGGGTCGATTTCGGCGGTACTCACATCTTCAATGAATTTTCTGACGCTATTAGCAATGTCTTCTGAGTTTTCAGTATAGTAAAACCCGCCTTCGCCAAAGCCTTCGCCCTTTTCGCCAAGCTTACATAAGTTTTGGGCATCTACACTGGTAACATTAGGATGATCACATTGATAGACTTGTATGGTCTCAGACACGCCATTCTGTCTGGTAATCGTTCGTGGTATTTTTCCTTGCTGAGCTAACTGCTTGTAGACACTACCAAAGCCTACCGTTGCTGTAGCAATAGGCACTCCTTTAGCATTACTTTCATTATACAAGGCTTGTGAATACTCACCACTACATTGCCATCCAGAATTACTGTTTGTATCACTTAGGGCAGAGTTACAAATATCACCTATACCTGCTCCTCCTACCAAACTTTGGTTCATCAAATCTTTAGTACTACTGTAAGAGTTATTAGGCTCTCCATCCGTCAAAAAGTACACACCATAGCCATCGCATTGCGTTGAATCATCAATGACAGGTGACTGATAGTTTAGTTTTGTTGGTGGCTGCTTAGTATTATCTGCTGAAAGAGAAAAACCACTCCATCTATCATCTACCCAATCTTTTGTTTCTTTTTTATAATAATATCGTCTCCCATCACGAATGAACGACTCATCGTAGCTACCTATTAGACTAGTGTTTATCTGATAGTCATAGACCTCATTTTGCTGTCTTGTATAATCGCTGCAGCTATAAACTTTACTTCCATTTATTATTTCTAACTCTGAGCTAGTACTTGAACATTTATATAAATCAAATCTATTATTATAATATCCATTTCTTAAATAACCAACTTCAGTGTAACGAGTTTCATAAACTGAACGTACAGTGGTATTGCCAAGCATATAAGCGCCTGCCTCGGCATAGGCATTGGCTATCGGAGTATTCGTTTCTGGTTGTAAACCCACTATCTTCTCTAGAATCTTTTTGCGATTCGCTAAGGTAAGATTAAGTATAGGTGCTTCAATTTTACCACCACCTTCAGTTTGGGATCGGTAGAAAAAACTGCCCATCCCAATTTTATATTTACTTAAATCAACTTGCTCACCAAAAGCATTTTCGCTTTTTGGATTCGCAAATAATGGCATTAGCGCCATCTTTAGACGCGACATACGATCATAGTAGTTTCGTCCATTTACCCTGCAGTAGGTTCTAGTGTAAGTTTTGCTCTCTGAAGTCACTCTACCGTTATCATCGTATATTCTTTCTGGAATACTCTCAAGAGAAACAGGGTTGCTCAGAGTGTAACCATTATAATTACAATAGTAAATCCCACCTCTAGATTGGGTTACGTTTAATCCTAAATTGCTATAATCCTCACTAATACTTCTAGGATCCATACTCCCAGAATTATCCAGCATCATCATGATAGAAGCATTACCGTAGGTCGCGCCTTGATATATTTCAAGATCTGAGCCATTAGACATACTGCTTGCCATACAACCGAGTATAGTCGCTGACAGTGCTTTTAGGTGCCATCTCTGTACGCCTATGGATGCTGTATGGTTTTTTATACTCTTTAGAATTCTCATGGTACCTACTCCTATCACTGCTATATTAGAAAAGTCACACCCTATCTCATATTCGTGACTTTGAATATTATTACTACCATGCTTTAACTAGTGCTAGCGATACAATTGGGTCCAACAGACTGGTTTGAATAGGTTTGCACTTGTGTCTGAAACGGTATATCTAGCGCTTCAAGGCACGTATCTACCGTATTGGTTCCCGTACGAGGCTGTTTAAGACATCCCGATAGCGTACTAGTACCTGTACTACTCGCATTGCCCAATGGTGCCTTTGATAACGCTGGTACGATTGAAGTTGCGTATCCGACCACTTCAGTACATTCAACAGTCCCTTTACCACTAGCATTTGGCTTCTCAAGATCGTTAGATGACGTGCCTTCGACTTCTTGTGCCCAGGCGAGTTGGGTATCTATATCGATGGGTCTGACAAAAGTCATCTGAGTCATCAAACGCCCTTCACTCACATAGCTGTCGCTGCTGTTTGGGTCACAGTAACCATTACTAGACTCAAGGCCGCCCGTTTTATTACGCTTACTCAACTCAAGGACACTGAAAAGTTTGTCGCCACGGGGTCTTACACAGAAGCTCACTTCCGAGCCTTCCATACCTGCTTGTGACATATATTCGTTTAAAGTATCGGTACTACTCGCCTGACTACTTAAAATGCGATCTTCTTTTTCGACTTTCATAAAAGCTGCATCATTAGACTGAAACAATAATTTGCCGACTTGATCTGCTGTCGCGACTTTTAGATCAGTCGTACTTTGTCTGACTGCAATAATACCGAAAATAATGATCATCACGAGCACTAACAATACGACGATAAGGACTGCACCTGACTGTGACTGCAACCCTACAAATGGTGTTCGATCTCTCATTGTTAGTCGATTCATCACAATCCTCCTCTCGCGTTTCGCAATAGTATCGTACCCTCATAGACATTTCTCAAAAACGTTCGATCATTTGTAGTCGCTGAATTCAGTGCTACGTTTGATTTGTCTAATACTGTAAAGCGCAAGCTGCTATTATCTTGCTCTGTAATCGTTGGACTGTTTGAGCGGGCAAGTATGCCAACTTGTAACTTAACGATGCGATTAGCTCCTATGCTTGTAGCCATATCTGATGCACTAGGAATGGATATATAAGCACTGTTGGCTCTGTCAGGAAATGTAGCATAATCTCTACTGTCTGCTAGTCCTAGCCTAGCTCTAAAGAAATCTACATTGGGTATGATAATCGTGCCTGTGCCAGCTAAGTTATTAGTTTTAGCGCCATCCGTAGGGTGCTGATAAGTGGCAATATCTATGCCTGTTGGGCTACTTGCTAAAGCCTCATTATAGTCATATATAGCAGAGGCACAGGCTAACCCTGCCATATTAGGTGTCATCGTGGTATCCAAGCGTACAAAATAGCGCTCAATGACATAAAAGTTGTTAGGTATAGAATCACCCTCACAATCAAACAGACCTGCTTGACCTACTTGATATTGGATCGTGAGTTGATCGCTATTTGTATTCGCCGCGCCAGCAATATTACTAATGCTGGTGGATGAGGCATTACGGGTTAGTAAGTCGGCTGAAATTGCATTGCCACTCAATACTAAGCCTGATAAATTATCTTCTAACCAGTTGCCACTGGTACCAGCTGGTGCAGTCAGCACAACACCGCCTTGAGGAGTTTCGTGGTTCAAGAAAAACTTATCATTGGTAGCTGTTGAGCGCGCACCGAAGTTGGCACGTCTGAGATGACGTTGAATTTGGGAGAAGCCAAATATAGCGTTGTCTTGAATATCTGAGCTTGCTTGTTGGCGACGACTATTGACTGAGCTAGTATAAAATATCTGTAGCGCAGCTGCTGAGATCAAAAGCCCTAATATCAAGGCAATCATTAATTCTATTAGGGTAAAGCCTTTAATGGAGTTGGTATAACTGACATTATTGATCGTATATCTGTCACTGGAGCTCTGAGTAAAGGGTGTCATATTATATCTCCATCATCATACACGTAGATTTAGGATGATATCGGCCACCTGCCTCAGTCACGACATTGTTCTCACTCACACGATTGGTTAGACAGTCAACATCTTCGTCTTCCCCTATGGTTGGAGTCGTAAGTCCCCATGCTGATATTAGACAATAAGAAAACATAATATTACTCGCAGCACTCGCGCCGGAACCACCAGTATTCGGACAAGGATGCATCTGTACTTCAAAATCATAATTGGCTAAATCAGTCTTAATATAGAAGCTTTCAGCCCTAGCTAGCTCCGCTGGTGTACAAAACGCTGCAGTGGTAACTGCTTGACCATCTAGTCCGCATTTTTTGTTAGGTGTGCTATTGGTACTTAGATTTATTTGGGTTTCATAGATCGATATAGAATCTGGGTTTGCATGTATTTTTTCGGCAATATTGCGCATCATCACTAGCGATTGGGTACGCTCAAACGATTCGTTTGTCGCCTTTATGGCTTGTACCTGTAAAGCACTATACCCTAGTACAGCGACTGTTAAGAGTAATAATGCGACCATAACCTCAATCAGTCCTACCCCTGTCTGTGTGTCTCTTACGCTCATTAGCAGCTCCCATTTACTATTGTGCTAATATTGGCAATCTTGGTAACACTTACTTGTTTTCTTGTCTCTTCAGTAGAAG
Source organism: Psychrobacter glaciei (assembly GCF_014652895.1). Lineage (GTDB taxonomy): Bacteria > Pseudomonadota > Gammaproteobacteria > Pseudomonadales > Moraxellaceae > Psychrobacter > Psychrobacter glaciei. The sequence continues at coordinate 227,079 of NZ_BMZR01000002.1, forward strand.
CAATATCACATACGCTATAAGTAGCCTCTACGCCATTGGAGATTATTTTATTTGGTTGGAATATAATATCTGATCCTGCAGGAATGACATTAACAGTCACTTGACTGCGGTCATTGAGAGTGTACGTCGATATCACATTATTACCCGTATCCCTCAAAGTCATAGTATTATCAGTATTGTCATAAACGACGCTTATACCAGTACGGAGAATTATACTTTCGGCCTTTGCCTCTTTGAGTGCGCTTTCTATAGATGAGACTGTAGAGCTGACACGCTGATTGGCCAACTGATTACTGATACTAGGCGCTGCTATACTGACAATAATAGCAAGCACAGCTATCGTTACCATCAGCTCAATCAGGGTAAATCCTGAGCTGGTCATTCGTAATGGGTACGGTAGATTTTTCACAGATGCGTTCACATCAAATCCTATTTATGGCTGTATGCAGCCCTAGTTTCTTAATGGTGCTGAGCACCTAGTTTTTATGGTGGTAAAGCCTGTGCCGCTCATTTAATATCTTTAATAATCTGTACAGTTTTCCTGCAATTTCTATTCCATTTTCATTCATAAATAGCGTTGTAGTAACAGCTATAAAGTAATGCATAGAGAAACAACAAATTTAGCTAGAGTATATTCATAATATAGCGATAAGGTAACACATTAGCAACATAATAGTAGCCATCAATCAGATGGGAATACTTCTATGACTGACTACCATGCGCTAGAGCATAAGCAATAAGAGGATGTTTATGAGAGGTTGGAGCGTTATTGAGGGAGGTAATGCTAGACAAGCTATGTACTGTACGCCCTAACGCTTGCAGACTAGCACCGGTGGTGGCGACATCATCAAATAATATCAAGCGTTTATTGGGTGGTTTTTCAATTAATGCAAAAGCGTTGTCTAAATTACTCAAGCGTTCAGCACGCGTCAGTCCTTGCTGACTGATAGTGTCATCTATACGCTGCACCCCATGCCATAGCGGTATTTGCCAATGTTTGGATAGGTGCGCTGATAAAATACTAACGGGGTCAAAGCCACGTTTGATCAGGCGTTGAGCGGTGGTCGGCATGGCGACGATCATACTATTGTCGTGATGACAGCCGTGCGGGCGTGGGAGTTGACGCAAAGCGTGTAGCAATAGTGGCAGCTTGGTCATATCTTCGTGATGCTTAAACGCACGAATCGCTTGGCGTATCGGATAATCGTAATAGGTCGCTGCTTGGATAGAGAGCGCACTGCCCGCTGCAATGTCTACCTGAAAGGGTTTAGGTAACCAGCTTATGCTGTGATGGCAATGCGGACAGAGCAAACCGCTATTTAAACGCTTATCAAAAAAATAGCGCAGATTGGCGACAATCGAATGATTGTTAGGCAAAGAACCAGATATGGAATTAGCGGTATTTGACGAGTACTGTGACTCTACTATTTGGGATTTTTTTGGCTGGTCTTGTATCAGCTGAGATTGTGACACGCTTTGGTGAAGACGGCATAACTGGCAGCGTATACTCAGATACTCTGCCAGCCATAGTCCGGTTTGATAAGGTGCTAAGCGGTACATGCTTTATGGTCAGGATGAGTATTGATACTAAAAACCCTTCCAGTCATTAAGTACGATACCAAAGCCAATAGACGTGTTTTCATGATTATAATCGATGATAGACTCGCCATAACCTTGGAACAACTGCACCATACCATTGACGTTTTCTGACAACGGATAGATATAGTCGATTTGTGCAGCGCCCTTGTTCGTGCTTGGATTATAACGCAGGGTACCACTAAGGCTCTGTTGATCAGGCAAATCATACAAGAACTTGATATCGCCATAACCCATATAGTCTTCGATATCTGGATTGTCATCATCGCTGCTATTATCGCTGTTCACGCGAGCCCATAGACGCGGTATGACTGAAAGCTTACCCCACTCCGCTCCGGCCATCAAATAAGCACGATTCCATGAGCGTGATAACGGATCGTCTTGTCCATTAGAATGGTGAACAGCACCGACACCTAACATACGTAGACGGCCACCAAAAGGTAGGTCAGCTGCTACTGGTTGGGTCAAAAATATTTCAGGCTGATAATCAGTCGCGCGGAATGGGCGCGAGTTATCTTCGTTATAAACCTGCCAATGCGACTCTTGGGTATAACCAAACCACAAATCTGCACTGGTATCGAATAAATCTTGAGCAACTTTAGTCTTTAAAGACAACTGAAACTTCAGCTCAGTCTCACGTATGTCATTTGCAGACAAAGACTCTGTTTCTTGAGACGGTGTCCCTGGATTTAAATTGGGATCAGACGTATAAAATAGTGGTAACACGTAGGTTGGTCGATAAGGTCTGACCGTCCAAGTACCACGCTCGCTGTTCTTATCAAGGTCATAAGACAAACTAAGCGGCGTATACTTTTCGATATCGCCTTGCGTGACGCCTACGTTTTCTAAAACTTCTGCTTCTCTTTGCGTCAGTCCAACGGTATCTAGGCTCTCAGTAGAATCTGACTGATTGGCCAGTAAACCTGTATCGGTCTTATTGGCCTGCACAATATTCGTGGTATTCTCTTCAGCAAAGACGACTTGCGGGTTACCTGAAATGGTCGATTTGAAGGTTTTTGCCAAATCTAGCGGTTGTTTGGTACTCGTGTAGCTTGGCGTTTCGCCTTGCTCAGCTACCTTATCGAAGCAGGCCAGACGGGCAGAACTGGTCTGTACTTGCGTACATTCAAAAAACAACTTCGCCTGTTTGGCGACAAAGTCATTACTCGGCAGCTTACTACGATCAATAGGCGTATTAGGGTTTTTTAGACGTTCGTAAACCACTTGTGGAGAGTTGTCATTATCATATTCAAGCATAGCTTCTGCAACAGGTATCTCATTATAAACCTGACCGTCATTCGCCGCTTGTGCTTGCAAAGCCGTACAGCTTAAAGCGATACCCATAGCGATGCTCAGCTGAGTCTTTGACCCAAACCCTAAAGCCATAAGGCTTCGAGTCTGATGCTGGGGTGTAAGAGGAGCAAACATAAGTGTCCTTTGTCATGATTGGCATTGAAGCCAGTAGATTGTCTAATGCAGGTAGCATCAATAATAGCTAAGCTAAAGTTGGTCGTCAGTGATATAGATATGTGATTGAAAATTATTGGGGCGTGTCGCTCATAACCAGTTTTGGTAGCCATCGGCCATAGCATTGCTGCTTGAACATTGTTGCGTTATTGTAATAAAATTACTGCCATTATACTAGCGTTATCAAGACTTAATCTAGCATAGACTCAATTAATAATGACTTAACAGCCATAATGACAAATCCTTCTCTTTAAATAGTAAATGCGATCATTGTTAAGAAATAAGACACTGAACATATATTAAGAAATCGGTACAAAAAAACCAGCGTCTCCCTCAGCTTATTCGGCTGAGGGAGACGCTGGCTCATCGATGTATTTCTTAGTTAAATTGATCGTTCTTTAGAGCATCACATTTACTGTGTCTTATTCAATTCCGTCAATGTTTGCTCAAACTCTTGACGACCGATTTCACCGACTTGCTTATTCACCAATTGACCGTCTTGATAATACAATAGCGTTGGTGGACCAAACAATTGGTAACGTGCCAAGATAGCTTTTGAAGCATCCGTGGTTTCCGTGATATCTAAGCGCACCAATTGCCAATCTTGCATCTGCATAGGACGATTGTGGAATAGGTTTTTATCCATAATACGGCACTCAATACACCATTCAGCAGTGACATCGACAATCACTTTAGGATTAGCCGCGGTAATCACATCTAGCTCCGCAAGAGTGGTAATGCGCACATCATTAGCATTGCTACTGGCATTACTCACTCCAGTCGTCTGGCCAGTCGTTTGCGCCATCATAGGGGAAGTTAGTGAAGCCAGTGGATGCAGACTATCATCGTTACCCAACGCTGCACCGATAACCAGTGTCGTCGCCCAAATACCTGCAATCAACCCCAATGCTTGGGTCAGCATACGACCCTTGCCTATCCAGCTCCATGCCCATGTTGCTACGACCATAAACCATAGCGCCCAGACCAATAGCATGACTGGTGAGATAAAGACGCGCTCAATCATTAACAATGCCACGGCGAATAACAATAAAGAAAAGCCCAGCTTGACCCAATTCATCCACTCGCCAGCTTTTGGCATGATTTTGCCTTGCGTTGCCCCAATTAGGATCAGCGGTGCGGACAACCCAAAGCCCAGCATAAATAATGCGGCAAACCCTAATAGCGGACTACCAATGGTCGAGACGGCCAGTAATGCCCCGAATAATGGTGCAGACACACAAGGAGATACCACTAAGGCTGATAAGAAACCAGCAACCAAGCTACCACCCGTACTGCCCAACTTGCTATCACCGGCTTGACTTAAACCTTGCATTTTACTGGTAATGGCACGCGGTAGACGAATCGTAAAGACACCGAGCATATAGAGTGCTAGCAAAACGAATACAATGGCAAAGCTGATTAAGATAATGGGGTTTTGTAGCCAACCGATTATACCTAATGACTCGCCAAAGACAGCAATCACCGCGCCCAAGATACCGTAGGCAATAGAGACCCCTATTGCATAGCTGGTCGTTAAAATCACGCCTTTTTTGACTGTTGGATTTTTCTGACGGGCAACGATGTTAGCAACGATAGGCAACATTGGCAGCACGCAAGGCGTCAATGCCAAACCCAAACCTGCTAAGAATAGCAAGCCAAATGCTAGCCAAGGATGGCTCGCCAAACCAAAGGGATCGTTGTCGATAAAGTTATTAGATAATACGTTGTCGCTGTTGGTCGCCTCACCCGATACGTTGCTATCTGCTCTAGAGAGCGTATTCGCCGCAGCACTACCACCCAAAGAGTCATACTCTACAGCGCTATCATCAATTAGATCATAATCAATAGCACCATCGTCTGTCAGTGCTTGCTCTTTATCAGGCAAAGCATTGTCAAGAGCAGTTACAGCAATATCTTCTGATGTCGTGTTAGAGTTTATAGTTGAATTGGTTGTACTCGCAGGACTGTTGTTTGCAGTAGAGCCATTAGACGCAGCCTCTTTGTTCACAGCACTAGCATCGTCTGCCGTTATTTGTGCCGATGTGGCTACGATATCGACAGTCGTATTAATCTTTTCAGGTGGGTAGCATAGTCCAGCTTTCGCACAGCCCTGCCAGCCGACGACAATAGCGGCGTTATCTATATTTTTGCCACTATTATTCGTCAATGTGGTGGTAGCGATCATGTTTGCCTGATCAAACACCAACACCTTGCCAAAAGTTGGATCATCCATTGAATAGGGTGTTTGGCTAAAGGTGAACGGCGCGGCAGTCACACCCGCAGGTAGCGTGAGCTTAATTTGCTTTTTGTAGACGTAATGCTCAGGAGTGATATCAAAATTAATTGATAAACGCGTACCAGATTTGGTAGGTGTACTATCCGTACTGACTTGAAACGCCTGATTTACTGGCAAAAATTTTGACTGCCCAGCACTTTTATCGCTACTAAAGAGGTCGCTAAGCCCTGCCGCTTGCACCGTCATCGAGGTCGCTGCCAGACCGGTAAGTAGTGAACCACTAGCGATAGCAAGCGCTAAGACATATGATTTTCTTTGACGAGTAGTGGTGCTGAATGATGAGGAATTTCGTAATGTCTTGATGGACATGAATGGCTACCTATTATTACCGATATTTGAATCAATCTGCTTGCTGTTTGTCTGCGTGTTATCTGCGTGTCGCAGCAATGTTTATCTTCGTTTTAACTTTTTCTGGCGGATAGCATAATCCTGCTGTTGCACACCCTTGCCAACCAATAATAACGGGCACATTCTTGGCGCCTTTGCCATTGCTGGTAATCAGAGTCGTGGTTGCAATCACACTCCTTTGCGTAAATACAGGCACCTTGCCAAAAGTTGGATCATCGATTGAGACAGGTGACTGATTAAACGTAAACGGCGTGGCGCTCACTCCCTTAGGAAAACGTAAAGTGAGCTTGTCTTTATAGACATAATGACCCGGCGTAATCTCGAAAGCGATCGATAAACGCGTGCCTTTAGAAGTGGCTTTGGTACTGCTGACAACTTGAAAAGCTTGATCGACTGGCAAAAACTTCGATTGCGAGGCACTGTTGTTATTACTAAACAAGTCACTCAATCCTGCTGCTTGTACCGTCATGGAAGTCGCTGTCAGTCCAGTCAGTAGCGTACTACCCAACAAAACGAAAGACAATAAACAAGGTTTTTTGGCAGTAGCTTTGATTGTTATTGCTTTGCTTGTTAGCATTCTGCAAAATGGCGTATTAATTGGCATGGTTGTCTACCTTTGATTGCTGCTTTCAATGTTTAGAAGTTGGCTGGGTTAGCACTCAAAACCCAGCGCTACGATTAGCGCTGAACCTATCGACTTATAGTGGAATTACTTTAAAAAAATACAGTGCGACTGGGATGAATTTTTTGTAGCCTCTGTGATAGCAGCAAGCAAGCGAAATTTATACCAGTCGCACATAACTATTAGGGCGTATTGATTTTATTTTAAGTTGATCATATATCGAAATAACGTCGGATTTTTTTGACCAATGCATAAAAAATATCAACCAATAATGCCTTATTGATTGATATACATCGATCATTAACTGTGAGGTCGTAGATCCTGTTTTTTAAAACCGCTACCAGTTATTCTCTATTGTCAGTGGCGCTAAATAGTTTATAACTTGGCATAAATATCAGCATCTTGACCTTCACCGCCCTGCTGACCATCTGCCCCTAACGAGAATAAGTCATAAGGGCGACCTTCGTTACCCGGTGCCACATATTGCATCTCACTCTCCCAACCATCGGTTGGATAGCCACCTTTGATATAGCCACCATCAGGATAGTTTTTGGCATCCGCAGGCGGTGTCGTCAGAGCATCAAGACCTTGCGCAGTGGTCGGATAGCGTGAGTTGTCCACCTTATACATATCAAGGGCATTCGATACGGTCGCTAGTGCGGTTTCAGTGGTTTTGACACGCGCTTTATCGCTTTGCCCAACCACTTTTGGCACTACTAAACCAGCAAGAATCGCCAAAATCACGATGACGACCATAATCTCAATAAGGGTAAATCCTGACTGGTAATGCGCTTTTGCTGGACGGCGCTGCACCGATAATGGCGTTTGCTCACCCATGGTATCCGAAGGAGCTTGGTTTATCTCACGTTGCGGCACCGTCTTTCCTTGAAGGTTGTCAATCATAGTCATCGCTTTTATCATCGCTTTTGGGATCAGAGTAATTTAAATCGTAAAATGGCAGTCAAGTTGTATTGATTAGTCTTGAGACGATTATCACTATAAACCATGGTTTTATTTTTATCCAGCGCTGCGCTCATATTGTCATCACAGCCAGTATTCAGTAACGGCTGACATTGATGAGTATAATTTTGACCCGCTTTCACTATAGCGTGGTGCTTGAGTTTGCCATAGTAAAAATGCGACTCAGTCAACAATATACAACAGTAAGCAAATCTTAAGAAAGCTGGCGCAAGGTTTAGAAAGATATTAGCTAGCCTGCCAAATCATTCATATTCACAATCGGTAGCATCACTGCCATCACAATAATCATGACCACCACACCCATCAACACTAACATCAAAGGCTCAAGTAATGACAGCAAAGTACTAATAAAGTTGGTGGCTTCCGCTTCTTGCATATTGGCCGCGCGGCTGAGCATGTTTTCAAGCTCGCCTGAGTTCTCGCCACTTTTGATCATCTGTACCATCATCGGCGGAAAGTATGAAGATTTTTCTAACTGACTGGATAAGCTTGAGCCTTCTGTCACCCTATCGGCAGCAGTGATAATGGTTTTTTGAATATGCAAGTTGGTCGCAACGGCAGCGCCAATGTGTAGTGCCTCAATCAGCGGTACGCCTGAGCGCACCAATATCGCAAGGGTACTGGCAAAGCGTGCGGCATTAAGTCCCTTCGATAGCCGCGCCAATATCGGCAGTTTAAGCACGACACTATCTATCGTCAGCTTACCTGCTTGTGTCTGAGCAAAGCGATAGAACAAAAACGCCGTCCCTGACAGTACTAGCAGCATCAGCCACCACCACTGGGTAATGATGTTCGATAGGCTAAGTACGATTTGGGTAATCAAAGGTAGTGCTTGCTCAGACTGCTCAAAAACCTTGACGATTTTGGGCACCACGAAGCTCATCAAACCCATGATTACCCCGACTGCCATTACCATTAGCACAATCGGATAAACCATCGCACCTTGGATTTTCTTTTGCAGCGCAAAACGGTTTTCGGTGTAGTCTGCCAGCTGATTCAGGATTAAATCCAAATGACCGGACTTTTCCCCAGCAGCAATGGTAGCGATATATAACGGTGGAAAACTGGCCGCTTGCTGCAACGCACGGGCGAGGCTCAAGCCCTCTAAAACATGCGAACGCACGGCAAGCATTAAGGATTTGATATGGGTTTTTGGCGATTGCTTGGCGACGGCGGCCAGCGTTTCTTCAAGCGGAATACCAGCCGCGAGTAATACTGATAATTGACGGGTGAGCAGCGCCAACTCATAAGCCGATGGTTTTTTATAACGGCTTTTATGTTGATTTTGTCTGTCATTGACCGCACTGACCTCAACGGGTGTCCACTGCTTATCGCGCAGCTGCTGGCGTACTTGTCGCGCAGAATCCCCTTCAAGTAAGCCTTTTTGGACACCGCCGTGGTCGTCGAGCGCTTTATAATGATAAGCGGGCATAGCAGCGGATATCCTAAAGTAGTCAAAAAAGGGTTGGATTAGTGCGTAAATATCAGTGCGTAAATATCAGTGCGTAAATATCAATGCTTAAATAACGGCTGGCTTAGATAAAAAACCACTTAAAACAGGGGCGTTGAGTCGTTATTATCAGGCATCAAGCCTTGTAATAATAAAACATCCAGATGCTGCTGTTGCAATTTTTTATCAAAATCATTCACTTCAGCGATCAACATTCTCTCAATGCGTTTGTCACTGGCGAAAACACTAAGCCGCGCACAGATGACTGCCAGCTGATAGATACGTTTTTTACAATAACTGTCCAAGCCTTGTAGCAACCGCACCATATGCGGGGTTTCAAGACTGGCATACTCATAATCGGCAACGACCTGCTGACCAAGCGACGTCACGCTATAGCTAACAGACAAATGGGCGCAAAAATAACAACTGAATAAATAGCCGACGACATGACCGATGTAATAGCCACGGTCATAGGTAAAACTGCTGACGCCAAAGTGACTGAGTACATAACTGTTGAGGCTGGCTTGCTCTAAGATAGGCTTGCCGTGTTTAAGCTTGCCAACCGTTGCGAAACGCAATGGATTGTGACCATCCTGCATAGTTAGCTGCCAGCCCGCTGGCTGCTGTGCGGGCATATGGCGCACGATATCTGCGATAATATCATCGACCACATGCAGCTGCTGCCAAAGCCTTTCAAGCGCATCGGTATCCATTAGACCGCGCTTATCAAGCTGCTGTGCGAGTAAATACTGTTGATATTCGGTGAACTGTGCTTTTAGTGTTTGCACCAAATAAGTGGGTCGCGTGGCGGCAGACGCCATATAAAGTAGACGCGTACGTTCGTGCTGGGCACGATAGAGTGCCACACGCTGCTCGGCAATATTGGTTTCGTTGACAGCAAATTTTTCAATCTCTGCGTTTTCGATACCTGTGCTGTCAATCCTTGCGCTTTCACTCCCTACATTTTCAGAAGTGGGCAAGGTGAATAATGCCAACAACGCTGCTTTATCAGGAAAAATCGCTACCTTATTTTTTAGCTTATCTTCTGACAGAGGCTGATTGTGTCCGATATCATTTTTATCGATACTGCTGCTATTTTTGGCAAACGTAGAAGCGCCTTTTTGGTCATACGATTTTGCAGTTGGTTTTGCGGTCGGTTCAGTCATAACACACCATCAGCTTCAAAAATAAACATCGCTTGAGTCACCAGATATCACTGCCAGACAGTAAGATATAAAGCGCTAGAAGCAAGTGGTCGCACCTAGGCGACTCATCACTCCATAGTACCTGAACCTAAGCGCATTGTCAGCTTTACAGCAGCAAAAGACTCTTAATCAAATAACGCCATTTAGGTTTCGTTATCGAGTGAGAATATTCAGTATTCAAGCATATATAAAACAAAAAAAGCGTTAAGGTCGAATATTCAACCTTAACGCTTTACGAGGGTATTTTTGCGATGATGTTTTGTGATGGGATTAAAGACGCTGTCAGACACTAAGCCAGCAGCTGTCTTTGGTACTGTTGGCGATACGCTTTTGGCGACACCCCGTAGACGCGCTTAAAGGCTTGGCTAAAGGTCGAGTCCGACGCATAACCGACCAGCTCACTGATACGGCTAATACTGTTTTGCTGCAAACGTAAATAACGGGCGGCCAAACGCAAGCGATAATCGATTAAGTAGGTCAGTGGCGGCATACCGACAGTATCTTTAAAGCGCTGGGCAAAGCTGGAGCGTGACATGCCAGCGACCTCAGCAAGCGTCAGAATCGTCCAATTTTGGCTCGGTGCATTATGCATCGCGGCTAGCGCTTTGGTTAAAAACGGATCTTTCATCGCCTTTAACCAATTGTCTGTTGCCTCAGGTATGCTTTCGATATAAACGCGCAAACACTCAATCATCATAATACTTGCCCAATGATTGATCACTGCCGTTTTGCCCATGCGCTCATGCTGAGACTCTAAGGTTAAGAGTTTAATCTCTACATCAATGACCTCAAACCGACCATCGGTGTCATTATTGATCTCAGGCAATATCGATGGCAACACCGACAATAAAGGATTAACCATCTCTTTGTCGTATTTGCACTCAATCAGTATCAACGACGACTTCTCATCACCGTCACTTATCATATCAAGCGTATTGTCTTTGCAATTAGTGAGCAGCTCATCCAACGGCTTGGCATCATTCCCATGATGACTCAGCGCATAACTGACATGTTGATAAGCATTGGGAACCATGATGATGTCGCCGGCATGTGCCTCTCGTAAGCCATTGCCCACATCGATACAAAAGCTACCTGACATCACCAAATAAAATAGAATGGTGTCTTTTCTGGTCAGTGAATACGACCAATTACCCGAACCATTTAAACGATAATATTTTGTTTCAAACAAATGCACATTTTGTAGCAATACACTCAGTGCGTCCATCAATAACTTCCTCAATAATCTATGGCAGTTGATCTTAACCCTGCAAAATAAACCACCTAAGAGATATTACACAAGAGAAATCACTTATCGTGGACTGCACTTAAAATTATACGTACGCTAAACACATATCGAACCCGAATTTGTAGAAAGACCGTCCTTTATTGCCTCTGTAGAAATATTTAATATTAGCAGCATTAATAAGGCTCAGTACTCTAAATTAGCCACCCTCACCCATACCATCAAATCATTATTCTAAATTTTTAATGAATAGTTTATATTTACTTAATAATGAGCAGTTTACCCTAAAAGAAGTAGGGATATATGACTAAATAAAAGCCAAGCCCTATCAAAATTAAGCCTTGTTAAAACTAAGCTTTGTCAAAATCAACTGTGCTCATAAAATATTGGTGACAAAACACTGATAAGAAAATTAGCGACTAATAAATCCGTTGGTGATTTAAAAAACCAACACGGCATGAGCGAAAAGTAAGGGGTGACACGCGATCGTCTAACCAGAAGAAAATGGTCAGAGAATTGAAAAAATAAAGAAGTAAAAAATTAAGAAACAAAAAATGCAGACGAAAAAAAATGCCAACGAGGGCAATCAGTATTTATAAATAAGATAAGTAGAAAATAGTATTAAATAAAATGGGGCGACTGATGGGACTCGAACCCACGACAACCGAGATCACAACCCGGGGCTCTACCAACTGAGCTACAACCGCCATAACTATTTGCCAAGGAAGGCAAGATTTGCAGGCTAAATGGTGCGCCTGGCAGGATTCGAACCTGCGGCCACCTCCTTAGAAGGGAGATGCTCTATCCAGCTGAGCTACAGGCGCTCTTAAAGGACTTTTACAAATTTTGATCTGCTTATAATATTAGAAATTTATAACATCAAAAACAATATCATTATACATAAAAAAAAGCCTGTAAGGCTCTTAAAATAGATGGTCGGAGTGATAGGATTCGAACCTACGACCCTCTGGTCCCAAACCAGATGCGCTACCAAACTGCGCCACACTCCGAAATTCTCTATTATCACGATAGTTAAGTTGATTAATTCGTTATCGGCAATGCCGCTAACTGCTTAATGTTCCTCGCTATCGAGGTGCACATATTAAGGGGAAAAGACGATGCTGTCAACACCTATTTTCAATTAATTCATAAATTAACCAAATTTTATTGAAATTGTTTTAAATAGCCGTTTTTCGTTGCGAGTTATGGTTAGTGAAACACAGCAATGATAGCGTCTATCATTCTTGCAGGAGCTTACCGTTCAACGTGCCACTCAAGACATCAAAAGGCATAAGCCACAGCTTTGCCACGTTTGAGGGATTGCTGTCACTATCGCTGCTTCCTTGAACTTGTTGTCTGAGTGCTACCGGTTGCCTGATGTTACCTTGCACCGGATAGACCAACCACACCTGTCCTGCTTGATACGCTTGCGCATAACTGGTCAACTGATAGGCATCACTGGCACTGATTGCTCCTGAATGGCTCAGATGCTTCCACTTTATGTCGATCACATGGCTGTAGTTACGCGTTTTTTTTGCGCTAGCCGTGCCATGGCTATTTTTATAGGGAGTTTTTCTACCACTTTTATCCTCACGAATATCATTATCCGGCATCTGATAAATAAGTAAATCCGGACGGATAGATAAGCATGCCTGCCCTTCTGCATCATTTAGCCACACGCTTTGTGCTTGATGCAGTGCTTTATAATTTAAATTTAATTGCTCAAACATCGAAGCGATACGTAGGCTTGCCCATTGCTCAAAAGCTTGATTCATATCAATCAGCAGACACAAACGTGGTCGTGATGAAGATTGATTAGAGGATAAGTTGGTATCAAGACCGCTGCCTGTCTCTATATTTGACTGCTGCAATAGCCAATAAGCCAAATCTAGCAATTGCTGGGCGGCGTTTGCTTGTAATTGACTCAGGGGTTGCAGCGCTAGTTGGCGCTTTGCTTGCTGATATACCGACTCTAGTTGCTGCCGCTCATGGTAATTAAGCGCATGTACTGATTGCCAGAGCTGTATGGATTTCGGCGGCATGGCTGTTTGTAGGAGTGGTACCAGCCATACCAATGCACTCTTGATCACGCGATTGCTCAGCATATCTTGGCTCAATACACTGCGTTCACAGACGAACTTATGCGGTTGTACACTATTGCAGCGCAGTTGCTCTTTGATCAATAGCCGACCTTGTAGCGTTGCTTGGTTATCCACCTGAGCCTGATAATGCTGGGTCGGTTGATAATGTGCCAAACGCTGTAAAAACTGGTGCGCGAGCCAATCCGACAACGATGGCGCGCTTAGCGGCAGGGGCGTCATCTGCGCGTTAAATTGACCTAAGTTTTTTGTATTGGGCAGTTTGCTATGGTATCGGTTACTAGGATTAATCAAGTCGGACAGCATATTTTGTACCCATTGACGGGCTTGTCTGATATCGCTAGCGCTATTTTGATGAGGTTCAAAAGACTGCTGCTGTGGCGTGCGACTGGTAGACGCTGAGGCAATCATCTTGGGCAAAATCTCAAGCGTCATACCGCTGGGCAATAACACTATGCCAATATAATGCCCGACCTTTAGCTGCCATTGTCCCTGCTTGCGTTTGATAGTAAATACGGCAAACTCTTGCGCCATCAACCACTGAAAATCAGACGCTTGCAAAAAATCATGAACCATCAAACGCTGATGCTCAAATACCGTCATGATATTGGTATCAAGCGCCTTCATAGTAGCGCCAATAACATTACTGGCGATACTGTTATTGGCGCTACTGTTATTGGTGCTACTATTATTGGCGATACCATTCATAGGGGCATATGCGACGCTATTGATGAACAATTGGTAACCTTATTAATATAAACGCTGGTAGACAGCTAGATTGGTAAACTCACCTGTCCTTGCGAGAAAATCTTCATTAATCTTATAGCTACCAGTATGCATCGACTGTCCTAAAAAGGCATTGTGACCGCTAAATAATTGACTTGATGTCATAGTATTCGTCTGGTCATTTATTTCGTCATCCAAATGCTGACTAATTGCCGCTTGGCTATCTTGTATAAACTGCGCCTTCATCGGCTGCTGCTCATCTCTGAACACGTACTGCAAGATAGCGACTTGCCCGCCCGCCGCTTGTGCCAATTGTGGAATGATTTGTTCAATCAATGCGGTCTGTAGCTGCGCCAAACTCTGTACACCAAACAGAAATGCATGACCCAATCGTGCCTCCATCCCCAACGTTTGGCTAATGCGATTGTTTAGACCCGTCAGCAATTTGGTCAAATCTATGGATGCTGCTGACTGAGTGCTTTCTAAACTTTGATTGGCGTTGCCAAAAGCGGTGATAATGGACAACAGTTCTGGCTTTGGCGGACAGTCAATAAAGCGAAAGCGCCGACGCAAAGCCATGTCTAATGGCGCTAAAGAATGGTCTTGAATATTCATCGTGGCGTAGATATCGACATTGGCTGGCACACTAAAAGCGCGCCCAGAGTAGGCCAAATTAACACTCATAGCGTTTGCCGTGCCAGCTCGCTTATCTGCTTCAATTAGGCTGAGTAGCTCGCCAAATACCCGTGAGACGTTGGCACGGTTAATCTCATCGATCAGCATGGCATAGCGCCGTTTAGGGTCACGCGCTGCACGCTGACAAAGCTTGAGGAACGCGCCATCTTGAATAGCGTAGCTCATTTGTGCTTGGTTATTGCCCGTCTGCCCAGATGCCGCCATGACGGGACGAATACCTTCAACAAATTCTTCATAACCATAGGCCTGATGAAAACTGACCATACTAAAACGCTGGTCACTAAAAGCGTGGTGTTTGCTTGCGGTATTATCATGCTGCGCCTGCTGAAACTCTGCTAGTTTCTGCGATAAATCCTTTAGTAACAGCATGCTCTCAGGGAGCAAATACCATGCCCCGCTATTGTCTTTATCAAAGTAGGCCTGGCTAGCACGGTTCTTGTACGTAACCGTTTTTGAGCTGGTGGGACTGTGCATTTGCAGCACTGACCATGCCGTATTACTTAAATTTTTCTCACGTGCATTCTGTGCGGCTTTGGCGACAAAAAATTCATGACTGACGATTTCAGGTACTTTTACGAGGTCTTGTTTTTCGGAGTGAAAATCTAAAAACACCAAACATACCACATCACGCCAGCTTAGCGTTTGTAATAACTGTGCCAGCAAATCAGCCTCGTTTACTCTCGGCAAATCGTCAGTGTATTGCTGAGCGATTTGTAGCAACTGGTAGGTTTTACCAGTACCAGCGACGCCAGTATAAATAATATTGGTCGGCTCATGAATCTCTCTCTCAGGCATAACGTCGTCCAGCATCCAAAATGGGTATCAAAAAAACAATAAAATCGTGCTAAAATACCACTATTACAGCATGGTTATTTTTACAGCTAGCAGCTTAATCTAACAGATAGCTTCGTCTAAAAGTATTTCACAAGCTCTCATCACTCCTAATTACCCCTGATTACCCTTAATTATATGGCTACGTTACTGGCATTTTATAAGCGCGGTAGTTCATGCTAATAATAGTAGTGACACTTAGGTTAAGGTAATATGGTCGCAATAGCGGTGACGATAACCTCTACCTCACTTGCCACTATCATGAAAATTTATCATGCTAAAATCTCATCTAACTGACCTAAATAAGGAATTTTGTATGTCAGGATTATTAAAAAGACTCCCTAGTAAGCTGACCAATAAATTGCCAGCCAACAACACTGACAGCACAAGATCGCCAGTCGAAAAACCCAATAGCACCCTTAAGCCCGTAAACAATCAATTCACCAAACTCTTATCGGTGACTAAATATTTACCCGCTGGTGCGCGCTCTACTATTTTATCCAAAGCTTTTGGCAAAGTGGTGCCGTATGTGGGCACGACGGGCGTCTATTATGAAACAGTCGACCCCAATCAAGTCGTGGTCAGCTTGAATAATAACAAAGCCGTGCAAAACCATATTGGCTCTATCCACGCTGTTGCCATCACTTTACTGGCTGAGACCGCAACGGGATTTATTTTGGGTTTAAACCTACCTTCTGACCGTGTATTACTGATTAAATCTTACTCGATTAATTTTTATCGCCCGATTAAAAAAGGTCAAGTGGCCGCAGTGGCGACCTTGTCTGATGAGCAACGCTTGGACATTTTAAACACCCCAAAAGGCGAGATGGTTATTCCTTGCGTGATCCATGACCGCGAGTCTGACAGTGATCGCGACCCTATCGTGGTTGAAATGCTATGGGCTTGGGTGCCGAAATCAGAGTTAGAAGCACGTCGCCAAGGACAAAACAATAAGTCCAAAACTGAGACTGAGCAATCTAGTAACTCTGTTACTGCTTCCACAACAGACGACACTACAATCGAAAGTGATGATAATGCTTAAAGCAAGCGAGAGCCTAATCGCGACTGCACTATTTGGCAATTTTCTGCTTTACCTATAGTATCTATAGTGTACGTTTGATTCATAAGCTTATACCATTCACAAAAATAAGCGTAGCCAGAAAGACGAGTGAACGTACTACTTATTGTAGACTAAACGAGTTTGACGCCGCTAATCGTACTTTTTGGGTTTGGTATTATAATAAGGAAACAGCGATGTCCACACATAACTATAAATTTACTACCAACCTGTCCAAGGCGCTTTTAGTAGCTGCGTGCTCATTAGGATTTGCCGTTAGTGCCAATGCCGCGCCCGCAACTAATAGCGCAAGTATTGCGAAATCTAGCCCTGTCTTTTTGGGTGATGGTGGCAACTATCCGTTTTCAGAAGCGGTACGTGTCGGCGACACTTTATACATGTCTGGACAAATCGGTTTTAAAGATGGCAAATTGGTCAAAGGCGGGATCAAAGCGGAAGCAAAACAAGCTTTAGACAACATCCATGCCACGCTACTAAAATACGGCTACCAAAAGTCTGACATCGTCAAATGTATGGCGATGCTGACGGATATGGATGATTTTGATGATTTTAATAAAGTCTATAAAGCTGAATTGGCTAAGCCCTACCCTGTACGCTCTGCGTTCGGTGTCGCAGAGTTGGCCGCTGGTGCTAGCGTTGAAGTCGAGTGCATCGCTGCAAAATAGTAACGCTATTAAAAATAAGCCAAACTGGCTTTTTCCATGACGCGATTATTGAGTCAATTCACCTAACTTTTGATTCAATAATCGTTCTGCTTTAGACAACCATACTTTATACAATCATATCATCAGTGAGTGCGCTTTCTTTGGTCACTCGCAACACTTCTTCTAATGTTGTCCTGCCTGCGATGACTTTACGCAACCCATCAGCACGTATCGATGGTGTCTGCTGGCGTGCGTATTCTTCTAGCTCGTACTCCGCCGTATTACTATGAATCATCCGTCGCAAGGTGTCGTCAACGGGAACGACCTCATATATCGCGGTACGACCTTTAAAACCCGATTGATTACATTTATCGCAGCCCACTGGCTTGGGTAAATTGATGACCTCAGCTGCCAAACCTTCAACACCCAACGGTATGCCAATTTCTGTAAATAATTTTGCCTGTTCGCTATCAGCATGCTGCCACGTGTGGCAATGCGTACACAGCGTACGTACCAAACGCTGGGCGACCACACCGATGAGCGATGAGGATAATAAAAATGGCTCTACACCCATATCTTGCAAGCGTGTCACCGCACCGATGGCAGTATTGGTGTGCAAGGTTGATAATACCAAATGCCCTGTTAACGACGCTTGTACTGCGATTTCAGCGGTCTCTAAATCGCGAATCTCACCAACCATCACCACATCGGGATCTTGGCGCAACATCGCGCGCAGACTCTTGGCGAAGGTCATATCAACTTTATTATTGACTTGTGTCTGCCCAATACCATCGAGCTGAAATTCAATCGGATCTTCTGCGGTCAAGATATTACGGGTTTGATCGTTGAGGTCAGTCAATGCTGAGTATAGCGTGGTGGTTTTACCCGAACCTGTCGGCCCTGTGACCAAAATAATGCCATGGGGACGATGAATTAAACGTTTAAGCTCGCTATAGTCATTATCAGAGAGTCCCAAATAGGTCATATTAAGACGACCCGCTTGTTTATCGAGCAGACGCATCACGACCCGCTCACCAAAGCTCGATGGCAAGGTCGATACCCGCACATCTACTTCTCGTCCTGCTAAACGCAAACTGATACGCCCATCTTGTGGTACGCGCTTCTCAGCGATATCGAGCTTTGCCATGACCTTAATACGCGAGACCAATAGCGGTGCCAACTGGCGTTTGGGGGTGATAATTTCTTTTAACTCGCCATCGACGCGAAAGCGCACGACCAGACGTTTTTCAAAGGTTTCGATATGAATATCTGAGGCGTTGAGGCGAATCGCTTCGGACAGCAACGCATTGATCAGACGGATAATGGGCGCATCGTCTTGCTGATCCATCAAGTCTTCAGTCTCGGGCACGCTATCCGCTAAACTATCGAGGTCAGGATGATCTTCAAGCCCAGCAGCGATATGCTGTGATTCGCCCGTATTGCCTGCATAAGCGGCATTCATGCGTCTTTCAAAGTCATCGGCGCTGACGCTTTCGTAAGTCGGCACACCACGTATGCCCTGCTGCTGTAAAAAACGCACCGCCTCATTAATCGCTGGCAATGGCGTGGCTTTGGTCAGCACTAAAGTCGGTGGCAGCTCAGGATCAATAGCAAGAATGACCAAGAGTTGATGGCGTTTGGCAAAACTGTACGGCAGTTGCATCATATAGTCGACCTGATAAATAGATATAACGTCAGAAATAAAAGCCTTTTCATGCTTCACAAGGGCATTGTGCGCCTAATTGACTAAAGCAAAAAAGACTGCAAGTAAGCGCGCATGAGTTTGTTATAATAACATTTTGTTTTGAGCGAGTAGCATTTTATGTGGCTGGCTTATTTGCTAACCGCTTTATACTCAATAAGACTACCATGTGATTTCTTATTTTGCTGACAATGCGTTACTATTAGTTAGTCAGTAATTAGCCAGTCAGTCAGTAATTACCATCTACGAGTTGACGGCTACTAATTAATAACTAGTGATTAACACTCGCTTCTTAACGGCTTACATTGTTAACGCTTTTTTTGTCCAACCCTGCACCCTCGCTATTAGGATTCTCAGTTATGTCACAGGCTTCCACTGCTACCATCCCTATGCCACTTTCCCAAGACACCTTCACTGTCGGTAGTCGTACATTTTCGTCGCGACTGTTGGTCGGTACAGGCAAATATAAAGATATGACTGAGACAGGGGCTGCCATTGGTGCCTCAGAAGCAGAAATTGTCACCGTCGCCATTCGCCGCACCAATATCGGTCAGAATAGTGACGAGCCCAACTTGCTTGATGTGATCTCCCCTGATAAATACACCATTTTGCCCAACACTGCGGGCTGTTTTGACGCTGAAACAGCGATTCGTACTTGCAAGCTTGCTCGCGAATTATTGGGTGGACACAATCTGGTTAAGCTGGAAGTCTTGGGTGATGAAAAAACCCTTTATCCTAATATCATGGAAACCTTAAAAGCCGCAAGAGTGCTGATTGATGACGGCTTTGAGGTCATGGTTTATACCTCAGACGATCCAATTGTCGCGCAAGAGCTTGAAAGTATGGGCTGCGTGGCGATCATGCCGCTTGGTAGCTTGATTGGCTCGGGTCTTGGTTTGCTCAATCGCCACACCCTTAGTCTCATTATCGAAAACGCCAAAGTGCCCGTCTTGGTTGATGCCGGTGTCGGCACGGCTTCTGATGCAGCGATTGCTATGGAGCTTGGCTGCGATGGCGTGTTGATGAACTCAGCGATTGCCAATGCTCAAAACCCAGTGATGATGGCTCATGCGATGAAGCATGCTGTGTGGGCAGGACGTCAGGCTTTCTTAGCTGGTCGTATGCCGATGCGCAAAATGGCCACTGCCAGCTCACCGCAAACAGGCTATTTTTTCCAGTAGCTGTCGGCTGGGTTGCTGGTTGGCATAGCGTTTTTAATACATATTTTTAATGAAAAACCAGTGATAAACTAATAAGATAGAAACCACATAACGCTGATGGGTGCCATGACATTTTATTAAATCATGGTTTTAGTAGCCATCCAAATAGCCACTTATTGATGATGGTCAGTCCACAATAGTATCGATACAATAAGACTGAGTGTAAGCGATACCTTATTTAGCATGGCTTACGAGGTTATCGCTGTAGCGATTTTATAATGGGCAGACCATATATTTTTTATTGAAAACTTATCGCCATAAAAGGATTTATTATGCGACTACTCACCGCTG
This sequence comes from Psychrobacter glaciei, assembly GCF_014652895.1. Taxonomy (GTDB): domain Bacteria; phylum Pseudomonadota; class Gammaproteobacteria; order Pseudomonadales; family Moraxellaceae; genus Psychrobacter; species Psychrobacter glaciei. The sequence goes on from NZ_BMZR01000002.1 coordinate 247,574, forward strand.
TTGACCAGTTATTCTTACTTCTTGAGTCGCGTAAACAACCCATGCACGTGGGAGGATTGTTCTTATTCGAGTTACCACAGGATGGGCAAAATGAGGATGGTGACTTTGTCAATCAACTCGTGCAGCAAATGCAAACCGCCACGGTACCGCCAAGCTTTCCCTTTAACCAAGTGCTCGACAGACTGGTGTTTTGGAAAGAAGATGAAGAGTTCGATGTGGAGCATCATTTCCGTCATGTCGCGCTGCCAAATCCCGGGCGTGTTCGTGAACTGTTGATGTATATCTCGAAAGAGCATAGCCGTTTGCTAGATCGCGCCATGCCTTTGTGGGAATGTCATATTATCGAAGGTATTTTGCCTGAATCCGAGGGTAGACCTGAACGTTTTGCCTTATATTTCAAAATCCATCATTCATTAGTCGATGGTGTTGCAGCCATGCGTTTGGTCGAAAAATCCTTATCACAGTCCCCCACTGAGCCTGTCAGTTTACCGATATGGTCATTGATAGCGCGTCATCGTAAGTCAGTGGATAAGTTATTACCCGCTGACCGCTCTATAACCAGTATCTTAAAAGAGCAATTATCTACCATCAAGCCCGTCTTTACCGAACTGCTCGACAACTTTAAGCATGGTGATGATGAAGGTTATGTCGGTACCTTTGATGCACCCATGAGTATTCTCAACCAACGTATCTCAGCCTCACGGCGCATTGCCGCTCAGTCTTACGACATGCAGCGCTTTCGTGTCATCGCTGATGCGTTTGAAGTTAACGTCAATGACGTGGTATTGGCTGTCTGTGCAGGCGCGCTGCGTCGCTACTTGCTTTCCATGAATGCCTTGCCGACTAAGCCATTGATCGGCTTTGTACCGATGTCTTTACGCTGCGATGAAAGTGCATCGGGCAATCAGATTTCATTTTTGATGGCAAATCTGGGCACGCACTTAGACGACCCAGCCAAGCGTCTACAATTGATTTATAAGAGTATGAATAGTGGTAAACGTCGCTTTAGACGTATGAACAAAGCGCAAATTATCAACTATAGCGCGATCGCTTATGCGTGGGAAGGTATCAACGTACTGACAGGTTTGTTCCCCAGAAAGCAGGCGTTTAACCTCATTATCTCAAATGTGCCAGGCTCTAAAAAACCATTATATTGGAATGGCGCACCGCTAAAAGCGCTATATCCAGCCTCCATTATCGTTGATGGACAAGCGCTGAATATCACGCTTTCTAGCTATCAAGATAAAATTGAATTTTGTATTACTGCTTGTAGTAAGCTGCTACCGCACGTTCAAGACATGCTAGGATTACTTGAGGAAGAGCTAATCTTATTAGAAGGTATCAGCGAGGCTAAGACTGTAGTGGCAAATTAATAAAGTATTTCAGCAATAAAATACCTAAGCTATTACGCAATAAAAAAGCTGGCACCATTATGGCGCCAGCTTTTTTTATGTCGAAAACTTGAAGGCTAGGAATACAATATTACTGACTCATCATTTGAGCACATATCACGCCATCACAAGTTTATCGATGATTTACTATACCGCGTCACCCCATATTGGGACAACCACTTGCATCAGTGGTTTTAGCAGCTTAATGTTGCACGCAAAGATAGAGCCTGAAGTCATTGAGTCGTGTGCACCAGTATGATCGACGACCACACCACGTGCCTCAGTGACGATAAGCTCACCAGCAGCGATGTCCCACGGCTTGATAGACATCTCAAAATAACCATCGAAACGACCAGCGGCCACATAGCATAAATCAAGTGCCGCTGAGCCTAAACGACGAATTTGACCGCCCGCTTCAGAGACTTTCTGTAGGCTTTCAAAATGCTCTTTCGCATAAGAGACAATCTCACCATTGCGCTTACGCTCAAGCGGATGACCCGTAGTAAATAGGCCACCGTCAAGCGTTTTGCGTTCGCTCACTTGCATACGGCGATTGTTCAAGCGCGCGCCTTTACCGCGGCTAGCAGAGAACATCTCATCACGGACTGGATCATAGACCACGCCATGTTGGGTGACACCTTTATGCTGTACAGCAATCGATACGCAGAACTGCGGCACACCATGGACGAAGTTTTTGGTGCCATCTAGCGGATCAATAATCCAGCACCAGTCAGCGTCTTCGCCGCGACCTTCTTGCATACCAAACTCTTCACCCAAAAACGAATGGTTTGGATAGCTGGCCTTTAGCGTCTCAATCGTCAGCTCTTCACTGAAACGATCAATACGTGTGACCAATCCATCAAGTCCTTTTGACTCGATGTCCAATTCGATTTTGTGGCGGTTTTGATGCGCATATAAAATCTCTTTACCAACTTTTTCAGCAGTACGTGCTGCGATGACGACCATGGGTTCCATAAATAACCTATTTGCTTGATGAATGAATATAAAAATAAGACTAACTTTGTGCCCACAACATGCCAATTAGACTAGCCGCATCACACCACATCTATGCGATTTAAAAACGTGTCTTTTATAAATAAAAACTTATAAACGACAACCGCATTATACTAAAATTGTTCGATAAAAACGAAAAAACCATTACGCTCACAAAACCAACCATTATTTTGGTGGTCGTCACGAACTGCGCAAGTTGTAAAAAAGTCAGCACCCACGGCTAAGTAGGCGTTATATCTATTGATCAAGCTATCTGTTTTTTTACTTAAACAGGTAGCTATCAAAACATTTTACGATAATAAGTTTTGTAGTTGGTCAACCACGCCTTGGACATCTAAACCACAATCAGCCCATTGCTCAGCTTGTGAACCATGCGCGATAAAGCGATCAGCGATGCCAATATTACAGACAGCCGGACGACTATTTTTGAAGGCTAGCGATTCGTTAAGCAAATACTCATTGACCGCACTACCTGCGCCGCCCATCGTCATATGCTCTTCTAAGGTCGCGATATGCGTGATACCTTGCTCAATTAAGGTTTCGAGCAATTTAGTATCTAACGGTTTTACCCAGCGCATATTGACCACATGCACCTGACAGTCTGGCTCTGCATTTAGTTCTGAATCATCATTGGCGATAGCTTGTGCTGCTTGCTGAGCCGTCGCAAACATCGTTCCAAATGCCAGTAGCGCCAGTTTATTAGGCGCATTGTCGTTACCTAATACCGCTTCTACCACTGCCTCGCCGATGTTATAAGTTTGTGCTGGTTGAGTAATAATAGCCCCAGTACCGACACCGCGCGGATAGCGTACGGCTGTACAACCTTGGTACTCATAACAGGTATTGAGCAAATGGTAGCATTCGTTCTCGTCTTTTGGCGCGGCAATCAGCATGTTGGGCACGCAGCGTAAAAAGGCAAAATCAAACACGCCTGCATGAGTAGCGCCATCTTCACCAACCAGACCCGCGCGATCGATAGCAAAGGTCACATCAAGGTTTTGCAACGCCACATCATGAATTAACTGATCGTAACCACGTTGCAAGAACGTCGAATAAATCGCCACGATAGGTTTAACGCCTTGGGTCGCCATACCAGCGGCCAGCGTCACCGCATGTTGTTCAGCGATAGCAACATCAAAAAAACGCGTTGGGAAATGATGAGCAAAGTCGATCATCCCCGAGCCTTCTTCCATAGCAGGCGTAATAGCCAGCAACTTATCGTCTGCCGCTGCTTTATCACATAAGAACTGACCGAATACTTGCGAGTACTTTAAGGCAGGCCTAGTTTTTGGAATGTCAGCTTTTGGAATATCAATTTTTGGAGTATTAGTTGCTGAAACTCTGCCTTCTGTAGATTTTGCTTCATCATCTTCAATAGGCAATTTACCGATAGCATGATAGCCAACTGGATCTAATTCAGCTGGCGCAAAACCCTTACCTTTAGTGGTATAAATATGGACTAACACCGGACCCTTTACTTGCTTGGCAAGCGACAATACTCGTAGCAGCTCAGGCACATTATGTCCGTCAAAGGGACCAAAGTAAGTAAAGCCAACCGCTTTGAATAAATTGTCTTCTAGCTGCGGCACATCGCGCATTTCTTTATGGCGTTTACGGCGGTCAAACGCTTGCATATCAGGGCGCTGGCATAGCACTGGCTCGCCTGCATCAGAGATATCAACTTGATAGCCTGATTCCCACAGCATGGCTAAATGCCGTGAAAAGCCACCGATAGAGCAAGATATCGACATGTCGTTGTCATTTAAAATAACCAACAGATCCGCATCTTGTTGCACCGCATCATTCATGGCTTCAAACGCCATACCACCGGTCATCGCGCCATCACCAATAATACAAGCCACGGTTTGCGCGCGACCTTGGTAACGTAGTGCCAGACTCATGCCTAGACCAGCTGAAATGGAAGTCGATGAATGCCCAACACCAAACGTATCGTAAGCTGACTCAGCACGCTCAGGAAAAGCGGTCAAACCGTCTTTAGAACGAATCGTTCCGAGCTTATCGCGACGACCTGTCAGTACTTTATGCGCATAAGCTTGGTGACCCACATCCCAAACGATCTGATCTTGCGGCGCATCTAATAAGTAATGCAGCGCAATCGTCAGCTCAACCACCCCTAAATTTGCACCGAAATGTCCGCCACTCTGACCCGCTGAATACAATAAAAAAAGCCGCAATTCATCAGCCAAATTAATAAGCTGCGCGGTAGTAAATTTTTTCAGATCAGAGGGCGTATTGATCGCATCGAGTAGCGGTGTATGAGGACGCACACGTGGAATCACTGCATACGTCTGTTGCAGACTGGATAGCTTAGCAGCAGACTCCATGGCTGACGCAGATACTGACTGAGACTGTGGGGAATAAGGTGACTGCTGCATAAACCGTACGATACCTACCAATCTGCTGACAAGGGATTACCCTAGAATATTACTATGGTTATCAATAACTAAGTGGCGTTAATAATAGTGGCGTTAATAATAGTGGCGTTAATAATAGTGGCGTTAATAATAGTGGCGTTAATAATAGTGGCGTTAATAATAGCAATAATCACGACACCATGATGGATGTCATTGACTATAAATTACTGATAGCGCTTATCGCTTATATAATGACGCATAGCAATAAGTACGCCGCCATAATAGACGACGATGGTCTTAACGCTGTGACACCAAGTATTGCTATTATGCCTCATTGTCTGGCATCAATATCAGACGTTAGTGACGACATAGTAATGTAAGGGCAAAGACTTGTCACTGTATCCGTTAAAATAGTATGGCATAATAGCATTATTTTTTAATTGTCGCTTTAATCATCGTGCGTCGTCTGTGAACTTTGTGTGTTTTTATAATAAGCGCTATAAACACGTTGTCTTCACGAACCGGTTATACTGATAACCTCTTAACCATAATAATATGGCTATGCCAAAATCCGCTACCGCCTCGATGATCGGCTCATGTAGGACATTAATGTCATATCAATTTATCACCAGCGCCACACTACCTACTCGTCACGGCGAGTTTGATATCCATATCTTTGAAAATGAAGACGGTCAAGAGCATGTGATGCTGACGGTCGGTCTGTCTGTGGTTGAGCAAAATAAAGACGCTGTCGATGTCTTGACGCAAAAGCAGGACACGCTAGCAGAACGACCTATCCCATTGGTGCGTATTCACTCTGAATGCTTGACTGGTGATGCATTTAGTTCATTGAAGTGTGACTGTGGCCCCCAGCTTAATACAGCGATGCAAGCGATACAAGAAACCGGTTACGGGGCAATTCTTTACCTGCGCCAAGAAGGTCGCGGCATTGGGCTGACCAATAAGATCCGTGCCTATGCGCTGCAAGATCAAGGGCATGATACCTTAGATGCCAATCTGATGTTAGGCTTGCCTGCTGACGCGCGCGTTTATGATATGTGCAGCCCGATGCTCGCCCATGTGGGCGTTGATGCAGTGAGACTGATCACCAATAATCCAGAAAAAGTTGCTTATTTGACTGCCCATGGTATCGATGTCGTGGAGCGAGTACCATTGGTCGTTGGCGTTAACGACATGAATGCAGACTATCTGGCCACCAAGCGTGATCGTATGGGACATTTACTCGATAAAGAATTCAATACCGCAATACACCTGAATAAATAGATATTTTTATGAACAATCAAAATTTAGACAACAATGCAAACCTCTTAACTACAGACTCTGCAAACCTAGAATCGAAAAAACCGGAATCGAAGAAAACAGTCACTCCGACCAGCGATGATATCACGCGCGTGCGTGCGTTTTTAGTCGATTTGCAAGCGCGTATTTGCCAAGCGTTAGAAGCACAAGAGCGCGACGGTGGAGGTACGGCAACTTTTGTTCCCGACGATTGGAAGCGTCCTGAAGGCGGCGGCGGTAGGTCTTGTGTATTGGCAGACGGTGAAGTGATTGAAAAAGCGGGAGTCATGTTTAGCCATATTCATGTCCATAACTTACCCGCCTCAGCCACCGCGCGTCACCCCGATATTGCAGGTCGCAAAGCACAAGCCATGGGTGTGTCATTGGTTGTTCATCCCAAAAATCCCAATGTCCCTACCAGTCATGCCAACGTACGCTTGTTCATCGCCGAAGCCGAGGGCGAAGCCCCCATTTGGTGGTTTGGTGGTGGGTTTGATTTGACCCCGTTTTATCCAGTATTAGCCGACTGTGTCCATTGGCACCAAGTCTGTCACGACCTATGCGCGCCCTTTGGCGACACTGTCTACCCTGACTTTAAACAATGGTGCGATGAGTATTTCCATTTGCGCCATCGTGATGAGCAACGCGGTATCGGTGGTCTATTCTATGATGATGTCAATACTGACAGCCGTGGCTGGGACTTTGAGACTTGCTTTAACTTTATGAAAGCCGTGGGCAATGGTTATCTTGACGGTATCATGCCGATTTTTGAACAGCGTAAAAATACGCCTTATACCGAAGCACAGCGTGAGTTTCAGCTCTATCGTCGTGGTCGCTACGTCGAGTACAATCTGGTCTACGATCGTGGCACGCTATTTGGGCTACAGAGTAATGGACGTATTGAGTCAATTCTAGTCAGTATGCCGCCGCTTGCCAGCTGGCATTATCGATTCGAGCCGGAACCTAGCACACCTGAGTTTGAGTTAACCGACTTTTACTTAAAACCGCGTGATTGGTTAGCGCTATAGGTGTTGTAAATATCACGGTATTCATACTTTTTGAAAATATTAAGAAGGTCAGCTACTATCGCTGGCCTTTTTTTATTGTCAGTACTGTTTAAACCACCCACTCTCTCGTCGTTATTGTAAAAAATATGTTGTGTAACTACCATACAATCATCGCAACCAACCATAAGCAGCCATACCTAAGTTAAGTTATACTTATTTAAAATATTACGAGGATATAACAACTATATAATTCCCATCGCCCAGATAACCGTTACAATAGAAGGCATTCTTTATTAGCAACTGTGCTCAAAAGAATTTTAGGCAGTATTTTGTATAACTATATTTTACGACAAAGCGAGCGTTTGTAATCGCGCTTACTATTAGCCAAGTTTAAAGGAGTAAGTCATATGGCACAGGTTTATACCAATAAATCTTTCAAATCTTTGGTTAGCATTACTTTGATGGCAGCTGCACTGGGTCTAACGGCCTGTAGCACCTCAACAGAATCTAACCCTGACGTGCAAGCGCGTCAAGACACTATGAAAAACTGGGGCGATGCAATGGGCGTCATGGGTGATATGGCAAAAGCACCTGACACATTTGATTCTGAAGTATTTAAAGAGCAAGCGGCATTCTTGGCAGAAGATGCCGCCAAGCCTTGGAGTCATTTTGAAGATCCAGAAGCGGTAGGTAATGCTACTGAAGCGGTTTGGTCTAATGCGGATGAGTTCCGTGCAGAAGCCGACAACTTTCAAAAAGTCACCGCTGAGCTAAGCGCTACCGCACAAACTGCCACTAGCATGGATGACGTCAAGCCTGCCTTTGGTCAAGTTGGTGCAAGCTGCAAATCATGTCATACAGATTTTAGAGCTAAAACTGAATAAATACCCGTTGATTGATAACAAAAAAACCGCCGTATCCTTTGATATGGCGGTTTTTTTAATGTCGTTTGAGAGATCGCTTACTTAGGCAATAGACTTGGCGACTCTATTGAACAAACAGAATTGCCTCATCAGTTCAACTACTCTGTCGCGGCTTTATTAACATCAATAGCTTGTTGCTCATTTTGTTGCTCATTGATTTTATTGACAATCGCTTTTACGGAGGGGTCACTCAAGTCGATAGTGCGTATCGGGAAAGGAATATTCACGCCTGCTGCATCAAGGGCCTTCTTAATTTCTACGATCACTTGATGAATAGAAGCAACTTTATTAGCCTGCGTACCATCTTCAATAAACCAGCGCACCATCAGATCCATAGATGATCCGCCAAATCCCGTTGCAATCACGCTTGGCTTAGATTTAGTGGAAACACTACCCACTTTATCCAATGCTTGCATAATCTCAGCTTTCGCCGCTTCGATATCATCTTCATAACCAATGCCGACCGCCACTTGTAAACGACGCTGTTTGTAGGCGGTATTGACAGTCAATGCTGAGGTATATAGGTCTGAGTTTGGAATAACGACTTGTCGACCATCATAAGTCTTGATGGTGGTTGCACGGATTTTAATATCCTCAACTGTACCCTCATATTCTCCAGAAACGATCTGATCGCCAATACGAAACGGCTCCGAGATGAGTAGCAAAATACCCGATAGTAGGTTTTGAAAAATATCTTTGAAAGCAAAACCAATCGCGACCGAACCAATACCGAGTGCGCCAATCAGCTTGGCAGGCGTAAATCCTGGTACGGCGATCACCATGGCAATCATGAAGCCAATAAAAATAATCAGCGCGCCGCCTACCCGTTGAAACACTTTGACCAAGTTCTGATGCCGACTACGGCTACCCAGCAATTTGTAGACGATTTTTTTGAAAACGATTGATAGAAACCAAAAAATCAGAACAACGATAATCGACGCTACAAAGTACGGAATACGCTCAACAAAGCCGATAAATATTCCATTCGCCGAATCAATAATACTTTGATAAGTAAAAACATCAGTCGTTGTCGCTGAGTTAATCGTCGCTGGATCAGCAGTAGTAGGGTTTGCCTCAGGGCTGGGCATGCAGGGATCACTCCTTAAATTATTAAACTTTTTTATTCATCAATGCTTATATTTTTTAACTGTCTAACATTTAGCGCATCAAATCTGCTTGTACGATTTCAATCCAGTAACCGTCTACATCTTTAATAAAGGCAATGTTTTTCATGCTGCCATCTTCTGGACGCTTTTTGAATTCGACGTCATTTTTATCAAACCAAGCAACCGCTTCATTTAAACTCGGTACGCTAAAGCAAATATGACCAAAACCTTGCGGATCTTGATTACCGTCATGATAGCTAAAGTCAGCCTTTGTCTCAGTACCGTAGTTGTGCGTTAACTCTAAAATACCACGCTGACGGAAGGCAAAGATTTCTAGATCATCGCCAGTTGGCAAGTTTTCGCGCTCGCTTTCGGTCAACTTGGCCAAGAAATATAAGTCGAATCCCATGTCAGGGAACTTCTTAACAGCAAGCAAAGTCATACCCAAAACACCGGTGTAAAACGCTAATGATTTTGCAGGGTCTTTCACGCGTAGCATCGTATGGTTAAAAGTGAAGCCAGTAGTTTTTGATGAGATTGACTGAACACCATCCGTGCTGACGCTGCTAGCAGGCTGGTTTATGATAGCGTCGTTATTGTTGTTAGATGAAGTAGACATAATTATCCTAATAGTTGAAGAGTTATTAATATTGAAAGACCAAAAAATCATGGTTGTCATGATTGGCCTAAAACTCTCATCATAATAAAAAATCGCGGGACTAGTGATAGGGTTTTGTAAGAGCTGATAGTCTATACAGTCAATCAATAGGGGTGTTTATATGAAATAACTCGGTGTAGCCGCACAAACCATACATCAAATAAGAGTAAGGCAGGCGCGACTTTATTAATAAAAGAATAATTATTAACTGTCTAAAAAACGCACTTTTCCTGTCTCTAAATCATACTCTGCACCAACGACCAATAACTGACCACTGCTGGTCAAATCCTCTAACGCTCGCGAACCATGCTTGAGCTGACTGACCGACATGCGCACGTTGGCACGTATCGAGCGATCGACCAGTTCATCAGCATCGACATCTTGCCCATTGGCAGTGGCGAGCTCATGAAGGTTGTAGACACTTGGGCGAATACGATCGACGATTGACTGTAAGTTTGGCGAATAATTTTGCTCAGGATTAATCAGCGCCTCGACGCAAGCAGTGACAGCGCCGCAATGCGAATGTCCTAAGACCACCACCAATTTTGTGCCAAACTTTTCGGCGGCAAACTCTACCGAACCGATTTGCGAAGGCGCAACCACATTACCCGCTACTCGAATGACAAACAAATCACCCAAGCCTTGATCAAATACAATCTCGACTGGTACGCGAGCATCCGAGCAACCCAAAATGATGGCCAGCGGGTCTTGATCGCTCACGAGTTCTGGACGTCGTTGCATCATTGGATCAGTGTTCGTCAGGCTATCAACGTAGCGCGCATTACCGTCTCTTAGTAGTTCGAGCGCTTCTAGACCTGTTTGTGGACGAGTATCATTAGGCATAAAGGGTCCTTGATTATCAAATGATTAGAATAATAAATCTCTGTTTTTGACCATGGCTGGCTAGGGCGTATCTTCATTTCAAAAATGGTGATAAAAATGAGATAAATTGCCGTCAAACAAGAAAAATAGCGCAGATAATATCGGGATATTAACCAGCTATTTGACGATGTTTGGCAAGATTTAGCCATTTTTAGCCATTTTTAGCCCATTTAAATGACTATCGAGTGAATTGAAGACACGCCCTAAGCATTTTGCCATACACAGCCGGCTCATTATATTTCTTAGCCACAAAATGATTGTATAGGAATAAAAGCAGAAAAATAATAAAAAAATCGCTTTTAATCTCGCTAGGGCGTGTCTTCATTTTAAGAACGATTATAAAAATGAGATAAATTGCCGTCAAGCGAGAAAAATAGCATGGATAGTCTCGGGATATTAACCAGCTATTTAACGATGTTTGGCAAAATTTTATTTTACAACAAAGTAGCATCGCTAACTTATAACGAACTGGCACTGACTTATATCCAAGGTTTGTTATAATACGCAGCAACCAAACCCTATTGATACCCATCGTTTATCCCCATACCAAACCACCTTGAAGGCAGTGCTTTAGACGTATAGCTGTACTGAAATGTTGGATGTTTAGGAACCAACCTTATGACCGAATCACCTTCAAACACGCACCAAGCTGCGGCGTCACTTGACACGGTACTGCTGCAACTGACGGGTATAAAAAAAACCTATGACCAAACCGAAGTATTAAAAGACATCAATCTCGATATCAAGCATGGTGAGTTTTTGACCTTGCTTGGCCCGTCAGGCTGCGGCAAGACGACATTGCTACGATTGATTGCCGGTTTTGAGCAGCCAAACGCTGGTGCTATCTATCTGGATGGCGTGCAGATGTCAGGCTTGCCAGCGGATAAGCGTCCGGTCAATACGGTGTTTCAGCAGTATGCCTTGTTTCCACATATGACCGTCGCCCAAAACGTGGCTTATGGTCTTAAAATTAAAAAAGTGCCTAAAGATGAGATTAAAACGCGCGTGCGCGACATGCTAGCAATGGTGCAATTAGAGCATCTCGCCAATCGTAAACCGCAGGATTTATCTGGTGGTCAGCAGCAGCGTGTTGCCATCGCACGGGCGGTCATTAATCGTCCTAAATTATTGTTGCTTGATGAGCCGCTATCGGCGCTCGACCACAAGCTACGTTTGCAAATGCAGTCTGAGCTTAAACGGCTACAGCGTGAGCTGGGCATTACCTTTGTCTTCGTCACCCATGACCAAGAAGAAGCACTATCGATGTCAGACCGTATTGCGGTGATGAAAGACGGCACCTTTCAGCAAATCGGCACACCTATCGAGATTTATGAAACGCCCGCGAATTTATTTACCGCCAAATTTATCGGTGAGACCAATCTATTCAAGGCAGAAGTCAAAGGCGTCTACGCTGACCAGCCAGATCGTGATGGCAAAGTCACTAACGGACGTATCGAAGTCGAAGTCTGTGAGGCGCAAGCGCAAGATGGCCCAACGACATTACGTAATTTGCGTCGTCCTGATTTTGCCAATGATGTGCAAGTAGGCGACATCGTCAATTTACTACTGCGCCCTGAAGATTTGCGAATTTATGATCCTAATGACGATGTTCATACTGGACTGTTTGGCCGAGTGATTGAAAGTAACTATAAAGGCAGCACTTTAGACTCGATTATTGAATTGGCAAACGGTCATATTATCAAGGCTTCTGAATTCTTTGATGAAGATGATCCCAGCTTTGATTATAAATTGAATGAAGCGGTCAAGGTCTCATGGGTTGATGGCTGGGAATGGGTGTTACCAGATGACAGTTCACTTGATCCCTCACTTGATCATTCAACCGCCAACTCAAGCGAACATCAAGGCATGTCTGTACAAAAGGATGGTAGCTGATGGCACGTACTAGCCGTTTCAATTTGGGCAGCAAAAGTCCATTTCGTACCGCCACGCTTTGGCTAATATGGGGTTGGCTACTGATATTTGCACTATTACCAAATATCCTAGTCATCGCTGTTAGTTTTTTGACCCGCGATAGCAGCGCTTTTATCAGCTTGCCGGTCAGCATCGACAGCTATGTACGCATAATTGATCCGTTGTATTTTGAGGTATTTGTCCATTCATTATGGATGGCAAGTATCACCACGGTTATCTGCTTGCTGCTTGGTTATCCTTTTGCGTGGCTGGTCTCTAAAGCCAAAACTCGCTGGCAGCCGCTGCTCATGATGCTATTGATATTGCCGTTTTGGACGAACTCTCTAGTACGCACTTATGCCCTCAAGTTATTGTTTGCTAATAATGGTTTGATTAATAAATTCTTGCTAGCGATAGGTGTGATTGATACTCCTATTGATATTTTATACACGCAAGGCGCGGTCATAGCGGGACTGACCTATTTGTTATTTCCTTTTATGGTATTGCCGTTGTATGCGGTCTTTACTGACTTGCGCAATGACATGCTACTCGCGTCGCAAGATTTGGGTGCATCGAGAAGGCAGACCTTTTGGCATGTGGTGCTACCACTCACAACACCAGGGATTATCTCTGGGGTACTGTTGGTGTTATTGCCAGCGATGGGTATGTTCTATGTGGCCGATATTTTGGGCGGCTCGCGCAACTTGTTGGTCGGTAATATTATCAAAAACCAATTTTTGGATGCGCGTGATTGGCCGTTTGGCGCAGCTGCCAGCGTATTATTGACCCTAGCGATGGCGGTATTATTACTCGCCTATCGTGCCAGTAGTCGCCGCATTGGCAAGACTGACTTTAATGAGGTGGCCTAATGTCTTATAGATCACCGAATAAAAAAACTCGTCCGCTTAAGATTGGCAGTATCGCCGCCAAAGGCTATCTCGGGCTGATTTATGCCTTGCTATATCTGCCCATTATCGTCCTAGTCGTGATGTCTTTTAACAAGTCAAAAATCGGCTACAACTGGGATGGCTTTAGCTTAAAGTGGTACGAATCACTATTTAATAACCAAGCCATGCTCGATGCATTTTGGCACTCTATTGTATTGGGCTTGGTTGCCGCGACTGTCTCGACTTTGATAGGAACGCTCACTGCCCTTGCCTTACACCGTTATAACTTTCGCGGTAAAGGCTTATTAAATGGGCTGTTATTTGTCCTGATGATGTCGCCTGAGATTGTATTGGCTATCTCATTATTGGCGCTGTTCCTACTAATCGGTTTGCAGTTGGGCTTTGTCTCACTACTATTGGCACACATTACTTTTTGCCTACCGTTTGTTGTGATTACTGTCTTTGCACGATTGAGTAGTTTAGATGAGCGCTTGATGGAAGCGGCACGCGATTTGGGCGCTAATGAATCGACCATGGTACGTACCGTGCTGATTCCCGTTATTTTGCCAGCAGTAATGGCAGGTTGGTTGCTCGCCTTTACCTTATCGCTAGATGACGTCGTGGTTTCAACCTTTGTCACGGGCCCTAGCTATGAGATATTACCGCTACGAATTTACTCGATGGTACGAGTAGGACTTAAGCCGGAAGTTAATGCTATTGGTACACTATTATTAGTCGCTTCTTTGATATTGGTCATTATCTCACAGCTACTGTTACGCAAGCGCTAGCTGTTGATGGCTCATTAATCATACGCTATGAATGAAAGTCAGCAACATATGTACTATAATGAATTTTTCTCAACTTAGCAGGCAGGTTGTCTTATGCTAGAGCTCCGCCATCTTAATACGTTAACTGCATTACGAGCGCATGGTTCACTTGCTGCGGCTGCCGATGAGCTGCATGTGACAGCTTCTGCGGTCTCGCATCAGCTAAAAGAGCTAGAGAATTATTACGATATTAGCTTGGTCAATCGCCGCACGCGTCCGCTGACTTTTACGCCAGCTGGCAAGACGGTATTGGCATTGGCAGACAGCATTATGCCGCAGGTCACTCGTACCAAATCCAATCTGAAACGCTTGGCACACGGTCAAGCAGGTAGATTACGCCTAGCATCCGAGTGTCACAGCTGCTTTGATTGGCTAATGCCGATACTTAATCATTATCGCCGCGAATGGTCGGATGTTGAGCTGGATTTTGCGACAGGTTTTGAGCCTGAGCCGCATCATTTATTAATAGAAGGTGATATTGATTTACTCATTACGACCAGTGATTTACCGATAGAGGGCATCAGCTATCAGCCGTTGTTTGAGTATGAGAGTCGCTTGGTGCTATCGCCAACGCATGATTTGGCGGTGCAGAAGTTTATTGAGCCGACTGATTTGACTGAAGAGACCTTGATTGCCTATCCAGTAGAGGCCAAGCGTCTCGATATTATTGCCAATTTTATGACGCCAGCGCAGGTCAGTTTTGATAGTATTCGTACGACAGAGTTGACGGCGATGCTGATTCAGCTGGTTGCTAGTGAACGCGGTGTGGCGGCATTGCCCGATTGGGTGGTTGCTGAATATGAGAAAAAAGGTTGGGTCGTCTCGCGACCGCTGGGTGATGGTGTGCATTGCCAGCTGTATGCAGCGACACGCACGTCAAGCCAAGATACCGCTTATATGCAAGGGTTTGCGAGTTTGCTACAAGGAATAGTAAAGCCGGTGTAATATTTCACTATTTACTAAATCATTCCAGTTAAGAAATATCGTTCGCTCTCTGACATTATGACGAGCGTTATGGTAAATGACGGTTCCCTAGTGAGGACTTGAACCTTGGTCTGTAGTCCCCGTGATTCCAATGGATATAGAATTTTATATTGAATCAATGTACATCTGAGTGTACTTAATGAGCTTGTGTTAATGGTTTTTTGACTAGGTTATTAGGTAGTCATTAATAGTCAGGACAATTCACCGTTAACTATTCGACATATGTTTCAGTGCTGGCAACCCAATAAAGGCTCATGTCTTCTTCTTTTAGAGATGCCATTTCAGTTGTACGGCCTTCATTATCAATAAACTCAATTAAGTACATAGGGGGATTTTGATCAAAAATATGTACTACAGTACCCAAATGACCTGCTCTGATATCGTCTTGAATATTTTTTGATACATTAATAACATCGTTTATATTCAATATACTGCTAATCCTTGTTTGTCATAAACTCTATTCTAGTTAAAATAGAAGACATGTTCATTAACCATGCCTTCTATTTTAACTAGAAAATTATAGACTAGCTCTAATGCGTACTAACCAGCTTGGCATAAGCTTTGCCCAATACGCCACCGAAGATTAAATGCAAAACTAAAGTAGCAATAGGAACCATTACACCACTAGGCATAGCCAAACCAAACAAACCATTGCCCATCATAGGCATAATAATGACCATCATCATAAGCCAACCAACCGTCCCGATGCCTAAGCCAATCATCGTAAAGTTTTTACTTCGATCTTTGCCAGAAAGTATCGCCATTGCAATACCATAACCGATAGAACCTACCATTATATGAGCTATCCAGGCTAAGGTGCGACTATCATTCATCATTGATGACAACATGGCAATGATATCTAAGTCAGGCATAATGCCCATCACGCTTTTTAACATCAATAGAAGCGACATAACCACGGTGGCCAAGAAGCCAGCAATTATTCCTGCAAGGTATTTATTCATTTTATATACTCCCTGTTTATAATATTTGGACCCAATTACTTCCTTAAATTGAGGCTTTAAATCTTATATATCATCACTAAATATATTATTTAAATCTAAACGGGTTAAGATACACATACAAGTCAAATTGAGTAATCACTCAGATATTTTTGTTATCTATTCTTATTTATAAAAGCCCTAGGTTATTTTATAGGTTACTTTGAGTCGTTAAGGAACGAATTAAATTCTATGGACTGTTCAAGCAAGCTACCGCTTAGCGCTCGCAGTTCATCGACTTGCTCTGGTTGTAGATGAAAAGTCGTTGGCATAGCATCAAATTTAGTCCGCTGATCTTTGTCTTTGATTTGATCAAAGGTCAATATGGAAAAGTGCACCTCTACCTGAGGCTCATTAGGGTCTCGCTGGGCGTTGACATGGTCTCCCCATTGCAAGAACTCTTTTTTTGCTAGTGATACCGTCTCATTATTTAACGTACCTAATGCTGTTTGACTAGAAGCTGAAATCGTCTCTAATAATCCTGGGTCTTCTCCATTTAATGACCATTTATGTTCGGGGTAGGTTTGGGCATTAGCAACAATCACCAGCACTCGTTTAACAGAACGCAATTGTTCAGGACTGAATGCGCCAGCCATATTAGGTACGTCGCCATACTGGTTGACAGGACTCATCATAGAGCCACGCACCCCCAAATTGTCAGTCACGCCACCATCTACCAAGCGTAGTATTGGCATCCTATCAGGATAGGAATAACGCTTTAAAGCACGAGCTATTCCGTAATTACGAGGTAAATGATCCTCTTGTCGCAACGCGTCATCGACCCATGGCTGATGACGCTGAGGACAATCAGAAAAATTGCGTAGCGCTATAGGGGCGAATATGCCAGGTACTGAGGAAGATGCCATCACAGCATTGGCTACAGGATATTTCGATAGGTCTGAGCACAGAAAATCAAACTGCTGCTGAGTGAATGAAAATGTTATGGCATTATTTAAGTCACTGGCATTGAGTATGACGTAAGGTAATTTGCCACGACTCATATCGGCAAAACTCTTTTGTCCAAATAAATTAAGATTTAAATCTTTCGCGACCAGATCGCCACGATTATAGTCAGAACGGCTGATAGACAGCAGATTTTTTGGGCTCAATCCTAGTCTTAGGAGACGAGACTGCCAATCCTCATACAAAAAATCTGACGCAAACTTCTCAAAAATTTTATCACCGAATAAACCATAATAAGCGGCTGTATAGCTACCGCCTGATACTGAAGTAATAACATCTACTTCATCTAGTAATCGGCGCTCTTTTCCCTCTATCATAACTGGCGTGTCGCGAAGTTTCTCAAGCACTCCATAGCTAAGCGCTGCTGCTCGTGTGCCACCACCAGAGAATGCTAACACAACGAATATGTCATCTGAGTTTTCAGGCAAACCATTGCGAAAATCGTAGCGATTTTCGGTGGTTCTTTCTATATCTGTTGATGGCTGGTTCCAGATGCGCTCGCTACAACCTATCAATAAGAATGAAGCCATAGCAATAGACAAACGAGATAAGATAAGGCTCAATCGATGCCAAAACTTTATTTTTGAATAGTGATAAATATGGCTACCTTTGATAGTAAATATGTTTAAGCTCATCTTTATCACCTTAAAGTGTTTTATCTACTATACAACTTATGCTCATTTTTTATCGCAGTTTCACTATTCAAAATAGCTGATAAGCAGCTTTGAGCCTATTAGAGATAGTGAATGATATATTAGGGTATACCCTATTGGAACCACCTAAAAAGTGCCAAAAACCAATTAATAGACCACTTAAAATAGACTGCAATAAAATAACTACTCAAATCAAACCATTAAGTGAGTAATATCTATCGAAGGTTACAAAACCAACTTAAACAAATAAAACCCCAGCGCCGTTGCCAATAATGTCAGTCCCACATGTAAACCGATGAGCGCCAATCCTGCCAGCAAACGGCCATCATTAATAAAGGTAAAGACCTCCGCGCTAAAAGTGCTAAACGTCGTCAGCCCACCCAAAAACCCAGTGATTACGAACAGTCTAACGTTGTCAGACAAGCCGCTACCCATCCGTCCGAACCACACTAGAGCGAGCCCTATTAACAAGCCGCCCAACACATTAGCGCCCAACGTACCTAGTGGTATCCAATGATGCAGCGGATTAAAGCGCGCAAGCCAGCCTCGCAAACACGCGCCCAGTGCGGCGCCTAAACCAATCGCAATCCACTGCATAGATCATCCTTAGGCTTAATAAAGGTTAACGAATAGCGTATTGAGAAAGTCACCTTTAAACTGCTGGTAGCTCTGTCATCGGCCAGCGCGGCACGCAGCTCACCGCCAAATCATCTGATTGACCCGCTTGCAGGCGCTCGTAACCGGCATAAGCAATCATCGCACCATTGTCCGTACATAACGCTGGCGGTGCATAATGGACAGTCGCGTTTATTTTGGCTAGCTCAGCTTCTAACGTCTCGCGCAAATGGGTATTGGCACTGACACCACCCGCAATCACCAAACGGCTCATCTCTGCTTGCTTGAGCGCTTTGATGGATTTTTTTACCAGTGTATCGACCATCGCGTGTTGGAAACTGGCAGCGATATCCGCGCGAACTTGTGGGTCGCTATCCGAGACATTACCCGAACCACCTGAGCATGGCGTGTCTTTGATTAGGTTATGCACGGCCGTTTTCATACCGCTAAAGGAAAAATCCAAACCACGATGTAACATCGGTCTTGGTAAACTGTAAGCATTTGGGTTGCCAGTCTCTGCCAGTTTGGCAATATTGGGACCACCAGGATAAGGTAAGCCCAACATTTTGGCGGCTTTATCAAAGCACTCACCTGCCGCATCATCTATCGATTCGCCCAATATCTCATACTGACCCACACCACGTGCGGCGATAAGCAAAGTATGCCCACCAGACACTAACAGCGAGACAAAAGGAAAAGCTGGAGGGTTTGCACCCATGAGCGGTGCCAACAGATGACCTTCCATATGATGGATACCAATCGCAGGAATGTCTAAGCCATATGCCAAGCTGCGTCCAAACAATGCACCCGTCATTAAAGCGCCAATAAGCCCGGGGCCTTTGGTATAAGCAATCGCATCGATCTCGCTTTTTTTGACGTCGCACTGCTCAAGCAACTCATTAAGCAAAGGCACCAGCTTGCGAATATGATCACGGCTGGCAAGCTCAGGTACAACGCCGCCGTAGAGTGCATGCAGCTCTATCTGTGAATACAATACCTGTCCAACCAGACCTTGATTGTCGCTGTTCATTTGCTCACTATCAAAAATCGCCAGTCCCGTCTCATCACAAGAGGTCTCTAAACCCAATACCTTCATACTTTTGCCTTTATACCTTTGTTTTCGAGCTGCTTTTTGCCGTTTTTTTATCTTACATCACTTTAGGAATTTGAATAGCGAATAAAATAAGCCAAATACTATTTCTAGTTCAACAAATAATTTTCGCACAGTCAGTCATATTCGTTAAGGTTGATATCAATAAAAAACGGGCATAAAAAAACCGCCATTGTCAGTCACAATGACGGTCAGTTTAACAAATTTCAATGGCTAATATATTCCATTAAGCCTCATTAGCTCACAGATGCTAGCATATAATCAACCGCTGCATGCACTTGCGCTTCAGTGACACCATTTACCGCTTGCGCTGGCATCTTATTAAAGCCTTTAGCGGAGTGACTATACAGCGTTTCTTTATCCTTGGTCAGACGAGCCGTCCAAGCCGCCGTATCGCCATATTTTGGCGCATTGAGCAAACCAGCAGCATGACAAACCTGACAGTTTGACTCATACAGTTTAGCACCAGCATCAGCAGCCAGCACTTCAGGCTCAGCAACAGTTTCAGGTGCTACCGCTTCTTCAACCATTATGTCGGTAGACTCTGTTTCTGCTTCAATTACAGGCTCAGGCGTCGTGATTTCAGGTTCTGCTACGACTGTTTCTTCAACGGCAGTATTAGCAGGTTCATTGGCTGCTGTACTCTCTTCAGTGGCCGTGTTATCGCCACTACAAGCACTCACTGCAAATATCACGCTCATACTGATTACAGACAATCTCAGTTTCTTCATATACGACTGTATATCAATCATGGTTTTACCCTTACTTAATAAGTCTGTAATCGGTTAATAATGCATTATATAAGCTCAAAATACTTGTCTATACTACTAATGAGTGTCTAAGAGTTCGTTCAGCACTAACTTATTCAGCAGTGGTTGCCGCTGCGTCTTCAGTAGCCATATCAGTGCTGTCAGTAGTCGGAGCAGCTGCTGTATCAGCACTATCGGTAGCCGTTGCTTCTGCCATATCAGTGTCAGCCATACCGGCTTCAGCAGTAGTAGCACCATCGACTGCCGTACCATCTGCAGTCATATCCGCAGCTGGCATCGGGGCGGTTTCTGGAAACTCCATTTCTTCAGCAGGTGGGCCATTTTTGATCGCAAGTGCCGCTGCTTCATCAACGCGATCTTTTGCATATACTTCATGCTCTTTTCCGCCACCACAAGCGCTTACGCTCGCACCCAAAGCAACGATAAACGCTGTGCTCAACACCGTACTTAATACTGTTTTTTTCATGCCAACATCCTCAATAAAATACACATAAAACGGTTCCTATGCTTACTAGGGTCTATTGAACATTCAAATATGGTACTGCCCTCCACTCGAGCACAGCTCTTGCCTTGCGAACGGGCAAAGCAGTGCTTTGCTCTATCCGTTCTCAAGGCTGATGCTAAAATTACCCCAACCGTTGTTGAAAACCTAGCTAAGGTCTCGACATTATCGTCGGTTTTCGCCTAGTTTGAGTTAACTTTAGCCATCAGCAGCCCTAATATTTGAATATCAAACAGACCCTATAATATGGAAATTATCATAGCATAAACTCCAACCAAACCGTTATAGACTGTAGGGACTTTTTATTCACGGTAAATTTTGTGCCCTGACTCAATCTAAAGCAAGACAGTTGCGCCTAAATACTCATCTAAGCAAATAACATATAGACAATAAACCATTAAAATCGTTGACTTTGTTGGTATTTTTTATTAAAATACCTGCCCTTGTGCTAATGCGCAAGAATTGTCCTAGTTTGAGCTGATGCCTGTAATCTTGAGATATTACGGCTAAATACTAATACACAGCCAAACTAATGCCCTTATATCTCATCCTAATCGAGGAGTCTTCATGCCTGCAGTTAAGGTTAAAGAAAACGAACCAGTAGATATCGCTATCCGTCGTTTCAAACGTGCTTGTGAAAAAGCTGGCGTATTATCAGACGTACGTAAGCGTGAGTTTTATGAAAAACCAACGCAAGTACGCAAGCGCAAAAAAGCAGCTGCCGTAAAGCGTTATAAAAAGAAATTACAACGCGAAACTATTCGTACCACTCGTATGTACTAATCAGTAATCTGATTTAGTTACGTACAAGCGCTACACTAACGCCACTGTTATCCATTGATATCAGTGGCGTTTTTTATGCTACAATTTTTGTTATTACTGCTGATACATTTTTTATCAAAGCTACTTTTTTTATTAAAGTCACTTTTTTATTAAAGCCCCGATCAGCAGGTTTTGCTCTAAAAACATAGCAAACAACATATGACAAATAGCATTTAACAGATAAATAAGGATGATAGCAGTGAGCCAACTTAAACAGACTTTATCAGACAATATCAAAGTTTCCATGAAAGCTCGTGAGCTTGAGCGCGTTAAGGTATTACGTAACGTACAATCAGTCATCAAGCAAATTGAACTTGATCGTCAAATAGTGCTCGATGATGCAGGCGTATTAGAAGTTCTACAAAAGCAGCTTAAACAACGTCAAGAATCGCTCGGTATTTTTACCGAAAACGACCGTGATGACTTGGCAACCAAAGAGCAGTTCGAGATCGATATCATCAATGAGTTCATGCCACAGCAAATGAATCAAGACGAGATCATGGCATTGGTAAATGCCGAGATTGCCACGCAAGGTGCTACTTCTATGCGTGATATGGGTAGTGTGATGGGCGTGCTAAAGAACAAAACCGCTGGTCGTGCTGACCCTGCGCTCATCTCTAAGCTGGTAAAAGAAGCTTTGCAAGGTTAATATTTTTTATGGTCAACATCGTTGCTTGAGACTGATGTGCCGTAGCTGTAAATGATGAACAGATAAACACAACCGCCTAAGGCTTAAAGTCTTTGGCGGTTTTTACGTCTTTAATTTCTGCATTTATGCTCGCCAAGAGCGGACGCGCACTATTTGCTTGCGCGGTCGTTTGCATGCTTTCAGCCAATCGTTTGGCCTGCGTTAAGGAAGTAAGCGCACTTTCATAGCGCCCATTCCATAGCTGATCATGGCTGCGATAGCGCAATGCGTTGATTGTCGCGATGTTGGCTAGCTGCGGGGAGTCAGTCGTTTTGGCAATTCTCTCATTGGCAAGTTGTAAGCTTTGCCATGCGTAACGATCGCTTGGTTGCTGCTGGGTCAAAGGTTTTAACAAGGCTTGTGCTTTGGTCGGCTGATTGCTGTTCGTCAACGCTTCGGCTAAATACAAGCGCAAATCACGGCGCTCAGGGTAAACACGCTGCTGACGCTCTAATACTTCGGCGGCTTGCTGCCATTTGCCTTGTTCATTCAGCATTTGGCTATGCGTAATCGACAACAATGGCTCTAATGACTGGCGCTGCGCCGCTGGTAACACGACAAGTTCCGCCAATATGTCATTGGCATCAGTAAAGCGTTGTTGCTCGCTATACCAAGTCATCAACGCCAATTTGGCCCCTAAGCTGTTTTTGGCAGCCGCTGTCAGTGTGGTCTCAGACGCATGCTTACCTGTACTTTGGACACGCCAATAAAGCAAATCAAACTGCACTTGATGACGCTGCTGCTGGCTTAATGACATGGCGGGATACTGCTGGGCGCGGCTCTGTGATTCGCTCAAACGTTCATTGCTTAAGGGATGCGAACGTACAAAACTGGGCAAAAACAGATTGGCTGTCTGATTAAGTTGGCTTTTTTGATTCATCGTGGCAAAGAATCTCGGCATCGCGCGTGGGTCATACCCAGCTTGGGTCATGATTTGCATCCCTACCCGATCGGCCTCGCGTTCGTTATTGCGACTAAAAGCCATGCTGCTATTCATTAGTGCTGTTTGGCTGCCCATCAGTACTGCTGCTGTGGCATCACCATCGACCGCTGATGCGGCAATCGCGGCCAGCATACCGCCTATTTGCATCAGTAAGGCTTTCTTACGTTCATCAACGCCACTCTCATAATGGCGTTGGCTAATGTGCGCCACTTCATGAGCGACGACACTAGCCAATTCATCCATACTACTCGCAGCCAGTATCGTCCCTGTATTAATGCCAATGACGCCGCCTGGCACTGCAAAAGCATTAATACTGGGATTGTCGATGATCACCAAGCCCAAGGGCGCTTGCTCACGCGCTTGTGCATTGAGCCGCCACGTCATTTCTTTAACCGTTTCTTGCACCCAAGGATCATGCTCCATTTTTGCGCGACCATTGATACGTTGTAATGACCACTCACCAAGCAGCTTATTTTGATACTGTTCCGCGAAGCTCAGTCCTTGCCCGCGTAAATTGGGTAAATCGAGCGCTTCTGCCGCTGGTGTTTGCCATGAGTTATAGGCAAATGGCGCAGCAGAATTTTCGCTACTATTGGCGCCAGTTGTCAGAGCCAATAATACAGCCGATAGCCCTAGTTTTATTGCATGAGGCATAAGCAAACGACCTGTTTTTTGTTTGGATACAAACAATATCATTTTCTGTATATCCTTAACGATGGCGCACTCATTCAATTTATTGCTGCCTTGTCTATAGTCGGTTCAGTATAATTTGGATACAAGGAAGGCGGGTGAAAGTACTACAAGTAGTAGACTAAGCAAGCTTGACACCGTATCCAATTTATAGAGGATTGACTATACCAAGCAGTGACTGTCTATTAGAATGATACAGATGCGCATCTTACCCACTTGATAATAACGTAATTTTGACTATACGAGCTTGTTTATACAAGGTCAATTCTAGTCTGTATTTAGCTACCAATAACTCGGCTGTGCGTCACTATTGTGCAACATGACAATGTAATTATTGATGGTCAATTTTTGGTTTGATTGTTGATAGCATTTTTAGCTGTCAGCCTTGAGTAGTCATTCTAGTGAGCCAAACATTACGATGACTATATTCAACTGCAACTGCATCGCGGCAATTTGCTATAATAACGAATGGTCGCAAAATGTCTACATTAGTGCCGTTTACTTAATAGACCAAACAGATTGATAAGTTAATATTAATAAATATGGTCTATTAAATTCTCTACGGCTACCAATTCAAGTTTTAATATCTCAAGGTTTTTTATGTCTGCTGACAGTCAGTTAATTACCACACAAGGGTCTTACTTTGTTTGTTTGTCAGCAAGTTTGCCTGATACGCAGCAGCATGTTATTAAAGAGTTATTAGACTTATTGTCTACTGGTCATACGGGTAATATTGAGTTGGATGGAACGACAGGCTCCGCTCAATCGATTCTTAACATAAAAAGTTGGGTAGACGGGCGTGGACTTGCCTGCCCGATGCCACTGTTAAAAACCAAAGTGGCACTACGCGATGTAGCAGCTGGCGAGTCGTTATATGTTGTGGCAACCGACCCTAACTCGAAAGCGGATATCACCGCTTTTTGTCAGCAAAGCCAGCAAGCTAAAACGACGCCTAGTTTGGGATTAACGATGAGCGAAATGACCGACAAAGTACTGGTTGATGGCGCTACATCACAGCGTTTCGATACAATATATCACTTCATCATTACCAAAACTGATAGCAACTAAGCGTCGCTATCCTTTACAATTACAACAATAAAGATTTTTATCTGACTGTTTGTTTATCTATTTAACCAAGGTCAAGAATATGGCTACTACCGCTAATGATGCTGCGAAAACACGTAAAAAAGATGGCGCAGCGCCTGAAAAAAACGAAGCGCGCGATGCAGCCCTAAAAGCTGCTGCGGCGCGTCCACCTTATGATGCTAGTGCATTTGAAGATACGAGCACTCGTGACTTAGTGCCAGCGATGCCGACGCATCTGTCAGCGCCTGGGGTCAATCTGGGCGCGTATATCAATACTGTGCATCAAATCCCTATTTTAACCCCGACGCAAGAGCAAGAGCTTGCCCATCGCTATTACGATGAAGGCGACGTAGAAGCCGCACGCTTGCTCGTTATGTCGCATTTGCGCTTTGTGATTCACATCGCGCGCAGTTATTCAGGCTATGGTTTACCACAAGCGGATCTCATTCAAGAAGGCAACTTGGGGTTAATGAAAGCCGTCAAGCGTTTTGATCCGAATAAAGGCGTGCGTTTGGTTTCTTTTGCAGTGCATTGGATCAAAGCGGAAATTCATGAATTTGTGATTCGTAACTGGCGCATTGTAAAAGTCGCGACCACCAAGGCGCATCGTAAGCTGTTCTTTAACTTACGCAGTCTTAAAAAGACCAATAACCAACTCACCCTTGAAGAAGCAGATGCCATCGCCAATGACTTAAATGTCACGCGTAAACAAGTGCTTGAGATGGAATCGCGTCTCACCTCTTATGATGCGTCATTTGAAGCACAATCTAGCGATGATG
Source organism: Psychrobacter glaciei (assembly GCF_014652895.1). GTDB lineage: Bacteria > Pseudomonadota > Gammaproteobacteria > Pseudomonadales > Moraxellaceae > Psychrobacter > Psychrobacter glaciei. The sequence goes on from NZ_BMZR01000002.1 coordinate 273,458, forward strand.
ACGATGGCCGTTATGCGCCGCAGCTGTTCTTAGAAGATGGCATCGATCCTGCTGAGATGGTGGAAGAATCAGATTGGGAAGAAAACAACTCATCGGCATTGATTGCGGCGATGGATACCCTCGATGATCGTTCACGCGATATCGTTGAGCAGCGCTGGCTGTCTGAGCAAAAATCAACCTTGCACGAATTGGCAGCGGTTTACTCTATCTCGGCTGAGCGCGTACGCCAAATCGAAAAGAACGCTATGGATAAAATTCGTGAGGCGATGACTATCGATAGTGTCATTTTACCCAATGACATTCAGTAAATCGTCCCCTATGCGCTATTACCGCTGCGCTATTGACAGGCTTGAATAATAATACGAGTTTTTGCATGGTAAATTGGATAGGTATTGCAGCGATCAATATGGCCATTGCTGTTGGCTTAGGCGCGTTTGGGGCACATGGTCTCAAAGGTATGGTCAGCACTCAGCAGCTTGAGTGGTGGCATACAGCAACACTCTATTGGTTTGTCCATGCACTCGGTTTATTGCTCGTCGGTATACTTGTCCGCCTAAATTATACGACTCAGACGAGTGCATGGTTGCTACAAGTTGGCGTTATTATATTCGCTGGTAGCCTATATGCGATGACATTGGGCGCACCCCGTTGGTTTGGCGCAATCACGCCTATTGGTGGTGTTTTGATGATTGCAGGTTGGCTGTGGCTTGCTGTCTCAGCGTTCCGCTTGAGCAAGGTAGCCAGCTAAATATAGTCAAAATATTCTAAAAACGCGACGGTACTGCTGATATCAATTTTTTGTAGCCTCTGTCTGCGCAGGCACAGCAAGCAAGAAAAATTGATATCAGCAATGAGTGATGGTTCGATATTACCTTTCACTGACTACAGTAAAGTGATTAACAGCTGCGAAAAAGATAGATAATAATGATGTGACTGAACGATATGGTAAAAAAAGGAATTTTAACAATTAAGGAGTACATTTTATGAGTACCATTAGCGTTAATGGTAAACATCTACAGACCACCCATCAGACCGTGCAATTGGTTATCAATGAGCTAGGACTTAGCGAAGGTCGCTATGCGGTTGAAGTCGATGGAGATCTGATCCCAAAGAGCGAACTTGGTCAGCTACGTATCACTGAGGGGATGAATATTGAGGTGGTACAAGCAGTTGGTGGCGGCTAGCTATTCATTCATTGCATAGCGACCTCCAAAATACTAATTGAGCAACATCAGTAGCTACAACAAGCAAAAACTTATTAATAACATCCTATCTTTCGTTAAATGATGACGGGATGATAAGCAATAAAAAGACCTCAACGTTAGATACGTTTGAGGTCTTTTTTATTGCTTATTACGTCGTTACTCAATCAATGGGCTATTTATATTATTTATTCATATAGTCGATTCAATTTAAAAGTAGTACAAGGCAACCGAGTGTAGATGTATATGTGATACTTCAAGCGAGGTTAACGCTGTAATACTTTTATAGTGGAATGACTATACTATTTATGGGTTTATTAGCCACTATATATTGAGCATCAATCATAATAAAACTAAACGGCTGGCACTACATCAGCGCTGCTGAGGTCTTCATAGCGTCCATCACGCCCTGCACCCTGAGTCTTTTTACGCTCCTGACGGGTTTTATATTTACGTACTTGTCTATCAAGCTTGTCTGCCATCTCATTAATGGCTTTATACATATCATCCTCAAGCGCTTGGACAAACATTTCTTGACCTGAGACTCGCATAATCGCTTCGGCTTTATGGCTCTTTTTACCACCATCACTTGCGCCGCTATTGTCTAGCGATAAGATCACTTTAATACTTTGTATCTGATCGAAGTGACGCTCTACTTTTTCAAGTTTTTCGCGAACCGCTTTGTCCATTGCATCGGTAACACTGATATGGTGACCACTGATAGAAACATTCATATTATTGTCCTTTTATTTATGACTTACAATCAACAGATGAAGTGGCATTCCTACCCTTTTCATCTTGCCTTACCAACGACCACTACAAAATTTTCGGTAAAAACTGACGTATCCTTATATTGCCAATTTAGTATCGCCATTTTTTTACTAAAATAAAATTTTGCGTCGTTTTTGTCCTTGGTATGACTCTAATTTGTCATGAAAACCTGATAGTAGCAAGACAGTAAATTGTAATTAAATGTAATAAAAACTGTTGTTTCTTGCAGGTTTCTATATAATCAAAAAATTTTATTTTTTATATTTATAATCAGGTATATTGAAATTTTCCTGACTTTGAGGATAAGTCATTGAATTATGGCAATTAATATTTTTGCTTGCGCTGGGCAGATGAGCCAATATTCATCGCTTCACGATATTTGGCCACCGTTCGGCGAGCAATATCGATACCTTCAGAAAGCAGTTGATCTTTTATGCGATTGTCAGACAGCGGTTTTTTGGGATCTTCATCCGCTATCAGCTTCTTAATCATCGCGCTGATAGCCGTTGAGGAGATGTCGCCATCGCTACTACTGACATGCGATGAAAAGAAATGCTTGAGTGAAAACAAGCCTTGCGGTGTCAAAATGCTTTTGCTAGTGGTCAAACGCGAGACGGTCGATTCGTGCAAATCAACCTCTTCAGCGATGACTTTTAAGATAAGCGGTTGCATGGCCGTCGCGCCGTGCTGCAAAAACTCTTGCTGATAGCGCACGATACTGGTCGCTACCTTTAACAGGTTTTGATTGCGCTCTTCGATACTACGAATGAATAGCCGCGCATCGGTGAGATTTTCACGCAAATATTGATTGTCAGGGCTATCATCACCACGTTTGACCAAATTGGCATATTCTTGATTGACCTGTAGTTTTGGTAATGTCTCAGGGTTCAGTCGTACCTGCCAGCCATCTATTTGTGCAGTAGCATTGGCTCTGTTGCTATTATTGGTGTTCTGAGTATTGTGGCGACGAATAGGCGTGACTAGCACATCAGGGATGTCATAACTGGCAGGCGGTTGAGCGTAATCTGGCTGATTGCTTTGAAACAGCAAACCTGGCGAAGGGTTTAAGCTGCGTAATAGAGTGAGCGCAGGGGTAATGTGCTCAGGTGCCAACCCTGTCCGTTCAGTCAGCGCTTTGATATTATTACTGACTAAATGCTCACTGGCGGACAATAGCGCTTGCGCCTCTTTAAGATAGTCAGTATCAGCATCGAGCTTGACCAGCTGAATCGCTAGACACTCACTTAAATTGCGCGCACCGACGCCCAATGGATCGCACGATTGAATAACGCGCAGTACCGCCATGACTTCATCATGCTCAACGCGCTCCTCCCATTGATAAAAGCTCGCCATAGTCTCAAAGCTTTGTAACAACTCATCAATATCAAGGCGCACAAAGCCCATATCATCCATCGAGTCCATCAGATATTCTGCAATCAGCATGTCCGTCTCTGAGAGACGCTTGAAGTTAAGCTGCCAACGCACATGATCCTGTATCGTGGCGCAGGTAGCGCCTTGATAGCGATCAAACTCATCGTAATCTGATTTTGCTAAAGCACTAGAAGCACTGCCAGCACTAAAATGACTGGCATCAAAACGGTCAGTATCAAAGCGACTATCGTCATCACTGTCTAACGCTTGATAATCTGTCGCACCCTCATCGATACCTGACTGCTGTAGTTTATCGAAGCTATCCGCTGAACCATCACTATAATCACCCGTACTATCATCGTCATAGCTGGAGGTGGTTGATGAGGCGGTAAATGAATCAGCGCCAGCAGCTTGGTTCCAAGTATCGAGGGTTAATGGCTCGCTAAAGTCATCTACCATCGTATCGTTATTGCTCTCGTATTCGTCTTCCTCATCCTCGATACGTTCAAGCAGCGGATTACTATCCAGCTTGGCCTGAACCTCTTGTGCGAGCTCAAGACTAGAGAGCTGCAACAATTTAATGGCTTGCTGCATTTGCGGGGTGAGCTTTTGTGATGTACTTAGCGTGGTCGCCAATCCGAACGACATACTCATAGGTAGCTTATTACACTCCAATCGTGGTGATATAGTCTATAGTTAATTTACTCTAAATCAGATACAGCGTTTGGCTTGCTTAGCCTACTGTTTGTAGCACTTCCAATCACCTGCTTTGTATCTAAATTATGTTGAACCGACTATATGTTATGCTGATTAAGGTCGTGAGTTCATATTATCAGGTCATGACGATAGCATTTTTTGCCACAATTTTGCTATGATAATTTATACCCCATGCGCACGAGCTTTTAATACCTTTCTTATAAAAATACCGAGATACAGGTTTTACTGCCTGAATGCATTAAGATTTCAGCACATATAACCTGTTAATAATGACAAGCTTATTATGATAAGAAAGATGAAGTAAGCGCCTTGTCAGCTCAAGAATAACTGAGGAGCAAATTATGAATAATCCTATAAATAATACGCAATTCACCATTGCTGCGATCCAAATGAACAGTCAGCAAAACACGGATAACAACTTAGCGGATATAAAAGCCGCCATCATTGATGCCCGTGCCCAAGGTGCTCAGCTGGTTGTGTTACCAGAAAACTGCTGCAGCATGGGTGAGCAGTTTGCCACTGCTGAGCAATTTGATGCACTATCAGCGACGTTGGCGGATTACGCTCGTACCTACGGTATTTATGTGCTGGTCGGCTCTCTGCCCTGTGTTTATCGCCCAGATGGCATGGTCGTACCTGATGGTAGATTGCGTCAAGTCAGCCAGTTATTTGCCCCTGATGGCAAAAGGGTTGCACGCTATGACAAAATTCATTTATTCACAGCGACGGTGGCAGATAAGCAAGGCAACTATAATGAAGCCGCTACGTTTGAGCCGGGTACACAAACCGTCATCGCACCGATTGAGGTAAATAATGCCGTGTATCAATTGGGGATGATGGTTTGCTTTGATTTGCGTTTCCCTGCCTTGGCGCAGCGTTTGCGCCAAGCGGGCGCTGACATATTGAGCGCGCCGTCAGCCTTTACTTATTTGACTGGGCAAGCACATTGGTCGCTGTTGCTACGCGCGCGGGCGCTAGACAGTCAATGTATGGTCATTGGCGCAGCACAAGGCGGTGACCATCTCTACAAAAATGGGAATACACGGCAGACGTGGGGACATACCGCCATCACCGCTTTTGATGGTACTATTATAAATAGTTATGATGATAGTGCACTGAGTAAGCAGTCTATGGGCAAAGAAGCTGTTGTTCAAGAACAGCAAAATTATGAAATAGTCTTGGCAACTTTTGATAAGTCTGCCCAAGCGCAAGGTCGGCAAAAGATGCCTATCTTTGACTGCCATCGTTTGGCTTAAGGATAGCGCTGGTTTGTTTTAGAAGAAAGCTTTTAGAACTTTAGCCTTTATAAAATTTATATTCTACGTTGAGTCTTTATTATTCTGCGCATGAGTCGCGCGCGGATGGGCGCGATCATAGACTTGCGTAAGCTTAGCAAAATCCACATGGGTATAAATTTGTGTGGTGCTGATATCGCTATGCCCAAGCATCTCTTGTACCGCCCGCAAGTCGCCGCTGCCCGACAGCATGTGCGAGGCAAAGCAATGGCGTAATAGATGCGGATACATATTTTGCGCAATGCCTGCCCGCGTTGCCGCGACTTTTAGACGTTGTTGCACTGCTCGCGTTGACAAGCGTGTGCCCAATTTTTCACTGATAAATAACGCGGTGTCCATCTGCTCTACCCACAGATTACGATGCGGTAGATAGCGCGTAATCGCTTCTGCTGCTTTAATGCCCAATGGTACTAGGCGCGTCTTATTGCCTTTACCTGTCACTCGTACCCGCAAATCAGACAAATCCACATCTGCCATATCGAGCGCGACCAACTCGCCGACACGCAGACCGCTGCTATAAAGCAGTTCAAACATCGCTTTATCACGCAACCATAAGCGCGCTTGCTCCGGCGTATCAGGGATTTCTTGATCCAGTAGTTGCGTCAGTAAATCCACGTCAGCGATCGATGGTAGTGGTCGAGGACTGCGCTTAAGCTGATAGCCAGTCGTTGGATTGATGCGTGCCAAATCCTCCTCGATCAACCACCCATAAAAATGGCGGATGGCGGACAGCTCTTGCTGGACACTAGCAAGCGCGAGCTTATCTTCATCGAGTCGTTGGCTGATATGCTGGGCAAGTTGACGCTTATCACAGCGCGTCCACGTCAAGCGCTTGCCGCGTAAAAACAGCGCCAGTTGGTTCAGTCCCGCAAAATAAGCGGTCAATGTATGAGGTGAATGATTGCGCACTGACAAAGTGTTTAGCCAACGATGTACTGGTGCGAGCAGCTCTCGTAACGCGGCATCTGACTCTATAGTGGCTGCCAGCTCAGCGGATAGCCACGCTTTTGACTTAGAATCTACTGTAGGCGCTGTCGTCATTGTCTATCAGCTATCAGCACTGGGCTTGATGCCCGCTTGCGCCATCAGACCATCTGGGCTAAATACGCCCTCATAAACAAATGCCGTTGGCCCCGTCATCATGACCGAATAACCCGGCTGCCATTTGATAATCATGCTACCGCCATAGAGCTGTGCGCGCACATCTTCGCCTTCATCGAGCCAGCCTTCACGGATACCGACCGCCACTGCCGCACATGCGCCAGTACCACAAGCTTGGGTCTCGCCGACACCGCGTTCATAGACACGTAGACGAATATGACGCTGGTTCATCACTTGCATGAAGCCGACATTGACACGGTCGGGGAATGCCGGATGTGACTCAATGGCTTTGCCTAATGTTTCAACATCGGCATCGAGGACGTTATCGACTTTTATAACGGCATGCGGGTTGCCCATATTGGCAACATAGAGCTGCACAGGCGTCCCATTAACGTCTAGATGATAAGCGTTTTGGATTTTGGTGGTGGCTCTTGGGGTGAATGGAATCTCGTTTGGCTCAAATTTCGGCTTGCCCATATCGACTTCTACCCAACCATAACGGTCAGTGGTCAAAGAAATAATACCGCTCGCTGTCTCAACACGCAGACGCTGCTTAAATGACAGTTTACGTGCTTGCACAAAACGCGCAAAACAACGTGCGCCATTGCCACACTGCTCGACCTCGGTGCCATCAGTATTAAAAATACGATAACCAAAATCGACATCAGGGCGCATGGGTGGTTCAACCACGAGCAATTGATCGAAGCCAATGCCCAAATGACGATCACCCAACAACTGCACCAAATCCTTGGTTAATTCTAAGCGCTGGGTCACCAAATCGATGACCATAAAATCATTGCCCAGACCATGCATTTTTGTAAATTCTATGAGCATATCCTTGAGTCCTATCCTATTTTTATGTATGTGTTATATTAGCACGCTGTCAGATACAATCATAATTATCACCGCCATCAAATACTAAGTTATATTTATCCTTTAAAACCAATATCTTGATAAAGCTCTGCCATAAAAAAACCCACTATCAGTACGATAGTGGGTTTTTTTATATTCAAATGTCATGGAAATACTACTACTCGGCTTGCCACAGCGTTTCGTCTGCATATAACGCTTCAATGGTTTCGCGTTTGCGAATCAGCTGATGGCGATCATCGGCTACCATGACCTCACTAGCACGCGGACGCGAATTATAATTGCTACTCATGGTAAAGCCATAAGCACCAGCGCCCGTTATCGCTAAAACATCACCTGTAGCAAGCGACAACAAACGGTCTTTCGCTAAGAAGTCCCCTGTCTCACAGATAGCACCAACGATATCCCATGGCTGCGTACCGTCAGTGTCTAGACCATTCTGTGGTAACATTTCAGGAATCACTGCCATTTCAGCTTGGTATAAAGCTGGGCGAATCAAATCGTTCATCGCGGCATCAACAATGGCAAAATTCTTATGCTCGGTTGGCTTTAATACGTCAACTGTGGTCAATAAGATACCGGCATTGGCCACAATACTACGACCCGGCTCAAAGAATACTGTCAGGCCAAGCGCGCTTAATTTAGGTAATAACGCCTCGGCAAACTCATCGATAGACACGGGCGTTTCATCAATATAACGCACCCCTAAGCCGCCGCCCAAATCGATATGGCGTAGCTCGATACCTTTGTCGCGCAGGCTATGCACCAGTTCAATGATTTTATCGAGCGCGGCAACAAATGGCTCAACCTCAGTCAACTGCGAGCCAATATGACAATCAATCCCGACGATATCGATATGCGACAGTTCTGCCGCTTGTTGGTAGACAGTGGCCGCATCTTCATGGGCGATGCCGAATTTGTTGTCTTTTAAACCTGTTGAGATGTATGGATGGGTGTTGGCATCGACATCTGGATTGACCCGTAGCGATATCGGCGCAGGCTTATCAAGTGACTTTGCGACGTCATTGATTAAGGTCAGCTCGCTAATCGACTCGACATTAAAGCAGCCAATACCTTGGGTCAGTGCATATTTGATATCACCGCGAGTTTTACCCACGCCGGAGAATACCACGCGCGCAGCTTCGCCACCTGCTGCCAATACTCGCATCAGCTCACCACGCGAGACAATATCAAACCCTGCACCCGCTTGCGCTAGGATACCAAGCACGGCCAGATTGGAATTGGCCTTAACCGCATAACAAACCTGATGCTTTAGACTGGAAAAGCTATCCGTATAGGCTTGATAGACGTCTAATATCGCCTGTTTTGAGTAAACATAGCAGGGCGTGCCATAATGCTTGGCCAACGCTGCGACACTAACTTGCTCCATATATAAAGCGTCGTCGCGATAGTGCAGTGCTGGTAAGTGGGCAGTTAAAGCGTTAGGGTCGATATATAACCCTTGCTCAGTCTGGGTGGTAACTGACTCACCAATAGTAAAATCGGTTACGCCTGCGTGTTGCTCAGAATGACTCATATGCACATCTCTAATTTCATCAGGTTATCAAGGGTAAAGGTTGTCGGTTGCGGCGAGCAAGAACGGCTCTTTGACAAACAATTTTTCTATAAAATTAATAATCGTTAATATCGGTGCTCGGCTCAGGCAATACTTGCTGCTGTTCTAGGTAGCGCGTTTTTTGATAGTCATCATCATCGACACTAGCGAAGGCAGCGTCTTGTGGATTGCTGGTACTGTCGATTTTATCGGTACTCTCTTGCACGGTCTGGCTACTGGAGTCTACTAAATACAAATCGCCTTTTTGCCCGCAGCCTGACAAGCCCAACATCATGGTACTGCCAATAATGAAAATATAGAAGACACGGCGGCTACTGCTAACCAATACGTTAGTAGACTCAGACTTGGAGAAATGGGATTTAATAAGCATAGAATAGATGACCTTTAACATTGCAATGGTGTGGAGGCGCTAAGAGCAAGCAGTATTAGGGCTTGTCTTCAATTCAATCGATAGTCATCTAAATGGGCTAAAAATGGCTAAATCTTGCCAAACATCGTCAAATAGCTGGTTAATATCCCGATATTATCTGCGCTATTTTTCTTGTTTGACGGCAATTCATCTCATTTTTATCACCATTTTTGAAATGAAGACACGCCCTAGTTAAAACCAAATTAAAAATCGAGCACCAAAACAGGAGGATACGACAAGGTTTTAATCATAGCATTATTCTATAAAGCTGTGCGCATAGTGGCTATTAATAATGACCATTCATAATGGCTATTCATGGTTGCTATTCATAGTAATTGTGAATCACTCAAAAATTTATTAAGCGTTGGTATTATTTTGAGGGGTTACTTTATTTTGGATGTACTACATTACCTTTAGAACTATTACTAGAGCACCATTTTAGTTAGCAAATAGCGATTTAGCAGCTTTTTGACAAACTTTCTTACAATTTATATTGCTCATGGTTTTAGTGCTTTAGCAGCTATTAAACCCCAATGATACTCGGTGCACAGTTGTATTAATTACACGCTCAGTACTGAATTTAAACCTTATCGTGGTCGTGGTATAAGCACAAAAATATGTTACATTATAGCCCGACCTTGCAGCTGTGACGAGCGCGCTAGCAAGCGCCTCATCGACACTCGACAAGTATGGCCGTGCAAGAATGACCAAAATCAGCCCTATTTTTGTTTGACGGATGTCAGCATGAATACGGCTGGTTTTTGTTTATTTAACCCGTGTTAATCTATAATGATTCAACACTTATAAAATATAATCTAAGGATAGAGTATGAGCGCCAGCCTGACCACCACTTTTGATGATAAAAACTCTGACACATCAACCCTGACAAGTCCTACTTTAGTCCTTAATTGTGGCTCTTCTTCTATCAAATACGCGCTGATTAGTGATGACAACTCTACTCGTATTACTGGTCTTGCCGAAAACTTAGGTCTGGATACTGCCCGTATCAAACACACCACTCTAAATGGCGAAAAACTCGAAATCTCTATCCCGGGTGGTCGTCATAAATTGGCGCTACAAAAAATCCTTGAGCTATTAGAGCAGTACCATTTCATCGCGGTCGGTCATCGCGTGGTACATGGTGGCCGTGAATACTCAGCAGCTGTGCGAGTCGACGATCATGCACTCGCAGAAGTCAAACGCCTCAAGATACTGGCACCACTACACAATCCTGCCAATGCGTTGGGTATCGAAGCGGTGCAAGCCATTTATCCTGATATGCCGCAAGTTGTGGTGTTTGATACCGCCTTTCACCAAACGATGCCGCCCGTTGCGTTTCGTTATGCTCTGCCAAAGTACCTGTACGAAGAACACAAAATCCGTCGTTATGGTTTTCATGGCACCTCTCATGCCTATGTCTCAGAGCGTACCAGCCAAATCACGGAGTCTAAAGGGCCACATGGTTGGCTAACAGCACATCTCGGTAATGGCTGCTCGGTGGCTGCCGTATACGATGGCAAGAGTCTCGATACCAGTATGGGTCTGACCCCACTCGAAGGTCTGATGATGGGTACGCGTAGCGGTGATGTCGATCCTAGCTTGCACATGCATCTAAAACGTCAACTCGGTATAAGCTTAGAAGAGACTGATAAAATGCTCAATAGTGACAGTGGACTGCTGGGCATATCAGGCTTGTCTAACGATCTACGTACTATCGAGCAAGCAGCCAGTGAAGGCCATAAAGACGCGCAACTTGCGATCGAGATGTTCTGCTACCGCGCTGGTAAATACCTTGCCAGTCTAAGCTGTGCGCTACCGGAGTTTACCGGTATCGTCTTTACCGGTGGTATCGGTGAAAACTCAGTGACCACGCGTGCCAGCATCTTAGCAGTGATGCGTCATTTTGGTATCAAAATAGATGCGGACAAAAACGCGGATTTATCCCGTGGTAAAGAAGGCAGCTTCCATGCAGATGACAGTAGTATTGAGCTTTGGGTCGTACCAACGGATGAAGAATACCGTATCGCGCAAGAAACGCGTCAGGCCTTGCATTTGGTATAAGCCTATTTAGATATTATACTCAGCGTTTATCATTCCTGATGGTTATAAAAAACATAGAATAAAACGCTCAGTATTTTTTATGCTGCCAATAATAAATCGAAGTCTAAAACATAATAAATCGTAGGAAACCTTATGCAAACCATTTTACTTGTTCCCATCAGTCGCGGTATCGGTGTGACATCGGCTGCGCTTGGATTGATTCGCGCGTTTGACTATAACGGTATAAAAGCGGGCTTTATGAAGCCGTTTTTGCAAGATGACACCCTTGATAAACAACACAGCTTGGACAGCTCAAGTGCGTTGGCCATGCATGCCTTTGGTCTAAAGCCACCTCAATCTATCAGCCGTCAGCATGTCGAGCGCATGATCGGCGATGACAACCTTGATGATTTAATGGAAGAAGTCGTCGGCAATTATCATACGCTCGGCGATGATTATGATGTGGTCATTTGCGAAGGTTTGGTACCGACCACCGAGACCTCTTATGCCTCACAAATCAACCGAGCAATCGCTCATGCTTTGGATGCCAAGATTATATTTGTCAGTACCGCTGACATCAGCAAACCTGCCTATTTAGCAGACAAACTGGATGTGCACGCCCGTGAGTTCGGTGGTGTCATCGATTCGCGTACGTTAGGCGTGATTTTGATGCGTGTGCAAGATGTGCCCAACACTTTTGACAATCAACCTGTCGCACCTGGGGAAGCCGTCGTCAGCTTGGACCCGAACTTTATGCAAGAAGTTCAGCGCTTATCACCTTCGTTCAATACCGAAGCGTTTCGCCTCATCGGTGTGGTACCCTTTAGTGACTCATTATCTGTGCCGCGTACATGGGATATCGCTACAGAGCTTGATGCCACGTGGCTAAACATTGGGGAAGCCAAAACACGTCGTATCAACCGTATTAGCCTAACGGCGCGCTCAGTGTCACGCGTCAATGAAGTCTTTAAGCGGGGCACCTTAATCGTGGTGCCGGGTGATCGTGATGACTTGCTGCTGGCCGCTGGATTGGCCTGTATCAATGGGATTCCACTGGCAGGCTTGGTATTGACTGGCGGTATCACACCCAGCCCGACGGTTACAGAGCTTTGGCATTCAGCGCTCAAAACTGGCATCCCTGTCATGAGTGTCGAAAGCGACAGCTACGAGACGGTACAGAGCCTTGTACACATGAGCTCTGAGATTCCAAGCGATGATATTGATCGCGCTGAAGAAGTGGCTCGTTATGTGGCTGCGCACTTAGATCTAAGCTGGATTAAAGAATACTTTAGCCGCAATCATGAGCCGCGCTTGTCACCTTCTGCATTTCGCCATCAGCTGGTCAAAAAATCCCAGCAAGCCAAAAAACGCATCGTGCTCCCAGAAGGTTCTGAGCCACGTACCGTAGAAGCTGCCTGCATCTGCCAAAGCCGTGGCATCGCTAACTGTGTACTGCTTGCCAAGCGTAGCGATGTCGAGCAAGTCGCCAAAAACCGTGATTTGACGCTGCCTGAAGGTCTAGAAATCATCGACCCTGACAGCCTCGACATGAGCAAATATATCGCCGCCATCGTTGAGCGCCGCAAGGGTAAAACATCCGAAGATGTCGCTGCCGAATACCTAAAGGACACCGTGTACTTGGGTACCATTATGCTTCAGTTGGATGAAGTCGATGGTCTGGTTTCAGGCGCGATTCATACGACTGCTAATACGGTACGCCCAGCATTTCAGTTAATCAAAACCGCGCCGCAGTATTCCTTAGTATCGTCAGTCTTTTTTATGCTATTGCCTGAGCAAGTAGTGGTCTACGGTGACTGTGCGATCAACCCTGATCCCAATGCTGAAGAGCTGGCAGAGATTGCTATCCAGTCGGCTCAGTCTGCCGCAGCCTTTGGTATCGATCCAAAAGTCGCGATGATCAGCTACTCGACTGGCTCATCAGGCACAGGCGCGGATGTCGAAAAAGTCGCCCGTGCGACTCAAATCGTCCGCGAGCGTGCGCCAAACCTAAAAGTCGACGGCCCACTACAGTACGACGCGGCCTCTGTCATGAGTGTCGGCAAGCAAAAAGCACCGGACTCACCTGTCGCGGGACAAGCCAATGTCTTTATCTTCCCAGATCTTAATACGGGCAATACCACTTATAAAGCAGTACAACGTAGCGCCAACGTCATCAGTGTTGGGCCGATGCTACAAGGCTTAAATAAACCAGTAAACGATCTATCACGTGGTGCCTTGGTCGATGATATTATCTATACTATCGCGCTAACTGCTATCCAAGCCCATAGCGACTTAATTTAAGCGACTTAACTTAAGTGACTTGATTTAAGCGTCACACGGTTTTCTGATTAAAAGTTTAATGATTAGCAGTATATAACACCGCCGACTGTCACTATGATGGTCGGCTTTTTATTGCCATTTTAATGACAGATGCTCCGTTGCCCACTACAATAGCGCTATAGTCAGGTCAATATAAAAAAGAGACAGTGTGACTGATATAAATTTTTTGTAGCCTCTGTCTGCGTAGGCACAGCAAGCAAGAAAAATTTGTACCAGTCACGCATTATAATGTCGTGTATCTATTTTATTTAGTATCGACTATATCGTCTATTTTTAATCCATCATAACGTTTTCTTATCAGCCATTTGACCCATTTATTTATGCCAAACCTTACCAATGACCGCCTTGCAGAAAATACTGCTCCTGCCATTCGTGCCTACTTGGGTGGCTCATTTGATCCCGTACACAAGGGTCATCTGCAAATGGCGATGTACGTCTACCAGCATTTATTGCCAATAGCGAAGCAGCAACAGCGCGCACTGCATGTGTCCTTATTGCCCAATGCCCGCTCGCCTTTTAAAAATGAAAGCACCAACCCTAAGCACCGTTTGGCAATGCTAAAGCTCGCAACACTTAATACCCCACTACAGATTGATGAGCTGGAGCTGTGGCAAGCACCGCCCGTCTATACTATCGATAGCGTCCGCACCTTACGGCAGCGCTATCCGCATGACAGCTTGATATTTATTATGGGGATGGACAGTGCACGGAGCTTAGATAAATGGAAAGACGGACTCAGGCTGACGGATTATGTCGACCTCTGGGTTTTTAACCGTGGTGGCTTTTCTGACAATGATGACCATCTTTTTGACATCAATACACATCTTGCTGAAAAAAAACCAGCGATGCAGACGTTAGCTAATCTACAAACCCAGCTGCACGCCCAGTTACCTATTGAGATGCAAAATAAAATAACCGACTCTCCTGCTGAACTGGTCGCGCTATTTACACCCACACCCACGCAAACTCAAGCAGACAGTGGCGTCTTGAAAAATTCTCATCAAGGTCGCATTTATATAGACCCGCGTCCTATATCGGCCATATCGAGCACACAAATACGCCAGCAGTTACAACAACTGGGCAATCAACCAAATATAATGCCCTCAGCCGAAGCGCAAATCACATCTATCCCGTCAATAAATGATATCATTGGCAATACTGAATCCAATCCATTCGCTAAATGGCTAAATCCTGCTATTTATCAATATATTATTGCCCATCAGCTATATTCTGCTGCTCAATTCCGTTAAAATTGTCTTATCTTTGTTTTTTGCCTATTATATCTCTATACGTCACTGCCTCTATCTGGTCAGTGCGAGATGGCAAATTGACAATTAACCTATTTATTTTAATATTTACGATTCAAGAGATTAAATTTTATGACCAACACCATGACCGAAGAACGCTTAAAAGAATGCTTAACCGTTGTTGAAACTGCGCTAGACGATATGAAAGCGAAGAACATCACTGTAATGAATGTAGAAGATTTGACAGACGTGATGGAGCGCATCGTGATCGCTGACGGTACCTCTAAGCGCCATGTACGTGCAATGGCTGACAGCGTTGGTGCTGAAGCTAAGCAAGCGGGCTTTATGCCACTTGGCCGTGAAGGCGGTATCGACTCTGACTGGACGTTGATCGATTTGGGCGCTGTTGTCGTCCATATGATGACGCCACAAGCTCGTGAGTTTTATGACTTAGAAGGCCTATGGTCATCACCTGAGCAGTTGGCTGAGCTAGTCGCCGTGCCACGTGAAAAGAAAACGGCCGGTCGTCGTAACAAAAACAAATAAGAGTGTTGATTACGATACTCGTTCAACATTTAAAAACGTATTACAAAAAAGACCAGATGATTATTCTGGTCTTTTTTTATGTAAAAATAAGCGGTTCTGTGTCTAATAAATATTCTGAAAATGGTTCAAGATTAGGCTAAGATATCAGCAACCAGTCAGCATTACTGCCTCAAAAAACAACCAACCATCAGAGTGGCTTATGAGCACAGAACCGATGATATCTACGTTACCAGCAACGGCACAAAGCAAACAAGACTTTAACCAAGACTTGCCGCTACATATTGCCACCCTAACCTGTGTGCGTGCTGGCAAATCTATGCCATTCACCCGTGAGCAACTGAGTGCCATTGACAAAGCGCCAATTAAAGCGCCTGTCGCGGTCAACTTCATGGGCCTCGCCACTGATGAGCAAGCCGACCGCAAGCATCATGGTGGTCCGCTAAAAGCGGTGCATCAACTGGCACCTGCGACTTATGAAAAAATCAATACAGAGTTTGGCCTAAAAGTACGCGTCGGTACATTGGGCGAAAATCTTACGACTGAAGCCGTCAATGGCCTGCCTGAAATGACCGAATCTGCCGTATGTATTGGCGATGTTTTTCAATATGGTGGACATTTTGAGAACGGTCAAGACAATAGTAATGATGATAGTGTCCAGCTACGCATCGTTCAACCGCGACGCCCCTGCTACAAAATCAATGATCAGATTGGACAGTTTACCAAAGTGCCAAATATCGCGGCATGGGTCAGTAAACAAGGTATCTCTGGCTGGTACTTCCAAGTCGTGCGTGATGGCATCATAGATGCTGATTTACCAGTTTACTTGATAGAACGCCCTTATCCGTTTGCGACACTTGAGACACTGTGGCAATTGGCCAATTCTAAAGAGAAATACGATGCTGATATGATTGAGCCTTGGCTCGCGATTGAATGTTTGGAGGACAGTTGGAAGAAAGTGTTGGCGAAGAAGATTCGCAAGAATTAAAAAAGCTTTCAAAGATATTTCGACCTCATCTATCTAATATCAATAGAAAATAAAGGCAAGTATCAAAGCTCACCTTTATTCACACAGAGCATTTCATGGTAAAAAACATATTCTTAGCATTTGGCCTAACACTGCCCTTGATTGGCTGCGTGACCACGACCTCTCCAGTTGCAAGCACTGAGAACTACATCGTAGATAGCAAAACCTATCAAGCCACTGGCAAAAGCGAACGCATCAAAACCATTGTGCTGCACTATACGGTTTCAGACAATGATAGATCTATCAAAACACTGACCACAGGCAAGGTCAGCGCCCATTATCTTATTTTAGATAATGACGATGATAAAATTTATAATCTAGTACCAGAAAACGAGCGAGCTTGGCATGCAGGTGATGGCGGCTTTGCAGGACGAACGATATTAAACGATACTTCTATCGGTATAGAAATCGTCAATACAGGAATTGCGCCTGAATATAAAGATGCGCTAGAAGACGGCAAGCTGGCGTATCATCCTTATGAGCATTATGTGGCTTTTGACGAGTTGCAGATTAAAAAGGTCGCAGAGCTAGTACAAGATATCACCGCAAGATATGGCATTTCACCAAAGAATATCATCGGTCATTCTGATATGGCACCCTCACGTAAGATAGACCCCGGTGCAAAGTTCCCTTGGCAGCAGCTGTATAAGCAATATGGTATCGGCGCTTGGTATGAAGGTGCTGACAAGCTTGCTTTTATGGATACAGACGCATTTGCAGCGGCCACGATACCTGAGATCAAGCAGCAGTTTCGTGACTATGGCTATCAGATCAATAATAGTGACGAATGGGACAAAGCCAGTCGCGATGTCATCTATGCCTTTCAGCTACACTTTCGACCCCGTAATCCAACGGGGGAAATAGATTCAGAAACTTATGCTATTTTAAAGGCATTGAATAAGAAGTATGCTGATACCAACGATTTTTATTAGCCATTAACAACCAAAAATATATCAATAACAACAATGAAAAAGGAAATACTATGAGCACATTGTTTAGCGTAAATTTGAATAAATTGGCTTTAATCCGTAACTCTCGC
This sequence comes from Psychrobacter glaciei, assembly GCF_014652895.1. Classification (GTDB taxonomy): domain Bacteria; phylum Pseudomonadota; class Gammaproteobacteria; order Pseudomonadales; family Moraxellaceae; genus Psychrobacter; species Psychrobacter glaciei. The sequence goes on from NZ_BMZR01000002.1 coordinate 291,006, forward strand.
GGCACTGACTACCCTAACCTGTTGACCTTTGTGAAGAAGCTGATTGACCTAGGGGTCAAAGGCTTTACCGTACACCCAAGACCCGATGAGCGTCATATCAGATACCAAGATGTCTATGATATCAGTGCATTCTTAAAAGGCTATCCAGAGATTGAGTTCAATATCGAAGGCAATCCGAATGAGCAGTTCTTAAAGATTATCCGTGAAGTAAAGCCGCATCAATGTACGCTCGTACCAGACAGTGACGATCAACTGACCTCTGATCATGGCTTTGATATCATTAAACATCATGAGTTTTTATCAACGTTGAGCAAAGAGCTGGAAGCATTCGGTACGCGCTGTGCGGTATTCATCGACCCTGATATCGAACAAATCAAAGCGGTCATCGAGAGTGATGTACAGACGATCGAGATGTATACCGAAGAATGGGCGCGTGCTTACAGTAATGGTAAGAGCGATGACAATGTTGAATTCGATGAGGTTAAGCAACGCTTTAGCGACTGTATCACCCTAGCCAATCAAAACGGTATCCGCGTCAATGCTGGTCATGATTTGAATTTGGAAAATTTAGCCGATCTGCTCGCGCTTAGTGATATCGCTGAGGTGTCGATTGGTCATGCATTTACGATTGAATCGCTGGAGCAAGGCATGGATAATGTCGTGCGTCAGTATTTGGAGATTTGTGGGTAGTCCGTACTAATAAGCAAATAGTCTATTCACTTTACACTCGATGCGGTGATGCTGGGATATATTTTATGCAGCCTCTGTCAGCGTAGACACAGCAAGCAAGTAAAATTTATACCAGTAGCACGGTAATATTGGCGTATCAATTTTATTTTAAAATGACTACAGTTTGGTTCTATTAGCAGTCCTAATATCTGCATTATCAATACAAACGCTAATAATATTAAAAAAAGGAATCTTTATGTATCAAGACTTTCAGAAACACCTACAACAAGAAATCAGCGACATACGCGCAGCAGGACTGTATAAAAACGAGCGCGTTATCACCTCCCCACAAGATGCGCTAATCAAGATTGCCGATGGCCGTGAGATGCTTAACTTCTGTGCCAATAATTATCTTGGATTGTCTGACCATCCTGAGATTAAAAAGGCGGCGATCAAAGCCATCGAAAACTCAGGTTATGGCATGTCATCGGTGCGGTTTATCTGTGGGACGCAAGATTTGCATAAGCAATTAGAAGCGGCGATTTCTAAGTTTTTTAATACCGAAGATACGATTCTTTATGCGGCCTGTTTCGATGCCAATGGCGGTGCCTTTGAGCCACTCTTGACCAGCGAGGATGCGATTATCTCTGATTCGCTAAATCATGCCTCAATCATCGATGGTGTACGCCTGTGTAAAGCTGCCCGTTATCGTTATACCAATGCGGATATGCAAGATTTAGAGACGCAATTACAAGCGGCGCAAGCACAGCGTTTTCGTTTGATTGTGACCGATGGTGTTTTTTCGATGGATGGTAACGTCGCACCAATGGATGAGATCTATGCGTTGGCACAAAAATATGATGCCATGGTAATGATTGACGAGTCGCATTCAGCAGGCGTGGTCGGCCGCACGGGTGGTGGCGTGACTGAATTGTTTAATCTGCGTGGTGATATTGAGCTGATCACTGGTACATTGGGCAAGGCCTTTGGCGGTGCTATTGGCGGCTTTACCACGGGTAAAAAAGAAATCGTTGAGATGCTGCGTCAACGCTCACGCCCATATTTGTTTTCAAACTCTATTCCTCCTATGGTGGCTGCCGCTGGGGTAAAAGCGTTTGAAATGCTGTCAAAAGACAATACCCTACAAGATAAATTGCATGAAAATACCGCCTATTTTGTGAAGCAAATGCAAGATGCAGGCTTCGATATCAAGCCTACCGAATCGGCCATTTGTGCGGTGATGCTTTATGATGCTAACGTCTCCCAACAAATGGCAGACGCACTGCTTGAAGAAGGGATTTATGTGATTGGCTTCTTCTACCCTGTCGTACCCAAAGACGAGGCTCGCATCCGTGTCCAGCTCTCTGCCGCCCATACTCGCGAGCAGCTAGACAAGTGTATCACTGCCTTTATCAAAGTCGCCAAGCAAATGAAGGTGATTGATTAAGCATCGTTCGATATTTGTTCGGTATTCACTCGCTAGATTCAACCATTAAGTACAACATCGTTAAATAAGAGAAAAGTATGAAAGCACTGGTTAAAGCCCATGCCAAAAAAGGCATTTGGATGCAAGACATGCCAGAACCTATGGTTGGCATCAATGACGTTAAAATTAAAATTAAAAAAACTGCTATTTGTGGTACAGATTTGCACATTTACAAATGGGATGAGTGGTCAGAAAGAACCATCAAGACGCCGATGATCATCGGACACGAATACGTCGGCATCATTAGCGAAATGGGCGATGGTGTGAAGCATTTTGAAGTGGGCGACCGAGTCACTGGCGAAGGACATATCGCTTGCGGGCATTGCCGAAACTGCCGCCGTGGTAAGCTACATGTGTGCGAAAACACCATCGGCGTGGGCGTCGACCGCGATGGCGCGTTTGCTGAATATTTGGTGATACCTGCCGACAATGTCATCAAACTCGATGAGCGTATCAGCGATGAGATGGCAGCCATTATGGATCCCTTTGGCAATGCCACGCATACTGCCCTTTCATTTCCTGTCCTTGGTGAGGATGTACTGATTACGGGTGCGGGACTGATTGGCTCTATGGCAACGGCGATTTGCCGCTTCGCAGGAGCGCGTAATATTGTGGTCAGTGATATCAGTGATTATCGTCTAGAGCTTGCCAAAAAAATGGGCGCGACGATGACCATCAACCCAGCCAAAGGTGAAACCATCGAAGGCGCTATTGCTGAGTTAAAAATGCACGGCTTTGATATCGGGCTTGAGATGTCAGGCTCGCCTCAGGCCTTTGATTCAATGATTAGTAATATGTATAACGGCTCTAAAATTGCGCTCTTGGGTATTTTACCTAACACCACCACGGTGGATTGGAGCAAGATTATCTTTAAGGCGTTAACCCTAAAAGGTATCTATGGCCGCGAGATGTGGGAGACATGGTATCAGATGGAGCAAATGCTGATTAGCGGTATTGATCTATCGCCCATCATTACCCATCGCATGCACATTGATGACTTTCAAGAAGGCTTTGATATCATGGAAAGCGGACAATGCGGTAAGGTAATTTTAAGCTGGGATTGATTTTAGCGATTCAGCATTTGAGGAATCGTGGTTAACTTTTAAGTTGTCACGACTTATAAAACGGCGCTGATTTCAGTGCCGTTTTATATATGGTAAAAATCATATGGGAGATAAACTATGGGCGATTCTGAAGCCGATAAACTTGAAAATTATTTAGCAGAAAAGGCCAAGCAAGATCAGGAAAAAGAACAAGCGTCTGAGCCGCTTTCTGCCTATGATGCTTGCGTGCTAAAGGAAAGTGCTAAGATACATGAGTTGATTGCTGAGGCTCAAGTAAAGGCTAAAAAATAATTTGTCACTTTTATATATTGATAAAATCACTGTTATCTACCTTCAATTTTTTCAAATAGCAAACTTCGTAGTACTTAAAATATAGGAACTTTTCATATGGACGAACTAAGTATCAAGAATTCTAGTACTACTGAAAAAATCGTAGAGGATAAAGTAGCTCTCAAGGAAGAAGTATATGGAGTTGGAGAAGTAATTGATATTTTCTTACATAGAATTATGGATATTGAGGAATGTGCATCAGAATATATCCCTGAAGCTGCTCAACGATATAATGATAAAACAAATGAACTATTCCATGAGTATAAAAATATAATCAATACTTTGGAAACAGTAGACGGCAAAGAAAACAAGGTAGTATCTGAGAAAGATCTAAGAAAGGCTTTAAGAAAGATTAGAAGGCATGTAGGTTCATCCCCAGTTGAAACGCTCGAAAAAAGCTTATTCGTTAGCCTTTTTTCATCCTTTGACAAATTTATCGGTGATTTAGTTGAAGTTCTATTTAGGAAAGAGCCAAAACTATATTTGAATATAAATAAAGAAATTAAAATTTCAGATGTTCTTGAATACAGTTCTATTGAAGAACTACGTCAATCATTTTTAGATAAAGAAATTGAAGCAATAAGAAGGAAAAGCTATCAAGAGCAGTTCAAAAGCCTTGAGAATCAATTTAAAATTACACTTACAAAGTTTAAGCAATGGCCTTCTTTTATTGAAAAATCGCAAAGAAGAAATTTATTCACACATTGTGATGGTGTTGTAAGTAAGCAATACATAGATATATGCAAAGAAGTTGGTTACAAATTTGAATCAGAAAAAAATATAGGTGAACAACTTGAAGTAGGAACTGAGTATTTATTTCATTCTTGTATGATTGTTGCTCAAGTAGGAGTTATGCTTGGGCAAACGCTCTGGCGAAAAGTAGTTAATGATGAAATAGAACAGGCAGACGGACATCTTAATGAGAAAATTTTCGACTTTCTACATGAAGAAGAATGGTTGAATGCTATTACGATTGGTAATTTTGCACAGAATCTACGAAATAATTCAACAGAATCAATGGAAAGAATGTTTTTAATTAACCATGCTATTGCTCTAAATGCAATAGACAAGAAAAAAGAGGCTAAAAGTCTACTCGATACGAAAGACTGGTCTGCAACGCTTCTTGATTTCAAACTAGCTTACACAGTTATAAATTATGAATATGATGAAGCACAAGAAATTATGAATAAAATAGGAAAAGTGGGTGAGTTAGTAATTGAAATTGCATATCACGACTGGCCATTGTTTCGGGAATTCAGAGATTCAGAGCAATTTCTTAGCGGTTATGAATCAGTATATGGCTATCCGTATCTATCGAAAGTAAAAGAATTAGCTGAACAAACTAAAAATGAAGTTGAGTTTCTTCATGAAGAAGTTTTAATAGAAGATTATATAGTTGATTCAGATTTTTCCACTATGCAATGGATTCCAAATACGAGCGAAAAATCAAAATTCTTAATTATAATTTAAATAAATACTTATTCAAATCTATCTGTCTTCGGTCTCTAGGATGCACCCAACGCACCGATTCCAATTAAATCTCAGATTAATTTATTACAAAATGGTTCTTAGAAAGTACGTTTTAGCCCAGACTGGCAGATATCAACGGTAGAGAAAATTCTCTTTAAGGAATTTTCACTTACGAAGCTAAAACTGCAGTGCAATTTTTTAAAGCCTCTCAGGAATAATTCCCCACTTCTTAAACACCAAAAAGGTGAGCCTAAGCCCACCTTTTTATTTTAGAAAATAGCTGTCTAAAGCAGTATTGCAAACTAACTCAGTTAATCTTAACGAAGCAACTGAAGGCGTCAAAAAACGTTATATATCATTCAGCTCTTTTAACGCAGATATCGCCTGCTCCGCCTTATCATCCGACACAAATATATGGTCATGATAGTAGGCAGCGATCACATTGGCACTGATACCTTTTGAGGTCAGTTTGGTTGCTACTGCCGCGGTTAGACCTACCGCTTCTAAACTTGAATGCACCATCAGAGTGATTTGCCGAAACACGCCCTCGTAATGCAAATCTGTCTCATCAGCTTTGTCTTTTGTCAAAACCAGAGTCAGCCCTTCTGTCTCCACAAATGTCGCTATTGGCGCTAGGTTTACGTATTCAGCCAGTTGACCTTTTACGGTACAAAACACGAATAATTCATCAATCAATGCTGGTTGCATAGAACCCAATAGCTCGTTTATATCTATAATTCCTGACATTTTCTTATTCCTTATTTTGCCTGATTTTAATCTTTGTTAACCGCAATTTTAGCATGGGTGTCACCACCTATACTTGTGAAAACACGGTATAAACGCTAGCCCTTCTCCAAACACTCAAATCTTAAACACAAAAAAGGTGAGCCTAAGCCCACCTTCTTATTTTAAAAAACAGCTATCTAAAACTATAAGCAATTACTAGAGGTCTGAGTAGCGACTAGCGCAACCAAGCTCGGGCATTGCGGAACATACGCATCCACGCGCCGTCCTCATCCCACTCTTCTGGTTTCCAGCTGTGGTTATAGGCTTTTAGGTTACGCTCAGGATGCGGCATCATGATAGTGACGCGACCATCAGTGCTACACAGACCCGTGACACCGCCGACAGAACCGTTTGGATTGAGCGGATAAGTCTCGGTTGGATGACCTTGGCTATCGACATAACGCATCGCAAGTTGACCGTGTTTTGCCATACCGTCGATTTCGTTGTTGTCTAGTGTGGCATAGCCTTCACCATGCGCCACAGCGATTGGCAAGATGCTGTCTTGCATGCCTTTGAACAGGATAGACTTGGTACGCTCAACTTTTACGTTGACCGTACGCGCTTCAAAACGAGCCGATTGGTTGGCGATGAAGCGTGGGAAGTTGTCTGCACCTGGGATGAGGTCTTTTAACTGAGCCATCATCTGACAACCGTTACAGACACCTAATGAGAAGGTATCAGGACGGGCAAAGAAGCGGACAAACTGCATGCGTAGCTCGTCATGGAACAAGATAGAGTTTGCCCAGCCAGAGCCTGCGCCGAGTACGTCACCATAACTAAAGCCACCACAAGCGACCAGACCGTCGAAGTCACGTAGATTGATGCGACCACTGAGTAGATCGCTCATGTGTACATCGACTGCTTCAAAGCCAGCTTGGGTAAAGCCTGCTGCCATCTCTGTCTGACCGTTGACGCCTTGCTCTCGGAGGATTGCGACTCTTGGTTTGTTCTCGCGACTGTTGAGGTAAGGCTCTTCAACTTTTTGATTGAGATCAAAGTTTGGCGCAGCGATTAGGCCTTTATGGCTCGCATCAGCAATCAAGTCATACTCTTGCTGTACGCACGCTGGATTATCACGGCGACGCGCGATTTGATAGCTGACCTGCGTCCAAGCTTGCTGCAATTCAGTACGGCTAAAGCGTAAAGTGTCGGCACCCATGAGCGTTGGCGTTTGGATAAGTAAGCTGTCTTCTTCCGAGCTTTGACCAACGAGGCTCAGCATGTCAGCAACGTTAAACTCTTCTGCCAATTGCATGAGAGCAGCGACGTTTTCTGGCAATACTTGGATGACCGCACCCAATTCTTCACTGAACAGTTGACCGAGTAAGTTATCATCCGTCAATGACAGCTTGATACCTTGACGGCTGGTGAACTGCATCTCAGCGATAGTCGCTAGTAGACCGCCATCACCGATATCGTGATAGGCGCTGATGACGCCTTGCGCGTTACCCGCTTGGACAAAGTTAAAGAAGTCGACCAAATCGCTTGGCTGCGCCAAATCTGGGCAGTCGTTACCTAATTGGCTAAGCGTCTGCGCAAGAATTGAACCACCTAGACGTAGCTTGCCTTTAGATAAGTCAATACGGTAGAACGCGCTATCGCCATTGATTAGCTCAGGGGTTAGCGTTTTTGCGACATCAACCACAGGAGCAAAGGCAGTAATCACCAAGCTCATTGGTGATACGACTGATTTGTCTTGACTGTCGCCATTGTCGTTGTCAGTCCAGTTGGCACGCATCGATAGCGAGTCTTTACCGACTGGAATCGCGATACCCAGTGCTGGGCACAGCTCTTCGCCGACTGTATATACCGCGTCAAACAATGCAGCATCTTCTGCATCATCACCACAGGCTGCCATCCAGTTCGCTGACATCGTGATATCAGACAACTGAGCAATACGCGCACCAGCGATGTTGGTGATCGCTTCACCAATTGCAAGTCGTGCTGACGCTTGTGGGCTAATTAACGCAACTGGTGTACGCTCACCGATACTCATCGCTTCACCGCTCATCACCTGACCATCTAGCGCAATCAAGCCTGATGCCGTCACCGCACAATCCGATACGGGCACTTGATAGCGACCCACATACTGATCACGCACGACCATACCCGTGATAGAACGGTCACCAATGCTGATCAAGAATGATTTGCTAGCGACCGTTGGATGACGCAACACATCAGTGATTGATTCGGCTAGGTTCACATCGCCCAGCTCTAATGCTGGCAACGTGCTATCAGAACGCTCAAAGCTACGCTTCATCTTCGGCGTGCCACCGAGCAATACTTGCATCGGCATATCAACTGGCTGCTCATCCAATAGCGTATCGTCAACGACTAGCTGACGCACATCTGTAGCTGATCCCAAGATGGCATACGGGCAACGCTCACGCGCACAGATGGCATCGAATTGGGCTTCGCTTTCTGGGCGAATCGCGAGGACATAACGCTCTTGCGCTTCGTTTGACCAGATGGCCATTGGTGACATGCCAGCTTCTAACGAAGGAATTTTACGCAGGTTTAGCACCGCGCCCATCTCGTGGTCATTGACCAACTCTGGCATCGCATTAGAGATACCGCCAGCGCCCACGTCATGCAATGACACGATAGGGTTGCCGTCTTTGCCATTATTGCTCGCATCGACATCATTACCCGCTAGTGCCCAGCAGCGATCCATCACTTCTTGGCAACGACGCTCCATCTCAGCATTATCGCGCTGAACTGAGGCAAAGTCCAAGCCTTCATCAAGTGAGCCACTATCAACTGAAGACGCTGCACCACCGCCCAGACCAATCTGCATGGCAGGGCCACCAAGGACGATTAATAAATCACCTTGTTGAATGGCGTTTTTTTCAATGAGGTTGCGTTTGATATTGCCATAACCACCTGCCAGCATGATTGGCTTATGATAGCCGCGCATTTCGCTGCCGTCTTTTGCCGCTGACGTATCAAGCTGAAAACTACGGAAATAACCGCATAGGTTAGGACGACCAAACTCGTTTGAGAAGTTGGCTGAACCGAGTGGTGCTTCAGTCATAATCTCAAGACTGGTTGCCATACGATCTGGCGTGCCATAAGCCTGAGTACTCAATTGACCTGACTGCTCCCATTTTTCAGCGAGCTCTGGGATATGTAGGTGTGATACGTGAAATCCTGTTAGACCTGCTTTTGGCTTACCGCCACGACCTGTTGCGCCTTCATCACGAATCTCACCACCAGCACCTGTCGCAGCACCTGCATAAGGGGCGATGGCGGTTGGATGGTTATGCGTTTCGACTTTCATCAGAATGTCGATCTCTTCTTGATGGAAGTCATAAGGATGGGCAGAGTTTACGTCCATCGCGTCAGTCGGAATCGGGTAGAAACGCATACCGTCAGACCCTGCCATCACCGCAGCGTTGTCTTTATAGGCAGATAAGATACCTTGTGGATTCGACTGGTAAGTATTCTTAATCATTTGGAACAATGACTTTGGCGCCACAATACCATCAACCGTCCACTCAGCATTGAAAATCTTATGACGGCAATGCTCTGAGTTTGCCTGTGCAAACATCATCAGCTCAACGTCAGTTGGATTGCGCTTTAGCTCATTGACATACGCATTCATCAAATAATCAATGTCTTCACTTGATAATGCAAAACCAAACTGGGTATTGGCAGACTCTAATGCTGACTGACCTTGTCCGATGACATCAATATGATTCAATGATGCTGGTTGCTCATCATCAAACAATTTGTTCAAATCATTCAAATCATAAACCAAGCTCTGCGTCATACGGTCAAACAACAACTGCTCAGCGTCTACTGGTAGTTTTTCGCCCACTTCACCATCGATTGTTAGGGTATAAACAACCACACGCTCAACACGGTTGAGCTCAATTTCACAGTTATTAAAAATATCAGTCGCTTTACTTGCCCATGGCGAAATCGTGCCAAAACGTGGACCAACGATGACTTGTATTTGATTGTCCTGCGTACCAGTCAGCACTGTCGCACTGTCAACAGCGAGTAGGTCTAACGCCTTTTTATGTTCATCACCTTCGAGCTTGCGTGATAGCACATACACTTGCTGGGTACTTATTTGACTGACATTGAGCTCGGTTTTTTGCTGGAACTGACTGATGAGTTGCTGCGTCTGAAAATCGGTAAGAAACGGTTGTCCGGCGATGGTCATCATAAAGGCATAATCCGTAAGATCAAGGCATCTCTGCCATGCTAAGTAAATGGTCTGCGTATTATAACAAGAAGCCCTGTAATAAGCAGGTCTAAACCAAGATAAATTGCTGATAGGTTGCGCTCTTCTGCTATCAGATATTTACAGAATAGCAAGCTTGCGCTAAGGCCTAATCGCTACCCTTTCAACTTTGTACTGGATAATCAGACAGCAAAAATACACAGCGTCACACTTTTTACCTAACCCTCATACTCCTTACAAACACTCACATCGCATTACTGGTCGCCTATATAAATGTGTGGTCACAACTCGGTATTCTAGTTCCAGTTGTTGGGACGATTATTGTTTTTGATATTTCAAATACACTTTGCCCAAATAAAAACTACTATAAACAATTAACTATAAAGAAAAGGAAATCCCCTATGAGTAGACAAGACCATATCGATAAAGTACAAGCTTTGGTAAAAGAAGTGAAATTTGCCATGATGACGACTCGCACTCACGAAGGCCATCTACATGCCTGCCCAATGACAACGAGCGAGACGAGCATCGGCGCAAAAGAGATTTGGTTCATCGGTGATAAGAGTACTGAAACCGTCAGCGATATCCAGAAAGACCCACAAGTGAACTTGGCCTATGTCAGCCAAGATGCAAAAGACTATGTCTCAATCAATGGTAAAGCAGAGTTGGTAGAAGACCAAGAGAAGCTCGATGAGCTATGGTCGCCAATCTACAATGCATTCTACGAGCAAGGTAAAGAAGATCCAAACGTCCAGCTAATCAAAGTCGTACCACATGGTGCCGAATATTGGTTGAGCGGTAGCTCAGTGGTCAATATGTTTAAGATGACCACCGCTGCCGTAATGGATGGCAAAAAAGCGACCAATCTGGGCGAAAATAACTCAGTGACTTTATAAAAATTAGTAACGTTATAAGAAACCGTTATTTAAAAGTAGAATAGTAGAATACAAAAACGCCAGTGGCTAATGCGACTGGCGTTTTTTGTTGTCTAACATTTATGTTTTTGATACTAAGGTTATGAACTTAACCGCTTTGCTTGAGGTATGGCCAAGCAGCTTTTAAATAAATCATCATAGACCACAACGTCAGTATCACAGCAGCGACCATCAATACATAGCCAATCATTTCGAGCGATTCCCAGTTGAGCAGTAACACCGTAATAGCTACCATCTGAAAGGTCGTTTTTAGCTTGCCGACATAGGACACGGCGACACTGGTACTTTTACCCAATTCTGCCATCCACTCACGCAGCGCTGATACCGCGATTTCACGCGAGATAATCACAATCGCTGCTATCGCCATAATGATGTTGGGATGCCACTGAACCAATATAATCAACGCAGCGGCGACCATGAGCTTGTCCGCAACGGGATCTAAAAAACGCCCAAACGCCGACATAACATTGAGCTTCCGCGCAAAGTAGCCATCCAACCAGTCGGTAATCGCCGCGATGATAAACACACCAGTCAGTAACAAGTGCCGCAATAAGCTGTCGCTGAATTCACTCATGCCAACTCGGGCAATCACATTATCTGAAATGGCTGGCATCCCGATACCCATGGCTGGTGGCCAATAGGCAATCGCCACAAACAGCGGAATCATTAGGATACGCGCGATAGTAAGGTTATTGGGCAAGTTAAAAATACTTTTGGTATTTTGTGTACTTGACGGCTCCTGCGTATGCACTTGCGTATTCTCAGTCATGGCAAACCCAGTTTAATAGAGACATAATAATGGCGGATAGCTTAGCATTTTTCCAGCACGTCGTCATGCCATCTCTTGATGTATTGTTTTACTGCTCGTACTTAAAGACAGCCATTACTTTTATCTCAATACATCAATCTTGACTATCCACTGCTGAAATAGTGATAGCGCTGTCTATTTTATACCACACTCACACGTCGTAAACACCTGCAATTTGCTAAACCAAATTCCTCGTTCAGCAATAATTGCTCAACGCATAGCAAGGGATGAGAATACCGAGAAACGTAATGTCATGTAACTGAAATAACCAAATGAGAACTATTTGCGCTATGATAGCGAAGGTAATAAAACAGTTGTACACTTAAAGTTGTAAGCAAATATATGCACCCATTGAATTCTCCATTATTACCCTAATCTTAGTTAAACAATAGCAAAGAAAACCAATAATAATAAGTCATCATCACTGCCCTGTAGTCAATCTACACGATCAGTTTTCCTCAGCCCACAGCACCTCCTCTGTGGGCTCTTTTTTTGTCTGTAAATCCTTGGTATAGCTAAAAAGGCTATGAATAACGTCGTTACGTTAGCCTTTTTACTTTTCAACTTAAAAAGGTGCTGAGAATTGTAAAATGAAGAAACAAGCAAGACGATTAAAAGCACGACAAATAGTAGGCTAAATGAGCCTGACACCGTATTTAATTGATATAGAATTGACGATGTCACGATATCTTGCTCATCATTATGTTAATTGCTTGATTGCCTGAACCGTTTCTACTGCCATTTGATAACAGCTTTCTATATTGCCCTGTCCGCACCAGTCACCACTGACAACCCATTGATGTTGTGGATCGACCAAGATACCCAGTGCCTCGTTATTATCGACAATCGTTGCTGCATAACGCCAGCGATGGCAGTCTACTTGGCGTGGTGCTGTCTCATCATCCCAATGCAGCGCGTGCTGCGCGGCTTGCAATAACTGCTCTGTTATGGTGTCGATGTCGTCATCAACGTGTGTCTCTGACCAGTCGTTACGCGCATGAATGGTGACACTGGGCAGCAAGTCGTTATGAGCAGGCTTTTGATGCTCGATGAATATTCTGTCTAATGGTGAATTATTTACGTAAGCCACGTCCCACCTTGATGGTGTTTGACTGGTCAATGTTGCAGGTAATGATTGCACCTCATCCCAGCCTAACATTAAGGTATAACATGCCTGCATTTTTGGCTTGGCGATGTTGGCTGATTCCGTAAAACCGCTCTCTGCCATCAGCTCTAGCGCTTGACCATTTGGCGCGGTACAAATTACCCAATCAAAGCAGCCGAGACTGTTGCCAGACTCATCGAACAGCTCAGTCTTGTCATCGGTTTGGTTTTGGGGATATTGCGCAAGGGGTGCGACGCGAGTTTTGAATTTTATATTGGTATGTTGCAAATCATCGGCTAATGCGCGCCCCCAACTGGTCATTTTTGGCGTACTGATGTAGCGAGCTTGGGCAGTACCCCATTCATCTTTGTGCTGTATATCAGATGACTCAGTATTGTCATTAGCTGCCGTTAACTCAACCACCTCAGCACACCATGGTTGTAACAAATCAGTCTCAAGCCAAGGTGCAATAAACTGCTGAAAGCTAGGCGTTTTTGCGGTAAAAAACTGCGCCCCAAATGCCCATTGCCAATTTTTACCAGTTTGACTATCAGTACGATAACGGGTGGCTAAGCGCCCTACACTGCGTGACTTTTCAAAAATGGTTATTTGCGGTATAGAGGATTGGTCTGTGCTTTGAATGTCTGTGCTTTGAATAAAGGCACGCTCTAGTAATGTGGCGGTCAACAATCCTGTCAAACCACCACCGATGATGGCTATTTTTGGGAGAGATTCATCAGTTGAGAGTAAAGTGTGATCAGTCATAATGACAGTAGACCTTGTAAATTATTTGATAAAAAAAGACTTATATTCAAAATATCCTAAAACTAGTCAAAATACCCCAAGAACGCTACGATACTGCTGATATCGATATTACTTTGCACTGACTACATAACAATGGCAGGGATATTTTGAATAATATGTCTATCAATCATATTTAACCTTTGAAAGGCTTCAATATCAATATTATCTCCGTAAAAAAGCCATGCTACCCTCGATAACATGGCTTTTATTTAGCGGTGATAGACGAACAAAAATAGCTAGTGTTAAACCACCATTGTTAACGCTATTAACCAGCCTTCTCTGCGCGACCAGCTTTGACCACATCGACCAACTGATTGATCACTGAGCTGTCTGCAAGCGTAGACAAATCACCCAATCCAACATACTGTCCCGCCGCAAGGTTACGCAAAATACGGCGCATGATTTTTCCTGAGCGCGTCTTTGGTAGCGCATCAACCATATAGATGGCATCTAAAGTGGCAATTGGGCCAATTTCAGTGCGCACATGACGTTTTAGCTCAGCTTTGAGTGCGTCTGTTTTTTCTTCACCAGATTTCAGGATGATAAAAGCGCAGATACCTGTACCGCGAATCTCATGCGGCATACCGACGATAGCGGCCTCAGCAGTAGCAGGATGAGCGACCACCGCGCTCTCAATCTCCGCAGTGCCCAAACGATGTCCGGCAACGTTGAGTACATCATCGACGCGGCCTGTGATCCAATAATGGCCATCTTCATCGCGCTGGGCACCATCACCGGTGAAGTAAAAACCTGGGTAATCACTAAAGTAGGTCTTCAAAAAGCGTGTGTGGTCATTATAAATGGTACGCATTTGCCCCGGCCAGCTACTGTTAATCGCCAAATTTCCTTCTGCAGCGCCTTCTAGTACCGCACCATCACCATCGATAATCTCTGGTTTGATACCGTATAGTGGCGTCATCGCTGCACCTGGCTTGAGATCAACGGTGCCTGGAATAGGTGCCATCAAAATACCGCCAGTCTCGGTTTGCCACCACGTATCGACGATTGGACATTTGCCATCACCAACGACATTATAGTACCAGTCCCATGCTTCTGGATTGATAGGCTCTCCAACCGAACCAAGCAAGCGTAGGCTTGAACGATCTGATTCTCGTACAAAAGCATCACCCTCTTTCATCATCGCGCGAATCGCTGTCGGTGCGGTGTATAAAATCGTAATGTCATGCTTGTCGACGATATGACCGATGCGCGCCCACGTTGGATATTCTGGCACACCCTCGAACATGACTGTCGTTGTGCCATTGGCAAGCGGTGCATAAGTTGAGTATGTGTGACCAGTAATCCAGCCCACATCTGCCGTACACCAATACACATCGTCTTCTTTGATATCAAAAACATCACGAAAGGTAGAGAGTGCATAGGTGATATAGCCGCCGGTGGTATGCAGTACTCCTTTGGGCTTACCCGTTGAACCAGAGGTATATAATAAAAACAGCGGATCTTCGGCATTCATGACTTCAGGCTCGCAGTGCTCTGATTCACCGTCTATCAGGTTGTGATACCAGACATCACGGCGACCGCTCATCGGTATGGCACTACCCGTGCGATGGACGACGATGACTTTTTCTACACTGTCCGTGCCATCTATATCTAACGCGTGATCGACATTGGCTTTGAGCGGTGTATGCTTGCCACCACGCAGGCCTTCATCAGCAGTAATGACGACTTTTGAGCGGCTATCGATTAAGCGATTGCCCAAGCTCTCCGCAGAGAACCCACCAAAGACCACTGAATGCACCGCGCCAATACGCGCACATGCCAGCATCGCTATCATGGCTTCTGGTATCATCGGCATATATAGCGTGACGCGATCGCCTTTTCCGACCCCAAGCTTACGCAGTGCATTGCCTAGACGACAGACTGATTCATATAGCTCTTTAAAAGAGATAATTTTATGTAGTGAGGGATGATCGCCCTCCCATATGATGGCGGGCTTGTAAGGGCTTTTTTTCATATGTCGATCAAGGCAATTGACGGAGATATTCAGTTCACCATCTTCGAACCACTTAATATGGAAATCATCTAGATCATAATTGACGTTGCTGATTTTGGTGGGTTTTTTGATCCAATCGATTAGCTCAGCACGCTTCGCCCAAAAAGCATCACTTGTCTCAGTTGATTCGATAGAGTGTTCGTAGTCTTTGAGGTACTGCTCAGGCGTGGTATTGGCAGCAGCCATGAAGTCGGCGGCGATAGGAAATGATTTCTGGGTCATAGTGTTCATCCTTTTTAATTATTATGACCTATATAAATAATCGTCTATAACGACCATCTATACGGGCAATAAGAGTCATCTTCCATAATGTGTGACACTTCATGATAGTTTGACAAATAAGCGCAACGGTTGCAAGGCATCAACAGTCAATCATAACAATTTCGCTGTACATCTGTATACTTAGGCACAGATAGTCTCATCCTTATAAAGCGACTAATTTGTCATCCTAGTTAATTTTTATTATCGGTAGCTAGTGGCTTATTTTGTGTTAAGTACGGATTTTAAACTCATAAAAAGCTATAAAGTAGTTAAAATATAAAATGAGACTATAGTCGGTTCAGTATAATTTGGATACAAGGAAGCCGAGTGAAAGTACTACAAATAGTAGACTAAGCGAGACTGACACCGTATCCAATTTATAGAGGATTGACTATAATCAAACACAAAGTTTATAAACGATACAAGCCATACTTATGTATGGCTTGCTGCTATCAAAATTTCACTAAATTAATAATGCGTACTTATTTGAGCTGTTTAACGGTTTTCCATGCGCCGCTTTGTACTTGCGATAAGTAAACATCGTTAAAGGCGACATGGCTTTCAGGAGTAATAGCAATAGTAGATCCTGTGATGCCATCTACAAAACTAACGGTTTCCATACCGGTATTAAAAGTATCGGCATTCAAATCTTTGCCAGCAGCTTTGAGTCCTTCAACAGTGATTCTGGCTGAAGTATAGCCAAGGATAGCACCTGCTGATACATCTTCCCCTGTGACTTTTTTATACTTTTCAATAAAGGCTTTGGTCTCAGGCTCATTCGCTCTCAAAGCCAAATCGTTATAGTAAGAAACCGCATATAGACCTTCACTAGCGCCGCCCGGTGCCTCAGCCACTGCGGGATGGAAACCCGTTGCAGGAGCGATGAATTTCACGTCAGTCCAGCCCATAGCGTTCGCTGTCCCTACCGCAGTAATAGCGCCGCGTATCGTAAGAGATAGGCCGATTAACTCGCAATTGGCTTCTTTTAATTTGGCAATTGCACCAGCAAAGTCTGTTTCATCAGGACGATGTGAGCTGGCCTGAACTAACGTGACGTTAGGGTTGTTATCGCTGATATCCTTAGCTGCCTCATTGGTCTCTTCACCATAGTCTGAGGGGATATACATGACGCATAAATTTTTAATATCATTTTCGGCAATCAAATATTCCATACCCATTTTCATAGAGTCGTAATACGTACTACCCATCGTATAACGGCGATTGAAAGCCCCTTCTTCTTGCATAGGTTTTGCAAAAGTGATCGGCATAATATTGGGGACATTCGCGCGATCCATAATAGGGAAACTCGCTAAGTTATGCGGCGTACCAAGCGACATCAGCATACCAAATACTTTATCGCGGCTAACGAGCTTATTAGCAGCCTGTACCGCCTTTGGTACTTGATAAGAATGGTCCTCGACGACGTAACGAATCATTCGACCGTTAACGCCGCCTGCCGCATTTACCTCATCGAAATACATATTGGCACCCGCGACCGCAGGATTACCGAATCCTGCAAACGGACCTGATAGATCATTCGCACCGCCCAATAGAATCTCGGTATCCGTAACACCTTGTACCGGCATATCACTCGTTGAAGCGGTTTCAGTATCTGTACCAGCTGCGGCGGGCGTTTCTGAATTGCTACACCCTACTAAACCTATCGTACCGACAGATAGTGCCAGTAGCGTCGTCTTGAATGTCCATTTCATTGCCTTTCTCCTTGCGACTTCAGTCGCTGTTAGTTTGATGCTTTCAAGGTTGATACTTTTGAGGCTGATACTTTTAAGATTGATACTTTCAAGGTTGAGATAACGTCAAAAAATCTGAACGGTGCTAATTGATGACAAGCCCCAGATCAGTACATAGAGTCGATAAGAGCGTGATGCTTTTTCTCAACCAAACTTCTTTTCAATTTCATGGTCGCAGTCAATTCGTCATCTTCAGGACTGAGCAGCACATCAATAAGCCTAAAGTGCTTGATGGTTTCCACCTGTGCTAACGTCTGATTGGTAGACTGTATGACCTCATCTATCAAGGCGATGACTTCTGGCGCATGACACAGCGAGCGAAAATCTGAGAACATTACCTGATTGTCTTGCGCAAACTTTTCGACATTCTCCTGATCTATCATAATCAGGCAGGTCAGATATTTGCGTCTATCGCCGATGATGACGGCATCTGAGATATAAGGCGAGAATTTAAGCTTGCTCTCAATCGCAGCGGGTGTGACGTTTTTGCCACCTGCGGTGATAATGATGTCCTTGATGCGGCCCGTAATGAATATATAGCCGTCTTTTATCTCGCCAACATCGCCAGTATGTAGCCAGCCATCCCGTAAGTCCTCAGCGGTTTTTTCGGGCTTGTTCCAGTAGCCTGCAAACACGTTCGCCCCTTTTACGAGTATCTCGCCGTTGTCGGCGATACGGACTTCAGAATCGGGTAATGCCTTACCTACGCTACCAGCCATCTGTGCTTCAGGCGTATTGACCGATATCACACCCGCACTTTCAGTCATGCCATAGCCTTCATAGATAGGCACGCCTATCGCATGAAACCAGCGGATAATATCTAGCGAGATGGGCGCGGCCCCAGTGGTGGCACGGCGAATATTACTCATGCCTATCAGGTCACGAATTTTATATAGCACCAGCTTGTTCCAAAACTCGTAACGCAGTCGTTGACCTGTCGTGGGCGTATTGCCTGCCATCACGATATCAGCGTGGTCATGACCTGCTTTTATGGCCTGATCAAATGCCCAGCCATTAAGCGCACTGGCATCACTACGCATATTACTGATGGAGGCATACATTTTTTCCCACAATCTAGGCACAGCGGTAAAGGTATCAGGCGAGACTTCTTTCATATTCTCAAATACCGTCTCTGTGCTCTCAGCAAAGTTGACAATACAGCCTCGATGAATGGGCAGATCCACTGACGTCAGACGCTCAAGCACATGGCACAATGGTAGAAAACACAGCTGCTCATCAGTGGGCAATATAGGTAGGATATCAATGCTTGTTTTTAGCTCAAAGAGGACATTGGCATGCGTTAAAATCGCACCTTTTGGGTTGCCTGTCGTGCCAGAAGTATAGATTAAGGTGCGTATATCGTTCGCTGTACCTTGATCGATATAATCGCCAAAACGCTCTCTTACGTTTTCAATAGTCCGACCGATCGTATATAGATCATCTAAGAACATAACCTGATCATCATCTAGGCTACGCAAACCTTTACGCTCAAAGACAATGACTTTTTTAATGTTAGGCGTTTGTTCACGAATCTCTAAAAACTTATGCAATTGCTCATCGTTTTCTACGATCAGAAACTTAGAATGGCTATCACTTAATATATAGGCAAGCTGCTCGGGACTGTCGGTCGTATAGACACCGTTGGGTATGCCACCTACAGCGCAGATGCCCATATCACAATAGAGCCATTCTTTATTGTCTTCGCTCAAGATAGAAACGGTATCGCCTTTACTCAGACCAAGCTCGACGAGTGCCATGCCGATATCACAGCCATGATGATAATAGTCTAGCCAACTGTAACTCTGCCAAATACCAAAGCTCTTTTCGCGATGAGCAATCTTGTCGCCTCGGCTCAAGCAAACTTGTCGCCAAAGTTTGCTCAGCGTATCGCACCCTTCTAGGATTTGAAGTGGATGATCGAAAGGCGCATTGCGTATCTGTTGACCAGTTTCATCATCATGATTGTCGGAGTAATCGTGAGACGATACTGGCGTGGCAGATGTATTCGTCTTATCCGCAGGAAAAAGTGAAGTATTGTTTTCAGTATGAATATCAATAGAGGTCGTCATGATTATTATCGCCAAGTCTTTTTGCGTTTCCACCGAGTGGCTTCCGCAGTGTTGTCTTTG
The DNA here is from genome assembly GCF_014652895.1 of Psychrobacter glaciei. Lineage (GTDB taxonomy): Bacteria > Pseudomonadota > Gammaproteobacteria > Pseudomonadales > Moraxellaceae > Psychrobacter > Psychrobacter glaciei. The sequence goes on from NZ_BMZR01000002.1 coordinate 310,810, forward strand.
GTTTGTCCCAGATAGAACTCTTTAATATCATCAGAGTGCATCAGTTTGTCCGCTGAGCCTGCCATGACAATACGCCCTGTCTCTAACACATAACCGTAATCCGCTGCTGCCAAGGCAACTCTGGCGTTTTGTTCAACCAGTAGAATCGTGACGCCCTGCTCTTTATTAAGCCTGCGAATAATCGCAAATATCTCCTGTACCAATAAGGGAGACAGTCCAAGAGACGGCTCATCAAGTAACATGAGAGAGGGTCGTGACATTAGCCCGCGACCGATAGCGAGCATCTGCTGCTGACCACCGGACATCGTGCCCGCTGCTTGTGTACGGCGATCTTTTAGGATAGGAAAATACTCATATATCATCTCAACATCACGCTGTATCTCAGACTTGTCACGCCGAGTATAAGCGCCCATCGCCAAATTTTCGGCGACGTTCAAGAACGGAAATACCTCGCGCCCTTCGGGTACGTGCGACAGTCCTTTTTTGACCAAGCGATCAGGTTCAGTGCCATCGATACGCTCACCGTGGAACCATACTGCGCCCTTGCGAGGATTGATAACACCCGAGATGGTCTTCATTAACGTCGTCTTGCCCGCACCATTCGCGCCCAAAATAGTGACGACTTTACCTTCGGGCACCTCTAGACTCACTCCCCTCAATGCCATAACCGGACCATAAGCGGATTCTAGATTTCGCACTTCAAGCACGTTGTTCTTTACTTCAGAGTCGACCAAATTCATTTCAGTGGCGGGCGCGGCAGAGGATAGTGATTTTTTAATAGCTGACATTACACACTCTCCTGTCCAAGATAGGCTTCAATAACCTGTGGATTGGCTTGCACCTCAGCTGCCGTGCCCTGAGCCAAAAACTTACCTTCAGCGACGGCCAATACTCGATCGGACACCCGATTCACAAGACTCATGTCATGCTCTACCATCAAGATAGTCAGGCCAAGATCTTTTTGCATGTCTTCGATCCACCATGCCATCTCGGATGTTTCCTCCACGCTGAGACCAGAGGCAGGCTCATCGAGCAAAATAAGCTTTGGGTTAGCCGCTAGTGCGCGCGCAATCTCGACTACTTTTCTAATGCCATAAGGCAAACCTGCGATCAGCTTATCTCGATAAGGGGCTAACTCTAAAAAATCTATAATTTTCTCAACTTGCAGACGATGCTCGCGCTCGCTACGGCGCACTTTTGGTAGAAATAATAAGTCCTGTATCCATGACGTATTGCGCTGTGAATGTCGACCGATAAGCAGATTCTGTAACACGCTTGAGTGATCAAACAACTCGATGTTTTGAAACGTACGGGCGATACCCAGTTTTGCGATATCGTGAGCGGGTAGCTTGGTAATATCATTCTCATCAAAGGTAATACGACCACTGAGCGGCTCGTACAAGCGACTGATTAAGTTAAAAATCGTTGATTTACCAGCGCCATTAGGCCCTACGATCGTGAATACCTCGCCCTCCTGTACCTCAAAGCTAATGTTATCAACGGCTTTTACACCACCAAACGCGATAGATAAGGAGTCAACTTTCAATAAGCTCATCGCATACGCTCCGTTTTAAGATAAGTTTTGGAACGACGAAATAGTCCTTTTCGATATAACGGAAACATCTGAAACCAAGTCCGTATCTTTATCCAAATACCGTATATACCGCGTGGCTCATAGATGATCATGATGACAATGACTAAGGCAAATAGCGCCGTATCAATACCAGGAATACTGGTGATATTAGAGCCCGTACTTTGACCGATGACATCGCCTAAGATAGCAATCACTTGTGGCAATAGTACAACGACGATAGCACCAAAAAACGCACCATGTATCGATCCTAAACCGCCGATGACAATCTGCAATAGTATGGTTATAGAGATGATAACGGTGAAGCTCTCATAGTTGACTGCTTGCACAAAATGCCCGTACATAGCGCCGCCAATAGCGGTAATCGCACAAGATATGCTAAAAGCGAGCGTTTTGGCTTGCGGGACATTGACGCCAAGCGCGCGGGCGGAGACTTCGCTGTCTCTAATGGCTAGGAACGAGCGCCCTGTGCCGCTTCTGAGTAAATTGATATAACCTAAGGTCACCAACACTACTAGCACGAGGCACAAGTAATAAAAGGCCTTTGGCGTGATGTAGCGATCGATAGTGTAGCCAAAGAGATTAATGGGAGAAGCAAAGGTACCAGAGATGCCGCCAGTAATAGGCTCAGCCACGATAGCGATGTCTTCGACGATAATACTAAGCGCCAAAGTCGCGATGGCTAAATAGATACCGCTGGTTCTCAAGATTGGTCTGGCAATGATAGCGCCGATGACTCCAGTGATGAGCGCGCAGGCAATCAAGGCAGGGAAAAAATTCCACCCTCGAGCCATCAGTGCCATGTGGCTAAAGGCACCTATCGCCATAAAGGCGGCGTGACCTAAGCTGACTTGTCCGGTGTGACCCGTCAAGAGCATCAGACCCAGTCCAGAGATAGACCAGATCAATATGGCACTGAGCTCACTAATATAATAGTTACTCAGCAGCCAAGGTGCCATTAAGAGGAGTAAGAGGAGTACGCCATACTTTATGAGTTGGCGCTTGTCATCGAAGATATTGATATCTTGATCGTAACTGTGTTTAAACTGGGCTTTCATGGGCAGTACTCATCCTTGAAATATTTTAGTCATCCTTGACTCAAAACTTCTATACTTTTTTCTGTTTTACCTGAGAAAAAATACCGCCTGGACGTACGATTAGTACGATCAGCATAACCACATAAGGCGCAATTTGACTTAAGCCTAGCGGTAGATAGCGACCAGCAAATGGCTCTATCACCCCTACTAACAGTCCACCTGCAAGCGCCCCCGGTAAAGAACCTAAACCGCCGATTACGGCAGCGGCAAAGGCCTTGATACCGAACAGTAGTCCGACAGAAGGCTCAATCGCGCCTTTGGCGGCAAATAGTATGCCGGCAAGTGCAGCAACCACCCCTGATAATGCCCAAACGATACCATTGACGCGCTTAACGGGAATACCCATATAATAGGCGGCCATTTGGTTCTGACTACTGGCTTGCATCGCAATACCAAGCCGCGTATGGGCAAAAAAGAAGTATAAAATGGAGGTTAATGCGATAGTAGATATGATGATAATGATGTCAACATAGGCGATACTCAGCGAGCCTAATGCCATCATCTTGCCTGAGAATGGTGTCTGTAGTGACACTGGGCTATGTCCCCAGATGACACCAGCGACAAAACGCATTAAGAATCCGAGCGAGATGGTCAGGATGACCATCGCAAATTGCGGTTGACCAAAAATACCACGTAGGACAAAGCGATCAAGTAAGTAGCCAAATGCGCCCATGATAATAGCCGCAAAGGTGATACCTAATAAGAAAGGAAAGTTTGCCTGATCGGCATTAATGAAAGATATGCCTAAAAAGGCACCGAGCATAAGCATGTCGCCTTGGGCAAAGTTCACTGCCTCTGAGGCTTTGTAAATGAGTACAAAACCGAGCGCTAACAGCCCATATATACAGCCATTAGCAATCCCGCTAATGAGCAGTTGTAGGATATCCATAAAGTCCCTTTTGTCTTAGCATTGTCATCCGTGACAATGTTTGAATAAGCCGTTCAATCGGCTGGCTTTTTAACTCAACTACTTTTGAAGAAATTCATTTCCTTCAAATAAAAACGACTAAAATTCTAATAGGTAACAAAAGTGGCAGCAGTAGGTGCAAATAATATTCATATTTTTACATTATACCAATCATCAATTGTTGTCTATAGAAAAAGTAAAGTTATTCAATGATTTATAGCAAGCAGACTAAAGCTCTCTATATTACTCACCTAAAAACACTTCCATTATTGCCATGGTATAATTGAGATACTTTATATCGTTTATCCAAACCTATTATCTTAACCTACCCTATAAGTCATTATCATGAGCCAAATGCAAAACCAAGCGGCACCCGTTAAGTCAAACAGCCAATACGATGTCATCATCATCGGTGCAGGCGCTTCAGGGTTATACTGTGCGCTTACTGCGGGTCGCCGTGGTCGCCGCGTGCTGGTATTAGACCATGCCAATAAAGCTGGCAAAAAAATCCTCATGTCGGGTGGTGGCCGCTGTAACTTTACCAATTATTTTGTAGAGCCTGAGCACTTCATTGGTGCCAATCAACATTTCTGTAAGTCAGCCTTGAGTCGTTATCCGAGTTGGGAATTTATTGGTATGGTGGAGGCGCACAAAATTGCTTACCACGAGCGTGAGCATGGTCAGCTATTCTGTGATGACTCTGCACAAGATATTTTGACCATGCTGCTGGATGAATGTAGCGCGGTAGGTGTGCAAGTAAAGCTGAATGCGCAGGTTGAAAGCGTTCAAGCCATCGAAAATGATAAAAATGCCCGATTTGAATTACTGACAACCAAGCAACTCAGCAAAAAAGAAAAGCAAGAGAGAAAAGAATCAGGCAATCAAACCAAGCTGCCGCAAACAGGCTACCGCTGTGAATCTTTAGTGGTGGCGACTGGCGGGCTGTCTATCCCAACGATGGGCGCTAGTGGCTTGGGTTATGAATTGGCGCAGCAGTTCGAGCATACGCTTGTCGCAACCGATGCCAGTCTCGTGCCTTTTACTTTCACCGATAAAACGGGCGAGCTCATCCGTGCTTTGGCAGGTATTAGTCTGCCAGTCATTGCCAGTAATGAGCGCATCTCCTTTAAACTGCCTGTGTTGTTTACCCATCGCGGACTCTCAGGTCCTGCTATGCTACAACTTTCAAACTACTGGCAAATTGGCGAAACCATTAGCATTAATTTACTACCAAATATCGATATGACAATGCTATTTTTGGCGCATAAAAAATCGCATCCCAGACAGCTCATTCGTACTGTCTTGGCTGATTACACCGATAGCGCATTACCCAAAAAGCTATTGGCAGCGCTACAAACGCACTTGTGGGATGATATCAAAGACACAGAGCTGGCCAATATTAAGGACGAGCGTCTGACTGAACTTGGTACGACGCTCAATGGCTGGCAGCTTAAGCCGTCTGGCACCGAAGGATATCGTACCGCGGAAGTGACGCGCGGCGGTGTCAAAACAAATGAAGTCTCGTCAAAAACCATGCAAAGCAGCTTTCAGGACGGACTATACTTTATCGGAGAAGTATTGGATGTCACAGGTTGGCTCGGTGGCTACAACTTCCAGTGGGCGTGGGCCAGTGGCTTTGTCTGCGGCGAAGTGGTTTAATAGAAGTGGATTTTATATAGGGTCTATTGATAAGTTTAAAAATAAACCCTAAATAGACCCCAGATAGACAGTTATCGTCTGGGGACGTGTCAATCCGTTGTATATACGATTGACTGTGATGACCATTATTATAATAGTAAACATAAACACGGGCTTGCGAGGTGAACAATGCGTGCAATTAAACATATTCATGGTGACAAAGCACCGCATTGGGTCGGTGACGGTTTTTATGTGAAAACCTTAGTCAATCATCTTGAGGATGATCCCAATTTTAATTATAGCCACACTGACCCATTTTTATTATTGGACTATGGCAAGCCCACGACCTTTGCCCCAAACCCCAATTATGAAGCGCAGCCTCACGGTGTCGGACAGCATCCACACAAAGGCTTCGAGACCGTGACCATCGCTTACTCTGGTGAAATCAGTCACAGGGACTCAACTGGCGGTAATGGCATCATCTTCGAAGGTGATGTGCAATGGATGACTGCAGGGCGCGGTATCTTGCATGAAGAGTTCCACTCTGAGGCATTTGGACAGCGCGGTGGCGTCTTTAGTATGGTGCAAATGTGGTTAAACCTACCAAGCGCCCACAAGCTGACTGAGCCAAAATATCAGTCCATCAGACGGACTGATATGCCGATTATTGAATTGCTAGATGATAGTGAGGCTGCTCAAACAACCATTGGTAAAGTGGCTATCATCGCTGGTGAGTGGCAAGATATAACTGGAGCAGCCGATACCTTTACACCCATTAATTTATGGGATATCGAGCTGCATGCAGCAGGATCGACGACGCTACAGGTGTCAAACAGCCATAATGTCTTATTATTGGTACAAGAAGGCGAGCTACTCGTCAATGATACCTCTATCGCAGCGGGTCAACTGGTTCAGTTTATAGCACCTACCAAAAACACTATAAACTCTCAAACTATAGATTCACAAACAGGACAGTCTGCCTCATTTATTGCCGATGCCACTGACACTATTCAGCTGACTTACCCAGCAACGTCTGATACTGAAAAAACCGTCGCACCTGTTAAATTACTGCTATTAAGCGGCGAACCCATTGGCGAACCTATCGCCAGTTATGGGCCGTTTGTCATGAATACTCAGGCCGAACTAAAACAAACTTTTCGCGATTATCAAACAGGGAATTTTGGTAAGTAATAGGGTCTGTTGAATAGTATAAAAACCATAAGAAATAAACATAGTAAATCTTCAAATTATTGACAATAAAAAAGCCACCTCACTATTGATAGTAAGGTGGCTTTTTAATGGATATACCTTTTAGGGATATTTATCGGCTTAGCATTTACGCGAGCTGACAGTCCATTATGCTTGGCTTAGAAATGGATAATCGGTGTAACCTTCAGTACCGCCGCCGTAGAAGCTTTCTGGATGCTGCTCATTTAGCGCAGCGCCTTCGCGGATACGTTCGGCCAGATCAGGGTTGGCGATATAGTCACGACCAAAGGCGACCGCATCGATATAACCTGCTTTGATGTTTCTCTCTGCTTTTTCAGCAGTATAACCACCAGCCGCGATAATCGTCTGACTAAAAGCTTGGCGAATGTGCTTACGGAATTCATCGTTATAAGGCGTGCCACCTGCCCAATCAGGCTCTGACAGATGTAAATACATCAAACCACGGTCATTAATCTGCTCAATCATCCAGATGTTTTCATCTTCATTATAGCCAGCTTCGACATTATTAAAAGTACCAAGTGGCGAAATACGAATGCCCACATGGTCTGCATCCCAAGCGTCGACACAAGCATCGATAACGTCAAGCGTCAAGCGAGCACGGTTTTCGCGACTACCACCATACTCATCATCGCGCTGGTTGGTTTGCTCAACCCAGAATTGATGCAATAGATAACCATGAGCCCCATGAATCTCTACACCATCAAAACCTGCTTCTTGAGCATTTTTGGTTGCTTGTGCAAAATCAGCAATGACTTGTTTAATTTCATCAAGTGTGGCTGGGCGTGGTGTCGTTGCTTCAACACGGATGGCTTGATTGTTGCTATCGCGCAATGAGGTACGGATACCAACATGAACATCTGACGCAGAAATTGGCGCTTTGCCATCAGGCTGCACGCTCTCATGAGAAACCAGACCGGTATGCCATATCTGTGCGACAATTTTTCCGTCTTTGGCATGTACATTATCAACGATGGTTTTCCATGCTGTAATTTGATCTTGGGTATGAATACCCGGCGCGCCAGCATAGCCTTTTGCTTGAAAAGAAACCTGAGTCGCCTCAGTGATGACAAGCCCAGCGCCACTACGCTGTGAATAGTATTCGCTTGCCAATGCTGTCGGAACATCACCTGGCTCGACAGAGCGCAAGCGCGTCAATGGTGCCATGATAATGCGGTTTTTTAGGGTTTGAGTGCCCATATCGAGTGGTTCAAATAAGTTGTCGTGTGCCATGATATGCCTTATATCTAATTGGTTTGTTATTACAAATGAAGATCGTTGTTGTAGATGCCCGTTACTATAAATCAATCCGCTCAGCGCTATGAAAAGTTTATGAGTTATTGAGTTCATAAAATGTATCCATGCTTGCGATTGAATCATGCAATCGATACACAAAGTATCTTATGAGCAGTTCGACTACATTATGGGGAATAAGACTTTATATTCAATGATAATTTATCAATCCTGTTGTTTGATAAAGCTAATCTTAACTATCAATGCCTTACTCAACAGACTTCCGAGACCACCTTATTGAAAATATCAGGGAATGTTTGATTGACGAGATGGAAGGTTAGATTTTTGCTAGGTATTGAAAACAAATGAAATGGTTGAATCTTTAGTACAGTCAATCGCTTTTACGCTAAGCAGTGCCTAAACTTGCATATAGACGATATACTTTGACGAACTTAAGTTTGATTTTTAACGCTTTAGGCCTCTATAATGTCAGGCAAATAATAGATTCGCGATAAGCGTCTAAACGTTGGGCATTTAAGCAAGGTAGCACTATGGCAGCCTATATCACAGTCGGCGCAAAAACCTCACATGGTGGGACGGTCATCTCTGGTTCACCGCACACCACTCATAACGGCATCCCTATCTCGCGTAAAGGCGATAAAGTTGTTTGTAAAAAATGCAAAAAGGTCACGACTATTCTTACGGGTGACCCGTCGTTTATCGTCGATGGCGCACCCATTGCACGCGGCGGCGATGTCACTAGCTGCGGCGCGAAGCTGATTGCGATTCAGCAGGCGTTTGCGGAGTCTGGCTTTGAGGTGTTTGGGGTTGAGCAGGCGGCGCCTTTGGTGTTTGCGAAGTCTGAGCCAGAGAGTATATTTGGTAATAGCTTTGTAGAGGATAATGGCACATTTGGTATAGGAGGCAATGATAATTGGATTAAAGGTACTTTTTCTCTCGGACTATGGAGCCAAGAGCAAGGAAACTCACCGTTAGAAACTCGTAGATTGTTAGATGAGTACAACACTGGCAAACACTATGCTAATAAAGCACACCCTCTATTATCAACCAACAAACCAAAAAACTATGTTGGCAATGAGGAAATGTTTAACCACTATTTACATGGTCAAGGTCAATCTTTAACATTAGAAAACTTAGGGTCTTTAGAGTTAGTAAAAAAAGCAGTTATTGAAGAAAAATCGTTTGGAAAAGATGGATCAATACAAAGTAGATTCATCAGACAGTTGATCAGAAAATTTAAGATAGGTGACAAAGATTATACTTTTGAAAACTCTTACAATGTTGGTAAAGAAATTGGAATATGGGCTTACGGTAGTGGAGTAATAGCTGGTGAATTCAATGGTGTGATAACTGAGAACTCTGTAGGTGATATCAGAATCTCTGGAAAGATCAACTACTTCTTCAAAGATAAATTTAAAGATCCTTATGATACATTTGACTGGATTCCAGGAAGCTGGGATCCGAACGGTACACCCTATAAAATAACAGGGAACTGGTCAAACTATATAAACACAACTATCAAAAAATAGATAAGGATAAAAATTGTTTAACAAACCTAAAAAATTCTTAGCTTTATTACTCATTGGTCTGTTAACTATAACTATATTGTTGTTTCTCAATCATAAGGTTTATCAACCGCCAGTTCTAGGTAAATTAAAACTAAGGTATATCTCTAGTGAAAATTACCAATTAATCTACAAAGGTGAAAAAATTGCAGGTAAAGTTACAGCCGTTGATAGCTGGTATGTTCATGAACCTTATGTTTATGGGTCAACTACAAATTTTGAAACATCGACAGGCGACGATATTGTGTACTTCTTCATTAATGTGTGTAGCGGTAATAGTTTTGAAACAGAGAATTTCATAAAATTTAAAAGTTATTTGGATAGCAAACAAATACCAGAAAATAAAAGAAACTGGATGAGTGGTGATAATGCTATAGACATCAAAAGAGCTGAGTACTCCTCAAATATCGACTGTAATGAATACTAAAGCAACTTATTTGTATGAAAGTGAATAAATTTTTTTCAGGATTATCAAAAAGCAATGCAATGGTATTTATTAGCCGCCGACCAAGGCAATCAAGAAGCCAGTAATCGAATCGGTAGATTGGTCATGAATGGTAAAATTGACGGTACAGGCATCACTATCTACAGCACCCAAGAAACTGGTCTCACATTAGGTGATATTGAAGATATGAGCCAATGATAATGATGGCTGTATGAGCCAGTAGCTTTTAACTCATACAGCCACTAGTTTGTGAAATATCTAACAACCCCATCACTCCACCAAACCATCCAAAATCATTTTCACCTCCGTCACATATTGACCCAAATCTGGCTCTAAATTAAATCCTTCTACTGGTGTGGGCAAACCTTTCTGCTTGCCCAATCTGACGATGATTGCGTTCTCTTCTGGCAACACTAATACTCTCTGACCTAAATGACCAAGCATTGCATAAAACGGAATCGGACTGTCCATATCCGTCCACACTGAATGTCCATAAACTTGCGCCTGCCCTTCTGCAAATGCACCCGCGTTTGGCGTAATCATAAAATCAACATGCGCTTTGCTAAGCAGTTGCTCACCTTGCCACTCGCCACCATTTAATAATAACTGCCCAAATTTAGCAAAATCCAGCGCACTGGCGTTTAGACAGCAATATACTTTTTCAATGCTCTCTGAGCCGTCAAGCGACCAGTAAGCGTCACCTTGCATACCAAGTGGCTGCCAAAACTTCTCTTCCAAATAGCTAGAAAGTGTATAGCCATGAGGTTCTAATGCACGTGATAGAGCAATACCGAGCATTTGCGTGTCACCCGATGAGTATTCAAACTGACCGCCACACGCCTCTACGAAATCTCGATTGACCATTTGCTTGACTAAGTCATGACCATAGTAGGATTCTGCGGTGGGGTTAATTGGAAAGTAGTAATCCTCCGTCCAATCATAGCCTGAGGTCATCGCTGATAAATCCGCGAGGGTACAGTTTTGCGCATATTGATTGTCCGCATATTCAGGCAACCACTTGGTAATCGGCTCATCAATGCTGCCGATGTAACCGTCTTCCACCGCTTTGAGATAGAGCATAGTCGTGACGGTTTTTGCCATCGAAAAGCTGTTGGTGTGCGAATTTCTGCCATAACCTTGCCAGTAGTTTTCGTACAGTAGCTTGCCGTCTTTGATAATAGCAAAGGCCACCGTTTGGTCTGTATCTAAAGCATTCTGCAACGTTGTGGTGAGTTTGACTTGCTCAAAATTGGAATTTTTTTCCCATTCAATCGCGTCTTTTGCGCGGATAGTCCGATTGTCAAAATCGACATAATCATCAATATTGGCAGTGGCTTCACCTTTCAAATAAGTGAGTTGTAAACCGCGAAAGATATAAGCATTACCGGTCACTACTAAGCCCAAGCTGATAATAATTAATAAACCTAGGATGGGCAAAATGACCCATTTGAATAATATTCTTAATACAGCCATCGTAAAATCCTTTTTATGTGGCATCATCCGTTATTCTAATTTTATTAACAGTAGACAAATTCTTATTTATCTACGATAACGAATACCTAAAGTTAAAACATAATATGATATTTATGAGTAGCAATGCTATATTTATGTTTAGTATTGGCACTGCCAAATTAATTTTCAAGCGCCGTATTGTTATATAACTAAGTATTAACAGATGAGAATACTATGAAAAAATCAGCCTTAGCTATCATTAATATTTTAGGCATTTACCTGTTCTCTACTCATGCAAACTCAGCCAGTTTTGATTGTAATAAAGCCAGCACTTGGGTAGAGAAAACCATTTGCAAAAGCTCTGATCTATCAAAGCTTGATGAAGCAATGGCAAAAAAATATAAAAACCATCTCGTTAACGAGTCAGATGATAAAGACAGCAAAGATTGGGTGATTCATGAGCAACGAACATGGCTTAAATTCCAGCGCAACACTTGTAAAGAAAAAGAGTGTCTCATTCGTGAATATAAAGAACGTATTGAAGATAAAGCTCATTATGGTGTGGCTTGGAACTTTCCAGACGAACTAAGTAGTTCTGACTTACCTAGCAAAAGCTCGTTTGGTAATTTTTCTCAGACTTTTAAAATTTCAATATATAATTCAGAAACTAGCCAAGATGATATTCAAGAGGTAAAGAACAATTTATCAATTCATAGTGTCGCTAATAAGCCTTACCTTTCAATCATCGAGGGAACTTTATTTTTTACTAATTTTCATACCTGTGTTATTGGAGAAAATATTGCAAAATGGTCACAGAATCATTGGGTTATAAATGATGAGCAAGATGAAACCAGCGAAATACGTATGTATCCAGTACTTTATAAAGGTAAGACACAGTTACTATTAAGAGATATTAATGATCAGTTTAAATCGGGCCGTTGTGGTGCGCGAGGTTATTTTGACAGTATTATATTAGAAAGAGAGTAAATGAGCCGAATTTCTTAATTCTTTCAAGACAATCTTAAGCTGGACTGAATCTCTATTCTAAGAAAACAAATATTTTAAACAAAAAACGGCAGGAAATTGCTCTCCTACCGTCTGATAATCTTACACTGCGATTTTAAATCAAACCTTAAATCGCTGCCGCAACCTCAGCACCATCACGAATCGCGCGTTTGGCATCCAATTCAGCGGCAAGTTTGGCACCACCGATAAGATGATATTGCGCGTCCGGTGCATCACCGACATTTGGCATTAACTCAACGACAGACTCTTGACCGGCACAGACCACGACGCTATCGACACGGAGCAACTGAGTTTGGCCTTGATTATTGGTAATCCAAACACCTTCATTGGTGATTTTGTCATACTGCGCACCTGATACTTGGATGACACCGTGCGATTTTATATGAGCACGATGTACCCAGCCCGACGTTTTATTCAGACCACTACCCAAGCGACCTTTGGTACGCTGCATCAGATAGACTTGGCGAATAGGTTTGATGGCTTCAGGCTTAATCAGACCACCCTCAGTTTGGTAATCGGTATCAGAAGTTACGCCCCACTCTTCACGCCACTCGCTAACTGACTGCGCTTTTGGACGATAGCTTGGGTCTTTGAGCAATTCAGGACCTAGCTCATCAAGCGGCTGACCATGCTTAGCTGTGAGATATTCACTAACGTCGAAACCAATACCGCCAGCACCGATGACGGCGACGGTATCACCAACTGATTTTTCACCAGAGAGCAATTCAGCATAGCTCATCACTTGTGGCAAGTCAGCTCCTTCGAGCTTACCTGCGAGGCTTCTAGGCACCACACCAGTAGCAACAATGACATGATGGAATTTGGCTTTTTCTAGCATGGCTTTATCGACTTTGGTATTGAGTTTAATCTCAACGCCTAAGTGCTCAAGCTCATTGATATAGTAGCGAATGGTTTCAAAGAACTCTTCTTTACCCGGGATAACTTTGGCGTAGTTAAACTGCCCGCCCAAGATATCTTTTGCTTCAAATAGCGTGACCTTATGACCACGTAGCGCGGCGACGTGAGCGGCTGACATGCCAGCGACACCGCCACCAATGACTGCGACCTTTTTGGGTTTTTTGGTTTTCTTATAAACCAATTCAGTCTCGTAGCAGGCTTGAGGATTGACCAGACAAGTTGAGCGTTTATTGGCAAAAGTATGATCGAGGCAAGCTTGGTTACAGGCGATACAGGTATTGATGCGATCGGCTTGACCGTTTTTGGCTTTATTAACCCAATGGGCATCGGCTAAGAATGGACGCGCCATTTGAATCATATCCGCCTGACCACTAGCGACAATCTCTTCAGCGGTTTCTGGCATATTGATACGGTTAGCCGCCATCATCGGAATGTTAATATGCTTTTTAATTTCAGCGGTAAAATCAACAAACGCCGCACGCGGTACACTAGTGACAATCGTCGGAATGCGAGCTTCATGCCAGCCGATGCCCGTATTCATGATGGTCACGCCCGCCTCTTCTAACGCTTTGGCAACAGTGATGACTTCGTCCATGACGTTACCGTCTTTGACCAAGTCAATCACTGATAAGCGGAATAGAATAATAAAGTCTTCACCGGCAGCTTCTCGCACTGCTTTAACCACATCAACTGCAAACTTCATACGATTTTGAATGTCACCGCCATACTCGTCCGTCCGTTTATTGACATGGCGCGATAAAAACTGATTCAGCAAATACCCTTCTGAGCCCATGATTTCGACACCATCATAACCCGCCTGCTTAGCAAGTTTTGCGCAACGGGCATAATCTTTTACCGTTTGCTCGATATTTTTAATGCTCATCTTACGCGGTTTAAATGGCGAGATTGGTGATTTTATCGGACTTGATGACACCACAAACGGTTGATAACCGTAGCGTCCACTGTGCAAAATTTGCATGATGATTTTGCTGTCATACTTATGTGCTGCACGAGTGACACGCTGATGATTAATCACATCAGCTTTGGTGTTCATCGTGCCACCAACAGGCGACAACCAACCTTCACGATTCGGCGCAATACCACCGGTAATCATCATCGCCACGCCGCCTTTGGCACGCTCTGCGAAATATGCTGCCAGTTTACCGTAATTATAAAAACGGTCTTCGAGACCTGTATGCATCGACCCCATCACTAAGCGATTTTTTAGCGTGGTAAAGCCCAAGTCTAACGGCTCAAATAAATGTGGATAGTGTTCATTGGTGCTAGCGGTCTCAATAGAATTGGCAGTGCGGCTGGCGGTCATATCATTTTCCTTATGAATGGTTTGTTGATCTAAACACAGTTTACAGTTTTACATGACTGGTATCGTAACACACCGCTATTATTATCAGCTACGCAGACGAGCGACTGATGAGTGAGCACTATATCGACAACCCTCTTTAATCGCGCAATTTTATGGTATTTGGTTAAGTAAAAACCACAAAATCAGCCTAACTTCGCGACGCCTTTGGCTATAATAAAGGCTGCTTATTAATAGACAACGCTAAGCTATACAGTCTCAGCTATAAAAATAGCCAAACTCAAAGTACGATAAAGGATTATCTCCATGACTGACTTTCACACAGGTCTCGGCAAAACCCCCGCCAATTATCAACCGCTGACTCCCATCGATTTTATCATTCGCAGTGCACAAGTTTATCCTGACAAAACTGCGATTATCTATGATGATCTAGAGCACAATGACCTCACGCAGACTTGGCAACAGACCTACGATCGTTGCAGGCAGTTATCGGATGGCTTACGTAAACTGGGTATTGATAAAAATGACACCGTCGCGGTCATGATGCCCAACACCCCAGCGATGGTCGAATGTGCCTTTGGCGTGCCCATGTCAGGCGGTGTACTTTGTACCTTAAACACCCGTCTCGATATCAATGCGCTTACCTTTTGCTTACAACACTCAGAAGCCAAAGTGTTGATTTTAGACAGTGAGTTTGCTGATTATGCTGAGATTATCGATGAGACTTTTCCCAACCTAATCGTCATTCATGCGACAGACAACGCTATCGATGTCGAGCGCTTTGGAAAAATGAGCTATGAAGCATTGATTGCCAGCTCAGACAGCTTAGATAACTGGGAAAAGCCAGCAGATGAATGGGACGCAATTGCGCTGAACTATACGTCTGGTACCACGGGCAAGCCCAAAGGCGTGGTCTATCATCATCGCGGTGCCACCCTCAATGCGGTCTCTAATATTTTAGATTGGGACATGCCCAAGCACCCAATGTATCTGTGGACACTGCCATTATTTCATTGCAATGGCTGGTGCTTTCCGTGGACGATCGCTGAGCGCGCTGGGGTCAATGTCTGCTTGCGAAACATTGATGCTGATTTGATATTGCAGTTGATTGCCAAGCATCAAGTCAGCCATTATTGTTCAGCGCCTGTGGTGCACAATATGATTGCGGGCGGCAAACCTGAGTATAAAGAAGCCATCACTCATACGGTCAAAGGCTGGGTCGCTGGTGCGCCGCCATCTGAGACCATGCTCGCAGCCATGGAAGCGATGGGCTTTCACATCTCTCACGTTTATGGTCTCACTGAAGTTTATGGGCCCGTCACCGTCTGCGCAGAACAAGAAGAATGGGATACGCTTGATGTCGCTGGCCGCGCGCAGAAAAAATCACGTCAAGGGGTGACGTCGCATTTGATGACGGGATTTGACGTGTTCAAACAAGGCACGACTGAACCCGTTGCCACTGATGGTGAAGAAATGGGCGAGCTGGCACTGCGCGGTAACATGGTCATGAAAGGCTATCTAAAAAGCCGTAAAGCGACCGAAGAAGCCTTTGCTGATGGCTGGTTCCGTACGGGTGATTTGGGCGTCAAATACCCTGATGGCTATATCAAAATCATGGATCGACTCAAAGACATCATCATCTCAGGCGGGGAAAACATCTCTAGTATCGAAGTCGAAAACGTCTTATATAAAATGCCTGAAATCCAAAGCTGTGCTGTCGTCGCCGCGCCACATGATAAATGGGGTGAAGTACCCGTCGCCTTTATCGAAATCCATGAAGGTAGCACTTTGCAGCGCGACACAGTCACAGAACATTGCAAACAGCATTTAGCCGGCTTTAAAGTGCCCAAGTATATTGTGTTTGCCGAAATTCCAAAGACCAGTACGGGTAAAGTACAGAAGTTTGAACTGCGCCAAGCCGCCAAATCATTGGCACATGAAACGCCTAAAGTTACTCCAAGCGCCAAGTAAACTTTCCAGTATCAAATGATTACTGAATAGCCATTAAATAAAAAGAGTCAGTCTAATAAATTTAGACTGACCCTTTTTTTCACACTGTCATGAGTAAAGCAATTATTTCTCATAATATTTTTGAGAGCTATCAACCAGGCTCATGTTAATTAAGCTTCGGCTCAAGCCATTGATAGACCAACATCCCGACAATCATCGCTGGAATAAACACATATATTTGCCATTGTCCCGTCCCAAGCAGCACGATACCGGGTCCTGGACAAATACCGACCAAGCCCCAACCGATACCAAACAGCATTGCGCCGATAAGCAGTTTTTTATTAATGACGGTTTTATTTGGCATCTCAATCAATGTGCCAATCCAGCTGGTCTGTTGGCGCTTAGCCAATTGCACGCCGACCATTGCCACTATCAATCCGCCACCCATCACCAGTGCGAGTGAAATATCCCACGCACCAAAGATATCCAAAAACCCCTGCACTTTAACAGGCTCGGTCATACCAGATATCAATAACCCAAAGCCAAATAATAATCCAGCCAGTAATCCAATTATATTTTTTAGCATGGTTGTGTCTCGCTATTCTCTTCTGTTTATAGTATCAAGCACTGCCTTCGCAACGTGCTGTCTATGCCACTGTTAGATCAAGCCCAAGCCATGCCGACCAATATAGACGGTCACAACGCCAAACAACATAAAAGTCACTGTCGCTGCCATAGAACGTGGTGACAGACGCGCATTACCGCAGATACCATGACCGCTCGTGCAACCAGAACCCAAGCGCGTACCAAAACCGACCAGCAATCCTGCCCCAATTAATAATGGCAAAGAGGTACTCATCTCTACATCAGGTAACGGTCTTCCCAGACTATATAGTATCGGCGAGACAACCATGCCAACTATGAACAATACCTGCCACATCTCTACCTGCTTGGGTTTAAGCAGATTTGAGAAAATACCACTAACACCAGCGATACGCCCAATACCTAATAGTAGAATAACCGTCGCTACACCCAGTATCAGACCACCCGCTAAGGAGATAGGCGTAAATGCTTGCCAGTCTATTTGTATATTCATAATATTTACCTAGCTTGCTTGTTTTCTTAGTTGCTTAATTCATTGATAAGTAAATAACCCATATGACAACTTTCGATTTATTAAAAAACATTATATTATAAAATATAATAAAAAGGTAAAAAAATACTGAACCTATTGTTATAAAGGCTCAGTATTTTTAAATTAAACAGATTTCATTTTGAGTAGCAAGGAAAGCGAGCATCAGTGCTACTTCAAATAGATAAAGCAAGTTTGGCACAGCCAATCATGCTTCTGCGACAGCTGCTATTTCGCCAATACTTTATCAAGCGCGGTTTCAAAACGCGTTACCGCGCCATCAATATCCGTCAATTTATCTAAACCAAACAAACCCAAACGGAAGGTTTTGAAGTTTTCTGGTTCACCAACTTTTAATGGTACGCCAGCGGCGATTTGCAAACCCGCTTCAGCAAAAGCGCTACCTTTATGCATGTCATCACGCTCAGTATAAGCCACGACCACACCTGGCGCTTCAAAGCCTTCAGCGGCAACACTTTCGACGCCTTTGTCTTCCATGACCTTACGGACACGGTTGCCAAGCTCCCACTGTGCGTCAGACAGTTTAGCAAAGCCCACTTCTTTGGCCTCATTAATAGTATCGCGGAACTGACGCAGGCCATCGGTTGGCATGGTCGCATGATAAGCATGACCGCCATTTTCGTAGGCGCGCATAATGTTTAACCATTGCTTCAGATCAAGGCTAAAGCTATCAGATTCTGTATCATCGACTTTTTTGACGGCTGCATCACTTAGCATCACCAAACCAGCACAAGGTGTACTGCTCCAGCCTTTTTGTGGCGCGCTGATAAGCACGTCAATGCCCAGCTCTTTCATATCCAACCAAACGCAACCTGAGGCGATGCAATCGATGACCAATAAGCCACCTACGCTATGGACGGCTTCACCCAATGCTTTGATATAGTCGTCTGGTAGAATGATACCGGCTGAAGTTTCGACGTGCGGGGCAAAGACAATGGCTGGTTTTTGTTCTTTGATTTTTGCTACAGCGACATCGATATCGACTGGTGCAAACGGCTTTGGCGCATCAGTATTTTCTGTACGATCAGCGGTCAATACCGTCGATGACTTAGCAATGTTGCCTTTTTCTAGGATTTGCGTCCAGCGGTAGCTAAACCAACCGTTTCGGATAATCAGACAATCTTCATCCTTTGCCAATTGACGGGCGACAGCTTCCATCCCATAAGTACCAGAACCTGGCACGATAGCAACGGCATCGGCGTTATAGACTGATTTTAGCTCGCTAGATAAGTCGTTCATTACTTGCTGAAAGACTTTAGACATATGGTTGAGAGCGCGGTCAGTGTAAACCACTGAATATTCTAATAGGCCATTTGGATCAATATCTTGACGTAATGCAGTCATGGAACGCTCCTAGTTTATGGTTAGATAATTTGATGGCGCTTAAATCTCAGTACAGCCATATCCAAATATGGATACAGCCTAGGTACTAATATCGGATAAGAAACCAGAAAACGACGTAAAGCTGACAATATTGTACTTTAGCCTAGAGCGTGTCCTCAATCTGAACGGAAGCGACTAAATGGGCTAAAAATGAATATTGATAAAGCCTATCAACGCTAAGCCAATATATTCATAGCCACACGCTTAGCGAACACCAGTACGGTATCTTAATCCAAACCATTTATTTAATGAGAGCTTGATATTAGCACCGATACCGAGGGTTGACAACGATACGGCTAGGCAATGATATGACTTGCACTGTTGACTGTTTATTGGTAAATGCGGTGCTGATCAGCATCAATGTCCACGATTGGCATCTTTTAGTCCTGAGACGACAAAGTCTAACAATTCGCTGTCCCCTTCACGTGCCGCTTTACGCATCAGCTTGGATGGCGCATGGGTCAAGGTTTGGGTTAAACGTCTCGACAGCTCGGCTATGATATCTTCAGGGCTCGCACCCTCAGCGTTAAGCTTAGCAATAGACTCATTAAGCAGCTTATCTACTTGGTCATTAGTACGCTCACGATACTGCTGAATATCTTTGCCGACTTGGCGCACTTGAAAGCGTCGATCCATTTCGACGACCAATTGGCTAACGAGTAGCTCAGCGTCTACTGCTGCTTGACGACGCTGTTCAATATTACCCGCTATCACATGTTGCAAGTCGTCGACAGAATATAAATACACATCATCTATGCGGCTCACAGTCGAATCGATATCACGTGGCACCGCCAAATCTATCATCAGCATTGGCTGATAACGACGACGTTTCAACGCCTGCAATGTCATGGTCTTATCAATCAATAAATCCATACTACCGCTACAGCTACTGACAATATCGGCTTCCGCCAACACTTGCGGCAACGCTTGTAAAGTTCTGACTTCCACTTGTCGTCCGGGTTTGCGTAGCTCAGCCGCTAGAGCCTCAGCACGCTCAGGGTTGCGGTTACAAATAATCACCCGCCCAACCCCAAGCCCCGCAATATGCGTGGCAACCAAACGATTCATCTCACCAGCGGCAACCACCAACAAGGTACGATTGGGCAAATCATCAAAAATTTGCGTGACCAATTTAGCCGCAGCAAAGCTGAGCGATACGGCTTGAGCGCCAACCTTGGTTTCATTACGTACCCGTTTGGCAGCAGCGAATACCTGATCGACGATCCAACCTAGCTGATTGCTTAATACTTTTTGTTCTTGCGCCATATGTACGGAGCGCTTGATTTGACCCAGTATTTGCGGCTCACCCAATATCATAGAGTCCAGCCCAGCAGCGACTCTCAACCAATGAGTCAAGGCGTGAGTATCACGGTGCACATATAGATAGGGGTCAATCTCGGTGAGCGACAGTTGCTTAAAATCAGCCAGCCAAGTTTTAATCTTCACGATATGGGCGCTGATGGCCGCTGATGAGATATTGGTGCTGAGCGCAGCATTGCTAGTATTGCTGCTAAAAGATGGCGAGGTAATGTCATTGACCGTGGGCGACGTTACTGCTTGCTGAGACTGAGACAAAGTCTGCGGAACGAGGACATAAATCTCCGTACGGTTGCATGTAGAGACAATCACGCTACCATCGGTAAAGGCCTCTAACTGCTCAAGGGCGATAGCCACATCCTCACCCACAAGCGCCAAGCGCTCTCGTAGAGCGACTGGTGCGGTTTTGTGATTGACCCCAATGACCACTAATCTCATTATTGATAGACCATAAATATAACGCTCACTTGCCAGCCAAGCGTACTCGCCGTTTGCCAAAGGCAGTTTTTATAAAAAGGCAGTTTTTATAAACTAGAAAAGCAGTGTTTAGCAAACAGCGCTTAAAGGAAAACCTAAAACCGCTTATTATATCATTATTGCTGGCTTTATTTTACACTCGACCACCTGTGGTGACTATTTGCTTGTATCTGGGCGCATGAGTAACAAATCAACTACCTGATAGATTTTTTGGACGAATAATTGAGTAACACGGGCGCTATTGTTTATCACCTCAATCTCCTTTTATAATGTCGATCATGGGTACTGGCTACCGATGTCTATTTTAAAATCATCAGGATAAAATTGCCTTATTAATGGGTAAACAATAGGTGTACACTGCTATTTATGATTTTTTTTGAGTCATCATTTCGATCACAACTTGTGCATAACGATCAATCTAGCCTTCGCGCTTTATTACACGTCATTATTGAACGTCT
The DNA here is from genome assembly GCF_014652895.1 of Psychrobacter glaciei. GTDB lineage: Bacteria > Pseudomonadota > Gammaproteobacteria > Pseudomonadales > Moraxellaceae > Psychrobacter > Psychrobacter glaciei. Next base: position 331,989 of record NZ_BMZR01000002.1, read on the forward strand.
ATGCCAACGTTATAAGCTAACACTATCGTTGGCCATTTGTTTGTGCCTAGCCTCACCCGCTCAGGCCAATCCGCTCGACCCATCAGACATTCATAATGCCACTAATAATCAATCCTCATTAAGCCAGCCTTCAGTCGCAATGATGAATACGGATGCGACCAATCGTAATACATTTTCCAATGAACCAACACAGAACGAGTCAGCAACGACAATAACAAGTGTGGCAAATGTAAATAGCTTACCACCGACGATTGCCGCACAACCGACGCTGACCGAGCCAAGCTTGTATGCGCTTTTGGATGCAGAATTTTCCGCTGATCGCAATGACAGACGCCGGGCGGTGATGATTTATAAGCAGCAATCTTTTAAAGAAGATGCGACGGCAGTGTTTGAGAGAGCGCTTAGCTTATCTTTGCGTAATGAGAGTGTCGAAGATTCCTTACAATTTGCCAAAACGTGGCAAGATCAAAATCCTGATCATGTCCCCGCATGGTTTTATGTGGCACATTTGGCCTTGCGCGCGCACGACTATCTGTTGGCAGGTGAGACCTTAAATCGTATCTTGCGTTATGACCCTCGGGCAGACTTAAGCGAAATTCTTATCGGTATTTACCCCAATACCGACAATGACAAACGAGAATTACTCGCCGCCCTACAACCCCTTGATAGTGAACAAAATGCCTCGCTATCGGTGTTGAAAGCAGGCTTGCTATACCAATTTAACGAACCTGAAATTGCCATCGTCCATATCAATCGTGCGCTAGAGCGTCAGCCTGACTATGTGCCTTTTGTCACCTTAAAAGCAGATATATTGCGCAAAATAGAAAAGCCTGAAATGGTGATTAATTATGTTAGCCAATCACGTCTGCGTAATCCTGATAGCAAAAGCTTGTACCTATACGAAATTCGTTACTTACTGGATTTGAAACAAAGCGAGCAAGCGTGGCAGCTATTACTGGAGGCGCACAATCGCTTTGCTGATGATGCCGAGATCACCTTATTGGCCGCACTGGTCAGCTTAGACATTGAAGAATACCCTAGTGCTGATCGCCTACTCAATATGCTGGCAAAAAGTCCTGCTTACCTTGACCAAGCCTATTATTACCTCGGTATCAGTGCCGAGCGCCAGCAACGCTTTGATCAAGCGAAATACTATCTCAATGGTGTCATGCAAGAAGACTTGGTGCTAGAAGCACGCAAAAAAGTCGTCGCTTTTGAATTGATTAATGATGACGTGGATGCAGCCATCGCTACCTTAGAAAAACTACGCAAAGAATTTAACGTCTTTGCGCCTGACACTTATGTGCTACAAGCCGATATTTTATGGCAACAGAATGAGCCAGAGGAAGCGCTGCGGTTGTTGACGCGGGCAGCGCGTAAGTATCCTAATAGTGAGATGTTACTGTTTGCCCGCGCTCAGCTGTTAGATGATAAAGCCGACTACGTGGTCAAACGCACCTTGCTCAATCACTTGCAAGCGCTCGATCCTAGCAATCTCTCTTATCAGCTCAGTTACGCCCAATTATTGCTCTCCAACGAGCGCAGCTCTGAGCAAGGGTTGGCGCTAGCGACAGCGATTATCCAAATTCGCTATGATGACCCACGTTACGATAACGAGCTACATCTGCAAGCATTGAATATCTTGGCAGGCAATGCCTTGGCCAACGAAGACTACCGCCAAGTGATCAATTACCTGCAAACCCCTTACGATGTCTTACCCACTCTACGCTCAGGGACACTATTGCTGCGTGCTTATCAAGGTCTAGGGGATAATGATAAAGTCGACGCCTTGCTCGCCGATCTACAGCAGCGCTTCTCATTTGGGCAACACAATGTTAATGACCGCATACAACTATATTAATGACAGTTAGAGTCATTTTTAAGCAATATTTTGTATAACAAATAAGCCATAACCATTGCGCAAGCTATCAAAACCCAAGTTATCAAAGCTACAAGGCTCTTATAAGAAGCTAACAGCGACGTATAAATGGGTAACAAATTCAGCTTAAGCTATTATCTTTGTTAATTTTGAGGAAGCATCATGTCAGTATCACAAACAATCCCTTTTCCAGCCAAAAAACTCAGTCTATTGACGGCTTTGACAGCAGCCATTTTGGTGACGACTGGTTGTCAATCATTAAAGACCACCAGCGGCACAAACCAAGCTAGTAGCACCGTACAGGGACAAAGTGGCCAGCAGCCACAAAAGCTTGAGAGCTTCAATATCACTGGCAAAATTGGCGTTACGACACCTGCTAATGACACTAACGGTGCTCAAGGCGGTAGTGCCTTTTACGCATGGGGACAACAAAACGACCGCTTTGCGATTGAGTTGATTGGTGCGCTCGGGATTGGTAAAACCAACATTGAATATAATGGTCAAACAGCAACACTAGTCAGCGAAAAAACCGGTACATTGACCGCTGATGACCCTGAGACCTTGCTCAAAAAAGCCACTGGCTGGCAAGCGCCGATCTCGCAAATGCCGTATTGGGTATCTGGTCGCCCAGCGCCTTCCGACACCGCCCCTACCCTTGACAATCAAAATCGTCTGATTAGCTCAGTTAATGGTGAGTGGAATGCTAGCTTTACCTACAAAGGCAACGATAAGCTGCCTAGTAAAATCAGCGCTGCACAATCACAAGGCAATAAAGTCGTCATGACGATTGATCATCAGAATCGTTAAAGCATTGAAATATTTAGACATGTAAACGTTGAAATGTTGAAACATCCATAAATCAAATGGCGATGCAAAATAATATGAGCGCTAAAACGACCATCACTCGCTTGTCCCCAGCAAAAATCAATCTGTTTTTGCACATTACTGGTAAGCGTGCTGATGGCTATCATGACTTGCAAACCGTTTTTCGCCTGCTCGATTGGGGTGATTATTTGCACTTTTCAGTCACAGATGATGCCGTCATTTCTACGGCTGATAATCGGTTAGATGCCAATAAACTTTGTCTTCAGCTGCTGGCCTTAACTGGCGCAGATGCAATAACTGCCAGTATAGATGACAATTTGATTTTTCAAGCCGCATGCGCATTGCTAACGTTTGCCATACAATCAACCAGATTACCTAAGCAATTAGCACAAGTGCATGTCACTTTAGACAAGCACTTACCGATGGGTGCAGGCTTGGGCGGTGGTTCTTCCAATGCCGCGACGACGCTACTAACATTAAATGAGATTTGGCAGCTTAATTTAACGTGTGATGCGCTGATAAAAATCGGTGCTAAAGTGGGTGCCGACGTACCAATATTTATCTTTGGACGTGATGCGATTGCGATGGGTATTGGCGAGGAGCTGACAGCGATTGATTTGCCTGAGCAGCAATATTTAGTGCTAACGCCAAACGCGCATGTGAATACCGCCAAACTGTTCGCCCATCCTGAATTAAAGCGCGATATTACGCCACTATCAATTGAGACGATTAAGAGTCAGTCTAATGACTATGTGCAAACCCTCATTGCTCCTTACCATAATGTCTTTACGCCAGTGGTAACCATCCTCGCCCCTGCTGTCGATGAAGCGCTTCAGTATTTGCAACGTTTAGAAGAGCAAGCACTAGGTACAGCACGCATGACTGGCTCTGGTAGTGCGGTGTTTTTGCCATTGGATGCAAGCGTGGCTAATGATAAAGCGCTTTTGGGAAAATGGGTTGAAGGTGCGCCTTGTGCAGCGTATGTAGTGAGGAGTTTGTAGCTAGTTATTTTTTACAATTCTGAGCTTGGTTTCGATAATACAACCAGCACATACCAACATATTCCAGCTAAGCCAAGATATAGCACTGATAAACCAAATTTATGAATAGCAAAGTGAATTATGCCAGCCAAAGCAGCACAAATGGCTACCATCAAAAATAGAATAATTCCAATTGCACCAGCGCAACCCGCTTCATTAGCGGCTAATTCTTGAGATTTCTTTAACGTTTGCTCTTCTTCAATAGACCTTTTAGGCGTGGCTTTTCTAAGCCGCTTATCGTGTTTGTAGAACCAGTAACTAGGAAAACCAAATAGTAGGAACGTTAAAAACCATTGGCGACGATCTGTACGCTGCTCTGCCCTAAAATAAGCAAGCTGATCTTCGTATCTGTATAGCTTTTTGCCATCAACACTGATTTCATATACGACATTACCAATCCATGTACTTGGCTGATAGAGAATATTCGCGGTTTGTCCAGAATAATCATAGGCTTGACTACAACTATCACGGTCATAATGTTTACAATGTAGCCTTGTATCCCTAATTAGTAATGATGATGACGTGTTCTTACCTACTCGACGGTTAAATGGCTCATCTGGAATAACCCCACTCACTTGTTCTAGCTTAGTTTTATCTTCAGCAATTTTTGTAAAAGATATACTTGAGTTAAAGAGAAATGTAATAATTATAATGAATGGTATGATACCGGTAATAACATTATACCCATTACTCGAAATAACAGGCTTAAGGTAGGTTCGCGCTACTAGAGCAGATAAAATCAAAAAGAAAAGCATATAGGCTGAAACCATAGAGTCAGCGATAAAAACGCCTATCAATGGAAATACTATCGCGTAAACTGAACTTGTATAAAAAAACTGCTTAGGCGTTGGTTTAACGAACCACTGTTTTATACCCAAGAAACTATCCCTTATTGGCTATTTATATAAATATATTTATTTGACTTCTATTGTAAGTAATTTAGAGAACTGTAGACATTAAGTATAAAGAATTTTATTACATTTTAAAAAACACTGCTCTAGATAAATCCCATCTAAGCTCACCCATACAATCCTACAATAAGATCTCATTAACGCGTCAATTATTATGGTCGATTTCTGCCACTCACCTATCAAAACCACCTCAACATCAACTCATTGTCAATAAAAGGCATAAAAAGCCGCAAATGACTTGCAAAATCTGAAAATTTACTTATAATAGGTCGCCTCAATAGGGGTATAGCCAAGTTGGTAAGGCATCAGGTTTTGATCCTGACATCCGTTGGTTCGAGTCCAGCTACCCCTACCATTTTTTAGTACGAAGCGTTCGATAGACACTGATTATAATTGGTATTGTAAATACTCACTTATTTTGATTGTCATTGACAACGTTATCCCAGTTTCGGTATAGTTCGCAATGGACACCGCTAGGGAAAAAGTTGTTTTTTAGACGGTTTAATCGTTTATGAGATAATTAACAGGTGATGACATCATTCTAAGAATAACTAGTAGTTACTATTAGATATCGGATGTTCATAGCCTAGACATTACAGGGGTATAGCCAAGTTGGTAAGGCATCAGGTTTTGATCCTGACATCCGTTGGTTCGAGTCCAGCTACCCCTACCATTTTTTACTGTAATAGTAGTCTCCAATCATTTTCACCACTCTTTTCTGAATTTGAGCAGTTTGACACTGCTTAGCGGTCGCTGCTTGAGTCAATCAATAGGACTTCTGTCATGCCTTATTTGGCGATTTTTACGGGCAATGCCCACCCAGAATTAGCAAAAACCGTAGCCGATCACCTTCATATACCTCTTGGTAAAGCTGACATCACGCGTTTTTCTGATGGCGAAATTGCCGTGGAAATCAAAGAACACGTACGTGGTAAAGATGTGTTTATCATGCAGCCTACTTGTGCACCGACCAACGACAACTTGATGGAAATCATGATGATGGCTGACGCTTTGCGTCGCTCTAGTGCTGGCCGTATCACGGCTGTTATGCCCTACTTCGGTTATGCCCGCCAAGACCGTCGCCCTCGTTCAGCTCGTGTACCTATTTCGGCTAAAGTCGTCGCTGACATGCTAAACATCGTTAGTATCGATCGCGTTATGACTGTTGATTTGCATTCAGATCAGATTCAAGGCTTCTTTGATATTCCAGTTGACAACATCTACGGTACGCCTGTACTACTCAACGACCTCAAAAAACAAGACTATGACAATATCATGGTGGTTTCACCTGACGTTGGCGGTGTGGTACGTGCGCGTGCGATGGCCAAGCAATTGGGCGATACTGACATGGCTATTATTGATAAACGCCGTGCCCGTGCCAACGAATCACAAGTGATGCATATCATCGGTGATGTTCGTGACCGTGATTGCGTGATCGTTGATGATATGGTCGATACTGCAGGCACATTGTGTAAAGCGGCTGAAGCATTAAAAGCAAACGGTGCACGTCGCGTCTTAGCTTATATTACTCATCCTGTTCTATCGGGTAATGCGCTGAAAAACATCAGCGAATCTGCGCTAGACGAAGTCGTCGTTACCGATACAATTCCGTTATCGGCTGAAGCTAAAGCATGTAGCAAAATTCGTCAGGTCAGTATTGCCCCGATGCTTGCTGAAAGCTTACGTCGTATTAACAACGAAGAATCTATTAGCGCAATGTTTGATGCCTAACTTTAAACCGTTATCGCAGTGATTTTGATAGTAAGCACTGTGACCACGTCACCCTTAACAGCAAAAAATAGAGCGTCAAGTATCATTACTTGGCGCTTTTTTTAGGTAAGCCTTTTTTCTAGGTCTTTATTATCACAACAAAACCACGTATAATGCGCGCCTGTGCCGACCATTTATCTTATCTAAAGTGGTCGATATTACCAAAAGTGCTGATCACGCTGATAAGTAATGGCTTTTATGCTCACCATAATGACTTTTATGATCATTATAGTGATAGAAATCCTTGCTATGAGCGAATGGTTTAAGAGGCTGATTGATTGTTAGTTATTATTAATCATTAGCCATCTTAGCTATCATCACGTCTTAGTGGATCGGTCGCAAATCCACTTTTTATGACCAGACACTTTTTCATTCTTTTTATAGGATTATATCCATGAGCATTAACCATTTCGAGCTAAACGCAGTTGATCGTTCTGCTGAACAACAAGGTAAAGGTGCGAGCCGCCGCCTACGTAAGCAGAATCTAGTTCCTGCTATTATTTATGGTGGCAACGAAGAGCCTACCTCTATCTCTATCAAGATTAACGAATTGGTAAAATCGCTTGAATTTGAAGCGTTTTTCTCGCACATTTTGACCATCAATGTTGACGGCGTAGAACACCAAGCTGTTATCAAAGATTTGCAACGCCATCCAGCTAAAGGCTTCCCAATGCATGCTGACTTCCAGCGCATTGTGAAAGGTCAAAAAATCCACATGAATGTTCCTGTGCATTTCACTGGTCGTGAAGATGCGCCTGGTACTGCTGCTGCTGGTGTACTATCAACGCTAGTATCTGACATCGAAATCATCTGCCTACCATCACTACTTCCTGAGTATCTAGAAGTAGACGTATCTGGTATGGAAATCGGTGATTTGTTCCGTCTATCAGACATCAAACTTCCTGAAGGCGTTGTCATTCATGAGCTTGAGCTAGAAGACGGCCATGACCGTACTATCGTTAACATGCAGCCACCAACGGTTGAAGAAGTTGACGAAGATGCTGAAGACGTTGATGCAGCTGAAGTACCTGCTAGTGAACAGTCTGAAGACAAGAAAGACGGCGAGTAATAACCAAACTCTATATAGCGACCTATTGTTTGTTATATAGTTACTGGTGCGCTTAGTCAAAAAAAACAGCAGGTGATGAATATCTCCTGCTGTTTTTGTAAGTACGGTTTGGGTATAAAAGTAATATTTTTTATTCGATACGTCTATAATTCGATACTTTGATACTTTGATACTTTGATACGCAAGCCTTACCACTCATTTATTAAACTCAAGCAGGATGTTTTTATGGCCATAAAGCTTATTGTCGGTCTTGGTAATCCTGGTCAGCAGTATATGTTTACGCGTCATAATGCAGGATTTTGGTTCGTCCATCATTTGGCCCAGCAGTTCAATATTGACCTGAGCCCTGACAAAAAATTCCATGGTGTCACAGGACGCGGGCAAATTCATGGGCACGATGTTCGTCTTTTGATGCCGCTGACTTTTATGAATAAATCTGGCGAATCCGTGGTACCCATGATCAATTTTTATGGCATCCATAATGATGAATTGTTGATCGCCCATGATGAGCTCGATATCCCCGCTGGTAGTATCAAGCTAAAAACCGATGGTGGTCATGGTGGTCATAATGGTCTGCGCGATATCACGCCTCACATCGGCAATGATTTTCATCGCCTACGTGTGGGTATCGGTCACCCTGGTCACAAATCTAAAGTCAGTGGGCATGTCCTTTCTAAAGCGTCTCCCGATGAGCAAATTGCCATTGATAGCGCATTAACTGCTGCCTTTGAGGCCTTGCCGTTACTGCTAGGTGGTGATGTCGAAAAAGCACGTTCACAAATTAATGGCTTTAAATTACCCGAATAATATAGTGGTGCGATTATAATGGCCTTTTATTTTGGCAGTTTTGTCCCCATTAACCTTTTGATTTAGTTATTTAATATCAGTTACGCTAAGGAAGCAACCTATGCTACTTAATATGCTTAAATGCAAATTACACCGTGCTCGCGTTACCCATGCCGAGCTTCATTATGAAGGCTCATGTGGTATCGATGGTGATCTGTTAGATCTTGCTGGTCTACGTGAAAATGAATCTATCGATATCTATAATGTGACCAATGGCAAGCGCTTTCGCACCTACGCTATTCGTGCTGAAGCAGGCTCTGGTATTATCTCGCTAAATGGTGCTGCGGCGCATATGGCAGATTTGGGTGATATCGTCATCATTTGTGCTTATGCGCATTTTGATGAAGTTGAAGCCTCAACGTATCAGCCAAAACTGGTCTATTGTAATGAAGACAACACCGTAAAAGACACGGCAAATATCATTCCAGTACAAGTGGCTTAAGAAAATCACTTCAAATTTTGTTACATAAAGTATGGGTAAATACGTCATCATACAGTTGCTGTTGTTGTCAAAATCCCATTAAAATACTTGTACTTATATCGAAGCTGAATCCAGATTGTGATTCAGCTTTTTTTTATGCCATTTTTATATGATGTAAGCTTATTCAACATCCAATATCTATTTTTTATCCCTAACGAAGGAGTTATCTACATGTGGTTGGCAGTCATTGCAATTTTGATTGGTCTAGCAATTTTGGTTTGGAGCGCTGATGTTTTTATTGATGGAGCGACCGCTTTAGCCATTAAGTTACGCATGCCAAGTTTTTTGATTGGCGTGATCATATTGGGGGTAGGCACATCCGCACCTGAGATGGTCGTCTCCGTGTTGGCCGCACTAGAAGGCAGTCCTGAGCTGGCATTAGGTAATGCTTATGGCTCTAATATCATCAATATTGCTTTGGTATTGGGTGCAACCGTATTGATTAGCCCTATTATCATTCATAAAGGTGTCATAAAGCGCGATCTACCGATACTGGTAGTGATTACCGCATTGGCAGCATGGCAACTGCGTGACGGGCTGCTGAGCTTAACTGACGGGTTAGTATTATTAGGAATGCTAGTGCTCGTCTTAGGGATTCAAATCGTGCTGAGCTTACGCGAAGGCAAATCAAATGACGCCGATGCTATTACAGAAAGTTTGAGCGACACAGAGCACAATCATCCTAGCTTGATGCGTGGGTTAGGCAGTTTACTGATTGGCTTGTCAATGCTGGTGGCAAGCTCGCAAGCCATTGTCTGGGGTGCGGTAGAGTTGGCAACGTTTTGGGGCTTAAGCGAGCTAATTATCGGCTTAACCATCGTTGCGGTTGGTACATCGCTGCCTGAATTGGTCGCCAGCTTGTCAGCAGCGCGTAAAGGCGAGCATGACATGGCCTTGGGCAATATCATTGGCTCTAATATCTTTAATACCTTAGGCGTCGTTGGTTTGGCCGCCCTCATCGCCCCCATCACTGCCAATCCGATTATCTTATCGCGTGATATTTTAGCGATGGGGTTGATCACTCTATTACTCGTGGTATTGTGTGTTTTTGCCTTTATGACCAAGCGTCCATTTGGTCGTATATCTGGCGCGACCTTAGTCATGTTTTTCGTCGGCTATACTTTATGGCTGATGCAGACAGCCAATATGTAACGCTTAAAGTGTGTTGACAGACTATGGCGATGATAATGCGGTTTATTTTCCTTGCTTGCGGTTTCTAATGACCCGCCATAGTCCTTCATTCTCTGTTTTTGGCATTTTTAACGTGATGGTATTTGATAGCATATCTTGCACCGCGAGACCACGCGGGTTGAAGAAGCAAAAAGCATAATTAAAGATAAAGCCCAAAAAAGCACTGGTTAATAAGATAGCCCGTGAGCCATCGATGACACTACCAATGATGCCAAATATGAGTGGCATGATAAAGGCGGCTAAAATGCGCTTAAAGGACTGACCCCACGTCAGTAAATGACCGCTATTATTGACCGTTTTTAAGCGCCACGTCTGCATGCCTAACGTCTGCCCACCGCGACGCCAAAATATCCCGTAGAACCCCACCAGCGTCAGTATAAAAGACGGCGTCATAATAAAGTTTTGATACCATGTCGGCAGCGACTGCGCTTGTGAGGACTCGCTACCCGTCTCCATAGTCATAAGTGTGCCAATCACCGTCAGCAAAGTCCCTACCAAAAATAACAACGCTAAAATCAGCATCCCATCATAAAGGATCGCTGCCATACGAGTGCTAGGTTTGGCAATCGTTGGTTCTTCAATTTCAGGGGCGCGAGGCATGGAGGTTTTTGGTGGCAATTTGGCTTTATTAGCCGCTTTTGACGACGATTTTGACATGATACAAGCCCATAGCAAGCGAAAAATAGAGCGCTCATTGTACCGTAATTCAGGCGCTTATCGTACATTATGATGAGAGAAGACGTCAGATGCAAAAGACTGTTTATTCAAATTTAGAGGGAGGATGACAAGTAGGACATGGCTTTATAATATAAATAGTGGCTTTATGAATAGTAGTTTTATAAAAACTGTAGACATAAAAAAATCGCCAAATTGTCATAAGACAGGCGATTATTTTAATGTTTCTTTAACTGGGTTAAAGAAGTGATAATGCAAATGGTGCGCTTGGAGAGATTCGAACTCCCGACCCCTTAGTTCGTAGCCAAGTGCTCTATCCAACTGAGCTACAAGCGCGTACTTTGCACATCATTCACTACGCAGTAAATAACTTTGTAGTAAATTAGGTTGGTCATTATATAGATAATATCGCTTGTGTCAACATCTTTATTCATTAAAATCAAATTACTTTTTAAATGATAAAAAATCAACCACTACTTTTTGCGATACTACTCTAAAAATAACACTATAAATGGAGGTGAAGGAGGGATTCGAACCCTCGATACGCGCAAACGTATGGTTCCTTAGCAGGGAACTGGTTTCAGCCACTCACCCACTTCACCAAACGATGTAAGACTTTTTAAGTTCTAAAAAATAGTATTATTGCTGATAATACGTCTTATCCCGTGGGCGAGTATTATAGCAAAGCCAAAACGAATTGCAAGCGTTGTCTACAGATTTAATGCGATTTTTATCATATTTATTTGTTTACATCGCCTTATACCCTCTTGAACGACCAAAGTATCAGAATAATCAGTAAAAATGAGGTTTAGAGCAGTCAGCCTAATCTGACACCATTCACAAAAATTAGAGTAGCAAGGAAAACGAGTGTAAGTGCTACGCATTGTAGACTAAACGAGTTTGACACCGCTAATCGTACTTTTTGGGTTTGGTATGAGTTGTTATTGATTGATGGATTGACCGTCTATACACAATCTCTAACCTGCTATGGCTTTTTTAGTAGTGGGTGTCTATAGTATTTGTTACTCATTTTAGATTATGTCAAAGGAAGTATTATGCGACCAGTAGTACTGTGTTTTTCAGGATTGGATCCCTCAGGCGGTGCTGGATTACAAGCAGACATCGAAGCCATTGGTCAAGCAGGTGGTCATGCTGCCATTGCTTGTACGGCCATTACCATACAAAGCTCGCAGCAAGTTTTTGGTTTTGAAGCTTGTAGCGCTGAATTAGTCAGAAACCAAGCTATGGCAGTGCTCGATGATTTGCCAGTAAAGGTGATCAAATCGGGCATGCTCGGCACTACGGATAATATAAAAATGATGACTAGATTATTCGCTAATAAAGTTATCAAGAAACACACCTCTTTTGTACTAGACCCAGTATTGGTTGCCAATAGTGGTGGTAGCTTAGGTGACGAGCAGACGTTGGTCGCCGCTTTCAAGAAGCTGCTGCCCTATGCCACTCTGATTACCCCAAACACTCATGAACTGCGAGCCTTGAGTGGTGAGCAAGACTTGCATACAGCTGCGAAAAAACTGTGCGCACAAGGGTCTTATGCCGTATTGGTCAAAACCTCACACGATTTTGATAGCGGTGATATCGAGCAATATCTATATGTACAAGGTGATATGGTGCATAAAAGCACTTTACCACGCCTAACAGGTGAATTTCATGGCTCTGGCTGCTCGCTGGCTAGCTTTATCGCTGGACGATTGGCGATGGGAGACGTGCTTATCGATGCGGTCAAGGCAGCCGATAGCTGGATTACACAAACCCTGCGTGCGGCTGATGCTCCGCACCCTGAGGATAACCAAGCCCAATTGATACCCAATCGTTTTATAGACTTTCAGAATAATCTATAAACGATAAATAAAAAAAGACGCTCTATATTAATAGAGCGTCTTTTTTAGCGAATCTTTTCTTAGCTTTCTGTCTTTACTTTACTAGCCCAACATCGGCATAAAGCTCGCTGCCAAACCACCAATGAGCATTTCGAGCAAAATAAAAGCAAAAAAGGCGACCATAGGTGACAAGTCAAGCATGCCTAAATTTGGTGTGATACGGCGAAAGGGCGCTAAGATTGGCTCAGCCAAATTAATGATGATGCCAATAATAGGATGCTCAGATTTAGTGAACACGACAATCCAGCTCACAATAATAGAACCGATGACCAAATAGCGACACATGCGCAAAAAGTCTAATATCAAGCTGATGGTACCCGTAAAAAATAGCGGGACAGGTGCGATGCCTTTATGGGTCAGCGCGGCTTTACCAGAGATATCAATCAGGCGTATCAAAAACATCAGCACGATGGCGGCAATACTGATACGACCTTGCCCGACAGTTGGGAAAATACGCCCAAACACATCGACGATATGAGTCGCTTTGTAAGCCGGAGCAATCATCGGATTGCTAGCATCCATCCCTGCAAACTGCAGCATAAAACGGATGAAGACCAACATCATAGCGAAGGTGGTGACCAAATCAAAAATTTGAAATAACAGGTTGTTCATGAATTGCTACTCAATGGGCTTGTACGCTAATAACAACAAAATTAATAAAAGACGAATAATCGAGACCAGTATTAACCATTTATGATGACAGCCACTCTCAAAGTGGCTGGTTGTATCTGGTGGCTATTGGTATTATTTCATCTCTTCGCTAAGCGCTTGGCTACGGTCATAACAAGCTTGCATGGCTTCACCGATTTGGCGACCAATCTCATTGGCTTGCATTGATTCTACCGCAGCTTGAGTCGTACCGTTCGGTGACGTGACTTTGCGGCGTAGCTCAGCAGGCGCATCATCACTATCCATTGCCATTTTTGCCGCGCCTAGCATGGTTTGCATGGCCAATGCTGAGGCTTGTTCTTTATCTAAACCTAAAGCAACTGCCCCATCGACCATCGATTCGATGATATAAAACATATATGCTGGCGCTGACCCTGACACGGCTGTGACTGCATGCATATGCTCTTCCTCATCAACCCACATGACCAGACCCGACGCTTCCATCACCGCGGTTGCTAACTGCTTTTGTTCCGTAGAGATATCATCCGTACCATACAGACCGGTCGCACCCATCTGAATCATGGCAGGTGTATTTGGCATCGCGCGCACGATGTTACTATAGCCACCTAGCATGCCTGACAAAATATCCGTCGATAAACCTGCCGCGACCGAAATCACCAATTGCTTGTCTAACACATCGGCAAAAGCGCTCACAACCGGTTTCATCACTTGCGGTTTTACTGCCAGTACCACAATGTCAGCATCGATAATAGCAGCAGTTGCATCTACAGTGGGGTCAACCGTATTCAACCCTTTAGCAGCCAGTTGCTCGCGAGCCTCGCTACTAGGATCAGCAACAGTAATTAAACTCGGTTTAATACCGCAGCTCACAAGCCCGCTAATCAAAGCCTGCGCCATATTTCCGCCACCGATGAAGCTAATTTTCTTATTATCTAATACTGACATACATGTCTCCTACTCAAAAAATTCAAAGGTAATCAAAGTAACATAATGGTATTTAAAATGACACTCAGTTTACCATACTGCTACTACGACCGTTTGATAAATTCAAAGTACCCGTTATGCTCGTTATGCTGTCGCGCCTAATGCTATCGTTACATTAGAATGAACTCAGTAATTATTCAGACTCTCTTATTTAGGCTGAGATTACTCTCAATATATTTTGCCAACTGATTGTCGTCGAAATGAATACCTGAATGATCACTCCCTAGCACCCAACTTTCAAATGGCGATACTAGCAATAACGGCAATTCTTCATCTGTATGAATACACATTACACTAACCACTATTAAACTCTCACGCAACCATGATGGAATGCCCAACGTTTGATACAGTTTTTTTCCTGATTGTGGGCGCGATGCCAATGCAGTCTGTAAGCGCTGCTTGCGATCTAGTGCTGTTATCTTCACTACTGTCTGTAACGCATGCTCATCTTCCGTATTGTCTAATAACTGTGTCAATGCCTGAGGTGATATCTGCAACTGCCAAGTAAAGTCAGTGCTCGTTCGTAAATGAATCGGTGCCAAATTATTCTCAGATAAGCCATTGCTAGAAATGTTGGACAGATTGGCAGGGGCTAACGTTTGGGTTTGGTCATTGAGCGGCATGTTAAGCCATGCCAACCAATCATTGCTTAGACGATAAAGCTGCTGCCGATAACGACGAAGAGTATAAGACTGCTTACGACCTTGCCAAAACAGTTCCGTTTGGTGATCATTATTATCACGTTGGCTTAGATGTAGTACCTCATCGACTAGCTGCTTAGCGGGCGGTAATGGCTCATCTTGACCCAACCAATAATGCAATAATTGACGCTTCCGATAGAGTGGTAGTTTCTGTAGCTCATCAATATTTAGCACACGTTGTGCGGGTGGTAGCTGTAGCGAACTAATAGCTGTGTGATGCATGTCTTTTGCTGATTGAGCGCTGACAGTCGCTTGTGCATCGCTTAGTAGCTGCGCACTTCGAGCAATATTTTCGATGACGTTGGGATTGTATTTGGTCAATGCTGGCATGATATCACGGCGCAATCCACTCCGCACATTATCGCCCGCATCATTGGTCGGGTCGTCGATATAGGGCAGTTTTAAATGCTGGGCATAGGTGCTAATACTGGCACGTTGGACGGTCAGCCAAGGCCGCCATAGTGCCATACGATGTGTGCCCTGCGTTTGGATGCACCACGGCTGTATGCCTGAGAGCCCATTCACCCCAGCGCCCTGAATCAGCCGCATCAATACCGTTTCTGCTTGGTCATCGGCATGATGCGCTAAGAGCAACACATCATCTTGATTGAGTTGCGCTCGCATGACACCGTAGCGTGCTTGCCGTGCCGCCTGCTCATCATGACCGTTCACTTGCGCATGTAAAATCTGACACGGTATTTTTTGCACCTCTGCCCAATCAGCGACATGTTTCGCCCAAGCACCACTATCCGCTTGCAAACCATGATTCACATGCAGAAGTTGGGGTAAAAATGGCAATTTACCTTGGCGATAGAGTTGCACACACAATGCCGCCAGTGCCAATGAATCGCGCCCGCCACTACAAGCCAGCCAAAGCCGTCGACCATGCAGCTGCTCACTGTACTCAGCCAAACTGGTCAATAACGCGGTTGCTAGTGTCTCATCGACTGGCAAATCGGCAATTGATTTAATAGGATGCGAGATGATTGCGCTGCTGGTCATAATCAGCCTTATTTGTAGTTACGTTAGATGCTTCATATACTAACAGCCATAAAAAAACGCGCCATTAAATGACACGTTTTTATTTTAGCATTAAGATTCAGGCTCTAATATGAAAAGCCTATTATTAAGTAGTAGAGACTTAACAATAAAGGCGCCGTAGCAACCAATTAAGCAGGCAACATCACTTCTGAGTTGAAAGACTTTAGCTTCTCATAGCGCAGCTCGCAACGCTCATGCGCATCTAAATCCTTAAGCTCATCTAACTGCTCAGCAATGAGTGCTTTCAATGCAGTCATGACTGGCTGTGGCTGAATATGAGCGCCTTCGCCCTCTTCGATGACGGCATCAATTAAACCCATTTGATATAAATTAATGGCATTTAATTTTAAGGCTTCACTGGCATCTTGTGCTTTTTCGGCCGTTTTCCACAAGATAGAGGCACAGCCTTCCGGAGAGATAACTGAGTAAATACTGTTTTGCAGCATATTTACCTTATCACCCACACCAATCGCTAATGCGCCACCTGAACCACCTTCACCGATAATGGTCACGATAATAGGTACTTTTAAGCTAGAAAACACTGCGATGCTTTCGGCAATGGCTTGCGCTTGTCCACGCTCTTCCGCGCCGATACCAGGGTACGCGCCTTGAGTATCAACAAAGGTCATCACAGGAATATTAAAGCGCTCCGCCATTTTTACCAAGCGAATGACTTTGCGATAGCCTTCAGGATTGGCCATACCAAAGTTATGCGCGATACGCTCGCGAGTACTGCGACCGCGATGTTGACCAATCACCATTACTGGCATACCGTCAAAGCGCGCAAGCCCGCCCAAGATGGCTTTATCATCAGCAAACGCACGGTCGCCGTGCAGCTCATCAAATTCGGTAAACAGCTGATTAACATAGTCCATAAATAATGGACGCTTGGCGTGCCGTGCAAGCTGCACACTATCCCAGACAGTGCTCATAGACCTTTCCCTTTAATAATTATATTTAACAATAGCATCGTTATCGGTTTGTAGATAATAAAAGTACAGTTGTAAACTCAATAGAAGCTATAGTAGCACATCTTAAATGGCATGACATTACTGACCAAGCCGCTTTTGTTACGTTAATCTGTAGCTTACTCATCACAATAGTAACGACTCAATGCTAGCGCTCAGCACTTATGCCTCGACCACGCTTAACGTCACGCCCCACTTAGCAAACTGCTCGACCTCATTATGCAAATCTGACAATAGAAAAGCATAATGCTCATTGTTATCGGTCACTGTGATTTGCCAGCAGTTGGTATCAATGACTTGAAGCTGCAACGTTGGTAGTTCGTTATCGCTACGGCTGTGATGCGCGAGTACTGCTAACCGTAACAATAAGCATAGATAAACCAGCGAATCACCGCCAATAGTACAAGTCTGCTCTAACATATCCGACTTGAGCTTGCGACGATGATTGAGCATCAGCTGCGCCATACGCTTTTGATCTACTTGTGAAAACCCTGGAATATCAGAGTGTTCAAGCAAGTAAGCGCTGTGTTTGTGGTAGCTGCTATGGCTAATCGCCAATCCTATCTCATGTAAAAACGCCGCTCGCCTGAGCAAATCGCAATCGTCGCTACTGAGTGACAGCTTCGCCTTCACTTGCTCAAACAGATTACGACTGGTTTTTACCACCTGCTTGGCTTGTTTTTTATCCCCTGAATAGCGTTTAATCAGCGCGAGCACACTACGGTCACGCACATCTTCACTAGCAAAGCGCCCGAGCATGTCATACATGACGCCTTCGCGTAACGCGCCATCAGAATAGGTCATGGTTTCAATGCCCAGCACTTTCATAACTGCACGCAGCACTGCCACGCCTGCAGGGAAGACGGCCTTGCGATGCTCCTTAACCCCTTCAAGCTCAATATCATTGACATTGCCAATCTTAATCAATAGTTTTTCTAGTTTTTTGACGCCTTTATAAGTAATGCGTTCTTGCTCATCCGCCCAACCTTTAGAGACAAGCACGTTACGCACTGCTTTAATTGTGCCACTGGATCCAACCACGCTGCTCCAGCCCGTCTTTTGATAGCGCCCGTTAATCGCCAATACTTCTTTGCGTGCGCCTGATATGGCATTGTTAAACGCTTCTTTGGTAATCTGCCCGTCATCAAAATATCTTTTGGTAAAGGCAACGCAGCCCATTTGTAAGCTTTCGGTCAATAGCGGATCGAACTCTTGACCAATGATGAACTCGGTCGAACCACCACCGATATCGACGACCAAACGCTTATCGCTACTAGCATTGGTGTGTGACACGCCCAAATAAATCAAACGTGCCTCTTCTCGTCCAGCGATGATTTCAATCGGCTTGGGTAAGATTTTATTGGCACGGGTAATAAAGTCATTCGCATTCTTAGCTTGGCGCAGAGCATTGGTCGCCACCACGCGGATGCGCTCGGCAGGCACCGAATCGAGGCGAGCCACAAACCGACTTAAGCACTCAAGTCCGCGCTGCTCAGCTGCCGCCTCCAAGATATTATTTTTATCCAATCCTGCCGCCAACTGCACCTTTTCAGACATGGAAACCACTTTTCGTACCTCACCATGATCGAGACGCGCAATGGCCAAATGAAAGCTGTTCGAACCAATATCAATGGCCGCCATCATTTCATCTTCGGCGATTGGTGGGTTTGCTAAATAGTCATTAGGCATAGGAGATATCGTTACCGTGTTAGATAAAAAGGATAGGATATTTGCTGAAATATAAGAAAATTGCTCTATGAATAGCTTATATCACTGAACGAATCACAGCGAGTTTCGCCATTAAAGCATTTATGCCAAACACTGGCAAGTAAGACGCACACTTGGCTAAAGCCCCACACCAGCACAGACAAGTAGAGCACATTTGGCGCTTGTGTTAATCAGGGTGATTTGCTACATTAAAAACCATAAATATTATAATAAAGAACAAGCACTTACTTATCCATTCTAATTTTCTATTAAACCAATCCGTGCTCATCGCATAGTAAAACCGGTCGGCTTTGGTAACAAAAAGCGCCACGGACGGATGATTAATAAATAACCCGCAAGGAAGCGACGACGATGAATCAAACCACCAATCACACACTGCATGCCAATCACACACCGCATAGCAATAAAACAGCAAATGCTCAGACAAACAGCCAAGTGAACCATGACATAATAAAAGCTGCCACGCCTACTGAGCAGAAGTTTTACGATTTCTATTTAGAAGAACATCAAAATATGGCGTGCCGACGACTGCATTTCGCAGGCAGCAGTTTTGGCTTATTGGGTTTGGCAAAGTCGGTCAAAACCCGCTCACCAAAGCCATTGCTAAAGGGTATCGTGGCAGGCTACGCTTGTGCTTGGGTTGGTCATTTCTTTTTTGAAAAAAACAAACCAGCCTCTTTTAAATTTCCGTTAAAGAGCTTCGCCAGCGACTTCCGAATGTATGGCGATGTGGTGCGCGGCAATTTGAGTTTAAAAGATCGCAAGTTTGATAAATCGCGATAAAACTCAATCGTTATATACAGCACGCATTAAAAAACTGGACTCCTAAAAATAGCAGCCCAGTTTTTTATTCGTTTTAAAAGCTTCATTGATGTCAGGTCATTTTCATCAGTGAAATGACGCATTCATTTAGCGTAAAGATTTACGTAATATTTTACCGACTGCCGTCTTTGGCAACTCATCGATAAACACATAAGACTGCGGACGCTTATAGCCAGTCAGACGCTCACTGGCAAAAGCGGCTAACTCCTCAGCCGTCAAGCTTGGATCTCTTTTGACCACAAAGGCTTTGGGCACTTCTCCACTATGTGCATCTTCAACCCCAATGACTGCTACCTCAAGCACTTTTGGATGTTCCGTCAATGCCGCTTCTAATTCGTTCGGATATACATTAAATCCTGACACCAATATCATGTCTTTTTTGCGATCAACAAGCGTCAAAAACCCTTGCTCATCTAGCACACCAATGTCTCCTGATTTGAAGTAACCATCGGCACTAAAGGTATCGCTATTGTCTTGTCGCCAATAACCCTGCATCACTTGTGGCCCTTTAATACCCACCTCCCCTGGTGTTCCGATGGCACACGCTGAACCATTATCGTCCATGATTTTGATGTCCATCATGGCGAGTGGCAGACCCACACTACCGTTGAAACCATCTATACCGGGCGGATTAAAAGAGATAACTGGCGCGGTTTCAGACATGCCATAACCTTCATTGATAATCATGCCAGTGACTTGTTGCCACTGCTCAGAGACCGCTTTGATAATAGCCGTACCACCACCGATGGAGAGTGCCAGTCGGCTGAAATCAAGGCCCGCAAATTTTGGATGGTTGAGCATCCCAATAAACAAAGTATTGACCGAAGGAATGACATGTGGACGATGTTGCTCAATAGTATTGACTAGCCCATCGATGTCACGTGGATTGGTAACCAATATATCTTCCCAGCCGCCGTAAAGACCAAGCAGCCCGCAGACTGTAAATGAGAAAATATGATATAGCGGCAAAGGGTTGAGTATTTTGATCTGCTCGCTGCGACCTGTTCCAATCGCTTTGCCAAACATCGCATAACACTGACAGACATTGGCCATGACATTATAGTGTGTGAGCATCGCGCCTTTTGGCTTGCCAGTCGTACCGCCCGTATACTGCAATAAAGCCAAATCTTCACGCTCGATAGTGACGGGCTGACATTGCTCAGCATGGTATGCATTCATAATATGGGCAAAGCTGACGCTCCGTGCTGAGGTATCGTTTGTAGCGACATCGTTTGCGGCGACATCGTCTGTGGTTTCGTGAGCGTTATTTGCTTGGCTTGTAGCACTTGCTGTCTGATCGATATGAGTAAGCAAGGCGATATCGTTATCGGCAGGTGCGACAGTGGGATCAATGGAGCAATGTATGACTAATAACAATTGCGCTTTTACTTCTTCATCGAGCTGCTCATAAGCGGATGCCATCCCATCAAGGACAATGAGTACGCAGGCTTCAGAGTCAGTCAGCTGATGTGCCAATTCATAATGGGTGTACATCGGATTGACATTCACCAGTACTGTGCCTGAACGCAAACAACCAAGCAGCACGACTGCATACTGCAATATATTGGGTAATTGTACAGCGACACGATCGCCCTTGTTGATTCCTTTTGCTTGTAAAAAAGCAGCAAAGCGGCGACTGGCAATATCCAATTGTGTAAAGGTAAGTGTAGCGAGCCCCATACTAAAAGCCACAGAATCACTATGCTGATCTATCTTTGGTTGCAATAAATCCAGCAGATTGTGCTTACCTTCTAACACATCTAAATTATTTCTTAGCCCATACTTCTCATACGAAGCTTGCCATAGCGGTGGCGTATTATTGCTAGGCATATTATTAGTGCTGGTAGTCATGAGTTAGCGTCCTTGCTGAGTAGGTTTTTCTCAGCATAGCACACTCTAATCCTAATTTTTTAAGCGGTTGAGTCACTCTATTAGGTCTGTCATTAACAGTATTTTTGGTCTATACGAATCGCCTTTTATGACCAGTATATAGAACAAAAACTTGGCTCTACCAGCTTAAAACTATATAGTCATTCCACTAAAAAAGTGTTACTGCGTTAACCTCGCTTGAAGTATTTGATATACATCTACACTCGGTTGCCTTGTACTACTTTTGAATTGAATCGACTATAGGTTCAATTCCGTACGAACATTTACTAAACCCCTTATATATTTGAGATATGTCCGAAATATAGCCATGCTATGCTAAATGCCATTTCATACCAGTAACGAGATTATATGTTTATCATGAGCCATATTAAAAACGTCGGCTGTCTTGCTTTATTGTCAACAGGACTATTTTTCAGTGTTCAAGCATCTGCAGCAGATACCTGCGACAAGGCTTATACTCAGACTGATATTAACAAGTGTATTGCAGCTGAGCTGGCCGTAGAAGACAAAAAACTGAACCAGTCTTACCGTGATTTTCAGCGCTTACTTAATAGCTCTGAGAAAAAGCAGTTAAAAACAGTGCAGTTGGCATGGATTGATTTTAGAGACAAAGCTTGCCAGTTTTCTGCCCAGTCGGTTCGTGGCGGTAGTGCTTATCCAATGGTGCTCAATGGTTGTTTGACCACTTATACACAACAACGACGCGTACAATTAGATGCCGATATTAAAAACATCAGAAATAAATAGATGACTGTAGAAAATAAATGGCAATAAAAAAACCAGCACCACACATAAAATGACGGTACTGGTTTTTTATTGCTTTGATTGCCTTGATGAGTGCTACTTATGACTTTGAATCAGAATAAATTAAGCACTGGCCATTTCAGCAAATATCTCATCAGCCGCTTTGATAGACACATCAATATCTTCATCGCTATGCTTGATAGACATAAAGCCCGCTTCATAAGCCGACGGTGCCAGATAAATACCACGATCGAGCATACCGTGGAAGAAAGTATTAAACACGGTCATGTCACACTCTGTCACGTCATCGAAGTTCTTCGGCGTTGCAGTTTCAGTATCTTTGACAAAGAACATACCAAACATGCCACCCAATTTATTGGTGCGCAAGTGAATGCCATGCTTGTCAGCGGCTGCTTGAAAACCATCCACTAGATGGTCTACTTTCGCGGCTAACTCATCATAAAAACCCTCTGCCGTTAAGTCTTCAAACATGGCGATACCAGCGCGCATCGCCAGTGGGTTACCTGACAATGTGCCAGCTTGATAGACACCGCCAAGTGGTGCAATGCAAGACATGATGTCTTTCTTACCGCCGAACGCACCAACTGGCAAGCCAGCACCGATGATTTTACCAAAGCAAGTCAAATCAGGATCGATACCGAAATGCGCTTGTGCACCGCCAAGTCCGACGCGAAACCCAGTCATCACTTCATCAAATACCAATACCGCACCATTGGCAGTACACTCTGCACGCAAGGTGTCATGGAATTCTTGAGTCGGAATAATCATATTCATGTTACCAGCGATCGGCTCTAAGATAACGCAGGCGACTTCTTCGCCCCATTTCTCAAAACAATCTTTAATCGCTTGCGGATCATTATAAGGAATCGTAATCGTATGCTTGGCAAAATCAGCAGGCACGCCTTTTGACGTTGGCTCACCGATATCAAGCATGCCCGACCCTGCTTTTACTAGCAGACTATCTGAATGTCCATGATAGCAGCCTTCAAATTTAACGATTTTGTCACGCTGAGTATAACCACGCGCCAAGCGAATCGCACTCATGGTTGCTTCGGTACCAGAACTGGTCATACGAATCATCTCAACGCTTGGGACTATTTCGCAAATCTTATCAGCAACGGTGGTTTCAAACGGTGTTGGTGTACCAAAGCTTAAACCATCATCGGCGGCCTTTTTAACGGCATCGATGACTTTTGGATGCGCATGACCCAAAATCATTGGCCCCCAAGAGCCGACATAATCGATATAAGCATTGTCTTCGGTGTCATAAATCTTGCTGCCATTGGCACGGTGCATAAAGATAGGCGTACCACCGACCCCTGCAAAGGCGCGGACTGGTGAATTGACACCACCTGGGATATGTTTGCGTGCTTGCGCAAAGAGCTGTTCGTTTTTAGTACTCATAGTTATTCTCTATTTATTGGTTCTGTATTATTTTATAAAAAGTAAACTTTCTGATTAACTTTTATCAGATTTTAGTATTATTCTTTGAATTAAACGTAGCCGCTTAAGCTTTTTTGACAACGGAAGATTTCAGCTTCATGGGGCCATAACCATCCAATTTACAGTCGATGTCATGGCCATCGGTCGCATCTGGCAATAGACGAATATTTTTCGCTTTAGTCCCTACTTTAATCACAATTGAAGAGCCTTTGACCTTTAAGTCTTTGATGACGGTCACAGCATCGCCATCTTGTAGCTCATTGCCAACAGCATCACGAATGACGGCATCTTGGTCTTCAGCTTGCGCTGCATCAGTTTCAGCTGCCGTCCATTCATGAGCGCACATAGGACATACCAGTAACGCACCATCTTCATACGTATATTCAGCATCACATTTTGGGCAATTGGGTAAGCTCATTCTATCCTCGGCAGCCATCGTACATTAGGTTAATTGTAGAGCCAATATTGTACCGTAACTCGCCATCTTTAACCAATTTGTACGGTTGAAAATGGGACGCTATGCCCAATTTAACGCTTAACCCATCGCTTAGTGATGACGTTTCTTATGACAGGGGTTTTTGTGGTACTCTTCTTAGCCTCATTTAGATTTATGTGCACATATACTGTCAATGATAAAAGCGCCCGTATAATTTTTTGTCACTTCGATTTACCCTCTATATTATTAATAAATAAGCTCTCATCAGAAGGATAATAACAATGACTCAGTCTTCAAATCCATCAGCCGTACCGCAGTTTTCGCAATTAACCATTCAAGGTGAGGACGCCGAAAAGTTCTTACAAGGGCAATTGACTTGTGACGTCACCAAACTCGGGCTTAGCTATCAGGCAGCCGCCATCGGTAACTTAAAAGGTCGTATTGAATTTGGTATTTGGATCAAAAAACAAGCAGAAAAGCATTATGATGTGGTGATCAGTGCTAATTGTGCTGAGTCTTTACAAGCACATCTCAATAAGTACGGGGCGTTTTCAAAGTTTGAAACCAGTGCCCCAGCAGCGATTTATCCTTGTGTATTAGCCAATGAGCCCACCTTTAGCCACAAAGACGATCACAATACCATCGCCGACACGCAGGCTTGGATGGCATGTAGCATAGCCACTGGTAATTATTGGATCGTGGCTACGACTCAGGGCCAGTTCCAACCACAAGAGCTGCGTCTACATCAGCGCGGCGGCATGGATTACGATAAGGGCTGCTACTTGGGTCAAGAAGTCATCGCCCGTATCTACTTCAAATCTGCCCCCAAAGCATTTTTGCACTATGTACAAGGCACCGGTGAAGCACCAAGCGCAGGTGACAAACTCGATAAAATCCAAGTGGTCAATGCCATAAAAAATGATGATGGCTTTACCGCTCTGGTCGTGGCTCGTCCTGAACAGCTAGCAGAAAGTGGTCTGAGCATATTGGACTTGCCAGCCGCACTACAAGTAGATGTTGCGCGCCCAAAATAAGAAGTAAGTCGGATCAAGCAAGCAAGCGACGCAGCAAAGGTGATGGCAGTTTAATACAGCGCTACCGTCATGATTAACATGAGCATAGAGAATCCTATGACACATATTGCGGTACTCGGAGCAGGCGTGGTGGGCGTGACCACCGCATGGTATCTACGTCAGGCAGGCTATGATGTGACCGTGATTGAGCGCGAATCAGCGGCAGGTATGCAGACATCATTTGCTAATGGCGGTCAAATATCAGTATCGCATGCCACGCCTTGGGCCAATCCTGCGACTCCGATGAAAGCGCTTAAGTGGTTGTTTAAAGAAGATGCACCACTACTCTATCGCTTGCGTGCAGATAAAGCCCAGCTCAAATGGGCCATGCAATTTTTGCAAGAGTGCCGCGCCGATAGAGCCGATGCCAATCTCGTGCAAATGGTGCGCTTGGGTCTGTATTCGAGAGATACTTTGCAACAGCTGCGTGCTGATATCGGTATTGATTACGAGCAGCAAACCCGCGGTATCATGCATTTTTATACCAATCAGGCAGAGTTTGATGTGGCTATCGAACCTACTGAACGTATGCAAGCACTCGGTTGTGAGCGCCATGTGATTGATATTAATAATGCTGTTAGTTTAGAGCCAGCGCTTTACCCAATAGCGCATAAACTCACTGGCGCAACCTATACCAGCCGTGATGAGTCTGGCAATGCGCATCTATTTACCCAGCGTTTGGCACAGCGCTGCATCGATTCTGGCGTACAGTTTTTATATGATACCGAGATTTTGGCACTCAATACTGATGCAAATTCTACCCGTCCGCATGTGCATAGTATTACCATTCGCCCAAAAGGCGAGAACGCGCAGACCTTTAGTGCTGATAGTCATGTGTTGGCGCTTGGCAGCTATAGTGTCTCCCTATTAAAACCGCTGAACATTCATGCACCTATTTTTCCCGCCAAAGGATATTCAGCCACTTATCAAATCAACCCTCGTGCACCGCATTTAGCCCCTTTTGTTAGTCTGATTGATGATGAGTTTAAACTGGTTACCTCTCGACTAGGTGATAAGCTACGGGTCGCTGGAACAGCGGAGTTTAATGGCTATAATTTAGACTTAAATGCCACGCGCTGTGAAGCCATTACTCGTCGCGTACAGCAGTTGTTCCCAAAAGGAATTATTGCAAATTCCGTAGAATACTGGACGGGACTGCGGCCTATGACACCTTCAAATGTCCCACTCATTGGACGGGCACATTGTGGTCAAGTGAAACACGGTAGCCGCAACGATGGTGCTACTTTTGATAATTTATGGCTCAACACGGGTCATGGCACACTAGGCTGGACGCATGCTTGCGGCTCTGCAAAAGCGATTAGCTTATTAATCCAAGGTGAAACCCCTAACGTGGATTTTGACTTTGTCGGTATGAGCGCTTAATCGGATAAACGATGTATTACAATATTATGCAAAAAAAAGAAGGCGCTTACCTATAGTAAGCGCCTTCTTTTTAATTTAGATTTAGGGAAAGACTTATATTACTGTGCTGCCCATCAAGATTTATGATGCTGTAGCCAATGCGTCATCTGTTGCTGATTCAAGCGCTTCTAATTGTACTGGCACACCATTTACTGCTGCGTTGCCACTCAATTGATCAATCAAAGTATCGTCCGTTAAATCATTCACACTGACGCCTGCATGCGCTTGGGCAATCTTTTGCTTAACACCTTTGCGACCATGACCGAAGCCATGTGGAATACTAACAACGCCTGGCATGAGCTCATCAGTCACTTCTGCGGCAATGATAACGCTACCCACCCGAGACGTCACTCTGACGTTTTGACCATCTTTAATGCCTTGCTGCTCAGCAGTTTCAGGGTGTAACATTAACGTACAACGTGATTTTCCTTTTACCAATCGATGGCTATTATGCAGCCAAGAGTTGTTGCTGCGCACATGACGGCGGCCAATGAGCAAAATGTGACTGTCATCATATTGCTGCATCATCTCTTTTACACGGTCTAAATCTGCTTGATAAAAATCAACATTGAGATGAATCTGCTTGTCTGCATGCTTGATGGCCTCTGGCAACATGCTGTGCAGTGGCCCTAAATCGACACCGTGCGGATTGTCTATCAGCGTATCCAAGGTAACCTCTTTATAAGGCCCATACTTGAGACCCTGCTCGAGTAAAAACTTTGGCCCAAACGCTTTTGTCGCTGCACGTTCTTTTTGTATTGCTTCTGGGGCATCTTTATCCAAACGATCAGCCAATTCTAAATAAATCTCCCAATCATGCTTTTCATTGTCTTTTCGATCAAACAAGGCAGGCGAGTATTTGGCGACATTGTGCACGGCAAAACCATTAAAGGTCACGTCATAATGGTCACGTTCTAGTGGCGATACCGGTGGTAAAATAATATTGGCATGACGGCTGGTTTCGGTCACAAAATAATCGAGCGACACCATAAACTCCAACCCTGACAAGGCTTCATCTAATTTTTCACCATTTGGGGTGCTGAGGACAGGATTGCCGGCGACACTCATAAATCCTTTCAACTGACCTTCGCCTGCTACCAACATCTCATCCGCCATCGCAACCACTGGATACTCGCCATTGAAGTCAGGCAGATTGCTTACTCGGCTGTGGCGTTTGCCTAAATATCCTGGGCCCGAGCTATTGACAACATCGACCGCAGGATTAGGGAACATCAATCCGCCCACTTCATCTAAGCGACCGCTCACGATATTAATGACCATCGACAGATACTGGCTTAACAAGCCGAACTCTTGCACCGATATACCCATGCGACCATAGCAGACCGAGCTTTCAGCCTCGCAAAACTCTTTTACTAAACGTTTAATTTCAAGTGCGGTAATACCAGTAATACTGGCTACCGACTCAGCCGTATAGTCTTTGGCAAAAGAGGCTATACGATCAATCTCTGGGGCCAAAGCCGCCGCTCTACTGTCTACCTTGGCATAGCCTTGCGCGTAGATTTCGTTCAACATAGCCAGTAATAACAGAACATCAGTTGCGGGACGAATAAAATGATGCTCGCTGGCAATCTCTGCGGTTTCTGTGCGTCTTGGGTCAATCACAACCACTTTACCCGCGCGAGCTTTGATATCTTTTAACTTTTGACGCATGTTCGGCGCAGTCATGATACTGCCGTTAGAGGCCAGCGGATTACCACCAATAATCAACATATATTGTGTGCGATTCACATCGGGCACAGGGATACGCAGCATGTGACCAAATAGATGCATGCTGACGATATGATGCGGCAGCTGATCAATTGAAGTGGCAGAAAAGCGACTGCGTGTTTTTAGGCTGGTTAATAGTTGCTTGACCGTTAGCATGCCACCCATGTTGTGCACATTCGGATTTCCCAGATACACCCCAAAGGCGTTTTGACCGTATTTTTGCTGTACTGATTGGATGCCTGCCGCTACTTTGTCTAGGGCGTCCGTCCAGCTGATTTCCTTCCAACCGTCAGCGGTTCTTTCGACAGGTTGACGCAAACGGTCAGGATCTTCATGCAAGTCTTGTAAGGCCGTGGCTTTCGGACAAATATAGCCTTGAGAAAAGGGATCGTTTTTATCGCCTTTAATCGATAATACTTTTTCGCCATCATGTTTTATTTCAACGCCGCACATCGCCTCGCACAATGTGCAGGTCCTAAAATGTGTTTGTTCGTCAGCTACCATTTCTTTAGCCATAGTCGTGCTCCCTGTGTGTTATTTACTCTAGTTTCCGTTCTACTTTCGTTTTATACAGTCGATTCAATCTAAAAAGAATACAGTGCTGTTGGGATAAATTTTTTGAAGTCTCTGGAGTGCAAAGCACGCAGCAGTCAAGGAGTATTTATACCAGCAGAACACTATTTTTAACGTGCCCCTTTTATTTTGAACCAACTACAAGTTACTTTCTTTATTGTTGCGTTCGTGCAAAAAAATTGCCGAACAATGCAGCAAAATTTGCACTCAAAATGGTGATCGCTTGTTGTTTTGAATAACGCTCTTGATGACAGCCTAAAATTAATTCATGGACTTGTGCGCTAGCAATATCGACACAGAGATTCACGTGAGTGCGTTCAATAGAACGACCAGATAACTGTAGTCCCTGAATGAATATCTCCGTCCACTCTTCTTGTATTTCTGTAATAAGATTGCCTAACTGTTTATGCTCCGAATCCTTATTCACGGCATTTATTGTCTTTGAGCCAAAGCGCGGACGATCTTCGATAAGGTGTTGAAACAAGGCAATATTCTGAAATGCCGCATCAAAAATCAGGGTTAAACAGGACTGGCAACGCTGGTTAAATTGCTCTTTATTCAAAAAATCATAATCTTTTATCATCGTTACCCAAGCCATACGCATGGGGGATAGGTAGTTGTCTTTGAGCTGTTCGCTTAATTCATGTTGCAAGGCATCAAGGCTATCAAAATGATTGTAAAAGCTAGGCTGAGCAATGCCTGCACCCTTGGCAACTTTATTCATGCTCATGCCACAAGTGCCCTCTACGCTATAAAGCTGTAAGGCACTCTTTAATAGCGCGCGACGCGTTTTGGCTTTTGCCAGCTCACGCTTTGATTCGGTTGCTGGACTGGCAGCCATGCGAATGAAGTCTGTTCTAGCGTTCACCTTCAATATCGACCTCGATTGATGTTTTAAAATGACTTATGGGAATAATTACTATATCGACTATAAGATTATAGTCATTTAAACTATAAGTCTATAGTCAAATTCATCGTCAAACTTATTTTTCACGAAACAATACTTTTAGGTTGCCACCATGACATCAGCAGTTTTTTCTCCTTTTTTATTACCTTGTGGCACCAGTCTCTCAAATCGCCTTGCCAAAGCTGCTATGGAAGAGAATATGGCAGATGAAGGACAAGTCCCCGGCTCTACTATTTTGCGCCTATATCAACGCTGGGCTGAGGGTGGTACTGGCTTATTAATTACCGGTAATGTGATGGTCGATGGTCGCGCGATGACTGGTCCGGGCGGTATCGTATTAGAAAAAGACAGTGATATAGCTCCTTTTGAGGCGTGGGCTAAAGTGGCCAAAAAGAATGACACCCAAGTTTGGATGCAGATTAACCATCCTGGTCGCCAAGTGTATGCGGCTATGGGAGGTGATGTGTTGTCACCTTCTGATGTTTCCCTTGATTTAGGAAAGCACTCTCATCTGTTTGGCAAACCCCGCGCCATGACCCATCAAGATATTGAGCAGCTGATTCAACGTTTTGTCGATACTGCTTTAAAAGCAGAACAAGCTGGTTTTGACGGCGTGCAAATTCATGCCGCTCACGGTTACCTTATCTCTCAGTTTTTGTCGCCATTAACCAATAAACGTGACGATGAATTTGGCGGTTCGATTGAAAATCGTATGCGCTTATTAATCACGGTTATTAAAGCTGTTCGTGCACAAGTTTCGCCTCGCTTTGCCGTCGCTGTAAAAATGAATTCAGCCGATTTTCAGCGTGGGGGTTTTGATGCTGATGATGCAAAAACCGTTATTTTAGCAATGAATGGCCTTGCTGTTGATTTGGTGGAGTTATCTGGTGGCAGTTACGAAAGCCCAGCGATGCAAGGCACAACGGCAGACGGCCGAACCTTGCAGCGAGAAGCTTACTTTTTAGACTTTGCAAAAGAGATTGCGCAAGTGGCCACCATGCCCATTATGACCACAGGCGGTGTCAGGCGTTTGGCAGTAGCAGAAAACGTCCTAGCCCAAGGCATTGATATTGTCGGGATGGGCACAGCCTTAGCGATGAATCCCGCTTTGCCTAATGACTGGAAAGAAAACGATCAGCTCAGTGCCCACGATCCAGTGGTTCAGTGGAAAAACAAAACCTTGAGTGCAATTGCGACTATGGCTGTCATTAAGCGCCAGCTGCAACGCATGGGTGCAGGAAAGCCACCAAAACCCAATGCTTCACCCCTATTTTCATTGATTCGTGATCGTCTCCGAGTAAAGAAGCTGACCAAGCGTTATCAAGATTACTTGGCTAAGTAGTCTGTGTTTGCACCTTTATAAGAGGCGTGTTGCACCTTTATAAATAGGCATTGCTGATTGCTAAAATTGTTCTAGGGCGTGTCCTCATTTTATTCCGAGCTGAATATAGACGAATATAAAATCCGAGCTATTGATAAAGCATGATGGTATTGAGAAGTTGGTAGAAAACCTCTTGGGTTATTTACGTATTTCACTGACAACACCCCTTATTTATTACACAAATATGGTCTCCATAACATACTCATGCAGATTGCTATCATGAAGTAACACTCTAAACATTGCCTATACAGACAGCGTAATTTTCAAAGCCTATATTAGGGGCATCAGTTAGCTTATTTTTATAGATATCAAATATACGGTAACTAAATAAAAGCAGCTACTGAACTTAGCATTAAGTAAAACCAAACAAGATAAATATCTGGATTAATTAATAATCAAAAAAGGAATATAATAATGAACGAACATACCCTGAAAGGTGAATGGAACCAAGTGAAAGGCTCAGCTAAGCAAAAATGGGCTGACCTTACTGATGACGATTTATTACACGTTGAAGGTAGCCGTGATAAATTGGTTGGTAAAGTCCAAGAACGTTATGGCCATAGTAAGGATGATGCTGAGCGCGAAGTAGATGATTGGCGTCGCGAAAACAAATATTAAGCTATCAGCTAAGTCACCAATGACATTATTGATGATTTGATAAGTAAAAAAAACCGCATGATTCTCATGCGGTTTTTTATTAGCAGCTATTTAACGCTTTATACAGTACTCAATAACGTATTTAAAACAGGTTGAATAAAAATTTCTCAACCTATAGACACGATAAAACCGCATAGCAATTAATTGTTATGCGGTTTTATTGTTAACTATCCATGTTACCTATCACGACTGTAATCTATGCATCCTTGCATAACGTTCAGCATGTTGCGATACCGGGCATCCTACCCTATTTACTACGGTTACTAGCATTAACTGCTATCAGCAAAGGTTATGTATCCTTTCTTCATTTACCGTTATCATCCTGATGCCAGTAAACGAATCATTATCCTTAATGCGGTCAACTCAATCCTTGAGTTACATTCCCTGATGCCGTGTATGTATAATGCCTAATTCTCACCCTGATGTTAAGTCGCGTAAACGTCATTGCTTGTAAGCATATGCTTACAAAGCCAATTTACTCTAATGTCGTTAATACTTCCAAATCAGCATTTCTCCCAAAACACTTCCCTGCTCTTTGGCAATATAACGAACGCTAACGCGGAGAAAACAATACTTACCCCACATGGCATAGAGGAATAAATAAACTCATATTTAACGGAGCTGTCTGTGACATGGTGGTCAAAAATATTGGTCAGTAGCCTACATACAAGCATCGTTATACCTACAAGTTATGGAAACAAAATAAGCTTAAATAGCCTCTATATTTTTTTATTGCTAATACTCAGGTATGTGCCGTATTGTTGTTTAAGTGATTGTTTAAGCAACATATCCTTAAACGTGGAATTACAACTCACTAACGCAAATGACACTTAACATCAAGTTTTGTGCCTTATCATAGATAATGTAAGAAAATATTTCAAAACGCAATATTCTCCAGTTATTAGAGCAAACAAATAAGACTGCTAATATAAAAAAGTACCAAGTCCTTCTTTATTGGCGCTACTAATTTATCGGTGCTATTAAGTCAAATATATATCAACTGCATTACGCTGTTAGAGGTGAAAAGCAATCACGTAATTATCAATCACGTAATTATCAATCAAAAAAATATCGTAGGAGATTTTATCATGAAGATTTTACAGCTATTCTCATTGAAAACAGCGAGGTCTGCTGGCCTTTCACTCACATTGCTAGGTACGATGGTCGGTTGTACTGTCGTAGGACCAGGCTATGACAATAACTCTGTCTATCGCAGTGACAAGGGTTATGACAATAACGCTAGCTACAACCGTGTGAGCCAGAAGCTGCGTCAGGATTTGCGTCGTAAAGGCTATCAGGTCATAGACATCAAATCCGATAATTATCGAGGCAATCGAGCGATCACCGCCTATGCCAAAAAGAGCAATCAAACCTATGAGCTCAAGTATACTTATCCTAGCCTAAAGCTTATCAGCTCAAACAGACAAGACTGGTCTAAGAAGCGCTACGATGACAAATATGATAATGACCGTGACTACGATAAGCATGATTATGATAAGCACGGTAAATACAAGAAAAAAGGAAAAGGTAAGTACAAAAAGAACCACAAATATAAAAAGAACTGGTAATCCTAAGAAAGCCAGTGAAGTGCTGTATTTAAATAGTTTTCAGTCGTAAGTTTCACATGATATCTCGAAACTTACGACAAGGTAATGCTAAGTCTCATATTGCCTTACGGTAAAATTTTGGCATCGTTAACCTATTGATGTCTAAGGTCAAATAAGCCAGCCCTTGGTTTGTTTGGCCATTTTTTATAACACTGTCAAAAAACTTGAACTTGATAAGAGGATATTATGAATATCACAATCCTACTAAAGCCAACTGTTGCCACCGCTATGGTCACAGCGTTAATGATAACGACAGGTTGCGTCACTGCCCCCGGCTACAATGCGTATGGCGACCTTTACGAGGATGCTTATAAAGACAGTAAAGTCTATAAGAGGCATAAAAAAGCTATCAAAAATGTTGATAAAGAGCTTTATCAACCAGCTATCGAACAACGAGCCGCCAATAAAGTCAATAATATGGGCTACCGTGTCAAAGACGTCAAATATAAAAGAGGCGATAGCAAAATAAAGGTAAAGGCCACACGTGGTAGTAAAGATTATAAAATCGAACTTGGCTATCCAGGCTATCAAGTAATTAAGATAAAATAAGCCTAAACCACTGCTAATAACCTATAGTCAGGTCAATATAAAAAAGAGTCAGCGTGACTGGTATAAATTTTTCGTAGCCTCTGTCTGCGTAGGCACAGCAAGCAAGAAAAGTTTGTGCCAGTCACGCATCATAATGTCATGTACCCATTTTATTTAGTATCAACTATACCTCTAAAGCTCAAAAGCTCAAAAGTCTAGCACTTCGATGACATCATAGGCAGGCGTCTCATAAGGGTGTGCCTGCTTTAGTGCCTCAATAACTTGCTCAATATTAGCAGTGGCAACCACCATCTCTACTCGCCACTCATCAACCTTTTCGAGCTTATCTTGCGCACCAATATGCGGATCACTGCCTGCCAGCGGCATAAACTGCCCCACCCCTTGTACTTGCCAGCAGCATTGCTCGTAATTGCCAATCGTACCAGCGCCTGCTGCAAATAAAGCAGACTTAACTGGCTCTAATGCCGCTTCGGGAACAAAAACCGTCAATTTATACATAGTGTCACCCTTTGTTTTATCTATTAGCATGAGAGGGAATCTCTATTACTATCAGAGTGCGGCCATCTTTTTATTTTTTTGATAATGAAGGATGGTCGCTCCAGATATAGCGCAATAGCCAGTCTTTGGCATCGCCAGCATAATCAATACCGATACGTGGACGTAACGATATCGGTGGCTGACAGCCATCATCTTCGAGCCAAACTGCTGACTCTACACTGATAGATTTACCATTTAACGCGCGATCGATTTTTAAGCCTTTCGTCAACTTGCCAGGACCTGCCATCTGGGTTGGATGAGTAAGTTGCTTATTCGTACTCAGGAATTGTTCTTCTATTAAACGATCACTATCGTCGGTTAAAAACCCAGCCCGTATTAATACCGACTCAGGAGACTCTTCTCCACCGCTGACCAGATTGAGCATATGATGTACACCGTAAGTCAAATAGACATAAAATATGCCGCCTTGCGCATACATAATTTCAGTACGTGCCGTTCGGCTACCCGCATGCGAATGACAGGCTGGATCGTCCTCACCGATATAAGCTTCAGTTTCTGAGATACGCATGCGCAATACTTTCACTGTGCCATCAGTATCCGTTAACTTTCTACACAATACTTTGCCAATCAAATCAGCGGCGACCACACAGGTTGGTCGAGTAAACCAACTAGGGTTTAAAACAGTTGATGAAGCAGTAAACATTAGCGAAACCTTTTCTTATTTTTATCATCTAATTGACATGACCAAATATTAATAAACAAGTATTAATAAATTAGCATAAAAGTAAGATAAGATATTGAAGACAATGTTGGCGCTATGTTTGATTTTTTATACGAGTTAAGCTACAAACTTGTGCCTAAAGGGATAATATTCATGGTGTGTAACAGCCATCCACAATGATGGCTAGAGAGGATTTTATCACTGAGCATTATTAGGGTGTGTCCTCAATTCAACCGATAGCTATCTAAATGGGATAAAAGTAGTTAAATCTTGCAGTCTGTTTTGAGTAGTTCCATTATACCAATCTGTTTTGAGTGGTTCATTAATTGATTGATGACACTAATTAGTTGGTTCCGGTGGGGTATACTTTTCCATGTCATTACAGAAGTAAGTGTGCCACCAATAATGATTACTATACCGAGAATGATACATACTTTTTAAGAAGTTTAGGCATTGGACTATCCGTACTAGATGCAAAGTAGGTATTCTGAGCTTATTTTTTTGATAATAGCAGTCTTATTCTTTAAGGTTTTTTCTGTACAAATAATAGAAACGAGTAGATCAAGACATAAGACAACCGCAAGTACCGAACCTAGAGATTTAATGATAACTTTCCTATTACCATAACCTGCGACACAAAAAACAGCTCCTAATTAGGAGCTGTTTTTTATCAGATAATACGATTAAAATTACGTCAACTAACGGCGGTTTTGAACATATACCACTTTAGATGCATGCTTATGGTTTTGAGCCACAAATTTCTTATGTGCAACTTTCTTAACGACCACTTTCTGAGGGGCTTTGTGTTGCTGTCCATGGGAGACTTTATGTTTTACAAAATGCGGTGCAGGTGCGGCACTTGCTTGACCAATCATCGCAAAACAAGCAGTAGCAGCTAGAATAGAACTCATCATTATCTTTTTCATTATCATTTCCTTCCAAATGCTTATCAAGCATGAGTTATTAATTAAGATGTAATGCTTACAATCAAACAAAATGGTTTGATGAAGCCTTGCTTTATTGACAAAGGAAATAATAAACGATTAGGAGGTTGCGTAGCTTTATGAAACTTAAAGAAAGGTTACTACTGTTACTAACTGCTCTAATCTTCTTGAGAAGTATGATGTTCCTGTATTTTTGCTAGCACTGGTAACGCTCACTAGGGGATATAAAGCTCTATCAATACCAATTTTTTGGAAAACCATAGCCTTAAGCCATGCTATCGATTTCATAGTTATTAAATTCATATCCAACACAAGCAGTTCGATAGCTATATAGCGGATCGATCACAGATAGAGTATGTATGATAAGTACACCGTAAAGTACACTGTGGCTATCTCAGCGTGTCAAAACGTTGATATCATTAGCCTACAACCTAAGATTAAATTCCTCACTAGGGTACCATCATTCATATAATGCCATAAAAAAACTGAGCACATGGCTCAGTTTTTTTGTTTTGCGCTAGACATTTACGACTTAGCTAAGTGGCACACCAATACGGTTGGCCACTTCTTCGTAAGCTTCGATAACATCGCCTAATGATTGACGGAAACGGTCTTTATCCAATTTCTTCTTGGTATTTTTGTCCCAAATACGGCAACCATCTGGTGAAAACTCATCACCCAAAACGATACGGTCATGGAATACGCCAAATTCTAATTTGAAATCGACCAGTATTAAATCGCCTGCATCAAACAGTGCCATTAATACGTCGTTGACTTGATGCGTCAGCTCTTCCATTTTTGCTAATTGTGCTTCGGTAGCCCAACCAAGAGAAACAGAAAGTGACTCATTGACCATTGGATCACCAAGCGCGTCATCTTTGTAGAATAGCTCATAAGTAGGCGGCGTCAATGCTTGGCCTTCTTCTAAGCCTAAACGACGAACCAAACTGCCCGCAGCGAAGTTACGTACGACGCACTCAACTGGAATCATATCCAAACGCTTGACCAGCACTTCGTCATCAGATAATTGTCTTTCGAAATGAGTTTCGATACCAGCGGCAGCCAGTTTTTGCATAATAAAAGCATTAAAGCGGTTATTAACCACACCCTTACGTGCCAACTGTTCGATACGCTTACCATCAAGCGCCGAGGTATCATCACGAAAGTGTAAAATCAGAAGGTCGTTGTCTTCTGTTTCATAGACTGATTTGGCTTTACCTTTATACAGCAGTTGTTGCTTTTGCATTATGGAGTTCCTGTTCGTTCAAGCTTATGTGGTAAAAACGCGCAGCGACCGCTGAATCCTATATGACGTCATTCATGAGAACATCATGTCCTGAACAATCACAATAAAAAGTCAGCGGTGTAAGTAGGGAAATACGGTATTTAGTTTGAAGTATCGCTCACAGCGACAGCACGTTGAGGCTTAGGCAGTTGATACTGCTTACCTGCTTCGTTCTGTAAGGTGAGCGTGTTTACGCCTGCATTTGGGGTTGTGTATAACGGCACAAAGGCTGCTGGTTGTTGAGTCACCGGTAGCTCTAGTGGTGCAAGCTTCTTACTCTCTTGATACTCTAAGCTGCCATTATCGCGCTTACCAAGAAAGCCTTTGGTCATTTGACAGCCACTTAATACTAGTGTGCTACCCAATACCAAAACCATCATAGCAGGAAACGTTCTTGTAGGGGTTGATGATACTTTCATCATATTATCTCTCTGAGTTAGCAATTTTTGCTCATTTGGACGATTGGCTCGTCGTTTTGATAGAACCTTATAAGTTCTTGCCAAGCCAATGTCATCAGCGACTGGCTCAGCATTTACAATGATTCACTTCTATAATAAATTCGCACGCATCTATAGTAAATTTGCGCGAACCAAAGCTTCATCAATAGTGGCATGATGTTGTTCTGCTAGCCAAACCAATGGCAAGCGGATACCCGTATCTATCATACCCATTTTATGTAACGCATATTTTGCTGGAATGGGGCTCGATTCAATAAATAAATCACGATGCAAGTGCTTAATCACGTCATGTACTTTGTGCGCGGCATCAAAATCACCACGTAGCGCGGCCGAAAACGTCTCACTCATGGCGTTCGGTGCGACATTAGCCGTTACTGAAATATTGCCTTTGGCACCCATTTGCATCAAATCAAGCGCCGTACCATCATCGCCAGATAGCACGACAATACGATCGCCAACCGCTTTAATCAATTGCTCACCGCGAGCTACTGAGCCCGTCGCATCTTTAATCGCGACGATATTATCGATATCAGCCAAACGTTCAACCGTATTTTGAGCGATATCGACCACGGTACGCCCCGGTACATTATAGAGCATCTGCGGGATGTTTACGGCTTGGGCAATGGCTTTATAATGTTGATATAAGCCTTCTTGTGGCGGCTTATTATAGTAAGGAGCAACCAATAATGCACAGTCTGCACCAGCATCCGCCGCATCTTGCGTCAGTTTGATGGCTTCAGTCGTATTATTCGCGCCTGTACCTGCTATCACTGGCACGCGGCCTTTGACATGCTTCACAAAGTAACGAATCACATCGCTATGTTCTTGCATCGATAAAGTCGCTGATTCGCCAGTGGTACCGACGGCAACGAGACAGTGGGTGCCCTGCTCAATCTGCCAGTCTATGAGATCGGCCAGACGTTTATAATCGACCGTGCCGTCAGGGTGCATGGGCGTTACCAAGGCTACCATTGAACCTTGTAGTCGGGTTTTAATCTCGTCGTATGCTGTGCTCATAACCGTGCCTTACTGTTGTATTATCCTAGCTTTATTAAAGCTGTCACATGATCGATCATTTGCAACTACCTATATCCATTTTTAAGTCAATAGACAAGCCAATGACAGGTATTGCTTGATGTTCATACTGGGTGTTTATATACCTACAATAATGACATTTGCACTATAAAATCATGTGCAGGTCTGCCCGCACTAACATTATTTTTGTCAATTGCCGATGTTGTCTATTGATAGCCATAAAAACGCTTACTAGTGTAGCATATTTTGATTTGACCGCTATCAGTCAATTAATGCTCAGCCTAGGTATATCGTGTGCCATGTTAAGCCCTGTTTAACGCGATGGTAATGCGCAAGAGTGACTGACTATAGACTTTATTATTTAATAGTTAGTTTAGCGTAATTATGAAACTGGGATAAATGCTTTTGAGTCGTTTTAACGAATCGTCAACACATCGATAGTCGGACGATACAAGCGAAAAGGCAATCCTCGAGTGCCCACTCCGCTACTGACAAATATCTGCGCGCTACCATGCTGATATAAACCCCGCTGCTTACCCATCCGGCTGCTATCCAATAACGACGACTGATTGCCTATACGGCGAATATCTTGCTTTTTTTGCGCCTTTAGTATGTTTTTCTGTATCGCTTTAGCAGCCCCCGTTATCAATAGTGGTCGCGGCTGTAGCGATTTTGGTAAGTCGCTAATACTATCAAATCGTGACGCAAGAATAATGACAGGTTTAGTCGCCTGCGCGATTTCGGCACTAAGCGCCACTTTACTAGGTACCTGCAAAGTTTTGGCATCGCTCGATTGTTTCGGAACATCTTGCCAACCGCAAAGCACCGCCACGACTGGATTATCCTTTAGGTTTGTTTGTGTACGGGTATTCGGGTGACCTTTAATGGAGCTTGTTTGATTTGCTCTTAATCGACCGTTGCCAGTTTGGGCACATTTAAGCGGCAAC
Source organism: Psychrobacter glaciei (assembly GCF_014652895.1). Taxonomy (GTDB): domain Bacteria; phylum Pseudomonadota; class Gammaproteobacteria; order Pseudomonadales; family Moraxellaceae; genus Psychrobacter; species Psychrobacter glaciei. The sequence continues at coordinate 371,770 of NZ_BMZR01000002.1, forward strand.
GACGTACATTGCTGCCCGATATAATTGATATCAAGCACATCAAAGGCACTGGCCAAGGTATCTTTCAGTAGTGGCTGACCTTGCTTGGTAGTATTAATCGACTGATAACGCAAATCCGAGGTACTCATCACCGTATAAACGGGTTTGTTTACTCCCTTAAACAGCATCAACTGCCCCACCAAATCTGCGCTCGGATAATAGAGCCAGTCACCTGTAATCAGCACTGCATCTGCTGACAGCGCATTGATGGTAGCGACAAGCTTGCGAATATGACGCGGCTTGCCACTATATAAGCCAATACGCAAATCTGCTAATACCGCTACTGTGAGCGGGGCTGACAAGTCTAAATCAACCGCATGATGCTGTACGCGTAAACAGTTGGGCTGCACAACGACAGTATAAAAGTACAAACCCATCGCGATGGTAGCCATCAATACAACGCTCGGTGACAATTGTGCCAGTAGAGGCGTCACTTCTTGTACTCGCCCAGTTACCAACAGTAACGCCCAAACTGGCATGGTATAAGCAGCATAATATAGCGTCAATTTTGACCAAATACGCAAAAAGCGTTTTGTGGGATTGGCATTGAACGTCTGTAATCCTGACCACAATATGATATACGCTAGCAATGCTGCCGCTGTCGTGATGCTGAGCGTATAAAGAGCGTGGTCAGTCATAATTACCTAGCTGTATATAGAGGTATGAATAGTCGTTTGTGCAGTGGTCAATTAATGTTGTTCAATCAAATCAACACCCAACTCAATGTCGCTTAATCAAAGTTAAATCGAGCAATAGCATATCATCAAAATCAATCGATAAAAAAATCAGCCATTATAGAGGTCGCGCTCTATGATAGACAAGTATAATTATCAACGCTTAGTGAGATACTTCATTTAAGCATAGTAGATTGACTATATGGTGGCTATTCAATGCGCAGGCCGATAATACCAGGGATGCCTTGGCGCATGACTTCAATCGTTACTACCCCTTTTTTGGGAAGTGAGGAGATAGCGCTGGAGAAATCAGTGACCTTCGCAATCGGCTTTTGGTGAAAGTTGGTAACGATATCGCCAGCGAAAATACCTGAACGCGCGGCTAAGCCAGTCGGGTCGACGGTCGTGACCAATATGCCTGTTTTGTTGTCAACAGCCAGCTCTGCCTGCTCATCTGGAGTCAAATTGCGCAGACGTAAGCCCAGTTGTATCTCATCGTCTTGCTGTGAGCCGCTTTGCGCTCGGACATCATTTGGCGCATACGTTAGCGTGCCTTTTACCGTCATTTGCTTGCCGTCACGCTGAATCTGAGCACTGAACGGATCATTGGGTCGTGCTCGATTGAGCAGATTCAATAAATCTGCGGCGCGCATAATCTGTACATCATTATATTGCAAAATAATGTCGCCTGATTGCAGACCTGATTTTTGTGCTGGTGAATCTGGTGAGACACGTGTAAGCAGAGCACCCTGTGGACGAGCCAAGTTATACGCTTCGGCCAGATTGCGATCGATGTCTTGAGGATAAATACCCATATAGGCACGCGCGACTTCACCGTTGGTTTTTAGCTGCTCGTAGATATCCATCGCCGCGTCAATGGGAATAGAAAACGACAAGCCCATATAACCGCCCGTCCCACTAAAGATACGTGAGTTGATACCGATAACTTCACCGCGCTGATTGAATAAAGGTCCACCTGAATTACCCGGATTTAATGCTACGTCGGTTTGGATAAAAGGCACACTGGTCTCACGTGAAAAACTGCGTGACTTGGCACTCACGATACCTGCGGATGCCGAATAATCAAAGCCAAATGGCGAGCCAATCGCCAATACCGGCTCACCTACTTTTAGACTGTTTGAATCGCCAATGGGCAAAGCTGGGAACTGATCACCCACGACTTTGAGCACGGCCACATCTGAGCGCTCATCGCTACCCACCAAGGTCACATCCAGCTCGGTTCTATCATTAAGAGTCACAGTGATTTTATCTGCTCCAGCAACCACATGATGATTGGTCAACATATAACCATCAGTGGTGACAAAAAAGGCAGTGCCATAAGCGTGTTCAATCGCGGGCTTCGCTGCTTGATCTGGGATACGCAAGCGATCCCCGAAGAACTGACGTAAAAGCTCGGCGGTTTGTGCTTTGGCAAGCTCATCTTCACTGACCGTTTTGGTGACATTGACCCGTGCCACCGCTGGCGTCACTTGCTGTACCAAGTCAGAGAAGTCAGCAGTGGTGACCGCTGCTTGTGCCTGAGGCATAGTGGCTGCATTAATGCCTATCGCCATTACCGTGCCGATAGACAGTGCCAAACTGCTACGTTGCAACCAACGCTGCATACGAATAGTGGGTTGCGCTTGAAACATATTGATAGGCATATTGTCTCCATATGAGTGGTTATTATTGTTAGCAACAATATTATCGCTATTATCGCCATAATAGAATAGATAGCAAGCTTGTATAAATCTATAGGGATAATCTATAGCAATAATTTATAAGGAACAATTTATAAGCAACCATCTTGAACGCTGGTCAGCTTATTACTATTACTTGCCTGCCAGTTTGTGTCGTAGCGATGGGTAAGGATAATGACGTGAATATAAGCCATTTTGATACCCCGTCGTCTTATCCCCTCGATTTCGTAATCTTTTATAGCGCGTTCACCTAATCATGTGTCAGCGCAGAACGATGGCGCGCGGCTATCACGTCAGACAGACCCTTGACATATATAAAATAAAATCATGATATGATAACAAGCCTAATAAATTTTTTAGCAAACAATAGTTAGCCACATCGGGCAGCTATGAACTATACACTAATCGAATTGGCTTTTAACGCCCTTATTTTCCATCTTTTGCGCTTCTAGCATTTTTTTATTTATCTAGAGACGCGTTTGTCTTTACTACTATATAGTATATATATCATCCATGATTCATGATGGCTATGGTTATTATTAATTTGCCGTTATAAAAGGTTTTGGCCGCTAACGATAACCCACTTTAATAGCTAGACAGCATCACAAGATTATAAAAGGATTAATTTATGGATACCGCCCTATTATTATCCGGCGTGGTTGGGATCGGCATTGCCGCCCAATGGTTGGCTTGGTATTTAAAGCAACCGTCCATTTTATTTTTGTTACTCATTGGCATTGTTGTTGGGCCCGTACTCGGCGTTTTCGACCCTGATTTAGTCTTGGGCGAGCTGATGTTCCCGTTCATCTCTTTGGGCGTGGCGATTATTTTGTTCGAAGGCTCACTGACCCTTGAGTTTGATGAAATCAAGCAACACGGCACGGTCGTACAGATGCTGGTGTCGGTCGGGGTGCTCATCACCATTGCTATCGTCGCGCTGTCGACTTATCTATTGTTCGATGTCGATCCATTGATTGCGTTGCTGTTCGGGGCGCTGGTATGTGTCACTGGGCCGACGGTGATTATGCCATTGTTACGTAGTGTGCGCCCAAACAAGACCATCTCCAATATCCTCAAATGGGAAGGCATTATCATCGATCCCATTGGCGCTATCGCCGTGGTATTGGTCTATGAGTATATTATCTCTGGTGGTGAAGCCAGCAGCATATTGCTATTTGCCAAAATTGTCGTGCTTGCAACGGCGCTTGGTATGGCTGGCGCATGGGCATTGGCGTTCTTAATGCGCCGCCATATGGTGCCTGAGTTTTTACGCAATGTCTTTACCCTAGCCTTTGTTTTGGTTTTATTCTCTGTCTCCAACCATTTAGAGCATGAGTCTGGTCTGCTAACCGTCACCGTCTTGGGCGTCGCACTGGCGAACTGGCCCAAGTTCCCACGTGAGACTATTTTAGAGTTTAATGAATCTTTAACCGTTTTACTTATTTCGGTATTATTTATTATTCTTGCAGCTCGTGTTGAGCTGGCAAGCTTAATGAGTGTGGGCTTTGCAGGCTTAGTGCTACTCGCTATCGTGATGTTCATCGCGCGTCCCTTATCGGTCTGGGCATCTTCCATTGGCTCAAACCTAAAAACCAATGAAAAGCTAATGATCAGCTGGATTGGACCACGTGGTATCGTCGCCGCTGCTATCTCATCGCTGTTTGCGATTCGCTTGCAAGAGTATGATATTCAGGGCGTTGAGCTGCTCGTCCCCCTAGTATTTATGGTCATCATCGGTACAGTCATGATTCAGGGCTTGGGTGCAAAAGTAGTGGGCAATTTACTTGGTGTGCGTGAGCCTGAGACTAATGGTATTCTTATCGTTGGCTCCAATCCAGTTGCGTTGCTAATCGCAACCTCCTTAAAAGACCAAGGCTTCGATGTCATCGTCGCTCATAATAACTATACCAATATCGCCCGCGCACGTATGAGTGGTCTGCGCACCTATTTTGGCAACCCCATCTCCGATCACGCTGACCATCATCTTGACCTTATCGGTATTGGTCATCTATTCGCGATGAGTATGGATAAAGAGATGAATACCTTGTCTGAGATTCATTACCGCCATGAGTTCGGCGAGCGCAAGCTCTATCGCCTCAAGTTCAGCGATGAAAAAGTGAAAAGTGAGCGCGATGATAAGCAGTCAAACTTTCATTCGCAGTGGTTGTTTGGCAAAGACGTAACCTATACCAAACTTGCCAGTATGCTGTCCAAAAAAGCCCGTATTAAAATCACTAACATCACGGACAGCTATACGTTTGAGCAGTATAAAGCCGACAATAAGCAGTTCGTGCCGCTCTATACACTAGACAAAGAAGGCAAGCTGCAAGTCATCACTGATAAGTTCGAAGGATCAGTACCACGTGATCGCAAGCTGATTTCTCTAGTCGTTGATGATGAAGTCCAGCCAAAGCCAGTGGACGTCACGCCAAAACAAGAGCAAGCCCGTGCTGCCGCAGATGCCAGTTTTGAAGCCAACTCCAAAGCGCCTGAAAAGCGCAAAGAGAAAGAGATGGTGGAAGATATCGCTGATACCCCAGAGCAAGAGCCATCCATAGCGGTTGATAAAGAGAGTGACGCAGCGAAAAAAACCGTCAAGGCTGAAATAGATAAACGTCAGGGAGCGGAAGCTAAAGATGTCTCTACTAGCACAGTCAACAAAGGGGTGATGGCAGATAACTCAACGGCAACGTCAAAAACCAGTAAGTCGACTAATAGTAGTACAAACGGTAATGGTAGTGCGCCCAAGATAAAAAGTGGTGCGCTCGACCCTAACCGCCTACCCGACTCAGATCATGACAATACCGCCAACAATGTGAAGGTGAAGGATTCGGTAAAAAAGGATGCGGATAAACCATAAACGCTATTGTCTGAAAAGCTAATAAGCAAATTAAAAGCCCTCATAATGATTATGAGGGCTTTTTTATAGGGCACTAGTTGACGATGTTTGGCAAGATTTAGCCCATTTAGATGACTATAGTCAGTGCAAAGTAATATCGAACCATCACGCACTGCTGATATCAATTTTTCTTGCTTGCTGTGCCTGTGCCTGTGCCTGTGCCTGTGCCGACAGAGGCTACAAAAAATTAATATCAAAAGTATCGTAGCGTTTTTGGGGTATTTTGACTATATCGAGTGAATTGGAGACACGCCCTAGCTAAGATGAAATCTTGTCGCAACTGTTTGCCATACTCGTGCACTGACCTCCTCAGCGCTACCTGAGGCATCGATACGCTGGATACGCTCAGGGTGCTCGGCTGCGAGCGTACTGAAACCTGTATGCACCCACGTAAAAAACTCAGTCGCCTGCTGCTCAAAACGATCGGCAGCGCTACGTTTACCCGCCCGCTCCATGCCTTCTAATACGGGCAAATCCAACCATAAAGTCAGCTCGGGCAACTGGGTAACGAACTGAGTGATGAGGGACTCAATTTTGACTCGTACAGTAACGTCACCATGCGCACGCCCAAAGCCCTGATAGGCAATGGTAGAGTCGGTAAATCGATCACATATCACCCATGTTCCCTGCTGTAGTGCTGGCAAGATTACCTGCTGCATATGGTCGCAGCGCGCTGCAAACAATAACAACAGCTCTGTGTCGTCATTGATCTCCGTCACCGGATCCAATAATATCTCGCGCACACGCTCTGCAAACGGGCTACCACCTGGCTCACGGGTACGCAGATAGTCGATATCGCTATCTTGCAAGCGCGCACATAACTGCTCGATAGCAGTGGTTTTACCCACGCCTTCAGTGCCTTCAAAACTGATAAAGCGCCCTTGCCTGGGCGTTGTATCCGTAATATCAGTCGTGGCTTGAGTTGAATTGGTTTGCAACAAGTTGGCTGGTATAGATGCTGACATGATATGACCTTATGTCATTGATGAGCACTATATGAATTTTTATAGCGCTCAGTAAATGATAGGTTTTATGAAAAGTAAAGCGATGGTTTACTGCGGCGGCGTTTGAGATTTTTTCTCACGCATGACGCTCAGGTATTCTTTTACCGCCTGATTGTGTTCCGCCAAGCTATTGGTGAATTTGTGCCCGCCATTTCCTGTCGCCACAAAGTACAGCGCTTCACTATCCGCTGGATGTAAGGTGGCTTCGATAGAGGCCGCAGATGGTAGCGCAATCGGCGTTGGTGGCAAACCATCGATTTGATAGGTGTTGTAGGATGTTTTTTCGTCGATGTCTTTACGGCGAATGTTGCCATCGTAGCGGCTGCCCATGCCATAGATAATCGTCGGATCGGTCTGCATGCGCATGCCTTTATCCAAGCGATTTTTAAACACTGCTGATACTAAGGGACGCTCTTCTGCCACGCTGGTTTCTTTTTCGATAATAGAGGCCATTACCAGTGCTTCATAAGGACTCTTATAAGGCAAATCTGGCGCACGATTTTCCCACGCTTTGGTCAACGCTTGCTGCTGACGCTTATACAAATCCGTCAATACCTGCTTGTCACTGGTGCCCTCGCCATAATAATAGGTGTCGGGCGCAAACCACCCTTCAAGATTATGATTGACGATAGAGTCATTACTGTTGGTCACGCTCTTTGGCAATATACCGACCAAGTCCAGTCCTTGAGCAATACTGGCGTTACTAGCATCACCGCTGTCTGCTATTAGCACTTCTTTTTTGATATTGTCGTTATCACGTAGCGATTGATATAAGTCTTTGGACGTTTTACCTTCGATAATTTGCACTTTTACCATTGCCGCTTTGGCACCCTGCGCGAGCACTTGTAGCGCCTCAGCGATGGTTGGGTTCTCTGGTAATTGATAAATGCCTGCATGTAATGGTGCATCGACTTGCGACTTAATATAAAGCTTGGCGACACTAGCAGAAAACAGTGGTGTCTGCTGTTGCCACTGCGGCAGCAATCCGTAGTAAGTCTGACCTTGCTCGATCGTGACCATCTGCTGCGGCTGCTCAATCCGTCCAAACAGCGTCTGATAAACTATGACTAAGAGAAACGCTGCAATCAGCCCCAGCACAAGCAATACTTGATAGCCACGCTGCATAAAGAACGATTGATTGTCCACTTTATATTTACGCGGCTTAGTCTTGCCACTGATGAGCGAGATATCCGTTGCCGGCACTTCCTCGCCTGCGGCCTCATTCACGACTGGCTTGGCATCCGATGGCGTGCCAGCGATGCGCTCGTCAACAGTGCCCTCTTGCTCATTGGATGGAGTATCATTAGGACGTTCAGGAGGCGTTTCAGGTGTTGGATTGCTCATGGCAACTCGCAAGGCAGAGGTTTGCTAGAATTTAGCACTGAACCGTGCGCTTTTCAATGGTATTTGCTTAGCTTGTGAATTAACTTGCTGTGGATGCGCATTTATATGGCTGAACATTCCTACGCTTTTATTGATATTTTTGTTTTGTCTACTACAAAGAAAACTTATTATGAATCTACATTTCAACCAACCTCTCGCTGCAAACTATCAATCTGAACCCCAAAGGATTCGTGTGCTCAGTGAAGATTGGGTTGCGAACCAAAGCTATTGCCCTAATTGTAGTGCCGAGCCATTGGTTGAATTTACGAACGGCAAACCTGTCGCTGATTTTTATTGCTCAAACTGTCATGAGGAATATGAGCTAAAAAGTAAAAAGGCAAAATTGAGCAACATTATTAATGATGGTGCTTATGACACTATGATTGAACGTATTAATAGTGACAATAATCCCAGCTTTTTCTTTTTGACCTACTCTCAAGAATATAGGGTGAATAACTTTTTAATCATTCCTAAGCAGTTCTTTCAGCCGGACATGATTATAAAACGCAAACCATTATCCGTCACTGCCAAACGTGCGGGTTGGATTGGTTGCAATATTGACTTGCGCAAAGTGCCTGAGTCGGGGAAAGTGTTTTTGGTCAAAGACCAGCAAGTCATACCACGCGATAATGTCACCGAGCAATTTCAGAAAACCTTGTTTTTACGCGAGCAATCTATCACATCACGTGGCTGGACATTAGATGTTTGGCAGTGTATCGATAGGCTGGATGTGAATTTTTCTCTCAATCAGGTTTATGCTTTTGCTGATGAGTTAAAGCTCAAACATCCCGAAAACAATCATGTTAAAGATAAAATCCGTCAGCAACTACAAGTATTACGCGATAAAGGCATTATCGAATTTTTAGGTCGTGGGCAATATCGAAAGTTGTACTAATTGCTGGAGAATATTGTAGAAATTAGGGCAAAAAACGAGCAGGAAGCACTATTAAAAGCGCAAGATATGTATCGTAATGAAGAGGCTGTTTTATATCCCGATGATTTTATTGACACCAAATTTAATATTTTTGCGCGATAATAAACGGCTTTATTTAGCCGATATTTTTTTGACTTTTAAAACCCACCACTTCACCCGACAATAACGTCAAACTACTCATTGGCATGATGCCACGTAACGCATTACAAAAGAACAGTTGGCTTAAATGGGGTAAATCCTCATCTGATAACGACCTAATGGTGACTGGCTGTTCTGTGGTGGATAACCCATCGATAAGCACTTGCCGCATCACGCCAGCGACGCCCGATTGCGCCATAGAGGGCGTGTACCATTGACCAGTGCTCAGATAATTGCTGTTTTTAGGACGTGGAGGATTGGAAGACTTTGCGAATGGCGATTCTGATAATTGATAGAACACATTACTCATCGTCCCTTCAACCCAGTGCCCGCTCATATCACGCAGCAGCCCCTCACCGATATTGGGTTCGGCATTTGCTGATAAATGATTGGTCGATAAATGATTGGCTGGTAAGAAGGGGTTGGATGTTAATGTTTGGGCTTTAACGCGTTGTAGCTCAGCGCTTGCCAGCACATTATCGAGGCGATTGAGGCTTTTAAGTCCGGCAAGCGGTGGCGGTAGACAGGCGAGTTGTGAAGACAGACAAATGGCTGAAGTCATTAATTGCAAAGGAACTAAGCACCCATTCGGTAAAGGCATCTGCTCAGCAGTGGCGATAGGCATAGCGGAAGACTTGAGCCAAACTTCGCAAGCACTACCGGATGTACTTGGCGCATAACCATAACCACGGACATCTTGCGCCGCGCGGGTGACGATAAGCTTAAGCATGCCTTGCTGCAATTGCTTGGCCTGTGTCTGCAAAGTGGCCAATAGCGCTTGGCTATCGATATCGAGCTGTAGAGCATCGGCATGAGAGTCAAGGCGCTGCTGATGATAGTCCGACCACAGTATCAGCCCGTCGATGACGCCCATAGTGGTAAAAAATCCATCACCGTATGCCAGTCCGCGATTGTCTAATGACATTGTTAACGCTGTCCCTGCTGCATTATCGCTAGCCTCGCTTAGAGGGTGCAGACCTATCCAGCTGTTAGACGACGGCATGATAGCTCCCACCATTTAGCTATTGTCTGTTTGAGCAGCAGCTTTGTTAAGCACCAGCATACAACTATAAAACTCACATTTCGCCAGCTCTATTTTTTGCCCACCGATGGTTTTATCTTTGATAATTTGACCATTCAGCATATCAGCGAGCACTTTGCCACCGTCATCACCCATCAGCTGACGCGCTAGCATATAGGATTTTTTGGCATGATTTTGACTCAGCTCTTTTTCTTTATCAGAGTCGGTTGGATTGGCATAATACCAGCCAAGTTCCAGATATTTTTCGGAATCGATAATATCTAAATAAGGCGCATCGGTATTCATAAAGCGATACTTAGAAGCTGGATTACTGGCATAGTCTAGGCTGTTTTCGTCGGTACTCACCACTTTACCAAAGGTCGCTTTGATACCATCTAGCTCATCAACCGTGATCGGCTCTACTTGGTCAGCGCCCCATGCCAGCACATCATATTTTACTGGTGTTCCTTGCTGAGCAGTCGCACCATCTAAATCAGCCGTGTCAGTCGGAGCGGTCTGCGTAGAAGTATCTGTGGCGGTCTGCTCGCTAGTGGTTGCCGCGCCAGCCTCTGGATCTTGGGCGTCTTCTTTGGTGCTATCACAGCCACTCAACGTCACGCCAACTGCCATTATCATACTGACCATCAGGGTCTGTAGGTTATTATTCAACATGGACAATGTACTCACACTTTTAGATTGATCTCAAAATAGTATTAACGAGCTGGCAGATACGCCACTGATAATGAAGAATGTTTTATTAAAAAGCTTGGTGATAACCTAGCAGTTACTATCGCATATTGATATCGATTTTTATGCTCACTAGTTTACCCAACTGCTGAACGCTTGACTACCCTTTACGTTACGGATACCACTCCCAGACAGTACAGATTTGTTAAAGACCTCACGTTTTAAACCCCTATGTTCAATCGTGTATTTGTCGCTTGACCGCCCTGTTTGTCAAACATAGCGTTATCCCTTATGATGAATGGGTTTGAACGGTTATCAATCTGACTCCTTCATGCCCTTACTGCCAGCGGACTATTTATTTATGACCCAGCACTTTATCGTTATTGGCAATCCGATTGCCCACAGCAAATCTCCTGAAATACATACGCTATTTGCGGCGCAAGCAGGCATTGATATTCGCTATCAACGCCAGTATTGTCCCGATGATGCAGCCAGCTTTGCCGCGGTCGTCGAGGCATTTTTTCATGGTGGCGGTGTGGGTGCCAATGTGACAGTTCCCTTTAAACAAGTCGCTTATGCGTGCTGTCAGTCGCGTGGTGGCTTATCAGAGCACGCCAAAGTCGCTGGTGCGGTCAATACACTCCTGCTCAATAAAGCACTATTAAACAGTGGCACGCCAATAGCAGAGGCGCTGTACGGCGATAATACCGATGGGCAAGGATTGGTCAATCATATCACTAGTTTAGGCTGGCCGCTGGATGGTGCTCGCGTTGCCATCATTGGCGCTGGTGGTGCCGCGCGCGGGGCAATATTACCTTTGATTCAATCCGGTATCGGAACTCTGACCATTGCCAATCGCACAGTGAGCAAAGCCACCGACTTGGTCAGCGAGCTTAGCGCTGCCAGTACGTCTATCAGTCAGCAGCACATTACTACCTGTACGACTAACGAGTTGAGTGGACAGTTTGACATTATTATTAATGCGACATCGATTGGTCTATCGGGCGAGACCTTGCCACTGAACGACGCGTTAAACACGCGATATGCCTACGATATGATGTATGGTCGCACTCTACCGTTTTTAGAGCATTTTTCGGCACGTGGGGCGCAGACCTCAGACGGCTACGGCATGCTTATCGGACAAGCGGCGCTAAGCTTTGAGCGCTGGACAGGTCACAGTATCGATGTCGTACAAGACACTAAAGCTCTCAACGCCAAATAAATCAAACCGTCATTTATATGCTGCTTTGAGCCATAAAGGCGTATGAAGCCGAATCAGACAGCTTTGTCATACGCCTTTCATTTATTCTTTCGTTGTTTGACCAAAACGCGCGAGCAGCCAAGCTTCTATTTGTCTTAGCGGCACACGCAAACGGCTTGAGTGTATGGCCAGACCACCGCTAAGCCCCACCACGCAACCAATCGTAGTATCAAGCATACGCACACGAATGATCTCCTCGGCGACGGGCGGCACCAGCGACATGCTGCCATATTCAGCGATAAATATCGTCAACGGCGTGATAAATACCACTGCCAAGCCGTAATGACGATCGACCAATGACTCGATACAGAGCATCATTATCAAAATAGCGATCGCAACGCCCCATATCGATAGCCCCCACGACAGCATCCAACTCGCCACCGCCATTCCCACTAATGTACCGAGTAAGCGATGCATTTGTTTGATCCACATCGTGCGTAGCTGCATGCCTTGAATAATGATGAAACAGCTCACAGCTGCCCAGTAGGGATAAGGCATCTTTAGCAATATCGCGATGGCCAACGCCAAGCTCACAAAGCTGGCCACAATGAGACTGTCGCTAATCATGTCCGATTCATAAAGATAAACGGGCGCAGGCACAGTAGGACGCGTCGCTAATAAAAACAGACTATATAACAGCGCTAGTAACATCGACATACCACCACCTAACATCACTAGCCCTGTCGCTGATAGCACTTGCGCCAACGGCACAGGAATAAATAACGCGATCGCCCCTGCCATCATCACAAACAATCCTGCCGGTGGCGGCTGTCGATAGTAACGACCCAACATGACGATGGCAAAAGCAAGCAATGCAAATACAGGCAATCTGAGCACAGGTATCTGCTGAGCGATCAGTCCGAGCGCAAAGCTCAACACCATGGCAAATCCCCACGCCATGACCGTCACCAAACGATACGGTAGTGTGCCTGACAACGGCAAGTTGAGGATAATCATTGCCCCCAGCGAAGCCTTAATACCTGAAGACAAAGCATCAAAATAAGCACCGACGAACACGGGGAAGCTAATGGCAATGGCAGCGATAATCGGCATATGCCATGGTCTTTTGCTGCGATTAACTGTTAACAAATGCGGCAGCTCACCCAACACTAACGACTTAATATAGGCAAACCGTTCTGCCAGCCAAGACACCCAACTTGCCTTACGCTTTGATGCGCTCATAAATCGATTTTCCTCTTGCCTCGATATTGCGCCGATTGATGGAACATTGTCTTTCTTACTTTAATTTGCACGATGTTTGAATGAAAATGACTCGTAATGCTATTATTTAAACGTGAATATTTTACCGACACATAACTTAATTTAATATATAATAGTACGAATTATGAATATTAGTTATAAGTTATATATTTGTCGTTATAGAAGTCTTATACTTGGATAACTATCATAATAGTTAACTTTTATTAAGTAACACTTAGCGACTGTCATTACAGACGATATTTTAATAAGTTCAACTCACCATCTACAATATCATTCATTTGTATCAAAATAAGCAAACATCCGCTCGAATAAACTCTGGTTTTCAATCCTAAGTCTACGACAGCGAATTAACCAAAGAGACCGACTATGTTAACTTACAAAGCACCTTTACGTGATATCAAGTTTTTAATAAATGATGTGTTCGACTATCAAACGCATTATAAAAGCTTAGACAATGGCGAAAACGCTGACCCTGAAACCGTTGATATGATTCTTCAAGGTATGGCAGATTTTGCCGAAAACGTCTTGGCACCTTTATATCAGCCAGCTGATGCAGAAGGCTGTCATTTTGAAAATGGCGTAGTCACAACCCCTAAAGGTTTCAAAGACGCTTATGACCAGTTTGTAGAAGGCGGTTGGCAAGGTATTTCTTATCCTGAACAATACGGTGGTATGAACTTACCGACTTCATTGAACCTAATCAAAGCTGAAATGATCGGTACGGCGAACTGGCCATGGGCAATGTATCCTGGTCTATCTACAGGCTGTATCAACACCATTTTACAGTATGGTACAGATGAGCAAAAAGAGACTTATCTACATAAATTGGTCGAAGGCTCTTGGGCAGGCACCATGTGTCTGACTGAACCACAATGTGGTACTGACTTGGGTCAAGTAAAGTCAAAAGCCATTCCACAAGATGACGGTAGCTACAAGCTGGGCGGCACCAAAATCTTTATCTCAAGTGGTGAGCATGACTTAACAGATAACATCATTCACATTGTGCTAGCACGTCTACCGGACGCACCAGAAGGCACACGTGGTATTTCATTGTTTATCGTACCGAAATTTCTGCCGAATGCTGAAGGCGAAAGTGGCGAGCGCAATGGCGTTTCTTGTGGTTCTATTGAACACAAAATGGGCATCAACTCATCAGCGACTTGCGTCCTAAACTTTGATAATGCGGTCGGTTACCTCATTGGTGAGCCAAACAAAGGCTTAAAAGCCATGTTTACCTTTATGAACACCGCTCGTATCGGTACTGGCATCCAAGGTTTGGCGCACACTGAGCTGTCTTTCCAAAACGCCCTACCGTATGCGAAAGATCGTCGCTCAATGCGTACGTTATCAGGGACGAAAGATCCTGAGAAAGTAGCTGATGCTATCATTCATCATGCCGATGTCCGTCGTATGCTATTGACCCAAAAAGCCTTTGCTGAAGGTGGTCGCTCGATGATTTATCATTCAGCACGCTATGCTGATAAAATGGCACAAGGCATCATCAATGGCGATGATGAAGAATTTGAAAAATGGGATGATAAACTTGGCTTCTATACACCTATCCTCAAAGGCTTCTTAACTGAGCTAGGCATTGAAGCGGCCAAACACGGTCAGCAAGTATATGGCGGTCACGGTTATATCAAAGAGTGGGGCATGGAGCTGATTGCTCGTGATGCGCGTATCGCTACTATGTACGAAGGTACGACTGGTATTCAGGCACTTGATTTGCTTGGTCGTAAGGTTATCTTGCAGTCTAAAGGTAAGATCATCCGCGATTACACCTCAAGCATCATGAAATGGTGTGGCGAATATGCACTTGATAAAGACATGCGTAAATTCGTTTGGGCATTGACCAAGCTTTGTGCTGAGTGGAATACCTTAACGGTTCGCTTGATGCTAATGGCTCGTAAAGACCGTGAAATCATCTCAGCAGCATCAGACGATTTCTTGATGTACTCAGGCTATGTCATGATGGGTTATCACTGGGCACGTATGGCGGCTGTCGCTTATGACAAGCTTGAAAATGGCGGCACAGAATCACCAGAGTTCTACAAAGCCAAAATCCAAACTGCTGAGTTCTACTTCGATAAACTGTTGCCACGTACCTCAGGTCACGCCGAAGGTATGGTTGCACCAAGCAGCAGCATGACTGCCATGAAAATCGAAAACTTTGCTTTCTTAGATTAAGATTTAAGATTAAAAGCAAATTCATCAATCATTGATAAAAAAAGCGCCTATTCTTTAGGCGCTTTTTTATGCTTAACTAAAACTAAGAAAGCACTAGGGCGTGTCCTCATTTTAAAATTGAGGACACGCCCTAGTGCTGGGAAGAGCAAATAAATAACAAACTCAGTTAGGAGGCGATGATGTTGTCCATGAATAACAAAAGCAATTTATTAACTACATCGGTGGTAAAAGTGCTGTTGCTGAGTGCCACATTAATAGGTGTTAGCGCGAATAGTGCGTTGGCTAAAAGTAGCGACACTCCTATTCAATTTGCTAAAGGTGCTATTAGTAGCACGGTAACTGGTCAGCTAAAGCCCAATGAAAACGAGCACTGGTATCGTTTTCACGCCAACAGTTGGCAATATGCCATCATTAATATTGCACCACTTGCTGGTACGTCTGAGACTGCCAATGTCGGTGTGCTGCATATGCCCAATGGCACACAAAATGGCACCAAAGGCGGTATCATTTATCAAGGCTGCTTGCCTGTCACGGGGACTTATCGATTGCGCATTGCTCGTAATCTGATGGCCACCCAAGGTCAAACGGCAGGTTATAGCATTGAAGTGATTGTCTTACCTAAGTATGCCAGCGAGCCACTGTGCGAGTATTTGTAGATTTACTAAAATACGAGTAACGGTAAAGCACACGGCAAATATTGATTACTAATACTAATCACCAAGCATTTTTTTATGATAGACCGCACTAATCTCTTCAACTTCCACGCATATCTGCAATGCTGAACGTCCCGATTGCGCGGCGCTCAACTGATCTTCTATCGTTGCGACCAATAGCTCTGCCAACTGATTGCGAACGGCTATATCGCGTCCTGTCATCATTTTTAGATGCGCGTAAATAAATCCATTGGCCTGCTCATCATCTTCCACACCCACCAGAAATGTTTGGATGGGTAGGATGCGTGCTTTGATATCAGTTTGTTGTTTGAACTGACCACTGTCCCATAGCACTTTATTGAGCGACTTGAGCAATGATTCTTCATGAGCAATACTGACGTTAGGCGTCACTTGGATGGTTAAATGCGGCATGAGTCTATCCTTAAAGAAGTGTGAATAATGAGTGAGAATTTAGTGTCCATATCAAGTCTGAGTTTAACCATTAGTCATCGGTAATATCAGCAAAACAGGCATCAAGAGTGGCAGCCAATTGTGTCAGTGGTAATTCGATTTCTAACCCGCGGCGACCCCCGCTCACATAAATGGTTGGCTGCTGTTCAGCAGACATATCAATGACGGTCATCAAGCGCTTCTTTTGTCCAAGGGGACTAACCCCGCCCAGTACATAACCTGTACTACGTTCGACTTGCTTAGGGTCTGCCATTTGTACTTTTTTGCAGGTCATCAATTTATGAGCCGATAAGGCTTTGGCCATTTTTTTAAAGCTCAGCATTTTGTCCACTGGCAAAATAGCCACTGCCAGTGAGCCATTGTCAGTGGACACCACTAAAGTCTTAAACACTTGAGCGACTGGAATGCCCAGTTTTTCGGCAGCCTCCAATCCATAAGAAGCAGCATTACTGTCGTGAGTATATTCGTGCAGCTGATAATCAAGGCCGCGCTGTTTGGCAAGTTTGATAGCAGGAGTCATAGGTATTTAACTTATGGTTATTTAATTGAAATAAGTGAGAGTAAAGATTAGGGCGTGTCCTCAATTCAACCGATAGCGATCTAAAGTTTGATATTTAGTAGTAGTTTACGCCACTATATCATTGCGCTAAAGCCTTTATAACTCAAATAATTAAGCATCTCACCCAGTATTTAACGCTCGAAATGGTCACCAAATCGTATTAATATTAGCAGTATATACAGACACAATATATCGCTTTGATGGCTTTTATGGCATCATGAGGGCAATACAATTTACTAATTTTGATATCCATTATGATACCCAGTTTCTTAAAGAATAAGTTCCTAAAAAAACGGATTTTTAAAGCGCCAGTCGCGACCGATAGCCAGTCAGCGACAGGCAGCGATGCAGCAACCGATGACGCTGCAATTGCGACCAAGCCTTACTCGAATGCGCCCATCAATCAGCTATATCGCAAGGTATCGGGTCAACTGCTTGATATCGCTGTTAAGCCGAAACTGTTGGGTGAATTGCCGGAGTTTGATACTGACGATCAGACGCTAAGGTTTTATGTGCTGCAAGATTATTCGCGCTCCAACAGTATTTTGATCGATTTGCAGACGCAAGAGCACAATCTGCCACCAGCATTGGTTGGGGTAAATGACGCCGCCCATAATATTAAAGAAAATGCGGCCATCATATTTTTGCATCATCCCCATGCCAAAGACAGTCAGCTATCGCCGCGCCTTTCTCGTTTGGTGTCTGCTGTTTTACAGTATCCAGAGTTAAAAGTGCGTTTGGTGCCGGTATCTATATTGTGGGGACGCGCACCTGAGAAAGAAGATTCCCTCTTTAAGCTTTTAACGGCTGATAACTGGGAAGATCCCAGCATTACCAAGCAGTTGTTTAATATTGGGGTGATGGGACGCGATACCTTTGTCCAGTTCCATCCACCGCAAGACTTGCGTACCCTTATTAATGACAATCTTAAAGGACACGTAGAAGGTCCAGCTGTCTTTGATTCTATTGCCACTGATTCAGTCAATTCTACTACTGATGGCACCAATGAGGCGGATACCGTACCAAGTTATGCGTTGGTCGCGGCTGCCGATGGCAATCGTGAGATGGTGCGCATGCTGCAACAACAGCTCAAGATCTACCTAGACAAGCAGCGCGCTAGTATGCTCGGTCCTGACTTATCAGATCGACGCAACTTGGTCGATAAACTGGTTTATTCACCAGCGATTAAGCATGCGATAGAAGCCGAGGCCGAAGCATCAGGTATCAATGTTCGTGACGCCCGTAGCCTCGCGAAGGGCTATGCCAATGAAATGGTGAATGACTACTCCTACCCGATTATTCGCGTCTTTGATCGATTTTTGACATGGTTATGGACACAGCTTTATGACGGTGTAGAAGTCCATCATTTTGAGCGAGTGCGCGAGCTGGCAACAGATCACGAAATCATCTACGTGCCTTGTCATCGTAGTCATGTCGACTATCTGCTACTGTCTTACGTTATCTACAAGCGTGGTCTGAGCATCCCTTACGTTGCAGCAGGTGATAATTTAGATGTGCCCGTCTTAGGTCCACTATTACGCGGAGCGGTGGCGTTTTATATTCGTCGTAGCTTCCGTGGTAATGCGCTTTATACCGCTGTGTTGCGCGAATATATGCATACGCTTATTACTCGTAATACGCCTATCGAATACTTCATCGAGGGCGGTCGCTCACGCTCAGGTCGTCTGCTACCACCAAAGATGGGCATGCTGGCGATGACTGTACACAGCCAGTTACGCCAAACCAATAAGCCAGTGGTATTCATTCCAACTTACATCGGCTATGAGCGGATTATGGAAGGCGGTACTTATGTGGGCGAACTAAAAGGCAAGCCAAAAGAGTCTGAATCTTTAATCGGCTTACTCAAAGTTGGTCGTAAAATTGAGCGCATCTTTGGCAATGTCCATCTAAGTTTTGGCAAACCGCTTCACCTTAGTGACTTTATGACAAAATTCGATGTGGCAGCCAATAGCTTACCGACTGATCGCACTGATACCCCACTCGATGCCAAAACCAGCGCCATGGTCGACAACATCGGTGTAAAAATCATGCAGCATATCAATAAAGCTGCGGTGGTCAATCCCGTATCGTTACTGTCATTAGTGCTTCTGTCTGCTCCCAAAGCAGCACTAGATGAAGATATCTGCCGTGAGCAAATCGCGCTCTATCAAGGTCTTGCTCAGCAGCTGGCTTATTCAGAGGATACAGTCATCACTGATATGAGCCCGCAGCAGATTATCGATTATGGGGTCAAGCTCAAACTGATCGAACGTATTCCACATATTTTAGGCGACATCATTCAGGTCGCAGACAAGCAAGCAGCACTGCTTAGCTACTTCCGTAATAACATTTTGCATGTCTTTATTCTGCTATCATTCCTAGCCGCTTTAGTCGCGCGCAATGGACGTATCGAACGCAGTCGTTTGGATAATATTGCCGAACAGTTATATCCATTTTTACAAAGTGAGCTGTTTTTATATTATCCAGCACATGGCTTAGCCGAAACACTCAACAAAAAAGTAGATAATCTGCTCAGTCATGGACTGATCGTCGAGTTGGGTGATGGTGTACTTAGCGTCCCCGAGTCCAATAGCAAATGCTATCAGCAGCTACAAGTGCTTGCGACGCCAGTTGAGCAAAGCCTTGAACGTTACTTTATGACGCTTGCCCTCCTTGCTCAACAAGGCTCTGGCAACCTGACTGAAAACGAAGTCGTTGATCTGTGCCACTTGCTCGGTCAGCGCTTGTCTGTGCTGTATGCGGATGACATTCCTGACTTCTTTGACCGCGCATTATTTACTAGTTTTATTAGCGCTTTGACCCGCCTTGACTATCTACAAAAGGACGATGAAACGGGCATACTGACCTTTGACCACCGTATTCATGACATTGCGCATCATGCCAAATACGTGCTAACGCCTGATATGATGCAAATCTTGCAGCAAGTCGCCAGCTTAGACGAAGAGGAAATTACCCATGCGATTACTGAGATTAGTAATAAAAAGCAGCGTAAATTTGGGCGCAAGCGTTAATTTATAACCAGTTATCTTAAGTAAATGAAGCACAAAAAAAGACCTCTAACGATTAGAGGTCTTTTTTATTGCGTTTGAATAGTCTAAACAGCCGTATTAGTTCGTGATCTTCTTATACTTCATACGCTTAGGAGTGGCAGCATCACCCATGGTCTTTTTACGATAAGTCTCAAACTCAGAGTAGTTACCATCGAACCAAACAGGGCCTTCTTCTTCGAACGCCAAGATATGGGTGGCGATACGGTCAAGGAACCAGCGATCATGCGACACGACCATGACGGTACCTGGAAATACTTGAATCGCATCCTCTAGCGCACGCAAGGTTTCGATATCCAAATCGTTTGATGGTTCATCGAGGAGTAATACGTTCGCACCCTGCTTTAGCGTCTTCGCCAGTTGCAAGCGGTTACGCTCACCACCAGATAACTGCCCGACATGCTTCTGCTGGTCTGAACCTTTAAAGTTAAAGCGACCGATATAAGCACGACTTGGCGTGGTATATTCACCAACAGTGATGATGTCGAGGCCGTCAGACACTTCTTCCCAAACGGTTTTGCTATCGTCTAAGTTGTCGCGTACCTGACCCACATAAGCGACTTTGACACTTTCACCCAAATCAACGGTTCCAGTATCTGGCGTATCACGTTCAGTAATCATGTTAAATAGCGTGGTTTTACCCGCACCATTTGGACCAATAATACCGACGATAGCACCTGCTGGGACGTTAAAACTTAGGTTTTCATAGAGCAAACGATCGCCAAATGATTTAGAGATGTCATTAATCTCAATAACCTTGTTACCCAAACGTGGACCAGGTGGAATGTAAATCTCAGCCGTCTCGTTGCGCTGTTGGAATTCTGTTGAGTTCAACTCTTCAAAACGTTGTACACGAGATTTAGACTTGGCTTGTTGGCCTTTTTGGTTTTTACGAATCCACTCAAGCTCTTTTTTCAGCGCTTTAGCAAAGGACTCTTCTTGCTTATTCTGCTGCTCTAGACGCGTATTCTTTTGCTCTAGCCACTCAGTATAGTTGCCTTCATACGGATAGCCATGGCCACGGTCAAGCTCCAAAATCCACTGAGCGACATTATCCAAGAAATAGCGATCATGGGTAATAGCAACGATAGTACCGCTGTAGTTCTGCAAGAACTGCTCAAGCCATGCGACAGATTCGGCGTCCAAATGGTTGGTCGGTTCGTCAAGTAACAGCATATCAGGGCGTGATAATAGCAAACGACACAGCGCCACACGGCGTTTTTCACCACCTGACAGTCTACTAACATCTGCATCCCATGGCGGCAGACGTAAGGCATCAGCGGCTTTTTCTAACTGAGTGCTTAAGTTATGGGCATCCCATGTTTGGATGATGTCTTCCATTTTGCCTTGCTCTTCAGCAAGTTTATCGAAATCTGCATCAGGTTCAGCGTATTCAGCATAGATAGCATCTAAACGAGCCAGCGCATCTAACGCTTCGCGCATGCCGTCTTCGACGTTACCACGTACGTCTTTGCTGTCGTCAAGCTGTGGTTCCTGCGGCAAATAGCCGATTTTGGTGCCCGTTTGCGCGCGTGCTTCGCCGCTAAATTCTGTATCCACGCCTGCCATGATGCGTAGCAAGGTTGATTTACCTGAGCCGTTGATACCGAGTACACCGATTTTGGCACCCGGAAAAAACGATAGGTTGATATTTTTTAGGATTTCACGCTTAGGTGGAACAAGTTTTGACACGTTGTTCATCGTGTAAATATATTGAGCCATTAACACTCCGATAGACTGCATAGAAGAGGCAAGCAAATCATACTTAGCAATGATGCCAAGCGTGCTGCACCTCAAAATCAGGGTTACAAATTATAGGCCATTATCGCATTGTGGCGCATACCCTGCAAGCTAGTAGATGGCTTTAGCACTCTTTGGCATTGATTTCGTATTTTTGCACCTATAAGCGCAAGTTTTTACGTCTATCAGCACAAGATTATTTGCTTAAATGCAGCCTATAATAGTCAGTATAAGCCCTAATTTGAACAATAATCATATCACCTTGATACGATTCTGTTTTATAAACCCCACAAAAAGTTGCAGCAAATTTTTCGCAAAATTAATGAATAGCCGTTAAGATATTAGATATTCTTAATAAAATATTTTAATAATTGTAGAGTTCTTTTGTCTGTTCTAAAATGTATAAACGCTGATAAAAGCGACGGCAAAAGCAGTTAGGCGAGCAGTCAAATGCACGACTTTACAATGATTAAAAAGCATATGATAAAAGGTATTCTATGACGACCGGCTACCGCCCTGAGATTATCCAACGCGCGTTCGTTGATTTCATTGGGTCGCGCCTGCATCCGTTTTGGTCATTGACCACACCAAAACTTCGCCTTGTGGCACGGCAAGTGCTCAATGAAGAACTGATTGCGCTGCAATTTGAAGTCAATCACGCATTCAAACGACAGGCATTTTCAGTCAATGATAGCTGGCAAGGTGGTCAGTATATTCATTTGACCGTACCTATCGATGGCATCAATCATCAGCGCAGTTACTCGCTGGTTGGGCTGTTTCCGCAGCCAAAAAATTTACATGATGCTATTTTCACTAAAAACCTTGTAGACAATAGTGTTGCTAATAACGCTGACCATAATACTGAGGATCGCGCTAGCAATACTCTACATGCTACCGTCACTATTGCTATCAAATCGCAAGGGCTAATTTCAGACTATCTGACCAAACAAGCGCCACTTGGTACGGTCTTTAATAGTAGCGTTCCGAGCGGTGACTTTACCTTAGCGGATACATCAGAAAAATTAGCCAAGCAAAAAAGTGGACTGCCACACTCTGAGCAGTCGCCCCTCTTATTTGTCGCTGGTGGTAGCGGTATTACCCCAATGTTAGGGTTGATTACTCAAGCATTGACACAACGACGTCACGTTACTTTGTTATATTATTATCGTTCGACATTGGCGAGAGCGCCTTTTCAAGCGTACTGGCAACGACTAGCTACCACCTATCCCAACTTTGCTTATTATATGGTCAATACCACTGACCCAAGTAGCCACAGTAGCCAGCTAGCAGGCACGCGACACTTAGACGCAGCAACTTTATCACTGCTACCATTATCATTAGCAGAGTCGACGATATTCGCTTGCGGCTCATCTTCATTACTAGCAGGGCTTTACCGCGCCCTTGACACACTAAGCCCGCCAACAGATGAGGAGAGCTTAACTAACAAGCACTCACTACGAGACAACGTAATTATCGAACATTTTGGCACGGCATTGACCGATGCTGATATGAACGTTGGCACAGGTGAGTCAAGCAAAACGGCAGATATAGCAGCGCAAACGGTATATTTACGCGGGCGACAGCAGCAGTTTAGTAGTCGCACCACGTTGCTTTTAGGGGCTGAGCAAGCAGGCATACGGCTGAGCTATGGTTGTAGACAAGGAATATGCCAGCTATGCCGCTGCCAAAAAATAAGCGGTGTCGTCAAAAACATCCAAACGGGCAAAGTGAGTAGCAATGGTTATGAATCCATTCAGACCTGTATCAATATACCAATGACAGAGATTATTTTAGATGTATAAAGCATGTTGCTTCTATTGAGCGGCCATTTTTAATAGAGACTCATAGATATTTTTTATAGATAGACTTACAGTGTTGGTACCGCCTTATTAACGGTTTTGAAGCGTTTAAAATACCTTGTGAACCAAAATAAAGCCCCGCTCACTCATTAATTATTCTTATCATTAGTACTGTTTAATTAAGACCTGCCCTAGGGCGTGTCATCATTTAGATTGTGAGGCTTAAAATGAGAAAAATTGCAGCCAAACAAGGAAGAAATTGCCGTAAATATGAACATATTGACAAGATTGCTGACGATGTTTGGCAAAATTTAGCCATTTTAAGACCACTAAATGTATCAATGTGCTAATTGATGACATGCCTTAGGTAAACTAACTAAAATACAGCAACTTGTACCAGATTTCGATAGATTAACGCTTTAGCATATTATATGCTAAAACTCACTAGAATCATTGGACCGACGCTGTCGTCTGACACCCTAAGCAGTCTCGGTTAAGGACTATCTATGCGCTTATTACCCTCTATGTTCACCGCACAGTCTGCCGTGCCTACATTTTCTGGATTAACGACTGTACCGCCAAAGCAAGGTTTATATCCAACCTTGAGCGGCTCGCAATTGTCAAAAGCGCGTACAGAAGCATTGGCTGCTGAGCTAAACACGCTATATCAGAGCGTGATGGACTCACTGGGTGCTGAGGATGCTCGCTACATTCAGCGCGTTTATACCACCGTCGTCTATAGTGAAGTGCTGGCGCGTGGTCTGCTGGCTGTCGCAGGTCGACTGTCATCACGACGACGTATAGTGGCGACTTGGTTATTGGGTACTTCCTTATTAAGTTTTAGCAAAATCTTAAACAATATGGAGCTTGGTCATAATGTCATGCATGGTCAATATGACTGGATGCAGCATCCACATCTGAATAGCAAGCAGTTTGATTGGGACATTGTTTGTCCAGCGCCGCTCTGGCAGCATTCACACAATTATTTGCACCATACTTATACCAATATCGTTGGTCGCGATCACGACGTTGGTTATCATTTGATTCGAGTGACTGACGAGCAGCCTTGGGTGCCAGAAGATCGCTACAACCTGCTTAGTACCGCAGGACTGGCACTTGGTTTTGAGTGGGCAGTTGCTTTTCATGATATTCAAATCAGTACCGATGAGTATGCGGACTCTCCTGATCTGCATAACATCATGCAGCAAAAATCTCGCGCTTTATTTGCCAAAATCGGTCGACAAGTGGGCAAAGACTATATCGCCTTGCCAGCCTTAGCAGCAGTAACGATGGGGCGTCGTAGCGGCATAAGTACATTAAGCGGCAATTTCACTGCCAATATCGCTCGCAATATCTGGACGTGGGCAGTGATATTCTGTGGTCACTTTACCGAACAGGCGCATATCTACACCCATCTCGATGCTAACGAAAGCAAAGGGGACTGGTATGTCCGTCAAATCCTTGGCTCTAGTAATATTCAAGGTAGCAAATGGTTTCATCTTTTAACGGGTAATTTGTCACACCAGATCGAGCACCATATCTTTCCTGATATGCCCGCTCGCCATTACGCTCGTATCGCGCCACAAGTACAGGCAATCTGCCAAAAGTATGGCTTATCTTATAACACTGGTCGGTTTGGTCGCCAATTCAAACAAGTAATAGGTCGTATCAAGCATTTTAGCAAACCAAGTGTAGAAGAATGGCAGGCACACTTGCAAGCGCAATCCAATCTACCAGCACATACAAACAATGTTGTCGAACCAAAAGATGAACCGCTCATGCGCGGCTTAAGTAAATATCTACCGCCTGTGGTGCAAAACGCCTTATTTTATGCCAAGTAGATGTTATAAGAATGATTGCAGAGAATGTCATCTGTAGAGCTTATCTAGGCCATGTCCTCATTCAAAAATCATGATAAAAATGAGGACACGCACTAGTACTAACGGTAACATTTCGCCTATCTGTATTTACCATAAGCATTCGTAAGTATCTATTATATCTATGAGCAATGACTCATAATAAAGATTGGCAATGACTCACATAAAGAAATAACTAATTATAAAAACAAGTCATTTCATACAAACATTAATAATGCGAAAACCTATAAAAAATGGAGTGCTATATGAACGATAATATTGACAAAAAACACTTAGATATTGTCCATGATGAACAAGCCAAACGTTTTGAGACCTCAATCAATGGTCACACTGGCTATATCAGCTATCAAGAACGCGACGGAAAGCTCGTCTATGACCATACGATCGTACCGCAAGAATTGGGTGGGCGCGGTGTCGGTTCAGGTCTAGTCAAACATGCGCTAGACTATGCGCGCGAACAGGATAAAAAAGTTGTGCCACAGTGCTCGTTTGTCGCCTCTTACATCAGCAAACACCCTGAGTATCAAGATTTGGTATAGTCGAACACCATCCTTTAGCTCTATTAAAATCCAACAATTGATGCCACACTACCCTCCTATTTGTTTGCTATCTACAATCATATATTTATTCTTAAATATGTGACAAGATATCGAATATAGGTGGGTTTTTTGCCCTATTTTAATCATAAAACCCATATAGCATTTACTAAAATGGAGAAGTCTACCAATAACCAAAAGCTAGCGAATACTCGACCAGTAAATCCAACATAATAATAAAGGAGACCGCTATGAGTAGTTTATCTGACAAACAAATTGATCTACAGCTAGAAGACTTGGCTGGCTGGCAGCGCGATGGCAACGGTATCATTAAGAGCTATAAATTTAACGACTTTATCGAAGCCATAAGCTTTATGAACCAAGTTGCATTTCATGCCGAAGCACTCGAACATCATCCTGAATGGCACAATACTTATAACGTCGTAGATGTGCGTCTAACGACCCATGATACGGGCGGTATTACCAGTCTTGATATTCGTTTGGCCAAACGTATGGAACATATTATTCAGCCCAAACATTTATAATTATTTAACTCGCCTCTTTTATATATAGAGACGTATTTAACAATTCAAGCAATACCTTTAGTAAAAAATCCCCGTAAAAAAAGTCCTCAATCGAGGACTTTTTCTTATTGCTGAGTAACGTTTATTTTATTCAACTTATCATTACATTTTACGACTAACAAACGCGACGATGAACAAGATCACAGCCAATGCTAGTAAAATGTATGCGAAGTTTGCAGACAGTCCAGCGACACCGCCAAACCCTAGGAAACTTGCGATAAGTGCGATTACCGCAAAAATAATAGCCCAGCGAAACATAGATTTCTCCTCAATAATTATCAAAAATCAGATGCTAAGACACATATAACAGACCTTATAAATGACCGTTACTAATATTTGCCTTACCTCATCCAATATCCATTTTAAGTTGTTGTTTTTTTTAATACTGTCTATAACTGCTTACAAACATAGATTAGCAATGTTTCGCACCGATAAACGTTCATTTTGGTAATAATATCGGTAGGTTATGTAACCTTTGTAGCAAATCTTAATATGCTGACATTTTTTCTTGGCTTTTCGAGATTTATATGTAGGGATAGTAAAATACCCCTCAATCCCTAGCATTTCTCCTCTATAGTCTGCTATAAACCATCACAGTTCACACTAACCGGTTTCTACTTACGGCTAACATGTCTTAGAATAGAGTCAATGGCATATAAAAAATGATTTTTTATTTCCACCATTCAGTATGAGATCACATATAAAAAACACTTATTAAGGATAATAAATATGGCTACAAATACGGATACTTCAAAGACTATCAATGCAGCAGATGATAATAAGCCGACCGGTAGCGAACAGCGTCCTTACACCATCGTCTTATATGGTGCGACAAGTTTCGTTGGGCAAATTACCGCCCATTATTTAACAAGCTTTTTGTCTGATGCCAAAAATAAAAATGGCGATAGCGTCACGTGGGCGATAGCGGGTCGTGACGAGGACAAGCTTAACGAATTACAGTCCAAGCTTGAGAACAAAGTAGACATCATTATAGCCAACAGTAAGGACGCTGCCAGTCTTGATAAGATGACCAAACAAACACAAGTCATCATCTCAACCGTCGGCCCTTACCTAAAATATGGTGAGCCTTTGATCAAGTCTTGCGCCGAAAATGGTACAGACTATGTCGATCTCACCGGTGAAGCTATCTTTATCAAAGACATGATGGACAAATACCAAGAGACCGCCAAAGAGAGCGGTGCTCGTATCGTCAACTCCTGTGGTTTTGATTCTATCCCGTCAGATTTGGGCGTTTATTTTACCCAGCAGCAGGCAGAATCTCAGTTCGATAGCACTTGTGATGTGATTCACATGCGCGTAAAAGCGGCAAAAGGGGGTTTATCTGGTGGTACGATTGCCTCGATGGCGACCATCTTTGAAGAAGTGGGACAAGATAAATCACGTCGTAAGCAAGTGGCAAACCCTTATCTGCTTAATGATGATAAAGACGTGCCTAGCGTGCGCCAAGCCAATATCAGCAAGCCAGAATATGACAGTGAGCACAAACGCTGGTTGGCTCCTTTTGTGATGGCAAGCATCAATACCCGTATCGTGCATCGCAGTAACCAACTACTCGGCTATGAATATGGACGTGATTTTAAATATGACGAAGCGATGTGGATGACAGATGGCATAAAAGGTAAGCTGTCGAGCTATGCACTGAGCGCTGGGCTGTTAGGATTTGCCACCGCGATGATGATTAAGCCAAGCCGCGAGTTACTGTCCAAGCACGTCTTACCAAAAGCTGGCTCTGGCCCGTCGAAGTCTGATCAAGATAATGGTTACTACGATATTCGTCTCTTTGGCCAAACTGCCAATAAAGACACCATCAATACCAAAGTAACGGGCGACAAAGATCCTGGCTATGGCAGTACATCACGCATGCTGGCACAAGCGGCCTTGTGTTTAGCGCAAGATATTAGCAAAGACGATGTCTGTGGTGGGTTTTGGACGCCAGCATCTGCAATGGGCAACAAACTGCTAACGCGCCTAGAAACGCATGCAGGTCTTAGCTTCGAAATAGTCGAGGGTTAGACTTTTATAGATTATAGAACAATAAAACCTTAAGTTTTACTAACCGTATCTTGGTAACAGGGTACGGTTTTTTAATAGGTAAAACTTCCCATGATTTTTTAGCAGATGTTAATAAATAATAATAACGTACATTTTTGGTGAACAATGTTGCCAGTTTTACCTTTTTTTATACATTATGCTACACATTCTTAGCCTGATGTCACAGCCATCTATTAGCAACTGACGTAGCATTAAAAACGTTAAAGTAAAGAAACATTAAGGCAGAAACGTTGAATTAGAAATTATGACGTTATTTATTAAATAAGTAATTATTTCAGTAATAATTTTCATTAATGACACGCCCTAATGACTCAGTATAAAAATAAGCCCTATAAGCAAGCCACCATTCTGACTACAACACATCTATTTATAATTAAAAGGAAGTAACTATGAAATTGAATATATTGACCGCCGCTGTCATCACCTCAGGTCTGGCAATGATTGGCAGTAATGCAAATGCTGGGATGACGACCGATACTCACGGCAACGTAGGCTACGACAGTTACGACGAGTGCGTCACTGCTGTCAAAGATGGCTCAGCCAAATTTTATACCCCTTATACGTATCAAAATCCCAAGCGCCAAGCTGGTGAAACCTCTGTCAAAAAAAT
This sequence comes from Psychrobacter glaciei, assembly GCF_014652895.1. Taxonomy (GTDB): domain Bacteria; phylum Pseudomonadota; class Gammaproteobacteria; order Pseudomonadales; family Moraxellaceae; genus Psychrobacter; species Psychrobacter glaciei. Next base: position 400,888 of record NZ_BMZR01000002.1, read on the forward strand.
GCGCTTATCTGATGTTATGATTCCACAGAATGTCGTTGACAGCAATAACTTGAATACTAGCGACTATACAGCAGGCGCTTGTGATTTAGGCGTTGGACAATCGAATGGTCGCTACGGCGTGTCGGGTGCCTTGGTCGGAAAATACGTTCCCATCGCTGCTGATATGCCAGTCAACGTTTATATGGACAAAAACGGCAATCCTGTCCGTCTAAGTATGCAACAGTGTGACAATCATTTTAGCACCAAATTCCCGACACCAATTATGGCTGAAGTCACTGAAACTGGCGCGCCAGAAGCACAACTTGCGATTACTGAAGAGCGCAATGTAGAGCCAGTCATTATCGAAACCACTCGTGTTATTCGACCCGCTAAGTATCGGGTAAAAGAAGTAATCGTCGCCCCCGTGGATCAAATCAAACGTGTCAACACGGCTAACGGTACTGCCATTGCTGTAGAAGACGCTGGACGTACCGTCGTCGTTGGCGAAGCAGCAGATGCCGAGGTAATCGACAGTACAGAAATTAGCCAGACTTTCCCAGTTATCCGTGTCCCTGATAATGACTTACAGCAGCGCGTTATCGACCCTACGACTGGTAGATATGTCATCGTCGAATAGTTTTTTATACAGGACAAAGGCTTGACTCTCAGTAGGTCATGCGCTTATTTAGTAACCGACATACCTAAAGATAAGGTGGCGGCACTCCTATTCTTACCTGACAATAAGAATACAATAGTTGCACAAAGTCACCTGCGAGCGCTTGTCTGTTAGATTTTTAATCTATGTACTACTGAAATAATAATGGCTTAGTTGGTATTCTCTTGCTTAGAGTTTTATTAGATGATTTTATAAAGCTTTTCGTTCAAATTGGTCATGATAATCGCTATACGGTTGTCATGATTTTATTTTATCTACACGTTAAATGTTAGATATACTAAATATATATATTCAAAATACTAAATTAATTTATGATAAATGAAAGCATGTAAATAAGCGTCAAGTTTGAAATACTTTAAGCTGACACTATAAGAATGCAAACTGAGGAATCAACTGATGAAAAACCGTACCCTACCTTTATCGTTACTTATTGGTGCCGCACTTACTATCCCAAGCTTGGCCATGGCAGCACCTGCTGAGACTGCACAAGCAAATATGCAAAATACTACTACCGCTACCACACTCGAGACTGAAGCTGTAAATGCTGACAATCAATCAGTACCAAATCAATCTAATTCGATTCAGATCAGCGAAACTCAGCGCATCTCAAGAGCAAGCGTGAATAGCAACGCTAATCAACAGCAAATGGCTCCTAAGCTTCAAGCACAACAACAAGATCAAGATATACAAGTACAACAACAAGAGATGCAGCAAGCACAACAACAAGCTATGCAAGCACAACAACAGGCTATGCAAGCCAAACAACAAGCCATGCAGCAAGCCGAACAACAAGCGATGCAAGATCCAGAAGAAGCAATGCAACAACAAGAGATGCTACAAGAAGATCCACAAGAAGACATGCTAGATGAAGAGGATTTATTAGAGTCAGAACAAGACGACCAATAAGCTGAGTTATTAGCCACGCTAAAGCACTTCTAGTAACATATATCTCAAATATATTCCCAATAAAAAAGGCAGCCTAATGGCTGCCTTTTTTATTGATTATTGCTGTTAATTATTTAGAAATGACTTAAGAAACCCATAAAGCCACTTATTTTTTAGTTTTAGTCACACCTGCTTCTTGTAACAAGGCACCAAACGTACCTAACTTGCTAGGTGCTTCTGTTTTATCAGCCCTTGGCGCTTTGCTACGATTGTTGCTCGCGTTGTCTTTATCCTGACGCTTACCACGTGGCTTAGACGGACGTTTATCAGCAGCTGGGCGACTGCTACTTGGACGGTCACTACGCGAGCGATTACCCTTCTCATCAGAACCAGCATCTCTCGCAGTAGGTTTTGCTGCTGGGCGTGCAGGTTTTTCAGATTCAGGCTTCATGCTAAACCCGATACGGCCACGTTTTTCATCAATAGAAATAACACGAACTGACACGATATCACCCGGCTTGACGCGGTTCATTGGATCGGCAACGAAATCATTGGCCATCTGTGAGATATGCACTAAGCCATCTTGATGGACACCAACGTCAATAAAGCAACCGAAAGCCGTCACATTGGTAACTACGCCTTCTAACGTCATCCCTTCGCTCAGATCTTTGATGCTATTGACATCGTCACGGAAATTAGCCGTTTTGAACTCAGGACGTGGATCGCGAGCAGGTTTGGCAAGCTCTTCGATGATGGCTTTTACGCTGATATTGTCATCATTTGCAGCGAGCGCAGTAGTGTCGATCGTGTTTAGTACACCATCATTCCCCAGTACTTCCGGCAATGCTTTACCGGTTTGCGCAAGTAAGCTATCAACCAGCGCATAGCTTTCTGGATGCACACCAGTCGCATCAAGTGGATTGCTACCGTCGTGTATGCGTAAGAAGCCTGCTGCCTGCTCAAAGGTCTTAGCACCTAAGCGCGGAACGTTTTTAAGCGCCTCACGGCTATCAAATGCGCCGTGCTCTTTACGATAGGTAACGATTTGCTGCGCAACGTTTTTATTCAAACCAGCAATGTGTGCCAAAATAGCAGGGCTTGCCGTATTCACATCAACCCCAACCGCGTTCACGCTGTCTTGGGTCACTTTATCCAAGCTATCAGCCAACTGGTTTTGGTTGACATCATGCTGATATTGACCAACGCCAATCGCTTTTGGATCTACTTTGACCAGCTCTGACAACGGATCTTGTAAGCGACGCGCGATAGAAACCGCACCGCGTACAGAGACATCTAAATTGGCAAGCTCATCACTGGCAAGCTCACTCGCCGAATAAACAGAGGCGCCTGATTCATTCACGATAACCGCTTTGGCTTTTAGCTCAGAATTGGCCGCCAAAATCTCTTTAATCATCGCATCTGTTTCGCGGCTCGCCGTACCGTTACCGATAGCTACTAAATCAACGTTGTAAGTGCTTAACAGCTCATCGATGACTTTTTTAGCTGCATCCATCTTATTATCGGGTGCAAATGGATAGACCGTTGCGACGACAGGCTTGTCTTCGTTATCCAACATGACATGACCTTGGGCATCAACGATGGACATTTTTACGCCATGACGAATACCAGGATCAACGCCTAAGATAACCTTACGACCAGCAGGTGCTGACATCAATAGGTGCTGTAAATTATTGGCAAACACATCAATCGCATCTGCTTCAGCGGTCAAACGTTTTTCAGTCAATAAACGATGCTCGATATGCGGACGCCATTTTTCTTTCCACAAGCTACTCGCCGCTTCTGCTAAAAACTCACGACGGGCAGCAGGTGCCTTGGCATCGATATCAAAATGAGCAATAATCTTTTCGATAAAAGGGGTGTCTTCGCCTTCAATTTTGAGACCCAAAACGTTTTCTTGGCGACCACGTAGCATCGCTAATAGGCGATGGTTCGGTAGACGAGCAAGACTTTCACTGTGCTCAAAATAGTCTTTAAACTTCTCGCCGACTTCTCGCTTATCATCACTGGCAACTGCCGAGACGATACTGGCCGTTTTGGCAAAACCACTGCGCAAGTTATCCAGCAGATCTAACGCCTGCGTCCATTCATCAACGATGATGGCCTGTACGCCAGCCAGCTGCTTGTCGATATCGCTAAAGTCGACCTCAATCTCATTACCGCTATCGTCAGAGATACTAGATGGCGCTTGATAGTCAGCCAATGCCTCTGTTGGGGTAATCTCTTGTGTTAAGACTGCTTGAGCAGCCACATCGAGACCGGCAGCGCGTGCTTTGGCCGCTGGTGAACGGCGACGCGGACGGTAAGGCAAGTAGATGTCTTCAAGCTCAAGTTTAGACGTCGCATTATCAATACGCGTCTGTAGCTCGTCGGTCAAATTGCCTTGCGTACTAAGCAGCTCAGTAATTTTAAGGCGACGCGTTGCCATGTCGCGCTCATAATTGAGCGACTTCTCTAAAGCTCGCAGCTGCGCATCGTCAAGATTCTGCGTTTTTTCTTTACGGTAACGCGCAATAAACGGAACGGTCGCGCCTTCATCATAAAGTTTGACAAACGCATTGACTTGAGCAGTCTTAATGCCAAGCGCGCGAGCAAGCTTGTCGTGAATATTCGCGTGTGTGGTTGCATCCAAAACCTGTGCATTTGTCGAGGTTTGAGATGGCGTTAAGGTATCAGTGCTACTCATAGACGTATCAATCGTTGATAAATGGTGTTTGGCATTATAGCAAAAGCTGCATGAATAAAAATCCTTTTTATCTTTTCCTTATTTATCTGTGATTTTATAGCTTAATTCGGTTGCTATCCTAAGTTCTGTAGCCTTGTTAAACAAACGCATACAGCATTTATGCCTACAGGTGATGCAATTGGCGGTGCAATCTTATACACTAAAGTACCAATAGCGCAAATATTGATACGCACTGACGAATTGAACAAAAGTTTTTTATTTATATGCAATTTCTATAATAAATGGCTCAACCATAAAATAACGACAGTGTTTTTGCTGATAATTTCTACTAATAATAATTTTTATAAGAGGATGCCTGTATGCCTGATAATAACAGCCCCGATACTTTGACTCAGCGTATCTTAGTGGTCGATGATGATGCCCGTCTGCGTTCTTTATTACAACGCTTCCTAGAAGATGATGGCTTCGTCGTTCGTACTGCCCATGATGGCAGTCAAATGGACAAGTTGATGCAACGTGAGCTTTTTTCTTTGGTGGTATTGGACTTGATGCTACCGGGTGAAGATGGCATTAGTATTTGTAAGCGTCTGCGTGAAGACAATGGCGATATTCCAATCATCATGCTAACTGCAAAAGGCGGTGATGCTGATCGTATCGCTGGTCTTGAAGCGGGTGCAGATGATTATCTACCTAAGCCCTTTAACCCAAAAGAGCTGCTTGCTCGTATCAAAGCGGTACTGCGTCGTCAAAATCGCGAGCTGCCGGGTGCGCCAAGTCATCAGCTTGAAGTGGTTGAGTTTGGACCTTGGACACTTGATTTATCGACTCGTACGCTCAAACGTGATGGCAATGTCGTTACCTTAACGACTGGTGAATTTTCAGTACTAAAAGCTTTGGTTCAGCATCCCCGTGAGCCGTTAACTCGCGATAAGCTGATGAATCTAGCCCGTGGTCGTGAATGGGGTGCGATGGAGCGTTCTATCGATGTACAAGTCTCACGTCTGCGCCGCCTCATTGAGGACAATCCTTCGCAAGCCCGCTATATTCAAACCGTTTGGGGCGTAGGCTACGTGTTCGTTCCTGACGAAGCCGAAGTTGAAACGGCAAAAAGTGAATAGTATTTACTTTATAATTGCTGCTTTATAACCACTTACGACGATGGTTTAGACAACAATGGCTTTGACCACATCTACTATGATTCAAAACATACCCTGCACTTTGGTGACAGGGTTTTTGGGCGCGGGTAAAACCACCGTCATCAACCAGCTACTCTCTAGCAAGCCTACCGATGAGCGCTGGGCGCTATTGATTAACGAGTTTGGGCGTATTGGCATTGATGGTGCGCTGCTAGCAAGTGCGCAAGACGAAAATGCTGATGCAGGTAACATTGCCATTCGTGAAGTCAGTGGTGGCTGTATTTGTTGTACCAGTCAACTGCCCCTACAAATTGCGATTACTCGCCTGCTTAGTGACCATCGTCCGCAGCGTCTTATTATCGAACCCACTGGATTGGCACATCCGCGCGAGTTGATACAACAATTGAGCGCGCCACATTGGCAGACAGCGCTCAATATGCAGGCCGTGATTACGGTGCTAAGCGGCGTGCAATGGCAACAACAAAAGTATCGCTCGCACGATGGTTTTCAAGCGCATGTCCGTGATGCTGATGTCTTAGTGATCAATCGCTATACGCAACTGGATGCAGATGAACTCAAGGCTTTACAAGAGTGGATAGCAATGCTCAATGCTGAGGTGGCTGTCATCTGGACAGAGTCTCTCTCTCGAACCGAAGATAATAGCTCAAATAATACAACTACTTTGAATACCCCCTCATCAACGCTGATAGCACAGCTGACCAAACCAAGCCATACCATCTCTCAGCAACGCGCTACCGATAAAACCAAGCCTAATCAGATTCGTACTTCTTTAAAGCCATTTACTAGCTTGATGTCTAACCGAGCTACAGAGAACGACCAAAGTCTTGAAGACATAGAGGCAGATACCGATCTACCCTACCGCTATCATGAGCAACAACAAGATGTGCTGCTAGGTGGCTGGTGCTTGCCTGCACATTATGTGTTTAATGCTGATGGTCTACAAGAATGGCTGTTAAGACTGCCTAACTGGCAACGTATTAAAGGCTTGGTTAACACCTCTGATGGTTGGTTAAAGATTAATTTTACGCCTGACAGTTTGACTATCACCACGGCGAGCGCCCAAATTGATAGCCGACTAGAGGTGATTTTGCAGTCAGTTATAGATAACGGTGTAGTGTCTAACAAAGCAGAAGTAGAGAATACACTACCGTCATTATCTTCACTAGATTGGCAGGCTTGCGACAATGAGCTGATGGCGCTGGTGATTGAAGACACGCCCTAGTTACCTATAAAAAGACTCCCTTTTAAAAATACTACGCTCAAAAAAAAGACCAACGCTACTAAGTAAAATAGTAGTGTTGGTCTTTTTTTAATTAACTTGTACTAATTAACGCAATTGACTGTCTTTACTGCCGCGACGATTAAACAGTTCAGCCGCTCTCGCCTCTTGCTCAAGCTCGGTTTGACAGCCGACGCAGTGCTGCACACCCGGCACGGCGATACGACGCACTTCTGGAATCGGGTTGCCACACTCATCACAAAATTCCGCACTCTTACCCGTTGGTTGCGCACGCCTCGCGCGCTCAAGCGCATCATTGACCGTCGCATCCATTTGTTCGTGCTCGGCACCATCTTTTGACCAGCCACCTGCCATAATCTTATCCTTTTTGTCTATTATTATTAATATCTTATAAGATAAAAGTCTTTAAGAACAGATAGATGGGGCTTTCTAATCCTAATTACAACCCGCCAGCGACTGTAAAAAACATATATGATGCTATGGTTTTTACAGTAATCTTTCTCTGCTAATCTTTTGGTTGTAAATCTACCACTTGTCCACGTATTCCAATACTGGCGTCACTCATCAAACAAACATAGCCCGCCATAATGTCGTCAGGTGTCTTAAGAGACATTGGGTTTTCACCCGGATAAGCGTGAGCGCGCATATTGGTACGAGTGCCACTAGGATTGATACAGTTAAAACGCAGATTCGTCGTATTTTGCGTCTCTTGAGTAAAGATATCACTCATCCCTTCGACGGCTTGCTTGGAGAGCGCATAAGCACCCCAAAATGCGCGAGGATGCGTACCGACCGTGCTAGAAGTAAAGACAATGGAGCCATGATTCGCATCTTTTAGCAGCGGTAACAACGCTTGGGTGAGCATAAAAGTCGCCGTAAAATTGACCTTCATTACTTGATCAAAAGTATCAATGTCATACATCTCAAGCGGCGTCAATTGTCCGAGCATACCAGCGTTGTGTAATATACCATCAAGCTGACCCACTTCTTTGTCGATAAGCCTTTCTAACTTCTGCATATCTGCATAGGTTGCACCTTCTAAATTCATCGGTAGCATGGCTGGCTGCTTGCCACCCAAGCTCTCAATTTCATCATAGACATATTCAAGTTTGCTACTCGTGCGACCCAATAGCAGCACCGTGGCACCATAACGGGCATAGGTTAGAGCCGCGACGCGTCCAATGCCATCGCCTGCACCTGTTACCAAGACAGTCTTACCATCTAAACAGTCAACAGATGGCACAAACTGACGGATATCGTCGTGCGTTAAAGGTTGCATAGCATTTCCCGTGGCTGCTTGATGGTTCTGCTCGGTCGCCGACTGCTTAATATTGTCGCTCATGGTATGACTCACTGCTTGTTATTTATTATTGAAGGTATTTAATTTCAAAATCATTTATTTTTAGAAGGACTTACTTAAAGGCAACTATTGCAGATGACATATTCATGAGTCATTTACTTATAGTTGATGTTCCTATCACGGCTCTACTGATGATTGGTTTGTTTATAGATATTCAAATTTACCTGAAGTAAGCAATAGCTTCTTCAACTGCTCAGGAGTGTCAGTAATATAGTCTGCGCCCCACTTCTTTAGGCTTTTTTGATCTTCAAGTGGAATATAGCCATAAGCGGCTAAAATCGTCGACATACCAGCGGCATTGCCAGCGTCAATATCACGTATATGATCGCCGACATAGAGAACACAGCCAGCAGCGCCGCGCGGTATACCGAGTTTCTCTAATGCCATATACATCGGCTCTGGATCAGGCTTGGAACGTGACACATCCTCAGGACAGACCAAGGCCGCACAGCGTTCATCTAACTGCATTTTTTGTAACAGTAGCTCTGCTAGATAGCGCGGCTTATTGGTGACAATACCCCAAGGTACGCCTTTTTTCTCAAGGGTGGTCAGCACTTCTTCTAATTCGCTAAACACACAGCTATCAATACAAATATCTGCGGCATAATCATCCAAAAACTGCTGACGAAAACCAAGTAAATCATCTTCGCTGACGCTGTCTTGTCCATTTTGATGCAGCATGAGCTTGACCATGGCTGACGCACCGGCAGAAACTTGCTCTCGAATAAGCGCTTCAGGCGGGGCTTGCCAATCGTTTTCGCGGCTCATTTTACCGATAATCCGTACGAAGTCAGCGGCAGTATCGATTAGCGTCCCATCAAGGTCAAATAAAACGGCTTTGACGAATTGGCTCATAAGGCATACTCTTTTAATTAGTGAGGTGTTTGGTGCGTTAACGATGGGACGATAAGCAATGACTTAAGCTATCAAGCCTTTGGCTTTTGTACGGCTATCATATAATTGACATCGACGTTTTGTGCCAGCCAGTAACGCTTGGTTATTGGGTTGTAATGTAGGCCAATGATATCTTGACGCGTAAACCCAGCCGTAACCGCCATCTTGTCCAGCTCAGCAGGCGTGATAAATTTGGCATAATCATGGGTGCCACGATCAAGCAAGCGCAATACATACTCGGCGCCAACGATAGCAAATAGATACGATTTGGGATTACGGTTGATCGTCGATAACACACACACACCGCCAGGCGCTAACAGCTCAAAACAAGCCTGCACAATCGAGCTTGGATCAGGCACATGCTCAAGCATTTCCATGCATGTCACCACATCGAACTGACCCGCATGGGTTTTTGCTAGCTGTTCTACTGGGATATGCTGATAGCGCAACGTCTTTTCTAAATTGCTTTGCTCGGCATGAAGCGTGGCCGCTTTTAGGTTTTCAGTCCCTAAGTCTATACCGGTCACATCAGCACCGCGACGTGCCATCGACTCAGACAATATACCGCCACCACAACCAACATCGAGCACTTTTTTGCCCGTCAGACCCATCTCAGCAGTCTTACTAGCGTTTGTACTATCATCGCTGTTTTGATAGCCGCGCTTAATATTTTCTTCTATCCAGTTCAGGCGGAGTGGATTGATTTCATGCAAAGTTGCAAACGCGCCAGTATTACTCCACCATTCGCTCGCCAGTTTATTGAATTTGTCGACTTCGCTAGGATCCACATTTATCGTGGTAGCCGTTGTACTATCAGCCACAGTATCATCTGTAACCGTATTATTAGTATCAGCATCATCGAAACGGCTGGTCGCTTGATCATTTACAGAAGGCGAAGATAAAGCTGCGCTCATAGCATTTTCCTTTAGAGTTATTATCGTATACAGTGCACGATTATATACTTAATATTAGCATGCGAGCGGCGGTTTTGTCGTGAGTACATCGTCACGGATTGTGAATGAGATTAGCAAATACTTGAACGTCATCATCACCGTGTGCTGTTTAATTTATAGTAACTGTTGCGTCAATGGCAGTTTCTATCTTTACCTAATTAAAGGTTTCACTTTTGAAACTCAGATAGTGATAAGTAAGATACCTTAAATAATAGCTCACAGGTTTACAACCGTTAGTTAAGAATCGGGTTCACAACCACACCTATTTTACGTTATTATAGTCGGTACTCTACTGTAGGTTGATTATACTCGACACTTTGTCATTTATACCTTCAAACCCATAGAAACTCCTAAAACTCTCAGTCTCTACCTCTCAAGGAAAAAGTATGAAACGTGTCATTACATTGACTGGTCTGGCTTTCGCCATTGGAATCGCCAGTATGGGCGCACAAGCAGCCGATTATGTCGCCGGAAAAGATTATCGCGTGCTAGACAATCCAGAAAAAATCACCGGTGATGCTATTATTGTGCGTGAATTCTTTTGGTATGGTTGCCCGCATTGTAACGCGCTTAATCCACATATGGAAAAATGGGCAAAAAACAAAGACAAAGATGTGGCATTCTTCAAAACGCCAGCAGCGCTTAACCCTGTTTGGGAAGCCAGTGCCCGTGGTTTTTATTCTGCTCAACTCCTAGGCTATGAAAGCAAAACCCATGATGCGTTATTTGATGCCATTCATAAAGATGGCAAAAAGCTGTTTGACCAAGCTTCATTAAGCAAATGGTATGCATCTCAAGGTGTTGATCAAAAGAAATTCAACAGCCTTTATAACTCATTTGCCGTTGGTACAAAAATTGGTCGCTCACAAGCAGGCGCCAAGCGTTATCAGCTATCGGGCGTACCAGCTGTTGTGGTACAAGGCAAGTACGTGGTAACGGGTGAAGACGCCAAAGTAGTTAAGGTTGTCGATTACTTAGTTGACAAAGTACGTGCTGAGAAAAAATAAACACAGGCATGTCTATGTTTATGACGTTAATTGTCTTTAATTAAACTGTATTAACGCCGCTAAAAAAGCCAATCACTCATGATTGGCTTTTTTATGTTTAGACTTCGATAAACTTTCTTTTTCGTCTATCTATTGGTATTTGTGCAGATAACCGTTGTAGCGCTATTAGTTGTTGTAGGACAACTATCCTTTTAAATCCGATAAAATTGTCACTTCGCGAATATAGCTGGCCAAATCTTCTTTAGACTCCATCATCAGCTCATCATCGTGCGTGTGCTTGGCGTATTCGATCCAAAGCAATAACTGATACAGACTGTTGCGCTCTGAAATTTTATACTGTTTGACAAACTGCTTTAGTGTGCCTTCATCATTGATATTTAGACGTTCGGACCAGCTTTCTATTTTAGAGACTTGTTCTTTTGGGAAAAAGGCATCGAATAAGGCTTTTACCAATTCATGGCGATTTTCTTCGCTGATCAATTTGCCTACTCGCTTGGTCTGTCTAATACGCGCAGTGGCACTGGTGATATCCGCAAGAGCCATCAACTCTGCCATAAAATAATCACTGGCTGGCAGGTTTTTCAGCTGTTTTTTCGACAAGCTGGCAAGTGGTATCGATAACTGTTGTAAGCGCTCATGGGATTTTTTGAGTTCTGTGCGCGAGACGCGCATATCATGTTCTGACCAGTCAATCATAAAAGCGTTCCAAAATAATGAATAATAAAAGTGCTAGGGCGTGTCCTCATTCTAAAAACGGCGATAAAAATAAGACAAATTGCAGTCAAACAAGAAAAATAGCGTAGATAATATCGAGATACTAACCAACTATTTGACGCTGTTTGGCAAAATTTAGCCATTTTTAGCCCATCAATTAAATTGAGGACATATTCTAATGTTTACCAATAACTACCAACGGTTTTTTTCACGATGTTTCGCCAACACTTTTATAGTGCTTGGCATCGCATCGGCAAGACGACGTTGTAAACTATTGGTGATAAATACTGAGCGGTGCTTGCCACCAGTGCAGCCAATTGCCACTGTCACGGTATGACGGTTATTGTGTAAAAAGTCAGGCAACCAACGGCTTAAAAACCTTTCGAGATCGTCGGTCATTTCAACCACTTCTGGATAATCTGCAAAAAATTTGCCGACCTCAGAGTCAAGACCAGTCAAGGCGCGCAGCTCAGATTTCCAGTGTGGGTTTGGCAAAATTCTAACATCAAATATAAAATCAGCATCAATTGGGCTGCCGTACTTAAAACCAAAAGACAGCAAATTAATGACAATTTGATTGTCAATACCGACATAGGCACGCAACGTGTCTTTGAGCTGATGGATATTAAGCATACTAGTATCAATTGTGATATCAGCGTGGCTGGCAATGGGCTCTAACAGCTCGACTTCTTTTTTGATCGCTGCTGGTAGATTGAAAGCGATATGCCTAGCATTATCACTGTCAACATCTTGTGACATCAATGGATGAACACGTCGCGTTGCATTAAAGCGTGCAACCAAGGTGCTTTCTTGCGCGGTCACATACACTACTTCAACAGCCTGCTTACCATAAGTCTGTTTTAGAATGTCATGGGTCGCAGCGAAATTAGATAAGTCAGCGCGCGGGGTACGAATATCGACACCAAGCGCGATGCGTTTGATACCACTATCGCTGACCAGCTTCTTAGCAGCGTCAGGCACCAATGACAACGGTAAATTATCGATAGAATAATAGCCTAAATCTTCTAGTATATTCAATACTGACGTTTTACCTGAGCCGGAACGCCCTGACACGACTAAAATACTCAGCCGCTCATCGTTCGTTACAGCCACCACTTCCCGTTCTGTTTGCTTACTGTTGTTTGCATCCATGATCCGTCATCCTAGTCCATTGCATCCAGCAAATTACTACGTCACAACGGCTAATGTACCGTCACTAATTGGTTGTCTAACAATCGTGCCCGCCCTAGCCAAGCAGCGACTAGAATCATTAAATGGCTACTTTTACCATTACCGTTTGCTTCACTACTATCAATAGTATCAATAGTCCCTAGCTGGTCAGTTTTTATTTCTAGATAGTCGATATTAAAGCCAGCATCGCTAATACGCTGATGCGTTTCTGCTAGTAATACGTCAAACCCTTGCATGCCCTGCTTATTACACGTTAACTGCTGTGCTAGTTTCTGTGCTAGGCGTTGCAGCTCCATATGAAGTACGGGAGCTGTTTTGCGCTCAGCGGCGCTCAAGTATTGATTGCGTGAAGACAGCGCCAAGCCGTCGGCAGCACGAACAATAGGTGCACCCACAATCTCAATGGGATAGCTCAAATCACGTACTAATTGTTTGATAATCGCTAATTGCTGGTAGTCTTTTTGTCCAAATACCGCCACATCAGGCTGCACGATATTGAATAATTTAGAGACGACGATACCAACACCATCAAAGTGACCAAGACGTGATTGACCACATAGTTGATTGGTAATGGCACCAGCAAGAACTGAAGTCGATGGTGGCAATACCGGGTACATCTCATCGACATTGGGTGCAAAAACATAATCTGCACCAACCGTTGCTAGCTTAGCGACATCTTCATCCAAGGTGCGTGGATAACTATCAAAGTCCTCTCCTTCTCCAAACTGGGTAGGATTGACAAAGATACTCACCACCACAATATCGGCATACTGCTTAGCAATGCTTACCAGCTCAAGATGACCTTCATGCAAATTGCCCATCGTTGGTACTAAAGCAATACGCTGAGCGTTATCTGGTTTATCATTTCTTTGACCACGATAAGGCTGTAGAGCGGCGCGCAACTCTGAAATCTGCTGATAAATGATTGGCATCGTTAAATATTCTTCTACTGATAATCGTAAAAACCAAAAGACTCGTTAAGACTGGCTAAAAAATTAGCTAAATTGGTGCTGCTCGGTTGGAAAACTGCCGTCGCGCACTGACTGCTGATAAAGGGCAAAGGCGCCTTCGATACTGTGCGTACTATTGCGCTCATCAGTTAGAAAGTCATGAACGAAGCGCGGTACTCGGCCATGAGCCATGCCCAGCATGTCATGCATGACCAAGACTTGACCATCCGTATCTGCGCCAGCGCCAATGCCGATCACTGGTACTGTAACCGCTTCCGTAACCGCTTTTGCAAGCTCAGCAGGTACGCATTCTAATACTAAAAGTGCGGCACCTGCGGCAACTACCGCTTTGGCATCAGCAAGCAACTTATCAGCTGCTGCGTCACCGCGACCTTGGATTTTATAACCGCCAAACACATTGACTGATTGCGGGGTCAAGCCAAGATGGACACAAGTGGGCGTACCTGCTTGCGCCAATGTAGTCACCAGTTCACAAAGCTCACTACCGCCTTCGATTTTAATCACATGCGCGCCAGCTTGCATCAATCGACGGCTGTTAGCGACCGCTTCTGGCAAGGTCACATAACTCATAAACGGCAAGTCGGACAATATCAGTGCGTATTTATTACTACGGGCAATATTGGCTGTATGATAAGCCATATCATCGACTGTTACGGGCAAGGTGGAATCATGGCCTTGTACCACCATACCCAAACTATCACCGATCAAAATGGTATCAATCTGCGCCTTGTCCATCATGCGTGCAAACATCGAGTCATAGCACGTTAAGCAAGTAAACTTGGTGCCGTCTTTTTTGAATTTATTTAAAGTAGATAACGTCGTCATATGACCCTCGATTAATCTTCAATGCCTTTAGTTATAAATACCTTTAACTATTATCGTGCCTATGATCCAAACTTTATCAGTCGCTTGATAATAATTTTAACCCTGTCCAATCTTTACTAGATGGATAATCATCTATCGATATACCATCAATGATGAGCGCTGAGGCTAACTCTCGCAGCGGTAACAAGACAAAATTACGCTCAAGCAGTCCAGCATGCGGTATGGTTAGCTGCGGCTCGGTAATTCGCGTGTCACCATATAACAAGATATCGACGTCCAGACTACGCTCACCCCAACGTCGTAAGCGTGCCCGCTTAGCCTGCTCTTCTAGCTGATGACAAAATGCGAGCAACTCAAAGGGGGGCAATATCGTCTTAAAACCAGCCACTGCATTAACGAAGTCAGGCTGATCTTGTGGCCCCATAGGCGCTGACGCATAAAATGAGGAAGCTCGAACCTCGCGTATTTGCTTATGCTCTCGCAACCCTGCAAGTGCTTGCTGCAAATGCTCTGTAGGTGAACCCAATTCATTGGTTAGATTGCTACCCAAGCCCACATAGCAGGTTACCCAATTAACATTATCCGCATCGTCAGCAATACTAGACATTATCAGTACTGGGCTGGCGACGGCGACGTTTCGATGGTACTGGGCCTTTATTGTCGCCCATTTTGTTGTCGCTCACTTGACTGGCAAACGATTTGCTATCAGCATTTTGACTGTTCTTAGTAGACCTAGCCTCTGCTGCTTTGGTTGGTTTTTTAGCTTTCGCAGATACAGTCGCTTTATTAGCTTCTGTCTTATTCCCTGCCGTCTTCGATGCTGCAGGTTCTACAGTTTTTTTAGCTTTACCGGTAGACTGAGCTGCTGGCTTAGGTGCTTTTTTGGTGTACTTCGATTCAGTTTTATCGGCGTTATTAGCAGCTACTTGCTTCTCGGTGCTGTCAGCAAGATTAGTATTGTCTACACTTGGCTGACGGCGACGGCGTTTATGCGGTATCGGCTCATTGTTCATAGTGACGAGCGCAGGCGTTCTTGCTACCGAACGGGTAGGATAGGCATTAGCAGCAGGTGACGTAACCTCTGGCTGTTTATCCTTAGGCTGCTGGGCGCTATTTGAGCGATCAGCGTTACTATCAGCCTTGCTATCAGCTTTTGCATTCTGATTGTGTCCATTTTTATCAGCCGATGCATTCTCAGTAGCTGACTTTTTCTGCACAGGCTCTGGACGTTGCTTAGGCTTATCAGCAGGTGATAGCTGCTTTTGTAATGGCGGCACGACGTTTGCGTGCTCGATGACAAACAATGGCGCAGGTTTAGAGTGATGGCGTTTATTTGCAGTTTGGCTGCTGGTATTATTAGCAAGAGACAACTGCTGTAGCTGAGCAAGCTCATTACTGTCTTGTTTTACCTGCTGCGAGTCATGATTTTTATCTTTATTACCACTAAACTGCTTGGCTGGAGTAGATTGGCTAGCAGCGCGGCGACGGCGTGAGGGGATATTTGACAAATCATTTACCACGGCTTTTTCATGACCATTTTTCTCAGTACTGTGATTTTCAGTGCTGCCATTGGCTTTGCTACGCTTAGTGTTGTTTTGATTAGACATCGATTCATCCACTATATTTGACTCTGGCTTTTGGCGATTACGTCCGCGCCCTCGCTGCCCTTTCTTATAGGCACCGCGACGAATATTTTCATCGAAATCATCAATCGCTTGCTCTTGCTCTTGTTCAGGCAAGGTTTGATACGTCTGCCACCAGTCGCCCATATCGTTGGTCGATTCGGATAGCGGATGCTCAGCATCACCGCACTGTTCGCGCAATAG
Source organism: Psychrobacter glaciei (assembly GCF_014652895.1). GTDB lineage: Bacteria > Pseudomonadota > Gammaproteobacteria > Pseudomonadales > Moraxellaceae > Psychrobacter > Psychrobacter glaciei. Next base: position 417,270 of record NZ_BMZR01000002.1, read on the forward strand.
TAAAAAGTCAAAGCCCGCACGGAAGCGTGGGTGCTCAGAGAGCTGGACGATTTGTTTACTACGCGGAGCCGCTAGTTTTGGCTGCAATATCCAAATATCACGGATAAACTGCTCTGCAAATTTAGGAATAGCGGTCTTGATGCGTTGACGATCGATGACTTTACCAGCCGCATGCATCTGCGCTTCAGCAAATGGCATGTTGCGCTTTTTGGCTTTTTCTAACTGATGCAGGTAATTTTCCCATAGTATGGCTGCGTAGAAAAATGCTGGGTTGATACTTTTGCCTGCCGCAATACGTTTATCCGTATTGATAGCCACTTGTTTTACTAAAGGACTAGGCTCAGATGGCGGATAAATAATTAAGCTATCAATCGCACCCGATTCAAACAATAACGGTAGCAATGGCACCAGATAGCCACCCGTAAACATTTTCTGCGTTTCATCATAGAGACGATGCGGTGATATTTGCTCAAGCAGCGCCCAATTACCATCATGAAATTGCTCAGACAATGCCTCATCAAACTCAAAACCGAGCTTGGCTTTAAAACGTAACGCCCGTAATAAGCGTACTGGATCTTCTTCAATACGAACCGGCGCATGACCTAACAGACGAATGATTCTATTATCAATGTCTTCAAGCGCACCGCAAAAATCATGAACCACACCTTTAAGTGGCTGATAATAAAGCGCATTGATCGAAAAATCACGACGAGAGAAATCTTGCTGGATATCGCCCCAAACATTATCACGCAGGATCATACCATCTTGATTGGTGGTGCCACTGCTGGTGGGCGGACCACGAAAGGTAGCGACCTCAATCAGCTCACGGCCTGAATATACGTGCGCCAACTGAAAGCGGCGACCGATAATACGGCAGCGCTTGCCAAAGACGTCTTTAATCTCATGCGGCTTGGCGTCAGTGACAGCATCAAAGTCTTTTGGACGCAGACCCAATAAGGTATCGCGCACGCCGCCACCGACGATATAGGCGTCAAACCCAGCTCGGGTCAAGGTGGCAATTACTTCAGTAATGGAATTGGGTAATTCAGATTTATTCAGTTCTAACTGCTTGGCGGCACGCTCGGCCATGCATCTACTCCTCGCCGGTATTCTTTAACCACCCCTGACGAACACAGCGTTTATCAGGCGGATGTACTCACTAGTTTAACAAATTTTGCGCGCGCTGGGTGCGTTATGACATGTACTTACGTGCTATTTTGTCAATATTAGGGTTAATTAATGCAAAACACGGCCATTAATCCTGCACACTTAAACGTCTTCGATTTTTCTCAACCGTTTTTGCACCGATACCTTTGACCTTTACTAACTCATCTACTGTCTTGAAACCACCGAACATTTCACGATATAAAATAATCGCTTGGGCTTTGCTACTACCAATACCATTTAGTGAAACCAGCTCGCCTTCGCTGGCACGATTGATATTCACGGTATATTGCTCACGCGCTTGAGTGTTGGCATTTTCTTGCGATAAGAGATAATCATAAGCCCTTTGAGGATTATCAAAACAGGGTGCAGCATTAGCATTATTAAGCATCAGAATAGCCAAAACATAACCTAAAATAGCAGTCTTGACTAAACTGGTAAACGAGACTTTAGAATGAGCGTTCATGACGATCGTTCATATCGTTTCGCCGCTTCCCATAATGCATCCATTTCTGTTATGTCGCTGTCTTCTAAACGCTTGCCAGCTGCCGCCAGTTGCGCTTCAATATAGCCAAAACGTGACTTAAATTTATGCACACAAGTAAGGGTCGCTGCTTCTGCATCAAGGTTTAATTTACGCGCGACATTGACTAAGGCAAACATACAATCGCCCAGCTCCTTTTCAACCTCTCTGATATTTGTTTTGACCTCAGTTTTAGACTTATCCGTCAGCTCATTTTTTAGCTCGGCAATCTCTTCATCCAGCTTATCCACTGCCCCTGCAATACCTTCCCAATCAAACCCTAGCTTTGATGCTTGCTTTTGTACATCTTGTGCTTGCATCAGCGCACTACCCGCTTTGGTATTGTCTAGACGACGTTTGGGTTTACCGCGTGCCTCACGCGCTTGCTGCTCTTCCATTTTAATCTCATCCCAACGAGCTTTTACCGCTGCGTCATCTTTGAGTGTTTCAGCTTCAAACACATGTGGGTGACGACGAATGAGCTTTTCTTGTAAAGTAGCGATAACATCGCTCATATCAAAGCGATCTTGCTCGGCATACATCTGACAATGGAAAACAACTTGCAGCAGCACATCACCAAGCTCGCCTTTGATATCCTCATCGTCATTACTTTGTACCGCTTCGCCTAGCTCATAAGCTTCTTCGATGGCATACGGAATCAAGCTATGATTGGTTTGCTTTTTGTCCCACGGACAGTCAACACGTAGCCGTACCATCAAAGCCAATAAATCGTCTAATTCACCACTGACAGTTGGCGTTCCTTGTACTGGTGCAGGCGCTGCTATTTTTTTGTCTTGATTGCTCATGAGGGATACTCTTACACTTTCGTTTGTTATTAGATATAGTCAGGTCAATATAAAAAAGAGACAGCGTGACTGGTATAAATTTTTCGTAGCCCCTGTCTGCGTAGGCACAGCAAGCAAGAAAAGTTTGTGCCAGTCACGCATCATAATGTCGTGTACCCATTTTATTTAGTATCGACTATAGAATTACGTTAAGTTCATAACGATTTTCTCGTTAGTGTAGCATTGAACGCTTATTAGCTTATAATTGTGTTGTCCATTTCATTACTTTATCACTGCTTTAGCATAAGGAATTTTATCATTATGTCTACGTCTGCGACCACTAGCTACCAGCCAGCGACTGAATTCAACCCTATTATTATTGATTCATTTAAGGCTTACGATATTCGCGGCGTGCTGGGGGTAAATCTAAATGAAGACATCGCTTACCGTATTGGTCGTGCCTTTGCACAGATTTTATCTCAGCGTTATCATGCTTCGGTTAAGGCTCATGACAATGATATGGCAACTCTAAAACCTGCCATCGTTATTGGTAGTGACATTCGCCATTCAAGCGAGCAATTAAAACAAGCGACCATCGCTGGTATTATAGATGCGGGTATCGACGTGATTGACTTGGGCATGAGCGGTACAGAAGAGGTGTATTTTGCCACCAGTCATTATCAGGCGTTGGGTGGTATCGAAGTCACTGCCAGTCATAACCCTATTAATTATAACGGCTTAAAATTAGTTAAAGAACACTCAAAACCGATTAGTGCTGATGATGGTCTGGCAGAGATTCAAGCATTGGCAGAGTCTGGGCAATTTACTACTAAAAACCGATCAGGAACGTTGCAGTTATTAATTGATAAAAGCGCCTATATCGATCATGTCATGACTTTTATTGATACCGATAAGCTCAAACCTCTTAAATTAGTGATTAACTCAGGCAATGGCAGTGCGGGACCCGTGGTTGATTTATTGATTGAAAAGCTTGCACAAGCTGGCGCGCCAATTGAAATAATCAAACTACACCATACACCGGATGGCAGCTTCCCTAATGGCATCCCCAATCCTATGATTGAAGCCAATAGAGTGGCAACCCAACACGCGGTTTTGGAAAATAAAGCTGACCTTGGTATTGCTTTTGATGGCGATTTTGACCGCTGTTTTATGTTCGATGAACATGGTGAATTTATCGATGGTAGCTATGTGGTAGGCATGCTTGCCCAAGCGTTTTTGAACAAATATCCAAATGAGTCAATCGTCTACGATCCACGTGTCATTTACAATACTGAAGCAGTGATTAAGGAACATGACGGTAAGGCTGTCATCAGTAAATCTGGACATTCATTTATTAAGCAAGTCATGCGTGATTCTGGCGCTGTTTATGGCGGCGAGATGTCTGCCCATCACTACTTCCGTGACTTTTTCTATTGCGACAGCGGTATGATTCCTTGGCTGCTCACCATTGAGCTATTATCTATCACCAGTAAGACGCTATCTGAGTTGGTCAGCGGCTACATCAAAGCATATCCAAGTTCAGGCGAGCTTAATTTTCGTCTCACTACTCATGATGCGCCAATAATTATTAGCGCTATTGAGGACAAATTTAGCAGCGAAAATCCAACCAAATCAATGCTTGATGGCTTAAGCCTTAACTTTGGCGAGTGGCGCTTTAATCTGCGTGCCTCCAATACTGAACCGCTTATCAGATTAAACATTGAAAGTCGTGGTGATAAAGAACTGCTAGCGATTAAAACTCAAGAAGTTCAACAGTGGCTAGCGGCACAAGGTGCTGTCCCAGCATAAATTAATACGATTTAGGGCGTGTCATCAATTAGCACATTAATACATTTAGTGGTCTTAAAATGGCTAAATTTAGCCAAACATCGTCAGCAATCTTGTCAATATGTTCATATTTGCGGCAATTTCTTCCTTGTTTGGCTGCAATTTTTCTCATTTTAAGCCTCACAATCTAAATGATGACACGCCCTAATACGCCCTACTTAAAATCAAAAAAAGCTCGCTAATAATAATTAGCGAGCTTTTTTAGCAATAGACAAACTTGAATAGAACTATTTAGAGCGACCAATACCCAAATAGTCGCCCACTAAACTATCTATCTGCGAGCGTGTCATTACATTTTGTGCATCAAATACTGGCATCGCCTGTTGATTAAGCTTGGCAATATCTAGTTGATCTTGTGGCGACCAACTAACGATAAAAACAGCCTGTGCGGCATTTAGCTGCTGATAAGGAGTATTAATCAATTGCAGTAATGGTTGCTGCTGATAAAGCGCGGCAAGTTCATCTTGTGCTTTATCGCTATACACCAAAGTACGAATATTATAAGACCATAGCAATGCTAGCAATGGATGTATGGCTGAGCCTGCAGTACGTCCAGAGCCTGATTTATAACTACCGCCCCAAATCATCACCGTTTTATTATCAATAAAGCCATCAAAATATTGCCAGAATTTACGGAATATCAGCTCTTTTTGGTCTTCGTTGATGTGCATGACTGACTGCAACAGCGGCATATCTAAACTATGACTCACGCTCGACTGCTGTAATTTAGCCAACTCGGTCGGCAATGTATTGCCTCCAAAGCCCCAGCCTGCTTGCAGATAGCTGCTGCCTACCCGCTCATCCAGCCCCATGATACGACTGACTTGCTTGATATCAACCTGCTGACTGTCAGCCAAGCGTGACATCTCATTCATAAAACTCACTCGCGTCGCGAGCATTGCCATGATACTGCTACGGGCAAACTCTATCGTCGCAATATCAGCGTAATGAGCGGCATGCGCATGCTGCATTAACGGCTTCAATACCTCTAAATGCTGGCTACTGTTGGCTGTTTTTTCACCGAGTAACCACAATGCAGGGTTCAACATCGAGCTATAAGCATCACCGTCTTGCAAGAATACAAACGGCACATAATATACCCACGCGCGCTGCAAATTCTGAGCGAGTACGGAGACAATACCTAGTTTCTCAATACTACTCATAATTACAGGCAGTGCTTGCTGATGACTGTGGTTGAATGCGGTAATCCAGCTGGCTTCTGCCCATACTGGCTTGATACTGTCTAAAAACAACCAATAAAGTGCCACAATGCTCTGAGTATCCGCTTCGTCATGACCTACTGATTCATAGCCTTTTATTAATGTATCAGCACTATCTGGCAACGCTTTACTGAGAATGATTTGCTGCTGCTCATACATTTGCCACAGCGCTTGCAAGTGATGCTCAAAGCTATATTGCTGCAACTGCTGCTCTAGCATCGCTACGTCTGCATATAAATGAACAGTCTGACCCAAGCTTGCCAGCACCACGGCACTGGTAATGGCCTCAATACTATGACCAACGAGCACGCAGACGGACGGTTTTTTACATTTATGACTCAGTTCATCTGACATAGAACGACCTTTCGATATGTTTATATTAATATCAGCATGCGAGTAACGTTAAGACCAACGCTTGATATGCTTTAACAGTTGATCAGTAGAGGTATCAAATTGACCGCTTACTTCTTGTTGCATGGCTTGATGTACAGATTCTGCCATCTGCTTGCCCATCTCAACGCCCCATTGATCAAACGGGTTAATATCCCAGATACTGGCCATCACATAGACCTTGTGTTCATAAAGCGCAACCAGCGCACCTAAACTATGCGGCGTTAGCTCGTCGATCAGTAGCGTGGTTGAAGGCTGATTGCCACGGTAGTATTTATATTTTGCCGCAGCAGACGCTACTTGCACCTCAGACTCTTGGAGCGCAGCATTACCAAAGGCCAGCACCCGACTTTGCGCCAAGCAATTGGCCAAGGACAGCTCATGCTGCTGCTGTAATGGCGCATTTTTCATCTGACCACTATAACGACGCACACAAGCAATAAAGTCACAAGACACCTGCTGCGTCCCTTGATGTAGCAGCTGATAAAAAGCATGCTGAGCATTGGAGCCAATTTCACCCCATAGAATCGGGCAAGTATCATAGTCAATATGATCGCCATGTTGGGTGACGGACTTGCCGTTACTCTCCATCTCAAGCTGGGTTAGATAACTCGGCAAATAGCTAAGCCGACCATCATACGGCAGTACGGTATGGGCATTCACCTGTAAAAAGGTACTGTTCCAAACGGCAAGCAGCCCTAATAATACTGGCAGGTTCTCTGAAAAATCAGCTTGCGCAAAGTGCTCATCCATACTATGCGCACCAGCTAATAATGCTTTAAAACCAGACATACCAATACGAATGGCAATGGCCAGTCCAATCGCTGACCATAAAGAGAATCGACCGCCGACCCATTCCCAAAGCTGTAGCTGATGCTCTGGATGAATACCCCACGCACTCATTTTTTCACTATTGGCCGATATGCCAATAAAGTGACGACGTAACACACTGTCTTCCGTACCAGCGCGCAGCTTGGCAGTGGTAAGCAGCCATGATAATGCCGTCTTAGCATTGGATAACGTATCAACCGTGCCAAAGGATTTGGACGAAATAATAAACAAGGTGGTCTCAGGATTAAGATGCTTGAGCAGATTATCAAGCTGAGTACCGTCCATGTTGGAGACGAAATGTACTTCAATCTCGGTATCGGCCCACTCATCCAGCGCGGTAGTCGCCATCAGCGGTCCAAGATCAGAGCCACCGACGCCAATATTAACGACATCAGTGATGGCTTGACCCGAAAATCCACGCCATGTACCGTTGCGGACACGTTCAGATAAGCGCGCTACTTGTGAAAGACTATGATGGACGTCAGCAACGACATTTTGATCACCAATTTTCAGCTCTGCCGTCTCGGGCAAACGTAGCGCCGTATGCAAGGCTGCTCGCTCTTCACTGGTATTCACCATCGCGCCTTGCATGAGTGCATCAATCCGTGTGGACAATTCACAACTATCTGCTAGCTGTAATAAACTTACCAGCACCTGCTCATCGATACATTGCTTGCTATAGTCCATATATAGCGCACCAGCTTGCATACTAAAGCGCTCAGCACGACTATCATCTTGCGCAAACAGCTGTGCAAGCGACCACGGCTGCTTAGCAAGCATCTGTAGTTGTTGCCAATATTCAGAACAGCGAGCACTGTGATAGGATATATTGTCTTTGATATCAACCATCAGCTATTCATCTTCTGCTAATTGCTGCTCGGAAAAGTAGATAAACGCCTGCATATACGAGCGCATATCGCCTGCATCATAGCTGTCACCTCGCATGGTCGTGACATTGACGCCATATTCGCTAATCAATGCATCAATGGCATCCGTCAGCTGAATCTCACCACCGACTGAGGCTTTAGTGTTAGCCAAATAGTCAAAAATCTTATTACTAAAGACATAACGACCTACGACTGCTAATTTAGAAGGTGCGTCGGCTAAGTTAGGCTTTTCTACAAACCCTGCGACTTTAAAGCTAGTATTAGTATCTGATTGCTCATCAATCTCAATAGCGTCGCTCAGCTTAGCAATACCATATTTATGCACATCTTCATCGGCAACATTATCGACCAATATCTGTGAGTGTGCATCGTTGGCAAAAGCATCAATCATAAAAGCTAAATTATCATTAGTCATATCGCCCGTAAACGGATCAAGCACAACGTCGGGCAATAATACGGCAAAATCATGCTCACCGATGATTGGTCGAGCTGCCAGTACTGCATGACCCAAACCTAATGCCTTGCCTTGGCGTATCATAGAGACTGTCACATCTTCTGGTAACCAGTTTAAGCTATCCGCCAGCGCGTCTTTACCTTTCGCTCTAAGCTGACTGTCCAGCTCAGCATTGGTATCGAAGTAATTCTCGATCGCACTTTTTTGTGCATGACCAACCAAGACAATATGCTTAATACCAGCAGCAATCGCCTCTTCGACGACATAATGAATAGCGGGACGATTGCCTAGTGGCAACAGCTCTTTTGGCACAGATTTAGACAATGGCAACATACGGGTACCAAAGCCTGCAACCGGAATAACAGCGTGGGTAATTTTTTTCATAATTTTTAAACTGTATTAAAAGAGGATTAAAAGAAAAGATGTTTTATAAAGTCTAAGTGATATTATATCCATTCGGATTCATGCTCTGCCAGCACCGCCAGTGACTAATATCTTGTTTTTCATAATATCGACCCATTATTTTTTAAGGCTATTATTTTTCGAACTAGGTATTCGTTTTTACTTGTAAATGCAACTATACTGGGAACGACAAGGCATTGCCAACGTAAATGCCCCAATCATGCCTATCTGCTCTTCCACTATCAATCTAAGCCAACCATCATATTATGAAATTTAATGCTTACATCCGACCGCTATTATCAGGCTATTATAAACATAATCGTCAGCCAAAACAGCGTTTAGCGTTAGTCATTGGTATGCTGCCATGGCAAGATTTGGTCGGTGACTGGGTATTGGAATCGTCGCATATTCAAATACAACGGCATTTTGATAAGCGCTACTTCGCTATGTGGTTAAAGCCCTTTATCAAGTACGTTAACCCTGTCATCTATATCTGGGGTTATAAAGCGCCTGATTATTTTATTGACTATATACGCGAGCAAGAGTTAGACATTTTCTTCTTAGAAGATGGTTTTATTCGTTCTGGCCCTGAGGATGCAAGTGACACGCCACCGCTGTCTATTGTAATGGATAGTCAAGCGCCCTACTTCGATACCACTCGCCCAAACGATCTGACAGATTTAATCGCTAATTTTGATTTTGATCAAGACGGTTATGATGAGACATTGGCACAGGAAATGCTGGATTACTATGTCTCACATCGCGTGAGTAAATACAATCATCAGCCTTATGTCGATATAGCACCAATATATGGCGTTAAGAATAAAAAACGCATTTTGGTATTAGGCCAAGTGCCACATGATGATTCATTGAAGTACGGTGGCGGTATTGGTATTACGCTACTCGACGTGGTTAATCGAGCTATTGCAGAAAATCCTAATGCCCAAGTTATCGTAAAACCACATCCAATGACACTAGATGATCCGTCTACCGTTAGTGCCCTCACTGAGTTAAATTGCCTTATCCTTACCCAGTCTATTCATTTAGTTGATGCCTTAGAGACAGTCGATCACGTATATACGATTACGTCACTGGGTGGATTTGAGGCATTACTTAGAGGCAAAAAGGTCACCGTATTAGGGCGACCTTTTTATAAAGAATTATGCACTGATGATATAAAATCAAACACACCGTTACTTTCTCAGCTATTTTATATCTGCTATTATGCCTACAATCTTAATTACCACTAAAATAGCCAAACACTCTTATCTAATTAATTCATACCAAAAGGTCATTCAATGAATTCCAAAAAAATTGCCATCATAGGGTTAGGTTACGTAGGTCTCCCACTAGCTTGTGCATTTGCAAAACAATATGATGTTATAGGCTTTGATATAAATAAAAAACGTATTAACGAGTTATCCAATAATATTGATAAAACTAGAGAAGTGACCAGCGAATACCTCAAAAACACTTCTCGTCTTACTTTTACTTCTGATACAAATGAATTAGCAGCAGCAAATGTCTTCATTATTACTGTTCCTACACCGATTGATGATAACAACTTACCTGACTTAACACCATTAATTAACGCTTCAGAAATGTTAAGTAAAATCATTAAGTCAGATGATATTATTATTTATGAATCAACGGTCTATCCAGGCGCTACAGAAGAGGTTTGTATTCCTGAATTAGAGAAATCTGGTTTACTGTTGAATGACGACTTTGGCGTAGGTTATTCTCCAGAGCGTATCAATCCCGGTGATAAACTGCGCACAGTAGAGAATATATTGAAGGTCACTTCAGGTTCAAACTCTTACTATACAGATATAGTAGATGAGCTATATAGCTCAGTCATTACTGCTGGTACATTCAAAGCTTCGTCTATCAAGGTCGCTGAAGCATCCAAGGTTATTGAAAACACTCAACGTGATGTCAACATTGCTTTGATAAATGAGTTGGCTCTTATCTTCAACGAGGTTGGCATTGATACTCATGAAGTCATAGAAGCAGCTGCAACTAAATGGAACTTTATCAAACTTATGCCTGGCTTAGTAGGTGGGCATTGTATTGGTGTAGATCCTTACTATTTAGCGCACAAAGCATCATCTTTAGGATTAAATCCTAACTTAATTTTGACTTCTCGTGCAATCAATAATTCTATGAGTAAGTTTGTTGCTGAACAAACCATCAAGAAGCTTATCTCGTATGGCAAAAACATCAAAGATGCCCGTATTTTACTTTTAGGGGTTACTTTTAAAGAAAACTGCCCTGACGTAAGAAATACTAAGGTAACGGATATTGGCATTGAACTTGAGAAATATGGGGTAAGAATGACTTATTCCGATCCTTGGGTTACTGAAGAAGACTGGAGTAGCCTAGATGTTGATTATGTCGATTATAACGACATTCAAGAGAATAGTTTTGACGCTGTTATTGTAGCAGTTAATCATTCAGAGTTTATCGGTGAAGACGACAAGATAAATAGTTTTTGTACCAAACCGAAAGTAATCATCGATGTTAAAGGTGCATTAGTGAACCCAGATTGGCGTTTATAGTTTATGAGTACACTTCTAAAAGAATTTGATCACCATGTTCAGGCTCAGCAATATGCCAGCGCGGACTCTCTAGTTGAGAGCCTTCTACAGACTGACTATATTGCTAGCTTGGAAAGAAAAGATGCACTTCAATTTCTATATAGAATAGGTTATGTCTACCCTGAATTAACTCTAGAACTAAGTAAGCAAAGAGATGATGTCCCTAGACCATTTAAAGATACTTTAAGAATAGCTTTAGGAGATATTCCTTCTCTACGCTCTTATAACCAAGCTGATACACTAGTCGCCATAAAAATCGCTCTCATGCGACATAAAGCGTTATGGGCAAAACTACTCGTTTACAGGTTTTACCGTCAGTATGCGCTACAGCCTATAAATTTAGTTAAAAGCAATAAACTTACTATTGGTAATAATCGCAAAAAAGTAAAAAAAAATAATAATGCTCAGAAAGTCAGTATTATAGTCACTACCTATAATTCTGCAGCTTTTATAGAAAACTGTATAGACTCTTTATTGAATCAGTCAATTAATAACATTGAAATTATTGTAGTAGATGACGCTAGTACTGATAATACTGTAGATATCCTCAAAAAGTATTTGACGATCAAAGTTATTAAACTTTCAGAAAACAATGGCACATACCATGCTAGAAATATTGGCATAGAGCAATCAACTGGATATTTTGTAACATTTCAAGACTCAGATGATTGGTCACATCCTGAGCGTTTAGAGTTACAACTTAAAGAGCTCCTAAATACATCTACTGCTATTGCTAGTTTCTCACACTTTTTTAGAGTTGATCAATCATCTGGCTTACCAATCTGTAGACAAAACTATCCATTGTTACGTCTTAATCTTTCCTCAATGATGGTGTCACGCTCTGTTCTAGACAAACTAGGAAGATTCGATTCATCAAAAAGGATTGAATCAGATAAAAAGCTATTTGAGCTTATAAAGTCGATTTACAGTAGCGATTCTATTATTTATATTAGGAAACCTCTTGCTGTTGGATTATATAGGGTAAATTCTTTGACTACAGCCCAAAAATCTGGATTTAATAAATATGGATTCTCTGATGTAAGACATTTAATATAATTGTATAGTCATATTAAATGTCTAAATTCGCATCAAGAAATATCGCAGTAACTTAAGCTATCATATGTAGTTCTAATTATACTGATTTTAGAAAGTATATTAAGCTGTCTTTTTGCCAAGGACTATGACCTCGGAGATTAAGATCATCATTTCGATATTTAATAATATTTAAATTACGAATCATATTTCCTTCTAAAGTATATATAATATTTATTTTTTCTAAAAAATAATATAACTGCGATGTAATATGAGATGTATCTTTTTCATTCATTAAAAAAAATACGTTCTGAGGTGGTTCTTTTCTAGACCAATAATAGAAAATATCTCTAAAATTTTCTATCCCAGCCTTTTTTAGTATAGGAACATTATGTTTATAAGGTGATGAAGGCAAGTCGACTTGAGCAATATCTGCGACTATTTTACTCTCTTTCATAAGTCCAGCAAGAGCCAGTACAAAATATCCTCCAGCTGACGCACCTTAACAAACTATATTTCTTTCTTCCACATATATTTTTTTCGATAAGTTATGTACAAATCTTTTGGCAAGTTCAATACTACCACTTAATTGCCACCAGCCTCCCAGTAAACTTCTATCTAAGTACAAAGTAGGATCATTAAATGTTATGAATGAACCATCGTCTAAATCTGTAAACCATTTAGATCTGTAGAAATAAGGAAGCTCGTTTCGCCCTTCTAATAGAGCATCTTGCCCCAAAACATATAACTTGCTAGATTTTCTTAAATATAGAAAAATATCTAAGCAAATATCATCTTGTTCAACTCTAAACCAGAGAGGTTTATCGAAATAAATAGGTATATCTTCTATATTGACTATTTCTCTGATATCTTTACCAAAATTTTGGTTAGTCGAAAACTTCCCTTCACTAAAACTACTCATAACTAAATCCAACATAGCAAAAGTTTATTTAAAATATTGTCCAGTTAACAATATAGATGCAACAACAATTGAAGATAACAATTCATTTCTACTGAAATAGATTGTTAGGCAATAAAATACAAATTACTACTATGTTTTCATTCATTTATTATATCGATGGTTTCAGATATCCAAAGATTTAAAGATCAAAAATATTTAATTCTCTAAATTCTCCAGCATTTTTAATAAACATAGTTTGCTTTGAATGATCATTTTTAAATTCATCGTATAAATTACTTGTATCCTCGATTTCAATATCTAGAGGTTTTAACCATCCAGCAGGGTGTGCAATACAAATCAATGGGATTTCTAACTGCTTAGCCTCTATAGCAAAAAATACATCGGCCATGCCCGTTTCCATATACTTACTCAAGGTCGGAGTTAATGTATCAGTATGGAAGGCTAGCGCTCCAGTACCTAATTGATGAACAATAACGTCTGTTAAGTTTTCATTTTTAAAATGATACACTTTACGGTTCTTGAAGTAGCTTTGAAAAGGTTTAGTAAAAATTACTCCATGAACACCCACGACTACCTTTCGATTGTATTTTTCAATTTTCCTTATATACTCATTAAAGTAAGAAGCAGGATAGATAATATCATCATCTATTAAAAAGCAATAACCCTTTATATCTTGAACAGAAAATGGATATATTTTGCCATTATCTCGAAGATCTCCTTCGGCATTTTCACCGAGTATTACCTCTAAATTATTATACTTGTTTAGTTCTACTGGTATTTCTTTATAATTGTTTAAATACAAGTAAAGCTTGTCAACGCTTTCAATGACCGAATCAATCGTAAGAAGCATCTTCTCTTTTCTCGCGGGAAAAGATGACATGCATACAGTTATCTTACTATCAGAGTTCCTTTGTATTTCTAAGTTATCATTTCTCTTAGTCTGATCATAATGTATTAACGATCTAATCAATTTTAAATTTGAGTTATTTTTTCCGTGTTCAAAAGTAGAAGATAGAGAGTTATGTGAGCCTAAAGAATAGTATAATATTTTAGAATCTACTTCTAAAGAGCTTGGACCTAACAGTCTTACACATCTATTTTTAAATTCAACATCCCCTCTTGATCGAAACTCTTTGAATAAACCAACCTTACTTATCAAAGCTTTGGAGAAAAGCATCGTAACAGGGCCATTAGAAAGTATTGAGTCGTGATTATCAATTTGAACATGCCCATCAATATCTATACGCAAATTAGTAACCATAGATATCTCTATATCATTATCTCTTAAATGGTTCAACTGGTATTCAAGACGTTGTGGGTGTGATACATCATCATCATCTTGAAAAGCAACGAAATCACTTTTAATACTGCCTATAGCTAAATTACGACATTTATATACTCCTCCATTTTCAGGCATTCTTAAATAGTTAATTCGTTTATCATTTTTCTCATCAATAAGCTGCTTTATATCGTTACCATTATCTGAACAATCATCCACTATAGTTAGCAATAATGTACTATGTGATTGTTGCAATATAGAATCTATTGATAAACTTAATAAAGAGATATCGGGATTAAAAGTGCTAGTAATGACATTAATTAAACCCATGGGTAAACTAAGGCTTACATTTTTATCTATATCTACCTTTAAAATACTATTATATATATTTTCAATAGAATTATTTCCTATATGGCTAATAGGTGATATCTCACTTCGTTCAAAACTATCGTTAACTATATCTGTCAACTTATTGTTATTGCCAGTCTGTGATAAGAAATAAGCCAATTGATACTGGTCTAATGATATTTTTTTATTTAATTCATATACCTTACTGACAAAATTTTCTATAGTTATAATGTTAGAGTGACATGATATTAATAGAGACACATACACTAAATCTTCGTAACAGTCTATTTTCTCTATTAGATCACAAATTATTTGGTCGTTTCCAATGGAACGTTTAATTATATAAGTATACCTTTGCATTACATCCAAAAATCTTTTCTTATATCTTATTTTATTAATATTAAAAAATCCTAATAAAACACTTTCTTCTAGTAATTTATTCTTAATAATTGTATAAATAAATTTAACTAAAACAAGCTCATAGGTTTCATCTTGACTTACTGCCCAATTGTAGAAATCATCATCTAAGAAAATAACGATAGCTTGTGGCTTTGAAATAACAGCTTCTAGAAAAGATTGAGTTTTATATATATCAGAAAAATTCACTTTGTTTGTTTCTATGATTCCTTTAAAATCTTTCCAGCCTAGAGTAGAAGAAAATTCTACAAAAAACTTTGAAACCTTACTTAGTTTGTCATTTATGAGATAGTATTCCAGAAAATCGCGAACTAATTTTTTCTCGACCTTTATACTTGAAGCATCTTCATAATAGAAGAGAATTTGCAGTACTTCTTTCAAAATAGGCTCGAAAACTAAAAAACTATCTAGATTATCTTTTATAATATTATAAGTTATATCATAAAGTCCTTTAAGATCAGAACTAATGAAATAACTCATCCTAATATTTTCATAATTATCTACAAAATCTTTTAATGAATCATCTTTTAATTCAGACCCTATTTTTTTTTCTATATTAAATTTTGACTTTACATGATCTATAATTATATTTGATTTTCTTATATCTTCTAACTTTTTAATATTTCTAAATTTTACTAGCTTTGAAGTTATTTTTTTGCTTATACGTAATGCTTTAGGCTGGACACTTTTACCATTATAAAATTCATTAATCTCAGATAGCATATCAATTGGTAAATTTCTTAATTTTTCTTTACTTTTTACGGAAGAAACTAGTACGCTGCCTACTCTATAAGATAGTTGTTGCCTTATACTATTATTTTTTTGTGTTAACAAATTATTTTCTTTTGATTTTTCTTTATTTTCTTCTATAGCAGTCTTTATTTCATCTTTCAATATGATATTTTCTTTTTCATAAGCTTCTTTTTTATCAGAAAAAATTTCTTTTTCTAAGAAAAGTAAATAGTAATCATTTAAAAGATCACTATTTACTGGTAAATATGTGTTATTTAAACGATCGAAGTAATCGTTAATAAAATTATAATTTTTCCGGTTTTTTTTGTTAAGAAGATAATTCATGTTAGTATGTAAGGAATGAAATTTTCTATATTCATTCTTTACATACTTACTTTCCTTTTCTATATTACATAATAGTATTAAATCATATCTCCTATACTCGGTAAGTGAGCTCGTAGAATTAGTCAATAAGACTTTATAACCATCCATACTTTTTTTATTTCTATCTTCTAAGTATTTTTTCAATATTAGTATATTTAAACTACTCGCTCCTTGGATTTCAAAATCAGTGTTAATACCATTTACTTTTCTTAATATATATGCAATTTCCGATAAGACTTGATATGAATATATTTCTAATTCTGATGCTAGTTCAGTCTTATTGTTTTCATTAATATAAGATATAAATTTTTCCATGTTAAACTCTCTAATATAACTATATAAAAAACACCCCATTGTAGGGGTGTCTTCTTAACATTTCAATATGGTTTTAGTAGTCACATTACAGAATTAATTCTGAATTACCAACCAGTAACTTCTTTTAGCTTTTCGCCAAGCTTAGATGGGTCACGTGTATACGCGATACCAGCATCTTCAAACGCTTTGAATTTTTCTTCAGCAGTACCTTGACCACCAGAGATAATAGCGCCAGCATGACCCATACGCTTGCCTTCTGGAGCGGTAACACCAGCGATATAGCCAACAACTGGCTTAGTCACATGATCTTTGATATAAGCAGCTGCTTCTTCTTCAGCAGTACCACCGATCTCACCGATTAGGATGATAGCTTCAGTTTGTGGATCAGCTTCGAACAATTTCAATGCGTCAATCTGGTTCATACCAGGGATAGGATCACCACCGATACCGATACAAGTTGACTGACCAAAACCAAGCTTAGTTGTCTGAGCTACGGCTTCATACGTTAGCGTACCAGAGCGTGAGATGATGCCCACTTTACCTGGCTGATGGATATGGCCTGGCATGATACCGATTTTGCACTGACCTGGAGTGATAACACCTGGGCAGTTAGGACCAACTAAACGTACGTCGCCCGCTTCTTCAAGATAGCGTTTGGCTTTTAGCATATCGATAGTCGGTACGCCTTCAGTGATCACAACGATCAATTTAACGCCAGCATCGATTGCTTCAACGATAGAATCTAGTACGAATGGTGCAGGTACATAGATAACAGAAGCGTCAGCTTGAGTCGCTTCCATGGCTTCTGCCATTGTATTAAATACTGGTAGGCCTAGATGCGTTTGACCGCCTTTACCCGGCGTTACGCCGCCGACGACTTTAGTACCGTATTCGATCGCTTGCTCAGAGTGGAACGTACCATTTTTACCAGTGAAACCTTGTACCAATACTTTGGTATCTTTATCGATTAATACACTCATTATTTATTCCTTGTATTCGGTTGTCTTGTAATAGCGACTCTTAGTACCATTTTATTCAATGTTAATGGTCAATTTTTATCTAAAAGCCACTATCACGCGTTGACTACTATGCTGTAGTATTTATTTCTAAACACCAATCATTAAAGACTTAAGCTTTAACAGCATCGACAATTTTTTGAGCGGCATCTGCTAGGCCTTGAGCTGTAGTCAATTTAAGACCAGACTCTTCTAGAATTTGTAAGCCTTTTTCAGCATTATTACCTTCTAGACGTACAACCACAGGTACTTGTACATCGACTTCTTTGACAGCAGCGATAATGGCTTCTGCAATCATGTCACAACGTACGATACCACCGAAGATGTTGATTAGAACACCTTCAACGCTGCTGTCTTCAAGAATGATCTTGAACGCTTCAACAACGCGATCTTTAGTTGCGCCGCCGCCAACGTCCAAGAAGTTAGCAGGCTTGCCGCCATACAATTTGATGATATCCATGGTCGCCATTGCAAGACCAGCACCGTTAACCATACAACCGATATTACCTTCTAGAGCAACATAGTTTAGGTCAAACTCAGCAGCTTTAAGCTCACGCTCGTTTTCTTGAGTTTTGTCTTGTAGTGCTGCAATTTTAGGCAGACGATATAGTGCATTTGAATCGATACCGATTTTGCCATCAACACAAACGATTTCGCCATTTTCACGAACCGCTAATGGGTTAATTTCCATGAGCGCAAAGTCGTTTTCAACAAATGCTTTATAAGCACCAGTCATCAATTTAACGAACTGGTTGATTTGCTTGCCTTCTAGACCCAGTTTGAACGCAACATCGCGCGCTTGGAAAGGCATTAGACCAACTAAAGGATCAACATGTACTTTAAAGATTTTTTCTGGCGTCTCGTTTGCTACTTCTTCGATATCAACACCACCTTCGGTTGATGCCATGAAAGTCACACGACGAGTCGCACGATCAACCACTGCGCCAAGATATAGCTCAGTTTGTACTGGATACATATCTTCTGCAACCAATACGAAGTTAACTGGTTGACCATCAGCGTCAGTTTGGAAAGTAACCAAATTGGTACCGATAAGCTCTTCAGTTACTTGCTTAGCTTCTTCACGAGTTTTAACCAGCTTTACGCCGCCCGCTTTACCGCGACCACCAGCATGTACTTGCGCTTTGATAACCGCAATGTCAGTTGGCGTTTTATCAAAAGCAGCAGCAGCTTCGTCGCCACTATAGGCGATGATGCCTTCTTGAATCGGCAAACCGTAGCTTTTTAATAGCTCTTTTGCTTGATACTCATGTAAATTCATTGATTGTATCCTTTATTTTTTACAATTAATAAAAAGTGAAATCAAGTGCGCCCATGCATATATTAATCATACGTCTGACGCACTCATGATCGTGGCTATCGCCAAAATAGCGATACCACAATCAGGTTGTAAATCGATAATAATTAAACGAGCAACTGCTTATTTCTTGCGTTTTTTGCGCTGGATAGCGTGGATAGCACGGCCATCTGCAGATAGTGCCGCTTCGTGCACCGCTTCTGACATCGTTGGATGCGCAAACGTCATCAGCTGCAAGTCTTCGATACTAGAGACAAATTCCATCGCAATCATACCTTGATGGACGATATCACCAGCACCAGCAGCGATAGCATGCATACCTAACAAGCGATCTGTCTTAGCATCAGCCACTACTTTGATAGAGCCTTCTGCTTCGCTTTGAGCCAATGCACGGCCGTTAGCTGCTAGATTGAACGAGCCTGTTTTAACTTCGTAGCCAGCTGCTTCAGCTTCTTGCTCAGTTAAGCCTACCCATGCAATTTCTGGGTGAGTATAAATGACATTGATGATGGTGTCATAGTTAACTTGAGCTTTTTCGCCATGAATACGTTCCACAGCCATCATGCCCTCTTCCATCGCTTTGTGCGCAAGCATAGGACCACGGACTAAATCGCCAATGGCATAAACGCCATCAAGATTGGTTTTGCACTGATCATTGACATCGATAAGACCACGTTCGGTCAATTGAATGCCACTGTCATCGCCAAGTAGTTTTTCAGAATAAGCACGGCGACCAACACAAACGATTAGTTTGTCAAAGCTTTCTTCAGATGACTCACCTTTGTTTTCGCTGGTGACAACCACTTGATCATCTTTAACTTCAGCATTGGTTACTTTGGTATCGACACGGATATCAAGGCCTTGCTTCTTCAGCATTTTGCCAGCTTCTTTCGAGATGTCTTTGTCAGCAGCTGCTAAGAAACTAGGAAGCGCTTCATAAACCACAACCTCGCTACCTAGACGACGCCATACTGAACCAAGCTCAAGACCAATAACACCAGCACCAATAACGCCTAAACGTTTAGGGACTGAGGTGAAATCCAGCGCGCCAGTAGAATCAACGATACGATCGCCGTCAGTTTTGGCAACTGGGATGTCGATAGGCACTGAACCTGCCGCCAGAATCACGTTCTTAGCGGTAATAGTGCTTTCCGCTTCGTCTTCTAAAGCGACAAATTTAACTTGTTTGTCAGCGCCTTTGCCATCAACTAACGTGCCCCAGCCTTGTAGCCAGTCAACGCCATTACCTTTCAATAATGCCGCAACACCGCCAGTTAATTGCTTAACGATGCCTTCTTTGCGTTCTATCATTTTTTCGATATCAATAGCGACATCGCCGGTGCTGATACCATGCTCATCAAGATCATGCTTGGTCGCTTCATAACGATGCGAGCTATCAAGCAGTGCTTTTGATGGGATACAACCAACGTTTAAGCAAGTACCGCCAAGTGCTGGCTCACCTTTATAAACACGTTTTTCGATACAAGCAACGCTCATACCAAGCTGTCCTGCACGGATAGCTGCTTCGTAACCACCAGGACCGCCGCCGATAACGACTAAATCATAACTGTCTTTCATAGTACGTTCCTATTTCTATTTTATTTATCATTTATGCTATTGTTTATTTTATTAAGAGATAAACGATGTTTCTCGCTGCTAGTTAATACACTATATCAACGCCACACATTTATTTACCAAAAAACGCTAATAAAATATAGCTGCTGACGTTGCTACTCGAAACGGTAGCATCATTAAAAAACTATTTATACCACGCTACCAAAGTTAAAAAGCTTGTATCAGCGGTTGCCAATACAAGCTTAGAAGCTTATAGGTCTAAGAGGAGCATGGTTGGATCTTCGACCAACTCTTTGAGAGTAACTAAGAACTGTACCGCTTCTTTACCATCGATCATACGATGGTCGTAAGATAGTGCAAGATACATCATTGGCAAGATTTTAACTTCACCATTAACTGCCATAGGGCGGTCATTGATGGCATGCATACCCAAGATAGCGGTTTGTGGCGGGTTCAAAATAGGCGTTGACATGAGTGAACCGAATACGCCACCGTTTGAGATAGTGAAAGTACCACCAGTCATGTCATCTAGACCAAGCTTGCCTTTTTGAGCCAAGCCACCAAGTTCACGGATACGGCTTTCGACATCTGCCATGCTCATGCGATCGGTATCACGTAATACAGGAACAACTAGACCACGGTCTGATGATACAGCTACACCGATATCATAAAAACCATGATAAACAATGTCGTCGCCATCCAGTGATGCATTCACTGCTGGGAAACGTTTTAGCGCTTCAGTCGCTGCTTTGACGAATAACGACATAAAGCCTAGACGAACGCCATGACGCTTTTCAAACTGATCTTTATATTTGGTACGCATGTCCATTAACGGTTTCATGTTAACTTCGTTGAACGTCGTTAGCATCGCAGTTTCTTGCGTCGCTGATAATAAACGCTCAGCAACACGCTTACGAAGGCGTGTCATTGGCACACGTTTTTCGGTGCGCTCACCAGCTGATTCAGCCACTGGGCGACCGCTATCAGACTTGATAGAGCTGTCTGCTTTTAATGTCGGGCTTGCCATATCAGTCTTGGTTACACGACCACCACGACCACTACCTTCGACGTCTTTAGGATCAACGCCGCTCTCTTTTGCCGCTTTACGGACTGCTGGGCTTTGATCTTTATGATCAGCTTCTTCTTTCTTATCTGTTACTTGTACTGGCTCGCCGCCATCTGCCGCTTGCTTCGCTTGTACTGGAGCAGCTGGCTGATCTGGATTTACGGAAGGAGCATCGCTATCGTTACTGTCGTCTGCACCAGCGCCACTTGCGCCCGCTTCAAACTCTGCAATTAACTCATCAGACAATACGGTATCATCAACTTGCTTAACGATTTTGGTTACCACACCATCATCAGGTGCCACAACTTCTAATACAACTTTGTCAGTTTCAATTTCGGCCAATAGGTCATCACGGTTTACTTGTTGGCCTTCAGTGACATGCCATTCAACGATTGTGCCATCGGCAACCGATTCTG
Source organism: Psychrobacter glaciei (assembly GCF_014652895.1). Classification (GTDB taxonomy): domain Bacteria; phylum Pseudomonadota; class Gammaproteobacteria; order Pseudomonadales; family Moraxellaceae; genus Psychrobacter; species Psychrobacter glaciei. The sequence continues at coordinate 439,188 of NZ_BMZR01000002.1, forward strand.
GAAAAACGGGGGCTTTGATCTCAGCCATCGATATACTCCTTAGATTTGGATATTGCTATTTATTATTAAGTCGTGATAGGCAGTCAGTACCGATTTAAACTATTTACACCATACTGACTGTCATCGCCTGATTCATTTGTCTTATCTAGTCTGTTACTTTGACAACCTGCTACTTAGACAATTCGTCCACACTAATACCAAGACCGCCAGCGATTAATGCTTGTTGCTGTTGTACGTGTAATTTCGCAGAACCTGTCGCAGGGGCAGCACTAGGAGGACGTGCTACTGGCTCCATGACTTTTGCCTTGGTTGGATGCGGTACCACAATACGGAACATACTCGGTGCCAAGTAATACCAAGCGCCCTGATTAAGCGGTTCTTCTTGCGTCCAAACGATTTCTTTTAGGTTGCTGTATTTTTCAATTTCAGCAATCAACCGTTCTTCTGGCAATGGATAAAGTTGTTCGATACGGATGATGGCGACATGGTCAAGACCGAGCGCGCGGCGTTGTTCTAGCAAGTCATAATAAACCTTACCACCACATAGCACCATCCGAGTCACGTTGTCTGCGTTGTGCTCATCCATCTCTGGCAATACAGTCTCAAATTTACCATTGGCCAGCTCTTCGAGATTTGACGTAGCCAACTTATGACGCAATAGGCTTTTTGGTGACATGACGATCAATGGCTTACGAATCGGACGCACTGCTTGACGACGTAGGGCATGATAAATTTGCGCAGGCGTCGTTGGCGTAATGACCTGCATATTGTCTTCAGCACATAACTGTAAGAAGCGCTCAAGACGCGCCGATGAATGCTCAGGGCCTTGACCTTCGAAACCATGTGGTAACAACATAGTCAGACCGCATACACGCTGCCATTTGGTTTCGCCACTCGAGATGAACTGATCGATGACGACTTGCGCACCGTTGACGAAGTCACCAAACTGCGCTTCCCAAACGATCAATGCGTTTGGTACGGTCGTTGCATAACCATACTCAAAGGCCAATACTGCTTCTTCTGACAACAATGAGTTATAGGTGGCAAAACGCGCTTGTGTTTCACTCATATGAGCCAGTGGCACATACATACTGCCATCATCGATATTGTAAATTTCACTGTGACGGTGAGCGAAAGTACCGCGACCCACATCTTCACCAGTAATACGAACCAATACTTTATCGTTATCAACTAAAGATGCGTATGCCAATGTCTCAGCAGCACCCCAGTTAAGAGGCTCTTCGCCAGTTTGCATAGCCAAACGCTGATCAACGACTTTTTGAACTTGGCGCTGAAGCTTATAGCCTTCTGGCATTTCAGCCATACGACGTCCGTAACCTTTTAGGATGTCGATATCGACACTGGTATCCCAGTCATCAACCAAATCATGTCCTAGGTAAGGTTTCCAGTCTACAAATAGCTGCTCGTTAGGTTCTTGAACCAGTGAATTGGCAACATAGTCACCACGGTCTAAAGACTCACGGTACTCATCTTCGTATTGCTTTTCTTGTTCAGCATTCAAGATACCATCTGCGATAAGCTTCTGTGCATAAATAGTACGAGTCGTCGGCAGTTTCTTAATAACGGCATACATCAAAGGCTGAGTGGCAGAAGGTTCATCTGCTTCGTTGTGACCGTTACGACGATAGCAGAAAAGATCAATGATGATATCTTTATCAAATTGATGACGATAGTCTAATGCCAATTGTGCAGCAAACACGACCGATTCAGGATCATCACCATTCACGTGTAAAATAGGTGCATGTACCATTTTTGCCACGTCAGTACAGTATTCAGTTGAACGAACATCTTCTTGACGACTGGTCGTAAAACCAACTTGGTTATTGATCACAATATGTACCGTACCACCAGTGGTATAAGCACGAGTTTGTGACATTTGGAACGTTTCTTGAACCACGCCTTGACCAGCAAAAGCAGCATCACCATGGATGACGATTGGCAAGACTGAGTTACCGCCTTTATTGTCTAAAAGAGGTTGGTCATTACGACGAACCTGACGGGCACGTACTGACCCTTGCAATACTGGCGCAACGATTTCAAGGTGCGACGGGTTAAAAGCCAAAGCCAAATGCGCTTCGCCACCTGGCGTCATCACATTAGATGAAAAACCATTGTGATACTTAACGTCGCCTGAGCCTTTTTCTGGCTGAACTTTACCATCGAACTCGTCGAACAAATCAGCAGGTTTTTTACCTAAGATATTCACCAATAAGTTCAAGCGCCCACGATGCGCCATACCGATAACCATCTCTTTGGTGCCATAACCGCCAGCACGTTGGATGATTTCATTGATAGCAGGGATAAAGCTCTCGCCACCCTCTAGACCGAAACGCTTGACACCCGTATATTTACGCGCCAAATATTTCTCTAAGCCTTCGGCAGCGGTTAAGCGCTCAAGGATAGAGAGTCGTTTGTCTTTATCAAACTCAATGTAACCCAGATTGCTTTCGAGATATTTTTCCATCCAGCGCTTTTCTGTACTGGTGGTAACATGCATATATTCGATACCGATATAACGGCTATAAACACGTTCCATGATTTCAATAATTTCACGTAACGGTGCTTCATCCTTACCAATATTCAAATCATTGGTGGGATATATGGTGTCTAGATCGGCTTCTGAAAGATTGTGATACTCAAGCGTCAAATCTTCCACTTCAGCGCGTGGGTGCAGATCTAATGGATCGAGTTTTGCGCGGCGGTGACCACGGCGACGATAAGCAGAAATCAGCTGCTGTACGCCCATTTGCTTAGGGTCGGCACAGTCAGCTGCATTGCTGGTCGTTGTGGTTGCAGGAGTGCCCTTGTTCGCCGTTTGATTGCGAGCAAGTAACAAAAACTGGTCTTTAATAGCATTATGCTGAGCATCGTTTGGCGATTTGTATTGTTCGAAATACGCTTGCCAATCCGTATCAACACTAGTAGGGTCAGTCAGGTATTGCTCATAAAGCACTTCGATATAGTTGGCATTATCAGCGGCCAGTTCAGTATGTTCTACGTCTGCGGCTTCTTTAGTTATACTATTCATAATAATCGTCTATTTGATAGATAAATGAATGGAATCGTGCTTATTATTGTGTCGTTCGTTGTACATTTGATATTTTGACTTTTGAGCTTAAACAGTAATAAGATTTGCTATTGCTGATGATTAATAATTTCTGATGACTAATATTCTGACAACTAATATAAGGCATCGTTGTTCTTACTGTAATAAGTAGCGTTCATCATTATAGATAAAAAATATGTCAAGTAATAATGATGGCGCTACTACAATACTCAGCTCAAACAATAGCCATCTGATAAAATTATTTGTGAACGTCCAGTTTTCTTGTCTGACTCGTTTCACAACATTAATTTATATATACTGCTATCAGCTATAACCAATTTATTAATGATAATACCTTTTGCAAATACCCTATCGTTCAGCTAGCCTATAAATTGGCTGTTTTCGCTGAAATGTCTTCTTATGAAGGATATTTATTGTCATTTTTGGCAAACATACATTGCTGTATAGCTTAGCATGCATGCCTTGCACGACATAGTTTGTTTGCTCAATAGTAGGTATTTACATAATGAATATCTATTATAAACCTCTTACTCCGTGCATTTCTACTGCTAATTATATAGACAGTTCGTTTACATAACAGGACTTCTTACATACCACCAACGTATTGTTAATACTGGCTTACTTTTGACCAGCGATTTAACGCGTTTTAGCCAAATGCGCCTCTCCAAATAGTAAACAGAAATACCTCTTCTATCTCCTACCCATATGCAAATCTAGCTAATAAAAAACACCGCCTAATACTGAGACGGTGTTTCATTATGATATGTACATAAACTAGGCAGCGATTAACTCGTTTAACCTGCTTGGTCTATCAGCATGTTACGTAGATGACCGATTGCTTTGGTAGGGTTCAAACCTTTTGGACACACTGAAACGCAGTTCATGATACCGCGACAACGGAACAGGCTGAACGGATCATCCAAACGTGCCAAACGTGCTTGTGTATCACCATCACGGCTATCAGCGACGAAGCGATAAGCATGTAATAGTGCAGATGGACCTAAGAATTTATCAGGGTTCCACCAGAACGATGGGCAGCTGGTTGAGCAGCACGCACATAGAATACATTCGTACAGACCGTTTAGCTTTTCGCGTTGCTCAGGTGACTGCAAACGCTCTGTTGGCGGTGCTGGCTGATCGTTGATTAAATACGGGTGTACTTTTTCGTACTGCTCGTAGAATTGGTTCATATCGACGACCAAATCACGAACAACAGGTAAACCCGGCAACGGACGAACAGTAATTTTTTCGGGTAGCGTGTTCATGTTGATAAGACAGGCTAGACCATTTTTGCCATTGATGTTCATGCCATCAGAGCCACAAATGCCTTCACGGCAAGAGCGACGGAAGGTGATGGTTTCATCTTCCTTTTTCAGGCGTAATAACACGTCAAGCAACATACGATCTGAGTCTAACAACTCAACTGTATAGGTTTGCATACGTGGCGCTGCGTCCAGATCAGGATCGTAGCGGTAGATTTCGATGGTGCGAGTACCTCGGCTCATAATGCTAAACTCCACACGTAGGTGATGGCGGGCGTACAAAGGTTGCAACATATCAGCGCTAGATAGAGTATCTTTATCACAGCGCTGGCATGAGCATGTAGCTGGCGGTCACCTTTTTAATAAATTAATAAGGGATAAAACGGTAACGCTGTTCATATAGACCAGCGGCGCAGTCAAAAATTAATAGACGCGAACTTTTGGCTCGATATAATCAACGGTCAATGGCACTTTGCGTACTGGCTTATAAACGATTTTATTGCCTTCAGAATACCACAAGGTATGCTTCATCCAGTCATGATCGTTACGACCGTTTGGTGCATAGTCATCATCTTCTGGACGATCGTAGTCAGACACACTGTGTGCACCGCGACTTTCATGACGCATCGCTGCTGATATCATTGTTGCTTTAGCCACTTCATATAGATTAGCCACTTCGAAAGCTTCGATACGGGCCGTGTTAAAGACTTGTGATTTATCAGCCAAATGAATCTGGTCGATTTTGTCGCCTAGCGCTAAAATTTTCTCAACGCCTTCGTCCATCATCGCTTGCGTACGGAATACACTGGCATGTGTCTGCATGGTCGAACGAATTTCGTCCGCAACGTCTTGAGCGTTATAGCCTTCGGTCGATTGTTGCAGTTTGTCTAAACGCTTCACTGTAAAATCAAGGACGCGTGGATCAAGTGGTTTATAGTTGTGATCGGCATGATGGAATTCATCAACGATATGCTTACCAGCAGCACGGCCAAATACCAATAGATCAAGTAGTGAGTTTGTACCTAGACGGTTGGCACCGTGAACACTGACACAAGCACATTCACCGATAGCGTAAAGACCTTTAACGACAGTGCCTTTCGTGTATAGACCTTCTTCATCCGTACCCGCTTCTAGATCAGGCGTGATGACTTGACCATGAATCGTGGTTGGAATACCGCCCATCATATAATGAATGGTTGGGATAACTGGAATCGGCTCTTTGGTGATATCAACGTTGGCAAAGTTTTTACCAATCTCAAATACCGATGGCAAACGCTTCATGATGGTTTCAACACCTAGATGCGTCATATCCATAACGATATGATCCGCATTAGGGCCACAACCACGGCCTTCTTTGATTTCTTGATCCATAGAACGTGATACTAGATCACGTGGTGCCAAGTCTTTCACAGTTGGCGCATAACGCTCCATGAATGCTTCGCCATCTTTATTACGTAAGATAGCGCCTTCACCACGACAACCTTCGGTCAATAGCACGCCTGCACCATGAACGCCTGTTGGGTGGAACTGCCAGAATTCCATGTCTTGTAATGGAATACCTGCACGGACTGCCATGCCAATACCGTCACCAGTATTGATATAAGCGTTGGTAGATGCGGCAAAGATACGGCCTGCACCACCTGTCGCTAGGACAGTAATCGGTGACTGGAATACAGCTACAGTACCAGTCTCTTGCTCAAGCGCGATGACGCCGTTGATGTTACCGGCTTCGTCTTTGATCAAGTCAAGAGCGATCCACTCGATAAAGAACTCAGTACCTTGCTCTAGGTTTTTTTGATATAGCGTGTGCAATAGTGCGTGACCTGTACGGTCAGCAGCGGCGCAAGCACGTTGTACCGCTTTTTCGCCATAGTTTGACGTATGACCACCAAACGGACGCTGATAAATCGTGCCATCTTCGTTACGGTCAAACGGCATGCCCATGTGCTCAAGCTCATAGACGACTTTTGGCGCTTCACGGCACATGTACTCGATAGCGTCTTGATCACCTAACCAATCTGACCCTTTAACGGTGTCATAAAAGTGAAAGTGCCAGTTATCATTGCTCATGTTACCCAAACTTGCACCGATACCGCCTTGAGCAGCAACCGTGTGCGAACGCGTTGGGAATACTTTGGTCAGGACTGCAACCTTCATGCCCGCTTCTGCCAAGTGTAGTGAAGCACGCATACCTGAGCCACCACCACCAACGATAACTGCATCGTAGTTGAGGGTCTTAATATTACTAATGGTATTATCTTGTCTAGTTGCCATTACGGTTTTCCTAATGCCTGTTAATGCTTAGAAGTAAATAAAAAGGCTGTCTCAAAATCATCCTATTGCTGGACAAAACACTGTATTGTCTCGCCCCTACTTGAAATTATCAAAGTGGATGACGCAAACAACCTTTAGCCACCTAATTTGCATATCTATCTTTATATTGGGTTCGCTCACTGACTAAACCATAGCGCACCTATTATATAAGTGACTGACTAAGTCAGTAATATCCAACGCTATGATTGGCTATAGTTAAACGGCAACAACACCGAAACCAGTACCCCAAAAAATCATGATGCCCCAAAATAAAAACACTAAAATAGCAATAATCATCAATGACTGTAGCACTAAGCGTAGACCTGCTGCGCTTGAGCCTAGTTTGCCAGTGGTAATATAATCAGTGAACACGGTCCACATACCAACCCAAGCATGGCCAGCTAGTGCAAGTACCGCCACTAAGCTAAATAAACGCATAGGCAGACTGGTCATGAATGATGACCATTCAAGATAAGTAACGTCGCCGTGCGTCAAAAAGAAGCCCAGCAATACCACACTATAAACAGCTAAAACGACAGCGCTAATACGCTGGATAATCCAATCGCGTGAGCCTGAACCGGTCAGACCAGTCGCACTTTTGATTCCTGAATCATTTTTAATCATTAGAACATCACCCATACAAATGACGCGACAATTAGAATCGCTGCAATCACAAAACTAACCATAGACGCAGTGCGGCCAGATTTTAGTTCTTCATTCATGCCCATATCAGCAAATAAGTGCTTGATACCCATCACAAAGTGATAAGCAATCGCCGCAACGAATATCCATGCTAAAAAGCGCACAAGTACGTTGTCAAATACGGTCTCAAAACTCTCAGGCGACGCCAATGAGTTCTGTAGTAACCACAGCATGACAGGAATCAATAAAAATAGAATAATGCCAGAGATACGATGCAAGATTGAGGCGATCGCAATCGGTGAGCGATTAACGCTAATCACTTGGCTTAAAGGCAGATCAATAGGTCGGTTGCTTTTCACAGCGGGCATCCTTTTTGCGGTTATACTCCTGTATCTGCTAACAACCACTGCTTGATATAAATAGTATCAAGTTAGGTATTGAGCAACACACGAGACGAATAAAGTAAGGAAGAGCTAGCTGACTTCGTTTAGTTTGCGCTAAATATGAAGAAATGGTCGGATGGTAAATGGTGTAGCAGGACTCGTTAAATTGATAAGCTTTTTAATAGCGGCTTATCGACTAACCAACAAGTAAGCGCACTATTCGTTAGAGCGATTAACTATTCTATTTTTACTGATACTTTTCACATAGAAAAAGATCACTGTCTTCTCTACATCAATATGAACCATAAGCGGATTAATTAAAATAGGCTCATTACTTAAAAATAGGACAGTTAACAAGATCTATCAGACCATCACGTAAAGCTCTGGTCTAAACAGTCACCGTCTAGTCGTCACTAAATATAGATAGAGTCAGCTTTAAACGACACTATATCATGACCACTTATCAATTCGCACAAAGCGAGTGCCAGTTAAGTAACGCTAATTATAAAATGACTGGGCGACAATTACAAATTTATCCCTAAACTAATGAAATAAGAAGGCTTATTTAACAAACAAGCGAATTTGTGCAATACTAAATCCCCCCTGACGACTCAGCTCAGAGGATTAGATGACCCATTCCGTTCGCCTACTACTCATACGCAGTCTGTTTTTAGCATAGATAGCCAAAATACGCTTTGCTCTATTTTAGTAAATCGATGCAGATATTATGCGCATAATAGAGTTTGCCTTAACGCTCTAAAAGGGCAGTTTTTAAGCAAAATAACCAAGCAGACATATTTTGATACAAAATTTACAGTAGATAGACACTATGAAACCACACCAGTTGGTGCCTTTGCTGCTAAAAGTTTTTTCAAATCATAGAGAATTGCTGCTAATATAGCCTGCATATTAAATACGTTAAAAACATTTTGACCGTTTTACTAGTAATGGCGCGAGGCTGTGCGTCGGTATATTTTTATTCTAACAAGTTAAAACAATGGAGATTAAATTATGGCTGACAATCAAGCCACATTGACCGTAGATGGTAAGGACTACCAACTTCCTATTACTGAAGGTACTTTAGGACCGTCAGTAATCGAAGTTGCTGCTTTCCAACAAGCTGGCTACTGGACCTATGATCCAGGTTTCATGGCAACCGCTCCTGTCGAATCAAAAATCACCTTCATTGATGGCGGCAAAGGCGAGTTATTGCATCGCGGCTACCCTATCGATCAATTAGCAAACAACGCTGAATATTTAGAAGTGGCTTATGCGCTTGTTCATGGCGAATTGCCTAATGCCGAGCAAAAAGCAGATTTCTTTGAAAAGATCCGTAAGCACTCAGGCGTCCATGACCAATTGCGTAAGTTCTTTGAAGGCTTCCGTCGTGACGCGCATCCAATGGCTATTATGGTTGGTGTCGTTGGTGCTTTATCAGCCTTCTATCATGACAACCTAGACGTCAGTAACGAAGAGCATCGTGAAATCACGGCTATTCGTCTGATTGCTAAAATGCCAACGCTTGCTGCGATGAGTTACAAATACTCTCAGGGCGAACCGTTCATGTACCCGCGTAATGACTTTAACTACGCTGAAAACTTCTTATACATGATGTTTGCAACGCCTGCTGATGTAGATTATCAGAAAAACGATGTCATCACTCGTGCAATGGACAAAATCTTTACCTTGCATGCTGACCATGAGCAAAACGCTTCTACGTCAACGGTACGTTTAGCAGGCTCTACGGGTGCTAACCCTTATGCGTGTATCGCTGCTGGTATCGCAGCCCTTTGGGGACCATCACATGGCGGCGCGAACGAAGCCGTTCTTGAGATGCTAGATGAAATCGGTACTGTTGAAAACGTGCCTGAATTCATGGAAAAAGTAAAAAGCCGTGAAGTGAAGCTAATGGGCTTTGGTCACCGTGTCTACAAAAACTTCGATCCACGTGCGCAAGTAATGAAAGAGACTTGTGATGAGGTATTAGAAGCACTTGGTATCAATGATCCTAAGCTTGAATTGGCAATGGCGCTAGAAAAAATTGCACTAGAAGACCCGTTCTTCATCGAGCGCAACCTATATCCAAACGTTGATTTTTACTCTGGTATCATCTTGAAAGCTATCGGTATCCCAACGTCAATGTTTACCGTAATCTTTGCATTGGCTCGTACTTCTGGTTGGATCAGCCATTGGTTAGAGATGCACAGTGCACCATTCAAAATCGGTCGCCCACGTCAGTTATATACTGGTGAAACGCGCCGTGATTTTGTAAAGGTCGAAGATCGCAAGTAAGCTAAATAGTATTTGAGCAATAAAAAATCCCGCCATCGTGCGGGATTTTTATGCTTTTAGTTTTAGATAAATATATTAGCTCTATTATATATAATTGCTGATTCAAACGTGCGCAATATCGTCAGTTATTGGAATTCTTTTAGTGTCTGCTCATATTTAGCAATCTGTTCATCATACCCTTCGATGGTGTCATTAAACTTAGTCATCAATGTCTCAAACTCTTGTTGCTGATCAACCTTCATTTGTTGCATATCGATGACTTGCTGCGCTTCTATTTGCTCCCAGACTTGGTGTTGAATAATCAAGCGAGCCAGCGCTGGGCTTTTTGCACTGACCCTGCCAGCGATTTCTGCATGTTCGAATAACTGCGGTGTCAAAGTGGCTATATTAATCAGCGTATCAGAATCCTCTGCACTAAGCGGGGTAGTCACAGGCTGATATAACGCGTCCATCGCTTGCTGATAACTTTCTATCATTTGTGCTTCAGTCATCATCACAGGTTTACGCGGCTCAAGACTGATACGCTTAAGTACAGTCAAATCGCGCTCACCAACCTCAGTACTGGTGTTAATGTCAGCATCCGTGATATCGCCCTCGGTAGCGGCTGGTACTGATGCTTGTTCAGACGCATTACTGTTGCTCGCCTCTGTAGCTGGCAAACCGCTATTATCGGGTGTATTACTAGCAGTCACTTGATTACCAAGATTGCCATCATCATTAGCCGTAGTGTCAGTCGCTCCTTCGAGCAATAATGCATCGCCATCGGACGCATCAGCAGCTTGTAATGACTCATACTCTGCTTGTAGCCGACGCTGCAACCCTTGTGCTTGATCGACGTACAACGGCTGAAACTGTTTGATACGCGCAGCAGCTGAATCACTTTGCGGCATTGGTTGACTGTCTTCAGCACTCGTCTGTTCAGTGCTTTGACTGTCCTTTGGCTCAGGTTGCGTGTCTGCTTGCTGGCAACCACTCAATAGTAATATGCCGCTTAGCATTACTACAAGTGCCGTTGAGGGATAACGTAGAGAGCTGGTGCTTTTGTCTGAGAAGCTTTTATTCATGTCGCTATCATGAGCCTCATTATCCAGCGTTTCTGGCAAAAATTTAAACATCAGAGTACATATCCTTTGTTAATGCAAAATAATAAAAGTTAGAATTATCACAGCAATCCATTGCTGGTTTATGTCGTTTTTTTAGTCGTACTTTTTACCTGTCGCATTATTCACAGCATGTACGCTCAGAAATGGAATACAAGCTTCTAAATCTTGACAGTCTTTGCCAAGTTGCCGACGTACGAAATAGTCTTGCACCATGCGTGCCTGTTGTTCGATACCATATCTAAAAAAGGATTTACCTGTTTCTAGCACATAATCATAACGGCGATTGATAACCGCACCGCATACGACCTTTAATCCTTGTTGTAGCTGCCAAACGTGGGTTAGCTCGTGTATGAGCCAACTTTGCTTACCAATGGACGCATGGCTAAAATCTGCTATCCAATCTGCCGGATGGAAGTAAATATTACCATTAGGGCTGACCGCATAATTTTTGAGTACCCAGCGCGCGGTTTTAAGGTGAACGTCATCGAGCGTGATACTGTCACCAAATACTGAATGCGCCAATGCTATCTCACCAGCAGTCAGCCTTCGTGATTGTTTTTTTGAAAATCTTGCTTGTAAAAACTGCTTGAGAGTCTGCTGATACATGGTTAATGAGTTACCTTACGCTAGTGAATCATGCTAAACCATTAAATAGGGGTGCAAACATTGAAACCCAAGCATTGAAAAACAAGCATTGAAAAACAAGCATTGAAAAACAAGCATTGAAAAACAAGCATTGAAAAACAAATATCTAAGACATAAGCTGTACACTTAGCCGATTTTTCTTAACGTCAATCTACGTTAGCCTAGCCGCTCAACTATAATAGTTATGAAGAGCAATGATTAAGGGCTGTTTGTATAAATTAGCTTATTTTTACCACTGATGTCTAATACTGATTATCAAATAGCTTTGTTTTTCTACAAAAAAGAGCGACTGCCGAATATTTATTCTGTACAAAACAGCTTCACCAAGTCACTCTGTCATTGTAGTAAAGTCATAATTATCCGACCCTATAATAGAGAGTCCTATGCCGCCTAACTTTCATGCCGATACCCCACTCGCCCAGCGTATGCGCCCCACGACTCTTGATGCTATTATTGGTCAAGAACATTTATTAGCAGAGGGTGCGCCATTAAGACGCTTAGTGGAGCAAGGACATCTGCCGTCCATTATCTTGCATGGTGAAGCTGGCATTGGCAAAACCACCATTGCCATGCTGCTCGCTGATGCAGTTGGCAGGCCTTTTCATGCGCTATCTGCCTTGAATACTGGCGTTAAGCAATTGCGTGAAGTGCTAGATACCAAAGATTCTTTAAACTTTGAATCACCAGTGGTGTTCATCGACGAGATTCATCGTTTTAACAAAGCTCAGCAAGATGCACTATTGGGCGCTGTAGAGTCTGGTGATATTACCTTGATTGGTGCGACTACGGAAAATCCTTCCTTTAGTGTCAATAATGCCCTCTTATCTCGTTGCCAAGTATATCGCCTAGAGCCGCTGACACCAGAGCAAATCAGTGCGGTATTACAGCGAGCGCTGTCGGAAGACAACGTGCTAAAAGAACTGACTGTCGATTTACAAGCAAAAGACACTATCAGTCAATTGGCGCATGGTGATGCCAGAAAGGCGCTGAATGTATTAGAGCTTGCCATTCAAACGGCTGATGCTAAACAGTCGCCGGTTATCATTGATGACGAACTGGTTAGCCGAGTGGCGCAAACCGCTTTGGTGCGTTACGACAAAGATGGCGAGCAGCATTACGATATCGTATCAGCAATGATAAAATCTGTCCGTGGCTCCGATCCTGATGCGGCTTTGTATTGGATGGCGCGGATGCTGGTGGGCGGCGAGCCTGCTGACTTTATTGCGCGCCGTTTGGTCATCTTAGCCAGCGAAGATATCGGTAATGCCAACCCGAATGCCTTACTCCTTGCTGATGCAGCGTTGCGTAGTGTGCAGTCGATTGGTATGCCTGAGGCACGTCTAATTTTAGGGCAAGTGGTGGTTTATCTGGCGACCAGTGCCAAAAGTAACAGCACGTATAAAGCGATTAATGCTGCGATGGCATTGGCAGAAAATGATGCATCCCCTGTGCCGCTACATCTGCGCAATGGCGTTACTAAGCTGATGCGACATCAAGGTTATGGTCAGGACTATGTCTATCCTCATGACTACCCCAACCATTATTATCCGCAGTCATATTTGCCAGACAATTTAATTGGCACACGCTTTTATGAGTTTGCAGACAATCAACGAGAGCAGCACAGCAAGCAATTTATGGATTGGCTAAAAACCCAAGCAGCAAGTAACGACTAACCATGTATAACACGGCTCGGATCATTATGTAACGTGCACTTTAATGCATAAATGGTAGCGCTCATTGATAATACTTATGACGATTTTTGACATACTGAACGATATAGTGGGAAGATGACACAGCACGTTGCGATGAAAAGCGTTAAAATGACCTCATAATGAACTATACAAGCCATTAAGTGCGTCACTTTTTATTGAATGACATTACTGATAGCGCGCTTTGCTTGACCGTAACAGCGCTTTGTATCATCTGCTGCTACAATAGGTAGATAATGCTCTATATCCCAAATCACACCTATCTATAAATAATAAGACATTGAGATTTACTATGAGTTTAAATACGATTCCTGAGATTATCGAAGACATTCGTGCTGGTAAAATGGTCGTCTTGATGGATGATGAAGACCGCGAAAACGAAGGTGATATCATCATGGCAGCGACCCATGTGCGCCCTGAAGATATCAACTTTATGATTACCCATGCTCGCGGCTTAGTCTGCTTGACCATCTCACAAGCGCGTGCGCATCAGCTGTCTTTACCATTGATGTCTGAACGTAACGAAGCCAAATTTAGCACCAACTTTACCGTATCAATCGAAGCTGCTGAAGGCGTTACGACTGGTATCTCTGCTGCCGATCGCGCCCGTACGATTCAAGCAGCGGTTTCTGCTACTGCTAAAGCTGAAGATATTGTACAGCCTGGCCATATCTTTCCTATCATCGCGCAAGATGGTGGCGTATTGCATCGCGCAGGCCATACCGAAGCCGGTTGTGACTTATCACGCTTAGCCGGTCTTGAGCCAGCATCTGTGCTCGTCGAAATCATCAATGCTGATGGTACGATGGCACGTCGTGATGATCTTGAAATATTTGCCAAAGAGCATGATCTTAAAATTGGTACGATTGCTGATCTCATCAACTATCGTATCGCCAATGAACAAACAGTAGAAGAAGTAGAATCACATCCTTTTGAAACTGAACATGGTACGTTCACTTTGCATCGCTTCCGTGAATTTGGTGCTGATGAGACTCATTTAGCGTTAGTTAAAGGTGATGTCAGCGAAGGCGTCAGTACGGTACGTGTTCATGGCTTCCATCCATTACGTGATTTGTTTGCGGCTAAAAATGACATGACTGGCCGTAGTGGCTGGAGCGTACAAGCGGCATTAAAAGAAATTAGCGCCTCAGATCGCGGTGTATTGGTTTGGATTGGTAGTAACCAACCCGTTGATTTAGGGGATGCGTTAGATAAAGCTGCAGACAATGAATCGCAATCCACGCTCACGCAGCAGCCGTATCGTAGCGTTGGTGTGGGTGCGCAGATATTACGTCATTTAGGCGTTCGTGATATGCGCCTATTGTCATCACCGATGAAGTTTTATGCCCTTTCAGGCTTTGATCTGAACGTGGTTGATTTTGTGCATGCGCCGCAGCAAGACTAAAACCTGTTTGCGTTATTGAGTCGAAAAATCAAGCTTAAAAAAGGCACGCTAGCGTAATGTTAGCGTGCCTTTTTATATTTATTAGGTATTAATTTTTAAAATTTAGGCGTGTGTCCAACGTCTGTTTCTAATGCGAGCAGTCGTTCACGCTCCTCGATTGTCCAAGGTAACTTAGTTTTGCCATCACTCTCTAAGCGCACCACGACTGCTTCAGCCGTCGCAACGATAGCCAATTGCGCCGTACTATAGTAACGATACTCTATGGTTATACTCGTATTGCCCAAACGTTGACAACGAACGCCTAATAATAAAGTATCCGGATAGGTCACGGGACGCAAATACTGGCAACTGGATTGTGCTAATACGGTGACCATGCTGCCATCAAACATCCCTAACGTCTGCAAATACGCAATACGCGCTGACTCAGCATAACGGTAATAGACGACGTTGTTTAAGTGGTTAAACGCATCCATCTCGCCCCAGTGAATCGGCTGATGATGAATAACAGGATAATGCGCCAATTCGTCAGGACGACTATCGTTTAGTACCTCAGTGGCAAGACCGACTGTTCTATTTGGCTGATCCATGTTTTAACCTTATCTTTCAATATTGATATAGACGATTGTCTTAAATAATATTCATTTATTGACGTCATCTTTCATTAACGTTGCGGTTTGTCTAAAATTTGCGTGGTCAACAGTGGCGTTGGTTTTGGTGCATTGGCAATCAGTCTATCTAACCAATCGAGTACTTCTGGAATATCGCTTGGCGCTTTCATGGTTTCTAAGTTCTTGGCCAGATCGTTTGTACTTTCAGCAGCGCTCGTCGCACTTTTTTCTGCTTGCGCAGGTTGTTTGCTAGCAGTCATAGAAGACTGTGGCACTAAGGTTTTTAGTTGTTTACGAGCTTGCGTCAGATAGCTGACAAGCTGATCTTGTTCACGCATATTGCTAGCTTGGTTCGCTAAATTCAATGTCATGATAACTTCGTGAATGGTTAATTGGCGGCGTGTCAAAGCAAGGTTATTATTGCTTACTGCTCTACTTTGCTGAGTGCTTTCATTGCCATTATTATTGCTAGTGCCATTACTATTGCTGTTCGCGGCACGCTCATGACTGTGCAAAAAATCTTGAATATTTTGAATCGCTAGATTTTGGATTTGCCACGGGCTTGGTTGTGCACTTTGTGCTTGCAAGCGTTCGATATCTTTGAGCAAGCTTTGCTTAATGACCACGGTCAACGCTGGGGCAATCTCATTGCTGCTTTGTGCCAATTGCCAATGCAGACCACGTAGTAAGTCTATCGCTGCGCTATCGTTATTGTCGGCCAATAATCTATTGGCTGCCTGTATTTGAATACGCAATAAATCCAGCTGATTTTGAGCTTGGTTATTGGTCGCTACGCTCGGCTCTGGTAAGGTCTGCTGACTCATGGCAAATATGCGATCATCCATCTCATTTAGACGGCTGACCACCTGCTCGTTGCTTTGCAGACGCTCATTGACGCTATGTTGAAAACGTTGATGGCTAATATATAAGAATAATAATGCCGCGATAAGTAGCAAAATCACCAACCATTGTAGACGCAACAACAAGGTGTTTGCTTGCCGACGCTGCTGGATAGCAGAAGGTTCCTTAGATAATGATTCAGAATTTATTGACATAAGACAGTACCGTTATGGGTAGGGTTAAACCTATTTAAAGCGAACAAAAAAAGCGTATCACGCTTTAAGTGTTGTCTGGTTATTAAGAAATCGTTTTTTCTATAGGACTTTAGCGCTAATGGCTGCCAGAATGGTTTCCGGCGCCAAATCTTCCACACGCCAATAGCTCAATTGCTGTTCTGCGACCATGTTTGCCAAGCGTTCGCCCAATACGATATAAGTAAAGTCTGATAATTTAAGCGCTACGTTGTCGATCTTGCTTTGATTTGCAATTGCTTCTAAATTCGTCGCTTCTGAAGCCTTTATTACTGTTGCTTCAACAATACTTGCCCAATACTCAAAGGCAGTACCACTACTGATCACGACGACGGGCTTTATTCTGTCTGCTGATGCTATGGTTTTTGATGCGTTTTGTGCCTGAAAATCTTGTAGCCATTGCTCATATTGACTCTGCGCCTCGTCAGGCATGATGCGCTCATACCAAGCAATACTATCGATATGTACACCGCGCGCCTGCAAGGTATCGACCAGCAGACGACGTCCGCCAAGCCCGCGCCATATCAATAGTTTATCGCCCGCTTGTAGACTTTCAATCTCAGGCATCGCCAGCATACCTTCGTTATTGGCAATGGTAGGCTGAAGCACCTGATAACTTGCCACCGGTCGCTTAGCATCATTGAGGACAGCAGCAGTCGCCTCACCAACCGCAATCAAATGACTTGGCGTCTCTAACGCTGCCAATGCAGACTCTGCCAGCTCAGTAGTGTTGTTTTGTTTGTAACGCTCAACCTCAAGCGCTTGCCACATGGCTAACCCTGAGGCCGCAGCGGTCGGACTGACAATAACCAGTGCTTGATAGTCACCAGCCAGCCATTGCCGCATCATTTTTCTGTCTTCATCGGTCGCTGCACGTGCTTGCAATGCCAACATCGGCATCTCAATGACCGACAGCCCTGCCGTTTGTAGACACTGCGTCAGTGGCGCTGCTCGCTCTATCGGGCGCGTGTTGATGACTAGTTGCGGCAGCGCTGATGATTGCTCAGTTGAGTGAGGCGAATCCGTGAACTGTGATGTTGAACAAGGCATAAACCGACCATAAAACAATGCTTATGAAATTAAAGTGAGCGTAATCAGAGTCAGTATAAGTAATTACCACTCTATGATTGAGCTACTCACCATACAGAAATATTATTTTTAAATACTATCTACCCAGATATTATTTATTCGAACATTATTCAGGATGATAAATCGCTGATAAGATAGCACCAGCACCATCGGCAAGTAGGAGCTTGGCAACATCAATACCAAGTTGATTGGCCTGTATTTCTTGCTCTTCTTGCGTACCGACTAATGTGACACGCTTGTCCGCTTTTAGTAGTTCACTACCATCGGCCTGACCCACACGACCACGCAACCACAACACATTGCCATTATCATTGTTGCCATTATTACCATTGTCATCGTTGTTGGCAGCTGTTTCATCAGCCATTTGTAGAACGGCATAAGCCGCAATCGGCACTTGGCAACCACCTTCTAAATGACGGTTTAGCGCGCGCTCAGCGATAAGGCGAATACGAGCCTTATCATCATTGAGCGGTGCAAGCAATTTTATCACCTCGTCATCACCTTCACGGCATTCAATTGCCAGAGCGCCTTGTCCGACCGCAGGCAAGCAAGCATCAATATCAAGCTCGCCACGGATGCGATCGGTAAGTTCAATACGCTGTAAACCACTGGTCGCTAGAATAATCGCATCGTACTCGCCAGCATCCAGCTTACCCAAACGGGTACCAACGTTACCGCGCAAGGTTTTGATTTGTAGATCGGGGCGATAGGCTTTGATTTGACACTGACGACGCAAGCTTGACGTGCCGACCACCGCACCTTGTGGCAACTCATCAATACTATTATAAGTATTGGAAACAAAAGCATCCGTCGGTGAAGCGCGTTTGCAATAAACACCCAGCATCAAGCCTTCCGGCAACTGCATGGGCACGTCTTTTAATGAATGCACGGCGATATCTGCTTGGTTCTCATATAAGGCTTGCTCGAGCTCTTTGACAAACAAACCTTTACCGCCGATTTTGGCCAATGGCGTGTCCAAAATTTTGTCACCTTTAGTGACAATTTTTAGCAGATTAATGGTCAAGTCAGGATACATCTCTAGCAGGCGATCACGAATATGTTCAGCTTGCCATAGCGCCAACGGACTCTGGCGTGTGGCGATATTTAAAGTGGTCAAAGCAGGTTGCTGCGGATTGCTCATAAAGGGCCTCAATAAGTTCGATACGACAGTGCAATGTTCATGCGATGTCAATGCGAAACAGTCATGCAAATTTACCTTATAAAATGGCGATAAAGACCATTTACCATGACTGCCGACGCAAAAAAATACCCCTATTTAAGCATAAATAAGGGTTTGATGATATGGGATGATTATTTCGCTATGACAATGGTGTGTTACATACTCTGAATTTTTTCACGTAACGCTGGCAGGTGACGGCGGCTAACCGCTAGCGTCTCATCAATACCTTTAAACCGTATCTGATACTGTCCCGCATCTAAGGTCTCTAAAAAGTCCAAAAAGCTGAGATTAATAATAGCGTTACGGTGTACCCGAAAGAGGCGGTCTTCAAACTCCTGCTCTAACTCTTTTAGGGTCTCGTCAATGAGGACAATACCGTCTTTATGGCGAACTTTGACGTACTTTTGATCAGCCGTAAAGTAGTAAATGTCTTTGAGCTTAATCAGCTCAACACCGCGGTGGGTACGTGCCGCGATATGTTCACGGACGGGACGTGCCATTGGATCTTCGAGCTTACGAATCTCATTTAACTGCGCTGCGTTTAGATTTTTCGCTTTAGCAAGTGCCTCTAACAGTTCATCTTTATTGGCTGGTTTTAATAAATAACCGATCGCATTGGCTTTTAACGCAGCAATCGCATAATGATCGTAAGCAGTGACAAAAATAATCGCTGGCGGATGCTCAAGCTTAGCAAGCTCTTGCGCACAGCGAACCCCATCCATCTCAGGCATGCGAATATCTAATAAAATGATGTCCGGTTGTTGAGTTTTCACTGCCACGATGGCTTCTGCGCCTGTCGTTGCTTGCGCAACCACTTGATGACCTGACTCCTGCACAATCCTAACCAAACGCTCACGTGCTAACGGCTCATCATCACAAACTACAATCCGCATGGAAACTCCTTTCTTACGGCGTACCTAGTATATTTCTTTAATCGTATCAGTAACATAATAACATTTATCCTTAAGCTGTTATCGCCATCCTTTAAAACTAATAACGAAAATAATAATAGTATAAATGCTGCAATAAATATGCCACGGTCAGTTACTAAAGAGAATATAACCAGATAAAAATCATAGACTGACGTCTTGAAGAGGGTAATCTATGACAGTAACGATTTGCTTACTAGTGACGGTACTTTGAATATCGGCACTTTGGCCAAAGTAGGCGCGTAAACGTTCGGCCTGAATATAAAAATTCATGTGCTGACGCAAATCGTAGTGAACCATTAAGGTTTTTTTGGGCAGTTGCACACTGATGGTAATCGTCACGCGATGCTGTTGCCACGTTACTTCAATATCGATATAAATGGTTTCGGTGGTCATTTCAACCACATTGAGTAGCATTTTTTCAATCACGCTTTGGAGCATCAAAGCAGTGATGACCATGTCATACATGACATCCTCGTCAGGTAGCCGCCAATTGATA
Organism: Psychrobacter glaciei; assembly: GCF_014652895.1. Classification (GTDB taxonomy): domain Bacteria; phylum Pseudomonadota; class Gammaproteobacteria; order Pseudomonadales; family Moraxellaceae; genus Psychrobacter; species Psychrobacter glaciei. The sequence continues at coordinate 459,426 of NZ_BMZR01000002.1, forward strand.
ATGAGCTTGTCCGCCAAACGAATAGATTCAATGGCAAGATAATGCTCGCAAAGCGCGATTTCTTCTTCAAAACTAATCTCGCGAGCACCTTCAAAACTGGCACGAAATAACGCGGAAACGTGTTGCAATAAGGAGGCTGCTCGAGAGGGATTGGACTCAATAAGGGATACTAAAGTATTAATGGTATTAAAGAAGAAATGCGGGGCAAGGCGTGCTTTAATCACATCGTTTTGTGCAGTCAATTTATACTCAAACGATTTTTTGAGCGCACTAACCTCACGATAGCGACGTAAAAAATACAGTAGAAACACCAAGGTAAAGCCGCCGCCAATGATGGTATCAAACAGGACATTGATAATAAAAGCTTGCAGATCGTATTCGAGCCAGCCCACATTGATCATAATAAGCATGACTAATGTCATTGATATTGCAGAAGCTAGCATGAGTAGCGCAAGAATATAAATACTGACTTTGACGATGCTCATGCGTGTAAAGACAGGGCGTAAATAATCTACTAGGTATAATGATGGGATGATACTTACTGTGTTTTGTAAAAATCGGCTCATGAATTTAATCACAAATTCTGACCAAGTTGCCAAGTCATGACGATCAATCACCGTCACGAACAGCGACCAAAAAAAGATGTAAAGCAGCCACTGCCAAGGTCTCATGACGTCCATGAGCTTGGGAATAAAAAACTCTAAGCGCGCAGCTAGTAAGGCAACCTCATCATTTGCTATACTTGGGCTCTTATTCTCTTGATTTGTCTTAGACCGATATGAACGCCAATTCTTCACACCCTAGTAATCCTGATTCAAATAAAAATTCATCTGTCGCTGATTTTAGCACAGATGCTTCTATAACAAACGCTGCGGTACAAAACAGCCCGACCAGCAGTCAAGGTCAGCAGATGTGGGGCGGGCGCTTTAGTGAAGCAACCGATAGCTTCGTCGCTGCCTTTACTGCCTCCGTGGGCTTCGATCAACGCTTCGCGCGGCACGATATTCAAGGCTCGATTGCACACGCAACCATGCTAAAAGAATGTGACATCTTAAGTGCTGATGATGTTGCCACTATTATTGACGGTCTACAACAAGTGCTGAAAGAGATCGAAGCTGGTGAATTTAACTGGTCGATTGCGCTTGAAGACGTGCATATGAACGTTGAATCGCGCCTGACAGATATCGTCGGTGCAGTGGGCAAAAAGCTACACACTGGTCGTAGCCGTAATGATCAGGTCGCCACCGATATCCGTTTATGGCTGCGCGAAGAGACTGATAATATCATTGCCTTGTTAGTGCGCTTGCAAAGTGGCTTATTAGATTTGGCTGAGCAGCATACTGATACCATCATGCCTGGTTTCACCCATTTGCAAACCGCGCAGCCAGTCAGCTTTGGTCATCACGTGATGGCATGGTTTGAGATGTTATATCGCGATACTGAACGTCTAGTCGATGCGCGTCGCCGTATCAATCAGATGCCGCTTGGTAGTGCCGCGCTTGCTGGCACGACGTTCCCAATCGATCGTACGATTACCGCTGAACTGTTGGGCTTTGAAGGCATTTGCCAAAACTCGCTTGATGCTGTCTCAGATCGCGACTTCGCTATTGAATTCACATCAGCTGCTTCTATCTTGATGATGCACATGTCACGCATGAGCGAAGAGATTATCCTGTGGATGTCAGCGCAGTTTAACTTTGTGCAGATACCAGATCGCTTCTGTACCGGCTCATCTATCATGCCGCAAAAGAAAAACCCTGATGTGCCTGAATTGGTGCGCGGTAAAGCAGCACGCGTCTTTGGTCAACTCATGACCTTGCTCAGCCTGATGAAGAGCCAACCCCTCGCCTACAATAAAGACAACCAAGAAGACAAAGAGCCGCTCTTTGATTGCGTCGATACGTTGACAGGGTCGCTATTGGCATTCGCTGATATGCTACCGAACATCACCCCAAATAAAGAAAACATGCGCGCTGCTACCATGAAAGGCTATGCGACAGCGACTGATTTGGCAGACTATTTAGTGCGTAACGGTGTCGCTTTCCGTGATGCTCATGAAGTGGTTGGTCATGCCGTCGCTTTAGGTATCAAAGAAGGCGTTGATTTGAGTGATTTGTCTTTGGCACAGCTACAGCAGTTTAGCGATGCTATTGGTGACGATGTTTTTGACTTTTTAACACTAGAAGGCTCATTGGCAGCTCGTGATCATTTAGGTGGCACAGCGCCCAATCAAGTGAAGCAAGCCGTCGTTAATGGTCGCGCACGCTTAAAAGTATTTGCGTAAAACCTTTAATAAAACTAGCATCTATTAATAAAAACCCGCTCTCTAGGCGGGTTTTTTATTAACATCAGTAGATAAAGCAGCTGTTACCTTCTATACACCTGATAGGCTTGGCTAAATCTACTAAGACCGTTATCATAGGTGGATACTAATATTCGATTTAATAATACAATAAGGACTGCCTCATGACTGAGAGTTTTAATCCACAAGCCAATACGGTATTTTGCCGCAAATATCAGCAAGAATTACCAAAAATGCCACATCCACCTTTTCCTAATAAAAAAGGTCAAGAGCTGCAAGAAACGGTCTCTGACAAAGCATGGAAAGAATGGATTGAGCACCAAACCATGCTGATTAACGAAAATCATTTAAGCATGATGGATCCTAAGGCCAAGCAGTTTTTAACAGAGCAACGTGATAAATTTTTAGACAATGAAGATTATGAGCGCGCGCAAGGTTGGACGCCAGAAAGCTAATTATTTGTGATTTTCTGCTATAAAAAAACGCGCTATATAAATAATATAGCGCGTTTTTTATTTATAGATTATAGTCAGTTGAAAATAAAACTGTTATATAAATTTAAACGCGCTACTGTTATAAATTTTGCGCAGCCTCTGGGAACGCAGCACGCAAGTAAAATTCATCCCAGTAGCGCTATGTTCTTTTTAGAGTACATCGACTATAAAGCGTGTTGAATACCCTATCAATCCTCAGCCTTGTTTGCTGCGCCAGCATCGGTAACGGATGTTGCGCTTGCTTGGCGTGCAGCCATTCGATCGTTGGCTTCTTGCACCGCTTTTTCGACCTCAGCATAGTCTGAATGACGCACGTCCTGACCGCTGATATAATTAATAACCAGCTCTGCCACGTTCTGCGCATGATCACCGATACGCTCAAGCGCACGCAGTACCCACATGATATTCATGACTTTTGAGACGTAGCGCGAGTCCTCCATGATATAGGTCATCAAGGCGCGAATGGCCGACTGATACTCATCATTGACTACCTTATCATTACGCATGACTTCAAAGGCCTGCTCGGCGTTCGATTGGCTAAAAGCTTCCAGCGCATTATGTACCATCAGCCGAACTTGGTTGCTCAAATGCTGAACTTCCGCATACCCATACTCAGTCTTACCTTGCGCGATAATTTTGATTGTCATCTGGGCGATTTTCACCGCTTCATCACCGATGCGCTCTAAATCAACCACGCCTTTGCTGATGGCCATGACCAAACGCAAATCACTGGCAGCTGGCTGACGTTTGGCAACCAGTAATAAGATATGTTCGTCCAAATCGACTTCCATACGATTGATATCAAAATCCATATCAATCACTTCTTGTGCCAGCGCTTGGTTTTTATCGGTTAATGCATGGATTGCCTTGGCGACTTGATTGGCCGCGCTATCACCCATATGCAGAAACAGTCGAATCGCTTCATCAAGATCTTGGTCAAAACTTTTAGAGATATGCTTGTCATTTTGCATAGAACGTATTCCCTGAAATCTGGGTTTCGATGACACCGTGTGCCTATTAAAGGGCACATTGTTTGAGTGCTCAAAACCGATCTGCCGATATACCTCGGTCAATGTCAAAAACTTCGAATGATTGCTCACAATAAGTGCTCATCCTATTTGCTTGTTATCAGCGTCTTATTATCAGTGCTTGATGGTCAGTACATAACCATCAGCGTAATGACTGACATTATCACTCAATGAAAAGCGACTGACGGCTGACTCTAAGCGTCGCCCAACTTAATCATCAATGCGCTTAGCCATAACGACCCGTAATATAATCTTCCGTCGCTTTTTGCGCCGGTTTGGTAAATATCTGATCCGTCTCGCCCATCTCGATCATATCACCCAAATACATATAAACCGTATAGTCTGACACCCGTGCCGCTTGCTGCATGTTATGCGTCACAATAGCGATGGTGTAGTCATTTTTGAGATCTTCAATCAGCGCCTCAATAGCACCGGTAGAGATAGGATCAAGCGCGGAAGTTGGCTCATCGAGTAACAATACCTCTGGCTTGGTGGCGACACTACGCGCTATACATAAGCGTTGCTGCTGTCCACCGGACAATGACAGTCCAGAGGCTTTAAGTTTGTCTTTAACCTCAGGCCATAATGCTGATTTTTTCAGTGCCCATTCCACTCGATTGTCCAGCTCAGCTTTGCTTAATTTTTCATAAAGACGCACACCAAACGCCACATTGTCGTAAATCGACATTGGGAATGGTGTTGGTTTTTGAAAGACCATGCCGACTCGTGCGCGTAGCAAATTAACATCGACGTCTTTGTCTAAAATATTTGCACCGTCAATATTGATATTACCTTCTGCCCGCATGCCCGGATACAGATCATACATACGATTAAAGGTACGCAGCAGCGTTGATTTTCCGCAACCTGATGGGCCAATAAACGCGGTCACTTTTTTATCAGGGATATCAATATTGATATTTTTTAATGCTTGGAAATCATCGTAATAAAAATTCAGATCTCGAACTTCCAATTTTGCAGGTGGCATATTTTGTGGAATATCATGCAGTGTTTGCTTGTTAAAGCTTGAGGCATCTGGCTGAGCCATTTGTGCACTGGTCGATAAAGGGTTGGTTAATAGATTGTCTTCGGTGATATGAGACTTTTTAACCGCCGTTTTTTTAGGCGCTTTATTGATGACATCATTCATAATATTATCCAACCTAACTCAATGAAAAGTGATATAAATTTAAGTAAAAATCGACGAGGCCTGATTTTTTAGTAGCTGTTATTTGCTGTGACCACGGTTGCCAATAAACCGCGCCAAAATATTCAGTATCAATACAGACAAGGTAATCAGTAACGCCGCTGACCATGCCAAGGTATGCCAATTGTCATAAGGACTCATGGCAAACTGATAAATGGTGTTGGGCAAGTTGGCAATGGGCTTACCCATATCAGTACTAAAGTATTGATTATTCAGCGCAGTGAATAGTAATGGCGCAGTCTCACCAGTGATTCTGGCAAAGGCTAACAACACACCTGTGGTCAGTCCGGCTTTGGCAGCTTTGATCGTAACTTTGGTTACCAGTTGCCACTTTGGTGTGCCCAAGGCATAGGCCGCTTCACGGATGCTATTGGGCACTAAGTTGAGCATATTTTCTGTGGTGCGTACGACCACAGGAATAACGATTAATGCCAACGCCAATGCGCCTGCCCAACCAGAGAAGTTATTGCCTTTGACCATCAGCGCATAAATAAAGAGACCAATCACAATCGAGGGTGCTGATAGCAAAATATCGTTTAAAAAACGAGTTACCTTGCCTAGCATACTGCCTTGAGAAAATTCTGACAAATAAATACCGGTCATCAGCCCAATCGGTGCCCCGATAAACAATCCTGAAAACGCCAACATGATTGATCCGACAATGGCGTTGCGTAGGCCACCTGCGCTCATCGGTGGCGGGGTATCAGCCGTAAATACTGGCAACTGTACCAATCCTTGAAAACCTTCAACGAACAGGGTCAGTAAAATCCATAATAGCCAAAATAAGCCAAATGCCATCGCCGACAACGCAAAGCCCAATCCAAGCTTATTCAGACGACGACGCTTGTTATAAAGGCTTTTGTTATAACGTGCCTCAAAGCTTGTCTTCGTCGGTAATGCGGTAGTAGCTCTGATAGCTTGATTAGGCATAACATTCGTTTCCCATATCTTTTTAAATAGCCTTTTTAGATAGCCTTTTTAGACAACATCAATATCTGTCGTACTGATACAACGTCAGCTTAGCGATTGCCTGCTTTATGATCCATGCGCATGAGCATGAGCTTCGCTATGGACAGCACAATGAAAGTAATCACAAATAAGATTAAGCCTAAATGTAATAAAGATGCCAGATGCAGCTCACTAGACGCTTCGGCGAACTCATTGGCCAGCGCTGAGGTAATCGTAACCCCAGAGGTAAACAGGCTTGGACTGATATTAAAGGCATTACCAATCAAGAAAGTCACCGCCATGGTCTCGCCCAATGCGCGACCCAGTCCTAAAATAACACCACCAACCACACCAGCTTTGGTATACGGCAAAATAATCTTGAACATGACTTCCCAAGTCGTCGCGCCCATGCCATAGGCTGATTCTTTTAATAAGTCTGGCACGACGGAAAAAACATCGCGCATGGTGGCAGCGATAAAGGGAATAATCATGATGGCAAGCACCAAGGACGCTGTGAACATCCCCAGTCCCATCGGCGCGCCTGCAAACAGTTTACCGATGATCGGTAAAGGGCCGACGTGTTCAATAAACCATGGCTGGATGTGATCGCCAAAAAACGGCGCGAAGACGAACAAGCCCCACATACCATAAATGATAGAGGGGATACCAGCCAATAACTCAATGGCGATACCAAGCGGTTTTTTTAGAAAACTAGGACACATTTCGGTCAAAAATATGGCAATGCCAAAGCTCACTGGCACGGCTATCAAAATGGCGATAAACGAGGTTACTAAGGTGCCATAGATGGGTGCAAGTGCACCGTATTCATTGGCGACCGTGTCCCAGTTATTGCTGGTATAAAAACCTAGACCAAACTCTTGAATACTTGGCCAAGCCCCGACAATTAACGACACTAAAATACCACCTAGAGACATCAATACCAGTATGGCAAATGCTTTGGTGGAGTTGACGAATAAAGCATCGTAACGTTTTTGTTTAGCCAGTTGGGACCTTAAGTCTGTCATAAGTGTCTCAGCATTCAATAGGATAAGATTAAAAAATTAGCGTATTTATCAGGTTTTATCACAACAAACTCAGCAGATATGAGTATCAGAAGCTATAAATATCATTGGCTTTGCGCTTAAATTCGCTGTGATAAAACCTTTCAAACAACTACCGGAGAATAGTTGTTTGAAAGGGTAATTCGATCGTTATTAAATAATGACTATCGAATTACTGAGCAGGTTTATAGACAGGCTGTCCATCGCTACCTTTTACGTCGTTCCATTTTGCTTTGAACAAGGCCACTGCCGTGTCAGAGAATGGTACATAGTCTAGTGCCATGGCATCATCATCACCTTGGCTATAAGCCCAGTCAAAGAAGTTCAACACGCCAGCGACTTGCTGAGGATTCTCTGGTTGCTTATGGACTAAGATAAAGGTGGCAGCAGCGATAGGCCATGCTTGGTCAGTCTCAGAGTTGGTGATGACTTTATAAAAGCCTTCTTGTTGTGACCAGTCGATATCACCTGCCGCAGCAAAGGTCTCAGCTGATGGTTGCACGATGTTGCCAGCTGCATTTTTCAATGCCGTATGTGACATCTTGTTTTGCTTAGCGTATGCATACTCAACGTAGCCGATAGAGTTTTTCATACGGTTTACGTAGCTTGAAACCCCTTCGTTACCTTTACCGCCTGCACCAGTCGCAGAGGTCGGCCACTTGACTGTTTTATCAACACCAACCGTGTCTTTCCAATCTGGTGAGACTTTGGCCAGATAGTCCGTAAAGTTAAAAGTCGTACCTGAACCGTCTGAGCGGAATACCGTCGTGATTGCCGCGTCTGGCAAGGTCAAATCTGGGTTCATGGCTTTGATGGCTGGGTCATTCCATTTACTGATTTTACCCAAATAAATATCTGCTAAGGTCGTACCGTCTAACTTCAATGCACCAGGCTCAATGCCATCAATGTTGACGATTGGCACGACGCCACCGATAACTGTCGGAAACTGAATAAGGCCAGACTCTTCAAGCTCTTCAGGCGTCATCGGTGCATCAGAAGCACCAAAATCAACGGTTTTTGATTGAATTTGCTTGATACCACCAGATGAGCCAATAGATTGATAGTTGACTTGGCCACCAGTTGCACCATTGTAGTCATAAGACCATTTGGCATAGATAGGCTGCGGGAATGATGCACCTGCACCCGTGATATTCATGGCGATATTTTCAGCAGATTTAAAACCTGTGGTAGCAGAAGAGGCTGTTTGAGAGGTTGACTCAGCCGTTGTAACAGCGCTACTGCTAGTATCAGCAGTGGGCTCTGCCGTGTCGGTTGATTTATTACATGCCGTGAGCATTAATGTACAACTAACGGCTACTGCTAATAACGAATAACGCATGTAGGACTCCTGAAGTTTAACAACGATATGAAAAAGCATTGTTTGTGATATGCGTGCTATCTTGCCAAATCTTTATGACAGTTTGATGACAGTTGTCACAATCTTTCATTCACTTTACATAATATTCAGATAGCACTGCTATATTTTCAATAAATACAAACGATATCAATAATTTATAGATAACAACCTGATACAACCATACTCATAGAAACCATCAGACCCCATCTTAAGTTGTTATATGATTAGCCAAATACTATTAGCCGTTGGTGCAGAATTTTGTTAGTATGAATAAGATTCACAACACTGACAGACTCGGGGTGCGGTGTATTGAAGACTGGCTTTATTAAATTCGCTTTATTAAAGTAACCGCCTTTTAATACATTCGCTGAGAGATCACCCGCCGAACCTGATGCGGTTAGTACCGACGCAGGGAAGTCTTAAGCCTATGTTATACAAGTACAAAGGGCGTGCAGAAATGCCTTTTTATTATCGCCAACCTCTACCAGTATTTTTTGTGCTGGTGGATAGCGTTAATAATCAGTTCCGTCCCTCAATCAGCGAAAGATCACTGACTACGTTTAGGTTTGATAGCGCTAGCAGGTTTTTTTACGATTGAATTTGTCCGTATCATATATGCTTACCCCCGCAGATTCTGGCGGTGTTGCCTATACTATTAGACCAACACGCTAGGACAGCATATGACTATTTCAGACATTACCTCGAACACAAAAGCTGCTCAAACTCATATCCCAGCCAATGCTTCGCTCAACGCGACTGCCAGCAAAGCGGATAAAAAAGCAGATGCCCTAAAAACCCCTGCCCATCGCCATCAAACAGACGCGCGCTTTGAAGAAGATGCCCGCGACTTACACCGTATCTTGCCTGCCTCTCGTAAAATTTACATCGAAGGCTCAAGACCCGATATTCAAGTACCGATGCGCGAAATAACGCTTGATCCTACCCCTGTGCAAGGCGTTTCTGAGAACGAATGGGAACAGAACCCACCGTTTTATGTCTATGACACCTCAGGTGTTTATACTGACCCCAATGCCACCATTGACCTCACCAAAGGTCTGCCAAAACTACGTGAAGGCTGGATAAACGAGCGCGGAGATACCGAGCAGTTAACAGGTCTATCAAGTCAGTATGGACAAACGCGCGCGCGTGATATCAGCACTGCCAACTTACGATTTGCTCACATTGATAAACCGCGCCGTGCCAAAGATGTTGATGGTAAAACAGGCAACGTCACGCAAATGTACTACGCACGTCGCGGCATTATTACGCCTGAAATGGAATACATTGCCATTCGCGAAACCCAAAAGCAGCATGATTTGACGGACATACGCCAACATGATGGAGAGAGCTTTGGTGCTAATACGCCAACGGTTATCACGCCTGAGTTTGTGCGTAGTGAAGTGGCTGCTGGACGTGCCATCATTCCCAATAACATCAACCACCCTGAATCTGAACCCATGATTATCGGGCGCAATTTTTTGGTAAAAATCAACGCCAATATCGGTAACTCAGCACTCGGCTCCTCTATCGATGAAGAAGTCTCAAAAATGACGTGGGCAACACGTTGGGGCGCGGATAACATCATGGATTTGTCCACCGGCAATCATATTCACGAAACCCGCGAGTGGCTGATTCGTAACTCACCAGTGCCGATTGGTACCGTACCCATTTATCAAGCGCTAGAAAAAGTCGATGGCGTGGCCGAAGATTTAACGTGGGAGATATTCCGCGACACCTTAATTGAACAAGCAGAGCAAGGCGTTGATTATTTCACCATTCACGCAGGTGTGCTGCTGGATTATGTGCCAATGACTGCCGGACGCCTGACGGGCATTGTGTCACGCGGCGGCTCTATCATGGCGCAGTGGTGCATGGTGCACCAACAAGAGAGCTTTTTATACACGCACTTTGAAGACATCTGCGAGATTATGAAAGCCTACGATGTCGCCTTTAGTTTGGGTGATGGCCTACGTCCGGGTTGTTTACAAGATGCCAATGATGAAGCTCAGTTTAGCGAACTTAAAACCTTGGGTGAGCTGACCAAAGTGGCATGGGAGCATGATGTGCAGGTCATGGTTGAAGGACCAGGTCACGTCGCGATGAACCGTATCAAAGAAAATATGGATTTGCAGCTTGAGCTGTGTGCGGACGCGCCATTTTATACATTGGGGCCATTAACGACTGATATTGCACCGGGTTATGACCATATTACTAGTGCTATTGGAGCGGCGATGATTGGTTGGTTCGGCACTGCAATGCTTTGTTATGTCACGCCAAAAGAACACTTGGGTCTGCCTAATAAAAAGGATGTCAAAGACGGCATCATCACTTATAAAATTGCCGCCCATGCTGCTGATTTGGCCAAAGGTCATCCAGGTGCACAAGCACGTGACAATGCGTTATCTAAAGCGCGTTTTGAATTCCGCTGGGATGATCAGTTCAATCTAGCACTCGATCCAGATACGGCGCGTGAATATCACGACGAAACGCTGCCGAAAGACGCGCATAAGACAGCGCACTTTTGCTCGATGTGTGGGCCAAAATTCTGTTCGATGAAAATCACTCAGAATGTGCGAGATTATGCGGCAGGACTGGACAAAAATGCCGCCAGCCAAAAAGCAATGCTTTAAACAGTCGACTGAACGAATGCTAGTAATTTGGTTAAAAAGGTGAATATGGATCTCGTTGGACAATTTGGCGAAGCCATTGCTGAAAAAATTCGTTGAGGTAGGACGAAGATGACCAAGAAATGTCATTCTGACAGTCGTCAGTTGTATCAAGAGGTTTGATTTTAAGTACTGAAAAATAGATAAAATAAAAAGCTTGCCTCTAATTAGATTAGGGGCAAGCTTTTTTACGTTTAAGTATAAGAGAAATAGCTATTGCTTAAACTTTCGATGCCTCAAAGATATCTTCAATTGAGTTGTTAATGGTTTCAGAAAATTCCTCATCGCTTTGTTGCTTACTTAAACCTTCAGTAAAGGCACGTGAGAAGCTCGCAATCATACCTGGGTTTTGTTTTAGCTTAGCACAAGCATCGCTCCGGCTATAGCCACCCGATAAAGCCACCACTTTTAGCACTTTTGGATGATCAATCAGTTCTTGATAAAAACCCGCTTCCTCTGGCAAGGTCAATTTCAGCATGACTTGATGATCACCACTTAAACGATCCAGATTATGCAACAGACTGGTTTTAAGTATCAGCTCACAGTCATGTTTTTTAGTGCCATCAATATTTACTTCTGGCTCGACGATTGGCATCAGGCCTTTTGAGATGATTTGCTTGGCGACATCAAATTGCTGCTGCACGACTAGCTCGATACCGTCGACATTGGGCTCATAAATCACTGAACGCATCTTGGTACCAAATACTGGATAGTTTTTGGCTTTGTCCAATAACGCATCTAAATCAGGTATCGGGCGCATGACTTGCACGCCGCTCATTTGTTCAGCCAGACCTTTATCAACCTTAAGAAATGGCACGATATTTTTGTTTTCCCACAGGTAGTTAGCCGTCGACTTACCCTCAACCTCACGCTCCATAGTATCTTCGAATAAAATCGCCCCAAGCACGCGCTCATTATCAAAAGACTCACACGTGATGATACGGGCTCGCATCTCATGTACGAGATCGAACATGGCATCATCATTGTCATAATCGTCGCTGCTCACGCCATAATTTTCAAGTGCTTTTGGCGTACTGCCCCCACTTTGGTCAAGCGCCGCGATGAAGCCTGAACCATTTTTTATACGCTGTAATTGCTTCTGGTATTCCATTGAGTGTACATCCTATTGTTATTCATTGAGGTCAAGTGTCTCAAAGCAAATCGCTTTTTGTCAGCTTATATCAGTCTTGCTGTTTTTAAGCAACCTTATCATAGGATGCCCTGCGTGCCTATATCTGATAAGTTAACGATTTTATAAATCGCAACGACGTTGATGGATTTGGGCTAAATTATTAGGGTGTTTGCTAAGCTAAAAACAGTACTGCCACACAGCCAACTGCCAATAACAGCCCTATTATATTAATACGATTGAGCCGCTCTTTAAATACCCCAACGCCGATGATAGTTGCCACTGCGATGACACCCACATTCATACCAGTAAACACAATGCTTGGTGACTCAGACAATACTTGATGTGCCCGTACATAAGCGTAAATATTGCCCATATTCAGCGCACCCAGCAGTACTCCTGCCATGAGGGCATTGCCCTGCCAGCGTACCCGCGTGATCAGCAAATAAATAAACAGTAACAGCCCTGCCAGCCCGAAACTTATAAATAAGGTTAGCGGAAAGGCAGACCCTTGCTTGGCAACTTGCTTGAATAGAATATCAATAATGCCATAGCCTGCCCAGACGCCAAATAACCAAAGCGGCGTTTGGCGCGCCTGTTTGTCCATGCCGCCCTGCTGTGGACGATAAACCAAAGCACCGAGAGCTAAAAACCCTAATACCAAACCAAATATACGAGTACCCGTCAGCATCTCACCGAATAATAAAAAAGCAGCAACGATAGGAATGATGAGTGATAAACGTTGGGCAGCATCGGTTGCCACCATGCCGACCGCTGCAATCGCGCGCCCAAGAATGATAAATACGGCAGGCAGCAATACGCCAAGCGCTATGATAATCCCCCACGCGCTTCCTAACAGACTAAGTCCGCTGATGTCTGGCTTCAATAAAAACCAAGTGAGTAAGAACGCTACTGGGTAACCGGCGACGATAGTCTGACGGATATCGATATTTCGTTGACGTAATATTTTTAAAAGTACTGACACAGCGACACTACATAGTACCGCGATGGTTAAATACATCATGAACGTCTACCTTTTAAGCTGCAATTTTGTGTATTTATTATTCGTTTACTCAAACACGCCCTAAACGGAAGCGACTAGATTAGCCAAAAATGAGAACAGGCCCTAAGCCATATCTTCTGCTCAATAAAATCATAGAATGTAACAAAATATGTTTTATACAGCAATCTATTTATAATGCTTTTGCTAACAGGTAGTAAACGTAGGCAGCTATTGATTGTCAATTTACAATTAGCATGCAGGCGTGATTACGAAGTTTTGTTAAAATAGCGTAACTTCCTATTCACACAAATAAATGTTCAAGACAATGCTTGCCAGCGTTTGTCTTGGCGTATTGCTATTGATGTTCTACCCTTGCCTATGAATGCTCTATTTCGCTTTTTTGAAAACCGTCTACCCGCCTTTCCTGATACGCCTATGCCATTGCCCTCACCTCGTGACGGGCTGATGAAGTTTTTATGGGCGTGTACTAAAGGTTTGCGTGGCTGGCTACTCTTTTTTATGATTTTGTCGGCGGGTATCGGCATTTATGAAGCTATGCTGTTTGCTTGGATTGGTAATATCGTCGACTGGCTGGGTATCTATACGCCGCAGACGCTGTGGGCTGAAAAAGGTGATATGCTCCTTTTGATGCTAGCGGTCATGCTATTGAGTCCCTTTTGGATTGCCTTATCTTCGTTTATTCATTTTCAGTCGATTCAAGGCGTGTTTCCGATGCAAATGCGCTGGCGTTTTCATCAGCACATGCTCGGGCAGTCGATGCAGTTTTATCAAGATGAGTTCTCTGGTCGCGTTTCTGCTAAGGTGATGCAGACGGCTCTAGCCGTACGCGATACGGTGATGACGGTCACTGACATGTTCATGTACGTGATCGTGTATTTTATTACGACTGGTGTTATCTTATTTAACTTAGACAGCTTATTGCTCATCCCATTTGTTATCTGGTTTGTCCTAGTTGGCATTGCGTTGCGCTTCTTTATTCCCAAGCTTAAACGGACGGCTATCGTACAGGCTGATGCCCGTGCGTTGATGGTTGGCCGAATCACTGACGCTTATGCCAATATCATGACTGTCAAATTGTTCAGCCATTCACGCCGTGAGCTGGGTTATGCCAAGAACGCCATGGGTCAGTTCTTAGGGACGGTTCATGCACAAATGCGCTGGGTCAGCTATTTAGAGGTCTCAACCCATCTGATTAGTGTCATTTTAGTGAGTAGTACGGCTGGGATTGGCATTTATTTATGGCAGCAAGGCGATATCGGTGTTGGTGCTGTTGCCGCAGCCACAGCGATGGCCTTGCGACTCAATGGTTTGACGCAGTGGATTATGTGGCAAACAGCCAGCTTATTTGAAAGCATTGGTACCGCTCAGGATGGTATGCGTACACTATCTGCACCGCAGACTATCGTTGATACACCTAACGCTGCTACGCTAAAAGTGACTGATGGCCATATCGTCTTTGATCATGTTGACTTTAGTTATGAAAGTGAAAACGATGATATCGAAGGCGAGCGCATTGACGAGGTTAATACTGCCGGAACAGCCCTTACCCATTCACAAGTCAAACTACTTGATGGCTTCCATCTAGATATTAAACCGGGTGAAAAGATTGGTTTGGTGGGTCGCTCAGGTGCTGGTAAATCAACCTTAGTGAATTTATTATTGCGCTTTTTTGATGTGGATAAAGGTAAAATCTACATCGATGGGCAAGCGATTGACGAAGTTACTCAAGAGTCATTACGTCAACAAATCGGTATGGTCACGCAAGATACCTCGCTGCTCCATCGTACTGTCCGTGAAAACATTGCCTATGGTCGCCCTGATGCCAGCGATGAAGAAATCATCCTTGCCACTGAGCAAGCACAGGCTTGGGAATTTATCAAAGATTTATATGATGATAAAGGCAACACTGGTCTGGATACACAAGTGGGCGAGCGTGGGGTTAAACTATCTGGCGGCCAACGTCAGCGTATCGCCATCTCACGTGTCATGCTAAAAAATGCGCCGATTTTACTCTTAGATGAAGCGACCAGTGCGCTCGACTCTGAGATTGAATTTGCCATTACTGAAAGCTTGAATGATATCATGACGGGCAAAACAGTCATTGCCATTGCCCATCGTCTCTCTACGATTGCCGCACTCGATAGACTGGTGGTCATGGATAAAGGTCAGATTATCGAGCAAGGTAGCCACGATGAACTATTGGCATTAAATGGGGTGTATGCTGGCTTATGGCAGCGTCAAAGTGGCGGCTTCTTAGGCGAAAACAATTAATTATTGATGAATAATAAATCATAAGGCAGTGTTACTTTTATGGAAGCATTCACAAACAGTATCGATATCGGTGGTCAAAAGGCACGCTATTATGATTTAAGCTCATTGAATACATCGGCTAATAATAAAACCAAACGCCCTAAAGCGCACTTTTATGGTGGCAATGGTTTTACAGTAGGTAACTACAAGCCCCTGTTGACAGAGCTTTCTGCTGGTTTTGACATCAGCTCGCTCGCGATGCGCGGCTATTGGTATGACCAGCCAAAAGCCCGTGTATTGACGCGTGAGCAAGATGCCGATCTGCTTATTCATTTTTTAGAGCAGACTCAAGATGGTCCTGTTATAGGCATTGGACATTCACAAGGCGCTACCGCTACCGCTATGGCAGCGGCTAAACGCCCTGATCTATTCTCTGAGTTGTATTTGATTGAGCCGGTAACTTTTACCAAATCGCAAGCGCTGTTGTATAAGCTGATACCTCGTTCCGTTAAGCTTAAGCGTCAACCTTTTAAAAGCGCTTTAACCAAGCAAAAGGTTTGGACAAATATAGATGAGTTCTATAAAAACCTACGAGAAAAAAGCGCTTATCGACGCATCTCTGATGAGCACTTGTACCTATTTGCCGAACAAAGCTTAGTAAAACAAGACGATGGACGTTATGCTTTTATATTCACTCCCGAACAAGAGATAGCGAATTATTTTGGCATCCCTTATATCGACGGTGCATTAAAGAAGCTGGCGAAAACCAAGGTGCCTTACCAACTTATCATTGGCAAGCCGACTATTTTTATTAACGATAAAGTTCGTAATAATTGGCAAAAATTTGTGCCCGCTAACCAGCTTAATATCATGCCTGAGAACGGACATCTATTGCCTATAGAAGCACCGAAGCAATGCGCCACTTTTATCTTACAGAATTTTAATCGTTAAAATTTTAGCTTATGACTGATTTATTTGCCCCTAGTCCTGTAGATAACCTATTGCCTTATGAAGGGATACTCAATGATCTGGGCATCGTTGTTGAGAATAGCCATGAGCTTTACGACCTCTTATTAAGCGAACTGCCTTGGCATGCTGACATTGTCACTTTGTTTGGCAAGACCCATGTCACCACGCGTCAAATCGTTTGGATGGGTGGAAACAATAGTAGCTATCACTACTCTGGACATGCCCGCCAAAGTATCCCATGGTCAGAGACAGTATTTCATGTGAAACAGTATGTCGAACAACAACTAGCAAATATTGGAATTGTCGCTAACTTTAATTCTTGTCTGTTGAATTATTACCCCTCAGGTAGCGATGGCATGGGCTATCATGCAGATGACGAAAAAGAGTTAGGCTATCAGCCAATTATCGCGGCCCTATCGCTCGGTGCCACGCGAAAATTTGTCTTTAAGCATAAAAAAACCCAAGATAAAGTCGAGCTTTATCTTGAGTCTGGTCAGCTTATTGTCATGCATGGCGATACACAAGCCTACTGGAAGCACACCATCACCAAGACAAAATCAGTCGCTGATGGGCGCATTAGTCTTACGTTTCGGCAGATGCTGCCAGACTAGTCTGCCTTTAGAACAATCTTACCAAAGGTATCGCCTTTTTGTAGCTCACGATGTGCTGCCACGGCTTCAGATAACGGATACGTCTGCTGAATCTGTAATTTGAGCTTACCAGTGCCCACTTGTTCTAACACTCTTGCCATATCTTGCCCACTACGCTGCGCTTTATAACCGGCCACGTTTAAGCTTTTTTGACTACCAGCATCGACGAGCTTATCAACCCAGATCGTTGGTAGCACATTAACGCGGCCACCAGATTTGAGTACATCAAGCGCGCGTACCCCTGCATCCCCACCGACCAAGTCAAGTAGCACATCGGCTTGCAAGTCAGGAAATGCCTCCTCTTTAGTGTAGTCAATCCAGCTCGTCAGCTTGGATTTGTCTATTAACGCATCGAGCTTGGCGTACTTTTCTGGCGAGCAAATTACCGTTACTTTGATATTGTCTTGCGCCGCCTTATTCATGAGCAACTGGATCAACAAATGACCGACGCCGCCTGCTGGTGCATTTATGACGACATGCTCACCTTTTTTGATATCAGCAAACTCTACAAATTGTAGCGCCGTTTGTCCGATACAAGGCAGCGCACCTGCTTGCTCTAATGTGACTGACTCTGGCACTTTGGCAAGCAATTTGGCATCGACTGCCACATACTCAGCATAGCAGCCACCATTGAAAGTCAAGGCGGCGACTTTATCACCAACAGCAAACTGTTCGCTATTGCTACTGACTACCACTCCTGACATATCAAAGCCTAAAATCGCTGGCTGATCATGATCAAATTTATCTTTACGAATATTATCAGCGCCCCACCCTTTTCCTTGACGGGTTTTGTAATCAACGGGGTTAATGCCTGCGTAGGCTACTTTTACTAAGACTTGCTCATCCGCCAAAGTAGGAACAGCAACACCATCCTCATAACTCATAACGTCAGGTTCGCCAAACTCACGAATAAGTACCGCCTGTTGAGTGGTTGGTATTTGAGTATTAGACATGGTTCATCATCCTTGTGGGTTTCTATTATTTTATTTTTTAGTCAATTGTTTGCGTTTCAGTAGATGGTTTGCGTTATGGCAACATCAGTTCAGCACTGATGGGCAAATGATCGGATAGCGTTGACCACGGTTTTCCAGTGTGTACCCATGCATCCTTAATACTTAGATTACGTACATAAATACGGTCTAAGCTGAGGACGGGCAGCTTGGCTGGAAAGGTGGGCGACAGCTTGCCGTGACAATGCTTGAAAGCTTCGGTCATGCCGAGACTGGACGCCAACTTATCACAAGACAGTTTTTTCCAATCGTTAAAATCGCCTGCCAAAATAAGCGGTTGGTCAGGCGCAATCTCATTGCGCACATAGTTGGCAATGGCTTCATATTGCTTGAGACGATCGCGCTCAAACAAATTCAAGTGCGCACACAATACCACGACAGGTCGCTCCCAACCGATAGGCTGTACCTCACAGTGTAAGACGCCGCGTTGCTCAAGCTTATTGACGGTAATATTGACATTGTGTTTTGGATCTAACGGGAATCGGCTGAGCACAGCATTACCATGATGACCGTTTTCATATTCTGAGTTTTTGCCATAGCTATTTTGCAGCTGCAGATACTCACCAAACCACTCATGCTGTGATTGGTCAGGATATTCGTTGTATTGCATATTGCGCTTGAGGTTTTGACCTTGCACCTCTTGCAAACACAGCACATCGGACTCTATGACTTCAAGCGCATGGGCAATACCTTGCATTTTCACTTGACGATTCATAGGCGACATGCCTTTGTGAATGTTATAGCTGGTTAGAACAAAAGAGGTGGTAGTCATAGATTCAGTCATAAACTCAGTATTTGGATAGTAAAAGTTGATAGCACTGCATAAAAACTTATCATCAAAAACGAGTGGCCAATTAGTAATGTAGAAGTGCATCAATGTAAAAGGAGCATTGGCTCATACTGAACCAATGCTCTCATATTATACCTATATGCTATCAATGGCGAATTCGTCGATGAACATCATTGATAGCCAGTTTTTTTGAATCAGTAGCGAGTCACTAGAGCAATCGGTTGGTCTTCACCCATGATGTCTTGCGGCATAAACACAGCCTCGCCACCATTATGAATCACATGCTCAATGATTTCGCCAATCGCATCATCAGTGACGCCTTCTGCGGTAGCATCATTAGCAAGACTTAATGTTTGTGCTTTTTCATCAATTTTGGCAGATTGTATATAGCCACGGCGTACATAAAGGGTCTCGCCAGCACCTTGGAATGCGCTACGATATACTTCCTGCAAATCCGTCTGTAACATGTTGGCACCGCGGGCTTTATCAATCTCGCCCAAAGCAGCATGATGCAATGACGTACGATATCCTTCTACAGATTCTTGTACACTATCGACGATATGCTGTGCACTGCCATCTTCTAGATTGGTGGCGTTTGATACCGTGGCAATGATATTGTCTGGACGATCACAGACTTCTTTGTAGTAGCCGATGTTTTTCGCATCGCCAACGATGACAAGAGGCATTTTATGCTCGCCCCACAGCTCTTGTACGCTCTTATCGACTTGGTTAAAGTACTCTTTTAGATGGCTGCTCTCATTACTCGCAGAACGATCAGAGCCACCGTCACTTGTCGTATGCAGACCATTATTTTCGACAGGGAATGCGATGCTTTCCATATTGTTTTGTGCATCGTCATCTTTATCAAACTCTCTGATGACACGATCATTTGATGCTTCGATCAGGCGAGCCTTATCACGGGTCAGCACGACTGTATAGTAGTGAACGGCACTTGCCATATCACGAACTAGGTCACGAGTGGCAAAACTGTCTGAAATCACAACCCGCTCTGTGGTATCGATGGGCATACGGATCACTTGTACATCGTCAGTACTGGCAAATATGGCTAAGGTATCAAGATTATAATTGTGGTTTAACTCACTGGTCTTAGCGTGAATCTTATCTAAGATAGTTGTCGACGTACTCTTGTCGTATTCTTTAGTTAAGCGATCTTCTACGACTTTTAGCTGGTTTTTTAGAGCGATTGGATCTTGCTCATTGGCTGGATGCGCTCGATGTGTCTTAACAAAGATACTGACCGCTGGATTGGCTTTAGTTTCACGTAAACTTTTAAGAGTCGCTTTCATATACTGCTCCTTGTTTTATTATCATTTACTTTCAACGTTGTTAATTTTTCTATGAGTCATTTTTTCTATAAATCGTTTATCAATAGGGTTTGATATTTTTATTCCATTCCCTTGATGCTAACAGTCAAACCTCACTCGCTGTAGGGTCAATTTGCAAGCAAATGATAGTGCTTTGTAAGTAGGACAATCTATGTTGTTAGATAAAGGTAGGTTTATCTCATTTAAACATATTTAATATCGACCATCTCCTCGCTTTACTTTCCATATTGTCAGTGAGTAGGTTGCATTTTCATTAAATGAACCCATCTTTTATATAAGATAGGTATAAGACCGCAAAATAAAAAAGTAACTGACAGCCTTTTATACTCTGTGTGTGACATCATGCAAATCACTTATACCAAACCATATTCAACCAATAATAATTTATTCACTAATATCAGATATCGGATACCTTTATGACACCTATTTCTCCAGATTTACGCCTTGTCGATTTTGCCAATGTTTCACCAAGTGCATTACAAAGCCAAGTCATTAGCGCGATAGACGATGCCAATGCTTTTTTAGATGAAATGACAGCCCATACTGACAGCAACCACAGTCCTGCTGATGTCACTGCTGAGCAAGCTCTGAGCGATGTGATGAATTTTGATCATATCAATCTAGCATTAGATCGCAGTTGGGGTATTTTGTCGCATCTCAATAGCGTGATGAGCAATGATGAGATTCGTCATGTGCATCATGAGCTACTGCCTAAGCTGTCTGCTTACGGCACTCGTGTGGGGCAGCATCAGCCGCTATTTAGTCGTTATCAAGCTATCGTGAATGATAAAACATTTTTTGCAGCGCTTGAGCCTGCGCGCGCTCGTGCCATTGAGCTTGCGCTTAGAAGCTTTGAGATGTCAGGTGTGGCGTTACCTAGAGCTGAGCAAGAACAATTCGCCGCTATTCAAAGTGAACTCTCAACCTTATCAGCGACGTTCTCAGACAATATATTGGATGCTACCCAAGCCTACTTCTTACCACTTAAGCAAGAGCAACTAACAGGCTTGACCGAAAGTGGTTTGGCACTGTTGGCAGACGCGGGCGAACAGTATAAAGCCCGTGAGCTTGCCAGCGGCGCCCTCACGCAAGCAGATATCGATGCGTTGCCGACGCCTTACTATGTGGCAAGTTTAAATATCCCCGTTTACCTTGCGGTCATGACTCATGCTGACGACCGCAGTCTACGTGAGACGTTGTACCATGCTTACGTCACGCGTGCCTCAGAATTTGATGGTCATACAAATAAAAAAGGCGAGTCACTGAATAACGCCGATATCATGGGTCAGATCCTACAATTACGTGAGCAAAAAGCCACGCTATTAGGTTTTGACAATTATGCAGAAGTCTCACTATCGACTAAAATGGCAGATAACGTGGCAGAAGTAGAAACCTTTTTGCGCAATTTGGCCACGCAAGCCACTCTAGCTGCTAAGCAGGATTTAGCGCAACTGCAAAAATATGCGCAAGATTATGGCATTGATGATTTGCAGCCTTGGGACAGTGCTTATATCGCTGAAAAAGTAAAACAAAGTGAGTTTAGTCTTTCACAAGAAGAGATACGCCCATACTTCCCGTTACCAAAAGTGATTAACGGCTTATTTGCCATCGTAGAGCGCCTATACGGTATCAAAGTACAAGAGCAAAGTAGTGATAAGACAGATAGTGAGAGCACATCTGTATCGCGCTGGCACAACGAGGTAAGCTTCTATCAGTTGTTTGATGCTGACGATAACTTGCTTGGCGGCTTTTATTTTGATTTATTTGCTCGCAGCGGTAAGCGCGGCGGCGCTTG
The DNA here is from genome assembly GCF_014652895.1 of Psychrobacter glaciei. Lineage (GTDB taxonomy): Bacteria > Pseudomonadota > Gammaproteobacteria > Pseudomonadales > Moraxellaceae > Psychrobacter > Psychrobacter glaciei. The sequence continues at coordinate 481,449 of NZ_BMZR01000002.1, forward strand.
GATGAGTGGTTTTCAGTCGCGTTATACCTATGATGAGCAAGACCATCAGCAGCTACCGGTTTGCTTTATGCTCGGCAACTTCACGCCTGCCCTCGATGGCAAACCAAGCCTATTAACCCATGATGAAGTACTGACCTTGTTTCATGAGTTTGGTCATGGGCTACATCATCTTTTAACGCAAGTGACAGTCGGTGATGTCGCAGGTGTTAATGGTGTTGAGTGGGATGCAGTCGAGCTGCCCAGTCAATTTATGGAAAACTGGGCATGGGATGCTGAAGGTATTGCGCTGATTAGTAGTCATGTCGAGACTGGCGAGCCCTTGCCTAAAGACAAACTTGCAGCCTTACTGGCAGTAAAAAACTTCCAAAGTGGCATGCAAACCCTGCGTCAAATCGAGTTCTCACTGTTCGACTTATTGATTCATTCACACACGCCAGCACTTGATTATGATGGTATCTTGGCAACCTTAAATACGGTTCGTAACGACATAGCCATCATGCAAACGCCTGACTATAACCGCTTTGCCAATGGTTTTAGTCATATCTTTGCAGGTGGCTATGCGGCTGGCTATTACTCGTATAAATGGGCAGAGCTATTGTCTGCAGATGCTTTTAGTAGGTTTGAAGAAGAAGGTATTTTTAATCCAGTGACCGGTAAAGCTTTCCGTGAGAGTATCTTGTCGGTTGGTGGTAGCTTCCCTGCCAAGACTAACTTTGAAAACTTCCGTGGTCGCAGTGCCAGCATCGATGCCTTATTGCGCCACAGTGGCTTTAGCGATGTTAAAAACGTCGATGCCGCCAATGCCAAAAGCAATCGCGAGGTTATTTAGATGCGTTATCAATCGTCACGCCCAAAGCGCCGATTTTTGGCAGGCGTCCGCTGTCCCAAATGTCAGGCGATGGACGCGGTGGTACAGGTAAATATTACGACGCCTGTGCCTGATGAGTATATTGAATGTACTAAATGTAGCCATGCAGAACATCGACCTGACCCTGATGCCATCAGTGCCAAAAATCATGCGGAAGACCAACTCGCTCGTGATGCGATGGCGACAGGCACCAGTGGTACGGTAAAATTTAAAACTTAAGCAAACAAATAATACTGATACTGATGCTGATACTTAAAAGTTTTTTAAGTGCTTTATTATTTAACAGTACTTTAAGCCTATCTAGCAATAGATAGGCTTTTTATTTTGAGTTTGCTATAGTATGGCTACTTATATCTTTGACATAAATTGACCGTAGTATGAAAAATAAAAAAAAGCATCCTTTGTTGAGCAAACGTGAAAAAGCAAAAGCTGCTAAATCGCGCCGTAGAATCTGGATGGCGATTATATTGGCACTGCTATTCATTGTTATCGGCTATTTAGTTTGGGCACAATCTGTACCTGAGACTAGCAAAACTGGCAGCAGCTCACCATCAATCGCTGAGCAAAACGAGGCTGCACAGTCTGCTGCTATGCCAGCAGAAAATGTCCTCAGTGAAGTCAATAGTGATGACGCTATAATGAGTGAAGCGACTGCCCTTGATCAGAATGCGACCACCACTGATACAGCTGACAACTTAAATAGTCAAGTACCAAAACCTGCTACGATCTTAAGCGCTCCTTTACCAAAGACGGATAGTCTGGCCAAAGAAGAAATTGATCGCTTAGAAGATGAGCGTAAACGCTGGGCTGCCCAAGAAAAGCTGGCAGCTGAGCAATTAGCGATGAATAAAAAATTGACGGATATGAAGGAAGATCAAATTGCCTTGCTCGAACAACAAATCGCACAATTAGAAGCAGAAAGTACCGTACAAGCTAAGGTAGAATAAACATACTATTTTTTGAAGGGGCTGACAATGGCGAATCTACAATTGACGCATGCCCCTATTTTAAATAGCAGTGCCCAATTACTTATCTTACCAGTTAATACTGCTGGCATCCTGCTCGACCCTATCCTCGCACGAACCAAGACGCTATTCGCTGATAACTACCATCACTATCGTCGCGCGTGCCGTGACGGTAGTCTAAACGCTGGTAGCTGTTTACTCCACAAACGCACACGAGAACAGTCTGGCCTTGGCGTCAGCAGTAATGGTAATCAACCCAGTTATATTGCCAATCTTGTTATCTCAGATCACCCTTATCATCCGACGCGGTCGCGCTGGCTCACTGACGCTTTAACAGACTTGCACCATCAGCTTATTCCTCTTATTCGCCATCAAGGCATCCGCAGAATTGCCCTATTTGCCCGCCCGCTTATCGATAGTCATTTACACAGTACTGTAGGCAGTTCGCCTCCTGAATCGAACGTCGCAAACTCATTGCCATTAGACTGGCATCTCGATATCTTGCCTTTACTGACGCAGAAACTACAAGACCTTCCTAAGCTGCGTATTGATGTGCACGTACCCAAAAGTATCGAGATCTAAGAACAAATAGAACGTTTGTTGGTGCATAGCACAATCTTTAACATTCAAAAAACATGACACCGATAATGGCTTGAATGCTATGCTAAATGAGTGTTTACTGTTTGAGAAAGCACGGTTATTTATTATAAGGATAAGGATACCCTATGAAAATACTTAGAACCCCCGATTCATGCTTTGAAAACCTACCCGATTACGGTTTTTCGCCGCATTATATGATGGTCGATGATGGCGAAGGCGGTGAGCTGCGTGTACATTATCTCGATGAAGGTCCCAAGGATGCCGATCCGATTTTACTACTACATGGCGAGCCTTCATGGTGTTATCTATATCGTAAAGTAATACCGATACTGACAGCGGCTGGACATCGTGTCATCGCGCCAGATCTCCCTGGTTTTGGCCGCTCAGATAAACCTGCCGCCCGTACGGATTATACCTACCAGCGCCATGTCGACTGGATGCAATCCGTACTTGATCAGTTAGATTTAACAAATATCACATTATTTTGTCAAGACTGGGGTGGCCTAATTGGTCTACGTCTCGTGGCAGAAAATCCAGATAGATTTGCTCGAGTAGCAGCTGGCAATACCATGCTCCCCACAGGAGATCACGATCCAGGAGAAAGCTTCCGCAAGTGGCAGCAATTCTCACAAGATACTCCGAAGTTTCATGTCGGCAGCATTATTAATAGTGGCACTACGACCGAACTATCACAGGCAGTAATCGATGCTTATAATGCACCCTTCCCTGATGAATCCTATAAAGAAGGTGCAAGACAGTTCCCCATACTAGTACCGACCACACCGGACGATCCTGCTTCAACAAAAAACCGTGCCGCCTGGGGCGAGCTTGGCAAGTTTAATAAACCTTTCATTACCCTGTTTAGCGATTCTGACCCTGTCACTGGTGGTGGTGATCGAATCATGCAAAAACTTATCCCTGGAACTAAAGGTCAAAACCATAGCACTATTATTAACGGTGGTCATTTCTTACAAGAAGACCAAGGCGAAAAATTGGCTGAGCTACTGGCTCAGTTTATTGCTGACAACCCTATTAATAATGATTAAGAAAATTTAATATTTTCTTCGTTATCACATGCAGCTCAATTGTTACCGTTTAATGCTTTAAACCATGGCATGTATCTTCCTGTAGGCATTAAACGGTATATTTATATCCATATATTGATAAAAAAATGCGCTTAGCTTAGTATCCATTTTATAGGCAAATACTATAAAAACTTATTACATTCAAATTTAAATAAGGATAACAAGCTATGTCAAACAACAATGCAAAAAACGATGCTGCTGAAAATTCAAAAAAATCTACCAACAATAAAGCAGTGACTGGCGTAGAAGTGGTCAGAGAGGATACCGTGGTATTTGAGGACGGCGACTTTGAAGCGTACAACGCTGAGCATGACTACGAGGAAGCTAAAGACGATAGTACTGCTAAAAGTGATATGTCAGATAAAGCAAGTAAGAATAAAGATTCTGATAAAAATCAAAAATCTAATAAAGATGACAAATCTAATAGTGACGATAAAGACGCTCAGTCTGACAAAAACACCAAAGACAGCAAGTCTAATCAAAAAGACAAGACCAGCAAAAAAGATAATGCTGATCAAGAGGATAAATCTAGCATTACCATGGCAGGCATTTATCAGTGGGCGTCAAAGCTGAAAGACGACTTTAAATCTGATGCTAGTGGTATGACTCAGGATGTCTCTGAAAAAGCGACGGCTATGATGCTTGGCAAACTATTGGATGCGGTAGATCTTGAATTAGCGGCCTTTGATAAGAGCTTAGACGTTGCCAAAAATTTGGTCGCGACGGCTGAAGAAAGACGCAAAAAGATCGCTGCTAAAAAAGAAAAATATCAGGGTATGATCGACAAGTTAGATCAAGAATAGTTACTCTGGTTAATTAAACAATTATTCTAGAGTTTTATCAATCCAATGTTGAACGTTTGAAATGGGCGTTTGGCGTTGGATTTTTTATTGTCAGTGCTTAGGTATGATTTTATTAAAATGAAATGTCATTGAATAGATTGGAGGAAGACAGCAACATTCAACCTGATATAGTTGAATTCAAATAATTTCGATACAAGGAAACCGAGCGCAAGTTATATATTAGTATGCTTAGCGAGAATGACGATATAGCGGATTTATATGAATTTGACTATATAGTCAAAATACCCCAAAAACGCTACGATACTGCTGATATTAATTTTTCGTAGCCTCTGTCTGCACAGGCACAGCAAGCAAGCAAGCAAGCAAGAAAAATTGATCTCAGCAGTGCGTGATGTCTCGGTATTACTTTTCACTGACTATATAAATGTAAATACTTATTTAGCCATAAAAAAACCGCCTTGAGTGCTATTAACTAACAGCCCAAAGCGGTTTTTTATATCAAGCGAAGATATTTATTCAGCAGTTGGGGTTGAACCCTGCTCAACGCCTTTCATAGTCAACTTAATGCGACCACGGTTATCAACGTCTTGTACGAGTACCTTAACGGTTTGACCTTCTTTTAAATAATCTGATACATTCTCAACGCGCTCTTCTGCGATTTGTGAGATATGCACTAGACCATCAGTGTTTGGCAAGACGTTAACGAACGCACCGAAGTCAACGATACGAGCGACCGTACCTTCGTAAGTTTTGCCCACTTCAACTTCAGCAGTCAATGCTTCGATTTTACCGATAGCTGCTTTGGTTGCTGCTTTGTTTTCACCAAAGATACGAATCGTGCCACCATCATCGATATCGATAACTGCGCCAGTTTCTTCCGTTAGCTGACGAATCATCGCGCCGCCTTTACCGATGACGTCACGGATTTTGTCCGGATTGATTTCGATAACGGCATAGTTAGGGGCATGCGCATTGATTTCAGTACGGCTCTCAGGCAATACTTTATTCATCGCATCTAGGATATGGATACGACCAGCATGTGCTTGCTTAAGCGCTTGCTCCATGATGTCAGGGGTAATACCTTCGATTTTGATGTCCATCTGAAGCGCAGTAATACCGTCTTTAGAACCAGCAACTTTAAAGTCCATATCACCAAGATGATCTTCATCACCTAAGATGTCTGATAGTACAGCGAAACGCTCGCCTTCTTTAACCAGACCCATCGCGATACCAGCAACTGGGGCTTTAATTGGTACGCCTGCATCCATCAATGCCAAACTTGCACCACAAACAGACGCCATAGAAGATGAACCATTTGATTCAGTAATCTCTGACACCACACGGATGACATACGGGAAGCGTTCGCTATCTGGAAGCATTGCTTGTACACCGCGACGTGCTAAACGGCCATGACCGATTTCACGACGTTTTGGAATACCTTCACGACCCGTTTCACCGACTGAGAAATGCGGGAAGTTATAATGCAGCATGAAATGATCACGGATAGTGCCACCTAGTGAGTCAATCATGTTGACGTCACGGCTGTTGCCAAGAGTAGTTGTAACCAATGCTTGCGTCTCACCACGTGTGAACAATGCTGAACCATGCGTATATGGCAATACACCAACTTGCACATCAAGCGCACGAACGGTTTCAGGGTCACGACCATCAATACGCGGCTTACCTGATAAGATATTGTCACGCACCGTACGATACTTAAGATCGTTATAGATTTCTTTAAGCTCAGATACCGTATCAGCATAGGCTTCTGACTCAGCATCACCAGCAAGCGTATCAATAATTGATTGCTTAATTTCGTCAAGCTTAGTGTAGCGCGCTTGTTTATCAGTAATCGTATAAGCGTCAGCAACTTGCTCGCCAAACTGCTCTTTCATGCTGCTGGTAAGCGCTTGATCACGCTCAGGGGCGCTATACTGCTGCTTAGCAGTACCGATTTCTTCAGCCATTGATGCAATGTTATCAATAACGATTTGCTGCTGTTGATGACCGTAAAGTACTGCACCTAGCATCTGATCTTCTGAAAGCTCTGCTGCTTCTGATTCAACCATCAATACGGCAGACTTAGTACCAGCCACAACCAAATCAAGATCGCTCTCTTTGAGCTGCTCGATTGTTGGGTTCAGTACGTACTCACCATTGATGAAGCCAACACGGGCAGCTGCGACTGGACCATTGAATGGCGCGTCAGAGATAGCCAGTGCCGCTGAAGCACCAATTAATGCAGCGATATCTGCTGATTGAGTCTTATCTGACGATACAACCGTCGCAGTAATCTGAATTTCATTCACATAACCTTCAGGGAATAGTGGACGAATCGGACGGTCAATCAAGCGCGACGTTAATGTTTCAAACTCGCTCGCACGGCCTTCACGTTTGCCATAAGCACCTGGGATTTTACCCGCTGCGTACATTTTTTCTTGATAGTTGACGGTCAATGGAAAGAAGTTTTGGCCTTCTTTCGCATCAGGCTTAACAACGGCAGCCACTAGGACAGTAACACCACCCATGTGAACTAAAATAGAGTTGGCTTGACGAGCGATACGCCCTGTCTCGATAACAACCTGCTGGCTGCCATATTGGAATTCACGTTTAACAGTATTGAACATTGTCGGATTTGTCATATAATTTTCCTAATGTTGACTGACGAAAATAATATCAACGTCATAAGCGCGCTGATATTTGTCATTAAAATTCTTTGTCTCTAGCTCCTGAGGAACAAGTCTCTTATCTGCAAGTCCTATCGATGAGACTGATAGTGTCACCTGCCTATCTTATGCATTTGTCTACAGTAGACATCGTACTATTACATATTTTTAGTCGTTCAAATTCGTTTTTTCATCAATATAGTCAAAGCTTATGCCAAGCAGCAACCATACATATACGATGTTTTTTCTATCTTTGCTAAGGTACTACAACAGATAGTAGCAATGGCATAAAACTGACCAAGCATTATTTTACAGTGATTTCTAGCCATTGACCAATTAATTGCAAAACAGGGCTGTTGTTTATAGTCTTCCCTAGATATGACTCAAATCAGCATTGAGTCAACTCTTAGTTTTACAAAAAATTCTCAAACTATACCGTGAAAATATTTGAGATTAATCATCTATATTAACAAGCATAAAAAAACGGTGTGAAACTATTCCACACCGTTTTAGAAAAATCTATTTTATCGATAGCAACAAGCAAGTTCCAAGCGGTTTAGCAAAAAATTCAAAATAGCGCCACAGGATGGCATTTGTTATTTTAGCGACCGCTCGTACTATTGTCGTTAAATTAACGACGTAGACCCAACTGGCTAATAAGAGTGGTATAGCGACCAAGATCTTTACCTTTTAGGTAATCAAGCAATTTACGACGCGTGTTAACCATACGGATAAGACCACGACGGCTATGATTATCAGCTTTGTGTGCTTTAAAATGGTTCTGCAAATCGTTAATACGTGCACTTAGCAAAGCTACTTGAACTTCTGGAGAACCAGTGTCGTTTTCGCCGCGCTGGTATTGAGAAATGATTTGTTCGCGATCAGTATTAGTTAGCATAAATATCTCCGGCAATGCTAAAAGCTCCAAGATGCACTCAAATTTAAGCCATCTTAAAAGCTATAGAATAGTAAATAAAGTAACTTGTACGCCATTCAGGACAACCCTGCATTACTAGAGTTGACCTAGTGTACGACAAGCTCAATGTGTTATAAAAAACCACTTAAAAACAAGCCAGATATCAGCGGAATATTGCCTAACTCAATCATCTGCTTTAAACAGTAAGTTCAGCAACCTGCTTTATCTAAAATCTTAATTCAAATGTGACGGTTATTATACCAAAAAACTGCTGAACTAGCAGCAGTTTTTCATAATAGTTTCATGGCAAGATAAATTGCCAATATAATAATCTAAGGTACATTCACAGCCACTACAAACATAGCCATTACAAAATTCTAGCGTATTACTTTTTCACATCGCTCTCAGTAGCATTACCACCTAGCTCATCATCAGCAAGAGGGGCTGCCGTAGTGACTTCCGCTAAACTATCCGGAGTGTCATGTTCGCTAGGGTTGATGTCTTCTGCAAGCTTTTCAATCTCTTTTTCTTGCTCGTCCATATTATTCGGTGAATTACTCATATTAGCTCCTAAGTTATTATTTTCTGAACTATTTAGTTTTATAATTATTGATACCAAGCTAAAAAAATGTAATAGCGTCACCCAGCTATGAGTGACACTTTAAATACTCTACTTGTCTTTTTTAGCATTTTCTAAATTGTCCGCAATACGATCTGCCGCTGCTTCTGACTCTTCAGTATGGTTATTTTCGGTTTGGCTTTTAAGAGCTGCAGTTGCTGATTCAGAACGTTGTTGCTCAAGCTTGGTATCGTTTGGATTAGAGTTTGACATAATATTTTCCTCGATCATGGTTGGTTATAGTTATTGGTAGATTAATGTTATATGTTCATCGTTAATGCCTGATAAAGCCAGTTAAGACAAGGCTTTATCGATAGCATCAACGAAATTTTCGATATCATCTGGATTACGTGAAGTAATTAAGTTACCGTCAATTTGTACGGTTTTATCAACGAAATTTGCTCCCGCATTTTCCAAATCTGTTTGCAATGAGTGGTACGCCGTTAAGGTCTTACCTTTTGCGATACCCGTGTTAATAAGTACCCAAGGTGCATGACAAATAACCGCCAACGGTTTACTTGCTTCATTAATTGCATTGATTATACTGTGAGCTTCTTTATTGCCTCGAATGGTATCCGCATTTACAGTACCACCTGGCACTACTAGCGCGTCATAATCATCAACTTTAGCCTCACTTGCAAAGATGTCAGCGGTGAAAGTGTCACCTTTATTGACATCCTGATTCATCGCTTGAACTTTTTTGTCTTCGTTAGTAGTAATAAGCAATGTGTTATAACCTTTTTCTTTTAGTTGGTTATTAACATCTTCATACTCTGCTTGTTCAAAATTATTGTGTAGTAAGAAAGCGATCGTTTTCATAATATTCCTCGTCTTTATATTTGTGATTCTATTATTGATTTATCTGTTTTTTTTATTATGAGTACTTTTTGTTTTTATAGTACTTCTTTGTTGTTATTTAGTGTTGAGACTCCAGTAGCAAAAATTTCCTTGTTGAAACTATTCCCTAAGCGTTTTTTATTATTGTAAATTTTTCTTATTAGTGTATTTTTTATTTTTATAGTATCAATGATGTTGTCTAGCTTTCCCTAGCTGACTTATCTAATGTACAAAAAAAACAGGTTTCACCATAGGTGAAACCTGCAATAAAATGTGAGGATATGTGATTAGTGTAAACTGTTAGTAAGTATAAAGAGGATTAATTGGCTCATAGCCACATGAAGCATACGAACTATGAAAAGCTTAGCAAATATAACTCTACCGCTGGATTAATTTCTTAGGTTGTAGTCGGCCATTGAGACTAACAGCGCCCAATCCAATAAACTCCCCTTGCTCATCTAGCAAGCGTATATCTACCGCTATCTCGTGGAGCAATGTTTGTTCATCGTCACTACTGACGATATCGCTATCTAGTGGGGTGTCATTGCTTTCTGAAACAGAAGACTGATGGCTAATACTGGTTGAAATATAATCGCGCAAATTATCAGTAAGATGCTCAAAGACATTCAACCGCTGCCCCATATGGACACGGGTATACTGTTCAGCAGTCAATGTAAGCTCAGCCTCGATATTGACACATGCATCAATAGCAAGGAGCTGTGCCTGTCTATCATCTAACGATAGCGCCTCTAACGCTGATAAAGAAATCGATTCCACTATGCTAAACTTTCCGACCTGCGTACGGCGCAATGCGATTAAATGCCCTAATGTGCCCATTATCTTGGCAATATCCTCTGCCAATACGCGCACATAAGTACCTTTGGTACAAGTCACCGTCAATTGAATCTGCTCGTTATCAATGGCTTTTAAATCAATGGTCTTAATCACAATATCTCTTGGCGCTCGTTCTACTTCGATACCAGCACGGGCATACTCATAAAGCTTTTTACCGTCCTTTTTTAAGGCAGAATACATCGGTGGTATTTGCTGCTGAGCCCCTAAAAACTGTTGAGCAACCTTGTCCAATATTGATTGATCAAAAGTTGGAATAGACACCTGTCCAACGACTTGACCATCAGCATCACCAGTATCTGTCTGGCTACCAAGCAATATCGTCGCTTGATAGGATTTGTCAGCATCAAGTTGATAATGGCTAAACTTCGTGGCCTCACCCATACAAATAGGCAATAGACCAGTGGCCATGGGATCAAGCGTACCTGTATGACCAGCTTTTTTGCTGTCATGTGCAGGAGACTTAAACAAATACTTCACTTTTGAGACCACTTGCTGTGACGTCATACCTTGCGGCTTATCAACTAAGATAACGCCAGAGACTTTTTGTTTATCCGTTGTTTGTTGACTAGTCATTGTCATTAATCATCATTTTCTTTGCTGTCGACTTCATCTTCATTCTGCTCAGTTTTGATGACCGCTTGACTGATCAAGTCCATCATATAGTTGCCACGAGCCGTTACTTCATCATAGTGAAAGCGCAGACGTGGTGTCGTACGCGTTTTGAGACTATGGCTCAATTCGGTACGCAAAAAACCTGCCGCTTTATTCAGCACTTTGATGCTTTCTTCGTGGTTGGTTTTGGTCATCGCATCATTAAGCTCTGGCTCCATGATGGTGACATAAACGTCCGCATACCCTAAGTCTGGGCTGACTTTGACACTAGAGATAGTGACAAAACCAGTTAGACGCGGGTCATTGACTGCGTCACGAATAAGAACAGCAAGCTCACGCTGAATTTGATCGGATAAGCGCTGTAAACGTTGGTTCATATTATTACCTTAATTTGATATGGCTTATTTTTATGGATTAGCCCGTTTGCTTATTAATACATTTAAGGGCTGATATTTGTTAAAAAAGGCCTAGCAGGATGTACCTGCTAGGCCTAAGTACAGCTAGATATGAAGGAGATACTAATATGCTCAGCTGATTAAGCGTCTTGCATGATTAGAGACCTTACTATCGAGCGGTGACTTTAGATAGTACGTTCGAACTCTTGAATTTCAAAGACTTCGATCTTATCACCAGCTTCGACATCATAACCACGAACGGCTAGGCCACACTCCATCCCAGTACGTACTTCATTAACGTCTTCTTTATAGCGACGTAATGATTGCAGCTGACCAGTAAAGATAACTTGGTCATCACGCAGTACACGGATAGGCTTATTACGATAGATTGTACCTTCAACCACCATACAACCGGCAGCTGCACCGAACTTACTAGAACGGAACACTTCTCGAACATCAGCAACACCCAAGATTTTCTCACGATGTTCAGGCGCAAGCATTCCACTCATGGCTGCTTTTACATCATCAATCAAGCCATAGATAACACTGTAATAGCGAATATCCATGTTGGCTGCATCTGCTTTACGACGTGCGGTCGCGTCTGCACGAACGTTGAAGCCTAACAATACCGCTTCGCTAGATTCTGCAAGCGTTACATCAGACTCAGAGATAGGGCCAACACCTGAACTGATGACGCGAACTTTTACTTCGTCAGTTGACAGCTCATTTAGTGCCGATAATAATGCTTCGAGCGAACCACGGACATCAGTTTTCAATACAATGTTCAAGAATGACACATTGCCTTGTTCCATCTGATCGAACATGCTCTCTAAGCGCATGGCGTTCTGACGCTCAAGTTGACGTTCACGCTCGCGATTGGTTCTGAAATCAGCCACTTCACGGGCTTTTTTCTCATCTGTAACGACTAAGAATTCGCTACCAGCTGCAGGTGTTTCAGGTAATCCTAAAATCTCTACAGGGATGGAAGGACCCGCTGACTGAATACGCTGACCATGTTCATCAGTCATCGCACGAACTTTACCGTAATGCTCGCCCGCTAGAACCAAGTCGCCTTGTTTTAGTGTGCCTTTTTTGACTAGAACACTAACGACAGGACCACGACCTTTTTCAAGTCTTGACTCAATCACCACACCTTGCGCAGCACCATCTAACGGCGCTTCTAATTCCATTAGTTCTGCTTGGATGCTGATATATTCTAATAGCTCGTCAATACCTTCACCCGTTTTGGCTGAGATACGCGCCATTGGTGTGTCACCACCCCACTCTTCTGAGACGACTTCTTTGGCAGTCAACTCATTGAGTACACGATCAGGATCAGCGCCCGGCTTATCCATTTTGTTAATGGCAACGATAAGCGGCGTACCAGCAGCACGTGCATGGTCGATAGCTTCTTCCGTTTGCGGCATCATGCCATCATCAGCTGCGACAACCAGTACAACGATATCAGTCGCTTGCGCACCACGTGAACGCATAGCACTAAAGGCTGCGTGACCTGGGGTATCTAAGAAAGTAATCACACCGCGACCGGTTTTTACATGATAAGCACCGATATGCTGAGTGATACCACCTGCTTCGCCATTCGCTACTTTCGTTTCACGAATTTTATCTAGCAATGAAGTCTTACCATGGTCGACATGACCCATAATAGTTACGACTGGTGGACGTGTTTGCACGTTACTGCTGCGTTCATTGACTGCAGATTGTAGATCGTCTTCAACCTTAGTATCACTAACTGGTACTGGGTTATGACCCATTTCTTCAACAATCAAACTGGCTGTCGCTTGATCAATCGTATCTGACTCACGAGCCATCTCACCCATTTTCATGAGTAATTTAGTGACTTCACGGGCTTTAACTGCCATACGCTGGGCAAGATCTGCAACAGTAATTTGCTCACTGATCTCGACATCATAGACAATTTTTTCAACAGGTTTTTCAAACTTATGCTGTGACGCTTGCGTTGAACGTAAACCATTTTTACGGTTTTTGATCTCACGCTCATCTTGATTTTTACGACGACGACCACGAGCACCAGTGCTACTTGCACCGCGCTTGATTTCACGACGTTCTTTTTCAAATGATTCTTCTAATGCGTCACCGACTAGACCTTCAGCCAATGGCTCATCTTTGCGAACTTCAGCAGCAGGCTGATCCGTATATTTACCAGCCATTTTACGCATTTGCTCAAGTGTGCGCTTTTGCGCTTCTTCAGCTTGAACACGGCGTGTTTCTGTCTCAATTTCGCGTAGACGATTTTCTTCTTTTTCACGTACTTCACGAGCTTTACGCTCAGCTGCTGTTTCAACTTTAGGTTTTGTAGCAGCAACTTTTTTCTTCGGCTGTTCTTTAGGCTTAACTTCAATAGTAGTCTTGCCGCCCTTTTTCACAACAACTGAAGTAGAAATGTCGTCATTCTTATCGTCTGATTTTTTGCTAGAGCCTAAGCTGGCACGCATCGCAGCTAAGGTTGCTGCTTGACGCTCTTCAGATTTTTTCTTAGTAGCAGCACGCTCTTCAGCGTCCTTAGCAGCACGTTCTTGCGACTCAATCATCGCTTGCTCACGCGCAGCCAACTCTTCAGCCATTTTTTCTGGATCAGGCTTTTCGAATACTTTCTTTTTACGCACTTCCACATTGACACTCTTAGATTTACCTGAAGAGCCGGTCACACGCGCGGTGCTCGTTGTTTTAGACTTGAGACTAATACGACGCTTATCTTGCTGACCATGACTTTGCTTTAAATACGTCACCAACTTCTCTTGCTCAAGCTCGGTGACTAGGTCATCCTCTGCGCGAGCAGGCAGTCCAGCATCTACCAGTTGCTGTTTTACAGCACTTGCGGTTTTGCCTACCATATCTGCCAGTTCTTTGACGGTCTTATCTGCCATTTATTATCACCTACTGTCTATTATTTGCTATATGTTCAATTCAGTTGTTGGCTACAAATGATTGGGTTAAGGCTGGTGATTAGGTTGCATGTATTATGCGACTTTATACCAGCACTTTATTATCGATAGCATATCACTAAAAGACAGCGATATGCAGTTACCGCTTATTCATTGAACCAAGATTCCCGAGCTTTCATGATGAGTTTTCCTGCGGTTTCAGTATCTAATCCTTCGATATCTTCTAAATCGAAGACGGCTTGTTCTGCCAAGTCATCAACAGTAATGATGTCTTTTTGAGCCATTTTATAAGCCCAACTGACGGTCATTCCTTCAAGATCTTGTAACTCTTGACTTGGCTCTTTCATGTTTTGTTGTTTGACTAGCTCATCAGCGATGACGACTTCTTTAGCACGTTCTTGAATCATGTCAATCGCTTCGTCGTCTAAACCTTCGATGTCATAGAAAGTCTCAACTGGCACATAAGCCACTTCTTCAATACTGGTAAAGCCAATATCGACAAGCGCTTGAGCTAAATCTTTATCGACTTCTAAACGCTCATAAAACAATTCAATGAACGCTTTCGATTCGTTTTGTTGACGCTGCTGATACTCTTCTTCAAGCATCATATTAAGCTTATAGCCCGTTAGTTCAGACGCTAAACGGACGTTTTGACCTTGTGAGCCAATCGCACGCGCTAACTGATCGTTAGTGCTAAAAATGATATCAGCGGTCTGCATGTCTTCATCTAGGATGATACTACTAACATCTGCTGGCTCTAAAGAGCTAATAATGAATTGAGCCGGATCATCTGACCAAACCACCACATCAATACGCTCACCATCCAACTCTTGCTGAACCGCTTGAATACGCGTACCACGCATACCGATACAAGCGCCAACCGGATCAATGCGATGATCGTTGGTTTTGACGGCTATTTTAGCACGAGTACCTGGCAGACGAGCAACGTTACGAATTTCAATGATTTGTTCTGCAATCTCAGGCACTTCTTTTTGCATCAATGCCGAGAGCATTTCAGGATGAGTGCGCGACAATAATAACTGGGCACCACGATTTTCACGGTTTACATGATATAAAATGGCGTTGATACGAGATTTCGCTCGTAATTGCTCACGTGGTAGCATCTGATCACGTGATAAGTAGCCTTCGGCGTTATCACCCAAATCAATAATATAGCCATCGCGTGTTTGTTTTTTTACTTCGCCATACATCATTTCACCAACACGTGGTTCAAAAGCGTCTGCTACTAGCGCACGCTCAGCTTCACGTATTTTTTGAATGATAACTTGCTTGGCTTGCGTGGCAGCAATACGACCAAACTCAATGGATTCAATCTGTTCTTCTTTAATATCACCAATTGACCATTCTTCTTGATCAAGGTCGGTAATAGCAAGCTGACAGGCTGGCATTTCATGGTCTTCATCGGCAACCACTGTCCAATAACGGTATGTATCATAATCGCCAGTTGCACGATCAATTGATACCCGCACCTCTACTTCTGGCTGTTCGGTATAGACTTTTTTCTTGGTTGATACCACCAAAGCGTCTTCTATGGCTTCAAAGATATCTTCAGGATTTAAGCCCTTTTCATTACTGACAGTTTCTACTACCGTTAAGATTTCACGACTCATGCTATACCTGTCCTATCATTTTATAATTGACTTAAATTTTATAATTGGCATATTGACGTTGTGTTGTCATCGTCAGTCATGCCCTATTTAGGGGTCAAAATATTGATTAATACTGAATTGCGTTACCATTGAATATTAAAATTAGACATCTTCATAAATCAAGTTGGCTTTATCAATGTTACTCAAAGCAATCTCAAACTGTTCACCATCGGTAGACGTCAATTTTAAAGACGTTGCATCGATACTGTCTAAAGTACCTGTTGCTTTGCGGCGTTTTTTATCGCCTTCACCAATGGCTTGTATCAAGCGCAAGCTCACAGTCTGACCGACGTAATCATACATTTGGTCATCTGAAAAGAACGCCCGATCAAAACCAGGTGAGGAGACTTCTAAAATGAACTCACCAGCAATAGGATCATGCACCTCTAGGATGCCGCTTACCTGATGGTTAACCGCAGCACAGTTTTCGATACTTACCTGCTTATCCTGTGCTTTTTCTTCAGGTAAAGCTTCAATGTAAATACGCAATAACGAGCGATTGCCTTGTGGGGTAAACTCTACGCCCCACAGCGCCACATCACATGCAGCTACCGCAGGGGCAATAATAGTAGTTAGTTCTGCAACTTTAGTCGAAAGCTTCATAATTTATTTATATTTTCCTATTTACTTATCTGTCGTACTTAATGAACCACGTTATTTATTTATTACTTTTTTATTTGCGAGGCTCACAGCAATCGTTAGGTGTTTTATCTATTATATAATAGCACTAGCTCAGTATTATATTCGGTTGACATCTACTATATATAGGGACATTACCTAGGAACATCAAGCTCAGCTGATGAATGTGCTTATTATATATAAAGCAAAATGATCAATAAAAGAGTATGAAGTAAAAGGCAGCGTCGCTTGCGAATAGTCACGCAAGTGGCGGTAAGTAGATGAATAGTAAGTATCGTACTCTATGTGCATAGAGCTTAGCATAAGTAGGGCAGATACCGCGACAACCCTGACTCACAGATACAAAAAAACCCACAAACATAATGGTGGGCTAATCGGCACTGACAAATTTAGTGTACAAAACATCAGTATAAAAAGTGGTAGCGGGGGCTGGATTTGAACCAACGACCTTCGGGTTATGAGCCCGACGAGCTACCAGACTGCTCCACCCCGCATCAATCTAGAACGCATATTATAGGGAGGTTTCGTAGAAGTGTCAATACTTTTTTTAAATAAATTCTAAATTAAGTATTCTCTACTAAAAAATCCAACCTGACGCTATATGCTACGTCTATAAAACTTGGTGCGATTGGGGGGACTTGAACCCCCACAGCTTTCGCCACCACCCCCTCAAGATGGCGTGTCTACCATTCCACCACAATCGCATTTTGCTACTCTGTTCTCTAACGTTTAATCTACTGTAAATAATGCTTAAGGTCGGCATCAATAGATAAGGTCTTGCGAAAACAGAAAGGCATTGTAAATCTAACGTGCCAAAATAGCAAGCACTGCCTACTTAAAAGACACTTACTCAGGATTTTGCGTTAATGGGCGCGGCGTTTGCGGAGCTGAAACAGGAACATCTAAACGAAACTGATCTTCTGCCTGCTTACGTGCATGAACAGCCAGGGTCATACTGGTGATAAAAAATATGACTGTCAATACTGCAGTCGCACGTGTTAAAAAGTTGGCAGTTCCTGCGGCACCAAATACCGTACCTGACGAGCCAGCACCAAAAGAAGCCCCAGCATCTGCCCCTTTACCATGCTGTATCAAGATCAAGCCGATCATGGCAATCGCCACGATAATATGCAGGGCTAATATAAACGTAAACATGGTGGCCTCTTTTGCCGCGTAATGACGACAGATAACGGAAAATAAATCTTAAAGTTAATAGTGTTAGCAACTAACTTGTAATGCTGCCAAATCGATTATATAAATAAGGCGCATTGTACACGATTGCAAGGGCACTGTTAAACCTACTTTTGCCAACTGATAAAGACATTTTTTCGACAAGTTAGCGATTAAATAGCTGTTTCATCACCTGACCCTAACCAAGCGCGCGACTAAAAGCGTTGGCAATCATCAGAAAACTGTCTGCTTTTAATGAAGCACCGCCAACCAATGCACCATCTATCATGGGATCTGCCGCAAAACTATCGGCGTTATCAGCATTGACGCTACCACCATACAGTACAGTCATTGCTTCTAACGACTCAGCAAAGCCTGTGACGGTTTGCTTAATATGTCGATGCATGGCGCTAACCTCTGCCACTGTTGGTACTTTGCCCGTCCCAATCGCCCATACTGGCTCGTAGGCAATGATTAAGCGCTCAGATAATGAAGCAGCAAGCTCGGGCTGTTGCGCGAGTAAATCCTTTACAACAGATAATTGAGTATCAATGACCGCCAGTGTTTGCTTATCGTCATATTGTGCTTGGGTCTCACCAATACAAAATACTACGCCCAAATTTTGCGTCAACGCATGAGTCAGCTTTTGCAGCAAGCTTTCATGAGTCTCTTGATGGTATTGACGGCGCTCAGAGTGACCAAGTATCGTCCAAGTTGCGCCAGCATCAGCAACTTGCTGCGCAGAACAATCCCCCGTATACGCACCAGTGTTCGCGCTATGCGCACTAATATCTTGCGCGGCACACAGCACTGAGGTATCTTTTAAGCGGGCGCTGACAGCAGCTAAGTGAATACAACTGGGAGCCACCATTAACCTGCAGCTATTTTTGACCACTTGCTCTTCAGTATTAACTGCAGTTAATAAGTCATCTAGTAGCGCATTGACGTCGTGGTTCGTTGCTGGATTCTGCTTCCAATTGCCAATTACCCAAGCTTGCATACTCATCTACCTTGTCTCATGTATTCCTGCCAATTTGGCTTATATGCGCGCCAGTATAACAAATATTTCACAAGTGCTATAGTATAGTGCGACCTGCAGCAGAATGGCTTTTACGGTCATCCTGTTTTCATTATATTTTATTCAGTTGTGGCGCTCTGTAGATTAATGCCTCATGGTCTAAGTTAAGGGTGAGATATTTTAAATAGCGGCATACCTTATATATATAAGGTATGTTCTATATAGCTTTTAAAAAATATAACCGTTAAAACAATATCAATTCCACACGGTGTTATTAATACTAAAAAATGGCAACCGCTTGAAATTATTTATCTCAAACGGTTATAACAAGCGTTAGCGATAATTAATGATAAAAGGCTACTCATGGAAACCATCAATGCCTAGCAAGCGCGTTTTAGCAAAACATTCGATATCAAAGAGAGGTTATTATGTCTATTACAGCCAATAAATATGGTGGTTTAGCCCAGCAGCTGATTAGCGAAGGTGTCGTGAGCGAAGCGCATATGAAAACTGCGCAGACGGAGTCACAGCAGCAGCAGATCGGACTCGTGCCTTATTTGGTAGACAATAAATTGGCCAATGCTTATCAGCTAGCACAAATGCTGTCTCAAGCTTTTGGTGATCCACTCTTTGATCTTGACGCAATCAATTTGGATGTCATTCCAAAAGACTTAGTCGATGAAAAAATCGTGCGTAAGTTTAATGCCTTGCCTCTCTTTAAACGTGGGCAGCGCTTATTTGTCGCCTTAAGCGACCCAACCCGTATAGATGCCATTGATGCGATTGCCTTTAACTCTCGCCTCTCTATTGAAACCATCGTCGTCGAAGAAGATAAGCTAAAAAAACGCATTGAAAATCTTTATGCCGATACCATGCAAAGTTTTGATAGCTTTTCTAGCAGTGACTTACATGTAGATTTTGATGATGGTGAAGAAGAGGGTGAAACTGAGCTTAGCGACAGTGTTGATGAAGCCCCTGTCGTAAAATTTGTCAATAAAATGTTGGTCGATGCCATCCGTATGGGTGCCTCAGATTTACATTTTGAGCCGTATGAAAAAACCTTTCGTGTCCGCTTTCGTGTCGACGGTGTCATGCAAAAAATGGCCAACCCGCCCGTGCAACTTGCCAGCAAAATCGCAGCGCGGCTAAAAGTAATGTCACAGATGGATATCTCAGAGCGCCGCATACCGCAAGATGGACGCATCAAGCTTAAAATATCTAAAAATAAAGCCATCGATTTCCGGGTCAACTCATTACCGACCCTGTTTGGTGAAAAACTTGTGTTGCGTATTTTGGACCCGTCATCCGCTATGCTCGGCATCGAAGCCCTTGGCTATGAGCCTGACCAACAAGAAATGTTTTTGGAAGCTTTGCATAAACCGCAAGGTATGCTGCTGATTACCGGACCGACGGGTTCCGGTAAAACGGTATCGCTATATACCGGTATTAATATTCTAAACACGGGTGCAACGAATATCTCCACTGCTGAAGATCCAGTCGAGATTAACCTCGAAGGCATTAATCAGGTCAACGTGAACGCTAAGGTTGGTCTGACCTTTGCCAATGCTCTGAAGTCATTCTTACGTCAAGATCCTGATATCGTCATGGTGGGTGAGATTCGTGACCTTGAAACGGCAGAGATTGCGATTAAAGCTGCGCAAACGGGACACATGGTACTTTCGACTCTCCATACTAACTCAGCACCAGAGACGTTGACCCGTCTACGCAATATGGGTGTGGCTTCCTTTAACATTGCCACGTCAGTAAACTTGGTCATCGCCCAGCGCCTAGCAAGGCGCTTATGTAAAAACTGTAAAAAACCCATCAATGTCCCACGGCAAAGCTTGCTTGAGCTTGGCTTTAATGACACCGATTTAGACAACCCAGGCAATGTGATCTATGAACCGGTAGGCTGTAACGAATGTCGCGAAGGCTATAAAGGCCGCGTAGGTATCTATGAGGTGATGAAAGTCAGCCCTGATATTTCTCGGATTATCATGGAAGACGGCAACGCGATAGATATCAAAGATGCCGCTCTCAAAAATGGTTTTCGAGACTTGCGCCGTTCTGGTATTTTGAAGGTATTGCAAGGCGTGACCAGTATTCAAGAGATGATGCGTGTCACCTCTGAATAATCGTAAATGCTAAAAGTAGAAATAACGGTGGTAGAAATTTCAGTATCGATAGCTTTTAGATTTAATAGATTGGCTTTTATAAATAAGCAATAATATCCACTCAGATGTACTTAAAAATAAAACAGAGTTATACTGGTTTTTTACGTTAAAATAAAGTATGCCATCTTTGTGTAATAAGTCTGGCATCGTTGTACATCTTTGCAATATTTATATTAGACAAATTTTGAGGGTAGTATCATGGCAAAAGCAAAGACCGACATGCTGTTAGACTTTGTCTATGACGGGGTAAATCGACGCGGCCAAAAAGTAAAAGGTGAAACGACCAGTCGTAGCTTAGAGCTAGCAAAAGCTACTCTGCGCAAACAAGGCATAACCGTCAAAGGTATTAAGAAAAAACCGAAGCCGCTTTATACCTTTAAAAAACCCATCAAACCTATCGATATTGCTATCTTTGCCCGCCAATTGGCGACCATGATGAAAGCTGGCGTGCCATTGACCCAGTCCTTTGAGATTGTCGCGGACTCCCTTGATAATCCCAGTATGAAAGAGTTGGTTTTAAAAATAAAAGCCGATATCGAAGCTGGCGGGACTTTTGCCTCTGCCCTGCGCAAGCATCCTCGCTATTTTGACGATCTCTTTTGCTCGCTTGTCGATTCTGGTGAGCAATCAGGTGCGCTTGAGACCATGCTAGAACGGGTTGCCACCTATAAAGAAAAAAGTGAGCTACTAAAAGCAAAAATTAAAAAAGCGGTGAAATATCCTATCGCGGTCATCGTTGTCGCCGTTATCGTTACCATGATTTTGCTAATCAAAGTAGTCCCTGTATTCTCAGACTTATTCGAATCTTTTGGCGCAGAGTTGCCTGCTTTTACCCAAATGGTCGTTGGCATGTCAGAGTGGATGCAAGCGTGGTGGTTTGTTTTGATTATTCTCATTGGTGGGGCGATTATTGGTTTTTCAGAAGCCAAAAAACGCTCTAAAAAATTCCGAGACTTTTTAGACCGTGCAATCTTAAAAATACCAATATTTGGCAACATTGCTTATCAAGCCATTATCGCGCGTTTCGCTCGTACCCTATCTACTACCTTTGCGGCTGGTGTACCTCTTATTGATGCGCTAGATTCGACTGCTGGCGCCACTAATAACGTCGTTTTTTATAATGCCACGCAGCAAATTAAAAATGATGTATCTACTGGGCAACAATTACAATTCTCGATACGCTCTACCAATTTATTCCCAAGTATGGCCATTCAAATGGTCGGTATCGGTGAAGAGTCTGGTAGTCTAGAAGAAATGCTAGATAAAGTAGCGGTCTATTACGAAAACGAAGTCGACAATGCGGTTGATGGCTTGACCAGCTTAATGGAGCCTATGATTATGGCTGTGTTGGGGGTATTGGTCGGTGGCTTGGTGATTGCGATGTACTTGCCAATCTTCCAAATGGGTGCAGTAGTAGGTTAAAGATGACGGAAAGGACAGCTACTTAATGCAATTTATAGAATTACTACAAAGTGATATGACGGCAGCGTTGGTCGTATTTGGCCTGTTGGGCCTTTGTGTGGGCAGTTTTTTAAATGTGGCGATTCACCGTATGCCACTGATGATGATCTATAGCTGGCGTCAAGAATGCAGTGAATTTATGTCTCAGCAAGCAGACATGCCGCAAGAGCATACCGTACCGTTGACCGATATCGTCGCAGCGGACACCCCTATTACGTTGAGTCGACCAGCGTCACGCTGTCCTCACTGCGCGCACAAAATAAAGTGGTACGAAAACATACCCTTAGTAAGCTGGCTAGTGTTACGAGGGCGCTGCTCAGACTGTAAAGCCAATATTGGCCTGCGTTACCCTGTGGTTGAGCTAGTGACTGCATTGCTGTCAATATTGGTCATCTATCAGTTTGGGGTCAGTGCTGCTGGGTTATCAGCCTTAGTTTTAGTATGGACATTGGTTGCGTTAACCGGTATTGATTTTGATACCCAACTACTACCAGATCGCCTAACCTTTCCTTTAGCGGGCTTAGGGTTGGCCGTCAATTCGCAAAGCTGGTTTGTCTCGCCAACTCAGTCTATTTGGGGTTTATTGTTTGGATTTTTATCACTATGGATAGTGGTGAAGGTATTTTTCCTCATCACCAAAAAACACGGTATGGGACAGGGCGACTTTAAGCTACTAGCGGTATTGGGTGCTTGGCTTGGGCCTATGATGTTGCCATTGATTATTTTACTGTCTTCCCTACTCGGCTCAATCGTTGGGATTATCTTGATGAAGAAACAAGGTGAGAGCAAGCCGTTTGCCTTTGGCCCTTACATCGCTATCGCTGGTATTGTTGCTTTATTATATGGCTCAGATATCGTCAATTGGTATCTCGGCATGTATACTTACTAGATTGTCTTAGAAAGTGTTTTGATCGCTCCTCTTAACGTAAACATCAAATCTTAAAATAAGCATCAAAATACTGTCTCAACTTATAACCATCACTGTCATTATATCGAGCAGATAAGTCATTATTATGTCAAAACAAGCATCTTCACCTTATTCTTATGAGCCTCAGACCCCGCAGAAGAAAAGCAAAACCTTAGTCATTGGCTTAACCGGGGGCATCGGTAGTGGCAAGTCTGCTGCCAGTGATTGGTTCGCTGAACAAGGCATTGATATTATTGATGCGGATGTCATTGCTCATCAGGTCGTTGCTAAAGGCAGCTCAACCCTACGCAAAATCCAGAAGAAGTTTGGTAATTGGGTATTAAATGACAATGGTGAAATGGATCGTGCCGCCGTGCGCACTCATGTGTTTACCCACCCTGAGGCACTCATTGAGCTAGAGGCGATTACCCATCCAGCGATACGTGAAACCGCAAAATTACAGCTGGCCGCCAGTACCTCACCTTATGTGGTGTTGTCAGCGCCACTACTTATTGAAGCGGCGGAGGCGGGTCTGGCTAACTTGTGCCAGCGTATTTTAGTCATGGATGCCGCGGTAGATACTCAGCTAGCCCGTGCCAGCCAACGAGATGAACAAAGCGTACAAAAAATTAAAGCCATTATGGTCAATCAGCTAAGTCGTGAAGAGCGCAATCAGCACGCCGATGATGTCGTGCTTAATGATGGTAATCTGGTTGATCTCTACCTAAAATTAGAGCCGCTACATCAGAGCTATCTTACGCTTGCCCAGCAGCTAAAGTACGCTGCCGATTAACCTCATACAGCGCCATGCCCGTGGCAACACTTACATTTAGACTTTGTAAGTTGCCATGTTCATTGCCTGACATCGGAATATAAACCAGCTCATCACAGCTCTCTGTCGTCAGGCGGCGCATGCCCTCTCCTTCTGACCCCATAATCATCGCCGTCTTGCCCGTCAAATCTGCCTCATGTATCGGCTTCGCCTCTGCATTGAGTGCCGTACCGAATACAAAAACACCTGCGTTTTTAATTTGCGATAGTGTACGTGCCAAATTGGTGACGCTAATAATAGGCATCATTTCTGCCGCCCCTACCGATACCTTAGCAACCGTAGGCGTAAGGCTAGCCGCATGATGTTTCGGACAAACCACCGCATCAACACCCATCGCGACAGCAGTACGCAAGCACGCACCAAAGTTATGTGCATCAGTGATTTGATCCAAGACCAATAACAAGCACTGTTCGCGGCCGATAATAATATCAAGCAAGCCTTCATCAGCGAAACCTAACGGACGCGCATTCAGCACCACGCCTTGATGCTGCGGACTGCCACACAATTGCGTGAGCTTGTCTTTTTGTGTCGGTTGAATGCTGATGCCATTGTCTGCTGCCTGCGCCATAATCGCTCGGACATGACTGTCACTCTCGCGACCTTGCTGTACAAACAAGCTAAGGCCATCAAGAGGACGGTGTTCGAGTAACGCGTCAATAGCATGAATGCCATAGAAATAAATGGGTTTTGCCATAATAGGACTGCCGATTATAAAGTGGGTATCGCACACTGCGATAGAAAGGGGAAATATGACGATAATTGTAGCAACTAATCAAGGGCTTAAAAAATAATGTTACCAAAAAAAAGAAATAAACCTTATCGCAAGATTTATTTCTTTTTGAGGGCTTAGGCGTTATAAATTGTCTTTTAAAAACTTTAACTTGGGATAGTCTCAACCTTCTAAATGACAGATATACTGCACGATTTCCTCTGTGCGTAAGTTAAAACCACTATTGCCTTCAACGACGAATGATTGTCCCGCACGATAGTAGCTGAATTCTTCATCACCATTTATTTTGACTTCACACTCGCCGCTGATGATCTCAATACGTTCGGAAGTGTTAGTACTGAAGTGATAATGCTCAACCAAGTTGTCGCAAGGTAAGATCACACCTAATGTTTTATGCCGACCATCCTCAAACATAATGGTATGGCTTGAGCAACGACCATCATACGATATCGTGGCTTGGGCGTTGACTGTTACACTGGTAAATTGCGCCGCTGTCATAGTGGCTTCCTTATCAAATAATTATTGCCAAACTAAAAAATAAGTAACGAATTTAATTGCTTACTCTACCTAGGTTGTACTATTCATTTGCGATATGGTAACAACACGTCATGACGCACAATGATTAAAAATCTAGTGGTAAGAGTTTATCATTATGTGAGATTATGCTACCACATTATATCTATAAAGTTTGTTACAGCGGCAATGAAAATTTGATTTGATTTTTAGGTTAAAGAACGCTTGATGATTCATGTTTAGATTATCGGCTTGCGCCTATAAGATTGAAGCGTTGAGCGCTATTATTGCTGATGCGCTACTATACTGACACCCTGCTATTACAGTGACTCCTAATTAGGGTTATCCTCCCTATTATTGCCGTTACAAAGACCATCATTAAGATAGTAATCACTGATTTATCATAAGCTTAATGAATTTTTATGACAGTCTTTTTAGGTTAACTTGCAGGATTTAATGGCTTTAAAATTTGTATTTAATTGCATTTAACATCATACTATTTGCCAACCATATTTGTCTCACTAACATTATCAACTGAACGACTTCATTCCTTTATTTATCCTATTTTAGATATGGCCTCTTATGATTTCATGCGAGGTCAATTGTCTGTCATGAGAGGCGTTGATGCTTGTATCATTAACTTTACATCAGTTTGCGTTGATCGCTCAGCATGAGTTGAGTGTGGCTGAAGGCTTTAATGTCATCACTGGTGAAACGGGCGCTGGCAAGTCGCTATTACTGGATGCGCTATCTTTATGTGCAGGCGAACGTGCAGACAGTGCGATGGTCAGACATGGCGCGGCGCACGCTGATATTTACGCCCAGTTTGATGTAGAAAATAACAGCGTCGTCGCCGATTGGTTCGCCAAAAATGACCGACCATTAGAAGAACCAGAAGTATTGATTCGTCGTCAGCTCAGCAATACCGGACGCTCAAAAGCGTGGTTGAATGGCACGCCAGTCAGTTTGGCTGAACTGAAAAACCTCGGTACGTTACTGGTTAATATTCATAGCCAACATGCTCAGCAAGCGCTCCTTAAGCCGCAGTTTGTGGTGCAATGGCTTGATGAGATGGCACAAATCACGCCACTTGCTGTACAAACGACCAGCAGCTATCAAGCCTATCAGCAACTCAAACGCCGTGCGGATGAAATTGCGAGCCGTGAGGCTCAGCGCCAAGACCGTATGCAATTATTGCAGAGTCAATTAGCTGACATTGCGCCGTTATTGGCGGTTGATTATGCAGAAGTCGAAGCGGAGCACGAAGAGCTGTCTAATATCGAAGCCTTGATGATCGAGGCCAGTCATGGCTTGCATCTGCTTGACAATGACACGGATGAGCCAGATGTCATGACCTTGCTCGGACAGGCGATTAAGCTTTGTGATAACCAAATGAGCGTCAGTCAAACCTTTGAGCAAGCCTCTGAGCAACTGCATTTAGCGCAGCAGCAAATCACTGAGGTAACAGGCTTACTATCAGATTATGCTGAACAACAACTGCCCGACCCTGAGCGTTTGCAAACGCTAGATAGTCTTATCAGCTTAGGTCATCGTTTGTCGCGTAAACATAGCTTGCCAGCGAGTGACTTAATCGAGGAAGCCAAAGGTTGGGAGACGCAATTAGAGCAGCTAGAAAACGAGCCAAGCAGCGATGCCATGGCAGTGCAAATTGAACAGGCTTGGAAAGATTACCTTGCGCTAGCAACGCAGCTAAATAAAGAGCGCTCAAAAGCTGCGCCCACTGTCAGCAAGCAGCTGGTTAAACAGTTACAACCGCTAGCTTTGCCCAATGCGCGTTGCGAGTTTGTCTTTACCAAAAAGACCGAACCTAGCCAATATAATGCGCAAGGTTGCTATGATATTGACCTATTATTTAGCGCCAATGTCGGCATGCCGATGCAACCACTACATAAAATCGCTTCAGGCGGCGAGCTGTCACGAATGGCACTGGTGATGCAGGTATTACAAGCAACCAATGCTGACAATAATGCTGCCAAGCCCATGCTGGTATTTGATGAAGTCGATGTCGGTATCAGTGGCGGCACGGCGCAAGTGGTCGGTGAGCTGCTGCGCGCGCTTGGGCAGACGCAGCAGTTACTGGCCATTACTCACCAAGCACAAGTTGCGGCGCAAGCGCATCAGCATATCTTGGTACAAAAACACCATGACGAGCAAACCGAAAGCGAGCTATTAATACTGACCGA
This sequence comes from Psychrobacter glaciei, assembly GCF_014652895.1. GTDB lineage: Bacteria > Pseudomonadota > Gammaproteobacteria > Pseudomonadales > Moraxellaceae > Psychrobacter > Psychrobacter glaciei. Next base: position 508,915 of record NZ_BMZR01000002.1, read on the forward strand.
TAGCGCGCAAATCGATGAGCTGGCACGCATGTCTGGTGGTGTGATCATCACTGACGTTACCCGCGACCACGCCCGCAGTTTATTAACGGACGTTAAGTAAAGAACCTTGTCGTTATTAGGGCGTGTCCTCATTTTAAAAATGAGGACACGCCCTAGCATCTCATAACCGCTAAATATTTGCTTTGGTTGATTTTCACCTCAGTATCGCCATATAGTGGTGTGTCATCTCTGTTATTTTACCTTTAATACTAGGTTGCATTTGTCTCTATGTCTAAAGCCAATTTGACCCATCATTTCTTAATCGCGGCACCAGAACTGTCAGACCCAAGGTTTGAGCAGGCGCTGATTTATATTTGCCGTCATGATAAACACGGTGCACTCGGTCTGATGGTTAATCGTCCATTAGAGCAGGCACGTGTGGGCAAACTGCTAGAAGATTTAGACATTGAAGTGACGGATGCACAAGTGATGGAAGATGTGGCATTAGAAGGCGGCCCGATGTATCCCGAGGTTGGATTTGTGCTGCATACGGGTCAACCAGAATGGGCATCGTCTTTTGCGATTTCAGAGAATGTCTGTATTACCACCAGTCAAGATATCCTCAAGCGTATCGCCGCCGGTCAAGGCGTTGGTCATTATCAGCTGTGCTTAGGTCATGCCAGTTGGGGTAAAAAACAGCTCGATCAAGAGCTTGCTAGTGGCGACTGGCTCGTCTGTCCTGCTGATCTGAATTTATTATTTGATACGCCATTTGAAGAACGTTGGCAAATCGCCGCTGATAAGATTGGCGTTAACTTTGACTACCTTAGTAGTGATATTGGTCATGCTTAATGATTGGTTATGATTGTTAAATTATCCGTTTAAATCAAAACCGCATTCAAATTAAAGCCGTTAAGCCAAATGAATCACGCCCAACAGAAACAGGAAGCGCGCATAATGATGGTAGAGTCTGATACTAGCACTGAAATCGAAACTGCTGACACTTCTGTGGTGGAACCAGTTATTAAGCCTCATCTTATTTTGGCGCTCGATTACGGGGTTAAAAAAATGGGGATGGCGCTAGGCAACACCATTACCGAGACTGCGCGTGCCTTTGATATTTTAGCCATGAATAATGGTCAACCGGACTGGGATAATCTGCTAGGTATTATCAAAGTCTGGGGTGTAACAAAAGTGGTGGTGGGGTTGCCGCTTAATATGGATGGTAGCAGCTCAATGCTGTCGAAGCGTGCGCATAAATTTGCCCGTCGTCTGGCGCATCGAGTCATGGAACAGCATCTACCGGTGGTAGTGTCACTCTGTGATGAGCGCCTGACCTCTGTCGCAGCACGAGAAATCGCGTGGGATAATGGTTGGATTAAGCATGAACGCGACCCAATCGATGACATCTCTGCCTGTATTCTGATGTCGACTTACTTTGCTGACCCGAGTAGCAGTATCGCCATCGACGCCATCAAAGCCGATTAAATCAGCGACAAGCCTGCTATTGAAACAGCGCCAATTTCTGACATATCGTCACTCTACACGGATAAATGCCTGATTATTATGACCACTGTCTCAGACCACTCTCTGCAAAAAAAATCGCAACATGGTTTTGCGCCGCTTGCCATCGCCCGTATCAAAGGCGCCCAGCGAGCGAATCAAATAGCGATTTATCTTATTTATGCCGCCATTCTCGCCTTTGTGGTCTTTGGCACCATTGCCAGTATCAAAGCCTTTCATGACAATCAGCTGCTTTATCAACTTTTCTATAACCTGCCCTATGCCTTGGTTGCCCTTACGATTCCTATTACTATTTATGATGCGCTGGTGATTTATCGTTATCGCTTAAACCAAGCGTCAATGATTGCCATGAGTATTGGCGTCTCGACCATTATATTGATTGGTGGATTATTATTCGCTGATACCGCCTGGTTAGGCTTATCTTGTTGGCTAGGTGTGGCGTTTTTATTTAAAGTGAGCTTTAAGCGCTTTTTTAATTTTTTAGAAGTAGAAAAAGACACTGAAATCGCTGAAGAAGCGTAAAACATGCTTATAAAAATATACTTATAAATGACGCAAAAAACTTTCACCTTATACTATCGACTTGAATGACTATTATGAACACTTCTACCACGCAAACGACGATCAATCATCATTTAGATACCCAAGGGCTGATCTGTCCTGAGCCAGTCATGATGCTGCATCGAACCATCCGCAAAGCCGATGCTGGAGAGGTGATTGAAATACTCGCTACCGACCCAGCTACCACTCGTGACATTCCTAATTTCTGCCGTCATTTGGGGCATGAGCTTGTCCAGCAAGAAACGCTGGCTGAAAATGTAGATCTAAGTATCGATCCCGATGAAATAACGGTCGCTGGCGATGAGGATGCGCCAATCAGCGCCACGCTTTATCGTTATTTGGTTAAGAAAAAGAACATTTGAACGCATTCAATTAGCTCTATATAGCATCAAGATATCTTTGCTTTGTACCAAACATACCATTCACAAATTAAAGGTAGATAACGTGTTACCAACCGAAAAACAGTATGTGCAGTGGCTCGAAAACACAGACGGAAACGACACTTTCCATAATGCCCGCTGGTTATCGGAAAGCAATCATCTACCGCCTGCGCGTATTGTATTGGTCGACGACAAAACGACCGCAGATGAGGCTTACCGCTTGGCTTGCGAAGGCACGTCGCTGCTGTGGCGTGGTGACTTTCATAATGCCAAGCAATTACTACAAGCCCTCGCTCGGCGCATCGAGCGTACCAATGAGCGCTCCGAGCAGCGCAAAATAAAGAAAGCGGCCAATAAATCTGCGGCTGAATCTAATACAGCAAACGCTAATAAAATTCCTAACCTATTTCATCAGCAGCGCCAAATCCAAGCTCAACGCTCGCGCATATTAAGCCGTTTGCTACTAGAGCTTGATGCCAATTATGTCAGCCAGCTACGCCGCGCCCCTGATGTCAGTGCGGCCTGCACAGCAGCTTTTGGCCAGTTGGATAAAACGATAGACGAATCATGCGTGCTATCATTTCGTGATTTGCAAGGGGCGCTTGGTGCAGCGCAGTGGCGCGAAAAAGGCGTCCCAATTGAAAGCCTAGGTCTATCGATATTCCCGCATTATGGTGTCTTTGCGCCAACACGGCATGAGTATGTACCGCTACTGCTTGATGCACCACTGCCAAAAATTCATGAGGTTGCTTATGATATCGGTACTGGCACTGGTTTACTCGCCGTTATCTTAGCGCAGCGTGGTGTTCCGCAAGTAATAGCAACGGATTTGAATCCACGTGCTTTGGCTTGTGCCAGTGAAAACTTTACACGCCTACAATTGGCTAACGTACAGTTGCAGCAAGCAGATTTGTATCCGACTGATGCGCCACTCGCCAATCTGATTGTCTGTAATCCGCCTTGGTTACCTGCTAAGCCAAGCTCGCCTTTAGAGTACGCTGTTTATGATGCCAATAGCGCGATGCTGCGTGGGTTTTTGCAAGACGCGAAAACTCATTTAGCTAAGCGAGGAGAAGTCTGGTTGATTCTGTCGGATTTGGCGGAACATCTACAGCTACGTACTCGTGATGAATTACTAGACTGGTTTGTAGATAGCGGTTTGAAAGTAAAATACCGTCTCGATACCACACCTAAGCATGGTCGCAGCCAAGACGATACGGATCCTCTATATGCAGCGCGTAGTGCAGAAATTACCTCATTATGGTGTTTAGAACCTGCCTAATATTTAATAATTGAGTATTATTTTATGAGCCGCGACCGTGCCGTGCAACAGCGCCATCCAAAAGCGCTGGCAGTAGACGACGAACCAACTTATATCACTGAGTTTCGTCAAGCCATGCTGGCGCGCGGTCTCGCCACGCGGACGCGTAATGCTTATGTGCGCGACTTGCGCTCTTGCGAGCTGACCAATCCTATCGCCCTGACCCGCTGGCAGCCTGATGACGTGCTGCACTGCTTATCAACGCTTACCCAGGATGGCAAAACCCCACGTACCCAAGCACGTATGCTCTCAAGCTTGCGTCAGTTTTATCTATGGATGATTGCCAGTAATCTACGCGAAGACAATCCTTGCGAGCGTATCAAAAGCCCAAAGCTGGGACGACCGTTACCCAAAGATTTGGCAGAGGGCGATGTTGATAATCTACTCGCTGCACCCGATACCAGCACCGCGCTAGGACTCCGTGATAAAGCCATGCTAGAAGTGCTCTATGCCTGCGGTCTACGGGTTAGCGAGTTGATTAATCTGTCACTAGAACAAGTCAATTTAAACTCTGGCTGGCTACAAATCACAGGGAAAGGCAATAAAACGCGACTGGTACCATTAGGTGAATATGCTACGGACGCGTTGGAAGATTATCTGGCGCATGCTCGTGGTGATTTGATTGCGCATTTGAAATCTGGCAATTGCCAAGCGGTTTTTTTGACTGCGCAAGGTGGCTACATGACGCGGCAGAACTTTTGGTATTTGCTTAAAAAGTACGCCAAAGTTGCTAGTATCGATAAAGAGTTATCACCGCATACGCTACGCCATGCCTTTGCTACCCATCTACTCAATCATGGCGCGGACTTACGTAGCGTGCAGCTATTGCTTGGGCATAGTGATTTGTCTACCACGCAGATTTATACCCATGTGGCGACGGCAAGATTGCAGAAGTTGCATGCGGAGCATCATCCGCGCGGTTAAAATTAAAACTGACTATTTATTGATGATTGTAAAAGGAATAAAACGTGTTGCAAGCTCAGCCATCTACTCTGCCTACCCTAACAAAAGGGCAAAATTCTGCCCTTAAAAACCTGACCATCATGGGTTACTTAGAAGGCACTTCTTTTTTATTATTGCTTGGTATCGCCATGCCACTAAAATATATGATGGGTATTCCTGAGGCAGTGAAATATATCGGTATGGCGCATGGGGCATTGTTTATCGCCTATATTTTGATACTGTTGATTGCAACCAGCAAAATAAAAATGCCGCTGTGGGCAATGCCTGCAGGTGTTCTCGGCTCATTTTTACCATTTGGGCCGTTTATATTTGATCATTTGCTTAAGAAGCGTTTGCGAGAGTAAGGTTGATATCATTATTTTGTAAAATTGGAATCATCAAATAATATTCCTAAGTCTTTAAGCCTAATCTCAACTGCTTTTTTTGACACGTTAAAATATCTAGAGAGTCCTACTAGTACGTTGTTTACCATAATTTTGTTGTATTCCTGCTTATCATTGTATAAAAATACTTTCCCCCTAGGTTTTAGACCTAATCTGGTATAAATCTCCAGAAAATGCTCTAAGAAAGACGTTTTAGGCATTAGAATACAAGATGCCAAATAGTTTGCTTGAAACTCTAACTTGCTAATAAATTCGCTTTTGTTTTCACCTTCTCCATTCAGGTCTTCAGTCAACAAGACATCTTTCATCAAATATCTACCATGATCTAACAGGATATGAGAAAGCTCATGCGCTAACGTAAATCCATCTCTATGTAAGTTGTCATCGCTCTGTTTATACAAATAAATTTCTTGTTGAATAAAATCTATTTTCCCAAGTAATTGGTGGTTGTGATCTGTTGCATCTTTAAGAATTGTTATATGAGACAAGGCATCAAGTAGGAGTATTTCATCTAAATTGACTAAACCGTCTGAATAATTAATTTCCATCAATAGGCTTCCGGCTAAATCTTCTAATCCTTCTTTAGGAATGAAAGCTACCTTTTGATTAGAGTTATTAAATGGTTGCCCCATCAAGAATTTTATATAGTCTTCTATTCCAAAGAACCATTGGTTTTGTGCGTACATCATATAAGATAGATTACTTGATTTCGGGAGTTCTCCTTTAACAAAAATACTTTCCATATCGTATTTACTATCAAAATCCTGATATCTATATTTACGATTTAGTATATGCGTCAGTTTTCTTTCACTGTTTAACTTTACGAGTCCTACACCTCTATTTTTTGCTTTATTGAAAGCTCCTTCAGCAAGATTAGAGCTAATCGCCATTATTGGACGTATTTTATAAGTCAGCTCGCCTTCTGAAATATCTCGAATATCATCTAGAAATTTTCCTAGTTGGTCTACACCTACCGCACCTTTATAGTCTTTACATTCGATTAGTAATAAATTGGACATGTTAGGAAGCCCGACGTCTTGATATACCTCTATGGCAATATCAAACTCAATATCTTTTTCTCTATATCTTGAGTAATACCTTTTCTTCCTGAATGTTTTGATATGAGCATTGGGATTTATTATAGTTTTATTATCTTTAATCTCTTTTAAAAATAGTTCATATATCACCTCCTCAAAATCATCGCCTTTTTTTGTAGTATTCATACTTATCCTTGAGACCTTTTATATTCATTCTATAGTAAACCAAATATAGCTCCAATAGACAGATAGACAACGGAAGGTAGCGATAGCAAAAGCATGTGTAGGCTAGGCTTTTAGCATACATATCAATTGTAGGGTGCGCCTCGCGCACCGATGGTAGATATTATCTTGATTAAGAGACGCAAGTTATACCCTACTCTTATACAAACCTCGCTATAATTTCATCAATCCATAGCTGCAAACCCGCCCTTTTCTCGTTACAATACGCGTATGATGTGCACGCTGCATAACTGAGCAATGCACCGCCTTTTACTTATCCATTATCTGAGAATCTCATGAGCCATAGACCCCCTGCTGACCTGTTGAAAAGTGCCCAACATTGGCGCGAAGACATTAACTTTCGCCAAGATGTACTGGGCAAGCCGTTTGATTTTTCGACCACGTGGGGTATTTTTTCACCGCAAAAGCTCGATGATGGTAGCTTGATGCTGCTTGATTATATTGACTTTGAAGCGGATGATGACTCAATCGATTTGGGCTGTGGCTATGGCGTGCTTGGCATGACGGCGGCGCGTGAATGTCCGAATGGTCTGCATACATTGATTGATAAAGACTTTATGGCGGTAGAATATGCGCGCCTAAATTGCGAGAAAAACGGTCTAAAAAATGTCGATGTACATTTATCAAACGGCTTCAATCACGTGGCAAAAGACAAAGACTTTAGCCTTGTGATGTCGAACTTGCCAGCCAAAGTGGGCAAAGAGCAGCATTATTTGTACTTCCTCGATGCATATGCCCGTATGCGTAAAGGTGGCCGCTTTTATGTGGTAACAATCAATGGTTTGCGCCAATTCGTGAAACGCTCATTTACCGAAGTGTTTGGCAATAGCGACAAAATCAAGCAAGGCAAAACCTATACGATTACGATGGCGACCAAAGACTAATACCAAACGCCAAAAATACGATTAGCTGTGTCAAAATCGCTTAGCCTACAATGCGTAGTACTTGTACTCTTTTTCCTTGCTACTCTAATTTTTGTGAATGATATAAATTTTTGAACATGACACAAATAAAAAGCCCGCTAAAATATATAGTTTTAGCGGGCTTCTTTGTAGCAGATTACACTTAACTACATCTGCCGTTTAAGCAAATATCCACCCAATATCGCACTGGCAATGATCGGTAGTAGCACCATCAACAGTGGCGAAAATCCAGTCGCCAATGAAACAAAGCCAACCAAGTCTTGCACATAACTAAACAGCAAGCCGAACAATAATGCCACCACGATACGCAAGCCCAAGCTATGCGTCCGCAGTGAGCCAAAGACAAATGAGCAGGCGACGATCACCAACGACAATATCGATAATGGTGATAGCAATTTTTGCCAAAATGCCAGCTCATGACTCAAAGAGCGTTGACCTTGTTGGCGCATAAACTGACGATGCTCGTACAACTGGGTCAATGACAGATCTTCGGCTTTGCGGGTGAGCAAATATACTGATTCAGGCGCAAAGGGCAAGCTTAAGGTATCTGACGGCGAGATCGCTTGGCTACTCTCAAAGCCTTGATTAATCATCAGCTTGGTCATGTTATTCAACGCCCACTCGTAACGATACTGCTCGCTCGGCTCGCTACTGACTGTATCCAAAGGTTCGCGACCAATATATTGCCCGCCCTCAGCGTGAACAGCCGTTTGTAGATTGCCATTATTGTCTAAATGCCAACGTTTGACCTCGCCGATATTGCCTTGCACATCGGCATAATCGATATACAAAATATCGCTACCATCCGGCTTGGTACGACCAGCTTTTGTATTCTCAAAACGTGGTTGCACTGTCCAATAACCGCGCACCGATGTGACCAACGAAGTGCTGTCTTCATCGTTGATCTCTTTTGCCAATTGATTAGAGTGCGGCAAAATAAACTGATTGATGAGCAAGGCGAGCAGTACAAAAATCAAAGCAGGCTGTAATACCCAGCCAACGATGCGATAAACGCTGACGCCAGCGGCGCGCATGACGACCAACTCGCTTTTATTGGCGAGTAAACCCAAGCCCACAACCGCACCGAGCAATGCACCCGTCGGGATAAACTGCTCTAAAAAATAAGGTGAGCGATAAAAGATATATTTAATCGCTTCACCCATTGTATAGCTATCATCTAACGAATCCAGCTCAGACAAATAAGAAAATACCAGTTGTAATGCCCACAGACCTATAACCGCTCCGACGATTGCTAGCAAAGCATTCAGTTTGACGTAACGGCTAAGGACTTTTAGATTGGCAGGTTTTTTGGCAAACTTAGCATTCACGTTTTGCGAGTCAGCATTGGGAGATTTAGAGAATAAAGCACTCATGAGGACTGCCCTCCTTGTGAGCCACTGCTTTGATGATCGGCAACTGTTAGAGACCCGTTCTCTGGTTTGCGAAAGCGCAATCGGTGCTGCACACGGCTACCCCAATTCATATAAAGTGCCAATACCATAAATCCTAGAATCAGCCAAGCATACGCCCAAACGCTCACACTGCCTTTGCTCACGGCGTTTTTGAGTGAAATGATACCCAGCGCACAGCTGACAAACAATAGAATCGAAGGAAATAGGCGTAACCAACGACCTTGGCGCGGACGTACTTGCGCCAGTGGTACAGCGAGCATCGGCGCGATAATCATCAGCCACGGCAAAGCAAAACGGTAGCCAAGCTCACCCTGTGCCGCACGCAGCGCATTTTCACCACCGAACTGGGCACTGCCAGTGGCCGCTTGCCATAACGGTCCGATTGCTTGGGTTTCGATATTGTCTTCGGTAATCACATCTTGTGAGGATTCCGTCAAGGTAATGCGATAGCGATCAAAGCCGACTTGGTTATACTTCAAGCTGCCCGCGCCGACCTCGTAACGACGCCCTTGGAATAAATCCAACTGGGTCACGCCCTTGTCACCTGTCTGTACTTGCTCGGCTCTTTTGGCCAAAGTAATGGTGTCTTTACTGATGTTTTTATCGCCCTTGCTTATCAGCGCTTGCGGTACATCTGGAATCGCTAATTGTTCTGCGGTTTCAGGATCAATCGTATTATCGACATTCATGGCAGCCGCTTTGGCGTTGCTACCTTTAGCTTTTGGCTCAGACTGAATAAGTATCACATCTTGTAGCTGTTTTTTGTCGTCGCTAAGGCTGCCAACATAAAGATGATAATTGCCACTACTGATAAACTCATTGGGGCGAATCAAATCAAAAGCACTGGTAAAGGCTTGCTGCTGCCAAATAGCCTCAGATGAGCGTACACCCCACGGCTTGCCGACGACTGATAATGCAGCCTCGCCAACGAATAAGGCCAGTATCAAAGGAGTCATCAGCCGAGCCAGCTTGCCGCGGGAAACACCACTGGCATTGATAACCGCCATTTCTTGATCGACATATAAGCGCCCAAACACCAGCATTAGAGCAATAAAAAAAGCCAAGGGCAAAATCAGCTCTAAAAAATACGGCAAGTTATAACCAATGATGGTAAATAATAAGCTGATATCTAGATTGCCTTCTGCGGCAATGCCAAAGTAACGTATCAGACGGCCACCAAGCATCATAACCACCAAAAACCCCAATACCAAAGCGGTGGTTGAGGCAACTTGTTGGGTCATGTAGCGGCGTAATATCACAATAGGTACTCTTTAACAGTGGATATGTGGACGGTGTATCGCGTGCTGACTGACAGAGGCAAGCGCAATAGTATGGTATGACCAGCGTAATGCTACTCAAATGCCTAAACAGACAAACACTTAAATAGATATCAACGTAACGGTGCCACTTATAAGTCAAATGATATAAAGATAAGCGATAAACGTAACCGCTAATGCTAGCATATTTTGATAAAAAATGACTGTGAAATGTGTGCTAAAAAATCACCCAAGCCTTGCTGATGACGCATGATTCAGTATGAATAAACACTGGTAGACGTTACCAGTAGTCAATAAATCGCATAAATGATAAGACATGACTGGCTGCGGTATTGCGTCAATTTAATTAGCCAGTGTTTTTGCTTTTAGAAAGGTTTGTTTGTCATTCGTATCAAGTCACAAATATGAGTAGCATTAATTGCTAGACTGATTGATTGTCAATACTCATCTCTACCACAATTATTGGAGCATAAATAAAATGTCTAATCCCTCTACCCTACTTGAGCTGGCTGGTGGCGAATTTGATACCCTTGATTGGTCAAACTGCGCTATCGTCTTTATTGATTATCAAAACGAATATGTCGATGGCGCCATGCCATTAGGTCAAGCAGGCAGCAAAGCCACTGCAAACGCGCGCCTATTGCTTGATAAAGCCCGTAAACAAGACGTTCCTATCTTTCATATCGCTCATCATGGCGAAGACAATGGCAATGTTTTTGACCCATTGTCTGCTAACGTCGCTATTGTGGACGAGCTAAAACCAATGGATGGCGAAAAAATAATCACCAAAAAGCATCCTAATGCCTTTCATGACACTCAGCTTCAAGCACTTATCTCAGCGACCGGAAAAAAACAGATTATTTTTGCGGGCTTTATGAGTCATATGTGTGTCAGCTCTAGCGTCAGAGCAGCGTTTGATTTAGGCTTTGATAATTTTGTTTGCCATGATGCCTGTGCCACTCGCGCACTTCCTAATGCTAAAAGAGAGGGTATCAGCGCTGAAGTGATGCACGATACTGCCATGGCGGCCTTGCAAGATAGATTTGCGGCTTTGGTTGCGACTGACGACTTGGTTAATGGTTAATGGTTAATGTCACTGTGCGTAATCGTCATACATTCGTTAGTATGGCGGTTGCCTGCTTTTAGCTCGCTTTTGACTCTTTGTCAGTTACTAGCAGACTCGTCGTAGAACGTCCCATACGCCTTAGCAAGATAGCGCAGCAAATTTAAACGAAAACATTACCTAACCCTTGCCGACTGCGCAGCGATTCGCTGATATGCTACACTACAATAATAAGCAATTTAAAAATTTAAAAAATAGTGAGACGACATAAGAGTAGTAAAATGCTGATATTGTCTTCATCACTGATTTGCACTTCTAAATTTATAACTCTAATAAGGATAACTATATGAATATTAAATTATCTCAGCACCTGCCAAAAACTCATACTCAAAAAATTCTAAAAAAAGAAGCCAAAAATAAAGATGAGGCCTGCCTAGTCGTCCTAATCGATGACAAAAAAAACATCCTTGCTCAATCGGTATTGGCAGACTATAGCACCCGTATCGAACAATTGATCGAAGTCTCGCACTTCAACGGTAAAGCTGGCGAAACGGTAGTTGATTATGCATTAGCGGGTGATAAAAAAACCACTAAGCAAAACCCTATCCAGCTATTATTGGTCGGTGTTGGCAACGTTGATAAGCTCAACAATACGGTCTTGCAAAAAATCACTCAAACTATCTATAGCAGCACACAAAAACGGGTTGCCTCTATCACCGTTGCGTTAGGCGACACGCTTGAAGAAAACCAATTTGGTCAGTTTGCCCTCAATCTGTTGGCCGCGACCTATCGTTTTGACAAATACAAATCTGAGCAAAGCACGCCTGAGCTAACTGATATTTATCTACTAGCTGACGAATCACTACAACCAGCATTAGAATTCGCAGAGTCAGTATTTGCTGGTCAAAGCTTGACTCGCGATGTAGCCAATGAACCAGGCAACATCTGCTTCCCAGCTTACATGGCAGAACAAGCACAAGAGCTAGCAGCAACCTACCCTGACCTATTAACAGTCACGGTACTGGGTGAAGACGAGATGTCAGCGCTGGGCATGGATTGCTTCTTGGCAGTCGCGCAAGGCTCTACCAAAGAAGGTAAGCTGGTACTCATGGAGTATCGCGGTAAGTCAAACTTTAGCGCCGATGCTGGTAAATCCACGACTAGCAGTGCCAAAGTTAGTGGCCTAAAAGCATTGGCTGATAAACTACCAACTAAGGCTGCTAACAAAAAAGCCTCTAAAAAGAACGATGATACTGTGCAAGCAGCAAATGATGATGCGCCTATCGTATTAGTCGGTAAAGGCGTCACCTTTGACTCAGGTGGTATCTCAATCAAGCCCGGTGCGGCGATGGATGAGATGAAATTTGATATGGGTGGTTCAGCGTCTGTACTTGGTACGATAAAAGCTTTATGTGAAGCGCGTCTACCGATCAACGTCGTTGGTGCTCTCGCTTGTGCAGAAAACATGCCATCAGGTGATGCCACGCGCCCAGGCGATATCGTCAAAGCCATGAATGGCAAATCCGTTGAAATCTTAAATACCGATGCGGAAGGTCGCTTAGTATTGGCAGATACTTTATGCTACGTACAGCGTTATCAACCAAAAACTATCATCGATGTCGCCACATTGACCGGCGCTTGCGTGGTTGCACTGGGTCATGTCCGCTCGGCTGTCTTTAGTAATGATGAAGATGTCTTATTTGATTTAGAAAATGCCAGCAACCTATCTGGCGATCTCATCTGGCATATGCCGTTGGATGACGAGTATCAAGCACAGATCGACTCGCCTATCGCTGACATGCAAAACATCGGCGGTAAAGGTGCAGGTGCCGTCACTGCTGCATGCTTCTTGTCGCGCTTCGTCGAAGAAGGTCAAGCATGGGCGCATTTAGACATCGCTGGTACGGCATGGAACTCGGGTAAAGATAAAGCCGCGACTGGTCGCCCTGTGCCGCTATTTATGCAATACTTAAAAAACAGCGCGAATATGGTCTAATCCGTTGACGAAAACCAACTTATGAAAATCAGTTTATGAAAGTTAGCTTTTATGTATTAAGCGACAGTAAAGCCCAAGATTTCTTGGGCTTTATTTGTCAGTTGACCCAAACGGCACTCAATAAAAGCAGCCAATCGCTGCTCATTCTGGTGGGTGATGACGCAGAATTATCATCGACGCTTGATGAGGCGCTATGGGCACAAGAAGCGACAAGCTTTATACCGCATCAACGCCTTTTAGCTAACAATACTGAAGGCGATGATCCTGAGGTTGATATTAACAAACGATTAGCACCTGTATTGCTTGGCGGCTATATGCCAGCAGATTTCAACGGTATCGTTATTAATACAACAGCACAGCCCGTTAATGCTTTTATGCAAGCAACCAGCAATGCCCAACCTACCCGTATTCTTGAGCTGATTAAACCTGACGCGACCAGTGTTCAAGAAGGTCGTAATAAGTATAAAGCCTATCAACAATTAGGCTATGAGCTGACTCATTTTAAAGTTTAAGTTGCAGCCTGCGCCCTAACTTCTCCTCATTTCTCACGAAAAGCACGATTTCTCATCAGAGAATCCACGTCAATTTTTCTCATATTAAGTCTCTACCTTCACCTGTCCCGCCTATGTCGGTTGGTGGTAAAGGTAGGCTCTTATCCTAAAAAATGCTACCATCCTTCGATTATTTTTCTGTTTTCACTATAAACGTCTTATTTACAGTCGAATTATTTCAAAATGGCGACCAAGCAACCGAGCGTACACTGCGTATTTTAAGCAAGGTTAATGCGGTCATCATTTATAAATAATTTGGAGTATTGACTAAATCGAGGATGTATAGATGCGTTCACTAATTGCGATGTACCAGCGTATAGGGCTGGTGCCGCTCATTATTATTGGTTTGATATTAGGCGTATTGATTGGTTGGCTAGCACCAGATACTGGTATAGCACTAGGCTTGTTAGGGACGCTATTTGTGGGTGCACTAAAAGCGGTGGCACCGATACTGGTATTTACTTTGGTTATCGCAGCGATTAGTCAGCATCGTAGCGGCAATGAAGTCTTCGTTAAGCCCGTGCTCATTATGTATATGTTCGGCACTTTTTTGGCCGCCCTGACTGCGGTGGGCGCAAGCTTCTTATTCCCGACCGAGCTGACGTTGGTGAACGCTACTATCGAGCAAGTACCACCAGCGAACTTAAAAGAGGTGTTGACCAATCTGCTGATGAATTTGGTGGCCAATCCTATCAGCGCCATTGCTGAAGCCAACTATATTGGTATATTGGCATGGGCAATCATCATTGGCTTTGCGCTGCGTCAAGCCAGCGATACGGCTCGTACTGTCGTCGGTGATTTCGCAGATGCCATCTCACAAGTCGTGAAATGGGTCATTGCCTTAGCGCCTTTTGGTATCTTAGGCTTGGTTGCCAATACTGTCGCGGAGACAGGCTTTGGCGCGTTGGCTGGTTATGCGCGTATCTTGATGGTGCTGGTCGGTTGTATGCTATTTATCGCCTTGGTCGCCAACCCTATTATTGTCCTTGTTAAGACTGGCAAAAACCCTTACCCGCTGGTATTCACTTGCCTGCGTGAGTCAGGAATCACGGCTTTCTTTACCCGTAGTTCGGCTGCCAACATTCCCGTCAACATGAACCTTGCACGTAAGCTTGGGCTGCACGAAGATACTTATTCAGTGACGATTCCACTGGGTGCGACCATTAATATGGCAGGCGCGGCGATTACGATCAACGTACTCACTCTCGCCGCTGCTCATACCTTGGGTATCGAAGTGACGTTTGCTTCAGCGCTTCTGCTAAGTTTGGTGGCAACGATTAGTGCTTGCGGTGCATCTGGTGTCGCTGGTGGTTCGTTACTACTGATTCCATTGGCGGCGAGCTTGTTTAGTATTCCAAACGAAATCGCCATGCAAGTGGTGGCAATTGGCTTTATCATCGGTGTGATACAAGACTCGGCAGAAACAGCACTGAATTCGTCAACTGACGTACTATTTACGGCAGCTGCTGATCCAACGTATTCTCGTTAAGTTTTAGCCCGTTATTCATTCTGGCAATAAAAAAGGGTCTAATAAGGCCCTTTTTTATTGTCTACTATTTACTGCTAATGCGGATGCTTTGAGTGTTCAATATCCACTTCAATCACTGGTGCTTGCATATCTAGCTGATGTTTTAATTGGCGGAGTTGCTCCACCTCACCTAATAGCTCTAGTATCAAACCAATCGCTGGCACGCTGGCTTCAAAATCACGACTCAAACGCGATGCGCGGCGTACAATCGTTAGCTGATAGCCAGTAAATTGCTCACGTTCTGGCACATCATATTCGATGATGTTTTCTTCAATCAATTCGATAACCCATTGGCGCTCTTGGCCACAGGCCGATACTAGCTCATCTAAGCTCATGATAATATCGGTAAATTCAGGCGAGTGTTTCATAGCGATTATCCTCGTTTGCTCTTTATTTTATTGTTATCGTATGGTCTTTATCTCTGCTTCGATTTAAGTATTTCTTGGCGGTCATTAACGACTGATATTGGTATCAGAAAAAGCTTGTTTCAGCTGCTCATAAGCTTGGGTAGCGGTTTCGGTACTGATATCAGGGTTGACGATGTTTAAAGTTAAATACAAATCGCCCGCTTGCTTGGCGGGGATGCCCTTGCCTTTTAAGCGCAAGTTGCTACCGGATTTGCTATTTTTAGGAATCGTCACACCAAGCGTACCTGCTGGTGTCGTGAGGTTGATTTTTTCACCCAACGCGGCTTCCCATGGGGCGATGTTGACGGTTTGATAAACATCAACACCTTCGATACGAATATTGTCTGCGTGACGGATTTTCACTTTTAAAAATAAATCACCGTTTTTACCATTACCGCCGCCAGCCGCACCTTGACCTGTCAAACGAATTTGTTTGCCATCAGTGATGCCTTTAGGAATTTTAATTTTGAGGGTTTTATTTTCGTAATCGACACTGCCATTAGGCTGACGAACCGGAACGTTTAATTTAATACTGTAGTCGTCACCGCTATACACCGAAGACAAATCAACGGTAATCTCTGCATGTTGGTCTTGACCCTTGCTATCTTGTGTCCCAAAACCGCCACCAAATTGGTCAAAGCCTCCATTTTGAGAGCGACCACCTGCCTGCCCATTCGTTGAGCCACGTGCACCGCGACCAAATGCAGAAAAGATATCATCGAAGCGAAAGCTACCATCGCCAAACGCTTCACCCTCACCAAACTGGTCTTTGATGTCTTCCCAGCGGAAACCACCCTGCCCGCTGCCTGCTGATTGACCACCAAAACCACTAGCGCCACCTTGACCAGCAAACGGATTGTTTAGCATCGCATCGTATTCAGCACGCTTGTCTTTATCGCGGATGGTCTCATAAGCGTTGTTAATCACAGCAATCTTATTATCAGCATCTGGATCATCACTGACATCAGGATGGAATTGACGGACGAGCTTACGGTATTTTTTCTTGATATCGGCGTCTGAGGCGTCTTTTTTGACCCCTAAAATGTCATAGTAATTTTTCTCTGCCATATTGTTTTTCCTTATCGTATTTATTTCTAATAAATTCAGTTAATACATAATATGGGGATAATGAATGAATATTTAATTTTTCGCCTGCGTCATTATATTGGTAGATTTCACAACGATTTTGGCATTATTATTCTTTGACAACTGTTGCCATAATGTCACTTTGATTGGCATGGTTTTATTACTCAATGCAGATGGCACCTTATCTGACTGCTCATTCTTCAAACATAGCATATCTTGTGCAAATAATGCCGTCTCCAAAAACTCAATATCATAAAAACTAAAATTCTCTCTAATCGCACACATCTCGCCATGGAAACGGCTGAAACGCTCGCCAAAAAAAATCATGGCAGCAGCGACTAAAACCATCGCAACTTATTCAACATACCATTTTTGAAGTGAAGATACGCCCTAGAATAATATTCAAGTTGTACGCTTTACAAAAATGTAAGAATCTAGCAATTTTTATTTACATCAACTTATGCTCAATTTTTATTAAAAACACAACAGCGCTAAGTTATTTCAGTAAATCGATGGAAAATTCAGCCACAGCCGCTATTTTGTAAGGCCTAACCGCTATAAAGACGTTGCTTAAATCACTGCTAACATCGTCTACAACACAATAGTTTTTCTTTGGATTTCGTGCTTTATTTTGGACTTTAACGGTCCATTTTCTTAATTTTCGATATGTGAATATGTGACCTCTAGCGTTCTTTTACAGAACGGTAAGGATATGACAAGCTATGTATTGTAAAATGAATATAATGTTTATACTCATAGGGAGTATGAATAATATAGGCAAGCTTATCTGTCTATTTTATAAATCATTTAAAGGTATTAAATGTCTTATTTCATCAAGTCTTTAGTTATCACTTTATCACTACTGCTGACTACCACCGTTTTTGCCGGTAACACCAGCTATTATGGTAATAAGTTTCATGGTAAGCGCACAGCCAGTGGCAGTATCTTCAACATGAACTCCTTGACTGCGGCGCACAGAACGTTGCCATTCGGTACGAAGGTACAAGTGACCAATAGAAAGACAAAGCAGAGCGTGATAGTAAAAATTACGGATAGAGGACCTTTCATCCGAGGACGCATTCTTGATTTATCTAAAGCCGCTGCTGGTAAGATAGACTGTCAACTTTGTACGACCAGTATGAAGATACTCTCTTATGGTGATGGTAGATACCGTAAGGAATAATGTAATGAAAAAGGGAGAGCTAACGCTCTCCCTTTTTTATGTCTGATTTTATCAATTAGCGACCATACAATAAGCTGTTAATTGTGCTAACCATATTGCTTAACGAGCATTTGCTTCCATTTCCTCTAGCGTGGTCATCGCTAGCAATAGCTTTTCTTCATGGTCGCTGTGCTGCTGCTGTAGCGCGGTTTGCTCATTGAGCAACACCAACAAATCAGACTTTCGGCTGTCTTCATAGAGATCCGTGTTGGCCAGTTTTTCTTCTAGAGCAATTAACTGCGCATCAATTTTAGCCAGTGCCTTTTCTGTATTTTCAATTTCACGGCGAATTGGTGCAGTCAACTTACGTTGTTCGGCGGCCAGTTTCCGCTGCTCTTCTTTACTAAGCGTAGGCTCAGCGGCTTTGTTTTTTGAGGGTGCATTAGACGCTTTATTGCTGATTTGACTATTATCTGTTTCACGTGAAACAAACTTCTTACTCTCTTTTTTGCTTTTTTTCTTGCCAGTGTTTTTATCTGGTGCATTCTCTTGTTTACGCTTTTCTGCCAGCCACTTGCCATAGTCGCTGATGTCACCATCAAACTCTTCGATAATACCATCATGTACCAAAAACAGATCATCACAGACATTCGCAATCAATTCGCGATCATGCGAAACCAGTACCACTGCCCCTTCAAAGCCTTGTAAGGCAATGGTCAACGCTTGACGCATCTGTAAGTCTAGATGGTTGGTTGGCTCATCAAGGACGAGGACGTTCGGACGTTGCCAAACAATTAGTGCTAGCGTCAAACGCGCACGCTCGCCACCAGAGAATAATTCACTTGGGGTATCAATGCGCTCTCCACGGAAGTCAAAACTACCCAAAAACGAACGTAGCATCGCATCAGACGTTTTGCCTGCTAGACGACGCAGCATTTCTATTGGGGTTGCCTTTGCATCAAGAATATCCATTTGATGCTGGTTAAAATAGCCAAGTTTAAGGGTATCAGAGACACGATACGTTCCTGTTAATACGCCAAGCTCGCCGACCAATGCCTTGATAAGTGTTGATTTACCTGCGCCATTCATGCCTAGCAAGCCGAGGCGCGTATCCGGCGTCACCTGCACATTGGCATTATGCAGCAGTGGTACGTCACTATAACCAATATCTGCTTTGGTCAACTCAATCAGCGGTGAGCTCATATTTGCTGGCTCGTAGAAGCGGAACGAGAACGGGTTGTCCGCCATCATTGGTGACAGCTCAGCCATACGCTCAAGTTGCTTGATACGGCTCTGCGCTTGCTTGGCTTTACTGGCTTTGGCACGGAAACGACGAATAAAATCATCCAAATGCGCCTTAGTTGCTTCTTGTTTTTCAAATGCTTGCTGCTGCTGCGCCATACGCTCATGACGGGTACGAATAAACTGCTGATAGTTACCCGTATAAAGGGTAATTTTTTGTTGTTCTACATGAAGAATATGACCAACCGTCGCATCCAAAAATGCTTGGTCATGCGAGATGACGATCACTAGACCGGTAAACGCATTGATCCACGTTTCTAGCCACAGAATCGCATCCAAATCCAAATGGTTGGTTGGCTCATCGAGTAACATAAGATCAGCACGGCTCATCAAGGTTTTGGCAAGGTTCAAACGCATGCGCCAGCCACCCGAAAACCCTTCTACTGGTAGCTCATGCTGGCTCGTATTAAAGCCAAGACCTGCCATGATTTGCGCGGCTTTGGTCGGTGTGCGATACCCATCAATTTCGTCGAACTGCTGATGCAACACCCCAATCTGCTCATCACTAACGCTGCTCAAATCATTCAAAGAGGCATTAATCTCATACCACTGCTCATCACCGCTCAATACATAATCAATCGCAGACTGGCTACTTGCACCAACTTCCTGTGCCATATGTGCCACATGCCAGCTATCAGGGATGCTCACTTCGCCCCTATCAAGTGTGACCTCGGTATCGCCAGTGCCCATTCGAGTCAGCAGTAAAGCAAACAAGGTCGATTTACCAGTGCCGTTATTGCCCGTTAAGCCAACTTTGTGGCCCGGATGGAGCTGGAAGCTTGCACCTGCAAACAATTCACGACCATCACGGCGAACACCAACGTCTTTAAATTCGATCATATAATTTCTTCATCTCAACAGTAATATAAAATATAAGGCAATAAGAAAAACACACATCTGGCATGCTGACTGGCGGCTATTATTTCAAACGCTTGCCTTATAGGCAAACGATTAAATAACTATTTCAAAACCAATCAGTTATTATGCTAAAAAAGCCTGTCATAAAACCCACGTTGACGACTGTCACTCTTGACAAACGAATCGTCACCCCCATTATGATATACTGCCAAAAGATTAATGCCAGCAGACTATTAATATAGTAGTAGCCCGAATAGTAGTAGCCCAAATACCAACCTTATAATATTGCAACGACTTTGCCATAACGACAGCACCCAATCGAATCAAACGCCGCGCGTATCTTTATTTGCAACGATGTCAGTTGCAAACCCAAACAGGACGACGACCGCATTTGATCCTAGCAACTGAGGTAGATATGAACGAATCAGCCAACCAATTTAGCCCAAGCTCAAGCCAGCCAGTAGATCCAACGATATTAAGCCTAACTGATAGTGCCGCACAAAAAGTACGTCGCCTACGTGAAGAAGAAGGTGATAGCGATCTTATGCTACGCGTCTATGTGACTGGCGGTGGCTGCTCAGGTTTTTCTTATGGCTTTAATTTCGCCAATGAGTTGAATGAAGATGATGCCAACTTTGACAATGACGATGTGACCTTGGTTGTCGATTCGCTGAGTTATCAGTATCTGCAAGGCTCTACCGTTGACTATACCGAAGGATTAGAAGGCGCACGCTTTGTCGTGACCAATCCAAATGCAACCACGACTTGCGGCTGTGGGTCGTCATTCTCTATTTAATCTGAATAGACTGTAGCACTATGTTAAATAGCCCAAAACATGACAGTCGAAGCATCTATCTCTCGGGTAGATGCTTTTTTTATAAAGACATAATAGTAATAACAAAGCTGTATTCTTGACCAGTTTGCCCAAAAAAAAGTGCCGAAATCCAGACAAATCACTTCGCCTAAAGCTTATTGTATTTGTAATTGTCCGTGGTTTTCAGGGCCGCTTTGAGCTAAACTGACGTCATTATCAACCTAAATACCCACCTCTTTGATGGTCATACACCAGTCGTGTTTTGAGCCGCCATAACAAATAACAATAGATGACTATTATGAGTAATTTTGTGCCTAGCTTTGTTAGCTTTGAAATCCCCAATTGGTTTGATACTCAGCATTTAACGGGTATGCTCCGTGGTATCGAAAAAGAGGGCTTACGCGTTAAGCCTGATGGTTTTTTGGCACAGACACCGCATCCAGCCAAATTGGGCTCAAAACTCACCCATCCGTTTATCACTACTGATTATTCAGAGAGCTTGCTTGAGCTCATCACCGACCCAAAAGCCACCCCAAAAGAGACGCTAAACATGCTGCGTCAGCTGCACGTATTGGTGTATCAGGGTATGCCTGAGGGTGAGCTGATGTGGCCACTATCTATGCCATGTATGCTGTCGTCCAAAGATGAAGATATCCCATTGGCGAATTATGGTAGCTCTAACACTGGTAAGCTGAAAACCCTATATCGCAGTGGTCTAGGCATCCGTTATGGCCGCCGCATGCAGACCATCGCTGGTCTACATTACAACTTATCTTTCGGTGATGGTCTGTTTGAAGCGTGGCAAGTGAAAGCACCCGCCACCCCAACCCAAACGTTGACAGATTTCAAGAACGAGAAATATTTAGGGCTTATTCGCAACTTCAAGCGCTTAACCAGTCTTGTTCTTTATTTGTTAGGTGCCAGTCCAAGTGTGTGTCCTTGCTTTATATCAGGGCGCGAGCACGATTTGGAGCTGCTGAACGATTCAACCTATTATAAGCCTGCCGCCACTAGCCTACGTATGGGCAAGCTTGGCTATACCAATAGTGTGCAGGAACACCTCGATATCCGCTATAACTATCTACCAGAATATGTCGCTGGACTGCGCCGTGCGATTCAAACGCCACATGAGAGCTTTGAGAAGCTTGGTTTAAATGACGCTGATGGCAATCCTATCCAGATTAATAATCATATTCTGCAAATAGAAAATGAATACTATAGCCCGATACGTCCTAAACAAATTGCGATGAGTGGCGAGACCCCTACCGAGGCACTTGAGCGTCGCGGGATTGCTTACGTCGAGTTCCGCGCTATCGATCTTGATCCGTATAGCGATATCGGTATCCGTCTATCTAGTGCTTGTTTCTTAGAAGTAATGGCGCTGTACTGCTTACTGAATGATTCGCCTGAATTGATGCCTGAAGAGGAAGAAGCTTTGGCCATCAATCTTGAGCGCGTGGTCAATGAAGGTCGCCGTGACAATTTGCACATCATTAACAATGGTGCGGAGCAGTCACTAGAAAGCTGGATGCTGATGCACTTAGGTCGTATGCAACCACTAGCAGCCCTACTCGATGCGCATTATGGTGGCAATGATTACCGTGCGGCGGTGGCGTTGATGCAAGGCAAAGCGGGACATTCTGAGTCGACCATATCGGCGCAAGTAAACTCTGATAGCAAACGTCTAGGCAGTTTATGGCAGCTAGGCTTTACCCTAGCGCAGCAACATCGTGACTCTCTATTGCAGCAAACCCTTAGCCCCAATACCCAAGCCAAATATGAAGTATTGGCTGAAAAATCAATACTACAGCAAGCAGAGATTGAAGTGGCTGAAACAGAAGACTTTATGGACTTCCTACAACAGTACCGCTAATTAACCTTTGTTATTGTCCATCGTTTTTATTATTGATAGTGTTTTATTGATTATATTATAAGAGTATTCGACCAATGCAACAGCTAACCACTTATCGTAACTTGCAAGTATTTTTAGTATTAATGGCAGTGATAGGAATGAGTTTTGCGCTGTTCTATTTACAGCGCCATCTGGGTCTATCACCTTGCCCACTTTGTATTTTTCAACGTGTTGGCCTCATAGTAATGGGCGGTTTTGCCTTAATATCAGCACTGTTTAATCCAAAATCTAAAGTGGTAAGACTCATATTATGGCTTGGTAGCTTAGCAGGTATTGGCTGGGCGAGTGCTGTTGCTGCGCGTCATGTTTGGTTACAACATCTACCTGCCGATCAAGTCCCTTCGTGTGGTCCAGGTCTGAACTATTGGATGGACACCCTTCCTATTCTGCAAGTGTTTAAAGAGGTTTTTGCAGGCTCTGGCGAATGCGCCTCTGTCGACTGGACACTTATGGGCTTAAGTATTCCTGAGCAATCACTGATTCTTTTTAGTATTCTATTAATCGTACACGTACTGATATTGTGGCGTATCATCCGCCCTACCGCAGCTGTTCGTCGTGCTTAATGATAACTGAAGCAGTTGACGGTTCAATAAAACGGTAACCCTTTATCTTTTCATAAAATGGCAACTCTCTAGATATAGAGGTTTGCCATTTTTTTTATTCTTTCCTTATCGTCATTACTAATTCTAAACGCCCTTGTTCACTGCCCCTTCATCCCACTTATCCTCTTTATCATACCGCTTGATAACAAAAAGTCCACATAGGCATCTGTGATGCTTTGATATTGTATGACAGCTTATGTGCTCAGTTGGCATAAGGATATGCTTTGGCTATCCTGTCATTAACTGCCAGCTATTGCCTAATAAGCACCATGTCCAATAAGCTTAACCCTATTATTGATCGATACCAACCGATAAACGCATACTATCAGCGCCTAATGCTGATTTAGTCTCGGTAAGCTTGTCCGCTTTTGTCTCTGATGACATCGCCAAATCGATCTTAACTGACAATACTCGTAACGTTTCTAGAATCTATATTAAAAACTGTTTTTGGTATGCCATGATATATCTTACGTCTATTTTCTTTACTACTTCTAAAACCATAAAACGCTCTGGTCGACTGCTGTTAGCGGTGCCCATCTGTTTGCTACTTCTCGGTTGCGACAGTTCTTCGTCTACGACTAATAAAGGGGTGAGCACTAAAGTTGCCCCCGTCGATAATGCGGAGCGCTCTGACCTGCAAGGGGTCGCCGATGACTCGCAAGACAATGGGCAAGCGAACGCTGATGCGCTGGCTAATGCAGATACTGGACAATCCCTTATTAGCGCCGCACAGCCCACTGATGACACGCATGCACGTAGCGCACCGATGATTTCAGAGTCAAATAACGATAGTGCGCTACAAGCTACATTGATGGGCGATTATGGTGGTATGGTTCCTTGCTCGTCTTGCGATAATATCGACATTACTTTGAACTTGTTTGCTGATGGCTCAGTACTAAAAAAGAGCCTCTATAACAATGCTGAGCCGCCGCGCCAGCCACTGCTTGAGTCGGGTATCTATAGACAAGACAATGATACGATTACGATTGTTTATGAAAGCAAGAATATCGAAACTTACCATATCCAAGACAACCACTTGGTGATGATAGATGAGTATAAAAAACCTGACAACGACTACACGCTGTCACGCAAATAAAAAAGCAGTGGGACAAAATATTTAGGGCATGTTGAACAGCCATAAACAGGCGCTTTTAATACCATCGTCGAAGGATCAAACACACCCTAATATCGCGGTATCCAATGATGCTAAATAAGCCAAACCATCCGTTGAATGACGCCTATCTATCAGGCGTTTTTTATTGGTCATCCAACAGTGTTTACTTTACAATAAGCCCTTGTCTGCCCTCCTGATTGGTTGGTGATTACTTTTAGTTCTTGCTACAGTAATATAACCAGTAATAGCGACATTTAGGTTAAGTATGCCCTAAAAAGCCACGGTTGATATCGGTAACTTTTGGGATAATACTGTATTTTTATTCTCTTCATTTAAGCTCGCACGGAACGTCTATGCATATTCATATTCTTGGTATTTGTGGTACTTTTATGGGCTCGTTGGCCTTGTTGGCGCGCGAGCTTGGACATACGGTCACAGGCTCAGATGCCAATGTCTATCCGCCGATGTCCACCCAACTTGAAAACGCGGGCGTGACCATTGAGCAAGGCTATCTGGTGGCGCATTTGCAACCAGCGCCAGATTTGGTCGTCGTTGGTAATGCCATGAAGCGCGGCATGGATGTCATCGAGTATATGCTGGACACAGGTCTACGCTATACTTCAGGGCCGCAGTTTTTATCTGAGCAGGTATTGCAATCGCGTCATGTGATAGCTGTTGCCGGTACTCACGGTAAAACCACGACGACGACCATGCTCGCTTGGATATTACATTATGCAGGCATCGACACTGGATTTTTAATCGGCGGTGTGCCACTTGTCGATACCACTGATGAGCGTTTACAGCAGGTCTTCGCTCACAGCAGTTATTTGGGTGCTGACAAAATTGATAATGACGATTCGGCAAATACTGGCTATTTTGTCATTGAAGCAGATGAGTATGACTCTGCATTTTTTGATAAGCGTTCAAAGTTCGTTCATTACCGCCCGCGTACGGCTATTTTAAATAACCTTGAATTTGACCATGCTGATATCTTCGCAGATCTCAATGCTATTCAGACACAATTTCATCATATGGTGCGCATGATTCCGAGCACTGGTAAAATCATTATGCCCACGGCGACTGCCAGCTTAGAGGATACGTTGGCAAAAGGCGTTTGGACACCCGTTTGGCGAACCACCGTGCTCGGTTCAGCAGCAAACGCTACCAGTGTAGAAGATGATAATTTAGACAATAGCAGCGAGTGGCAGGCTGAGCTTATCAGCGAAGATGGTGGTCAGTTTAGCGTAAGTTTTGTGGCTGACGCTGCTGATAAAAACGCCACGGGAGTCGTCGATTGGTCGATGAGCGGTATTCATAACGTGAATAATGCGCTGGTGGCTGTTGCGGCAGCTTATAATGTTGGTGTGTGTGTCAAAACGGCTTGCGCTGCATTGTCTGCCTTTGCTGGTATTAAACGTCGCATGGAGCTGATCGGTGAGGTAAATGACATCTTAGTCTTTGACGATTTCGCCCATCACCCCACTGCCATTACCACTACGTTAGATGGTGCCAAAAAGAAACTGGCGAACAGACGTATTTGGGCCATCATTGAGCCACGTAGTAACACCATGAAAATGGGCATTCATCAAGACAGCTTGGCTGAGTCTGCTGCCCTCGCCGACTATACACTGTGGTATGAGCCGACAGGACTAGAATGGGGTCTAAAAGACGTCATTGATCAGGCCACTGCTACAAACTCTACTATGAGTAACCAACAAGTGCTCTCTAGTGTCGATGCCATTATCGAACATATCGACACGCATGCAACAGCTGGTGATGCCATTGTGATTATGTCTAATGGTGGTTTTGAAGGTATTCATCAACGCTTATTAACTGCGCTACATAACAAAGCAACGTAAAAAGGCTATGTAAAATGTATCAATGTGCTAATTGATGACACGCCCTAGCCAGTAAAGATTTAGTCTTGAATAAGAGCGTTGCTTATTATCAATGAGCAACGCTTTTTTATTATCAGACTTTTTTATTATTTTGGAATGTCTCAGCATTTGCAATAGCCATAACTCATAAGCCATGAGTTGCGTTTGCGACTTCGCTACCTTCTTAACCTTTCATTTACTTATCCTACGTGTATCTTAGCAAATCGAGGGTTTTCCTCACACAGCTCATACACTGGTAACATTTCGCGCTTACCTTTAGTTCTAGACAGTCCCTACAATGTAGTTATCGAAATTAATAAACGAATTAATAAATAACATATAATTGATAATAAATTTAGGAGAATGATATGAGCTTTATTTGGATGATTATTGTAGGTTTGGTCGCAGGTTTATTGGCACGAGCTATCAAGCCAGGTAGCGACCCTATGGGTTGGATAATGACCATTGTATTGGGTATTGTTGGTGCTTTAGTAGGTGGCTTCTTGGCCGGACTAATCGGCATAAATGCTGACGGTGGTTTTACTGGTCTAATATTCTCAGTAATTGGTGCCATAATCTTGCTGTTCATCTATGAGATGATTATGAGCAAGCGTCGTATCTAATCACGTTTAATGTGATATACGATTGACAAAAAAAGGTCTGGCGATAAGCGAGACCTTTTTTATTGTCTGGCTGTATTGCGCTTATTCATAGCGACATAAACACAGCGATATCAACAGGTGGCATTGATAAGCATTACTTTTGTCCCCATTTATCTTATAATAGCTCCACTATTTTATATTTATTATTGAGGTGAGCCGTATGGCATTACTCCCTATCTTAAGCTATCCAGACCCGCGCTTACGCACCCTTGCAAAGCCTGTCAAGGAAGTCACTGCTGAAATAAAAACCTTAATCGCTGATATGATTGAGACCATGTATGATGCCCAAGGTATTGGTTTGGCTGCCAGTCAAGTAGATCGTCATATTCAGCTCATCGTTATCGATTTGTCAGAAGACAAAAATGCTCCTAAGGTTTTTGTTAACCCGAAAGTCACGCCATTGGTGGAAGAAAAGCAACCGTACGAAGAGGGTTGTTTGTCTGTACCTGAAGTCTATGACAGTGTTGAGCGCCCAAACAAAGTGCGTATTGAAGCCTTAGATGAGAATGGTGAAAAAATCGATGAAGAAGTAGAAGGCTTACTTGCCGTCTGTATTCAGCATGAAATGGATCATCTGAATGGGGTCATATTCGTCGATTATTTATCACGTCTCAAACAAACTCGAGCGCGTGACAAAGTTCGTAAAGTGCTCAAAATACGTGAAAAACAGGGCGAGCAATCCGCTGAAAAACAGCCGCAAACCACCAATGCTTGATACAACCTGTCTTTAGAGCGTTTGGGGCTTTTTTGCTCGACCATTCTAAAGCGACGCTATTTTTTATTATCCACCACATATTGTTTTTATTAGAGGTTTCCTACCATGACCATGATCAAAATTGACCAATATTTTGACCCTGCCGGCTGGCAGAAATTCACCAAAGCTGCCGAAGGTCGCGAAACCCCATTTTTAGTGGTGGACCTTAGCCGTATTAAAACCAAATATCATGAAATGGTTGGTTTTTTCCCGAATGCCAAGTTGCATTATGCGATGAAAGCCAGCCCTGCAGTTGAGGTCATTAATTTACTGGCCGAGCTTGGTTCAAACTTTGATTGTGCGTCCATTTATGAGCTTGACCGTGTCCTTGACTGCGGCGTTGAACCATCGCGTATTTCTTACGGAAACACCATCAAAAAAGCAGAACATGTCAAATATGCATTTGAGAAAGGCATTGATTTATATGCGACTGACTCAGAAGCCGATTTAAAAAATATTGCTAAGCATGCCCCTGGTTCAAAGATATTTGTGCGTATCTTAGTACAAGGCTCTGAGACCGCTGAATGGCCATTATCACGCAAGTTTGGTTGTCATCCGAATATGGCGATTGAGCTGTTGATTCAAGCCCGTGATTTGGGCCTGGTGCCTTATGGCATCTCGTTCCATGTGGGTAGCCAACAAAAAGACGTTGCCGCTTGGGATGATGCCTTAGCCAAGGTCAAATATATGTTTGACTGGATGAAAAACGAAGAAGATATTAAGCTACAAATGATTAACCTAGGTGGCGGCTTTCCAGCCAACTATATCAGCGAAGTCAATCCGGTAAAAGTCTATGCTGAAGAAATCACTCGTTATTTGACGGATGACTATAATGACGAAGACATGCCAGAGATTATCCTAGAACCAGGTCGTTCATTGGTTGGTGGTTCAGGGGTGCTGGTCAGCGATGTGGTGCTTATTTCGCGTAAATCGAACACCGACTTGACGCGTTGGGTATACACCGATGTGGGCTTATTCCAAGGCTTAATTGAAACCTTGGGTGAAGCGATCAAGTATCCGGTTTATACGCCTAAGATGGAAACGTCAACCAGCGAAGGTACGGTCGTGTTAGCCGGTCCAACTTGTGATTCGACTGATATTATGTATGAAGAAGCAGGCTATCAGTTGCCAGAAGAGCTGGAGATTGGTGATAAAATCTTTTGGTTAACCACTGGTGCTTATACTAACTCGTATTCATCTGTTGAGTTCAATGGTTTTCCACCGTTAGAAGTGATTTATATTGACTAGCATTTCGTCAGTATTATTTAAAAAAAGCGCGGTACTGTGATTCGCAGTGCCGCGCTTTTTTATGCCAAAAACAATATTAATCCATGCAATGCTACTGCACCATTATCCAGATTGGTGTGCTGTTAGTATTATTCATAGCGCGATTACTTGCATAAGTTGAGCGTTGAGTTTGGCTATTCTGTGAAATCTGACCGATAGTCACCCACTGTCCACGTGGCACGATAAGGGTACTATCTAAGCGCTGACCTTGAGTGGCTTGATGACTATTTTTATTATAAGACGCATTAGAGCGCACGAGCCTCTCTTCAACTTGTGATAACTGCACTTCGACTTGACCATTGGCAAGCAGCCTTGGCGTAACGGCAATACCTTGCGTCGTTGGCAATAATACTTGCTGCTGAATAATAATCTGTCCCGACGGGCGATTATAAGTTGGGTACGTATAAGTCTGAGTCAGCGCATAGAGCGTGCCTGTGCTGATACTCGCGGCACTGCCTGACAGCGTTTGCACTTGATATAAATTATTTGTTTGCTGCTGACTGTTGCGCTGGTTAATCATGCCTGCGCCTTGGATACCTCGATTGGTGATAATAACCTGCCCTTGCTGGATGCTACCTTGGGTACTGCTATTATTTCCCACACGCACAGCGACCGTTAACGCTTGTGGTTGGCGGTCAATTTGGCTCAATAGCTGCTGTATTGCCTGATAATTAGCAGCAGTCGTGCGGAGTACCAGCTTATCCTGATAGGTTGCAACTGTGCCACCATCGCGACTGGTATTTAGCTGCTGACGAACTGATGGCAACAATGCATCGCCACCATAGGTATGAATGACGTAGGTTTGGTAAGTGGCCGCTTGTACGGTGGCTGGTAAGATAGCTATGATTACGCTAAAGGTCAGGGTAAATGCTGTTTGACGTACGTAGCTAACACTTTTGAGAGAAGTCAAAGCGCTACTGAGCTTAGCTTTTATAGTCAATTTAGCCTTATTCATACGCCTACCTCACCACTATTCAGCACCCATCACACCAGCAATCAAGAAGCTATAATCACTCAAACATTAATCATTCAAATTTTAGTCATTTAGACCCAAAACATCTTGCATATTATATTGCCCGACTTTTTGCTGAATAACCCAAGTTGCGGCACGTACAGCACCAGCTGCAAAGGTCATCCGTGCGCGCGCGCGATGGGTAATCTCGACGACTTCACCGTCAGCAATAAACATCACGGTATGATCACCAATGATTTCACCACCGCGAATGGCATGAATACCAATAGTGCCTGCTTCGCGCTCGCCTGTTTGTCCTTCACGACCATAGACAGCAACGTCTTTTAAGTTTTGTCCACGTGCTTCTGCGACCGCTTCTGCCATCATGTAAGCCGTACCCGATGGTGCATCGATTTTATGCTTATGATGCGCTTCAATGACTTCTACATCTGCATCATTGCCAAATGCTTTTGCCGCCATGCCGAGCAACTTTAATGACAGATTAACGCCTGTTGAATAATTACCAGCATAGACGATGGCAATTTTTTCACTTGCCGTTGCCAATACTTGCTCTTGTTGCTCATTGAAGCCAGTGGTGCCGATGACCATCGCCACACCGTTAGCCGCGCAAATCTGCATATTTTGTTCAGTGGCATCAGGCAAGCTAAAATCAATCAGCACATCGATGTCATTAATGACCGTTTTTAAGTCATCGACAATTTGCACCTCTAAACGTCCGATAGCAGCGACTTCGCCAGCATCTGCACCCACAAGGCTAGATCCTTGGCGTTCAATCGCGGCGTTAAGCGTGGTTTGCGTGTTATCTTGTACGGCTTCGATGAGCATACGCCCCATACGACCACCAGCACCGATGACACCGACTCTGATGGCTTGTTTATTTGTATTTTCTTGCGCTGTTATCTGTTGGCTCATATTTTTACCCTAAAAGCTCTATATTAATAAGAAAGGTTTTGAATGCTATTTGTCGTAAGTTTAGCAAATATCACCACCTGAGTGGTTTTTTATACTTCCAATAAAAACCCCCAGTGTTTCATGTGAAACACTGGGGGTTTTGTATCTAGTCATTCAACCAAACGAGTGATTAAAACAACTCAGTTAATCGAATAAGTCACCAATCTTTTTGAAGAATGATTTTTTATGCGGTGACTGCTGATGCTTGCTATCACCGTCGAGCGTATCTTGGAATTGACGTAACAAGTCTTTTTGCTCGCGAGTCAGATTAACTGGCGTCTCGATGACCACACGGCAGATCAAATCACCTTTCATGGTCGTACGTACTGGCGTCACACCTCTGCCACGGACACGTAATAATTTACCACTTTGCGTCCCTTCTGCGACCTTGATTTTGACTTTGCCATCTAGGGTTGGAATCTCAACTTCTTTACCCAATGCCGCATCGGTAATGCTCACTGGCACGTCCATATAGAGATCGGCACCTTGGCGGGTAAAGACATTATGCGGTTTGACGCGTACTTCAACGTATAGATCGCCATTTTGCACGCCTGCGCCGCCAGCTTCACCTTCGCCCGATAAACGGACGCGATCACCATCATCAACGCCTGCTGGGATAGACACTTCTAGCGTGCGTGATTTGTCTTTGACGCCATTACCATGACAGTCAGAACAAGGGTTTCTAATCTGTTTTCCAGAGCCGCCACACTGTGGGCAAGCTTGCTGAACGGCAAAGAATCCTTGCTGCATACGAACTTGACCTTGACCATGACACATCTGGCAAGTCACGACATCAGAGGCATTTTTTGCTCCCTTACCATCGCAAGTATCGCAAGGTGCAGGCGCGGTAAAGCTGATTTCTTTTTTACAGCCGCGTACCGCTTCTTCTAGGGTCAGCTCTATGACATAACGCAAGTCTGAGCCGCGACGTGAACGTCCACCGCCGCCGCCACGTGATTGACCAAAGATATCGCCAAAGTTGCCAAAGATATCGCCAAAGATGTCTTGGAAGTTGCCGCCACCAGCACCGCCAGCGCCGCCCATGCCATTTTCAAAGGCTGAATGCCCCATGCGATCGTAAGCAGAGCGCTTGCTTTCATCGCTAAGCACTTCATAAGCCATCGACGCTTCTTTAAACTTGTCTTCGGCATCAGGATCATCAGAGTTGCGGTCTGGATGATATTTCATCGCCAGCTTGCGGTAAGCTCGTTTCACTTCCTTACTATCAGCGGTTTTATTGACACCTAATACTTCATAAAAATCGCGCTTACTCATGGGCTCTCCTATCGTCTTTACAGTGCCGCCTGCTGGTCGATTCACCAAACCAAATCAACTATCGCCTTGTTTCTGTACTCGATTGTTCTGTTAGGTTTCACATGAAACATAGCAGAACACGAGCGAATGGAAGCAATAATGGTATGAATCTTATAAGCGAATACGGCGGGATGCTGCTTAGCCAAATCAATTATTAAAAGTTTGCGCTATTTATGGAGATAGCTGAGTAATTTATCAAGCTTTGACCTCATGAAATTACCGACTCGCTAGGTTTGGTCAGATCAAAAAAGATTTTGGTAGTAAATGGACAAAGCTTTTTATACCCGCCCAAGGTTAAGTCGTGCTAATATTTAGCGCCATATTGATGCCGATTAAGTTTGCGATAAGGTAAGAATTTTTATGAAAAAACTGCTGGTTTTATTGATCATAATTGCTGTGACCATCTATGCGGGCTCACCTTATTATAGTGCTTATCAGCTCAAAAACGCTTACGATGCCAAAGACGGTGCCGCTATCGCTGCCGCCATTGATTATGAGCAGCTGCGTCCAAGTATCGAAACTCAATTGACCGATCAATTTGCCAATACCATGACTCAATATCCATTGGTTGCTGAGCTGGGCGGTGCGCCGTTAACTGACGCAGCCAATGGCTTTATCACGCAGGCAGTCGCTGGTGCCATCACCCCGCAAAACATCGAAAAAGTCATCAATACTCAAGGTCAAGCCAATAGCGCGACCAAAGAGCTGGCCGCTGCATGGGCTATCGCGAGCAATCAAGTCGACCTCAAAAACCTGATTCAAAACTTAATCATTCAGCGCGGCGATGTCAATGCAGTGGTTCAAAACCAGATGCAGCAAATCATGAAAAAACAAGCAGCGGAACTCGAGCAGCAGGCGGCACAAGGATCAGACAGCGACAAGCCGACATTGAGCTATTGCGGTATTAATTGCTTCACTATTAGCGGTCAAGTAAAAGGCTACCCGCTCACGATAGAGATGCAGCGCGACGGTCTGATTCATTGGAAAATCGTTGATATCGTGTTGCCTTAATACGCCTAATTTACTATTGCACTATCTTAGAAGTGAGATTGTCATGCCAACTCAAATAAGACCTCAGGGCATTCGCGCTCAATCTGACGCTCGTCCTCCAATCACGTTGTTAGATGGTGGAATGGGACGTGAGCTTGAACGGCGCGGTGCGCCTTTTCGGCAGCCTGAATGGTCGGCGCTGGCATTGAGTTTGGCACCAAAGAGCGTTCGTGATATTCATTTAGATTATATAAAATCTGGTGCTACTGTCATCACGGTCAATAGCTACGCGGTGACCCCTTACCATTTAGGCGCTAAATTCTTTAGTGATGGCGAACAGCTGATAGAAACGGCCGCCAAGCTCGCTTTTGAAGCTGTACAAGAAAGCAAAAAGCTTATTAGCATAACCTCTATTGCCAGTGCTGCCCCTATAATAGCCCCTGTAAAAATCGCTGGTTGTTTGCCGCCATTGTTTGGCTCTTATCGACCCGATTTATTCGACCCAAAGCAAGCACCAGTGATAGCCCGTCCATTATTAGCCGCGCAAATAGCTTATGTGGATATTTGGCTGGTGGAAACCCAAAGCAGCATTATAGAAGCGACAACATGGCAGCAGTTGATTACCGACTTTACAGAGAATGAAAACGAGGCGACGCCAAAACCTATTTGGATTGCCTTTACGCTAGACGACAGTCAGCTAGACATCACTGATAACAGCAGCGAAGCAAACCCAGTAAATACACCCACGCTACGCTCTGGCGAAACAGTAGCAGAGGCCGTTCGCACCATGATGGCTTTGGATGTGGCGGCAATACTGTTCAACTGTAGTCAACCTGAGGTCATGGATTCAGCACTGCAGGTCGCCAAAGCCATTGTCAACGAAGCAGGAGGCACGCAACAACTTGGTGTCTACGCCAATGCCTTTGCTTCCAAGCAAGTCCATAAGCAAGCCAACGCTCAATTGCGCCAAATACGCACAGACACCACACCTGAGCATTACCTAAAATGGGCCACACTTTGGCAAGCATCTGGCGCGGATATCATCGGTGGCTGCTGCGGGATTGGCGTCGAGCACATTGCCTTACTTGCCCAGCATACAAAAGATACACCGTAAAAAAGTGACGCTGGTATTTATACTACGAGCTATCTTAAAGTTCTCACAATCGCCATACACAACGCCACCCTAGCTGGATAATCTATAGCACTGCTGTGGTTGCGCCCGCAGCACGTTCAATTAATTGCGCCACTGGCGCATCGGGGCTCAAGGTGCCAAAGGTCAGCCCGTGCTCACCTGCAATACGCGAGCGGCAAAATTCCGTCGCGATGTCTGTATGATCTCCCAGCAGAAAAATCGACGCCTGTAGCATCAATGCCAAGCGCTCAATCACATAGCGACTTCGGAACTCAAGCGTCTCAAGATCCTCGAAACGTGCCGCCAAGCATTTAAGTTCGGCATCATAATGCGCATTCTTGCCAGCAGCATTTTGCAATTCAGCGAATAAGGCTTCGCGCGTTTCTGGCTCTTTGCGCAAAGCGCGCAGTACGTCAAGGCACTGCACATTGCCACTGCCCTCCCAGATAGAGTTCAATGGCGCTTGCCGATAAAGGCGTGGCAAAATGTTCTCTTCTACATAGCCGATACCGCCTAGACACTCCTGCGCTTCATTGATCAATACGGGTGCACGCTTGCATATCCAGTACTTACCAATGGCGGTCGCAATGCGTGCCAGCGCAGTCTCATGCAGATCTTTGCCGCTCATTTCAACCGCGCGAGCCACGCGCATGGTCAGAGCGATGGCGGCTTCTGACTCCAACGCCAAATCAGCCAATACATTGCGCATCAAAGGCTGATCGACCAGCAGTTTGCCAAAAGCCTCGCGCTGGCTGGTATGATGAATCGCTTGCACAACAGCTTGGCGCATCTGCGCTGAAGAGCCAATCATACAATCCAAACGGGTTAACGCTACCATCTCTAAAATTGTAACGATGCCGCGCCCTTCTATACCAACCAATTCACCGAACGCGCCATGAAACTCGACCTCAGATGAGGCATTGGACCAATCGCCCAGCTTATCTTTTAATCGCTGTATCCGAACCGCGTTGCACGTACCATCGGGCAAAAATCGCGGTACTAAGAAACAACTAAGACCACCTTCGGTCTGTGCCAATACCAAATGCGCGTCACACATCGGCGCTGAAAAAAACCACTTGTGACCGATGATCTCATAGCTTCCATCCTTTTGACGAAGTGCTTTGGTGGTATTGCGCCGTAAGTCTGAGCCGCCTTGCTTTTCAGTCATGCCCATACCGATAGTACAGCCCGTCTTTTGTTCCATCGGCAGGCTACGTGGATCATATTGTGCTGATAACAGCTTGGGCAACCATTTTTCTGCCAGAGCTGGTGCATGGCGTAGCGCAGGAATCGCTGCATAAGTCATCGACATCGGGCAACCAAAGCCAGCATCTGCCTGCGAGCCAAGATACATCACCGCCGCCCGTGCCACATGGGCCCCTTCACGACTTTCATGGCGCCAAGCAAAGCTACTCATGCCGTATTCCATCCCAGCTGCCATCAGCTCATGATAGGCAGGATGAAACTCGACCTCATCTATCCGATGACCATAGCGGTCAAAACTGCAAAGTTTAGGAGGATTTTCATTGGCAGCAAAACCACTATCAATCAAATCGCCACCAGTACGAGCGCCAAATGCACTCAGATGATCCTGCGCCCATGATCCGCCCTCGCGAGCAACCGCTTCCATCAAGGCTATGTCTGTCTGCCATGCATTATAATTTTCTAGCGCAACCGGCTGATTGCACACCTCATGTGTATTGAATTGGTTCATCATCGACAACATCCTTATTTGGTAGATCGCTTTGGCTTGTACCTTCCATAGTACAATGTTAATATTACATATGAAATCAAATATTGTCAAAAATAGTAATACTTTTTGGCCAACGCCGCGTCTTCTCCTTTTGCGACTACTGACTGTAGCGGACGAGGAAACTTTGACGGCTGCTGAGGCCGTTCGTGCGGGTGCGCTATTTGATATGACCGAAAATAGCGTGCGCGTGACCATGGCGCGGCTGGCGCAAGCTGGGCTGGTCGAAGCAGTCGATGCTGCTATTTATCGCTTGGGTGCTGAAGGGCAAAAACTGGGTGCTGATGTAGCGGCATGGTCGACGGCTGATCAGCGCGTGACAGAATGGGACAACTCATGGATCGCTGTTACCACGGGCGGCCTACCGCGTAGCGACCGCAAAGTGCTGCGCGCCTGTGCTCGCGCGCTTTCTTTGTTAGGCTTCCGCGAGCTGGATACTGGTCTCTATCTGCGCCCCAACAATCTATCGGGCGGCGTCGAAATCGTACGCGCGCGACTGTTAGATCTTGGCTTAGGAGAGGAGGCTGCCGTCTTTAAAGCCAGCGCCTTTGATTGTGTTCGACAGGACAAAGCATTGTCACTCTGGTCCGATATGCAGCTGGAAGCAAGCTATAAAGAAATCTCGCAACGGTTGCATGACTGGTCGGCTGCTAAAGATACACTACCGCGTGATACTGCCTTACGTGAAGTCTATATGCTCGGTGATGCTGGTATCCGCAGTGTGATTTTTGATCCATTGCTGCCTGCACCGCTGGTCAATGAGCGCGCACGGCAACAGTTTTTTGATACCGTCAGGCATTTCAATAGTGAAGGTCGTCGCCTTTGGTATGCGTTTTTTAAGGAAGGTAACTTATGAAAAAGGTCATTTGAAAAGCATTATAGTCAGTGAAAAGTAATATCGAACCATCACGCACTGCTGATATCACTTTTTCTTGCTTGCTGTGTCTACGCAGACATACACAGACAGAGGCTACAAAAAATTGATATCAGCAATATCGTCGCTTTTTTAGGATATTTTTACTATATTTTATAGTGGACAGACGATAAGTTATTTAATGCCCAAAGGTTATTTAATGCCCAAAAACTCTAGAAATTCAGGACTCTCAAAGCTCGCTTGGTAAAGTACGCCGTCCTCACGGTAAATAGCAGGCGTGGCTATGACTGCCAGTCCCGCCGCTTTTTCGCGATTGGGCGTCACATAATCAACATTACAGCTGGCAGCGGCTGGCGTCATTTTTCCACTCAGCATGGCTTTATTAAGGGCTTTGCGGCGGCTGTTCTCATCAGCTTGACACCAGATACCACGCATTTGCGCAGGTGACTGCTCGTATATCGGATAAGCGATGGTTTTTACTGTGACGCCTTTAGTATTGAGCATAGGAAATTGTTGATGTAGCTTACGGCAATAAGGGCAATTGACATCGGTAGCCACATAGATAATGGCTTTTTCTGCGCTGATGGCTGGGTAAGTAATCAATTGCGACTCATCTAAAGCGGCAAATACTGATTGATTTTTGCGTTTTTCAAACGTTTCATCAAGCCCGATAAACTGACCGTTTTCGATGACGGATATCTCACTGTCAGTGATGTATTGCGCATCGTCCGATAGCAAGAAAGGCACTCCTTCTAGCGTTGCTCCCCAGATAACGCCCGGCACTGCCGTATAAAAGAAAGGCGTTTTAGCGCTCATATTCTTCAGTGCACTCATATTGGCAAGTAACGATGATTTGACAGCAGCACTAACTGGCTTGCCTATTTGGTCACGATTACTGCGTACTGGCGTTTTGGTTACTACGCGCTTGCTGGGGTTTTTCTGTAGCTCGCCTTGGATGACATAGCGGCCATCCTCAGTGATATGCAATGGCAGCTGTCCTGCTAGGTTGATTTGATACATATTGGGCAACTTAGAAGGCTCAATTGAAGTTATCTGCGTCTTAATCCCTGCTTGCGTTAGCAACTGGCGCAAGCGCTTGTCCACCGACTGGCTTACCGTGCCAGCGGCTGGCGTGGTTTGCGCGCTTGAGCTGATTTTATTATTGGTAGCATCAGTGGCGCTCGGCTGGGCACAAGCTGTCGTCGCCAATAGTATCGCGCTCATCAAACCAGCAGACTTTAATAAAAATTGTTTCACGGAGACAGTCCCATTTGTTATAAAAGAGATGTTTTAACAGACGTGTTCGGCAAGTTTCTCTAACAAGCATCCACTTCATTATGTAAAAACATAGATTAAAAAGATAACGGGACTTTAGCATATGCGCTAACTTTGACAGCGATTAAAAGGCCAAATTTGCAAAATTGCTACTGAGCTTTAAGAGACAGGCAATACAAATATAGATAGGTCAATATAGATAGGTCAATATAAAAAGGATAAAGCGAGGCTGGGATAATTTTTTGCAGCCTCATACGATAATATCGTGTATCTACTTTATTCAGTATCGACTATAGCTGAAAGAAATAACAGACAGCAAAAAAGCAGCGCACTTTAATAGTGGCTGCTCATGTTAAATCTTATTTTCACAAATTATTTTAGGGTTCAATAAGGCGAAAATTTAGAATTTGGCGACTTCTTCTTCGGTTAAGAAGCGGCTATCCCCTTTATCGAGACCGTCTAAACTGATATGGCCGATACTGGCACGATGCAGCTCCGTCACTCTATTGCCAAAGTAGCCCATCATCCGTTTGACTTGATGATATTTGCCTTGCTCTAGGGTCAGACGGGCATGCGTCTCATCCATGAACTCAAGGACGGCAGGTTTGGTCTCTTCGTGATCGCCTTCTAGTAGAATTCCTTCGGCGACTTCTTTGACCGCATTTTCCTGCGCTGCGCTATCCATCGCATCAGCTAAGGTCAGCTCATAGACTTTGGCATGCTCATGCTTGGGGCTAGTGACACGGTGCAACCAGCCGCCATCATCACTGATGAGCAAAGCACCCGTGGTATCGACATCCAAACGCCCCGCGATACGTAAGCTACCCAATTCTGGTACCGAAATCAGCTCGGTGACGATGGGGTATTCTTTCGCTTTTAAGGTACATTCAAAGCCTTCAGGCTTGTGCAATAGGATATAGCGATTGCCCGCTGCGACCGACAGAGGCTCGCCTGCCCACATGACATCATCATTGACGATATCGACATGGACGCCAGGATCTTTGATTACTTGATCGTTGACCGTGATTTCACCCGCGTGCATAATCTTTTTGGATTCTTTGCGCGACAGCTCAGTGGCTTTACTAATAAATTTATCTAAACGCATACGATTGACTACCATCAGTGTTATGTTACCACTTCCAACCCTGCCGCTAACGGGATGAATTTAACGAAATCGCTAATTCTATCCGCCACGCCGAGGCTACTAGATTAGCACTTAGGCGCGACTCGCTCGTTATCTGTAAGCGTGAGAAATGGTACTATAATGAAAAATTAAATGAACACTGCACCCAATATGGCGACAGTGAAAGTTAGACAAGTTTACCATATCCTACCTAGACCTGATGAAATATGAGCTATCAAACGCTAAAACGTGCCGTCACTGCGCGCCTAGAAATCAAGAAATCTGATTTTATCGCTTATGCGTATCCAGTGCACTCACGCGAGCAAGCAATGTTTCACGTGGAACAGCTGCGCGTACAATATGCGGATGCCCGTCACTACTGCTGGGCCTATATCATTGGCGACCCTGATAACACCACCAGTGCAGGCTTCGACGATGACGGCGAGCCAAGTGGCACCGCAGGACGTCCGATATTAAACGTCCTACAACACAAATCTATTGGCAACGTCATCATCATTGTGGTGCGTTATTTTGGCGGGATCAAGTTAGGTGCTGGCGGTCTGACCCGTGCCTATGCAGGTTCTGCGCAAGCGGCGGTCGACCAGATGACCTTAAGCCCTTATGTAGCCATGGCGCAAGTACAGATACTCGCAGAGTTTGCGACCGAAGCGCAATGCCGCTATGTGGTCGAGAGTCTAAACGGCAGCATCGATGATGTCACTTATAGTAAGCAAGTCACCCTGACCGTGACGCTCGCTGAGGCAGATATTGAGACGTTAAAAGAACGTCTTGCGATGGATGGACGGGTATTGGATGACCCTTAAACTATTGATGATTTTGAGTAACCAGACGTTCACTGAAAACCATTGGTTTTCACCATTGCTAGCGTTATGATAAGCCATTGCTTTTCAATGATAATTAAATAAGACCACCCTATGTCAACTTCAAAGTCCACCAAACCTTTCTCACCCGCCCCTTTTAACCCCCCATTTTGGCTCACCAATCCACATCTACAAAGCATTTTGCCCAAGTTTTTTGCCCCAAAAGCACCTACCTACAGAAGAGTGGTCGAAAAAGACTCTTTGGATGAAAGCGATATTGCTTATGACTTTTATGATGCCCATGAGCCAACCCTAGACACAGGTAATGATGCTGCGCTGGAAGAGACACCGCTAATTGTCCTATTTCATGGGATGGAAGGCAGTAGCGACAGCCATTATGCACGCGTATTGGCTTATGAGATGCATGCTCAGGGATGGCACTTCGTCGTCGCTCACTTTCGCAGTTGTGGCGGTATTCCTGCTAGCGGACGCGTGTTTTATAATGCGGGTGACACGGGTGAGGTGCATCACGCGCTAGAGAATTTACGCAAACAGTATGCACATATTTATGCGGTTGGGGTCTCGCTTGGCGGCAATGCGTTGGCAAAATATATGGGTGAGTATGGTGATAAAGCATTATGCGATGGCGCAGTGGTTATCTCTGCTCCCGTCGATATGTCATCGGCTGCGCTGAGTATGCACAGCTTTTTGAGCCATCGTATCTATACACCGTATTTGCTTAATCCTATTATCAAAAAAGCATTGGCAAATGATATAACCAAAGAGGAGATTGCCTCTATTAAGGCGGTCAATCGTATCAGCGATTTTGATGATATCTTCACCGCGCCGCGTCATGGCTACCGTTCCAACAATCACTATTATCAATCTTCCTCTGCCCTCCCGTATTTGATCAATGTAACCAAGCCTTTACTATTAATCAGCGCCAAAGACGACCCTTTTATCGGCTTTACCGCCACGCCAAATGATGTCTCTGACAGCGTCACCATCCTCGACACTAAGCACGGTGGTCATATCGGCTATCTGCGTTATCGTTCAGACAAAAAACAGTCACAGAGTGAGCAGGCAAAGGGTAAAAAAGCCAAAGCCTCAAAATTCGATATCAATTGGATACCCGAAACCGTCAGTGCTTATTTCAATTCTATTGGCGTACCTTCCAATAATAAATAATAATCTGACACGCTAAATCCTACCTTTTAACTTTTGAGACTGCTCTATGTATCCTTTTCTTCGCTATGCCAGTACCATCGCCTATGCCGCGCTGCAAGTAAAGAGGGGCGATACCTTAACGTTTAAAGATACCAGCGAGATTAAGTTGCGCTGCCGGTTGTCAGATATTGATAACTTCTTAGAGATGAATAATGGGCGCGTGCTAACCCTCTATGACATGGGGCGTACGGACTTTGCAGTACGTACCGGACTGGGCAAACAGCTGTTAAAAAATCGCTGGGGCTTGGTGGTCGCAGGCAGTACCATTCAGTATCGCAAGCGTATTCGCGCCTTTGATAAAGTAACGATGAAAACGCACATTGCAGGCTTCGATGAACGCTGGATGTATATTGAGCAGTCGATGTGGGTCAAAGGCAAACCCTGCTCGTCTGCCCTATTACGTACGGGCGTGACCGAAGGCGGTAAAGTCATCGAAACGGCACGTGTGCTTGCGGCCTTAAATCAGTCTGATTGGAAGCTACCGCCAACTGGCTA
This sequence comes from Psychrobacter glaciei, assembly GCF_014652895.1. Taxonomy (GTDB): domain Bacteria; phylum Pseudomonadota; class Gammaproteobacteria; order Pseudomonadales; family Moraxellaceae; genus Psychrobacter; species Psychrobacter glaciei. The sequence continues at coordinate 550,818 of NZ_BMZR01000002.1, forward strand.
TGTCGCTGAATGGATTGAAAGTGACAGTGATCGTCCATGGCCACCAGTAGGTTAAGTAACTTAAGCAATACTATTTGATAACAATACAGTATATAAAAAAGTATAATAAATGGTAGTCTATTAGTCAGTCAGTTATTTACTATGACAAAACGCTAATAGGAGAACCATATGATTAACACAACAGATTATGTCGGTACGTTATTTGATAATAGTGAATCAAATCCAAGCAAAATTACCCTAGCCTTCACGATGGCAGGCGTGGCGCTTAAAAAAGGTCATTCTGCCTCAGTGATATTGATGGTAGATGCGGTACATTTGGCATTGCCGAACGCTTTAGATAACGTCAATATTGGCGCACCGTTTGAACCTGCTGGCGAGTTGTTAGAAGCCTTTATCGAAAAAGGCGGTCAAGTATTGGTCTGTAGCGCGTGTATGAAACATGGTGGCGTAGAAGAATCGGCCATTGATAAACGCTTCACGGTCATCAGTGGTGATGATGTGGTTGAGCTGCTGATGAATGCGAAAGGGTCGTTGCAGTTGAATTAAGAAGCTAATTGTTAAAAGTGGGTTAGACTTTAAATTGCTAACCCACTATTTTTGCTAAAAACTTTACATACTCATTATTTAGATTTATAAAATAGAAATCAGAAGGTTATATTTTAGATATTCTTTTAATCAAACAATTTGCTTATTGATATTAGTTTACGGCCGTCTAACTCAACGGTCTTAGAGTTTTCTCTAATAAAGCTAGAGCTTCCAACAAAAGCCATTTCATTTTGCTTAGGCACCCGTAATCGAATGACCGTCATTCCCTTGTAGTCAATTACATCTATTTGGCTTAGTACTTGAGATTTCAAAGGTTCTGATAACTCTGATTTTGATATCTTACCCAGTAGCTTATTAATGTAGTCATCGAGACTACCCTTTAATAATTTTAATTCACGATCTATACCTACAATATACCTTTGGTTAATAACTTTAGGCTCAATGTTATCTAAACTTTTAATTCTTACTGCATCTAACTCCTTATCAGCCACTCCAATGAATAAGTAACCGTCCTCATCTGGTCCAATGTTAGCGATACCACAAATTGTCTGTATCATATCTTTGTATAGATTGTCGTTAATTCGTCTTAAGTCTGAAAGATCATACAAGCCCTGTTTGCACTCATACCTATTTGACTCTATTTTGGATCTTCTAATAGAGTTTTCGAAATCTAAAGCTAAACCAGAACCATGACGCAAAACTGGTGGATCTTTTTTTACAAAAAACCTCTGAATTAGGCCTGTAGTAAGATTAATGTTCTTCTCTCTGTCTGAAGTTACTGAATAATTAGCGCTAGATGTCATCTTCTTCTGTAAATCTAAAAGTGCTTGAATAATTTTTTCATTATCAGCTGGCGACTTTTCTTCTTTTACGATTAGGTGAAAAAAAGCCATAAATATTGCGAAGAAAGACTCCTTAGCAGGATTTCGTGCCTTCCTATTGACCGTATTAATTATTGTTGTTTCCGTATCATCGAAAACACTCTCAATTATAGAAAAGGTAACTTTTATTTCGTGTATTAGTCTTTCAACACCATACTTTATAAGCGCGTTATTAAACTCTGTATGTTCAGTTGTTTCACTATCATAAATTTTATTAAATAATTCCCTGCTTTTTGCTAAAGGTTCATCTTTTACTATACTGGCGATTAAGTCTAGAATCATCTCTTCATCTTCACTATCTCGTAGTTGTTTTTTCCAGATAATCCCATTTTTACACCAAAAAATTTCCTCAGCTACTAAACCATATCCAATTTTCTCACGCGTTGAATCGATACTTATTTCCGGCATTTCTGACAAGTTTAAAATATCTTTAGAGGAGTCTCCTCTAATTTCAGATGCTACTTTTCTAACCGTATCTGACAGGATATCTAACATACCTGCTTGTCTCTTTTCTTGTGGACTTAGTTGTTTTCCTCCGGAATTTATCCTACCAAAAATGTTAGTTATTTCATTTTCATCATTTGTAGGATAGATGGTTATAGCTAATTGGTAATCCAAGAAATTTGCACAAGTCTTTGAATCTAAAAGTATATTTTTATCTTCAATAGGTACAAAAACATCTTCTTTCGCAGATTGCATTGCCCTTGAGGATTGAGTTATATCAAAGTACTTATTATTTATCGAGAATCTATTTTCAATAAAAGAAACTATAGCATTCAGCCTCTGTAACCCATCTATTATTTCTAATTTTCCATCTTCCCTCTGAGCAAGTAATATCAATGGTATTGGTAGATCCTTGACAATGCTATCAATCAAATATTCTTTCTCATCTACTGTCCAAACTAACTTCCTCTGATATTTTCTATTTACTAAAAACTTTCCTTCAGAATAGTTCCTATATGCTTCTTGTAAGCTCATACCTCTGGGAGTGATACTCATATTTTTCTCTTTAAAGGTTAATTTTAGTAAGTATAGTGCAACTAATAATTATAATTAGTTTAATACAACAAGCATTTAGCTACAAAACCATAGTCAACTATTTTAACTACAACTTCGTAGTCAAAACCCACCCCTTATATTCAGCAACTAAATACACATTATCTAACACACACGCCGTTCAGCTTTGCTAAAGTAAGTCATGAAAATTTTCTAATAATACCATTCCCAAAAACCAGAGTAGCAAGGAAAACGAGTGCAAGTACTACATTTGGTAGACTAAGCGAGTTTGACACCGCTAATCGTATTTTTGGGTTTGATATAAAATAAAAAGGCGGCCCGTCATGACCTTACTTAACACCCTTGATTTAACCTACCCTATCGTTCAAGCACCCATGGCAGGCGCAACCACACCTGAGCTGGCGGCGACGGTAAGTAACTTTGGTGGACTGGGGTCGTTAGGGAGTGGGACGACTGCACCAGATGTTTTGCATGAGCATATTAATAGCCTTAAATCGCTCACCGATCGCCCTTTTATGATTAATCTAATGGTGTTATCTGAGCGCGATTCTAATACCTTGGATAGCGAAATTCCTACTTGGTTGAATCAGTACTATCAAGTAAATGATATAGACATGGCGCTACCTGAGCGCCCCGCGCCAAACTTTGCAGATCAACTACAAGTGCTCTATGACAATCCAGTTCCTGTTGCCAGTTTTACCTTTGGCATTATCAGCGCTGAGCAAGTTGAGCACCTGCAAAGTCTAGGCATGCGTGTCATTGGTACGGTAAATCATCCATTAGAAGCGAAAGCATGGGCAGAGGTTGGTGCAGATGCGGTATGTGTACAAGGGGTCGAAGCGGGTGGACATCGTGGTGGTTGGTTAGCACAAAGTGAAAATGATCCATTGGGATTATTGACGCTGATTAGTCAAACGCGTGCGTGTACCGATATTCCGTTAATCGCAGCAGGTGGCATCATGACTGGGCAAGCCATCAAAGCGATTCAAGCAGCTGGTGCTGAGCTGGCGCAAATAGGTACGGCTTTTTTGACCACAGATAAATGCGGTATCAATGATATTTATAAGCAAGCGCTGCTCGATGCCAGTCAAGATAAACGCAGTGCTGAGACACGCTTGACGAGGCTGTTTTCAGGTAAGCAGGCACGCGGTTTATTAAACGATTATCTGCGTGACTTTGCGCAATTTGAAAGCGCACATGAGCTGCCGCCTTACCCACAATTAAATGCGATGACCAAAGTTTTGCGTGGCCATGCGACCAATAATTTTGACCCAGAGCATCAGTCTTTATGGGCAGGACAAGCAGTCGCTTTGGTCAGACAAGAAAGAACGATTGAGTTGTTAGAGCGCTTGGTGAAAACGCTATAGTTTGATTGACGTCAGTTAGGTTCCAACCCAGCATTTTAATTTTGCAATTTTTTAATAGGGTCTGTTGAACATTCAAATATGGCATTGGCGGTGGCTATTTTTTAGACAATACGCAGTGAAATTTTTGACGCCTAGTCATTCTAGGTTAGACAATTTCGCCATGTATTGGCAAAAAATAGCCCCGCCCCGAAGGGCTGATGCTAAAATCACCCCAAACGTTGTTATAAACCTAGCTAAGGTCTCGACATTATCGTCGGTTTACGCCTAGTTTGATGCGATTTTAGCGATCAGCAGTCCTAATATTTGAATGTTCAACAGACCCTACTTTTCAGGGTTAAAAACCCAGCTTACAATAGCTAAATTTCAGGCCTAACTATGTCCAGTGGATTCACTTTATACCAGTCGCACCTAACTAGTAATGTATCGATTTTATTCTGAACTGATTATAGTCAAATCATTCAAGTTATTACCCCTAAACAAAAAAAGGAACACCAGACATTGATTCTAGTGTTCCTTTTTTTGAGTACAATTTTTCTAAATCACTACTTTTTTAGTCCTGCACGAAACGCTTTATAATCTTTTGCCGTATCTTCCACCGCTTCTACCATCGGCACGTGACCCACTTCCGACATCATGATGACCTGTGCTTGTGGCATCAGCTCGCTCATTATTTCGGCAGTCTCAGGTTTTATGACCTTGTCCTCTTCTCCCCAAACGATTAACGTCGGGATATTGTATTGAGCGACAACTTTGGCGCGTGCCTCTACATTGTCTTCGATGATCTGTTTGAGTATCTTAGTATTTAGCGCCCGATTGGCGATGCTTTCTTGGGCAAAGACCGCTTGCACGCTTTTTGGAACATAAGGCGGCTTGTACATGACCGTCTTATACATCGCAAAATACTCTTCAGTGTTGTCAATCAATAACGGGCTATTATCAAGGTCTGACGCTTTGAACTCTCGCTGCGTCTCGGCTGACCAAAATCCGCCACTGTCCAATAACCATAGGCTTTTGACACTATTAGGATACATCGCTGCATAGGCGACACTGATAGCACCGCCCATTGAGTTGCCCCCGACGTGAATAGCGGATGCCAACCCTTTGGCTTGTAGCAGCTCGTGCAGGCGCTTTGCTTGAGCATCTGCGCGATAGTCTGCCTCTGACGGTTTGCTAGAATTACCAAAACCTAGTAAATCAGGGACAATCAGATGATAATCTCCTAATTTATCGGCGATACGGGTAAAGTTGTCTTTATTACCACCAAAACCATGAATCAATAATAAGGGCTCGCCAGCTAAGTTGCCGCCCTCTAAATAAGTCATCTGCTCGCCAGATGCCAGCGTCATAGCTTTGGTCTCAAGGTCTGATTTATTGCGCTCATACTGTACGAGCTTTTGGGTCGTAGCGACGGTAAAACTATTGGGCGTCGTACATCCCACAACAGAAAGAGTCAGTAGAGCAGCTAAACTCGTGCGCAGTAATGTCATTGAAACATCCTCGTTTATGGTTGGCAAAACTTCTTGAATACTTAATCTTAGCATAAGCCCATTTATGGCAAATTGGTTTATGATTACGCGCAAGTCAATGTTTTTACGACAACGAGGATATTAAGGTATCTACTTTATTCAATCGACAATGTTCTATGCAATTGATAGTGTTTTAAATAAGCGAATGGATGAAATGCGTTAGTCTTCACCCAGCAAGAATGCTACCGCCGCTGCCGCATGAATGGCAGTAGTATCAAACACTGGTATTGGGCTATCGGCTTGTTTAATCAGCAAGCCAATCTCAGTACAGCCTAATATCACGCCTTCTGCCCCTTGTGCGGCTAAATCCTTAATCACTTGGCGATAATACTGACGCGAGCTGTCTCTAAATTGACCGACACATAGCTCTTGCTTAATAATCCGATGTACCTCTGTGCGCTCATCACTTTCAGGGATAAACACTTGCAAACCTGCATCGATTAAACGCTGTTTATAAAAATCTTGGGTCATCGTAAACTGCGTACCTAATAATGCGATTTTAGTTAGATTCTGCTTTTTGATAGCGTCAGTCGTCGCATCAGCAATATGAATCACGGGTACACTGGTCACGGCTTGCACGTCATCGATCAATTTGTGCATCGTATTAGAAGCAATCATTATCCCGTCTACGTCAGCGGCTTGTAGACGCTGAGCACTACTGGCCATTATTACACCCAGCTCAGCCCATTCATCTTGCTCTTGGAGCTCATTAATGGGGCCGAAATCTACGCTATGTATGAGCAAATCTGCTGAATGTAATCCGCCCAGCTTATCCTTTATCCCTTCATTAATCAGACGATAATAGCTCTCGGTACTCTCCCAACTCATACCGCCGATGATCCCTAAGGTTTTTTGTTGAGAGTGTCGTTGCTTTTGAGCGGTCATGATATTCTCCTAGGTGTTTTTTATTTTACTTATCGTAGCAAAATCGACTGCCTAAATTGATATTTCTTTAAGGATATAGTCATTATTATTAAGATATAACAAAGCTTATGATTGATAATAATCGTTTTCTCAATAGCTTTACACGCTATATCATAGCCTCTAATAGAATGTCGCTAATAAAATTTAGAATAATGCTTTACTCAACCCTTTACCGAATTATAAAGTCATGCTGGTATTATTATTTGAGCGTGGTTTTTTCATGTAGGACAACCGAATACTATGGCCAACTTTCCCACTATTAGAATACGCACGCGCCGTAAGTACTACCGACTTATTTTTACGGGTTTGATGGCGATGATGATGTCGCTCATTATCTCGACGGCATTGATATTGGTCAAATTAGGCTTTATAGATGGTTTCTTTATGGAGCTACTGCACTCGTGGGGACTGGCCTTTGTTTTTGCGTGGCCAAGCGCTTATATCTGCGCCTACCTAGTGCAAGAGCATGTGTTGAGTAAAATTGAGTTTTATTAAGTTAAACGAGCCAGATAAATTTTAAACTTAAGTCCACCTCTACCATATAAAAACAGCTAAGATAAGCCACACCGTTTTTATATAGAGGGCGCTATGACTCAATCAAGGCGTACAATCGAGCAGTTGCTTAACCAAGGTACGCTTCCTACAGAAAAGGCAGATACCGCAGCACTACTTTTAGACGTTTATCCCAGCAAGCGCACTTGGTTGCAATTTTTTGATAAAGCACTGCTGATTGTCGGTGGGGTAGCGTTGGTGCTTTCGCTGGTTTTCTTTATCGCCTATAACTGGCTATATATGGGCAAATTGGCCAAGTTCGCTTTGGTCGAGGGCGCTTTGGTCATCACTATCGCGCTTTATGTGGTGCTGTCCTTTCGGCGTCGCTTTGCCTTTGTTCGGCAGTTGTTATTGCTGATCGCTAGCATCATTACTGGTAGCTTATTAGCGCTGTTTGGGCAGGTGTATCAGACTGGCGCTGATACGTGGCAGCTGTTCTTTGGTTGGGCCGTATTAATCATACCTTGGGTCATCATCGCCCGTTTCCCTGCACTTTGGCTGCTGTGGCTTGGGCTGATTAATACTGTCACTCTGTTTTATATCGATACTTCATTGTTTTTTGGCATAGATTACTATTATCAAGATTTTTGGCAATTCACTGCAATCACTATCATTAATTTTATTGCTTTTTATCTATGGCTGATCTGCTTTGAAGACAAACGTGATTCAGGACTTTCTAATTTAAAGACATCTAATTTAAAGACATCTAATTTAAAGACATCTAATTTAAAGACATCTAATTTGAAGACGTCTAATTTGAAGACATCTAATTTGAAGACGTCTAATTTAAGCCTTTCTGACTTAGGCATGTCTAGCGTTACTGCTGATATCACTACCAATAGCAAATTAGACACCTTCAATCTTACCAGCACTGCCGCCAAATCCAGCCTACATTGGAGTACCTATGTCGTCGGTCTACTCAGTACGTATACCATCACTTATCTAACGATAAGCACTTTTTTTGATAATAAAAATATTCTGCTGTTCTTAGTCGCGATTTCTTTATGGCTAGGTTGGTGTGTGTTTATGCATTGGCGGTTCCGCAAGCGTACGACTGATTTGCTGATGTTGACTTACTTGTCAGGCTCAGTGATTGCGGTTGTTGTCTTTATTTTAGGCAAAGCACTGCTGAGTGATTTTGACGCTGGCGGTTTCTTATTGTTAGGGCTGGTACTGATCGGTATGAGCTCCTATGCCGTCGTCTGGCTACGCAAAGTTGCGCGTCTTAAAAACGAGAACAATTTGCCCCATACCACCGTTAAAGGGGAGCAATTATGACTAATGATATGAACGATGAGCAACGTCGTCGCCTTTTGCTATTACAACAGCACGGATTTATTAACGAGCAAAATGGGAACGATAGCTTGTTAAACCAGACTGAATCTGAAGAGCATACTCCTTGGTTTATCAACGTACTCTTTGGTCTTAGTGGGATATTTGCCAGTTTATTATTCATTGGATTTTTGACGTTAATATTATTTGAGACTGAGATTTTTGACAGTATCATTGGAGTATTGGTTACTGGCGGCATATTGAGCGCTATTGGCTGGTCTTTATTTTATAATGCCCATTTACGTCATAGCCCATTCTGGAACAGCTTAGCCTTTGCGATTACTGTTGCTGGTCAAGGTTATATCGCCTTTGCCTTATTGACTAATGAGATTGAACAGCCCGTAAATGTAATCATCCTATTACTTATACAGCTGTTTATGACCATCGTCATGCCCAATTTTATTTACCGCCTATTAAGCGCTATGGTAGCGCTGGGCTGTGTAATCTATCTACTCAACTTCTATTACCTGCCCGAGTTAAACTTAGGGCTACTGGCGCTTATGACTGCCGTTGCCAACTTACAACGCTATTCAATATTACAGCGAATCCCTATTAAATGGCGGCTGGCGGCCTTTGATATTAGCAAAGCGCTCTCCTACGCCAGCGCTTTGATGTTGCTCAGCATTTCGGTCTACTTTATCGCCGCTGAATATGGAGGCGGCTTTGATAGCCTTGATAATTATGGCGACACCTTTAGCTATAATTACTACCTCGCACAAGGTTTACTGACGCTTGCCAGCCTTTATGCTGCTTTGCTTATCCTTAAGCGCTATTCAGTCAAACGGCTGTCAGCGGCAGGAGTCATCATCACTTTTGCCATCGTTATATTAGGTGCTATGTCAATCTATGTCTCAGGATTACTCGCGACCAGCCTTATCATCGTCATCGCGATTGCCAATAGCCAGCGGGTGCTATTAGGGCTTGGCATAGTGGCGTTGGTGAGCTATGTCTTTTGGTATTATTATCAGCTTGATACGTCCTTGCTATTGAAGTCCGCTTCGATGCTCACCATTGGTATCGGCTTATTACTGATGCGCTGGCTGCTGATTAAACGTTATTTTGGGATTAGCAAAGGGATTAGCAAAGGGATTAGAAAAGGGGGTGGTGAAGCATTGGTGGCTAACGAGAAGGAGCGCTTGTCATGAATAAAAAAAATGATTCATTGCTAGGGCAAAAGTCTGTAGCCAAGCCGCTACCATGGTGGCAAAAGCGTACATTCACCATCAGCGTTGCGCTACTGGGTTTGATTATAATATTAGCCATAATGACCATTAATGTCGCAAAGTTTGAGACCCATTTGGCTACTGGTGATACCGTGCTATTAGAGCTTGCGCCCATTGATCCGCGCGGCTTTATGCAAGGCGATTATATGACCTTAAGCTATGCGTTAGAGCGTGATGTGTTTGACCAATTAAACGAGAGACTTCCAGAAAACGAATACTATATTAAAGCTAGTGAAGGCTATGTCATCGTCACTTTAGATGAAAATAACGTCGGTACATTCAGCCGTTTAGTCGATGCTAAGCCGGACAATGTAGCATCGAATGAAATAGCGCTTCACTACCGCGTGCGCAATAACAAATTGAAGCTGGCGACCAACGCTTTCTTCTTCCAAGAAGGTCATGCTGAAGCGTTTGAGATGGCAGAGTATGGATTGTTTCGCGTGAATGATAAGGGCGAGCCGCTACTCACAGATATGGTTGATGGAGTGTTTAAAGTGATTGAGCCTGAAGTTAAGAGTGTTGAAAATGAGGCAATACAAAATAATCCTCAAGGTTAGGGTCTGTTGAACATTCAAATAAGAGTAAGCAACAACATCACTTAACCAAAGTAATATTGAGGTACTTAAGCATCCCTTGTTACTGTAGATCTTGGCTTATGACTAGGGCGCATCCTCATTTTTAATATGAGGACATGCCCTAGCAGCCATGACCAATCCCTATACATAATCAAAAAAATATCGTTGATTCAACATAATTTGGATACAAGAAAGGCGAGTGAAAGTACTACAAGTAGTAGACTAAGCGAGCCTGACGCTGTATCTGACTTATATAGGATTGACTACACTCAAAAATAAATAAAGGAATACCTTATGCGTAGTGCAACTTATAGCAACTTTGGCAAACCCACGGAAGTCCTCAGTTTAGGCGACAGTCCTACTCCAGAACCCAAAGCCAATGAGGTACGCGTCAAAACCACCCTCGCCTCTATTCACAACCATGACCTGCTCACTATTCGCGGTCAATACGGCTTCAAGCCAGAACTGCCAGCGATTGGTGGCTCTGAAGCAGTTGGTGTCATCGATGCGGTTGGCAGTGAAGTCAAAGGCTTAAAAGTCGGACAGCGTGTGGCAGCAGCGAGCGTACAAGCGACGTGGGCGGAATACTTCGTAGCGTCAGCCGATATGATATTTCCTGTACCCGACAGTCTGAACGATGAGATGGCTGCGCAACTTATCGCGATGCCGCTCAGCGCTCTGATGATGATTGAATTCCTAGAATTACAACCGGGTCAATGGGTCATCCATAACGCTGCTAATGGCGCAGTCGGCAAGTCGCTTGCGATGCTGGCAGCGGCGCGCGGTATCAAAACCATTAACGTGGTGCGCAGCAGTGACGCAATAAAAGAATTGGAAGCGTTGGGGATCAAAAACAATATCAACACCTCAGATGAAGACTGGCAGGATCAAGTCCGTCATATCGTCGGTGATGAGGCCATCAGTGCAGCGGTTGATTCCGTCGGCGGTGAGAACAGTGGCGAGCTATTATCCTTGCTGGGCCATTATGGTACTTTGGCCTCTTTTGGTCTGATGTCAGGTAAGCCCATGGCCATCAATCCTACTGATATGATTTTTAAACAAGCCATAATGAAAGGCTTTTGGGGCAGCAAGCTCAGCCAAGAGATGAGCGTGAAGCATAAGCAGCGTCTAGTAAATGAGCTCATTGAACGGGCGGTCGATGGCAAATTAAAGCTACCTGTTGAAGCTACTTTTGATTTGGCAGATATCACCAAAGCGGTCGATGGCGAATTGCAGTCGGGTAAAAAAGGTAAAGTACTGCTAAAGCCTTAAACTGTCGTTAACTTGTCATTTAGCCAGCCTTACTTTTATTGATAATGGCAGCGTTCTTTACAGTGAGAGCGCTGTCATTTTTTATGAGCAGTTTTTTATAGCTTACCGCTTATAACTTACCTAGTAGTATATTGATAAACAGCGGGCAACGTTCATTTACCAAAGTCAGGTTGCGGGTATCAAGCCCTACTTGCTAAGGTTGATGAGTGATTAATCACCATCATTTAAAGATTAATAATTAACGATAGCTATCTAACAATAAAAAAGGATATAAGTATGCGCAGCGTAACCTACAACGAATTTGGCAAACCGTCAGACGTACTAACGATCACTGACAGCCCAATGCCAGAGCCAAAAGAAAACGAAGTCCGTATCAAGACTATTTTATCCTCCATCCATAACCACGACCTCATCACTATCCAAGGCCAATATGGCACCAAGCCAAAACTGCCCGCTCTTGCTGGTAGCGAAGCCGTGGGTACTATTGATGCTATCGGCACTAGCGTCAAAGGTATGCAAGCGGGTCAACGTGTGGTGGTCACCGGTGTCGAAGGCACATGGGCCGAGTACTTCACCGCGCCTGCCAGCAGCGTCATCCCTATACCGGACGCCATCGATGATGAAATGGCCGCGCAGCTTATTGCCATGCCGATGAGCGCCTTGATGCTCATTGAGTTTTTAGAACTAGAAAAAGGTCAATGGGTCATTCAAAACGCCGCCAATGGCGCAGTTGGTGAATCGCTTGCGATGTTGGCAGCTGAGCGCGGTATCAATACCATCAACGTCGTGCGTAGTAAAGAGTCAGCAAACGAGCTGACCGAGATTGGTATCACCGAAAACAACGTGGTGAGCGATGATGACTGGAAAGATCAAGTCCGTCAACTTATCGGCGATGCAAAAATAAGCGGTGCGGTCGACTCTGTCGGCGGTCAGTCTGGTGGTGACTTACTAAGCTTGCTCGGTCATGGCGGCATCATAGCAGCAGTGGGTGCGATGTCTGGTCAGCCACTCGCGCTCAATCCGACTCATCTCATCTTTAAGCAAGCGACACTCAAAGGATTTTGGGGCGGTGCATTGATGCAAAAGATGGATGCAGATAATAAAAGCCGTTTAATAAAAGAGCTTATCGAGCGCGCCGCTAGCGGTAAGTTAAAGCTACCAACAGGCGGCATTTATACGCTGGACAATATTAACGAAGCGGTATCTGGTAAGGTACAATCAGGCAAAAAAGGCAAAGTATTGATTAAGCCTTAAGCTGCTGGTTTAAGAGATTCGTTGAAAATACATTCAATACAAAAGCAATAAAATAGGAATAGTATCATGTCTAATAATAAAACCTTTAAAACCTTTAAAGCCTTAGTCGTCCAAGAAACCAGCGACGGTGAATTTAAAAAAAGTATTCAAGAGCGCAATGTCAGTGACTTGCCAGAAAACGACTTACTCATCGAAGTACATTACTCATCGTTGAATTTCAAAGATGCAATGTCAGCATCGGGCAATAAGAGAATCACTAGAGAGTATCCACACACTCCTGGTATCGATGCGGCAGGCGTCGTGGTCAGTGATAAATCTGGCACGTTTAAAGAGGGGCAAGAAGTCGTGGTCTTTGGCTATGATCTCGGCATGAATACCGATGGTGGCTTGGGGCAGATGATTTCTATCCCTGCCGATTGGGCGCTTCCCTGCCCGTCGTCGCTGACATTAAAAGAAGCGATGATTTACGGTACGGGCGGCCTAACCGCAGCATTAAGTGTGCAAAAGTTAGAAAAAATGGGCGCAAAACCAAGCGATGGCCCAGTCGCTGTCACAGGCGCAACGGGCGGCGTGGGCAGCATCAGTATTGCTATCTTGAAGCAGTTAGGCTACGAGGTCATTGCATTCTCAGGTAAGCCTGAGCAAAGCGAGCATCTAAAAGCATTAGGCGCGAGCGAAGTGCGTCATCGCGATACCATCAATGAAATCGGTAACAAACCTATTGGTCGTGAACTGTGGGCAAATGCCATCGATACAATTGGTGGTGATTATCTATCCAACTTGCTCAAGCAAACCAAGGCGGGCGGCGCAGTAACCAGTTGTGGTTTGGCGGGTGGCGCTGAGTTTTCGATGACGGTCATGCCGTTTATTACTCGTGCAGTATCCCTACTCGGTATCGATTCGGTCTATATTCCATTAGACGATAAAAAGGCCATTTGGCAGCGTGTTTCATCCGATATGAAACTGCCTGATCTCGAAAAGTATGCTGAAGAGATTACGCTTGAGCAAACGCCAGAATACTTAGATCGCTTTATGGCGAGTCAAACCGTTGGGCGTTATGTGGTGAATGTGAAAGGTTGAGTTTTTGGTTTAGAAGATAGGTTTTTAAGTAATGGCAGCACTCCATTTAGGGTGCTGCTTTTTCAGATCTGGATAATTTATAAAGACACCGTCACACCTTCGTATTCTTTGCTTGCACCAAATACGTGTTCATGACAGAAAGACACTGTATGTTTATTATAAATTTCTAGTACAGCTAGGTCGTTATGCATACTCTCAACACTGATAGATTTAGGCATCGATTTGAAAAAATCTATAGTTTCTTTTGTTATAAACTCTGGTATATACGCATCTACATCCTCAAAAACATATCTTATAAATGCATAAGAACATAAATTAAACTCCCATACCATCTCACTATTTCCCCCTACATACGTATTATATCCGCGGTCAGAAAGAAGGCACTTTTCGTCATCGTAGGTATACACACACACTCGAACTAAGCGATTCGGGTTCTCATAAATACTCTTTATAAGTCGATCTAAAAAGTTTGGTTGATCCGCTCTCATAGAATTCAATAGAAAAAAGATAGTCGCAAGCCAATATTCATAATCATTCTTTGTTATACCTAATTGTTCGCATAAATGATCCTGCTGTGGCTTATTTCCATTTAGTACACGATTGAAGTTTGCAAGATGTATAGGATCAGTTGGAATCATACCCTTAAGCTCAGAGAAGGTATTCAAAATCTTTTTTATAGAATAAGGATTTCTAATGAAGTTTAGAAATTTAGACCTGAAGATATTAAAAATTTCTAATTTGACATCAGTTTTAGGTGAATGTATTTTAGATAGCAAGCTTTCAGTATTAGCCTTTATTATTACTTCATAGGAATGGAACAGTTTTTCGAAATTGTACTTACTAGCTTCTTTTCCTAATATATCAAAGCTAAATAAATCATTCAAGCTTAGATTTTTGCAAATACTAACACCTATTTCTGAGTCTATGCTGACAGTGCATGAATCACGATCTTGTATGCTAAACGAGTAAATCTTTTGATTTTTACTTTTAGCTTCAGGATTAATTGCATTAAGCCTTTGCTCTACTTGAGGTAAAAAATGCTGATTTTTAGTTACATCACGCAAGTCCATTTTTAACTCTCTATTAGGTTGTATTTCATCATTCTAGCTTATCTAAAAAACTATGGAAATTTTACATTCAAACCAAAAAAAATACCCAACTAAGTTGAGTGCTTTTTTATCATTTAAAACTAAGTATTATCTAGAATCTTGCTCCCACTCAATCGTAACCGCCAGTAGCTGCCTATTTACTAACATTATTGATAACTCTAATAACGTTACTTATGATTTTTAATATTTTCTTAATTGTATATTGAAATTTACTGATGAAGACCACATTTCATAGGTGAGGAATAACCTCGCTAAATTAAAGGATTAAATCATGAGCTTGAAGCCAGGACCGAAACCAATTGCTAAGTCGACTGGGAAGCCAGATCAACGTCGACGTGACAATAAAAACACTCCAGGAAATACTCCATCTGTAAAGCCGAGTAAATCCTCCAAGTGAGGATGAAATAATTTTACTTTTAATGGCAGGCCAGAACTAATTGTACTGGCTTTTCTTCAATACAATAGTACCGAAATTGCCTTTTCTTATTAGCTAATTTGGTCGAGTAAGTCTTAATCTCAGAAATTTACGTTAAACATCCTAATTCAGTGAGTTAGATATAAGAGAGTTAGGTAGTATTCCCAACTTACCAATCTATATGAACTATCAGTGAAAAGATGACAGACATAAAAAAGCCCACGATAACGTGGACTTTTCTAATGATGACAAGCAGTGTCTTATTGGATAATTACTCCCACTCAATCGTCGCAGGTGGCTTACTCGACACATCATAAGTCACACGTGATATCTTAGCAATTGTATTCGCAGTTAGATAAAGATGAAATTAATATGGAGCGAATGACTTACGATCAAACGCAGCCATTTCTACGTCATCAACAACTAGCCACACGCCCAGTCAAAATTGTTATTCAGCAAATCAATTTGACCATTACCACCGCCCATATTGGCATCGCCAAGCATCTCTTCAAACTCAATATAAAAAGGGCTAAATTCTGGCATTGCTTGAATAGGATTAGCTGTACCACCAAAGTGATTTTTTGCATGAAATCTATCAAGATTTAATGCATCGCCTTTAGTAGAAAACATCGGAATATAAGCATTTTCATCACCTTCATCTGGCCACTCATCAAGCATTTTTCCGACATTAGGATCATCTATTCGGACAACGTGCTGAATAAACTGAGCAGGTGCATCTTTGACAAAGCAAGTACTACTCCACTCTTCTACTTCATAGCTTAGACATATAGTATTTTCTTTATTGGGCATCGGTGTGGACCCACCAGAGAACTCTGCTTCCGTTAGCCAAATCAATGCCCAGCCACCACCAATAATATCTTCCAGATAAGTTTCTTGACGATGACGATGGTTAGCATAATTACTCAATGATGCCCAAAAATCTTCAGCGTCTATATTATTCATCTCAGTGAGGTTAGTAATCATGTCCTCGACACCACCAACCCTATCTTCAAAGGCATCATCCGCTTGAAAAAAAGAGATTGCCACTAGATCTTTCCCTTTTACACGATACGCTTCAGGCACTAATATCGTCCATAAGTGCGCCATCGGTAGACCGTTAATCCTGCTTCGCGGCCATTGATCCGTGGTGATGCCGACTGGGCGACCAAAAGCCCAACCTTGCCCATGATCTTTATCCGTTAGTTCCAAATCATATGCTTGTTTTAATGGTTCCATCACTCTTACCTCGCCTCCTTAGATCAACCTTATTTATTAGAAGTACTACACTATCCAGTACCACTCAGGCGCGAGTAAGTAGGTTATACCGCCCGAAAGTAATATAAGTAAGAGAGTAACACCGATTGAACCAATCCACGACGTGCCACCTTGCTTGGCTAATTGTTCATTAATTACAGCCGAATCTGTATAAGTATCCGTAATCTTCGTGATTTTTTTAACACTGTGTTTAAGATAAAAGTAATTACCTGAAACGCCTGCTAGGCCAGCCCATGCTCCTATAAAAACAGACTGCCCTAACATATTATATTTTTCCATGCCCAACAAATACATTAGAGTTAGATCAACGACTGTTATACCAAGTATGATTAAAAAGGCGGCTAGATACATTTTTCGATAGCAAAACCAAAAAGAGCCCAAGAAAAAACCAGCTAGATTGAAACTTTGGAAATTAATTTTTTTATTATCAGCACTTAAAGTAGGTTTATGATTTTTAAACCATTTATTACGGTAGAAATCATCATACTTTTTACCAACGAAGGCTGCTAATAAACTATCAGCTGTCTGAGAGTCAGATGATGGTGTGTTTTGCATGCTTTGCGCATCTTTAGAAATATTGACCGCTGTTAACGGTGGTGGTGTTTGTCCTTGAATGTCAGACAGATTGTGTCCACAGTTTAAACACAAAACCGCTTCATTTGAGTTTTCTTGACCACAGTTATTACAAAGCATCTTATCCCTTAGTTTTACTGAACAGTTTGTAGTTTTATCTCAACTTCAATGATAAATAAAACCGATTAAAGTCGACCATATTATAGACAATAAAGACAAATGTTCAATAAAAAACTGGGGTATTTGCAACTATCTGATGATTTTGAGCAATAAAAAACACCCAACCAAGTTGAGTGTTTTTTCATTGACGACAAGCTGTATATCAATTCGAAAAATTTGAG
This sequence comes from Psychrobacter glaciei, assembly GCF_014652895.1. Lineage (GTDB taxonomy): Bacteria > Pseudomonadota > Gammaproteobacteria > Pseudomonadales > Moraxellaceae > Psychrobacter > Psychrobacter glaciei. The sequence goes on from NZ_BMZR01000002.1 coordinate 568,080, forward strand.
TAGCGAGGAAAACGAGTGATAGCACTACATCAAGTAGGCTGAACGAGTTTGACGACGCTAATCAGATTTTTAGTTTGATGTTATTCCCACTCAATCGTTGCAGGCGGCTTGCTCGAAACATCATAAGTCACGCGTGATACTTCAGCGATTTCATTCATAATGCGGTTCGATACCGTCTCGATCAAATCATATGGCAGATGGGCAAAGCGCGCGGTCATAAAGTCTACGGTTTCAACGGCACGTAACGCGATTACCCACGCATAGCGGCGGCCATCGCCGACCACACCGACCGATTTGATTGGTTGGAATACCGCAAATGCTTGTGCAGTCTTATCATACCAGCCTGATTTTTCTAGCTCTGCCATGAATATCGCATCAGCTTGACGCAAGATATCTGCATATTCTTTGGTCACTTCACCAAGGATACGCACGCCCAAACCTGGACCAGGGAACGGATGACGATAGACCATTTTGGCTGGTAGACCCAAAGTAACACCCAGTTTACGTACTTCATCTTTAAACAAATCGCGTAATGGCTCAATCAGCTTAAATGCCAAGTCATCTGGCAAACCGCCAACGTTATGATGGCTCTTAATCACATGTGCTTTGCCTTGATGCGACTTGGCAGATTCGATGACATCAGGATAAATCGTACCCTGCGCCAAGAACTCAACGACTTTACCATCGCTCTGCTCGCTCACTTGACGCGCGCTCTCAGCGAATACGTCGATGAACGTTTTACCAATGATTTTGCGTTTTTTCTCTGGATCAGACTCGCCTGCCAATGCGTTTAAGAATAAATCTTCTGCATCAACACGGATGACTTTAACGCCCATGTTTTCTGCAAAGATTTGCATCACTTGGTCACCTTCGTTCAAACGAAGTAAGCCGTTGTCTACAAATACGCAAGTCAGCTGATCGCCAATGGCTTTGTGCAATAACGCTGCGACCACTGAGCTATCGACACCGCCTGACAGACCTAGTAATACTTGCTTGTCACCGATTTGCTCTTTTAACTGTGCAATACGCATATCAGCGATATTGTCTGGTGTCCAATCGCCTGCACAGTCGCAGATTTGATGAACGAAACGACCAAGCAGCGCTTGACCTTGTAGAGTATGGGTCACTTCTGGATGAAACTGTAGACCGTAATATTGCTTGTCGTCATTGGCCATAATTGCAATCGGACAGCTTGGCGTACTGGCAACGATATCGAAGCCTTCAGGGACTTCAATCACTTTATCGCCATGACTCATCCAGACATTGAGCGTGCCAGCCGCATCTTCGATACCATCGATCAAGGTAGAAGTGCCATTGATGTTGATCGTCGCTGCACCAAACTCATGGATATCACTGGCATGAACCTGCCCGCCAAAACGATCTGCCATCGCTTGCATACCGTAGCAAATACCCAGTACTGGTACGCCCAAATCAAACACCGCATCGTTGATACGCGGGCTATTCTCTGCGTGTACGCTCTCAGGGCCACCCGATAGGATGACACCTTTGGCACCAAAATCAGTAATTCGCTGAGTGTCGATATCAAAGGGTAGCATCTCACAAAACACCCCAGAATCGCGCACACGGCGGGCGATAAGCTGGCTGTACTGCGAGCCAAAATCGAGGATAAGAATGCGGTCTTGCTTGATAGTCGGTATTGCAGAAGTGGCAGCGGCAGTGGTCATAAATCGATGTCCATCAATAAATAAATTGGTGGCCTATTTTAACAAGTTTACGCCCTCTATTGGCTATTAGATGCGTAATTGTTCGCGATTATTGATGGTTATCGATAATTATTAGTGAATATTGATAATTATTCGCCAAAGACGATAATTTTTTATTATACAAATGACGAGTACCTATAAAATTTTTGTTTATATTGTGATATGCTCAAATGATAAGCAATTTAGCTTTAATGCGATAGATTTAGTATCGTTAGCTCACACTCATTACCAGACATTGAGCGGTCGCTAAATTGGCTCTAATAATTAACAGCAAACCTAAATAAAAAGTGACAGTCGGTTCAAGATAATTTGGATACAAGGAAGACGAGTGAAGTGTCTACAGGATAGTAGACTGAGCGCGCCTGACCTCGCATCCGATTTATATAGGATTTGACTATATAATAAATCGAAAGGCTAACTCTCTATGAGCAAAATCAAATCTCTTATCCGTAAAAGTCCTGAATCTGACCAGTCTGAACCTATCGCCGCAAATTCTGATAATAAAAATATCGATAACGTCAGTGTAGATAACGTCTCGAAAGATAATACCTCCTTAAATACCCCCATCGAGCAAACGCGCTGGAATGGTTGGGGCAATGTCAGTATCAATAAAAAAGTCTCGCCACATGGCGCAAAATTGATCAAATCGCACATCGGTAAAACCAACAAGCTAAAGTCTGTGAGCTTGCAACAAGTGCTCAAAACTGTGCCCAAATCGCGCTTGCCTACTGCCCTTACCGATCTTGATACGGTATCTATCGATCAAGAGGTCAGGCTCAGACACGCACGTGGGCAAAGCTTCCCCGATTGGATCGCTATGCATGGTGGCGACTTTGAAGTCTTCCCTGATGGTGTCGCTTTCCCTGAATCGACTGATGATGTCGAGCAATTACTTAAACTAGCTCAAGAGCATGATCTTATCGTCATTCCTTTTGGCGGCGGTACTTCGGTGGTTGGTCATATTAATCCACAGAAAGGCTCGCGCCCCGTATTGACCGTCGCTATGAGCAAGATGGACCAGCTGATTGACTTAGATAATGAGAGTCAAATCGCGACTTTTGGTGCGGGTACGCAAGGGCCTGCGGTTGAGGCACAATTGGACGAGCACGGTTACCGTCTAGGACATTATCCACAGTCTTGGGAGCTGTCAACCCTTGGCGGTTGGATCGCCGCGCGCTCTAGTGGTCAGCAGTCGTTGGGCTACGGGCGCATCGAGCAAATGTTTGCGGGCGGTACGCTAGTTACCCCACAAGGTGTGCTAAATATCGCTGATATTCCGGCTTCATCGGCAGGGCCTGATTTGCGTGAGATGATGATGGGCACCGAAGGTCGTGCTGGCATCTTTACGACAGTCAAAATGCGCGTACAGTCACAACCAGAAGAAGAGCTATTCAAAGTCGCTTTTTTACCCAATTGGGCAGCAGGTAAAGCGGTACTCAAACAAGCGGTACAGAGCAATGTTCGCCTGTCGATGCTACGTCTAAGTAATGCGGTCGAGACCGATGCGCACTTGCATCTGGGCACTACGCCTAGTCAATTCTTGGCTATTAGCACTTATCTAAAAGCACGTGGACTCAGCTCAGATAAAGTCATGCTGACTTATGGCGTTTCAGGTGACAAAGCGCATAATAAATTGGCACTTACCCAGTTCAAAAAACTATTAAAGCAGCACGGTAGTGTCACTGGTAAGCTGACCGATATCATGGGCAATATCTGGGCACACGGGCGTTTTAAGTTTCCTTATTTGCGTGGTACGTTGTGGGAAAAAGGCATCATGGTCGATACCTTTGAGACCGCGACCAACTGGATTAATATCGATGAGCAAATGGCGCAGATGCAGGAGGCGGTGAAAAATTCGCTAGCAGATGAAGGCGAGGAAGTCATGGCCTTTACTCATATCTCGCACGTTTATAAGCAAGGTGCCAGTCTTTATACCACTTACTTCTTTAGAGCGGCAAAAGATCACGCTGCTACCTTAAAACGCTGGCAAAAAATCAAACATGCCGCCAGTGTTAGTTTGGCTAATGGTACAGCCACGATATCGCATCAGCACGGCGTTGGTCGTGATCACGCCCCTTATCTTGGCGCTGAAAAAGGCGCGCTTGGCCTACAAGTTACCAGTGATATGATTAAAAGCTTAGACCCTGAACAACGTATGAATCCGGGCGTTTTACTTGAAGAGTGATTGCTTAAAAAGATGAACGATAAGTGCTATAGCAATATTTTTTACGCAGCCTCTGTCTGGCGAAGCGCACAGCATGCAAGAAAAAATCATTGCTGTAGCACACCGTAATCATGACGCTTTTTTGTTTAAAACTGCCTATGTCATATCAATGGATAACTAAGATGAATCATCTATGAACCAAACCAAACAACGCCAACAAGCTTTAGCCGCTCTATCACGTTCAGAACCTTGGGATATGCTCATTATTGGCGGCGGTATTACTGGTGCTGGGATTGCCCGCGAAGCAGCGCGGCGCGGCTTGGCGGTATTACTTATCGAACAAAAAGACTTTGCTTGGGGCACGTCCAGCCGCTCTAGTAAAATGGTACATGGTGGGCTGCGCTACATCGCATCAGGCGACTATAAAACGACTTTGCTTAGCGTGCGTGAACGTGAGCGCATGCTGAGTGAGGCTGGCGGCTTGGTCAACGAGATGCATTTCGTCATGCCGCATTATAAAGGCAAGTTCCCGCCGCCATGGATATTTAATACTTTGCTTCGCGTCTACGATAAGCTGGCAGGCAAGCGCTATTTTACCTACTTTAAAAAGGACGCTTTTTTGCGTCTGAATCCTCATATCAAGCAAAATAATTTTTTGGGTGCCAGTCAGTTTAGTGATGCCGTGACCGATGACTCGCGGCTCGTGATGCGCGTGCTGGACGAGGCCATACATGACGGTGCGCAGGCGATTAACTATTTAAAAGCTGAGACGTTACTCACTAATGAGCAGGGCTTAGTAATAGGTGCAGCGCTAAAAGATACCGCTGATTCAAATTCTATAGCTAACAACGCTCAAACTTATAACGTTCATGCCAAAGTCGTCGTCAGTGCGACGGGCGCTTGGGCAGATACGCTACGGATGCAAGCCAGCCAACAAACCGAACAAACCTTTAATAAGCAAATTCGTCCGTCTCGCGGCAGTCATTTGGTGGTCAGCCAAGAGCGTTTACCGCTTACGCAAGCCTATACCTTTTTGCACCCTGTCGATAAAAGAGCAGTTTTTGTCTTCCCTTGGGAAAACCGCACCGTCCTTGGTACCACCGATTTGGATCATCCACCGTTAGGCGATGAAGAGGTCGGCATCACCAGCGAAGAGGTGGATTATCTATTGACCGCGACCAATGATCTCTTTGATGACGTCAACCTAAACCGAGAGGATGTGATCAGCACTTGGGCAGGCGTGCGTCCGCTGATATCAGAAGGCGGCGATGGTAAGCGCGTCAGTCCGAGCAAAGAAAAGCGCGACCATAGCGTGTGGTTGGATAATAACCTAGTGACCGTCAGCGGTGGTAAGCTCACGACCTTTCGCCTCATTGCGCTTGATGTCCTTAAAAAGTGTCAAGAAGTGCTCGCCCTTGATGAATCAGTTATTCAAAACAACAACCTAGACAGCGATCAAGTTTTTAGCAATCAAATCCCAACCAATCCTAAATTTGCGACTTTACCAAAACCTTTACAACAGCGCTTACAAGGGTTTTATGGCCGGCAACTTGACAGCTTGCTTGAGCTGGCACATGACGAAGACTTAGCTTACGTCACCGATAGCAATACCATTTGGGCGGAGATTCGATTTGCCGCGCATTATGAGCAAGTGATTCATTTAGATGACTTACTATTGCGGCGCACGCGCTTAGGTTTAATACTACCGCATGGCGCAATGACGCCATTGATTAGCGCCAGATTGAAGCCAATCTGCCAAGAGGAGCTGGGCTGGAATGAGCAAAGGTGGCAGCAAGAAGCAGAGCGTTATCAACAATTATGGCAACGCTATTATCATCTGCCTGCGGCTTAGCGCTTCGTTGAATGTAGATGAAAATTAGTGCTGCTTGGGTAAATTTTTTGCAGCCTCTGTCTGCGTAGGCACAACAAGCAAGGAAAATTTTTCCCAGTAGCATGCCACCAGCGCCACATACTCTAAATGAGCTATATCTCTATTACATTACTACATAGTTAAGGACGACTATGACCACGAACCTTGATGACCCGATTTATTTCTTAGCTATCGATAACGGCACCCAAAGCGTCAGAGCACTTATCTTTGATCAATTCGGCACTGAGATCGCCAAAGCCCGTGTGCCTATCGAGCCGTATTTCTCTAAGCAGCCCAACTATGCCGAGCAACATGCCGACTATTATTGGCAAAAGCTCAGCGAGGCCTGCCAGCAATTATGGCAAAGCTGCGATGTCACCCCAGCACAAATCGCCGGTGTCAGTCTCGCGACCCAGCGCTATACGATGATATGCTTGGATAAGAATAAACAGCCGCTGCGCCCTGCTATCGTATGGATGGATTTGCGCCGCGCTGAGACCAATGATATTGGTTTCCTAAGTCCATTGACCAAAATCATTGGCATGGGCGAGCTAGTCTCCGAGGCGCAGCAAAAAGCGCGCTGTAATTGGCTCGCGCAAAACGAGCCTGAAATCTGGGCGAAGACTGCGCACTATGTCAATCTCTCCGCCTACCTCACCTATCAGCTCACTGGTGAACTCGCTGATTCGACAGGTCACTCCGTCGGCTACCTGCCTTATAACTTTAAAGCACAAAAGTGGCTAAAACCCACAGATCTCAAATGGCGCTTATTCAGTTGTACCCCTGATCAAATGCCCAAAATTATCTCGCCCGGTCAAAAGCTCGGTCAAATTAATGTTCAAGCCGCCGAGGCCACAGGTATTCTACAGGGTACACCGATGATTGCTGCCGCCAGCGATAAAGCTTGCGAAGCTCTAGGGGCAGCGGGTCTCGCTACCGACACGGCCTGCTTAAGCTTTGGTACCACTGCCACTATTAACACCATCTCTACCGATTACGTCGAAGTCCTCAAGCACATGCCCGCCTACACCGCCGCCGCGCCAAACTATTACAACCATGAGTATATGATCTATCGTGGCTTTTGGATGGTCAGCTGGTTTAAAGAGCAGTTTGCTCACTACGAGGAGCAGCTGGCGCAGACTCAGGGTATCGATACCGAAAAACTCCTCGACCAAGCGGTCAAAGACATTCCAGCAGGGTCTATGGGTCTGATGATGCAGCCGTATTGGTCGCCCGGTGTTCGTCATCCGGGGCTTGAGGGCAAAGGCGCGCTCATTGGCTTCGGCGATGTGCACACGCGGGCGCACGTTTACCGCGCTATCTTAGAAGGGTTGGCCTACGAGCTTAAGCTTGGTTTTGATACCATTGAGAAGCGCACGGGCAAGCCCATCAAACACTTGCGCGTCTCTGGTGGCGGCTCCCAAAGTGACTCAGCCATGCAGCTCACAGCAGATATTTTTGGCATGCCTGCCTACCGACCGCATACTTATGAAGCCTCAGGCTTAGGCGCTGCCATCAACTGTGCGGTAGGTCTTGGCGTTTATCCTGACCATTTAACTGCGACACAAGCGATGACCCATTTGGGCGATAAATTCTTACCCATTGATGCCAATGTCCAGCTGTACAAGCGCTTGTATAATGAAGTCTATCTAAAGATGTACGAGCGCTTACAGCCCTTGTATCATAGCATTCAAGACATCACTGGCTACCCTGCCAAATAAGATAAAACGGCTGCGTCAGCCTAACCTTAATATTGATTAGGAGTGATGGCTTGCGTTGCTGTTTAATTGTCATCACTACTTAAGGCTGTATAAATACGGTTCAAGCCTTCTCTCAACACCGCTTGAGGACAGGCCACGTTAATACGCATTTTAAGGTGTCCCTCATTACCATATTTGATACCAGAATTTAGCTCAACTTTAGCGTCTCTAAGCGTTTCATAAAGCACTTGATCCTCTTGACCATACGCCGAGCAATCTAGCCAGATTAAATACGAGGCTTCTGGGCGCATAACCTTAATCTTAGGTAGATGCCCTTCTAAAAAGTGAATCGTTAATTCAATATTGGACTCAATGTAAGCCAGCGCCTGTGCCAACCACTCACCGCCCTGTTCATAAGCACTACACATAGCCGCATAAGCAAATAGATTCAGTTCATATTCATCGTTTAAGTTCTGCTGCTCGCTGATTTTTCTGAGTAATGCCTCATCTTTGGCAAAGATCATCGAGCCTTTAATACCAGCGATATTAAAAGTTTTGGTCATAGAAGTAAGGCTTACTACGTTGTGCTCATAATCTTTTGCTAGCGTCAAAAAAGGCGTGAATGTGTGACCTTGTAAGGTTAAATCTTGATGAATCTCATCGCTGACAATCGCCACATTATATTTTTTGCAAATAGACAGCAGCGCTTCTAGCTCCTCTCTCGACCACACGCGTCCGCCCGGATTGTGTGGATTGCACAGTAAATACAGCTTAACCTTGTACTCAACTATCTTGGCTTCGATATCAGCCAAATCCAAGCGATATTTGCCCTCAATCTCTTTTAATGCAGAGGTCACCAGCTTGCGACCGTTTTGCTCCACCTTAGTCATAAAGGGTGTATAAATGGGATCATTGACCAATACCGCATCCCCTACTTCAGTAAATACGCTCATCATCAGTGCGAGGCTTGGCACGACACCGGGTGAGAACAAAATATGCTGCTCATCCAACCACAAATCATAACGACTACCATGCCAGTCAATAATCGATTTATACAAAGCCGCAGTGGGTTTGGTATAGCCCAATATGCCATGCTGCGCAATTTTCTCAATCGCGTTTAATATCGGCTGGGCAGCCTTAAAGTCCATATCCGCCACCCACAGTGGAATCGTGTCATCGGTATAGTGCCATTTGACTGACCCCGTATCACGCCTATCGATTATCTCATCAAAGTTATATAGCACTGACATTCTCCTAACAGATAGTGGTCACTTATTATAGTCTAGATAATGGCGTTGTCTTTACTGTTTGAATGATTAGGACACGCCCTAGCAGTCTTAGCCTCTTTCAACCGTAATTATCTATTCATCGGCTTAAACGACCTTTGGTAAAATAACCATATTATTAGTGAAATAATGGTTAGAAATTAGTGTTACAGTCATATTAACGTACTCTAATATATCATCAAATCATTTATATCAGAGCATGTCGATAATCCAAGGAAGATGATTTATCAAACCACCTATTAAGCCAAAGATGGCTTTTTTAAAAGGATTAAAATTATGGAAATGGACTTCTCAAAACGCTCAGCACTCAAGCTTAGCTCACTCACATTAGCAGTTGCCGCAGCAACACTGGTATCAGTTTCTGCCTTCGCTGACACAAACCCAAATTGTAATACAAATGCTGGCAATCCAACCGCTCTAGAGTGCGGTGTTAACGCTGCTGCGACGGGCATAGATGCGCTCGCTGTGGGTACAGACTCAGTTGCAACTGGCAATTCTACTACTGCTGTGGGTGGTGAGTCAGTAGCGACAGGTCCAGGTTCTACCGCACTTGGCTGGCAATCCTCTTCTGTTGAGCGTGCTACGGCTGTTGGTCACTTAGCGACCGCCCAAGGAATCCGCTCAGTTGCCATCGGTGAAAATGCTGACGCACAAACCAACCTTTCTACCGCCATCGGTAATGAATCAATTGCCAATGGTACGGACGCTTTGGCAATTGGTGATACAGCCAATGCAACAGGCAATTCAACGACTGCCATAGGCGGTGAATCAGAAGCGACTGGCCCTGGCGCAACCGCAATCGGTTGGCAGGCTATTACTCAAGGAAATCGCTCAACAGCACTTGGACACCAGACTTCTGCAATCGGTGTTCAGTCAGTAGCTGTTGGCGAAGATGCGTCAGCTACAGGCAATGGTGCAATCGCTATTGGCGGTAACAACGACGTAAACGCCGACGGAGTCTTAGATGAAGATGGTGTTGGCTCAAACGCCAATGGTAACGATGCTGTAGCAATTGGTGCTGCTGCTAGTGCTCAAGGAAATTCTACTACTGCTGTGGGTGGTGAGTCAGTAGCGACAGGTCCTGGTGCAACCTCTATCGGTTGGCAGTCAAAAGCAACTGCCGAACGTGCGCAAGCATTCGGTCATTTAGCCAATGCAAGCGGTGTACGCTCTACAGCAGTTGGTGAGGCAGCCGCTGCTCAAGGCGAAGCGTCGGTAGCGTTAGGTAATAAATCCGTGGCAGGTGGCACCAACGATACTGTCGCCATCGGTAACGCGGCAAACGCAGGCATGAACTCAGCCACTGCAGTCGGTGGTCAAGCCAATGCAGCAGGATTGGGTTCTACCTCTATCGGTTGGCAGTCAAAAGCCACTGCCGAACGCGCGCAAGCATTTGGTCACTTAGCCTCTGCGACTGGCCTGCGTTCAACGGCAGTCGGTGAAGCGGCCAGCGCTGAGTCAGACAACGCCATCGCTATCGGTAACAACTCAGTCGCTTCGGGCCTTGACGGGGTGGCGATTGGTGGAGACAGAAGTGGTGTACGTCAGACGACTGCTTCTGGCACTTCTTCAACCGCTGTCGGTGCGCAAGCTCAAGCCACTCAAGCAGGGTCTACCGCAGTAGGTTGGCAATCAACTGCAAGCGCCGAACGCGCGCAAGCTTTCGGTCACTTAGCATCAGCAACAGGGGTACGCGCTACGGCAGTAGGCGAAGCGGCAGCAGCGCAAGGTGATTCTTCTGTAGCGGTAGGTAATAAATCTAGTGCTAGCGGCGCAAATGCTATCGCTATCGGTAATGGTGCAACAGCAGCAAGCGACAACCAAATCGTCTTAGGTAATGCCGGTCAATTACAGGCCAGTACAGGATCACAGTCAGGCGCAACCAACATAGTCACTACCGATGCCAATGGCACGTTAGGCGCTAGCGTCTCTGTCAACTCTTTGGCTACTGCAAACCAGCTAGCCAACACGGATGCTCAAGTCGCCAACTTAGGCACAGCCTCAGTTAGCAATGCGAGACAAATTAACGATTTGCGCAACGAGTACAACCGTCAAGAAGATCGCTTAGATGAAGCGGAAGACGGTATCGCAATGGCGCTAGCGCTCGAGACACCAGTCATTCCTTCAGGCAAACGCTACGCCATGACCATTGGCACAGGCTATTATAATAGTGGCTCAGCACTGAGCACCTCATTTGCTGGACGCGTGAATGACAGCATGACGATCTCAGCGGGTGCAGGATTTGGTCTGGATACTGGAAAAGTCGGGGCACGTGGCGGAGTAACCTTCGCTTGGTAAATGGCGCAAAAATATCGACTCAACCAATCGCTATTTAACTCAATAAAACCTCGCGATTGCGGGGTTTCTTGCGGTATGTCTATTTTACTTATTACTGCACCTACTCTTTAATCACACCAACCAGCCTTTTGGGCTTTTAAAAAGGATTTACTCATGAAAATGGACTTTCTACTACAATCAACACTAAAAATTAGTGCGCTTACCCTAGCCATTGCCGCGACCTCTGCATGCACTGCTATGGCAACAGGCGCTGAGGCTCAACCTGTTACTGCAAACGCTCAAATGATGGCAAACGCTAACCTTACTGCCATTACTTTAGGCAATAGTGCTATGTCTAGCGGCACTAACGACACAGTTGCTATCGGTAATATGGCCAATGCAGGTCTGAACTCCGCAACCGCTGTCGGTGGTCAAGCCAATGCCGCAGGCCTAGGCTCAACGTCTATCGGTTGGCAGTCAAAAGCCACTGCCGAACGCGCGCAAGCCTTTGGTCACTTAGCCAATGCTAGCGGTGTTCGCTCTACCGCAGTCGGTGAAGCCGCCATGGCTGGTGGCACCAATGACACCGTCGCTGTCGGTAACAAAGCCAATGCAGGTCTAAACTCCGCAACCGCTGTCGGCGGCGAAGCCAATGCCGCAGGTCTAGGCTCAACCTCTATCGGTTGGCAGTCAAAAGCCACTGCCGAACGCGCGCAAGCATTTGGTCATATAGCCAACGCTAGCGGTGTTCGCTCTACCGCAGTCGGAGAAGCGGCAGCCGCACAAGGTGCAAACTCGGTCGCTCTAGGCAATAAATCTATGGCTGGCGGCATGAATAGCATCGCTATCGGTAACGGAGCAATGGCAGCCAAGACTAATCAAGTCGTCTTAGGCAGCGCTGGACAGGTGCAATCGAGTACGACCTCACAGTCAGGCACGGTCAGAATCGTCACTATCGATGACAACGGCACGTTAGGTACTATGATGGTTGACTACTATAAAAAATCAGCTAAATAATTATAGTTGAGTGGTTAATACTGACGCTGGTGTAGTTATAGTCAGTCATACTAGATAAAACGAAAACCTCGCGATTGCGAGGTTTTTTTGGTTGGTATGTTTGGTTTGCTTGATGGTATTTTGAAGTGCTGCGTTAGATTTCGTGGTTATCAGAGCTACTATGAAGTGGGAGCCAATCCTGCCATCCGCTATTATCTGCTTGAATAGGCGTGGCGCGGCAACGGTTTGGGTCATTCCTGTTTGGTCACGAGACCGCCCCAAAACCTAGCCTTCGCAACACGCCTATTCAAGCAGGATAGCCGCTACTGTCAGGGCTAGCGGTTACATCATATTCTTGCTTATAGCTGTCGTGATCGAAACTGCTAACTACATTTGTACCAACCTCCTGGACTAAAAACTAATTTTGTGACATGCTTGACAATATAGCGAAATATTGAATTAAACCGTGTACTAATAGCGCCTTAATTCATATAATCTCTATATTACTTTAATATTGTTCATAAAACAGGCGTCTAAATGTCATTTAAAGTGCTAGATTTATTCTCAGGTGCGGGCGGAATGGCTGAAGGCTTTCTTCAGGCTGGTTTTGTCATACCTTATGCAAGTGATATCAGTGAGCAAGCCAAAGAAACATATACAAACCGTCATAAACAGTTAGGCCACGATATTAATTTTTTTCAAGGTGATATCAATGAATTGAAAATATCAGAAAATTTAAATAATTTTCTTGGTAACGATATAAACAACATTGATGTAGTGACAGGTGGGCCACCATGCCAAGGATTTAGCTTAGCTGGAAGACGAGACGAAAACGACACTCGAAATAAACTAATTCATAGCTATATTGAAGTACTTGAAACCGTTAAACCTAAGTATTTCGTAATGGAGAATGTATTAGGTATTCTATCATCTGAACTTAGTATTTTTGATGGGCTAGCAGATACCTATCAGAACGAGAAGCTAACTACAATTCTAGAGAAAGAATTTAAGCATATTGGCTACTCACATGTAGTACGTAAAGTTATGGACGCCAGTCAGTACGGCGTACCTCAGAAACGTATGAGGGTGATATTTTTAGGGACAAGAGATGATGTCTATCCTAAATTAAAACATCCAGAGCCAACATTAGACTATTTGAATTCCGCTCAATCCGCTATTGAAGATTTAGAGAGTATTGATATAGGTAAAAAGGTTTTACAATACAATAAGTCTGCTACCTCAAGCTATCAATTAGATTCTAGACAAGGTAGAACACCAAATATAGATGGAAAAACAATTGAAGCGACATCTCTTCACAATCATGAAGCTAGCCGACATACCGCGATTGTGACCGAGCGATTTAAGATTCTAAAGCCAGGCGAAAATATTCGCAATATGCTCGGCCGTCTCTCGTCTGAAAAGGCAAAAAAACTAGCTACCAAAAAGAATAACTGTAAAAAAATCATAGCTGAACAACCTTCACCAACTGTATTAACCTTACCAGACGACTTGGTTCATTATAAGAAAAATAGAATCATGACGGTTCGAGAAATGGCCCGACTTCAGTCATTTGATGATAGCTTTGAATTTTTAGGAAAGCGTACAACTGGTGGAAGTAGACGCAAAATTGAGACTCCTCAATATACGCTTGTAGGTAATGCTGTTCCACCACTCTTAGCCAAAGCAATTGGTAATGAAATAATGGCCTGTTTAGTTAAGTCTAAATCAATTGATACTAAAAATAGCGAAGTAGCTTCAAAGGAGTTGTTGGATGAAGTTTAAAACAAGTTCTGGTATTAAGAGTATTGTCGGTAAAGACTTAATAACGGATCGTTATGTTGCCATATTTGAGCTCGTTAAAAACAGCTACGATGCTAGAGCTACGGAAGTAATTGTCTCTTTTAACACTTCTAATGATTCTGCAGAAGGTATTGGCTCATTAGATGATGGAAAGATTTACATTGTCGACAATGGTGTCGGAATGTCTAAGGATGATTTAGACAATAAATGGCTTAGACTCGCCTACTCAGATAAACAAGAAGGTTCTCTTGAAGAAGAAGATGCTGATAAAAATAGCTTCAGAGAGATCAAAAACCGTGTTCTAGTTGGTTCAAAAGGAATAGGTAGGTTTTCTAGCGATAGTTTAGGTTCAGTCATCACTATACGTACGAAGGTTAACTATGAAAATATTGAGCATCAATTAACTGTAAATTGGGATGATTTTGACAGAGATCTTAAAACACTATTTGAAGATGTTAGCGTTGAGTATAAAGAAAGTAGTCAGTTATCTCGTTCTAATATAGATAGCTATACAATTATTGAAATTTCAAATCTTAGAAATACTTGGACAGAGGAACAGTTAGACGGTGTTACCGAAAAACTAAGACGGTTGAAGAATCCATTTATTGAAGATGATGATTTAGATATCTATTGTGGTGTCAATATATTCATATTGAACCAAAAGTACAACCTTAATAAATCTAACCTTATTTATAGTAACATTGCAAACGTACTCAAAGAAAAAAGTATTAATATAACTGCGTCTATAAACCGCTCAAATGAAGGGGAATATAAAACTACTATTGCGTTGCATGATAGAGGAAATCTAGTATATATAGTTGAGAAATCAGATGATTCAATTTTAACGCATGTTGATGAAATAGAAATCTCGGTAAACTACCTAACTACTAGTGCTAAATCTACATTTACGAGGCGTATGGGTATACAACCTGTAAATTACGGTAATATATTTGTCTACCGTAACGGGTTTCATGTTAGTCCTTACGGCGAAGAGCACTATGATATTTTTGGTTTAAACTTAAGGAAAACTCAGGGTTATAGTCGCTATTTAGCTACACGTGAGCTTATAGGTTTTATCAGTATAAAAGATAGTAAGAATCTATTTAAAGAGACTTCTTCAAGAAGTAATGGCTTCATTGAAAATGGTTACTTCAAAACTCTCGAAGAGTTTTACATGGATTTCATACAAAGACCTCTTGAACGCTATGTTCAGCTAATAAACTGGGGAGAGATTAAGAAGTCTGGAAAGGAAGTGCATTTAGAAGATGTTGATATAAAAGAAAATGAAAAAAACAATTTTAAAAAGTATATTTCTAGAGATAATTTTAAAGTTTTGAGTTTTAATTCGGAGTTGGATTTTGAAAAAAACAAACCTGAAAAAATAATTGAGCGTATTTCTGAAAGTATTAACAACCCTAAGCCAGACAAAAATAAATTAGATGATGATACTAAAACTCTGAGTAAGCAAATTAGAGACTTAAAAAAAGAGAACACTGAAACCGGGAAGAAAGCTGTTAAAACTGAGCGTAAAGCAGATCTACTTGAAGCTCAAAATAAGAATTTAGTTGAAAAACGCGATGGGGTTTCTTATGGAGAACAAATAACTCATCATTTTACAATATTGGCTGAAAATTTAGATTATGCGTTAGATGATCTTTTAGATATTAAAAAAAATATTGAGGAAAGTGATAAAGAAAAATTCCTTAGTGCTATAGAAGGTATTAGATCAACGAAGCTAGAAATGGAAGTGTTTAGATATCTACTTCTAGGTACTAATTTTGATTTGAAAGCACCAGATATTATTAATTGGTACGAAATTACAGACTGGTATTTAAATAAAGGTGGTAGACGCACTTACTATGATAACTTTAAATCTAGCTGTAATATAATGGCAGATGATAAAAGTGAATGGTTAATAGACTCAAGTCATACTGACTTAGTAATGATGATTGAGAATTTTTATAGAAATGCTTTTGAACATGGAGCTTCTTTCATAGATTTTACTTACTATAAAAATCGCCTTGAAATAACTAGTGATTCTGAACTCATTGATGAATCACTTGTGGAAACGATATTTGAGTTAGGTTTTTCTACGAAAAAAAATGGCACAGGAATAGGGTTATCTCAAGTAAAAAGTTTTTTACTTGATATCGATTTTCAAGTTACAGCTGAAAATACAAATAAATTAGTATGTTTTACTATTTTGAAATAGTCTTAGGATTTCTTTATGCGTTTGGATTTTAACTATATTATAGTCGATGATGATCTTAAAAGATCAAGTAGACAAAGGCGTGTGAAAGAACTCGAAGATAGAATAAATAAGAAGATAATAAGTAAAGGGCTCAATCCTAAGCCCAAATTATATAAGAGTTTAGAAGATTTTTATCGAGATGAATCTAATTTGGATGTTAATAGATACGATTTGTATTTAAGCGATAATAATCTAGGTAATAGTGGTAATACTGTCCAACAAGAGCATGCAAATGATGGTATCGAGCTTTATTTAGCCCTGCATTCAAAGTTCCTATGCGATTTTATTTTATATACTGGATCAACTCAAGATGTAATTATTGATAGATTAATACATCATCTAAAAGATAAAAAAGATCCAGGCTTATTTACTAGGTTTACATTCGTCAGTCGTTCATCTGATCGCAATGTTGACTGGCGAGGTAGTATATTAAGTGTTATTGACTATATAATTTCAAGTCGTGAAGAAATGAATACAATGAGAGGTTTTTATGCCCAGCTAACCTCTCAAATACATTCTTATCTAAAAAACGAGTTTAATAATGAGTTAGATTTTAGTCCAGCAATAAGTTGCTTAAATAGACAAAAATATAAGTATAATTTTACGAATGTCGATATAAATAAATTACACGAGATTCGCAAGATAAGAAATGGACTAATGCATCAGGATGAACGAAAATGCGAAACTAAACCTCATACTTACTATTTAATATATTATGAAGATAATGCAAATACGATTGAAAGAAGAATTTATCTTGAAGATTTTGATACTATAAGAAAAGAATTAAGAGATATGCATGAGAAAATTTGTACTGCATTTAATATTGTATGATTTGATTGAATGAGAAATATAGATTTTGCTATATTCCTCATTCAATCAAAGGGTTATCTTACCTCCCCTTAAACTCAGCCTCACGCCTTTCAACCATCGCCATCACACCCTCTTTCGCATCTTCTGAATGAAACAGCGGCGGCAGATAACTATGGATATTCGCCAATGCAGTTGCAGCCCCATTGCGACTGGCATCTTGCGCTGAAGATAAAGCACCTCTCACACCTAAAGGCGCGGCTTTACAAATCTCTTCTGCCAACGTCAATGCCCGATCGTACTCAGACCCATTAGCCACCACTTCGCTGACCAAATTCAGTCTATCAGCCGTTTGCGCATCAAATGCCTTACCAGTAAGTAGATACGGCATGGCTTTTTGCCAGCCTGCTGCTGCGACAAAACGTACCGTCGCACCGCCAAATGGCATGATGCCGCGCTGGACTTCCATTTGGGCAAAGTTGCAGTTATCACTAGCGATGACCACATCACTATTAAGCATCAGCTCGATAGCCACAGTAAAGCACGTACCTTTCACTGCCACCACAACAGGCTTAGTACGCAATTTCCCACTAATGCCCCACGGGTCGATTTGGTTATCGTCAAACTCAAACACACCGTCATTTAGCTTGTCTTGCAGCTCGACCAAATCCAGACCTGCAGTAAAATGATCTCCATGAGCAAATATTAAGGCACAGCGTAAATTATCATCATCTTCATAGCGAGTGAGCGCTTCAGATAACTGTGCAATCATATGACTGTCAAAGGCGTTGCGTTTATCGGCACGATTTAGCCCGATCAGGCAAATATGGCCGTCTGTTTCTTGGGTAATTCGATTGTCTGTGCGGTTATTATTTTCCATAGTCATGGTCTTGTCCTTTTTAGAATGCTAGTTTGCAGGGTTCACCCTATGCCAAATCAATATTGCTAAAGATTTATTCGACTTACTTTTAATATAGACATACGCCCTCTGCAACGCAAGCACCGTTTTCGCGTTGATGAATAGCTGACATCAATATTAGTTGACCTGATTTGCGATAAGTGCAACTATTATTCAAACTAAGACATGACTCAGAGCATTTTATGGAATTTTGGCACGGTTTTTTGCTGATCACTAGCGTTCATCTACTCGCTGCTGCCTCTCCAGGGCCTGATTTTGTCTTGGTATCACAGCAGACATTGGCAAAAGGTCGGCGCACAGGTTTGATTTGTAGCCTTGGCATTACCTTGGGTCTTGCTGTACACATTATCTATTCGGTGCTGGGACTGGCAACAGTGATCGCTCATTCACAGCCGCTATTGACCGCTATTAAATGGTTGGGTGGTAGCTACCTGATTTATCTCGGATGGCAAGGTATTCAAGCCAAACCGAAAAAATCATTAGATTTAGCAGCTTCAGAAAATGTACGCATTGATGTTCCACAAGCCGCGACTACCGAGCAAGCACAGCTGCTTTCCACCAAAAAACCTTTTATTAATAGAGACTCAACTATTAATAGCGACTCAACTTTCGCCATTCTACGTCGTGGCTTTTTTTGCAATGTATTTAACCCAAAAGCGCCGGTTTATTTTGTGGCGATATTTACCCTCGTATTGTCACCTGACATACCGCTTTGGCAGTTAGCAATCTATGGCGTATGGATGATGGTCTTGCAGATGGCATGGTTTAGCACGGTGGTGATGTTACTTTCTATCCCTGTGATTCATCGCCGCTTTCAACGCTTTGAGCATTGGATAGACCGCGTCTTGGGTACAGCGATGATTGTATTGGGATTAAATCTTATCTTACGTAGCCGATAAGACCTTCGTTACATGCAAAATCTGCTAAAATGGTGCATTATATTCAAACATCAAAGCCCGATACTATGACCAGTAAGCCTATGAACCGTCGCCCGACCGCCAACAATCACAGAAACAGATCGCCTGAGACTGCTAAAAAACTCGGTCAGCTACATCCGCGCAATCCGCACCAAGGTCGCTATGACTTTGCGGTATTGACCCGTGCCTTGCCAGAGCTTGCCAAGCATACGATTACCAATCCTAATGGCGAGCCAACGATTAACTTCTCTGATCATCAAGCGGTAAGAGTGCTTAATCAGGCGCTATTGGCCCATTATTATGGCGTCAAGTTTTGGGACATTCCTGAAGGTTACCTATGTCCACCGATTCCGGGACGCGCAGATTACATTCACTATGTTGCCGACTTACTTGCGCAAACCAGTCATACCAATGACGATAACCTCCCGCCAACGGGCAAAGAAATCCACGCTTTAGATATCGGTACGGGTGCCAGCGCCATTTATCCGATTATCGGTAGTCAAAGTTATGGTTGGCGCTTTACCGCGAGCGATATCGACCCTATTTCGGTCAATACCGCAGCGTTAATTTGCGATGCCAATCCAAAGTTAAAAGGCGCGGTGAAAGTTAAGCTGCAACCTAACCCAAAAAAGTTTTTTGCAGGCATCATCGGTCGTCAAGATTACTTCGATGTGGTCGTGTGCAACCCTCCGTTCCATGCTTCATTAGAAGAGGCGATGGAATCCAATACTCGCAAGCAGCATAATTTGCAAAGACATCGTGGTAAGAACGAAAGCGAGCAAGTAAGCCGTAGCTCAACGAAATCTGGCAATGCCGCACAAAACTTAAACTTCGGCGGTCAGCATAAAGAGCTATGGAGTGAAGGCGGCGAGATTACCTTTTTAACTAAGATGATAAAAGAGAGCCAAGACTTTGCCGAGCATGTTGGCTGGTTTACTAGCTTGGTATCAAAATCTGAAAATGTTAAGCCTTTACAACTATTGTTAAAGCAGCTCGATGTCACACAGATGCGCATTATTGAGATGAGCCAAGGACAGAAAAACACTCGTATATTGGCATGGCGTTTTAACACTGACGAAGAGTAGCAGCTACCGTTTTTAATTCTTAAAGTTTCACGTGAAACAAAAAAAGCACCGCTCTGGAACCCAGAGCGGTGCTTTTTATTGAGAATAATGAGATAGTGATACATTGATTTTATTTAGGTCTAACGATAGCTAAAAAAACATCACCTTTAGCCCAATCGCAATCAGTACAAATCCACCTAATGCCTCTGCTTTATCCTCTAACCATGTGCCAGAGCGCCAGCCTAAATAAACACCGAACAGCCCAAATACAGCAGTGACTACAGCGATAATTAAACAAGCCAACCAAGCATTCAACGCCAATAAATTAAGCGTAAACCCTGCCGCCATGGCATCAATACTAGTAGCAATAGCGAGCGTAAGCATAGTGCGATGATTGATATGGTTGTTTGCAGTATGAATGACTGCCACTTCGTCACCAGCCGTATCAATATCATGGGCTTTTAGATGAAGCGCACTGTCTACCGCATCCTCCCCATCGCCAGCAAACACCTCATACAGCATTTTGCCACCGAGACCGATCAGTATAATGCCACCGATCCAAGGTGCAGCAGCAGCCAGCCAACCTAAAAGTGCCGCGCCTAACAAATAGCCAATAAGCGGCATAATACCCTGCGCAACACCAAAATATAAACCCGCATAGACAGCTAAACGCAGCAAATATTGCTTGCTCTGTTTTTGCGACTTAGCACCCAGCCCAATCGCGACGGCAAATGCATCCATGGCTAGAGCAACAGCAAGTAGCACGACTTCAATCATTTTATTTTTTCACTTATGCTAATAATTTATAACTGAGACAGTTTAATGAAGGTTTATAGTCGTTTCAATTTAAAAAGACTACAATGCTGCTGAAATAAATTTTTCGAAGCCTCTAGAGTGCGCAGCGCACAGCGAGCGAGAAAATTTTATATCAGCAGGATATTATTTTTGATTAAGTTTCACGTGAAACAATCTTAACATTAAAAAACCACCGCATTGATTACCAAAGCGGTGGTTTTTTAGTAAGTCACAATATTATGCTATTTAAATATCTAGGTTAGAAACCGTTAACGCATTCTCTTCAATAAAGATACGACGTGGCTCGACATGATCGCCCATTAGGCAGGTAAACATATGATCCGCGGCGATGGCATCTTCGATAGTAACGCGTAGCATACGACGGTTTTCAGGGTCCATCGTCGTATCCCACAGCTGATCGGCGTTCATCTCCCCTAGCCCTTTGTAGCGCTGGATGGCTAGACCACGACGCGCATCAAGCATCATCTGCTGCCAGAGGTAATCAAAGTCACGGACTGGGATATCTTTGCTAGCGCCCGTAGTATTCTCGCGGCGGATAAACGCACTATCCTCAAGCAAAGTGTTCCATTCCGCCGATAAGCGTAGCAACTTGGTATATTCGCCTGAATTGATAAAGCTTGCATCTAGCAGATAATGATGGGCCAATTGATGCACATAAACCGTAATGCGAGGTAACCATTGTGCTTTAGCCGATAACGCTTCACCGTCAGAAGTGTCGCCATCTTCAGCTGCTACGGCAGGTTTCATACCCAATAAGTCTGCAGCGGCTGCATCCATATTTTTTGGTTGCGGCGCATGAATATTAATCAATTCAATCTCAGGGCTCAGATCACTACCGAAGTGCTCAAGCTGAGTTTGCATAGTCTCTTGCCACCCTTGCATAGCAGACTTATCGTAAGTCATGTCAGTGCTAAGCTTCGGCGTATGCGTTAAAGCATCCAAAATCACCGCTGGAAAACGAATTTGCAAACGGGCTTTGATCAGCTGCGTTTGGTTATAGTCGTTCAATAGCGTTTCTAACGCTTGCCCAGTAATCGCAGGTGCATCCTCACTGATATGTAGCTTGGTATTGTCAATCGTAGATGACAGTAGATACGCTTTAAGCGCTTCATCATCTTTTAGATACAGCTCTTGACGACCTTTTTTCACTTTATATAGTGGTGGCTGAGCGATATAAATATAGCCACGCTCGATCAGCTCTGGCGTTTGACGGAAGAAAAAGGTCAACAGCAAGGTACGAATGTGTGAGCCGTCAACGTCGGCATCGGTCATGATGATGATTTTATGATAGCGTACTTTATCAGGATTATATTCATCAGGGCCGATACCACAGCCAAGCGCGGTAATTAGGTTACCCACTTCCGCAGATGATAGCATTTTGTCAAAACGCGCACGCTCAACGTTTAGAATTTTACCTTTTAGTGGCAAAATCGCTTGAGTCTTACGGCTACGACCTTGCTTCGCTGAACCACCTGCAGAGTCACCCTCCACGATATATAGTTCTGAAAGCGCTGGATCTTTTTCTTGGCAATCGGCCAACTTACCAGGCAAACCGGCGATATCCAAAGTGGTCTTACGACGCGTCATTTCACGCGCTTTACGAGCTGCGTCACGCGCTCGTGCTGCATCAATGATTTTATTTGCAATGGCTTTACTAGCCGTTGGATTCTCTAACAAAAAGTCGTTGAATTTGTCATGCATTGCCGATTCAACAGCAGATTTTACTTCGCTTGAGACCAGCTTATCTTTGGTTTGACTAGAGAATTTCGGATCAGGCACTTTAACCGAGACAATTGCGGTCAGACCTTCACGCGCATCGTCGCCCGTCGCGGTCACTTTCTCTTTTTTAAATAAGTTTTCACGATCCATATAACTGTTTAGACAACGAGTCAATGCTGAACGAAAGCCTGATAAATGCGTACCACCATCGCGCTGCGGGATGTTGTTGGTAAAGCACAGTACCTTTTCGTTATAAGTATCTGTCCATTGCAGTGCCACTTCGACACTGATGCCGTCGTCTTGCTCACTATCAAAATGGAAGACTTCGTTGACGCCATCTTTGCCCGCATTAATATAGCTCACAAACTCTGACAATCCGCCTTTATGCTCAAACTCATGACGCTTATCGATACGCTCATCGGTCAAGACGATGCGTACACCTGAGTTCAAAAACGACAGCTCACGCAAACGCTTGGCTAAAATATCATATTCGAAGATAGTGCCAGTAAATACGTCGTTACTAGGGTAAAAGCGGATTTGAGTACCGGTTTTATCCGTTGCCTCCATTTGCTGAATGTCAGCATCAGGCACACCATCGGTATAAGTCTGATGGTAGTGATAGCCTTCACGCCAGATATTCATTTCCAGCTTTTTAGATAATGCGTTAACGACTGAGACGCCGACACCATGCAGACCGCCTGAGACTTTATAGCTGTTATCATCGAACTTACCGCCTGCATGCAGGACAGTCATAATAACCTGCGCCGCTGACACACCCTCTTCTGGATGGATATCGACAGGGACACCGCGACCATTATCCATGACACTGACCGACTCGTCTTCGTGAATGACGATATCGATCTGATCACAATGACCGGCCAACGCTTCATCGATAGAGTTATCCACTACCTCAAAGACCATATGATGCAAGCCAGTGCCGTCATCGGTATCACCGATATACATCCCAGGACGCACGCGCACGGCTTCTAAACCGCGTAAGACACGGATATCTTTGGAGCTATAATCAGAAGGTAAACTCTCAGGAACGGCGGCAGGGACAATCGTGTCAACGACAGTATCTGACACTGTAGCATCTGAAACTGTCGTATCGGCTGTCAATTGCTCGTAATCGGTAGGTAATGAATCACTCATGTGCATTCCTTAATCTAGCCATCATCAGCCCATCACGGGCGCACCATTACGGTGACGCCTCACGATGTTATCTTAGACTTAACGTTTTATGGTCAAAGTCTTTCATGCGTATTAGTAGCTAAATAGCGTTAGCTACAACTTTGTGGCGGGTCTTTAAAGACATAAAATTAGCGCTCATTTTTTTAATACTAGCTTCTGTTTTTTTGAACATTATTGAAGCCAAGTAAAATAAATAAAACGCATGTTTATCAGCCACTTAGAATTTTATAGATAATAAAAAAACTCTATATCACGCCATAAGATAACTTGCTGAGAATAGGACAAAAATAAAGCCCCATTTTAGCATTTTTTCCCTTCTAAGTCACTGTTTACTGGCAGTTTTATCACTATTCGTCAAGTATTTTAGGATAGTGAAAATTATGTTGGAATAAGGGTGGAATTTATAGATCAAATGCAGAGTTGACGACAAGGCAAGGAGGCAATAATATCAAAAATAATTGCTATTGGGCAGATGAGATTTGACCTTGTTTCACATGAAACATATTAGGTTCTGACCAGAATTTATTGACTAGCGGCACGATATCCTCGGTTAAACTGGTCATAAATACCTGACAAGGCAGCTGTGCTAGCGTTGACAATAAAATCTCAATCGCCCTATCATCCAGCTCTGCGGTGATATCATCTAACAGTACCACGGGTGTCACTCGTGATTTAAAATCATTGTTAGAGTTATCAGTACCTTTTTCAGTATTAAGTAGCAGCGGCAACTGTGATAAGCGCAATGCGGTGATCAATAGTTTCTTTTCACCACGCGACAATACATTAGCGGCCTGCTCTTTTAAAACGGGTAATTTCGTGTGCACATCGCCTTCTACTTTCGTGCTTTTAGTTAGCTGCCCTTCATGCATGGCTAGCGGCTCGCTAGAGCGCCAATGGACATGGATATCAGCACGGTGGTTACCGATGCGGGTATAGCCCAGCTGCAAATCCTGCTCTAAACGCTCATTAAGCTGCACATCGAGCGCAACATTGGTGTCGTAACCGGCGCTATAGCTCAAGCTTAATTGCTCCGCATAAGTAGGCAATAACTGAGCAATGCTTTGAGCAAAATAAGGCTGCCATTCGCTAAATATTCGTTCTCGATAGTGATGGATAAGCGCTGCATGATTGCTCAGACCTTTGTCCCATGCTTTTAGCTCAGCGAGTTGAACTTGGGTCAAATGACGCGATTTTTTTAGCAAACTATTGCGCTGTCTTAACAGGCGTTGATAAGCCACCCACTGCGGATGAAAGCCTTGTTTCATGTGAAACACCAACCAATCCAACAGCTGCCGACGACTGGCACTGCCCTGCTCTAACATGTCCATCGTAGAGGGATCTATCAATAGTGTGGGGAGCTGCTCGGTTAAGATGCTTTGATTGTAGACCGTGGTTTGATTAAGACGTAGTATCGTCGTCGCATCGGCTTGCTTTTGAATCGCTAAAGTACTGCTGTCACTGAGCTTAGCATGTACCGTCGCGTTGTCTTGATGATGCTGAATATAGCGTTTGGGCTGGTGATGACGAAAGCTTTTACCTCTTGATAATAAGAATATCGCTTCTAATAGCGAGGTTTTGCCACTACCATTCGCGCCGATAATGACGTTGCAAGCAGTGGCAGGTAGATTGACTTGGCTGAGGTTACGTAGGTGTGAGATTTGTAGACGTTCAATCATAATGTCGACAGCCGCCTATTTTCGCCACCTACATTTTAGCAGGCAAAAGTTTAATTAGTTAAAGATTTTTTGAGGTTGCAGATGTTAGTTTTGAATATAAAAACGGTCTTTAAAACAACGCTATAAAGATAGCGACACCGTCTAACAGGACAAGTGCCACGGTCTAACCAACAGTCTTCCGAAAAAACTAAAAACACTATATACGCATTGGCATAATGACATATTGATGGAATTCATCATTCAGCTGATTTACTAGCACTGAGGCGTTAGATTGGCTCATATGCATTTGCAAATCACCTTGGATGACACCTAGCACATCTTGCAAATAGGCGGCATTAAAGGACAGCTCCATCGGCTCCCCTTGATACTTAGCTTGTATCATCTCAACTGCTTCATCTTGCTCAGCGTTATTGGCGCGTACTTCTACCATACCGTCGCTGGCGAAATTAAACACCACGCCACGTGATTTTTCGTTACTCAAAATCGCGACACGGCGTAGCACATCCGTCATCTTCTCTTGATTAAACAAAGCCAATTTATCGGTATTGCTTGGCATGACACGGCGATAGTCAGGGAACTTACCGTCGATCAGACGCGCGGTAAAGGTAACCATTAGATTATCACTCACCTGCCCTGCACTATCCACCTCACCGAATGGCAAGCTTACTTGCAAAAACTCGCGACCGAAACTTAGCGTTACTGCGTTATCTTGATCACCTAGCATTTTACCAAGCTCAGAGGCCAAACGCTCAAGCTCAATCACCGCTTTGCGCGGCAGGATGGCTTGCATGTTCAGATCTGCACTCACATCAATAACACTACGCGCCAATGCCAGTCTATGTCCGTCAGTCGCAACGGTGGTTAGCTGCTGCTGTGAAACATCGAACAGCATACCAGTTAAATAATAACGGACATCTTGAATGGCCATGGCAAACTGGGTTTTATGAATCAAATCAGTAAGACGGCTACGGCTGATGGTCAACGGTGTGATGTTTTCAGGATTGCCCAAGCTTGGATAATCTTCGCTAGGCAATGTACCCAAGGTAAAACGGCTCTTACCACTGGTCAACAAACAGCGCTCGTTCTCTTGCGTGGCAAGACTGACTTGTGCTTGTGCTGGTAAAGATTTGCAGATATCTTTCAGCTTGGTCGCAGGTAAGGTGGTTGTCCCTGCTTCCACGCAAGCACCAGCAGGCAATTTCAACGTCGATGTCAGCTCTACCTCTAAATCAGAAGCGGTCAAAATAAGCGCTGACTCAGACAACTGTAGCTTGATATTACCCAAGATAACCATATTGTGGCGTTTGTCAGCGGCTTTGGCGATCAGGTTAATAGCTTTTAGTAACGACTCTCGATTAATCGATAATTGCATGCTTAGTTACTCTTATTTGAATGATTCTTTTTATATAAATGTAAAATAATGACTCAATAATACCTTGTCTACTGACGATAATCCATAAGGTATCTGTCTGTTGACACTCGCAATATTATAAACCATATCAGCCGACTAAAATATAGTGTAACCACAGCCTAAAAATAGTGCAGCCACACCCTAAATTTAGCGACTGCATACGCCTTTAACCTGCTTGTAACATCAGCGCAAGTGTCTTGTAATCCTTATCGAACGCAGGATCGGCGGCGCGCAGCTCATTAACTTTATCACAAGCATGCATCACCGTCGTATGATCGCGACCGCCAAAAGACTGTCCAATCTCCGGAAAGCTATCGCTGGTCAATTCACGTGATAATGCCATGGCTATTTGGCGTGGTCTAGCAATACTACGCGTGCGCTTACGGCCCATCATATCCTTGATAGTCACATCATAGTACTCAGCAACCACTTTACGAATATTATCCATATTCACGGCTTGGACACGCATTGCGACGATGTCTTTCAACGCATATTGCACCATTTCGAGAGTAATCTGTGCACCCGTCAAATTGGCATTGGCAAATACTTGATTTAGAGCACCTTCTAAACGCCGAACATTTGAAACCACATTTTGAGCGATGAATAATGCGCATTCTTTAGGCAGTGTCATGCCATGTGATGCCGCTTTTTTCTGCAATATTTGTACTCGTGTATCAATCTCAGGTGGATCAACAGCCACCGTCAAACCCCAAGAAAAACGGGATCTAAAACGTTCATCAAACTCCGTCATTTGCGAGGGATGACGATCTGATGCCAAAATCAGTTGCTTGTCACCACTGGTAAAATCTGCAAATAACGTTAAAAACTCATTACTACTTTTAGTCTTTCCTGCTAAGACATGAATATCATCTACAATCAATAAATCTACTTTTTTTATTTTCTTTTTAAAATCTTCTATTTTATTATTTCTTAATGAATAAACCAATTGATTAATAAATTTTTCAGAAGTGAAATAATAAAAACTTTGATTATTTTTTAAATAGCGATGTGCTACCGAATGCATTAAATGCGTTTTTCCCAATCCTGAAGGGCCATATATAAATAAAGGATTATGACGGTTTTTTGACTGGCGTTTACCAAGCTCATAACAAGCTTTATACGCCAGATTATTAGACTTACCAGTAACAAAAGTCTCAAAGGTAAAGTCAGGGTTTAGATAGCTCAAAGATTTGGCATCAGCAGAGTCTACTAAGGCAGCGTGACGCATGTTGGCATCGATATCTGCACGCGCATTATTCTGATGTATAGATTCAAATTTGTGCTCGGCAGGGGTAGGGGAGGGTTTGTCCTCTACAAATAGCGAACCTGATTGTGACTGATTATTTTCATCTGACTCTCGACCCGCATTGTCGACCCGCACGATCACTTCTTCGATAACACCTTGACTGTGCTTAGCCACCAGTTGCTGGATATCTTGCAGATGGTTTTTTTTGATATACGTCACAAAATAATCGTTAGGCGCAAGAATGATCAGCGTTTGTGCTTCTTGATGGGCTGACAAAGGTCTTAACCACATAGTAAATACATTATCTTTGACGTTATAACGTAGGTCGTTTAGACATTTATCCCAAATAGTTGCTGTATCTATCATGAAAAACAATAACCCCATAATCCGAAATAATAAAGGTGCCTAAACGGCATAATTGGTCGACCAGCATCCGATATTGTCGCTGAGTACTATCTCAAAAAAACCATTAGAGAATACGCCAAAATCATATATCAAGCAGGGGGCTAATCTAACACAAATACCCTGTGGATAACATCCTGTTTTTTGTGGATAAGACTGTGGATAGTTTTGTGGATAAGTCAATAACCCAAGTTATCCATATTTCACCCACAGGTTATCCACAGGTTTACCCATAGTCTAGTATTTTGATAATAAAGGATAAATAAGACTTAACCCCAGATAATCGTGCTCCCAATAACAACAATATTTATATATATTAATCATTAATTATTATAGAGCACGACGATTTCTGTGGATAACTTTATGAAATTAAGACTGAGATCAGCCAGTCAGTAACTAATAAATTAATGGAATTCTGCAGTTCAGTTGAAAGAATTTAATCATCACGTTGACAACAAAAAATTAGTTTATTGACCAAAATACAATGCAATGGTATAATCCTCCGTTATTACGAATTTAGTCCATTATTTTGATAGGTGAGTTATGAAACGTACATTCCAACCAAGCGTGATCAAGCGTAAACGTACTCACGGTTTCCGTGCTCGTATGGCAACTAAAAAAGGCCGTCAGGTCTTAGCTCGTCGCCGCGCTAAAGGACGTCATCGTCTTACTGTATAATTACTAGATAACGATAAGCATGGCTAATAGTGCTTGTTGTGTTTCTATTGTTTATAGATTGCGATAGTCAATCATCACAACTGACACGTAGCCGTATATCAAAAGCGCCCAAATAGGCGCTTTTTTTGTCTCTATATTTTATGGTTATTTCTGATATTGTCACCAGCTCTTATACTAGGTTGTACTATGTCCACTACTGTTCCAGCTACATCGACTGCCCGCTTCACCAAAGCACAACGCCTGCTAACGCCTGCGGCTTTCCGTGAAGTGTTTGACGCTCCTGAGCGTAAGCTACACCAAAGCCATCTCATGGCTTTTGTACGCACCAATACGCATGAGCAGCCTCGAGTCGGTATGGCGATTACCAAGCGTAAAGTACCTACTGCGGTCGCTCGAAATTTAATAAAACGTCAAATACGTGAGCAGTTTCGCGTAAAGTCTTCAATGTTAGAAAATAAAGATATTGTTTTTATTGTAAAAAAATCAATTAAAGAATTAGGTAACAAAGAATTAAAAAATGAAATAATTAATATTTTTAAAAAAATAGAAAAAAAATAAAATGAATTTAATTTATAAAAAAATAAAATTTTTGTTATATTATTTTTTTTATTACATTATTGTTATTTATCAAAAAATGATAAGCCCAATCATTCCTGCCCGTTGCCGATATTATCCAACGTGTTCTAATTATGGCAAACAAGCTTTAGCGTGGCATGGAGTGCGAAGAGGCAGTTGGCTATTGTTAAAACGTATTGGGCGCTGTCACCCATTAGGTGGCCATGGTATTGATTTTGTGCCTCTGCCCTTAGCGGCTTATAATTACCAGTATTTGCCCTCTACTAAGTTGGGCAATTCTAAAAACTCTGGCTTTGGGGTGTATCGAGACGATAAGAGTTATGTGAGCCGCTTAAACTATTTGCTGAAGACCACCTAAAATAGGTGCTCGACTGGCTGTTTTGTTAGGTCTTCAGAGTTACCCACAAGTTATCCACACTCTTGGTATCATTCGAGGTGGATTTTTAGTAAAATGATGCACATTTTATGTAAATGACTGCCAATACTGTTGTCATGGCGATAATAGATAACGGTGCTTTGTGTTCATGACACATGCCCTAATTTTTCATTCCCTAATTTTTTAATCTAGGAAAGGTTTATGCAAAAGATATTTCGGGTGATGATCATCATTGCGATGCTAATCACCGCTTATCTGCTGATTTTGGCATGGCGAGATGATTATGCCGATGCACCAGCTGTAGACACGGTACCAGAAGCTGCAACGTCAGTAGGTGCTGACATTCCATCTACGACTGGTGCAGCAGGTGATATTCCGGTACAGACACTACCTGTGGATAACGCGACTGCTGTTAACGGCACTGTGACGGCTACTCCAGCGAAAGATGCTGGTTTGATTACAGTTACTACCGATCGCTATGATATAAAAATCAATCCAGAAGGCGGTGATATCGTTTATGCTGCTCTCAAGCAGTATGACGCGACGCTCGATAGCGAGACGCCTTTTGTACTATTAGAAAATAATAGCAATCGCGTTTACGTGGCTCAGTCTGGTCTGATTGGTCAAGACGGTATTGATACCGCAGAAGGTCGTGCCAATTATAGCCATACTGCTAATAACTATGTAATGGAAAAAGGGCAACAAACGTTGTCTGTACCGCTTACTTATAAAAAAGATGGCGTGACGATTACCAAGACCTTTACCTTTACGCAAGACAAATATCCGATTGATATCAGTTATCAAATTCAAAATGCCTCTGCCGCAGCGTGGCAAGGACAGATGTTTGCGCAGTTAAAACGTGATGATAGTAAAGATCCTGGGATGTCTGATAAAGGCGCGCTAAGCATGGCGACGTATTTGGGCGGCGCTTGGGGCACACCTGATGATCCTTATAATAAGTTGAAGTTCGGTAACTTTAGTGATGGTGAGTTAACGACAACCAGTGATAAAGGCTGGGTCGGCATCGTGCAGCATTATTTTGTCTCTGCATGGACGCCTGAAAATTTCACGGGTAAGTTCTTCAGTCGTGAAACTGCTGATGAGTATTTTATCGGCTTTAACAGTCAGCCAGTTAATGTTGCACCGAACAAGCAAGTCACACTAAATGCAACGTTATATGCTGGGCCGAAAGTACAGTCTGAGCTTAAAGATGTGGCAGTTGGCTTGAACAAAACGGTCGATTATGGTCTGTTATGGCCAATATCGAAGATCTTATTTGCTATCTTGGACGGCATCCATAAGGTAATTGGCAACTGGGGTTGGTCAATTATTGTACTGACTATCTTGGTTAAAATTGCTCTCATGTGGTTCTCAAACAAGAGCTACTACTCAATGGCGAAGATGCGTGCCATCGCACCGCGACTTAAAGTGCTCAAAGAAGAGCATGGCGATGATCGCATGAAGATGTCGCAAGAAATGATGGCGATCTATAAAGAAGAGAAAGTCAATCCGATGGCGGGTTGTCTGCCTATCTTGATGCAAATGCCGATTTTCTTAGCACTATATTGGGTACTGGTTGAAAGTGTTGAGTTGCGTCATGCCCCGTGGATCCTATGGATTCAAGATCTATCAGCGATGGATCCATGGTTTATTTTGCCATTGCTAATGGGCGCATCGATGTTTGTACAGCAACAGCTAAATCCGCAGCCCGCTGACCCAATGCAAGCAAAGGTAATGAAATTCTTACCGATTATCTTTACTGCATTCATGCTGTTCTTCCCAGCGGGTCTGGTTTTATACTGGACAGTGAACAACTTGTTTAGTATGACTCAGCAATATATCGTTAATAAGAAAGTTGACGAAGAGCAAAAGCGCCGTACGGTTAAAGTGCTCGACTAATCGACAAGTAGTTAGCTCTATAATAAAAAAACCATCGCATAAGCGGTGGTTTTTTTATACGTCAAACCTAGTATTTGCTTATATTGGTACGCGCTAAAAAGCGCAAAATCCCGCTATGTAAAGATTGCTTTGTCAGCATGCTTTTAGCCGTCTATAATGGGGTTTTTATCTATTGAGAGTAAGCGTGAATTCTGTCGAAGTGACATTAGCACTTGGTTCATCTGAAAAGCCTGATTCCTCTAAAAATCATAAATCATCTGGATTGGCCACCATTGCTGCAATTGCCACACCGCTTGGGCGCGGTGGCGTTGGGGTTATTCGTCTGTCAGGTGCGCGTGCTTATGACATTGCCTGTCAGCTCACTGGTAAGACTGTTTTTGTCCCGCGTATGGCCAGCTTTTGCCGTTTTTATCAAGAGGATGGCACGACCATTGATGAAGGCTTAGTGTTGTACTTTAAGGGGCCGCACTCATTTACTGGCGAAGATGTGATTGAGCTGCAAGGGCATGGCGGCATGATTTTGCAAAACCAGCTGCTAGCACGAGTGTTTGAATTGGGTGCAAAACAAGCCAGTGCAGGGGAGTTTTCTTACCGCGCTTTTGACAACGATAAGCTGGATTTGGTACAGGCAGAGGCTATCGCTGATGCGATTGATGCGACCAGTGCCGCGGCTGCCAGTAGTGCTATACGCTCGCTAAGTGGTGAGTTTTCACAAAAAATTAATGAATTGCTTGAGCAGCTTATTCATCTGCGTTTACATGTTGAAGCCGCCATTGATTTCCCTGATGAAGAAGATGTTGATTTTTTATCTGATGGCGTTATACAAACCAATCTTGAGAACACGCAACACAAGATACAGCAAGTACTTTCGACCGCAAAACAAGGTCAGCTATTACGTGATGGTATTCACGTGGTATTGGCAGGCAGACCAAATGCTGGTAAATCGAGCTTGCTGAACCGTCTAGCAGGACAAGAGCGCGCTATCGTCACTGATGTCGCAGGTACGACACGCGATACGCTACAAGAGACCGTGGTACTGAATGGCTTGACGCTGCACCTAACCGATACAGCTGGCCTACGTGAGACAGAAGATACCGTAGAGCGTATTGGCATTGAGCGCGCGCGTACCGCTATTACGCAGGCTGATATGCTGATGATGGTCTATGATGTGACACG
Organism: Psychrobacter glaciei; assembly: GCF_014652895.1. Classification (GTDB taxonomy): domain Bacteria; phylum Pseudomonadota; class Gammaproteobacteria; order Pseudomonadales; family Moraxellaceae; genus Psychrobacter; species Psychrobacter glaciei. The sequence continues at coordinate 601,021 of NZ_BMZR01000002.1, forward strand.
CGACCTTGAAGAAGAAAGTACGCCACTACAGCTGGCTGAGCAGTTATTTGGCAAGCTACCAGAGGCTAAGCGATTATTGATTATTGCCAATAAAAGCGATTTACTAAACGGTTTGAGTGACGAGGATGCCATGTCCGCTTCACAGATTGAAATAAAGAATCGTGGTTATGAACAAGTCAATGTTTCATGTGAAACAGGCGCTGGTATCGATACATTGGTCGAAGCGTTGTGTGCTAAAGTGGGTTTCCATCCGCCCGAAAACAGTCTCATTGCCCGTACGCGGCATTTAGATGCACTCAGACGCACAGCAGACTATTTGGCAGAAGCACACGAACAATTAACTGTCTTTCAGGCAGGTGAGTTGGTGGCTGAAAGCTTACGTCAAGCTCAGCAAAGCTTGGCTGAGATTACTGGTGAGTTCAGTGCCGATGATCTACTGGGTAAAATTTTTGGCAGCTTTTGTATTGGCAAGTAGCTTTTTTAAGCCAGCATAATTAATGGCTTTGTTGAGCTACGCTTGAATAAAACTTTGATGTTGCCGCCTTTAATATTAAGACAAGGAAAGTAGTATGCATTGCCCGTATTGTAATGCGTCAGAGACCAAGGTAATTGATTCACGGCTGGCGGCAGAAGGTGCGCAAGTCCGTCGCCGCCGTTCCTGTAATAGTTGCCAAGAGCGTTTTACCACGTTTGAGATGGTAGAAGTAGTGATGCCAAGAATTATCAAATCAAGCGGTAAAATTGAGCCTTATGATAACGAAAAGCTGCGCCGCTCTATACTATTGCCGCTACAAAAGCGTCCCATCACGATTGATGAGCAAGAGGCAATGATTAGCCGGATAGAGAAGCGCGTACGGCAAATGGGTGAGCGTGAGATTAGCAGCAAGGTCTTGGGCGAGATTATCATGAGCGAGCTTAAAACGCTTGATGATGTCGCTTATGTACGCTTTGCTAGTGTTTACCGTGACTTTCAAGACATTGATGCTTTTCATCAAGAAATCGCTAACATCCGCCCCACCGAAAAAACTGACGATAACGTTAAGTAGTCTTTATTAGCTACTTTCTTATTAAGTGTGACCTCTTTATGACGCTCTCAAACCATCAACTTTCAAACCATGAACAAAATGCTCAAGACCAGTATTTTATGATGCTTGCTATCGAGCAGGGTAAGAGAGGTCTCTATACTACGAGGCCCAATCCAGCGGTAGGATGCGTCATTGTTCAGGCAGAGTCTATTGTCGGTCAAGGCTTTCATCCGAAAGCAGGCGAGCCACATGCCGAGGTGTTTGCCCTGAAAGAAGCAGGTACGCGAGCAGTAGGGGCAACTGCTTATGTAACCTTGGAGCCGTGTAGTCATACAGGACGTACGCCACCTTGTGCGCTTGCGCTAATTGCTGCGGACGTTAAGCGAGTGGTGATTGCAGGTCTAGATCCCAATCCACAAGTCGCTGGACGCGGTGTACGTTTACTAGAAGAGGCAGGTATTGACGTCACTATTGGTGTATTGACGCAGCAAGCAGAGGCCTTAAATCGCGGATTTTTGAAAGCAATGCGCACTCAGATGCCTTATGTTCGCCTTAAGATTGCCACCAGTCTTGACGGTCGTACCGCGATGGCGACAGGGGAGTCAAAGTGGATTACAGGCCCTGCTGCCCGCGAGGATGTGCAAAAGCTACGTGCCCGTAGTGGGGCGATTATCACGGGTAGCGAAACCGTTATCGCTGATAATCCTCAATTAAATGTACGCTCAACTCAATTGGGCGTACATTCTGATCAAGTTCCCACTCCTATCGTAGTGGTGCTGGATAGACGCCGACGCTTGGCGCACGACCTACAGTCTGATTATCAGTTATGCCGCCGTCCTGAAACACTATATTGGCATGAAGATAACTTAATGGCATTATTAAAGAATTTAGTCAGCGAGCATCAGTGTTATGAAGTATTGGTTGAAGCTGGTGCGAGCGTGGCAGGCAGCTTTCTAGCCCAGCAGCTGGTAGATGAGCTTATTGTTTATCAAGCGCCTTGTTTATTAGGAGCACAGGCTCGCCCTATGGTTAACTTTAATCCACTATCGTTGGCGCAGCAGCTGCGTTTTGATATCGATAATTATGAACAAATTGGCGCTGATCTAAAACTGACCTTATTGCCTTTATAACTCGGTTATCCATCACTGGTCTGCTCACAATATGCGTTAGATGTGTGCGGAATGTGGATAAACCAGTAAATCTATTAATGGTTTCACATGGAACTGTGCATAACTTTGTTTCACATGAAACAGAAAAGTCTATTTTTATAAATAATATTAATATATATGTATAAAAATCAATGGTTTATGGTTTAATGTGGGAGCTTTTAGGTTTTTATACCGACCATGACTTTCTGTGGATAACTTGGTAAAAACATAGGTTTTTAATGGAATACGGGTTGATTTACTATGACTTATCCACAACTTATCCCCTATTACGCTTAAAATAGGTGTGTTTCACCTAAAAGCTGTGTGTTTCACTTAAAAGTTAAGGCCAGCAAACGCTGCCATCAATATTGATAAATGCCAATACGTTGTCTATGACGACAATATAACAATGAGATGAGGTTGATATGTTTACCGGAATTATAGAAAGTGTCGGAAAGGTTAAATCCATGCAGCCTACGGGTGGTGATATACGCTTGACGATAGAGTCTGATGGTTTAGACTTCAGTGATGTGAAACTGGGTGACTCTATTGCTTCTAATGGTATTTGTTTGACGGTTGTGGATTTTGGCAGCAATCATTACTCGGTTGATGTCTCACGTGAAACAATTGCGCATACAGCGTTAGAAGATTTAAAGCCAGGTCATATCGTCAATTTAGAGAAGGCGATGTTGCCAACCACACGTTTTGGCGGCCACATTGTCGCAGGTCATGTGGATGGTGTCGGCGTCGTGCGTAAGTTGCAAAAAGACGCGCGTTCTATCTATATTGAGATCGAGATACCGCAAGAGTTGGCGCATTATACAGCGACCAAAGGTTCTATTACCCTTGATGGCATTAGCCTCACCACGAACTTGGTACGCGATAATATCGTCTCGTTAAATATCATCCCGCACACCGCACAAGTCACCAATATTGCTCAGCATTGGCTGGTAGGTGATAAGGTTAATGTTGAAGTGGATATCGTCGCGCGCTATTTGGAGCGGCTGTTAACCAAGTCACAAACTGACAGTAAGACAGCGCACAATACACCAAGTAATATCACTGAGACTTTCTTGGCTGATAATGGCTTTATGAGATAATAAGTAAAAATAGTAAGTAGGGTTTTTCAGCATATTATTTATATTGACTAAGGCGTGCCCTCATTTTGATAATGATAAAAATGAGGGCACGCCTTAATTTTTAATAAGGCTCTGTAACACTGTTTGTAGCTTATTTTTATTGATAGGCTTGGTCAAAAATTCATCCATCCCTACGGCAAAGCAAGCGTCACGATCTTCTGTCGAATTGTTTGCCGTCAGCGCCACAATAGGAATATCATTTCCTTGTGCACGAATGGCCTGAGTCGCTTGTAAGCCGTCCATAACCGGCATTCGGCAGTCCATCAAAATAAGCGCAATCTCTTTATGCTGCGCTTGCAATTGACTCAACGCCTGCTGCCCATCTTCTGCGACCACGGTACGATAGCCAAGCTTGGTTAATATCTTACAAGCTATTTTTTGATTGGTCGGACTGTCTTCTACTACTAAAATAAGCGGCGCTGCGATCTCATCGTTGACAGTATCTGTGATCACGTTATCTGTCTCTGTTACCAGTGCGCCATTTTCTTTATTCACTTTTTGGATTGGTGCGAATGTCTGTCTGGCTGGAAGGGTTAAGCGCAGCAGCTCAGATAACAATAAAGCACTGTCTAAAGGTTTGGCCAAAAAACCATCACATTGATCTAACAGTACAGAGGAGATACGGCGCTCAGGCTTCATGCTCAGCAGTATTTTAGGCATTGAGATAGTGGCCAGTAATTGGCTTAAGGCCTTACGCCGGTTATGACTGATTGTTTTATCGTCTCCTTCTGCTGGTTTAGGAAATACGATAGTGTTGCTCTCATAATATTCATAATCTAGTAGCAGAATGGGTGCCAGTGTTTGCGCATTCTCGGAGAGCTGTTTCGTTAACTGCCTAATGGTCGCACTATTGATCGAGGTATGAATAGTGGCTGGTATGGATAGATAGTCGCACAAACGTTGCAGATGTTCCGCACCCAGCGTTTGATTCATCACTGCAACCAGATGAATATGAGTCAATTGTTCATGAAAACGATAGACTGGCTGATAGTTTGGACGATGACAAGGCAGGTATAGATCAATGCTGATACCTTCATCGGCGGTGCTATTTGACTCAATAAAGCCGCCCAATAATTGTGCAAAACTGTTCGCCGTATTGAGTTCTAAAATTGCTTCAATAGAAGGCTGCTGTACAGGATAGTTGGCTGGGTTGTTTGCTTGATTGATATAAGTAAAATGCTGTGCTTGCTGCTGCGATGGGTTGCTCGTCCCAGTACTTTGTAGGCTAAACTTCACCCAGTTATGCGGATTTTTTGTTGTGCTGTCTTCGCGGATAGCCAGCGGCTCATTCTTGGTGGCTGATGGTAAAGGGTTGTCGGTAATTGCTTCAATCGTTAGAGAAACAGAGCCTGCAAGAGTGGATGTGATGGTACTGTCTAATAAATTTAGTAAAATTTGGCACAAGCGTTTGTGATCCGTACTAATATAACGCGGGCAGCTAGGGGCAAAAAAGTAATGCAGCTCGAGCCCTTGTCGTCGAGTATCATCTGTGACTAAGTCATTGACATGTTGTCCCAGTTTGTATATGTCGACAGACTCAATCCTAAGACGGGTTTTCTTGACGTCGAACTCTCCTACACCCAGCATGTCATTGAGCTTCGTTAACATAGAGTCGCTCGACCTCATTAGCGTCTGTAACAACGCATTCTGCTGCACAGAAAAAGTCTCGGGATTCATGGCTTCAAGAGTGTCGATCATAGTCTCTAGTGGTCTATGCAACTCATGATATATAGCGGGTTTGAGCCCATTAAATTCGTCGATTTTTCCTTGTAGCTGTTGGTTTTGTTGTTGTAGATGCGCGTTCTGATGGATGATTTCATTGACATTATTAAGCAGCACCGTAAAGCCATGTACTTGTCCGTGCTCACCAAACCAAGGGGTAATGTGCAATTGATAGGCTTGTTGATTCTCTAGACCGTGAACGTTTAGAGTACGGGTGACATACAAATTAGAGAGTTTTTGTAATAGTAGCTGGGTGGGCTCATCGTCAGCCGAGACAAAATCCGTCAATTGATAGTTGGTATCGCTTTGAAATGGGGTGGCAAATATCTGCTCAAAACGTTGATTGAAAAAGCTGATCTGACCGTGACGCATGATCATGACCATCGGTAGCGGTGCTTGCTCAACCAAACGTTCAAGACGATGTTGCAGCGTTTGTATGCGTCGGTGGTTACTATGAAGTTGGTAACTGATACGACTGAGCGCATGACCTAGGCGCAAAAACTCAGCCGTAGAATTTTTGTTAATAAAGGGTGGCGGCAGATAAGCGTCTTTCGCCTTGCTACTTAAATTATCGGTATAAGCTATCAGCTGTTGCCAGTTACTTTGGCGATTTAATGTATAGAGTAACGCCATGATGAAGAACATAATCGCCGTCATTAGCGGTAGCCAATAGCGATAGGATATCCAGTCTATCTCAAGTGGTTTGTGGCGTAATATTATATAGAGTTTGTGACCACTCTCAAGCTCAATGGTTCCTGTTAAATTACTAGAGTTGAGCTTATAGGCACTATAATTATTGCTATCAGAAGGCAGTGAAGTAAGGACATTAGGGAAGGTGACGGTGGCAAATGCACGCTCATTAGGACGGACATAGCGATGGATATGAGTCTGCCCAGATGGCATCATAGAAATAATCTGATAACTAACACCTGCAAAAGAAGGCTCGGTCAATATTTCTTGAAGGTCAGAGTTTAGAGGTTCTGCATGTTCAGTAACGGCATGCTGCAATGACTCAAACGTGTCTATACTCTGCTGATGATTATGCGTGTTTAGGTCATCAAACTGCGCGAAGTAATACAGTGACAACATGGCCAGCAATGTCACTGTATAAAAGAGCAGCAAACGCTGTAAAGACTGAAACTGTTGCATGAAAGCCTGACCCTATATCGGAACGATAAAATACAATTATGATGCGTCTGTCACCAATTTAATAAATGCGCGACACTTGTTATGGGTCTGTTCTATGTTGATAAGTCGTTTAGCTCAATTAATAAGTCGCTTGGCTCACTATAAATGATGACACGCCCTAGTGTTGTTACTAGTGACAAACGAGAGAAAATTCACTACGTGTCAATAATGAGTTCCCGTAGTACAAATACAAAGACTTCCTATATATAAACCTCTTCATAAGAGGGTGTTAAAAAGAGATCGTGATGGGCTTTATTGCTATTATAAAGATAAATGGGCTTATTAGTAACGCTGGATTGACACTATTACAATCATGGCACAACGTCGTAAACTCACCTATAATGGGCACATCAATCATATATTATAATGCATGACTATGAACACAATTGCTTCCGCCTCTGATCTGTCTATGGATTCTAGTAAACCTCAGCAAAATCCCATTCTTGGTGCTCAGCAGGGTACTAGCCCTTTAAGGCTAGTATTTGCGGGGACGCCTGAGTTTGCAGCGATTAGCCTAGAGGCTTTGATTCGCCAACAAGAATCCCTGAATATAGAGATTGTCGCGGTGTACACCCAGCCTGATCGCAAAGCAGGTCGGGGACAAAAACTCTCAGCTTCTGCTGTCAAGCAAGTGGCATTAGCCAATGATATCGCTATAGAGCAACCGCTCACCTTTAAAAAATCCAGCACCGAAGGCATGGCAGCGCGGCATACCTTGCGTACTTATCAGCCAGACGTGATGATTGTCGCCGCTTATGGCTTGATATTGCCTATTGGTGTATTGGACATGCCTACTTATGGTTGCCTAAATATTCACGCTTCATTATTACCACGCTGGCGCGGTGCTGCACCGATTCATCGTGCACTATTGGCCGGAGATGATGAGACAGGCATTACTATTATGCAGATGGACAAAGGTCTTGATACGGGCGACATGCTCTATAAAGTCAGCGCCAGTATTGAGCCTACTGATACGGCCGCCAGTTTGCATGATAAGATGGCTGAGCTTGGTTCGACGGCCATTGGCACTGTGCTAAAAGACTTGGTACATTACCAAAAACAGGCTGTATCTCAGGATGACAGCCAAGCCAACTATGCTGAAAAACTGGTCAAAACGGAAGGCGAAATCGACTGGACGCAATCCGCTACTGAGATTGAACGAAAAATTCGTGGACTGACCCCATGGCCAGGTGCTTATACTTTCTTGGCAGGGCAACGCGTCAAAGTATTGGCTAGCTTGCCTGTGAACCGCTCACAGCAAACCAATGAGCCTGTTGGCACTGTTATCAGTATTGGACGCAAAGCGATTTTAGTCGCTTGTGGCAAAGAGAGCGAAGCTGAATCATCAGCCACTACTTTAGCCATTACTCACTTACAGTTTGCCGGTGGTAAGCCGATGACCGCTGAGCAAATTTGCCACGGCAATCAGCTAAATGATGGCGATCAATTTATGACAGAATCAAAATAGCTTTTACTTATATTCAACCTACTTGCACAAGACGCTATCGACCATACGTCAAGGAAATAAAACTTAATGAGACAAACCAGCACTGCGCCAAGAAACAATAAGCTCAAACCGTCAAGCAACCTTATCATGAATGGCAGTGTGCGCGTGCGCGTGATTCGTACTTTGCTCGCTATTCAAAACGGTCAGTCGCTCTCAAGCGTCCTTGATCCATTATTGAATAGTTTGCATGATGGTGACAAAGGCTTCGCCCATGCGCTATTGCTCACGACATTGCGCCAATGGCATGCGCTGGCACGTTTGCTCGATACTTTAGCAGACAACCCTATCGATGAAGTGGAAGTGCGCACCACCATTCAAGTAGGCTTAGTACAGTTGCTGTATTTAGAAGTGGCTGACCATGCGGCGATTCATGAAACCGTTGAAGCTGCAAAAGAGATTGAGTTCGCTCATTCAACTGGTTTGGTGAATGCTATTTTGCGCAAAGTCGCTAAGAATCCAAGCAAATTCCGTAAGAAGTGCGATAAAAAACACAGCCTACCGAATTGGCTCGCTTATCAGCTTAAGCAAGATTGGAGCGAGCAGTATGATGAGCTGACACAAGGCTTGCGCCAACCAGCACCGATGTTTTTACGAGTGAACTCGGCGGTTACTTCGGTAGAGGAGTATCAGCATGCATTGGACGGGGCAGAAATTGATGCAGACATCGTTGAGCTAACGACTGGTTTTAAGGTAGCGAATTCGTCAGAGTCTGCCACTCCTACAACGCTATCAACCAAAGGTCTTAGACTACATCAAAGCACTGCCGTTAACGCTTTGCCTGAGTTTGCTTTAGGGGTTGCCAGCGTTCAAGACATGCATGCGCAACTTGCTGCACCGATTATTAATAAAGCATTGATGGCTAAGCTTAGCGCTGAAAATAACAGTGCTGAAAGTGCGAATACTGACAGCGACAGTGATGAAAGTAATAATAATGAGCTACACATTTTAGATGCTTGTGCGGCACCTGGTGGCAAGCTTGCTCACTGGTTAGAGCTCATAAGTGCTAATGACGAATCATCGTTGTTTCACGTGAAACAAGGTAATGCTGAAACGTCACCTGCAATTACTGATATCAAGGTAACGGCTATTGATAATGAAGCACCACGTATCGAGCGTATTCGTGAGAATTTACAGCGCCTAAATCTGAGTCAGCATGATTTGCAGCAAGCAGAGAAAAGTGTTGCACTTAATATTGTCTGTGCAGATGCAACCAGATGGCAGCATGGCAAGAATAAAAAAGCGGCGACAAATGAACCCGTATTTGATGCGATATTATTGGATTCTCCTTGTACCGCGACTGGCGTGATACGTCGTCACCCTGATATCAGTATCTTGCGTACCGAAGAAGACATCGAGCAAACGGCACTGCTACAAGCAGATATCTTGCATAACTTATGGCCACAACTCAAAGCTGGTGGTTATCTGCTGTATGTGACATGTTCTATCTTAAAGCAAGAAAACGTCGAGCAAATGCAGGACTTTATCACTCATCACAATGATGCGGTAGCGATTGAGTTTACCGACGATTGCAGTTGGGGTATCGAACAAGCGATTGGTCGTCAATGCTTGCCGATTGATAGCGCGAGTGGCGATGGTTTTTATTATGCGTTGTTGCATAAGCAGGGCTTAGGTTAACGTAGCGCAGCAAAGAGCTAATCTAATTGATATTCTAATGTGATAGTACTTGTATATTAAGACTTTAGGGATAAGGCAATGGAATTAAGACGACATAATGTCGAAGTTAATGATGCTGATCCTTTTGCAAACGATTGGTTGGCACGTAAGGGATTTGCTAACCAACTAACGAATATTATTGAGAATAATAAACAAGGTGAAGTAGTTATAGGTCTTAGTGGACAGTGGGGTGAAGGTAAGACGACTTTTGTAAAAATGTGGCAAAAGCATATGGAAAAAAAAGAAATTTCTTCTATTTATTTTGATGCATTTGAATATGACTACTTAGAAGATGTGTTTCTATCTTTAGCTATTGAGATATACAACTATGCCAAGGCAAATGGTCTCACTGTAAAAGAGGACTATCTAAATAAGTCTAAGAGCACTTATCACCTACTACAAGCCATGATAGCAAAAACTGCACCTATCAATATTGACTCAACTCTTCAGGAAAAACTAACCCATGACGAGAGCCCCATACTTGATATTTCTGAAGTTATTAAAAACAGCTTAAATTTTGCGTTAGATAATGCTTTTGAACAAGCATTGAAACAAAAAGAAGTATTTAGGGACTTTAAAGATTCTCTATCTCAACTTGCAACTCAAGCTTCAAATCAAGATATGCCTCTTGTCATCATAATTGATGAGCTAGATAGATGTAAGCCTAGCTTCGCTGTTGAGGTTTTAGAAAAGATAAAACACTTATTTTTAGTGGAAAGTGTCGTTTTTGTTTTATCTATGCATCATGAACAATTAGAAGAATCTATCAAAAAGGTGTACGGTCAGAATATAGATGCTCATACTTATTTACAAAAATTTATAGACTATCCGACTAGACTGCCAACAGCCGATTTATCTAACAACAGCAATCGCAGGAAATACTTTTGGAACCAAGTAGATTTCATAGGATTACCTGTGCGTTCATCTCATTCAATGAATAGGTCATATGAATTGTTTCTAATACTTTCGATTCGTTACGACCTTTCCTATAGACAGTTGAACAAAGCTTTGCAGAATTATAAGTACCTTATAGCTAGCTTAGACCTTAATTCCGATTATTCTTATCCTACAATGTTTTTAATGGTCTTTATAAGCATACTCAAGGTTAAGAGTGGAACTTTAATTTCTAAAATAAGAAATAATTCTGCTACTTATCAAGATTTAGTTGAAGGTATTTCAGAAGTTAGAGGGCAGAATGACTTCAATCTTGAAGTGCTTCAGAATCTTATCAGGATTAGTTTTCTTACCCGCTCTAGTTTTCGAGAAACTGAACATGGTTCTCACGAAAGTGATTTCTATAATAACTTTAGCAGTTTAATAGGAGAGGATGAAAACAAAGTCTTGATGAATTTGGTTCAGCGTTTAGAGTCTTTTGAAGACTATTAAATTTAGCTAAAGAATTTAACTACTTCCGCCGCTGTCACTCCTAGAATACTTGCAATGGTCCCGTTATTAAGGAGGTCAAGTAGTTTGCTTTTCGCTTCGGTATCACCACTCTTTTCAATCTCATTGATTAAGGTTTGTAGATTGATATTAATATCAGTAGCATTATGGGTATTGGTTTGACTGTTGTTATTACCAAATTGTGCATTTCCACTAACATTGTAATTTGTAGTCATTTTTTCTTCCTTGTTGTGAATGATAGCAGTATCAAAACTGTCAATCAGTGTTTGTAAGTTATTTATCGTATCATCATCAGATACTGTATTGCTTTTATTCAAGTACACTCGGTTAAATACGTCTATCACTTGTATATTACAAGCATCATCTCTTAGTATCATAGAATAACCATCTATGAAAGCTATAAATTCATTTTGAACTTCTTCTAAATCACTAACAGTGATACTGTTTGGGTTAGCTAGATATGCATTTATTTTGGTTTTAAAATTAGCTAGTATTGCTACCCATTCTGACTTATAAGACATTAGACTACCTGTAATCATTTGAATTTTAGGTTCATGTTATCTTATATTTCTATACAAGAGCTATGACTTATCGATTGTTTTTCAACGCGTCTAGTAGAGGTTGGCAGGGTTATTCAAAAAAACCTATAAACCGTTTATTTGATATAGCTTGTCGCTAAATATATGCTACCCTTTTTCTATTTTAAATTAATATAATTCTTTCACAGGACAATCCAATGAAATATATCAGTACTCGTGGTCAGACAGCACCAATGGATTTTAGTGATGTGCTTTTGATGGGTCTTGCCCCAGATGGTGGTTTGATGTTGCCTGAGCATTATCCAAACATCGATAGCGCTGTACTCGATGAATGGCGTACGCTTAGCTACCCACAGCTTGCGATGGCGATTATGCAGCGTTTTGCGACAGATATTCCTGTGGCTGATTTGCAAGACCTCATTGAGCGTACTTATACCGCGGAAGTATTTGGTAGTGAAGAGATTGTTCCTGTCCGTAAGCTTGAAGATAACTTATATATTCTAGGATTATCAAACGGTCCGACATTGGCATTTAAAGATGTGGCCATGCAGTTTTTGGGCAATGCCTTTGAATACGTGCTTAAGAAAAAAGATGCGCGTATTACTATCATCGGCGCAACCAGTGGTGACACGGGTAGTGCGGCAGAGTATGCACTGCGAGGTAAAGAAAATATTGAAGTCTTTATGCTGTCACCGCATGGCAAAATGAGTGAATTCCAGCGCGCGCAAATGTATAGCTTGACTGACGATAATATCCATAATATCGCTATCGAGGGTATGTTTGATGATTGCCAAGATATCGTCAAGGCATTGCAGCAAGATGCTGAGTTCAAAGCGGCTTATAACCTAGGCACGGTAAACTCTATCAACTGGGGTCGTATCCTTGCGCAAATCGTTTATTACTTTAAAGCCTATTTTGCCGTGACTGCCAATAACGACGAAAAAGTCAGCTTTAGCGTACCGTCAGGTAACTTCGGTAATATCTGTGCCGGTCACATCGCTCGTGAAATGGGACTGCCAATTGATCGTTTGATTGTCGCTACCAATGAAAACGATGTGCTAAATGACTTCTTTAACCAAGGCGCTTATCAGCCGCGTCCGACTGAAAAAACCTATATCACCTCAAGCCCATCCATGGATATCTCCAAAGCGTCCAACTTTGAGCGTTTTGTTTATCTGCTATTAGAGAAAGACAGCGCGCGCGTTCATGAGTTGTTTGAAGGGGTGAAATCTGGTCAAGGTTTTGATTTATCTGATTTGATGGATGCGGTCAACAGCCGTTACGGTTTTGCGGCTGGCAAGTCTACCCATAACGACCGCCTGCAAACCATTAAAGCGCTTTATGAGCAGCATGGTGAATTGGTTGATCCGCATACCGCTGATGGTATCAAGGTCGCCAAAGAGTTGCAGAAAAAGGGCGAAATCATTGTTTGTGCAGAGACGGCGCTACCTGTTAAGTTTGCAGATACTATCGTTGAGGCCATTGGTCAGATAGACATTGCTCGCCCAGCGCATACTGAAGGCTTGGAGAGTTTGTCGCAGCATGTGGTCGTGCTAGATAATGACGCTGAGCAAGTCGCTGAGCAAATTCGTCAGCATGTCAGGCCAAATCCAGCCTAAATCAAAGCTGGACTTGTTATTAGCTTTGTTTAACCATTAAACAAGCGTCCACATAAAAGTTACGCCATTGTAATAAAGTGTTTATGATTGTGTTATGGTAGATATAATTGTAATATTGGAAACAGCGTCGGCGACTCATCATTTTGCTAGACGCTTTTTTAGCAATCACACCAGCCAATTACACTGAACAGCTGCCCTATAGGCGTTATGATAACCGTACTGTTAAGCCCTTTTATGCTCTTAATTACTTGTCATTAATTTTAATAATGCTCAAAGATTAAGATTAAATCAAGGGTCTAAATAGTATTAATTGTGGCGACAACAGCGGTACATATTGTGGATATAACAATGAAGATGAGCTTAAAAACGATAGCAAAAGCCCTGTTGATCACGACATTTAGTAGTGCGATGCTAATGAATGCTGCCCACGCTAACAATCCACCGCCCACCATCAAAGCGGATGCGCCCAACCGCTATACGGTCAAAAAAGGCGATACATTGTGGGACATCTCAGGACGCTATCTAGACAGTCCATGGCGCTGGAAAGAAATTTGGGCAACCAATAAGCAAATCAAAAACCCCAATCTTATTTATCCTAACGACATTCTTATCTTATGTGTGATTCAAGGTAAGACTTTGATTGGTGTCGATACGGGTGAGGGCTGTGCTGGGATTGAAAAACAATTGACCGGTACTGCAGTTGCCACATCGGTAACAGTCACGTCGACGGCGAATAGCATTCCTCCTATCCCATGGTCTGCTATCCAGCATTGGCTAGATAAAACCATCATCGTTAATCCAGCAGATTTTAATACCACACCTTATATATTAGCGTCTAAAAAAGGCAACTTAATCACGGCAAGCGGTGATAAAGTTTATGCCAAAGGCGTGCCGCTTATCGTTGGTCAGCGTTATGGTATCTACCGTGAAGGTGAGATGTATGTCGAGTCAAAGACTCAGCAAGTCATCGGACTTGAAGTCACACAAGTCGCGACTGGATTGGTTACGTCTACAGAAACCAATGGCGTTACCAGTTTGCAACTTACCGACAGCTACGGCAAAGAAGTCCGTGAAGGTGATCGCGTTTTTGTTGAGTTAAACAACTCTATCCCGCCCGTATTTTACCCAACGCCTGCAACTGTTAGCCGCGGCGGTATGATTGTCCGCGTCATGGACTCAATCAGTTCAGCGGCGAAGGGTAGTGTGGTCGCGATTAATCTGGGCAGCGCAGAGGGCGCCAAACCAGGGGATGTGTTGACTGTCTATCAAAAAGGGGCGTTGGTACGAGATATCAAAGATAATGATGCCTCTGTACGCTTGCCTAGTGAACAGAGCGGTATGGTGATGGTGTTCAATACTTTTGACCATATCAGCTACGCTTATGTGCTTGATTCTGAGCTACCGCTCAATGTGGGTGATCAATTACTACCTCCCCCTTATCTATAAGCCAGACTTCTTGAGTCAGTTGAATCCGTAAATGCGAGTCAGACAATTATGACGGCAGTTTCTCCAGTATTACCCGACGAGCAGCGTGCAATATTGGCGCTGTGGACCGAGGTGAATGCGTCATTATCGGCTTATCATAAACTTATTACCTCTTTTGGTACGGCGGAGCTTGCTTGGCAAGCCAAAGCAGAAGCATGGCGTCAGTTGGGTATTCACCATACGCATCTTGCCCGCCATGAACAGCCAGCGCAAACACAAGCCAGTATCGATAAGATTCAGCAAGCGCTCAACGAGGGACGCTACGGTCTGCTATTTTCTGATCAGCCTGATTATCCTACTCAGCTTTTACAAATCTATGATCCACCACCATTATTGTTTTATCGTGGTAATCATGCACGCCTGCATCAAGCACAAATCGCTGTCGTCGGCAGTCGAAAACCCACCGCCCATGCCCAAAAAATCACTTTCGATATGGCACAGTATTTGGCGCAAGCTGGTTATATCATCACCAGTGGTCTTGCCATGGGGGTAGATAAGCGTGCGCATTTGGGTGCGCTGGCTCAGACAGATAATGAGTATCAAGGTCGAACGATTGGAGTCATGGGTACAGGGATTGATGTCAATTATCCCAATCATCATGATAAGTTATTTACTCAAATCATCGATCAAGGTGGCTGTATTATCAGCGAGCTGTTACCACACACGCAGCCGCATAAGCATACTTTTCCACGCCGCAATCGCTTGGTGGCGGGTTTAAGCTTGGCGACCATAGTGACGGAAGCCACGATTCAAAGCGGCTCACTGATTACCGCGCGCCTAACCTCGGAGCAAGGCAAGCAAGTTTTTGCGATTCCCAGTCATATTGACAATAGCAATGCTGAAGGCTGTCACCATTTGATACGTGAAGGCGCGACGTTGATTTATCATCCGCAGCAAGTAATCGAGGACGTAAATGGTCAGCTGGATTATGACAATAATAGCTATCGACCAGCACAACAGACGGCCAGTGCCAATCATAAGCTATCGGATAGTCATCAACCTTCTCATGCCGCAGAGGCAGACTCTTTGGCAACGACGAGCCAACCGACACCGTCTAATATCAAATCTCCTAAAAGCGCTATCGTCGTCCCAAAGCATTTAGCGCTTGTCTATGAGCAGCTTGATTGGCATGGACAAGATTTAGACGCGCTGTTGGTCAGTACCAAGCTTACGCCACCGCAGCTGATTGGGCAGTTAATGGAGCTTGAGTTACTGAGTGTTATCAGCGTGCAAGGTGGGCGTTATTTACGCGTTTAAAGTCGTACTCTCTCTCTCTACTTTTACGTTTTTATACTTATTAATTTTAAGTGATTGAATACGGTACAATTTCATAAATATAGTCAGTGAAAAGTACTATCGAACCATCACGCACTGTTGATATCAGTTTCTCTTGCTTGCTATGCCTGCGCAGACAGAGGCGACAAAAATAGATATCAGCAAAACCGTCGCGTCGTTAAGATATCTTGACTATATTTGAATTTGGCTCACTTAGTCAGCTTCTCTCCTATGTTATTATTAATGCTTAAACTCCTACCTTTTCGAAGCCTTCAAGCCATGAAAAAATCCGCATCCTTTACTACTGATTCTGTCGTTCAAGCTGCTACGTGGCTAAAAGAAGGGCAGCTGCTTGCGTATCCCACCGAAAGCGTTTGGGGTATCGGTTGTGATGCTTACGACGAGATAGCCGTTCAGCGCATTTTGGATATCAAACAGCGTCCACAAGCCAAAGGCATGATTGTCATTACTGACAGTGCGGAGCGTTTAATGCCTTTACTAGAGCCTTTAGAAGACAGTCAGCGCCAACAAATTATCAAGAGTTGGCAGGCAGATAGCGACAATATAGAGCTGCAATGCAAGCAAGCGCATACTTGGTTGCTACCCATTCCGCAGGCTCTAACGGCAGTGATACCTTCTTGGATAACCGGGCAGCATCAAACAGTGGCAGTTAGAGTTATTGCCCATCCTATGGTTCGTCAATTGTGCCAACAATTGGTAGACGTTCAAAACCCCTTTGGGCTATTGGTTTCTACAAGTTGTAATCCATCAGGGCAACTGCCTGCTATGACTTTCACTGATGCATATGGGTATTTTGGCGAGCAAATCAGCTACTTGCAGGCTGACACTCTAGGTTATACCTTGCCTAGTCAAATTCGTGATGCAACGACAGGATTGATTATTCGCTAGACAAATTACAGTTATTTAAAGATTGATACTTATAATTATTTCACTATTGACAGAAATAAAAGAATAGCGCAAGATAAGTTAATCTAATAGTATAAAAAATTAAGTGAATGGCTCTTATGAAACTAAATCCTGTGACCGAAAAATTTATCTTACATTGGGGTGAGATGGGCTCGCAGTGGGGCGTTAATCGCACCATGTCACAGATACATGCGTTATTGTTTATCATTGGCAAGCCACTAAATGCTGAAGAAATCACTGACACACTTGGCGTCGCGCGCTCTAACGTTTCAAACAGTATTAAAGAGTTACAGCATTGGGGCTTGGTACAAAAGATTTCGATATTGGGTGACCGTCGTGACCACTTTACGACCAATACAGATGTTTGGGAGTTGGCACGTATTATTGTCGTTGAGCGTCAGAAGCGTGAGCTTGAGCCAACAGTGCAGTTTTTACAAGAACTTATGGACAGCCCTGAATTTGAACATGAAAATAATGAGGTAAAGTCACGTATCCGTGATACCCAAGAATTCGTTAGTACCTTAACTACATGGTCATCTGAGATGCTTAAGCTGCCCACAAGCATCCTCAAAAAAGTCCTCAAACTTGGCGCTAGTATTAAAAAGGTTTTGCGTTAACAGTAAGCTGTATGATTTAAAATAAAAAATTTGAGATTTAATTTCTGTTTTGACAGAAATATATGTAATAGATATAAAAGCCAGCTAAGTTTAAGTGACACGAGCTTGAGTAAAAGTAGCAGCAATAAGAAACAGCAACGACAAATGGATGTGTAAAATGACAGTCAATCAAACACACGCTAATAAAGAGCAAGCCATTAAAAAGGCTATCGCTGCAGTCGAGTGGCAAGACTTGCGTCAGTTAACGCGCGGTCAAATCGCTTATAACGTTATTTTGCCTTATCCATTTTTGTTGTTGTCTTGGTGGTTCGCCAGCCAATCTTGGTATGTCTTAGCATGCGAGGCTTCTTACTTATTTTTTGCTGCCGCATTTCGCCAAGCGCACGATGGTTATCATCATAGTTTAGGGACAGGTAAGCGTACGACCACCGCGATATTACTATTGCTTAGCGTGCTACTGATGACCAGTTTGCACAGCATTCGAGCCACGCACATGGCACATCATCGTGATCCGCTGGGCGATAGTGACATTGAAGGAAGTCTAGCAAAAGTGTCATGGTGGCAAGCACTGCTCGGCGGGATAACTTATCGGCTCGATATTTATCGTCAAGGACTGCGTCTAAGCAGCCGTCGCAATCAAAGCTTGGCTTGGCTAGAATTTGGCTTGATTGCTTTAGTTATCTTGGTTGCCTTCGTACTGACCGTATTTACTGTCGCTGTTCCTGCTCTGACCATGTTAGCGCAAGTATTGATATACCACATATTGACCATGATGTTGGCCAATGCTAGCGTTGGCATCATTGCTGTATGGGGCGTGCACCATGATTGTGATGAGACAATCGCTCGCACTGAGCGTAATTCTGTAGTCAATTTCCTAACTTTTAACCTGTTATATCACGTAGAGCATCATCTATTCCCTGCCGTCCCATCAAACCATTTACCTGAACTTGCCAAGCGTTTGGATACGGCTGCGCCACACCTGACTAAAGTACATGTGTTACTGAGTGTGGCTAACGTCATAGATTTCATTAATCATCGTTGGAACAAATTAAAGAATAAATCTCAAAATAATAATGATAGTGAGTGTCCTATTCGTAAGCATTTTGCCTAATAAGTAGGCTAAATAAAATCAAGATACTTATCCATCAATTATCCACAGTAGTTTCATTGGCTTTGCCAACGCCGTATTTATACTCAATTCACGATGAATGTTAATGGGATAAATAGAATGAAAACTAATAATGAGTTAGGTGTGTATCCTTATCTACAAGTTATTATTTTGTTTGCAGGAATTGGAAGCATAGTTGGTGGATTGATTGCAGAACTGGGTTTATTGTTTATTTTTAGGAATGCGGACTTTGCGCAGATTGGTTATCAGCCATTGCTATATGTCGGTCTGCTTGGTTTTATTCCTGCCTTATTAACGGGTATTCTCGTCGCTTATAAGAATATATGGCGCGATGATCATAAGAGTCTACGCACGACATTTTTGATTGGGTTTATAACGTCAGCAGGTTATATGGGCGCAATCGTTTTATATTTAGGCATTAACTCCTTGATAGAAGTTGGCGTGCTACTGGCCTTTATGATTGGTATAGGACTATTTGGCGCTATCAATTCAGCCATCGCTGGCTGCATTGCTTTACCAAAAGCATGTAAAAGTCGTTTTGATATAAAAGTTAAAAAAGAAGACGATGACTATAGCGAATTAAGTTTTACTAAACGATAAGCGAAAAATATAAGGAATAGGACATGAATATTTTAATCAGTGGTGGCTCAGGATTTTTAGGTAGTGCCTTTAGCAATGAAATTATGTCGCGTTACCGTGCCCAAAATAAAGCGCTGCATATTACTTGGCTGACGCGTGATAGCAGCCAAGCACATCCGAATGATATCGAAATGATGACTTATGATGAGCTGACGAGCTCGGATAAAAGCTTTGAGGTTGTTTTAAACCTAGCAGGTGCAGGTATCGCTGACTCGCGCTGGAGCGATGAGCGCAAAGAGCAACTTATGGCGAGCCGTATTAAGCCTACCGAATCCTTATTGGCATTTATTAAGCGCACCAGTATCAAACCTAAGCTATTAGTTAGTGGTTCAGCGATTGGTTGGTATGGCACGCAAGGTGACAAACCTCTTACCGAAAGCAGTGGTTTTGAGACTGATTTTGCTCATCGATTATGTAATGAATGGGAGCAGCTAGCATTGACAGCAACCGAATATGGCGTGCCCATGGCTATTGTGCGTACTGGCGTGGTGATTCATCCTGAGGGTGGTATGCTCGGTAAACTATTAACCCCATTTAAAATGGGTGTCGGTGGACAATTGGGTGATGGTCAGCAGATCATGAGTTGGATCAGTCGTGAAGACTGGGTAGGGGCAGCGATATTCATTATTGAACAGCATCTTACTGATGATGCGAGCAGTCAAACCACGCATGAAAATACCCTACAGACTACAAATGATACGACAGCGGTCGTGTATAACCTAACGGCACCCAATCCAGTGACCAATCATACTTTTACCAAAACGCTTGGAGCATGGCTACATCGTCCGACATTTTTTGCCTTACCAAATTTCTTACTCAAGCTGATGTTTGGTGAAATGTCGACGCTGCTTGTAGACGGGCAAAAGGTATTGCCGCAAGCATTACAGAGCGCAGGTTATGAGTTCCAGCAGCCAACGCTAAAGCAGGCGTTAGAAGGACAGAAGTAAACTTTCGAATATATTTGAGGAATAATTATGAACAAAAAAGCAGTCAGTTTAATTCTACTATCTACGCTGTCAGGTTTTACCTTATCAGCTTGTGGTAAAAATGATAGCGAGAGTAGTATCGAGGAATCTGTAGTAGAGGCCAATAATCTAGCAGACGAAAGGAGTCTTCAAACATCTAAAGCCATTGCTATTGAAGATAAAAATGTTAATGAAGTAGGGCAGACTACAATAGGTAGTGTTGGTTCAACCAGTCCTATGCAAATTGCTCAGGCAGAATCGTTCTTAAATATATATAGCACAACATGTGCCAAGTATTTACCTAACTTGGATGAATTGCGTGACAAGCTCAAAGACCTACCGCAACTAACGGATGTGCAAGCAAAGCAGTTTTTAAAAGGTCATAGTGGCTCTGCTTGGTCAGTGCCGGATGATCATGGAACCTTTGTTTTAACACTAATAGAAGAAAAAAACATGTGCGCCGTATATGCGAATAAGGCAAATTCGCAAGTAGTTGAAAAACAATTTAGCAATATGTTTGCTAGTGCACCCAGTCCATTAACTTCTAATGAAAGAGATAACAGTAAACAGACAACGATATCAGGAGAAAGAACGACGCTATCGTATGAATGGGCCCAACAAGGAGCGCAAAGAAAAATGCTATTCATGCTGACTACTGATAGCTCTGCCGATGCTGATGTACAGGCCTTATTTACAGCATCTATGATTCAAGAATAAATATAGCTTTAGTTATTGAACGGTTAAGTTTTTCGTAGGTGATGTTTCATGTGAAACTTAATTGATTTGTCGTTTGCAATTCAAGTTTCATGTGAAACAATAGTAGAGGTGTTTATGAGTGACATTGAGAGTAGAGCTACAGTTACTGTACCTAGCTCTAGCTATCCGAAGGGTAATGTAATAGGACTCTATGGGTTATTGGGCGGAGTAGTAGGAGGTTTAATTCTCTTTTTATATCTAGCGATAGGACTGTCAATAGATATCGGCATCCCGCTACGAGACTCACTACTCTTCGTCAAGGTGGCCCCAGCATTTATCCTATTAGGTTTTTTCGGAGGTTTACTACCAGCATTATTGGCAGGTTATATCGTCTCTAAATTCAAAATATATTTTAATTCGGTAGCGAAGGTCATTCCCTTATTTATAATAGGTTTTATGAGCACGTTTTCATTCGTAGTGTGGTTCATGATAGGGGATGGCTCTGTAAATTCTTCTATGACAAGTGATATGTTATTTTGCTGTAATGGCGGTGTCAGCGCTATCATCACAGGATGGTTCATATTACCTAGCCACAAATAAAATTTATCCATATATTTCACTTTTGACAGAAATAAAATAAATAAAACTAGATAATTAAATTAAGTGGTCGCGCCAGCAAGACAGCTACTGCTTATCACTAAGTAAGGAGAACATCATGCGTCATCCTTCGTTAGCCAATATTGAATGGCAAGATTTGCGTCAGCTCAAGCCCACTGAGACCGTTTACAATATCTTTTTATCGTTACCATTTTTATTATTGTCATGGTGGAGCGCGTGGCAGGGGTTTTGGCTACTTGCGCTGGCTGCGACGTTTTTCTTTTTTACTGCCGCACTTAGACAAGCCCATGATTGCTATCACCGCACTTTAGGTGTGAGTAAGGTCGCCACAGAGCTCATGCTATTTATGCTGAGTATCACCATGCTTTGTAGTACGCATGCCATTCGGCACACTCATCTCAATCATCATAGAGATCCGCTTGGAGACAGCGATGTCGAAGGTAACTGGGCACGCCTGCCGTGGTATCAGGCGATATTAGGCGGTGGTATTTTTTCGATTATGATTCAGTGGTTTGGTTTGACGCATGGTAGTAGCCGCAATCGCATGCTCGTTGGCTTTGATATGCTGCTTATTTTCGCAGTGATTGCCACCGCTTTTATCACGATGCATCCCGTATTGATGTATCACGTATTGGTGATGATATTGGCCAATACGATGGTGGGATTCTTTGCCGTATGGAGCGTCCATCATGGCTGTGATGAGGTGGTATATGCCCGCAGTGAGCGTCATCCATTGATTAATTTGCTAACCTTTAACTTGCTTTATCACATCGAGCATCATCTGTTTCCAGCGGTGCCGACCAATCATTTACCGGCACTGGCTAAGCGTTTAGATGCTACCGCTCCACAGTGGACGCAGCAACCAGTCATTCCTTTTTTAGCACCAGTCAATAAGTATCCAGTAGTTAACATGAACAAAAATTCTAATAGTCTTAATACTGAGGTATCACTCATAAAGGAGTCATAACATGATTATTCAAAATCATATCAACAGCTATAGAGAGCAAGCGAGTTTATCCATTATCATGTACTACGATGATGCGTGTGTGATATGCAGCACCGAGGCGCATAATATGAAAAAACGTCAACCAGAGAAGATACGCTTAGTTCCTGTGGAAGAAGGGCTTGATGAGTTGGCCGTCGCAGGATTCAGCCGTGAGGATGCGATGACTTATATGTGTGTGCAAGACAGCTACGGCAATTGGTATACGTACATGGATGCCGTGCGACTGCTCTACAGAACGGGCGGCGTGAAATGGTCACCCTTGTTGTTTTTGCCAGTGGTCAAACAACTGGGTGACTTGGCTTATCCTTATGTCGCGCGCAATCGCTATAGAATTCCGAATTGGGTGACCAAGTTGCTCTATGGTCAAGCGCTGATGCAGGCTTGTGAAAACGGGGTCTGTAAAATAGCACCAGACAAACGCTAAAGTGCTTTTACTGTCCACTATTTGGTTTTGTGGCAACAGCACTTTAGAGGTAAAGCATATGAAGTTTTCGTGAAAAAAAAGACGCTATGTTCAGAGCATTCAGCTTTTAACGTAAGATAGCATCCTCTTTATCTGATGAGACCTTATTATGTGGTTCTTTATCATTTTCACTCAGTTGCTAGCTGTTATGACCAGCGTTCTTCTCTGCTGGTTTGTAAAGCCAAAAACCACGTCTGCTAAAATCGCGCTGATAGCTGCTGTCTTTATTATTAATAATGTGGCTCTCATTTATGGTTTGACTGAGTTTTGGGGTGAGCGCTTTCATGTCTATCTGGTCGTTAGTATTTTACAAGGTTTTATGCTTTATGCTGGTCTGATAACTGCTGCGGTGGCGCTACTCGTTTATCAGCTCTTTAAGCGAAAATCTCTTCCAATATTCATTCGCGCTCTAGCTGTCACGACTTATATAGCCATTGTTAGCTTAGCGGTATTTAATGCTTACTCGCCCGTTGTACATCGTTTGACAGTTACGATTGATAAGCCGCTAGCTAAGCCAATGGATATCGCGCTTGTCTCTGATACGCATCTGGGTAGATGGTTTGGCAATCGACAGATAAAAAAAATGGTAAACCTTATCGATGCGCAACATCCCGATGTCGTGGTTATCGCTGGTGACATTATGAATGACGATACCATTGCTTACGATAATACGAATATGCATGAGCAGCTATCAAAGCTAAAGGCACCGCTTGGCGTCTATGCAACTTTAGGCAATCACGATTATTTCGGTTATGACCAACAGATCACACAGGCGGTGGAAGAGGCGGGCATCAAAGCGCTTGATAATGAGAGTGTGTTATTAAATGACTCGGTATGGCTGGTGGGGCGCTCAGATGATATCGATCGTACCAGACTGTCAGCTGAGGAGTTATTAACGCAAGTAGAAACAGATAAACCAGTGCTATTTTTGGAACATCGTCCTAGCGCGATGGATGAGGTCAGCGCCCTGCCAGTTGATTTGCATCTGTCTGGGCATACCCATGGCGGGCAGATATTCCCGTTAACGATATTGATGAATTGGTTGACACCGCTAAATTATGGCAGCAAAAAAATAGCCGATACGCAGTTTTTGGTGACCTCTGGTTATGGCATCGGTCCCGTACCATTTAGACTGGGTACGCGTTCTGAGATTTGGATAATTACGTTGCAGTCTGGTGTATGAGCCATTTAAATAAATAATGTTATCCTTATGATAAAGCCTCTACCATATCTAAATGGTAGAGGCTTTTATTTGCTGTTAGGCTGGCTAATAGCTACTTTGCTCGTCTAGTCAGCTAAAAACATACTGCATTGACGCCATCATACTCAGGGATTTTTTATGCGCTACGCATTTTTCATTACCATTTTTGCGCTATTGCAGCTGTTTAGTGTCGGCGCAGCTCTAAGCGTGCAATGGTGGCTACAGCCTTGGCAGACAGCAGGTTTGCAAACTTCGGTATGGGTCATCATATTCATTATTACCAACGGTTTGCTGCTACTCAGTGTCAATAGAGCATTTGCCAATAGCTATCGCTGGATCAGTGGTTGGATGTTGGCCATGCACTTTATGCTATTGACGGCTTTAGTTACCAGCCTATTTTATGGTGGCTATTGGTTAATCACATCGCTAACTGGTGACGTACTCGCTACACCGGCTACCGTCGATTTTGGGTTGCGCATATTAGCATTGGCAGTATTTATCGGGTTGTTTGTTTACGCTCTATACAGTGCTTATGCGCCTGTGGTACGTGAGTTATCTATTGATATTGATAAGCCTTTGGCCAAGCCGCTACGTATTGCGGTCGCTAGCGATTTGCATATCGGGAGATTGTTTGGGATTGGCGCAATAGATAGGCTGCATCGTCTTATTGTGCAGCATAAAGCAGACATATTGCTGATGCCGGGCGATATCATGGATGACAATACACAGGCATTTACTGATTATAATATGGCAGAAAACTTGGCTGAGTTATGCAAAAGCCTGCCGTATGGGGTCTATGCGACTTTAGGCAATCATGATTTATACGGGCATGAGCAGCCGATTGTCCAAGCGTTGCGTGCTGCTGGCGTGCAGTTATTAAATGACGAAGTCATACGCCTCACGCATCAAAGGCAAGCACTTTGGCTGATGGGACGCTTCGACAATCATAAGCGTCAGCGCGTCCCGACGACTGATCTATTGGCACAGGTTAATAGCGCTGAGCCGCTGATATTGTTAGACCACAGACCAAGTGATATTGCCGAGCACAGCCAAATGCCGATTGATTTGCAGCTCTCTGGGCATACCCATAACGGTCAGATATTCCCCGCCAACTTCATTGTCAGTGCTATCAACCGCTTGGGCTATGGCTATGAGGTCATCAATGACAGTCACTTTGTGGTGTCATCTGGTTACGGCTTTTGGGGCATTCCGTTTCGACTGGGCTCGCGCTCAGAGATTTGGCTCATCACCCTCACTGGTCAGTAGGTTTTGCACAAAACAAGCAAACGACTTGATAATATAGTTTGTTTGATTGCCAAGACCCTGATGGACACTCATCAAGTTAATAAAACCATGCGGTGCGCCTAGTACTGTATAGGTTTCTATCTTAACGCCTTCTTTTTGCAAAAGCTCAGCATAAGCCAGTCCTTCATCTCGCAAGATATCTAATTCCGCAACGACGACATAGCTGGGACACAGGTGTGAGTTGTCACCCTGCATGACTGATATAAGAGGATGGGACTGCGTTAAACCACTGTGCTGAGTGTAGGCAGTATTAAAGACATTTGCATCGTTGTGATCGAGCAGCAAGCCTTCACCATAAAGCTCCCAACTCGGATATTCAGCCTCATAATCAGTGACAGGGTATAGCGGCAATTGTGCTAAAGGTCGCGGCAAATCAGCCAGTGATTTTTTAAAGGTATTATTGGCTTTTTTAGCAGTCTCAGTAGCTTGATTGTTATCTTGCCATAACGCCTCAATAGGCTTGATAACCTGCTGCGCCACCAGTGCTGCCAAGCAACCACCTGCACTATCACCAGACAATACGATGCGCGATGGCAATGCACCAAGTGACTGAGAATGTTCAGCCAGCCAAGCATACGCTGCTAGACAATCTTTAAGAGCTGTTGGCGCTGGATATTCAGGAGCCATGCGATAGTCGACACTCACGACTGCCCAGCCAGTTTGGGCACAGACCGTATGACAAAACTCATGATGCGTGTCGATATCGCCAATACAAAACCCGCCGCCATGAAAAAACAGCATGGCGACTTCATCCGTACTTTTTCCCTCGTTATTCTGCTTCGACTGCTGGTAGCAGCGCACGGTCATATCACCACCATCCGCATTGGCAATGGTCTTATCTTGCCAGCTGACGGCATTCTCTGAATTTCCTGAGGCCTCCGCATTTTGTTGCCAAACGCTAGGTGCTTGCAACGACACCGCATCTGTACCAAATTTCTGCCGTAGGTTGGGTAGCTTATCCAGTGCTAACGGGCGCTTGAGCTTATTACTGACCGCAAGTATCAGGCGCAGATGGGCGTCAGCAAGGGGATATTGCTCCGCTGTAGACGCTTTTAATTGGTGATTAACTCGTTCGAGTAGCGGCGTTGGCAGATTATCCAATCCTTTTAGCGTATGGTGCAAAATATGATGCTGGTGCACATTTTTAGCGGCTGTCTTTTTTACGGTCTTAAGCGTTTTTGTCAATAAAGCATTGAGCGATGGCACTGGTAAAATAGGCATAAACCCTCTCTTGTAATCGATGTTTAAACAAAATTAGTCGGCTTTATAAGTGAACGATTAATATAGCAGTTAATCATAAGATTTATACTAAATTCAAATCTATCTTAAAAGCTCGTCACCATAAAGCTAAGCATGGCTCGATGACAAAAATATAATCATGTCTCCCCGTTATTTATCGCAGCATTTATTGCGTTATTGACAATAATCCTTATGCTCTGCAATGATTTATCTGGCTAAAGCGAAAAATTCCTCATATTAGGCTTGAAATTTATGGTCATCACCTTTATCAAGCAGCTATTGAAGCGCATTTAAAAAAGAATGAACAAAAACAGTTAGGCCATTAATAAAAGCACAATGATCAGCCCTTGGTCGGTTTGTTGTGCCTTAAAACCAACCATTATATTAATAATCCTAAGGAGCTACCATGAGCGAGCAGAATACGAACCAAGAATCTCTTGAGCAAAATGTGTCACATGACAATATTGACCACGATGAGAGTATTTTAGAAGAAACCTTGAAAGAGTTTGATCCACAGAATAACTCAGGTGAAGAGATGACGATCGAAAATGACATCAATCTTGACACTTTTAAAGCCCGTATCGCTGAGCTAGAAGGCGAAGTAAAGCAAGCTAAAGAAGGCACCGCACGTGCCAATGCTGAAGCTTATAACGCGCAAAAACGTATGGAACAAGAAGCGGATAAAAGCAAAAAATTCGCCCTACAGAAATTTGCTAAAGAGCTACTGGACATCGTTGATAATTTAGAGCGTGCCATGGAAAACGCTGATGCCAATGACCCAGTCGCTGAAGGCGTTCAATTAACGCACAAAGCGCTATTAGCACTACTAACCAAAAATGGCGTAGAAGTCGTTGAACCTCAAGGTGAGAAATTCAACGCTGACTTTCATGAAGCGGTAGGCATTGATCCAGACGCCGAAGCAGATACCGTCGGTACGGTACTACAAAAAGGCTATAGCTTGAATGGTCGTCTGTTGCGCCCAGCGATGGTTCGTGTCGGTCAATAATATTTGAGCTGATATCGTCTAAAGCAGTAACGCTTTAAGTCATCGGTTTATTATATAAGTGGTGAACAATCAGTTTTTAACTGTGCTAAACCTCATTATTAGTAAGGGTTTTCACAAAAAGTCACACAAAAGACAGTTTTTGCGTGGCTTTTGACTTGAAAAAATTAATAAGCAAACCGATATATAGCAACAAGTGACCAACTATGGTCTGAACATATAAGTATTTATATTTAAAACAAATTAGGAGCATTTGATTATGGGTAAAGTAATTGGTATTGATTTAGGTACAACGAACTCATGTGTAGCAGTAATGGAAGGTGACAAAGTTAAAGTCATCGAAAATGCTGAAGGTACGCGTACCACACCATCGATCGTTGCCTATAAAGACGACGAAATTTTGGTTGGTCAGTCAGCCAAGCGTCAAGCCGTCACCAACCCAAACAACACCTTGTTTGCGATTAAGCGTCTGATCGGTCGTCGTTTTGATGACAAAGTCGTGCAAAAAGACATCGGCATGGTGCCTTACAAAATCGCTAAAGCAGACAATGGCGATGCATGGGTAGAAGTCAACGGTAAAAAACTAGCACCACCACAGGTTTCTGCTGAAATCTTGAAAAAAATGAAAAAAACAGCAGAAGATTATCTTGGTGAAAGCGTGACTGAAGCAGTCGTAACTGTACCTGCTTACTTCAATGACTCACAGCGTCAAGCCACTAAAGATGCGGGTAAAATCGCTGGTCTTGATGTAAAACGTATCATCAACGAGCCAACCGCTGCTGCACTTGCCTATGGCATGGACAAAAAGCAAGGCGATAGCACTGTTGCTGTATATGACTTGGGTGGTGGTACTTTTGACGTATCAATCATCGAAATCGCTGACGTCGATGGCGAGCAGCAGTTCGAAGTACTAGCAACCAACGGTGATACATTCCTTGGTGGTGAAGACTTTGACTCAGCATTGATTGACTTCTTAGTAGACGAGTTCAAAAAAGACCAAGACGTCAACCTAAAAGGTGACTCATTGGCAATGCAGCGTCTAAAAGAAGCGGCAGAAAAAGCGAAAATTGAATTATCAAGTGCCCAAAGCACCGAAGTAAACTTGCCGTATATCACTGCCGATAGCAATGGTCCTAAGCATTTGGTTGTGACCATCAGCCGCTCAAAACTAGAGAGCTTAACGGAAGCGCTAGTACAACGTACCATGGGTCCTTGTAAAATTGCCCTTGAAGATGCTGGCATAAAAATCGGCGACATCGATGACGTTATCCTAGTTGGTGGTCAGACTCGTATGCCACTGGTACAGCAAAAAGTACAAGAATTCTTCGGTCAAGAGCCACGTAAAGACGTGAACCCTGACGAAGCAGTAGCAGCTGGTGCAGCCATTCAAGGCGCGGTATTGTCTGGTGAAAAAACGGACGTATTGCTACTTGATGTGACGCCATTGACCCTTGGTATCGAAACGATGGGCGGTGTCATGACGCCAGTTATCGAGAAAAACACCATGATTCCTACTAAGAAATCACAGGTATTCTCAACCGCTGAAGACAACCAGCCAGCAGTAACGATTCAGGTATATCAAGGTGAGCGCAAAATCGCTAACCAAAACAAACAGCTTGGTCGTTTTGATTTGACGGACATTCCACCAGCACCACGTGGTCTACCACAAATTGAAGTGTCTTTTGACATCAACGCTGACGGTATCATGAACATCTCAGCAACGGATAAAGGTACTGGTAAAGCGCAAAGTATCCAGATCAAAGCGGATTCTGGCTTGTCGGACGAAGAAGTTGAACAAATGGTTCGTGATGCAGAAGCCAATGCTGCTGAAGATGAGAAATTCGCTAACCTAGCGCAAGTACGCAACGAAGCAGATGGTCGCATCCATGCCGTACAAAAAGCGCTGAAAGAAGCAGCAGATAAAGTGACTGATGAAGAAAAATCAACAGTAGAAACGGCTATCACTGAGCTTGAAACAGCGGCTAAAGAAGATGACCATGATGACATCAAAGCCAAGCTTGAAGCATTAGACAATGCTTTCTTACCAATCAGCCAAAAAATCTATGCTGATGCAGGTGCTGGCGCTGAAGGTATGGATCCAAGCCAATTCCAAGAAGGCGCGGATGCTGCTGATGGCAACCAAGCTGATGACGACGTGGTTGACGCTGAGTTCACTGAAGTAGACGAAGATAAGAAGTAGTACCAAATCCAAAAACGCGATTAGCTGCGTCAAACTCGCTTAGTCTACTCAATGTAGTACTTACGCTCTTTTTCCTTGCTACTCAAGTTTTTGAAAATGGTAGAATCGATAAGCAGTTAAATTAAAAAACGCATCCTTCGGGGTGCGTTTTTTTATGGCTATAATTTCTGTTAGTAGGGTCTGTTGAACATTCAAATATCAGCAATACCGTCGCGTTTTTAGGATGTTTTGACTATATGGCTGATTTAGGGTTTAAACGCACTCACAGTCAGTACTTCATAAGTCAAATTAACGCAAGACTGACCATCTTCGTTTTGTGCAGAAAAATGCTGCCAATAATCTGACTCAAATTGTTGTAAACGCGCTTTCGTCCATCTGAAAGGTTGTGTGTTCCTTGACGATACTTGCGTTTGACTGGTTGAGACACCCGTCAGTTTCATATGCTTCAACACAGCATAAGGGTTGATAAATGGTAAGTCGAAACGCTCAATTGAAAGCTCGATATGCTCGAAATCAGCATTCGTCAATGCTGACTGCCACTCAGTGATATCTGGGTAATCAAGGCCTTGACCAGTTAGCGCTTTAATTTGCAAAAAATTATTGGGCGTAAAGGTGCTGAAGAGGAGTTGACCTCCAGTCTGTAGACGCTGTGCTGATTGCGTGACAAAATTCAACGGATTATCAAACCACTGCACTGCATTGGCACTGACTATCAAGCTGTGTATTCCTTCCAAGTCCATGGTTTCAGCATCGCCAATCGCTATGTCAGCCGTTGGTAAAATTGATTGCAAGGTAGCTGCTTGTTCAGCGCACAATTCATTGATCAGCCAGTACTGGCTTTGTATATGCTCAGCCAGTAGTCGTGTCATTTGACCTGTGCCCGCACCGACTTCTAATACACTGCTTTGTTTGGTATGAGCAATATTTTCTAGTAAATACTGACAGACTGTCTGCTGAATACTGGCATGCTGGTCATAGTCGCTGGCACTGGCAAAATGGCGAGCGATGGTTTGTTTCCTAGCGCTAAAACTATCAGGTGTAACGAGAATTTCCATAGATCTTATTACATCCAATTGAGCCAATTATCGATCGATATAGTCATTCCATTATAAAAATATTACTGCGTTAACCTCGCTTGAAGTATTAAATATACATCTACGTTCGGTTGCCTTGTACTACTTTTAAATTGAATCGACTATAGTAGGACCATGGTCCTTGCTAGATAGTGGAATTATAACTGTTGTATTAGCCGTTCACAGTCTTCGTTGGTTAGTTTGGCATTCATGACTAAGCGAATACGCGCGGTGTTTGCAGGAACGGTAGGTGGTCTGATGGGCAATGCGTAAAACCCTGCGGCCTGTAACTGTTTTGCTTTAGCAAGCGCACACGCATTGTCGCCCAATATATAGGGGATAATAGGTGAATCATAGCTTATGTTTTGAGAAGTTGGCGATGCGCGGTGTTGTTGGTCGATGGCTCGACTAAGCTTGATAGAGATCTGCGCCAGATGTGTGCGTTGGTGGGTCAAGTTTGGCATTTTTGCTAAAATAAATCGGGTCCATGCGTGATTGATCGGTGGCAATGCAGTACTAAAAATCAGCGGACGCATGGCATTGATCAGCCATTGTTTGACGACCTCATCACACATGATATAAGCGCCAACTGACGCAAACGCTTTACCAAACGTCCCCACCAAATAATCAATATCTGCTAACGTGTGTGTTTCTTCCGCTAGTCCCAAGCCAGTGTCACCTAACACACCAATGGCATGAGCCTCGTCAACATATAGCTCAATGCGAGCATCTTTGGCTTTTAATTGTACCAATTGAAGTAAGTCAGCACGGTCACCATCCATACTAAAAACACTCTCGGTGACAATAATAATGCGTTCAACCGTTTCATCTGCTTGCTCGATAAATCTGGCTAAATGCTCGTAATCATTGTGACGGTAACGACGATAGGTGACCAGTTTGCTTTGGCTGAGACGCATCCCATCAATAATACTGGCATGTACCAGCTTGTCAGCCAAAATAAGTGTCTTAACTGGCAAAGATGTTAATGCTGGCAATATACCAAGATTGGCATGATAGCCGCTGTTTAATACCAGCACCGATTTTGAAGCGGATAAGTTTTGCTTGTCAGTTGCATTTTGATACCAGCTTTGCAATTCAGACTCTAATGCTTGCAACTGTGTATCGTTGCCAGTAAGTAACCGCGAGGAAGTGGCACTCATCTTTGGTCGTTGCGCCACTGGTAACCGATCTATTTGCTTGAGAAACTCGCCTTGTAACTCTGTATCGCTACCCAAGCCTAAATAGTCATTACTGGCGATATTCAGCAGTGTCTTACCTTGGCTGACCACATAACGTCCTTGATGTTCTAAGCTTGGTAAACTGCGGTATTGCTGCTGAGACTTCATATGCGTCAATGATTCTTGCAGTTGCACCACGATAGAACTTGTCATATTGATGTCTTCCTTAATCTTATTTTTGACTTTTTAACATTCATTGACTGCCTGATAAGTAGGAAGTATTGCACAAATCGGCTACTTGTAACAAAAAATTTCATATCTCGACCTTTGTAACCCATAGGCTGACAAACGCTTGCAAATCTTAACTCTGATGCCATCAAACACAGACAGACTGTATGAAATACTTTGTTACTATATATTCATCGTTAGCAAGCAGGGCGATGAGGCTTAGAAAGCCATTAAGAATAACTTGCTTGCCCATATAAGTTAAAGGAGCTAATAATGAAAACTCTACAAAAAACTCTATTTGCACTAGCAGCTGGTTCTTTACTAACGGTCAGTGCACAAGCAGCCGTCTCTTATGGTAACGGTTATACCGGTCAGCCATACGTTGGTGTTAAAGTCGGTCAATTCGATCTAGACGTCGATAATGCTGATGATCCAACGGCCTATGGTGTATACGGTGGCTATAACTTCGATCCTAACTTCGGTGTTGAAGCAGAGTACGTCGGTTCAGATGATGCTGATTACAGAAACGGTGATCTCGATGCCAAGACTTATGGCGCTTACGGTACTTACCGTTATGCCTTCCCAAATACGGGACTATACGCTAAAGGCAAACTTGGTGTCGCCAAAACTGAAGTAGAAGGTGACTATACTGTTGGTCCAGTTAGAGTGTCAAACTCTACTAGTGACACAGGTATCGCTGGTGGTGTTGGTCTTGGATATTCAGTAAACCCTGACTTCGGTGTTGAGGCTGAATACTCAATGATGGACAGTGATGTCGATGCTAAGTTGTTAACCGTTGGCGCACATCTTAAGTTCTAAATCTCAGATAGATTCATGATAGAAGGAAGAAATGGTCAGTCTACTGGTCGTTTCTTACCCCAATAATTCATATAAAAGCAATTAAAAAAAGACGATATTAGGAGAACACAATGAAAATTCTACAAAAAACATTACTTGCACTAGCCGCTGGTTCTTTAGTAAGCATGGGTGCACAAGCCGCCGTTTCTTATGGCAACGGTTATACTGGGCAGCCGTACATCGGTGCTAAAGTCGGTCAGTTTGACCTAGACGTAGACGGCGCTGATGATCCAACCGCTTATGGTGTATACGGTGGCTATAATTTCGATCCTAACTTCGGTGTCGAAGCAGAATATGTCGGCTCAGACGACGCGGATTATCGCGGCGGTGATATCGATGCTAAGAGCTACGGCGCATACGGTACTTACCGTTATCAGTTCCCTAATACTGGCTTATATGCCAAAGGTAAACTAGGGGTCGCTAAAACTGAGATAGAAGGTGACTTCACCCGCAATATCGGCAACACTGAAGTCAGAACTGAGACTTATTCAGAAAGTGATACCAGTCTTGCTGGTGGTGTAGGCCTTGGTTATTCAGTGAATCCTAATTTCAGCGTCGAAGCTGAATACGACAAGCTAGGTAGCGATGCTGATCTTATGACGGTTGGTGCACAGCTAAAGTTCTAAATGATTGCTAGTTAATTATAGAATAAGAAACGATCGCTTCGGCGGTCGTTTTTTTGTACGAAAAAAGCTACGGTTAAAGTCATTAAAAAAGAATGCATTAAAAATAATCTTCTGCTAGAATCTCGAATTCAACAATAGTTCAGCTAACTTATGTGCTCTGCTATGTCCACTCAGGCTACATTTTAGTTTTATTTAATAGGAAGACAGATGAATACTTTACAAAAAGCTTTGATCGCATTATCAGTTGGTTCTCTAATGAGTATTAGTGCGCAAGCAGCAGTTAACTACGCTGGGCAGCCATACGCTGGTGTAAAAGTGGGTCAGTATAGTCCAGATGATGTAGAAGATGATGCAGTATCATACGGTGTCTATGGTGGCTATAAATTCACTCCAGAATTTGGTGTGGAAGCTGAATATTTGACGACTAATGATGCAGATGCGTTTGATGATACTTTTGAAAAGTCAGAATATAGTGCTGATGTATATGGCCTATATGCGACTTATGATTACAATTTTCCAAATACCGGTTTATACGCCAAAGGCCGCCTAGGTGTTGCGAAAAATGAAATTGATGTAGACTATACAGATAAAGTTATTGCTAGCAACAGTGAGAGCTTTAGCGTTTCTGATACAGGTGTCGCTGGTAGCTTAGGATTGGGCTATAACCTCACTCCTATGGCTTCTGTAGAAGCTATGTATAACATCTATCCTGAAGTGGATGATCTCGAGGTAAGTGGCGTTACTTTAGGTGCTCATGTAAAATTCTAAGTTAGCCTGACTGCAAAGAGATTAATAAAAAAACGATCACGGATGTGGTCGTTTTTTTTGGTTGAGGCATTTACAAATACTCATTAGGCTTTTGCCTCCACTCGGCAAAGTCAGCAGTATATTAATGATTTTTAAGGCATTATCGCTCTAAAAATGTGCTACATTGAAAGCTAGAATGACAAAGACAGGGAATATATCAATGATTGAGATGCTCTGGATGATTGAACCGTGGCATTGGCTGGTATTAGGCTTTGTGCTACTGATTGTCGAGATGTTTGTTCCGACGTTTGCCAGCCTTTGGTTTGGTGCTGCTGCTATTATCGTCGCGGCACTGTCTTGGCTATTACCTATCTCGCTCGCCATCCAAATTGTTATTTGGCTGGTACTTTCTGCGGTGTTTCTATTGGCATGGTTTAAGTTTATTAAGCCTCTGTCAGTGGATCGTACCAAGGCAGGGTTAGGCGGCAGCGTCATTATCGGTGAGACTGGTATGATTATCGTACCACCGCAGCCTGAAAGAGCGGGCATGGTACGGTTTAGTGTGCCTATCGTTGGTGCCGCTGAGTGGATGTGCCGCACGCAAGGAGAACAAGTGGCGGTCGGTGATCGGGTAATCGTGACCGATATCGTTGGTAATGAATTGGTCGTCAGTAGTATGAAATCGCAGGCAGCGATAAATAAAAGTGTGCAAATATAATAGGGGTGAAATATGGGAAGTTTCAATATCGTAATGGTGGTCTTGATCGCGCTGGTGGTGTTTACCGTATTTAAAGGTGTTCGGATCGTGCCTCAGGGTTATAAGTGGGTCGTGCAGCGTCTTGGTAAATATAGCCAAACACTAGAACCAGGGTTAAACCTCATTATTCCTTATGTTGATGATGTGTCTTATAAGGTGACGACCAAAGACATCGTGCTCGATATTCCTTCTCAAGAAGTCATCACGAGAGATAACGTCGTTATTATCGCGAACGCCGTCGCTTATATTAATATCGTTCGTCCTGATAAGGCGGTATATGGTATCGAAGATTATGAATACGGTATTCGTAATCTGGTACAAACATCGCTACGTTCAATCATCGGTGAGATGGATCTGGATAGCGCATTATCTAGCCGCGACGAGATCAAGGCCAAACTCAAGCATGCCATCTCAGAAGATATTTCTGATTGGGGTATCACGCTAAAAACAGTAGAAATTCAAGATATCAACCCGTCAGCGACTATGCAGACAGCGATGGAAGAGCAGGCAGCTGCTGAACGTCAACGCCGTGCAACAGTGACGCGTGCTGATGGTCAAAAGCAAGCCGCTATCTTAGAGGCAGATGGGCGTCTGGAAGCCTCACGTCGTGATGCAGAGGCACAAGTAGTGCTTGCCAAAGGGTCAGAAGAGTCTATTCGTTTGATTACCAATGCCATGGGCACTGAAGAGATGCCGATTGTTTACTTACTGGGTGAGCAATATATCAAGGCGATTCGTGAGCTGGCTGAGTCTGATAACGCAAAAATGGTGGTATTACCTGCTGATATCCTCAGTACAGTGAAAGGTATGGTGGGTGATAAACTGAAGGTTTAAGCAATGGTGCTTTGATTACATGTACTTTGATCACATGTACTTTGATCACATAGCTACAACTTATAAAAATAGCCAGTGAGTATGCGAAGCACTGGCTATTTTTTTGACTTAAATTTGATCATACTATTTTTGCTGGTTTTTCAGGCGCGAAAAATGAAACATAAAACACCTTTTCTCAAATAATAAAAATACTGATACAAGGAAAAAACAATGACCAAGCAAAATCCAGATATTAAAATAATCTCAATAGAGAATTTCCCTCAAGGCAGCCCATTACCTTATACCGTGCTTGATGCGACACATATTAATGCCGCCTATCCTGAGCGAAAATTAGACATTCGTGGTGGTGGCTACGGCTCAGACGCAGCGGCACATCCAACCAATGCCAATCAGTTTTATGTACTTACTGATCGAGGTCCCAATGCTGATTTTGATGGGATTGCGGGTAAAGGTAAGCAGTTTTTAGTGCCGAATTATACACCGTCAATCGGGCTATTTGAGTTACATGAGGACGGCAAAATTATCAAGATAAAAGAGATAGTGCTAAGAGACAGCAATGGCAATCCTATCTCTGGGCTACCAAATCCAAAAGCATTGGGCGGGACCAATGAAGTGCCCTATGATATCGATGGTCAGCCGATGACCGTAAATCCTAACCTGCCTTTTGATAAAGTGACGAATCCTATCAAGACTGATATCAATGGTTTAGACCCCGAAGGACTCGCTGCACTTACAGACGGAAGTTTTTGGATTAGTGATGAGTATGGTCCACATCTCGTCCACTATGACGCGGATGGGTTAGAGATTGAGCGTATTAACCCATTTGCTAGTGATGAGCGTAACAATGTGATGATTGATGGCACGCCAATTTTATTACCGATGGAGTTTACCAAGCGCCGCGCCAATCGTGGCATGGAAGCATTAACGATTACGCCAAATCAAACCACGCTGGTAGGCATTATAGAATCGTCAATGGACAATCCTGACAAATCAGGGCGCGGTTCTAGCGTGACACGGGTTATTACCATTAACCTAAAATCTGGCCAGATCGCTCAATACTTATATCGTCTTGATGTAGCGGAGCATGTGGTGTCAGGGTTAGTCGCGCTCAGCGATCATGAATTTTATCTCATTGAACATGATCGCAAATTTCCACTCCAAGATGAGTCGGCAAAAAAATATATTTATAAAATTAACCTCTCTCAGGCAACAGACATAGAAACCATTAGTACTGCCAACCACCTAAAGGCGATTAAACAAGATGAGCATGTTGGTTTAACCATCGAAGGAAAAACACTCGAGCAGCTTATTGCAGCCGATGAAGATAACTGGCAGGTACTTGAAAACATCAATATTATGCCCGTTAAGAAAACCTCAGTCGTCGATGTACTTGCTACTCTAGAGTATCCACATGACAAGCTTGAAGGTCTGTGGCTACGCCAAGATGGCTCACTTGGGTTGTTAAACGATGATGACTTTTCTATCACAGATTCAGCGATGACAGATACTGAGATAGTAGGGCGGGATAATAAAAAACCAAAAAGCACCGTTGAACATAAATATCTCGATAAAGAAAAAACCATCATAGATGCCAATAGGCTGTACATCGTCATGCCTATTGAGTAGTGATAGGTGACGAATGGTAAGCCGTCGCATTTATGATAAAAAAGACCTCGCTTGAGGTCTTTTTTATTGCTAATAATTAACTCAAAAGCCAGTCTATAGTCAGTAAAAAGTAATATCTATACATGATGCACTGCTGATATCAATTTTCCTTGCTTGCTGTGCCTGCGCAGACAGAGGCTACAAAAAACTGATATCAGCAATACCGTCGCGTCTTTAGGATATTTTGACTATAGTCAGATAACTTTAGAAAAGCGATTTTGATGCTTCTTTGCCAAGTACTCATCAAATACCATGGCGACGTTGCGACCGAGTAGGCGACCTTTTGGTAAGACCCGAATTCCAGCGGCATCCATATCGATGAGCTTGTCATCTTGCATCTTGCCCAATTGCTGAATCTCATCAATGAAGTAAGTAATGGCGTCGACACCGAATTTCTGATTCACATCTTTAAAGTCGATATAGTCGTGGCAGAGTAGCTTCATAATCACATATTCACGTAAGCGATCTTTAATCGACGTTTTAATTACTTTTACCGCTGGCATGATAGTAGGGTTGTTTTTCGACGCAGCGATATTGGCCTGATACGCTTGTAAATCAGTATCATTCTGCAAAATATAACGGGTATTGGCATTGGCAATTTGACTGATAGAGGAGACACCAAAGCCTAGCAAGTCGCAGTCACCCATAATGGTGTAACCTTGGAAATTACGATGCAGTTTGCCCTCGCGCTGCGCCACCGCTAGCTCGTCATCAGGCTTGGCAAAGTGATCAATACCAATATATTGATAGCCCGCTTCGGTCAGTGTGTTGATGGTATTGCCGAGCATGGCAAGCTTAGCCGCTGGGTCTGGCAGGTCTGCTTCTTTTATTTGACGCTGGGCTTTAAAGCGTTCTGGCAAGTGCGCGTAGTTAAATACCGACAGACGATCTGGTGACATCTCAATGATGCGGCGTACGGTTTTATCCAAGGTTGCAGGTGTTTGATGCGGCAGACCATAAATCAGGTCAATATTGATAGAACGGAAACCAAGCTCGCGTGCCTCAGTGAGCACATTCTCGATCATTTCTGCTGAATGCACACGATTGACAGCGATTTGTACCGTTTCGTCCAAGTCTTGCACACCTAAGCTGACGCGATTAAAACCAAGATTGCGTAGCGTTTTTAACGTCTCGTCACCCAGCTCACGGGGATCAATCTCAATAGAGTAGTCGCCTTCACCTTCGGGTAAAAATTCAAATTGGGTCTGCAAAAAATCCCACAGTTGACCCATCTCTTCATCACTTAAAAACGTCGGCGTGCCTCCACCTAAATGGAGCTGCTTAACGAGTGGTTTACTGCTGCCCTCTGGTGCAGATAATAAACGGCGCTTGTGGCTAATTTCAGTGATTAAGTACTGCAAATAATCGCCTGAGTCGCTATTTTTTTTGGTGATGATTTTATTGCAGGCACAGTAATAGCAGAGATGACGACAGAATGGGATATGGAAATAGAGCGATAATGGCGCACGGGCTTCGCGATTTTGGAGAATGGTTGTTTCAATGCCATCAGCGATTGGTGAGAACTCTAATGCCGTTGGATAAGAGGTATAGCGTGGCCCTGAACGATTGTATTTATTGATAATCGATTCATCAAATGTAGGTAGCTGCTTGGTCATAATACTGCCGCGCGTACTGGCGTAAGGGTTGTCCGGCTGCATGACAGGGCGTACCGTGGTGGGTTGCTCTCCTGCACGATTATAAGGCTGCTGGGTGTTTGTTTCAGAGTGTTCTGTCATGTGGCATTCCTTTTTGATGCTGTTTGCGCCTATTAAAGCAACCTTATCTACTAATGATAATAGATAACGTATCAGCGTCTTTTAGCGATAGTAGTGACTTGGTTTGCAAAGGATAGTATAGCAAATCCTTGCTTATAATAGGGTGATTGGTAAGTTCTCTTAGCCTATGGATTTACTTTGTTTTAAAAATAGAAAAACCCCCAGAGTCTATCTGAGGGCTTTTGCTTTTATTAAAATAACGAAGAATTTTATTCTCTTAACTCAATTTTAGCACCAACTGCTTGTTTAGATACTTCACCAGCACTAAAAGGCAGACGTATCCAGTCTTTGTCTGCATAACGACGGGTTTGATCACGATGGAAAGGACGTGTGGTATCACCAGCTTGCGAGAAAGCTAACAGCGCTTCCACGACCGGACCTTTGCTATCAAACGTTACCGATTGCATATAAGTTGGACCATTAGTAATTGGACCATAAGTGCCATCGCTGTTTTGACTTGAGCTGGCAACGTTGAAGATGCCCTCACCACCGAAGCCACCATGCATAGGGATTTTTTCACCGTTTTTGTCCGCATCAATAACGAATTGTAAGCTACCTAACGGTGCGTCAAGCGCAATATTTTTACTATTGTAATAGCTAATAGAGTCGCCCAAAGCTTTACGTGTTTTATCATTGATGATTAAGTCACGAGGCGTGTTAACAGGGTCAGCCTTATCGAAGGGAACACTAAATCCTGCATAACTACTAAACCCAAAATTGGTCCAGAATTTTCTAAAGACATGAGCACCTTTACTATCAAGATTGTTACGACGATCCCAGTTACTCAAGACAGTACAAGCTTGAGTGGCATCGATAGTCCCACCGTCAGTCAAAGGTAATGTCGGATTAGCTTGGCAATCTGCCAACACATCATCAAGCACTAATTCAGCGCCATAACTGCGATTTCCGTAGACGACTTGTTGCATATTATCAAGGTTAAAGGTATTTCCGCCTAAACCATCTTTATTACTTAATCGATCAAATATTTGAGTAAAGGCCATACGAGTACGTGGAGATAATGGCGCGGCATCTTCAGAAAGAGGTAATAACCCACGTCTCAATAATGGTGAGAATCCTGTCAACGGCTGTTCTGCATTACTAAACCAATAAGAGTCATTCGAGTTTAGAGCGTAGTCATCACGAATTAAGAATGGTAAGTTTGAACCGCCAAAAATACCTGCTTGTGGTGAGTCGGCATCATTGTCCCATTCACAGGCAGCTTTACTGCCATCTAGTGCGGGCAAGTCAGATGCAATCAGAGCATTCAGGAAAATCCCCGCATTAGTACCACAACTTTCTAGCTTTTCTCTAGTGACATTAGGCACGGTAGAGATATCAGCATAGAGCGCCTTGCCATTACGATCGGTGGCGATGGTATTAACAAAGCCTAGGCCTAAAGTAGTCTGCATTCTATCGACGAGATCTTCAACGCTAGTGGCCATGTTCATACTACGCCACTGATTAAGTGCTCTTGGATTTTCAGAGGCAGCATCACGAATCGTATAAGCCAGATTGTTCGCACCCCACGTTGGCAAAAGACCATTAAGCAAGTTAGCCGCGAGCATAGGCCCATATTGAGACAAATAGATAGGTTGAACCAACGTTTGATTGTCTGGCAATTGAACCGTCACATCGACTTTTTCGATATCACGTTCCTCAACCACACCCGCGCTATTTGTGTATTTGTATTTCAAAGGGTTGCCATCTACTAGATTAAGCTGGTAAAGCGTAAAGCGTTTGGCAGTTGATACGGTATGACTCCAAGCAACGTCTTTATTAAAGCCAATATTGATAAAAGGTTGACCTTGTTGGGCGGCGCCCATTACGTCAAGCTCACCTGGTATCGTTGTATGAAACTCATAAAAACGCTGGACACCGTTCCATGGCTCATGTGGGTTACCATATAGGACACCACTATCTGTTCCTGTCACCTCACTACCAAAGGCATAAGCGTTACTACCGCCATTCAGTACATTGATAGTCGTCATGTCAAACTCTTCATCTGACTCTACTGTAGGCTCGACGCTACTCATTCTAGAGCTACCTTGAATGCCAGTAGTTGCAGGAGGAGCTGCCGCTACAATACGGCTGACAAAGTTAGAGAGCCCACCGCGTAGATTGGCTTTACCATAAACTGTCAGTAGGTCATCAATAGTAATCTCTCGAACCCACTCAGCGTTAGCACAAGCAGGATCAATATTCGCCACACCTTTATCTCGCAGATAACGACTAAAGCCTGCTGCATAGCCTGTGACCGCATCAATAGTTTCAGGATCTTGAGCCGCTAAGAATTCAGCTTTTCTCTCTGGAGAGTTGTACCAAGTATAAAATACATCGCTATCAACATTACCTTCATCGCCTAGATACAGCATGCTCTGACCGCTAGCGACCACAACTTCTTTGGCCAGCGAGCAGAAGTTATCTTCAGCAAACGCATAGCCGACACCGTAGCCCAGCCCTTTATAATCCTTTGCGGTAATATGAGGTATACCAAACTCGGTACGTTGAATGTCAGCTTCATACGTCGATGCAGGGGTAGGGGTATCAGTATCGTCATCGTTAAAGCTATTATCACTATCAGAACAGCCGAATAATGCTAAAGAAACAGCCATTGTGAGTAGGGTGAGCGTGGGCACTCGCCGATTTTTAATCAATATATTCATTGTATTTACCATCCATGGTTAATTTTTACGATTTAAAGCACTGATAATCCTCTTATCTGTCGCGCTCTAAATAGTCAA
This sequence comes from Psychrobacter glaciei, assembly GCF_014652895.1. GTDB lineage: Bacteria > Pseudomonadota > Gammaproteobacteria > Pseudomonadales > Moraxellaceae > Psychrobacter > Psychrobacter glaciei. The sequence continues at coordinate 643,236 of NZ_BMZR01000002.1, forward strand.
TAAATTGCTATTGTTGCTTTCAGTGTACAAACACTCACCAATCATATACCTAAAAGAAATAACTTTACCAGTAATTTAATAAAATTATTTTTCTTATAAAAATAAAAGGTAGGAGCGCTTTTTATTCTTTGAAATCATAGCTCGGCATTCAAAAAACCCATAGATAATGGTTCGTTAAAATGTTGAGAAAGTGAGGTTTAGCAGTAGCTAAACCATTTTTATTATAAAATACACGACATTTGCGCACTGATACATAATACTTTATGATCAAAAGCTCCCTTTATTAGGAAACGCTGATGTCGTTTGCTCAAGTCTATACCCGTTCAGTCGTCGGTTTGCATGCACCCAAGGTCATTATTGAGGTGCATTTATCGCAAGGCTTGCCAGCATTGACCATCGTCGGTCTACCAGAAGCTGCTGTGCGCGAGAGTAAAGACCGCGTGCGCTCAGCCATTCTGAATTCTGGCTTTCAGTTCCCCAATCGTCGCCTGACGATTAATTTAGCGCCAGCAGATTTGCCAAAAGATGGCGCGCGGCTAGATTTGCCCATTGCCATTGGCATCTTGGCAGCCAGCGATCAGTTAGATCCAGAGGTACTATCAGGGTTTGAGTTTATCGGTGAGTTAGCACTCAATGGGAATTTACGGCAAGTCACTGGTAGCTTGGCAGTAGCACGAGCGATAAAGGCGGAAGTGTTGGCGTCCAAAGTATTACAGACAGCAGATAATGATGAACTAGAATTGACGGAGCAGGGTCAAGAGCCACAAACGCCGCAGTTAATCGTCCCGATCGATAACGGTGCGGAAGCTAGCCGTGTCGAGGGTGTAGAGATATTGGCGGCGGATAGTCTAAAAGCCGTTTGCGATCATTTGCAATCTTTGACCAATCCAAATGCCACTTACGAGCGCTTAGAGATTGTACCGCCCGCTGCGATAGAAAAACACACCGGTTATAAAGTAGACTTGGCTGATGTCAAAGGCCAACATCATGCTAGGCGTGCGCTAGAGATTGCCGCCGCTGGTGGTCATTCGCTGTTATTCACAGGGCCTCCCGGCTCGGGCAAGACATTGATGGCCTCGCGGCTACCGACTATCTTGCCAGATTTGAGTGCTGAGGATGCGTTAGAAGTTGCCAGTACTTATTCGGTGGCAGACAGTGATTATGATTATGGGACAAGGCCATTTCGCCAAGTTCATCATACCATATCAGCCGTGGCTTTGGTCGGTGGCGGCTCACGTCCCAAACCGGGCGAGATTACCCTTGCCAATAAAGGCGTGTTATTCCTTGATGAATTACCAGAGTTTGATCGTACGGTGTTAGAGGTGCTGCGCCAACCATTAGAGGCGAAGCAAATTACCATCAGCCGTGCTAATTCACAAATGACCTTCCCAGCCAACTTTCAACTAGTAGCGGCGATGAACCCGTGTCCGTGTGGCTATGATGGTGACGGCTCGGCAAGATGTCGTTGTCGTCCCGAGCAGATTAAGCGCTATCAAGATAAGCTGTCGGGCCCACTGCTTGATCGCATTGATTTGCATATTACCGTGCCAGCGTTACCGATTGCCGACTTGCAAAATGCTCAAGCTGGTGAAACCTCCGAGCAAGTGCGGATTCGGGTCGCTGCCGCGCACAAGCATCAATTAAAACGGCAAAAAAAGGTCAATAATGAGCTTAGCCCGAGCGAGATTGATAAATATATTCAGCTAGGCGCGGGCGAGCAGCAGCTATTACAGCTTGCTCAGCAACGTCTGAATCTATCGGCACGCGGCTATCATCGAGTCTTGCGCGTTGCACGTACCATCGCAGACCTTGCCGACAGTACCGATATCACGAGTGCCCACGTGTCAGAGGCATTGAGCTATCGAAGTAAGTAGCTGACGTGATGTTCAGCTATTTGTCATTTATCCTTATAAAAGATAATCAACCAAGGCGGCAAAGTCATCAAATGCTTCGGTAGGATTCAGCTCACGAATGTCTTGCCCGTAGTTATAACCATAGGACAGTCCAAGGGTATCCATATTGGCGTTTTGTCCTGCCAAGATATCGTTTCTAGAATCACCAATCATGATTGCTTGTGCTGGGTCAATATTCAACGCCTCACAGACATGTAGTAGCGGCGCAGGGTCTGGTTTCTTAACAGCTAGACTATCACCGCCCAGCACTTCGGCAAACAAGTCCTGCCAGCCAAATGACCGTAATATCTTCGGTACAAAACGAATGGGTTTATTGGTCACCAAGGCGAGCGTATAACCTGCATCTTTCAGCTTCTTTAATCCGTTATCGACATCTGGGTAAGCGACGGTTTTGCTACCGCTGATATTGTTGTAAGCCTCAAAAAACACCTGCTCGGCATGATCAGCTTCCTCGACCGTCAACTCACCTTCTAACACTTCTACCTTACCCACCAATGCGCGCTCGACCAGCATTCTTGAGCCATTGCCGACCCAATTACGTATGCTGTCAATAGGGTAAGTCTCTTTGCCAAGCGTGGTTAGCATCGCATTGGTCGCATCAGCCAAATCTGGCACGCTATCGATCAGTGTGCCATCAAAATCAAAAATTAAAAGTTGCTTATCCATTGTTCCTCACTATTAAAAGTCGTTATATTTATTATGTTTGGTATATCGTGCCATACCTTAGCACAGTAGTGTTTTGAGACCAGTCAATTTAGTGTTCTACTGTTCTTAATATTATGAGCAATAGCAATTTACTCGCTATCTTTGTAACGTTCACGATGCTCTTTTTTCATTTTTAGATAATCTTTGTTCTCACGGCACTCATCCCATTTTTGTTTAAAAATCCGCGCCGATTCTGCTTTGACTGGGTCTTCCTCTTGTCGTGGTAACTCTGCGCGACCATGTGCACCGCTTTGGCCTTTTTTATCATTGGGCACTGGCCCTTTATACTTCTTGCCGCCTTTGTGATTGGCATAGCGACGGGCGCGGGTATAACCCATTTGAATAAATTTGCGCGCCATATCCGCACCGACAAAGTCATCAGCTGCCAGATAATCTAAAAACATTTGATAAATTGCCTCGCTACTTTCAGTCGCAATATCAGGCGTGGCAAAGCGCCAGTGCGGCAGTATCTCAGACTTATAAGGCTCTACCAATAATACGCCTTGCTCACCGCGACCGACGCGATACAGCTCAGGCTGCGCGCGCAAGTCTAGGTTTTTATAATCCAAATCATAATCAAACTCTCTCATCGCTTATCCCTATTAGCATTTATCTGTCTTATTTATCATTATCATTGCTATCGAGTATACTGAGCACTGCCGTCTAAAAAACAGCACAGAAATGTTATGCAACCGTGACAGTAAGCGTTTAGCATAAGAAGCGTAGCGAACAGAATCAATCATTGGGCAGGTCTGAGTAGGTTAAGGTCATGACAGTTAATAAAAATATCCTAAATAAAATCAGCTTAGCTGGCGCGACTGTTACGATGTCGTTAAAAAGTACCTTTATGATATCAGCGCTGCTGCTCATAAGTGTGCTAAGCACTAATGCCGCCCATAGCGCATGGTTTGAGCGTTTGATTCCGCAAGGTGAGACCTATACGGTACGCGAGATAGATCGTGATTTGGCATTCGTCATTGATGGTTTTATCTATGATGCGCGTACTTCTTGTTTCTTAGCAGTGGGTGATCGGGTGGTGTTTTTTGAAGGCCGTCACGGTATTGATTACCGTGCGACCATTTATGACTTGGATTCACGCGAGCGTTGTAATTTATTATTACGTGGTCGGCTATACGAATAAGAGAAACGCATGAATAAAATGAATGCTAAAGAATACGATAAAATTTACACATAAAAAAAGCCCCAAACATTAAATGTCTGGGGCTTTTTAGAATTCTTAAACGAATGGTGGCTCGAGGCAGGTTCGAACTGCCGACACACGGATTTTCAATCCGTTGCTCTACCGACTGAGCTATCGAGCCGTCTTCGTTGAGGCGCTATTAAACTAAATATAGGCGTTACTGTCAAGTAGTTTTTGCATCATAAGCGATAAAAAATTAAAAAAATGACTTATTTATCAAAATATCGCTTTTTAACGCTAAAACTAATCTTTGACACGCAGAAGCTCATACTCGCTCATGATACGGTGAATATCCGCATCAGCAGGGACAAACTCACGCACGCCTTTTTTCACTTCGGCATCATAAACCAGTTTAATAAACTTGGCATCGATAGCACGACCACGATTTTGGGTATGAACAGTAAGATACTGTAAGCGCTTGGCATTGGTCTGCCCATCATCAAAACAGGCAATGGCAGCGATAGGCTTGTCATTGAACATACCGACATATAGGTATTGCCCACGCTTAAAGCCCTGCTCAACGATATTTAATACCTCGAGACCATCAGGCTGCGCGTCATCGCTATCGTACAATGCCTGCAAGCGCTCTGCTAGCTCATTGTCGCGAGCAGGTTTTTTGATAAGTGGGGCATCCAAGCTATTAATGGCGATCGCTTCTAAAGGCATGGCAGTTCCTATAAACAAAGGGTTTTTATAGTATAAAGTAGCAGTATGACACAGCACTATGCCATAGAGAGTAGGCTATAGAATATGATGTCGCACAGTCAGTGCGAGTCATGATTGATAATACTGAATACACTATTTTAGCAGAATGCGGTAATTTTGTGCGTGGTTTACCGCTTGACCGTGGCGGTAAATGTTAGGGTTTGCTATGATGAGGCTATATAATATTTAGTACGTATAAACCCTAATGCCTTGATATCTTTTGTATATATCATTTTCTAATACATTTTTTGCTAGTGCTGATTCAGGTACTAGCAACAATGAAATAGGCGCTTTTTTGCCCTATTTATTGACCGCTTTTCACTGATAAAAAACTGATAGAGAGTAGCCATGACCGCCAATATAACGACGACCGCTGACACACCTGAGCAAACTGCACCAAAAAACCTAAATCTACATGGTCGCCCTGAACGTATCGCGACCGTTGAACGCATCACTGCTGAAACGCAAATCACTTGTACCGTCAACCTTGATGGGACTGGTCAAGGCACTGTGGATACTGGTGTGCCGTTTTTGGACCATATGATTGATCAAATCAAGCGTCACGGTTTGTTTGACTTAGATATTAAATGCAACGGTGATACCTTTATCGATGACCACCATAGCGTCGAAGACACGGGTATCACGCTTGGGCAAGCTTTTAATAAAGCATTGGGCGACAAAAAAGGCATCCGTCGTTACGGGCACTTTTATGCACCGCTAGATGAAGCGTTGACGCGTGCGGTTGTCGATCTATCAGGTCGTCCGGGTTTGCATATGGACATTCCATTTACCCGCTCGCACGTGGGTCGTTTCGATGTTGATTTGTTTAGTGAGTTTTTCTACGGCTTCGTTAACCATTCTTGGATGACGGTGCATTTAGACAATCTAAAAGGCAAAAACAGTCATCACCAAATCGAATCAACTTTCAAAGCCTTTGCTCGTGCGCTACGTATGGCTTGTGAATATGATGAGCGTGCGTTAAATACGCTACCATCGACCAAAGAGGCATTTTAATGGCTAAAGTGACCAAAATTGCACTACTAGATTATGGTATGGGTAATTTACATTCCGCCAGTAAAGCGTTGTCAGTGGTAGGAGCGGAAGTCTCTATCACCAACGATCCCAAAGTGGTGGCGGCAGCAGATAAGATTGTCTTCCCAGGTGTCGGTGCTATGCGTGACTGTATCGCTGGTATGCACGAGGCAGGGATTGATGACGTCATACGCCATGCAGTGTTTAACAAGCCCGTTATGGCCATCTGTGTGGGCATGCAGGCGTTGTTTGAGCAGTCATCTGAAAATGGCGGTACAGACTGTCTTAGTATCTTGAACGGCACGGTAGAAGCATTTAACCCTACGTGGAAAGACAAACAAGGTGCTACGATTAAAGTACCACACATGGGCTGGAATACGATCAGTGGTATGGACTTTGAGCATCCATTGTGGACGGGTATCGAGGACAATGCGCACTTTTACTTTGTGCATAGCTACTACTGTGAGCCTGCCGATAGCGCTCAAGTTGCTGCTGTCTGTGACTATGGTCAGCCGTTTTGTGCTAGCGTCATCCAAGACAATTTATTTGCCACCCAGTTCCATCCAGAAAAGAGCCATACCGCTGGCTTGCAACTGCTCAAGAACTTTGTAGAGTGGAATGTGTAAGTAGTTGATAAACGTGAAGTGAATATTTAATTTAGCAGAAGGTAGGTTATCAATTATATAATCTACCTTTTTTATGCTCAGCCATTACTTTTTAGCTGTCATTATTTCGTGATACGCTCAGCTATTTTCTACTCGCTTATATTTGGAATATCTCAGTGGATTTTACTGCCTTTAAAATGAATGTTGTGGAAACAACTGGCCTTGCCAAAGATGCCTTACATATCTATGTCGGTGTCGGTGTTTATCTGCTGTGTCTGGTTGCGCTGCGTCCTATTATCAAAAGCCAAGGTATTCGATCATTTATCGCTTTGATCGTCGTGACTTGCATTGCGCTGTTGGGTGAGTACTTGGACAATCGAGAGACGATTGAATCGCTAGGCATGGCTGGTTTGAGCCGTGATCAGATTACTGCCAGTATCCGTGATTTGATCAATACCTGCATGCTGTCTTATGTGTTTTATGGGCTTATGACGTGGACGAAAATATTTCATGCGTCCAACCCCTCAACTAAGCTACTAAAGCAACGCTAATATTCCGAAGTAATTTTATTTCAGATATTAATAAAGTGAACTTAAGTAGGATTTTATGGTGTAAAATTCATAATATAAAATATATAGCAGACCATATTATGCCTTCATTTAAAATACCTACTTACATTTTTTCTTCTATCATTCTATGCCTAACGACGTTTAGCTATCATTCAGCAATGGCAAGTCAAAACGGCATCATTGACCTAAATAAACCCATATCGGCAGCACTTTTAGCACAGTACAATCGTGATGGTATCGAGATTGACTACGATGATACGACTGTATTGAAGCAAGTTTACGTGACGGCAAAAGATGGGTTAATCGCGCGTCAGTTACCAAGCGGTGCTGCTCGAAAGGTGAAAAGCTATGCCTTTGGTGAGAAGTTAGACGTCATTGAAGATAGAAAGGATTGGTATGCGGTGCAAGACAGAATTCGTAGAGAATATGATGAGGACAATGACGGCGTTGTAGAGACTGATACTATCAAATGGGAAAAGGTCTTTGTGAAAAAAGCGCAAACAGGCCCTATCAACACAACAGCATTGACTGCTGAAGACTTAAACATAATGTCGTACTTATCAGTAGCTGGAGATAGTGCACACTTTGAAAATGGTGAGGCGCTCAACGACTACCTGCAATTTGAATTGATCGATAAAGCTTTGTTTGAGCGTAAACGTCCACTTGCCGTTAACTTCTTATCTACTGATAAAACGATTAAAAAGAAAAATGGGGTGCTATCGATCCAATTGGCCAAAGATTCTGTAAAGTTTGTAGACAGTGATATAGAAGGTGATACTGAGGATTACCGCTATCTCGGTAAGTTTGACTTTTTAGATCAGCATTTAATTGAGGTGCAGTACTGGGAAGGCCATGGTTATAAAATGGTTGATGCAGTTGAAGGGTATTTGAAGCAAGAATTTTCTGACTATCCTTATATTTCACCAAACAAACAATATATTATTTCTACCTATGCCAATCCCTACGAGCTAAATACCGATCTGGAACTGTACAAAATCGAAGGCAATGACATTACTCCTATTATACTGGCTGGCTTTAAAAATTGGATGCCGTCTACTGAAAAAGAAGACATATTTTGGGCGAGAGACGGATATCTGTATTTAGCGGTCAATCATATTGCTACTTATTGGACAGCGGATGGCAATATTAACGACCAATTTCAGTATGTTAGGATAAAGGTAAATCTATAATTGTTAGGCTAAATACTAGCGAGTAGCATCGTAAATGCGCTCAAAGTTTTTTTCAGTAAACTCAAAACAGAAGTATCCACTATCCTCATCACGATAAGCAGAGATATCTCCCTCTATACAGAATTCGTTAGAATCTTTAGAAAAAATTAGTTTTTTATAATTAACTAAGTATCCAAAAGGATAAGCTATTTGAGTTTCTGGGTTTATAACAACTAAATAACCAAAGTTATCTTCCGGAAATACTAAAACTTTATCTTTATCAAAATTGATAGTCTTGTCAGTATTTTTATAGGATATTTGATTATATTCGTCGCAAAAGTCTTCTACACCATAGTCATAGTTGCATTCCTCATTGCCATGAATCAAAACTTTATAGTTGGCGTCATCGGAATGCACAGAGCTACAACCAGACATTAGAAGTAAGACTATAGCTGACATAAGTCTCATTTAATTATTCCTAAAATAATGTGATGGCTGTAACTGGCGTAGAGACTTTCGAATACTTTTACACTAGATCTAACTATAATTCTCAGCTCACTTGCAAAGCCTACCGACCATCATACAACTCACGCACCACATCCCCAATCACTTTGATACCATCAGTCAGCGTCTGCTCATCCGCCGCGATACTCATACGAATACACTCATGTGCATGCTGATAATCGCTGACATCGACACCGGGGAAGAAATACTGACTCGGCACAATGAGCGTGCCTTTTTCTTTTAAAATCTCGTACAGCTCAACCGTGGTAATCGGCAAATCTTTAAACCACAACCATAAGAAAATCGCGCCTTCAGGCTTATGAATCATCAATGGATAATCACCCAATGCTTCTTTTAACAGCTTCACGGCAAGGGTCGCCTGCTTTTGATAAAACGGCTTAATCTCATTATCGGCTAATTGCTTGATACGATCGTTTTCTACCAATGGCGTCGCAATCGCTGCACCAAAACGCGTAGGCGCTAGATTCACTACGGCATTCATCGCGCTGACCGCTTCAATTACCTTCGCATCGGCAACGATAATACCCGTACGCATACCGGGTAGGCCAATTTTAGATAGGCTAAAGCACAGAATCGTATTGTCATCCCACGTCAAATGCGCGTCTGAATAGATGATGTTAGGGAAGGGCATACCGTAGGCATTATCGATGATAAGGGGTATGTTATAACGTTTGGCAATCTCGGCCAAATGCGACATTTCGTCATCGGTCAGCACGTTGCCAGTCGGATTGGTCGGGCGTGAGCAGCAAATCGCGCCGATACGACCTTCCTTTAGCGCTGGCAAGTTTTCTAATGCGTCAAAATCGACACGATATTTAAAGAAACCTTCCTCGCCATCATGAGTCACTTCATCGATATGTGGCAATACCGCTGCGAAATGCTGACCTTCGACATGCACATCGCTATAGCCGATATACTCAGGGGTCAATGGCAGTAGAATGGATTTGTCGATAGACTCGCTATTCTCATCAGCGAAAGCGCCGCCAAACAGATTAAACAGATAGAAAAAAGCATTCTGTGAGCCATTGGTCAAAGCAATATTTTCTGAGGTAAGGTTCCAATCATAATGGCGGTTAAAGAAGCCAACCAAGGCATCAATAAAGGCCGAATCACCTTGCGGATTAGAGTAATTCGCCATGCTAATAATCGCGCTACTATTGGGTACGCCTGCGTCGTTATCCGTACCAAGCGCTTTATACGTCTCCAAAAACAGCTCATTGACGGCATCAATTTTGGCAGGGTTACCACCGCCCAGCATATTAACTGGCTGATCGCTTTTTAGCGCATCGCCCAGATCATCCATCAATTGTGAGATGCCAGTGGGCTGGGTAAATTTTTGACCGAACTTTGAGAATTTCATAAGGCTACCATGCTGTTTGGGAGGGTGTTATAAGTGGGTATTTAACCGATAAAGTTGGGTTAGTATAGCAAATGAGGGCTGGGTAATCCCCCCAATAAATAAGCAAACTACATGGCTGATATTGGTTTATATTCTGAGACATTTGATTAAGCAAAAAACGCCCTCTAATTGAATAGAAGGCGTTCTGTCTGAAGGGTTTGTTAGCTAACCTTACCGATGATTTAAAGAGCAAAAGTGGAATTTACAATGAGCAAGTCAGATTTATTTGATACCAAAGAAAAACATTCTCTTATTTGCTGAGCCGATATTTTCAAAATCTATATTTAGATTATCGGTAATCAGTTTTTTTCTGACATCTTTAGATGCTTTTATTAAATCTTTGTTGAATTCCTTGCCATTAATAGCTAAATCTTCGCTATAAAAGTTTGTATACCCTGAAATAAGCATTTTGAGATATAAACTAAAATCAACATAATTACCGCATTCGCGTTTAACCTTAGTCATCGATTGAAAACTATTTATTCGTCCTATAGCCTTATAAAAAACTGGCTCAGGAATGCGTCGTTGATAAGATTGTAGTCTAGAGTTATAAACTATATCAAAGCCTAGGTATGTAAACTTGCATTTAGCACCACATATTTCGGTTTTCGGTTTTCCAACTTCCTTTTCAATATCTAAACCAATATTTTTAAGGTTTTCTTGAACGTGATCTTTTAGTTTTTTAGCTCTGTCATAAGAGTTGCTAAAGATTAGAAAGTCATCTGCATAACGTATATACGGTATGCTGTTCTTAATCATTAAATTGTCAAACTCGTATAAATACATTGAAGAGCATAATGATGCTATAGGCATACCTTGACGAACACCTTTGCCTTTGAGTTCTTCTAGATATTTTTCTATGAGTTTTTTATACTTTAGATCGCCATAATCCAACTTAGCATCGCAGTAAACAAAACTTTTAAAAATGGCAATCAGCTCTTTATCTTCATTTAATCCAATAAACTCTTTTTCAAATTTCTTTACAGCAATTTCTCTATTTATATTGTCAAAAAATTTGACAATATCTGCTTTGATAACGTATTTATACTTGCCCCGATACTCTATAACGTCATCTAAAGCTTTGCGAATACCATGTATGGTTTTCTTGTTTGGTGTTCCTTTATCATCAATATATTCTACTTCTTTGTCGTTATAACCTTTATTCAAGGCATGATCATACTTACAAAATACTTTGTATATTTCTTCATAATGGTCTTTTAAGTATTTAATAAATAGCTTTTGAAGGATTCTATCTTGTACTGAGGGAACACAGACCAGACGAGTATTGTCTAACGTCATTACATCGCGTTTAAGACAGTTTGTTTTAGGCAGAATAATAGGGGTTAAATGATCACAGTTATATTTAAGCTTTGATATTCTATTACAAATATCAGTTAAAGCTTGTTCATTAAAGCTATTTAGATAGTCATTAACTGTTATGTATTCAGTATGGTAGGAGTTGTCGGCTTTCGACTTGTTTTTAGCGAGTTGATTAAGAGTGGATTTAAAATTCTTATTTATATAGGATGAGAATTTAACCTTATCTGTCATGACTATCTCCCTTGCTTCTATTCAACAAACCTTTTGCAAAAATTCATATATCAAGTTTTACTAACGAAATAAAGAATTTATGCAAAAGGTCTATTCACTAGATAGTCACGACGAAGGTGGAGTGCTACACGCAATCTATGAGCAAGCTTTCTCAAGCGTTGAACAATGTCGCCACTTAAATATAGCGCACGTTTGACACGGTACGTCATATAGCTGTCATATGGAATGATAAGCTCATATATAACAAGCTTACAATTTGTTAAATTGTTTGCGTTATTTAGAGCTAAATAGATAATAGCATTAATATTTATATTAATGAATTAGAAAACACTTGTTAATTAAAAAGATTCTAGTGTGGTTTAGTCTATACGGCTATAGAAATTTATTAGAGGTTTTTTCACATTAAACCATCGCCCTTACCCTAGCCATAATACCGCGTCCAATCACCAGTCTCACATAGATAATAGCAATGGCAAACAGCAAGGCAACTAACGCAATACCGCCGAGTCCTAAGTTTGCCCACGGCACACTAAATTGTAGATTAAACCATTGAGTGATAGCCGCCCATGCGCCAACGCTAGCGATGACAACGGCAAAGGTCGCCGCGCTAATACCAAGCACACCCAACTCTAAAATATTGAGCATATATAAGTCGCGCTTTTGCATACCCAGCAGTCTAAAGGACGCGCTGTCCTTCATACGATCTTGCGAGGTAGACAGTAGCGAGCTGATCAGCACCATGACCCCAGTGAGTAGGGCAAGCAAGGTGAACACATAGACCAAGCGGCTCATTTGTACTACTAGCTCTTGGATTTGCTTCGCGATAGCAGTGCCATCGATCGTGGTGACAGCAGGGAACTCGCGTACCAGTTTGCCTTGTAGCTCTGGAATGGCACTCTCTGGTACGTGCGCAGTAGCAAACTGAATCTGCGGGGCAGCGGACAGCACGGACGGCTCAAATAAGAAATAGAAATATGGACTTGGGCCACGCTCATAGCGCGTACGAATACTGGTGATTTGCCCGACAATTTCGATCCCTTGAATATTAAAGCGCACCTGATCACCCATACCGACATTGAGCATACTGGCGGCAGTGTCCAAAATAGATAAAGGCTTGATTTGCTCATCTGTCGCATCGATAGGGGTATATAGCGCGTCATCTGTGAGTGATTCAGTGATGTATTCGGTCTCCATGACCGTATCTGCGTAGCTCAAGTTAAAGACACGCGTAGGATCATCAAACCCATCTGCAGGCACGATATCTTTTGCCACCACATCATTGGCCGTCTCCACACGCGCACGAATGACCGGATAATAAGTGACGGGCGCCTCAATGATCGCATCAATATCGTCGTGTTGATCGCTCTGCACATCGAGCAAAAATAAGTTAGGCGCGTCTTCAGGATAGGCATTGATAAACTGCGCATTGATACTGTGATTGAGTGTGGTAATGAGCGTCAGCACCGCCACCGATAGTGATAAGGTGACAAAGAACAACGCTGATTGATTGCCTTTACGCGCAAGGTTATGAATGGCAATACGCTGCATCCAACTGATCTTGGTTTTCGTCGCCACCTTGGCAAGCAACCACAGCCACCCACGAGCCAGTAGCCAAAATATCGCCACAAAGCCAATCAAGCCGCCCAATAGCTGTGCGCCTAATGACAGTGAGCCAACTTCATAAGCAAAGAAGGCATACAGCCCTGCCAGCATCAGCCCATACCATAGTAATGGCACGCGTCGATACCAATGCAGATTTTGCGTCTGCGTGCTCGCACCTTGACTCAGGAGGGTCGCGGGCTTGGTGGTGCTCAGCGTACTCAAACCACGCTGAGTGATCAGTAGTGTCAGGACTAAGGCAATCACAATGGTCTTGATGGCGCTGATTGGATTGATGGCTAGACCAACGTCAGCAGGCAAGATAGCCACCATATAGGGTTGACCGATTTTGAGTAAGCCCAAACTAAGCGTAATCGCTGCGATACAAGCGATAGCGGTCGTGATGATGAGCAATTGATAATAGCTACGTTTGAGTGAACCAAGCGGCTCGCCTAGCGCCAAACGAATGGCATTATTGGACTGCTGCTTACTGACAAATGCACTAATGACACCATACATGGCGACCGCAGATAGTAGTAATACCGCGATGACCAGCAGTTTTAAAAACATCAGGACATTGTCAGAGATACGCGAGACCGAAGTATCTGCAGACTCTGCGTCAGATAGCTCGATATCGGGATAATTGGTTAGTATGTCTGTGAGCTTGTTACGCTGCGTGGTTATCAGTTCTGGATCGCCTGCCATCTCGATACGATAGTTTATTCGGCTGCGTTGACCCAATAGGTTGGTCGCTGCAAGCGAGTCTTGATGCATTAAGACTCGCCCACCGAAACCAAATGTGGTCAGCGGTCTATCAGGTTCTTTTGTCAGTACATCACCGATCGTGAATTGCGCATCGCCAATGGTGATACGGTCGCCGACATCGGCCTGTAGACTACTGAGCACTTCTGGCGCGACGATCACACTGTCGGATGTTAGCTGATCCCATAGCGGCTGTCCTGAGGCAAGCTCCGCTGTACCGTATAAGGGATACGACGGCGAGACGGCTTTGACGCTGGCAAGCAAGGTTTGCTCATCATTGACCAGCATGGCGCTAAACTGATAGTCATACACCGTCTGGGTATCAGCGAGAGTGTCTACTTGCGTCAATACCTCGCTTGGCCAGTCTTGCTTACTGTTTAGGATTAGATCCCCACCAACGAGCGCGCGCTGATTGTCATTGATATAGCGATCGACAGACTGCTGCACGGAATCGAGGGTCAGGTAGGTCGCAAGTGACAAGGTCAAGGTCAGTAGAAACAACACAGGATATACCCAGCGTTGCCACCAGCTACGGCTGAGTGCTTGCGAGCCTAGTGTTTGGGTAAATAGTTGATTAAGGATGCCGCTAGGATAACTGGACTCTTGACGCATACTGGTATCAGTCTTTTTTGTATCAGTCGATTTATTGTCTGTGGGCTTACTATTCATTAAGATACAATCCAGTTATTCATGTAGGTACAATGTGGCCGTCATGCATGGTGATGACGCGATCTGCCATCTCGGCAAGCGCAGGATCATGGGTCACGACCACTAGTGCCGAACCGACTTGCTGTCTTAAGTCTAATAACAGTTGCATAACTTGATCGGCATTTTGCTCATCTAAGTTGCCCGTCGGCTCATCCGCAAACACAATCTTTGGGTGCGATACCAGTGCTCGTGCCACCGCTGTACGTTGCTGCTCACCGCCTGATAATTGATTGGGTAAGCTGTTACGTCTATGACCTAAGTCGACCGCATCTATCAGCTCGTCTACTCTCGCTTGATTTGGACGCCTTGCAATATCGAGTGGAAAGGCGATGTTTTCGGCAACGGTCAGTGTTGGCAGTAGATGAAATGATTGAAAGACAAAACCCATGTCCTGTTGACGAATGACTGCCAGAGCATCTTCGTCAAGACTGCTGAGCATTTGACCTGCCAGCGACACCGTACCGCTATCGGGATAGTCTAATGCTGCGAGTAACCCTAGCAGAGTAGATTTACCCGAGCCTGATTTGCCCATGATGACCACAAACTCGCCAGCATTAACATACATATCTACGTCTTTAATGATGGACAGCTTTTGCTCACCGACTTGCACGGTTTTATTGAGTTTATTAGCGGTGAGTAGGGCTTCTTTTTTAGAATCTGCTTGTGGTATTGACGTGGCAATCGAAGGTGATGATGTCATTACAGTGTCTCGTTAAGTAGTCTCATTTGTCGTATTTTTTGTCATAAGTCAGGTCAATATGAAAAGAGTCAGCGTGACTGATATAAATTTTTTGTCGCCTCTGTCTGCACAGCAAGCAAGAAAAATTTGTACCAGTCACGCCTCATAATGTCGTATATCTATTTTATTTCGTATCGACTATATCGTTTTGAACCGTCTCAGTTGTACTGTCTGCATTGGCTGTTTTTAGTGCTTCCAGTTTAGGCGCTAAGATAGGCAAAATATTGTCATTGACGATAATTTTGTAGCCATCTTTAGTCGGATGAATCGCATCCGCTTGATTGAGCTCAGGATCACCGCCTACACCCTCTAAGAAGAACGGAATAAGCGTCAGGTTCATATCTTTAGCAATACGAGGATAAATGGCTGAAAACGAGGCGACGTAGTCACTGCCTAGGTTGTCATAGATCGACATGCCGCCCAAGATGACGACACTGCCATTGTCTTGTAAGTGCTTAACCGCAGTACGAATGTTGGCTTCAATTGTCGCCACATCGATACCACGTATGGCGTCGTTAGCACCGATGGTCAATATCGTAATATCGGGTTTAGTTTGCGATACCCAGTCCAATCGATTGACTAACCCCGTACTGGTTTCACCGCTCAATCCTGAGTTGATAACTTTGGCGTTATCGTAACCCATCGCTTGCAGACGATCTTCCAACTGAGCAGGGTAGTTGTCATTTTTATCCACCCCAAGACCTTCCGTCAGGGAGTCGCCAAGAGCTAAAATAGTCAGTGAGGACGAATTGACTTGTTGTGCGGCAGCACTAGCACTGGTGGTTTCTTCAACCGCTACAGGCGCATTTATAGTTGCCGTTTCAGTGGTTTGTGGCTCGTTAGTCGTTTCTGTGTCAGGAGATTTTTGACAGCCACTTAGCATCAAGCCTACTGTCAATATGCCGATACTCATCTTGTAAATAGTTGTGCTATAAACAGGTCGTTTAAGTAGGCCGAAGTTGTTATTTTTCATCATAGATACATCTCTTAATCAATCGAACCAGTGTAGCAAAATAAGAGGATAATCAATATTAGCTTAAAGTTACGGCAAGTATAGTCAAGGAATTTTAGAATCGCTACAAGGCGACCGACCGCAGATAGTACACTGAGTACATCTAGGCCGGGTAACACCGTATCGGTTTAAAAGTACTCTGACTATAGATTCATTCTATCTTAAAGTTTCTTGCCATCAACCATCGCTGGGCGACTCACCAGCCAAGCAATCACAACGTTGATAATCATTAAAATGAGCATGATGAATAGCGGTAAATCCCAGCTGCCAGTCGCCTCATGTAGCCAGCCTGTCCCTAATGGGCCAAAAAACGCAATCAAATAACCGACGAATTGCGCCATACCAGACAGCTCACTAGATTGGTTGGTCGTATAAGTACGTAAGGAGAACAGCATCATACTCAACGTAAAAATAGCGGAGCAGCCAATGCCCATCAGGCCTGACCACAGCCAAGCGAGTTCAGTAGATAAATAACTAATGCCTAAAATACCAATGACATTTAAAACCGCTGCAAACACCGCCAGTGCCTGAATAGGGCGACCACGGTTTACTAGCCATGTTAGGCTCAAGATGGCGATCGGTGCCATAAACTGGAATACCGAAGCCATTTGTCCTGCTTGGACTGCGGATAGCCCTTTACTCACCCAAATAGATGGCAAGAAACTGGCAACGGTGTAAAATAATAGTGATTGCAGCCCCATAAAGACCGCAATCTGCCAAGCAAAAGGGGTGCGCCACATGGATATTTCTGAATACTCAGACGTAGGTAGCACAACCGTTTGATGACTAGACGAGCCTAGACGCAAGCGTAAAAATATCCAAATAACGATGGCAAAAATACCCAATAGCGACCATCCACCCAGTGCCCATTGCCAGCCCACTTGCTCAGATAATGGCAGTACCACTCCTGCGACGATGCCCGCCGTTACTGTCATTGTTAGACTAAATAGTCCTGTTATCAATGGAATATGCTTGGGTGTGCGCTGTTTAATAACAGGAGCCGCCAAAGTATTCGCAAAACCGATAGCCAAGGTCAGCAATAATGTACCAATTAAAAACCCAGACCAAGTCGGGATAACGGTACGGACAATCATCCCTACCGTTAATAACCCAATCATCGCAATGAGCGTATTCTCAAGCCCGAAACGCTTACCAATGGATGGCGCGATAAGTGCGCCCATCGCAAAGCTCAGCATGGGCACTGCCCCTAGCCAACCAATCTGCGTCTCAGAAATATTGAGCGCCTCTTGCACCACTGGCGCAATAGAGCCAAGAGCAACGATCGGTGCACGCATATTGGTGGCGAGCAAAATCATGGCGCATAAGACGAGCCAAAAAGTGAAGCGTGAGGAGGGTAGGTTGGATGAAGAGGGTAGATTGGACGAGATAGACATAGCAGCACAACGATGACAATGAAAAAGAACACGTTATAAAACAGCGCCGAAACATCGTCGCTTGTAAAATAACACCAAAGAGCATTTATCCAGACACGTACCTAGACGGCAATCGACAGCATAAATCAGAATGAGAGATCGTTGTATAGTCAGGTCAATATAAAAAAGAGACAGCGTGACTGATATAAATTTTTCGTAGCCTCTGTCTGCGTAGGCACAGCAAGCAAGAAAAATTTGTACCAGTCACGCATCATAATGTCGTGTACCCATTTTATTTAGTATCGACTATAGAGCGTAAAACATACGAGTTTTCTAGACTGACTTTGCTAAATCGGCAGGCAGGTTAATAAGTTGTATGTACGGTTGCTTCGAAACTTTATTTGAGACATTGTTTTGAAGCGTTATTTCGAGTTGCTGCTTTAGAACAGTGATAACAAGGGATGGCGATAATAAAAGATGGCATCGCACAATAAAAATAGCGCCAAGTCGCTTTTAAGGGACTTGACGCTATTATAAGAATAGAGGCGACACAAATACTACCAGCGTATGGTAACAAACATGGCTGTTAGACTGATTTGCCTAATTGAGCCGCTCTGAGCGCGTTCTCTTGGTGCTCTGCGATGATTGAGTCGCATTTATTGGGATCATTGCCACAAAACGAGCAATTTTCATCACCCATCAGTTTAGCAACACCGCCGCAAGATCCTCTAAGCGGCTTTTTTTTGACCATATAACCGATGCCCATAAACAGAAAGAACAGGACGAATACGGTAAAGGTAATAGCAAGCATGGGAAGCAATTGGCTAAGCATAGAGGAGACCTCGTTTTAAAAATGGGGCAGTTATCCATAGGGATAACCTATTAATAGTATAGCAAATTTTTACGCCGCTCGTTGATGCTTATGGTGTGCTTTATAGCATCACACTAGGGCGTGTCCTCATTTTTAAAATGAGGACACGCCCTAGAAATTTACGGTTGTTTATCTGCCCGCAAGTTTTTCATTGCCGATGTCTGTACTATTTGCCAATCATCAATACTGTCCAAAGAATCACTAGGTTTGATACCATCAGCTAATACGACAAACAGTGCGGCTAGATTTTGTTCGTTAGCGACTCTCAGTGCCTTTTTATAAGGCATCGCAGTCAGTGCTGTTGCCCATGCATCTGCCAATGCGACCGAGTCTGCAGCAACCGTGACCGAAGGAGCGCCGCCCACGATAGGCTCGCCAGTGGTGGGGTCGATCGTGTGACTATAGTGCTTACCATCAAAGACTATCGAGTTTCGATAGTTTCCTGAAGTTGCTAGATGCATTTGAGTGGTAGTGTTTATAGGTTGACGAATGGCAGATATCGTTTGGCGTTCGCTGACGGTGCTGCCTTCAATAGGGGCATCAATCGCGATTTGCCACGGTTGCTGCTGGTTATTCACGCCAGAGGTTGCAATTTCGCCGCCGATCTCAACCATATAGTTACGAATCTGATAATCGTCTCTAAGCACATCAGCGATGACATCGACCCCATAACCCTTGGCAACGGCAGAAAAATCTAGACCAACACCATCTTTGCTTTTATAGATCGATTTATCTTTTTTTATGATGCTTTCAAAGTCTACCAATGCTTTTGCTTGGGCAATCTCAAGTGCTGTTGGCGGGCTTTGTAGACGCTCGACAGTCATAGTGCTACCGAATCCCCAGGTATCGACCAATGGCATGACAGTAGGATCAAAAGCACCGCCAGATTGTTCATAAACGATTTGTGAGACATTGAGCACGCGACTAAAATCAGCGTCGATAATAATAGGGATATCTCTACCCAATTGATTAAACTTAGATATCGTTGAATCACTCTGGTAAGTCGACATGCTGTCGTTAATCTGCTGCAAACGCTTATCAATCGCTGCTTGTATGTTAGCTTCATCTGCATCATCGGGCAGTTGATAGCTTATATGATAGCTTGTGCCCATCGTCTCACCACTCAGATAATTATAGTCTGGTGTTTGCTGGCAGGCACTAATACTTAAAGTGCCGACAAGACCAATGATGCCAAATAGGGCAAGATTCATAGTTTTTTTAGAAGATGAGCTGTATTCGGTATTATTCATAATATTTTCGGTATGGCGCAAAAATGAGTAGGGTGTAAAACAAGCCATGCTTATTTTACACCCCTTGAGCTCAAAAATACCAATGAAGGCACTATTCAATGACAATTCGTTCGGTTGAGCAGCTTATTTTACTTGTGACTCACGGATAAGTTTATAAAGTTTTGGCGGTGATACCCGATTGACCCTAGTGGCCAGTTTTTCTTGTTTGCCACCAACGATGATATATTCTTTATTATTACCAAGCGCCTTCACGACCTGTTTAGCAAACTCAGTTGCAATCAGCCCTTTACTGGTCGCCTCATCCATCGTGCCTTGGGCACTACCATCTCCTGTGAGCGCGTTAATAGAAACGTTGGTTTGGATAAATCCTGGAAATATCGTCGCAACTTCTATGCCTTGGTCATGCAATTCAGCACGTAAACTGTTTGCCCACATATGCAAGGCTGCTTTGGCTGCCCCATAAGCGCCGCGATATTGCGTACCGAGTAAGCCTGCCACACTTGATATCATCACTATCTTGCCGCCACCTTGAGCGATCATGTCAGGCAATACCAATCTGGTTAGACGGGTTTGCGCAAAGTAATCTATCTCCATAATTTGCCGTTCGACATCTTCACTGGTCTCCATAATAAGCGAGCGTTGACTGACACCAGCATTATTAATCAGCCAGTCGATTTTTCCTGTCTGTGCGATAGCCGCGTCATAGGCTTCTTTCGCTTGCTCGGCATCACTAATATCAAAAGGCATGATAATGTGTTTTTTGCTGTGCTTGCAAATTTTTTTGACCGCTGCTAATTTTGCCTCATCACGACCACTCAAAATAATTCGAGCACCACGTTTGGCAAAAGCGATGGCTAAGGCTTCGCCAATACCGCTAGAAGCACCGGTTATCCAAATGGTTAGTTCTTTCACTTTGGTTTTCATAAGAATCCTTTCTTAAAGCAATAAATAATCAATCATATAGGAGAGGGCAGGTAATCTGCTATTTAGATTTGTAGTCTTATTATTTAAACTTGGCACTTAATCGAAGCCAAAAAAAGAGCCTCAATTGAGACTCTCTTTTATAGTATTAATTTAATCGTGTTTGTCTAACCAGTCGGCTTAACCACCAAAGTCATCAAGCATGATGTTTTCGTCTTCCACACCAAGGCTATGCAACATGTCGATTACCGCCGCGTTCATCATCGGTGGCCCGCACATGTAATATTCACAGTCTTCTGGGTTTGGATGATCTTTTAGATACTCTTCTAGTAAGACATTATGGATAAAGC
Organism: Psychrobacter glaciei; assembly: GCF_014652895.1. GTDB lineage: Bacteria > Pseudomonadota > Gammaproteobacteria > Pseudomonadales > Moraxellaceae > Psychrobacter > Psychrobacter glaciei. Next base: position 664,195 of record NZ_BMZR01000002.1, read on the forward strand.
CGGTATAGCCATCCCAATTGTCTTCAGGAAGTGGATCAGATAGGGCAACATGCCACTCAAAGTTCGCAAACTCTGCTTCTAGTTGATCATAATCTTCAACATAGAACATCTCACGAATTGAGCGCGCACCGTACCAAAAGCTAATCTTACGATCAGAGTTCAAACGTTTTAGCTGATCAAAGATGTGTGAGCGCATTGGTGCCATACCTGCACCGCCACCGACGAAAATCATCTCAGTTTCGGTATCTTTGGCAAAGAACTCACCATAAGGACCTGAAACCGTCACTTTATCGCCAGGCTTTAAGCTAAATGTCCAAGAAGACATCTTACCTGGTGGGATACCGTCAGGACCACGTGGCGGTGGACTGGCGATACGAATATTAAACTTAATCAGGCCTTTTTCTTCTGGGTAGTTGGCCATTGAGTACGCACGGATAACCGGCTCATCAACTTTTGAGACATAGTTGAAAATGCCAAATTTTTCCCAGTCTTCTCTATATTCTTCAGCCACATCGAAGTCTTTATAATGTACTTCATGCGGTGGCGCTTCTAATTGTACATAACCACCAGCGCGGAAGTTAACTTCTTCGCCTTCTGGAATTTTGAGTACCAGCTCTTTAATAAAGGTAGCAACGTTATCGTTAGAGACAACCTCGCATTCCCATTTTTGCACATCAAAGAATTCAGGATCGATCTCAATTTTCATGTCTTGCTTGACGGCTACCTGACAAGCTAAGCGCATGTGATTGCGGATTTCGCCTTGAGTGAAATAGCCTTCTTCAGTCGGCAAGATAGAACCGCCGCCTTCGATAACGCGGCAACGACACTGCGCACAAGTACCACCGCCACCACAGGCTGAAGATAAGAAAATACCTTCGCTCGCCAGTGTTTGCAGCAGTTTACCACCTGCGGGTGTCACGACGTCATTATCGGGATTATCATTGATATGGATGGTAACATCGCCTGAACTGACCAGTCTTGAGCGTGCCGCCAAAATAATGGCGACAAGGCCCATGATGATCAAGGTAAACATAGCAACGCCACCAATCGCCGTAGCGTAATCCATGGTAGGTATCCTTAATCTATGGAGTAGGGGTGCGAAAAGACGTCATTGCGTTTTTCCTGAACCCCTACCGAATAAATGAATTAAATAGGTCAAATCGCTAAATAGGCTTCTAAGCTTAGCGGTCTAGATTGACATACCGCCGAAAGACATAAAGCCAAGTGACATCAGACCAACTGTGATAAAGGTAATACCAAGACCACGCAGCGGTGCTGGAATGTCTGAGTATTTTAGCTTTTCACGGATACCGGCCAATGCGGTAATCGCCAATGCCCAACCGAAACCTGCGCCTACGCCATATACCATCGATTCGCCAAAGTTATAGTCACGCTCAACCATAAATAGTACACCACCTAAGATGGCACAGTTGACAGTGATGAGCGGTAAGAATACCCCAAGGGCGTTATACAGACTCGGAACGAACTTATCCAAGAACATCTCTAAAATCTGTACGGTCGCAGCAATTAGACCAATATAACTGAGCAAGCCCAAAAAGCTTAAGTCAATATCTGGAAAACCTGCCCATGCCAGCGCACCGTCTTTTAGGATGAACTGAAATAGTAAGTTGTTTAATGGCACAGTGATGGCCATTACGACGACAACTGCAACACCTAAGCCGATAGCAGTTGAAACCTTCTTTGATACTGCCAAGAAAGTACACATACCTAAGAAGTAGGCAAGCGCCATATTCTCAATAAAGACTGAGGTTATAAATAAACTAACATAATGTCCCATTAGTGACCGCCTCCATGTGCCATGCCTTTAGACTGCGGCTTCATTACAAACTCGGCTTCTTCAACCTGCTCTGGTTTCCAAATACGAACAATGGCAATGAATAATCCAATGATAAAGAATGCTGACGGTGGCAACAGTAATAGACCGTTTGGAATGTACCAACCGCCATCAGTGACAGGCTGTAGGATAGTGATACCAAACCATGTACCTGAGCCAAGTAGCTCACGGATGGTCGCGACAAACAACAGTACCGCAGAGTAACCAAGACCATTACCAATACCGTCTAAAAAGCTGGGTACGGGTGGATTGCTCATCGCAAATGCTTCAGCACGGCCCATCACGATACAGTTGGTGATAATCAAACCAACGAAGACTGACAAGCCCTTGCTGACATCATAAGCCACGGCTTTTAGCACCTGATCGACCAAGATAACCAGTGAGGCAATGATGGTCATCTGGACAATAATACGAATACTTGATGGGATTTGCTTACGAATAATAGAGATAAAGAAGCTCGAAAACGCCGTTACCAGTGTCAACGCCACACACATCACCAACGCATTGGCCATGCTGGTCGTCACCGCCAATGCCGAACAGATACCTAAGATCTGTAGGGCAATGGGGTTATTATCAAAGATAGGCGAGGTTAAAATACTTTTAGTGTCAGCCATGTTATGCCTCCTTGCCGTTTGCTACTGGTAGGGTCGCTGCCAGTTCGGTTGTCGGTTGAGCGCTCTTATTGTCTGGTTGTGTCGACTGGCTCGCTTGGGCATCAACGCTATCAAGCGTTTTACCGTTCTGTTCACGTAGCAAATCTAGGTAAGGCTTATAACCTTGCTCACCCAACCAAAACTGAATCATGTTGCTCACACCGCGACTGGTTAGCGTCGCACCGCTGATACCATCAACCCAGTTATCTTTTGGATTGCCAGCTTTGGTCACGCCAGTTGCCACGTCACCGTTTTCGTCATATGAGTGGATACCAGTCCACATCGCGCGCCATTTTGGCTCTTCGATGCGAGCACCAAGACCTGGGGTTTCTTTATGCTCATAAAAGCTGATACCTTTGATGGTATTCATGTCACTTTCGAGCGTTAAAAAACCATAAATCGTACCCCATAGGCCATAGCCTTGAATCGGTAGTACCACCATCTCAGGCTTACCCGCGTCATCGTTTTTGACATAGACTTTGGCGTATTTAGGTTTACGACCAATACTGGCTGGATCGTTATCACCTAGATCATCGCTTAGGGCTTTGTTTTTGGTGGCTTGACTGGCGTCATAAGCATTACGATCAGGGATGCCTGCCGCTTTTAGTGCGGCGTCATCTACATAATTGCCTTTATTCAAATCAATGATTTTTACTTCAAAATCTTTGAATCGCTCAGCAACGTCGTCAGCAGTATCAGATTCAGCATCATACATATCGGCTGCGACTAAAATGTTTTTGTTGCGGTCTAAGCGCGCATTTTCGACTTGCGCTGGTTTTAGACCCACCGCGACTGCTGAGACCAATACGGAACACACCAAACATAGCGTCAACGCTACGCTGATGGTTTTCGCGTTGTTACTTTTGGGCTTGGACATAGCGAACCCTCCGAGCGGTTTGGCGTTTGATGTTTGCTTGAGTCACAAAATAATCAAACAATGGAGCAAATAAGTTGGCAAATAGAATGGCCAGCATGATGCCTTCTGGGAAAGCTGGGTTGATGACACGAATCAATACCGTCATAAAACCAATCAAAATACCATAAGCCCAGCGGCCTTTATTGGTATGTGCAGCTGAGACTGGATCGGTCGCCATAAAGACTGCACCGAATGCAAAGCCACCAATGACTAGATGCCAGTAAAAAGGCAAGCTCATCATCATATTGTCTTTAGAGCCAATCATATTGAATACAAGAGACGTAGCAATCAAACCGACCACACAACCTGCCATGATGCGCCAAGATGCAATACGCGTCCATAGTAGAACTGCGGCACCCATTAGGATAGCGAGCGTCGATACCTCACCGATACTGCCTTGCATGTTGCCTAAGAACGCATCACTCCAAGTGATCGCATTACCATAGACATCGACGAAATCCTGAGGTACTACACCAAGTGCCGCTAGGCCAAGTGGTGTCGCTCCTGAGAATCCATCAACCGCTGTCCATACTGAGTCGCCTGACATGTAAGCAGGATACGCAAAGTATAAGAATGCGCGACCCGATAGGGCAGGGTTCAAGAAGTTTTTGCCTGTACCACCGAATACTTCTTTGGCTACGACCACACCAAAGATAATACCTAGGGCTACTTGCCATAAAGGAATATCTGGTGGTAGACATAGTGCAAATAGTACCGAGGTCACAAAGAAGCCTTCATTGACTTCATGCCCGCGCACGACGGCAAAGATAATCTCACAGAGAATACCAACGCCAAAGGTCACAAGGTAGATTGGCAAAAACTGCATCGCGCCATAGACGAAGCTTGCCCAGATACTGTCTGGGTTATAGCCTGCCATGCTGGTAATGATGGTACGCCAGCCTTCAGGTTGTAAGCCAAGCTGAGTGATAGCAGTTAGTGCTTGATGACCGATGTTGTACATACCCCAAAACATTGCTGGGAACGTACATAGCCATACGGTAATCATAATGCGTTTTAGATCAATACCGTCACGCACGTGTGAGGACGCGTATGCCGTTGAGCTTGGTTGACGCAAAAAAGTATCAAACATCTCAAAGATGGCATAGTATTTTTCATGTTTGCCACCTTTGGTGAAAGACGGCTCCATACGATCGAACATATTGTGTAAAAATTTCATCGTGGTTAGCCCTCCAGTTCAATGCGCGTCAAGTTATCACGCAAAATATCACCGAATTCATATTTGCCAGGAGAAACGAAGGTGCATAATGCTAAATCTTCTTCGTCCAATTCAAGTACGCCCAAGTCTACTGCCGTGATAATGTCTTCAACGATTAACGCGCGCAATAGTTGCGTTGGCAGATAGTCTTGTGGCATGACCTCTTCGTAAACCCCGATAGGCACCATCGCTCGCGGTGAGCCGTTACTCGTGGTGGTAAAGTTATACTTTTTGCCACCAAAAAACTGCGAAATATAGATAGGCAGTTTTGAGAAACGGTTTGCACCTGGACTAAAGAAGTGAAATGCTGGACGCTCATGACCTTCAGGTAAAACGCTGATCTGATCATGGAAACGACCAACATAGGCACTATTCGAGAATGACTGGCGACCCGATAGCACTGAACCTGAAATAATACGGTTCTCGCCATCGATCAGCTGACCTTTCGTCAAGGCTGTGATATCAGCACCACGTTCGGTTGCGATTAGGTGCGGATTTTTGACCGCAGGGCCTGCTAAGCTAAGCATACGACGTGTATATAAGCGACCAGTGGTAAATAATTTACCAATCGCAATCACGTCTTGATAGCCAATCGTCCAGACGCTCACGCCGCGCATGATTGGATGCAAGAAGTGAATGTGCGTGCCAGCCAGACCTGCTGGATGTTTGCCAGCAAAGCTATGATACTCAGTGACATTATTAGCCGCGGTTTTCGCAACTGGCGTCAACTGGGCATCACCATGATGGCAGACAAAGGTCTTTGGGCTGAGCGTCGATAGTACCGCAAGTCCGTCATTGAATGCTTGCAGTTGCTCATTAATCAGCAGCATCGGGTCAAACGCTAATGGATTGGTATCCATCGCGGTGACAAAGATGGCATGCGGACGAGCACCGATTTCGGGAGCGCGGCTATAGGGACGCGTACGAAACGCCGTCCATTCGCCAGAGGCGAGCAGTTGGGTTTCAACGGTTTCTGAGTCTAGGTCAGCCAGTTGCTGGGAGTCATAGCGCTGAAAGTCTATTTCCTCACCATTGGGATCGACCGCAATGACAAGACTCTCGAACACACGACGCTCACCGCGTTTGATCGCGATAACTTTACCCGCAGCAGGTGCCGTATAGATAACGCCAACCCGTTTTTTATCTTCAAAAACGGGCTGACCTTTTGCTACGGTGTCACCTTCTTTGACATTCATTGTGGGCTTCATACCCACATAATCATAGCCAACGAGTGCCACATGGGCAGGTCTGTGCTCAGATATCTCGCGGGAGGGTTCACCAGTGATGGGCAAATCCAAACCTTTTTTGATGGTAATCATAAGCGAAAACTTAGTCCATAGTCTAAAACGATACCAGACGTCCTGTTTGGTATATCGGTAGCATGAACATCTGCGTCATTTAATAAAGCCCTCATGTATCTCTTCCCATAGCAAGGCGAAGACAAAGTGCTCAAATATAACGCTTGATCATAACTACTAGTAAGAGTATTAACGCTGACCTTAGACTCCTTAACAACACGTTAATGTCTTATTCGAATTACCAAAGTGGCGACTGGCTACCAAGGTGTATGGCAAAATCATCCAATCAAAATCAATCATTAAAGCTGGTTGCTAAAAGCAATTGCTTTAAAAAAGACAGTTTTGCCATACGATTTATTAAAATCTTAAAATTTGTACATCCAGAGTGATGGGCTTAGAAACAAGAGTGAATCAAATAAATAACCGATGAATGCAAAGTATGATTCAAGCGAGATAGTCATTTAGAGCGTAATGGCACAGATCAACCTATCGCAGATTGCCTGTTTAGAGTTCTAATATCATCCGTTCAACAATATATCAGCCAATTATCTACAAACACAATTGGCTGTTGTTCGATTCATCCTGACCGCCATGCAGCATTGGCTCACTTATGAGTGAATAAAAATGCACAGTACATGGTTGCTATCACTTAGAAACAAATACAAATTTACCTAGGATTATACGCTAAATTGACCTAAAATTGCCAGTTAGTAATTGAATTTACCTAATGTTGCTAGTACCTTCGAGTGCTCAAACTTATGGTTATGGTTGTCGATGTTTTTATTTATTCATACTATACGATCATAAAGTTTTTAAGATAATCGTGAGTCGATTTGGAGAGCCAATTTCTATCAGATCATCTGTTGAATTAGACTTGCTTATCACTGTTTAACTGATTTATTGTTTTACTTTGCCGTTTATTCTTATTTTTTAATATTACGTTTTATAAGGAATGCTATATGTGTGCTGTCCCTGTCATTATCCCCGCTATTGATTTAAAAGATGGTAAATGTGTGCGCTTAAAACAAGGCCGTATGGAAGATGATACGGTGTTTTCAGATGACCCTGTCGCTGTAGCAGCACGTTGGGTAAATGAGGGCGCGCGCCGGTTACATCTGGTCGATTTGAACGGCGCATTTGATGGTGTGCCAGTACATAAGCAAGTCGTCAACGACATCGCCAAAGCTTTTCCGCAGCTGCCTATTCAATTGGGCGGCGGTGTGCGTAATATGAATACCATTGAGCAGTACATCACTGCCGGATTGACCTATATTATTATTGGCACCAAAGCGGTTGAAGATCCTGATTTTGTGACCGAGGCTTGCCGCGAGTTTGCTGGACATATTATCGTAGGTATCGATGCCAAAGACGGCATGGTGGCGACTCATGGCTGGGCGAATGTGACAGACACCAAAGCCACCGAGCTTGCCAAACGCTTTGCCGATGTGGGCGTGTCTTCAATCGTTTATACTGATATTGCCCGTGACGGCATGATGCAGGGTGTCAACGTCGAGCAGACAGTCAATTTGGCGCGCGAAGGTGGCTTGCCAGTGATTGCTTCGGGCGGTGTGACCAATATGCAAGATATCGAATTGCTTAAGCCTTATGGTGATTGTATTGAAGGCATTATTACTGGCCGCGCTATCTATGAAGGCACGTTGGACTTAGCGGAAGCACAACGTTATTTAGATAGCTAATTGATTTAGACAATTAATGGGTTTAAATGGTTAATAATGGGCTATATTAATTTTTAGCCCATTTAGTTGCTCCCATTAAGTTCTGCACGTTTAGACTGAGGACACTTGCTAGTTTTTAATCGTAATATTACCCAGCAAAAACACTGAGCAAAGGATGCTTATGGCCGCTTATCTTGACCGCCTAATGACACGCAAGTTTTTAACGGTATGGGGTCAGCTGCTGTTACTACTAAGCCTCGTTTTTACTTTACCCGCTTACGCTGCTGGTGAAGATATAGCAAGTGTCACGACGGCCTTGGGTATAGAGAGTACGCTAGAAGAAGTGCCTAATCCTGTTGCCACAGAAGGCGAGACCTCTGTAGAAGCCGACTCACAAAGTTTGCCACCTCCTGCCGATCCACCTGTGATTAGTGGCGAGAGTACCAACAATGCTCAAATCGAAACCACACCTACCCCTCTAAAAGACAATGACATTCGTCAACGTATCAACGGTATTTTTTCTGAAATAGAAGGGCTGCAGGCGGTCAGTGTCAGCGTTACTCAAGGCGTTGTGACGTTAGCAGGAGAAACTCCCAACGAAAAAAAGGCGCAACAAGCCATTAATTTGACCAATCGTTTGACGGATGTGGTCACCGTCGAGGACAATATCAATCGAACGCTGGATGTTCAGGATAATGTCACGACGGTTTATCAAGGTCTTAAAGCACAAGTTAAAAACCTAGTCAAAGCCGTGCCCTTACTGTTGGTTGGTATTGTTATCTTTGGCTTGGTCACATGGTTTGGTAGTTGGTTTTCGAATCGAAAAAAAATGTGGCAACGGCTCACGCCCAATCCTTTCGTCGCTGAACTGTTGGCACAAACCGTCAAAGTAATCTTTATTATTTTTGGTTTAATTTTGGCGCTGAGTTTGATAGGGGCAGAGACGATATTAGGCACGTTACTTGGCGGTGCTGGTGTCATTGGTATCGCGGTTGGTTTTGCGGTCAAAGATACCATTGAGAACTATATTGCCTCTTTGATGCTGAGTATTCGTCAGCCGTTTCGCGCTCGTGATCAGATTGTCATCAACGGGCAAGAAGGCATTGTGGTGCGTTTGACGTCACGTGCGACGATTTTGATGACTTTAGATGGCAATCAGCTACGTATCCCAAATGCCGAAGTCTTTAAAGGCACTATTCTAAATTACACCAAAAACCCTGAACGGCGCTTTACCTTTGAGTTGGGTGTCGATGCCAATGACGACCCACTTGCGGCCATTAAAGTTGGTATCGATGCGATATGTCAGCTGGATTTTGTCTTAGATGAACCCAAAGCCATTGCGGTCATTACCAATGTTGGCGACTCCAATATTATTCTAGAGTTTCAGATCTGGGTGGATCAATCAGAAACTGATTTTGCCAAAGCACGCAGTATTGCTATACGCGAAACCAAGCACGCCTTAGAAAACGAAGGATTTAGTCTCCCTGAACCCATCTATCGTCTACGTTTTAATGATGAGTTAGAAAAAGCCTTGGAGCATCTGCAAGGCAATAACCGCTCTAACCAAGCTAATGGGACTAATGCTGATATGACGATTACACCGACGACACCAGGATCTATAGATATCAATGAAGTCGATAATAGCAGTGCTGATGACAAAGACAAAAAACAAGCCAAAGCCCGCGCTAAATATATCCTACAAGGACGTAATGCTGAAGAGGTGTTGAGCGCCCGTCCTGACGAAAAGTTAATGGAAAAAGTCGAACAAGAAATTGCTGAAAATTCAGATGAGACTGATTTATTGAGTAATAATAGTCCGCAAGAGTAAATATCTGAGCAATCTCAAAACTAGGCATAAAAAATGCAGTGAAACGTATAAGACCGTTATCATATAAAATATACGAGACATTTTTATGCAAATGAAGCATCTGATTATATTCGCCCTAGCTGGTATTGTTCTCTTAATTGGTTTTAACATGTTTAATAGCAATCGCCACGAGAGTCGGATAGCGGCGGCGACCAGTAGCACCACATCGCCGGCTACTGCTATCAGCTCTGAAGATACCGTGAACACCAACACCGATATCGCAAGCCAGCCTCTTGGTAAGCAGCCTAAAGCCATTCTCGATAATGCCACTGCCCAAATAGAGCAAGCAGAGCAGCTCAATCAAGAGCGCGTAGAGCAGATGAGCGACGCGCAGTAGTTGACCAGTTATCACTTATTCATCGCGCACAAAAAAAGGCTAAAGATAAACTTTAGCCTTTTTTATTACGATCAGTTCTTATTGAGAGTTAGCTTTTTTTGCTTGCGCCTTTATTGTTTCGGCTACTGCTTTTTCTAGCGGGGCTCTTCTTTGGCTGATCTTTTTTCGTTTGATTCATCTCGCTAGATTGCAACTTCGCTTTAAGATCAAAGTCGATTTGTAGCAGATCCATATTGACTCCAGCTACTTTTACTTTGACCAAATCGCCCAAGCCAAATAACGTGCCTTTATCTTTACCAATGAGTTGCTGTTGCTGCTCATCATAGACAAAGAAGTCATCGCCGACATTAGAGATATGAACCAAGCCATCGATATATAGGTCGGTTAAGGTCACAAATAGACCGAAGCTAGTAACCGTCGTCACCACACCGTCGAACTCTTCACCGACGTGATCTTTCATATAATGACACTTGAGCCAAGACTCTACGTAGCGCGATGCTTTCTCAGCACGGCGTTCAGTATCTGACGTCTGTGTGCCAGCACCTTCTAAAGAGAATTCCATCACTGGCTGCTGACTTTTAGTCACTTTTGCTTTAATCGCGCGATGCAGCATGAGGTCAGGATAACGGCGAATCGGCGAGGTAAAGTGGCTATACTCGTCATAAGCCAAACCAAAGTGACCAATATTGTCAGGCGAATAATTCGCTTGCATCATTGAGCGCAATAGCATGCTGTGAATACTAATCGCATCGGGTCTCTCTTTGGTGGCTTCGATAATCCGCTGGTAATCCGCTTGCGTTGGGTTTTCTTCTGGGAAGCTTAAACCAAAGTTTTTCGCATATTCATGGACACGTAACGATTTTTCGCCATCAGGTTTATCATGGTTACGATATAAGACCGGTAGCTCATTTTTTAGCGCAAAATTGGCGGCACAGGTATTGGCGAGCAGCATACACTCTTCAATAAGCTTATGCGCATCACCACGAGTACGCGGTAAGATGGCTGCGATACCACCTTTTTCATTGAACTTGATATAAGTTTCAACCGTCTCAAACTCCATTGCATGACGCTCTTCACGCTTTTGCAGTAGTAGCTCATACAATTGATGCAGGGTATCGACAGATTTTTTGACTGCCTTATTGCCTGTTAATGAATCAGGGATACTAGGATCTTTTGGATTCTCAAGATAGGCATTCACTTGGTTATAAGTCAAGCGTGCTTGTGAATGAATCACCCCAGGATAAAAATCATAACCGGTGACCTTGCCTGCGCGAGATATCTTGATATCAGCAACCATACACAGACGATCAAGGTCTGGGTTCAATGAGCATAGACCGTTAGACAGTACTTCAGGAAGCATCGGGATCACGCGATGTGGGAAATATACTGACGTCCCACGCTCGTAAGCATCTTGATCAAGTGGCGAATTTGGGGTGACGTAATGACTCACATCAGCAATCGCTACCAAGACACGGTAGTTACCACCAGAGCGCTTTTCAGCGAATACCGCATCATCAAAGTCACGCGCATCTTCACCATCGATAGTAATGAGGGGCAAATCACGCAAGTCCGTACGACCTTTTATATCTTTTTCAGTCGGCTCTTTATAGTCATTGGCCTGTTTAAGCGTCGCTTCACTGAAATCAGACGGAATGTCGTAGTTGAGCAGGGTAGTCTCGATGATTAATTCACGATCGTTATCATCAGATAAGACTTCAGTGATTTTACCAGTAGCAAACTCATGCTGATTTGGCCAGTCGATGATATCTACTTTGACTGGTGCGCCTTGCTTAACTTCGAGAGCTTGCACATTTTCTTCAGTCACTGTAATCGGCTGATGGTTATTGGGACTGCCAAGCTCGACACAGTAGCCATCTTCATCACGCGCAAGCGTACCGATGAAATTATTTTGACGACGTTCGACGACATCGACGATACGCCCTTCGGTACGACCACGGTTATCCGTTGAGGTGCCAACCGCTTCAACGGTATCGCCATTAAAGACCCAGCGCATTTGTTTTTCGTGCAAGAATAGGTCAGGCATGTCGCTTAGTAACACGAAACCAAAACCTTTTGGATGCGCGGATACTGTACCCGTTACGATATCTTGCTTGGTCACTGTGCGGTAGCGATAAGGACGACCTTCTCGGTTTACTTGTCCATCGCGTGCCATTGCTTTTAGGCGATTGCCTAAAGCGTCAAACTGATCAGGATCATCAATATTAAAGGCTTTTGCCAATTGTTGATGCGTGACTTCGCCATGCTCATTAATCGTGCCGAGTATCAGCTCACGACTAGGAATGGGATTGTCATATTTTTTTGCCTCACTTGAGGCGTTTGGATCGTTCCAACTCATAAATTACCGTATCTATTTTTAAAATTATTAATAATGGCTATCTTAACACGAACGACATGGCAATATCTTGCGTCAATTGTCTTAAGTGTATTCGGTAGCAGGAAGTTGTCATCTTTAATCGGCAACAACTATCAAAAAATCAAATGTCGATATCGACTGTACTTGATTTATTGGTTATTTTTTTACTATCTATCTCTTTCGATACTTCTAATACCGTCGTTTGATTAGACTTATCCAAATATTTTTGGGCTTTATCGACTTCAGTGGTCAAGGTATTGACCGTCTGCTTCATATTTTCTAGCGCTTCAATTTTGTAATTACTGATCATATCCATCGTATCATAGACATTATTAAAGGCATTTTGTAGTTTATCAAGCTCAATAGTGCTACTGGTTGCTTGCTCATGAATTTCACCAGACTGGCGTTTGAGCATGGCTGATGTTGACTCAATTAAGCTGCTTGTCGTTTTGTTTAAAGCAGTAATTTGATCAAGTACTAGTTTCTGATTGGTCATCGCTTGTGCAACGACGACAGCCGTACGTAGCGCAGATACGGTGGTTGTGGTTGCTCGATCCACCCCTTTAATCAACTCTAGATTGTTTCTACGAATGGTATCAAGCGCCAGATAACCTTGGACATTAACCGCCAACTGGGTTAAAAAGTCCGTATTTTTTTGACGTACATAAAACAGCATCTCTTCTTTAATAATACGAGCTTTTTCAGGATCAGTTGCTTCGATTGCATAGACTTTTTGCTCTAGTTGCTCATCGATTTTTTTGCCGACGTAGACATACTGGCGAATAGATTGCATCAATTCCCACATATTGACTTTTTCTTGCTCAATCATCGCATTGTCTTTGAGTAGCTCATCTTTACCATTATAGAGGCTGGTAACAACCGCATTGATATGCGATTGTGCTGATTCATATTGGCGGAAGTAATCTTGTACTTTATTGCCAAATGGAATGAGACCGAATAATTTACGTGAGCTGGTCAGCTCTTTTTTGCTCGGATCCAAATCTTCGACGATACCGCGTAACTCAGTCAATGATTTTGCAATAGGGGAGTTATCGAACAAGCTGTCATTGAGGCTTTTCGCAGGCAACTCCAACATACGGTTGGATATTTGTGCTGATTCGCGGATTTCTTTATTGCCTAAATTATGAATAGATTGCACGTTTTGTTGAAACTCAGCGCTACGTACAGAGTTATTCAGTACATGATCGACGAACGCATCGACCTTGGCATCAAGTTCTGGGATTTGGTTTTCATCCAACTTGACCATCTGATCAGCTTCACTTTTTTGTATTTCTTTAACCGGTTCAGGTGGTGTTAGAGAGATACTTGGCGTAGAGGCGTTTTCGGGTGGGGTCAATTCTTGCATGAAGTTTCCTATAATATCTGAGAGAGGCAGTGTTTTTTGCCAACAACGTTAATAGTCGTGGTACACGGTATCTTTATACATTTGATAATTTTTATTTGCACAGGGTTTTTTGCATAGGAAGAAATGGATATACAACAGACCTTTAGACTACCTTGTAATTAAAAGACTGAGAAGACAGATTTTGTAAATCACGGTCAGTTTAATATATCTATGAAACCATCTATGACACTATTATTTGTAAGGTTAAATAGTAAAAAACCACCAATATCCCGCAGCATATTGATGGTTAAGATTATAAATATCTACGTCGACTTACAACTATGTCAACTCACAGCCACCACTAACAGTCATCTAACGAATAGATTACTTTTTCTTAGTTGGTCCAAGCAGCATACCCATTTGACGACCTTCCATCTTAGGGTACTGCTCGACGTTTGAGATATCAGCGGTATCTTCAATGATACGATCAAGTTGTTTGCGACCAATATCTTGGTGCGCCATTTCACGTCCGCGGAAACGGATGCTAATTTTAACTTTGTCTTGATCTTCCAAAAAGCTAACGATTTTTCTCAGTTTAACCTGATAATCGGCTTCTTCGGTACTTGGACGTAGCTTCATCTCTTTGAGCTGAGTCTGCTTCTGGTTTTTCTTGGCTTCTTTTGCCTTTTGCTTTTGATCATAGAGGAAATGCTTATAATCCATGATTTTACATACTGGCGGCTTAGCTTCAGGAACCAATTCAACCAAATCTAGACTGTCTTCACGTGCCGCTTTCATCGCGGTGTCGATATCGACCACGCCCATTTGTTCACCGTCTTCTTTGACCAGACGGACTTCTTTGGCACTGATATCTTCGTTGATGTTCAAACGGTTGGACTGTTTAATAGGTATTACTCCTCATCTGTTTTTGGGTTCTGTCGGCCTTTCTCAGCGACAGCTGTCTGTACTAATGCAATAAATTCAGGAACGCTCATCACGCCAAGGTTTTCACCTTCGCGAGTACGGACATTAACACTGCCCGATTCGACTTCTTTATCCCCTAATACTAGCATATAGGGAATACGTTCTAATGTTTTCTCTCGTATCTTAAATCCAATCTTTTCGTTACGCAAGTCACTAATGGCGCGCAAACCTGCATTTTTTAGTTCACTGACGACGTTTTCACAAGCTTCGCCTTGTTTATCGGTTATATTCATGACGACTACTTGCTGTGGTGCTAGCCATACTGGCATCCAACCAGCATAATTCTCAATCAGGATACCGATAAAACGCTCGAACGAACCCAAGATTGCACGGTGTAGCATAATAGGTACTTCGCGCTCATTTTGCTCGTTAACAAATTCCGCATCGAGGCGCTCTGGCATATTCGGATCAACCTGAATGGTACCGCACTGCCACACGCGACCTAACGAGTCTTTTAGACTGAATTCAATCTTCGGACCATAAAACGCGCCTTCACCTGGCAGATAATCCCAATCAAGCCCTGAATTATCAAGTGCATCGGCCAAAGCTTTTTCGGCAAAGTCCCAAGACTCATCGCTACCGACGCGTTTTTCAGGACGTGTCGAGAGTTTCATAATAATGTTATCGAAGCCGAAATCTTCATAGACAGCAAGCGTTAGCTTAATGAAATCAGCGACTTCTTGCTGAATCTGCGCTTGCGTACAGAAGATATGCGCGTCATCTTGAGTGAAACCACGAACACGCATCAAACCATGCAATGAGCCTGATGGCTCGTTGCGGTGACATGAGCCAAACTCTGCCATACGTAAAGGCAAATCACGGTAAGACTTGAGACCTTGATTAAAGACTTGTACGTGGCAAGGGCAGTTCATCGGTTTTACCGCATAATCACGGTTTTCACTCGATGTTGTAAACATGTTGGTGGCATAGTTGCCCCAATGTCCAGAACGCTCCCACAAGCTACGATCAACAATTTGTGGCGTTTTGATTTCTTCATAGCCATTATCGTATTGTACTTTGCGCATATATTGCTCAAGTACTTGATAGATCGTCCAGCCATTGGCATGCCAGAACACCATGCCGGGTGCTTGCTCTTGCATATGAAACAAATTAAGCGCTTTACCAATCTTACGATGGTCACGTTTTTCAGCTTCTTCAATACGCTGGATATACGCTTTTAGATCTTTCTTATCCGCCCATGCTGTACCATAGATACGTTGCAGCTGCTCATTCTTAGCATCACCGCGCCAATAAGCACCAGACATTTTCGTCAATTTAAATACTTTCAAGAATCGCGTGTTTGGCACATGCGGGCCACGGCACATATCGACGTATTCTTGATGATGATATAGACCGAAAGCTTCTTCACCGGGCATATCATTAATCAGCTTGAGCTTATAGTCTTCGCCGCGCTCTTCAAAAATATTAATCACTTCAGCACGTGGCGTTATCTTCTTTATGACGTCATAGTCCTGCTTTATCAACTGCACCATGCGTTTTTCTATGGCTTCCATATTTTCAGGTGTGAATGGCGTCTCACTATAAATGTCATAATAAAAGCCGTCTTCGATTACTGGACCGATGACCATTTTTACATCAGGATAGAGCTGCTTGACTGCGTGCCCTAATAGATGGGCCGCCGAGTGACGAATGATATCGACACCATCAGCATCTTTTGGGGTAACGATTTCCACCTTGGCATCACGGGTGATTGGATCAGAGGCATCAACCAACTGACCATCTACACGTCCCGCAACCGTCGCTTTGGCAAGTCCTGCACCAATACTTTGTGCCACTTCCATGACAGTCGTGTTGCCTTCAAACTGTTTTACGCTACCATCGGGTAAAGTAATCGCTACCATAATCTATTCACCTTTTTGCGTCCGTTGGCAGTGATGATTGCAACAATCAATCATGTAACCGTAAGACTGCGTCAATTATATCCAACCACTGTGATATGTTGTAAGAGATAGGCATTACTTAAAAGCGCAGACATATAATCGCGTCACGATAATAGAAAACAAGCTGCCTTCTATATTAAGGTTAAGCAGAACTGCTCTTAAGCAATGTTATAAAAGCGGCTATTATAGCAAAAACCGTCTATAAACACTAGATAGCAAGGGATTAGGTCACCTTCTATATATAGGTGTGCTTTGATCAATATCAAGAGTGATGAATGTAGGGGTGATCCGTAGCTACAGATGAACTGTATATTTCATAGCGTAATAAAATGATTCACAGTTTTTGAGGGGCAGACTGAGCTTATTTATAAGTAGGCTGAGCTTATCTATAATAGATAGGAGCTAAACGCCAAAGACTATGTTTAGAATCTAACTTCAACTTTTAATAATTTGTAGCTAAATAATTGAAATATATAAAGTATTATAAGTATCGCAAAATTAATCTAAAAACCTTCAGTAAAATGGTTGACACGAGATTTAAAGCGTCTATAATACGCCCTCATCAAGACGAGCTGGAAGTAACGAG
>NZ_BMZR01000003.1:0-332014 GCF_014652895.1 Psychrobacter glaciei
CTGGCGCTACTGAACTACAAGACACATTAAGTGTTGCAGGCCAATCTAGCACCAATGGTTTGGATAACACCGGTCTTCTAGCCAACACTGGTAATTTAACCAACTCAGGCACGCTAACGAACACTGGTGCAACTACCTTGCAGGACACGCTAAGCGTGGCAGGCCAATCTAGCACTAATGGTATTGATAACACCGGACTTCTAGCCAACACTGGTAATTTAACCAACTCAGGCACGCTAACCAATACTGGCGCTACTGAACTACAAGACACATTAAGTGTTGCAGGCCAATCTAGCACCAATGGTTTGGATAACACCGGACTGCTTGCCAACACTGGTAATTTAACCAACTCAGGCACGCTAACCAATACTGGCGCTACTGAACTACAAGACACGCTAAGTGTTGCAGGCCAATCTAGCACCAATGGTTTGGATAACACCGGACTACTAGCCAACACAGGTAATTTAACCAACTCAGGTACACTAACGAACACTGGTGCAACTACCTTACAAAATACGCTAAGCGTAGCGGGTCAAACGACCACGAATGGTATAGCTAATACAGGTGCTATCAGTACAGACAGTCTGACTACTACTGATTTTACAGCAACAGGCCAAACGACTACTAATGGTATTGCTAACACCGGTCTGCTAGCCAACACTGGTAACTTGACCAACTCAGGTACGCTAACGAACACTGGTGCAACTACCTTACAAAACACGCTAAGCGTGGCAGGTAAAACGACTACGAAGGGTATTGCTAACACCGGTCTTCTAGCCAACACTGGTAACCTAACCAACTCAGGTACTCTGACCAATACGGGTGCGGCTACATTAGGCAATACGTTAAGTGTGGCAGGTCAAACGACTACCAATGGTATTCGTAACACCGGTCTGCTAGCCAACACTGGTAACCTAACCAACTCAGGTACTTTAACGAATACTGGTGCGGCTACATTAGGTAATACGTTAAGTGTGGCAGGTCAAACGACTACGAACGGTATTGCTAACACAGGTGCTATCAGTACAGACAGTGTGACGACGACCGATTTGACAGCAACAGGTCAAACGACTACGAACGGTATCAATAATACTGGTGATATAAATACGACTGGTAACCTATCAGTAACGGGCACTGTGACTGCCAATGAGTTAGTTCTAACCAATACTTTTAGACCTGATGATATCAGTACGCAAAACCTAGATACGCAAACCTTAGAAGTATCGCAGTCACTCACTGTTAGTCAGGGTGCTGCAGTTAATATGGGCGGTAACGTGGTACGAAATGTAGGCGCAGGTCAGCTCTCTGCTACTTCAACTGATGCCGTGAACGGTGGTCAATTGTTCCAAAGTCAGGCTGAAGCATTTGGTTATACAGATCGTGAAATCAATGCATTAGAGGATCGTCAAAATAAGGCAATAGCATCATCATTAGCATTTGCTGGTCTTAAGTATTCAGACGTTCCAGGTAAGTTTAGTGTTGGCTTAGCAGGAGGTACTTGGTCTGGTGAGACAGGCTATGCGCTAGGGGTTAACTATACGACGCTAGATGGTAAATTTGGATTAAATAGTGCTTTCGGTGGTAACAGTGGTGATCAAGGTGGTAATTTAGGCTTATCATTCCTTATCAATTAATAGTTATATTTCTTGATTAAATAGTTGTGCTTAGGATGTGATTCAAGTACGAATTTTCCTTCTACAGCGCACACTTTACAGACAAAAAAAGCCCCAATCTTAAGATTGGGGCTTTCTGGGTTTGGTAAGCATAAGCAGACTCGAAATGCTGACCTCTACTCTGTCCATAATATCTTAGATGATAGTTAGCGGGGCTATCCTAGATAAGTAAAAAAATCTAGGATAGCCTCTTATGTTATTAGCTATGACACTGACATTAGATTGTAAGTTGTTTTAGATCATATATGAGTCAGGACAATGTTTAAGGCATCTTTCAGTCAGCTACCACCAAAAGCTCCGGCGCTAGTGCTTACGTCCTGTAAAGCACTTTAACCACGTGCCAGCCAAATTTGGTTTTCACTAAATGTGGGGTGAAGAGTTCGCCGCTGAAGCAGACTTTGTCAAATGGCGGTACCATGTCACCTTTTTCAAACTCACCTAAGCTGCCGCCTTTTTTACCTGATGGGCAGGTTGAGTGTTTTTTAGCCAGTACATCAAACTTGGCGCCTTTTTTGAGCTTGGCAATAATGTCTTCAGCCTGCTCTTTGTGTTTTACTAAAATATGCAATGCGCTAGCTGTACGAGCCATAATGTAAACCTTTCATAAAATATCGATAATTGGGACATTATATCACTACTTGCCTTGGTTGCTAACGGCACTTGTATGCCCTGCATCATCAAAAATCATTGCCTACACAGGCGTGACAATATGGATGAGAATCGGTGCCTCTTGAATATCGCTGTCAGTACATCACTGTATTGTTTTTATTGCTTATTCTCTGCGTATAACTGATAAAAATATGAAGCGTATTACCTGTGTTCATGCGCATTCAAATTAAATTCACTGAAAATGAAGGTCATACACTTGCAACTGTACCTTTAAAAAATTGTACCTTTAAAAAAAGATATGAGTTTTTATTGGGTTGCCAGTACTGAAACATAGTTTAAATAGTCAGCGGTGAATCACTCCGATCATTGAAGCGTAGGAGTTTTAGAGGTCTATACTTTAATGATTACCTAATAACCTAGTCAAACACCATCAAGCCAATTGAGTAGATTCAGATGTACACTAATTCAATATAAAAGCCTATACCCATTGGAATTACGTGGGCTACAGCCAAAGGCTCAAATCCTCATTAGGGAATTGCATCCTTAGAGCGTGACTGACACCGTATCCAGTTTATAGAGGATTGACTATATTACAAACTCGAAAGCAGAACACTGGTTTCGCTATTAAGAATGCCATCAATCTCTCTGACTTGACGCAGCACTTCATCAAACTCTCTCAAGCTTGTGGTGTGTATCTCTCCTACCAAGTCCCATGCCCCATTGGTCGTATGTAGCTTAATCAGTTGTGGGATACCTCGCAGTTTCCTAATCACTTGTGACGTAGACTTTCCTGTTACTTCAATCATCATCATCGCTTTGACGGTTTCTTTATCTAGTGCCTCATGCACTCGAATCGTAAATCCTAAAATAGCGCCGTTATGCATCAGTCTATCCAATCTGTTTTGGACAGTGGCACGAGAGACTTTGAGTTTTTTAGCAAGGTTTGAGATGGTTGCTCGACCATCTTGTCGAAGTTCAGATATCAGTTCGCTATCTAAAGAATCATAAGTGTAGTACGCCATAAAAACGCTTCCTTCATTGAATTTTGACATTATGCTAAGTAGTATCTAACAATATGTCAAAAATAGGCCCATATTTAATAACTTATTGACATTTTAACTGACAATTATAGTTGGTAGGATATTAATTGTCGGTTCAATAAACAATATTCATGAAAAGGAACAGCATTAATGTCTAAATTTATCGTACCACCCAAGGAAGGGGTTCCATTCGTTAGTGTACAAGCGATGGCTAAAATGATTCATGATTATGGCGTTGAGCAATGTATTACAGATCTAGTGGATGCTTTAGAAAAAGATTATCTTCGTTGGGATCAATTTGAAAAATCTTCTCGCTTTGCTTCGCATTCCAAAGACGGTGTCATCGAGTTGATGCCAGTCAGCGATGGAGAGATGTTTGCTTGCAAATATGTCAATGGTCATCCAATCAATACCAAACGAAACTTACAGACCGTAGCGGCGATGGGCATCTTGTCTGACGTCGAAAATGGCTATCCTATTTTGCTGACAGAGATGTGTATCCTGACGGCATTACGTACGGCTGCCACATCAGCTATGTTGGCCAAACATTGTGCCCCAAAAGGCGTTACAAAACTGGCGTTAATAGGAAACGGTGCTCAGTCTGAATTTCAAGCATTGGGTATGAAAGCCATAATGGGTATCTCAGAAGTTCGTTTGTATGATGTTGATCCAGCGGCCTCGCAGAAAACGGCTGATAACCTTTCAGACTCAGGTTTGAAAGTGATTATTTGTCGCACATTAGAGGAAGCTGTTTTAGGGGCAGAGATCATTACTACCTGTACGGCTGACAAAACCAACGCCACTATTTTACGCGACGATATAATCAAAAAAGGTGTTTATATCAATGCGATAGGCGGTGATTGTCCTGGTAAGACAGAGCTGGACAGCAATATTTTAATGCGAGCAGATCATGTGATTGTGGAGTTTGAGCCTCAGACACGCATTGAGGGGGAAATCCAAAATCTATCAAGCGACTTCCCTGTTACTGAGTTTCATCGCATCCTCAAAGGTGAAGTGCAAGCTCGAACGTCAGATGATGATCTAGTCGTGTTTGATGGCGTTGGGTTTGCATCAGAAGACTTTACGGCATTGGTATTTTTACGCGACTTGATCAAAAAGCAGGGAGGGTATGAGATTTTAGATATGATCCCTCAGCAAGCTGACCCTAAAAATCTATATTCGGTAGTAAAAGAGCATAGCAAAGATCATAGCCTAGTGACGAATGAAGCTGAATCTGTGGCTATGTTGTAAGTGATTAATGCAACAGTAATTAATACTACAAAACGATAAGTGCTTCTAAAAGTACTTCTAATTTTGTATAAGGTTTGAAACCAACATCGTTTTTTAATTTTATCTATGTTTATCAAGGATCTTGGATAGTTATGGATATGTTTATTTTTTAAATCTATCTGCTAATTTTCAAGAGCTTTAATATATAAAAATGAATTTAATTTAAATGATGTAAAAATTATTTTATTTAATAGAGACAAAATCATGACTGATATGATGAAAAATATAAGAATAGTAGAGGTTTATTCAGATATCGCAGGATATAAAAAAGGCGCCTCTTTAGGAATTGATGCATTAAAAGCGTCATCGAAAGAGCTTAATGCAGATTATTTTGAAAAATTGCAATTCGACAGTATTGAGGACGATAGTAATAGTGAAGGGGAATCACAATTTGCGCATGCAAAATATGCTGATGTGATTGAACCGATTATCTCTAAGTTAGCACATAAAATAAAAGATATCAGAAATGAGAATAAATTCCCCATCGTTTTAGCTGGAGACCACTCTAGCTGCGCAGGAACGATGCATGGCCTAAAAATGGCGCATCCTGATGCTGAAATTGGTGTGGTCTATATAGATGCACACGCTGACTTTCATTCACCCTACACCAGTGGCTCAGGAAATATGCATGGTATGCCTTTGGCGATGGCTTGTGCGATCGATAATTTAGAATGCCAGCGCAACGAGCTTTCTGAAAAAGAAAAAGAGTATTGGGAGAGATTGAAATTCATGGCTTCTGATGAACCCTCAATCAAGCCAGAGAATGTGGTTTTCTGTGCCGTTAGAGACTATCAAGAAGAAGAGATGGATTTAATTAGAAGACACAAGATCCCTTTATATAGCGTTGCTGAGATAACTCAAAAAGGCATCAGTTCCACAGTAGAGGAAATCTTTAAGAAACTAGAATACTGCGATCACATTTATGTCTCATTCGATGTTGACAGCGTGGACCCTTTGTATGTGCCAGGAACCGGTACGCCTGCAATGAACGGTCTGTCATACGAACAAGCCATGCAACTTAACATAGAGCTAATCAAGAATAAGAAAGTATGCTGTTGGGAAATGGCAGAAATCAATCCTTTGTATAACAATTCAAAAGATGACTCAACCAGAATATTTAAAATTTTAGAAAAAGTGACACAGTCTCTTTTAAAGAATTACTAATATTAAATATTTAAAATAAGTTAAAGCATCTAACCTAAATATATGTATTGAAAATATTTAGGTTAGTTAAAAAATGGACTGCGAGTAACAATAATATGGACATTATTAAAGCTAGTTCTTCAAGTCAAGATGTTAGCAATATCAATATCAAACAATTTTTAAAATTCTTTATACCCTCTATAATAGGTTTGATGCTTTTCGTATTTCCAATTCCCTATGTAGATGGTAAATTTGTATCATATGCAGAAGGATTCACCATTCCTATCTCTGTGTTAAAGGATTATATACAAGGGTACATGGGTGATATTTTACCATTGCTTGTTGTAATCTCAATTATGATTACACTGTGTTGTACGTTGTATACTAAAATCATGAAACCTTCATTGATTTTGAATAATGCATTTTTAAACAACTTACTGAACGTCACAACCCCTTGGCTTATTATTAGAATGCTTGGTGCGTTTTTTGTTGTCGTTACCTATTTCAAATTTGGGTTTGAGGCAATATATTCAGACAATATTGGCGGCTTAATATTATATGAACTAATGCCAATACTTTTTATCGTATTTTTCTTAGCTGGATTATTGCTACCATTACTACTTGATTTTGGCTTATTAGAGTTTTTTGGTGTTTTATTAAGTAAAGTAATGAGACCTCTATTTGGTTTGCCCGGTAGGTCCTCTGTAGATTGTCTAACCTCATGGTTGGGTGATGGCACTATTGGTGTATTATTGACCGATAAACAATTGGAAGGCGGATTTTATACCAAAAAAGAAGCAGCCGTTATTGCGACAAGCTTTTCAGCAGTATCGATTACATTCTGTTTGGTTGTCATCTCTCAAGTTAAGCTAGAAACTTACTTTCTCAATATGATTGGGGTCGTGGCTTTATGCGGGATCGTTTGTGCTTTAATAGTACCAAGATTACTGCCTTTATCTAGAATTGAAGATACGTATGTAGTAGAAAACAGTGATAGAGATCATGAAACCATCCCTGAAGGAAAAACATTATTTACCCATAGTTTACATAAAGCCGTTCACAAAGCAGAAAAAAGTCCAAGCTTTTCTACTTTCTTAAAGGATGGGTTAAAGAATATTTTGGATATGTGGATCGGAATATTACCTGTCGTTATGGCAATCGGGACGATGGGCTTAATCGTTGCAGAAGAAACACCTGTATTTGATTATTTAGGTATGCCGTTTATCCCCTTCTTAGAGTTATTGAATATACCTTTTGCAGCAGAAATGTCAAAAACCATTATGGTCGGTTTTGCCGATATGTTTTTACCTGCTATTATCGGCTCTTCAATAGAATCAGAATTAACTCGGTTTGTCATCGCTTGCTTGTCAGTATCTCAATTGATCTATATGTCGGAAGTAGGCGGATTGATTTTAGGAACAAAGATTCCAGTTAGTTTCTTACAGTTATTAGTGATTTTCCTATTGAGAACTATTATCTCATTACCGATTATTGCACTATGTGCTCATATGATTTTTTAATCTGTCTCGTTCTAAAATAGATTGATGGTTTTCAATGAGCTAGATGCCTTATGCATCTGGCTTTTTTGTATTAAGCCGAGCATGAATAACTCTCATGTATAGTCAATCCTATATAAATCAGATACGGTGTCAGGCAGCTTAATTCTATTTATTAGGTGTCTTAAGTTTGGGAGGGTTACCTGGGCACTGTAGTACACATATTCGATGAAACTCCTCCCGTATACTTACTTTATACTAAGGCATGTTAGCAATTCGAATAATAGTAATCTAACTGGGATAGAGGTGGCTAAATTCTGCCAAACAGTGTTTGACGGTAATTTATTTCTTTTTTATCTTCATCTTTAAAATGAGGACATGTCCTCATTTATTTTGCCCGATTAGACAAAATGACGCCAATTGTGCTTAACGCTATGCCGCATATCATTGCGATTGATAAGGCTTCATGAAGTACCAACGCTGCGAGTAATGCGGTTAATCCGGGAGACAGGGAACCAAGTAACAAAGAGCGAATAGAACCAAGTTTATTGACCGCATAAGAAAATCCAATGGTTGAGATAACACCAACGCCAACACCTTGTACTAAGATAAAAGGTAGGGCGTCGTCAAAAGAAATCACCCCTAGATTTGTCTTCAAAATACCAGATAGTACCATCACCAATGTCACAAAAAATGAAGTATAAGAAAGTACGATAGCAACAGCTATTGGACTCAATTTCGTATTTTTTAAGCCTAAGGTGTAACCCGCCCAAACCAGACTCGCTATCAGTAAAAAGGCTGCGCCATGTAGAAGACTGTCAGGTATTGACCTTGCATTCCCGACAATCATAGTGGCTATGCCAAAGAGAATAAGAAGAAATGCCAAAAATTTACTCAGCGAGATTCGTTGACGATAAAAAACAAAGGATAAGAGAGCAGCAAAGAATACTGGCGTCCCTGTCAAAATAGTGCCAACGTAAGCTGCAGGAGCAGTGCTCGCGCCAAAAGTGGCTAGCAAGAGAAAAGGAACACCGCCAAGCATAATAAACGTGATGTCAGACCATTTAATATTTTTGATTTCCTTCAAACTGGACAATACCCATGGCGTCAATAAAAGTAGGGGCACGCTA
This sequence comes from Psychrobacter glaciei, assembly GCF_014652895.1. Classification (GTDB taxonomy): domain Bacteria; phylum Pseudomonadota; class Gammaproteobacteria; order Pseudomonadales; family Moraxellaceae; genus Psychrobacter; species Psychrobacter glaciei. The sequence continues at coordinate 8,382 of NZ_BMZR01000003.1, forward strand.
AATCGAATTAACATGACATCAGCAATGCTTAACGACGACGCACCAACAGCTCGAACAGTTAATGCAAAGCCTGACCAGATAAATAACACAATAATCATAGCCACATAGCCTTTCATTAGCGGCGACATTATGAATAAGGGTTTTTTACGTGGTGAGGACTGAAATACTGTATTCATATTGATTTCTTATGCTTATCTTTAAAAACCAATTATCAATCAAAAGCCACGCCTTTATCTCTGTTTATTGATTGCAATTTCACAGTTATTTGATGGATAATGCTAAATAACTGTAAAATTTTGGCTGAAAACGCTAGAGAGGTGATTTATGGATAAAATTGATCGTCATATTTTGGAAGTGCTTCAAAAAGAAGGACGCTTATCAACGGCTGAATTAGCCGAGCGAATAGGGTTGTCACCCTCACCTTGTGCCAGGCGCTTGAAACGTTTAGAAGATGAGTTTTATATAGAGGGCTATCAGGCGAACGTAAACAAAGCTAAAGTTGGTATTACGATGAGCTTTTTTGTAGAAGTTAGTCTGAGCAACCATCAAGAAGAATCAATTATAGCCTTTGAAAAAGCGTTATCTGAGATGGATGAGGTGATTAATGGACATGTTGTTTCGGGCTCTTACGATTACTTATTAGAGGTAGTAAGCCCAGATCTCAACGGTTATGAAGAATTTACTCGTAAGCTACATAAGCTTACTAGCGTTAAAGACATACATACCCACTTATCAGTTAGACAAGTGATCCATAAAACGACGTTGCCTACTTTTATGTGATCTTTTTTGAGTGCAATCCAGTTCGCTAAACTACAATGTCAATTGAGCTATTCTGAAGAAATTGTAGAAAATAACATGGGAGGTTTTAATCAGACAGCTCGATCATAATGACTCATGCTGTCGATTTTATAGTCATTAAGTTCATATCTAACACTAGCAGTGCGATGCCTGTATAGTGCATCGAACATATACTGATAAATCATTGAACGAATATACCATTTTGAAAATGGGTTTAGAGATTGAATAGGGATCAGTCCTAAAAAGGCAGCAGCCTGAGACGCTTTAGTAAAGTTTTTATCGTGCATGAGGGACAGTATCTGTCTTAAGACAATAACACCGACGCCGTTACTCGTTTGTAGTAGATCTTGGTCTTGCTTATTCTTGGACACGCAACATGTCATGCCTACCTTGTCCTTGATTCGTTGAACGAAGACCTTGATCCGCAGGGTGAAGAGCGCGAAACCGATTGAGCAAGACCACTGCCGCCTCCCTCCTGTTATGGCAGCGGTCATTGTCTCAAATGCAGACCCGCATGCCTAGGGTCAGGATACTAAGCTTGTCTAGTCACGGATATCGATTGGTTGACCAATTCTATGGATCCGAACGAGGTTAAGAACGCGACGCTGGAAGCGTCAGATCCAACACCGATGCGTGCCATCGTGTCGGCATCTGCCATGCCGGTCGGATCAATGAGGTGCCAGCTTCCCCCGAGATAGACTTCGGCCACGGCATGGAAGTCCTGTGGCGTCACATCAGGCGCATAAACACTCGCAAACCTAGCGGGTATCGACGACGCACGCGCTAGTGTCACGAGAACATGCGCAAAATCACGGCATACGCCCTGACGTTGAACAAAGCTGTCGAGCGCGGTGGTTTGTGCGTGGCTTGATCCGGGCACATAGCTAAACGCCGACTCGATCCAATCACGCATCGCGGCAATCCGTGCGCCGCCAGCGAGATCGCCAAACTCGGCGTCCACGAAGGCTTGGAACTCGTCTGACGGGCAATAGCGAGACGGCATCAAATGTTTGATCGTCTCTCCGGGCAAAAGGTGGAGTGGCGTTTGGGGCAGTGCCGATATGTCCAAGATAGGACGATCAACGGCAATTTCTGCGATGTAAGTGCAGCTAAAATCCCCTTCGGCGCGGATCCAAATCCGCTCTCCTATGCCATCATCGGCGGCGACCCGTGAAAAATGCGCAACGTCTGATGTCCAAATCTCGGTCGAACGCACCCGCTGATCCACAAGATCGGCGGCTTCGATCTGAAGTAAAAGGTCCATCGGCGCGGAGAGTCGATAATGGAGTTTGACGTTAAGTTTCAGGATCATGTTCGAATTCCCTAAGGGTAGTGATCTGTCGGGCTATATCGGAGACTGTTTACTTAAGTCAATCAGCAATGCCTGACAGGGCTAAATTATCATAATACCGCTTTTCAAACTCAAAAGGTGAGACATAACCAATTGCACTATGCAGTCGGGCTTTATTAGACCTGAGAAACGTTAAAAATCGATTAACTATCGATTTAGCTTTGCAAGACGAGAGTGTGCTCGAAGTGCCACCCATTCAAGGGTTGCCAGTTCAACATCGTTCACCCCATGCCACTGCTCTTTTAGGTACTCAATCATCTCAGACTTATATAGCCTGTTGATGATTTCAGCCAAGGCATTATCGTATGAATCGCCTGTTGTGCCACTTGAGAGTGTTTTAAATAATTTAGGGTAGAGGTCGAAAGTGCTACTCTGAAAGATAGGCAAAATAGAGAGCAGGCGCAACTTAGGCACAATTTAGGCACACACGTTTTTTGATGACGTTTGCTGAAAGTGAAAAAAAGAAAATTTGAATCTACGTATAGTTTCATTTTCTTCTACAGCCCATATTTTACGGACAAAAAAAAGCCCCAATCGTGAGATTGGGGCTTTCTAAATTTGGTAGGCATAAGCAGACTCGAACTGCTGACCTCTACCATGTCAAGGTAGCGCTCTAACCAACTGAGCTATACGCCTATTTAGGTTGAGCATTTTAGCAAGTTTCACAGACTTTGCAAGTCTTTTTTATCATAATCTTGCCTTATTATTATTATATTTAGAATTGAAGTCTATATTAAGCACTACAGAATATTTTTTTGTGTATATTTACTAAATATATCATTTAATAAGTTTAGTTTTTATTGTTAATTATAATGAATAAGAGCCTATAACTGGTATGATATCTCTCTAACTGAAGTGAGAGTCATAATAGTAATGACTTAGATTCAGTCATGCCTAACAGCGTCAAATGAAAATTAGAAATAGTCGGAGAATAATATGGGCTTATTGGTAGACGGACAATGGCAAGACAAATGGTACGAGACAGAAGCCAATGGTGGACGTTTTGAGCGTGAAGACGCAGGCTTTAGAAACTGGGTGACCGTGGATGGCAGGGCAGGGCCAACAGGTATTGAGGGCTTTAAAGCCGAACCTGACCGTTACCATCTATATGTGTCGCTTGCGTGTCCTTGGGCGCATCGTGCTTTGATTTATCGTAAGCTCAAAGGTTTAGAAGACCTCATCCCAATATCCGTGGTTAATCCCTATATGGGTGAGCACGGTTGGACATTTGCAGATGGTGCAGGCGTCGTTGCTGACCCAGTTATCCATGCAGACTATGCGTATGAGCTTTATACCAAAGCAAAGCCAGATTATACAGGCCGTGTCACAGTGCCGATTTTATGGGATAAGAAGACCAATACGATTGTGAGTAATGAATCATCTGAAATCATTCGCATGTTTAATTCAGCTTTTGATGATGTGGGCGCAGTATCAGGTAACTTTGTGCCAGCGGAGTTATTGCAAGAAATCGACGATATCAATACCTTTGTCTATTCTACGATTAATAATGGGGTATATAAAACTGGGTTTTCGACCACACAAGAAGCCTATGAAGAGGCAGTGATTGAGCTGTTTGCGGCACTAGATACACTTGAGGCGCGCTTGGCACAGCAGCGTTATCTAACAGGCAGCACCATAACCGAAGCCGATTGGCGACTGTTTACCACCTTGGTGCGTTTTGATGCCGTTTATGTTGGGCATTTTAAGTGTAATCTGCATCGCATTGTTGATTATCCAAATCTGTGGGGCTATCTGCGTGATTTATACCAAGTGCCAGGTATTGCAGAGACGGTGAATATGACTCACATCAAGCAGCATTACTACACCAGTCATGCCAATATCAATCCCACTCGTATCATACCTGTTGGTCCTGCTATTGATTTTACGACAGCGCATAATCGTGAGCAGTTATAAATATCGATACTTCGTAAGCACAATAAAAATCTTTTGCCTCATATAGAGTTGCAGTATAAACAATCGCCCCAGCGACTATGAAGCAGCTGGGGCGATTTTTGCGATATAAAAGGCCATTTAATTGCTATTAAGCATTGTTTAATTGGCGGGCAGCCTCAAGTGCAAAGTACGTTAAGATGCCATCAGCACCAGCACGGCGGAAGCCAATTAATGACTCTAGAATTACCGCATCACTCAACCAGCCGTTTTGGATAGCAGCCATATGCATGGCATATTCGCCAGAGACCTGATAAGCAAAGGTTGGTACACCAAAGGTATTTTTGACTTCACGAATCAAATCTAAGTATGGCTGACCGGGTTTTATCATGACCATATCAGCACCTTCGTTAATGTCCATGGCGACTTCATGCAGTGCTTCAGCACGATTGCCAAAGTCCATCTGATATTGTTTCTTATGCCCACCTTTTAGATTGCCAGCACTACCGACAGCATCACGGAATGGACCATAATATGCAGAGGCATACTTGGCTGAGTAGGCCATAATCGCGGTATTCACAAAACCTTCTGCTTCGAACGCATCACGCATGGCTTTGATACGACCATCCATCATGTCACTGGGAGAGATGATATCAGCACCTGCGCGGGCGTGTACTAACGCTTGCTTGACCAATACTTCGATGGTTGCATCGTTGATGACATAGCCACTGTCATCGAGCAGGCCGTCTTGACCGTGTGAGGTGTAAGGATCTAATGCCACATCGGTCATGACGACCATTTCTGGCACAGCGTCTTTGACCGCCTTTATCGTACGTGCAGTCAGGGCATTTTCATCATAGGCTGCTTTGCCATCAGGCGTTTTTAGTGAGTTATCAATGACAGGGAAGATGTCGATAGTAGTGACACCTTCTGCTAATAATTCCTTGGCATAATCAATCAGCAAATCAACTGACAGGCGTTCAACACCCGGCATACTAGCGATGGTTTCGCGCTGGTTGTTGCCTTCTAAGACAAATACGGGGGCGATGAAATGCTTAGGATGTAGCTCTACTTCACGAATCATAGCCCGTACATTATCATTATAACGTAGGCGGCGCAGGCGAGTGGCAGGGTATTGGCGGTTAAAGGTATAGGTCATAATCATTCCTTACGATCGTTTTAATGGTTATCGCTTCATGTCATTGGAGTATAGGTGCTGATATAGTTAGTTCAATATAAAAAAGAGACAGCGAAACTGATATAAATTTTTTGTAGCCTCTGTCTGCGTAGGCACAGCAAGCAAGAAGAATTTATACCAGTCACGCATCATAACGTCGTGTATCTATTTTATTTAGCATCGACTATAGATTTAATATTTGAAAATGGTCGCTAACAAAATGGCCGCTAGCCTAGGGCGTGTCTTCAATTCACTCGATAGTCATCTGAATGGGCTAAAAATGGATAAATCTTGCCAAACATCGTCAAATAGCTGGTTAATATCCCGATATTATCTGCACTATTTTTCTTGTTTGACGGCAATTTATCTCATTTTTATCACCATTTTTGAAATGAAGACACGCCCTAGTGATTCAACTATAACCAAAGACAGCTGATAAAAGCAAAAAGCCCTACCAAGTCGGCAGGGCTAATGGTACTTATCAACTGTCAATACAAGGATACTATGATGTCACGATTTTAAGATCGAACCATTTAAGGCTCAACAATCTGTGTGACGGGCACTTGCTCAACACTATTTTCATTGAAACGCGTCTCTTCGGTAATCACACCCACTGCAGCATCTGTTTTACCATCGCTATTGACATCGACGATAGCAGTCGGCTCAAAGGTAGTGGTTTCTGACGGCTGCGCTTGTTTGATTGCGATGGCTTCTTGTACAGACGCCACACGTGCTGAGCTCGCCGCATCAATCGCGTTAGCCGCTTTTACCTTGTTGCTATAGGCAGGTAGGTTAACGACTTGAACCAAGTTGGTATATTGCGGCACAGGGATGACCGTTGGCACGTCAAGGTTAGCACCGCCACCGAGCGCTTGGTACAACTCAATTTGGCTGACAAGTTTTTGTAATTCTAAATCCAAAATTCCCTGCTGGGTTGAGAATAACGAACGCTGGGCATCGAGGACATCTAGATAGTTGGAGACACCCGCTTTAAAGCGTGCATCGGCAATTTGATAGGTTTGCTCAAAGTTATCTTGTAGGCGATACTGGGATTCTAACTGCTCACCCAAGGTGGCGCGCGTCGCTAACACATCCGACACTTCGCGGAATGCGGTTTGGATAGAGCGCTCATAACTCGAAAGCGTCTGCTCACGCTCGATTTTGGCCACATTGTACTCAGCATCCAAACGTCCTGCATCAAAGATTGGGACACTAATAATTGGGCCAAAAGACCAGCCGACTGCACCGCTTTTGAACAGATCATCTAAGCTACCGCTACTGACACCAACACTACTTGCTAAGCTAATAGAAGGGAAGTAAGACGCACGTGCCACTTCGATATTGGCACCCGCAGCTTTTAGGTTGTATTCCGCTTGTAGAACATCAGGGCGATAGCGTAACAACTCACTTGGTAAGCCGGCATTAAAGAGTTGCTGGCTAGTAATATTGCTGACTGCCGGTGTTGGAATCAACTCGTTTGGAATAGAAGCACCAATCAAATATTGCAAGGCATTACGTGAGGTCAAGATACTGCTTTGTGCCCGTAATACGGCAAGCCTAGCATTTTCTAAAGAAGCACTGGCTTGAAGTGAAGGCAGTTTAGGATCAATGCCTGCCTCAAAACGTTTGCTCGCAATAAACAATGATCTGTCACGACTCTCAACAGTAGCTTCTGCCAGCTTAAGCTGTGCCAAGCTATAGCTTAAATTGGCATAGCTTTGGGCAATATTACTGATTAGACTAATTTGAGTCGAATCCTTCGCGGCTGTAGTCGCCAAAAAATTCTGCAACGCTTGATCTTTTAGGCTAGAAATCTTACCCCAAAAATCCAGCTCGTAGTTGGCCAATCCTAGGTTGACGTTATAACTACTGTTGGGGTTTTTGTCGGTTCTATTCTGTGCTTGGCGCGTGTAGCCGCCACTACCATTGATGGTTGGCAAATCGTTAATATCGGTGATTTGATATTGCGCTCGTGCTTTTTCAATGGCTAAACGGGCACTTTCAAAGTCTTTATTGTTCTCAAGTCCTAAAGCAATCAGCCCTTTTAGACGCTCATCGCTATAGAAGTTTTGCCAGCGTTGACCCGCAATACTTGGCTGTGACGCGTTACTAGCCGTTTCCTTGTCGAACGCCCCGTAGGCTTGTTCAATAGAGATATTGGGCTCAGCAAGTACAGGGCGAGTATCGGCTTTTGGAATGGTGTTACAAGCCGCCATACTCATCGCTAAAGCAGTCAAGCCGATTAAACGACCGCTGTTCTTGCGCATGCGTGATAGAACTGGGCGCGCAAGGGTAGCTGAGGCTACCACCGCTGTAGTATTGGTTGTACATGTTTTTTGAGCACTCATTATGTATTGTCTCCAAGGCTTGCAGGCTGATAACTCTCTGAGGGAGTTGGGTTCTGAGGAGCAGGCGTACCATTGTCGCCATCGCCTTTATCATTTGGCTTGTTGTTGTCATACTTGTGAGGGAACACACTGCGTATCCAAATGTAGAACATTGGGATAAAGAAGATGCCTAAGAGGGTCGCCGTTACAACACCGCCAACCACACTGGTACCAATGGCATTTTGACTGCCTGAACCTGGACCGCTCGCCAAGAATAATGGCACAACACCTAGACCAAAGGCAAGTGAGGTCATGATAATGGGGCGCAGACGTTGGCGTGCGGCTGTCATGACTGCCTCTTTTAGACTATAGCCTTCCTCTTGATGCTCTTTTGCAAACTCAATGATCAAGATGGCGTTTTTGGCCGATAGACCAACCACCGTCAGTAGACCTACTTGCAGGTAAATATCGTTGGCGAAACCTCGCAACCACGTAAATATGACTGCGCCCAATACGCCAAGTGGAATCACGAGTAGTACAGAGAATGGAATAGACCAACTTTCATAGAGGGCTGCCAAACATAAGAACACGACTAAGATTGAAAGCGCGTAGAGCATCGGTGCTTGAGCGCCTGACTTTTGCTCTTCTAGTGACATACCTGTCCACTCGTAACCGATACCTTCAGGTAGCTTCTCAATCATGGTTTCCATCGAGCTCATGGCTTCACCAGTACTTAGACCGGGCGCAGCACTACCTTGGATGTTCATAGACGGTAAGCTGTTATAGCGGGTCAGACGTGGTGAGCCTGATTGCCATTCACTGGTCGAAAAAGCATTAAATGAGATCATATCGCCCATTTCATTTCGCACATACCATTTACCAATATCATCAGGATTGGTACGGCTACTCGCTTCACCTTGAACAAAGACGCGTTTAATACGACCACGATCAATGAAGTCATTAACGTAGCTTGAGCCCCAAGCGGTGGAGATAACGCTATTGATATTACCTAGTGACAAGCCATAAGCGGCGGCTTGCTCTTGGTTGATATTCACCTTAAGCTGCGGTGAGTCTTCCTGACCGTTAGGACGTACACCTGCGACTTGATCGTTTTGCGCTGCCATGCCTAGCAGCATGTTTCGTGCTTCAAGTAGCCCATCATGACCAAGGTTACCATTATCTTGGAGCATCAAATCAAAACCACTGGCGTTACCAAGTTCAGTAATGGCTGGCGGTACAATCGCAAAAACTTGCGCTTCATTTAATTGGGTAAAGAAGTAACCCATTGCTCGACCAGCAACAGCCTGAGCAGTGTTCTCATCACCGGAACGCGCTTCCCAATCTGACAGGCGAACGAATGCCAGTCCCATATTTTGCCCTTGACCTGCAAAGCTGAAGCCTGCAATGGTAAAGACGGAGGCAATGTTATCGGTTTCTTGAGTGTCGTAATAGTTTCTTACTTTATCGAGCACTTCTTGTGTTTCATCTAACGTCGAACCGGCAGGAAGCTGAACCAAAGTAAACATAATACCTTGATCTTCTTCTGGTAAAAATGAGCCGGGAATACGTAAGAATACCACCACCATGACGCCAATAATGGCCGCATAACCAATCAAATATAACCATTTGAAGCGAAAGCTTTTACCGACAAAGCCTTCGTATGAACGACTAAGCTTAAAGAATGAGCGGTTAAACCAGCCAAAAAAGCCTTTTTGCTTTTCTTCGTTGCCTTTTTCATGGCTCTTGCCACGTTTTAATAAGGTCACGCATAGCGCAGGGGTGAAAACAAGGGCGACAATGGCTGATAACACCATAGCAGTAATCAAAGTAATGGAGAACTGACGGTAAATTACGCCCGTTGAACCACCGAAGAAGGCCATCGGTACAAATACTGCTGATAGAATCAAAGCAATACCGATAACAATCTTACTAATCTCACCCATCGATTGAATGGTCGCGTCTTTAATAGAAATATGAGGATCTTCTTCTAAGATACGTTCAACGTTCTCTACCACAACGATCGCATCATCGACCAGTAGACCGATGGATAGTACCATCGCAAACATGGTCAGCACGTTGATACTAAAGCCCGCTACATAAAGCACTGCAAACGTGCCCAATAAAACGACAGGTACGGCAAGCGTTGGAATAATAGTTGCACGCCAGTTCTGTAAGAAAATGAACATGACGATAAATACCAACACAATCGCCTCAATGAGGGTCATGACGACTTGTTCGATAGACAAGCGTACAAATGGCGTGGTGTCATAAGGAACGACTGAGGCTAGACCAATTGGGAAGTTTTTTTCTAGCTCCGCCATACGTGCGCCAACGGCTTCACGAGTCTCAAGCGCGTTAGCACCACCTGCGAGTGAAATACCCAAAGCGGCAGCTTCTTGACCGTTATATAGCGATACTACACTATAGTCTGCACTACCGATTTCGACATCTGCCACATCGCCTAAGCGTACTTGGGCGCCTGAGGTATCCGTTTTCAACAGAATATTTTGGAATTCTTCAGGTGTTTGTAGATAGCTTTGCACTGTAACGGTGGCATTGATAACCTGTTGATCGGTATCAGCAGGTGCTTGACCTAGCTGACCAGCAGATACTTGCGCGTTCTGCGCTCGTATTGCATTGACGACATCAGACGGTACCATGTTATAGCTGCGTAGGCGTGAAGGGTCAAGCCATACACGCATCGCATAGGTAGAGCCGAAGACTTGAACTTCACCCACACCCTCTACACGACTGATCGAATCAACGACATTGGAGTTAATGTAATCGGCAATATCTGCTCGATCCATAGTGCCATCTTCAGAAATAAATGCTTGCACCATCAAAAAGCTGCTAGACGATTTATTGACGTTGACGCCCTGACGCTGAACAGACTCAGGCAAGGAGCTCATCGCGGCTTGCAGTTTGTTCTGTACTTGTACTTGTGCGGTATCAGAATCAGTACCATTCTCAAAGGTAAGCGTCACTGAGGCGCTACCATTTGACGAGCTCGATGACGACATATACATCAGACCATCAAGACCCTTCATACGTTGTTCAATGATCTGTACGACTGAGTTCTCGACAGTTTGTGCGTTAGCACCAGGATAGCTGGCACTGACTGAGATGGTCGGTGGTGCAATACGTGGATACTGTTCGATCGGTAGGTTAATGACCGATATCACCCCGATGAGCATGACTAAAATAGCCATAACCCATGCAAAAATAGGGCGATTAATAAAAAAACGTGACATAGTATATCCCTAAGTCTTCCTATCTTTGAATGGAATTAGTTAGCAGTGGTTTCTGTAGGTTTCTTAGCAGAAGTTCCGTTACCAGCTGGCTTATCCACCGTTTTTGCAGCTTGCTGAGGCGTTTTGGCGTTTGGCGTGCCTTGTCCTTTTGCAGATGGTGCTGGATTTGCGCTTTCTAATGGCTTAGCGACTACCTCTTGATCAGGTTTGACTTTTGAGCCACCAATAATCACGACCTTATCACCTGCTTTTAGACCGTCAGTAACTACCCATTGTCCGTTATAAGTACCATTAATAGTGACTGGACGTACTTGGATTTTGTTGTTTTCATCAACGATATAGACTTGCGTCTCACTCTTAGGCGTACGTGACACTGCACTTTGCGGCACTAGCGCGGCATTGGTAATGACGCTTTGGGTCAAGCGTGCAGTGACATACATACCCGGCAGCAAGATGTTATTGCTGTTCGGGAAGATGGCACGCAAGGTCACAGCGCCAGTTGACGCATCAACCTTTGCTTCAGATAATGCAAGCTTGCCACGTACAGGATAGACTGAGCCATCTTCTAGAACCAATTCAACCGAGTTCATACCGGGTTGTGCTTTGCCTTCAGATATTTGCTGGCGTAATTTGAGCAGCTCAGACGATGATTGGCTGATATCTACATAGATAGGGTCTAGACGCGAAATCGTCACCAGTGGACTGGCTTGACTGGCGCTGACTAAAGTACCCGCAGTCACATTCGAGCGCTCTGTGCGCCCTGAGATTGGTGCCCGTACAATCGTACGGTTAAGATCTAACGTGCTGGACTCCAATCCTGCTTGAGCCGTTTGGATACCTGCTTTCGCGCTTTCGATACCTGCTTGTGTCTGACCGACCGCCGCACGCGCACTTTCTAATGAAGCTTGTGCCGTACGGACTTCTGTCTGTGCTTGATCGTATTGTTGTTTAGAGATAGCGTCGATCTCTACAAGACCTTGTAGTCGCTGAAAATCATTGACCGCTTGGGCTAATGAAGCTTGGCGACTGGCCAATTCAGCTTTGGCATTGGCGTTATTGGCCAGTGCAGTCTGATAATTGGCTTGAGACTGAGCAACTGCTGCTTCACCGCTGGTGATAGAAGTGGCATAGTTATCAGTATTGATACGATAGAGAGGCTGGTCTTTTTTGACGTTACCGCCCTCACGGAACAGTACCTCGTCAATGACGCCATTAACTTGTGGACGAACGTCAGCGGTTTGATAGGCCGCAGTGCGTCCAGAGAATGTTTGTACTTGGGGTACAGTATCGAGAGTGACAGTCTGAACGTTGACAACCGCAGGCGGCATCTGCTGCTGTGCGGCATCTGCGCCAGCGGCGTCCTCGTTTTTGTCACAGCCAATCAGTACAGCTCCAGATAGTACAGATGCTATTACAAGCGCAAGAGTAGAGTGCTTCATCAATGTCCTCGGCAATAGGTATAAAATAAATAGTGACAGTATAAAAAATTTATAAGTAAATAAATCTTAACGTATGAAATTTTAAAGGTATTAAATATAGGGGCAGTCTTAACGCTAAGTACACGCCATATCTTGCTCAAATCACTTTCGATAACATCAGTTTTAATAGAACCAATTTTAATATCACGTAATGACTAGAATGCCCAGTTCTTACGTTTGTATGATGAATCATGAGGCAAGGTTTTTAGCATCATAGATGTAGGCAAGCCACAGAGTTGATTAGTAAATTTAATCAGTTATTATAAACTAATGGGGTTACCCCACAGTCAAGTACTTTAGGAGAGGGAAGGCGGCAAAAAGCGGCAATATTACGTTTTATGAATAAACGAGGTGCCGCTATAGTAAGCCTCACCTCAGTTAACCGCTAATAGGGTGATATACAACCTACTATCAAAACATATTGTAAACTTTTGTTATATTTATAAACCACATAATCATTGAGGCTTTTAAACAATGAAAATTTGGGTTTGTAAACAAAATAAAGAATTTATCAACTACTAATTATGACCATAAAAATAGCGCTCAATAGTCTCTACTATGCATAGATCAGTATCACAATAGAAACGCGAATCGAGACTAATAACCGTTAAAAAACGATGCTGCTACACTATCTACACTAAACGTGCGCTAGCAAGCTCGGTCAGTTGATGTAAACCTTGACGATAGCGATTGTCTGGTAGCGTGCTCAGTGCTTGTTGCGCCAATTTGGTTTCTTCCAAAGCACGCTGTTTGCAATAATCTAATGAGCCTGAGCGGCGCACCAACTCAATAAGCTGTTCAGCGTTAGGCGTTTTCCCAGTTTGTACGGCAATGCGGAGCTGCTCATAGCCTTCTGTATCGCTGTTTTTTAGCAACTCAAGCGCTTTGATCGTTGGTAAAGTAGGTTTGCCTTCAGCAAGGTCGTCGCCTAGGTTTTTGCCCATCACTTCGCTATCGCCACTATAATCAAGCACATCATCGATAATCTGAAAGGCATTGCCAAAGTGTTGTCCGAAATCACCCAATGCCGTCATATATTCTGTTTTATCTTGCAAGATGGCGGCACCTTGGGTCGCCATCATAAACAGACGTGAGGTTTTACCATCGATAATGCGCAAGTAGTCTTCTTCTGTCGCGGCAGGGTTATGCTGATGCTGTAACTGCAACACTTCACCTTCAGCAATATCACAAGTACCATCCGAGAACACTTGCAACAATGGCAAGCTTTGAAAACCGACCAAAAGATTGAAAGCTCGGGCAATGAGGTAATCACCGACCAATACTGCGGTGGCATTGTCCCATGTGGCATTCGCCGTTGGCTTACCGCGGCGCTGTCCTGACTCATCAATGACATCATCGTGGACGAGGGTAGCAGTATGCAGCATCTCAGTGATGGCAGCTAAATGCATGGCTTTTTCTGATGGATTGTCATTGAACATACGGGCACATAATAAGGTAATCAGTGGACGCATACGTTTGCCACCAGCATTGATTACATGCTGCGAGACGCTCATGACGAGCTGTACTTTTGAGTTGAGACTACCAAATACTTGCTTGTCCATGACCTCAAAATCATCAGCGACGATACTTTGAATATCAGCATAGCTAGGCATGGATTGAGTCATAGAAGAGGTATTAGTTGAAGAGGTAATAGTCATAATAAATAGTCATATTAATAAGAATAAAGAGAGTTTTTATAACCTTGACTTTATCTATCTATAGGTAAGGTATCGTTTTGCTTATAATAGCATAGCTGTACGTTTAAATTGTGGGTTAAAGTATATAGCAGAAGTAGAACAAAAATGTTTTATACACGCTTTACTGCGCGGGTTAACAAGAATAACAACTGTAAAAACCTCTTATATTTTGAATATATGTTCCCTAGCTTATTTAAAATTTTTTAATCACATAAATGACTCATAAAAGGCTGTAAGTAACTGATTGCATAAGTTATAATAACCGCTGTTGGGCTTAATCCATCATTCGTCATTGCTGTTTTGTATGCTCATATTAGAATTGTTGTCTATGACGCTCTTATAATAAGCAGTAGATATAGCAGGATGAGTGATTGTCATTAGTGTAACCACCTTACAAAAACAAGAGGCGCGGCTTGCTTTTATGAGCAAAAAGCCGTAAAATCTTGCCTTTAATTTTTCCCTGTCGTGTTCGTCGTAAAAGCGTTGGTATAACATCAGCCACGGCACACGGGTTAAACGGAGTCATACAATGTACGCAGTAATCAAAACTGGTGGTAAACAGCACCGTGTAGTCGTCGATGAATTGCTTAAAGTTGAACTACTAAAAGCAGAAACTGGCGCTACAATCAAATTTGAAGACGTATTGATGATTGTTGACGGTGAAACTGTCAAAATCGGTCAGCCTATCGTTGAAGGTGCTAGCGTTGAAGTTGAAGTTGTTGAGCATGGTCGCGGCGAAAAAATTCGTATCGTCAAGCACAACCGTCGTAAGCATTATCACAAAGAGCAAGGTCACCGCCAATGGTATACCTTGTTAAAAATCAAAGCCATTAATGCCTAATCACCCATTTAGCAATTATTGCTAAACAGCGCACTAAATGCTTAAGAGTTGTCGCATTAGCGATAAGTCACATTAACAAGGAGATTTTCTCATGGCACATAAAAAAGCTGCCGGCTCGTCACGTAACGGTCGTGATTCAAACCCAAAAATGCTCGGCGTAAAAATCTTTGGCGGTCAAGCCATCGTCGCTGGTAACATCATCGTTCGTCAACGTGGTACAGAATTCCACGCAGGCGAAGGCGTTGGCATGGGTCGTGATCACACTTTATTTGCACTGAATGACGGTGTTGTAAAGTTTGCGACCAAAGGTAAATTCAACCGTCGTTATGTTATGGTTGAAAGTGCATAATTGCCCATCTGAATTGTTTTATTCTCTGTGAATAAAATAATCTGATGACTAGAAAAGCCTCTATTACCGTATGGTAGTGGAGGCTTTTTTATATCCATACTTTATAGTAGGTTTGCGTTCGTGAGCCATAAAAGTCTTTAAAACCCTATCTAAAAACCTTGACGTACTGTGTAACAGAGTTGGTTACAAGCGTGTATGGCAGGCGTAGTAATGATTGCAAATCATGACTAGGCGCGTAATGAAAAAACTGGCACACTGTGCGCATTGCTTAATGACACTGGTTTTATCTGGTGAGTTAAACATTATCGAAAACAAAAAATTTAATAAGAACATTTATTTTTTAGCGATTACGCACTTTAAGAGAGAATTAATAATGACTTTACTAAACAAGCAAACGATTGAACAGACAACCACTCTAAAACAAAAAATAATGAGCGGTGCTTTAGCGGGCGTATTAATGACTTCGCTTGGTGTTGCAGCTCCAATGATGGCATTGACCCAGTCTGCTACCGCCGCGCCTGCTGACAATCTAACAGCAGCCACACGTTTGAATAAGCTGTTAACAAACACAAAAAGCATGACAGCCAACTTTAGCCAAACGACAAAAGGCGCTAGCAGCGGTACTTTTTCTGGCTCTATGAGTGTGCAGCGTCCAAACAATTTTCGCTGGGAGACAAAATCACCCTCACAGCAGCTGATCATTGCTAATGGTAGCTCTATGTGGGTCTATGATAAAGATTTAGAGCAAGCGACCAAACAAAACGTCGATAGCCAAGTGGGCAACACCCCAGCACTGTTATTGTCAGGTGATCCAAGTAAAATTGATCAAAGCTTTAAAATCACCCAGCCGTACGATAATAAAAACTATTATGTGCTGTATCCAAAGTCAGATAGTGCCAGTTTTAAGAGTTTATCAATGAGTTTTAGCGGTGGCAAACCAGTGATGATGGTATTAAATGATACTTTGGGTCAAACCACTACTATCAAATTCAGCGGTATCAAGCTGAACCCAAGCATCAGCAGCAGTAAGTTCAAATTTACTCCGCCAAAGGGTGTTGATATTATTAATCAGTAATCAGTAATCAGTAATCAGTAATCAGTAATCAGTAATCAATAATCAGTAATCAGTAATCAGTAATCAGTACTGCTAATTGATGACACACTCAAGCTGTATTGGTTTACACCAGTCAGCTTCGAAAAAAAGGACAGACCTAATGAGGTCTGTCCTTTTTTTCGAAGCGATATAAACATTAGGCCATGGTCTTGATGGCTGCCATATCTGGCATTGGCGGTAACTCATCTAAATCACTCAGTCCAAATGCATCTAAGAATTGCGCAGTGGTATGTAGCAATGCTGGTCGACCCAAAGTCTCTTTATAGCCCTTCTCTTCAATCCAACCTTTATCAAACAATTGGCGCAATATATTGCTCGATAGTGTGACACCGCGCACGTGCTCGATATCACTGCGGGTCACTGGTTGTTTATAAGCAACCACACTTAAGGTTTCAAGTAGGGCTTGGCTCAGTCGCTCTTGGCGTTGCGGGAACACGCGCTGGATCAAGAGGCTGTAGCTATCTGCGATTTGCAAGCGATAACCACTGGCAGTTTCATGTAGGCTAAGGACGCCCGTATCTAAGCGTTGTCTTAGTAGTTCTAAGGCTTGTTTTAGCTCTTTACTAGACAACGACAGGTGCTTCTTTAAGGCATTAGCAGGGAGTGGTACTTCAGATGCATGCAACAGCACTTCGATATGCTTGCTTATCTCTTCAAGATGTTGACACTGAATATCTGTCATTAGAAAAGCTCTCTTCTGAAAATCATTAAGCCAACCACTGTAAGGTCAATGGTCTCATTTGCTCGTTTATAGCAGATTGATTCGTATCTATTGAGGTCTCATCACTGTCAGAAGCAGAATTTACCACAACACCAACTAGTTGCCGCTTCATCAGCTCGAGCACGGCGACAAAGCTGACTACTACACCTATTTTACCTTGCGCTTTGTCTAGTAGCTCATAAAAGGAGCGTGCACCATCGGTACTCAGCTGTCGACTAATACTGGCAATGCGATCAGCAAGTGGAACGGTATCGACCTTGATGGAATGCATTTGATAGTCTGGCTGTAGCTGCATTTTGAACAAGCTATCAATCAATAAATTCGGTGAGTAGTTCGGCAGCTCGGCATTCATGATGTCTTGACTGGGCATACTGACCATCGCCAAGAACACATCACGCTCAAGACGTACCAGACTATCCAAGCGCTGACTGGCTACTTTAATTTGCGCATACTCTTCGAGGCGCTCAATCAGCTCAGCTTTTGGGTCGCGCTCATCGGTAGGCGTTTCGGGCTTGGGTAGTAACAGCTCGGTTTTAATCGCAATCAACGTTGATGCCATCAATAGATAATCACCAGCCAACTCAAAATGCTCGGTATCTAATTCGCTGATGTAAGCCAAGTATTGCTCAGTGATAGGCAGTATTGGCATTTGCGTCAGATCAACGTTGTTTTTTTTGACCAGATATAATAAAAAATCTAACGGTCCGGCAAATTGCTCTAACCAAATAGCAAATGCTTGTGGCGGTACGTAAAGGTCTTCTGGCAAATGCTGTACTGGCGTTTGATAGATGCGTAACGACGTATCACGGATAGTTGAGTGGTCTGTAACACTTGTAGCGTCATGACTCGTTAGAGATTCAGACATTTGATCGGCATCTATGGACAAGACAGCTTGAGATACAGCTGCTTGTCCATACTGTAGGTCAGTATCCACGTTTTATATCCGTATTGGTGACCATCATTAAATGACTATTTAAGTTTGGCAAGTGGACGAATACCAATGGCGCGGCGAGTCTTGTCTAACTGTTTACGGCTATGGCGACGGGCTTTTTCTGCACCCATTTGTAAGATTGCTTCCAACTCTTTTGGATTGGCCATTAGCTCTTGGTAACGCTCGCGAAATGGGGCAATCTCAGCATCTATTTTCTCAAATAATGCTTGTTTGGCATCGCCCCAGCCAATACCAGCGGCAAACTGCATACGCATGTCGGCGATTTCTTGCGGCGTAGCAAAGGCTTTATAAATCTCAAAGATAGCAGAGTCGTCAGGATCTTTCGGCTCTTCAGGCAGCTGTGAGTTAGTGACGATCTTCATGATGGCTTTGTGCATTTGTTTTTCGGCACTGACTTGCGGATTAGACTCACCAAATAGCGGAATAGTGTTGCCATAGCTTTTGCTCATTTTGCGCCCATCAAGACCAGTCAATAACGGGATATTGTCGTCAACGACGGCTGAAGGTAGCGTAAATAGCGGCTTATATTTATGATTAAAAGTTCCGGCAATATCACGCGCCATTTCAATATGTTGAATTTGATCACGTCCTACTGGTACGTGAGTAGCATTAAACATTAAAATATCCGCAGCCATTAATACCGGATAGCCAAACAGACCCATCGTGATACCTTGATCGGGATCAACGTCAGTTTTTTCGTTATTAATATCGACAGATGCCTTATAAGCATGAGCACGATTCATCAGACCTTTGGCACATGAACAATTTAAAATCCAAGCTAGCTCTGATATTTCTGGCACATCTGATTGACGATAAAAAGTCACACGCTCAGGGTCAAGACCGCAGGCAATCCAAGTCGCGGCAATGGCTTTGGTCGATTCATGGATGACGGCAGGGTCGTAACAGCCAATAATGCCATGATAATCTGCTAAAAAGAAAAATGCTTCATCATCACTGTTTTGGATAGACTGAATTGCTGGACGAATAGCACCAACGTAATTGCCTAAATGTAGCGTACCAGTTGGCTTGATACCAGTTAAAATGCGTTTGGCTTGCGTTGAGCTATTAGATATTTGGCTATCAGAGGTCTGATTATCAGAAGTACGGTTGTTACTCATGGGAAATCCATTATTTGGTTTATCAAATTATTATAAATTTATGGTTAGTTTTGCACAGTTAATGGCAAAAATATTAGCCTCAAAGTATAGCAAATTTTACTTATATTTTTGGGAATAAAGTCTATTTATAGATATTTGTGCGACCTGTCGGCCCATGTTTAAAGCGCCGATGAAACCACATCCACTGGGTGGGATCGATACGAATGAGTCCTTCTAAGACTTCATTCACCTGAGTGGCGTCAGCAACCTCATCATTGCTTGGATAATTATGCAGCTCAGGCGTAATGGTCAGATGATAATGCGGGCGTTTACCACTCGGCAAGTTATCTGGCGTTTGCCGATAGGTATGCAATGCCATGACAGCAGGCGGGTGCGCCTTGCTGCCCAATTTTGCCATGCGTCTTGAGGCAGTGATAGTGGCTGCAGGCACACCAAAGAACGGTGCCATGACACCTTGCTTGAGACCATAGTCTTGGTCAGGAGAATACCAAATGACATGCCCGGCTTTAATTGAACTCACCAAGCTACGCATATCACGACTGGAGATTTGCTTACCGAAGATATTGGTACGACCGTTATAAATGAACCAATCAAGTAGCGGGTTATTCTGTGTACGATACATACAGTCTAAGGCAAAAAATTGCGCGCAAAACAATCCACCCAAATCAAGCATCGTATAATGTGCACCTAGCAAAATGACCGGACGATTTTCGTTTTGAGCATTAACTAAATGCTGTAGTCCTGAAATAGAAACGGTGCGAGTAAAGATATTTGGACGGAACCAAGCACACAAGGTTTCAAATAGACCAATACCTTGATTGACAAAGACCTGCTTTGCCATCAGCTCACGTTCAATTTCCGGCTTTTCTGGAAAGGCCAGTTTTAAATTAATGAGCGTATCACGTCGCCGCGAGCCTACAACTTTGTAAAACAAGATACCCACTTTGCGCCCTAGCCAAAATTGCCATCGTAAGGGCAAATATATCATTGGCAACATCATCAAGAACAATAGCCAAATTGCCCAATATTTAGGCGATAAGAACTGCCATTGAAAGGGCTTTTTGTCTGCTTGTGTCGTACGTTTATGAGTTTGGGTAATCGTTGGCGTGCCGACGGGAATGGCGGGCGACTTATCCGACCGCTGCATACTCAGTGGTGGTATGCTATTTTTTGATGGCGGTTTGCTGGGGTCGTATTGTTCGGGCGCTTTCATAATATCCTTTTGTAGCACTGTTTATAACGTCGGAGCTAATGACAAAAAGTTATTATAATGATGGGGTAGTCGCTACTGGTTTGCAAGCTGGTTTTCGACACTTAATGAACAGCCATAAAAAAACCTCATAAACTGTGACCAGCTTATGAGGTTTTGCAAATCTATTCTTTTGCTTAATACTGTTAAATCGACTCTGAGAAAAAGGCGATAACCACAAAAAGCAAAGAAGTAGCTTTGATTAACGTTTCGAGAATTGTGGACGTTTACGTGCTTTACGTAGACCCAATTTCTTACGTTCAACTTGACGTGAATCACGAGTCACAAAACCAGCTGCTTTTAGAGCAGGTTTGTTGGCTTCGTCAAGCTCAATCAATGCACGCGTGATGCCGTGACGGATTGCGCCAGCTTGACCACTAATACCGCCGCCTTTTACAGTGATGTAAAGGTCATAAGCAGTAGGGGTGTCAAGTAATTCTAAAGGCTGACGAACAACCATGCGCGACGTTTCGCGACTGAAATACTCATCAAGTGGTTTGCCGTTAACAACAATGCTACCAGTACCTTTCGCTAAAAAGACACGAGCGGTAGAAGTTTTGCGGCGACCAGTTCCGTAATTGCGTTCCATAAGTATATCCTTAGATGTCTAGTGCTTTAGGTTGCTGTGCTTCATGTGGATGTTCAGTACCCGCATAAAGTTTCAGCTTCTTGATCATCGCATAGCCAAGAGGACCTTTTGGAAGCATACCCTTAACCGCTTTGTGTAGAACATCTTCAGGCTTATGTGCAAGCAGTTTACTGAAGTTGGTTTCTTTGATACCACCTGGGTAGCCACTGTGACGATAGTACTTTTTATCTTGCGCTTTTTTACCCGTTACCGTGATTTTGTCAGCGTTGATGACAACAATAAAGTCACCAGTGTCAACGTGCGGCGTAAAAGATGGCTTATGCTTGCCACGTAAGCGAGTAGCGATTTGAGTGGCTAAGCGACCAAGGGTTTTGCCGTCAGCATCTACGACATACCAGTCATGGGTCACTTCAGCTGGTTTTGCACTAAGTGTTTTCATGATAAAACCTTAAAATTAGAATTCGTTGAGAGTTTAGCTGGGAAAACGGGGCTCTCAAAAAACAGACTGCACATTATAAGCAGTAGCGCCTACGCTTGCAAGCTGCATTGGGGTTTATTTTCGCCTTATATACATTAAACTGCAGCGTTGGCCAGTTTTTTAGCGGTTTTAAACATTTTTAAAATTTATTAACGGCTTTCATTAACCCGACAATTATGACGATGATAGGCGAAAAAGTCCAGCAACAACTTGTCCAACTTTGGTTTGTTTTAAGCATTCAAAGTTAATTGGTTGCTGAATAACAGATGGTTGAGTCACCATACTATTATTAATAGTCTCTTCTAACTGCTCCAATTGTGTCGCTAAGTCTCTATCCGCTTCTAAATAAATAAGCGTCTCGGTGTTGATTAATGCTTGGGTAATAAGTGTCGCTAGAATAGGCTGCCATAAATCCTCAGCATAAGGCGGATCGATAAATACGACATCGAAAGGGCGTGGGACGATATGACTTTGCATCAATACTTGCTCTGCTGTGCCATTGATAATTTGATAGGTGTCAGCGTTGAGCCGCAACTGCTCAGCACTTTGGCCTAGCATTTGACTTTGCCCACGATTCATCTCAATAAAAGTGCAGTGTGCTGCGCCACGAGACAGCGCTTCAAAGCCCAAGACGCCGCTACCAGCACAGCTATCAAGCACGTATGCACCATGGATGTCGGCAAGTAGCCAATTGAATAGTGTCTCCCGCAGGCGATCTGGTGTTGGGCGCAGACCCTCAGCATCAATGAAACTGACGCTGCGACGTTTAAATTGCCCACCGATAATACGTACCTGACCGGCCGTCGATGATTTTTCCTGATGAGATGTTTTCTGTTTGGTATTACGCGATGCTGCTGTTTTTTTCATGGCCACTATTCTTTTTCTTTATTGGTTTTTATTCGGTCGCTATCGTGGTTTCTGCTTGTGCGACTGCTTGTGCGGCTGCTTGTTCTGCTAGTGCCTCTTCTTTATCGCGCAGGGTGTCACGCATGATTTTTTCAAAGGCTTTTTGACGTTTGATGACTTTTAGCTCATCAGCAGAGGGTGGCAGAATAGGATCGTTTTTGCGTTGTAATACCCAATAATCAAACAGCGCGCGACCAATAGGTGCTGCCACGGCACTACCGCCGCCACCGTTTTCGACCAACACGGCAAGAGCGATTTGTGGGTCTTCTACCGGTGCAAAACCATTGAACCACGCATGATCCCAGTGGCGTTTGTCTATCGCAGACTTATCATAACGTTTGCCTTGAGCGATGGATTTTACCTGTGCTGTACCAGTCTTGCCCGCGATACGATAGCGCGGGGTATAGATACCGCGTCCCGTGCCATCTTTAACCACACTTTCCATCGCATCGTGCATACGCAGCCAATCAGAGGGTTTGCCATTATAGTCAATTTTGCCATCGGGTTTGGTGATGACATTGACCGCTGCTGCACCATCGCTGCTTTTTAATAGATGCGGGGTGATGTGATAGCCTTTGTTCGCAGTCATCGCTGTCGCATTGGCGATCTGTAACGGTGTTGCTAAGAAATATCCTTGACCGATACTGACTGAAATAGTCTCACCCGGCAGCCAGCCTTTATCATAGGTATCTTTTTTCCATTTAGGCGATGGCATAATTCCTGATTTTTCATTGGGCAAGTCAATGCCTGTTTTTTCACCAAAACCAAAGCGTGCCATCCAATCATGCAAGCGCTGAATGCCCATCTCATAAGCGAGCTTATAATAATAAGTATCGACTGATTCTATGATAGATTTTTTTAAATTAACCGTGCCATGACCACCACGCTTCCAATCGCGAAAACGATGTGAATCTCCAGGTAGGCTGAAATAACCAGGATCATAAATAGTGGTATCCCAATTACGCAAACCGTAATGAATACCGCCTAAGCCTTCAAAGGGTTTAATGGTAGAGCCGGGTGGATAGGTGCCTTGTAGCGCCCGATTATAAAGTGGCTGATCGAGATCTTCACGCAAATCACCATAATCTTTAAACGAGATGCCGGATATAAAGGGATTGGGGTCGTAACTTGGGTTACTGACAAAGGCCAGTACGTCACCGTTTCTGGGATCTATCGCCACAATAGCGCCGCGACGACCATCGAGCTGCTGCTGAGCAACGGTTTGTAAACCATAGTCCAAGCTCAAAGTAATATCGTTGCCAGCGACTGGTGGCTTAGTGTCTAGTTGACGTATGATATTGCCGTGGGCGTCCGTTTCTACCGATTGGTAGCCCGGTTGACCCAATAATATGTTTTCGTAAAAATCTTCGATACCAATTTTGCCAATAAGATCCGTCCCGGCATAGCGGGCTTTATCAATACGCTTGCTTTCTTTGTCATTGATGCGTCCCACATACCCAATAACATGAGCGAAAAGCTCGTCATAAGGGTATGAGCGTGTCAGTTTGCTCTGGATGCTAACACCGCGAAAAAAGGGTTTACGTTCACTAAACTGTGCCAATTGAGCATCGGTTAAATCAATCTTGATGGTCACTGGATCATTTTTGCTTTTGCTAAGACGTGCCAAAATATCGGTAATGTCTTTATCAGTTAGCTCAAAGATTGGCGCGAGCAAATTTAAGGTGCGCTCTGGGTTCTCGACCTCGTCAGGGCTTAGCATGGCAGTAAATACAGGCTGATTGTCCGCAAGAATGATCCCATTACGATCATAAATATAGCCACGGCTTGGTGGTGCAGATATCAGCTTAATGCGATTGTTATCCGCCTGTGTCGTGTATTTATCATGAGCGTAAACTTGCAAATAACCATAGCGCAGTAGCAAACCAATCAGACCCAAAAATATCAGTAGCCCAAAGATAATGATCCGGTGTGCAAAAACACGGTTGACTTGTTCGGTGTCGGAAGCTATCGGTTTGTTCATATAAAATCAGTACTCAGGCAGTCGGTGAGGCATTAAAAGCGGAACAAATGGACAAGATATTCAGTCTAAGCGTGGCGGATGTAAAGAATAAGATAAAGGATTTCAATTGGATACAGTGATATAGGTAACCATTAAGTTACGATGGTTGATATGCTAGATTTCGCTGCAAATTATAGCAGAACAAATGCGAGGGCGCAGTATTCTACGATTTATTTTGTCATTAGCATCAAGGGTGGTCGAGTTAAATATTATTAAGGTTTTTACCATTAGGAGGATGATTTTTTTATGATTACTTTTATAAGAAAAGCTAGAGAATAAAACTTGTCACCTCTAGTCACAACTTGACTAGGGTCGACGTGTGCTAATGAATAGCAAGTATGCTAAAATCAGGCGATTTATTTGACATAGTCAATCCTATGTAGATTGGATACGCTGGCGGATTCGCTCAGTTTATTATATGGTTTTACTTGCATTGATTGTACTTTCATCGATAGCACTTGCCTGCCTTGTGTTCAAAATATCTTAAACCAATGAAAAATATTTTAAATTAATTAAAAGTATCTTAAACCGACTGGTTAGTAGCTATTTAGGGTGAACGTCTTTTTAGCGTTCTTAATTTGCTAAGCATATTTTATTAGCAACGACAATCATTACGTCAAGGACAAAGAAAGTCATGGACGCAACTTCATTGTGGCAAACGATAGCTGAGCACCCAGAGTTTTTTGCCATGCTGACCATTCCACCAGTGACGGCATTCGTCACTTGGATACACGTATGGATGGCGCTCAAAATGCTGTTTTATCCGATCAAGTTTTGGGGTATTCGTATTCCGAACTTTCCATTTTTTGGTCTACCGGGTATCGGTTGGCAAGGTATCGTTCCGCGAAAAGCGGGCAAGATATCTGGGGTGATCGTAGATCAGACGCTCTCTAAACTGGGATCGCTTGATGAGTTCTTTAAGGCGATGGAGCCGGATCAGATGGCAGTATTTATCACTGATACGGTGGATAAAAACCTTGAGCCACTGATTGATGAGATTATGCTGGATCACTCGCCAGCACTGTGGGGCAATCTGCCTTATGCGTTAAAGCGTCGCGTTTATGCGCAAGCGCATCAAGAGCTGCCCAGTATCATGCAGTCTCTGGTTAACGATTTGACTTACCATGTCGAAGATTTGGTCGATATGCGTAAAATGATTGTTAATACAATGGAAAATGATCGGCGCTTAATGGTTGATATGTTTTTGAAGGTAGGCCAAAAAGAGATCAATTTTATCTGGCATATTAGTGCGCTGATTGGCTTGATTTTCGGCATCGTGCAAATGTTTATTTTTTTGGTGGTGCCGCAGCATTGGACCGTACCTTTCTTTGCTGCTATTTGGGGATTTCTCACCAACTGGATTGCCATTTGGATGGTGTTTAATCCAGTAGAGCCACATTTTATTCCTTATGTAAAGTTTTTTGCGCTGCAACGTCACTTCCCATTTATTAAGCCGCAATTGCCGCATATTGGTCAGTATCGTTTTCAGGGCGGCTTTATGAAGCGTCAAGAGGAAGTTTCTGAGGTTTTTGCTGAGATTGTGGTAAAAGATTTGGTAACGCTTGAGAACATCATGAATGAGATGATGTATGGTGACAGTGCTGTGCAAACGCGTGAGCTCATGAAATCGCACCTATATAAGGTATTAGAATCTCCTGTGATTAGCACGACTTTGCGCGTAGGGCTTGGTCGCCGTGAGTATGGGCAGTTAAAAAATACCATTATTGATAAGTCGATTGTCGCAACGATGGTGCCATTGCGCGATCCTGAACTGAATGAAAGCCGTGCCAGTAAAATATTTGGGCTGTTCCGAGATCGTATTCGTGCATTATCGCCAAATGAGTTTCAGAACTTATTACGTCCCGCGTTTCGGGAAGATGAAATGACGCTTATCGTCTTGGGTGGACTGACTGGGTTTTTGGCAGGGTGGTTGCATTTGGTGTTGGTATTTTTCCCAGCGATGCAGTAATAGGAATGTTTTATCGCTCTTTATACACATCGCATACAGAGTGGATACAGAAACGTCACAAGTTGACGCTAATGTACCAAGCTGCATACGTTACAAGCTATAATAGCTGATGTCGATGATCAATTAATGATAGCAGCAAAAAATACTATCAGAAGATATTCGAAAGTCACGAATACTCGATACTTTCGAATATCTTGAAACACCAATCTCTAAAATAAACAATGACCGCATTAAGGTAAACAAGGTTAGACCGTATGTTAATCACAGAATTGGGTTATTTTGCTTTGCTAGCCGCCTTTATCTTGGCGATTTTGCAGGTAGTATTACCAACCATAGGCGTTATGCGTGACCATGTTGCTTGGCAGCGTTTGGCGCCAAGTTTGGCGTGGGCGCAGTTTGCCGCCATGATTACCTCGTTTGGCGCTTTGATGGCAGGCTTTTATTATAATGATTTTAGCCTTGTCTACGTGTCGCAGCATTCTAACACCTTGTTGCCTTGGTACTATAAGCTATCAGCAACGTGGGGCGGGCATGAAGGTTCGCTATTGTTATGGATGACCATCATGGCCACATGGTGTGCGCTGGTTTCTTACTTCAGCCGTGGTTTACCGTTATCTATGCGGGCGCGGGTACTGGTAATTTTGGCTGGCGTACAGATGATGATGCTAGCGATGCTGATTTTCACCTCGTCGCCGTTTGATCGTACGCTACCTAATTTGCCTGTTGATGGCGCTGACTTAAACCCTCTTCTACAAGATTTTGGTTTGATTTTTCATCCACCGATGCTGTATATGGGTTATGTGGGTATGGTGGTGCCGTTTGCTTTTTGTATGGCTGCACTGTGGGAAGGGCGCTTGGATGCCGTTTGGACACGTTGGTCGCGTCCATGGGCACTCGCTGCTTGGGGTTTCTTAACTATTGGTATCGCGCTAGGCTCTTGGTGGGCTTATTATGAGCTTGGCTGGGGTGGTTGGTGGTTCTGGGATCCAGTAGAGAACGCCTCACTGATGCCATGGCTTGCTGGTCTTGCTTTATTACATTCGCTAGCAGTAACAGAAAAGCGCGGTGTCTTTAAGGCTTGGACGATTATGCTGGCAATTTTTGCCTTTGCCCTCAGTCTGCTCGGTACTTTCTTAGTTCGCTCTGGGGTCATTACGTCGGTACATTCGTTCGCAGCCGATCCAACTCGCGGTCTGGTTATTTTGGTTATTTTGGGTGTTATCGTTGGCGGTGGTTTACTGATGTTTGCTATCCGCGGCTGGAGCTTGACGGTTGAGAGTCAGTACCAGCTCATCTCGCGTGAGTCATTCTTAGTTATTAATAACGTCATCATTTTGATTTCGACCTTGGTGGTGCTGCTTGGCACGCTATATCCTATCATTGCTGATGCTTTTAATTTGGGTCAAGTGTCCGTTGGTCCTCCTTACTTCAATGCGCTATTTGTGCCTTTAACGTGGTTGTTGTTGATTGCAATGGGTATGGGCTCCAATATCCGTTGGAAAAAAGACAAGCGTCCATTACTAGGCGTTGGTATGGTCATTGCGGTTAGTAGTCTGGTGCTTGCGGCCATTATTACCTACTTTGTCCATCCTTCTTCTATGCTCAATATTGGCGTTACTTTGGCGGTTAGCTTTTGGGTATTGTTCTGGATGGTGGTCGACTTCAAAGACAAAACCAAAAATGCACCGAGCCTTTTAAAAGGCTTAAGTCAATTACGTTTGAGCTACTGGGGTCAGCAAACGGCACACATTGGCGTCTTAATAGCGGTTATCGGTATTGCTTTTACTAGCAGTCTGAGCATCGAGCGAGATGTGGCGCTGGGACCAAACGATAGCGTCCACGTGCAAGGCTATGACTTTACCGTAAAAGGCTTTAGCGAAGTCAAAGGCAGTAACTTTGATGCGACACAAGCCGAGGTATTAGTAAGCAAGGACGGTCAAGATGTGACTACCTTGTACCCTGAAAAGCGTAACTATATCATTAGTATGATGCCGATGACTGAAGCGGCGATTGATGCCAGCCTCATGCGTGATGTCTATGTGGCACTTGGCGAACCTATTGCTAAAGACAGCAACCAATGGGCGGTACGCATCTATGTGAAGCCGTTGATTCGTTGGATATGGCTTGGTGCTATTATTATGGCTCTAGGTGGGTTGCTAAGTATGTTAGATAAGCGCTATCGCATCAAAAAACCCAAGACTGTCAGCCAAAATGTGATTAATGCTGCAGGTTTTGCAACAGTAGCAGATGTAGAAGTACCAGCAGCAAAGATGGGGGACAAATAGTATGACTAGGTCAAATAATACCTCTAATCAGAACGGCAACAAGACCATAAATAAAAAGCAGTTAAAGATATGGTTTGTCATTCCGCTCATCGTCTTTGCAGGCTTCGTGGTTATGCTCTACATGCGCTTAGGTCAGCCGACTGAGATCGTTACCAATACCGCGCTTGAGCGTCCAGTACCTGCTTTTGAGCTGCCATTGTTATCCGATACTAGCCGAATTATGACCAATGACAATCTGCCTGATCAACCGTTTTTGCTGAATATTTGGGGTTCTTGGTGTCCCACTTGTATTATCGAGCATCCTTTTTTAATGCAGTTAGAAGAGCGCGGTGTCAATTTGGTTGGCGTCAACTATAAAGATGAGATTGGTGATGCCCTCAGCTACCTCAACCGTGGTGGTGATCCATTCTCGATGTCTATTCAGGATTTATCGGGACAGTTTGCTCTAGACTTAGGTTTGACGGGTGCGCCTGAGACTTTCATCGTCGATGGTGAAGGGGTGATTCGTCAGCATATCATCGGTGAGATTAATGAGAGCAATTGGCAAAGTCGTATCACGCCTTGTCTCATGGTACTCAACGAAGCCAATGAGCGTAATGTCAGTCCTGACGCTACTCAGGTCAAGGAGGCGTGCAAATGATGACGATGTCTATAACGACTATGCTTATAAAAAACATGAAGACTCTGAGCACGACATTCGCCAGCTTTATATCTGCCTGTTTGTTAAGTATAAGTCTTGCTATGGGCGTAAGCATGACCGCTTATGCCGCCATTGACGTTTACGACTTTGACTCTATACAACAAGAAGCCCAGTATCGTGGTCTCATCGAAGAGCTGCGCTGTCCCAAATGCCAAAATCAAAACCTTGCAGGTTCTGATGCGCCAATTGCCCAAGACCTAAAGCAAAAAACCTACGATATGGTCAAAGATGGTCGTAGTGATACCGAGATTCGCAGTTATATGCAGGAGCGCTATGGTGACTTTATTAGCTATAAGCCACCTGTCCGTCCTTCGACGTGGATACTATGGTTTTTCCCGCCGTTATTACTGGTTTTTTTAATTGTTGGTTGGTTTTGGCAGAGTAAGCGCCATCAGCGTATTGCCAGTGGTCAAAGCGGAGTGACGGTGGACAGTGGCGCGGCTGCGTTGACGGCAGCAGAACAAGCTGAACTTGATCGCCTGTTATCACGCGCCGATAGCAATAATAGCGTCAATAGAACGGATCATGACATCACCAGCCTCGAGGACAAAAAATGACCCTATTTTCTACCGTTGGCTTATTCATTGCTCTAAGCTTATTTATCGCTTTGATCCTTGGTGTTATCGCCATCATGCCGTGGTTAAGAGCCTCACGCGCACCAGATAAACCCGTGGACAATCAGCTACTCGATATCAATATCGCTGTCTTTCGGGCGCGTCTAGCAGAACTAAAATCGGATAAGGATGCTGGCACGATTGATGATAGCCATTATCAAACCCAAAAGCTTGAGCTTGAACGTCAGCTTTTAGATGCACAGCGCGTTGTAGCACCGATGGTCGTACCGGGTATCAAAAGCCGATTGATTATTATAGTTTGGGTGCCGGTCTTGGCTGTCATGGCATATCTGATGATTGGTGATCGCACGCCTGTTTTTGAATTGTGGGCTGCCGAGGATAAAGTTGGTCAAGTTGCTGATGATTTACTCACAGGTAAGATTGACCAGCCGCCAGCATGGGCCATTGAAGATGGGCAGCAGCTGATTAGCGCTATGCAAACCAATGTCTATCGCCACGCTGATGACTACAATCGCTGGATGCGCTTATCAGAGTTATTCTTATCATTAGAGGCGACGGACTCGGCACTAGAAGCATTGTCGCGCGCCTATCGATTGTCGCCAGATAACGAAGAGATTGCGACGACGTACGCACAGATTAGTTTTTTTGCCAATAAAGGGCAGTTGGATGATAATAGTCGTCGTGTTTTGGAGGCGGTTTTAGCCAAAAATCCACAGCATGAGGGTGCGCAAATGCTCATGGCAATGGGTGAGGCACGCAGTAGTAACTTTGATCAAGCACAAGGCTGGATTAAGCGTTTGCGCGCTAGTATTGCGGCCAAGCCTGGGGATCATACACAAGCGCTGGCCAGTTTGGACGAGTTGAGTGCTAATGTGACGACTCAGCAACAACAAGCCTCTGAAGGTATCGACGTCACAATAACGATCAATGCCAGTTTGTTACCGCTGGTCAAAGGCGATGATGTTTTGTTTGTAGCGATACGCGATGTCAAAGGTGGTCCGCCGTTTGCTGCTAAGCGTTTGCCAATTAGCGTGATTAAGCAAGGTGAGGTCAATATCAGTCTAAGCGATCTTGATGCCATGATGCCGACAAGAACGCTAAAATCTGCCCGTGCGGAAAAAATACAGTTGGCCGTCATTGCCCGTATTAGCC
This sequence comes from Psychrobacter glaciei, assembly GCF_014652895.1. Lineage (GTDB taxonomy): Bacteria > Pseudomonadota > Gammaproteobacteria > Pseudomonadales > Moraxellaceae > Psychrobacter > Psychrobacter glaciei. Next base: position 39,369 of record NZ_BMZR01000003.1, read on the forward strand.
ATAGCGGCAATGCCAGTGCAGAGTCAGGTGATTTATCGGGTAATCCTGTGGTGATTAGCGCTGAGCAAAATCAGGTCAACGTTGATATCAATCAACAGGTTCCTTGATATAATTCCCTCACACCATCAGTTTTTAATACCATTGCTGTTGCCCGTCGGAGTCACGCGCAATAGCATTATATGAACAGATAAGTCATGGCAACTTATCACAGTAATAATGAAAATACTTGAGCTTTGCAAAGCCACAAGGTAAGGTAGCTTTGCAATCAACCAATCCCTGATTTTTATTTGTCCCAAAATCCCATTTATTAAGGAGAGTCGTGTAATGATGCGTATTATTTTGCTAGGTCCACCAGGCGCCGGTAAAGGTACCCAAGCCCAGTTTATCTCTAAAGAATATGATATTCCGCAGATCTCAACGGGTGATATGCTGCGTGCAGCAATCAAAGAAGGTAGCGAGCTTGGCAAACAAGCCAAAGACATTATGAATGCTGGTGGTTTGGTTTCTGACGATCTCATCATCAACCTAGTGAAAGAACGTATCGCTAAGCCTGACTGTGCTAATGGTTGTATCTTGGATGGTTTTCCACGTACGATTCCTCAAGCCCAAGCACTTGCTGATGCAGACGTTGCGATTGATCATGTGATTGAAATCAGTGTGCCTGATGATGAAATCGTCAATCGCCTATCTGGTCGTCGCCAGCATCCAGGCTCAGGTCGTGTATATCATGTCGATCATAATCCACCGAAGCAAGAAGGCCTTGATGATGTGACTGGCGAAGCGCTTATCCAGCGTGAAGACGATGAAGAGTCTACCATTCGCGACCGTCTGTCTACTTATCATGAGCAAACATCAGCGCTCGTTGGTTTTTATCAAGACAAAGCCAAAGAAGGCGGCGATGTTGGTAATGCAGCGCCTAACTATGACAAGTTTGATGGTACCCAAGGCATCGATGAGGTTAAGCAACAAATTTTGTCTGCACTAAAAGGCTAGCTATCGATTGTAAATGATAGATGTAGTCAGTAAAAACCCTGTTCATTAGCAGGGTTTTTTTATGTCCAAAAATTGATAGTGATAAAACTGCCTTAACATTATGGAAACCAATCCATAAAAAAAGCCGCTCACTCATCATGAGTAAACGGCTTTTTTATCAAAATATATGACTTATAAAGTCAGTACATTTCTGATTTAAAACTTATGCGTTACCTTCAGCATCTACTTGCGCTTGTTGCTGGCTTTGCGCGTAAGCTTGATCAAAATTTACGGGTGCTAGCAATAACTGCGGGAAGCTACCACGCGTCACGATGTCGCTGATGACTTCGCGAGCGTATGGGAATAGCACGTTAGGGCAGTATGCACCTAAAATTTGACCAATTTGGTCTTCTGGAATATCTTTTAATAAGAAAATACCGGCTTGATGCACTTCAGCGATAAACGCCGCTTCATCTGCGTTTTTAGCCGTGACGCTTACCGTCAAAATCACTTGATAATGATCGTCGTCAAGTTTTTCAGCGTTACTTGATAAGTTGATATCCAGCTCAGGGTTCCACTCTTTGGTGAATACGCCAGCGCCTGGTACTTCAAGTGACATGTCTTTGACGTAAATGCGTTCTAGTGCCAATTGTGGTTGTGCTTGTTCTTCAGCCATGATAATTCCTCTAAAAGTTAATCAAATGAGTGGGCAAATAATAATTGTAATATAAATCGAGACTATGTTTCGAGGTTATTTCGAAGTTATTTAGACATTATCTCGATATTTTTTTACCAATTTTTTATTCTTGCCGTTGTTGATCTTCGAATATCAAATCTTTACAAACGCAAAGATAGCACAGGTAAAGAGTGACAGTAAGCAAAGTTAACAGATTAACCTGCTAATAGCTCGTCAAGTTTGCCCTGTTGGTTCATTTGATTGAGCTCATCAAAACCACCAACGAAAGTCTCACCGACGAAAATTTGTGGTACGGTGCGATAGTTATTGGTTTTTTGCATCAAAGCACGGCGCTCATCGCTGCTCATGTCATGCATACCGATTTCTTCATAGTCAACGCCTTTAGACTTTAGCAGTTGTTTGGCGTTTGAGCAGTAAGGGCAGATAGGAGTGGTGTAAACTTTAACAGATACAGTCATGGTAAATCCTTATTTATCAGTTTATGCGGCAACAGTTTTATTATAAACACTCATGTTATAAAAAATATTATAATCCGTCACCAACGAGTAAATTACAAACGTAATTGGTTATGCTCATTATAAAGTGGGGATGGGTAGCATAAATTCAAGCTGGCTAAGCCCAAAAGGTGTGACAGTAGCGTAAATGCCACACAAAAAAAGACACCCAATGAAGAAGTGTCTTTTTTCTAACTTTGCGCTGCTAGCAGTGAGAACGAGCGTGTAGCCTGAGCAAGCTATTTGATTAAGTAGATTTAAGCAAGCTACTTATGCAAGCTCGGTTTTGCCTTACCTTTATTCTTAGATTTGGCATCTTTTACACCGACCAATGGCATGCCAGCACTTTGCCAACCGCCAACACCGCCTTCTAAGCGGTAAACACTGTCTTTGCCAATCATTTGGATGGCTGCGCCTGCTTGCACGCCCATATCGCAAATGATGATGACTGGATGCTCAATCGCACGAATCTCTTCGATGCGGTCTTTGAGATCAGTAAAAGGTATGTTGCGGCTGCCTTGGATATAACCGGTCTCAAACTTCTTTTTGGCTCGAATATCGATAAGCTGCGCGTTTTGCGAGTTCACCATCATCCCAAGGGTATTGGGTGATATTTTCTTACCGCTACGTTTGTTTTCGATGGCAAAGAACAGTACGGCAAGTACGGCTAATATGCCAAATAAAAACGGGTGGTTACCCACAAATTCTAGCGCACGATCCAAAACATACCTCCAAAAATGAGTGTTCTGTTAAGCTGAGAAGACAGCCTAACGATATTGAACAAGGCGCTATTATACCGATAAGGTCATCTATAGTAAACGTGTGATGCTCAACCTAACGTTTAACAGTTAATAAGGCAACGGTTAATAAGGTTTGGTGTCAGCTTCTTCTCTTAGCGTCACCAAATTTTCAACGCGGCGTTGCAGCACTTCACCGTCAGCAACGGCTTGCCATAACGCGCAGCCTTTGCTGTTGTGAGTGTGGCGACAATCACGGAATTGACAGTCACCTGACAGTGGTGCAAGCTCAACGAAGCCTGAGATGATATCATCCGGCGTCAAATGCCAAATACCATATTCGCGAATACCCGGCGTATCAACGATACCGCCTTGGGTTAAATCATCAGGGTTGAAGGGTAACAGACGGCTGGTGGTGGTGGTATGTTGACCAAGCTTTGAGTTCTCAGAGATGATATTGACGATCTGCCCAGAGTCTGGCAATAGCGCATTGATTAAACTGCTTTTACCAACGCCCGATTGTCCGGCAAAAATAACCAGCTTTTTATCTATGTAGCGCTTGAGCTCATCCAGTCCTTCTTGTTCATCGCTATCTGCGACGTTTTCTGGGCAATCAACTGAGGTTAATACGCTCTCATAACCAAGGGCAGCATACTGTGCCAACAGCTCACTGGTATCGACGCCGTTTTCTGCTGCTAGTAAATCGGCTTTATTCAGCACCAATAGTGGCTTTACACCAGCATGATGACAGACGACCAAATAGCGATCGATTAAGGTTGGCGCAGCAGCAGGCAACGGCGCAAACACAATGGCGAGAATATCGACATTGGCAGCAACGGGCTTGAGCTTGTGATAGCGATCAGGGCGTGAGACGAGAGACGTGCGCGGCTTGACTGATTCGATACGTCCAAAGCCCGTATTAGAATCGGCGCTCCAGCGTACTTGGTCACCAGCGGCCAGCATCGGCAAATTGGTACGTACATGACAGCGCCAAATATCACCCAATTCAAGCGTTTGCCAAAACGGCTCAGGATCATCAGGGGCAACTTCTGGCTGCGCTGGGATGACCGCTGGCAAGCTGGTGACTTGTACTTCTAATTGCTTACCATAGTGCGCCATGACCACGCCATCCATCAAACTCTCATCGATGCTGTCTTGACTGATCAGCTGTTGTTTGTCGATGCGCCGAATCTGTTGTTTGGTCAGCTTGCGTTGCCGGATTAATGCCATGAGAGTGTGACCTATTAAAAAAATATTGCTAAGTGTAGCGTGAAAATTTGCTAACATACAGCCTAAAGCGCCTGTGCCAGACAGTGGTTTTGTAATGTTTAAGTTTTTTTGGATGTTATGAACCACCAAGCGCACAGCAATGCCATCTGCGCGTTGCCAGCTGGTGATGATTTACGTAAGTAATACTGCGCCAAAGTTGTTCCAAACTTTTTGACCATAGGACAAAATATGAGTACCGATGACCATCCCAATAAGATTAAAATCAGAAACCAAGGCAAAAAAGGGCTGGTATGGATTGACCTAGAAATGACCGGACTTGATACCATCAATGACGAGATTATCGAGATTGCTACCGTGGTGACGGACGAGGATCTCAATGTCCTTGCTGAAGGACCTGTATTCGCTATCAAAGTGTCTGACCGTATTTTAAACGGCATGGATGATTGGAATACCAAGCAGCATGGGCAGTCAGGGTTGGTGGATCGTGTGCGCCGTAGTACCGTGACATTGGCAGAAGCAGAAGCTGAGACGATTAAGTTCCTCAATAAATGGGTCGATAGCGGCAAGTCACCCATGTGTGGCAACTCCATCTGTCAAGATCGTCGCTTTATGGCGCGCCAAATGCCTGAGCTTGAGCGATTCTTTCACTATCGCAACCTTGATGTGTCATCAATCAAAGAGCTGTGTTTCCGCTGGCGTCCTGATATTCTCAGAAACTTTGAAAAAGGTGGCAGTCATTTAGCATTGGATGATATTCGCGATTCTATCCGTGAACTAAAGCATTATCGTCAGCATTTCTTTAAACTCATGCCTTAGGATAATGGTTAGCAGAATAGCGATTCGCAGAATGTGAAATGGTATAAAAAAGGGTCTGTTACTTATGCAACAGACCCTTTTTCTTTTAAATGAAAAGTACTTAATGAGGCGCACCCTACACTAAATAACTAAACTCAACCAAATCAAATTCTGTATGGTCGTTTTTTACGCTTACCTCTGTCACAACTGCGCCAATCACCGCACTGACTTTGGATTGGCGTTTTTCTTCATCGAGCAAGCGCCAATCCCCAAGGACATAACGTATCTTATCATTATCCCTGTGATGAACATCTGGACGATGAGTATGTCCATGTAATAGCGCATCATTGTTATTCACTGCGGCTGCCACAGCTTTGTCATTAACATCCATAATATGCGCGGCTTTATTGGCATTGTTCTTTTGACTTTTTTTACGCATGTTATCGGCGATAGCCAAGCGCTTCTCTAAAGGTTTGTTCAGCAAATACCATTGGGTCATAGGATTGCGCATTATTTTGCGAAAAAACTGATATTTTTTATCATCAGTACACAAGGCATCGCCATGCTCTAAGCGGTAGTCTTGTTGACCGACTTTTAAGGCGTAAGGCTCAAAAATAAGCTCGCCACCAAATAAATTGCAAAAAGGCTGCCCCAATAAAAAATCACGGTTGCCATGCATGACTAAAATCTCGCAGCCAGCTACGCGTAGTTTTTTCAACTTAGTAATAAGTGGGGTAAGCCAATGACTTTGTCGCTCATCTTCTGATAAGGACAAATACACATCATCACCTAGCCAAACTTCGAACCAATCGCCCAAAATGAATAGGCGCTTAAGCGCAGGCAAGGCAAGGCAATCATCTAGTAGCGCCAAAAAAGCCTGCACTAAGGCAGGCTCTTCAGGCGATAAATGCAAATCGCTAATCAATACTTGCCGCACCTCATGAGGGCGGGTGGTAATTAGATGGTCAAAACTTTGCATTTATCCTTATCCTCGTGACTTGTCATAAGCTTCTATCGATAATGCTTATATCTTGACTATCACTTAATAACCATTACTTATTAAATGTTACTGAGAAGCCATTTTTTAATAACTATTACTGAGTAATGATGGTCGCTGAGTTGATAACGACTGGCTCTTTTGGTACGTCAGCATGCATGCCGAAACGACCAGTAGGAACGCCGCGCATTTTTTCGATCACATCCATACCGCTTGTCACTTTACCAAATACAGTGTAGCCCCAGCCCTGCATGTTTTTGCCAGTATGGTTTAGGAAGTCGTTGTCTTTTACGTTAACGAAAAACTGACTGGTTGCTGAATGTGGATCTTGGGTACGCGCCATCGCAATCGTACCAGCATCATTTTTTAGACCATTGTCTGCTTCGTTTTCAACTGGAGCATTGGTTGGCTTTTCATTCATTTCAGCGTCCATTCCGCCGCCTTGAATCATAAAACCATCAATGATGCGATGAAAAATCGTGCCATCATAATGACCAGATTTTACGTAGTTTAAAAAGTTTTCTACGGTTTTTGGCGCTTTTTCTTCATTGAGTTCGATAACGATCGCACCCATATTGGTTTCAAGCTCTACTACTGGTGGCATGTCTACCATAAGATATTCCTTTTTGATTGCAGCGCCTAAAATGACGCTGTTAAGTGGTGGATAAAAAGTTGGTGGTTAAAAGTTATGGCTAGTCTAACGGCTTTTTTATCCCGTGTCATGTATCTGGCTGTTAATGCGTTTGCAAAAGCTGATAGAATAACGCAACTTTCCATTTTTAATGATTTTTGAACGCTGATTTTAACAGCGCCAATTTTAACAATTGGGTTTATGATCATCCATTTTTAGTAGCTTAGTTTTAGTAAATTGGTTTTAATAGTTTGGTTTAAGTTTTCATGAGGCGTGATGGCACGCTGCATGAATGGACAATTTGCGTTAGGAGCAATGCCCGATGAGTGAGCACTCAAGCAACAATGCACAAAAAGATGAACAAAAAAACGACTTTATTCGTAATATCATTCGTGATGATGTCAATGCGCAAAAATACCAGCAGATTGTGACCCGTTTTCCGCCTGAGCCAAATGGCTACTTGCATTTGGGTCACGTAAAGTCTATTTGTCTAAACTTTGGCGTCGCTAAAGAGTTTGGTGGTATCTGTCATTTGCGCTATGACGACACCAACCCAACGGCCGAAAAGCAAGATTACATCGATAATATCAAAAACGATGTGCAATGGTTGGGCTTTGACTGGGCAGGCGAGGCGCTGCATGCTTCTAGCTACTTCGACCAGCTATATGTTTGGGCGGTGCAGTTGATCGAGCAGGGTGATGCATACGTTGACCTACAGACGCCTGAGCAAATCAAAGAAAATCGTGGCTCATTCAATGAGGCAGGCAAGCCGTCACCGCAGCGTGATGCCAGCGTAGCAGACAATTCAGCATTGTTTGAAGACATGAAAAACGGCAAATATGCAGACGGTACTGCCGTATTACGTGCCAAAATTGACATGACTGATGCCAATATGAATATGCGCGACCCAATTATCTACCGTGTGATGCATCAAGAACATCATCAGACCGGTGATAAATGGTGCATTTATCCTATGTATGATTTTGCCCATCCGTTGTCAGATGCCTTAGAAGGCATTACTCATTCGCTATGTACCCTTGAGTTTGAAGACCATCGTCCGTTTTATGATTGGATTGTCAATAAAATCGGCTTCGAGCAACCGCCGCATCAGTATGAGTTCTCACGCCTCAATGTTGACCATACATTGACCAGTAAGCGTAAGCTCAAGCAATTGGTCGATGAAGCTATCGTCGATGGCTGGGATGATCCGCGCATGCCAACCGTCGCTGGTATGCGTCGTCGCGGCTATACGCCTGAAGGCTTGCGTGATTTCTGTGATCGCGTTGGTGTCTCCAAAGCGGATGGTGTGACCGATATGCGTTTGCTAGAATTTAGTATTCGTCAGTCGTTAGACAATACGACAGCACGTGGTATGGCAGTGCTTAAGCCATTAAAAGTGACTATTACTAACTTCAGCGATGCGGTCAGTCAGTGGGAAATGCTAAAAGCGGACAGCGTCAATGCGCGCTTTGACGCTGAGGCACAAACCTTATGGTTGACGCAGCCAAACCATCCTAATATTGATATGGGCGAGCGTGAGATTCCGTTTACCGAGACCCTTTATATCGATAAAGGCGATTACGAGATTGAACCGCCAGCAGGCTATAAGCGTCTATCACCTGAAAAGCCAGAAATTCGTTTGCGTAATACTTACGTATTGGCCGTGACCGAGCATATTACCGATGATAGTGGCAACGTCGTGGAGCTAAAAGCGACGATTGATCCGACGACCTTGGGTCAAAACCCTGAAGGCCGCAAGGTTAAAGGTGTGATTCATTGGGTATCGGCGAGCCAAGGGATTCCAGCCACCGTGCGTCTATACGAGCCGCTATTCAGTGTCGAAGATCCGAGTAACGTCAGTGACGTCCATCAAGCATTGAACCCTAACTCATTGACCGAGCTGAATGCCGTGGTTGAGCCATCATTGGTCAATGCTGATGCTGGCACGCGCTTCCAGTTTGAGCGTGAAGGCTACTTTATCTCTGATAGCGAAGAGCACAGTAGTGACCAGCCCGTGTTTAATCAAATTGTCAGCTTGCGTGACAGTTATAAACCAGCTTAATCTGTGTCAGTCGTAGCCTTATCGATAGCATTTTAATCTGATAATCAACAATAGTAGTTTGCAATGTTGCCCATTTCTAGTACGCTAGGGATGGGTTTTTTTGTGACTACGCAAAAATTTTGATAATAGATGTTGGGGGCATTAGAATGGCAAAGTTTTTAAATAGCAGTGGGACGACTTATCATTTAGAAGAGTTGATTAAAAACGCGTCTGACAGATTGATTATTATCAGCCCCTATTTAAAACTCAATGAGCGCATCAAAGAGCTATTAGAGGATCGTAACCGTCTTAAAATCGATATTCGCATTGTCTATGGCAAAAATGACTTGCACCCCGAAGAGATTAATTGGCTGAAAAACCTCACTTTTATCCGTACCAGCTTTTGCAAAAACTTGCATGCCAAATGCTACCTTAACGAAAATGAGTGCATCATTACCAGCCTGAATCTCTATGAATTTAGCCAAGTCAATAATAATGAAATGGGCGTGCTGATTTACCGTAACGAAGACGCCAAGCTTTATGCCGACACTTATGAGGAAGCTCAGCGTATTATTCGTATCAGTGATGAAGTCCGCATGTCCCTTGAAAAAGTAAGCGAATCTGATAACAAGACTGACTCTAATGCTAAAACAGCAAGCGCTACAGTTCAAGCGACGGCTATCGCCACTACAGAAGCGGCAACGCCTAATTACTCCAAACTTACTACGGCGAAGCTGGCGAAAGAATTAGGCTTGAAGACGCAAGAATTAAACGATAAGCTCCTTGCCGCAGGCTATCTAGTAGAGCAAGAAGGCGAGTTGGTATTGACGGATATTGGACGTACGGCTGGAGGTACTAGCAAACGTGGTAAATTTGGCGAGTTTTGTTTGTGGGATTCAGGAATGGTGGTTTAAATAGAAACTCTATCACCTGTTATTTTTTTAAACCCAAATGGTATAACCGCATTACAATCCGTCACAAGACATTGATAATCAGTTTGTTAAGATAAAGTAAGTTTTTCCTGACGTGTAGCCAGTCCTTTCTTATGACGGCGCGCGTCAATGATAATAATAGAGCGCGTGATTTTCTTTATATGCTAATGCTTAAACATTGGCTTTTAGAGACCAGCGCTCATCACTAACAATAGCTAAGGAATTAAGCATGGCACATTTACGTTTAGGTGATAGCGCACCGAATTTTGACGCCACTACGACAGACGGCGACATCAATTTTTATGATTGGGCAGGAGATAGCTGGGTGGTTTTCTTTTCACATCCTGCAGACTACACGCCAGTATGTACGACTGAGCTTGGTCGTACCGCGGCATTAGGTGGCGAGTTTCAAAAGCGCAATGTGAAGCCAATCGCTTTATCAGTTGATGGCTTAGAAGATCACAAAGGCTGGGTTGGCGATATTGAAGAGACTCAAGGAACTGCTGTCAACTTTCCAATCATTGCTGACTCTGAGCGCACCGTGGCCAATCTTTATGACATGATTCATCCCAATGCGGATAATACAGCGACGGTTAGAAGTGTCTTTATTATTGATCCTAACAAAAAAGTACGTTTGACCTTAACGTATCCAGCCAGCTGTGGTCGCAATTTCGACGAGATTATTCGCGTTATTGACGCTATGCAATTGTCGGACAAATATAACGTCGCCACTCCCGTCGACTGGAAAGACGGCGATGATGTCATCATTCCACCAAGCGTAAAAAATGAAGATATTGCAGCCAATTATCCTAAAGGTCATACAGAAATTAAGCCTTATTTGCGCACCACGCCAGCGCCTAACAAATAAAGTGCGCGTTTTTATAATTGCTTAAAAAATAAAAACCCTATAACTTACTGTTATGGGGTTTTTTACTATTCATATCACAAGCAGCGACAAGGTTTTGCTATGATAAAAAAACCAATAGTCACTGCGCTAAGCGAGCAATAATAAACTTCTGTGCTTTGATAATACAACGGAAATCATAAAAATTTACCGTTATCGTTCTTTTCGGAAATAATACTTAAAAGGAATTTGCCATGAAAAAACTATATATAACCCGTACTGCACCCAACCCTCGTAAAGCCCTTATTTTGCTTGCATCAAAAGGCATTGATGTCGATGATATGGATGACATCGACGTGATAGACATTGATTTTGCTGCTAACGAGCAGATGTCAGAGGCTTTCACTCAAATGAATCCGATGCAGACTGTACCTGTTTTAACGTTAGATGATGGTACGATGCTCAATGATTCGCAGGCGGTTTGTGAGTATCTTGATCGCGTTTATGGTGAGCGCTCAGTGATGGGTAACGATGTGGTACAACGTGCCCAAGTTTGTTCTATGCGCCGCATCGCGGAGTTTGAAATACTGTACAATTTGATGCTGGCATTTCAGCACAGTCATCCGTTAAAGGCACAACGTGTTGACCAAGTACCAGAATTTGTAGCACCGTCCATTGCGCGTGCTGTCAAAGCCTTGGCATATTTCGAAGCAAGCTTAGAAGGTCATGAGTATCTAGTCGGGGATCAACTGAGCTTTGCAGATATCGTACTATATCTTGGTTTGGACTTTGGCAAAGCATTAAAAGTAGACCCCAAGGCTCATGGCGCGAATCTTGCGCGGTTTTATGAAAAAATGCATGAGCGTTTCAGTATTAAAAAACTGGCAAAAGCAGAGCCTAAAGCGACCAATGAATAGTAGACAGTAATTAAATCTGACTTTTTCCGTGCAATTAGAACAGGTTACATTGTCAATTGTGCTTTAGGTTTTAGTGATTTGAAGTGTTAACTATCAACTGTGTAAATAGCTGTATTGAACACCCAAATAGGGATGGTTAACTAGAACTGTTAGCCATCCCTATTTTTTGGAAACTCACTATGTTTATTTATTAAAATATCATTAATAAAATGAAACGTTTCATTACATACGATAATAGGATCGAGGTTATAGTGGTTAAATTGTATCGGATTGCTGCTATTGGTTTTGTTTTATGAATAGCTATAAGAATCCTTATAAGTTAATACAGTCGTAGCAGGCATCAGATAAGCTTAGTAAGAGAGGCGTAGTATGGTAGACATAAAAAGGCAACCAATCACAAAACTACTGTTATTACCCAGCGTATTGGCAGTCAGTCTGACACTAGGTGCTTGTCAAAAAAACGCCCCATCTACGGAGAGCGAAGGGACAGATGCTACGGCAAGTGCAGAGATGAGGGCTACTCTAGCAAACACAGAAGCTGAGCCTGATGCTAATGAGGCAGTGGCGGCATCTGAAGTAACTGAGCTCAGCGTTGAACAACAGATGATTGGCAATCTTGCGCGCCATCGTTGGACACTGATGACTGCCAAAGGTGCGAGCGATCAACCATTAGCGCCCCTGATAAATATTAAGGATCAGGTGACGCTGTTATTTAATCAAGGTCAAGATACCTTAAGTTATAGCGTTGGCTGCAATACGATGAGCGCTGCCTATGAATTACAAGCTCAAAGGTTAACGATAGAAGATAGTATGAGCACTAAGATGTCGTGTGGCAATCTTGATAGCGCAGAGAGTCTTTTAAATACGCTCATGCAAGGTAGTAGCGAGTTAACTGTCACTGAAGGTGAGACGCCACTATTGACGCAAGTGACTAATGATTCGATGACCTTGATTTGGACAGGTAGGCTCACTTCACAAGCCAAATATAATAGCAAAGGCGAGACCGTCTTTTGGGCAGTGAGTAGCGAAAAAATCGCTTGTGGTGATGCTGACTCTAGGATGTGTCTGCAAGTCAAGCCTGTTACTTATGATGATCAGGGCCTGAAAACCAGCGAAGGCAAGTGGACAGCATTCAAGGGTGACATTGATGGCTATCAACACGACGGCATGCATGAGGAAGTACTACGCCTACAGCGCTACCATATCGACAATAACGAGAATGCAGAAGGCGAAGAATATGCTTATGTGTTAGATGCTGTGATTGAGAGTGCCGTCGCAGAGTAGACGACGGGTGAAGCGATTTTATTATTATAGTTAAATGATTGAGATGATTGAAAAAAAACACGCGCCATTTGATCGCGTGTTTTTTTTATGGTTGTTTGCTGTATTTTGGCTTCTTATCTTATCGTAAATTACCTAAATCTTCTTCCGTCAAACGCCAGCGACCTTTTTTCTTAGACGCACCGCGTCCACGCATGGCGCTATTTAGGAGCAACTTGTTCATTGAATGGCTTGAATGCGCATGACAAATAGCGCAGGCAAGACCATCAGCGGCATCTTGTTGTGGTACGACATCTAAAGACAGTATCCGGCAGACCATCTCTTGTACTTGCTCTTTGGCTGCGGCACCATAACCGCACACAGCTTGCTTGATCTGGCGTGCGGTATATTCTGATACTTCCAAATCCAGTGCCACCATCGCTGCAATGGCTGCGCCTCGTGCTTGTCCAAGTTTAAGCGCAGAATCTGGGTTTTCTGCCATAAATACTTGCTCAATTGCGGTATAGATAGGCTCTTCTGCATATTTTAGATGATGCTGGGTGATACGCGTCAAGCCATTAAAGATGCGCTTTAGGCGCTCAGGCATCTCTTTAGTATCCGTACGAATGGTACCCGCGTCAATATAGGTCAGCTTATCGCCCGTTTGTTGCACGATACCATAACCCGTCATACGTGAGCCTGGGTCAATCCCGATAATAATTGCCATAGTATTCCGTCTTACTTACATTTTGTTTTATATTCAATCCTATATAAATCGGATACGGTGTCAGACTCGCTTAGCCTACTACTCGTAGTACTTTCACTCATCTTCCTTGTATCCAAATTATATTGCCCCGACTATATGGCTTAAAAATACGCCTTAAGTTTGATAGTATAGCAATCAATCCCCATATACATCATATGTTAGCCATCTTAATTTGTATGGCGCTCAATTTATTGGTTTTTATTTTATAGGACGACACTTTATGGGTCAGATAGTTGGTATTGCCATCGTTTGGTTTATTATCGAGATGCTACTGTGGTATTTAATTGCCCAGTTTATGAGCGGTTGGTGGGTATTCATGTGGTTTATTATCGCCGCAGTTATCGGTATCACCCTTATTCGTAAGGGTATGGCAGCGCTCAATCCGATGGCTCAGCAAATGAAAGCGGGCGGCATGATGAACCCAGCGATGCGTCCACAAGAATCAACCATGCTTAAAAGTGTGGCCATGGCAGCGGCTGGTATTTTGCTACTTATTCCAGGTGTGCTTAGCGATTTGCTTGCACTGCTTGTGGTGTTACCGCCTGTGCAAAAGAAGCTTAAAGACTTTGCTAATAATTACGTCATGAACAACCAGCAAAAAATGATGGAGATGATGGCCAAACAGATGGGCGGCGGTCAAAACCCATTCGGCGGCGCAGGCGGTATGGGTGGACAAAATCCATTCGGCGGAGCAGGCGGCACGAATGGCCAAAATCCATTTGGTCAGCAACAACAAAACCCATTTGGGGATGTGTTCAAGCAGCATACAACCGTTGACGGGACTGCCAAAAACATTCCTAAAGATGTCAAAAAGATTACCAAATCTGCTAATGATGAATAAAAATAGCGAAAAATTGACATAAAAAAAGCCCCTTACGTCATTGACGAGAGGGGCTTTTTGTTGGTTATTATGAACCTCTTATAAACTTATAGGTTATTAATAAACCTAGTGAATATAAATAGAGACATGACTAACCGAATATAACAACCGAAATGCCGCCGTAAGATGGTGACCCATGAACCGTGAAGTTCAGGGCGGATGCGTCACTGCCTCTGCAGGTTTCCTGATACACCGCAAGCGGTGCAGGCATACACAATGAAGCAATAGGTACCACATCCTGGTAAAGCATTATCGGCTCAGGGAATAAACATCTACTAGCCAACACTTCAGAATAGATTTATCTTAACTAATGGCATAGCTGATTGCAAGCTCGGTTTACAGATTAATACGTCTTTTTAGAAAAGAACAGCAATAATAGCAACCATTTCCATAAAATAAATAACAGAAAAAAAGGGTCGAAAGCATTGAAATAGCAGGATAAACGCGCAGTTTTTCAGCAATTTCAAGATGTATGCTAATATAGACAACTTTCGACATCCTAATATAGCAGTATAGGCGTTCATTCACTTGAGGAGCGGTAATCTATGACCAGTACCCAGCAACAATCTGAATCTATTGACGACAATCAGGCGCAGCTTGATAGCAAGCAAGATAGCGCACAGCATAAAAAAACACCGCATGTCTTAATGATATTGGACGGCTTTGGTCATCGTGAAGAAGACAAGGATAACGCCATTGCTGCGGCTAATATGCCGAATCTAGATAAGATCTATCAGAAATATCCGCATGGATTGATTTCTGCGTCGGGTGAAGATGTTGGTTTGCCAGATGGTCAGTTTGGTAATTCTGAAGTGGGACATATGAACCTAGGTGCTGGTCGTGTGCTATATCAAGACTCAACCCGTATCTCAAGTGAGCTTGCCAATCGCGAGTTCTATAAAAACGAAGCCTTGGTCGATGCTGTCAAAGCGGCTAACGAAAAAGGGGGTAATGTTCATATTATGGGCTTGCTCTCTGATGGTGGCGTGCATTCGCATCAAGACCATATCGAAGGAATGTGTCATTCGGCATTGGTTCACGGTGCCAAAAACGTCTTTGTTCATTGTTTTTTAGATGGTCGTGATACGCCGCCCAAATCTGCTGATAAATACATCAATCGTTTGCGTGAGTATCTTAATAAACTTAACGCCCATTATGAAGGTCGCGTACAGATTGCCAGTATCATCGGTCGCTATTATGCGATGGATCGTGACAATCGCTGGGATCGAGTACAGAAGGCTTATGAGCTTATTACGGAAGGTAAAGCCGATCGTCTATCTACCCGTGCTGATGGTGCTGTTCAAGCCGCCTACAAAGCCCGTGAAACTGATGAGTTTATCAATCCGACTACCGTGATTGAGAGCGGCGACACGCCCTATACCGTCGACGATAATGATGCACTTATCTTTATGAATTTCCGTGCTGACCGTGCTCGTGAGCTAGCGCAAGCGTTTGTGCTGCCAGATCATGAGTTTTCAGGTTTTGCCCGTCATAAACAGCCAAAACTGGCCGCGTTTGTCATGTTGACCAAGTACTCAGATATTTTAGCGGATAGCCCGAAGACCAGTATCGCTTATTATCCGACGTCTTTGACCAATACGCTGGGTGAGTATTTGCAAGAACAAGGTAAAACGCAACTGCGTATTGCCGAAACTGAAAAATACGCGCACGTGACGTTTTTCTTTAGTGGTGGCCGCGAAGCAGAGTATAAAGGTGAGACACGTATTCTTGTGCCATCGCCAGATGTCGCCACTTATGACTTGCAGCCAGAAATGAGTGCTCCTGAAGTGACCGATAAGTTGGTGGCTGCTATTGAGTCGGGCAAATATGATGTGCTAATCGTCAATTATGCCAACGGTGATATGGTAGGCCATACTGGTATCTTTGAAGCAGCCGTGCAAGCGGTAGAGGCGTTAGATGTCTGTGTTGGCCGTATTGAATCGGCAGTACGAGCAGCTGGCGGCGATATGCTCATTACCGCTGATCATGGCAATGTTGAGCAAATGCAAGACTACGAAAGCGGACAGGTACATACCCAACATACCACCGAACATGTGCCTCTGATTTATATTGGTGAGCAAAAAGTACAAGTGCGTAGTGGCGGTAAGCTTAGCGATATCGCACCGACCATCTTGTCATTGATGAATATCGATGCGCCAGAAGAAATGACGGGTGAAAACCTATTGATTCCAGTATCGTGATTTAGTCATTCTGACACTTTCGCATGCTGGCTATTATAATGCCATAAGCACAGCTGAAGCAGTCAGCGAATGAAAGATAAAGGGAAGAGTATCTATGCTCCTTCCTTTTTTTAGGATAGGTTTTTAACTTATACCATTCACAAAAATTAGAGCAGCAAGGAAAACGAGTATAAGTGCTACGCATTGTAGACTAAACGAGTTTGACACAGCTAATCGTACTTTTTGGGTTTGGTATTACTTGCAATACTACCCTAGTCTTGGCTGTGATCTTGATGCTACCTTACACGATATCATTCACTAATTACCCGATAACAATAACTTTGCATGTTTTCTTTTTATCTAGGTGAGTTTTTATGCATCCCATCTGTCTTATACGTTCGTCGGCGTCTAAACGACCAGAAAAGCCATCAATGATGACCGCATTGATAACGTCGACCGTCTTTAAACCCGTACTCATGGCCAGTTTCATAGGGTTGAATGTCGTTGGTATGCAAGCACAGGCTGCGACGAACAATGAAAGCAGCCCGACGGCCAGCCTACAGCTTATCAGTCTCGATGCTGATGAGATATCGGCAGAAAACGGTGCAGATAATTTGTCTGATATTGCCGATATGTTGGATGCTGCTGACGCGTCTGATGATGCGATAGACAGTGTTGCAGATGAAAGTGCTTTGACTGATGAGGCAGATGATATCAATACGGATATCCCCGCTGAAGTAGGCCAAGTGTCATTGAATGCTATTTCCCCTGAAACTCTAAAAACGTTTGTTGCGGTCGTGGATCTAGTACGCCGTGAATATGTAGACACGGTCAATGACGAAGAGTTATTTAATAATGCGATGAGTGGCATGTTGACCAAGCTCGATAGCCACGCTGAATTTTTGGATGCTGAGGCCTACGAAAATCTGCGGGCTTTTACCGAAGGGGATGTCGGCGATATTGGTATCAAGGTGGTCTATCGACCAAAGGCTGGCTATTGGGTCGTCACAGAAGTTCTTAATGACTCACCTGCGGATAAAAAAGGCATCGCAGTCGGTGACTATCTGCATCAAGTTGATGAATTCAAATTAGATGACGACAAACAAACTAATGATGTTGAACAGCTTTTAACCGGTATTGCGGGTACACAAGTGGATATTGTGACTTCTAAAGCGGGTCGCCGCAAACATACCACGACTTTACAGCGTAACAATAACCACCCGCAAGTCATTGAGACACGGCTTGTTGATGGTATGGCGGTGATGAAACTGCCCGCTTTTCAAAACAACAGTCGTGAAAAGCTGCTGCAAGGTCTTATTAGCTTAGAAGCACCGATATCCGGTATTTTGTTAGACATGCGTGATAATCCAGGTGGTGTTTTAACCTCAGCGGTGAGTGTGGCTAGTTTGTTTATGGCGGACACTGATGTGGTACAAGTGAAAGGTCGGAAAGATGACTCTCGTGTTTTATCGACCCAAGGTGCTTCAATACTCAAGCCATTGCCCGTAGTGGTATTGCAAAACCGTTATTCTGCCTCCGCTGCCGAAGTATTAGCAAGCAGCTTGCAAGCGCAAAAACGCGCCACTATCGTCGGTGAGGTGAGCTATGGCAAAGGCTCGGTACAGTCGGTGATACCTGTGAATGACGAGCAGGCCGTTAAGCTAACCGTTGCTAATTATGTGACGGCGGCTGGCAATAAGATAGATGGTATCGGGGTCGAGCCTGATGTGGCTCTACTGGGTAATGAGAATACATGGGAGCAGCAGGCACTTGATTTACTCAGGGCAAAAGCGCTCGCTTCGGGTATTCGCTTTGTGAGAAATTCAGCTGTAGAGGATAATATTCTCGAAGATCAGACAGACGAAAAGCAGATAGACGAAAAGTAAATAGGTATCGATAGCCCTAAGCGTACTTTACTTGCCCAGCACCATTATTATGCTCAAAATTGATGATGTATTATGTTTAAATCTACAGACCTTAAAATCAATCGGCCTGATCTTCAGCAATATTGAGCTTTTTCATACGATAACGTAAAGAGCGAAACGTCGTTCCTAACAGTTCAGCGGCTTGGGTTTTGTTCCAGCCTGTCTGCTTAAGAGCGGTAATAATCAGATTTTTTTCTTGCTCTTGCAGATAGTGTTCTAGACCTTTGGCAGGCAACAACTGTCTTTGAAAATCCTCTTTTGACCCTGTTTGTTCGTCATGACTGGTTGTTAATTCCTGCTCTATAGAAGAAATGGGGCTACGATCAGGCTCGACGCTATCGGCCATCGACCGCTGAATCGTGGAAGGGTAGTGCTGCGTAATTGTACGATATGGATGTAGATTGGTCGTTGCTTGCTCAGATTGCTTCACCGTCGAGGTTTGACCAATTTCTTCTTTGTTAATCACGGATGTGATTGCTGTTTGGTCGTCTTCTTTATAATTAGATGGGTTGGGAGTGGGCGCTTTATGACTGGTTGCATCGGTATTTTGACTTTGTTGAGTATTAATCTCTTGATGAGTATTAAGCTCTGCTAGACCCAGATGACTGACGTCAATGGTGTACGTTTCCGCCAATGTCACGGCACGTTCGAGTAGGTTGCGCAGCTCACGAACATTACCAGCAAAATCATGATGCTGCAAGCGCTGGCAAGCCGCTGCTGTCAATGAGGGCGGGGTGTCCAACTGCCACTCTTTTGCGATCAGTGCTAAAAAATGCTTGGCTAAGACGGGAATATCATCACGCCGCGCATTAAGCGTGGGCAGTTTTAGTTCAATCACGTTAATGCGGTAATACAAATCTTGCCGAAACATGCCGCTTTGTACCAGCTGGTTCAAGTCTTTATGGGTCGCGGATAAGATACGGATATCGACAGGCAGCTCTTTGGTATCACCGATAGCACGCACGGTTTTTTCTTGAATGGCGCGTAGTAATTTGACTTGCATTGCCAAGGGCAAATCTGCCACTTCATCCAAAAACAAAGTCCCACCGTTGGCTTGTTGGAACAGACCTTGCTTATCAGCGACCGCTCCCGTAAAGCTGCCTTTTTTATGGCCAAAAAATTCCGACTCCATCAGCTCGGAAGGGATTGCTCCGCAGTTCACCGGTACAAAACTGCCATCTCGACGTGGGCTTAAATCATGAATCAGCTTGGCAACCACCTCTTTACCTGTTCCGGACGCACCCGATAAAAAAACTGGCGCTTGTGAGCGAGCCAATTTTAAAATGGTGTTTTTAAGGGGATGCATGACGGCAGAATCACCGATCAAACGGCTATCCAACATCTGCTGCTCAGGTGAACATTCAGGCGCGGCTTCTGCTTCGTTATTTTGGTGAATAACCTTGAGCGCATTTTCAACTAATTGGCGTAGACGTGGCAGCTCAAGCGGTTTATTAACGAAGTCAAAAGCACCCAGCTTTAACGCTTCAATAGCCAAATCCATACTACCATGGGCAGTAATCACGGCGATTGGTGTACTAGAGCTGTTGCTGATGTGTTTGACCAGCTCTAGTCCTGAGCCATCAGGTAGCTTGAGATCCGTCAGACAAAAGTCATAGTCGTTTTGCTGCCAGTAGGCGCGTGCTTGCGATAAGGTATAAGCCACATCGCTTTTGATGCCCATCTTGGTTAGGGTGATTTGCATCAAGCGGCACAAATCTACTTCATCATCAACGACTAGCGCGGTTACTGTCATACGTTATCTCATTGTGTTCGATGGCTAAAATTTAAAAATAGGGTTCAATCTGTCTTATCTAGGGCGTGTCATCATTTAGATTGTGAGGCTTAAAATGAGGAAAATTGCAGCCAAACAAGGAAGAAATTGCCGTAAATATGAACATATTGACAAGATTTCTGACGATGTTTGGCTAAATTTAGCCATTTTAAGACCACTAAATGTATCCATGTGCTAATTGATGACACGCCCTAGTAAGGGTGATAATCAACGTGTTTTTATCAAACAACCCTTCTCTTTTATAGAAGCTACTGGTCTTCAGTAAGCCGTTTATCAGCATCGTGACCATCGGTGTCGATAGCAGGGGCAATCAAGCGAAAGCAAGTCTTTTGGTGTTCAGGAATATAGAGTAAACGGGCTTGATTGGCTTCACAGAACGCCTGTGATAAATACAATCCTAAACCCGTTCCAGCTTCGTCGGTGGTAAAGAATGGATTGAATAAATGCTGTAAATCATTGCTACTAACGCCCAATCCATCATCTAAAATATCAATTATAACATCGTTATCAGCACAGTAAATCTCAATTTCCACAAAAGCATGAGGGTGAGCGTAGCTACTATAACGCAGACCATTATTGATCAAATTAATTAATACTTGTTCCAATTGGTGCATGTCGAACGAGATAGTGGGATTGGTATATACACGCAAAAAAATGTCATGGTCTCGAAAATAATTGTCCAAAAACAGTGGTAGCCAATCAGCCAATAGAATTGATTGCTGACGGGCTACCTGCTGGCGCGACAGTTTTAAGATATCTTCAATAATACGGTTTACACGTTTGGTTTGCGAAAATATCATTTCATACAGTTCGTGATTGCCCGTCATATAAGTATTTGCAGGCTCTGTCATCGCTGTTGTATGGTCGGCAGTAGAACTGATAGTACTATGCTCTGCTGCCTTGTTCCTCTCACTTTCTACGACATCTTCCATCAATAGTTGACTGGCCTGTGAGATAGCCGCAAGCGGATTTCTGATTTCATGGGCAATACTGGCGGTCAATTGCCCAAGCGATGCCAGCTTTAACTGTTGAGCGCTGGCTTGCTCACGGCGCAAATCTTCTAGCATGATCAGCTTGCTATTATCTTTTAAGGGGATGATTTGTACCCGTAGCTTACCGATGACAGAGGCATTTGCTACCGCAGGTAATTCATAAACAAAGCTGCGTGACAGCCCTTCAGAGACGGACAAACAGGCATCAATAAGTTGCAGATGTTGTTCTTTGAGCTGATGTTGAAAGTCGGCGAGAAGGGTAGCTTCGGGGTTGTTTTGCTCATATCTTAAATGACTGGACGTATCAAGCATGGACGCTAGCGGAGGGTGGGGGATACTGAGTAGCTGATGAGCCGCTAGGTTTGCTAACACAATATGCTGTCTGTCAATCACGATGACCCCATTGACCATTTGGGTAATGACTTCTTGATTGATCACGTTCAGTCGTTCGACTTCTTTGGCTTGATTTGCAGCGACTTGCTCGACTTGTACCAAGCGCTGGGAAATGGACCAGCTCAAGACCCCTACCGCCAAAAAGCTTGCTGACATCAGCAAGGCATCGCCTAAATTGGACAAACTCATGCTATTGGCGATGGCATAAAAAAACTGCTGATAGATTACGAAAATAATAGCAAGCAAAGTGATAATAAGTGCTTGCGAGCCGTACAGTAGCATGAAGCTGGCCGCGACGACGACCATATAAAGCATGGTGAGCTGTAAGTCAGGGGCACCATTGGTATAAAGCAAAAGGCTCAAGATAATGACATCTAATGCCAATCCAAAAGCCAGCTGGCGCCGCAGATTCTTAGTCACCACATAAAACAAGCCAAGCAAAATCAAACTGATGATGACGTAGAAACTAAGCGCTGTTTGCTGCAATAAGCTTGGTAATAATGAGCCACTATCAGATTTGACGGTCACATATACCATCAACATAAAAAATACGCTAACGATAAATCGATAACTGCTATAGATCAGTCCCAACCGCCGTAACTGTGGTAAAGGCAGCGTCTCATCTTGCTGTAGGTAATTGGTGATAGCAGAGACGGCTCTGAGCGCAAGTTTCATAAATTGACCGTAATAAAAAAGGTATGAAGAGGTTTACGGTTGGATGAGACCATGACGGATAGCCAGATGAGTCAATTTCACGTCACTATCGACGCCGACTTTTTCATAAATGCGATAGCGATAAGTGTTGATGGTTTTGACACTCACGAACAATTGATCAGCGATTTGCTGCGGACTTTGGCAGTTTACCACCATCATGGCTACTTGCTTTTCGCGGTCACTTAATAAGTCAAAAGGTGAGTTGGCATTATCTGACAAGAGAACATCAGCCAACTGCTCAGCGACATCTTGGCTAAAGTAACGACCGCCTTGATAGATTTTTTTGACCGCGCGTATCATCTCATCAAGCGGCGTACCTTTAGTAATATAACCATTGACGCCAGCTTTGATCAGCATGGATGGATAAGGTTGCGCCGACATGCTACTGACGGCCAAAATTTTGATACCTAGATCGAGCTGAATCAAGCGCTTGGTTGCTTCAAGCCCGCCGATATTGGGCATATTAACGTCCAGTAAAATCACATCAGGGCGCAGCTGTTTGGCCAGTTTAATCGCCATGTCGCCGCTGTCAGCTTCACCGATGACTTCGATATCTGCACTGTCTGCCAACATACGGCTGATACCCATCCGCACCAAATCATGATCATCTACTACCAATACTCGAATCATAGTTGTACTCTTTGCTGTCTATCAAAATGAAGGTTGCATTGTGAACGTTAAACTATCTGAACCAATCTGTATATCTATTAACCACAACAATGATTTTTATTATTTTACAATAGGATGATATCGCACTGATGTGATGACTACTACTCTCATCATATATTGCTATAGTGTTAATTAATATTGCTAAAATCTAATTTAAATGTAGCAAAATTTGAAGCAGGTTAAAAAATGCCCATCTAACTGATTTAGTACATTAAACTTAAATGCAAACCATGATACACTAAAAATACAAAAACTCTATGTGAGTACCTACAAACACAACCACAAACGCTACGTACGTTGTTGCTATTAATTAGTATGTAACTGATTCGCTAATTAACAGCATCGCGACAGCAGGGGGAAGAATGAAGCACTTACCATTAACCAAACAGCAGTTAGTTGCTGCCATGATTTCATTGAGTTTAGGCAGTATTGCACAAGCTGCACTTACAATTAATGGTAGCGCTGATGCTGGATCGAGTGCTCGTATGAGTTGGGGCGGTGCTGATAGCTTATCCGAAGCGCGCAATATCATGTACAAGTCTAACGGCTCGGCCATCAAAAAAGTCGATAATGGGTATGGCACTACCAATATTACTAACAGCAACACCAGTAGTTTTGGTAGTAGTAATAACAGCTTCAATAACACCAACAGCTATAACACTACTTATCGTGGGAGCTTTGGCAGCAGTAGCATGATTCCGATCAGCACCGACTCTCGTAGTGTGGCGGTGATCGATGCCGAAACCGGTGAATCTATTTATGAGAAAAACGCTGATGTCGCCCGTCCTATGGCCAGTATTACTAAGGTAATGACGGCAATGGTGGTGTTGGATGCAGGTCTCGATATGAGAGAAGAGATCACACTCGATCCTGAAGATTTCGTCGGTCCTAAGCGTGCAAGTTCGCGGTTAAAATCAGGCGATCGTTTGAACCGTGCTGAAATGCTGTTAATGGCATTAATGAAATCTGAAAACCCTGCTGCCAAAAGCCTAGCGCGTAACTATCCAGGTGGCTATGATGCCTTTATACGAGCGATGAACCGTAAGTCACAAGAGCTTGGTATGACGACAGCTTATTTCGGTGATCCAACGGGTCTCGATAAACGTAACGTTGCTTCATCAAATGACTTGGTAAAAATGGTCCGTGCTGCTGGTAACTACGATGTGATTCGTCGTTTCTCCACGACTAAGAGCTATGACTTTTACGTGGCCAATTATTCAGCTGGTAACCGTACCTATAAAGCCAACAACACCAGCAGTCTAGTACGTTCAGGCGATTATCCAATCGGCATCTCAAAAACCGGTTTTATTAATGAAGCAGGTCGTTGTGTGGTAATGGAAACGCGTGTGAATAACCGTCCTGCGATCATTGTCATCTTGGGGGCGAACAGCTCAGCCACGCGTTGGGGTGATGCTAAAAACATTTTAAACAGTTTGGCGACTCGCCGTACAGTGTAAGCGGATTGATTTAGTAGGTATAAAAAGGCTGTTATGTAATATAACGGCTTTTTTATTGTGTTGAATTTTTATTTGCATTTTTAAACTGAGAACACGCCCTAGGACAAACCATATGACTCATGCACTGACTACTACATTAGCCCCAAAGTTATACTTACTGACCAATGATGATGAATTCGCGCTGCTATACCGCAAATTAGAGACCGCGTTTGCCACAGGGTGTATTGCCTTATTGCAAATCCGCCGTAAGCAAACATTGACGTTAAGCAATGGCGCATCCAAGCTCTATGACGAAGCTTTACAAATAGTTCGCTTGGCAAAGACATACAATGTCCCAGTCGTCATCAATGATGATATTCAGCTGGCCGCAAAGCTTGGTGTTGGGGTTCATTTGGGGCAAGAAGATGGCGATATCAGAAAGGCCAAGCAATGTCTATTATCGAATCAAATTATTGGTCGCACTTGTCATGGCGACGTGGCGCTGGTGAAAGAAGCGCAGGATGATGGCGCCAGTTATGCCGCGATGGGCGCAGTATTTGCGTCTACAACCAAACCGAATGCGGATGTCATCTCGCGCCGAGAGCTTTTCGATGGGTGTCAGCAAGGTATTGAGTTATGTGTGATAGGCGGTCTAACGGCAGAAAACGTTATTGAGCTGGCAGGTTTGCCGATTGCTTATGTGGCAGTAGTTGGGGATATTATGGATTTGCCAGAACACCAAATAGCCGAGCGTTGTGAGCAATGGCAGCAGGCGCTTGGTACGTGGCAGACGCCTGCTTTATAACTGATTTCTAAATTTCAAACTTATATTTCAAAATATAAGTGCATTATATAAATGAATCGTTATTCTGCATGTTCCATACATAACGTGGCATAGGGCAGTGCTTCCAAGCGTTTTTCTTCAATCAGTTTGCCACATACCTCACATTCACCATAAGTCCCATTTTCGATACGGCTCAAGGCATTTTCGACATAGATTAGGCTTTGTCGTGCTTCAGCCATGAGATTTTTACGCATATCGTTTTGACGATAAGAGATGGCTTGATCTTCCCAATGCTCATTGAGGTCATCTTGTGGGTTTTGGATATGATCTTCGATTTTATCGATTCGAGTTTCATACTCGTCTTTCAGCTTCAATAAAGTCTGTTTGGCAGTGGCTAGATCGATACTCATAGTATTCTCCTAATAGGTTATTTTTATTGTTGAACTTAATTATTATCATTAATAGGCGCTGTATCGTAAAGCTCATATTTACGATAAACATCAATGCCATCATAAACAGCCTGCTTGCTGAGTACCACCACGAAATGTTACTGATTTTTATAAGAATTAAGTAAGTTTGCCTTATTTTTAACCTGCTTAGTAAAATTTAATCATAGGTTCTTTATGAGTGCTTGCTAGAAAACTGATAGAATACACCGCCTCAGATTCTTGCTGAATTAGTCTCATGAGACCATTAATAAGAATAATCAGTTAGATAGTTTGATAACTGTCATTCAGTGATATTTAGTAAAAAGCCACACCATAGATTAACAATAGATGATGCATAGGAGCAGGTAATGAATTTTTTGCGTATGAGTGAGCTAAGCTTAACGGACAAAGTGGTATTGATTCGAGAAGACTTGAACGTACCTATTAGAGACGGTAAGGTCACGAGTGATGCGCGCCTGCAGGCCAGTTTGCCTACCATCAAAATGGCACTAGAGAAAGGCGCTGCCGTTATTGTGTGTTCACACTTGGGACGTCCAACTGAAGGTAACCCTGAAACCATATACTCTCTAGCACCTGTCGCTGACTATTTAAGCGACAAATTGGCAGCGCCAGTTAGTTTAAACAATGACTATCTGACTGAAGGCGTTGCAATTAAAGCAGGTGAAGTGGTACTACTAGAAAACGTGCGCTTTAATATGGGTGAGAAGAAAAATAATGCAGACTTAGCACAGAAATATGCATCGCTATGTGATGTGTTTGTGATGGATGCTTTTGGCACTGCTCACCGTGCGCAAGCCTCAACTGAGGGTGTCACTCAGGCCATGCGTCAAGCAGATAAAACAGTGTGCGCAGGGCCGCTATTAGCCGCTGAGCTTGATGCCTTGAGCCTAGCGCTTGAAACCCCAGCGCAGCCCATGCTCGCTATTGTTGGTGGCTCAAAAGTCTCTACAAAATTGCAAGTTTTGCACAGCTTGGCAGAAGTATGCACGCAAATAATCGTTGGTGGCGGTATCGCGAATACCTTCCTAGCCGCGCAAGGTCACAGTGTCGGCGCTTCGCTATATGAAGCGGACTTGGTTGAGACCGCTCGTGAGATTATGACTAAAACTGAGATTTTACTGCCTGAGTATGTGGTGGTTGCCGATAAAAATGAGATCGATTTCGCTGACTTTACAGGCTCCTTACAAAAAGCCACTGCGACTACGAAGTCGGTTGATGCGATTGGTGATAATGACATGATATTGGACATCGCTCCAGAAAGCGCCAAGCAACTGGCTGATGCTATTACCAATGCAAAGACTATTTTGTGGAATGGGCCAGTGGGTGTTTTTGAAGTGGATGCTTTCGGTCAAGGCACTCAAATCGTGGCAAATGCGGTCAAAAACAGTCAAGGTTTTTCGATTGCTGGTGGTGGCGATACTTTAGCAGCGATCGATAAATATCAAGTTGCAGATGGCGTGAGCTACATGTCAACAGGTGGCGGTGCATTTTTAGAGTTTGTAGAAGGCAAAGTGCTGCCAGCTGTTGCCGCACTGCAAATAGAAGCGTGATAATTTAACCAACTTTCAGCAGTTCAGTAACATTAGGCGTACAACGTACCGCAATCATCTAAGGTAGGCTATAAAAATAATATGGTGACTGGCTCTCTTACCTTGTTAATTTGACAGCTATGAGTGCAATTGGTCATCAATTATTATCAAGTAGTAATTATTTGTTTTTATACTGAAAATTATTATTGCATGTCTTATTTACTGCCTATAGAATAGCGCAACCATGTATTTTGACATGCTTTATTTACGAGAGGTTTATTATGTTAAAACGTCATTTGTTACTTGCTAGCGTACTTGCTGGTACTTTTGCAATCACTGCATGTAGCCAAGAAACACAAGATAAAACTGAAGCTGCTGCTGATTCTGCTGCTGAAGACACTGCTGCTAATGCTGACGCTGCTGCTGCTGAAACAGAAGCTGCTGCTGCTGAAGCTGAAGTTGCCGCACAAAACGCTGGTACCGAAGTTGCTGAAGGCGCTGACACTGCTGGTGTTGCCGCTACAAATGCACTAGAAAACACGGGTGAAGCGGTTGTGGTCGGCGCAAATGAAGCCGTTGCCAATACTGCTGAAGTGGTTGCCGATGGCGCATCTGCTGTTGAAGATAAAGCCAGTGAAAACGCAGTAGAAGCAGAGCAACAGTACTAATAATCGTACTGAGCAAGTCAGTTATTGATTCGGTGACGTGCTATCGATTGATAGGACGAGGCACTAAATGAGTAGCGAGCATTGATAATTGCTTTAATTGATAGTTGCTTTATAAGCCCTCAAAATACTAGAAAAGCCTTGGTGATTACCAAGGCTTTTTGCGTTGTGTGTCAGTGTTATAGTTGATAATAATCAAACTCACGTGAAGGGACGTGTAGACTGACAAATAGTCGGGCAACTGCTACGAAGACGGAACAATTTTTGCTATAATCACCGCGTAGCGTTCACACCCAAAATATTTTGGGCTTTTATTACTTTCTATACCGTTAGTATGGTCTTCTGCACATTGGGATGATCGTTATAAAGCTTTTTTAAATACTATTCAAAATCTAATCAGAGAGCGTCTTATGGCCCTAATATCCTTACGTCAACTTCTAGATCATGCCGCTGAACACAGCTATGGTGTTCCTGCTTATAACGTCAATAATTTAGAGCAAATGCGTGCAATCATGATGGCTGCGGATGCTTGTGACTCACCTGTCATCGTACAAGCCAGCGCAGGCGCACGTAACTATGCAGGGTCAGCGTTTTTGCGTCATTTGATCATTGCCGCTATCGAAGAGTGGCCACATATTCCTGTAGTAATGCATCAAGATCATGGTATGTCACCAGCGATTTGCCAACGTTCAATTCAGCTTGGTTTTTCATCAGTCATGATGGATGGCTCGCTTGGTGAAGATGGCAAAACGCCAATGGATTACGATTACAATGCTAGCGTTACTCGTGAAGTCGTCAAAATGGCACATGCTTGCGGTGTTTCTGTAGAAGGCGAAATCGGTTGTTTAGGTAGTCTTGAGACTGGTATGGCAGGCGAAGAAGATGGCTCTGGTGCTGAAGGCGTATTGGATCATGAGCAACTACTGACCAGTGCTGACGAAGCCGAGCAGTTTGTGAAAGACACCAATGTCGACGCGCTAGCCATTGCTATTGGTACTAGCCATGGCGCTTATAAATTTACGCGTCCACCTACAGGTGACATCTTATCTATTGAGCGCGTAAAAGAGATTCATGCTCGTATTCCTAACACGCATTTGGTGATGCATGGTTCTTCGTCAGTGCCACAAGAATGGCTAAAAATCATCAATGAGAATGGTGGTGATATCGGCGAAACTTATGGCGTGCCAGTTGAGCAGATCGTCGAAGCGATCAAGCACGGAGTACGTAAAGTCAATATCGATACCGATTTACGCTTGGCTTCGACAGGTGCTATCCGTAAATTTCTTGCAGAAAACCCGAGCGAATTTGATCCACGTAAATACTTTAAAGCGTCTATGGTCGCAATGTCAGATATCTGCACCAATCGTTTTGAAGCTTTTGGCTCTGCAGGTCAAGCGCATAAAATTCGTCCAACTAGCCTCGAAGGTATGGTGAATTTTTACCAGTAAGGCTATGCTGATAAGAGCAATAAGACTATGCTGCTAAAAGATAGTCGCGGACAACAAAGTGGCAGCTGATGTTATTTATATAATAGCCCATATGAGAGGTAGTAAGTGATGATTGGATTGATTACCGGACAAGTGCAATACTTAATGGCACCAACCGCCTGTATCATGACGACCTCTGGTGTGGGTTATGATATTGAGCTGCCATTGCCTTCATTTTGTCAGCTACATCTCAATGAGCAGGCAAGCATTTGGACGCATTTCCATGTGCGTGAAGATGCGCAGTTGCTCTATGGTTTTATTGACCGCAAAGAGCGTGATGTCTTTCGTCAGTTGATTAAAATCAACGGTGTTGGTGCAAAAATGGCATTAGCGATGCTGTCTGCAATGTCAGCAGCTGAGCTAAAAATGCACGTCGAGCAAGACTCTGAAACCGCATTAACTCGTATTCCAGGTATTGGCAAAAAGACCGCGCAACGGTTATTGATTGAGCTAAAAGATAAGCTAAAAAATATCGAAGTGGATAATAGTAATTTAGAGTTTGCTATGCAGCCAGCTGAGA
Source organism: Psychrobacter glaciei (assembly GCF_014652895.1). Lineage (GTDB taxonomy): Bacteria > Pseudomonadota > Gammaproteobacteria > Pseudomonadales > Moraxellaceae > Psychrobacter > Psychrobacter glaciei. The sequence continues at coordinate 69,097 of NZ_BMZR01000003.1, forward strand.
TTTCTGCCGAAGACAATATCATCGCCGAAGTAGAAGGCGCTCTGATTAGTTTGGGCTATAAAGAAAAAGAAGCTCAGCAAGCCATCAAAGCTGCCAAAAGTAACGGTGACATTTTTGCAGATACGCAAGGATTGTTAAAAGCCACATTACAGCAGCTATCAACGTTTAAGTAGTTTTCACTCCTACTGCTATTAATGGTTACATCAGTCAGTATCAAACAAATAAGCGACATTCATTGTCGCTTATTTTCGTTTTGGTATATAACTGTCGATGTTTTGCATGACTTATAGGTGGCGTTTGGTTATGCTATTTATTACCTAATTTTTTAATATAATGATAAAAACTATGATGCAAGATCGTTTGATTAATCCGTTAGAAGGCGCAGGGGATGCGCCTGATTCCAATATTCGACCAGCACTGTTGGCTGAATATATCGGTCAGCCGGTGGTGCGTGAGCAGATGGAAGTATTTATTGGCGCGGCACGCGGTCGTGGCGAGCCATTGGATCATACGCTCATTTTTGGTCCACCAGGGTTGGGTAAAACAACGCTTGCCAATATCATTGCTCGTGAAATGGGCGGTAACTTACGCTCGACCTCAGGGCCTGTCCTCGAGCGTCCAGGTGATTTGGCGGCCATGCTGACCAATTTGGAGGAGGGTGATGTCCTGTTTATTGATGAGATTCACCGTCTGAGTTCAGTCATTGAAGAAATACTTTACCCAGCCATGGAAGATTTTCAGCTAGATATCATGATTGGTGAAGGGCCAGCTGCCCGTTCTATCAAGCTTGATTTACCACCGTTTACCTTGGTTGCGGCAACGACCAGGGCAGGATTGTTGACCTCACCACTACGCGATCGCTTTGGCATTGTACAGCGGCTAGAGTTTTATAATATCGCCGATCTGACAACGATTGTTAGCCGTGCCGCCCGCTTGATGCGTGTGCCTATGAGTGAGGATGGTGCGGTGGAGATTGCACGCCGTGCCCGAGGCACACCAAGGATTGCCAATCGGTTACTACGCCGTGTACGCGATTATGCGGAGGTCAGAGGCGATGGCAGTATCAATGGTGCGATTGCGGGTAGTGCGCTAGATATGCTGGCAGTGGATAGACGTGGTCTCGATCATTTAGACAGACGGTATATTGAAATATTGCATGAGCGTTTTGATGGTGGTCCTGCAGGTGTTGAAGCGGTAGCAGCTGCTATGGCAGAGGATCGCGGTACACTTGAGGACGTGATTGAGCCATACTTAATTCAGCAAGGCTATGTGTTGCGTACGGCACGTGGTCGTGTATTGACTCAAATGGCGATTGACCAAATGTTATAGTAATCAGTATTTAGCATAAAAAATGCGCCTGCTTCTCATTAAAAGCAGGCGCATTTTTTTGTTTAAGTCTCGAGTTGCGGGGCTTTTTCTGAACTAAGAAAGTAAAAGATAAAGTTGGTCTCTAAGCTAAAATTCGCCAAACAACTACCAAAATAGCCAGTATATAAAATATAGGTGATAGCCAACCAATGACTTGCGTTGCAATGGCAATGAAAATAGCAAAGCCTGCAAGTGCTAGCCAATCACGGCGGCGATCATTAAGCATGTCCGCGCGAATTTGCTGTATTTCACGTAGTTGGCTGTCTTGACGTGAGCCTTGCGAGGCAAGACTTTGTAAGCCTTGATCTAGTAACTTGGGAATATCAGTGGTAGACAGTAACATCTCAGGCAATTGCTGGCGTAGCTGCTGTAAGTTACGCATCGGGTCTAGCTGCTCTTTGATCCAACTGCTTAAAATGGGCTTGGCAAGTGACCAAATATCAAGATCAGGATATAAATCGCGACCGAGGCCTTCAACGTGTACTAATGTCTTCAGCAATAGCATCAGCTGCGGCGGGATACTCATATGATGGCGACGTGCGATATCCAAAATCTGCATCAATACGCCAGCAAAGTCGATGTCATTAATGGATTTTTGTAGCATAGGGCCGACGGTACGTTTCATATCACGCATCAACGCATGCTTGTCTGCATTTGGTGGTATCCAACCAGCTCGGCTGACGATATCAACCATTGCGGTAAAGTTGTTATTCATGACTGCCAATAACATCCTCGCGACAATGAGCTGATCGTCTTTTGATAAGGTGCCCATGATGGCGCAATCAAGTCCGATATAACGTGGCTCATGACCCAAGTCGACCGCTGCCATACCTGCATGTAGTGTTTGCACAGGCGGGGTCTCTACGAATACATTGCCTGGATGCATATCAGCGTGAAAGAAATTATCACGAAAGACTTGGGTGAAAAATATCGTTAGACCTTTTTTTGCCAGTGCTGCACGGTCATAACCAAGCTGATCGAACATCTCAACTTGCGAGATAGGAACGCCTTGAATACGTTCCATCACCATCACATTTTTGGCAGCATCGTAGACTTCAGGCACATACATTAATGCTGAACCCAAGAAGTTATTGCGCATTTGAGTGGTATTGTCTGCCTCTAACGTCAAATCTAGCTCGTTAAGCATGACTTGCCGATAATCCTCGACAATATCGATAATATGTACGGCACGCGCCGCTTCAATACGAGCGGATGCCCAGCTTGCCAATTCACGTAGTAGCTCAAAGTCAGAAACAATCGTGGTGCGGATATCGGGACGAACCACCTTTATAACGACTTCACGACCATCATGCAGGGCGGCAGTGTGTACTTGGGCGATAGAAGCAGCCGCTAGCGGTTTGACATCAAAGCGTGCGAACAATGTGCCAATAGACTGCCCAAGACCATGCTTAGGATCTTGGATTTGGGTAATGGCCACATCAGAGTTAAATGGTTTAACCTTGTCTTGTAGCTGAACCAGTTGAGCGATGATCTCAGGCGGTACCAAATCACGACGTGTTGACAGTAGTTGGCCTAATTTTAAAAACAGCGTACCCATGTCCTCAAGTGCGTATTTAATCGCGTTTGGCTGATGTTTTTTACCCCAAGCGGCTGGATGCAAGCGAATTAAACGTGCTAAAGGTTGCAGCTGTGGCGCCTCTTCAATAGAAAAATGCGTATCAATGCGATATATTGCGGCGATACGCCAAAGCTCAAGTAAACGGGCGCGATGGGATAATAGCATGAGGTATAGGTACTCTAGGAAAAGTCAAAAATAAGGTAGACGCTGTGCTTATCTATAGATAATGTGATCAATAACCCGTTTAACTAATAATGTTTGCTTGTTATTAATTAAACGGGTTATTGATGGAACGAATTATTGATAAAACGTGCCTGCTCCTCTTTGATAGCAGCAAGTTTGGCCTCTTCACGTTCGACATCTGCACGCAGCTTTAGCAGTTGTTGCTTAAGGTTATTCACTTCTTCCAGCTCAACGGGGTCAGGGATACTATTGCCCGCCACATCATTGGCCCAGTCGCTGACATCATTAAAAGCACGTTTGGCACTATGACGCCAACTGCCTTTCAGCTGTGATATGAGCAGATGCAACTGACTCGCCATGGGTTTTCCGATGAAGGGTTCTAACTGGCCAGCGACATCTGGGTCAAAACCTGCCACCAACTGTTTCAGCTGCATCAGCACTTTATAGTCACCAGCGATAGGCAAATTACCTTCAGTGCCTCGCATTAGATTGAGCAGCTGGGCTGGGTTGTCTACGGTAATGATACAATCTGGGCGACTGTGACCGATACGTGCGCGCTCCATACTCGCTTTTTGGCGTTCACTCATGCGGCCACTTGGCTCAAACACACTGTCAGTCGTGACGGGCTCAAAACGCAAACGTTCATGGGTGAATAACACATCCAAATCAATCTCAGGCGACTTCATATTCAGCCGTAACACTTTGCCAGCCAATGGTGCTAGACCTAATTTGGTGATTTCATCGCTAGCAATGGCAAGGTTAATCAGCTTTTCGGCACCAGCCAAAAGTAACACAGTCAGCATAAGGCTCTCGCATATTTAATTGAGCGCCTTTAGAAAAGCGCATGGTTTGTCAGGGTCAGTGGTTACGACTATTGGGTGTTAGTATTTTTCTTTTATCGTTATGCTTTAAAGCCACGATGCACGGCGACGATACCAGCGGTAAGGTTGTGATAATCACAATTTTCAAAGCCCGCTTGTTGCATCATTTGCTTCAGCGTTTGCTGATCAGGATGCATACGAATCGATTCAGCCAAATATTGGTAACTTTCAGCATCATTAGCAATCAGCTTACCCATAATTGGTAAGGCGGTAAATGAATATAAATCGTAGGCTTTCGATAATGGCTCAAACACAGGTTTTGAGAACTCTAGAATCAATAAGCGACCACCTGGTTTCAGCACGCGATACATAGATTTTAGAGCAGCATCTTTGTCCGTGACATTACGCAGACCAAAGCTAATGGTAAGCAAATCAAAGCTATCGTCATCAAATGGTGCTAATGTTTCCGCATTGGCAAGTACAAAATCGACATTATTGCAGCCAGCATTAATCAAGCGCTCACGACCAACTTCTAACATTGCCGCATTGATATCAGATAACACGACTTTACCGTTGCGACCGACTTCACGGCTAAAGACTTTGGCCAAATCACCCGTACCGCCAGCGATATCGAGCACATGCTGACCCGCACGTACGCCTGATAAGCTAATCGCATAACGCTTCCATAAGCGATGAATACCAAAAGACATCAAGTCATTCATAATGTCGTATTTTTTGGCGACTGAGGTAAAAACGTCGGCAACACGTGCTTGTTTTTCTGCTTTATTGACTGTTTTATAACCGAAATGCGTTTGCTCATTACCGTCAGTGTCGAGTGTGTGCGGGTTATTAATGTCATCACGCTGGTTAAAAAGCGTTTGCTTAGCGGTCTGCTCTTGTGCAGCGGCGCTATTGTTTGTAGGGTTGTTTGACATAGTGGTTTGTTGGCCTTGTGGCGTTCCAGTTGGCAAGTCTTGGACTTGCGTAAAATCATTACTTTTTTTGACGTTAGCATCACTACCAGTATCAGTCATCGCATTAGGCACAGGACTTTGACGCGCTTTTACTTGTGCAGTGATATTTTGACTGTGAGTGATACTGTCTCTGACCAATTTATCTTGTAAATGACCATTAGTCGTGGTGTTGAGCGCTGGCTTTTGGTCAGAGTGAGCAGTGTTATTATTGGTAATATCGGTCATTGCATTATCCTATTGTTCACTTTTATGATTATTTATTTGAGATATTTTTTGAGTATATATGGTGTTCGTTAACGAGTTTTTGCCAGTTAACGCAGTCTCTCATCAATCCTATGATACATCAAATGACAAGGGCTTACTGCCATTATCCGTGTCATGAACTTCGTCAATAATCTCAAGCTCACGTTCACAAAACGGCTCGATAAAATTGCTCACACTTTTGAGGGGTTTCATGGCCTTAAAACCAGTATCGATGAAGTCGTACAATGGTTGAAAGTTATAGCGATAGGCGGTACCTTTTGCTAGGGCAAACGCTTTTTTGAGCATAAATGAGTTCAAATGTTTGTCAGTGCGGTAGCAAACGTCTTTAAGAGTACCAATCTGGACACGGCGTTCATCCTCTTCATCGACAGTACGATAGGCGGCTAGCATATTGTCTTCGGTGACTGGTAAGTCTTGGGCAAGTAGCCATTGGGCCAAATGCAAGTCTAGCTCAATCGCTAAAATGGCTGCTTGAATGCCCATGCTGCCAGCTTCTAAAGCGGACTCTTTAGCAAGACGCTCAAGCTTTTTTGCTTTTGGCAAAATGCGTTCTAACTGTTCGGCCAATAACTTGAATTCATCGCCACCATATAACTGTGTCAGAAAATAGTCTGCCATCAGCTGGTTTTTTGGCTGTTCAAACAGCTCACTATGCGTACGTTGGAGTCGCGCTTGTTGCCATGCTTGCACTTCGTTGAGTTTGGTATTTAATTCGGTGTCTTGATGATGTGGCAGCGCCCAAAAATTTGTTAGGTGCTGTTGTAAGTCGGTTAAAGCAGACATGGCGTAAAATCCTATATAAAAATAAAGATCATGATTAAGTTGAGAATAAAATGGTCAAAGTTATGCCGTTTTTGGTGCTTATTATAATTTTAAGACTCTTTTAAAACATGCTCTCAAGATTGTGTTCACCTTAAAAGAAAATAAAGCAGAATACAAATGTCAAACTGTTACACAGCAGCGTTATTTACTGAATTGGTCGAATGCTATGATTAAGCTGACACGCTTTCAATCATAGGACGATACCAGTTATGAGCAAAAATAATAATACGACTGAACTTACAGCACCACAAGCGGTCAGTGCGCAATTTAGTGAGCAAGTGATCGAGGAGCGCTTAACGCCCAATCCACTGAGTCAGTTTTCGATGGATAAAGATGACCTTAGGTTGGCATTGGTCACCGCCCAATATGCTCTGCGCGCGACACGGCAACAAACGCCGCCACCTGCCAATCAGCCAACTGGGCTGTTGGTACTGGTTAATGGTATGGAGCAGGCGGGCAAGGGGACTGCTGTCAAACAGTTGCGCCAGTGGGTAGATCCTCGGCTGCTCAAGGTGGAGGCAACTATTGGTTATAGTCCCTTAGCGTATCAGCCGATGTGGCAAGCACACACTAAAGCGCTGCCACGTCATGGTGACGTGATGGTTTATTTTGGCAACTGGTATGCTGATTTGCTTTACAACGTCATGCGTATGGCAGCAGACAACAAAAACGATGATAAGTCGTCAAAAAATAGTCAATCAGAAGACAAAAAATCCGATAACGACAAAGCGCTACCGATTGCGAAATGGCAAGCGTATCTACAGCAGCAACTTATTAAACTGCAAGCATTTGAGCAAGACCTCGTTGCCAATCAAACCAGACTACTAAAATGCTGGTTTCATGTTGATATTGAAACGTTGCAAGAGCGATTAAATGACGATGAAGCCGATCCGCAGTTTTTGTATCAAATTGATTGGAATAATGCAGAGATTGTCGCTCAGTTTAACGAAGTAGCCGTGACATTGTTACGGCAACAGGATGACTGGATCATCATCGATGGTGAGGATAAATCACAAGCTGCCGATCATTTTTGCCATGAAGTATTGCATGCGATGCAAACTGCACTTGTAAGTAGTCGAACAGACAGTAACGAAACAACAAAAATTCAGTCCGAGTCCAAGACGCAAAAACTTGAGTCAAAAGTCGATCAGGAACCGTTTGAACCTGTAAAAATACCCAAGTTACTAACCGATATCGATGACTCAGACGTCAGTAAGGCTGACTATCAAGAGGCATTGGCGGAAAAACAAGCTCGTCTTGCCGAATTGCTACGTGCGCGCAAAGGTCGTCATATTGTTTTTGCTTTTGAAGGAATGGACGCTGCTGGCAAAGGCGGGGCTATCAAAAGACTGGTGGCAGCGCTCGATCCGCGTGAATACCAAATTTATAATATTGGTGCGCCGATGTTATACGAGTCACAGCATCCTTATCTCTGGCGTTTTTGGACAAGGCTGCCTGACGAGCAAACAAATCGCATTAGCCGTATTGCCATCTTTGATCGTACTTGGTATGGGCGCGTGTTGGTTGAGCGTATTGAGCAGTTTGCGACTGATGCTGCATGGCAACGTGCTTATGATGAAATCAACCGCTTCGAGGCGGATTTGAGCGCAGCAGGGACGTTGGTTATTAAATACTGGCTGGCGATTGATAAGAAAGAACAGCTTAAGCGCTTTGAAGCGCGAGAAGAAACACCTCACAAGCAGTTTAAGCTCACTGATGACGATTGGCGTAACCGTGATAAGTGGTCAGATTACGTACAATCCGCCGCTGATATGCTGGCACGTACTGATACTGAATACGCACCATGGTGTGTCATAGCCACCAACGAGAAACGTCAGGCGCGTTTGGATGTTTTAGATCATGCTATTAAACAGTTGTCAGTAGCATCTAAAAGCCAGTAGCTCTTTATTAAAATCGAAGGTTAATGGCGGTCTATATTGTTAGCCGTCTTTTCCAAGTGAAGTTTAGTGAAACACACTCGATCTAATCTGTCACTGATAAAGAGTGACATTGAAAGTACACAGTCACAGTTACAAATCTTGCAATATCATTATGCATTATGTGATTATATTTAATATAATAGGGGCACAATTGTCTCTGTTATGTCATATATTGCCTTAATAAGTGTGTATTGTATGATTTGTATAGATATTTAAAAGATATTGTTGCCGTATCAGATATCGGTAAAAACAGTAACATCGCCACAAATATAAGCCGCAAGATGCTGTAATCAGATGATTTAGCAATACCACTTGCGGCTTTATGACATGTGGAGTGATGGGTTTTTGATAATGTATTAATAATTTGAATCAAACGTTAAACAGCAACAATCGATTCTAAGATACGGCAGCAAAACAAACGTAAAGAGTTCATTGTTTAGAGAGCACGTTGCGCCTTTATATAATGCTATTTTAGTGCGGGATATTAAAACCTGCCTGTATAGCTGCGCAATATTACTAATCGCATATAATTCCAATCAGCTTACGCAGGACGCATCAACGTATGGGTATTAGCAACAGTTCTACAGAGTCAGCTAAATCAGTTGGCTCCATGAGAATAAATCTATTTTTTGCCATTTTATTGGTTGCGATGACCAGCTACTTTTTGTGGTGGGGTCTAGATTACACGATGCGTCAGCAAACGACGCTATTTATTGTGGCGACCGCTTTTGGTGTCTTTATGGCATTCAATATCGGTGGTAACGATGTCGCCAACTCCTTTGGTACTTCAGTAGGTGCAGGGACGTTAACTATCCCGCAAGCATTGGGTATCGCAGCGATATTTGAAGTGTCAGGCGCTGTGTTGGCAGGTGGTGAAGTAACCGATACTATCCGAAGCGGTATTGTCGATCTAGATGGCCTCGCAGTCGAACCCAACCAGTTTATTTATGTCATGCTTTCAGCGCTCATTGCTGCTGCCTTTTGGCTGTTATTTGCCACCAAAAAAGGCTTACCTGTTTCGACCACACATGCGATTATTGGCGGCGTGGTTGGTAGCTCCATCGTATTAGGTATCACGTTAGGTGGTACCGAAATGGCATTATCAACCGTGAATTGGGGCAAGATTGGTACTATCGCCATCTCCTGGGTGCTATCACCGCTACTAGGCGGTGTTTTGTCTTATTTATTATATGGACAAATTAAGAAAAATATCATCGAGTATAATGATAAAACAGAGGCGCATATTGGCGAGTTAAAAGCTGATAAAAAAACCTTAAAACAAAACCACAAAGAATTTTTGGACGGTCTAACAGAATCAGAACAGCTGGCTTATACCTCAGCGATGTTACGTGACCAAGAAATCTACAAAGATGATGATTGCGTCGTTGAAGATTTAGAGACCGATTATTACAAACAGCTTTATGAGATTGAAAACGAGCGAAGTAACCTCGATACCCTAAAGGCATTGAAGCAATGGGTACCTATGATTGCGGCTATGGGCGGTGCAGTCATGGCCTCTCTGGTTGTCTTTAAAGGTCTAAAGAACGTCAATAATGGTATGACGACGCTGCAAGGCTTTTTGATCATGGGGATGATCTCAGCGCTAGTATGGCTTGCGACCTATATTTATACCAAGAGTATCCGTGGTAAGCATAAAGAAGATCTGACCAAAGCCACCTTTATTATGTTCAGCTGGATGCAGGTCTTTACCGCCTCTGCATTTGCCTTTAGCCATGGTTCAAACGATATTGCCAATGCAGTTGGTCCTTTTGCGGCGATTATGGATGTCATCCGTACCAACAGCATCTCTACCGAAGCGGCTGTACCCCCTGCTGTAATGCTGACCTTTGGTGTTGCTCTTATCGTTGGTCTTTGGTTTATTGGTAAAGAAGTGATTCAGACCGTCGGTACCAATCTAGCGAAGATGCATCCAGCTTCTGGATTCTCAGCTGAATTGGCTGCTGCTGCCGTTGTGATGGGCGCATCGACGATGGGTCTGCCAGTCTCCAGTACACATACCTTGGTCGGTGCAGTACTTGGCATTGGTATCGTCAATAGAGATACTAACTGGAAGCTTATGAAACCAATTGGTCTGGCATGGGTGATTACCCTTCCGGCTGCAGCTTCAATGTCTGCTATTAGTTATCTCATATTGATAAATATCTTTTAAGAGTAATGCTATAGAGCCCATTAATAAGGCTTGGATTAGAACCAAAAAATGCTTATCAGCGTGATGCTGATAAGCATTTTTTTATGTTGGATGCATATTTACTCAGTGCCAAACTGCTGGCGTTTTTTGGCAAAAAAGCGATCCAATCTATCCATCGCATTTTCTAAATCAAGCAAGTTTGGCAAGAACACCAAGCGAAAATGATCTGGTTTGTCCCAGTTGAATCCTGTGCCTTGAACCATCAATACGTTTTCTTCGACAAGTAAGTCCATCATAAAATCCATATCATCCGTGATAGGGTAAACTTCAGGATCCATCTTTGGAAAACAATAAAACGCGCCTTGAGGCATGGTACAAGAAATACCTTTAATCGCATTGAGACGTGAGACGGCCATGTCGCGCTGCTTATATAGACGACCGGTCTTAGAGGTTAAGTCCTTCATGCTTTGGTGACCGCCCATGGCTGTCTGAATCGCATACTGTCCTTGAACGTTAGAGCAAAGGCGCATGGATGCGAGCATATCCAAGCCTTCAATAAAGTCCGCTGCATGTTGCTTGCGACCAGATACCATCATCCAACCTGAGCGAAATCCTGCAATGCGATGCGACTTTGACAAGCCATTGTAAGAGAGTACCAGCACCTCATCAGTCAAGGTGCTCATCGGGGTATGCACATTATCATCATAGAGAATGCGATCGTAAATCTCATCGGCCATGATGATTAGGTCATGCTCCTTAGCGACTTCAATGATCTGCTTTAGTAGTTCATCACTATAAAGGGAACCTGTCGGATTATTGGGGTTAATAACCACAATGCCTTTGGTTTTGCTGGTGATTTTAGATTTGATGTCCTCGATATCAGGGTGCCAGTTGTCTTCTTCATTGCAGCGATAGTGTACAGCAGTGCCGCCAGCGAGGTTGGCCGCAGCCGTCCATAATGGATAGTCTGGCATAGGAATGAGCACTTCATCGCCATCATTCATCAACGCCTGCATGGTCATGACAATCAGCTCAGAGACCCCGTTACCCAAATATACGTCACGGACATCAACTGCCGAGAGCAGACCTTTAGATTGGTAATACTGCAAAATAGCTTTGCGTGCCGAAAAAATCCCTTGCGAATCCGAATACCCCGTGGCTTCAGATAGATTCATCGCGACGTCGCGTAAAATCTCATGCGGCGCTTCTAGGCCGAACGGCGCTGGATTGCCCACATTTAACTTCAATATGCGTTTGCCTTCTGCTTCCATTTTATTGGCAGTCTGTAATAAGGGACCACGAATGTCATAGCAAACGTTTTGTAATTTATCGGATTTTTTTATCGGATTCATAGCATGACCATTTGTCAGATTGTTTGGTAAGTTTTTATTAGTATCAATGAAAGCAGTTGATGGCGTTTTGGTCTGATTTCTTTGTGTTTTCTGTGGTGTTATTGCGTATTGCATTTTTTCATCTTGAGGTGGGCTATTACTGTTAGGCGATGTGTCATCAGAGTTTTCATTTTGAAGCTCACCACGTAATAGATACCCTTCGCTACAGCCCAAAATACGTGCGAGGGTAGGGAGCTTGGATGAGACGATACCATTAGTACCACGCTCCCAGTTCGAGATAGCACCGCGACTCACCTTGGCACCAGCGGCGGTCATCGCTTGTGCTAGCTGCTCAGCGGTGAATCCTTTCTTACGGCGTAGTTGTACCAATCGTGCTGCTTGGGTGCTGTTGTCATCCGACATGGTTTTTAGGCCTTTATTAACTGGTAGTTTTTCAATAAGTAGATGAATTGAGGATTTTAATTAGACGCCAATGCAAGATATTATTGCATTGTTAGTCTTAATGCAAGAGGTTTTCAAATCACTTACACTTGTAAATGCAAGCTTTACTTGCATTACTCCTTTTATGTATGACGCTCCCGACGATGATAGTCAACTGAATACATGTTTACCTATCAAAATTACATCTTTACTCACTCTAGTTTTAGAGTAATTTGATATATTTTAAATTGGATAAAATTCTATTTAACGACATACTTATTCCAAAATACAGTCATTGCGACTCTAATATTCATCTTGAATAGTGAGTCGATAAGCAACAGATAGGGCACATCGTTTTCATAATAATATGGCGATAAAATAGTGACAGAGATAACAGATACTCTAATAAGGACAAATCATGCAAGACAATCAATTAAGTAAAGAAGAAATCAGCCAATTGACTGAAGCTGACTGGAAAGAGCGTTTGAGTGCTGACGAATATCATGTACTGCGTGAGAAAGGCACAGAGCGCCCATTTACTGGTGTTTATAATGATGCGACCGATGACGGTGTTTACCGCTGTAAAGGCTGCGGTGCCAGCTTATTTGATTCAACAAATAAGTTTGATGCAAGCTGCGGTTGGCCAAGTTTTGATCAAGGCATCGATAATAGCGCAATTGAAGAGCACGTCGATAATTCGCTAGGTATGACGCGCACAGAAGTAACTTGTAGCAACTGCGGCGCACACTTGGGTCATGTATTCCCTGATGGACCGAGTGAGACGACAGGCATGCGCTATTGCATCAACTCAGTATCTATCGATTTAGATAAGTCTGAGAAGTAAGTATTTAGATAATAGTAGTAATAGTAATAGTAATAGTAATATGGAAGGGAAGTACAGAGTGCTTCCTTTTCAATAACATTTGCCGCTTATATGACTGATAAAGTAAAAGTGTCAAATGAATACCCAAAACAACAAAAACCTCAATTTAAGGATAAATGATGAGTACTATTTATAATTTTACGGCTGAGCGTATGGATGGTAGCCTGCAAGCGTTTTCTGACTATCAAGACAAGGTATTGTTAATCGTTAATACCGCGAGTAAATGTGGCTTTACGCCCCAGTTTGAAGGGCTGGAGGCGCTATATGAGCAATACAAAGATCAAGGATTGGTCGTCGTTGGCTTTCCTTGTAATCAATTCGGTAGCCAAGATCCAGGCAGTAATGACGAAATTGGCGCGTTTTGTCAAAAGAATTATGGCGTCAGCTTTCCGATGATGGCAAAGATTGATGTCAACGGAGCAGAGGCTCATCCCATTTATGCATGGCTCAAAGAGCAAAAAGGCGGATTGCTTACCGATGGTATTAAATGGAATTTTACCAAATTTTTAATCGATGGTAAGGGTCAAGTGATTGATCGTTATGCACCAACGACCAAGCCTGACGCGATAAAAAGCGATATCGAGCAAGCACTAGCTAATAAATAAGCATGAAGTCTAGAAATATTGAATATTTATAAAAATATAAAATCAATAAAAACATATGCTTGTCATGATATTGAATGAAATATCTCAAAAAGTGGTAAATACTGTTTGACACGCACATGTAAATCTATATAATACACACCCACAGCAGCAGAGCTTAGTGACAAACTAAAGAGCTCGGTTGATGTTGAATAAATTGCATAGCAATTGTTCGATGGGTGATTAGCTCAGTTGGTAGAGCGTCTGCCTTACACGCAGAATGTCGGCGGTTCGAATCCGTCATCACCCACCACTTATTTAGCGAAGTGGGCCTCTTCGAAAAGGTAGAATGCTAAAGAGACCTAAGCAGCGGTAGTTCAGTTGGTTAGAATGCCGGCCTGTCACGCCGGAGGTCGCGGGTTCGAGTCCCGTCCGCTGCGCCATATTTAGAACGAATTTAAACTATAAAGTTTAAGCAAGTTTCGCCTCAAGTATTAGTTTACTTGAGATTTTTTTGTGTCTAAATTTTAGCTCAAGCTCTTTAATAATATGGACTTGTCACTTTCTCTTTATCGCTCCAGTAGCGATAGCTAGCTCTTTATTAATGAACCAGATATGAATCTGCATGCAGGTATAGTATTTTTCTAAATCGCTGACTATTTGCTCGGTGACCAAACAATGACCTTTTCATCGATGGCATCCTCGCTTGGCAAAATCAGCTTCTCAATAGCATCTATCTCATTGTCTATTTGGACTGTATTGTCACTAAAGTGCGAGAAGACAAGCAAATCATCAACAACGTTGCGCGTATCAAAACGAACCGCACTGGTATCGTCAGAGATTCAACACGTTGAGAGAGTACGACAGTAAAAACGCGCAACTACCTGCCTTAAATTGCTAATGTAATTATCCTTCCTAAACCAAGTTACCGTCTTGACGTTTTAGCATCTTAACGTTTTCTTAACGGCGCGCTATTTATGATAATAGATATATAGCGAAAATTTAGCCTAAGCAGATATTGCCACCTTCGCTAAAATAATACTCCTAAATCTTTGATAAATAGGGTATAAGTCATTAGGGCGTGTTATCACCTAACAGAGTTATCTATTTAGCAGTCTTAAAATGGCTAAATTTTTATTAAGTACAAGCATGGATTGCGTCCATCAATAAAAAAGTCAGTAGTATCAATAAGGCTTACAATGCTTACGAAGGAATGTGGCTATGGGCGCTTCAGACAGCGGTCAAAAAAGATCGTATATTTTTGCCTTTTTAATACTGCCATTGCTAATAATAAGTAACATAACGGGCAGTTTTGCCGCTAGCTATGTCATCAATCCTACCAATACAAATATAAGCTTCGGCATTGAGCGCTTCAAAAGATCGACCACTACTGGCGGCTTTTATAATGTCAAAGGTAACTTGCAATATGATCCAAGCTCACAGACAGGTGATATCTCGTTAGTTATTCCTATTAGCTCTTTGAGTACAGGCAGTAAAGCATTTAATCATACTTTGACAGGTCCTAACTTTTTTGATGTTCAGCGCTTTCCGTTGGCGCGTTTTGACTCTACCAAATGGTACTTTAATCAGAATAAATCGTTCCCTAAGATTCTAAAAGTGGATGGTAATTTAACCCTGCATGGCGAAACCCATCCTATAAGCTTGACAGCGACTAAGTTTGACTGTTATTTGCATCCCGCATTCAAAAAAGATGTTTGCAATGGTAATTTTACGGCTACCGTTGACCGAACCAAATGGAATATCGATAAATATGCATGGTTTGGAGTCACTAAAAACCTCAACTTGGAGATTCAAATTGAGGCCATTAAACAGTAGCTATTACCGATGAATAGTTTTATTTTAGTAGAGTCTGTTTTTAGTAGGACCTGTTAATGAAGAGCAGACAGCTTTTGAAAAGTGATCAAGGATGATTGACTGGTATGATAAGGATATTATGAAGCCACTTTCTATGATGATATCAACACTCGCGCTGAGTGTGCTGAGTGTAGCCTCTAACGTTGCCATTGCTGACGGCACAGGCATCGTTAATAGCAATCTGACACAATCCAGCTTACCTCCCAGCATAAGCCTGCCTAATGTTAGCCCAATCAATAACGATTTGGCCAATCGCGGGGCTTATATTGCACGTACAGCCGACTGTATGGCCTGTCATCGTGAAGACTATAGTGGGGGTGTTCCTATCGAAACGCCTATTGGTAATATTTATTCGACCAATATCACGCCTTCTACGCAGTATGGTATCGGTAATTATACGGAAGCTGACTTTACCAAAGCATTACGTAAAGGTCGCGCGCCAAACCATCAACTTTATCCGGCGATGCCGTATCCGTCCTATCATGGAATGACGGATGATGATATTAGCGCTTTATTTGCTTATTTCCAAACAGTTCCCGTCGTCGATAAGCCACCTGAAAAAACAACTCGCCTGCCTTTTCCTTTAAACATTCGTAGCTTAATGCTCGCGTGGAATGTCATCAATGTGCCGTCTACTAAAAGCCGTACTGGTCTGACACCAATGCAGCAGCGCGGTGAATATCTGGTGAATAATCTAGAGCACTGTGGCACTTGTCATACGCCGCGCAACCTCACCCAAGGTCTCGATAAAGATGGTTACCTCTCTGGTGCGCCGCTTGGTAAATGGTTTGCGCCTAATATTACTCCTGATAACGACACTGGTATTGGACGTTGGAGTGAGCGTGATATTGTCACTTATTTGCGTACTGGAAAAATTGATAAACGGGCGTATGCAGGCGGCCCTATGGCAGAAGCAGTAGGACATAGTACCCGTTATCTCACCGATGAAGATTTGAGTGCGATGGCTAACTATCTAAAAGTCATTCCTGCGATCAAGACTGATGATTATCTGATACCGGTTAATGTTGCACGTTTACCAAATCCCATCAGCTCCTCTATTACTTATGATTTATTAGAGCAAAAGGACTATCTAGCACAGGCAAAAACGAATACTTCTAAGACTAGTAGCAGCGATTCGTCTAAATCCTCAGCTGAATCCTCGTCTAAAGCCCTGTATCTTGCTCATTGCGGGAGTTGCCATGGCGTTGATGGGTACGCCCAACCGGATGCCCGCTATGCTGCTATTGTCGGTCTTAGCAGTATTCGCCGCGCTAAACCTGATGCGTTGATTGGCGTTATCGCTTTTGGGGCAAAAGGTGCGTTCAATACTGCGCCGAAAATGCCAGGTTTTGAGAAAGACTTAAGCCCTGCACAGATTGCAAGTATTACTAATTATGTGCGAGTCAATTTCGGTGGTCTGCCAAGTAGCGAAGTCAGTGCGGCGGATGTCAAACGCGTCATCAAAGAAAAAAGTTAAATCTCACATCCTTAAATTTAAAGAATTGAATCTGAAAATTTGCTTGTTTGATTAGGGTCTGTTGAACATTCAAATATTAGGACTGCTGATCGCTAAAATCTTCCCAAACTAGGCGTAAACCGACGATAATGTCGAGACCTTAGCTAGGTTTACAACAACGTTTGGGACGATTTTAGTATCAGCCTTTCAGGGCAGGGCTATTTTTTGCCAATACATGGCGAAATTGTCTAACCTAGAATGACTAGGCGTCAAAAATTTCACTGCGTATTGTCTAAAAAATAGCCACTGCCAGTACCACATTTGAATGTTCAACAGACCCTACTATAAAAACGAAGTGTGCCAAGGATAATTAAATGAACGATTTATTGCATTCCCCTACACGGCGACAATTGCTTTCAATGATAGGTAAGACTGCTGGCGCGACTGCCATGTATCAGGCGATGACCACATTGGGGTTTGCATCCGAGTCGAGTTTTAAGCAAGAAATAGATCTCAAGGGTGCTCCTGCTGGCGCGAGCATCGTTATTTTGGGAGCAGGGTTGAGCGGGCTTACAGCAGCTTATGAGTTACGTAAAGCGGGCTATAAAATCACTGTGCTTGAATACCAAAATCGCGGTGGTGGGCGCAGTTGGACGCTAAATAGTGGCGATAAATATACTGAGCTTGGCGGTGAGGAGGTGACTTGCGACTTTGAAAAAGGCAATTACTTTAATGGTGGACCGTGGCGATTGCCCGTACATCACTATGCGGTATTCCATTATTGCAAAAAATTTAATGTCGCATTGCAGCCCTTTATCCAAACCAATGATCGTGCTTATCTACATCGTACTAACCATTTCAATGGTGCACCGCAGCGCTTAGGCGAAGTACAAAGCGATATCCGTGGCTACGTGTCAGAGTTACTATCTAAAGCAGTCAATAAAGGTAGTTTAGATGATACGGTCACCAAAGAAGACAAAGAGAAGCTACTGGAAGGTTTGAAAGGTTGGGGCGTTCTTGATAATAGCTATCGCTACGTCAAAAGCCATGAAACCAGCAAACATCGCGGCTATAGTGTTTATCCGGGTGGTGGTCTGATGCCTGATGCTAAACCATCGACACCAATCCCAATGAAAAAATTATTAGACTCAGGGATGTGGTCGGATCTCTATGCTAATTACACCGTTTACGTGCATCAACCAGCAATGTTTCAACCTGTCGGAGGTATGGGAAAAATAGGCGATGCTTTCACACGTGAATGCCGCGATATGATCAAGTTTAATGCCAAAGTCACCAAAATCAAGCAAGATGAGACAGGGGTAACCGTTGATTATATTGATAGCACCAATTCTGAAAGCAATAATTCAGAGGGTAGCGTCAAAAGCGTTCGTGCTGATTGGTGTATCTGCACTATTCCGCTGTCAGTATTGACCCAAATTGACATCAATGTCTCAGAACCAATGAAGCAAGCGATGGCAGCCGTCCCTTATGACAGCTCTTATAAAGTTGGTTTGGAGTTCAAGCGGCGGTTTTGGGAGGAAGATGAATGGATCTATGGTGGCATTACTTATACGGATCTGCCTATTACCCAAATCTCTTATCCATCACAGGACTTATTCACCCAAGGCTCTGGCGTGCTACTAGGTGCTTATGGCTTTGGAGAAACCTCTTATAAGTTCAATTCCTTAACGCCAAAAGAGCGCATCAAAGCGGCATTAGAATACGGCAAGCGTATCCATCCGCAATATCCCAAAGAGTTTCGTTCAGGTACGTCAGTCGCTTGGCATCGTATCCCGTGGTCGCTTGGTTGTTATGGTATTTGGAGTGAATCGAGCCGTGAGCAATACTACGATACGCTTTGCAGCATTGATCATCGGATTGTGCTGGCGGGCGAGCATTGCTCACACATTCCGGCTTGGCAAGAAGGGGCCATATTATCGGGGATGGACGCGGCCAAACGCTTACACCAAAAGGCCAAAAAACTTGGCTAGTAGGCCTATTTTGGCCAGCATAGTAACGATCGTATAGTAACAACTATATAGTAACGATTATAAAGGCGATCATAAACATGATAAAACCACGCTCTTTTAACGGTCTTAAACCGTTTATTTTATATAAGACAGTCATATTATTAACGTTGGTAGGCACATTTACCGTGTCAGGCTGTAGTCAATATAGTAACGATAATGCAGTCACTATTGCCAGTCAACAATCCAGCCCCATGATATTTGACGATCAAGCCAGCCGCAATAACGGGGCGTGGGGCGCGGTTTATATGTCCAAAGAAGCGCTGACCAGATCCCCCACAAATATCGTTGATGTTAATTCGATACCAAAAATGAGCGAAGATGGCGGCTTACAAAAATGGCTCACCAAATTTGAAGGCAGCTTACAAGGCAAAAGCGGTTTTTTTTCTACTGATGGTAAAAAGCTTTATGAGGATTCTTGTGCAGGTTGCCATATGCAAAAAGGCGAGGGCGCACAAGGAGCAGGCTACTACCCACCGCTAGCTAACAACACTAAGATGGAGTCAAAGTATTATATTATTAGCGTCGTTATGAATGGTCTACGTGGTATGCCTTCTTTTCATAGCATGATGACCGATCAGCAAATAGCTGCCGTTACCCAGTATGTGCATAGCGATTTGAACAACTATACGGACACGGTGACCACTGCTAATGTCACGCAGCTGCGCCATGACTTTCCACCCGGCGCTGATCCTAGTGAATAACGCATGACTCATTTTCTGACATCCTAAATTTCTCATTGTCGTTTAAACTTTTTTAATTTAAGCAGCTTAACGCCTTCTTAACAAGGTACTTGTTACTTTAATGAATTGGGTCTTCACTCATTCTGTTGAGAAGTATTTGTATGTCAATATCTCAAGCGCTTAGTGCTAGCTTTACCAAAGTTCATGATAGAAAATATGCTATTAGCAAACGCTATCATTTTGAGCTGAATGTTAATGTACTTATCGTCATCACTGCACTATATCTAGTCACTACCGCTAATATTAGTTTTTTTGCGCAAGTCCTAAATATCTACCCATTTGATACAAATACGGGGTTCATTCTTTCACTAGTGGGCTTGTTGTTTGGTTTGCTGTGGCTAATACTTCAGCTGCTTTGTTATCGCTCCACGGCAAAAGCAGTGTTGATTACCATGGTGCTAGTGGCAGCAGTTTGTGGTTATTTTACCGATGCTTACGGCACGATTTTTGATCGTAATATGCTTATCAATAGCTTACAAACCGATCAAGCTGAGGCTATGGATCTAATGGCACCAAGCTTTGTGATTAGAGTGGTATTATTAGGCATCATTCCAGTATTTATTATTAGCAAAATTCGTTTAAAGCGCTTCTCTTGGCAACGCGCAATACTTCAAAAGACCGCAACCTTAGTTGCCTCTATTGCGCTGATTGCGCTTTGCCTGATACCTTTTGGCGATCAGTACGCCAGCTTTTTTCGTCAGCATAAAGAGGTCCGTTATTATAGCAACCCAATCACGCCCATTTATTCTGTCGTAAAACTAGGAACGGATTATATAGCTGAACGGCAACGCCCTGATACGCTGATACTTCATGCAGCAGATGCCAAGCGTAGCGCAGCTGTGAATAGCACTGCAAAACCTAAGCTGATGGTATTTGTGGTCGGAGAGACTGTGCGTGCTGACCACATTGGCTTGAATGGCTATAGACGCAACACTACGCCACTGCTCGCCAAGCAAGCGGATATCTATAGCTTTAAGAATGTAACGGCCTGTGGCACCTCTACCGCTTATTCAGTGCCTTGTATGTTCAGCTATGCAAACCAAAGTGACTACGATGTAGATACCGCTGCCTACAATGAAAATGTGTTGGATACGCTAAACAAACAAGGCGTCAAGGTCATTTGGCGAGACAATAACTCTAGCTCTAAAGGCGTGGCAGATCGAGTGGTGTTTGAGGATTACAAAACGCCGGATAAGAACCCCAATTGTGATAGCGAATGCCGAGATATTGGCATGTTGGATGGCTTTGATAAAATGATTAAGTCGGACTCTAGCCAAAAAGACACTTTGGTTATACTGCATCAAATGGGCAATCATGGCCCCGCTTATTACAAACGTTATCCTAAAACCTTTGAAAAATTTCAGCCAGTTTGTATGACCAATGAGCTGTCCAAATGTGATGCACAGTCGGTCATCAACGGTTACGACAATGCGATTGGCTATACTGATTATTTCTTAAATAATGTTATTGAAACATTGAAGCCTTATTAACAAGACTATGAGGTGGTGATGGTATATATTAGCGATCATGGAGAAAGTCTGGGTGAGAACAATATCTACTTACATGGACTGCCGTACAGCATTGCGCCGAATGCGCAAAAGCAAGTGCCGTTGATTGTTTGGTCACCTGCGAGTAACCGTATCAGTAGCGAGAGTCTGACGAGTATGAGCACTCAGCCAGTATCACATGATTTTATCACGCCAACTTTACTAAGATTTTTTGATATCACCACCGACGAGGTAGCCTCAGCGCCTACTTTTTTTAAGGTCGCCAATTAAACGCTTATTTATGATAGATAAGCGTTTTTAGGCAGTCATATTTAGGCAATCATCTTTAGGTAGTCATAGCCATGTACAAGATACTTATTATTGAAGACAATCCCGATATCGTCGCCAATATCTATGCGTTTTTTGAGCCAAAAGGTTTTGAGCTCGACAATGCTCACAATGGTTACAGTGGTTTGACCTTGGCATCAACCAATCGTTATGACGTTATATTATTGGATGTGATGCTCCCTGGTATGGATGGCACTCAATTGTGCAAGAAGCTCAGAGAAGAGTTGCATGATAAGACGCCGGTATTGATGCTGACGGCTCGCGATACGGTCTTGGATAAAGTCGCAGGATTCGATAGTGGTGCTGATGATTATCTGGTCAAACCCTTCTCACTGGTGGAGCTCGAAGCCCGTATCAAAGCGCTCATACGTCGCCATCAAGATGAGCATTTTCGGCATAGTATAGAGGTCGGTAAACTGTCTCTAAATACAGATGAGCACACTATTCAGCGCGAGGGCATCTTTTTAAAACTGACCCCAACTGGGTTTAAGATACTCGCCACGCTGATGAACGCCGCTCCTAGAGTGGTCAGCAAAACGGAGCTTGAGGAAAAAGTTTGGGGACGAGATATCCCAAGTAGTGATGCTTTGCGCACTCATCTTCATAGCGTAAGGGCACAGGTCGATAAGCCATTTGCTCAACCGATGATAATGACCATACCAGGCGTTGGCTATCAGATAGTCGACCCTGATAATTTGTCGTAACTTGTCTCGCAGATCATTTTTTATCATTTTGTGAGCCATCTTACTTTCCATAACGATAAACTGGTCGGGCGTATTTATACCCCTGATAACCTATATCTATTCTCTGCTACTACCAATTAAGCCCATGCCATGTTTAATATAGATTCTATAGCCAATAAGTTTCGTGTGTCCTACCTCTTATTTGCCTTGTTACTATGCGCCACTTTTGTCAGTATTTTTTTGTATGCCGAAATGCGAATAGAGCAGGATTTGGTTAAAGCTCGTCTGTTGCAGCAGCTAGAGCTCAGTCAGAAAGAGTATGGTGAGCAGACGGTTTATACGGCAGAACCAGGGATTAAAATTTATCGTTATGATAGTGCACCTGAGAATTTAAAAGCCATAGCGACTGAAACGGTGCAAGAGATTTCTATCACTGTTGATACGGGCGCAGACAAAACGAACACTGAACTGCATTTCTTTCACTATCACCGCGACCAACAAAATTACATTCTAACCTACCTAGAAAACACCGATATGGTGATGGAAAATTATCCTGTTTTGGCAATCTTTGAGCATTTAGAGGACATATTTGCGGCTGCCTTGAAAGCTGCTGTCATTTTAAGTTTATTGATTGCTATTGTCTTTTCTCAATTGTCTTCCAAGCAAATCATCAAGCCTTTACTGGCTCTAAAGCGGGCAGTGGAAACAGACCATCGTAACTTGACAGAGTTGACCCATTTGCCGTCGGAAGTCGGAGTGTTGGCTCGAGCGATTGATGAAAAAAACCATAAACTGGAGCAGTATCTAAAACGCGAGCAGCTGTTTACAGGTGATGTCAGCCACGAGCTACGCACACCATTGACAATCATTATGGGCGCGTCTGAAGTGTTGGCCTCACAGCTAGAACATGACAGTCGCTTGAGCGAATTTACCAATCGTATCAGCAATACTGCCAAAGAGACCTCTGAAATTATCACGGCTTTATTATTGCTTTCGCGTGCGCCTGAAAAATTGGATGCGCCGCTAACGTCCATTAATAGCATTGCAGCCAATGAAATTGAACGTTTGAAGTATCTGCTGCGTTATAAAACAGTGACCTGCACAGTGGTAGCAGACCAAGAATACACTGCCTATGTGCGACCTGAGTTACTCAAAATGGCGTTGGGTAATTTGATCAAAAATGCGTTTCAGTATACGGATGATGGAGAAGTCATTGTCACTATCGATGCTAAAAAAATAACGGTGACAGATACTGGTCTGGGTATTCCTGAAGTTATGATGCCTCTGCTTTATGAAAGATTTGAGCGTCTAAATCACAGTGATACCGACAATCAAATGGATAAAGATCTATCACCTAACTTTCATTCTGTTTATAAAGTAGAAGGTACGGGGCTAGGGCTTAGTATCGTGCAGCGTATCATGACCCATATGAGCTGGCAGTTAACCCATCACCCCAATGAAAGTGGTGGTAGTACGTTTAGTATTTATTATCAATAGCACTCATCAATGCGAAGCATTAAAAAATGCTCATAATTTTTTAATGCTTTCTTAACGTTGTCTTAACCTTTGCTATCTTATACTCAACACTTGCAGCATATCCTACTATTCATGAGTATAAAGAATTCAATATGAGCAAAGTCACACCCTCTCACTTTGACTATAAAAAGCCCGATTTTGAGCCTATTGGCCAACCGGTTCCCATCCCATTGCTTGCAATTGATAGTTATGCCAGTAACGCGAAAGGTAAAAAAGGTCTTGCCCGTATCGTCAAAGCCACCAGTTACTCTATAGATGGCTTTAAAGCAGCTTACCAATTTGAGGCGGCCTTTAGACAGGTTTTGTGGCTCAACTTTGCCTTACTCATGGCACTCATCTTCACGCCTTTTGATCTCAGTATAAAAATGCTGCTGATAGTCGCTTCTTTCTTATCATTAATCGTTGAGTTATTTAATACGGGTATCGAAGCCAGTGTTGACCATACTTCGACAGAGCAGCATCCACTGGCCAAAATAGCCAAAGATGTCGGTTCTGCTGCACAATTTTTGGCATTATTGCTTTTAACCCTGCTATGGCTGATAGCGCTATCTAGCACTTTCTTGTGAATCCTATCTTTTGGGTGTATCAATGACTGTAAAAACCAATTCCGCTGATTGGGCTTGGCTCAAACTCTTGTGCCTCACCCTCATTGCGACACTGACATTTGAGCATAGCCAATTGGACCTTCGTATCAGTGAGCTTTTCTATGCAAATGGTCGATGGCTGATAGATAAAGGTGCGCAGCCTTACGCGTTTATCTTTTATGATTTACCTAAATTATTGCTGATTTTGCTCGGCGTTTACTTAATAACCGTGTTAATCATCAAGTATAGACAGCCCTTGATTACAACCTCTCTGCCCAGTAAATCAAAATTTGATAGATTACTTACTCCCTTATCGGTGCGTGAGATAAGTTATCTTTTGAGCGTATTGATTATGGTGCCGACTACCATTGCTGTACTCAAAGGCATGACCCACGTCAGTTGCCCCAATCACTTGATGGTTTTTAACGGTGACTTACCATACCTTAATCTTTGGCAAAGCATAGTGGCTATGACACCCGCCAAGTGTTTTCCAGCAGCACATGCCAGCGCAGGATTTTCTTTATATGGCTTGGCGTTTTTACCGACGCTACGACAATATCGCTATAGAATCTTTGAGACAGTCACTGTCTTAGGGTGGGCGATGGGAGGGTACAAAATGCTCTTTGGCGACCATTTTTTTAGTCATACCTTGGTATCGATGCTGCTGTCACTGACAATTGCTTGCGCACTCGCAACAGTATGCTTCAAAAAAAGAGAGCTCATATATTGATGATATTTCCTTAATGCTTGTTCAAGTATTTTTAGCCAAGCCCCCAACCTTGTCAACGAGCGACTTGGGTAGATAATTATCATTGATATGCGCTTTTGGATACTGCTCGTTGATCCAAGTAACGTAATTATCGGCAGTCAGTTGTCCTCGATATATCAGATATAAAGCGTGCAGGGCGACGCTACGGGATAGTCCCATCACGCATTGGAAGTTGATGAGGATTGTTTTGCTAGGCAGCTTTTTTTTAGTGATATTAGTCACTATATCAATGGCTGTTAATATGTCTATCTGCTTAAATAAATGGATAAAGTGCTGAGTATCAATCTCTCCTAACGACTGTAAGTCTAATAGTGGAAAATAAAGATATCTCATCTGAACAGCAGCAAATGATGGATGAAAATCGCAGGATAATGAGTCGTCATGATTAACCTCTAAATTACTGACATCTAAATGACCAGCGCCTAATCTTTGTGCTTGCGCGTAAGTATGATGGGTATGCAATGCTTGTTTTAAACTCAAACTATGACTGTTGGTTTCCACAGCCGAATCAATCACAATAATCATCGCAAAGTTAGAAAAGTATGAATAATGCTCATCGCTCATTTTAGATAAGCCAAATAATGTTGGGGTAGCAACTGCATATACCGAGTCTACTATTTTATGTGTTGGACATCTATCAGTATGGTTCAATGAGCCAAAATCTGATTTTGTATGTTGAGTGAGCTGATACCGTTGCCCGACATACCACATCAGCCGGTAGCCTAATAGTAAGGGTGCAAACGTCAGCCAAGTAGATAGGAGCAAGCGCCCTTGCTCATCCTTTGCAAACCAACGTTTGTCGCGAGGTTGATTGGGATATTGATAAGCCCAAGCTAAGACAAAAAAACTTAACATCCAATACGTGGCGACTAAACGATATAACCCTGCAAAAGTAATAGAGGTCATGCTTCTATTGAGCATAAACCCTGCTATCGATAGGATTAAAAATCCTGATATCGCCACTGTCAGATACTTTAAAACCAAATTGTTTCGCAGCTTATTGGTTATTACCAGTATCAACGTTGCCAGTAACAACCCACCAGCAATATCTAGTAGATGATGCTGGTAAGTCAGAACGGTAGATATGATGATGAGACTACAGATACAGCAGAGCGTCAGGCGATAGAGGGCAGATTTTGAAAGTTGCCATAATGACGTCCCTAGTAATACAGCATATGTCACATGCAAGGAAGGGAACTGATTAAAAGGTTTGTCTGTTATATGCAAAAATTGATAGCCATAGTGTGTCCAGCCCAAAACTGTAGGCCGCTCAAAAGTGAATTTGGCGGGAAACACATAAAAGATAAAACAAGCAAAAAGGGTGGCTAGGATTAACTTGCGCGTTAATAAGGAGAGCTGTGCTGGTGTTTTTACCATAAAAAAACTGGCGCAAAACAGCATGATTGACCAGCTATAAGGCACAATCATCAGCGCAACAAAGGGAATAGCTGCGTCAATCGGTATGGCTAGTATATGGACTTTCTTAGGCCATATAGGGTTAATGCTACTTAGCTTAGAAAGCTGAGTAGCATAAAACTGAGTAGCATAAAAAAGTGTTTGCGCATAGATATTAGTCAATGAGTACAGAAGAGCAAAGACCCCTAATGCGCATGCTAAGGAGATCCATCTAGAAGTCATTGAAATAGGCGAATTACTGGTCATAGGATTTGTCTAATCGTTGCCATAGTGCAAGTGCTATAAATAGCATAAAACAGGATGTTTTGACATAAATGAGGTTGAGACTAGGGTCTGTTGAACATTCAAATAGCCACTGCCAGTGCCACATTTGAATGTTCAACAGACCCTAATAGCAGTGTTTGGATAGTTACATTGTTAGGTTTACTCAAAATTAGAAAAATAAATCGTCTATAGTTTTAATAAGGGGAGGCAGTAATTATGAATCAAATCAGCGAATGGGTACTCAGTATTATGGCAAAGTTTGGCTACTTTGGTATTGTGTTTGCCATGTTTGCCGAAAACGTCTTCCCACCGATACCTTCTGAAGTCATTATGCCGGCGGCCGGTTTTGCCGCGTCAAAAGGCGACTTAAATTTAATGCTGGTTATTGTCGCCGGTACACTAGGTGCCTCACTTGGCGCGTTGCCCTTATATTATTTAGGTCGTGTATTTGATAAAGAACGTTTGGTCGCGTTTACCCAAAAATATGGCAAATACGTTTTCGTTAAACCCGATGACGTTACCTCTGCGAATGATTGGTTCGATAAACATGGCAAAACAGCCGTGTTCTTTGGGCGTATGGTGCCTGGCGTTCGCTCGCTCATCTCTATACCTGCTGGCATGAACAAGATGCCGCTGTTGCCTTTTTTAGTATTGACAGCGTTAGGTGCCAGTATTTGGACTACCGTATTAACGTTAGCGGGATATTATCTCGGACAGAACTATGAGGCCATCGAAGGCGCATTAGCCCCTTACTCTAAAGGGTTTGGCATACTGGCTATCATAATTATCATCGGTTGGCTGATCAAGCATCGTCGGCAAAATAAGTACCGTAATTCCGATTTAAAATAGATTCAAGGTAAAATAAGTGATAGGTGGTATACTTTTGGTTATATATGACATAGTTTTTAACATACTTAAAAAGTATAATATCAATTATAATATAGTGATAACTGATTAATATCCGACTTGATAATAGAGGTAGTTGATGCACCTGTACTATCTTCGTAGCCTTTTAGTCTTTCCGACCACCTGTTTTGCTTAAGCGAACACTTTATATGCCTTTTTTAGACACGCTGAGACCAAATCGCCCTTCAAAAAATGAAGGGGTATATCGATTTGACTATCCAGAAGTCTTCGTCTTAATTCTCACGGTCATACTCCTCGCGTTACATTTTGATTTTAGATCTACCTCAATGGCACTTCTTGTTATTGTTTGTCTGCCAAGCTTAATGATACTAATCTACAATTATCGTCGCCCAAAAAGTTTTTGGACGTCTAATATTGTCATTATTTTATTGTCGGCGGTCATCGGATCAGTACAGTTTTGCATCATTATTTCGCTGAGTTTAGCTGCGCTTATAGGTCTTAGGATTATCATTAGTGGCTCTGAAAATAATTTAAAGCTGATCGCCAGCTCAATTATAACGGTCATTGTTTTTTATTATGTTAGCGTCACTTTGGCGGTAGCTGAGATAGATTGCTATGAAGGCTGGACAACACCAATCGTGTTATTGGCAAGTATGGCGGTTATTCTGTGTCAGTTTCAGTATATGTATCAAGAATATCTCGGTTATGAAACGCGTGCTAATCAGGCAGTCGGGCGTCTAAGCAGGATGGTCTCCGTTATTAATAAGTTAACACGCTTCATACCGCCGCAAATTTGGGAACCCATCGTCAAATCTGACAGCCCAGTCATCGTTTCTAATAAGCGTGCTAAGCTGACGATTATGTTCTCAGACATCGTTGGTTTTACCGAATTGTCCGATAGTTTAAGCTCTGATAATCTGGCTGATATTTTAAATACTTATATGCACTGTATGACGTTGATAGCCAATAAACATGGCGCCGTGCTTGATAAGTTCATTGGCGATGGCATGGTGTGTTTTTTTGGCGAACCAAAGAGCCGCGGTGCTCGCCAGGACGCGCTAGATTGTATCGCAATGGCGATAGATATGCGTCGTGAGATGCGCACTTTAAGACAAAAATGGCGGCTCATGGGTTTTGAAGGACTGTACATACGCATTGGAATTACGACAGGTTACTGCCATGTTGGTAATTTTGGCAGCAACAATCGTCTCAGCTATACCTTGATCGGTAAAGAAGCCAATTTAGCAGCCAGACTTGAAGCGAGTGCTGATAAAGATGAAATATTAGTTAGTGAGAGTACCTACGATTACATCTGCCATAATTATGAATGTCAGCACGCTGGTGCATTTCAGCTAAAAGGCTTTGATGACCAAGTAAATGCTTGGCAAGTGCTTGATCCTGATGCTGATAAGGGTCATCTCTCTAAATGGGTTGATCACACGCTGCCAGGTTTTAACTTGCATTTGAACTTTAAAGATATGAAAGATAATGATTATCAAGATATCAGGGCGCGCTTAAATTTTGCGCTTGAGCGGGTTGAACAAGAAGAAGAAAAGTTGGCAACTGATATAGCAGCAGAATGCAAACGTGACAACAATGGTCATAAATAATCGTCTAAAAGCAATATCTATAATATTGAGCACAAAAAAGCCAGCTATCATGACGATAGCTGGCTTTTTTAACATAACAGTAAGATAGGTTGTTTAATGGTTTTCTTTGGCATGGTTGAGCGTATATTTAGGAACCTCGATGGTTAAATCCTCATCATCGAGCATAACCTGACAAGATAGGCGTGAGTCAGGCTCTAAGCCCCAAGCACGATCTAATAAATCGGCCTCAATGTCGTCCATCTCATCTAAACTATTAAAGCCTTTGCGAACGACCACATGACACGTAGTGCAAGCTTTTGACATCTCACATGCATGTTCAATTTTAATGCCTTTTTCTATTAGCGCCTTACATAGGTTGCTACCAGCTTCTAGCTCGACTTCGGCGCCTTCAGGGCAAATTTCATGATGCGGTAATACGGTAATTTTTGGCATAAATCGTCTTTCCAGTGCTAATCAATTAAAAAAATAAAAATATAAGAGATGAGCTTAGTATGGTCGCTAAGCCGCATTCTTAAACGTATCTGCTACCAATCTTGGGCATTCGTACCTGCCATGCTGGCTTTGACGCTTTGATTCATAATACTGGCAGCAAAGGCATCGCTATGAGGCTTGAGCTGAGCCTGCTTAGTTTCAATAAAGCTCAAGTCATTAGTGTCGAGCGCGGCTGCTAGAGCTTTGATTTGCTCTGCTAAAATGCTTTGTTCTTCAGAGGATAGTAATGCTGAAAATTCATTGAGTGCAGATTGTAGAGCCAGTACTTCACGCTCCGCTTCTACTTTTGTTTCAATTAAAGAGCGTGCGTTTTTATCTTCCTCTGCGTACTTAAATCCAGCCACCAGTAATTGCTCTTTTTGCTCGTCAGATAAACCATAAGAAGGCACAATCTCAATCTTACTTTCTGTTTTGGTGGTGGTCTCTTGCGCACTGACAGTTAGCTGACCATTAGCATCAATACTAAAAGTCACTTCGATACGGGCAAACCCAGCTTTCATCGATGGAATACCATACAACTCAAAACGTCCCAATGAGCGGCAGTTGTCCACCGTCTCGCGCTCACCTTGTACCACGTGAATCACCATGCCTGTTTGACCATCTTGGTACGTGGTAAATACTTGGCGTTTTTTGACGGGGATAGGCGTATTACGTGGAATCAGTACTTCAACTAAGCCGCCCATGGTCTCAAGACCGAGCGATAATGGCGTTACGTCTAACAGTAATAAATTATTGTCACTATCGCCGTTGACTAACTGATGCGCTGTCTGTGCTGCGCCCAAAGCAACCACTTCATCTGGATTCAGACGACAGAGCGGCTGCTTGGCAAAAAATTCAGTGACAACTTGCTGCACAGCAGGCATACGAGTAGAGCCACCGACTAAGATAACCTCATCTAGGTCTGAGGTAGATAGCTTGGCATCACGTAGCACTTGTTCACAGACGCTTATCGTGCGGCGGCTAACAGGTTCTGTAATAGCCAGCAAATCTTCACGGCGCAACACACCTTGATAAGCCTGCTCATTCACAGTGATATCGATATCAACTTGTTGATCGTCAGTCAATGCCTGCTTATAAGCTTTGGCTTGTTGCGCCAGTATTGACTTGTCATGACGACTCACATCTTTGGGATCAATGTTTAATTGTTTGATAAGCCAATTGGTTATCAGACGATCGATATCATCACCACCTAACGCACTGTTACCGCCAGTTGCCAATACTTCAAAGACGCCATCATTCAGCTTCAAGATAGAAACGTCAAAAGTACCACCACCCAGATCGTAAATTAAGTAGTAGCTTTCTTTATCACCATTTTGCGTAGCTTGGTCGAGACCATAGGCGACTGCCGCAGCGGTAGGCTCATTTAATAGACGCAGCACATTGATACCGGCTGCTTGGGCGGCATCTTTGGTCGCTTGACGCTGAGCTTCATCGAAGTAAGCGGGAACGGTAATCACCGCACCTTCAATACTGTCTGCAGGCAATGCAGTGGCTGCACGTTGTTCAAGCGTTGCCAATATCCGCGCTGATACCTCAACAGGCGATACTTCGCCTTGAGCAGTCACGAATGCTGGCATATCGTCTTTGCTGCCACTTAATTCATAAGGATGAGAGAATTTGATATCAGCTTGGCTACGACCCATAAAGCGCTTAGCCGAGACGATCGTATTTTTTGGATCATCCGCCAAGTGGGCTAGGGCATCATAGCCGACAAGCGGGTTGCCTGTGCTTGGATAATAGACCACAGAAGGTAATAGAGTATCGTTAGCTGCGCCTGCTTCTAACACTTGCGCCTTGCCTGAGCGCACCACAGCGACCAATGAGCGCGTAGTACCAAGATCAATCCCTAGGCCAAAACGATGCTGATGGGGTTGGGTACTTTGATTAGGTTCGGCAATTTGCAATAAAGACATAAGATAACTCAAAGATAAAATGAATAAGTGAAATGAGGCAAGTACAACATAGGCGCTATGACAGTCAACGGCTGCGATTCTTCTCTAATATATAAGAGAGTAGCGTTTAATAGTGCTTAAAATAAGGGATTATACGGTATCGTTGGGACTATTTTAACTATCGTTTTAAATATAGCTTTAAATAAGAGTAATAAATTAGAAAAGCGTGTATACATTATTAATAACACAAGCGTTTAAATATTCATTATCTAAACGTATAAATCATCATCATCTGAATGTTCAGACGTCGCAACCTCATCAAGCCCTGTCGTCACGTCAGCATTTAACTTGACCAAGAATTTCAGTTTTTGCGTCGCATCAATCGCCGTTTGCCAGTCCTTGCTTTGGTACGCGTCACTAAAACGCTTAGACTGTTTCGTCAAACGTTCGGTAATCTGCGGATGTAATTGCTGTAAGGTTGGGCGATCTTTGTCTTCAATCGCTTCATCTAATTCGATACGCATCTGCATCGCATCTTCTAAAAAGTCTAAATCTGCGATTGAGTGTTCTAGATTCTGTGCTTGTCCCGCCATATCTAACATATAGCTCGCACGGCTATCAGGCGCACTCAACGCTTGATAAGCTTGGTTAATCAATGCTGACGCTTGCTCAGACTGCTGTTGCGCTTGTGCGGCGTCTGCCAAGTTCTTGGCGACATTGTCAGGGTGATAACGTTTTTGTAGCAGACGTAGATGTTGATCGAGACTACTTTGATTGACTTCAAATTGTACAGGCTGCTCAAATAGGGCAAAAAAGTTATCAAACTGTGCTTCTTGAGTAATATCTGTCATATCATACGCCTTTCTTTTTCTATTTATTTTTAAAGTGTTGTCAATATCAGAATAGGTTTGTTATTTGGTCGACCACACTGACTTAATTGTGGCAGCATTCTTTTATCATTGCTTAAGAGCAAAGTCAGCAACCTTAAGCCATTGAATCATTAAACGGTAAATGACTCACCACAACCACATTCGCCTTTTTGGTTGGGGTTAGTGAACTTAAAGCCTTCGTTCAATCCTTCTTTTTCATAGTCCATCAATAAACCATCTAAATAGACCAAGCTTTTAGGATCAATAAAAATACTGACGTCACGGCTTTCATAACGCGTGTCATTTTCGTCAGGGGTATCTACGAACTCTAAAACGTAAGCCAAACCTGAGCAACCCGCTGTGCGGATACCCACTCGAATGCCTTCACCTTTACCGCGATTGTCCAAAAAATCCCGAACATGTTGAGCGGCGCGTTCTGTCATTTCAATCATGCCAACTCCCATTGACTATTAATTATAAGTATCAATAAAAAATCTGTATAGACTGGCAACTGGAATCACAAGTTTGCCAAAATAATATGATAGGGCGTGTCATCAATTAGCACATTAATACATTTAGTGGCCTTAAAATGGCTAAATTTTGCTAAACATCGTCAGAAATCTTGTCAATATGTTCATATTAACGGCAATTTCTTCCTTGTTTATCTACAATTTTTCTCATTTTAAGACTCACAATCTAATTAATGACACGCCCTAGCGGCTATTAGAAAATAAAAGGTGACAATTACATAAGTGTCATTGTCACCTTTTTAGCATCAGTAGCTGTTTAACGTGTTGCTACTTAGCACTGCTAATTCTACGCAGCGCATAGGCCAGTAGGTTTAGCCTTAGATAACAGCTTCTTCGGTTACTGCTGCTGCGCCGTGCTTATCTTTATAGTCGCTAATAGCAGCTTTGATAGCATCTTCTGCAAGTACAGAGCAATGCACTTTTACTGGTGGTAATGCCAGTTCTTCAGCAATGTGACTGTTCTTAATTTCACCAGCTTGATCCAAGCTCTTACCTTTTAGCCACTCAGTAACGAGCGAACTTGAGGCAATTGCTGAACCACAGCCGTAAGTTTTGAAGCGTGCATCTTCGATGATACCGTTATCATCGACTTGGATTTGTAGACGCATCACATCGCCACAAGCTGGGGCACCAACCATACCAGTACCAACGTTTTTGGCATTTTTGTCAAGATTGCCGACGTTGCGTGGGTTTTCGTAATGATCAATAACTTGGTCACTATAGGCCATGGGGTTTTCTCCTAGTTAGATGATGAGCAGTGGCTTCTGAAAGTTGAAACACTACCCACTCATCGATAATTGGGGTCAAACATTTAGTTAATAAAAATGGTATTTATAACTGTCTGATCAATCGTTTAATAAATTTATTTGATGTTTATATCGCTATATATACTTAAATTTAGTGCTCAGCCCATTCGACTGAATCTAAATCAACACCTTCTTGGTACATGTCCCAAAGTGGTGATAGGGCACGTAGTTTATCAACGGCTTCGTGCATTTGCTTAATAATCGTATCGACGTTTTCTTCAGTGGTGTAGCGACCGAAGCTAAAGCGAATAGAGCTGTGTGCCAATTCGTCTGGACGACCGATAGCACGTAGTACATATGACGGCTCAAGTGTCGCTGACGTACAGGCTGAGCCTGATGATACAGCCAAGTCTTTAAGGGACATCATTAGTGATTCACCTTCGACGAAGTTAAAGCTGATGTTCACAATGTTAGGAACGCTATGCTCTAAATCACCGTTTAGGTAGATCTCTTCGATATCTTGTAGACCATCCCACAGTTTTTGGCGCAGTTTGGCTGCATGGGCATTGTCTTCTTTGTAGCTATCATTGGCTAAGGCAAATGCTGCGCCAAGACCGACAATTTGATGCGTAGGTAGTGTACCTGAACGCATACCACGCTCATGACCACCACCATGTTGCTCTGCTTTTAGGCGAACACGTGGCTTACGACTAACAAACAAGGCACCAATGCCTTTAGGACCATATGCTTTATGACCTGAAAAACTCATTAAGTCGATTTTCATCTCTTGAGTGTCGATAAGAACTTTACCAACAGATTGTGCACCATCAACATGAAATATAACACCAGCTTCACGAGTGATTTCGCCAATAGCGGCTACATCAGTAATAGTACCAAGCTCGTTGTTTACCATCATCAGTGACACTAAGATAGTATCATCGCGTAGCGCTTCTTTGACTTGTTCTGGAAAAATAAGACCAGTACTTGGCTGCGGCTCAAGATACGTAATCTCGAAGCCTTCTTGCTCAAGCTCGCGGCAAGTATCTAATACAGCTTTGTGTTCGATTTTACTGGTAATGATATGTTTACCGCGAGACTGATAGAAGTGTGCGGCACCTTTAATTGCTAGGTTATCAGACTCAGTCGCACCAGAAGTAAAGACGATTTCGCGTGGATCAGCGTTGATGACTTCTGCCACTTGCTGACGCGCTGTTTCTACTGCTTCTTCTGCTTGCCAGCCGTAGCCATGCGAGCGCGAGGCAGGATTACCAAAGATGCCATCTACCGTCAGATATTCGCTCATCTTAGCTGCAACTGACTTAGCAACTGGGGTGGTGGCGGCATAATCTAAGTATATAAGGTTGTTATGTTGGCTCATGCTGGGTTTGCCTCGCTGGTCGATAGGGTAATAGTATTGATGTCTTTTATTGAAATATCTTTGGTAACGGTCTGCTGACGGTCTGAGACTGACTGCACGTTTTCCATGTCTAATAATTGCGCTAATGTTATATTTTTCAAGTACTGTTCGATATGATTGGACAATGCACACCATAAATCATGGGTTAAGCACATTGTACCACCTTGGCAATCACCGCGTCCTTCGCACTGCATCGCATTCACAGATTCATCGACAGCGGAGATAATACTCATCACATCAATTTCGTGCAATGGCTTGGCCAAATGATAGCCACCTGCTGCACCGCGGATGCTCGTGACTAAGCCACGTTTACGGAGCTTAGAAAATAACTGTTCGAGATAAGAGATAGATATGGATTGCCGCTTAGCAATATCGGATAGCGATACCGCTGTCTCTTGTTGGCTAGTCTGTAACGCCAGATCTAATAACGCAGTAACGGCATATCTGCCTCGAGTAGTCAAACGCATGTGTTATCTCCCAACTTCTCAGTTATAAGTGTATTTAACAACGATCTTAGTAAAGTAGTTTTGGTAAAAGCGAACTTTTGCCTCTGTTAATTATCTATCAACTAAGTGTGTCTTATCGCTATTAAACAACAGATGGTGAACCCGATGTGTGCAACGATAGAGTAATTATACTTAATCCCGAGTAATTTAGTCAAGATTAAAGTGTGGTTGAATGGTTAATCCAATTGATTACTATGATTGATAAAAACAATGGTGGTTGAGATGCGGCGTAGAAGGGCTTCAGAGCGCATATCGTAAAATATCTGCATCCATTTTAGATTTGTTTCGAATTCACAATGAGTGAATTAAAGCGATAAAAAAGCGTTTGGTAGCTTATTGAAGCTATCAAACGCTTAATGGTCACTAAAGTAATCGCCTAACAGGTGCATTATTATTTATGAATAAGTATATTTATCAATAAACATCACCATCATTAACAAAAACTAGTTCATCAATAGTGCTATGACTGAACCAATCATAATGACAAGCGCCATAATAGTCACAATCATCAATGTCTTCTGTTTGCTCTGCAACTCTTTTACCGTGGTTTCAAGCTCACGGTTTTTAGTCGTCAATGTACTGATTTGTGTCTGTTGCTCTTTTATACGGAGCTTATAGTTGTCTTTCTTTTCGGCCATTTCCGCGTCAGTAGGCTTAGACTTACCTTTGCCGCCTTTTATCTTTTTGATAAGACCCTGAATCAAGTTGCCAAGACCGAGCTGCATGATAAATTGCTTAACCAATTGCACTTGTACTGACTCACCGCGCATTTGTAATTTTTCGGTTGTTTCGCTATCGTGAGTGGTGATCGCATTGATGACTTGGATACTGTAAGCATTGATAACCACATCCGGCTCACTACGGCCAATAGGTAGCTGAGCATCTAATAGCACGCCTTTGGTACTAAAGGTAGCAAAAATTTCTACATGTGGTAAGTACAAGCGAAGTGCGACGACGGTGCCTTGCTTGGCAAGCGGATAAGCGGCTTTACGTAGCTCGGGATCTAAACGTAACAGTAGTGTCAGAGCCGACTCAATGAACACCAGAATAATATTAAGAAAAGAGTGAGACAACGTAGAACGCTTCATGTAAATAATCCGTTTTTTATTTAGCAAATTAAAATTAAAGTTATCGAATCAACTCAAGTTGATTTTTACTAAAAATTTGCAGTGATATTTTGCTTATAGTAACGCCTTTATAATAAAAAGTAACGCTAGTTTCTGTCAGTAGCAAAATTATTACAGTACAATTTAGCAGTCGATAAAGACACCACTATTTATGACTGGCAATGCACAGACACCAACTGGTCACGGTTTTCAAAGCCTAAAGAGACATGCAGAGAGTGATTTGAGCTAAAGTAGTTGGCTTGTATAGACGTTGCAGATGTTTTGCGTAACATTGGGTGTCAAATACGTAGTACATGGCACAAAAATATGTAAAATCGCTTGCGCTCCTTATGCTGCCTTGATATAAAGACGATAACAAAGCGAAACCTGTTAATACGCCAGTCAGGTAGTTTTTATTGCGTAAGTGCTATGAGAGCGTTACAATGCTTGGCGTGAGCGTTTATTACCCCCCCTTAAACTTGAAGGAAATTTTATGAATAAGTCAGAATTGATTGATAGCATCGCAGACAAAAGTGGTCTAAATAAGACTCAAGCTGGTGATGCCTTGAATGCCGTTATGGAAAGTGTTGGCGAAGCTTTAGAAGCTGGCGATAGCATCTCACTAGTTGGCTTTGGTACTTTTAGCGTAAAAGATCGTAAAGCCCGCACTGGCCGTAACCCTAAGACTGGTGAAGAACTTAGCATCCCAGCAAGCAAAGTACCAAGCTTCAAAGCCGGTAAAAACTTAAAAGAGCGCTTAAACTAAGCCGTTATCTTTAAGTTACTCTATTATAGACAAGCGCTGCATAATGACTCGCAAGACGAATAAAAACAGCGTTTGTTGGCAGTAAAATAATAGATGGTCGCTGATAGTTTAGCGCACATTCTAAGCGCTAAGCGAAGCAGCAAAAAAGCACCTAAATATTAGGTGCTTTTTTTGTAGCCATAGTTTGTATCGTACCACGTGAATATTTTGAGTCTACCGTAAAAATCACGTATCATAGGGCGCGCGATAGATGTGTTGTTTGAGTAAGGCTTTTTCACTCAGCCCTATATTCCTTTATAAAATGCACATGTTCTTCTTCTTACCATTGCCGGCTTAGATAGCATTGATATTAATAATAGTATTACAATGGTTTTTCATCAATATAGGTTAATAAAGCAGAGATAACTATGGATAAATTGCGCGATTTCTTAAAAAGCTGGCCAGGTCGCATTTTATTGATTTTATGCCTATCGCCGCTCGCTCTCTTGGGTGTCGAAAGCTACTTTGGTGGTGGCGTTGATCCCAACCAAATTGCACAGGTAGGTGAGGCAAGTGTCGGATTATCAGAGTATCAGACTGCTGTCAATAACCGGCGTACTGAGACATTAGAGCAAATTGATGATGCCAGCTTATTAAATGAAGATGTGCTGCATGAGCAGGTGCTAAAGGGTTTGATCGATCGGACTTTGTTAGATCAACAGGCTGGTAAGCTTGGTATGACGGTGTCTGATGACACGATCAATCGTCTGCTGCGTCAAGAAGAAGTTTTTCAGGATGCTGATGGTAACTTTTCAAATGACCAGTTTTCAAACTTTTTGCGTCAACGCGGCATGACCAAAGACCAGCTATTTACAGAATTTCGTAACCAGTTAAGTCTCGATCAGCTCAATGCCAGTATCGTTGGTACGGCAGTGTATCCGATGCAAGCGGTCAGTCAGTTAATCGATCTGCAGCTAGAGTCGCGCAATATTTGGTTGCATCGCTTTAATTGGCAGGATTACCAAGAGCAAGTGAAGCTGAGCAAAAACGACATACAAGCTTACTATGATGCCAATAAAGACACGCTAAAAAGCGCGGCAATGGTAGACTTGGCTTATCTGCAACTGAGTCCTCAGACCGTTCCAGTGACTGATGTCACAACAAAAGATTTGCAGCAGCAATATGAAGCCTATAAGCAGCAGCTGGCTGTAGTCGATGAACGCAAAATCAGTCAAATTTTATTGACAGGTAAAGATGCAAAAGCTCGCGCAGACAAAGTAAAAGCCCGTTTGGACAAAGGCGAGGCTTTTGGTAAGCTTGCTAAAACACAATCAGATGACCCATCAGGAGAGACTGGTGGCGATATCGGCCGCTTTAATCCTTCTGTGTTTGGTAATGACGCAGCAGCAGTTGAGAAAGCTCTGGAAGGGCTGAGTGTCGGCGATGTGAGCGCACCAGTTAAGACCAGCTTTGGTTATCAGATATTTACGGTCACCGAAGACAATGGCAAGAAGATCCCAAGCTTAGAGAGTATGCGTGATGAGCTAACCGCTAAAGCAAAAGAATATAAGCGTCAGGAGATGTATGCCGATAAAGTGACTGCGATTAACGACTTGGCAGCAGATGGTTTTAGTATCGAAGATATCGCTCAGCAAGAGAATGTGACGCTAAAACGTCTCAAGGATTATCGTAAAGAAAACAATCAGTCAGCATTGTCGCAACCAGCAGTTATTAAGCAAGCCTTTGATGAGTTTACGATTCAAGACCAAGCGGTTACCGCCGGTATTGAAGTTGGTAATGGCACGGTATGGGTACAGCCAAGCAATTATCGTCCTACTAAAACACTTGCTTTAGCAGCGGCTACGCCACGAATCACACAGACATTACGTCAGCAAAAAGCCACGGCATTGGCATTAAAAGATGCTAAGAAACTGGCGACTGGTATTAAAACAACGGCAGATATTGCTAAACAACCAGTCAGTTTTCAAGCCTTGGGTGAAATAAACCGTCAAACCACACGATTGACAGAAAAAGAGCGAGGTTTGGCGTTTAGTCAGCAAGCGGCCAATAATGGTGTCGTTGCGATTGCGAGCGAAACAGAGATGGGTGCGACGTTATTGGTCGGTGATCGTATCAAGACCGAGCAACAGTCACCACTGTCTGATATGCAACGCGCGCAAACTGCCTCCATTATCCGTGATAACTTGGGTCAAGATCAGCTACAAGATTACTTAGAGTATCTACGTCTAGTGTATAAAGTCGAGATCAATGAGACTAATATGGCTAATGCGCAAGGGCGCTAGAGATAAAGGTGTTGAAATAAGAGTATTAAGGGAAATATGACGTAATTGCTAAATCGTTTTTTCTAAATACTTTTATTAAATTTGACGTATAAAAAAGCCACTATAAATAGTGGCTTTTTTAATGGATATTGCTTTTATCATAAGAATGTAGCATTAACAGCGATATACAATTCAATACGGCTATTAATGCCAGTTTTCAAAGTGATAAGACACAGTTTAATGGCGGAAATGACGCATACCTGTAAATACCATTGCGATACCATGCTCATTCGCCGCAGCAATGGTTTCGTCATCACGCATAGAGCCGCCCGGCTGGATAATCGCTGAGATACCTACTTCAGCAGCATTATCAATGCCATCACGGAACGGGAAGAAGGCATCTGAGGCCATAACAGCGCCTTCTGTGGCCAAGCCAGCATGTTCAGCTTTGATAGCGGCAATACGTGCTGAGTTGACGCGGCTCATTTGACCAGCGCCAACACCAATAGTGCGCTGACCTTTAGCATAAACGATGGCATTAGATTTGACGTATTTTGCGACGTTCCAGCTGAATAGTAAATCCGCAATCTGCGCTTCAGTTGGTTGCACGTCCGTGACGATTCTTAGGTCGTTGGCAGTAATCAAACCCAGATCTTGCTCTTGTACGAGTAGCCCACCGTTAACACGCTTATAGTCGAGCTGGCTTTCGCGCTGCTCAGGCGTTGGTAGCTCGCCACATACCAATACACGCACGTTTTTCTTAGCAGCAGTTGCTTCAAGCACACCATCTTCGATACTAGGTGCAATAATCACTTCTACAAACTGATTGTCAATAATCGCTTTTGCAGCAGCAACGGTCAATGGGCGGTTAAAGGCAATGATGCCACCAAAAGAAGATTCAGGATCCGTGCTAAACGCAGTGTTATAAGCTGCTACTTGGTCGGTATCGACCGCGACACCGCAAGGATTGGCGTGCTTAACGATGACACAGGCAGAGGCGCTGAACGCTTTTACGCACTCAAGCGCCGCATCAGTATCAGCAATGTTGTTATAAGACAGTGCTTTACCTTGTAATTGCTTCGCCGTGGCAATAGAAGCTTGCTGACTTTTTAGTGGATGGTTTTCCGTATAAAAAGCCGCGTTTTGATGTGGGTTTTCGCCATAGCGCAGGTCTTGGGCTTTTTCTAGTTGCACGTTAAAGGTACGTGAAAAGTTCTCTGGCTCTTGAGTCTCATTGACTCGGCTACCTAAGAAGTTGGCAATCATACCGTCGTATTGTGCAGTATGTTCAAAGGCTTTCACCGCTAAGTCGTAGCGTAAGGCAGCGGTCAGTTTAGTGCCATCACCCAAAGCAGTAAGCACGCGATCATAATCTACTGGGTCAGTAATAATACCAACGTGAGCATGGTTTTTGGCAGCAGAACGTACCATTGTAGGACCACCGATATCGATATTTTCGATCGCATCGTTCATCGTTACATCAGCACGAGCGATGGTTTCTGCGAATGGGTAAAGGTTTACCACGACTAGATCAATACGATCAATTTGATGATCGCTCATAACAGCATCATCAGTGCCACGGCGCCCTAGAATACCGCCATGAATTTTAGGATGCAGCGTCTTAACACGGCCATCCATCATTTCAGGAAAACCGGTGTAATCTGATACTTCGGTCACCGCAACGTTATGCTCTGTCAGTAGTCGATAAGTGCCGCCAGTCGATAGCAAAGCAAAACCTGCTTTAATGAGGCCTTGAGCAAATTCAACGATGTTAGACTTATCGGAGACCGACAGTAGGGCAAGTGGGGCTGTACTCATAAGAACTTTCCATAAAAAAAGCCTGACGTAAACGTCTGGCAAGGTGATAATGGCATTCGCTGTAGACGTTATCACTATGGATAAGGTCATGAACGATACATTGCCATACATAATGAGGGTTAATGACGATCGATAAGCTCATATAGCTGAGGCTACATCAAGTTATAAGTTTTGAGTTTTTTGCGTAACGTACCACGATTGAGACCTAAAATTTGCGCGCATTTGGTCTGATTGCCTCGCGTTTGTTCAAGAACGACAGACAGTAGTGGCTCTTCGATTTGTTTTAGGATGAGCTCATACAAGTCGGTAGGTATCTCATCACCCAACATCACAAAATACTGACGTACCACGCGTTCTACATTCACACGTAAAGGTTCATGAGTCTGGATATGGCTCATACGGTTATCTGAAGGCTCTAAATTGTGAATTGAATGCTGATAGTTGTCGTCATTATAATCGGCAAGATGCTCAGAGCTTTGGGCAAACCGATTGGCATTATGCTGTGCATGAGGTGCCATAAGATAATGTCCTTGGGATTAGAAAGAGTCAAACTATAGGGGTTAGAGGAATATTATAACAAATTAATATCGGCTAGCACTGACAGATTAGACGTTATCTTAGTGGTGATACCATGAAACTAATGTCATCACTAAGATCATTTAATCTAAAATCATCTTATGAAGTCCTATTTATTAAAGTTTTGCTTAATAAACGGGACTGACACTGACTTCACGAATTTGAGCATTGGCAACGGGTATCGTAAACAGTAACTGTCTGCGACTGTCAGCGGCTATTTGGCTTTGGGTGCTCAATAGATAATCATCTGGCGCTGCAATGAACTCTCCGAGGAGGGCATTTGCACCGTAAACGCTGACCTTAACACTAGGGTAGAGCTGTGCTTGTACGCTTTGGTTGTTTAGTGTCGCACTTACCTCACTAAAAGTACCTGTTGTTTTAATTTGGCTGGGTTTGTGACTGAGTTCAGTGATTGTCAAGGCAGCCAAGTCGGCACTAGGTAGGCTGCAAGCAGCGATCGTACAGAGGGTTTGTAGTCGTTCCGCATGAGCAGGATTTTTTACCAAGGTTTCCAAATTAAAAATAACGTACTGGGCAAAAAGCAGTAGCACCAAGACCAAACAGCCTAATGTCCACAATAACGAGGCAATCGAACGTCGCGCTGGTGTCGGAGTGAATTTTGCTTGTGCCTCCATTTTTTTGACCCGCTCTTCATGCGTGCGGTCTTCGTCTTTGAAGGGCACACCCATGCTGAGCAATAGCTGTGATAAGTCCGTATCCTCTTGGACGGTATTATCATTTTTGCTTTGCTCTTTGAGCAAATCTTCAAGCCATGCGTTGTCAGTCGTATCATCAATATTTGCATGAATATTATTAGCTTCGGCTGAACTAAGCGCAACCTGAGCTGCTGATTCGTCACTTTTATCAAGATTATTGTGCTGCTTACTGGTTATCGAGGTGGTATGACTGCTGTGATCTGCTTTACTTAGCCAAGCATCCATACTGGCTAACGAGTCATACTCCAAATTGTTGTCATCCGACTCTTCAATATCCATATCGTCATAAATTAAGCCGTCATGAATTAAAGTATTAGAGAATACTGTTGAAGATTGCTTGTTATTGGATGGTTTGGCATTGCTTGTATTATTAGGATTGGTTGTCGTGCTATCTGTAGGATTTGGCGGCGTATCGGTGGTGACGATAAGATGTCTATTGACCAAAAAACTCTGCTGACACTGATCGCAGCAGACGGCTGCATTCACTTTATTTAACTGCGTTTGTTTTAACTTGAAGCAAGCTTGGCAATGAGGGCACTGAGTTTTTATTGGCGTGGTCATAGGGTCGAATCCAAAAAAGTATGGTTATCAATACCGCGTAGCCACTCACCAATAGTTGCCTACAACGCTCAGGCTTCCACAGTAAACACTCATCGTTAAATGTTTGATACATATATGAGTGATAGATCAGGACAGAGTGGCGTCAAACACATAACATTTGACTGCCTCTCTATCGTAACAGATGTAATTACATGTTGCTAGCCTGTAAATGTACCAGACAAACGCTGCCAATGTTGGTCTTCTTGCGCTGTAAAAGCGTGCTTCGGATCGAGCGCAAAGTAAGGCTGATAAGCAGCAGTCACTTCTTCAGTTTGTGACTCGATTAAGCCAGCTAATACGATACGACTTTTTGGTGCCATTAAGGTGACAAAATAAGGTGCTAAGCCAATCAGTGGCTTGGCTAAAATATTGGCGACCATCACTTCTACAGGTTTAACGTCGTTTTGTTTCCAATAATCAGTAAACTCCTCTGGCAAAAATGCTTGCAAGCGATCATCGACATGATTACGTACGGCATTTTGGTTGGTCGCCAGCACGGCTTGTGGGTCAATATCGACAGCATAAACGTGACGTGCCCCCAACAACAACGCCCCAATGCCCAAAATACCCGAGCCGCAACCATAATCAATCACAATTTTATCGGTCAGATCTTGCTCTGTTAACCAGTCGAGACAGAGGCGAGTGGTGGCATGATAACCAGTACCAAAAGCCAAACCAGGGTCCATAATGATATTGGTCGCCTCAGGATTAGGTGGCGTTATCCAGTTAGGCACAATCCATAAATTGTTAGCACATGGTATAGGATGGTAATTGCTCATCCATTCGCGTTCCCAGTCTTTATCATCTACCGCACTTAACCAAATGCGACTGGCGTGTACCTGTGCACCAATTTCGTGACTTAACTGTTCAACCGCATGACGACTACCAATGTCTGTTGTGGCATCGAACAATCCTGTCAGAATGACCTCATCCCACAAGGGTGATTCGCCAGGTAATGGCTCAAATAGGGGTTGATCCCCTGCGTCGTCTAAGGCGATTGATAATGCACCTGCTTCTAGTAACAATGCCTCGGCGAGATCGACGTTTGCTTTTTCACATTGTAAGTGCAGTTGTTGCCATGCCATAACGATAACCTTAATCTAGAGTAAAAATGAATGGGTGTTCTGGATAAATCCCAGCTTGGAGTAAATAGTGAATGAGCAGCCTACTTAAAGTTAAAAGTTTGCATACCTTGCTTTGCTCTTTTAACTTTTATAAGTGTTTAACAGCCATGAACTTTTAACGCTTGCGAATGCAGTCCTGCTCATTTAGATACTAACTAACTAACTAACTAACTAACTAACGCAATGCTCGCTTTGCTTCGCTGACTACACGTGAATTGCCTTGAGCTTGTCCTGATTGCAAAATAACTTGCCAGAGTGCCCGTCTACGATTGGCATTTTGCGAGACGGCAAGACCACGGCGCGCCATCGCTTCTGCCTTGCGCGGCTGGTTCTTTTTGAGGGCAACCTGTGCCAAATAAAAGTATACTGCAGAGGATTTTGGTGCAAGTCGCTGGGCACGGGTAAAGCTACTCTCAGCACTGGTCAACTTTCCTGATTTTAACTGACCGATTC
The DNA here is from genome assembly GCF_014652895.1 of Psychrobacter glaciei. Taxonomy (GTDB): domain Bacteria; phylum Pseudomonadota; class Gammaproteobacteria; order Pseudomonadales; family Moraxellaceae; genus Psychrobacter; species Psychrobacter glaciei. The sequence continues at coordinate 113,970 of NZ_BMZR01000003.1, forward strand.
CCGTTTGCATGAGATTACGAAATGCTGGCAAATCACTGTTATTAGTAGCCACTTGCTGACTTCGTTGCTGCGAATTTTGGCGCGCGCGCTCCAACAGTTCATTATGTGACGGCACTGAGGGTTCGGATATCATATAGTCATCAGGAGAAGGCGTAATAATCACGGCGTCGGGCGTTGTAAATACGGGACTAGGCGGTGTATTAGGTTCTGTAAATACTGGGGTCTGCTGCGTCAATGGGTTTGTCGCTGCAGATGGTTCGGACGGCGTATAAGGGTCAACAGGATAGTTGTTCTTATTTTCGTTATCATTGTCGTAGCCCCTGCTATCAATGATTGGTGCTTGAGTCGCAGGCGTTATCTTGGTAACCGATGAGGGTGCTTTTGGATTTTGCGTTGCTGGCACCGTTTGAACAGGCGTTGTGTTCGTCGCATTAGGCACCGTCTGACAGGCGCTCAAGCTCATCATGCTGACGAGCGCACTGACAGCAAGGACAGAGTTCACTAGCGTGGTTTTTTTAGCCGCGCGCATAAAGTATTGCTTGACGGATACGCTCTGCTGTATAGATGACACCATGTTAGAACCCTCTTTTAAGTTTTAAAAACAATTTTAGAACCATTCAACCGCACGGTCGTACCAAGTGTCAGCACCGTTCTGCGCATCACTATCATTTTGGTTGTCAGTATCAACGGCTTCGCCATTTGGAATGTCTAAGCCTTCGCGGCGGCGTTGCTGATTGATAGCGCCTTGCGCACTCTGTTCTCGAGCGCTATCTTGTTTATACAACCCAATGGCGCAACTGCTGGCTTCTTCGGGTAAATGCGCAGACATCACTGGTAAGTAGCGCGCATCAGCACAGCGCTCATTTGACAGCTTGCCAGAATTGTTTTCAAGCCATAACCATTCAATACCTTCAGGCTCAGGCAGCGATACCGGTGTCAACTTTAAGCGACTCATATAGTCGACCCAGACTGGTAATGCACCCGTACCGCCGCTCAGACCAATTGGTTTGTTATCATCACGACCGACCCAAACCACGCTGACATAGTTACCACTGTAACCAGCAAACCAAGCATCGCGGTAATCGTTTGTGGTACCTGTTTTACCCGCGAGATTTAGGTTACTACCAAGTGATTGTGCTCGTTTAGCCGTTCCGCTGGCGACCACTTGCTGTAGCGCGTAATTGGTCAAAAAGTTAGTCTCAGGCGGAATGCTACGCTGCGTATTAAGTCCTGTACGCTGTAAAATACGGCCGCGATCATCAATGACACTACGAATGCTGTGAATAGGTGTCCGAAAGCCACCCGTAGCAAATACTTGATAGATACCAAGCATATCCATGGGGCTAAGATTGACAGAACCTAGCAAAGCAGAAGGATAGGGCGATATTTTCTCTTTAATACCCATACGCTGTAGCTGCTTGGCAAAAGTATTGATCCCAAATTCCATGCCTAAGCGTACCGCTGCTTGGTTATAAGACTGAGACAGAGCGGTGGTAAAGGGGACATAACCATGATCGCGATTGTCATAGTTTTTTGGATTCCATTTCGTACCGTCATTTAGATTGACTGTAATCGGTGAATCATCGACGGAACTCGCCAAATTATAGCGACCACTTTCGAGCGCTGTCATATAAATGATTGGCTTTAACAAAGAACCGACTTGACGTTTGGCGTCGACAGCACGGTTAAAGCCAGTAAACTCACTGCCGCTACCGACTACGGAGACCAGCTCACCAGTCTCTGGATTCGCACTGACCAAGGCCCCTTGTAAGTCTTTGGTCTTGCTGCTGCTACGACGTAGCTCGCCCAGTTTTTTATCGACTGCTTTATCAGCAGCTAGTTGGGCAATAGGATCGAGCGTACTAATAATCGTCAGACCTTCATTTTTGAGGTCATCAGAATAATAGACGGTATTCAATTCACGTTTGACGATATCAAGGAAATCAGGAAACTGGCTTTTGCCTTCGACAGGCTTATCAACGATACCCAGCGATCTCTCTATGGCTTTATCATAGTCTGCTTGACTGAGCGTACCCATCTCTAGCATGTTGCTAAGAACAATGTTACGACGTGCTTTTGAATCGTTTGGATGGCGACGTGGATTATAGACACTTGGGCCTTTTGCCATACCGACAAGTAAGGCTTGCTGATCTAAACGCAGCTCATTCAGCGGTTGATTAAAATAAAACTGTGCTGCCAAACCAAAACCATTGATAGAGCGGTTGCCATTTTGTCCTAAGTAAATTTCGTTCAGATACGTTTGCAGAATTTCATCTTTGCTATAATGGAGCTCAAGTAGCACAGCCATCAAGGCTTCATTGGCTTTGCGTTTTAGGGTGCGATCTGAATTCAGATAGAAGTTTTTAATCAGCTGCTGGGTGATGGTCGAACCACCTTGTCTAGAGCCACCAGAGAAATTATTGATGACTGCACGAGCGATACCGCGTATCGATACCCCTTTATGCTCATAAAACCCGCGATCTTCTGTGGCTATTAACGCATCAATCAATGGCTGTGGCACCTCATCTAAAGAGACGACCATACGATCTTCATTGCTGTCTGGGTAAATGCCACCGATACTAACTGGCTCAAGGCGAATAATGCCGCTCTTAGCTGGTAAAGTGCTTTGAATCGACTCAATTTTATTACCGGCAATCGTCATTTTGATGACTTGCTCAGTGTCTATATCGCTAGAGCTGTAGGTAAAACCGCGGGTATGGATAAAATAAGTATTGCCGGACTTACGATAAGTACCAGTGCGATCATACGCCTTATTGCTTTGATAATTGAGCAGCTCAAGCCATGTCTTAATCGTGCTGTTATCGACATTGGCACCTTGGTAAAGCTCAAGCGGCTGCGAGTATACCTTGGCAGGAATATCCCAACGCTTACCTTCGAACTTGTGGGTAATGGTGCGATCAAGCTTGATCAAATACAGCGCCAGTAGCACCATGCCAGCAATAATGACAATTAATAAAATACTACTAAACACCAAGCCGCGCTGCTGAGAGGGTAGCGTGCTGACAGAAGGTGTAGATGGCGAAGAGAGCTTGGCGTTTGGTAGCTTAGAATTATATTTTTGCACGGATGATGCACCATTTAGGGATAAAAAACTGCCTCATAATGACGCAAATTGACAAATTTTTCAATCTATCATCATCAACGCAGGCATTCATTGGGATTACACTGTGAGGGGTTATACTACTCACAGCACTGGCTTATAGTATAATCGATCTGTTGACGGCTATGTTTATACGAAAACACAGCGCGCTTTTAATTTGCTCTGTGGATGCCATATAAGATAACAATTTACGATTATTCTAACGATGTTTTTTATGTGAATCAGCGGTTGATTCTCCCTCTGTGCTAGCAGTGCCGAACCTATTTAAAATAGCTGTTTTAAGTAAAAGTAAGCACGTTTGATGATAGCAAGTTTACTCAAAGCGAATTAGGTTCGAGCAAACCTGTCTAAAGGAAGTAAGCGCGATTATGTCTAGTGCCCCCTCACCAATGCCAACCTCCAGCCATTATTATGAAGACAACTCTATCACAGAAGGGTTGGTGCTGCCCCTTGCTGGTCATTGTTTTCACTGCGGTGATCCAGTGCCGCAGCCGCCATTTTATGCTGATATATTGGGTAAATCTCGTGAGATGTGCTGCATGGGTTGTCAATTGGCGTCTCAAAGCATCGTTGAGGCAGGGCTTGAGCAATATTATCTTGATCGCTCTGAAATCAATCGTACCGCAAGTTTGCCCACCCAGCTGACGCGCCTCGAAGCCTATGATCACGATGAGATAAAGTCACAGTTCGTTTATGCTCAAGATGGTCTGTCGGTGGCGGAATTGTCCGTTAATAACTTACGCTGTGCTGCCTGTACGTGGCTCATCGAATCGCGTCTTTATGAGATTGATGGCATCAGTAAGTGTCAGGTCAATTTGACCAATCAGCGTATGCGCGTCATTTGGGACGAGAGTAAGCTGCCTATCAGCCGTATTCTAGCCGTTATCAATGAAATTGGCTACGAAGCCAAGCCTTACCGTCAAGACACCCATGAAGCAATGCTGGCTAAGCACAATAACAAGATGCTGCTACGTCTAGGAATTGCTGCTCTTGGCGCGATGCAAGCAATGATGTATGCGGTCGCACTATATTTTGGTGAATACAGCGGGATGTTGATATTACAGCGCGACTTTTTGCGTTGGGTGTCGTTATTCGTCAGTATTCCCGTGTTCTTTTATGCGGGCATACCGTTCTTTACGTCTGCATGGTCGGCAGTTCGCGCGCGCCAAGTCAATATGGATGTACCGGTCAGTATCGCCTTGATTGTCACATTTTTCGCCAGTTTGTACGCCACCATTACTGGAAACGGTCAGACCTATTATGATTCGGTCAGCATGTTTATTTTCTTCTTATTGGCAGGGCGTTATATCGAGCATAATGCCCGTCTAAAAGCGGCGACGATGGCCAATGACCTAGTAGTGGTGGAACCAGTTTTAGTACAAAAAATCGCTGAAAATAAAGGAGACGCTGCGCTCATTTTGCAGCAGTTACAGCAAAATGCTTCGAATAAAACAGATACGAGTGCTATTAATCAGGCAGTTCATGAGACAGGTGTTAAAAGTCCAATCAGCGCTGTGGCAAGTGCTCCGACAAAGTACACGCCCAATTTTATGCAGAGTATGGACGCCAATGTCCATCAAATAACCAATCGTATAGCTCAAGACTGGCAACAAACCAGCCGTCAACCAGACCTATCAAGGCTAGACTCATCAAAGCCAGATTTATTAAAGCCAGCGTATGGCGCAGAACAAAAACAGATGGTGACCGCTCAAAGCTTACAAGTGGGTGATATCATCATGGTTGAGGCTGGGTCTGAGATTATAAGTGATGGTATTTTGCTTAGTCCAACTGCGACCGTCTCCCAAAGTCTGCTGACGGGTGAGGGTGATTTAATCATCAAGACCCAAGGCGACTATATCGTCGGCGGCGCGCAAAACGACAGTCAGCCGTTTGAGATGCTGGTCACGGCACTGCCAGAAGACAGTCAGATTGGATTAATTGATCGGCTGATGAACCGTGCCATGAGTGAAAAGCCCAAACTGGCACAGCAAGCGGATAAGCTGGCTCGTTGGTTTGTGGCGCGGATTTTAGTGTTGTCAGCATTGGTGTTTATCGGCTGGTACATCGTTGATCCAAGTCAAGCCATTTGGGCAACGGTCGCGGTATTGGTTGCTACTTGCCCTTGCGCGCTGTCACTAGCCACGCCGATTGCGCTGACGGTCTCTACCAATCGATTGGCCAGCTATGGATTTTTGACCACGCGTGGTCATACGCTGCAAACCTTAGCAGAGATTACTCATGTGGCCTTTGATAAGACAGGGACATTGACTTATGGAAAGCCAAACTTACTGAACATTGAGCTAATAAAACCGGTCAGCCAAAATGAAAACGCTGACTCAAGCGCGTTGCCTTTGCAAAAAGACCGTTTTTTAGGCATAGCTGCTGCCTTAGAAGTAGGCAGTCGCCATCCGATTGCTCATGCGCTACTGACTGCCGCTTATCAATTACATTTGCCACCCACTCAAGCCTTGCAGCATTATCCAGCAGGCGGGGTAGAAGCCATGATTGATGGCGTTCTATATCGTATTGGTCATATGGATTTTGCTTTGGATAAAAGCGCCACTGGTGCAAATGCAGACAATGATTTAACGATTGATTTGTTGAGCTATCGTGCCAGCTCAGCGGTTGTGTTGTCTTGTCAAACAAGCTCCTCAAGCACATGGCAAGCGCTGGCGTGTTTTTACTTTAGCGATAAAGTGCGTGATAACGCCCGCTCAATGCTGGATACGCTCAAAGACTTAGGGATTGAGTCTGTGATGCTGACGGGCGACCCCAGTCCACAGGCGCTGGTCATGGCGGAGAGTTTGGGCATGCAGTCGGCATATAATGGTCTGTCACCAACGGATAAGGTCAATCATATCCAGCAGCTGCAAGCACAAGGGTCAGTCGTGCTGATGGTTGGTGATGGCATTAATGATGCACCCGTATTGGCAGCAGCAGATGTGTCGACTTCGATTGCTGGCGCAGCAGATTTGGCGCAAGTGTCGAGTGACAGCATCATCCTTAATGGACAAATAGAAGCCATTACAGCTGCCAAGCGTATCGCGGATAAAACGGAACGTATCATCAAACAAAACTTCCGCTGGGCACTGGCTTATAACAGTATCGTATTATTGCCTGCCGCGTTCGGTTATGTCCCACCTTGGCTTGCCGCCATCGGAATGTCATTGAGTTCATTATTCGTGGTATTAAATGCACTGCGTCTAAAACGCGCTTAGGGTCTGTTAAACATTCAAATATTAGGACTGCTGATCGCTAAAATCGCATCAAACTAGGCGTAAACAGACGATAATGTCGAGACCTTAGCTAGGTTTACAACAACGTTTGGGCTGATTTTAGTATCAGCCCCAAGTATACAAGCAGGGGCAGGGCTATTTTTTGCCAATACATGGCGAAATTGTCTAACCTAGAACGACTAGGCGTCAAAAATTTCACTGCGTATTGTCTAAAAAATAGCCACTGCCAGTACCACATTTGAATGTTTAACAGACCCTAGTATTAATCCTAAAAAGATGATGGGTTGCCTCACACTTGCTTAGCATTCTATAAATAGTATTTACTTTAGTTTCACCCATAAAAAAACCGCCTTTAGCAAAAGACGGTTTTTTATTTTACGTGTCATTATTATTAGATAGGTTTTATATTAGTCTTGTAGGTAGCTGAGCAGACGCATAAATTCGATATACATCCATACTAGCGTCGCAAGAATACCGATACTAAATAACCATTCGTAGTCTTCAGAAATACCAGCTGCTACGCCGCGATCAATGTTATCAAAATCAAGTAATAGCGTAAAAGAAGCGATAACAATCACGAACAAACTGAAGCCAATAGCGATAACGCCACCTTCAAATAAGAAAGGTAAGCTCGAACCGAACGCTAAAGAAAGTACCCACTGCGCAACATAAACGAGCATGATGGCAATAAGCGCTGAGGTGACGATAGAGCGGAATTTCTGCGTTACCTTAACGAGACCAGAGCGATATAGCCCTAGCATAACGGCTGCTGTCACAAAGGTTGCACACATTGCAGTTACTGGCACGCTTGGATACATTCTCATAAAGAATAGCGAGATGCCACCCAAGAAGATACCTTCTAAGAGTGCATAAGGGACGGCAAAAGTTTTGGCCTTTTGCGGTTTAAAAGTGATAAAAATCGCGAGACCAAAAGCGGCAAACATACTACCAAAGGCCGCCATGGTAATAAAGCTTTGTGATAGACCTGCCATCAGCGCATAAAAGAAAAAGCCGATACCAGTGATAGCAGATAAACCAAGTAACAAGCTGGTCTTTTGGATGACACCTTTGACGGTCATCGGCTGACCGCCGATCGCAAGCTCTGCGCGACTGACAATAGGATTGGCCATACATATGTCCTCAATTAAAAATGATATAAATTACTGCTACTTTAGCAAAAGCTCGGTTATTGTCAACTGTGTTTGCGTGACGGCTGTCGAGGCCTGACGCAGCCATGGTATGACTTATTTGTGTTTGATAGGCATTGATGCTCAGTAGCGCTGTAAACACGCTATAAAGGGGCGTGTAATGGTAGATATATGGGGTCGATTACGACAGTTAACAACGATAATTGATAAAACATGCTAGTTTAAGCGCTCATTTATCGCTATCATTACTCTGTACTTTACCGTTATTCCGAGTCGTTTTATGGAAAACTCCGCGCAGTCCGAAAGATTGCCACACTTACATGAATCAGAGCTGTTCCACGCCATCAAAAACCCTGCGTTTCGGCGTATTGGGCTAATGGGGCGCGCAGGCAAGCGCAGCGTCACCCAAAGTCTGGTGCAGATTGCCCAAACGATCAATGAGATGAATCTCACCTTGATAATGGACATGCAAACCGCCCATCTACCAACCTTGGATCTCACTGAGATCGAAAAAGTCAAAATCGTTAAGCGTAGCTTGATTGGTGAGATTTGTGATTTGGTCATCGTCGTCGGTGGCGATGGTTCCATATTGCATGCTGCTGAAGCACTGGCACGTTATCGCGTACCTGTGTTGGGCGTCAACCGTGGTCGTCTTGGATTTTTGGCCGATGTCAAACCTGACGAAGCTGCTTTTAAATTGCGTCAAGTATTGATGGGCGATTATCAGTTGGATCATCGGTTTCTACTGACGATGGAGATACGAGAAGGGCGCAACATCATCCATGAAGATATGGCGCTCAATGACATCGTATTGCATGCGGGTAAGTCGGTACATATGATTGATTTTCAACTGAAAATTGATGGTCATGATGTCTATAGGCAACACAGCGACGGCTTGATTGTTGCGACGCCTACCGGCTCGACAGCCTATGCACTCTCTGGTGGTGGGCCTATTATCCATCCGAGTATGGATGCGATATGTTTAGTGCCCATGCATCCGCATACCTTATCCAGCCGTCCAATTGTGGTCAGTGGTAATAGCGAAGTTTGTATTCGTATCCATGAGGACAATCGCACGCAACCAATGGTCAGTGCAGATGGCAAACCCAGCATACCGCTCGATCAAGAGCAGCGGCTTTATATTCGTAAGCACCCTGATAAGCTGACGCTGCTGCATCCACCAGGGTTTGATTTTTATGAAGCCTGCCGTACCAAATTACACTGGAATGTCCATGCCGAAGAATTCAGTCTTGATATCGATGATGATATTATGGATGATGAATAAAAGCAGTTGTCGTATAAAAAATAGTAGCGGAGAGTAAGATGGACAAGCAAACAATATTAGCAACACTAACGCCTGACATGGTCGATAAATTTCGTATGGCTATTGAGCTTGGCAAATGGCCGGATGGTCGCAAATTAACGGCTGAGCAGCGTGACACCTGTATGCAGGCAGTGATGGTCTGGGAGCATGAGCATCTACCTGCTGCCGATCGTACCGGTTATATTCATAAACCCGTAAAAGACAATGGCTCCATCGTCGGCGCTGAATGTGATGTGGAGCATGAGCATCATTATCCGAATATGCCCAATCCTAAAGGTGCTATCCAGCCGGTTAAATTTCTTGATAAATAAGTTTTGTGATAAATAAGCAAGAGTATCGCTAATCACAGCAGTAGTCGCTCAATAAAAAAGCCACGCTATATAATAGCGTGGCTTTTTTGCATGCTCAAAAATAATTAAAGTGCAGTGGTATCAACACTAGGGCGAACGGTCAATGGATTTTTTTGCATCAAAAACCCTTGCCAACCCCAATGTAAAAAGTTGCGGATATTGGCGTGGTCAGTACCGTTCGGCGTCGCTTGAACCTTGGCATAGTGTTCGCCGAATAGCTTTAGCGTGTCCAACTGATTCAGACCATGGTGCTTAGCAAAACCAAAAATCTTCGCACTACCTTCATTTTCACCCGCTGCATTATGCACCATACCATTAACGAAAGGAGCGGGCGCATAGCGATAAAAATCATCAATAAAACTGATGACATCATTGAATCCAATGGCTTTTTTATTCAAACCATTAAGTAGAGCCGATACATCTGATTGGCGGATACTCATAAATAAATGACCTCAGAGCAGATTAAAAAATCAAAAATACAGTATTTGTGTACACTGCTTATAAAAATATAATGCTTATATATATTCAATAATAATTATTGATTAAGCGTTAACTGTTATAGCTTAGCGATTGAAATAGTCTTCGTCATCAAATGAAGGCGCAAAACTGCCTTGCTCAAGATGCTGCATTTGCGACTGTACAGAACGCTCATGCTGAATACGTTGATAAATTTCTTCGCGGTGTACGGCAATGTCTTTTGGTGCATTAACACCGATACGCACCTGATTGCCTTTAACGCCCAAGACAGTCACACTGACCTCGTCGCCAATCATTAACGTTTCGCCCACGCGGCGTGTCAAAATTAACATGCGTCACACTCCTTATGTCGCATCAACAGATTATTACTCATCAGATTACATCTCAATTGCAGGACATTACCATCGCACTAGACATCTCTTGTATTTAACTTACAAGCTACTATGTCTAAAGTTAGGCGAATAGCGGTAATGATAGGTAGATTCATTTAGCCCAAATGAAAGCCCCATTATAGGGGGCATAACAGATACTGTCACGGGTTTTCACAAAACTATTAGCTATATACGAACCAGAGCAATAATAAAAAATAAAAATAGGATCTAATAAGACCCTATTTAATTGATAACTATTAACTCTGGCATATGCTCGTTATAGCATTTATAGCCCAGCGATTTTGCTTTCACCGTCTTCACGATCAAGGCCAAATGCGGTGTGTAATGACTTAACGGCTTTTTCCAAGTGTTGGTCTTGAATCAGCACAGATACTTTGATTTCGCTGGTCGATATCATTTGAATATTGATGTTGTTTTCGGCTAAGGTTTGGAACATTAGGCTGGCAACACCTGCGTGTGAGCGCATGCCAACGCCAACCAATGAGACTTTAACAACTTCGCTGTTACCTGATATCTCTTTGGCACCAATCTCATTTTTGACTTCTTCATTAAGCACTTTTAGCGTCTTGTCTAAGTCAGTGCGATTAACCGTGAAGGTAAAGTCGGTGGTACCATTATCCGAAAGGTTTTGGACGATCATATCGATTTCGATATTGGCACGGCCAATTGGGCTTAAGATAGCAGAAGCGATGCCAGGGTGGTCAGGCACGCCGCGTACTAAGATTTTTGCTTCGTCTCTATTGAACGCGATACCTGAGATGATTGCCTGTTCCATATTGTCTCCTTCGTCTATCGTAATTAGGGTGCCCACGTTGTCTTGAAACTCTTGGTCAAAGCTGCCGTCGGTGTTTTCATCAAAGCTAGAGAGTACACGCAGTGGCACGCCGTACTTACCAGCGAATTCTACCGAACGAATCTGTAGAATTTTAGAGCCAAGACTTGCCATCTCAAGCATTTCTTCAAAGGTGATTTTTTCAAGCTTTTTGGCTTTTGAGGTAACGCGTGGATCAGTGGTATAGACGCCATCGACGTCGGTATAAATCTGACACTCATCAGCACCTAAAGCCGCTGCAATCGCAACGCCTGTCGTATCAGAGCCGCCGCGCCCGAGTGTGGTTGCATTGCCTTCGTCATCGATACCTTGAAAGCCTGCCACAATAACGATATTGCCAGCATCTAACTGCTCGCGTATGTTTTTGTCGTCGATACTTTCGATACGCGCTTTGTTGTGCGAGCTATCGGTTCTGATCGGCACTTGACGACCAGTAAATGAACGGGCGCCAATACCAAGCTCTTTAATTGCCATGGCCAGCAGTGAGATAGAAACCTGCTCACCCGTTGAGACCATTTGATCGTATTCACGAGGGTCAGGCTGAGAGCTAATTTGGCGGGCCAGATCAATCAAACGGTTGGTTTCGCCGCTCATGGCAGAGACCACGACAACCACTTGATGACCATTGTCATGCCAGCGTTTGACTCGTTTCGCGACGTTTTTGATGCGGTCGATACTGCCCATCGAGGTGCCGCCATACTTCTGTACTATTAACGCCATAAAAATCTACCTATTATTCAATAATGACCTTTTATTATCATCGATAAGAGTCAACATGATACTCGTCAATGTTTATATAGATAAAGCCAGATTATAAGAGTTACGCCCTATGTCTTTCATTCATATAGTGGTATTTGCTTCAACCTCAGTGAATGAGTAATATCTTCAAACGTCGACCTTTATACCATATCTACAGCGTAACTTTAAGTCTCAGTACTACTTAGATATATGGCGATTGTTTATAATGGTTATAACCAATCACGTATTCTATGCGTTATAGATCAGCGTGAAGCTCTGTGTTTTTGCTAGATTAGCTAAGCTGGGCTTCAATCCAAGCAGGTAGCGCATTGATAACCGCTGCACTGTTGCCAGATTTTGGTGCGCCGCCTTGTGCATAGTCAGGCTTACCGCCGCCTTTACCGCCAAGCTCACCTGCCAAATGACGAATGATGTCACCGGCTTTCACTTTAGCAGTAACAGACTTCGCTACGCTAGCTGCTAGCGCTAACTGCTCATCTTTATCACCAATCAACACAATCACGCTATCAGGAAGTTTTGACTTGATGTCGTCCATCAGCGTACGAATCGATTTGCCATCAACACCGCTTAAGGTACTGATAAGAACTGGCGTACCTGCGATAGTCTGTACGTCATCGAGTAGGTTGGCTGCTTGGGCACTGGCTATTTTTTGCTGCAAGCGCTCTAGTTGTTTTTCTAGGTCGCGCTGCTTATCTGCCATGGTACGGACACGCTGAGCGACTTCAGGGCGTTTTACTTTGAGCTGACTGGCAAGCTCGCTTAATTGTTGTTCACTTTGCTGAATGTTTTTGACCGCGTTCATACCAGTGACGGCTTCAATACGGCGTATACCAGCTGCAATACCTGATTCGCTAGTAATTTTAAGCACACCGATATCACCAGTACGCTGTACATGTAAGCCACCACATAGTTCGATAGAGAAGGGCTTGCGTTGACCATCTACGATACTGTCTGTACCCATGGTTAGTACACGAACGTCACTGCCGTACTTTTCGCCAAATAATGCCATTGCACCGTTTTTCATGGCTTCATCAATCGACATATTCTCAATACGGGCAGGAGTGTTGGCTTGGATTTGTTCATTGACGAGACGTTCGATACGGCTAATTTCAGCAATACTGACGGGCTTGTCATAAGAGAAGTCAAAACGTAAGACTTCGCTTGAAACTAATGAGCCTTTTTGCGTGACCGCGTCGCCCAATACTTCTCTTAGCGCTGCATGCAATAGATGCGTGGCTGAGTGGTTTTTGGCACTGGCCGCACGGATGCTAGAGAGTACTTGTGCTTCAGCCGTTTGCTTAGTGCTAATGTCGCCCATGGTCACGACACCATAATGGATAATCGCCTGACCAGATTTTTTGGTATCTTGTACTTCAAAGACCCCTGATGCAGTGCGGATTTCACCAAGCTCACCAACTTGACCACCACCTTCAGCATAAAATGGTGTGCGATCAAGTACCACAACGCCTTCCATACCTTCCGTCAAGCTGTCTGCTGGATTGCCGTCTTGATAAAGCGCGTCAACAGTCACGCCATCTTCTTCAAGCTGTTCATAGCCGATGAATGTCGTTGGCGTCTCTACTTGGATAACGCTGCTGTAATCGACATCGAATTTGCCAGCATCACGCGCACGCTCACGTTGTGCTTGCATATGCTCGTCAAATTCCGTTTCATCAATAGCAATACCACGCTCACGAGTGATATCAGCGGTCAAATCAAGCGGGAAGCCATACGTATCATAGAGCTTAAATGCTGCTTCACCAGAGAGCGTATCGCCATCTTGTAACCCTTCAAGTTCGCTGGCAAGCAAACGCAGACCTTGTGCCAAGGTTTTAGCAAACTGTGCTTCTTCTTTTTGAATGGCGTTTTCGATGACGCTTTGTTTGTCTTTTAGCTCAGGGTAGGCTGTGCCCATTTCAGCCACGAGTGGCGCGACCATCTTGTAGAAAAAGTCACTATCAGCGCCCAGTTTATTGCCATGACGTACGGCGCGGCGAATCACGCGGCGCAGTACATAGCCACGCCCTTCGTTACTTGGCATGACGCCATCAGCGATTAAGAATGAAACGGCACGAATATGATCTGCGATGACTTTTAAGGATGATTGCTGTTCATTATCAATCTCTAAAATCTCAGCAGCAGCATCCATCAAATGAGTGAATAAATCGATCTCATAGTTGCCATGCACGCCTTGCATGATGGCACTAATGCGTTCAAGCCCCATGCCAGTATCGACGCTTGGGGCTGGCAGTGGTAATAGCGTGCCGTCTTTTTGACGATTGAACTGCATAAATACGCAGTTCCAAATCTCGATATAGCGATCGCCATCTTCTTCAGGCGTGCCAGGTAAGCCACCTTCGATATCGGCACCGTGGTCATAAAAGACTTCGGTACAAGGGCCACAAGGACCAGTGTCACCCATCGTCCAAAAGTTATCTGATGCGTAAGGCGCGCCTTTATTATCGCCAATACGGATAATGCGCTCACTTGGAATACCGATGTTCTTATTCCAAATATCAAAGGCTTCGTCATCGGTTTCATAGATAGTGACATACAAGCGGTCTTTATCAATCGCTAGCCATTTATCTGAGGTCAAAAACTCCCAAATGTATTCAATACCTGCTTGCTTGAAATAATCACCAAAGGAGAAGTTGCCAAGCATTTCAAAGAAAGTATGATGACGGGCGGTATAGCCGACATTATCCAAATCATTGTGTTTACCGCCAGCACGTACGCACTTTTGCGAGGTCACCGCACGTGTATAGTCACGTGGTTCCATACCCAAAAAGGTTTCTTTAAACTGATTCATACCGGCATTGGTAAACAGCAATGTCGGGTCATTATGTGGAATCAAACTAGACGAAGAAACAGGGGTATGCTGCTTGCTTATAAAAAAATCGATAAAAGCTTGACGAATATCGGCTGAGCGAAATGGCTGGCTCACAGCGGCTCCTTACTGACGGATGGGATTAAAGATGGCTTTAATATAAAAAAGGATTAAATAATTTTGCAAGCGATTTTAGCACAAACGCCTAAGCTCTTGGTACAAGAGTTACAACTGCTGCGTTATTCTGCGTCTCTAGATAGTCAATGGTTTTGGTAGCGTATAAAAGCTAATTGGTCAAAATCGCCGCATCGGTCTTGTCGAGTTTGTCTTGTATCAATGGATCCGATTCAATGACTTGCACTGGCAAGTAACGTAATTGTATTTTGATCGGTAAATAATCAGGGAAGTTTTCCGCCATGTCTTGGGTAATAGCGGCTTCAATTTGGCGGACATCGTAAGAGCTAGGAGTGGTCTCACCGCGAATAACAGCACGAACGATCTGGTTTTTTTCCGCCGTATCGAACTGGGTATTGGTCAGTACATTACCTTTGTCAATAAAGTAGCTATTGATCGCCTCTTTGACACTGCTCTCAAAGACTTGTTGCTTGGCATTGGTTTGTAGATTGATAGTCAGATAAGTACCCAATCCTGCTAACAACAGCAAAGTCACGGCATTACGTTGCAAAAAAGTCAGATAAGTATTGGATTTATAATCGTCCTTCACCAAACGGCGAAAACCTAAAACCCACAACACAAGCGCATTGGTAAATTGGATGGCAATAATGTTGGTAATGGCTAAGAGTAGGGCGCCAAAGCCAAGCTGAATCTCATTATTAGCAAATAAAATACCACTGGCGGCAAGAGGTGGCACTAAGGCCGTGGCGACTGCCACACCCACGACGGCGACTGATAAGTGCGGTGACACCATCGCATAAGCACCAGCAGTACCACCTGCTAAGGCAATCATTAAGTCCATGGAAGTGGGTTGGGTACGCGATAATATCTCTGTCGTCAACGGTTGATCTTTGTGCAGCCAACCAACGACGAAACCGACCAATACGACCAGTGAGATACCAGCAATAACCGTAATAAGCGACTTACGTAACAGCGGCGCACGGTAGTCGATAATCGCTAGCGCCACTCCTGTGATCGGACCTAACATCATGGCGACCAACATCGCACCAATGACGACAGCGGCTGAATTGGTCACCAACCCGTAACTGGCGATAATGGCAGAAAGTATGTTCATGATGAAATACATTTTGCTGGGCAGCGCATTTGCTTCAATTCTGACGCGTACTTCTGGATAGTCTACCTTTTGATTGTTAAACTGCTCAGCGACAAATTGCTTATAAGACTCTAGTTTGGCTTCTTTTTGTTCTTTGACTTCGTCCTCTTCCTCATCATCGCTATCTTGCGCCTTTACCATAGTATCTGTATCTGTATCTGTATCTGGCTCAGCGTTGGCGTCATTGATGTTTTCTACATTCGTATTTTCTACAGACATGTTTTCGTCTGTCTTAGAATGAGTTGCATCTGCTGTCGGTTCATTATGACTGGCTTTGCTAGCAGTATTCAGCGCCGCAGAATCGTTAGCATCCTCTGCTTCAACTGTGGCTTCATCGACTAGCGTCTCCTGACCATTTTCAGTACCTTGCTTTTCTGCATTATCAGCATTTAACACGCCAACTTCTGTTTTTTCCATGTCGGCAGACGCTTGGGTTTCTGGTTCCGATGTTTCAACGCTCGCAACCACTACATCCGGTCCAAGCGATTCCATCGTTACTTTAGCTTCAGGAGGCTGTGCACCTAGGGTTTTTTGCTCGATACCGTCTTGCTCAATGTCGCTTTCAGCATTCTTTAAAGCTTCACTATTCAAAGCTTCACTATATACAGTTTCATCAGTCACATTTGTATGATCAACAGACTCTGACGCCTGTTGAAGGTCAATCTCGTCTGAGGCGTCTTTTGTCGTTGCTGACTCAACAGGTAACTGTTTATGAGGTAAGGTCATAGCGGAAAACTTTCTTAGAGAATGACAGAAAGTCACTATTGTAATGATAAATTTAGAAAAGCGTATGAGTTTTTTACGACTAGGCAGGCGGGAAATAAGCAGATATGAAATCAACTGATAGCTGATAAAAGCAATGTATTTTGCCATTTCTTGCAATGAATACTATTGTAGATAAATCCTTAATTATATTAGGGTCTTTATGTTAGGTCACCCGATATAACTGGCTTGAAGGTTTTAATTAAATACTTACTTTTTTTGTGGGTTTAGTGTATAAAGGTATTATATCCACAACAAAAATAAGGAATAAGTTATGAACTGGCCATTATTTTCTGTCATCTATGCAATCGCCTCAACAGTTACCATTGGTGTCTTTATGATTGGCGCCTTGGTCACAGGGTTCAATGAGATACCCCATATCCAAATGGCAGTAGCAGCGGGTATTTTGTGCTCTATTCCTGCAGGCTTATTTTTCACCAAAAAAGTCGGCAGCATTACTGGTAACGAGGAAGGTTACAAAGTATAAGGCGCAGCACGATGGGCGATTCTAAAATTCCTTGACTATATTTTACATTGATATTTTTTCTGCTGATTTATGAACAATGTGTCAGTGTTTGGTGAAATTTAGCCATAAAAAAAGACCCTACCAAGAGGGTCTTTTTTGTTTAGTATTTCTGATTGCTTATTCAATCGACGAATACGAGTGGTACATTCATCGTTAAGCCAGTTTAGTTGAGGACAACGGTTGCGCCGTTTTCGATATTGGCATAAACCTCTAACACATCCCAGTTGGTCAAACGTACACAACCTGCTGACCCTTGGCGACTGATACCTTCAGGTACTGGTGAGCCATGTAAGCCATAAGAAGGTTTAGACATTCCCATCCATACCACACCTACTGGATTGTTCGGTCCTGGCGGTAACATATGGATTTTCTTTTGAGCACCTTCGCCAACGGTTGCTTTATACCAAGGCATTTTGACTTTATTGATGATCTTAAATGTACCTTTTGGTGATGGTGTGGCATCACTACCAACGGTCGTTGGGTAAGTGGCAACCAGTTTATCATCATTGTAAGCGTACAGCGTTTTGTCTGCTTTATTGGCAACCACGCGATTGATACGTTGATTGAGCTTTTCACGAGTATTCAATACAGTGATTGTCTCACCAGCGGTATACGTTTTATTTTTATTGAGCTTGTCTAAATAACGTACATCCATGTGGAAGCGCTCACCCAGCATCTCTTTGATATCTTGGTAATACAAGCCTTTCATTTTTGACTTTGCTTCTGAACCAGAAGGAGTGGCCGCGAAGTTGGTTTTTATATCATCTTCAGTCAGCGTATAAGTCACTAGCACCGGCTTATTAGCAGCGATGTTTTTAACCAAGGCATTCCAAGTTTTTTGATCCATTTTTCCGGTTGCTGGCAAGCCTTTCATGGTTTGGAAATTAATCAGGGCTTTCTTGCTGTTCATACCCCAGCCGCCATCGATAGGACCAGGAGAAGCATGGTTCCAGTCGAGCAATGCCTGCATCTTAATGGTCATCGCTGAGTTGACCTTCATGCTTGGTGACCAAACAGCATCGTTGACTTGTGTGGCGTAGTTGGACAAGTTTAGCGTGGTATATCTTTTGCCATCTTTGTCTTCGATGTTTTTGATGGTTGGGTCATCACTGAAGTCTTGACGTTTTTCGCTGTCAGGCAATTCAAAAGCTAAAGGGTCAGATGAGTCAATAGACGAGACATCGCTAGGGGCGGCAACGGCCTGACCTTCGCTCATATCGTCAGTTCTGTCAGATTGCTCATCCTTACGGGTCAGCTCTTCTGCGCTCATGTTATCAGCAGTGGCTGCTGGCGCTGACGGCTTAGTCTTTTGCTTTGAATCAATCAATTGCGTCATGCGGTCAGCTGGTTTCGCGGCAGTGACAGGAGCGCGACTCTCTTGCACATTAAGGCTGACTTTCTTGGCGATACTAGGCATTGAGTCAGCGGTGCGTACTGGCAATGTGCGAGTACTGTCAGCGGTGGCAGCAAATGCAGTAGCACTGGCGCTAACGACAACGATAGATATGGTAGTAATAAGCGGTTTTATTTTCATCATATTGAGTTACTTGTGGTTGCTACTAATGAAGCTATTATGCGCATAATTAATAAGCTTCGCAAACTTTTGACACATATTTTTATGTCCGTAGGGTGCTAAACGTCAACTGCTGACGTATTCACTACAGTTGGGCAATAATTTAGCCATGGTATGTATGAAGTTTTGCTGGATTTTAACGTAAGTCACTTGTTATATATGCTATTTTTTTACACTAAAAAGCACAGTGATTGGCGCTATCTAGCGTTTGCGTCTATAATGGTTGGCTAGATTCTTATTTAATAAGTCAGCTCATTATAAAGAGCAATTTAACTTACCCGCATGTCGTCAGTGGACATGTAACCAGCAAGGTGCGATATGTCAGAAGACCAAACAATGAGCGCAGAAGAGTTTCAAAATCAGTACCTCAACGACGATGGTCTAGAGGGTGGTATGGTATTTGATTCAGAGACTGGGCTTCTCGGTGAAGACGATCAATTTGCCAATTTGCCTGCAGAGCTCGAAGAAGCACGCGAGCAGCTGGTCAGTATTCGTGATTTTATACGTTTTTCGGTTACTCAGCTTCGTAATTATGATGTGGTCGTGGCTCAAGGAACGACTGATGAGTTTGCTGAAGCATCGGCGATAGTATTGCATTCTTTGTCGTTAGATTGGTCGGCGAATGAGCAGATCCTAGACTGCCGGTTGACCACATCAGAGAAGCAAGTGGTACTGAGCTTGCTAGAAGAGCGTATCGCTGAGCGTAAGCCTTTGAGCTATTTGATTAATTTATCGTACTTTTGTGACCTGCCTTTTTATGTCGATGAGCGGGTTTTGATTCCGCGTTCACCTGTGGCAGAGCTGATTCGTCAGCAGTTCCATCCGTACTTTGATACCAATGAGCTGGCCAAGCCATTGGGTATGAATGTCAACGATCAGGCAACCGCTTTTTACGATCATGGTTTGGATATCAAGCAACTATCACAGCCTGAGCGTGTTTTAGACTTATGCACGGGTTCTGGTTGTATTGCGATTGCGCTTGCAACACGTTTCGTCGATGCATTGGTCGATGCCGTGGATATTGATAAAGGTGCGCTTGAAGTGGCGATGGTCAATGTAGATCACCATGATCTTGGTCATCAAGTGAATGTGATTGAGTCGGATCTGTTTGCCAAGATTCCTGCTGAAAATCAATACGAGCTTATCGTTACCAATCCTCCGTATGTCGATGCTGCCATCATGGCAGATTTACCACCTGAATTCTTATATGAGCCTGAGCACGCGTTAGCGGCAGGTCAAGATGGACTGGATCTGGTACATCGCATTCTTTTTGAAGCACCAGATTACCTAAGCCCAGAAGGTCTACTTGTCTGTGAAGTGGGCGATAGCGAATGGGCACTAAAGCAAGCCTATCCTGAGATTCAGTTTGACTGGTTGAAGTTTGCTCATGGCGGTCATGGGGTGTTTGCGATTACCTATGATGAGCTAATGGCACATCGTCAGCTGTTTGCTCCTTTTGTGCAGATGTTAGACAGTCATCAATAGGTCTAGACTGGCAGTCAATAATTATAAATAATGGGTCAAATTAGCATAAGTTGCGTTTACTTGTTTAAGGATAAATATGGCAGGCAATAGTATTGGGCAAGTTTTTACGGTTACCACGTGTGGTGAGTCGCATGGTGCTGGTCTCATGGCAATCGTCGATGGCGTACCACCGGGTTTAGCATTATCCGCAGAAGACTTGCAGATTGATCTAGATCGCCGTAAACCGGGTACGTCTAAGTACTCGACCCAGCGCCGCGAGTCTGACGAAGTTGAGATTATCTCTGGTGTGTTTGAGGGTAAGACAACTGGCACGTCTATTGGCCTGCTGATTCGTAATACCAATCAAAAATCCAAAGACTACAGTGAAATTAAAGATACCTTCCGTCCCGGTCACGCCGATTATACTTATAGTATGAAGTATGGATTTCGTGATTATCGTGGTGGCGGGCGCTCCTCAGCGCGCGAGACTGCGATGCGTGTGGCGGCAGGTGCTATCGCTAAGAAATATCTACAAGAACGCTTGGGTGTGCAAGTCCGTGGTCATGTCACCCAAATTGGCAATGAGTACAGCAATATCCTAAACCCAAGCCAAATCGATTGGGATTTTGTAAATAGTAACCCGTTCTTTTGTGCGGATGCCGATGCTGTCAGTCGCTTTGAGACTTTGATAGATAACCTACGCCGTGAAGGTACTAGCTGTGGTGCACGTTTAGAGATTATCGCCAGTGGTGTACCCGTTGGACTGGGTGAGCCAGTATTTGATCGTCTCGATGCAGATATCGCTCATGCGATGATGAGTATCAATGCCGTCAAAGGCGTTGAGGTCGGTGATGGTATGGCAGTCGCAGGGCAGTTCGGTCATAGCTCTCGTGATGAGCTGACGCCAGACGGCTTTACTGCCAATCATGCGGGAGGCATCTTAGGGGGTATCTCATCAGGACAAGATATCCGTGTCAGTATTGCACTTAAGCCAACTTCTAGTATTACGACGGCTGGCAAGAGTATCAATACGCAAGGCGAGTCGGTTGATATGCTCACCAAAGGTCGTCATGACCCTTGCGTTGGGGTACGTGCCACGCCCATTGCAGAAGCCATGCTAGCCATTGTTTTATTAGATCACTATCTGCGTCATCGCGGTCAAAACGCGGATGTGATGCAGCCAGTAGAGTCGATTACTTAGGGTAACTTTTCGAACTATATCCTAGAGATTTAAGCCCTTGATTGTTTCTGATAATTTTATTAGAAATAACCAAGGGTTTTTTTGTGGAAGATTAAAAATGAGTGATTCAACAGGTAGAGCGCGATCAGCAAACTAACAATGTAATGGATTTACTTTGAAACAGATACAGTGCGACTGGGATGAGTTTTTCGTAGCCTTAGTAATAGTTCTAAGCAGCTACTTGATAACCATCAACCGCCACACACTGCTGATGGCGAAACACCAAAAGTAATTGTTGACTGGGAATGGCCAACCAATGGCCGAATTCGATACTATCGATGCCTTGGTTGGATAAAGTCTGTGCGCAATGCTGACGATTGTAGCCTAAGCAATTTTTTATCACTTGGTTTTGGTTAGTAGGTTTTTTCATAGCATTTCTATCCTTAGTTTTGATAACGAATTTGAATGACGTTATCGTAAAACAAGCAGATAGAAAACCTGTGTAGGAACGATGGAAATTGAATGAATTGTCGTTATTAATCATTTTTTTTGAGTATAGAAAGTGAGCGCGTCTATTTTAGCCAAACATTTATTCTTTAGCTAAAGGCAAAGTAATACTGACCATCACGCCTGAATACTGCGTAATAGCAGCATTATTTTCATTGATATTGCTACTACTGTCATCACTATTTGCTTGAATATTCTTAATAACAACATGACCACCATGATGTTCGATTACTTGCTTCACAAGGGTTAAACCAAGGCCCGTCCCTTTTTTTGGCGTATTACCAGACATGCTAGGCTGTGTTTGCTCAGTATCGGCAGTTGAACTTTTCTCTGTTGAAGATGTTGATAGAGGCTCTGATGTAGTATCAGTAGATTGACTCTGGTGCGATAAACTGAAATAACGGTCAAACGCTTTACCAACGGCGTAATCAGGTAATAATTTACCATTATTAAATATATCGATAGTCACAGTTTGCGCAGAATTGTTTTGCGCGGTGCTGTGCAGATAAATAGCGACTGTGCTATCGGCAAAATGTATGGCGTTATCCAATACGTTTTGCAGCACCTGTACCAACCAAAACTGGTCAGCGAAAACGCTGGTATTTGCCAAGATATCTGGCGATAAAGTCGCTGTTTCAGTAACCCGTTTATCATCCAGATAGATGTCGATAGGCGCTAGGTGCTGCTGTTGCAATTTAGCGGTATTGTCTTTTGCAAGGGTTTGCAGTAATGGTAATAGAGGCGTCAGCTGCCGATTTAGCTTAAAGCTCGGTTGTTCAACCTTGGCAAGTAATAGCAAACGGTCAATTAATTGCTGCATTTTGATACTTTGTTCACCAATGGATTGGATGAGCATCTGTCGGTCTTCCTCATCAAGCCCGTCGTCTTCTAGCAACTCACTGCTGGCACGGATAGCGGTTAATGGGCTTTTGAGTTCATGGGTGAGGGTATGGACATAGTCGGTGACATAGGCACGATTTTCCAACCGATGCTTCATAGATTCAATGGTATTTGTTAGGCTGTTAAGCTCATGACCTAAGTAAAAATAGGGCTTTTTGGTATCCTCTGCCAGCGCACTGGTATATTGGGTAACCAAGGTGATGCTTTGCTTAAGCCACCATGCGACCAGTCCTGCTAATATAAGGGCAGCAATACTCATGAGCAGTGCTGTGATAAGCATGCGATTGCGCGTATTGTCCAAATACGGCAACACGCTCGCGACAGGCTTGCCGACGCTGACGATACCAATCAGGTTGCCAGCATTATTTTTTATCGGCTGCGCCACATACATGACCGTACCATCACGCTGACTATGGTCTCGTGTCGTACTTCTAGCGCCATATTCACCTTTTAAGGTTAAATAAACATCGTTCCAGCGACTATAATCTCGTCCTTCATCATTGTCGGGTTCAGGCAGAGAGTCATATATGACGACGCCTTTATCATCCGTTACGTATATCCGAAAGCTGCTATAATTTTTGTTTTTATACTCAGGCTCTTGAGTTTTGCCAATTACTGGCATGCCAATAAATGCCGCATCAAGTCTTCTTTGATAATCATCATCGTATAGCTGCCCTGAAGACAGTGGCATCTGTAAACTTGCCGCCAGCAATTTGCTGGTATCTAATAACGTGTCTTCAATGACTTGCTGCGCCGTCGGTTTGACATAACCAAACAGTTGAGTAAATGCGACCACACCGCAGATAATCAATACCAACGCCAAGGCAAGCCAAATCCTAAAAAAAATACTTAAATTCAGCAGTCGTTTTGGTTTAGTCGTTTGCTGCGCGGTGCCAATGGGATGCAGTTTTGCATACCAATTGCTTTGGCTGGCATGAGTGCTATTGTCAGCCTTGTTATTAATATGAGTATTAGGGCGGCTATTCACGCTATTACTGGTTTTATGATTCATATTTTTAGGTATGCTATTTGACGTTATAGAAGGTCGGTTTTAATCAAAATATGACTATATAGTCGATACTAAATAAAGTGGGTACGCGACATTATGATGCGTGACTGGCACAAACTTTTCTTGCTTGCTGTGCTTACGCAGACAGAGGCTACGAAAAATTTATACCAGTCACGCTGTCCCTTTTTTATATTGACCTGACTATAGTTAGTTATGACTAAGCGGGACATAATGCGTAACCCAATCCACGATGAGTATGAATGACCTCAATGCTCGCGTCGACAGTGGCCAGCTGCTTACGAATGGACTTAATATGACTGTCTATGGTTCTGGCTAAGCGATGGTCAGGGTAGTCGCTCACAGCGCTGAGTAATTGCTCACGGCTAAAGACTTGATTGGGTGCTTGCAATAATGTCAGCAAAATTTTGCGCTCGGTATTGCTGAGCTCAAGCTTTTGCTCTTGCCACATCAAGGAGTAATTGAGCGGTTGGTAATGCCAGATGCCAGATTGACATTCAAACGTCAATGCTTGCCCTGACATACTGTTCGAAGAAGCACGGTTAGTTGTATTATCGGTGGCTGTGGTATGAGTAGCAGATTGCTTAGACAGTAATTGTTCACGTCGCCAAATGGCTTTTAGACGGGCAACCAACTCGCGCGGGCTAAAAGGCTTGGCACAATAATCATCACCGCCCATCTCTAAACCCAAAATCCTATCAACCTCGTCGCTACGAGCCGTCAAAAATACGATAGGGATGTCTTTTAAGCCATCGATATCAGGGGTGTGTCGTATTTGTTGGCAGAGGCTGAGACCATCACCATCTGGCAAGCCAACATCCAAAATAATCGCCGATAGATCTTGCGCCTCAAGGCTATGAAGCATTGGTAACACGCTGCTCGCATTGTCTAGCCAAGTGATTTTCCAGCCTTCACGTTTGCAAGTAACTTTGAGTGACATCGCAATAGCAGGGTCATCTTCCACCAGTAAAATATGGGTCATAGTTTCTATATCGTTTTATAATTTTAGTAAATTATCGTAGCACAAAACAGCAGCCTGCTCTTGCTACCACTATCCAAACAGTGTGAAAACTTGATGGAAAAGCAGGGTATTAGGGCATGTCCTCATTTTGAAAATGGAAATAAAAAGAGATAGATTTTTGCCAATCGATGGAAATTTTGCAGAGAATATGAACATATTGTCTATAAATTTTCGAAAAGTGGCGAGAATATAGCCTTTTTTAACCCATTTAAAAGGTTTTGTTCAGATTGAGGACACGCCCTAAGCAAATGGTCTATTATTTAATGATGCTGATACAACCAATGGAAAATAAAAAACCAGCTTAACAATAATTAAGCTGGTATTGGGACATGTCTTAATATTAGACGCTTAGATAAGAAAAAGGAGTCGGATTAACCTATTTTAAGCCTTTGCAGTTGGCATAATAACTCACTGTAGCGGGCCAATCTGAAAAGATGCCTTGGACACCGACGTCTTGTGCCAACACATCTATATAATTCATCATATCACCATCATTATTGATAGCCTCGCCAAGACCACTATAATACCAGTCACCGCCATTTGCCAGTGGACCTGAACGCTCTATTGACCACGTAATGATTTTTAGGTCATTGGCTTTGGCTTGTTTTGCATAGGCTGACGGTATCATTTTTCCATTGTCATCAGTTGTGACTAATAGCCAAAGTGCTGGCGCAATGATGTTAATGCCACGGGCTTTGATATCAGCCAAGGAGTGCTTCCATGTCGTCGCATCATCTTTATCAAACGTTTTGTTTTCAGCGGTTTCATTACTGTCATCGATGAGATAAACGGCATTGGCACCATAAGCTGGCTCATTTTTTATCCAGTAATCAAGGTCTTCTATATTGAATGACTGCGCAAATACATCATTTGCAGGCACACCCGCTGCCTTATAAGTCTCTATGAGCTGTTGGCGGTAATCGTCTAAACGATAACCATTGAACGGCATGGTCACGGCAGGCGCTTTTAGCTCAGGCGTGTGCTTCATGCCCAGTTGGCGTGCCAATGCGATATGCTCTTTCAAAGTCAATACCTTGCCATTTTGCGAGTACAAGTCTGTTCGCCAAGGCGCAGTCGCATTCATATATTCATCGATACTGGTCGCTTTTTTATTTGCGGCGTCCATTTTGCCCGTCAATGTTTTAAATTGATTGGCACTGATGTCTGAGGTACGGCATTCAATACTGTCGGCATTGGTCAGTACACCATTGGCATCTATGATTGGCGGCACGGTGCACTGTTTGGCCAGCGGGGTAGCAAGGATATTAGTAGTGGTATGCAGATCGTCTTGCGCATGGCGGCAGACCAGCTCGCCGTCATTGGTAAAAGCCACGTCACATTCCAAGATACCTGCGCCCATTTGCGCTGAGGCAACATAGCTATCATAAGTGTGTTCTGGCAGTTGTAATGGCGCACCTCGATGGGCAATAGAAAAGTTCGTTTTGCTAGGTAATTGTGCTTTGCAAGCCAACAGCTCTTCTTTTAATGGGCTCTCATCCATATCATTGACCAAATAGAAAGGCCGAACACCATAGGTATAAGCTTGAGGCGTGGCAGGCAGGTTTTTTGGTAGTTGTTTTAGTGATGGCTTGATAGTTTGATTGGATGTTTGAGTCAATGTGGTATTGCGTATATCGTCTGCGGCCATTGATAGGGTGCAAGTGGCCCCTAGTGCTATGGCTATACTGACCGTCTTAACGGTTTTAAATGGCGTTTTTTTGAGTTGATTGAGCGTCGCCACTGAATTATCTAACATTGTCATGTAAACTGTCCCTACAAAAAGTGAAAAATAATAAGTACAATATTGCGGTCATTGACCCGTCCTTTACGTTACCTGATAATCTTTAAAAGATAATGACAGGCAAACAATTGTTACAAAAGTATTTCACTCTCCATCATCAAAATTAAGCTATCAAAAATATATTAAGGATCAGGTATGACTGACTATTTAGACGCTGTTATCGTTGAACATAACCCTTCTCAAAAAAAGATAGATCGTGCTGTCATTTGGTTGCATGGCTTGGGTGCCAGCGGCCATGATTTTGAACCAGTGGTACCGCAGTTAGAATTGGCTAACGATATGGCAGTACGCTTTATCTTTCCACATGCGCCTAAGCGCCCAGTGACCGTGAATGGCGGCATGGTGATGCCTGCTTGGTACGATATTTTAGAGATGAGCCTTGAGCGTAAAATCGATGTCGCTCAAATTGAAGAGTCTGCCCAACAAATCAATGATTTGATCAGCCGTGAGGTTGAGCGCGGTGTTGCTCCTGAGCATATCGTCATTGCAGGGTTTTCGCAGGGCGGGGCAGTGGCTTATCACGTAGCGCTTGGTTATCCTAAGCGCTTAGCAGGTTTGATGACACTCTCGACCTATTTGGCGACCAATGATAATATTGATTATAGTGCGGCTAATAAAGACATGCCAATTTTGATTGAACATGGTACTCATGACCCAGTCGTTCCTGTGATCTTAGGCGAGCAAGCGCAGCAGCTTTTATCAGCAAAAGATTATAATGTGTCTTATAATACCTATCCAATGGCACATCAGGTATGTATGCCACAAATTCAAAATATTGGTAAATGGTTAAATAAAGTATTGGCTTAGAGAGTTGAGCTGTAACGTAATGTAATGAGGGTGTTTTATAGGTTGAAAGTTAGCACTTAATTCCTATATAATACTCGACCTTATTGGGGATGTTCTGGCTTCGACGCTGGTGATGAAACTCAATGATGCATGTCGAGAGTATATGTCCTCTCGTTAATCCAACATATATTGTTATAGTCGCAAACGACGAAAATTACGCTCTAGCAGCATAAACCCAGTTTACTTGGTTTAGACCCTGCTTACTAAGTTGCTGATCACCTACAGTTGGTCAACTAAGTTGAAGCGTCCGCATGTAGGCTCGCCACAAGGGATTGTCTCAATCGCTTGGGTTCAAAAGTAGAGAATCGGCTAATCCATCCTGACTGTCGGATCGGTGCAGACTAAAATTAAAGACAGAAACTAAACATGTAGATTCATGAGCGTAATGCTGGCGGACGCGGGTTCAACTCCCGCCATCTCCACCAAATATTTTAAATGAAGTCAGTCACCTAGGTGGCTGACTTTTTTTATGGCAATTTTTTTGTTATTAGCTTTTCTGATTAGCATATATAAGCTTAACCATATCAACTATAGACAATAGTTACTTGGATGAGTTTAATTGATTCGGTGTAATGGACATTTTTTATGCTGGCTCAGGTTTTAAATCTATATACCGTCTCACTATTACCAACCGCACACGCAGTTTTACATTTCCTGTCTTAAAAAATAGCCCTCTATCTTATAGGATACATTAACAAAGCACGACCTACCAAGCATGCAAATGAATGCTGGGTGATGGTCATAAAGTCAGGCGTGCTAACGTATATTATAATTGAGGTCAGGGATATATCCATGTTTGATATCAAATCATTTTTTAAAAGAGAAGTAGAGAAAAAACTCATCAATGTAGACGATTATATTTTTATGCCTGAGCGAGTAGAGATGGAGCTGGAGGACGGATTATTAAATTGTGTACTCAACAGTGATGGTCGAGTCGATATTTTTTATAGTAAGCAAGGCGTGACAGAGGTCAGCTCGGCATCGCGTAAGCATCCCTTTACGGCATTCGAAACCGAACTATATCATGGTGTTTATGATGACGTTATTAATGATTTGATCAAAGAAGTAGACAAGATTATCGATGGCTCTTCTAAGTATTTTAGTCGCAGTAAAATACTGCCTTTTGCAGCAGCTCTGTCACAGAGTCCAGTTGACAAAAACAAGTTCTAAGCCAAAGTAATAAGCCAAAGTAATAAGCTGAGAGGAGTGGATGGTACAAAGGCTCAGCAACAAAAAGGGTGCGTTATTTATAACGCACCCTTTTTGTTGTTTTATATTCTCAACGAACATTACTTTAATGCTTTAAATATCTGTAGCACTTAACGATACTTATATTTTCATCCCGACGGCTTTATTTGCAGCAGCTAAAGCAGCGACGTTGGTGATAGGACGAGATTGACTGCCTTCAACCAAATGATTGGTCTTCGTCTGGGTGTATAGCCCTTTGGCGAAGCGAGTACTGTCATCGCGCTCAGTCAGTGTATCCGTATAATACCAATCGCACTGGCAGGCCTGCTCGGTGATATCAAGTAGCATATACCCATGATCGGTTTGATTGTTAAACTTCTGATGGGGATTAGCCTCTGCTCCATTGTCATTTTCAGGGAAGGCAAGGGACGTCAGAGCAGGGCAAACGAACTCGACGGCCAGCGACCCTGCACCAGTATTTGGGTTGTAGCTGCTAGCATCGAATGGGTTTTTACAGACATCAAAAGCGAAGGAAGCGTGATAATCGCCAGTCAGCACGACGGTGTTATCGATATTGTTGTCTTCAATAAAATTGAGCAGACGATCGCGCGCACTGGCGTAGCCATTCCAAATATCTCCGGAGTTGGTCGCAGATGCACCTCTGAACGGCGCTAAAATGACTTGTTGTCCCAGTATTTGCCATGTCGCATCGCGGCGCTTTCCCTCTAGCATATTTAGATAGAGCCAGTTTTCTTGCTCAAGTCCTAGCAGTTGACGCTCAGGCTCATTACTGGCTGCCGCATCTAGCTTTTCACGGCCAAATATACGCGTGTCTAGCATATTTAGATCAAACAACTTACCAAACTCAAAGCGTCGATAAATCCGCAGCTGACTGTCGAGCTCGTTGCTACTATCGTCACGGATAGGCATCCACTCGTGATAGGCGCGAACCGCTGACATTTTGCGCTCTATATAGCTGCCTTTACTGTCAGTATGGAACCTAGCGCCACCCTTCCATGAGTTGTCTGCAATCTCATGATCGTCCCAAACGGCGATAAAGGGATGTTGGCGATGACATTCTTGCAAGTCAATATCAGTGCGATAGCAGGCGTAGCGACGACGATAATCTTCTAAGCTAATGATTTCATTCTTTGGGTCTATCGGACGCTCTTCTATCAAGGATTGATCGCGATAAAACCCCTCTGGATACTCATAAATATAGTCACCCAAATGCAATACGGCTGATATATCTGCTTGTTTAGCGATATCTGCATAGCCGTTAAAATAGCCATAACCATAATTAGAGCAGGAAACCACTGCTAAGCGCACGCGATCTACTTCGCTGGCTGGCAAGTCTGCATTGGGTATCGTGCGCGTGCGACCGATAGGGGATGTATAGCCTAAAGCTTCAAAAGCGTAATAGTAAGTGGTATTAGGTTGGGGAAGCTTTGGGTCGACTTTGACCGTAAAGTCAGACTCTAAGGTGGCTAATGCTCTGCCGCTAGCGACAATGTTTTTGAGCTCTGGATCTGTCGCGATGACATATCCGACTGGAATGCTAGTGGCACTGATACTGCCGTCATTGGTGATTCGTGTCCACAGGATCACTCGATCATGCAAAGGGTCACCGCTGGCGATACCGTGTACGAAAGGTGCTGCACCTTGATAACCTAAATCGTCTACCTTATCTAAGGTATTCGAATTGGTGGAGTCATCGTCTGATGAGCAAGCACTTAGCTGGGTCAACAAAGTACCTGCTACGGTCACCTGACCGCCTAGTTTTATAAACTCACGTCTTTTCATCTATCATCCTTGATATAAAGTGAATTTCATTTACACCTAATTTATACGAGTAAGCTGGGTTAAGCAATCGCTAACCCAGCTTGTGTCAATATTAATATCTATGTCGAAAATACATTGTCAAAAATGTATTTGACTACTTATTAAAAGTTTATTTGGTGAAATTTGCATAACATGTTTGTAGAGATTTGGCGACGACTCTGGTTACCAACTGTGTGCGATACTGTGTGTCTATCGCTGCATTACCTAATTCAACAAGGGTCACTTGTTGCGGGGCTTGCTCACTGACACAGCCACAGACATTGCTTTTTATGGCTTCTTCTTGCGTTTCAGTCATGGCTACACTGGCAATGCGCCAAGCGCTTTGATTTTCAATCTGACTACGGCACTGATTATCAACCGCTGCTTTAAATACGTTCATACCGATATTGTTTGCTGTGCCAATCGCATTGCCAGCATTAGTATTCATACCGTCCGTCGTTGTGCAACCCGCTAGGGCAAAAGTAGCAAGCATAGCCGTTGAGATTAATATTTTTTTCATGGGTTAGTCCTTTAAAGTGTCGATGCCATCTAAAACTGTATATTATCAGCAAAACCTAATAATGACACCATTAACCAACTGGCTTATTTTAACTTCCAATTATGTGGTTCATAAAAAAGCCAGCTAAGTAGTTACTTAACTGGCTTGATATAGATGTAAACGAGATTGCTCAATTTGTCTTAGACATTCTTACCGTGTTGCTTTTGCTGAATGTCTTTTGCCAATTTATAACATTCTTCGATATGATCATTCGCGATTTTTTTGAAAATCATATAGCCCATCGTAGCAGCAACCATTTGGCCACCTAACGGGATGAATTTCGTCACTTGCTTGGCAGCGATACGACCGCCGAAGCCTTGTACGGTCTTTTTGACGATACCGCGCGTCGCCATTAATCCTGCAAAATCGACAGTACGATCTTTTAGAGCACCCCAATGAATCGCGCGTGACTCTAGGTCAACTGCTGATTGACGTCCTTCAATCAAGCCAAAGCGTTCACTGATTTCTGGTAATAGCTGAGTAAGCATGCCCGCATCCACAGCGACATCAAAAAATGGCACAGGAATGATGGCGACACCGGCAGAATATTTGGCGCGTTTTTTGACCAGCTTTTGGCACTCTTTTTTGACTGTTTCCAAATCTAAGCTAGGATCGATAGTATTTGGTAGTTTTTCAGCGGTTGGTGTGGTTTTCATAACGCATCCTTATAAATAGTTAAAATAAAAAAATCAGATTAAAAGTCTCAATAGATAGCAAGTCTCTCAGTTGGTTACTATTTTATGGATTTATAAGAGGCATACAATCATTGCTTTGTAGCAAAATGCAGAAAAATACGGTCACTATGCACCGTTTTTGTAAATGCACAGTTATGTGCGCTAGATAGGTAAGCGTGGATAACTTGTTTTATGCAGGCAATAAAATATGATTTATTGCAATGTAATGCAATAAAAAATGATATACAGAGGCATTATAAATTACCATTGTGACCCTTTGCTAAAGCCAGTAGAATAGCCTCATGCTAAATTTAACCCCCCGTTATACCAGCACTCGCATCGACGAGTTGCCCACCGCGTTGCAACCACTTGCTGCCCAATCATTAACGATCGCTCGCTTATATGCAGCTCGCGGTATTACCCAGCCTGATGAGCTTGAGACTGGCCTGTCAGGTCTATTGCCTGCAGAGATGCTGCATGGCGTCACAGAAGCAGTGCGTCTATTAGACGTGGCTATCGATGACGGTCAGCGTATCCTTATCGTGGGCGATTTTGACTGTGATGGCGCGACCAGTACCGCGCTGATGATGCGTGCACTCACAAAAATGGGCGCAGTCGTCGACTTCCTAGTACCAGATCGCTTTAAATACGGTTATGGTCTGACGCCAGAGATTGTCGAATTAGGCATTAAGACGTATCAGCCAGAGTTGATTGTCACCGTAGACAACGGTATATCAAGTCATGAAGGCGTGGCACGTGCGCAGGCCGATGGCATCACTGTGATTATTACGGATCATCATCTGACGACCAAAGAGACGCCACCTGCTGAAGCGGTGGTCAATCCCAATCAGCTCGACTGTAACTTTACCAGTAAAGCGCTCGTAGGGGTCGGCGTGGCATTTTATGTGCTCGGACGCTTAGCCAAGCTGCGCCGTGAAGCCGATAAATCTACCGTGCAAGTCAGTCAATATTTGGATTTGGTGGCGCTTGGGACGATTGCTGACGTTGGTGTGCTGGATAAGAACAACCGCATCTTAGTGCATCATGGGCTAGCGGCTATCCAGCAAGGACGCTGCTGTCTGGGTATATTGGCACTGCTTGAGCAAGCAGGTCGTGATCCTAAGAAGATGCAGGCGCAAGATTTTGGTTTTGTGTTAGGGCCTCGTATCAATGCTGCCGGACGTATGGACAATATGCGCATCGGTATCGAGTGTTTGTTGACCGAAGACTGGAGTACGGCGCAGCGCTTGGCGCAAGAGCTTGAGCAGCTAAACCGTACCCGTCGTCACGTAGAAGGTGAGATGCGCGCGCAAGCGGATAGCATCGTACAAGCATTAGCTGCTACTAATAACGATAATGATGCTGACGAAAGCGGCGATACTATTATTCAGCATAACACTGAGAGACAGGCTGTTAATAATCAAGATCGTAGCATTATTTTATATCAAGATGACTGGCATCAAGGTGTTATCGGTATCGTCGCTGGACGTTTAAAAGAAAGTCATTATTTGCCCAGTATCGTTTTTGCGCCAGCAGATACAGAGCGTACAGGTGACGACGATGCCATTAAAGGTTCTGCGCGGTCTATCGCTGGCGTGCATATTCGTGATGCGATTGAACTAGTTGCTGAGCGCCATCCTGACTTAATCAGCCATTTTGGTGGTCATGCGATGGCAGCAGGTCTGACCTTGAAGCGTCGCAACTTTGAGGCATTTGCCATAGCGTTCAATGACGTCATGGCAGAGATGGAGGATGACGTATTTGCAGAGCAGAAGTTCACTGATGGAGCGTTGCAAGCAGGCGACTTTAGCTTATGGTTCGCTGAGCATTTGGCCAATGCCAGTATTTGGGGTCATGGCTTTGCACCGCCGATATTTGATGGGGTATTCGAAGTATTAAGCTTTAAGGTATTAAAAGACAAGCACCTTAAACTATCACTGCGTTATCCTGATGTGCAGTATCCGATTGAAGCGATTCATTTTAACTTCGATAGCGAGGCATGGGACTATCGTGCCGAAAAAGTGCACGTGTTATTTCAATTGGATATTAATGAATGGAATGGCAAACAAAGTCTGCAACTGATGGTAAGGTACTTAGCAGTCGTTAATGAATAAGGATGTTACCTTATTCTAAGACTACGAAAAGACAATAAAAGACAATAATAGGGCGTCAACTGTGTTTAAGGTTGACGCTTTTTTAATATTGGCATTGTAGGGCGTGTCTTCATTTCAGAAATGGCGATAAAAATGAGATAAATTGCCGTCAAACAAGAAAAATAGCGTAGATAATATCGGGATATTAACAAGCTATTTGACGATGTTTGGCAAGATTTAGCCATTTTTAGCCCATTTAGATGACTATCGAGTGAATTGAAGACACGCCCTAGGGTTTAATACTTCCATTCAAGAGCAGGGAATTGCCAATCGTAGCGAATGGCGAGCATTCTTAACGTAAAAATCGTAGTCATGGCAGAGATGTCAGCAATCCAATCCGCCACGCCTAAATTGTGCAGGGCAAAGTATAGAATGCCGCCTGTTAAGGCTGCGGTGATATAAATCTCTTGCTGTAGCACCAGCGGAATCTCATTGCAAATCATATCGCGGATGATGCCGCCGACAATAATAGTAATCACCCCAAGTAATAACGCCACAGGCACATTGGCGCCCATGCTATCGGCAACCTTGATACCAATCAAGGTAAAGGCTGACAGACCAATGGTATCGGAGAGCTTGAGAAATCTATCGACGCGTCTTGAATTAGGACGAAAAAATATTTGTGTCGCTAATGAGCAGAAGGTGATGACGGTCAAGTAGCTCATATCCACCATCCAAAACAGCGGATGACGATCCAAAATCACATCACGGACGGTGCCGCCGCCGATAGCGGTCACGATTGATACCAACAAGCAGCCAAAAACGTCAAATTTTTTATGTTTTGCTAAGATAGTCCCTGAGATACTACAAGCCACAATGCCGATCATGTCAAACAAGTAGAGCAAAGAACGCGGGTCGAACGTCGTGATCAGTACCGTAGGGTCCAATGCGATAGCCAACATGTGCGAATCTCAGTAAGTTTTTATGATGATTGGCTAAGCATTATAAGCGAATATAAGAGAGGTTGCTTTTTAAACAATCCAAATCCGTCTTATTTAACCAAGCGAATAGAAGGCAGGTGCCAATCAAAGCGCAACGCTAACATTCGCACTGCAAAGATAACGCCCAGCATAACAAATTCATTCAATCCGGCATCCATACCCAAACTGTCAAGCAGCAAATAAGTGACCGAGCCTACAATACTTGCAGAGATATAAATCTCGCGCTGGAGCACCAGCGGTATCTCATTACAAATAATATCACGTAGCATACCGCCAATGATGGCTGTCCAAACACCCATCATAATGGCAATCACGGGCGACATATCTTGGGTCAATGCTATTTTAAAACCAATAACGCTAAAGGCAGCTAGCCCAATGGCATCAAAGAGTTTGAGCGCATTATCAATCTTGTGATACAGATGAAAAAATATCTGTAAGATAAGGGAGGTGACGGTGATGACAATCA
This sequence comes from Psychrobacter glaciei, assembly GCF_014652895.1. GTDB lineage: Bacteria > Pseudomonadota > Gammaproteobacteria > Pseudomonadales > Moraxellaceae > Psychrobacter > Psychrobacter glaciei. Next base: position 149,133 of record NZ_BMZR01000003.1, read on the forward strand.
CATAGTTAAGATCGGTCATCCAAAATAGCGGATGGCGATCTAGCGCCATATCGCGTAGCGTACCACCGCCAATGGCATTGACCATCGAAACTAAGATGCAGCCAGCAATATCGAAGCCTTTATGTTGGGCGAGCAAAGTACCAGCGATAGCACAAGCAATCACACCAACCATATCGAGCAAATACAGCAGAATATCAGGAAAAATAAAATTATTCATCATAGCGTTATTTGGTCTCACCCATCTTTGGCAAATAGTACCAGTCCCAACATAATCAGCCCAATACCGACCAACCCCAATGTGGAAGGTATCTCGTTGTTGAGCAATAATATACCGCCTATCAAGGCAAATATCACCTCGCTGGCTTGGGTAGAATCAACGCCCGCAACCTCACTTGAGGTAACTGCTTGCTCACGCGCATACAAAAATATGGTGGTCGCTGCCACACCCGCCAATAGAGCAACGAGCAACGTATTGAATATTTGCGAGACTTGCGGTCGATCAGGGCGCACTATAATGCCTAAAAACATCCAAAATGGCAAACTCCCGAGCGTCATTAGCCATACTTTATTAAAGGCATTTTGCAGTAGCGTGGTTTCGATAGAAGGAATACGAGCAATTAGGTTTTGTAAGGATGATGTTGCCGTCTCACTTTTATATGTACTATCGATATCGGTAGCATCATATGTGGCAGCTGGTAAATCATAGGCTTCAGATATGAGTGGCTCATTATTATTGAGATTGTCTCTTTTAGCCTTTAACGCCGCTGCTTCTTGTAGATGAGTATTACGCTGGCGAGCATTATGAGACGCTTGCCAAACCAATTGATTGCCAATGGGATAGCTAAAAGCGGCGATGAGAGCAGGTAATGCGCCATAGAGCAGCATATCAGACATGGGGACGGCGTCAGCATCGACTATGGCCGCCGCGTGCAATCCTTCGCTGACATTGACCAGTACCACTCCGATAAAGACAATAACGGCATAAACGATGAATTTTTTATCAAAACGTTGGCCAAATGCCAGTAAGACGAGCAGGCTAGTCACGACGGTAAACATAAAGGTGGCTGCTACCACCCAACCGGCGACATGGTCGGCGGCATAGCAAATACCCGTATAAAATAGCCCGAACCCGATACTGCCAGTCACGCACCAAAAACCCCAATGCTGTAGAAAAATTCTCATTAGCGCTTTGATACGACCAAAACCATGCTGCATGACAATAATAGCGGTGATAATCAACCACATAAAGACATAGCGGAGACTGGCTGACCAAAACCAGTGACCGCCTGCATCACTCATCAGCTCGTTTAAAATAAAAGTGGAACTAAAGAACGCACCTGCCAACAAGCCGAGTAAAATGAGTTTGACCATCCCTGTATCCTTACCGTTGGCTATATGTCCGTTCGTTTAGGGTCTGTTGAACATTCAAATATTAGGACTGCTGATCGCTAAAATCGCTCCAAACCTTTTATCAAATCAGGCGTAAACTGACGATAATGTCGAGACCTTAGTTAGGTTTACAACAACGTTTGGGGCGATTTTAGCATCAGCCTTTCAGGGCAGGACTATTTTTTGCCAATACATGGCGAAACTGTCTACCCTAGAATGACTAGGCGTCAAAAATTTCACTGCGTATTGTCTGAAAAATAGCCACTGCCAGTTCCACATTTGAATGTTCAACAGACCCTAGTAATTTTTACCTGCTTTTTTATGTGCTTTTCTATTTACCTTTAGCATCTGCCCAAATGATTTTGTGCAATTGTAATTGAAAGCGGACAGGCAAGGCATCAGCCAGCATCCATTCAGCAAGTTCTCGTGCTAACACAGGTACGTCAGGGCTAAACTGTTCATCGATATCATCGGCGACGTTAAACATCGGCGAAAACCAAACGGTTCCGACCAATTCATTTAGCTTATGCTCGATTAGCATAGCTTGCGCCCAGTCGTAATCTTTACGGTTCATGATGACAAACTTGATTTGGTCATGCTGAGTAAGATGGTCCAAATTTGACCATAAGTTTTTATCGACCTCGCCTGAGCTTGGTGTTTTAAGATCCATCACCTTGCTGACCGCTGTTGGTACGTTTTCTACCGTGAGCGCGCCTGCGGTTTCAAGGGATATCTCATAATCATCGCTCAGCAAACGTTTCATCAATTCAATGGCATTCGGCTGTGCTAATGGTTCGCCGCCTGTCAGACAAATACGCTTGCAAGGATAAGCTTTGATGGTTTCTATAATGGTCTCTAGCGACTGACGTTCGCCGCCCGTAAAGGCATATTCGGTATCACAATAGACACAACGCAGCGGGCAGCCAGTTAGACGCACAAATATCGTCGGCAAGCCTGACGTTATCGCCTCACCTTGCAAAGAGTAAAAAATTTCAGTCAGACGTAATCCTGCTTCAGGATCAGTGACAGGAATAGCGGCGGTGCGTAATGGTGATTCACTCATAATATGTCAAATACAGTTAAAGGTTGATAAGGCGATCAGGCACTTATCAATCGTAATAAAAAAGGCAGATGGTTGTGTGGGTGTTTTTATGTTTGCATAAAGCCAAACCAACAAAGGATTATAACGTAACGCCTTATATTAAGCTGCAAAAAAGATGCTGGAGTCATCCTCCAGCATCTTTTTATAAAACAATATTATTTAACAAATAATGGTACGTGCTAAATATTTAGGCTAAGCGTAATAGCTCATTTACTGATGTTTTTGCACGAGTTTGTGCATCTACTTTTTTCACGATGATAGCAGCGTACAAGCTGTGTGTGCCATCTTCTGACGGTAAGCTACCCGGTACGACAACAGAACCTGCTGGTACACGGCCGCGATGAATCTCGCCAGTCTCGCGATCATAGATGCGCGTGGATTGACCGATGAACACACCCATAGAGATAACAGAGCCTTCTTCGACGATCACGCCTTCAACGATTTCAGAACGCGCACCGATAAAGCAGTTGTCTTCGATGATAGTAGGGTTGGCTTGTAATGGCTCCAATACACCGCCGATACCAACGCCGCCTGATAGATGCACGTTTTTACCGATTTGGGCACATGAACCAACCGTTGCCCACGTATCGACCATCGCGCCTTGATCGACATATGCGCCGATGTTGACATACGATGGCATTAATACTGCGCCTGCCGCGATGAATGAGCCTTTACGAGCGACTGCCGGTGGTACAACGCGTACGCCTGCTTCTTTAAACTGTGCTTCAGTCCAGTTAGCAAATTTAGTTGGTACTTTGTCATAAAACTGTACATGTTCGCCAGCTGCTTGAACGTAGTTGTCGTTTAAGCGGAATGATAGTAATACGGCTTTTTTTGCCCATTGATTGACGACCCATTCGCCATCTTTCTTTTCGGCAACGCGCAAGCTACCATTGTCTAGTTGCTCAAGGACTTGATTAATAGCATCACGTACGTCTTGTGGCATAGTGCTTGGGCTGTATTCATTGCGGTTTTCAAAGGCTTGTTCGATGGTTTGTTGTAATGACATGGATAAAAATTCCTAAGATGGATGAAAGGTAAATAAAAAGATTTTATCGTTAACTATATCGTAAAGAATCGACTAAAAATATTGCCTGCCACATTGTCGCTAATTTGGCAGCTTTTAGCAAATAAGTTGGGCGTAATGGTCATTGCTTATAATAAATAATGCCGTCTAGACCGTTGAGCTATTATCGTCTATCCATTCTAAGATATCGTGATAGACCACTTTATTAGCCTGCTCATGTAGGGGCTCATGGCGCATGTTTGGATAGAGCTTTACACTCACGTTATTAAAATTTTGTTTCTTTAGGCGGCTGACAATATTGCGAATGCCGCTGCCCATGTCACCGATGGGGTCGCTTTTTCCACTGGCAAAAAGCATCGGAAAGTCTTTGGCAATTGTCGTGGCCCAGCCTTTATGCAAGCTAGTTGCCATCAAGGTAAACAACGTCATAAAACCATTATTGGTAAAGTCAAAACCTGTGAGTGGATCGGCTTCATAAGCGGCGATATTGGCTGGGTTTTCACTGATCCAAGCAAACTGTGAATCAGAAGTACGGTTATTAAGCTTGCTGTTAAGTACCTTGTTCATTACCTTGGCAAATACGGCGTTTGGCTTTCTTGGTGCAGCTTTTGCCAATAGTTTATTGATTGGTAGTAGCACTTTGGTCAACGGATTGGCATCAGCAGTGCCCATCAAAATCGCACCAGAAAAGTCTTGAGCATGATGTTTGAGGACATTACGGACAATAAATGAGCCCATAGAGTGTCCCATGACAAAGTGCGGCACATGAGGATGACGAGCCTTTAAGCTATCAGCCATAACGATGACGTCTTTTAACAATGACTGCACCGGATGCTCGCTGCCAAAAAACCCCAAATCAGCGTGTGTTTTTACCGTTTGACCATGACCAAGCTGATCGTAAGTTGCTACTGCAATACCATTATCAGCCAAAAACTGGGCAAAGTCCGCATAGCGACCGCTATGCTCTGACATGCCATGGACGATCAGTAGCGTGGCTGTAATCTTTTTGTCGCTATCGCGCGGCTCAAAGAAGGTATGATGCAGATAGTGGGTATTATCAGAGGAGGTGATCTGGTCAGAATTACTCATAAGCGTAGAATCCTTGCATGGGTAGAGGATAAAAACAAACTGTTTCTATGGTTTTTAAGTGTTTAACGACGAGCGCTAAACGTATTGTCAATATGGCTTTGCTAGAGAATAAGCCGTCAGTCAGGTTGTATTATCACGATAGATGATTGCTGCCACCAATTTAATCACAAAGCCTTAGCAGGTCAATATTATTTACTGAATCGTCGTTATCGTACAATAGTCTTGCTTTAAATGCTTTTAACTTATGTTTTAATTTCTATTGCCAAGCCATTCAAAAACTATCAAAGACACTGAGCGATGAGATGCCCACAAAAAAAATGCCTGTAAAAAAACTGCTGTTGGCAGGTGCTGGTCATGCGCATATTGGCTTGTTGCGTCGACGCTGTATAACGCCTTCCATCAAATTAGATATCACATTAATCAGCGCACAGCCGCAGTTTGTTTACTCTGGTATGTTGCCTGGTTGGATGGCGGGACATTATACTTTAGATAATATCCGTATCGATATAAAGTCACTCTGCTCTCAAGCAGGTGTGCGCTTTATTCAGCAGCCAATCACAGCAGTAGACGCTAAATCTCAGCAAGTCATGACCACTGACGATAGGCATTATAGCTATGATGTATTGTCATTAAACACCGGTGCAGATACCGATATGCGCTGGTCACATAATGCTGAGACGAGTAGCGTTATTGCTATTAGGCCATTATCAGAATTTATCACACATTGGCAGCAGATTCTGACGGATGCTCGACAATCTAAAAAGTATCAACTGGCTATCATTGGGGCTGGAGCGGCAGCGATAGAGTTGGTCATGGCTGCTCAAGTCGCGCTACAGCAAATCAATACTAACCATCAAGTGATACTGGTGTGCGGTGAGCATCTTTTATCGGGATTTAATCCGCGTTTTCAGCAGCGTGTTATGAAGCAGCTATATCGCCATGGCATTAGGATGGTTCAGGAGCGCGCAACAGGTTATCGTGATGGTCAGCTGTCAACCGCTACTGATTCGTTAACGATGGATGCGGTTATCGCTGCTACTGGCGTGATGGGGTCGGCATGGACAGCCGCTACTGACTTGCAAACCATTGATAATGGTTTTATCGCTGTCAATGCCCTGCAACAGAGCGTCTCCCATCCGAATGTGTTTGCTGTCGGCGATGTAGCCACGCGAGTGGATGAAGACATGGCACATTCGGGAGTTCATGCGGTACGTGGCGGTGCTATAGAAGCTGATAATTTGCTAGCATATCTGAGAGGTGAGCCTATGCAGAACTATCAGCCCAAAACACGTACGCTATATTTATTGTCTTGCGGCGATAAATACGCTATCGGCAGTTGGGGCAAGTTTAGCGTGCAAGGTCGCTGGGTTTGGTATCTAAAGCGGAAAATCGACAAGCGCTTTATAAATGCAAAATAACGCTTTTGACCCGCTTTATAATTTACATTTGACCATGATATTTCCTTTTTAATAGAAATACTAGGGACATAATACGGTATCATTGATTAGTTAAACTGGAAAGAAAGAATAAATTGATTAGTAACTTGTCAATAATAGCTATGATTTCTATTGTGGTTTAATGATGATACTCAAGATTTTTCATTATCAATGAGTTTGTATGACTACTGAGACTGAGTCAAAACTGACTTAATCTGCTAATAAAATGCTACTGAATGGATTCAATAATTTATGAAATCTACCATTGAACTACTCGAATTTACCGATTTTCCTGCTATCAAACGCCGTCAACTGACGATATTACAAGTCAATATGGGCTACTTATGCAATATGTCTTGCGTCCATTGCCACGTGGCTGCCAGTCCTTATCGGACAGAGATGATGTCGCGTGAGTTGGTTGAGATGATACCCAAAGTGCTGCAAGCGCAAAATATTGATACGCTCGATTTGACGGGCGGTGCACCTGAGATGCATGAGGACTTTAAGTATTTGGTAAAGGCGGCTCGTGCCCTAGGTGTCAAGGTAATAGACCGCTGTAATCTGACTATCCTCATGGAAGATGGGTATGAGGACATGGCGCAGTTTTTAGCAGACAATCAAGTTGAAGTGGTGGCATCCTTACCTTGTTATTCCTTAGAAAATGTAGACAAACAGCGCGGTAAGGGCGCGTTTGATGACAGTATATTGGGACTGCAAAAGCTCAATGCCTTAGGTTATGGCAAGCCTGATTCAGATTTGACATTGAATTTGGTCTATAACCCACAAGGTGCCACGCTGCCGCCCAATCAACAGCAGCTTGAAGCGGACTATAAGCGCGAGCTAAAAGAGCATTTCGATATTGAGTTTAATCAGTTGTTCGCTTTGACCAATATGCCGATTCAGCGTTTTGGCGCGGTGCTGTTGGCCAAAAACCAATTCCACCCATATATGGATTTGCTCAAAGAAAATTACGTGGCTGCCAATTTAGCCGAAGTCATGTGCCGCTCGACCATCAGTGTCAACTGGTTGGGTGAATTGTTCGATTGCGACTTCAATCAGCAGTTAGAGATTCCTGTACCCAATAAGTCGCGTCAGCACCTAAGCGATTTGCTGACTCAAAACCCTTCTGGTGACGTCATCTCTATTGCTGACCATTGTTATGGTTGCACAGCAGGACAGGGGAGTAGTTGCGGTGGCGCGCTAGAAGAAGAGACAGCAGACCAGACGATAGAAAACACCTCATCGATTTAAACGGAGTCATTCATGAATATTTTTGATAACATCAGTAAGAGCACAAGCAGTTTTTCAAGCAGTCGTTTAATGATCAAAACGGCAGTGGCCACTTCTATATTATTGGCCAGTGTCGCCAGTTATGCTGATTTCAATCATAGCACTTGGGACAGCTTACTCAACAAAAACGTCACTATGACCAATGGTGGCAAAGCCTCTGTCGTTAATTATAATGGCATGAAAGCGGATAAGAGCAAGCTTGATAGCTATATGGCGGCCACTAGCAAAGTCAGCCAGTCAGAATTCAATCGCTGGAGCAAAGACGAGCAATTGGCATTTTTGATCAATGTCTATAACGCAGGTACGGTAGAGCTAGTGTTGACCAAGTATCCTAGCATTAAGTCGATTAAAGATATCGGTGGGATATTTGGCTCGCCATGGAAACAAGATTTTGTCACGCTACTAGGCAAAAAGCGCTCGCTCGATGACATCGAACACAATCTAATCCGTGGCTCCAAACGCTACAATGAACCACGTATTCACTTTGCGGTGAACTGTGCTAGCATTGGCTGTCCAGCCTTGTTAGATGATGCTTTTACAGGCAGCAAGTTGGATAAGCAATTAGAGCAAGTAACCAGTAAGTTCTTAGCCGATAGCAGCCGCAATCGTCTCAAAGGAGGCACACTTGAGGTATCGCCAATCTTTAAATGGTATAAAGAAGACTTTGAGTCGAATTGGCGCGGCACCAAAGATTTAGAAGGATTTTTAGCTCGCTATAGCTCGTCTTTAAGTCTTGATAAATCGCAAACGGCTGATCTAAAAGCAGGTAAAACGAAGATTGGTTATACCGATTACAATTGGAATTTGAATAAAAAGTAAGAATACGGCCAACTATGACAGCGACGGTTTCTATCATTATTCCAGTACTCAATGAGGCAGATAATTTGCCTCATCTGTTTGCAAATATAGACAGCCTAAATCCAACACCGCAGCAAGCTATCTTGGTCGATGGCGGCTCAAACGATGACTCTATCGGCATAATTCAAAGCTTTATTAAAGAGTTAACGCTCGATAATTATCGTAAAGTGGATTGGCAAATGATTGAGTCCAAAGCAGGGCGTGCGCAGCAAATGAATTCAGGTGCCGCATTAGCAACTGGCGATATTTTGCTATTTCTACATGCTGATACGCAACTGCCAACCCAAGCTATTGCAGAAGTAACAACTGCTATAAAACACTCAGAATGGGGTCGTTTCGATGTGCAGCTGAATAGCCGTCAGCCGATGCTTTGGCTAGTAAGTCGAATGATTAATTGGCGCTCACGATTGAGCAGAATCGCTACGGGCGATCAAGCTATTTTTATCAAGCGTAAGCTTTTCGAACAAATCGGTGGTTATCCTAAACAGTCGCTGATGGAAGATGTCGAATTATGCAAGCAGCTAAAAGGTGTTGCCAAACCTGCTTGTTTGAAAAGTAAAGTTATCACCTCGGCCAGACGCTGGCAGCAATATGGCACTTGGCGGACGATTGTCTTAATGTGGCATTTACGTTTTGATTATTGGTGTGGCGTGTCGGCTGATAACATTAGAGCGCGCTATTATAAATAAAAGAATAAACGCTTACCATGAATCAAAAATCACAAATTTGCATCATTCTTTTTGCCAAATTTCCCGCACAGGGTATGGCAAAGACTCGTCTGCAACCAGCGCTTGGCATTGAAGGTGCCGCGCAAATGGCACGGCAACTGCTGCTGCATAGCATAGAACAGGCCGTTGCTACTGGCTTTACAGTTGAGCTATGTGTTAGTCCTGCGCCAACTGATCCTTGCTGGCAAGCGCTTGATTTGCCTGACTCACTGCAATGGTCAGCGCAAGTGGAGGGTGACTTGGGTTTTCGTATGCTGGGAGCCAGTCAGCGAGTATTGAAGAGTTTTGAAAAGGTTTTATTAATTGGTACGGATTGTCCTAGCCTCACGGTAGCGCGTATTCAACTAGCAGCACAGCAGCTAGATCAGCATGATGCGGTCATGATTCCTGCATCAGATGGTGGTTATGTGTTGCTCGGATTTAAACAAGCGGATAAAAGTCTTTTTTCAAATGTCAGCTGGAGTACGGCTAGCGTGGCTGCGGTGACTAGGCAGCGCTTTGCAACATTAGATTGGACACTCGCACTATTATCACCTTTACATGATATTGATGAGCCTGAAGATTTGCAGTATTTGCCAAATGGCTGGCTGGATTCTCACGTCAATATCAAGGTCGATGACAGCTGATAAGCGTTTCAATAAATTGGCTAAAATAGTGCGGCTATATTTATCAAAGTCATCACTAAGACTTTCAACTGGACTGTACATTTAATAAGGATATTGTTATGCAGGACGTGGTTCAGGATTATTATGGTAAACAGCTACAAAGCACTGCTGATTTAAAGACCTCGGCGTGTTGCGATATTAGTAATATGCCTGAATGGCTCAAACCGCTGCTGGCTAATATCCATAATGACGTCTTGAGTCGTTATTATGGTTGCGGATTGGTTTGTCCGGCGTTACTTGAAGGCTGCCGTATTTTAGACTTAGGAAGTGGTTCGGGCCGCGATGTCTATGCACTAGCGCAATTGGTTGGCGAGACGGGGCATGTGGTCGGTATTGATATGACCGATGAGCAATTGGCAATCGCAAGACAGCATCAAGACTATCATGTCGACAAGTTTGGCTATGATAATGTGACTTTTATAAAAGGCTATCTTGAAAAGTTAGATGAGCTAGCGTTAGCAGATAATAGCTTTGATATTATCGTCTCAAATTGCGTCATCAATTTATCCACTGATAAAGCCGCAGTGATGGCCAATGTGCAGCGTTTACTTAAGCCCGGTGGAGAGTTTTATTTTTCTGATGTGTATGCTGATCGCCGTATCCCGCAACACCTAATCGACGATCCTGTCCTTTATGGAGAGTGTTTGAGTGGTGCCTTGTACTGGAAGGACTTTAGCCGTTTGGCAAGAGGCGCAGGATTTTTAGACCCGCGTCTGGTCGAGGATCGCCCACTTGAGATTACTGATCCCGCATTGGCGGCAAAAATTGGCGATATCCAGTTTTTCTCTGCCACTTATCGTTTGTTTAAGATTGCAGCGCTCGAAGATGCTTGCGAAGATCATGGTCAAGCGGTGATATACAAAGGATCTATCGAGCAATCTTCTCATCGTTTTGATCTGGATAAGCATCATGCTATTGAGGCGGGTCGAGTATTCCCTGTCTGTGGCAATACGTTTCGAATGCTACAAGAATCTCGCTTTGCACCGCATTTTGAATTTATCGGTGATGACAGTCGCCACTACGGTATTTTTGCAGGTTGCGGCGAACTGATGCCATTTAATCAGTCTGTAACGCTAGCATCTGAGCTGGGCGGCTGTTGTTAGTGTCAAAGCTGTGTATAGTCAGTGAAAAGTAATATCGACACATGACGTACTGCTGATATCAATTTTTCTTGCTTACTGTGCCTGCGCAGACAGAGGCTACAAAAAATTGATATCAGCAATACCGTAGCGTTTTTAGGATACTTTGACTATAGTTAGCGTACGTTGCAAATATACGAGCTAAAATCCTAAAAAAGGCCATTAATTCAAGTTAATGGCCTTTTTGTATGTGCATGTTTGTATGTGCATGTTTGTATGTGCATGTTTGTATGTGCATGTTTGTATGTGCATGTTTGTATGTGTATGGGAATTTAACACTTTGCTGTCTGTCATTATTTCAGACAAGCATCTATCGATACACTTTTGAATATTTAGTACAGCAATGCAGCAAGTCTGGTTTTGGTCTGCTCGTCCATCACGTTCACAGGCGTTACCAGTGCTTGGGCTAAGGCATTATGTGCGATTGAATTCGGCAGCTCGGCGGCAATCAAAGCGACCGCTTCCTTGATTACTTTCTGAGCGTTTTCGGCATTTTTCATCAGGTTTTTTATGGCGTAGTCCGCACTGACTGCTTCTTCGGTAGGATGCCAACAATCAAAATCTGTCACCAAGGCCAACGTAGCATAAGCAATGCTGGCTTCACGTGCCAGCTTGGCTTCTGGCATATTGGTCATGCCGATAATACCTGCCTGCATTTGCCGATACCACTGGGACTCTGCACGAGTTGAGAACTGTGGTCCCTCGATACAGACATAAGTTGCCTGTGAGTGACATGCTCCCTCAAAAATATCTGCTTTGTCGTAAGCTCGCTCTAGGATATCTGCTAGGGCAGGACATAGTGGCTTTGCCATCGATACATGAGCGACTGCGCCTTCACCAAAAAACGTACTGACTCGCTGCTTGGTCATGTCAATCATTTGATCGGGTACGACCATATCTAGCGGCTCAATATGCTCTTGTAAAGAACCGACTGCGGATACTGATACGATATAGCGCACGCCTAATGTTTTTAGTGCATAAATATTGGCGCGATAAGGGACTTCAGACGGGATGAGTTTATGACCTTGACCATGCCGTGTCAAAAAAGCAACCGTCACACCCTCTAATTCACCAAGGACAATATCATCAGAAGGGCTACCATAAGGCGTCTGTATGGTAACGTTGCGTCTATTGGTGAGTGATTGCATTTGATAGAGACCACTGCCGCCAATGATAGCAATGTCGGCAGAGTGTTTTTGCGTGTTTTCTACTGCAATTGAAGTCATATCAGGTTCCAAATGATAGCTAGTAAAAGTCGTAAAAGCTGGTGTTACTCGCTTTTTCCTCAAAATATAGATAATAACAAAGGTCTTGGTAAACGGATTTTTTATAAGGGGTTTTACATTCTAAATATAGCCACTAACGTTTAGGGCGTGTTGAACATTCACAAATAGGCACTGCTGATTGCGAAAACTGTTCTAGACAAGGCGTAAAACGACGGTAATGCTCATGCCTTAACTAGGTTTACAACGCAGCATAGGACAGTTTTCGCATCAGCTCGAAGAGACAGGACTATTTTTTGCCATTTCATGGTTAAAAGTAGACGCTTAGAATGACTAAACTTACTGTTTTTAACGTCGAACTGTCTAAAAAATAGTCTCTGTCAGTGCCATGGTCGAATGTTCAACACGCCCTAGTGACTCTCTTATACATACCTTGAGCAAGCGCCTTAACTGTCATCGCCTGACTTTGTACAAAGCCATTGCACTTAGGCAGGTCATCATCCATATCTTGGACTCGGCGATTATAAAATAGATGCATGCTAGGTTCAGGTAGCGCGGCGACATTAGGGAGATTTGTCGTGGGTATTAATATGAGGTTTCCGCCCACTGCTGTTTCTATACTGGGTTTATTGCAGCGCGTACACAGCCCGCGGCTAATATTTGGCGGAAGTTTCCAACGGCGGAATTTGGTTCTAATCAGGTTTAACTTACTCACATCCGATTTGAGTAAAATCGTTACATCATTATACGCTTGGCCAGTGAATTCTTGGCAAATAGTACAGTGGCAGATAAAGCGGCCGATGGGCTTATTATTGATAGTATAGGTGTTGCTAGAACAGGAGCAAGAGCCTTCCTGTGGTATAAATTCGCTGCTCATTGGTCAATCCTTATCAACAAAGTTGTTATTATTTATCATACTCAAAACATAGCACTATCTTAGCTTACTATAGTCGGTTCAAGATGATTTAGATACAATAAAGGCGTGTGAAAGTACTACAGATAGTAGACTGACCCCTTGTCCAATTTGTATAGGATTGACTGCACTATAAGTATTATTGAGGGTAATCACAAATACCCTTATTTCTGTTTGGGTAATGATAAAGGTTTACACTCGGTCTAATTTTTGTTTAAATAGTTTAACTAATGAAACTTTGTTCCGCTTGGCAGAACATGCTAAATGCCCGTCAATTAGAAAAATTACTATTTTTGACTCAAAGCGCTTTATTTATAAGGTTTTGAGAGAAGGTAGGCTACGGTTTATTTATGACAGGAATTACTATACTATTATAGGTCTGTAACGCATTAACATTTAAATGTTGATGCCGTTAGATGTATTAAACTGATTATTTCAAGGATGAATGCAATGCTCAAATTTACAAAATCTCCGTTATTTTTATCAGCGATGTTAAGTGCCACTCTAGGCCTAACCGCATGCTCATCGCCAAGCTCAGAAAGCACTGACAGTACGGAAACAGACAGTGCTGCCACCGAGGCCACTGCTGCCGACAAGCTGGATACCAAATTTCTTACCATCGCCACAGGCGGGGCATCTGGTCCTTATAACATCATTGGGACGTCATTGTCCGAAATCTATGTCAAAACTTTTGGGGTCAACTCAAAGACACAAACCACGGGCGCATCAGTCGAAAACGTCAATCTATTGACCCAAGGTAAAGTCGATATGGTATTGGCGCTCAGTGATGTGGTCACGGACGCAGTCGAAGGTAAAAATAACTTTGATAAGCCGATCGCTAACATTCAACAAATTGCTGTCTTGTACCCTAATGTGGTGCAAATCGTCACCACCAAAAAATCCGGTATCAAAAGCATTGAAGACTTACGAGGCAAGCGCATCGCTGTAGGCGATCAAGGCTCTGGAACGGAAGTAAATGCGCGAACTTTATTAGAAGGGTTTGGCATCACGTATGATGATGTCACAGTCGATTATTTGGGCTTTTCTGAAGCGGCTGATGGTATGAAAGCAGGTAAAATTGAAGCGGCTTTCTTTAGCAGTGGTCTTCCGAACTCTTCATTGATGGAGCTAGAGCAGGGCTTAGACTTGCAATTGATTACCATCAACCAAGACAAGCTAAAAGAAATCATTGCGACCAAGCCTTACTTCAAAACCTTTGAGATTCCTGCTGGCACGTATGGCAACGAAACTGCCATTCCAACCGCAGCAATCATGAATGCTCTGTTGGTTAGCTCTGATCTATCTGAAGCTGATGGTTATAAGTTAACCAAAACATTATTTGAGAACTTGGAAGGTCTAAAAACAGCACACCAAGCGGCAAATGATATCAGCTTAGAGACTGCCCGTGAAGGCATGGTCGCCCCAATCCATCCTGGCGCTAAAAAGTACTATGACGAACAAGCAGCCAAATAATTCATTATGGCTATCAACTGGCGCAGCATTTATTGCCGCGCTGGTTTTTTTTACGCTATGGATGGGCTTTGTTCTCCAGCCTGTGGTCGAAGTGCGGATCAAAGGGCTAGAGGGGTCTGACGATAAGGTGTGTTACTTCGTCGAGCCTGATTTTCAGCTACGCTGGATACATTCTGTAGAAAAGCAATGGTGGGAGGAGCAATACCAACGTGAGAGCGATGGCCTGCTGCTGACCACCACGTATTTTGAAGCTTTTGGCGCAGGTACACCCTCAACCGAAGCGCTTGCTCCCATACAAAAACCTGGCTATCTGGGTTATCAAATCAATGAAAAGCTCCCCAACCTAAATTGGATCGTATCCAGACTGACCAAAGGCGAGATTGATTATGGCGACCACCGTGTTTTGATTCACCAGATGGTGCCGGACTATTCTGAAGTGGTGATCATGCCTAAGACGTATGGTTTAATTGATAGACTTAAAAAGGACTTGTGTCATGAACTCCCAAGTGACGGATCACGGTAGCGTAACTACCATGCCAGACGCTGATGTTGATAAAGATGCTGAGGCAGATGCGATCAATAAAGCGGTATTGGAAAAATATGACCGAGAGTCAATCACGCGTCATATCACCCAAGGACCAGTGAAGTATCTCATCGCTGGAATTTGTATACTCTATTCCCTTTTTCACTTATATATTACTTTTAATCCGATGCCAGCATTGCTACAACGCTCTGTACACGTGGGTGTGGGTTTTGCATTAATATTCTTGATTTTTCCTGCTAGCAAAAAAAGTAGCCGAAAAAGTGTGGCATGGTATGACTGGATTTGGTTTGCGCTGTCTTTATCTGGCATGGGCTATCTGATTTATGAGTATCAAGACATTGTGACCTCGCGTGGCGGTATGGCAAATCAGGTCGATGTGATATTTTCACTGATTACCGTGGTCTGTGTACTAGAAGGCAGTCGCCGAATCACTGGTTGGATTTTGCCGATATTAGCAGGGATATTTTTGGCGTATCCGTTTGTCAGTCATTTGGACTTTATGCCTGATAGATTATTAACTCGTCCTTATGACATGGGTGATATCTTTGGTCAATTGTTTCTAAAAACGGAAGGCTTATATTCGGTTGCGATTGGTGCGTCGGTTACTTTTATTTTCTTGTTCATTCTCTTTGGTGCGTTCTTAGCACGCTCAGGAATGGGACAGTTATTTAATGATTTGGCGCTGGCCATCGCTGGTCACAAAAAGGGTGGGCCTGCAAAAGTAGCGGTCATCTCTAGTGGTTTTATGGGCAGTATTAATGGCTCTGCGTTATCGAACGTGGTCAGTACTGGTGCCTTTACCATTCCGTTGATGAAAAAGGTTGGCTACCACAAAGATTTCGCTGGTGCAGTTGAGGCGAGTGCCTCTGTTGGCGGGCAGATATTGCCACCGATTATGGGCGCGAGTGCGTTCATTATGGCAGAGACCACAGGCTTACCTTATAGTACGATTGCGTTGGCAGCATTACTACCAGCGATTTTGTATTACTTGGGCGTCATTGCGCAGGTGCATTTTCGCGCTGGACGTCGTGACTTAAAAGGCATTGCTAAAGAAAACTTGCCAGCGGTAAAAGAGGTGCTAAAAGCGCGCGGTCATATGCTATTACCGATTGTCTTTTTGGTTTTCTTATTAATCAGAAATGTCCCTGTCGGTTATGCAGCTGCTTATACCATTGGTTTTACGGTTGTAGTCAGTATGCTGCGAAAAGAGACTAGAATGGGCTTTTCCGACATTTTGGGGGCATTAGAAGATGGCGCTCGCCAATCGCTTGCCGTGATGGCTGCTTGTGCGGTCGTCGGTATTATCATCGGGGTCGTGAGTCTGACCAGCTTTGGTACGGTCATGACGTCATCTATTGTCACATTAGGCGCAGGGTCTTTATTCTTTACGCTTATTTTAACGATGTTAGCCTCGATGGTCTTAGGTATGGGTCTACCGTCTATTCCTGCCTATATCATTACCGCGACGATGGCAGCGCCTGCATTAGCAGGTTTTGATATTCCAATTTTGTCAGCGCACATGTTTGTTTTCTATTTTGGTATCTTTGCCAACATTACACCGCCTGTATGTCTGGCAGCCTTTGCGGGCGCGGGTATATCCGGTGGCGATCCGATGAAAACAGGATTCTTATCGCTGAAACTAGCTTTGGCCGGATTTATCGTGCCGTTTATGTTTATCTATAACCCAACGATGTTAATGATAGATCCAACGGGTCTGGCAGTTACGGCTAAAGATTTCCCACTGCCGCCTATTATCGATATCATCACGGTGGTAGTGACTTCAGTGACGGGTGTCATCGCGTTAAGCTCGGCACTCGAAGGATACTTCAGAGGCGGTATGAATACACTGACTCGTGTCATCTTGGCTATTGGTGCTTTACTATTGATTTATCCTGAGATTACCACTGGTATCGCAGGTGGGATTATTGTCCTTGGTATTGCTATGTTGAATATAAAAACGAACGGAAAGCCAACGCCAACTTTAACTGTTTAAAGCGTTGGCTTTGAAGGCTTTACAAGTTTATTAAAGTCACAAAAAAAGGGTGAATAACAAATCTGTTATTCACCCTTTTTTTGTTCTTAGGAGATGTCTTAGCAATTGTCTTAGCGACTAGTCTCACATTACTTTATTGCTAAATTAGCAGCCAAGTTTGCCTTCAGCTTCTAATGCTTTTTTGCTACGAATTGGTGCAGGGCAATCTTCGCCATAGTATTGACGATCTGCAAAGTAGCTTGAGCGTACCATTGGGCCTGCCCAAATGCTAAAGAAACCAATTTTTTTGCCGTAGTCCATATAGCGTTGGAACTCATCTGGATGAACATAACGATCAACGGGCGCATGATTTTTACTAGGCTGTAGATACTGACCAACCGTAATCATGTCTACATCATGGGCTTTTAGATCATCAAGTAGTGCATAAATCTCTTCTTCGGTCTCACCAAGGCCGACCATAAAGCCACATTTGGTAGCGATATCTGGACGACGCTCTTTATACAGCTTGAGCAAGTCGAGTGAGTGCTGATAATCAGAACCCGGACGGAACGCTTTATATAGGCGTGGCACGGTTTCGATATTGTGGTTAAAGACATCTGGCGGCGTTTCAGTTAGCAAGTCTAATGCTACTTCCATACGACCACGGAAATCAGGAACCAATATTTCAATCAAGCAGTTTGGGCTGAGCGCTCTGGCTTCATTAAGCACTTCAACAAAATGAGCAGCACCGCCATCTTTTAAATCATCGCGATCGACTGAGGTAATAACTGCATACTTCAGTTTTAGACCTAAGATCGTCTCAGCCGTATGACGAGGTTCGTCGGCATCGAGATTGTTAGGGCGACCATGTCCGACATCACAGAACGGACAGCGACGGGTACAGATATCACCCATAATCATAAAGGTGGCCGTACCATCAGCGAAGCACTGTGGCAAGTTTGGACAAGCCGCTTCTTCACAGACGGTATAGAGCTTTTGCTCGCGTAGCGTTGCTTTGATGCGAGCCACTTCAGCAGGTGATGACATTTTGACCCGAATCCAATCTGGCTTTTTCTTCGCCTCGATGGTTGGGATCACTTTAATTGGGATACGTGCAACTTTATCGTAGCCACGTAGTTTTTCTCCCTGAACTGCTTTTTTGGGTTTAGCTTTGGCAGCAGGAACGTGTGTTTGTACGGCTAATGAGCTCATAGTCTTATCCTAAACCCTGATAATCCTAAACCTTTGTAGGATAAGGGTTTTGTTTATTATTTTCTAAGAATAGGTCGTAAAATTCGTATAGCGATTATAGCAAATCTCAGTCTAAATTTCATCCAACCGTTTTATAATACTGTTATTGATTTTTCAGCATTGAAACAGGCCAAGTAACCGTATAAAAATACCTTATATTTTTTTAATAAATATTGACTATGGAGGCGGGAAAGCGCTTTGCTGGTTAACATTTTGCCCATTTTAAGCTATATTAGCGGGGATAATTATTCCATTTGGTACATAGGCGCAGGCTGTCATGCTGACTACCCACGTATTGTGCTAATCCCCAACTAACGAGGACGACTATTGTGTTAGAAGCTTATCGTAAACATGTCGAAGAACGTGCTGAGCTAGGAACGGTTCCGCTACCACTGAACGAAAAACAAGTAGCAGAGTTGGTTGAACTTTTAAAAACGCCACCTGCAGGCGAAGATGCGTTCTTGATGAACTTGCTAGAAAACCGTATTCCTGCTGGTGTTGACCAAGCTGCTTACGTTAAAGCGGCGTTTTTAGCGGCGATCCTTAAAGGTGAAACATCTTCACCGCTTATCAGCAAGCAAAAAGCCGTTGAAATTCTAGGCACCATGCAAGGTGGCTACAACGTGCAGCCATTGGTTGCCGCACTGGATGATAAAGAAGTTGCACAAGACGCAGCTGAAGCACTGAAAAAGACGTTGCTAGTATTTGATGCGTTCAATGACGTGACTGAAAAAGCAGAAGCTGGCAATACCATCGCAAAAGAAGTTGTTCAATCTTGGGCTGACGCTGAATGGTTCTTGAACCGTGCTGCCGTACCAGAAAAGACCACTTACACAACGTTTAAAGTCACTGGCGAAACCAACACCGATGACTTGTCACCTGCGCAAGATGCATGGAGTCGTCCAGACATCCCATTGCATTCATTAGCCATGCACAAAAACTCTCGTGACGGCATCAATGCTGATGACGAAGGCGTTGTTGGCCCAATGAAGCAGATCGAAGAGCTGAAAAAAATAGGTCATCAATTGGCTTATGTTGGTGATGTCGTCGGTACAGGTTCTAGCCGTAAGTCTGCGACCAACTCAGTACTTTGGTTAATGGGTGATGATATCCCTAACGTGCCAAACAAACGTGGCGGCGGTCTAGTACTTGGTAACAACATCGCGCCTATCTTCTTTAACACCATGGAAGATTCTGGCGCATTGCCAATCGAAAAAGTGAATGTTGATAACCTAAACATGGGTGATGTATTTGACATCTATCCGTACGAAGGCAAAGTCACTAAGCATGACTCTGATGAAGTATTGTCTACGTTCAAGCTAAACTCGCCAACTTTGCTTGATGAAGTTCGCGCTGGTGGCCGTATTCCATTGATCGTTGGTCGTGGTTTGACCAACCGTGCTCGTGAATACATGGGTCTTGGTCATTCAGACATCTTTGCTAAGCCAGAAGAGCCAGTTGATACTGGCAAAGGCTTCACGCTAGCGCAAAAAATGGTTGGTAAAGCTTGTGGTCTAGAGGGCGTGCGTCCAGGTATGTACTGTGAGCCTAAAATGACTACCGTAGGAAGTCAGGATACCACTGGTCCAATGACGCGTGATGAGCTAAAAGATTTGGCTTGCCTAGGTTTCCAAGCAGATCTAGTGATGCAGTCATTCTGTCACACTGCCGCTTATCCAAAACCAGTTGACGTTGAGACTCAGCACACACTACCTGACTTCATCATGAACCGTGGCGGCGTCAGCTTGCGTCCAGGCGATGGCATCATCCACTCATGGTTGAACCGTATGTTACTTCCAGATACCGTTGGTACTGGTGGTGATTCACATACGCGTTTCCCAATGGGTATCTCGTTCCCAGCAGGTTCTGGTCTGGTTGCATTCGCCGCAGCGACTGGTGTTATGCCACTTGATATGCCTGAGTCTGTCCGTGTACGCTTCGTTGGCGAACGTCAGCCTGGTATCACGCTACGTGACTTAGTGCATGCGATTCCTTATCAAGCGATCAAAGAAGGTCTCTTGACTGTCGATAAGAAAGGTAAAATCAACGAGTTCAACGGTCGTATTCTTGAAATCGAAGGTCTAGAAGACTTGACTGCTGAGCAGGCGTTCGAATTGTCTGATGCATCAGCTGAGCGTAGTGCTGCTGGTTGTACCATCACCTTGTCTGAAGCGTCAGTGACTGAGTATTTAAACTCAAACATTACGCTACTTAAGTGGATGATCTCAGAAGGCTATGGCGATGCGCGTACTATCAGCCGCCGTGTTGAGCAGATGCAAGAGTGGTTGGCTAACCCAAGCCTGATGCGTGCTGATGACGATGCTGAATACACGATCGATATGACTATCGATATGAGCACGATTAAAGAGCCGATTCTTTGCTGCCCGAATGATCCAGATGATGCTAAGACCCTAGCTGACGTCGCTGGTGATACCATTGATGAAGTATTCATTGGTTCATGTATGACCAACATCGGCCATTTCCGTGCCGCTGGTAAACTGCTACAAGATGTACCAGCAGGTAGCTTGAAAACTCGTCTATGGATTGCGCCACCAACGAAGATGGATGCGCGTCAATTGATGGAAGAAGGTTATTACAACATCTATGCACAAGCCGGCGCTCGTACTGAGATGCCAGGTTGTTCACTCTGTATGGGTAACCAAGCACGTATCGCACCGAAGTCTACTGCGGTATCGACCTCAACTCGTAACTTCCCTAACCGTTTAGGTCAAGGCGCTAACGTATACCTTGCTTCTGCAGAGCTTGCAGCGGTAGCAGCGGTACTTGGTAAATTGCCAACGAACGACGAATATCAGCAGTATGCTGGCATGCTTGATAGCATGGGTGAGGAAGTGTATCAGTACATGAACTTTGACCGTATGACTGATTATACTGAAGAAGCAGACAAAATTAACGTCGCTCAGTTGACCTAATTTTGTTTAAATCTTAAGTTAAACGTTTTTAAGTTTTACAATTCTTATTTAAACAGAAACCCCGTATCGTGATGATGCGGGGTTTTTCTTTGAGTACGAAGAACTAACTTAGCTTGAAGAGCTATTTGAGCAATAAGTCTGTAAGACTTGAATTCTAAATATTGTCATAAACTGAACAAGAAACTATAGCAGACTTTCTATAGTTTCTTGATCGGTAGCTTGGCAGTGTGTAGAAACGGTTATTAAAGATACAGGCTTTTGATTCAGATATCTTGCAGAAAATGTTTGTGTAATATAAAGTATACGACATCAGTTGACGTACACGGCATATGTTTGGTTGCAACCATTCTTACATTAGTTGATAATTATTAAAACTAATTTGAGGAGGGTTTTATGACGGGTTCTAGTGAGAGTCGAAATCAAGATAGAAAGATATATGAAATGGTTAACAAATACTATTATGATATCGAGTCTATTACAGTATATTTTAAAAGTTATTGCATATTTTCAAAAAATTTTAAGCATAGAAGAGTGGCTCTTTTGATGTTATGTTTGATGTCATCTATAGCCTATCATGCAGTCATGATAGTTATTATGGAGTCATCGATCTTACAAGATGCACTTCCAATTTATGTTTATAAGAGTAAATATTTAGGTTGGATGTTGTATTTCGTATCTTTAGCTGTATACGTAGTAGTTTTACTATTCATAGATAGCAGAAAGACAAATATCCTAGAAAGTAAGTATGGCAGTAAGGATATTCAACTAGTACAAGATAAGTGGTTAGAAAACAATCTTCCTGAGAATGTTAACTCTTTTAGTTTAGTAAGCAAAAGCACTGAGTGGTTTCAGAGTTATCATAAAGTAAATCATAATGATTTTTTATCTACTGGAAAATTACTCCAAAATTCAAAAATCAATATAATCATGAAAAACGTTTTGGCTGCTATGGGATTATCTATATCAGCTAAGTTCCTAGGGGGAGCCGAAGTCTCCGAGGTGGCAAGTAAATACCCTAATGAGACAGTTTTAATAGCCTTTAATTTACTTCTTTTAATTTTTCTGTGTTTGTTTTTATACAGTATTTTTCAAGTTTTTGGTAGAAGGTTTGTCTCTGCTATAGATGGTAGGAATAGCAAAAGTTCATACAGATTTAATATTTTTAATAGAATGTTATTACATCATGTAACTCTAAAAGACTTTAAAGACTAGAAAAAACGCGACTGATGCAGTCACATACTTAACTAAATTTATCGCTAGCTTTATTAACGATAAAACTTAAGCACTTTTTATGGGGTTTAACTTCTACACCCGAATTAAGCTGACACAAATACTAGGTAAACACCCAAAAAAGTACTATCTTATCCAAAACCAAGCTCTTAGGAAGAGCAGACGTAGGCATTTTATTATTAATTAGAAATCGGCAACTTAGTAATTTCAAAATAACTCGGATGTGTTTGCTATAAGCTCAGACTGATTTTTCCAGTTATCTTCTGTATAATATAAGGGCAGGCGGAAACCGTGGCTCTGCACTCAATCTATCTTTTCTATCTCGGGACGGACCGATACTTTGATATGCACTTAGGTGCTTTGGAGTCTTGGTTGATTACTTTATCCCCACTCAAACGTCGTATCGTCTACGTGATTGTGTTTGAGATTATCGCAATTATTTCCTCTACCTTTGTATTAATGAAGCTAAGCAATAGCGATGCAGCAGACTCTCTACCCGTCGCGATGATGATATCTCTGGCTGCAATCATTTGGAACTTTGTATACAACACCGCTTTTGAGACTTGGGAGGAGCGCAGGCAGATAGCAGAGCGCACGCTGCTGATTCGTAGTGTCCATGCATTGATATTTGAAATCGGTTTGGTTTTGATCTGTTTGCCGTTATATATGTTTTGGTATCAGGTTGGTTTGCTCCAAGCATTTATAATGGAAGCCGCTTTACTCGTATTTTTCTTGATTTATAATTTTGTGTTTACCTTTATTTTTGACAAGGTATTTACCTTACCTTATCACTATAAGTCAGCATCTGCTTCTTAACCACAGACATAAACGAAAAAAGGGCTACTATATTGGCAGCCCTTTTTTTGACGCTATGAATAGTGAATTATTTGGTTAAGAATAGATTCAGCC
Source organism: Psychrobacter glaciei (assembly GCF_014652895.1). Lineage (GTDB taxonomy): Bacteria > Pseudomonadota > Gammaproteobacteria > Pseudomonadales > Moraxellaceae > Psychrobacter > Psychrobacter glaciei. Next base: position 172,304 of record NZ_BMZR01000003.1, read on the forward strand.
GCCAAATTGAACAGCCTATTACCCAGTTACTTTCCCTGATAAACAGGTTTACGCTTTTCCATAAAGGCCGTAATGCCTTCTTTAAAGTCATCCGTGACTGCCATCATGTTTTGTTGTTCAACTTCCATATCAAGCGCTTCATTTAATCCAGAGAAGGCGTGAACATTAATCATATGCTTCATTGACGCCAATGCTTTACCCGGTAATTGACTCAAACGAGTGGCAAGAGCCTGCACGCTTGCGTCTAATTCATCTGCGCTGACGACACTATTTACTAAGTCTAAACGTGCCACATCGTCTGCTTTGAGCTTATCACCTAGCATCACCAGCTCAGTGGTCTTGGCAGCACCGATTAATTGATTTAGTAGATAAATACCACCAGCATCTGGAATCAGACCGATATTGACAAAGGCTTGGACGAATTTTGCATTGTCAGCGGCGATACGGAAGTCGCAAGTCAGTGCCAGATTCATGCCCGCACCAGCGACCGCACCTTCCAATTTAGCAATAATTGGCTTGTGAATATTACGCAGCTTTAAACTCACTTCAGCGACTTCACGTAGCATAAAATCAAGCTTTGCGACCAATGCCTCAGACTCCATACCGTTCTCTAGCATTTCACCGATATGACCACCACTAGAAAAATTATTATTTGACCCTTGTAGCACAATCACGCGTACGTTTGCGTCTTTATCCGCTTTATCAAGTGCATCTATCATTGCATTTTTTAATGGCGTGCTAAAGGCATTTAGGGTCTTAGGATCGTTCATGGTGATGGTAGCGATATGATTTTCGCTTTGATACTCGACTAGAGATGGTGACATCTTGGCTTTCCTTAGTTAAATTAGCTGGGTAATAGAGGATTCAAAATAGAAGCTGAGCAGGTTTTGTAACAAATAATTCACTATTGATTACTATAGCAGCTTGCTATGATTATAAAAGCAAGTTTTGTGGGCGCTTAGGACAAACCGACAGTGTGGTTTAATTTATCTCGCTGTGCTAATTCCTTAGGAGGCACAGATAAAAACGGCTCATTCAGAAATAAGACTGTTAACTGAGTGGCTGGTGAATTATGCTAAAAGAACAGTGGGAAAAGTAAAGTGTTAGAAAGACAGGGCTAAAAAGAAAAGACAGTCATACGCTTAATTTTTTAATCGATTACACAAGGAAGTTGTTATGCCAAAGATAAAAATCAATAACGCCAATATCTATTACGAAGATAGCGCCCCAAACGATACGCAAAAACCAGTCATGGTCTTTGCTCATGGGCTACTTTGGAACACTAGAATCTATGACAAACAAGTCGAGCACTTTCAGGACAGCTATCGCTGCATCGCTTTTGACTTTCGCGGACAAGGTCAGTCGCAAATTACCAAAGACGGCTACGACATGGATACTTTGGCAGATGATGCTATTGGTCTACTAGCAGCGCTCGAGATAGACAGCTGTCATTATGTCGGTCTATCGATGGGCGGCTTCGTTGGACAACGCATCGCTATCAGAAAACCAGAGCTGCTAAACTCATTGACCCTAATAGATACTTCGGCTGATGCTGAAGACCCTGATAATATTCCTGGCTACAAAAAGCTCATTACGGCTATTCGCTGGTTGGGTATGAAAAGGGTGAGTAAAAAAGTCATGCCTATTATGTTTGGCAGCACTTTTTTGACAGATAAAGCCCGTAAAACCGATCAAAAAGAATGGTTGGCGATGCTCAACGGTAATCGCAAAGGTGGCGTCGTCAAAGCCACGATGGGAGTCATCGAACGTGACGCTGTCTATGATCAGCTCGATAGCATCACGACGCCTACTTTAATCATCGTTGGTGATGAGGATGTCGCTACTCCTTACGACAAAGCTGAGCGTATGCACTTCGCCATCGATGGCTCTAAGCTTGCGATAATAAAAGGCTCTGGACATACTTCAACGGTAGAAGAGCCTGAACAGGTGAATAAAGTGCTCAGTCATTTCTTGACGAGCTGTGTATGATAAATACTGCTAACTCATAATAATAAAGACGCCGTTATCATTGACTTGATAACGGCGTCTTTGGTTTCAATGCTAACTAAGCTAGAGCTCTAGGCGTGATGTGTAGCTAGAGCTACAGTCGCGATGCATAGTCACTATGACCATCATTGATGATGCCGAATACGTCGGCACGATTGACGATTTCGGTTGCCCATGCACGATGTGTGGCAGGCTCTAGCATGGTGTTGTTGTATTTAAACACCGCTTTGGCTTCGCTATGCAATATGGCTTGTGCCTCATCTAACGTGCTCATCGGCACACAGTAGGCCTGCTGGACTAAAGCGATTTGGCTAGGATGGATGACTGTTTTACCGACTAAGCCCAAGCTGACATCTCGGGTCAGCTCTTGCATAAACAGCGTTGGCTGATCTAAGTACTCAAAGACCGGCGCAGTGAGGTAAAAGCCATGCGGCACGAAGCAGCCAAGCAGCTGATAAACAAGAGTACCGATAGGGGTGTCATAGACAATACTGTTCTTAGGACGACGCAAGCGCAGCGCGGCAAACAAGTCATTGCCGCCGATACGTAGCGCAAAGACTGGCTGGCTAAAGGCTTCTTTAAAACCAATGGCCAGTTCTTGATTGTGATGCGGGTTAAATAGGGCAGCGGTCTCAAGCGTGGGCATGAGCAACTGATCGATGCTGAGATTCTGACAGGCCATCCGCCAGTCGGATAAGCTATACATATCGACTTTGGGCATGACGAAGCCGTCGATAAGATCTATATGAGTATAGTCTGCCAGTTGTTGCAACATCATCGGATTGCGCGGGCGTATAAAGACCAGTGGGCGCGTCGGATGCTGGTTTTTTTGCTCTGACTGTTGTTCTGATTGCTGCTCTGATTGAATGCCAGATTCTCTTGACGGATCATTGATACTATCGACGTGTATCGCCCAAGTATTGAGCAGGGTTTGCAGTCGTGTCAGTGCCAGCTCGACATCGCTGTGACTAACGGCATCTTCTAGGCAGATAATAATACTATTAATCGTTGGTAATTTATCACGCTTAATAACTTGCCAAATATCTTGGCGAGTAGCAGGCATATAAAGGCTTGCACCCAGCTGATACGGATGATGAGTACTGGGCTTGACCATCACATGCCGTTCAGTGATGAGATGCGCATAAGACTGAGTATAGTTATAAAGGTTTGATTCGTTGTTTGACATAATTGGCATCGTAAATAGTGATAAATGAGTGGTTATACATGGTCATAACAGACAGCTTATATCGTTGATTCAGCTGTCTTTGCTACGCTGCTTGATAAGAGTGATGGCTTGATAGGGCAGTATTTTATCACCTAATACACTGATATTGATATTTCGCTGCGCACATAAATGTCGCAACAACACGGTATCAGGATGCTCAGCAGTGGCTAATAGAATGCGCTCAGGATCACGGCGCAATATCGCCCGTGTTGCCTCTGCAATCGTTGGCTTAATACGGTTGCGATTGGTGATAGCGTAGTCCGCCGCCAGTTTATTGATTAATTCAGCAGTTTGGTAGCGCGGCTGCTGGTAGGTTGGCAAGCACTGTGGGGGCGTGCTCAATGAACGCCGTGCCGCATCAATATAATTGATAAATGCTAAGCTATGATCTACCGCGACCAAATTATCATAAAAGACGCTGCGATGGAGCCCTGATTGCGGCTCGGTATATAAGCTACGCGAAATCAAACCCGAGACGGTACTGTTTAGCAGTCCTGATGGTATCAACCAATCTTCTTCACTAGCCGACAGCCAAGCAACGCCAGCGGGATCAGCAAGTGTTAAGAGGGGTATGACGGTAGTGTTATTGACAGTACCTTGATCAGAAGTGCTTTGATCAAAAGTATCTTGACCAAAAGTGCTTTGATGAAAAATATTGGCAAAATGTGCATGACTAGGGTCGCTGAAGGCTTCAAGACTCCGCGCCAATTCTTGATAAATAGCACCTTTGCCTGTCCAGCCATCGACGAATACCATGGGACTGTTTGGATAAGCATCCAGCAGCATTTGCAACGCGACTGGATCAAGCCCGCGATCTCGAATGATACTAATGCCATAATGCACGCTTGGCAAAGCATAGCTGCTATTTTGGTCTGTTAAAGCACGCTGCAATAATACCCCAATCGGCAAACCTGCTCGTACCAAGCTGACCAATACTAATGGGCGCTCAGCGTTAACAGTTGGCTCAAAAGTATTGTGCAATGTGTAAGCCAAGTTAGCAATATCAGTCGCAGTCCTCGTCGTGCCTTGCGTTAGCGCCTGAGAATATAGCTGCTCGTGCATCGCAGTTGGCGCGGCCTCTAAGGTCAGCATGTCTGAATAGTGCCGTTGCCCACTTTGGATCAGCGCTTCTTTTTGGCTAACAGGTACATCAGCGACCGCGTCTTTATCGACAATATCGAGCAGCACGGTCACATCGCTGGCAAGATAGCTGCCTGAGCCGTATTTCTCTAGTTTTTGAATATAAAGGTTAGTCATAGAAGGTTTTTTACTCGTATAGGCTGCTGTTGTTATAATTGTTGAGAACTAAGATGGTCATGTAGCTGACCATGGTTGGGCATACCGTACCAGTCCAATAGCTGTAGAAAAGGTAAGTCGGCTAGGCTATCACCAAAACCAAAACTGGGGCGCTGGCTGTCTAAATGATTCTCTAATAAAAACTGTACTGCATGGCGCTTGTGAACCGCATGCGGCAGTATCGCTAAGTTATTGGCATTCACATGGACATAAAAATCTTGATCAAAATTTGGTATGAGTGTGGGTAGCTGCTTGGCTAAATCGGCTAATACTTGATGATCTTTTTGCGCGTGTTTAATCGCCAAATAAATAGTGAGTTCACTGGCAATAAAAACATCGCTATGCGGGGTAAGTTTTAAGCCATTATTAGCCCCAATGTCTTCTTGGTTATGATTACCAATCAAGTCAGTCAACTGCTTTAGTTTGGCTTGTAATGGTGCAAGCTGCTCATGCATATACTGCTGCCATGCGCTTAACAGCTCACCCTCAGCCGTTAAAATAATCGCGCCATGGGTTAAGACTTGCCAACTGTAAAAAGGCAATTTAACACGTTTTATTTCATCGCGGTCACGTGCCGTCACTACTATCAATTCGGTACTAGCCAATAGCCAATTAAAGAGTGAGGCTTGGCGCTGACTCATAAAGCTTAACGGTTCGCCTTGCTTATTGACCGTGGCGCAAACCAAATTTTCAGGTTCAGTAGTAGGCAAATCCCATGCGTCGATTTTACGCTGGGTTTGAAACAAGGTATCGTCCAAATCCATAAGTGTGTAAGGTTTAATAATGTCGGGGTTGGCTTGGAAAAATGGCGTAGTCATAGAAATGTCCGTAAATCGTGGGTTTGAAAATCATTGAATAACTTACAGCGTAGGACTTACCACCAGTACATTATCTAAATTTTGCCACAGGTCATCAACACTATCGCTTGAGGTTTCTACACACAATACGATCAAGTCCCAATCACTAGGCTCGACATTATAAGCAAAATTGGTCATACCAAGCCCATAATTATCGCCAAAGCTCAGCATCGTCTTAATTGCACCACCAAGCGCAATCGGTGAGCGGGTCAACGCACTAAATTTAACGATAGCATCTGTGTCTGAATCTGACTTTTGAGCCGCTGCCTCAAGCCATTCCGCCAATAAAAACGGTAACCAAACAAACTCATTGCTGCCCAATACCAAAATTCTTTTTGGCAACTGAGTAACATCAAAGATTTTTTGATCATCGAAGCTTTCTTGGTCATTAAAACGTGCAAATGCAGCCTGAAAACTTGAAAGATACTTATCAAACCCCTCTGTACTGTCTAGTGTTGGAAAACGCCCCCAGTTGCCCGTATGACCAAGCGCTTGACTACCAGCTGCGGTGGTATCGACCGATGGCATCGTGATGGGTTCAGGATTGGGTGCATCTGTCCATTGCCATGCGCCAGACAGTAAGTGATGTCGATGAAACTCAATACCCGTCAAACGATCCGCCATACGCGCAGGCTTGGCATCCTCTGTCTGCTTGTTCGTGTTTTCTTGATCTAATGACCAATCCACCAAAGTGGTGAGATGTACTTGCTTTAATTGTGTCAGCCCTGCATTGCGTAAGGCAGTGACGACATTGACGCATGTATTACCCGTTGACGCCTCATCATCGACCATAATAAGGGTTTTACTGGCCAGTAACTGCTCTTGAGCGACACTATCAGAGCTTTGATAAATTAAATGCTGGCTAGCATGACTGTGGTCTTCACAAAAAGTCGTCAGTAAAGAGTCGGCACCATTAGGATCACTATTTTCATCATGTTGCGCATGACGAGTAGAGTTCAATAGTAGTGCTTGAGGATAGCGCGTTTGTAATGCTTGATGGACGCCAGCAGATAGACCGACAGCGGTCTCTGCCATACCAATGACCAAAATTGGCGCTGGCAATTCATTAGGCACTAAGTTTGCCAAATCAGTAAAAGCATGTCGCATGGTACTGGGCGCGACTGGAATATGGCGACCTAGCACTTTTGAGACAAATAAAAATGCACGTTTGGGATTAATGCGCTGAGCAAAGCCAAGCAAGTCTTCTAATTGATAGCTGTCGTCTTTTTCTGAATCACGGTTACTTACGACCATATTCGTTTGATAAGTGAGATCAAGGGTGCCACGTGGTAGTGTGATGGTGGTACTTTGTTGCTTGTTTGACATTCATATTCCTTAACACACTCTGTTGAAGTGGCTATTTTTATATTAACTTGATTTTTTTAGATATTTTAACCTTGACAGCCCACCAGCCAAAGCGCCCCGCGACTTTGTTTACTGAGTTGCGGGGTAGTCAGTGGAGCAGTTGTGGCGTTAGATCCGTGAGCAGCGCTATCCAAACTGATACCAGCGCTCGCAAGTAGGGCAGATAATAACTGAAATTTTACCGCATAGTTCATATTTTGTGCATGTTCATGGACGAGGCTGGCAGTCACCATGCCGATGACCTCGCCTGTTGGCAGTAACAGTGGACTGCCACTAGAGCCGGGCTGAATTGGTGCGGTAAATTGCATGTAACGAATGTCATCGCTTAAGCCTGTTAGTCCTGAAATACAGCCTTGCGTGACTTGTAGTTGACTACTCAGTCCTGATAGCGGAAAGCCCAAAGTGGTGATAGTCTCGCCCAAAATATCCGAACACTGCTGCGCCAATGGCAGGTGGCAAGGTAAAGGGTCGCTCACTCTAATAATGGCTGAATCGCTACCGATATCACTGAGTACCACTTGCGCCTCACGGTCAGGCTGACCCTGCTGGCGTACACCAATCATCGCCGCCGATTCAATGACATGATAACAAGTCAGCAGGTGATACTCATCAATCGCAAAAGCCGTACCTGTCCATGTTTCACCAGCTTGGACTTGGCGAGGCGTGCGAGTGTCACTATTGGAAGAACCACGCTGCTGCTGCTGCGCCTCTTGAATGAGTGCATGAGTATCTGGCGGACGAATATCTAGACTGACTTGTACTCGTTGCTCAAGGCTTGCCAGTCCTTGGGTCGAGCTTTCACCGAGCGCTCGACATTTAAATTGCCCATTACGTTTGTAAATCTCGAACACGATAGCGGCTTTGACATGGCGCTCGCTTGCTAGGAAGTCATAGTGAATAGCGCCACCGTTTAATGTCAAACTTACCTTGTGTAATTCGACAGCGGGTAAATTAAGTGTTGGCTCTTGATAAGTATAAGCGATTAGTTGTAAGAAGCTAACCCCTTGCACATCAAATAAGTCAGGTAAATCAAGCTGCCATTCGCGTGGCGTATCTCTATTGTCCAGCTTTGCCCAGTCCTTGGACTCGTGCAAATAGGCAGGACTACAGACCGCTTTGCGCTGCTCATTTAGAGGTAGCCATAATAGTCCAAGTTGCTGCCCAAACCTAAGCGAATCTGAGGTCGTAAATTCAACAGTACAGCGTTCTTGAGTGATCACTGTGTTTGCGCCTAACACTAATGTGGTCTGTGCTGTCATCGTATGTATCCTAATTGATATTTTCGTGTAGTCGTACTCGCGCTGAGGCTTTATTCGTATGACTGCGATAGAAACCATATTTAGCTATGCTAAGAATTTAACTCAGATGTTATATCAGTGATTTTAGAAAAATGAATATGCTATGGGGTAAATAGTAAATGAAAAGTATAGCGTCAGTTTAAAGTAAAAAATGGGTACTCGTCACAATGTTTTGCTGACAAGCTTTCGCTATTAATAAGAATGATAGAAGATAAAGAAAATCTATTAATAACGTCACATGGTTTTAATATGATTCGATAGAAACTCTATTGAGTTAAGTAAAACCCTATCTAAATCATGGCTTTAAAGAAATGAGATATCTATAAATTAGTAAACTCATATTCTGTATTATGTCTTAAGCCATCTATCGGATAATGTCACCACCTATCGGACAATGGCTTGTGAAGTATTGCTAGACCATAAGAATATCGTGATAATGCGATCAAAATTCATTACTGTTTAGAAACTTTACTGTAGCCTACTGCTCGTAAAGAGATTTCAAAAGTAACCCCGTATCTGAGACCACCGTTCCTGTCTTATTTTAGCGCTCACTTTTTATTTTTAAATATACAAAAAGCTAAGAATTGCATAGCTGCGAGTAATGCTGTGTTTGATAACTATGCCTATAAATTTATCAGTTATTACAAGTAAGACGGTTTAGTCACTCTATGTTTAATCGCATAGTTAGAAAAGAATTTTACATATTGCCTTCCCATCATATTTATACGACATAACAGTTAACGAGATAGAAGCTCGCTGTCTGATTTATACAAATGGTTTGGTATAAAAGCTTAGCAGTATTTTAGAAAAGGAATGACTTTTGAAATTTTCTTGTGCATTAGAGACGTCTTCTGAACGCATTCGTTTGGTTAATGTTATTTCACCACTTATCAAAGCAGGTTATCAGCTCGTCTCCCAGAGACAAGAATCATCAGGCAGTGGTGGCAACATCATTCATGTGATTGCGAGAAGTATAGGCGCTAAGACGCAAGCGGATTTGATCGACGACTTGTCCTCTATTGATGGTTGTACCTTGTTTAAACTCGAAATTGATGAAGAAGATATCTCCTCATCAGCACCTGTGCAAACAGGCGAGGATGAAAAAACGACGTTAGCCGCTATTGGTGCTCAATACCCCAAAATAACAGATATCGTCAGCCAATACGAGGCCAGCTTGCCTAGCGATCAGCGTGCTACTGCACTGCATCAGTTAGGACGAAAGGTTGGCGGTGGTATTTATCAACGTGATTATTCACTTGGCAGTCCGCTAAAAATGCCAACGACAATCAGCCGAGAACTCGTACCAGCCTTGAAAGGGTTTTGTAAGGTCAAAGCAAAAAATAACGTGGTTTCTTTAATTAAATGTCCATTCTGTAAGTCATCAGACAGCAATCATTCAGGATGTCATTTTGTCATCGGTTATATCGAAGGGTTTTTGGCGAGTAATCCTGCTATAGAGACAGTCCAAGTTGAGGAAACCAGCTGCGGTGCTGGTAGTACCAATATTTGTGAATTTACCATCGGGTAAACAAAATGAATCATAGACCACTCAATGTCTATATAAAACAATAGTGAGCGCATGGCGTATAAAGGCTTATTCAAGTCTACGCTAAAAGGCTCAGTTCTTATTAAATACAAAAGGCGAAAAAATGATTGAAGTTGAATATAACCTGCTTTTGGTGTTGGTTTCATATGCCATCGCAGTGTTCGGCTCTTATGTGGGTCTAAATCTTGCCATTCGAGTGCCATCTGCTAAGCCAGGATCAGACCTATATTTTTGGGTCGCGCTATCTTCGATTGCCATTGGTGGTGCTATTTGGTCAATGCATTATATTGGTATGATGGCAGTCGATATGAAAATGCCAGTTACCTATAATCTGGGCATGACAATTGTTTCGATGCTGCTTGCGGTTGGTTTTGTGGCTATTGGTATCATGATCGTAGGGCGCGGTGCGTCTAGCATGAGTAAATTGATTGGCGGTGGTGTCTTGACTGGACTTGGCGTTGCAGCCATGCACTATACTGGTATGGCTTCAATGCAGATGGAAGCTACGATGTCATACAATATTCCACTTCTGATCACCTCAGTGGTTATTGCCATTGTAGCTGCTATCGCAGCATTATGGTTGGCATTTAACCTACGCGGTACCTTACAGCGTTTCGGTAGTGCGTTCATTATGGGTCTTGCCGTTTGTGGTATGCACTATACTGGTATGGCGGCTATGGAGATGGATGCTACTAACCATATGATGTCTATGAGTTATACGCATGATAGTGCAATCTCTTCAGCGATCATTATTTTTATCGGCTCAGCGATCGTATTGAGCTTGTTGTGGGTTCTTGCATCTAAGAATGCCCCTAAGAAAGCAACGCTAGTATTTGGCGAGTAATTCTCAGCCGTTGTTTTTCATCGTTAATGTATGATGTAAACAGTAAAAAAGGTTTTTAGATTGCTATCTAAAAACCTTTTTTGTGCTTGACGATCTTGACTATCAATGAGGCTTACAGTCGATTCAATTTAAAAGTAGTACAAGGCAACCGAGTGTAGATGTATATGTGATACTTCAATCGAGGTTAACGCTGTAATACTTTTATAGTGGAATGACTATATCCTCACTTAGTAAGTTACTCAGCGTCTGTCTCTTCAATTTTGACGCTCATCATCAGCGAGCGCACCTGGCAAGGCTTAATTTTTTGAGCAATGTCCTCTAACTGTGGCTTTGCCGTTAATCCTAGCCAATAAGCAAATCCGACTTGTGTGAGATCGATACCGCTATGCGCTGTATAACCGATACCGCCAGAAGGACGACTGTTAATCTCAAGGACACGGTGTTGACCGTCATCATCTGCCTTGGTCTGTACGCTGACGATACCATCGCAACCAAAGGCTTTAATTAATGGAATCACCACATCCATAACGTCCTGCTCGTAGCCGACATGCTGGATTTTGCCTGTTTTATGACGAGTAACGGCTGCCAGTACTTCACCATATTCGCACACCACATCGATAGAGTACTCTTGCCCTGATAAGTAAGGCATCAGCAGCATCGGAATAGGGCGCTCATGTACTATTTGGCTATGAGTGTAGGCATTCACAAACTGCGCGGTATTGATTTTTTTCTCTTCGGTAAAGTATAAATGCTCAAAGCTATCGTAATGCTCGCCATCGTCTTTGGCCAAATCTAGCCGCCAAAAGCCTTGTGCAAAAATACCGGTGACCGGTTTGACGCATAAAGGCTGATGACCATGCTCGCTAAGTAAAGCCGCAAGCTCAGCAGTATTGTCAAAGCGCCAAGCGTCTGCCACCGGAATATTATGGGCATGGCACTGCTGCATAAAGGCAAATTTATCATCGATACACTCTAGCGCTGCGACGCTGGTTGCTCCTGTTAATAATCGAATACCAGCGGCACTAAATGCCTCACGCTGCGCTTCATAGTCGATACCATTACGACCAGTCAGCAATACTTTTACGTTGTGTTGTTTGGCTTGCTCTAAGACAAATTGCCAGCGCGGTGTAACGGATTCAGGTATGATTTGCTCATCACTGTCGAGTAGGGTTTTGGATGGCTCAATATATGTGCTGTCGGCAAACTCGAAAATTTCAGGTCTGTCATGGCGGTGTGACGCTATAACATTAAAGGGCGAGTGCGCTTGTGCTTTTAGGGCTTGCAGGCTGGCTAACATATCACGCTGGCTAGACTGACCTTCTGCCAACCAAGTGGCAACGGGGGTCATAGAAAGGCTATCGTTAGCAAGGTTACTCATAATTCTCTCAGCATTATTATCAATGTTATAGGTAAGTGTTATAGGTATTGGATAACTGGGTGTGATTGTCGCACGTTTCTTGTCAAGATGGTCAATACTCATCCGTTGCCAAAAAAGCCACGCTGCGCCGTCGCTTATAGCAAAGTCTATTATATAGAAATGCTACGCTCTAGGGCGTGTCCTCATTTAAAAAATGGCTATGAAAATGAGATAAGTTGCAGTCAGACAAGGAAAATAATGCAGATGATATCGAGATATTAGTCAGCCATAGTCAAAGCACTTTTAAACCGCTACGGTGTTATCCGTCCTAGATGTACTCAGTGTACTACCTGCGGTCGGTCGCCTTGTAGCGATTCTAAAATTCCTTGACTATATTTGACATTGTTTGGCAAGATTTAGCTATTTTTAGCCCATTTCGATGACCATCGATTGAATTGAGAGCACGCCTTAGTGTGCTGATTAAAAATCTGACATTATCCATGCTACTATACGACGATAGTGAACCTAAGAAACGCTAATATAATAAATAACTCAAAGGACATATGATGAGCCAGAACGAACCTCAAAAACTGATTGCTGGTGCCAATGCGCCACTACCGACGGACAATATTAGTATTCGCATTTTAAGTCAAAATGCCATCGATTGTGCTGCTTATCGTCTGACCACTGACGGTAAAGTGCGCGGTGATGGCGATATGATATTTTATGGGCAGACGCGTAGTGATGACGGCAATGTCAGCTTCCGAGGTCACGATAGTGACGGATTTTTTGATATTAATTTAGCAGCGCAACCGGCGAATATTGACAAAATTGCCTTGGCATTTTCTAGCGCGCAAGCCTTGGCGCAAATCGGTGATGTTGATATCCAAGTATTGCAAGGCAGTCAAGTGCTGATGACTTGTCAGCTTAGTAGTGCTGGGCGTAATGAAAAAGCCATTATCCTTGCAGAATGCTATCGTCGGCAGGGCAGCTGGAAGTTTCGCTTTATTGCCCAAGGTTTTGAAGGCGGTCTGAAGCCGTTATCTGAGCATTTCGGCGTTGAAATCGCCGACGAAGCACCAGCTCAGTCCTCATCTCAAAATAGCAATCAGGCTCAAAATCAAAACCAGTCACAGGGTCAATCTCAACCTATCAATACTCAACGTCCAATCAATACGCAAAAGGCGGGCAGTGCCTCTCAAGCAAGTACGCCGCCACCGATTCCAGCCAGTCCTGCTATCAATTTGAGCAAAATTACCTTAACCAAAAACCAATCCAGTATCAATCTTAAGAAGCGCGATGACTTTGGCAAAATCTCTGTCAACCTAAACTGGAACCAACGTCCAGATATGGATAAGCAAGCACCGAAAAAAGGCTTGTTGGGTGATCTGTTCAAGCAGCATAAAGCGGGCGGTATTGACCTTGATGTTGGGGCGATGATTCATCTAAAAAATGGCGAAAAAACCCTGATTCAGGCCTTAGGCAATCGCTTTGGTAGTTTGCAATCAGCACCTTACGTCTGTCTGCGTGCTGATGATAGGACAGGACAAGTGAGTGGCGGTGAGTGGCTCGATATCAATGGTCAGCAGTGGTCGCAAATTGAGGAAGTATTTATCTTTGCCTTCATCTACGAAGGTGCGCCGAACTGGGCAAAAACGGATGGGGTAGTGACCATTCATGTGCCCGATCAGTCGCCGATTGAGACGCGCTTAACAGAAGGCACAGGCAACTTGCCAATGTGTGCCATTGCGCGTTTGGTCAACCAACAAGGCAGTATCAATGTTGAACGTATTAACCAGTACTTTAAAGGTCATCAAGAAATGGATAAAGCCTTTAATTGGGGCTTTAGCTGGAAACGTGGTAGTAAGTAAGTGCTCGAATAGCACCCCTTAATACAAAAAATCAGCCCGTCTATTATAAATAGACGGGCTGATTGCTTTTGAGCGTTAACGTTTTAAAATGTTGATTTTCAAGCGTTACGAGCAAAAACTATTTAGACTTTATAAGTTATTAAGCATGTGGCGTAATAGCAGGCATCAAATCATGGAAAGTACGACCTGAAGCGGTTTCGCCAATGGCATGCATTTTCCATTCGTTGTTATGACGATAGACTTTTGCCATTACCATCGCTGTATGACTGCCTTGCGCTGATAGGTTATAGCGCGCGACTTCTTGGTTATTATTGGCGTTCACAATACGGCAAAAAGCGTTTTCTACTGTTTCAAACGTCTGTCCGGTAAAGCTATTGACGGTAAATACCAGCGAGACGACATTAGCAGGGATTCTTGAAAGATCGACGTTGATAACTTCGTCATCGCCATCGCCGTCGCCAGTACGGTTGTCGCCTGTGTGTACGATACTGCCATCTTTTGATTTAAGCTGGCTGAACCAAATGGCATCGACTGCCTGCTTGTTGCTATCGAACATGATGCACGAAGCATCCAAGTCGATAGAATCGCCGCCACTACCGCCGCCAAATAATTTGCCTAAGAAGCCACCTTTTTTCTCTTGCGGTCCTTGTGCTACGTCCCAACCTAGACCCAATTTTACTTGAGTCAGATCGCCGCCGGCTTCTTTGCTTAGGGATATTTTTTGTCCCTTTTGTAAACTAACTGCCATGATAAAATCCTTATATCACTCTCAAAAGTACGATTAGCTGTGTCAAACTCGCTTAGTCTACAAGGCGTAGTACTTGCACTTGTTTTCCTCACTAATCAAATTTTTGTACATGATATTATAATAATTGTGGGTGATAAATTGTGAGTAGAGTTGTCTTGAAAAATTAAGTTATAAAATATTATCTAAAAAACCACCACCGCCACCACGACCTCCGGAGCTACTGCCCAAGATGCTTTGTAGCCAGCCCTGATAGCTGTCACGATTGCGTGAGCAGATAATGACTTTACCATTGCCGGAGAAGTTCAACACCATGCCTTCGCCACTAGTGACTGAATTGATGATGCTGCTCATGATACCTTTCTTCTTGCTGGTTGAGACCGACAGCTTGTACTCAAGATTTGAGTCCCAGCAGACCACATGACCATTATCGATGATGACGTCTTTTTCTGGGGTGACATCAATCTCAAACAACGAGCCAAAGCCAGATACCACGACCTGACCTTGACCTTGCGTCTGCATAACCATAAAGCCACCAGTATCACCAAACACTGCGCCGCCAAGGTTACGTTGAATATTGGCTCTGATATCGACACCCGTTTGTGCAGCGACGAAAGCGCCATCGCTCAAGGTATATTGCTGATTACCGACATCAATGATTTGCATATCACCATCTAAGGTTGGCGCAAGCAAACAATCGCCTTCACCATTCACCGCTTCAATCTGCTGCTGAAACAATGATTCATCGTTCGCAAAACGGCGCATCAATGATTGCATGAGGCCACCTTGCAACTTACCTTTAAGCTCAAGATTGGATTCCATCATGACCATCGCGTTGGCTTCACAATAGATCGAGTCGCCTTTTTTGAGATTGCAATGTAAAAAAGGCTCGATGGTACCGATTAAGCTAAACGTTGCGGCCATGGGGTGCAAATCCTTATTCTAATACAGTTGAAATATGCTTTTTTAATATGACATCTGTGATTCTAAATCATTAACTTGATTGATTTTAGAGACGCTATTAAATTTAAAGCCATCAAATGCTTTAAAAGGGCATACTTGATGGCTTATGTAGATAGCCGACAATCAGGTGTCTGACTGCCGCTATTAACTGTTTGAGTGATTAACGTTGCTATTAATAAACGTCTAAACGTTGACGCCATAAGAGCCAGCTAATGGTCCAAGACCACCGCTGAAGCCTTGACCAACGGCGCGGAATTTCCAATCACCGCTGTGACGATACAACTCGCCAAAGATCATCGCAGTTTCAGTGCTACCGTCTTCTGATAGGTCATAACGAGCGATTTCAGTATCGCCATTGTCGTTTACGACACGGATATAGGCTTCACCTACTTGACCGAAGTTTTGGTTACGGCTTTGACCTTCATAAATGATGGCACAAATAGCAACTTTGCTGACATCAGCAGGGATACTAGCAAGGTTGATTTTGATTTTTTCATCATCGCCATCGCCTTCACCAGTGCGGTTATCGCCAGTATGCTCGACCGCGCCATTGTCTGATTTTAAGTTATTGAAGAAGATAAAATCTTGGTCGTTACGAACTTTACCTGCTTCATTGACCAAGAAGCCAATTGCATCCAAGTCAAATTCTTGACCGTCAGTGGCGCGTGGATCCCAGCCAAGACCGACCGTGATATTGGTCAAACCTGGTGCTTCTTTTGATAAGTTTACGTTGCCGCCTTTTGTTAAGCTAATAGCCATATAAATATCCTTTAGATTAATAATTAAGTGGATTGGGTTGTGAGATAAATGAACTAAAATTATGCAGTGACTGATATATGTGGGTAAATCATAAAAAAACTACCTGTATGCCATACCCTGCATATCATTACGTTTTACTATACTAAGCGTTTGCTCAGTAAGCAAGGCGTATTTTGTGCACTTACCAGATGGTTACTAAGGGACATATCAGTGCTGCAACTCTGATACTTTTTAACAAACCTAGTAACAGTGGTTAAGATATTGTTATCGCAAAGTATTTTATGAGTCTTCAGAAGTTGGCTAAAGGGTCAGATAATAAGCAGCTGAAAAACTTTGTAAAAGTTGCATGCCGTAAATAAAAAATGCTCATAAACGAAAACAGGTTATACCAACATCTTGGTATAACCTGTCATTAAAACGTATTATGCTAAACAAAACGTATTATGTTTGATGCTTACTACGCTTCAAACTCACTGTTTATCAGTTGAGAGATTTTGCTTCTTGTTTGCGATAATTGAGTGAGGCCACAAACGCCCAACCAATAAAGGCAATACCGATAAGACCAGTGATAATTTCTGGTACATGAAACTTCACCGATAACAGCATGATAATGGCTAAAGCGCCGATGGCGTAATGCGCACCATGCTCAAGATAGACAAATTCATCAAGCGTGCCTTTATCGACTAAGAAGATCGTCATCGAACGCACGAACATTGCACCGATTGCAAGACCGAGCATAATAACAATAACGTCATTGGTAATTGCAAATGCGCCAATTACGCCATCGAAACTGAAAGAAGCATCAAGAACTTCTAAGTACAAGAAGCCAATAATACCGCCTTTCATAATCGCGCTGGTCGCCGCAGCGCCCGAGCCATTTTCTCCGTTTTCTAGATCTTCTTCCAGATCACCTTCAAGCATACCAGAGACTACCTGTACACCTAGATAAACTAAGATACCCCAAACACCCGCAATCAAAACGGCAGAAGCTTGTTCAGCGGTGGCCCAAGATACTGAAATCATCAAGACAATAAGCGCAACGAAGACGCTCATGGCATCCACTTTGCCTAGCTTCGCAAGACGGCTCTCAAGCCAGTCAAACCAATGCACTTCTTTTTCATCGAATATAAAGTTTAAGAAGACCAGTAGTAAGAAAATACCACCAAATGCTGAAATTTCAGCATGATGTGCCATTAGTCTTGCTGAGTATTCTTTAGGATCATTCAATGCCAAATCTATAACTTGCATCATACCAAGGTCAGCGGTAACCGCGACGATGACAATGGGGAACACCAAGCGCATACCAAATACGGCGATTAAAATACCAACCGTTAAAAATATCTTTTTCCAAAATTCGTCCCAGCCCTTTAGGACTGAGGCATTGACCACTGCGTTATCAAAAGACAACGAGATTTCCATAACGGCCAAAATAGCAGTAATCGAGAGAGTGGAAATCATACCACCCATACCGCCATGCGAATATCCCCACCATGCCGCGACCGCTAAGGCAATGGCCGTGAAGATAAAGTCTAAATAAAAATGTCTCATGACACATCCTGTCTAGTTGCGTAAAGCTAAGGTTGTCTATTATAGACACAGCACAAAAAAGCGGTTATCGCTAACCACTTTTTTATGCATAATTCTAAACGAAACATAAAGCATTATTGGTCGTTTAGCTATCAATAATTGTGGCTATTTTGCAACTAAAAGTACGTTATTCATTAGCTTATTCAGAACTCTACAAAGCTACTTAGCATAGCTAACTAATAAAGGTGCTTTGAATGCCAATGAAGGTACTTTGAATGCTAGTTTTAGCAGTGCTTATCACCCCAATTGTGATAATGATATCATCTAAACACGGGTTTAGATATCGACGCCGTATTGCTGGCACATGGCTTGCAAGCCGCCAGAATAGCCTTGACCAACGGCGCGGAATTTCCATTCGCCGTTATGACGATAGACTTCACCGAATACCATTGCGGTCTCAACAGAGTAGTCTTCTGCCAAATCAAAACGTACTACTTCGGTGCCAGTATCTTCATTGACGACACGGATGAAAGCGTTGGCTACTTGCCCAAAGTTTTGGCTGCGAGCTGCCGCATCGTGAATGGTGACAGTGACGACGATTTTATCGACATCGGCAGGTACTTGGGTTAGGTTTACTTTGACGACTTCATCATCACCGTCACCTTCGCCAGTACGGTTGTCACCAGTATGCTCAACCGCACCATTGTCAGACTTGAGCTGATTATAGAAGATAAAGTCATGATCGCCGCGCACTTTGCCAGCAGTGTTTAATAAAAATACGCTAGCATCAAGGTCGAACTCGGCACCAGAAGTAGCACGCTCATCCCAGCCAAGACCGATAAGTAGCTTGGTTAAATTTGGATCCGTTTTGGTTAGCGATAAATTACCGCCTTTATTAAGTGATAATGCCATGAGATTGTCCCTGTTGTTAGCGTAAAAATTTTTGGTATGAAATAATGAAAATAAAAGCGATGTTGAACCAAAATTGGTGCAAGACCATCGCTTGATAACGCTCTATCATAACAACAAAAAATGACCCAATCAAAGTAGATTGGGTCATTATTGTGTTTCATCGTCATTGGGCAAAAAATCCAAATTTTGAGGAGCTAGACTGCTGAGATGAATTTCTCTATTTGTCTAGCACTCTTGTATCGATAAGCGCTTGATTACAGGCTTTGACGGTGACGAATCTCAAAACTCTGATGAATGGGTTTTTTGATATTAAAATCGAAGCCAATGGTTTTTTGGGTGATATCAACGATGTCATAGCGCTCGATTAACTGCTCATCGAGCTCAAAGCGCGTAAAGTTATTAGAAAAATACAACACACCATCAGCGGTCAAGCGGTTCATAGCGCGGTTAATAATAGCGGCATGATCTCGCTGCACATCAAAAGTACCTTGGAACTTTTTCGAGTTTGAAAAGGTCGGTGGATCGATAAAGATAATATCGAATTGCTCGGTATTTTCCTTAATCCACTCAAAAATATCGGCAGCAACGAATTGATATTTATTGTGGCTGACGTCCAAACCATTGAGCACAAAGTTTTGCTTGCCCCAATCGAGATAGTTCTGTGACAAGTCAACGCTGGTGACTTTTTTCGCGCCAGCCAATGCCGCATGTACACTTGCGGTACAGGTATAAGCAAATAAATTCAATACTGATTTATTACGACTGTTGTCTTTAATCCGCGCGCGCATATTACGATGGTCAATAAACAAACCGGTATCGAGATAGTCGGTAAAGTTGACGTAGAAATACGCGCCATCTTCGCGAGCAACATGAAACTTGCCACGCTTTTCTGTGGTGTTCTGCTTACTATATTGATCATTACCAGACTGGCGTGCCCGAGTTTTGATAAAGATTTGTTCGCGATTAATATCAAACACTTCACGAATACCCATCAAAGCTAGATTAAAGCGTTTTTTGGCGGTCTCAGGTGGAATAGTTTTTGGTGGTGCATATTCTTGCACGTGCGCATAGTCACCGTATAAGTCGATAGCGACCTTAAAGTCAGGCAAATCGGCATCGTAGACACGCACATTACTCACATTGTCTTTTTTGGCCAGTTTCTTGAGTTTAGCAAGATTTTTTTGCAGGCGATTGATAAAGTCTTGACCGTCTTCTACTTCGATCTCACGCTTTTCAAAACGGCTCACAAGATTACCTGTTTGCCCTGCAATCAACTTGCCATAGCGGAAATAAACGGTAATGGCACCATTATGACAACGTAAGGTTTTTGGTTCTTTAATCGGTAAGATATCGACTTGCTCGACATGAGAGGCCAATATACCAAGCATCGGGTCAATGCCACTACCGGCAAAGCTGTCTTGCAAGATAAGCCCAATCGCTTGATACAAGGGCTTAATCATTTCTTCATCACCCAAACGCTCACCGTAAGGTGGGTTGGTGATAATTAAAGGATTACTCAATCGACCATCATCGACCAACGGCTTTAGCACGCTGCTTAGCTGGTCAAGGGCGCGGGTTTCAATGTCGAGTAGCGGTAGCAAGTCTTGTAAACCAGCGGCAATAAGGTTCTTCTCTGTGGCGATAATAGCGCCACTATCAGCATCGAACCCTAAAATGAGCGGTAAGGTATCTGGCTGCTCATTAGCGATGGCTAAGCCTTCACGGAAACGTGTCTGAGCATCATCAATCATCTGCTGCCATAGCGTCTCGTCATGATGCTGCCATTGGTAAAAACCAAATTGATTGGCGGCTTTGTCGATACCCACCGCATAATCACAATGCATGAGTAGCGCTTCAATGATAAAGGTGCCAGAGCCACACATTGGATCGACTAAGGCATTATAGAAAGGCGCGTCGCCAGCGTCATTTTTCTTATGCCAGCCCGCGCTATAAAGCAAAGCTGCTGCTAAGTTTTCTTTTAATGGCGCTTCGGTCATCGCCACGCGATAGCCACGGCGGTGCAAACTGGTGCCTGACAAATCTAAATACAGTTCAGCTTGCTTGTCATTGACCGTCGCAAAAATAGCAAAATCTGGATGTTTGCTATCGACGTTAGGGCGACTGTCATAAACTTCATTAAAGGTATCAGCAATGGCATCTTTGATACGTAGCATCGCAAACTGTTGATTGACGGCGACGCGTTTATCGACGGACAGACGGATGGCAAAGGTTTGTTCTAAGTTGAATTGCTCCGTCCAATTGACCGATTTTGCCAAACCATAAAGCTGCTCGGCCACATCATACTCAGCATTAATGTTTCTGCGTTTGATTAACATCAATACCCGTGACGCTACCCGAGACCATAGGCATATAGTATATAAGTCACGCAACGTACCCGTAACGGTCAGACGCCCCGTACTTTTGATATCGCTTGCAATACCAAAACTCGTCAGCTCAGTCTGTAGTGGTGCCTCAAGCCCATCGGCACAAGTGATAATCAGCTCAAGTGACAACTCTGCTGAGATCGCTGGTGAAAGTGCTTCTGACAACGCTGGTGAAGATGCGGCGGCAAGGGCTGGCGCGGTTGTTTCGGTCATACGGATACCTGTGGGCTAAATTGATAAGTAATGATAAATAAGGCACATCATAAGATAAGATGTTTAACCGTCAATTTTACCATAATTACGCTATGGATGGTTTAAGTGGCTTTGATTAAAAGACGGCGTTTAAAATTTTGGCGTTAAGGTGTTATTAAAACTACTGCTATCTATAGTGAGTGAAAACTATAGTGAGTGAAAAATAGTACAGATACACCACGCACTGCTGATATCTATTTTTCTTGCTTGCTGTGCCTGCGCAGACAGAGGCGACAAAAAATTGATATCAGCAATACCGTCGCATTTTTAGGGTATTTTGGCTATAGCGTCAGATTAAAAAAATGGCTCATTATTGGTTTTTAATCTAAGGCGTGTCCTCATTTTAGTATGGTAATACAAATGAGATAAATTGCAGTCAAATGAGGAAAATAACACCGCTCAGAGATAGAAGTTCTTGTAAAAAACCACAAAAAAACTGCGTAGCCCTTATGTTCAAGGACTATGCAGTTTGGCAGTTCGACAGTATTTGAGCCTCAGTACTTGAGTATCTATTGACTTCTGACAATAGAAGTCAAAAGTCAATGTACTTAAGCATTGTGGTTAAGCATTACTTTTCAAATAATCTAACATAGTGTCTGCATCTGATACTTCAAATGGGTCTATTGGACAGTTGTCGCCAAAATCAGGTTCCTTAAACACTTTTTTGATGGCTTTGTTGTCGACAAGCATCGAATAACGCCATGAGCGCATACCAAAGCCAAGATTACTCTTATCCACTAGCATGCCCATTTTACGAGTGAACTCACCATTGCCATCAGGCAGCAAAAAAACGTTTTCACGGTTTTGCTTTAGGCCCCATTGGTACATGACAAAGGCATCATTGACAGAAATACAAACGATTTCATCTACGCCTAACGCCTTAAACTCAGGGTAAAGCGCTTCATAACGAGGTAGATGGCTGGTCGAACACGTTGGCGTAAAGGCACCTGGTAGTGAGAACACAACCACTTTTTTATTGGCAAATAACTCATCTGTGGTGAGGTCATACCATGTGAATGGGTTATCTCCTCCAATAGATTCATCACGAACACGAGTTTTGAAAGTCACATCAGGGACATGGGTAATCATTATTTACTCCGATTTGGGTTATTGTCTTTTTTTTTAAAATGCTGCATTTATATGATAATAGTTATAGTAATCCATAAGCAAATCTTTAGGCTTATATTTAATATATAGTTAATACTAAATAAAATGGATAAGTTATTTAATAACGCGAAACTGCTATAGTCGATTCAAT
This sequence comes from Psychrobacter glaciei, assembly GCF_014652895.1. Taxonomy (GTDB): domain Bacteria; phylum Pseudomonadota; class Gammaproteobacteria; order Pseudomonadales; family Moraxellaceae; genus Psychrobacter; species Psychrobacter glaciei. The sequence continues at coordinate 194,770 of NZ_BMZR01000003.1, forward strand.
TTAAAAGTAGTACAAGGCAACCGAGTGTAGATGTATATTTGATACTTCAAGCGAGGTTAACGCTGTAATATTTTTATAGTGGAATGACTATATAAATTTTTCTGGCTTGCTGTGCCTATGCCGACAGAGGCTGCAAAAAATTCATCCCAGTCTCGCTGTATCTTTTTCATATTGGACTGACTATATAAGCTATCAAAATATATGAGCTTTTTTTAGACCTTACAAGCTACGCTAGCTGCTTTGGCCATATCATAGAGGACCATGTTTGAAGTAGTCTCTGTCGCTTAAGATTTTCGAATTTACTTTTCCAGATTAGGGACATCCCTTAATAAATGTTATTTATCACCCTTAGTCAGTGGCCGTTTTTCTGATACGACCTGCGTTGTGGTCGCAAAGGGTTTGGTCGCGATAGGATAATCGACATCTTTTGGCATCAGTAGGCGCATATGCGGGTAAGGGGTTGAGATGTTGGCGGCATCAAAGGCACGCTTGATATCCTCTTTTAGACCTTCCTTGATTTTGGGCATGCGCGCGACAGCGGCAGGCTTGACCCAAAAACGCACGATAAAAAACACTCCGTACTCACCAATTTCATCCACGGTAGCTGAGCATTCAGGACGATTGAGCACCACTTCAGTATCAGCAAGGACTTGCAAAATTTCCTTGCGAGCAGTGTTGATATCATCTTCAAAAGCGATACGCACACGAATATCAAAGCGAATAAAGTTCTTGGAGGTTAAATTGGTCACTTCAGAAGAGGCAACGTTAGAGTTGGGAATAATGACGGTGATGTTGTCTCGAGTTAAAATATGGGTGGTGCGTAACGCAATGAGTACGACACGACCTTCATTGTCATTGATATGAATCCAGTCGCCAACCTGAAAAGATTGTTCGAGCAAAATGGTAATACCCGCAATGAAATTAGCAAGCGTTGATTGGGCAGCAAAACCGACTGCCAAGCCCACAATCCCTAAACCTGCGACCAATGAGACAATATCAAAACCAAATTGCGCCATGACGCTGGCAAGTCCGAGTACCAATAGCAGCACTGACAAGATGTTTTGAAGCAGCTGCTCTATAGAAGCGTTGAGACCATAATGCTGTAGCACTCTGTGAATAATCTGTCCAGATGACGTCCAAAGTACATAATAAATACCCGCCCATGTACTGGCTTTTGCAGTGGCCTTGATAGTCTCTGGCTCAAAGTAAATTTGGCTCATAATGGCAATCAAGCTGGTAACTATCCAGATATAACGCAAAACGGAACGGACGATTTTGGCACGGCGCTCATTTAGTCGAATGCGGGATTTGCTTTTTTTGACAATATAAATAGCCAACCAATAACAAAACCCCAATACTGCAAGCAGTATTAGGATTTTGATACCAGTGCTAACCAATTCTACTGCTTGCGATGTCCAATCGAATGACTCTTCGTCTATAGAGCCGCCCAAAGCGAGGTAAAGGCTAGTATGCAGGTCACGAATAATCTCTTTAAAAAAGTCGGTAACACTGGCGATTGGCATTTTTTCGTCCATGCAGGGTGTGTTTGTACAAAGTTTTGTACACGAGATGCTTGGCTATAAACTACCTCAAGTTATCAAAGCAATCAAACATAACATGAGTGGTGATTGAGACTAAGCCCTTACTTCTTGGAAAGTGTGACTGAGGTATCCATTAAGAGTTATCTTTTTGTGTGTCTTGAGATTGGAAAGGTATTTCCATCTTATACTGGACATCACGTAGCGCGGTACGCAAACCTTCTAGTATCGTTGGATGATAGAAAGGAGTGTCGAGCATGGCTTTGATACTCAAGTCATTGGTAATCGCCATAGCGAGTATATGACCGATATACTCGGCATCAGGACCTACCATGCTAGCGCCTAAGATTTTATCGGTTTTTTTGCATCCATAGATATGCAATAGACCACAATTGACACCCATCACACGACTGCGACCTTGGTTATCAAAACTGACGCGACCAATGACATATTCCAACTCTGGATCTTGTTGTATTTCTGGTAGAGACATACCGACATTAACAATTTGGGGCGAACAAAACACGATAGAAAAGGGAACCGCTGGTGGACGGATATAGGCGGCGTCTTTATTGTCACAGACCATATTACCTGCACTAAAACCTTCATCACTGGCCACATGTAACAGTGGAATATTGGCGTTAGCATCGCCAACGATAAAGACATTCAAATCACCGATTTGACCGGTTTTCTTGCTCAGATCTTTTGGGCGGTTTTTTTCATCGAGTACAACGCCTAGGTTTTCAACACCTAGCTCGTCAATATTGTTACGGCGACCTGTCGCGACCAGTACGTATTCCCCTTGCCATTGCTGTGTCTCACCTGCGCTGTCTTCATAGTCAATAAAAGCGAGTGAACCTTTATTGCCTTCAGCCGTTTGTACACCGACATTGTTAATTTTACTACCTAAGTGCATCGTCAGCTCACGGCTTAAGCAGTCGATGGCCTTATTGCTAATGTCTGGATCTTTTAGTCCAGCAACTTTTTTGACGCGATTAAATAATGTCACATCCACACCCAAGCGATTAAATGCTTGGGCGAGCTCCAAGCCAATGGCACCTGCACCAACGACCGCCATAGATTTTGGTAAATCTGGCAGCTCAAAAACAGTGTCAGAGGTCAGCAAGGTATCGCCAAGCTTGTCCGCCCAACCTTCTGGAATAAAAGGCGAGCTGCCTGTGGCCACGATGATTTTTTCTGCTTCAATCACCTCATCATTGACCTCAATCAGACCTTGTTTATTGATATGAGCGTGACCCGCTATTTTTTTGTGATCAGGCCAGCTATCTACTTGCTCTTCGAGATAGCTTTCGAAATGACTGCGCTCATCGCGCACACGCTCCATAACTCGCTTGCCATCTATCTGGGCAGTCGCATGAATACCGAATTCAGCAGAATGGTTGGCATCATGTGCACGGTCAGCCGCTGCGATCAATAGTTTGCTAGGCATACAGCCTACAGTGACACAAGTCGTCGTCCAAAAGCCTTCGTTAATAATGACGACATCGTCTTTGATTTTACTGGCTTGGCGAAAGGCGTTTTGTCCTGCTGTACCTGCACCAATGATGGCAACAGAGACTTTACGGGTGACTTGATGGTTTGTGCTATCGACAGCGGTGTCGGACTGGTTTTTCATATTGTTCTCAAGTAGTTATATTTTATAGGATGTGAGTGACTGATAAGACGTTGGCTTTTAATCGTTTGGGCTCAGCGACTCAATAAACGCTATTTTATGATAAACGCTATTTTATGACCAATAATTAGTGCCAATAACCATAATAAAAGTTATGGCGCTAATATCGTCAGTAAACGCTCAGTATAATCTTTGGCGCGTAGATTGCGCTGCGCATGCGTGAGATTGCCGTCTTTATCGAATACGAAAGCTGAGCGTACCAGACCTAGCGTTATCTTACCGTACATGTTTTTTTCTTTTATGACCTCAAAGTACTGGCATAGTTTTTCGTTGCTATCACTGATAAGTGGAATCTGTAGATCATATTTCGCGATAAACTTTTCATGAGATTCGACACTATCACGGGAGACCCCGACAATATCATAGCCCAAATCATCAAACTCACTAAGACGCGCCGTGAATTCTGTCGCTTGTGTGGTGCAGCCTGGAGTGCTGTCTTTTGGATAAAAATAAAGGATCAGTCCTTTGTCGGTATGCGCAACCAAGTCTTTTAGGTCAATGTCATCATGAATAAAGTGACCATCGAGCTCACGCACCATCGTCACTGGAAAGTCGGGCAGGGCGATAGTTTCTGTGGTTGGTTTAGCCATGGTAAAGTCCTTAGTCATTTTAATGTTTGTTTGAGTTATGATTGTCTTATTATAGGCAGATTAGCAGAAATAAATACTCAGTTTTACACTTCACTTATTCATTGGCAACAAAAAAGACTGGTAATGACCAGTCTTTTTTGTGTTGAACCTTTTATCAATTATGCCGGTTTTTGTGGTTTCTTTAGATCTAAGCCGACGGTGCATTGCTGCAAGTCTTTTTGCATTTCCTTCACGTAAGATAGGCCTGACGGGTCTTTCTTGTCTTGGGCGTAGCTTTCAATTTCCCACATTTGACCGATCGTCATGTTGCTACGAACGCCAATGGTGCAATTGCACAGTTTGGTCGCGTTATTTTTATCAGCAACTTTATATTTGACGGCCCCGCTCACACAGGTATTAATATTGTCTTGCTCGATATCGGTAGCATTGGCCTGTGGTATGGCAAAAAGAGCCGCTAAGGCTAGGGGTAATACTGGCAAAAACTTCATAAACATCCTCTCAAGGGTAGCGTCAATTTTGTAGATTTTTACTCAAAAATTAAATTACTGAGGTAAATAAGGGTATTTCTCTATCGGTTGTCTATCTGATGACAGAGAGAATCGTCCATACCATAGCAAGTATCGTAATTAAAATACAACGGCGGCGTGCTGTGTTAATGCAAGCGAATGTTTCGCTAATGTTTAGTTATACTGTCTGTCGCTATGAGTACTTAAACTGTTAAGGTTGATAATGAGTAGGATCAGCGATACCTGCTTGGGCGAATCCTTGGCGGCGCAAGGTACAGCTATCGCAAACACCGCAGGCAAGACCATTTGCGTCGGCTTGATAGCAAGAAATTGTCTGACCATAATCGACACCCAATGACAGCCCAAGCTCGATGGTTTTTGCTTTTGACAGCTGCTGTAATGGCGTCTGAATGGATAAATGATGGCCTGTAACGCCCGCTTTTGTCGCCAAGTTTGCCATGTGCTCAAAGGCGGCAATGTATTCAGGACGACAATCTGGATAACCTGAATAATCGACTGAGCTGACGCCGATAACGATATGGTTGGCGTCGGTCACTTCAGCGACGGCTAAGGCATAAGATAAGAATATGGTATTACGAGCCGGTACATAGGTGTTTGGAATGGCATCGTTATCAATCTCATCACGTTTTTTATTAGGGAACTTCTCTGCATCCCCATCAGGAACCATCATACTGTGATCCGTCAATGATGAGCCACCAAGCTGAGCGATATCAATATCGATAATGCGATGGTTGACCGCTGCCGTTTCGGCGATATTTTTTGCGGCGACAAGCTCACTATTATGGCGTTGACCATAGTTGAAGCTGACTGCAGTCACCGACGCATAACGTGCCTTGGCCCAATACAAACAAGTCACCGAATCAAGCCCGCCCGACAATAGCACAACGGCATTTTGGCTTTTATGCAGAGCATTTAAGTCAGTATCGGAGGCTTGATTATTGGAGGTGCTGTGCGAAGTAACGTTAGTCATAATGGTATCTATTATTGGTTTACGAAAAACGGTTATTTTAGCAAAAATACGGCTATTACATAACCATGCAGCCGTTATTTAATGTCCTCTTTTCAAACTGTGAGCAAATTTTGTTATAATTGCTGCTTTTAAAGCATCAGTGTTAACGCTTGCCCATCATGTATGACAGCACTGTGATAGCAGTTTGCTGTATAGCAAAATCACCCTTGTAAAGATATTGAGTAACTTATGACTGCAGCGACCTTGTTTACGCCAAAAATTACGCCAGAGTTTGATGAGATGTCTGCTGATGCAGGTAGGGCAGACTATACTTTAGAGACTGATGGCATGGAAGATGATGATGCCGCTGAGGATGATTTGATGGCTGAGCAGTTATCACCTACTCAATCAGCACAGTTTCGCAAGCTACAGAAGAAACTGCGTAGACAAGTATCTTGGGCGATTCGTGATTTTAATATGATCGAAGAGGGTGACGTGGTGATGGTCTGTGTTTCAGGAGGCAAAGACAGCTATACTTTGCTGGATATTTTATTGCTGCTAAAACGTATTGCACCGATTAATTTTGATATCGTCGCGGTTAATTTGGATCAAAAGCAGCCAGGTTATCCTGAGGATATTTTGCCAGCGTATCTAAACGAGCAGGGCATTGCCCACTATATTTTAGAAAAGGACACTTATAGTATCGTCAAAAGCGTGGTGCCGGAAGGTAAGACCTATTGTTCGGCATGTTCGCGTTTGCGTCGTGGCTCATTGTATGGTTTTGCCAAACAAATTGGTGCGACTAAAATTGCTCTTGGTCATCATCGTGATGACATGCTCGCGACTTTCTTTCTAAACTTGTTCCATGGTGGTACGTTAAAATCCATGCCACCGAAACTGCTCAGTGATGACAAGCAAAACATGGTTATTCGCCCATTGGCCTATGTCGAAGAGAAAGACATCATTAAATACGCAAAATTGAAAGAATTCCCGATTATTCCATGTAACTTGTGTGGCAGCCAGACCAATCTGCAACGCGCCATTATTAATGACATGCTACGCGAATGGGATAATGCTCATCCGCAGCGTTTGGCCTCTATCTTTAAAGCGATGCAAAACGTTGCCCCATCGCAATTAGCCGATCGTGAATTGTTTGACTTTGAGGGGTTAAGTCTTGATCGTGATGATAATGAGCGCCTATTCGAAGGGAATAATATTCAGGCAGGGCAGACCGGTAGCTTGGCTGAAATTGGCTTACCAGTCGCGCCAAAAACGCAAACTTTTAATCCAAAGTTTGCCAGTAAGCAACAGTCAGATAAAACGATAGAAAGCAGTCGACCCACACAGAAGATTCCAACAATTAATCCTGTTATCTAGGGCGTGTCTTCAATTCAATCGATGAATATCTAAATGGGCTAAAAATGGCTAAATTTTGCTGATATTAATTTTTTGTCGCCTCTGTCTGCGCAGGCACAGCAAGCAAGAAAAATTGATATCAGCAGTGCGTGATGGTTCGATATCACTTTTCACTCACTATAGCCAAATAATAGCCAAAAAAAACCAGCTTATTCATGGCTGGTTTTTTTATGTCTTAATGAATTGATTATTAGCTGAATCTACGCAGTCTATATTTATATAAGTTAACTCTCAGCAAATACTGGTAGCGGGTCAAAACTAACCTTTGAACGTGGCAATTTTGCCACATCTTGCATACGCCAATCATCTTTGCCTTCATTGCTCACTTGCAAATAGTACTTGGCTTTTACGGGGTCAATATCTACCTTAGCGCTATATTTATTACCTTCTTGATGCTGTAACACCACATCACGATCTTTTTTGATGTCGGTCGCATGGGAGATTGATAAATCTAATTTATCAGGATAAGTAAGCGGGGTGCCATTAAGTAATTTGCCCGATTGTAAGCTTTGCTCAGGATAATTCAAATAAAACACAATATTACCGTCATCGGCAAACTGCATCTCGCCATGCAGGTCTAAGTCATAAGTCAGCTTGTCACGGGACACATCATGATAAAGCGTCTTGCCATCCATATACCAATCGTCACGAACCACACTGTCACGGATCTGATAGGAGTAATAAACAAACCAGAGGCAAGCAATCACCACAAAGGCTGGCATGCCAATCACAAAGATAACCACCATATAGTTTTTATACCATGGCTGGCTATCTTGGTGCTTAAAATTTGGTGCTGGAGTAGACATAAAATACCTATTAATCAAATAGCTGTTTATAGGTATCCAGTTATCGGATATCTATACAGTGGTATCGACGGATAAATTGACGGCTAACGGCTGTCAATTTAATGATAATCTATAACCCGCTCGTCAATGACTAACGGGTAAAATATATGAGTCTACACTTGCCACACGCAAGCGTTTACTGACCTTGGGTGGTAAAGACGTTTTGTTTGCTGACCATGTACTGACCATCATTGCTGTTCACATTTAGGGTAACAAGTGTTTGACCAGATTCAATGACATCAGGATCACCATAAATACTGACGGGCATATCAAAGCTTTCACCCGCTTCTAATGGTACATCATTAAAACGCAATTCCAAACTCAGACCTTCTTGCGGGGCAAGGGTTATCTTATAGATATGCGGCTCTTGTGTTTTATTGGTCAGCTTGACGATATAGCTGTTTTCAATCATGCCTTGAGTATTGATCGATGACAACTGATTACGGTCACGGCGAATATCAATCTCTAAGGGGACACGATCGGTCAAGGCATAAACGACACCACCGCAAAGCACGGTCAGTAGCGCTAAATAGGCAAAAAACCGTGGGCGAAATACTCGGCTTTTCTCTTTTTCTGCCAGTTGCCGTTCTGTCGTATAGCGAATCAAGCCACGGGGATAACCCACTTTATCCATGACTTCATTACAGGCATCGACGCACGCGGCACATTGAATACAGGCCACTTGTAAACCATCACGAATGTCGATACCAGTAGGGCATACTTGCACACACATCTGACATTCTATACAGTCGCCCAAATGCTCCGGATTGGTCCCTTTTTTACGCGCGCCCCGTGGCTCACCGCGCTCATAATCATAGGAGACAATCAGCGTATCTTTATCAAACATAACGCTTTGGAAGCGCCCGTAAGGACAGATCTGAACACACATCTGCTCACGCATGTAGCCGGCATTCACATAGGTAGAAAAAGCAAAGATAAAGACAGATACCCAAATCCACGTAGGCCAATCGGGGAAGGGAATAACGCCTATCATCTGCCAACTATGATATAAGCTATCAGTGCCGGAGACGTAGCTTACGAATGTAGTCGCCGTAATCATTGAAAAAACAAACCAAATAAAATATACCAAACCACGTTTAAAGGCTTTTTTTGCACTCATCGGTTCTTTATCGAACTTCATGCGCTTATTACGGTCACCAATCACCCATTTTTCAACGTACTGATATAGATGCGTCCAGATCGTTTGGGGACACGCATAGCCGCACCATACCCGACCAGCGTATACCGTTACCATAAATAAGGTAAAAGCGGCAATCAACGCAAAGGCGGCAATGAAATAAAAATCCTGAGTCAAAAAAGTCATGCCAAAAATATAGTAATGCTGCGAGGGCACATCAAACCATATTGCCTGCCTATCATTATAACGCAGCCATGGCAGTAACAAAAACAGCGCCAAAAACGCATACATACTAACGACGCGGATATTTTGATAAAAACCCGTGATAAATCGAGGATGAATACGATGCTTGGTGGCATCAAGATCAATCTGCTGTACAGGGATTTTATTGGGTTGTGGTGCTGACATAAACGTGCCTCTTTAAAAAAAGAATCAGTCTGCTGGCATGATGAACAAACACCTATAATAAAAAGATGTCGGGATGTGCGATGTTATCAATGTCAGTAAGTAGCTGAGTGGGATAATCACTGTAAAAACAGCGAACCCTGCTACCAAATGAGCGATTGTAAATAGCCAATTACGATTGAACCATTCATACTAAAAATGGCGATCGATTCGTGGTTTTCAAATCGTGCTATTTTAGCATTATCCCTACTATAAATGGGGTAATAATGCTCAAAAACAATCATTGTATCCAAATTATATTGACCGACTGGTTACCGTCGAGTCGCCTGCACAGCTGGCTTCGCAGAGTAAATAAGTATCATGACAAAGACATGAAAGCGCTTAAACTAAAATCTTCAGCCAAATTGCCAAACAAAAGGGAGAACTGCAATAACAGTTCTCCCTTTTTTCGATCTTATCCATTTATCTATAACGACTGACTAAAGTAGTCTTAGTTAACGGTAGCTGCTGCCGGTGCTGCTGCTTTTGGCGCAGTAGCAGTAACAGGTAGGGCTTGAGTGGCCTTAGCTGGCTTGTCTGACAAAGAGTAAATATAAGCAGCAAGTAGCATAATACGCTCATTACCTAGCTTCGTTTCCCACTGCGGCATCACACCTGCGCGTCCGTAACGTAAAGTATTACGTACCGTTTCGCGCTCGCCGCCATATAACCAAATGGTATCAGTTAAGTTTGGCGCACCCGCTGAAATCATACCTTTGCCATCTTTATCATGGCATAACGCACAATTTTGTTGGAAGATAGCTGAACCTTGAGCAACCAATGTCTGATCAAGTTTGCCGTTGCTTTTGCTACCGTTATTCGACGACAACGATAATACATATTCTGATGCTGCACGCACACCGTCTTCACCGATCTGATCGCGCCATGCTGGCATACCACCAACGCGGCCATTGTGTAGCGTGGTCAAAATATTTTGTGCTTCGCCGCCATATAACCAATCATTATCAGTTAGGTTAGGATAGCCTGTTGCACCTTTCGCATTCGAGCCATGACATACCGAACAGTTCTGTAAGAACAAACGGCTACCGACTTTTAGGGCGTTCGGATTTTCAGACAGCTTTTCAATATAAGGGGCAAGCTCAGCAATTTTTCCGTCAATTTGTGTTTGCAAATCTGCAGGTGGTGTCTCACTACGACGCATGGTTGCTTGCAAATCATTAAGTGTACCCAATGTCGCAGTCGCGCCCGCTGCATCTGCTTTTACCAAGATGCTTTGCTCAAAATTATCGGTAAAGATTTTATTATTGCTTTCAAGCTCGCTGAATAGCTCGTTCTTAGAGGTCCATGGTACGGTTTCGCCATCGACTTCTACGGTGGCGATGCCTTCCCAGTGTGCTGGGAACATTGCTGGGAAAAATACCCAGTAAGCGACACCCCAAACGATTGAGCCAAAAAATATCACCAACCACCATTTAGGGAGTGGTTTGTCGTATTCTCGGATACCATCATATTCATGACCAGTGGTACCGTCTTCCTCAACGTCTGGCTTGTATTTTAATACAAACAGTAGGACGCCAAGAATGAAAAGCCAGCAGCCGAAACTGAATAGCGTGATCCAAGAACTCCAAAAAAATGTCATCGTTTATCCTTATTGCGCTGCTCTTCAGACAGAGACTTTATATCCTCGTCATCAAGCGCAAGTTGTGCATCTTCTTCGAAGCGTTTTTTGTTTTTTGGCGAATACGCCCACCATGCAACGCCTACGAAGGCAACAAAGGCAGAGACGGTCGCAATTGTTTGTAATTCACCAATACCCATTAGCGCTGTCCTTCCATTGCGGTGCCTAACTGCTGAAGGTAGGCGACTAAAGCATCAAGCTCAGTTGCACCAAGCACAGCATCAGGAGCACCTTCAATATCTTCTTCAGTGTAAGGTACGCCAAAACGATCGCGGAATAGACGCATCTTCGCTTGTACGTTCGTACCGTTGACTTCGTTGGTCGCAAGCCAAGGGAAACCTGGCATCACTGACTCAGGTACTAGTGACCGTGGCGCAATGAGATGCTGCTTTTGCCAGTCTTCTGAATAGCGTCCACCAACACGTGCTAGGTCAGGCCCTGTACGTTTTGAACCCCATAAGAATGGATGATCCCATGTTGATTCAGCGGCACGTGAATACGGCCCATAACGTTCAACTTCAGCACGCAGTGGGCGAACCATCTGCGTGTGACAGACGTGACAACCTTCACGAATATAAATATCACGACCTTCAAATTCAAGCGCAGTCCATGGCTCCATAGAAGGTAGTGGGGCGTTCACGCCACCTTCTTCTGGACCCTTGTTATCATAAATCAGCGGTACGATTTCAACTAACGTTGCAAAACTAATCGCAATAACGATACCGATGACCAACAAGCCTGTATTTTTTTCAATAATTTCATGCGGTGTACCAGCCATGATCGCTCCTTATACTTTAGCTGTCGAGGTATTGACACTAGATTCGTGATCCGTAGGATCAGCAACATCTACAGGCTTACCTTCAGGCATCTTAAGTGTTTTATAAACGTTATATGCCATCACAAACATGCCCGACACATATAAGAAGCCACCAAAAGCACGACCAATATATGGGAAATGTGAGAACTCAACCGTATCAACGAAGCTATATACCAAAGTACCATCTGGGTTAGTAGCCAGCCACATCATGCCTTGGCCAATACCTGAGATCCACATTGATACGATGTAAAAGATAGTCCCTGCCGTCGCTAGCCAGAAATGCGTGGTGATTAAGCTGATAGAGTACATTTTTGGCTTATTATAAATACGAGGCAACAGTACATATAACGAACCAATAGTAATCATGCCCACCCAACCAAGTGCACCTGAGTGTACGTGACCAATTGTCCAATCCGTATTATGCGATAGCGCATTAACGGTTTTGATAGACATCATTGGGCCTTCGAATGTCGACATGGCATAGAATGACAGTGCCACAATCATAAAGCGAATGATCGGATCGGTACGTAACTTATCCCAACTACCAGATAGCGTCAAGACACCATTAATCATACCACCCCAAGACGGCGCGAATAAGATGATGGAGAACACCATTGCCAATGACTGCGTCCAATCAGGAAGCGCCGAATAATGCAAATGGTGACCGCCAGCCCACATATAAGACGCAATCAACGCCCAAAAGTGAACAATAGACAAACGATACGAATAAATAGGACGACCAATCTGTACTGGGACAAAGTAATACATCATCCCAAGGAAAGCTGCCGTCAAGTAAAAACCGACCGCGTTATGTCCGTACCACCACTGCACCATGGCATCGGTTGCACCGCCAAATAACGAGTAAGATTTAAACGCACTAACCGGAATCGCCATGCTATTTACGATGTGTAGTAACGCAATCGTAATAATAAAAGCGGCAAAGAACCAGTTAGCCACATAGATATGTGAGGTTTTGCGTTTGATGAGTGTTCCGAAGAAAACAATGGCATAAGATATCCACACCAACGCAATCAATATGTCGATGGGCCACTCAAGCTCAGCGTATTCTTTACTCGAGGTCAAACCTAGCGGTAATGTAATGACAGCAGAAACGATAACAGCCTGCCAACCCCAAAAGGTAAACCAAGCCAAATACGGTGCGAACAAGCGTGTCTTACAGGTACGCTGGACGATGTAGTAAGACGTTGCGAACAGGGCAGAGCCACCGAACGCAAAAATAACCGCATTGGTATGTAGCGGTCTTAGACGGCTAAAGGTCAGCCATGGGATGTCAAAGTTGAGTGCTGGCCATGCCAACTGTGAAGCAATGAACACGCCAAGACTCATGCCGACGATGCCCCATACAACGGCCATTATCGTAAAAAATCTTACGACAGTAATTTCATACTCACGGTCAACTGGGGCGACTGCTGTGTTTTGTAAACTCATTGGATGATTCCTTTACAGCCCGAATTATCAACAGAATTAACTAACTGTCCGCGCTATCTGTATCAAGTAAGTTGATACAAACAAATAATAACTGCGGTACATGCTGTTTTTTGACTCATTTATCATCTTAAGGTTATTAACTATCAAGCTAAGCTTCCACTTGGCATCTACTGATGCAAAGAGGAAGGGGGAAGCGCTAGAAAAATATCTCGCTTACAACCAGTTGATAGTAGGATTGTTAATAACTCGTTAAGGGGAATAAGGAGTGGCGCCGTATAATTAAGCATCAAACATCTAGCGATGTTAAGGATTTATCTTAATTACTACTGAAAATAACAGCACTAACGAAGATAGATACTGGTATCCATCTGGTAATAAAATATTATTGACCATTGATGTATGCTAGCGGCGGCTGACAAAAAAACAGATTAACGTAATGTTTAGTTAAAACTCCCGACTCTGTTTAAGGGTATTGTAACGCAATCCTAATCAAATATCATCAGAACTATGCGGCAAAATACAAACTCTTTGGTAAAAATATAGGCAGGCAACTCTTTGTAGTTATGCTAGGAGCCTATTTTATACCCAATTTTAAGACTATTCTAGAGGGTTAAATGATACGAATTGCAGGGTACAAGGACAAACTCTAGAGAAATTTTTGTAACAATGGCAACATTAGCCTTATAAATAGGTTTTACTTATCATCAAATCGCCCCTTATAATGAGGCTGAAGAATATCGATAGTAGATTTCCTATCCATTGTTATGACAACAATGACAAAATAACGATTTTAATCATTTGGACACAATTGGGCGGCGGTAATCCATAAGATGACCCCAGCACCTCATTCATTAAGGATAATAAGATGGCAGTTTTTTTGACAGATGCATGGTTCGATGACGTTGAGAAGTTAGGTAGTGAAGCCGGTGAGCTAAATTTGCCGCCAGCGCTGGCTAATATGATTATTAACCTAAAAGTGTCCGACACGGACAAAGACATCGAAGCTAACTTTGCTGATGGCTTGTTGCATCGCGGTTTGAATGATAATGCGACCACCACACTATTGCTTGACCGTAGTATCTTGCAATCTATCATCACTGATTTCGACACTAATGAAATTATGGGCGCTTTTATGGGTGGCAAAATTCGTGTCGAAGGTGACATGTCACAACTGATGGCGGTACAAACTGCGCGTCCAAGTGCTGAGCAGAAAGAATTGTACAAGCGTATCAAATCAATGACGACGATGGCTTAACGGCTTAAGCCTGTATTCTATAGATTTTCCCAATCGGTTAGTTTTGATCAATCTTATTCACACTGAACATAAAAAATCCCCTAATGCTATGTTAGGGGATTTTTTTATGCACGATGACGGTCAGAATGACGTAGTAGTCAAGGAGAGTTGTTAAATTTCCTAGCTGGCTTTTGATTGCGCCGTCGCGTCTTGTGACTTTTGATTTTCTTTGTAAATGGCGGCTTGTAGCCAAACATTTGCTTGAATGTAGTCATGTACTTTGATAGAAGCGGTCTCTATTGTATTGAGCGCGCCAATACGTACCACGAATGGATCGGCATCTTGCTCACGTAGTATTACCACATCAAACAAGATAATTGATTTGCCATTAAAGAGAGTTTCTTGCTTGCCAAGTACTTGACCTTGGCACCATGCTTCATCTTCTTGTCCCAAAGTATCACCGAACAGATACGCACACATATGACCCAAGTTAATCTCTACAGGAGCCATTTGTTCTTTGGTTTCAGGCTTCCATTCTTTGATTTGCTCTTGTAGATCGTCTGGTATTTGGCCGTCATTGGCAGCGACGATGTCGTTAAACGCGCGGTGGTAGCGGATGGCTTCTTGATCTTCGACCATAATGACTTCTTGCTGTTCGCTCAGCTTAATTTCATGCGCCCAAGCACTGAAATTCGCAAAATACGAACTGTCGCGCTGATATAGGTGGCGATTGGCTGTATAAAGCTGGTCAAAGGCATAAATAATACTGCCATCAGCCGTACGTAAGCGCAGTACTGCGTCGTGCGAGTTGTCATTGGCGATGATACGCTCTATTTTGCAATGCAGCCCATAAGGACTGTCAACACAAGGATAGGCGTTGATAAAACGTTCTGGTTTGCCGTCTTTCATTGCCAGTACTTGGTTGATGTGACAAGGCTGATCTTCAGACAACAACAAGCAACTGTCTTTGGCGCTGACGTTGGGGTTAAGACCTTTGGGCATGGCCGCCTTTTCGATCATTTTTTGTAGCCACTCTGGCACATCCTGACTCATGTCATCGGTTAAAATACGCCAATGATCGGCATGACCCGCAGCTTGCTCGTCGGATAATGTGATTTTGGTAGGAGATTGGATGTTTTTATACTGATAATTAATGGTCATGAAAATACTCAAACTTAAGTCAGCGATGAAGTTTGGACCTAACGCTGTGATTGCTTATCTAGCATCCAATATTTACAATCATTGGTCTATGATAGCCAGCAATGTCAGCAGCACAGGGTCAGCAAACAACAATGAGGGGTTAGTGACAATTGTCCTTAGCATACAATATATAGGTATAGACGCAAGTAATAGCAAGCCCCTCATAAAAAATAATAACAAAACCCTATTTTTATTAAAAAATACGCGCAGTTTTTGCTAATGACTGGCACATATCTGCCAAATTGTGTCAAACTAGCTCCCTTTTGATGGCCAAATCTGGCCTATTTTAAACCCTATTTTTGTGTTCGATTTATATGTTGGTATGGCAGACGCCATATATAAGGCGTTTGTCGCTGCTCGTTTTGGCGCATATAAAAGTCGCACGTAGATAAGATAAAGAGTTTGAATATGTTTCGTCCTTTAGCGTTATTTATCGGCTTACGATACACCCGAGCAGAGCGTAGTAATGGTTTTATTTCCTTTATATCGCTGATCTCGATGATAGGTTTGACCCTTGGGGTTGCCGTATTGATTACGGTACTGTCGGTCATGAATGGTTTTGACCGCGAGCTAAAAACCCGTATTTTGGGTATGGTGCCGCAAGCAACGGTCATCTCAAGTGAGGTGATTGGCGATTGGGAACAATTGGCAGATCGTATCAAAGAAGATCCAGAAGTGGCTGCTGTGGCACCCTTCATTCAATTACAAGGCATGCTGACGTCGAATGGCCAAGTGGCAGGCATTATGGTCACTGGCGTCGATCCTCAGTACGAAAAAAATGTCTCGATCATCAACGATCATATGACTGAAGGTAGTATCGACACGCTGCAAGCTGGTGATTTTAGTATTGTACTGGGTGAAGAGATGGTGCAATCACTGGGCTTAAGTATCGGTGATAAGGTGACTTTGGTGTTGCCAGAAGCATCGCCATCACCTGCTGGTGTGATACCGCGCTTTAAGCGTTTTACCCTCACGGGTATTTTTAGTATCAGTCCAGAAGTGGACAGCCTCATGGCCTTTATCCCGATGAGTGATGCTGGCAAATTGTTACGTCTGCCAGCTGGTGCTCAAGGTATCCGTATGAAGCTAAATGATATCTTTACCGCGCCCATCGCTGCTCAAAAAGCGGCTGCCATTGCCCCTGATCGACTCTATCCGAATGACTGGACGCAAACGCATGGCAATCTATTTGGGGCGATCCAAATGGAAAAAGCCATGGTAGGATTGCTACTGTTCTTAATCATCCTAGTGGCAGCATTTAATATTGTTTCAAGCTTGGTGATGCTGGTCACGGATAAAAAAGCGGATATTGCGATTCTAAAGACCTTTGGCGCGTCACCTCGTCTGATTACCCAAGTATTTATGGTACAAGGCGTGGTCATCGGCGTCATCGGTACGATTGCGGGTACGATACTGGGCGTTATATTTGCGCTCACGGTTAGCGACATTCTAGGCTTTATTAATCAAGCCTTCGGTCTCAATCTTTTTGATGCTTACTTTGTCAATTACCTACCATCACAGCTGCGTTTGACGGATGTGATATTGATTACTGGTGCGTCGTTCATATTGAGCTTTTTGGCCACGATTTATCCAGCACGCCGAGCGGCTAAAATTCAGCCTGCACAAACACTGCGCTATGAATAATTAAAGCCATAAGCGAGGGATTGAGCCGCGGATTTACTCGCGCGCTCAAGGCTAGAATGTTTAGTCAGGTTTAAAAAAATCATGAATATCGGTATAAATAAAATAAAGGAAGCGCTATGTCTGCCATTCTAAAAGCGACCAATATTAATAAGATATATGATGAAGGTGCAGTTAGCACCCAAGTATTGACAGGCTTGGATTTGACCGTCCACGCGGGTGAACGCATCGCTATCGTTGGTACCAGCGGCTCGGGCAAAAGCACTTTGCTACATTTGCTGGGTGGATTGGATACGCCAACCAGCGGTGAAGTTTGGTTGCATGGTCAGTTGTTAAACAGTATGAATGAGACCGAACGCGGTGCGATGCGTAATAAGCATTTGGGATTTATTTATCAGTTTCATCATCTATTGGCTGAGTTTACTGCCATTGAAAACGTCGCGATGCCATTGCTGCTACGCCCAAAAGTATCAACGACTGAGGCGAGAGATCAAGCAATAGCGATATTAGAGAGCGTTGGTCTAGAGCATCGTTTGGCGCATAGACCTGGCGAGCTATCAGGCGGTGAGCGTCAACGCGTGGCCATTGCTCGTGCACTCGTCACCAAACCTTCGCTCATATTGGCAGATGAGCCAACGGGCAACTTGGATTATGACAATGCGCAAAGCGTTTTTGGCCTACTATCAGAGCTGCAAAGTACCATGCAAACGGCACTACTGATGGTGACGCATGACCGTAACTTGGCGGCATTGGCGGATCGTCAGCTGTTACTGCGTAATGGTCATTGGGAACAATACTAAATGGCTTAAGTATGAGGTATCCTAAGTATTTAAGGTATGTCCTCAATTCAATCAACAGTCATATAGATAAGCTAACAATGGCTAAGTTTTGCCAAAAAGCGAAGATAATATCCAGTTAATACCTCGATATTATCTTCGCTTTTTTTCTTGTTTGGCTACAATGTGGCTCATTTTTATCACCCTGCTTAAAATGATGACACGCTTTAGAAGAAATATCATAAAGTAGAGTATAAAAAATAGGTTGCCAACTATAGTTTGCTGAGTATAATTGGATGCAGTAAAGAGTAGTGCAGACCCTAATCCTAACAATGTACCTGATATATTTTTTATATAGAATCGGCTGTAGTAGCCTTATTTAATAGAACAAGGATAATGACAATGAATGAAGATGAAGATCCAATCGCTGCTTTTGGCAGTGCCGAAGAAGGCAATGAGCCATTGAAGCCGTATATTGATCCAACGTTGTTTGACACCGTCGACAAAGATGCACAGATCGAACTACTTACTTCAGTTTTTGATTCTATTACGCTGGCAGGTGTTGATTACGATTTAAAAGCGCAGGATAGCGCCACTGGTAAACGCTATACGCTGCTCAAAGACGAAAAAGTGGTCGATATCTTTGTGATGGATAACAGCTTTACAGACAATGTCTTGGCAGCGATAGAAAATGACAAAGAAGACGAGTAATTGGATTCAATGAGCCGTATGTGTTGAGGTTGCAGATTATCGTTTAGGTGGTTTATCTTCTGCGGTATGTTGACGTTTTTGCCAGCTTGACACGGTTTTATAACGCCAAATAGCCTTAAATGCCAATCCGCAAATGATGCTGGTAATAATAGCGAGTATGGCGCTTCCTACACAAAACGCGGTTAATGAAACAGTACCGTGATAAGTGATAAAGGGGTTGGCGCCATCAGATAGTACCCACAAGCTAAAGTCAGCAATCATCCTGCCGATAAGTCGTAAACTGATCATCGGCACATCAATAATTTTGGCACCGATGTAGTAACCAGCATAAAAGATAGGCAGGCTAGTGACGGGGTTGGTGATCCACGTCAAACCAAGCGCCATAGGGACATTGGCACGAAAAATTAGCGAACCAATTAATGCCAATAGCATCTGTCCGGGCAGTGGAAAAAATGCACTGAGTACACCGATATAGACCGCTTTATTTAAGCTGTGCCGGTTAAAATGCCATAAACGCGGATCAGCCAAATGCGGTGCAAATAATTTCAAAATGCGGCTTTCTAGAATTTTCTCTGGTGTGGGCAGCAAGTCTTTAAGACGTTTTTGGGGCACAGTATCGCCTTTAATCGTTATCAACCGCAGGCTCAATCATATTGATGGGCTGATATAAAGAGATATTAGGAATAAAATACGGGTGGGAATAGTATCAGAAAAAAAGGGTAATAGTGTCGAATAATTATTATTGTAATACCTCTCATCAGTATAGGGCAATACTAAAATAAATGCTATCGCTTGACCAACGAGACAGTCGTCATTGCTAGAGTGAAACGATATACTCACGCCCATTTTTGTGAGCAACAATAATCCGTTAAAATTGACTGTATTTAAACAGTCAGCTCATTAAGCAAGGAGCGCTGGTGTACTGGTTACTTGGTAGTCTGGTGATTATCGCTATGATGGGCGTTTTGGCAGTCGCGGATAGTCTGGCGATACCAATCAACTCATTAATAGAGCTGCATAACGCTAACAGTTGGCTGCTATTATTAGTCATTATTGCTATTGTCTTGATAGCTATTAATCAGCGTCAAGCGCTGTCTATAAAATCAGTTAACGTCCAAAAGCTTTCTTCTAAACACCAACCTTCTCAACCTTTTTTTTCTCAAGACACGTCTAAATATTTTTCTTCTTCCTCTAAATTTCCCATTCGAATTGTCAATTATTTGCTGATAATGATACTGGCCATGGGGCTGGTGATGGGTAGCGCATTGCAAGCCTTGATGGGTTATCAGCAGGCTGAAGCGACCAAAATTACTGAATCTATGCGTGTACAGGCTTTGGTCACTATCGAGCGTATTAGTGATAGCGTTTACGATGGGGTCACCAATAGCGGTTATCGACAAGTCGCTACCGTCAGTCATATATCGCCCTTAATATCTGAGTTGACGGCTCAAGAATTAGATAGTGCTAAGGTCAATTATTTCACAAGTATGGAAAATAGCCTAAGCAATAATTTCTTTAATGATACGTCAAATGAAAGTAGTGACAGCAATATTGAATATCGAGTGCTACTCAATGCTTATCCAAAAAAAGGCTCTAAAAGCGCTCAGGTCGCTGATCTAAATCAGTTGCGACCGGGTAATCAACTGTTTATGACGTTAATGCTCGCACCGCTTGCTACCTCTGAGCAAGCTCTTAATAATCCCTCTGGGTTTGACAGTTATCGCTGGTTGCGAGGTCGTCATATCGATGGGGTGGCAAATATAGTGACGACCAGCACGTCGTCTTTTGCGCTCGATGAGTCGTCTGCATTGGAAGCTGATTCTCGCTCCTATCTTAGGCGCTTTCGTACTCGGATTGACCAAGGGCGTTGGCAATTGCGACAGCATTTTTATCAAAAGTGGGCGGGACAAACTACAGCCACGCAGCAAGCAAAAGCGGTGACTCTAAGTTTGCTCACAGGCGATCGCAGCTTAATCAATCGCGATACCAAAGATCTGTATCAATTGGCTGGTATTTCACATTTGCTGGCTATCTCGGGCACTCATGTGTTGTTTTTAGCGATTATGCTGGCAGGGGCAGTTGTATTCTTGCTCAATCGTCTGTATCCAGCCTTATATCGGCACATACCACGTTGGCAAGTGCGCTGGTGGGTGATGATCAGTGCCGCTTTTATTTATGCGCTATTCACTGGTTTCGATGTACCCGCTGCTCGTACTGCCTGGATGTTATTGGCGATAGGTCTAGTACGATTAACCTTGCTACCGATTAGTACGATGCGAGTATTGTTAGCTCTGGCAGTCTTGATGGCATGGTTTGATCCTTATATGCTCTGGCAAGCTGGTTATTGGTTGTCCTTTATCGCTGTGGCGCTGTTGCTAAAATACGATAGTGCTTCACAGTCGCAAAATAACTCAGTGTTATCACAATCAGAGAAACCTCTCTCTCAGCATGATATTAAATATAGCCGTATTTTACTTATAAAAGTATGGCTCATAGCTAAGCGTGTCTTTAAGTTGCAGTTCTGGTTATTTATCTCGTTGCTACCCATTACGTTGTTATTGTTTGGCAAAGCTTCACTATGGGGTCTAGTCATCAATTTATTTGCCATTGGTTTATTTGGCTGGGTCATCGTACCGCTCAATCTACTAGCTGGGCTTTGCTACTTATTATGGCCTGCGCTTGCTGATAGCATTTGGGTGTTGGTCAGCGCAATCATCGGTAATTTACATGATTTGATTACGTGGCTGACGTCATTGCCAGCGCTGTCAGAGGCGTGGCTGTATACGCCAGTGAATATGGCGATATTACTGATGGTATTGCTGGCGATGTTGCCTTGGTTATTACCACGTGGACTTATCAGTCGTTGGCTGGCACTACCGCCTTTGACGCTATTAATGATGACGGTATATGCCAACCAGCAGTCATTAGCCACGTCACCAACTTTATATATATTACCCACTGGAGATCGCTATATAAGCGCGGCGGTGCTGCAATATCCTATAATGGATAACGAGGTTGGGGGCAAGGATAATAAGGCGCAGTCAGCGAAGGGAAGCGTGAGTTGGTTGTTTTTGGCAGACCACAGGCCTAATGCGACACGTACCATGCCAAGCACCTTGACGGCAGAGAAGCTGTCCGCGATATTAGAGCAGCAATTACGCACCTTATCGATTAAACGCTTAGAAGGGCTCGTAGTACAGACCAGCAGTGTAGGATTGACCGATACGCTCACGACTAACGATGCCAGCAATACATTTAAACCTAACGCCTCAGAGTTGTTGCCGATGACCGTTGCCAGAATAAGTCAGCGCCTACCGACCAACCAGTATTGGCAAGCAGGGCGTAGTGATCGTTGGTTTGAGCGAGAAAAACTTTATAAAGAAGCAAGCGAATCTAACAATGCTAACAATGCAGCGCATGTCACTACCAAAACGTATATCAGCCCTAAAAGTTGTGAGCAAAATGACTCATGGCAGCTCCCCAACGGGGATTTATCGTTACAAGCAATGACGGGCTGGAGTAAGATAGATGATGCCAGTGTGTGGGACTGTACAATTGCCATCGATAGCAGGTTGCCGATACAGATATTGCAGTATAATGCAGCTGATCCACTTAATTCACCGCTGGCCACCTCTCAACTACTAACGGCAATTCCCTCTACAGCAAAAAATACGCAACCAAATAACCAAGAACTTACTATGCAAGCTCAGTCTTTGCCATCACGTATCGTTGTTGATGCCGATACCCATCAGCGCGTTTGGCAACTGTGGTCACTGCTCTGCCAAGCTGAACCGTTTGATAATAGCGCCTATAGTCATCATACTTGGCTTGGGCACAGCACCTCACACCTAGAGACCGATGATATCAAGCGCCAGCGTATCAATGAGGTCATTACTTATGATGATAATGCACTTGAGGCAGCACTGTCTCTGAATGCCCATTGAGTCTTAGAATAATATTTGGACGCGACATCTTATTTTGACAATACATTCTAAAAATCATCTTAACCATAGCAGCGTTATAATATGGTGATATTTCACGGTTACACTCTTGAACCATAACCGAAATAGCACCATACTTAGTACTCTATTAATATAGATGACCCCTACAGTGAGAAAATTTGATTTCTCACTGTATTTATTTTCTATATCATCTCTTTTATCGTTTTAGACTGTTTCTGACTTAGGAAGTTATATGCCCAACTGGCCACCAGACCCTAACAAACGTTCTGACAATTCGGCAAATCAGCCGACACAGATGCCACAGCCAAGCGGACAAGAATGGCGCCTGATTGAAAACACCTTATTGGCTAGTGTGGTTGAGCAGCGCCGCGCTCGTCGCTGGAGTATTTTCTTTAAATTATTGACCTTTGGTTATATCTTATTGATATTTTTGACCCTTGGTCGTGGGTGTAGTAGTTCGCCAACGGGTATGGATGCAGTCGATACCAGCGCGCCGCATTTGGCCGTGGTTGAGCTGCAAGGCGTCATCAGTAATGACGATGTTGCCAATGCTTATGATGTCAATGAAGCTTTGAGAGATGCTTTTGCGAATAGTAATTCCAAAGCGGTGGCATTAGATATCAACTCACCTGGTGGCTCACCTGTACAGTCTGATGAAATCTGGCAGACTATGATGGATTTGCGCAAAGAGTACCCAGATAAAAAGCTTTATGCTGTTATCGGTGATATTGGTGCTTCAGGTGCTTATTACATCGCTTCTGCGGCAGATGAGATTTATGTCAATCCATCAAGTTTGGTTGGCTCTATCGGTGTCATTATGCCAAGCTACAATGTCAAAGGTTTGATGGACAAGGTTGGTGTAGAAGATCGTACTATTACGGCTGGTGAGTACAAAGACATTTTAAGCTTGTCGCGCCCATTGACTGATTATGAAGAAAATCATGTCGAAAAAGTACTGGCAAATACGCATAAGCATTTCATTAATGCTGTAACAGAAGGTCGCGGTGACCGCTTGAAAAACCCTGAGCAAAACAAACTGTTCTCAGGATTATTTTGGACAGGCGAGCAGTCTATTGAGCTAGGTTTGGCAGACAAGACAGGTAGTATCACAAGCCTGAGTAAGCAACTAGATCTTGATACTGTGATTAGCTATAGCCCAACTGATCCGTTCCAAATGTTTATGGATCGTTTTGCCGTGCAACTGGGTGCAGGCATTGGCTCTAGCGTTAGTCTTGATGGTTTTTTACCACAAGAAGAAGGTAACGCAAAGATGCGTTAAGCGTTTAATGTTTTAGATATACTGTGTATGATTGTTGAGGCTGGGCATATAATTATGCTCAGCCTCAATTGTATGTAATGCTAAATAAATATCTTATTTAAGAGTAAATCGTTATCAATGTCGCGATAGCTATCAATTTTGCTATATTGGTGATATTTAGCTTAAGAATGCTATAAGGTTCAATCATTAAAAATAATATATAACATAAACCATCCCACGAGAGCCTGTTATGAGAGATGAAATAAATTTGCAGACCTTTGCAGCGCTACCTGTCTCCAAAAAAACCAATAAGCCTGTTATACATTTTGCCCATGCCAATGGGATGCCAAGTGCCGTCTATCAGCCGTTTTTTGAGCATTTAGCAGAGTTTTTTACTATCGAATATATCCCGATGTTAGGTAATACGCCTGATTATCCAGTGGATGATCATTGGCGTCGACTGACTCAACAGATTATAGATAGTGTAAAAAGCACCTGTGAGAAGCATGGTATCTCGCAAGTCGTGGCCGTTGGGCACTCGCTGGGTGCTATGTGTACGTTACAGGCGCTGTACCGTGCGCCTCAGCACTTTGCTCAGGCGGTATTAATGGATCCGCCTTGGATTTATGGCAAAGTCAGTTTTTTGTGGCATTTGGCAAAGACAGCAGACAGATTGCCTCTTATGAATAATCGTTTGATGGACAAGCTGTCACCAGCTGGCGTGTCTAAGCATCGCCGCGATGTGTGGGACAGCCGAGCCGACGCGTATGAAAAAATGCGGCATAAAGGTTTTTTCAAAAACTTTGATGAGCGTAGCTTTCAAGGATATATCGAGCACGGTTTACATGAGCGTGCGGATGGCAAGGTAACATTAGCGATTCCGAAAGCAAGCGAAGTGGCGGTCTTTCGAACCAATCCTTCTTGGTATTGGCTGGCACCAAATCGAGGGCCCAAAGTACCTGTCACATTGATTATTGGTCAAGACAGTATCTTTCTGAAACGCCGCTTCCCGCAGCAAATCAAATCCCGACTCAATATTCCTTATGCAACCCATGCGGGTGGTCATATGTTCCCGCTTGAGCATCCAGAGTCTGTGTCACGGCAAGTATTGGATTTAATCAAGCAACAACTCCCAACATGAATGATGCTCGCTACTTATTTAACGGCTTATATGAATAACTATATGAAGCTGTCAGGAGCATTGCTCGTTTATTTTTTTGAGTCACCGCCTTATGCCAAACCAACCTAGTGCTACCAATGACCCGTCTATAAATGCGCCCGAGCGTTCGCCGTTATTTTCACGCTTCGGTGCATTTTCAATGACCGTAGGAATGGTCATATCATTTTTTATCAGTCAATTGTTAGGGGTGTATGTTGCAGGCAAGCTGTTATTACCAGCAGCTAAAAGCTCAAGCGTGGCTGATGTATTTTTCTTTGGCAGTAGTAATGGCACGGTCGTGAGTGTGTCGATCATGATTGGCGGTGTCTTGCTAGTCGCCCTCATCGTTATGCTGATTCAATTAAGAGGTGGTAATTGGCAACAGTATCTAGCGCTCAAACCGTTTTCAGTAACGGTTGGCGTCGGCATGCTGGGCTTGCTATTGATATTTATGATTGGCAGTCAGGCATTGACTTACTGGCTCGATAAATCACCATTGGTATTTGTAGACCCGCTGTATCAGTCAGTCAGCTCAGTGTGGCTACTGGTGTTTGCGATGGTGATCGTTGCGCCATTATACGAAGAGCTGGTCTTTCGCGGCATATTATGGTCAGCCATTGCTGAGCAATTCGTCGTCTCACCAAGTCAAGAGCAGCGTGGGGCGATCATTGCTAGTATTATCACCAGTTTGATATTTGCGGTGATTCATTTGCAATATGGCGTTTATGAAATCAGCACTATCGTAGTGTTGGCATTGATATTCTGCTACGCACGTGTAAAGTCTGGCTCGCTGCTACTACCAATGCTGCTACATATTGTGAATAATGGCGCTGCGATGTGGCAGTATTTAGCGCAAACAGCTTAGGGCGTGTCCTCAATTCAATCGATGGTCATCTAAATAGGTCAAAAATGGCTAAATCTTGCCAAACGGTGTCAAATAGCTGACTAATATCTCGATATTATCTGCGCTATTTTCCTTGTTTGAGGGCAACTTATCTCACTTTTATCGCCATTTTTAAAATAAGGACACGGCCTAATCAAAATCTGTTTAATCAAGCGTCTGTTTAATCAAAGAAAGCTACGCATCAGGGTTTAACGCCAAGACCTCAGACGCTGCTTGCTTAATATCATCTATGGTCAGCTTGGGTTTGCCGCTCAGTGATTGACGCCATTTTCGAGCACCTGTCAGCCCTTGAAACAATCCTAAATAATGACGCGTCATCGTGGGCAGTGCCTCACCTTTGGCGACTTTTTCTTCTAGATAAGGATAAAGCTGCGTCAAAATGTCTGAGCGCTTAGGTGCTGGCTCACCCCATAAGCTGTTGGCTTCTGCCAGTAGATAAGGGTTATGATAAAACGCGCGGCCAATCATCACACCGTCTATATGCTGCAAGTGCGTTTGAATATCTGCAACTGTCTCAATACCGCCGTTTATCTCGATATCGAGTTGTGGAAAGTCTTGTTTGAGACGATACACATCCTCATAGCGCAGTGGCGGAATGTCGCGATTTTGCTTGGGACTAAGACCTTGTAGCCACGCAGTACGGGCATGAACGATAAAACGGCTACAACCCGCAGCAGCGACTTTCTGCACAAAATCTGCCATAAACTCATAACTGTCAAAATCATCGATACCAATGCGGTGTTTAACCGTCACTGGGATATCGACAGCCGCTTGCATATGTTTGACTAAATCGGCGACAGTGTTTGGCTCGGCCATGAGACAAGCGCCAATTTTGTTATGCTGTACCCGATCTGATGGACAACCAACATTGATATTGACTTCATCATAGCCATGCTGCTGGGCGAATTCAGCACACTGGGTCATCTCACCAATATCTGCACCGCCAAGTTGCAGGACAAGTGGGTGCTCAAGTGTATCAAAGCGCAAATGCCGAGCCCGATTGCCATGTATGAGCGCACCAGTACTGATCATTTCGGTATATAGATACGTGTGCGGATTAAACAGCCGTGCAAAATAACGATAATCTGTCGTTGTCCAATCAATCATCGGGGCAACGGACAGTCGCTTATTGGTCATATCAACCATGGGTATTAAGCCTTAATATTTGTGTCTTAAATAAATGGATAAGGTGCAATGGATGAGACATACCATTGCACCTTAGTTTCAATCTTGATGTGGATACTGGTCAGCTATTTACGAGATCACGTGATCAATTTTTTTGTATTCAGGTAGATTATAAAAATAAAGCCCCATAATAATACCAATAAAGCCGATAAACGTAATGTATAGTGCTGGTGAGAAGCTTATTAGAGTAGTGGCATAGCCTAGACCGAAAGGTACTAATACGCCCACGATACCGTAGGTAATATTATAGCAAAAAGCCATTCCTGTGAGGCGCACATTGGTCGGAAACAATTGCACAAGGATAGCAGGTACCATACCGACGATGCCAGCGCAGAAGCCTAATAGCGCATACATGATTAATATGTAATCACCACCTGCCTGCAAATGGTAAAAGAAGGCCAGCATTTGAGCAATGAGTAGAACAGAACCAACAACTAAAATTTTACCAAAGTTCTCATGGTTAGACACCATGCCATAAAATATGCAGCCAAAAATCATAAATATGATGGCCAAACTATGAGAAAACCCAAATAGGTCACTATCTAAAACAAAGTTTATCTCTATTAAGTCTGGTAGCAGTAGAATGACAACAGAGGTAATGCTAGAAATGACCAACGTCAGTACCATACCAACAAATATAGAATGCTTACAATGTTTAAAAAGTATGGTAAATGGTTCGCTCGCGCTAGTGCCAATTTTTGACTTGTCCAGTGCAAGAAAGAATGGTGTCTCTCCGACGAGTCGCCACATCAATAATGGCAAAAAGCTTAATACAGCGGCAATTAAGAATGGCAAACGCCATCCATAATCAGTCAACTGATCCGTCGTCATAAAGGTAGAAAGCCACATAAAGAATGCATTTGAAAATAGCACACCTACTAAAAAGCTGGCAGTGACATAGCTACAGGCTACTGATAAATATTGCCGTGGTACATGCTCTGCCACAAAAACCCATGCCAAGGGGACATAAAGGCCATATGCCATACCCTGTATAAGCCTTAGGAAAATAAATAAAGCGGGCGCAATCCATCCCCACTGTGCATAATTGGGCAGAAACGCCATCGCCAACAAACTTGCAGCGGTCACTATCAGACTTAGCAACAATATAGGCTTTCGACCTTTTATATCGCCGTATCGACCAAAGAGGATACCACCAATTGGACGTGCTAAATAACCAACAGCAAAAAGTCCCAGCCCTTGTAGTTTAACAACTTGAGGGTTGGTGTTCGCAGGAAAAAATGCAGCCGAGATGATATCTGCCATGTACAAATAAATCAAAAAATCAAAAAACACCACAGCGCTGGTAAAGCTAATAAACAGCACTACATTTTTGTCTCTAGTAGACATTAACGCATATTGAGAACGAGACGGCATAATAGATCACGCATCCACAGAGTAAAGTGGTCATTAAGACGGTCATCGTTTGGATAACCGCTCATCATAAAAACCGGCAAATCAACGTAGATAGATAATGATTTGCCGAAACAGTAGGTTTGGGTATTTGGTATGAGCAATGTTGGTTGCAGGGGTTTGATCTAACAGAAGCTAAATCCGAAATCTTGAACTTTTGAGTGTCAATTAAGGGTCAGTGAGTAAAAGGTCTTACGTCTTTATAGCAGCCAGTCGATTGGTAACCATGACATGATGGTGAGCCAAATGTGATCACTCATATCAACGCGTGGCTCCGAATCATAGATCACTTTTTTACCATCTTCCATGGTATGCCATTGCAAAGCGCCGCTCTCCAGCAACTTGACTTCATAAGCTTGATTTAACAAATCATCGCTGAGTGCACCGTGCAGCTGGCTTGCCAGTTCCTCATCGTTAATAATCACGCCCATTTCGGTATTGATATTGGCAGAGCGCGGATCGACATTGTATGAGCCAATAAAGACTTGATAGTCATCCACGGCAAAAGTCTTGGCATGTAAGCTGGTTGATGATTGGCTACGCGCTCGCCACAGTTTGTTTTCACGTTCTTCTTCAGCAGCCGTTGATTTTAGCTCGTATATTTTGACGCCTGAGCGAAGCAAGTTGGGTCGCCATTGACTATAGCCAGAGTGAACGGCAGTGACGTCCGTCGCATCAAATGAGTTGGTCAAAATCTTAATATCAACACCAGATTTGGCCAGCTTGACCAAGGTATCGACACCATCTTTAGTCGGCACGAAATAAGAAGAGATGATAGTCAGCTTTTTGGTTGGGCTACCGAGCAAAGTGCGCAGCTGATGTACCAGATTGGTGTCAGTAGGAACCGTTTTGCTCAGTTTACCGACATCATCACTCAAAAACTGCATATCCGTCCAGCGAAAGGGTACCCGTTTATTGATCAGATCGCTGTCTATCGTAGAGTCTTTGATCGCCGCTTTATAGACCGTCAAACTGCTGCCTTCGTTATTGTCTTCGTCGAGACCGAGCTTATCCAATGCGGACAGAAAATCAGGTGTCACATCATCATCAAATTTTGCCAACGTTTCGATATCAAATGATAAAGGTGATGACCAGTAACTGGCAAAACTGTTGTCGATATCTGCGACGACTTTACCAATAAGTAACACATCCAAATCCGCAAATTGACTGCTTTGATCATTACTCAGGTATTCGTTACCAATATTACGACCACCAATGATGGTGATTTGCTTGTCAAAGGTCATGCTCTTATTATGCATACGCCGATTGATACGCGGCAATCCTGTGACAAAGTTTAAGGTTTGAAATTTACGATGCATCAACGGATTAATAATGCGCACCGCAATGTTTGGGTGGCTGGCAAAACGTAATAAATGCTGATCGAACTTTGCGCTATTATTAAAATCATCGAGCAACAAGCGCACGATAACGCCGCGTTCAGCTGCATCCCAGAGGTCTTTTAACAGTAGTTGACCGGCTTGGTCATTATGCCAAATATAATACTGTGCATCGATGTTACGTGTGGCCATATCTGTCAAGATACTGCGCGCGGCAAAGGCATTTGCCCCAGTCACTATCGGGTGATAGCCTGACAAATCAGGGTGAATGTCATTCTGTGCACTGATAGCGGACACCAAATCGATATTACTGGTGTCAGTCGCTGCAATTTGTTTAGGCTGTGGGTTGCTTTCTTGCTGATATAAAGCATTCACTCGCGCTGACAAGGCTTGGCTTTCAGGCAAATGTGGCTGTTCGGGCAAAATCTGACATCCACTCAGTCCTAAGGTCAACCCGAGTGTTAGGCTCAGCGATAAATTGCTTGGTTCTATATTTAGCATCGACATAACTGATTAACCCTAATAAGCCTTGATTTATTGAAAGTTTGCTGAGTATTTTCGTTTATTTTCAAATAATAGCGCTGATTATAATGCTTATAAAAATAACACTCGAGACAAAGCGTAGGACAAAGCCTAAATGGTCGCTAAGCTTAGCAGCTGTCGTCCTATCTGCCTATTATAAATACGTTATTTTTTTAGTTTATGCACTTGACTAAGCTCGCGTTTTATTTTGATTATAGACTTGGTGATTCTATCAAGACGTATTCAAAAATAATGTTTAGTAGGGCTCTGAAACCAGATGTTTGGAATAAGTTGACATGCTATGATAACGCTGACAAATGGTATCCATAATTAAAAACAAGCAGCCATTCTATTACTAATCGTTTTATTACCAACACATTTTACTACTAACACATTTTACTATTAACAAAAGTAACGGAAGATTTATGAGTCAGTCGCAAACGCAGAATGAGAGCAATGTGAGTAAGTTAGATCCAAACTGGCGTAACGACGCCCTAGATTTAGGGCTTGATTATGGCATGCAGACCATCGCTGTACGAGCAGGGCAACATCGCACGGATGAAGGTGAGCACTCAGAGGCTATCTTTACTACTAGCTCGTATGTTTATACCTCAGCGGCAGATGCCGCCGCTCATTTTAACGGAGATAAGACGGGCAACGTCTACTCGCGGCATACCAATCCGAGCGTTCGTACCTTTGAGCGCCGTTTAGCAGCGCTTGAAAATGGTGAGCGCGCTGTTGCGACAGCTTCGGGTATGGGTGCGATTTTGACCATGTGCTTGGCGTATCTAAAAGCTGGCGATCATCTACTGGCTGCCAATCAGCTGTTTGGTTCATCCATCGGTCTATTCAATAATTATATGGCCAAGTTTGATGTTGAGGTCAGCTACGTTGATTGCTTCGATAATGACGCATGGGCAAAAGCGGTGCAGCCAAATACCAAAGTTATTTATTGCGAAAGTCCTAGTAATCCATTGGCGCAGATTTGTGATATTGAGTATTTAAGTCAGCTGTGCAAAGCCAATGATATCTTACTGGTGGTAGATAATTGCTTTGCCACGCCAGCCTTGCAGCGTCCGCTTGATTTGGGTGCCGATGTGGTGATTCACTCTGCGACCAAGTACTTAGACGGGCAAGGTCGTGTATTGGGCGGTGCGCTGGTTGGTAGCGATGCGCTCATGCAAGAAGCGTTTACCGTGGTACGCTCAGGCGGTATTAGCATGAGTCCGTTTAATGCGTGGGTGTTTACCAAAGGGCTTGAGACACTGAAATTGCGCATGCAAGCGCATTGTCAAAATGCCAATCAAGTGGCGGATTTCTTGGTCAATCATCCCAATGTTAGCACGGTGCATTTCTCAGGGTTGAGCGATCATCCGGCTCATGAACTGGCGACGCGTCAACATCATATGAAAGGTGGTTATGGTGCTATCATGGGTTTTGAAGTCAAGCCATCTGCTAGCCTTGATTCAAAAGCCGCTGCATGGCATGTGATAGACTCAACGCAAATGGTTTCTATTACTAATAATTTGGGCGATGCCAAAACCACGATTACCCATCCAGCGACGACTACCCACTTTCGCTTGACCGCTGAGGCGAGGGCAGAAGCAGGCGTCAAAGATGGTCTGATTCGTCTGTCTGTTGGTTTAGAAGATGTAGAAGATATCATTAAAGATTTGGCGCGTGGTTTAGACAGTTTGTAAAGATAACGGTATAATCACTGTTAACGCATAAAATTTACGTTATTAATAATTACTCACTACGATACGCATTATCATAAATAATAAAGAGGCAACTATGAACATCCAAGCATTAATGCAACAAGCACAAACGATGCAAAAGAAAGTCGAAGCAAACGTTGAAAATGCTAAAAAAGAGCTAGGCAATAAAGAAGTTCACGCAGAAGCGGGTAGTGGTCTGGTAAAAGTCACCATGACGGGTCGCCATGTGGTTAAGCGTTTGACCATTGATCCAAGTTTGCTTGAAGATGAGCCAGATATGATCGAAGACTTAATCGCTGCTGCTATCAATGATGCGGTGCGTCAAGCGGATGAGCTATACGAAGAAACCATGGCTGGCGCGACCTCAGGTATGGGTCTGCCACCAGGTATGCAAGGTATGTTTTAAGCGTTAAATACTTCATACTTAAGACAAAAATGGGGTTGTTATCGACACGATACGACCCCATTTTTATAGCTACGGTTTATAAATTAAGTTAAATAAAGGAAGATGCTTTGCTAACAGCCAAATTTGATCAGCTGGTCAAACAGCTGCGTATTTTGCCGGGTGTGGGTCAAAAAAGTGCCCAACGTATGGCGCTGCATTTGCTTACCAAAAAACGCCCACAAGGCATGGCACTCGCCCAAGCACTTGATGAGGCGATGCGTGATATCGTCGAATGCCAGCGTTGTCACAGCTTTAGTGATGAGGCCGTTTGTCCACTGTGTCAAGATCCAAGGCGTGATGATGGCCTACTATGCGTGGTCGAAACGGCGGCGGATGTGATGGCTATCGAGCAAACGGCAGGTTATCGTGGACGCTACTTTGTTTTAGGTGGTCACTTATCACCGATTGATGGGATTAGTGCCGACGACTTAAACATCGATCAGCTGGTCTGGCGGGTTAAGCAAGAGCCTGTTGAAGAGTTAATATTAGCGACTGGTACAACTGTCGAAGGGCAGACCACCGCCCATTTTATCAGCGAAGCGGTCAGTCGTCATGTCAATAAAGTCACACGTTTGGCGCAAGGCGTACCGATGGGTGGCGAGCTGGAGTACCTTGATAGT
Organism: Psychrobacter glaciei; assembly: GCF_014652895.1. Lineage (GTDB taxonomy): Bacteria > Pseudomonadota > Gammaproteobacteria > Pseudomonadales > Moraxellaceae > Psychrobacter > Psychrobacter glaciei. Next base: position 227,894 of record NZ_BMZR01000003.1, read on the forward strand.
ATGACCCTTGGACAAGCGATGCAAAATCGCTCTTTCTTATAGTATTATCTCTAGCAATTTTATAAGTTCTTTACAAAACCCAAATCTTGCCCATTTTATTTTATGAACTTGTTATAATTGCTTAATTGCCACTATTTTTCTCGTTTTTCTTTTATTAAAACGCAGTTTGGCGTTTTCTTTCCCCCTATTTATGCAGGTATCTGCCCGTGTCTAACCATGTTCCAACCGCTTCAAGCGCTGCCACCCAATCAAACCTTGCAGACAACACTGCTGCTATTGACGATTCATCAAAGCAATCAGTTAATACTGAAATAGCGTCAGCAGCTGTGCCGCCTGAACCAAATATCGATGCATTATTGGATATTGCGGATGAAGTTGCCATCACGTGGGTGCGTGAGCAAGATGGTTTGGCTGAGGTCATCGATGCATTGGCGACTTGCGGGCGAGTGGCATTAGATACCGAGTTTATCAAGCGCGATACTTATTATCCGCGCTTGGCACTGGTACAGCTAAACACAGGCGATCACATCTATTTACTAGATGCCCCGCAGTTGCAACTGGGTGATTTTTGGCAAGCGCTTAGCGAAGTTGACGTGGCGATTTGGCATGCTTGTGGTGAAGATTTAGGGATTTTTTATCTATTGTCTGGTTGCCCACCGTTGACCAATATTTTTGATACGCAAATTGCGTTGTCTTATTTGACGGGACAGCTGCAAATGGGCTATCAGCAGGCGCTTGATGACCAATTAGATATGCATATCGATAAAGAACAAAGCCAATCAGATTGGTTACAGCGTCCGCTCTCAGATGAGCAAGAGCAATATGCGATTGATGATGTACGCTTTTTGCCAGCGCTCTATTTGAGCCTTGAATACGAGCTAAAAAAGCAAGGTTTATACGGTTATGTATGGGCGGATTGCCAGCTTTATGCCAGCGATTTGTACGACGCTCAGCATGTTGAAGACGAAGCGATGTACTTAACGATGGCTGATTATCGCTATAACTCGCAGCAAATGGCGATACTCAAAGGAGTGGCTACGTGGCGAGAAGAGCTAGCGCGTTCGACCAATCAGCCGCGTACTTTTGTGATTAAAAAACAAGCCGTACGTGAGATTATCACTGAAAAACCGAGCAATATGCGAGAGCTTGCGCACAAAACCACGATGCACCGTAGCATGCTGCGACTGTATGGTGAAGAGTTGCTTAAGGTAATAAAAGAGGCAAAAAACCTGCATCCTGCTGAATATCCAGACTGTCTATTGCCGCCGTATCGCTCAAAAAATAAAGTATTGTCAAAAGCCGTGCAGCAAGCGATTGATGAGCAAGTAGAAGCTATTGGTGTACCTGCTAATGTATTGATGCGCAAAAAATGGCTAGGGCAGCTGTATGAAGTGATTGCGTTTGATAAAAACCTAAGCGAGCTACCAGAAGGCTTAAAAGGCTGGCGCAATAAGTGGGTGACGCAGACTTTGATACCAGTGATTAACAAGCACAAAACCGAGTTGCAGCAGGGTATGGGTATCAATGTTTAAGTTTTTTATGCTCAAACTGTCCATGTTGTAAAAAATACATCACTTGTGTGGTGACACCTTTATCGACCAGCATCCCAGTATGCGAAACTGGTAAAACAATATGATCAGTGGCTGCCTCTATTTTGGTTTCTTCTATATATACTGTGCCATCGTGTAGCAGATATTCTGCTGATGGCATATTGTCTGCTTTACGCAGTTTACGGTTATGATACTGCAAAAATAACTGCCCCAATCCATACGGACGATTTCCTGCAATCACGCCCAAGGTAATATGTGCTGGTAATGGTGGGACTGTTCCATCTAAAGCATCGACATATGAGCGTCCTACTACAGCGGGGCTTAAGCGCCAGATATAATCTGCACAAACACTTCCTACATGCGGTGTCCCAAGCGTCACGCAACGTCCAATCTGCCACTTGGGATACTGAGTGACGAAATCACGAATAATCAAACCACCCAAACTATGACCGACCAAATCTATCGGCTGATCAGGCTGATGATGCTTTTCTAGCCAAGTATTAAGGCCTGCGCTATTGGTTTTGATGCCATCACGCATACTGCGGTAGCTATATTGATGGGTATCGAAGCCTGCTGCTTGCAGGCGCTTGGCCAGTGGGCGCATGATCCAAGTGGTTTGATGCAGACCATGAATCAGAATAACGCGGTTTTTTTGTTGCATAGTAAGATCCAAGTCATTGCTTCAAAAATTTACGGCTTCAAAGATTTAAGATAAATATTTTGTTATCGGTATAAGCCTTTATTTATCACTTATCCATTAATAATGTTACCTGTTAATTTGATAGATAAAAAGTAAGCAAAATAAAAACCTCCAAATCAGCTACTGACTTGGAGGTTTGTTTTTCTATAAAAAGCTACTTATGACTTATCGGAGACTTCGATTACAGATAGTTTTCGATACTTGGGCACGAACACATCAGATTCTTATCACCATAAGCATCATCGATACGAGCGACGCTTGGCCAGAATTTATGAGCGCGTACATAAGGCAATGGGAATGCGGCAACATCACGGCTGTATGGATGCGTCCACTCGCTGCTGGTGATCATAGAAGCGGTGTGCGGTGCATTGACCAGTGGATTGTCTTCTAACGTCCAATTGTCTTCGCCTGCTTTGGCTTTCATCGCTTCAGCTTTGATAGATTTTAGCGCACTGATAAAACGATCTAACTCTTCTTTAGATTCAGACTCAGTTGGCTCAATCATCAACGTACCTGAAACTGGGAAGCTCATGGTTGGTGAATGGAAACCATAATCCATTAAGCGCTTGGCAATATCGCTTTCGCTGATACCAGTTTCATCCTTTAATGGACGAATATCGATGATACATTCGTGCGCGACGCGGCCGTTTTTGCCAGCGTACAGAACAGGGTAGTGATCTTTTAGCTGAGCGGCGACGTAGTTGGCATTTAACAGCGCCAGTTCAGTGGCTTTAAGCAAACCATCACGGCCCATCATGGCAATATACATCCACGAGATCGGCAAGATGCTGGCTGAGCCATAAGGCGCTGCCGATACAGCTGAACAGTCTTTTTGCGCATTATGCACAGGGCTTAAGGTATGGTTGGCCATAAATGGTGCTAAATGTGCCTTCATACCGATAGGACCCATGCCAGGACCGCCGCCGCCATGTGGGATACAGAAGGTTTTGTGCAAGTTCATGTGTAATACATCTGCACCAACATCCGCAGGCTGCATCATGCCGACCTGCGCATTCATATTCGCGCCATCCATATAGACTTGGCCGCCATGCTTATGAATCAAGTCACAAATATGACGGATGCCTTCTTCGAACACACCATGCGTCGAAGGGTAGGTGATCATCAAGGCACCTAGGTGCTCGCTATGCTCTTCACATTTAGCGGTCAAATCTTCGATGTCGACGTTACCGTTTTCATCGGTTTTAACCACGACGACTTTCATACCCATCATCATGGCAGTCGCAGGATTGGTACCATGCGCTGACATTGGGATGAGGCAAACATCACGGTCGGTCTCGCCCAATGATTCATGATAGCGGCGAATCGCTAGCAGACCAGCATATTCACCTGAAGCGCCAGAGTTTGGCTGCATCGACACATCGTCAAAACCAGTGATGGCTTTAAGTTGATCTTGTAGACTATCAATCATCGCAATGTAGCCAGTGACTTGATCGCGCGGTGCAAAAGGATGCACATTGGCAAATTCAGGCCACGTAATCGGTAGCATTTCACTGGTTGCGTTCAATTTCATGGTACAGCTACCCAATGAAATCATACTACGGTTCATCGCTAAATCTTTGTCTTCAAGCGACTTTAAGTAGCGCAGCATCTCATGCTCGGTATGATGCGAGTTAAATACTGGATGGGTCAAGATGTCATCGGTACGCAAATGCGCGCTATCAAGTGACAGGCTGGCAGTCTCAGGCAAGTCATGTGATTTACTAACGAACAGCTGGGTCAACACCGTAAAGTCATGCTGGTCGCTGATTTCACTAAAAGCGACACCCAGTTTGTTATCATCTAGACGCCATAAGTTATAACCAACATTGTCTGCATTTGCAAAAATTTGCGTCGCCAGTTTTTCTGAACCGCAATCGATAACGACGGTATCAAAGAACTGATCATGTACTACACTTAGACTGCTATCGTTGGCTTCTGTAATGACATTAGCAAACGCTGTGGCAAAAGCATGGATACGAGTGGCAATACGTTTTACGCCACCTGGACCATGATAAACCGCATACATCCCAGCGAGGTTGGCCAGCAATACTTGTGACGTACAGATGTTTGAGTTGGCTTTTTCGCGGCGGATATGCTGCTCGCGGGTTTGTAATGCCATACGTAGGGCGGTATTACCTTGCGAATCTTTTGAGACACCAATGATACGACCAGGTGCTGAGCGTTTGGCTTTATCAGAGAAAGCAAAGTAGGCGGCATGAGGACCACCAAAGCCCATTGGAATACCAAAGCGCTGGGTGCTACCCAAAGCGACGTCTGCGCCCATATCCGCTGGTGATTTTAATAATACTAAGCTCATGATGTCGCTGACGACGCTGACGTACGTTTTGTTTTTCTTAACTGCAGCGATAACGTCAGTTAAGTCTTTGACATCACCTTCAACACCGACGTATTGGAATAGCGCACCGAAATAATCACCAGATTTGGCGGTTTCAAAATCACCAACGACGACTTCCCAACCAAAGTACTTAGCACGAGTATTGATAACGTCTAACGTTTGTGGATAGACGCGATCATCAACGAAAAACTGCGTTGATTTGCTTTTGCTTACCCGCTTAGACATCGCCATGGCTTCAGCGGCTGCCGTTGCTTCGTCAAGTAACGATGCGCCAGCCATTTCTAGACCCGTTAAATCGATACAAACTTGCTGGAAGTTAAGCAAAGCTTCTAGACGACCTTGGGCGATTTCAGCTTGATAAGGCGTATAAGCCGTATACCAACCTGGATTTTCAAGGACATTACGCTGAATGACCGCAGGCATACGCACAGGCGAATAGCCTTGGCCGATGTAGCTTTTATTAACGGTGATATTATCTGCCATGGCGCGCAATTTAGCCAACGCTGCATGCTCACTCATTGCCAATGGCAAATCTAAGTCTTTGTGCAAGCGTACGGGCTCAGGCACCGTATCATTGATAAAACTCGCCATGTCTTTATAACCAATTTTGCTGAGTAAATCAGCTTGTTTGGTCTCATTTGAGCCTAAATGACGATAGACAAATTCAGCTTCGTTGAATAAACCTTGAAAGGTATCAAACGTCGGGTTTTGAGAAATAGTCATGACAATCCTTGGTTAAGGGAGTAATAAAAGGGTTTATTTAAATAGAGTAATATGGCGATGCATTAAACGTAATGTACAAATTGCTTTTGATCAAAGCGAAACTGGCTGTTGTAAATGCCATTGTCAGCACGCTCGCCAGCACCAATCATCATGATAATGTGCTGATCATTGCTTAAGCCTAACAAGCGCTTCATGGCAGGCTCATCGAAGCCGCCCATCGGACAGCTATCAAAGCCGTGCGCGCGTAGTGCCAACATGAGGTTTTCGGCAGCAAGTGCGGTATTGTTGGTCGCCCAGTTTTTGGTGTCTTCAAAGGTATAGTAAGGCGATTTAATAGGCCCTTTTACCCGTCTGACGACTTGAGTTGCGCTCCATTTAGCCGCTGATACGACGTTGGCAGGTCCACGTAAAAAGTCCATGGCAACGACTTTGGTATAATAGTCTTTAACTTTCTTCGGTACTGGCGTCTCAGGATACTCACGTAAGATCTGCTGGGCGTGGTCGTGCCAAATGTCAGTACGGGCGACAACTGCGATCAAGCGCGCTGCTGTTTTTGCTGCGTTTTGATTCATGCAGTTTTTGACGGTACGTTTGCGTTTATCAGCATTATCAATCACATAAAATTCCCACGGCTGTAGATTGCTTGAGTTCGGCGCTAGCATGGCCAAACGCAGACAATCTGCTAACACATCGTCAGGTATCGGCGTGTCAGTAAAACGACGGACTGAACGACGTGACTCGACCACCTCACGAAACGCTTGCAACTGCGGTGTGTGTTCGGGTGTGGCAATGTTGTCGTTGTTATCAGAGTTGGAAGTCATATTAGGATCCATGCTGGGGATTAAGTGATTAATTTGCTTATTACCGATGGCAGATTTTTATAGACCAAGTCAAATAGATAAGGCAAATACATTAACGAGCATATGAGGTAATAACATTGAGTAACGATCTTTCATGGCAGTATGCGTATTTAGCACAGTTGCTGAATATTTTGAAATGATAAGTGCGTCTAAAATAAAGCGTACAGATACCAGTTAGCACCAGTATCTGTCATGTTTTCACGTCATATGACTAGCGAATATAAGTGATTATCGAATATAAATGACTATCGAATATAAGCTAAATATTGATTACAAAAGAAAGCTTGGACTATAGATCGTTTTCGTACTCATCAGCCGTCATTAGTGCTTCGTAGTCAGCGATGTTGTCAGGCTTCATTCTAAAGAACCAACCTTCGCCATATGGGTCAGAGTTGATGATTTCTGGATCGTCTTCTAGCGCTTCATTAATCTCAACCACTTCACCTGAGATCGGGGCATAAACGTCAGAGGCGGCTTTTACTGACTCAACGACTGAGATTTCGTCATCAACGGCGATGATGTCACCCACGTCAGGCAGTTCAACAAACACCACGTCACCAAGCAAGTCTTGAGCATGGTCTGTGATACCGACAGTGATTGTACCGTCGTCTTCTAGACGTAGCCATTCGTGGCTGGCAATGTATTTTAGTTCTGCTGGGATATTACTCATGGTCTCTCTCCTAAGTGATAGAGGATGGTTAACAAAAAAAGTGAAAGCTAATAATAGAGTTTATAATGCCTATGAGTCAAACTGCTGCTTGCCATTACGGACAAACGGTAACTTGAGAACGCGTACATCAACGAACTTGCCTTTGCCACGTAGATCAACTTGGACATTATCATCCTCTGATACGCTGGCAGGAACACGGGCAATCGCAATCGAGTTTTTTAGACTAGGGGAGAATGTACCACTGGTAATAATGCCAGTTTGTTCATTGTCTGAGCCTTGATTAATGGTAACTGTCATGCCTTCACGTAACACACCGCGCGTCGTCAATAGGAGACCCACTTGCTTCATGGCTGTGTTGTCGTCTTTTGACTGCTGGCGTTTGCTAACCAACGCTGCACGACCAACGAAGTCGCGCTCATCTTTTAGCGCGAGCGTCCAGCCCATATTACATTCGTAAGGGCTAATGGTTTCGTCCATATCGTGACCATAGAGGTTCATGCCCGCTTCCATACGCAAGGTATCACGAGCGCCAAGACCCGCTGGTTTTACACCGTTGGCTTTTAATAGCTCAAAGAACGCTGGTGCATCATCACCATGCATAATCACTTCGACACCATCTTCACCAGTGTAGCCAGTACGAGCGACGAACCAATCAGCGCCTTCGATATCAGTCAAGTCAGCACCGACGAAAGGTTTGAGTTCGGCTAAAGTATCTGCCCAGCTTGGTTTGGCTTGTGCCAGTTTTTCGACCGCATGTGGCCCTTGAACTGCCAACATAGCAAGCTCTGGACGCTCAGTGATGGTGATGTCAAAACCTTCTGCGACTTTATTGAACTGCGCCATATCTTTATCGCGAGTGGCGGCGTTTGAGACGATACGATATTTGGTTTCATCCGCATTCATAAGATAGACGATCAAATCATCGATAACGCTGCCTTGCTCGTTTAGCATGCCAGAATACAGCGCTTTGCCAGCAGTCTTGAGTTTATTGACATCATTAGCGAGCAGTTTTTGTAACCATGCCTTAGTGTCAGCGCCTTTGATATCTGCGACGACCATATGTGAGACATCAAACATACCGGCGTCAGTACGTACCGCTTCGTGCTCTTCGATTTGTGAACCATAATGAATCGGCAATTCCCAACCAGAAAAATCCACTAACTTGCCTTCACTATCAACGTGAGACTGGTAAAGGGGCGTGCGTTTAGGGGCTGAGGTATTGGTGTTTTGAGAGTCGGTCATAACAAATCCTTATGTGTACATTAGTCATACTCGGTAGAGTAATGAGCGATGCGCAGTATCATAGTAGCGAGAAGCAATGTTGCAGGGTGCAAGCATTGCAGCCAAGGGTAGCACAGAAAAAAAAGATAAAGCCGCCAGCCAAACAGACGCTGAACGTCAGTTTAAGCAAAAGCCCTATCTGTCCTGTAACCTGAGATTTTCAACACGAACCATCACTGTTAGTTTCTAAAGCATAAGCTTCAAAAAATCAAATCAAATGATGTCGCATTTTCTCCCCTTCGGTGGGTAAGACGTCGTCCGTCCTTACCGCTCTCCAGATTTGTTATGCCCTATGTTTGGATGCGCTACGCGATTGACGGTAGACAGCGAAACAGTCGTGACATGCGTTTTTCAGTCCTTTTACCTGAGCGATTGGCAGGGTGGATGCGCCTTCGGTGGTCGTGTAGCAATTATATACGTCGTATGACCAATGCGGTTTGATACGATATTTTTTATGTTATAACCATATATTATAGTATAACTATGCTCACAAACTCTCTCCTGAAAAACGCTTTTATTATGAAAGGTTCAGGGCGCTTTTACAAGTCATCAACGCCATTAAAATGGATAATTTCGGCAAAAGTGCCTGTTTGTGAGGATAATTAGGTACTTCCGCGATAAACCGAGTACCTTTATTACTGTTTTATCGTCTCAGTTTTAGAGCGGTTGCTTATATCAAAACGTAAAGCAACTACTGAAATTTGGCTAAATTATGCTAACCTACGCCTATAGTTTCTGACAGGTGGTTTTTATGCATTGTGATATTTATAAATTTTCTAAACATGACGGCATGTATGTCTATATTGCCCGCCCTGATTATCCTGATGACACTGACGAGATTAAGGACTGGCTGGGTGTGCTACCAAAAGACTTCCGCGCAAGCTTAGGTCGCAGTAAATTTGTGATGCATCTGGATTTGGCAACCACGCCAACGCTTGCACGTGTCGATAAAGAAGAGGTACTCGCAAAATTACAGTCGCAAGGATATTTTGTACAAATGCCACCGCAAGACGTTATGCGCCGCCAAGCGGAATTACGTGCGCGCGAGGCACAAGATAACATTTACGATTGATACGTTTTTTTGAAAATTTTTCTTGATAGCTATCTCTTTGATATGTTAAATGAAAGCCACTAAGAAAAAGTTTACGACACATTTGCGCTCATGCATTTTGATAGAAAGTCGTGATAAACTAGCAGGCTATATGAGTGATGAATGATGAGCGGCAAGTTGAGTAGTCTTGTCTCCAAGGCTTCTGTCGATAACGTATACGATACTCTCGTGAATAAAACAGCACATATTATAGTCAGAGCATTTTTAAACCGCTACGGTGTTACCTATCCTAGATGTACTCAGTGTACTATCTGCGGTCGGTCGCTTTGTAGCGACTCTAAAGTTCCTTGACTATATTTATCATTAAGCGCAACAACGCGACGCACAATTTATAAACGCAGGTAACTACACACGCATGGACTGGTTAAAAGGTATTATAAACAGCTTACCGCTGGAAGCCATTAGCGATATTCTCGGTGAGATTGCTATTTGGTGGGGACAGCTGGTAAAAGACGTGCCACCCGCAGACTTACCAATGTATGCGTATCTTGGTGGTGTCGTTATTGTGTTGGTATTGTGGTTGTTGGTCGCTCGTATGCTGCCGCGACCGTTGGGTGGTATGAGTTGGATGATGTTGTTTGCCGTGTTATTGGCACCTGGCACTGCCCTTAGCGACCCAAGTGTGATTGCACCGGCCAGTATCTCTGTGGTCTATGCGATTATGATGAAAGACACAGCTGGCGCGATTACCAACATGTTACCGATATTGGTTGTCTTGGTATCAGGCTTGTTTATTGGCTTTGTTTGGCAGCTTATTCGTGGTGCGTTTGAGTCAAGTCTAGACAAAGCGCGCAGTCGTACCGCAGAAGATACGCAAGCAACCATGCAGCTGACGACGGGCAGTTATTTGACAGAAAACGCGACTTTGATGGATCCGCCTACTGTCGCTGAGCAGTCTAATAAAACGCCTTTAGCGGCTAATGCTAAAGCAGATATTAGCTTAAAAAAAGACGGTGGCTTAGCTAAGCCACCCGATGCTGAAAAGCTTGATAAGCGGTAAAGTGATATCAGAAAAGTTATACCAGAAAAGTGATATCAAAATTTTGCTAGAGGTGACTGGGTCTTTGCCTTAGGCTTATGGTAAGTACAATCAAAGCCGTTATGAATAAGAGACACTGTTAATAGATAAAAAGTATTATGAATAAAAAAAGACACCATGCGTGTCTTTTTTTATGAAAAAACGTTTTACGACTGCGATGATAAATAGTTAAAAGGCGCTCCCTATATATGTTGTTTATTAGCAATTGCGAACGCATGAGTATTTTGGCAATCAATCATGCTGTGCTAATCTAAATGATTATTTATTTGCCATCGATTGCTTTTATGCCCTTTATGGCTCTTGATAGCCTTAATCTATAACAATAACTGAGACTTGATTATGACCACGACTGATAAAACGAAGAAAAGCTTTACCGGTACGCAAAACTATATAGCCACTGACGATTTGCAGCTGGCGGTTAACGCAGCGATGACGTTACAAAAGCCGCTCCTGATTAAAGGTGAGCCGGGTACTGGTAAGACGTTATTGGCAGAAGAAGTGGCTGAGAGTTTGGGTATGCCGCTGATTACGTGGCATATCAAATCAACCACCAAGGCGGAGCAAGGTCTGTATGAATATGATGCGGTTTCGCGCTTACGTGATTCGCAACTGGGTGATGACAAGGTGTATGAGATTGGCAACTATATCAAGCCCGGCAAGCTATGGGACGCCTTTACCAGTAAAGAGCGTAGTGTGCTACTGATTGATGAAATTGATAAAGCCGATATCGAGTTCCCAAATGACTTGCTACATGAGCTGGACAAAATGTCTTTTTATGTCTATGAGACAGGCGAGACCATTACCGCGGCACAACGTCCAGTGGTTATCATCACCTCGAACAATGAAAAAGAGCTGCCCGATGCCTTTTTGCGTCGTTGTTTCTTCCATTATATTGACTTCCCAGAAGAAGAGACCATGCGCCAAATCATCGACGTGCATTTTCCTGAGATTCAAGAAAAACTGGTCAATGATGCGCTCGATATTTTTTATAAGCTGCGTAATGTTCAAGGGCTTAAAAAGCCGCCATCAACGTCTGAGTTGGTTGATTGGTTAACACTATTATTGGCTGATGATATGGCACAAGTAGAGCTGGAAGAAAACCTACGCGGTGAAAAATCTATTCCGCCGTTATATGGTGCGCTGCTCAAAAATGAAGCCGATGTGAGCTTGTTGCAACGCTTTGCTAATATGATGCGTCGTTAAGCAATAGACCATTTGTCATGATTAAAGCTCATGATTGAAGTTAATAAGACGGCTTCATTCGTCACCATATCAGCCAATAAGCGATGCGACTCTTATGTTTATCAAATTGTTCTATACCTTACGTACTTACGGTGTGCCAGTCAGTACGCGCGAGCTGCTTGATCTAAATGCTGCGCTAGATAAAGGGCTGATGATGCACCCGCATCCTGAAGATTCGGCATTGACTACCTTTGCCAGTCGCGAAGATATGTATCGGTTGATTCGATTGTGCATGGTCAAAGACGAGCGCCATTTTGATAAGTTTGATCGGGCAATGGCAGATTATTTCGAGGGTGTCGACAGTCTGGATATGGATGAGCTATTGTCTAAGCTCACAGATGTGCCCAAAGAATGGTTAGATTTAAAGCTCGATCCAAAAAATTTGACCGAAGAGCAGCGCCGATTGCTCAAAAAATATGGCTCGTTAGAGGAGCTGATGAAAGCCTTGGAAGAGCGTCTCAAAGAGCAAAAAGAGCGTCATCAGGGTGGCAGTAAATGGGTTGGCACTGGCGGTACGTCACCATTTGGTGCCTATGGCGATCATCCAGAAGGGGTGCGCGTCGGCGGTGAGTCACGTAAGCGTAGCGCGGCTAAAGTCTGGGAGCAGCGTAAATATCGTAATCTCGATGACGACAGCCAGCTTGGCACCCGTCAGATTCAGATGGCGTTACGGAATTTGCGTCAGTTTGCCCGTACCGGTAGCGCGGATGAGCTAGACATTCATGAGACTATCAAACGCACCGCCAAAAAAGGTGTGCTTGATATTCATATGCAAGCTGAGCGTCGCAATCGCGTCAAAGTATTGATGCTGTTTGATGTTGGCGGCAGTATGGATATTCATGTCGAAGCTCTGGAAAAGCTGTTTTCGGCGGCTAGAAATGAATTTAAAACCTTAGAGTTTTTTTACTTTCATAACTGTCTGTATGACTATGTCTGGAAGGACAATGATCGTCGCCACAGTGCGCCGATGCCAACGTATGAGCTGCTCAACAAATACGGTCGCGAGTATCGTGTTATCTTCGTCGGTGATGCCTCAATGTCGCCATATGAGCTGATGACAGTAGGCGGTAGCGTAGAGTATATGAATAATGAGGCAGGTATTGTTTGGCTCAAGCGGGTACTTGATCATTTTGATAAAGTGGCTTGGCTGAATCCTGAAGCGCCTTCTTACTGGCAATATACCCAAACCATCGTTGAGATCAAAAAATTAGTGGATCATAAGATGTATCCGATGACGTTGCATGGCGTAGAAGAGATGACCAATTATTTAGCGCGGTAATTTTGGCGTTTTCACCAACTTATAAAACCTGTTGATTCCCATATTTTTTGATAAAAGCAGCCGTTATGACAGCATAACGGCTGCTTTTTTGGCTAAAAAATCAGCTTTATGGCAATGCGGCATTGGTATGCTTAGTAAAATATGATAACATTCATTTAAAATGAATGTTATAGGATTATTCTGATTGGCTAAGCTGAAAAGCTTGATCACGACTGTAAAAAGCTCCAATCATCATGGCCAGTTTGAGTGTTTTATTTTTCACATCTCCGTTTATCAATGTAGTTAATGACTAAGAGAAACAACATGGCCTCACCAAAAACGTTAGAAATCGTCACCGCAACTGTTCCCGTCCTTGAAGAGCATGGAACGGCAATCACCACGGTATTTTATAAAAACATGTTTGAAGAGCACCCCGAGCTGTTGGACATATTTAACGAAACCAATCAAAAATTGGGCCGTCAACAGACGGCTCTGGCGACGACCGTATTAGCCGCTGCTAAGCACTTGGATAAATTGGCGACGTTATTGCCACAAGTCACCCAAATCAGCCACAAGCATCGTGCTTTACAAATTTTGCCCGAGCATTATCCCATCGTTGGTAAGCACTTAATCGGTGCAATCAAGGAAGTATTGGGAGAGGCTGCCAATGACGATATCATCGATGCTTGGACGGAAGCTTATGATGAGATTGCCTCAGTATTTATTCAGATTGAACATGGCATGTATAAGGAGGCAATGTGGCAGAGTTTTGCGCCTTTTGTAGTGACTAAAAAGGTAGCAGCTGCTACGGATATTGCTGCTTTTACAGTTGTACCAGCCAAGGATAATGCAGAAAGTCATCAACAGATCGACCTGAGCAAATTGACGTTAACCGCGGGTCAGTACATCACAGTGAAAACAGACCCAAAAGACAGTGACCATGTTGCGCTACGTCATTACTCTTTGTACTCTGCTAGTACCGATGCAGGTATTCAGTTTGCGGTCAGACGCGACAATCGCAATGAGCATCATGGTTTGGTCTCTAACTATATGCACGACCAATTAGAAGTGGGTGACACGGTTTTATTATCGGCACCAGCAGGTGACTTTGCGCTCAATCAAGATTTGGTACAGCAAAATGAGATTCCGCTGGTATTGATGAGTGCGGGTGTTGGTGTAACCCCTGTGCTATCTATGTTAGAAGCACAAGTATTAGCCAATCCAAAACGTCCTATTATCTGGGTTTATGCTTGCCAAAGTGAAGCGCATCATGCTTTTAATACCGAAGTAAATAAGCTATTAAAAAAGGCTGAGACTGTAGAAAAGCATGTCTTCTATTTTGAGTCGGGACAATTATTAGATGAGGCATGGCTTGCTACCTTGCCTGAGCCTGCTGATATTTATGTCTGTGGCTCGATGCCATTTATGGAAAGTATGATCGATGGGCTAGTGACGTTAGATCACGGTGTCGATAGTGTCCATTACGAACCGTTTGGTCCCAAGATGAGTCTGGGCGGCTAGTTTTTAGCTATTGACTGTTGCTAGTAATAAAAAAGCACTTGGATGACAAAGTCGTCTCAAGTGCTTTTTATGCGACATACTATAGTCGATACTAAATAAAATGCATACAGGACACCATGCTGTATCTCTTTTATATTGACATAACTATATGAGGGCAGGCAGTTGATTAGATATTAACTTTGAAATATAAAGGCAAATTAATCTTTACTTTCAACCAGTCCAATCATCACGCCCATCTCTTTTTTGTCGTGCTTATCAATGCTGGGCGCATATAATGCTGACGCAATCCCGCCATCTAAAAATAGCGCGTTTGGACAGCTTAAGTCATTCTTAAACAACGATGCAAATTGATAAAACGTCACAGGCTCATCACTATTAACAAACTGTATGCTACCGTCGTCACAAATACCTGCGCCATTACGAATCTTGAGTGAGGTGCTATCAGGATTAAATTGCGGGTGTATCTCGTTATCGATGACCAGCATAGGACCTGATTGAGTGGCATACCTAGGCTCTGCCTCATCATTTTTAAGCTGCTCATTTAAAGCATTGCTTTCAGTGATTTGTACTTTACCAGCTTTATCCCACCACAGAACACCATTTGGCAGTAAATGAAAATTGCCGCCACCTTCTTTGGTATTTAACGCGCGAATCTCTTTACCGTCGATGACGGTATAGCCAATCGGTGCATAATTTTCGTTATACATACCTGCATTCATGGCAAAGCTAAGCGATTGATTGCTTGGTAATGTCGCTAATAAATTGTCAAAGGTTAGTAGCGGCTGACTGCTATCGGAGGGCTGCCAAAACAGCTGTAGAGAAGAGCGTTCGCTATTTAACGCATCAGCATCAACACGACAGACGCTGTAAGTAAACGGTGAGTTTTGCGTCTGGCATGACCAAATTCCTGTATTACTATCAGAATCTTGTTTGGTGATGGGCTGGCAAGCACTGACGCTTAACGTAATAAGCGCTGCTGTCAGTAGAGTGTGTGGTAAGGTGAAAACGGAACTTGGCATCAATCATCTGTCTTTTTGATAAAGAGTAAAATATAAACGCTCATGAATGGTGAAATACTCATCACTATTTTTCAATACTATTTTCAGTCATTGCTAGGTGGAAATTCACGAAAAGTATTGTTGACGTTGCCGATTAACTGCCCACCGCCACTGATACTCGCAAAGTTCCCAAGACTCTGTTCCGCTGATGTGGTGGTTTCTCTACCTTTATCTCGTGAGTCTTTATTATAAGCAATGAGGGCATCATCATTAGCTAAGAAGCTATCAGAGTTCGCCATTACCCACATCTGATTGAACACGTCCGCGCGGGCGCTACTATTGAGCAGGGCACCTCTATCAGTAAAATAAAAGAATTTCGATAATAGCTTTATCTGCCCATCATCGAGGCGTCGCGCGATATGATAAGGTTGCAATTGGCTTGGGTGTTGTAAGCCGACCGCACCCACGATACTGGCAAGCGATTTTAGGGTGTTTTTATGGAAACTTGCAACACGCTCAGCTTTGCTCGGCACATCCAATGCCTTTTGGCGATACGGGTCTTGGGTGGCAACGCCAGTCGGGCAAGTGTTGGTATGACACGAGCGTGATTGAATACAGCCCACGGCAAACATAAAGCCGCGTGCTGAATTACACCAGTCTGCGCCCAACGCAATCATACGAGCAATATCGAAGCCAGAGACAATTTTACCGCTCACACCAAGTTTGATTTTATCGCGGATGCCTGCACCGACCAAGGTATTGTGTACCAATAAAAACCCTTCGACCATTGGCATACCAACATTGTCCATAAACTCGACGGGCGCTGCACCCGTACCACCTTCTGCGCCATCGATAACGACAAAATCAGGATAATTGTCCGTTTCTATCATGGCTTTGACGATGGCCATAAACTGCCAAGGTTGACCAATACATAGCTTAAAGCCAACCGGCTTGCCACCAGATAACTCGCGTAGCTGCTGCCAAAAGGCGACTAGCTCACGCGGTGTGCTAAATGCCGTATGCGAAGAGGGTGAAATGCAGTCTTGCCCCATCGGCACTTGACGTGTATCAGCGATTTCTTGAGTGATTTTGCTGGATGGTAAGACGCCACCTTTACCAGGCTTTGCGCCTTGAGATAGCTTAATCTCAATCATTTTCACTTGTGGATCAACAGCTTTTTCGGCAAAGGATTGCGGACTAAAATCACCGTTTTCATCGCGGCAACCAAAGTAACCCGTACCTAGCTCCCAAATCAAATCGCCACCGAACTTGCGATGATAAGGACTGATGGCACCTTCACCCGTGTCATGGGTAAAACCGCCTATTTTCGCGCCTTGATTAAGCGCCATGATAGCGTTTGCTGACAGACTGCCGAAACTCATCGCCGAGATATTAAATACCGACATATCATGCGGCTGCTGACAACGCTCACCGCCCACCATAATGCGAAAATCTTGGTTTTCTAAAGGCTGGCTAATGGCTGATTGCAAAAACCATTCTTTACCATGGGTGTAGAGATTGTCTAGTGTGCCAAAAGCATTGGTATCACTAACGTTCTTGGCACGTTGATAAACCAAGGCACGCTGCTGGCGTGAAAACGGTACTTGCTCTTTATCGTTTTCTAACAAATACTGACGAATCTCAGGACGGAAGTCTTCAAGTACGTAGCGGATATGCCCAGCCACTGGATAGTTTCTCAAGATGGCATGCTTTGACTGTATAACGTCATAAATCCCCAAACATACCCCAAACCCACCAAGAATAATCAGCCACCAACTCATCAATAATAGCCCTGCTAAAAATAGCAAGACAGCAGCGGCAAAAGTGCTGTAACGTAACAGCACACCGACTAAATAAGGCGAGTTGGTTTTGGGTTCAGGGTTTAGATTGGTACGAGATTGGGGCATAACGAGGCTCAATAGTAATGGTTAAATATAGTATAGATAAGATGCTCAAATTTATCGTGTATATCATACGCCAATAATATCATGGCTTAATGATTATTGAGTAACGGTGTGCTAACGTTGGCTTTATTGAGTCAACCGCTTCGATTTATACGATTCTGGATATGTTTATAGGTTCTTACCCATCTCTCCTCAAAGGGACATTGAATTTCCTATATAATGTGAGCTATTTCGTTGTTGACGATCCATTCAATTTAGGCTTTTTTCTTAGTAAAAAAGGCTTCTTATCAGGTAAAACGGTGCTTTATGTTTAACGCTTCCTCGACTCGTTTAAATAAATACATCAGTGAAAGCGGCATTTGCTCTAGGCGCGACGCTGACCGCTTTATTGAGCAAGGTAATGTGTACGTCAATGGCAAGCGTGCTCAAGTAGGCGCGCAAGTGGTTGCTGGAGATGCGGTAAAAGTTAACGGGCAGTTGATTGAGCCACGAGAGCCCGATGATTTTGTGTTTATTGTCTTAAATAAGCCAGTGGGCATTGTGAGCACCACAGAAAGCTCTGAGAAAAATAACATTGTCGATTTTGTGCGACATAGCTTACGTATTTTCCCGATTGGACGTTTGGATAAAGACTCCCAAGGGTTAATCTTTTTGACCAACAATGGCGATCTGGTCAACAAGGTGCTACGTGCTGGTAATAACCATGAAAAAGAGTATCTGGTCACGGTCAATAAGCCGTTAACCGATAGTGTTATTGAAGGTTTGGCGGGCGGTGTACCGATGCTCGGCAAGATGACGAAAAAATGCCCAGTGACTAAAGTAGCGCCCAATGTGTTTAACATCACGCTAGTTCAAGGTCTAAACCGTCAAATTCGACGTATGTGTGAGCATTTTGGCTATGAAGTCGTAAAACTTGAGCGTACACGGATTATGAATGTGAGTCTCAAGGGTACGCCCGTTGGAGACTGGCGAGATTTGACGCCAAAAGAGTTGTCTGTTTTACTTAACTCTATAGAAGATTCTTCTTCGCAAGACAGTAAACCGGCTAAAAAATCTCGTAATGCACCACGAAAAAATCCTCGTACTGATGACTCGTCAAAAGCAAAGTCGTCTTCAAAACCAGCGGGGGCAGCAAAGGGAAATAAAAAATACTCCAAGGATGATGCTAGAAAACCAGCGGGTTCTAAAGGTAGGGATGGACGTCCTGCTGGTCGTGGTAAGCCATCAGGAGGTAATGGTAAGTCTGGAGGCAATGGTAAACCTGCTACCAATGGCAGGCGTCCTTCAAAAGGCCGAGGGTCTAAGCGGTAGTAGTTTCGCGATCATAAGTTTTTGACGTGAGACTGCTTTATTCATGTTTTAAATATCAGTAAGCTAAATAATTTCAACTTTGATCTTAACGGGACAATATTATGTTTAAAATAAAAGTAGAACGCATTGTCAAAAAACCGATTGATGAAGTGTTTGAAGCACTGAGTGACCATGCCAGTTATGGCTCATTTAAAGCTGTGGGGGTTGCTAAGCTAGTGGCTGAAGGTGACGAGGAGCGCAATGGCGTTGGGGCTTTACGTAGCATTCAAACGGGACCTGTTAAGTTTTGGGAGCGAATTACGGCGTTTGAGCGTCCTACTCATATGCAATACCAAATCGAAAAAGCCAAACCGATAAAAATGCAACACGATAAAGGCGCCATTGATTTAAAAGACTTGGGCGATGGCACCACACACGTGACTTGGGTATCTGAGGGTCGATTGATTGTACCATTGCCATTAATCGGTCGCTTATTTGACCATCAAATGCAGAAACAAGGAACCATAGGGTTTAGTAGCATACTCAAATCTATAGAAAGCCGCTAATCTAGCGGCAGTATTGGCTTTTTTGATATAACTATTTAGTGGTGGCTTACTTTATTTGAGCCATCACTGTTAGTTTTAATCCGATTTTTTCTTAGCAGCTTCAATCTCGTTAAAACGCGCTAACTGCTCTGGCGTTGCTTTCTGTTGATACTTCTCTTTCCACTCAGCATAAGGCATACCATAAACAAGCTCGCGCGCATCCTCGTATTCGATTTCAATACCACGCTCCTCACCAGCAGCTTTATACCATTTGGACAAGCAGTTACGGCAAAAGTCGGCAAGGTTCATTAGCTCAATATTTTGTACATCTTTACGCTCGTCTAAATGAGCTAGTAAGCGACGAAATGCCGCGGCTTCTAATTCGATGTTTGATTCTAATTTTGCCATAAGGTTTTTCCTAATTGTAATTGAGTCATCTCAAAACTGAAATGATACTAACGATATAAATATTGCGCAACCTATGTCGTTCTATATTAAAAAAGTCTATCAGTAAACTTGGCAAACTTATTATAGTAAGGTTTATCGACTTAAAGCCTTTTAATCATGATATTAAATCACGCTTCATTCCTATCTGCTCGTTGGTCAATCGTGAGCTAATTTTCTTCTTTGAATTCATGAATAATTTTTTTGCCAGTCACGCATCATAATGTCGTGTACCCATTTTACGTAGTATCAGCTATATCATCACTTCTAGAGAATCGTCGTTAAATGATTTGACTGTTATCATTTTAGCTGTTAATTTTAAGTAGCGTTTTGAATGTTAAGCAGTTTTAATTTAAAGTGCTTATGTCTATTGAGGCAGATTAATTAAGTCTTAATATCAAGCAAATGTCAAAAAAATAATCGCTATCAAAAGGAATTGATAATGAAATTAGCACCTTTTTTTTCGATAGGTGCACTAGCAGCTATTAGCCTTTTTGGTTGTTCTGGCCAATCTGATAACAGTAGCGAAGTTGCCTCAAATCAGGAAGTTACCGTTCTACGTTTCTCCCATTTTTATCCCGCCACTGCTGATGTTAATAAAGAAATTTTTGAGCCATGGGCCAAAAAAATTGGAGAAGATTCTAATGGTCGTCTTAAGGTTGAGGTATATCCATCGGCAACACTCAGTAAAGCAGATACCGCTTATGAATCCACAGTAAAGGGAACGATTGACATCGGTTCTCAAGTACAGGGTTATACTAGTGGCCGCTTTCCACTGACTCAGATTGCAGAGCTTCCCGGTTTGTCTAATTCATCAACACAGACAGGTTGTATGCTGCAAACCCTTTATGAAAATGGCACTATATCTAGCGAATATGAAGATTCACATCTCCTTTTTATGTTCGCTACCGGCCCTGGTACATTACATAGTGCTGATAAGCTTATTCGAACTCCCGAAGATATGAAAGGGATGCGTATCCGCAGGCCATCTGCTGTAGCAGGTGATATTATAGAAAGTATGGGTGCCTCTCCTGTGGGTTTACCTGCCAATGATATATATACGTCTCTACAGCGCGGTGTGGTTGATGGATTAAGCTTTCCATGGGAGGCGATCACAACTTTCAAGCTTGATGAGTTAACCAAATATCATACCAATATCCCATTTTATAGTTCTGCTCTGATGATGACTATGAATAAAGATAAATATGAAAGTTTGCCTGATGATTTAAAAAAGGTCATTGATGACAACTCAGGTATGGCTCTTACTAAGAAAGTTGGTGAGATGTGGGATAGAACTGATTTATTAGGTTTGCAAGCTGCTAAAGATAGAGGTGATGAGATCATTGATATTCCAGATCCACTTAATGATCCAGATTGGAAAGGACCTCTGCTAAAAGGAACACAAAAATACTTAGACGATGTAGGCGCATTAGGACTCGATGCTGAAAGTGTCTATGAAAAAGCAAAAGCTGCTAGTGTAGCCTGTAAGGTCTAATTATTTTTTAATATTAGGGCGTGTCATCAAATCTTCTATAAACCTCAAAAATTGGACAAAAAAAAGCCTCACTTCCTATTTAAAGAGTGAGGCTTTTAGTGCTTTTTCAAGCCATATTTGGAGCGGGAAAAGAGATTCGAACTCTCGACCCCAACCTTGGCAAGGTTATGCTCTACCACTGAGCTATTCCCGCTAATTATCAATTAACTATCGTCAGTTGATGATGGCGTATTATACGCAGTTTTTTTGGTGTGTCAACACCCATGACGAAAAAAACCAAAGTTAGTAAAATAGGCGTGTCTTCTAGCCATAAATGTATGTTATAACAGTTTATTATAATATGTATTCCAAAAGCTTTGCATTACATAAATAAGCTGGGATGCACTTTATAATTTAACCTCAATTACATTCACAGTTATCAATACTTATAAAGATAAGTCATAGGGATATACAATGAGTCAACACTATACCATCGCCGATTATTTGTTTGATCGTGTCGCAGAAGCGGGCGCATCTGAGATATTTGGCGTACCTGGTGATTTTAATTTAACTTTTTTAGACAATATTCTCGCATCTGATAAGCTGCGCTGGGTAGGTAATACTAATGAGCTAAATGCCGGTTATGCTGCTGATGGTTATGCACGCGAGCGTGGGTTTGCCGCGATGGTAACTACTTTTGGTGTGGGCGAGTTATCAGCGATTAACGCGACGGCAGGCTCTTTTGCTGAGTACGCGCCAGTACTACATATCGTGGGAGCACCAAGTACCGCTCTACAAGACTCAAAGCGCCGTATTCATCATTCGCTTGGTGATGGCGTATTCAATCATTTTATTAAAATGGTCGAGCCAGTGACAGTGGCACGGGCGCAAATTACACCAGAAAACGCCGCCTCAGAGATTGACCGTGTCATTCGTCTGGTGCTCAAAAAGCATCGCCCCGGCTATCTGTTACTATCGCCTGATGTTGCGCGTCAGCCTATCTATCCACCAACCACCAAGCTGATTGATAGCCAAGAAGACATCACCAGTCAAGCGGCACTGGCAGATTTCAAACAAGCATTAACGGAGTTTTTGCCAAACAAAACCATGATGCTTATGGCAGATTTGATGGTACATCGTTTAGGATTGCAAAATCAGCTCAAAGCACTGATCGCTGATACCGATATTCCTTATACCACACTGTCTTGGGGCAAAACTTTGCTTGATGAAAACAGTGATCGTTGGGCAGGAACTTATGCAGGTGTTGCCTCGCGTCCTGTGGTCAAAGATGCGGTAGAAAACTGTGAATGCCTGATCAAAGTAGGGGTGCAGTATACCGATACGACTACCGCAGGATTCAGCCAAGATATCAATGAGGATGTGGTAGTAGACTTACATTATGAACGGGCTTCTATCAGCGGTCAAAACTTTGCACCGATTGCGCTAAAAGATGCGCTGCAAGCGTTACATGAAGTGATGACCTCTGGCATCAATATCGTACCAAAATCTTTCTGTGAGCCGGTTAATCCTCATGAACAAAATGGCAAAGATGATGAGGCTATCCGCCAAGACGATCTGTGGCATATCATCGCTGCGCGCTTAGATCATAATAATTTGGTTTTTTCAGAACAAGGAACGGCCTATTTTGGTATCAGTGATGTGCGTCTGCCAGAAGGGGTTACCTCTTATGGGCAACCAATGTGGGGGTCGATTGGCTATACGTTGCCAGCCAGCTTAGGTGCTGCTATCGCATCGCCAGACAAGCGTGGTGTTCTATTAATCGGTGATGGCTCAGCATTGTTGACTATTCAAGAACTGGCAGTCATGATTCAGGAGCGTATCAATCCAGTCATCGTCTTAATTAACAACGATGGATATACCGTGGAGCGTGCGATTCATGGCGAAAACCAATACTACAATGATATTCCTAAATGTGATTGGCAGATCATGCCACAAGCCTTTGGTGCCAACAAAGAGAACAGTCTCATACTCAAAGTAGAAACGGCAGGTGAGCTAAAATCTGCCCTCGACAAGGCCGCTGCTACCACCGATAAATTAGTGATGATCGAGGTGATCGCGGATAAGCATGATATCCCGCCATTACTTGCAGATATCAGTGCCGCGCTTAAGCCAAAAAATGATTAATTAGTTTGCAAACAGCATTAACAATTATCAGTCATCGCCCCATTTAGCAGCATTGCTAGGTGGGGTTTTTTTGAGCCTTTTTATGATGTAAGTCAATTAAGCTGTTGTTCCTCTTATATCGCTTTGCAGACTTTAGTATCATGGTGGATTGGGCTATGTTCAGCCCTTAGCATTCAACAGGAGATGATCCCGTCGTGATTTGGTTAAAAATGCTTATTGGCGCTCTAATGGTACTGGCGATTCAATTATTTGCGCAAACTCGATTTTTTTATTTGGCGGCACTGGCGCCACTTTTCCCCACTTTTACATTAATCAGTCACTTCATCGTCGGTACTGAGCGTAGTCCTGCTGATTTAAGGGTTGCATTGATATTTAGTATGCTTGGCGTCATCCCGCATCTTATTTATACCTTTGTAGTGTTTTTTAGCATCAGCTATGTCAGCTTATATAAGGCACTTTTATTGGGCACCGTTGCTTGGACAATAGCGGCGGCAATTTTAGTACTTACTTGGCAATACATTCAGGCTTAGTCAGTATTGGAAAGAGCATCTAAAATAGTATGCCAAACAGTTTCAACTGTATTTATAGGACCGAGGACATGTCATCAAACTCACTTGTATCATCATGATTAAAATGAGAGCAAGTATTAGTAAAAATCTTTATAGATAGTTTTTGTAGAAATGATAGTAGATGTTATTCTTAATGATATTTTTAATATTCAGATATGGCGTCTACTGGTAAAGGTAAAAGATTAAATTGTAATATTTTCGCACCAACTTAATTCATCATCATTGATAAAAATAGGGCTTAAAAAAGATGGATACCTTAAATATCCTATACCTCGTAGGGGCATTGTTAATTTTTGCCAGTATCATGGCCAGTACGTTATCCGCGCGTTTGGGCGTTCCATTATTGCTGTTGTTTTTGATGGTAGGGATGTTGGCAGGTGAGCAGGGTATTTTAGGTATTGAGTTTTCTCAATATGGTATTGCCAATTTCGTTGGGCAAGCAGCCTTAGCCTGTATCTTGTTAGATGGTGGTTTGCGCACCTCTTTTAAGTCGTTTCGGGTTGGTCTTAAGCCGGCAATCACCTTGGCAACGTGGGGCGTATTGGCCACAGTAATGGTGCTAGGGGTGTTTGTTACTTGGTTGCTCGATGTCGATTGGCGCTTTGGGCTATTGATGGCAGCCATCGTTGGTTCAACTGATGCGGCAGCGGTATTTTCACTATTACGTAATGGCGGTGTCAAGCTCAATGATCGCGTCCAAGCCACGCTCGAATTAGAGTCTGGTGCCAACGATCCTTTGGCTATTTTATTGGTTACGGGTCTTATCGCTCTAAATGTTGATCCAGCGGGACAGACAGTATTTGGCTTTTTGATATTACTATTCCAGCAGTTGAGCTTTGGGCTAGGGATGGGCTTGCTATTCGGTTATTTGCTGTCCCGATTATTGCCCAAGATACATTTAGCAGAAGGCATGTATGCTATTTTGATACTATCTGCTGGCTTGTCCGTCTTTGCCGCGACCAATCTAATTGGCGGTAGTGGATTTTTAGCGGTTTATCTCACGGGTGTGATGATTGGCAATCACAAGGTACGCTCCACCGAGCATGTGATGCGAGTGATGGACAGCTTTGCTTGGTTATCACAAGCGGTGCTTTTCGTAGTGTTAGGACTATTGGTCACCCCATCAAACGTCATTAATGTCTGGCATTATTCGGTTGCGATCGCGCTCTTTATGATTTTTGTGGCGCGTCCTATTGCCGTCTATACCAGCGTTAAACCTTTTAAGTTTAAAGACAGAGAGATAGGCTTTATCTCTTGGGTTGGCTTGCGCGGGGCAGTGCCTATTACCCTTGCGATATTGCCTGTTATGGCAGGGATAGATAACGCCTTTATGCTGTTTGATATTGCCTTTGGGGTCGTGGTTTTGTCCTTGATTTTGCAAGGTACAACCATTCCTATCATGGCCAATTTGTTTAAGGTGCGGATTCCGACCAATGATGATCCAAAAGAGGAACATGAGGTTTGGGTGTCGGATAAGGCAAGTATTACTTTGTATGAATTCGAAGTTCAATCAGGGGCATTTGCGATTGGTCGTCATCCGATGGATATCTCTAAACGCATTAGCTCTGATGAGATTAGTGTGTTTGCGCTGGTACGTAGGCAGAGAATCGTGGTCGTTGACGAAGACACGAAGCTGAAATTTGGTGACAGTGTTTGGTACGCCATGCGCGGCGATCATGCCAGAAAAATTGCTAAAATTTTCAATGATACGACATTGGATCGTAAAGCCATCGATGATTTTTATGGCGACTGGCTACTATCACCTAGCGTCAAGCTTGGAGATTTACCCTTCTTTACGGCTATGATGCAATCTGAATCACTGGTAGACAGCCTACAGTCTGATCCTAATGACAGCCCAAAAAGCATGTGGGAACAAACGGTCGCTGAATATGTGACAGGAAACCTAGGTACAGCACTGGTCTCAGGAGATACCGTCGCCATTAATGATAAATGGTCATTGGTCATCAAAGAAATGGATGATAAAGGCAAGCTAAGAACCATTGGCTTAAAGCGTCAGGAGCAACCAATCTAATCAATCCACTATAAAAGCGTTACAGCGTTAACCTCGCTTGAGGTATTAAGTATACCTCTACACTCGGTTGCCTTGTACCACTTTTAAATTGAACCGACTATAGCGATATAGCCATTTATCGTTGCTGGTGATGAGCCATGATTTAAACTGGCTTATATTAGCTGGCTCGTATTAGGCCACGCCTTATTCATTTACAGCTTTGGCGAGCTTTTTGATAATAGACGCATCATTTGACTTAAAAAATCAGCGACCTGTTTGTGCAAGTTTTCTCGGTAAGCCCAATGATGCTTGACTTCGTAACTGGCCTCGGTGGGCAGTAGTATTTTCATCAGTCCCATTTCTTCATAACGCTTGGCTAAGTCATTGGGCAGGTAACCAACATGATGACCTGCCAAAATCAGCTGCGCGGTAGCTTCCATATGGTAAGTGGTGGCACTCAAGGTTTTTGGGCGCACATGATTGATACTCAAATCAGTAATATAGCCTCGTTTTATCCATGGATAGTTTTGTTCCAAATCCTCAAAAGTTAGCCCTTCTGACTCATAAAACAATCGATGCTCGCGCCCACAGCAAACTACCTGCTTCTCAATAAATGCTGGCTGGAACGTTAATAGTGGTGGAAAACTGCCAAAATATCCCACACCAATATCACTCTCGTTGCTTAGCAGCTTCTCTAACATGCTTTCAGGGCTTTGCACATCAATAGAAAAGTGGATAAGGGGATTGTCACGATAACTAGCAGCCAAGCATTGGCGCAAGGCATCATAAAAAAACGTCGGCATTTGATCAATGAGACACAATCGAATGTGACCGCCATGCACGGAATCTAATTGACGAATATAGTGCAGTTGATGTTGAAAGCTGGCAACCGCTTCGGTAAAACTCAAGCAGGCTTCATATACTGCTGCACCATCTTCTGTCAGCTTAAAACCCGCGCGTCCACGATAACAAAGCGTCATACCCAAGCGGTCTTCTAAATGGGTCAAATGACCACTAATGACAGAGGTCGTCACATTCAAGCGCGACTGGGCGGCTGTCACGCCCTGACACTCTACAATCGCCATAAAGCTACGCAAGGTTTTGATGTCTATTTTTATCAATTCATCTAGCATCAGTAATTATTCCTCAGCACTTGTAATGTTTATCAAAATGAATTTTCCATTCATCACTTTTTTAGCATAAAATTTATATCAAACTTCTGATAATAACGGTTAAATCTAACTTACTACGAAAAATCAGAAGTTTACTTCTAAATTTTACCATGGTTTGTATTCAATTATTTAGGTATTGTCAGAGTCATATAAAAAGTGACATATAACAAATTGGCTATACCGACACACTAAAACAAGGATGTGATTTATGAAATTCAATCAACCATTAAGCGGCAACGACATGCCAAGATTTGGCGGCTTTGCTTCTATGATGCGCCTGCCGACTCAGGCTGATGCAGAAGGATTAGATGTGGCTTTCGTTGGTGTACCTTTGGACATCGGTGCATCAAACCGTAGTGGTGCTAGATTGGGACCAAGACAGATACGCGATGAATCACGCATGATTCGTCCCTACAATGTGGCCACTCGTGCTGCGCCTTTTGAATCCTTACAAGTTGCTGATATTGGCGACGTACCTATCAATACATTCAACCTGCTAAAAAGCGTTGATATCATCGAAAAATTCTATACAGAAAAAGTCGTCAAACATGGCGCGATTCCTCTAACGTTGGGCGGCGATCACACCATTGCCTTGCCTATTTTGCGTGCGCTTGCCAAAAAACATGGCCCTGTCGGTATGGTGCATATCGATGCGCATGCAGATATCAATGATGATATGTTTGGCGAAAAAATTGCTCATGGCACCCCATTTCGCCGTGCTGTCGAAGAAAACTTAATCGATGGCAACCGTGTAGTACAAATCGGTCTGCGTGGTACTGGTTATAGTGCGGAAGAGTTTGATTGGTCAACTCAGCAAGGCTTTCGCGTTGTACCTGCTGAGGAATGCTGGTACAAGTCGCTAACACCGCTCATGGCAGAAGTGCGTGAAAAGCTAGGCGATGGACCTGTCTATTTAAGTTTCGATATCGATGGTATTGACCCAGCGTTTGCGCCGGGTACGGGTACTGCTGAAATCGGTGGTTTGACTTCAACTCAAGCCATAGAAATCATTCGCGGTATGCGCGGACTTGATGTGGTGGGTGGCGATTTAGTAGAAGTGTCTCCTCCTTATGATCCATTTGGTAACACCTCAGTACTGGCAGCGAACTTATTGTTTGAGATGCTATGTATCCTACCGGGTGTGCGCTATGACGATAAGGTCAAAGCTGTTTACTAATAGCTGTGTCTTATCATGACAATCATAAAAGAATGGATCCTTAACAATCTCTTATTAGCTAGATTTGGCGTATAGGGTAGCTACCCCAATACGGTATATGAGCGGATAACGGCATCGTCACCAGTGTATTTGAGCGGATAACGGCATCGTCACCAGTGTATTTGAGTTGCTGGTATTAATATAATTTGGTTAAGGAAGACCGCAATGAGCAAACCCTCTTCATTTTTTGGTCAAGATACGCTCTCTCCAAATGAGGCTGGACACAGTTTAGGTTCGATTGGTACGTTTGCGCTGTGGTTTGGTGCCAATATAGTCGTTACGACTATTTTAACTGGGATGCTGTTGGTACCTGATTTGCGGTTTACTACTGCTATAACGACGGTACTCATCGGCTCATTGATCGGTGCCATTCCGTTACTCTTAGTTGGTCTAATGGGTCAGCGCACTGGTTTACCATCGATGGCGCTCACACGTAGAGCTTATGGGCCATTGGGTAGTCAGTTAATTTCATTGGTAAACATGGGCGTGCTCATCGCGTGGAGCTGTATTCAGGCTTTGCTCGCTGGCATGAGCCTTAACTATGCCGTTGAAGCCACAACAGGCTATAGCAATCTGCCACTATTTGTCATCCTGTGCGAGACAGTCGTGGTGTTGATTGTATTACGTGGTCACCTTGGTATTGAGCTTGTCGAGCGCTGGGCAGCATTAGCAATGGCAGGTCTTACAGTCGTGGTGCTATATCAGTTAAATCAGCACTATGATGTTTCTACACTATTTGAGATGCCAGTTGAGTCGCGTAATGGTATTACGTTAGGTATCGCTTTTGATATTGTCATCGCCACTGCATTTTCTTGGATGTCTTCGGCAGCCGATTACAATCGCAATTGCAAGACCTCAAAAATTGCAGTATGGGGCACTTATTTTGGTTATATCGTGGCTGCTATCGTTGCGATGGGTTTGGGTGCGACAATCTCAGGGCTTTCTATCCTAAATGGCATGGAGCAGACTTACGATCCGACTCGTTTGCTTGCTGAATTTGGTTTTGGTTTACCAGCTGCACTGGTTATTTTCTTCTCAGTCATGACAACCAATGTGATGGCAGTCTATAGCGCAACACTATCATGCATGAACATAGCGCCTAACATGAGCTTTTGGAAACCTGCACTTATCATTGGCTTAGTCACTATTTTTGGTGCACTGATTCCTGGTATTTTAGATCAGTTCCAAAACTTCTTGTTAATCGTTGGTGCATTGTTCATCCCAGCATTCTCAGTCATGATTGTTGATTATTACCTTGTGGGTCAAGAAGGTTATACGGCAAAACTGCTTGATTCTACTAAACAATTGGGCCGTCCTACGGCAAAGATTGCTATCGCGGCTTACTTAATTGGTGCTGCTCTTGCAGCTTACTGGACTTTGATCTCTCCTCCCTCTTTTGGTGCCTCGTTACCTGTCTTTATCATCACTGGCGGACTTTACTGGTTAGGTGCTACTTTATTTACTCGTCCTAATGATGCCATCACTTCCGCTCAAAAGGAGCCTTCATTATGAGATTGATGATTGCTCAAACAAATCCTTTATGGGCTGAACCTGCTGCTAACTTAAAAGCATTGGAGTCATTATGTCGCCTAGCAGCAGAAGCCAAAGTAGACTTACTGGCATTGCCAGAGCTGGCATTCACAGGCTACAACATCTTTGAGCGGCTTGATAGCCTAGCGGAACCTGCTGATGGCTTAATCGTGACCGAAGTAGCCAAGCTTGCTGATAAATATAATTTGCACTTGCTATTTGGCTTTGCTGAGCAGGGTGCTGATGGTGAGTTTAGCAACTCTGCCTTATTGTTAGATGATAACGGTCAGCACCTTGGCACTTATCATAAGCGGCATTTGTGGGGCCGCGAAAGTGAGTTCTTTGTTGCAGGTAAGCAATCTTGTGTGGTTGATACTCGATTCGGAAAATTAGGATTGATGATTTGCTATGACAATGAGTTTCCAGAAGTGGCAAGAGAGCTGGCACAAGCAGGGGCGGAAATAATACTGTCACCGACGGCAAATATGTTGCCAAATGCAGAGCGGCAGGTGCTACAAATACGCGCTCGAGCAATGGACAATCAATGCTTTGTCGCTTGTATTAACCGATCAGGTGTAGAAGAAACGCTTCATTACTGTGGGAATAGTATCGTCGCCGGTCCGGATGGTGAGGTGCTCGGCCGACTTGGCTTAGCGGCTGGCACCCTGATAGTAGATATCGATCTCGCTTGCATCGATGAGAGTCGCACGCATCAAGACTATCTTAAAGACCTGCGTGTTCTTAAAGACAATCATGCCTTTAATGGAGCGAACTCATGAGTGAACAGTCATTACCACGTATCAAACCAGAAAACTGGTATCGAACAACAACACTCAACGATGGCATTACGCTCATCGATGAGCCGTGGATCAAGCCGTTTTTTCGCTGTAATCTATGGCACGTACGGGGTAGTGAACGCGACTTATTAGTCGATTTTGGATTAGGGGCTGTACCATTGCGCCGCCATGTCGCTTTGCTCGCTGATCGCGATATCGTTGGTGTTGCCAGTCATACTCATTTTGACCATATTGGCGCGGCAAGTGAATTTGACTGCTGTCACGTGCATTCTGCTGAAGCCCATATTCTCGCTGAGCCAGACAATGCTCGCACCTTAGCAGATATGTTTGTCAACGATGAGATGTTTGATGCGTTACCTCCTGAGCCTTATGCTCATTGCGGCTATAGAATTGTTGCACCAGCGAAAATAATGCAACTTGAAGACGGTGACATGATTGATTTGGGCAATCGTCAATTTGAAGTGATTCATACACCCGGTCACTCCCCAGGTGGTATTGCCTTGTGGGAATCAGCTAGCGAGACTCTGATTTCTGGTGATCTGATCTATGACGGCCCATTGATCGAAGATACATGGCATAGCAATATGTCTGATTATGCTAAGAGTATGCGCCGCCTAAATGCACTGCCTGTACGTGTTGTACACGGTGGTCATTTTCCCAGTTTTTCAGGCAAACGCTTAAATATCATGATTGATGATTGGTTACGGCACCATGAATTGTGATTTGTAGCATTTAATAACTATTTAAAACAAACAGCTAGCCAATATAAAAAGCTTAACTTAATACTTATTACATTCTTTAGGATAACTGACTCATGACCCAATTGACGCAAACGTCTTCTTCATTACCTGCAACCCCATCTCTGACATGCGGTGAGCTGTTGGTACAGTGGTTAGAATACTATGGCGTAGAGACCGTATTTGGCATACCCGGTGTGCACACGGTCGAGCTATATCGTGGTCTGCCAAACACCAATATCCGCCATGTGACGCCGCGTCACGAGCAAGGCGCTGGGTTTATGGCTGACGGCTATTACCGCGCTTCGGGCAAGATTGGCGTTTGCTTTATCATCACCGGCCCTGGCATGACCAATATTATGACTGCCATGGCACAAGCATTGGCGGATTCTATACCGATGCTGGTGATCTCTAGTGTCAATAAAGTGGCAGATACGGGCAGCGGTGAAGGGCACTTGCATGAATTACATGATCAGCAAGGTATGGTCAGTAAGGTTGCGCTTACGAGCAAAACCATCTGGAAGCCTGAGTCGCTACCGAAAGTCATCGCAGAAGCTTTTGCCTTATTCAATGGTGCACGTCCGGGGCCAGTGCATATCCAGCTACCAATCGATGTGATCACCGCTGATGCCAGCCATGTCGCCAAGCCGCCTGATTTAACGCCTTACTTGAATAGTCCGGCAACTAGCCAAACTGATGCGAATAGCTCAACGCTGCCTCGAGTAATGAGACCGCTGCCCAATCCTGCACAGCTTGATTTGATTATCGAGTCTCTCAAAACCGCAAAAAACCCAGTATTGCTCTATGGTGGTGGCTGCGTCGATGTCAATCAAGATGCGCAAAAACTGGCAGAGCTGATCGATGCGCCGACATTTTTGACCATCAATGCCAAAGGTTTGCTACCACCCGCTCATCCGTTAAGTTTGGGCAGCAATCAATCATTAGCAGCAGGTCGAGCCGTTATTACTGAAGCCGATTTGGTATTGGCGATTGGTACTGAGCTTGGTGAGACTGATTATGATGT
This sequence comes from Psychrobacter glaciei, assembly GCF_014652895.1. GTDB lineage: Bacteria > Pseudomonadota > Gammaproteobacteria > Pseudomonadales > Moraxellaceae > Psychrobacter > Psychrobacter glaciei. Next base: position 260,061 of record NZ_BMZR01000003.1, read on the forward strand.
GTTTTTTAATGGCGAGTTTAAAATCAACGGTAAGCTGATTCGTATCGATTGCGATGCTCAGCAATTGCAGCGTCCTTTTAGAGCGGATATCGCCGTATTATCCGATGCGCAAATGGCTATAAGTGGCCTTTGCACACGTCTAGAACACCAAGCGTTGAATCATAAAGCGGTGTCACGAGTCGCCGAGGCAAAACAGGCATTGTTAGCAGAAATGACCCCAGACTTTGCTGGTCAAAATGCACTACTTCAGCTGATTCGAGATGAAGTAAAAGACGTCATATTTGTTGGAGATTCAACGCAGCCTGTCTATAGTGGCAATCTTGGTTTTGAAGCACTGGCAACCCGAAAATGGTTTAACTCGTCGACTGGGTTTGGCACGTTAGGTTATGGCTTACCTGCCGCGATAGGTGCCATGATTGGCTCAAACCTTCCCGTTATTAGTCTTATTGGCGATGGTGGTATTCAGTTTACGATTGCAGAACTCATCTGCGCTGCCGAGCTTGAGCTACCATTGATAGTCCTACTGTGGAACAACCAAGGCTATGGCGAGATTCGTCGTTATATGGAGGAGGGTGGTCTACCACTGATTGGGGTCAATATTAAGACGCCACATTTTGAGCCATTAGCCGCAGGATTTGGTGCAGGTTATCGCCGAATTACTGATAAGCAGCAACTGCTAGACGCCTTGCAAAAAGATATCAACGGTAAGCAGCCTTTCATTTACGAAGTTGATGAAGCTGATGATTTTCTGACTGAGATAGGCAAGGACTTTATCTGTTTTAGCTGATGGTAATGACTTAACTGTACTAAAGGCTGGTGACTCAAGGAAAAATGTCTGCAATGCTAAATTCTAACCACTCGTCTAATAGTTGGAATGCGTCGCAGGCGAGTTTGTTAGCAGACTTAGCAGCCGTTGCTGGCGCGCCCAATGTATTGACCAAGCCGAGTCAGCAGCAGTCGTATATACAAGGGGCGATTGCTGCTATCACAGATGCTATCTTGGCAGTGGTAACCCCTCATTCTCTTGTGGCGCTATGGCGCGTCATTAACCTCTGTGCAGCATCTGATGTGATCATTATCGCTCAGGCTGCTAACACAGGGTTGACCGGAGGCTCCACGCCGTATGGGAAGTATGATCGACCAGTCATTGTTATTTCTACGCAACTATTGGGCGGTGTTCATCTGCTCAATGACGCAGCAGAGCTTGTTGCCTTGCCAGCGGCGACCCTTCAGCAATTAGAATACAAGCTTGCACCTTTGGGGCGTGAGCCGCATTCAGTGCTGGGCTCTAGTTGTGTTGGTGCTTCGGTGATTGGTGGCATTTGCAACAGCTCTGGCGGTATGTTGGTGCAGCGTGGTCCGGCGTATACCGAGATGTCACTATTTGCCAAACGTAATGCTATGGGTGAGTTTGAATTAATCAATCACTTAGGCATTGATTTAGGTGTCGATCCAGAAGAGATGCTTGGAAACCTACAAGCTGGCACGTTCAATAAAAATCCACATAGTGCCAACAGTAAGTCCTGTACAAACCACCATTATCAACACAAAGTGCGCGATTGCGAGGCAGACACACCTGCCAGATTTAACAATGACCCTAATGGATTGTATGAAGCCTCTGGTTCAGCAGGAAAAGTCATCGTCTTTGCGGTTCGAGTCGCGACATTTGCCAAACCAGCGCAAGAGCAAACATTCTATATCTCGACCAATGACGTTGATACCTTGACCACACTCAGGCAGCAGTGGTTAAAAAGCGAGCTGAACCTGCCTGTTTTGGCAGAATACATGCACAAAGACTATAACGATATAACCATGCGCTATGGCCGCGATACTTGTTTAAGTATGCGCAAACTGCCAGCCAGTAAGATAGGCGCGTTGTATCGGTTACAAGCCAAGATTGGCTATTATTTGGATAAATGGCGACTGCCTCAGACTTTACCAGATCGGGTGCTACAAATGGCATCGACCTTTATGCCGCCATCATTGCCAGACTCTTTGGCTGAGCAGGCACGCTCCTATCGTTATCATTTAATCATCAAAGTCGCGAATGACAGTGACAGTGACAGTGACAGTGATAATGACAGTGCTAAGGCTAGTAATCAGCATATTGCCGCCGCTCAAGCATTTCTACAGTCCCATATGCAGCATCATCAAGGCGTCGTACATCTTTGTACAGCAGAAGAATCCCAAGCATTATTGGTGTTTCGCAGTGCGGCAACCGCTGCCATTTTTCGTTATCACAATCTTAACCACACAAAGTTTGGCGAGCTATTAGCGACTGATATTGCCTTACCAAGAAATGCCGTAGATTGGGATGAGGTGCTACCTACTGACTTGCAAAAGCAGGTAAGTAAAACCTTTTATCTGGGGCATTTTTTCTGTCATGTCATGCACCAAGACTATCTGTTATACCCTGAAGTGGATGCAAAAAAATTCAAGGATGAGCTATTGGCGTTTTATGATCGACGTCGTATAGAGTACCCTGCTGAGCACAACGTGGGACATGTCTATACCGCAAAATCTGCACTACATAATTTTTATAAAAAACTAGATCCGACCAATTCGCTAAACCCAGGCATTGGTCAGACAGCAAAATGGAAAAATTGGCGGTCGTCGCCTATCATGGAGGAATTAAATGACGAGTCATATCAGTAAGTCACAGCAGCCAGTCTTAGGTAATAATGCTGTCGATCCAAAAACACCACAGGGCGAGCAATGGCGAGCGTCATTGTGGAAATTTCTCTTATTTTCAGCCCTTGGTATCGCGCTATTTATCATTCCCTTTCAATGGGATGGCAAGGTTACTATTTTATTGGGCGTATTGACCGATGCACTACAAGGCTGGATAGGCGGTTATGTGGCTTACGTGGCACTGGCGATCGTTACCATCTCTTTTGTTGGCGCACTCGCGGTCAAGCTGTTACGACCGACCTTGCACGAAGACTCTATGATAAAGAAGCTCTTCGATGTTGAGTGGCTGTGGTTTGGTGCCCGTTTTTTAGGCGCAGTATTTATCTGGATGATCTTTTTACAAGTAGGCCCCGAGTTTATTATTAACCGTAATACCGGCGGCGTTATTTTTGAAGATTTGATTCCGATTTTGATTCCTTTATTTTTCTTCGCTATCTTATCCTTGCCGTTCTTAACAGATTTTGGTTTGATGGAGTTTTTGGGAACATTAGCCAGCAAAGTCTTTATCAAACTATTTAAACTACCCGGACGCTCAGCGGTAGATGCGATGTCTTCTTGGTTTGGCGCGGCCTCTATCGGCTTGCTAGTGACCATGCAAGAGTATGACAAAAGTTATTATAGCCAGCGTGAAGCGGCGGTTATTGCCACAACTTTTTCGGTCACCTCAATCGCTTTTACTTATGTCGTAGCGAAAACAATTGGCGTAGACAACAACTTTGTCTTCTTTTATCTGACCATCGCGTTGACTGGTTTTATAGCAGCCATTATCATGCCACGCATCCCGCCATTATCACTAAAGGCGGACACCTATCATTCTGGCAAATGTATGCTAGATGAAGAGATTCCTACTCAGTATAGTATGCCGCAGTGGGCGCTAAATCGTGCTGTGACGCGTGCGTATTCTATGCCAAGTCTGGCAAGTGTGTTCAAACACAGCCTAAAGAATTTATTTGATATTTACTTTGGTCTGATTCCTGTTATTTTTGCTATCGGCACCATTGGTCTAGGGCTGGCAGAGTACACGCCAGTATTTAACTGGATATCTGCGCCTCTCGTGCCTTTGCTTGAATTGCTACAAATTCCAGAAGCGGCAGAAGCGGCGCCTGCCATGATTATGGGCTTTGCTGATATGTACTTACCAGCGTTGGTCGGTAAGAGTATTGAGAGTGAAATGACACGATTCATCGTTGGGGCATGCTCTATTACGCAGATTATTTATATGTCTGAAGTGGGTGCGCTGATTTTGAAATCAAACATTAAGCTTAATGTTCTAGAGCTATTCATGATTTTCATCCTCCGTACTTTGATTAGCCTAGTGATTATTACCTCAGTAGCGCATCTTTTGTATTAGTCAGAAGATCTAATGAAAAAGTGAGATGAGCGACAGTGATTTTTAGCGGGTGATTGATGCCAGTGACAGCGCAGGTAGGCAGTAGTGTCAATCACCCGTAATCATTATCAATAAATACGCTACGAATAAACAATGAGAGAGGACATACCATCATGGAAACGACAAATGCTACTGATATAACCAGACAAATTGCAAAAGAGACAATGCAAAATGAAGTGGTATTAAATGCGGCCTATATTAATGGTAAATGGACTGCCATCGAAGCATCATCGGTTGATAGCGAAGACACTGATACGCAGAATTTATATGACCCAAACACTGGTGAGGTGTTAGCAATGACGCGCTTATGTACCAGTGCCCATGTAGAAACAGCGGTTAATGCTGCCTCTGCTGCCTATGCAAATTGGTCGCAAACCCCAGTAAGCGTGCGTGCGCATTATCTGCATGCGATTGCTGACGCTATGGAGCAGCAATTTGATAAGTTAGTGGGGCTGTCTGTTTTAAACAATGGTAAGCCCATCGAAGAAGCAAAAATAGACGTCGGTGACGCCATCGCTTGTTATCGCTATTATGCCAATCTGATAACAGATCAAGAGACGTGGTCGGAAGTACCCACGAATGAAGCAGGCATTCGTCTGCTAAAGACTTTTGCGCCCGTTGGCGTGTGTGCATTGATTGTACCTTGGAACTTTCCAATGGTGACGACCTCTTGGAAGTTGGCACCAGCGCTAGCAGCAGGCTGCACAGTGGTATTAAAGCCTTCTGAAGTGACCTTATTGCCAGAATTGATGCTGGGCAATATATTGTCTAGTATCGATCTGCCAAAAGGCGTGGTTAATATTTTGCCCGGTGCTGCCGAAGTTGGTGCTGCCATGACCAGTCATCCGCTGATTGATAAAGTCTCTTTTACGGGTAGTAATGTGGTGGGGGAAAAGGTAATGACCCAAGCGGCAAAAAGCATCAAAGACATCAGTCTTGAGCTTGGTGGCAAGTCTGCCATTGTGGTGCGCGCGGATGCCGATATCGACTACGCTTGTGACCTTATCATTGGCGGTGTATTTACCAATGCTGGTCAAATATGTTCAGCGACCTCTAGATTGCTTGTTCATCAAGATATCGCACCGACTTTATTTGAAGCGTTGAAAGTGAAAACCGCAAGCCTGCAAGTTGGTGATGGTTTTGATACAAGCACTCAGATGGGTCCAATGGTCAGCGAGCAACAGCTTAAGCAAGTAAAAAAATACTGTGATATTGCGACTGCCGAAAACCTTACTTGCCTGACTGGTGGAGAAATATCAGCTAGTCAAGGGTATTTTGCCGCGCCCACTGTTTATATAGATGTTCCTGTAACCAGCCAATTGTGGCTCGAAGAAGTGTTCGGACCAGTATTGGTTAGCAAAACCTTCAAAGACGATGCAGAAGCCATTAGTTTGGCCAACGACAGCAAATATGCGTTGGCGGCAACCATTGTCAGTACTGATGAAAAGGTCGCATTGGCGATGGCATTACAGATTGAAGCGGGTCATATTTGGATCAACGAACAACAAATCGTGCTGCCTGAGTCAGGGTGGGGCGGCTTTAAGCAAAGCGGCATCGGCCGTGAGTTAGGTGGGGGCGGTCTGTCCGCTTACCAAAAGAGCAAGCATGTATTGTTATCTGACTAAATATGTCTAAATTTCGATTTTCTCAACTATCAAATAAAAACCCCTTTAAATTTTAAAATTTAAAGGGGTTTCAAAAACGATTAACTTTAGATAATGAACGACAATAGTACGATTGAGTTTTCAATTTTTGCCACGTTAATGGGTCATCCACTTTAGCTGATGTAAATATTACTTTCGATATTATTCTTCATATGAAGCAACCGAGGGGCAATGTCTTCTTCTAGTTTAGTACGGCTAAGAACAAAACTGGGTGCGCCGCAATTAAAAGTCAGTAAGCCCTCAGTCGGATGCATGATGGCGGTAGCGACAGCGTTGACGTCTTTTTGCCATTCACTAATCGAGAAGCAATACCCATAGTCGTCATAATCTCTAAAGGCTTTATCCAGTCCGCGTCTAATCTTTAACCAATCATCTTTATACTTACTGCGAATGGCATCAAGGATAAATTCTTGCTCAGCAGCGGGCATACTGGCTAAGCATGCGCGTCCCATCGAGCTCAAATGAATGGGGAGGTATGAGCCGACATTACGTCGCATGGTCGTAGTACCAGACCCTTGCACGACGTTTAGATATACCATCCTCAGGCGGTCACGGGTTGCCATAGCGACCGCACTATTGGCATAATCTGCCAGTTCTTCCATATACGGGGTGACTAAATTGTTGATAGAGATATTCGCCATCATCGTATAGCCAAACCCTAACACACCGGCAGAAAGCTGATATTTACTACTGTTGGTCGATTGCTTTAGATATCCTAACTTGACTAAAGTATAAGTCAGTCGCGTGATCGTCCCTTTAGGCAGCCCAGTCAATTGACTCAAGTCTTGATTACCCAAATAGGGACGCTGCGGGGTAAAACAACGCAGCAGCTCTAAGCCGCGTGCCAAAGCGGTAATAAACTGCCTATCGTTTTTATCTCTCATGTCACTAATCGGCTCTAACAGCTCAATGTGTGTTGATTTATTAGAGTCTTCATCATCAAGGATATTAGTTGTCATATAAGATTTATTGCTCTCAATTACGTTAATTTAAATAGCATAAAATTCACTACTTTTAGTACCTTGCAAGCCAATAGTTGTACGCTGATAGTAGTTTGTTGCTTTTAATAACACTCTATTAATGTACATTGAAACTATTAACATAGCTATTATAAATATCAGCTATTATAAATATAAAATATCTCGCTATGCGGTATATATGTATTTAATAGTATCACGCCTTTTGTGGATCATATTGCTGTTCTTTGATGAACAACGTTGGAATAAGGCCACATAAGAAATACGCGCCTGCCATAAGCAACAAACCTGCACCAATAGAGTTTTGCATGGCCATATAACCAATGGCAACCGGCGCAATAACTGAGCCTAGTCGTCCGATATTGAATGCACCGCCAATAGCCGTACCTCGAATAGCGGTAGGAAAGCTTTCCGTCAAGTAGGTGGCATTGATAGCATAAGGGATGCCGTATAAGAAACCAAAGGTTATCATCAACCAACCGATGTTTTCTGGGGTATGCATATAGACTAACACTGGAATAAATAGCGCTGTGCCCATAGTACCGAAGGCAAATACTATCTTGCGACCAATTCTATCAGCCACTAGACCTGCCACGACTTTAGCAAACATCATCGTCAAGTAAGTACCCGCCATATATAGTGCCATCTCCTTAAACTTGATACCCAATTCAGTTTCTAGATAGGACGGCAGCCAGTTACTTACGCCAAAATAGCCAAATAGTAACAGCCCTGAACTCATCGACCATAAAATGAACATAATGCGATGTTTGGGGTTTTCAAATATGGCTTTATAAGGATTTTCAGGTTTTGTGAGTGAGTTTTTCGCGCCACTAAGTTTGAGGGCACGAGCCTCTTTCCAAGACTGTGGTTCAGGGATAAGAAAATACATCGATATCGAGAGAATAATAGGTAGGAACGTTAAGAGATATAAGGTGCGCCAGCCATAGACGGGAATAATCCAAGCTGAAATGCTCGTGATCACTAAAGACCCTAAGGTAAAACCTGTCATCAATGCTGCGAGTACCGTCGTTCGATGTTTGGTAGGTACCATTTCAGACATCAGAGTGTTAGTCGCAATATATAAACTGCCCAGACCCAAACACGCGGTGAACCGTAATGCTATAAACTGCTCATAGCTCTGCACAAAGCCACTAAAACCAGATAGCACGGAGAAGAGCGCTGTCGCAATCACGATAACACGTACTCGGCCAAAACGATCACAGGCCCAACCACCGAAAAATCCACCGATGGCCATGCCAAATAATGACCAACTGCCCAAAGCGCCAGCTTGTATGTTGGTCAATCCAAACTCTAGCTTGAGACTTGATAGGGTAAAGGCGAGAATCCCAATATCAGCCCCATCACATAACAGTACTAGAAAACAAAAAAAGAAGGCCAATTTCCAAGGTTGCTTTTGGGTAGAGTCTGAGCTTGGATTTGACGTTATAGCGGCACTTTTCACAATTTATATCCTTATTGTTGTGAGAAAGAAATTTTATAGTAATAGCGACATAAGTCAGGTATCTGCGTCCTAGCAAATACCTCGATACGTTTTAATAGTGTGAATATCTTTTACTATTCAAATAAATAGCACTCAAATAAATGACAACTACTCACTAACTTCTTTAATCATATTGCGGGCAATGATGATCTGCTGGATTTGGGTCGTGCCTTCATACAAACGATATAAGCGCACATCACGATAAAAACGCTCAATGCCATAGTCAGCAATATAGCCAGCCCCGCCGTGGATTTGCACCGCTCTATCAGCAACACGGCCACACATTTCGGTGGCAAACATCTTGGCACATGACGACTCGGTAACGACATCTTTGCCGTCATCACGCAGGCGTGAAGCATCTAATACCATCGATTTGGCCGCATAAATCTCTGCTTTTGAGTCAGCAAGCATCGCTTGAATCAGCTGAAAATTGGCAATGGGTTGACCAAACTGCTTACGTTCAACGGCATAGCGTAGCGCGTCGTCTAACATGCGAGTAGCTGCTCCGGTACTCGCTGCAGCAATATGTAAGCGACCTTTATCAAGCACTTTCATGGCAGTTTTAAAACCTACGCCTTCTACACCACCGATCAACGCATCAGCAGGTACGACGCAATTGTCAAAGATCACATCACAGGTATGCGCGCCTTTTTGGCCCATTTTTTTGTCGATTTTACCAAGCGTAATACCAGGGGTGTCGCTCTCAACGATGAATGCTGAAATACCACCAGACCTTTTGTTTTCAGGGTCAGTACGTGCCATGACGGTAAATATACCGGCTTGAGGGGCATTGGTGATATAACGCTTGGTGCCGTTGAGTACGTAAGTATCGCCGTCTTTGATTGCAGTGGTTCGCAGCGATGCAGCATCGGAGCCTGACTCAGGTTCGGTCAAGCAAAATGAGCCAATAATTTCACCACTGGCGAGCCTTGGTAGATATTTTTGTTTTTGCGCTTCAGTACCATCGATGACAAGGCCAGAGGAACCAATACCGTTATTAGTGCCTATTAATGAGCGAAAAGCAGGTGAGGTGCGCCCTAACTCAAATGCCAATGTGACCTCTTCTTCCATCGTAACGCCAAGCCCGCCGTATTCCTCGGGAATGGTCAGTCCAAATAGGCCTAACTCACGCATTTGACTGATGATCTCTTCTGGCAGACGGTCATTTTCTGCCACCCAGTCTTCTTTTGGGATCAGTTGGTTATTCACAAATTGACGAATGGTTTGGACGATATGGTCGAGTACTTCCTTATCTCTAATCATGTGATTCTTCCTTGTTTAGATGACGTCTAATATTGATTGATGAGGGCTTTACAATTAATTTGAATAAACAGCATAATCGATAATTTATTGGATTACAATACTTTTGGTTTAAAAAACCGCAATGCGGTATTTATAAAAGAGACGAGGTATTAACGGTCTGTTTATTTATCAATTTAACTGGCTTTTACTCTTCACAAAAGAAAATAAACAGTATATATTGGTACTGAATATCGCTATGCGGTATTAATAATCATAATTATTAGTCTGTTTTAAGGGTGGCGGTTTACCTAAAGACATTACTTAAAGGACAGCATCATGGAAGAGCAAATCATCATTTGTGAAACGTTAGACAATGGCGTGAGCCTGATAACACTCAATCGTCCCAAGGTTCGCAATGCTTTAAACACTGAATTACGCGAAAAAATGGCAGAGATTTTCATCAAATTAAACGATGACCCAAAGACCAAAGCTATCGTGCTGACGGGTGGTGATAAGGTGTTTGCGGCCGGTGCTGACATTAATGATTTCTTAACTGCCAAAACAGTCGATGTGTATTTACGTCATAGCGAACGCTATTGGGATGCTATCACCAATTGTCGCAAGCCTATTATTGCAGCGGTAAATGGCTATGCGCTTGGCGGTGGCTGTGAGCTTGCTATGCATGCCGACATCATCGTCGCTGGCAAGTCTGCTAAGTTTGGCCAACCAGAAATCAAAATCGGACTGATGCCCGGAGCAGGGGGCACGCAGCGTTTGTTTCGCGTGATTGGCAAACATAAAGCCATGAAGCTGATACTAACAGGCGACATGATAAGTGCTGATGCAGCGGATCAAATGGGGCTGGTCTCTGAAGTGGTCGAAGATGAGGCGACTATTAATCGCGCCATCGAGATTGCTGAACAACTCGCAGGTTATTCGCCTATTGCTTTAACCCAAATTAAAGAAGTCGCCAATCTTGGGGTGGATATGCCGCTACAAGCTGCCTTAGCTTTGGAGCGTAAAGCCTTTCAAATTTTATTTGATACCGAAGATCAAAAAGAAGGCGCGAAAGCCTTTTTGGAAAAGCGTGACGCGAACTATAAAGGTCAGTAGCTTGTCAAAGCATAGATTTTTCGAAACATAGGTTTCTCAAAGCATAGACTTTCCGAAACATAGATTTCTCAAAGCATAGAAAGAAACAGCACATATACTTTGAAAACGAGACTATTCAATAAGAGCATATAAATTAACAAGACCATATAAAGGATTATTATGACTGTTAAATCATTGGCCATTGTTGGCACCGGTATTATGGGTATGGGTATTGCTCAAATCGCCGCCCAAGCAGGCATTCAAGTGCTGTTATTTGATGCCAAAGGAGGCGCTGCTGAGCAGGGACGTCAATCGCTTCAAGCTATGTTAGAGAAGCTAGCGGCTAAAGGCAAATTCACCGATGAGCAGCTACAAGCTACTTTATCGAATCTAACCGTGATTGAAGATATAGCCAAAATTGCCAAGGTAGATGTCGTTATTGAAGCAATCATTGAAAATTTAGACATAAAAAAGCAGCTGTTTAAGCAACTAGAAAGCCTTGTCCCTGCCGAGACGATTTTGGCAACCAACACCTCATCGCTAGCGGTGACAGCGATTGCCTCCGATTGCGAGCACCCAGAGCGCGTGGCAGGATTTCACTTTTTTAATCCAGTACCCTTAATGAAAATCGTTGAAGTAATTCCGGGAATTTCTACCAAACTTTCAGTAGTAGAAACGCTTACAACTCTAGCCAAACGTATGGGGCATTTAGGGGTAGTGGCAAAAGATACCCCAGGGTTTATCGTCAATCATGGCGGTAGAGCTTACGGTACAGAAGCGTTGAAAATATTAGGTGAGGGCGTTGCAAGTTTCGAGGACATCGACCGTATTTTACGTGAAGGCGCTGGCTTTCGGATGGGACCTTTTGAGCTGCTTGATCTCACTGGTATCGATGTCTCGCATCCGGTCATGGAATCGATTTATAACCAATATTACTCTGAGCCTCGCTATCGTCCGCACCCCTTGACCCGTCAAATGCTAACGGGTAACAAGCTTGGTCGAAAAATTGGCGAAGGATTTTACCAGTACATAGACGGTCAAAAAGTGACATCAAATACAAATCAACAGTCATCGTTTGAAGCATCGGTTTCTAAAGATAGGTTTTCTCAAAAAGAGGCTGATGCTGATACCTCAAACCTCTCAGTTTGGATTGGCGCAGATTTAGCAGAAGATAAAAAACAGCTGATTGATCATCTAAACGCTAATGGCATTACTATCGACGATAATGATCAGCCAAATTCTGACAGTTTAATATTACTGGCAATTTATGGCGAAGATACCACCAATGCGGCTATTCGCTATCAGGTGAATCCTAAACAAGCGGTCGCCATTGATATGCTGACTGACTTATCCAAGCATCGTACTCTCATGCCAAGTATCGTTACAGAGGATAATTTTGTGGCGCAAGCTTATGCCCTATTTGGGAGAAATAATAAGCTCGGTAAAAGCTCAGATGAGGATTCAGAGGTTGCTGTCGATGCCACGCTAATTGCCGAAAGCACGGGTTTCGTGGCGCAGCGAGTCGTGGCGATGGTGATTAATTTAGGCTGTGATATTGCGATGCAAGGCATTGCCACACCAAAGGATATCGACAATGCCGTCAAGCTTGGATTGGGTTATCCCTATGGGCCTATCTCATGGGGAGATGAGCTTGGTGCCGCGCGAATTTTGCTTATCTTGGAGCGTATCTATGGGTTAACAGGTGATCCGCGTTATCGTCCTAGCCCATGGTTACAACGCCGCGCCAAGCTAGGCATCTCATTATTTACTCAGCAGAGCAATTGTCAACGATAAGAGCTAGACCAATTTAATAAACCCTATATTTTAATCAAATACACCCTTAAAACACAACAAGGAACAGTTATGTTAGACGCTTATATTTATGACGGATTAAGAAGCCCTTTTGGTCGCCATGGTGGTGCATTAGCCACGGTGCGTCCTGATGACATGATTGCGACAGTAATGAAAGCTTTGGTCGAAAAGCACCAATTACCAAACGATATTTTTGACGAAGTGCTAATCGGTAACACCAACCAAGCGGGTGAAGATTCACGCAATATTGCCCGTAATGCCGCATTGCTAGCAGGACTAGATGTAAAAACCCCCGGTCAAACTGTCAACCGTTTATGTGCCTCAGGTCTGTCTACCGTCATCGATGCCGCTCGTAGTATCACTTGTAACGAAGGGGATATATTTTTAGCAGGTGGCGTTGAATCAATGACCCGCGCGCCCTTTGTGTTTGCTAAGACCGAAACGCCTTTTAGTCGTGAATTTAAAGTATTTGATACGACCATTGGCAGCCGTTTCCCGAATCCTCTTTTGACTAAAGAATTTGGCAGCGACAGCATGCCGCAAACGGGCGATAACGTCGCTCGCAAATATGGTATCACTCGCGAGCAAGCTGATAAATTCGCAGCAGCCTCACAAGCTAAATATCAAACCGCCAAACAAGCGGGTTTCTTTGACGATGAAATAACGCCAATTATGGTGTCGCAAGGTAGAAAATTACCAGAAAAATCGATAACAGAAGATGAGCATCCTCGCGCCACATCTACTGTGGAAGCACTGCAAAAACTTAAACCTTTAAATAGTGAAGGTGTGGTCACAGCAGGTAATGCGTCAGGTATTAATGATGGCGCAGCGGCTTTAATTATTGGCTCAAAGCAGGCAGAGGAAAAGTTAGGTTTTAAGCCTATTGCAAAGATTCTCTCATCTGGTGCGATGGGCGTAGAGCCAAATATTATGGGCGTAGGACCTGTTGAGGCCATCAAACTGGCATTGAAACGTGCTGATTTGACCCTTGATGATATGTCCATTATCGAGATTAATGAAGCATTTGCCTCGCAAGTACTCGGTTGCTTAAAAGGTCTAGAAATTGACTTTGATGACAAGCGCGTTAACCCCAATGGCGGTGCGATTGCCGTTGGACACCCGCTGGGCGCATCAGGTGCAAGACTTGCATTAAGTACGGCACGAGAGCTACAGCGCACGGGCGAAAAATACGCAGTGGTCAGCTTATGCATTGGCATTGGGCAAGGGCTTGCCATGGTGATAGAACGAGTTTAATTCTTGCGTTAATCCACTATAAAAGAGTGACAGCGTTAACCTCGCTTGCCTTGCCCTTCTTTTAAATTGAATCAACTATATGCCCTCGCCATACTATTTTATTATCAAGGACGACAATAATGACTTCTATACTTAACCAACATGAGGATTACCAACAAGCTCAAGAAGCGTATGGTTTTCCTTTGATTATCAAGCAGCTGCTAAACCGTGCAAAAATTGCTTCTACGGATCAAACCATTAGTTATGCCAATAAGGTCACTTATACGTATGCTGAATTTTTTAAGCGCGTTAATCGCTTGGCAAACGTACTGAAAAACATGGGTTTGCAAGCAGGTGATGTGGTTGCTGTTATGGATTGGGACAGTCATCGTTACCTTGAAGCGTATTTTGCTGTGCCGATGTCTGGCATGATTTTGCAAACGGTCAATGTACGCCTAGCTGAAGATAAAGTGCTGTATACAATCAACCACGCCAAACCCAAAGCCTTGTTACTAAATGCTGAATTTGAGCCAATGGCTAAAAACTATCGTCATGAAGCCCCTTCTATCGAGAAAATTGTTTGGCTCGATGATACTGGCTTTGATGATGCTAAGTATGCCGGAGACGATATAAAGAATGATACAAAAACTGAGCAAGTTAGCATGCCAGATTATGTCGAAGGTGAATATGAAGCCATGCTAGCGGCGGCTAGTGATGCGTTTGATTTTCCAGATTTCGATGAAAATACCATCGCCACCACATTTTATACCAGTGGCACGACGGGCGATCCAAAGGGGGTTTTCTTTACCCATCGACAGATTGTATTGCAGACGCTGGCAAGTACGTTAGCATCTGCGCTAAATGCCGAAGGTCAAGGCGCGCGCTACAATGATGTGTACATGCCAATGACGCCATTATTCCATGTGCATGCTTGGTGCTGGCCGTATGGGGCAACCATGATAGGGCTTAAGCAAGTATATCCAGGGCGCTATCTAGCCCCCACGTTGGTGGATTTAATTGAGCAGCACAAAGTCACGCTTTCACATGGCGTTCCAGCAATTTTGCAGATGCTATTAAAAGAGATGGCAGCACGAGGACGTAAGTTTGAGGGTCTGAAGTTGTTACTCGGTGGCTCAAAGTTGAATGAAGGTTTGGCCAAAGCAGCCATTGAAAGCGGTATTGAGTTTATGTCTGGATTTGGGATGTCAGAATCCTGTCCTGTGCTATCTAGAGCAGTATTCGATGATAAAACGGACTCGATGGAGATGAAGGAGCAGCTCAATTATCGGTGTTTGTCTGGCTCACCAATTATGCTCGTCTCAATGGAAATCTGGGATGAAAACGGCAAAGCTCTACCAATGGATGGTGAATCGACAGGGGAGCTTGTAATTCGAGCGCCTTGGCTGACCCAGAGTTATTTTAAAAACCCAGATGCTGGCAATGAGTTATGGCGCGGTGGCTGGATGCATACCCAAGATATTGCTTGTATTACCTCTGACGGCACGCTAAGCATTACGGATCGGCTTAAGGATGTGATTAAGTCTGGTGGTGAGTGGGTATCTTCGCTTGAGGTCGAGACTATTTTATCCTTCCATCCCAGCGTCGCTGATGTTGCCGTCATTGGCGTGCCACATGAAAGATGGGGCGAATGTCCTTTAGCGTTAGTGGTTTTAAAACCTGAATATACCGATACCAAAGCGGATGATATTTTAGCCTTAGGTCACCAAGCGGTAGAGAAAGGCCATTTACCAAAGTATGGCGTGCCAAGCGAAATCAAGTTTTTAGCAGAAATGCCAAGAACCAGTGTGGGTAAGCTCGACAAGAAAAGAATGCGGATAATGTGCGCAGAAAAACTCATTTAATCCAATTTTTTTGTTAAACATTGTCGAAAACACTCATTACATCTGACTTAATATTTTTAATATCGGTGTCAATTGGCATGACTAGAAGAGAATACTATGAAAGCTTTAGCTATATTACCGGAAACCCAAGAGGTGCTGGATAAAGACAAAAACCATCCCATGCATGGTTTTGCGGTTATCTACTCTCAACAAGTAGCGTGGGGCGATATGGATGCTTTTGGTCACGTCAATAATGTGGTCTATTACACTTATGCCCAAAACGCTCGTATTTACTACAACAGTCAATTAAATCTATTTAATGAAAATACTTTTTCCGTCATGGCGGCATCATCCTGTCAATACTTCAAACCAGTGACTCACCCCGATACCTTATGGATTGGGGTTCGAGTCAAGAACATTGGCAATGCCAGTTTGATTCATGAATATATCTATTATAGTACGGTGTTGAATACCATCGTTGCTAAGGGTGAGTCCGTGCTGGTATATCTTGATAAAACCAGTGGAAAAAAGAAAAACATCGATGACACCAAAAAAGCCGCGATTATTGCTTTTGAAAGTTTTAACTAGGGCGTGTCATCATTTAGATTGTGAGGCTTAAAATGAGAAAAATTGCAGCCAAACAAGGAATAAATTGCCGCAAATATGAACATATTGACAAGATTGCTGATGATGTTTGGCAAAATTTAGCCATTTTAAGACCACTAAATGTATCAATGTGCTAATTGATGACACGCCCTAAATTAGAATGCATAGGTTTTATACAAGGAGATAGTGCTGGTATTTATAAGGTTAAAAAATACGGTAGCAGCAGATATTTAAAGGGATTTCAATTAATTTAACTGGATTTTAAAACAACACAAGGAATGTGTAGGTTATGCTTTATATCAAAAAGTTGTCTTTTGGTTTGGCTGTTCTTGGGGCATGCGTACAGGCACAAGCGATAGATCTTGTCACCAATGGAGATACCACTTTAAGTATCGGTGGTTATGTTAAAGCGGAAGGCATATTTTATTCTCCCGATGAAGGGGAGTCCGAGTTCAAAGGAAGTGGACGACAATCTCGGATTAATGTTAAAACCACGAAGAACGTAGAGAATAAAAAGCTAACGGGTTTTATTGAAGGCGACTTTTATGGCAATGCCGCAAATGGTGGTTCAGACTTACGGCTCCGCCATGCCTATGTTCAGGTCGATGATTTGACCGTCGGTAAGACGTGGAATGGTCAGTTCTTAGCGGTCTACCCACTTTTGACTGATCAGCTTGACTTTCGGGGCACGGGATTGGGTACTATCTCTGGTGGCGGCGCTGATATTCGTCCAGATTTGACGGTGCATTACACTCATAAAGGGTTTCGTTTTACCGCTCAAGACCCTGTTTATGATGAAGCTAATCTGCCTGATATGGTTGTTAGCTATAAGAATAATATATCTGATCTTAGCTATAACGTGGCGGTCACTGCTCGTGAGGCCAAAAATGGAGACGATTCGGATGTAGGCGTCGGTGTCTCTTTGGCGGGTAAACTAAAACTGGGCAATGACTCGCTACATGCGAGCGTATATAACGGTAAAGGGATGGGCGTCTATTCTACCGTCTGTGTTGGAAGAGCCTTTGGCACGACGGGCGATTTAGATTGTGATGCGGAAGACGGTAAGCTTGTCTCGCAAACGGGCTACACGGTCGGTTACAGGCACAAGTTTACAGAGAAACTGATGAGCAACATGCGCTATGGTGAAATTATGGTGGATGATGAAGCAGATACTTCTGTAAATGTAAAAAGTATCAACCTTGTCTATGAGTATTTACCAGATCTAGACATTGGTATTGAGTGGAGAGATCGTAGCGACAAAACGCTATCACAGGTAAAAAAAGGTCTGCAAGTTGAAGTAATGGCCAAATATAACTTCTAAATTATAGTCAGTGAAAAGTAATATTGATACATTACGCACTGCTAATATCAATATTACTTGCTTGCTGTGCAGACAGAGGCTACAAAAAATTGATGTCAGCAGTATCGTCGCGTTTTTTGGGTATTTTGACTGTATATGTTGAGAGATAATAAGCAAACCACATCTGCCTTGGTGCTTTAACGCCCAAACCCTTCTGAATTCCAATGCGAGCACAGCTTTCATCTTATGTAGAGACAAAGCGGTGCCTCGCTTCATCCTTCTTTATTTAATATCTCTCGTTCTTCTTCAGCTATTTTTAATTGGCGTTTGAGTTGCTTGATTCCTTCAAGAGCTGCCACAACTCCAGTATAATAGGATTCTGTGGCGACAAGCTTGCCTTGATTGGTTTTGTTCTGCCAATTGGCTAGCTTTTGCATCGCTTTTCCTAATTGCTGAGCAGTTGCAATCGAATTAGCATTATTATCTGCTATCTTTTGACCGATTCTACTTTGAATTCCGTATTATCGCTCTGTATTTTCTTGGTCATGATACACTTATCGTCGAGTGGTTGGTTGACCAAATTTACTGCCATGATTTTTTCAGCATCGCTCAATAAATGTAAATAATGACTGTTAATTTAATGAATAAGTAAAATATTTAACCCATTAATTTTTTCACTCATACGCCTCTAACAAGAAGATTTTATTATGCAAACCAAACGTCCGTTATATATTCCCTTTGCAGGCCCTGCATTATTAGAAACCCCTTTACTAAATAAGGGTAGCGCTTTTTCATCAGAAGAGCGCGATAGCTTTAATCTAACAGGCCTACTGCCTCATAACATTGAGACGATTGAAGAGCAGTCATTACGCGCTTATCATCAACTGCGTTCATTCACTAATGATATGGATAAGCATATTTATCTGCGTAATATTCAAGATACTAATGAAACCTTATTTCATCATTTGATTGAGCAGCACATTGAAGAAGTCATGCCGCTCATATATACCCCAACCGTTGGCCAAGCATGTGAAAAATTCTCTCAGATTTATCGCCGCAAACGTGGTTTGTTTGTCTCTTATCCTGAGCGTCATAAAATCGATGACATGCTGCAAAATGCCACCAAACAAAACGTGAAGGTAATCGTTGTCACCGATGGTGAACGTATATTAGGCCTAGGGGATCAAGGCATTGGCGGTATGGGTATTCCCATTGGTAAATTGTCGTTATATACGGCTTGTGGTGGTATTAGCCCCGCTTATTGCCTACCGATCTTATTAGATGTGGGCACCAATAATCAGCAGTTGCTTGACGACCCTATGTACATGGGCTGGAGAAACCCGCGCATCTCGGGTGACGAGTATAATGAGTTTGTAGACTTGTTTATTCAAGCCGTTAAACGTCGTTGGCCTGAGGCATTATTACAGTTTGAAGATTTTGCCCAAGAGAATGCGACACCATTATTGAATAAATATCGTGACCAATTATGCTGCTTTAATGATGACATTCAGGGCACTGCTGCGGTTTCAGTCGGTACCTTGATTGCAGCATGCTTGAATAAAGGTCAAAAGCTTAGCCAACAGAATATTGCGTTTTTAGGTGCAGGATCTGCTGGTTGCGGTATTGCTGAGCATATTATTCGCCAAATGCAGCGTGAAGGCTTAACGGAGGCGCAGGCTCGCAGCCAAGTATTTATGGTGGACCGTTATGGCTTGCTTACTGATGGCATGACAGAGCTACAAAAATTCCAAGAACCGTTAGTACAAAAAGAATCGGCTATTGCAAGTTGGGATAAAAGTAAAAAGCTTGGTTTGGCGCAAGTGGTGAAACAAGCAAAAATAACGGTATTATTTGGCGTCAGTGGACAAAAAGGTCTGTTCACCCAAGAGGTGATCGAAGCTTTATGTGTGAATACTGAGCATCCTATTGTCTTACCGCTTTCAAACCCAACGTCTCGTGTTGAAGCGACACCGCAAGAAGTAACAAACTGGAGTCGTGGTAAGGCAATCGTTGCAACCGGAAGTCCTTTTCCTCATACTACTTTTGAAGGACAGACTTTCGAAGTGTCGCAGTGTAATAACAGCTATATTTTCCCCGGTATTGGTCTAGGTGTTTTAGCATCACGTGCGACGGGCATCAGCGATAATATGCTAATGGCGGCAAGCCAAGCACTTGCCGATATATCAATGGAATATGAAAAAGCACCAGGTGCAATATTACCGCCCATTAGAGTCATTAGAGAGATCAGTGAAAAAATAGCCTATGCAGTCGCACGACAAGCGATTGAAGATAAACTGGCATTACCTGTCACGGCAGAGAACTTAGAACGTCAATTAAAAGCCAATTTTTGGTTGCCTAAATACCGCAACTATCGTCGTACTTCTTTCTAATTTTATAAAGTACATACAAAAAGCCAAATGTTACCGTTAGAGGTAGCATTTGGCTTTTCTGTTATATGGTGTCATGAACATATTATATCGTTTAAAACCCATAAAAAAAGGCTTGCCGCATCGCTGCGAACAAGCCTGATTTCTTTTTGCACTATAAATTTGGTGGGCCCAGTAGGACTTGAACCTACGACCAAAGGATTATGAGTCCTCTGCTCTAACCAACTGAGCTATGGGCCCTAACGCTAGACGGACAATGATACCTTATTTTTTGAATTTTTCAAGTAAAAGTTAACAAGTAGCGCAGAGTATTTGATGACTTGTTAATAACTGCCACCAGCCAACGTCAAACTACGCCCGCCATCAACCGCGATAATCTCGCCAGTCACATAACTTGCCCCAGCCAAATAGAGCACGCAATGGGCAATTTCATCAGGCATTCCTATTCTTTGCATAGGAATAGAGTCGATAATGCTGTGTTGTTGCTCATTATCAAGCGCTTGGTCGCTATCGATTTCAGGTAATATATTGACCCCAGGGGCAACACCATTGACGCGCACATCAGGTGCCATATCGAGTGCGAGAGATTGTACCATCATCCGATGTGCAGCCTTTGCCATATTGTAGACGGTATAAGTGCTGAATGGTTTATTGTGCGCATGGATATCGAGTAGGCTAATGATGCAACCTTGCCGTGCTTTCAGATACGGATATAACGCTTGGCTTAATAGTAAGGGCGCTTTTGCATTGGTCAAAAACAATTCGTCCCATTGTGCTTTTTCGATACTACCAAGCGCACTCGGATAAAACCGTGAGGCATTATGTACTAGCACATCGAGCTGACCAAAACTTCCTATGATATTTTCAATAAACTGGCTAAGAGCCGAGCTGTCATTAACGATTGCCAAATCAGCGACGATTACCACGGCACTATCGGCTCGATTTTCATTGAGCTCATCAGCTAGGGCATTGGCTTCTTGCTCACTATGATGACAATGGATAATGACACGGTAGCCTTGATGGTGGGCGGCTTTGATAATAGCGGCACCGATACGCTTAGCGCTGCCAGTCACCAGCATCACTGGTGCAACGGTATTTTCTGCTAAAGAGGTATTAATTTTTTGATTCATAGTTAAGTTTTAGTAGACATTTGAGAGTGATTTTTAAGCCATCTTTTCAGAGGGTGTTAAAGACATATCGTGCGCTTGTAAGTGTTCAATTCTGGCTTGTCGCAATGCAGCACCAATCGCTGGACCTTTAAGGTCTGACTCGATATCTTTGACACCCATAGCATGGAAGCTGCCTAAGGCTAGCATCATCTCACGGTGCTGAGAGGCGAGCTGTAACACGTGGCTGGTCACTAGCAGTTGCGAGAGCTTATCAGGCTCTTTATGAGCACTACAGGCTTGGATAAGGTCTATTTTTTCACTCGCATTAAGCTCATTTATACGTTTTAATTTTTCGCCTTGCTGCACGAATAAAGTCGCAAACTGAGTTTGAGCCTTTGGTACTTTGGCGGTATTGCCTATTTCAGTAATAGCTTTTGTGGCAGACATCGTTTCACAGGGTGTTAAACCAAATAACGCTGGATTAAGACTGGACAGTAATAACGCCCAGCGTTGTGATAGATTTAATTGCATTTGACCCGCGAAATACAGCGCAGTCTGTACAGTCTCTCGTATGTGACCGTTAATGCTCCACGTCTGATGTAAGGGCGCAAAATATTCTGTTAAAGCATCGATTTCGAACAGCTGCTGCCAGTATACCTGAGGAGAGACCTGCATCATTGCACGGCTCGATTCTTGCCAAATGCGCTCACTACTCAAATGTGACAGTTCGCCCGAGCTGACCAACTGGCGCATCAATGCCAAGGTCTCATCAGCAATCGTAAAGCCTAAGTCATAATAACGCCCATAAAAGCGCGCCGTTCTAAGCACCCGCAATGGATCTTCGTTAAAAGCGCTGGAGACATGGCGTAGGGTTTTGCTTTTTATGTCACTCAGTCCACCATAATAATCGACCACTTCGCCACTGATAGGAGTGTCGTCAGTGAGGCTCGTGACTTCGATCGCCATGGCATTGACGGTTAAGTCGCGTCGTTGCAAATCTTCCAACAGCGTCACTTCAGGGCTGGCATGGACACTAAAGCCCTGATAGCCTCGTCCTTGCTTGCGTTCGGTACGTGCTAGCGCATACTCTTCATGACTGGTCGGATGCAAAAACACAGGAAAATCTGCGCCGACTTGTTGAAATCCAGCAGCAATCATCTCTGCTACTGTCGCCCCAACGACAACGAAGTCTTTGTCTTTAATAGGACGATCTAGCAATCGATCACGTACTGCGCCGCCGACGAGATAAACTTGCATAATAGTTCCTATTTATTGACTTAATTGACACTAGTGAAAGGGTGATTGACAAAAAAACCAGTCAGCGCTTTTAATAAAGCACTGACTGGTTTTAGTATAGCAGACCATCTCCATAAATAAATTACAGTGATGGTGCTAATAACACACTCATACTATTTCTGAGCTTCGTTCTCTAAATCCTGAGCTTCAGTAACGGTCAGTGCAGTCATGTTGACGATACCACGTGCTGTCGCTGATGGCGTCAAAATATGCACCGGCTTATTAGTACCTAATAGGATAGGGCCAATAGAAGCACTGCCAGTTGCGGTTTTAAGCAGGTTGAAAGCGATGTTTGATGCGTCAAGTGTTGGCAAGATAAGCAAGTTCGCTGCACCTTTTAACGGGCTTGATGGCATGTCGTTTAGACGGATATGTTCGTTAAGCGCGGCGTCACCTTGCATTTCGCCTTCGAATTCAAAGTCGACATTCATATTGGTTAGTAGCTCATGAACCTTACGCATTTTGACAGCGCTGGCACGGTTTGAAGCACCAAAGTTAGCATGAGAAACTAGCGCGACACGTGGCGTGATACCAAAACGACGTAACTGATCAGTTGCCAAGACCGTCATTTCAGCCAACTGTTCAGCCGTTGGATCTTCGTGGATATAGGTATCCGCGATGAAAATGTTACGATCTTGCATCAATACGGCATTCATCGCATAAAAGTCGTTCATACCTTCTTTTTTACCAATGACGCTTTCAACGTATTTTAGATGCAATTGATAATGGCCAAATGTACCACATACCATGCCATCTGCCGCACCATTTTCGACTAGCAAAGAACCAATCAGAGTCGTCTTACGGCGAACATCACGACGAGCAAGCTCAATGCTTACACCGCGGCGTTTGTTCTTCTCGTAGTAGCCCTGCCAGTAGTCTTTGTAGCGAGGATCGTCATCAATGTTGACGATGGTAATATTCTCGCCATCTTTTAGACGTAGGCCCAGTTTTTTGATATTGGCTTCGATAACTGAAGGGCGACCAACCAAGATAGGTTGTGCTAGCTTCTCATCCACGACGACTTGCACAGCGAGCAAGATATTGTTGTCTTCACCTTCACAATACACAATACGTTTTGGATCAGCTTTAGCACGAGCAAAGATTGGCTTCATCACAAACGCTGAGTTATAAACAAACTCAGACAGACGCTGACGATATGCTTGCATGTCATCGATAGGTAGCGTGGCAACGCCTGAATCCATTGCTGCTTTGGCAACAGCAGAGGCAATCTCAATGATTAGATTTGGCTCTAGAGGGCCTGGGATTAAGTAGTCACGACCAAAACTCTGCATCTTTTCGATGTTTCTAGCGCTGGTAGTTGGAGTAGCTTCGACGTGTGCCATCGCAGCGATTGCTTTTACGCAAGCGACTTTCATCTCTTCGTTGACGGTCGTTGCGCCAACATCCAATGCACCGCGGAAGATGTACGGGAAGCATAGCGCGTTGTTTACTTGGTTTGGATAGTCTGAACGACCAGTTGCCATGATGACGTCTGGACGTACCGCATGTGCCAATTCTGGCATGATTTCAGGTGTTGGGTTGGCAAGTGCAAAGACAATAGGGTCTTTTGCCATACGGCGAACCATATCTTCTGATAGTGTACCTGGCATTGATAGGCCTAGGAACATATCGACATCGTCCATGACTTCTTCGATAGAAGTAGCCGTGATATCACGAGCATAGCGCTGTTTGGTTTCGTCAAGGTTTTCACGGCTAGTACTGATAATACCGCGTGAATCTGAAACAATGATGTTGTTTTTATTAACACCAAGGGCGCAAATGATATCTAAACAAGAAATGGCTGCTGCGCCGGCGCCTGAACAAACAATTTTAATCTCTTCAATTTTTTTGCCAGTAATCAACAGAGCGTTTAGCATGGCTGCGGCAACAATGATTGAGGTGCCATGTTGGTCGTCATGGAATACGGGAATGTTCATGCGCTTACGCAATTCACGTTCGATTTTGAAGCATTCTGGTGCTTTGATGTCTTCTAGGTTGATACCACCAAATGTTGGCTCAAGAGAAGCGACGGCTTCAATGAATTTGTCTGGATCGTTTTGGGCAATTTCAATATCAAAAACATCAATACCCGCAAACTTTTTGAACAGAACCCCTTTACCTTCCATCACTGGTTTTGACGCCAACGGGCCGATATTACCTAAACCTAGTACGGCAGTACCATTGGTGATGACACCGACCAAGTTGCTACGCGCTGTATATTTGGCCGCTAATGCTGGGTCTCTTTGAATTTCAAGACACGGTACAGCAACACCTGGAGAGTAGGCAAGTGCTAGATCTCGTTGGTTGGCCAATTGCTTGATAGGGGTAACTGAGATTTTACCTGGTCTTGGAAACTCATGGTAATGGAGGGCAGCTTGTTCAAACTGCTCTTTTTCCGTATTAGGGTTATCCGTATTCAAAGTGATATCGTCATTCATAATAATTGCCATGGTTGGAATAAATTGGAATAGATTAAATGGTGATAAAAAACTAACGCCGAACCCTCAAAAAACCATGAGATATGATAAGAAGAGGGCACAGTTACACTAAAAAAGGTAATGATCGATAAAAAGGTAATGATTGGCGCTTAGATTGCAGCGAAAAAAGCAATTTTGCAAAATAGTTATTCTAGCACTATTGACAATTCGCGCCTAGTCAATAGCCGTGAATTGTCCGAACAATATAATAAAATGATATTCATTATTTAGCTGGTTGATAATGCCAAAGAACAGAGCCAAATATCAACCTTAATTTTATAATGTTTTAAAATACTATCGAACAGTAGATGTATTAAGACGAGCAGCTAATGGGCATTTGCGGTGCGTGAGGTGCAGGCGGCGCACTATCTAGATCGGTAGCGATAGTTTGGACATCATAAGGATTGGCAAGTAGCTCGAATACACGATTAACTTCCTCGAATTGACCTTGTTCTGCAGCAGTGATCGCACGCTGAGCCATGCTGTTACGCAATACATAAGCAGGATTGTTCGCTTGCATGTCATTGAACGCTTGTTCCATAGACAAGGGCTGTAATTGCGCCAGATAACGTGCTGACCAGTCTTGCCAAACTTTATTTGCTTCGTCGTTGAGCTCTGCCATCATGGTAGACAGTAGTTGCTGCTCATAAGGATAATCGTTTGGCGCTACGAGAGCCAATAACGCCCGAAAGCTATTGGTATAGTCGAGTAAATTGTCTTCGAGAAAAGTGAGCCATTCAAAGGCTAAGCTGAGACTGTCTCTTTGATGCGGCAATCCAAGTTTACGGCATAGCCCCTGCTGATAGTGCTGCATAAAGGTCGCCTCGTAAGGTGCCAAACAGTCAGCCAGCGTCTCACGCGTTACTCCCTCTAAGCGCATGAAGTGTGGTAGCCAAGTATTTAGATTCCAATGTCCGATAGCGGGCTGATTCTGATAAGCGTAACGCCCAGTGTGGTCAGAATGATTGTTAATCCATGCAGGATTGAAGCGCTCCATAAAGCCAAACGGCCCAAAGTCCAAGGTACTGCCCGTGATAGATAAGTTATCTGTATTCATCACGCCATGGGCGAAGCCAATCAGCTGCCAGTCGGCAATCATCCGTGCGGTACGCTCAACCACTGCGGTCAAAAACGCCAGCACTGGTGTCTCGCTTTGGCGACACTCTGGATAGTAAGTATCAATCATATAGTCAGTGAACTCACTAAGTAAATCAGGAGCAAAGCTGGCAATCCACTCGACATGACCCAATCGAATATGACTGTCAGCCACGCGCATCAATGCCGCCCCTGCCTCCATGCGCTCACGGCGTACCCGAGTATCTGAGACCACAAAGCCCAAGGCATTGGACGAAGGAATACCAAGCTGGGTGAGGGCGTGACCACATAAATACTCGCGAATGGTACTGCGTAACACCGCGCGTCCATCGCCCATCCGCGAATAAGGCGTCAGGCCGATACCTTTAAGATGTAAGTCTTGTGGTTGGTCGTTATTATCGAGCACTTGTGCCATGAGTAAGCCGCGCCCATCACCCAATTGACCAGCCCATTGCCCGAACTGATGACCCGCATAAGCCATGGCTAACGGTTCAAAATCTGCTGGCAGGTACTGACCACCGAGTATCTCAACCCAGCGTGCCATTAAGTCCTCATCGTCTGCCCAGCCCAATTGCTGTGCCACCTGCATATTGAAGTGACCAATCCGTGGATTGTCTAGTGGCGTAGGAGGCTGTTTATGATAAAGACGTGTGTCTAGATGGACGTAGGTGTTTTGATAGCGCATGCAAGGCTTTCCCATCGAATGATATAATCGAATTATAAATTAAGTGACTTATTTGAGTGACTTGCTTACTATAGCATAGCCTTACCATTGCAGCGTTTCACTCTGTCCATCTCTTGTAATCTGCGCCTCTCAAGACTGTCTAATGAATCCTGTCCGATTTCATAAATCTCATAAATAAATAAGTGCTGTGAATAAACGTTAGATAAAAAAATCCCTCTATCTATTACAGATAAAGGGAAGGAAAAAAGTCAAAATAGAAAAGTCAGATTACTGTTAACGTTTAAGCCGCTTTGGCGTTATGACCAATAGAGCGAAATGCCGTCTTTAAATTGCTATTATGCTCAAGGATTTTTTGTTCAATCTTGGCATAGTCATTTTTCAGTATATCTTCAGCTTCATGCAAGCGATCCGCAAACTCTGTTTTTTTCATCTCAATAGTCTTGGCTTTTAGTGCTTGCCATTCTTCTACTGTCTGGGTGAACGCATCAAATTCAAACTTAATACGATCTTGGAAGCTTTTCATTGCATGAGGTAGATCAATGCCGCCAACGGTTGCTGTATCAATTTTCTGTTGTGCTGCCTTAAACTGCATTTGCACTTCAGCATGCTTGATGGTCGTGTCATCTACTGTACGTAGATCTGTTGTCAGACCCAGCTTCGATAAACCTACAATCAACCATTTGGTTGGATCATACTGCCACCATTTCACGCCATTACGATAATCGTATTGGAAGAAGTGATGGTAATTATGGTAACCCTCACCCCATGTAAAGATGGCCAAGAAGAAGTTATCACGAGCCGTATTAGTATCCGTATAAGGACGGCTACCAAACATATGGCATAGCGAGTTGATAAAGAACGTAAAGTGATGCGTCAATACCAACCGCAGTAAACCAGCTATAACCAGCGTACCCCAAACATCACCCAATAACCAACCAATAGCAGCGACCATACCAACGTTCAAGGCAACGACCCATAAACCGTAGTATTTATGCTGAATCTGTAACGTTCTGTCTTTGGTCAAGTCAGGGATATTCTTATAGTCAAATTTACCGCTAGGGTAGTTACGTAGCATCCAACCAATATGGCTGAACCAAAACCCACGCTTTGCTGAATATGGATCATCCAAACGATCGTCTACATGGCGATGGTGAGTACGATGACCAGACACCCAGTCAAACGCAGAGCCTTGCACCGCTAGGGTTGAGCCAAGCAACAAGAAATTTTTGACAATTGGATGCGCTTTATAAGCACGATGCGCCAATAGACGATGGTAACCAGTTGTGATACTCATGCCCGTCCATACCATAAAGGCACCAAATACGCCCCAAACAGGCGCGCTCACGTCATGCGTAAATAAATACCATGGCGTAATAATGGCGGCAGCAATTGGTGTGGCTACCAAGATAGTCGCTGGAATCCAGTTGATCGGCGCTTTTGTGAACTCAAACTCACGCATATCAATGCTTTGCTCTTCTGTAGAAACGTCAGTTTGTGCAGAATCTGTCGCATAGTTGCGTTTTGCTACAGGTTGCTCATCAAAAGCAGCTTGCGCCTTTTTTTCGTCAAAACGAGTTTTAAAACGCGTTACTTGAGTGCTGGCAGTTTTTACAAGCGTGTCGCCAGATTTGATAGCGAAACGTAAGCCTTTAAGCGGTAAGCCAAGTGCTTTTTTTGCAATCATATAATATCCCTAACGGTATTAATTTAAGACACCATAGTACCTTAAAAACTAAGTAAAGTGAACACTTATACACTATAAAAATATTGCTAAATAA
Organism: Psychrobacter glaciei; assembly: GCF_014652895.1. Classification (GTDB taxonomy): domain Bacteria; phylum Pseudomonadota; class Gammaproteobacteria; order Pseudomonadales; family Moraxellaceae; genus Psychrobacter; species Psychrobacter glaciei. The sequence goes on from NZ_BMZR01000003.1 coordinate 288,237, forward strand.
CAATAACTTGTATCGATTATGGTATTCATTGCTGTAAATAACCGGTGACTTATCAGGCATAGCGTAAAAGTGTAAGTAGCACGACAGATATGTAGGGGGTGTGAGGTTTTTTCAAGAGGGGTGTCGGACCGTTAGTGTACCAATAGGTAGGTTGGAAAATCCGTAATAATTACATCAACCTGCCACATTATTAGTGATTTAATGGTATCGATGTCGTTGACCGTCCACGCACTAACAGGTAAACCATAACGATGGCTGTTTTTAATGACGGATTGAGTTAGGAGCGGGTAGTGGATGCCCAGTCGACTACAGCCCAGTTGCAATGCGGTATTGGGCGCCATTGCCAAGGCGTCAGGTGTGCGAATAAGCAAGCCGCGTGGGGTATGCATCAATAGCGGATGACGTTGCAAGCGAGCATGCAGCTCGACATCAAAGCTGGTTAGCACCATAGGTAAACTGGCAAGTGGTGTGTCAATGAGGTTGCGTGCTAGCGCGTTTACCAACTGCGTATAATTGGTGCGCTCATGGGTCTTTATCTCAAGCTCGATATAGCGAAAATTGGTCAGTACATCATAAGCGCACGCTAAAGTCATGACTGGATATCCATACTGCCGATAGCGTTTAATCTCAGCGAGCGTTAACTGGTCGATATGCGATTGCTGACCACACATGCGTTCTAAGTTATCGTCATGGAACACAACCAATTGTTCATCAGCACTTAGCTGAACATCAAACTCAACCCCCGCTAGACCCCATGCTTGTAAATGCTGTGCATGCTCAAAACCTGCCAAGGTGTTCTCGACTGCTTCACCGCGTGCACCGCGATGACCGAGCAAAAGCGTGTTTTTTAGCTGTATCATATGAATGGCTATCGGTTATTTTTATGCCTCATAATATAGGGTGTAACCAGCAGAATCTAACGAAATTTGCAAAATAGTTTTTGATCAAATGCCGCTTCAGAGGGTGGTAATATAAAAAAGTAAGTTGATATTTGAAAGTCGTTTCAAAAAAGGTTTGTTGTAATTTTCCGCTAGAAGTAAACCGTTGTTTAAAAATTATTAGCGATGATATAAGTAAGTATGTATTTGTTATGTTTTTGCAACCAAACATAGGTTTTGGGCACAATGTTAGACATTATTTGTACAGTAGGGAGTTACACTAATGACCATCCTATTCAAACACCGTATAATAATCTGATTTTCAAATCTATCGCGGCAAATGTTGCGATCTGAATGTCAAATACTGTCCATCGCTGGCGGTAAGCATTAGTAAATTGGGAGTAAATTGAGTATGAGCGTAGCAAAAAGCAAGTGGATCAAATGGCAGCACGTTGCGGGTATTAGTCTGATATGTGGTTTGGCCGTGACAGGTTGTGATCGCTCAGATAAGGACGATAGCGCTGAAACGACAGCAGCAACGGCAGATCAACCAGTGACTGACGATAACGTAATCGCTCCTGCCGTCAGTTGTGATGATCCGCTGGTACAAGACCGCTTGAAATCCACGCTGAAAAACACGCTCAATCAGCAAGCCCAAACGTTGGCTGCCAATTATGCCAATGAGGCAGAAATCAGTCTAAACGGTGGTGCTGTCACTGACAAAATCAATGGCATTATTATCGATGTGCAAAATGCTGCAATCTTACAAGAAGTCAATAACAATGGTATGACGACTTGTCAGGCAAGCGTTAGTATGACTTTGCCAAGCGAAGACTTATATCAAGCAAGTCAAGTACAAGCGGCTGGTAACCAACCAAGCTTGCAGTCTCGATTAGCGCAAAACAATATTCGTATTAATAATAATATGCTCGTTGACGACGCTTTTACGTATGTCGTCGGCACTCAAGGTGGTCAAGTTCGTACCCGTATTGCTGGACAACCGGCACTATTGACTGTTGTGGCAGATGTAATGGCAGGCTCGGTGTTTAAGTCAGCGGTTGATGAGCAGCGCGCCCAACGTGCCGCTCAACAGGCTGAAAGTCGCCGTGACGCTGCACAGAACAATAACAGCGATCAATCAGCGCCAACCCGTCAGCCAAGAGTAGTGACGCCAACCGCCCCTGTTCGTCCAGTAGAGCCTGCTACGCCGCCGACCATTAATAATCCAAGCAGCAACAGTCAGAGTAGCGCTACAGAAAACAACCAAGCCGCCGCGTCAAGTGCTGATGCCAAAAAGCCAGCAACACAAACAACGCCAAAGTTAGTGCCTAATGATGACAGCATTGATATGGTCATCGTCGAAGATGATAGCGCTACATATTAAGTCGTCAAGACGAAGCAGTTGCTAATAGCATCTTAAAAAAGCCCGCAACTTTTACGCTGCGGGCTTTTCTGTATGAGCTATTGGCTTATCGATAGAGTGGCATATAGCCTCATATCGCTGTGCTGTGCTGTGCTGTGCTGTGTTATGGGTGATTATTTATCATTAGTGAAATTTTGCAAGACTTGACTGTCCCACAGCACTTCAGAGACTTTGGCAGGATCGGTGCAAAAACGCGCCGCGACGAATAACCAATCAGACAAGCGATTTATAAAGCTAATCGCAGTACCGCGAATGGCTGGTGGACGTTGTTGCTGTAAGAGTACCGCTTGGCGCTCAGCACGGCGACAAACGGTACGCGCTATATGCAGCTGACTGACCAATAGTGAGCCTGTCGGTAGAATAAAGTCTTTTAACGGTGGTAAGGTCGTGTTCATCGCGTCAATTTGTTGCTCCAACCATTCGATATGAGTGGCATTGACACCTTCATATTCTGGCATGGCCAACTCGCCACCGATATTAAATAATAAGTGCTGAATAATGACTAAGGCTTGAGCAAAGTCTAGTTCTTTTTGCTGCTGTAAGCGTTCAGGCAACTGCTGTTGGTTTGCGTTTTCATTATTATGGGCAGCTTGTGCCAAGTGCGCGCGTACCAGACCGATGTGTGAGTTGAGCTCATCGATATCACCCATCACGCTAAATAGGTTGTCGGCTTTACTCACGCGGCTGCCATCTGCCATACCGGTGCTGCCATCATCTCCGGTGCGTGTATATATTTTGCTTAATCGATTGCCCATTTCTACATCCTTAACGGTTTTTATCATTGAATAGGGTTAGTTGTGCGCTCATTGTAGTATTTTCCGGCTGATTTCGCTAAGATAATGGGTTAAGTTTTATAAAGTGATTATTTTTTATAAAGCGGTAACTTTTAAATTTATCATCTCATTAGTCGCGGTTAGTGGCTAATAGTACGATACTCATATTTTATCGTCATCTCAATTTATCTATCTTGTTCTAATTAAAAGGCTTTTATACCATGACCACACCTCTTGCCGATGCGATGTCTCAGCTTGCCATTTATGATTCACTGACTGGCGGTAAACGTCAGTTTGTACCACTCAAAGCCGGGCAAGTAGGTATGTATGTATGTGGCATGACTGTTTATGATTATTGTCATATTGGTCATGCACGCATGATGATTGGCTTTGATATGGCAGTACGCTGGCTGACGCAATTGGGCTATGACGTCAATTATGTGCGTAATATCACCGATATCGATGACAAAATTATCACGCGCGCTGCCGAAAATGGCGAAGAGATTGGTGTATTGACTGAGCGTTTTATTAAAGCGATGCACGAAGACTTCTCTGCACTTGGCTGCTTGACGCCTGATGCCGAGCCGCGGGCAACTGACCACATCGACGAGATGCAGCAAATGATTGAGACGTTGGTCACTGGTGACTATGCGTATGCTGGCGACAATGGCGATGTTTATTATGCCGTCGATAGTTTTGCTGACTATGGCAAATTGTCCAAGCGCAATCTTGATGATATGCAGGCAGGCTCGCGCGTTGATGTCGAGAACGATAAGCGCAATCCGTTTGACTTTGTATTATGGAAAGCTGCAAAACCTGATGAGCCACAATGGGCGTCACCATGGGGTCAAGGGCGTCCAGGCTGGCATATTGAATGTTCGGCGATGTCGACCAAGTGCTTGGGCAATACTTTTGACATTCATGGCGGTGGTCATGACTTACAGTTCCCGCATCATGAAAACGAGATTGCGCAGTCTGAAGCAGCGACTGGCTGTGAGTATGCACGTAATTGGATGCATGTTGGTTTTATTAATGTCGATGGCGAAAAAATGTCTAAGTCATTGGATAACTTTTCCACCATTCGTGATGTCATTGCGCATTTCCATCCTGAAACGTTGCGCTTTTTCTTATTATCCAGCCACTACCGCAGTCAGGTGAATTTCTCTGATAGTGCCTTGGAAGAAGCGCATAATAGCCTAAGCAGATTATATAATACCTTAAAGTTGGCTGAACAGCAAAAAGGTGAAGAATTAATAATCAATGAGGCGTTAATAAATGACGCTTACAGTAGCGCTGCTGGGCAAGACTTCATTAAAGCCATGAATGATGATTTTAATAGCTCGACGGCCATTAGCGTGTTGTTTGGGCTGGCCCGTGATATCAATAAAGCCATCAAAGCTGAAGACGTGGCGAGTGTTTGGCAATGGGCGCAGCAGCTCAAAGCCTTGGCACAGGTATTAAATGTACTACAGCAACCAGTGTCACAGTTCTTACAAGCAGTCGTCGGTGATCAAGCAGATGACGGGTTAACTGATGCGGTTATTGATGGTCTAATCATTGAGCGAGCAGAGGCTAAAGCCAATAAAGATTTTGCGCGTGCCGATGAGGTGCGTGAGCAATTAAAAGCGGCAGGAATTGAGCTTGAAGATAGCCGTGCTGGTACGACTTGGCGCCGTGCCTAATGCTGTGCTTAATAGTGCTTTGCTCAATATAGATGGTATCAACCATAAAATACGTCAACTTACCTCACTTTTATCCTCATTTTTAAAATGAGGACACGCCCTAATAAATTAAGTCAGCATTGCGCTGGCTTTTTTTTGTAGACTGCATTAGGTTAAGAATATACTGAGGCCAAGATTTTTCTTATGCAAAATTTCCTACATTCTCTAGACACTACACACGTTAACAACGTCAATGATAGACCTAACGCTATTTATGATGTTGGTGGCAGTGCTGTGCGCCATCATAGTAGACTGACACTTTTACTCAGCATGCTGATCATGGTATGTAGTGTGTTTTATCTTCCTGCGACAGCGGCTACCAACAACGATACGGTCGTCGAAAATCAAAGTAATGCACTAAATACTGTGCTTGCGAAGCCAGAAAACTTGGCGGATTACACGGCACAGAAAATTGAACAGATCAAAAAAGAAGGCATTAGTGTCTCGGAGATTGCAGATGAAGTTGTCAATCCCTTAGACAAGGATGCAGTGCAGCAAGCAGGCGTACTGCAAGGAGATACGGGTCTCACTGGTGATTATAACGAAAGCTATTATTCTTTAAACAAACTAAATGCAGGATTGCCACCGCTCGCTGAACCACCAAATTTATCCACGCCGCTTGCCACCTTGGAGTTTTTTCAGTCAGCCGTCATGAAGCAGCAGTATGATTTGGCTGCTTATGCGCTCAATATGAATTTGATTGATGGTAAGTTACAGCGTAGTCGGGCGATAGATCTGGCCAAACAACTTGATTTTTTGTTGATTGAAAAAAAGCTCTATGTTTTTGATGAGTTGCCAGATCGCCCTGACGGTTTGATTGAGCCACCGCTTGGTAGCACGAACAGTATTCAAGGCATTCCTAGACGCTCTATTCAGCTTGGTTACATTGATTATCGTGAGCGCCGTGTACCCATACATTTAGAGCGTGTGCGCATTGATGATAGTGCGCCTTTTTGGATATTTTCTGCCCAAACGGTTGGTAATATTGATAACCTCTATGAGCAATATCATCCTGCAAAGTTTGAGCGTTATTTACCAGCGTGGACAAAATTACAGTTATTTAGTATCGCCATCTGGGAGTTTTTAGCATTACTTGTTTTCTTCTCTTTTACCATGGGAGTGGGCTGGTTACTCAGTAAAGGTGCTGGCAAGATTCTCAATTGGTATGTCAAAGATAAAGCCGGCAATCGGCTGAGTACGCTCCACCATAATAGCGTGGAAGATTTGGTCAATAAGCTGACAGTACCGCTAACCTTTACCATCAGCTTCTCATCGGTATTTACCTTGGTATCGGGCGGCTTTCCTTACTTGGATGCAGTCGCTTCCTCTATACGTCCGATTATTTGGATTGGATTGGTCTTTAGCGCCATGTGGCTCGGTATACGTGTTATCAACTTTTTTGCCAACCGCTATCAAGATATGCAGATTGAAAACCTAGGAGAGGAGCAGTTTGACAAAGTGCGCCGTCGTCGAACTTACGTATCGATATTTCGCCGCGTCTTCGTATTTGTCATGGTGTTGGGCAGTATTTGGATAGGTCTGAGTGAGTTTGCCAACATGGAAGGCTTTGGCAAAACCTTAGTGACTTCGGCTGGCATTGCTGGCGTGGTCATTGGTATCGCCGCTCAACCAATACTGGGTAACATCATTGCTGGAGTACAGGTAGCAGTGACCCAGCCCGTACGAATTGGCGACAGCGTAATAATGGATGGCAACTTTAGTACCGTTGAAGACCTGCGTTATACTTATGCGGTACTAAAAACATGGGATGAACGTCGATTAATCGTGCCGATGCGCGAATTGATCACCGAAATGGTAGAGAATTGGTCGCATACAGAAGTGCATCAGACCTGTCCTGTGTTCTTATATATCGATTACGGCGCAGATATTGATGCCATTCGCCAGCAGTTTATCTCGGTGGTGAAAGACAACAAGCTTTGGGACAACAAAACTGAGCCTGAAATATTTGTCGTTGAGGTGACTGAAAAGACCATTCAACTGCGCGGCGCTGTTTCAGCGGTAGGCCCTGTAGAAGCATGGACATTGGCCTGTGAGATACGTGAGCAGATGCTTGATTATTTGTACCGTGAACAAAAGCATTATTTACCAGCTGAGCACCTTGTATTGAGACAAAAGTAGTCAATGTCTATTGGTTTGACGCTTAAAAAAATTGAATGTACAGCCTCACTATCGATAGACAGCTTTGGGTAAAACCCACTGACAAATATAGCATGCGATTTGCTTGCTTATTTGTTATAATATGGCGTTATTTTTAAGGGATAACTAAGCGATTAAAGATAAGGCCGCGCAGTATTTGCGTTTTCTTACCACTGATAAATCAATAGCAGTTTTCCAGTGCTTCTTATTTGATTACGAATAATGTTTGATGATAAATAACGACTGGCACATTGCTTATTATCTAAAACTCTATGATTCAAAGCCTTTAACAAACAAGGGTTGAACGTCGTAAAGTCATAATGGTGATCTTGATTGATTGTCTTAATGCGAAAATCCCACCCATCAAAATAACCACCACTAGGGGTCTGTATGTTACGAATTGTCGATGAAGCCTTCACCTTTGATGACGTTTTATTGTTACCAGCCTACTCTGAAATCTTGCCAAAATCTGCCGATCTGTCCACGCGCTTGACCAAAAGTATCACACTGAATCTGCCGCTAATCTCGGCTGCTATGGATACCGTCACCGAATCTGAAATGGCTATCACCATGGCACAGCTGGGTGGTTTGGGTATCTTGCATAAGAGCATGGATATCGATAAGCAGGCCACACAAGTACGCCGCGTCAAAAAATTCGAAGCAGGAACGGTAGTCGATCCTATCACTGTGCATCCTGAAATGACGATTGGTGAATTATTAAGACTGACCCAAAACAACAATATCTCAGGTGTACCTGTGGTAGAAAAGGGCACGGATAAAGTCGTCGGTATCGTCACACATCGTGACTGGCGTTTTGAGACCAATCTGTCGCTACCAGTTAGCTATATCATGACGCCAAAAGAGCAGCTAGTCACCGTGCAAGAAGGTGAGAGCAATGAAAATATCAAAAAATTGCTGCATGAGCACCGTATCGAAAAAGTGATCGTGATTGATGAAGACTTTCGTCTGCGCGGTCTGATTACGGTCAATGATTTTGCCAAAGCTGAAAACAACCCAAATGCTTGTAAAGATGAGCAAGGCCGCTTACGTGTCGGCGCTGCTGTCGGTACGGGTGCAGATACGCAAGCGCGCGTTGAAGCATTGATTGCAGCTGATGTCGATATTATCGTGGTCGATACGGCACATGGTCATTCAAAGGGCGTGATTGAAAAAGTCTCTTGGATCAAGAAAAATTTCCCTCATGTACAAGTTATCGGTGGCAACATCGCTACCGGTGATGCAGCTCTAGCGCTACGTGATGCGGGCGCTGATGCGGTAAAAGTTGGTATCGGTCCTGGCTCTATCTGTACCACACGTATCATCGCGGGTATTGGTGTACCACAAATCTCGGCCATTGATAATGTCGCCAGTGCACTGAAAGACAGTATCCCATTGATTGCTGATGGTGGTATTCGCTTCTCAGGTGACATGGCAAAAGCCATCGCGGCTGGTGCTTCTTGTATCATGGTCGGCTCATTAATGGCTGGTACTGAAGAAGCCCCAGGCGAAGTTGAACTGTTCCAAGGTCGTTATTATAAAGCATATCGCGGTATGGGTAGCTTAGGTGCGATGTCAGGTCAGAATGGCTCATCAGACCGTTATTTCCAAGATGCCAAAGATGGCGTAGAAAAACTGGTTCCAGAAGGCATCGAAGGTCGCGTTCCTTATAAAGGACCAGTGGCAGGTATCGTGAATCAATTGGTAGGCGGTTTACGTTCATCAATGGGCTATACGGGCTGTGCGACTATCGAAGATATGCGTACCAAACCACAGTTCATCAAGGTGACGTCTGCGGGCATGAAAGAGTCGCATGTGCATGACGTGCAAATCACCAAAGAAGCACCGAACTATCGAGTGGATTAATTAAAACACTTTAGTCCTAATAACTTCTTAATCCTAATAACTTTTTAGTCCTAAGAACGTCGATAGTCACTGACAGACAGCATGACAGTGACATCAGGATACAAACAGTCAACAATGCCCCGTCATTGTTGGCTGTTTTTTTTGTAAAATACACCAATAGATTATAATAACTATTGCCTTGCCTGCGCGTACGTCTGGCGTTTCATTTTTAGACTTGAGGAACATTTGTAATGAGCTACTTTGGCACTGATGGTATTCGCGGAAAATTTGGTGAGTTACCGATCACCCCTGATTTTATTCTAAAATTAGGTTATGTGACTGGACTGGTGCTCATAGAAAACAATGACAATCCTAGCCGTAAGCCGAGCGTGGTCATTGGCAAAGACACTCGTCTCTCAGGCTATGTGATCGAAGGGGCGCTACAGGCCGGTTTTAACGCAGCAGGGGTAGATGTAAACATGCTTGGCCCATTACCAACGCCAGCTATCGCTCACTTAACTCGCAGCTTTCATGCAGATGCAGGCGTCGTTATCTCAGCATCTCATAATCCATACTATGACAACGGCATTAAGTTCTTCTCAGCTGACGGTAAAAAGCTGACCGATGAGATGCAAACGGCGATTAATGACAAATTAAAAGCCATTATGAGTGACTCTAATGGCAGCGATGTGCTCATGCCTATTCTTGATCCAGCACAATTGGGTAAAAATAACCGAATTAACGATGCTAAAGGTCGCTATATTGAATTCTGTAAAGGCAGCTTCCCTTATCAGTACGACTTAGCTCATCTAACTATTGTTGTCGATTGTGCCAATGGCGCAGGCTATAGCGTTGCTCCAAGAGTCATGCGTGAGCTTGGTGCCAACGTGATTGCTATTAATAATACGCCAGACGGTATCAATATCAATGCTGACTGCGGCTCGACCCATCCAGAGAGCTTGCAAAAAGCCGTACTTGAGCACGAAGCGGATGTCGGTATTGCCTTAGATGGTGACGGTGATCGTATCGTGATGGTCGATGAGATGGGTAAACTGGTCGATGGCGATGGCATTTTATACGTGCTTGCCACCCAAGGCAAAACGCCTGCGGTAGGGGTGGTTGGTACGCTCATGACTAACATGGGTCTAGAGTTGGCATTGAAGGAGGCAGGTATTGCCTTTACTCGTGCAAAAGTAGGCGATCGTTATGTCATGCAAGAGCTTGCCGCTCACGACTGGATACTAGGTGGTGAACCATCTGGGCATATATTATGCTTAGACAAGAGCCGTACGGGCGATGCGATCATTGCAAGCTTACAAGTATTGGCCGTTATGCAAGCGCAAAATAAAGCTCTAAGTGACCTTACAGAGGGCTTTGAAGTACTGCCACAGAAGCTGGTCAATGTACGCTTATCTACCATGCAAGATCCTTTTGAGCATAAAGAGTTAGTCACCGCTTTTGATAAAGCACGTGCTACTCTAGAGGGTCGTGGTCGTCTGTTGATTCGTCAATCGGGCACTGAGCCGATGATTCGAGTGATGGTCGAGTCAGATGATGAGATAGAGTGTGATGTGATGGCCAATGATTTGGCTGAGCAGATTAAGGCAGTATTGGGCTAGGGCGTGTCTTCAATTCACTCGATAGTCATCTCAATGGGCTGAAAATGGCTAAATCTTGCTAAACATCGTCAAATAGCTGGTTAATATCCCGATATTATCTGCACTATTTTTCTTGTTTGACTGTAATTTATCTCATTTTTATCACCATTTTTGAAATGAAGACACGCCTTAATAATCTCGATAAATAGGTCATTAAAAAGGGCTTAATAATATAACGCAATCAAGGAATAGTTATGAGCATGGACTTTACCGATCAACGTTTATCGTACGAAAAAGGCGCTCTTGACCAGCAGTCGATTCCTACATCACCATTTGAGCTATTAAAAGGTTGGATTAGCGATGCGACCGAGCAAAAAGTGCAAGAGCCCTATGCGATGAGCCTTGCTACTTGCGGGGCAGATAATAAACCCAGTGTGCGTATTGTATTAATGCGTGAGATTACTGAGACTGGTGTGGTATTTTATACCAACTATGAAAGTGCTAAAGGTCAAGATATCGCTGAGAACCCCAATGCAGAAGTGCTGTTCTTTTGGCATGAGCTTGAGCGGCAAGTCCGTATCAGCGGTAGCATTGCTAAAATAGATGCCAATAAGTCAGCTACGTACTTCCAAAAGCGTCCACACGATAGTCAAGTAGGCGCATGGGTCAGCCAACCACAAAGCGGTGAAGTTGCTAACCGAGAAGTTATGGAACAGACCTTTGACCAGCTACAAGCTGATTATCCCGAAAACAGCCAAGTGCCAACACCAGCGTTTTGGGGCGGTTATGAGATTACGATCAATGAGATTGAATTTTGGCAAGGTCGTGCCAACCGCATGCATGACCGTATTGTGTACACCCAAGATAGCAACGAGGACAAGGCAGGTTGGACAACTAAGCGCTTATTACCTTAGACGTTAAATTAATAGGTGTGAGGCTGATAGATGTCAGCTTGTTTTAACGCTAAACAAAACCCCCTTTAAATCCCTTTATACTGGTATTTAAAGGGGGTTTTTATGCTAGAGCGTACTTAATATGCCCCAGTTTTTTGCTTTAATCTATAGTTAAAATACCTCAAAAACGCGACAATACTGCTGATATCAATTTTTTGTCGCCTCTGTCTGCACAGGCACAGCAAGCAAGAAAAATTGATATCATCAGTCCTAATATTTGAATGTTCAACAGACCTTATAGTTTTTCGCTTTAATCTAGCTTTTCGCTTTGATATTAGTATCTACATCGACAGAGACCGACATACCGGGACGTAATTGAGCAAGCTCAGCCTGATTTTGGTCTAAGTCAATACGCACGGGGATACGCTGGGCTATTTTAATATAGTTGCCAGTCGCAGGGTTTGCCGCGCCTGCGCTAAATTCACTACCAGTCGCTGGTGAGATATTGCTGACATGACCACTGAATTTGGCACCACCAAGCGCGTCAACATGGATGGTTGCAGGTTCACCAATTGCCATATTAGCGACTTGCGTTTCCTTAAAATTCGCGATAATCCAAACGCCTTTAGGAACGACATACATCAGCTGGGTGCCAGCACTAACGTATTGACCTTCTTTGACACTGACCTGACTCAACTGTCCCGCTTCAGGTGCGGTGATGATGGTGTTATCTACATTAATCTGTGCTTGCTTGAGACCTGCTTCAGCATTTTTTATGTTCGCGTCCAAAGAGGAGCGGCTGCCACTGGTTTTTTTGCGGTTTTCACGAGCTGCTTGTAAATTAGCCTCAGCTTGTTGGACGCCTGCCTGTGCTTGCGCAAGTTGTGCTTTTGTATGAGCAACTTCTGCCTTTGATACTGCGCCGATAGCATCCAAACCTTGATATCGATTGACATCTTCACGAGCACTTTCGACACTCACTTTGGCACTGTATAAATCGGCTTCACGTGCTTCAATTTGTGCTTGGCTTGATTGAGTATCTTGAGTGTTGCTAGAGCGGTTAGTAACGGCCACTTCTATATTGGCCTGTGCTTGCTCAAGCTGTTGCCGGAAGCTACGATCATCAATTTTTACTAGTAAGTCATCCGCTTTTACGTTGGCAAAATCCTGTACGGCTACTTCGGTGACGTAGCCGGATACTTGCGGGCTAATAATGGTGGTTTGTCCTTTTACAAAGGCGTTGTTGGTCTGCTGCACAGTAGGCGTGAAGGGTGGCAGCTTCCATGCATATAAAATCAATGCCACACCAATGACAATCATTACAACCAATAATCCTAAATTCAGATAGGATTTTTTCTTTGGCGACCAGCCAGTAGCCGCTGCGATAGGTTCTTTTGGTGGCATAGGCGTCTCATCACGTGAGCCTTTTTGTATGTCAGTAGCTGGATTTGTCTCAGAGGTATCCGTTTGCTCTATTGTAGGATTTTCGGCCTGACTGTTATCGGTATTTGACGCAATACGTGCGTCTGTTATGGGAGCATCAGTTGACGTCTGAGGTGTTTGATTCAGTTCACTGGGTTTCTTTTGGCTCATGACGCGCTCCTAAATGTTTAATTAGCAAATACTTACACGGTGTGGCGATAAATCAATAAAGTGAAAAATCACTCATGCAATAAAAGGCATTATTTTGGTTCACGCATTTTTGCAATAACAGCAAGCTCTTTGGCCAGAGGATTGCGTTTGTGATAACGATAGTAAAAATAATTGAGTAATAACATAGCAGTAGCCACAGTTGATAGAATGGCCATGATAAAAAACAAATCACCATAAGCGGAGACTGTTGCTTGGCGCTGAATACCTTGTAATACTTGGCTCATTGCCCCAACATTCGCTTGCGCTGCATCCGTCGTTTGGTTTGACAATATACTACGAGTACCAGCAATTTGAGCGCTGAACGTAGGATCACCCAAATTCAGTGAGCTGACCATATCGGCATAATGCACTTGCGTACGAATGGTTGTAAATGCCTGGATTGCCGCTGCACCTGCCAAGCCGCCCACCGTTTGTGAAATACCAAAAATAACGGAAAAACTAATAATATAGGCAGGACCACTGGCAATCGCACGCAAAAATCCTTCAAAAACCAGAGGCCCCATGAAATACACGGCAGCAAATGCAATCAAAAATTGGCTGAGATAAAACATATAGGGTGCAGAATTAATAGACACACCCACATCCATCCAAGAGCCTAATGCAATCAATGCCACTGCAAAAATAACGGGTCGGCGTAAATCCATCGGATTGGTGCTAAAAATACTAATCACCAAAGCCAACACACTGGCAGCCAATATGACCGCATAAAAAGTAATGAGCTGATGGTTACCATAGCCTAAGTTGGCAAGTAATCCTGCCGCACCGACATTTTGCTCAGATAGCAAAATTCGCATGACAGCGCCCGTAATCATAAAAGCGATAATATTGCGGCTACGCATCCAGCGAACTTGCAGCATTGGGTTTTTGCGATGCGTTTCAATCCATAAGGCGATGCTGATTCCAACAATGGCAATCATCAGTGGATAGACAAGCCAAGGTGTCGTCCACCACAGAATCCTACCTTGCACCAAAATGACCGCTAATGCAGCCAGACCACTGGCAAAAAAACCAAAGCTGAGAAAATCGAGTTTCTCAAATACTTTTTCTGTATTACCTGGTGGTAGCTCTAAGATATTAATCAATCCAAAACAAATCAGTGCCAAACCAAATTGGAATAGAAATAAGCTTTCAAGCTGACCATCGATGGTGAGGTAGGGCGAGATGATGCGGGATAATGGAATACCGAACTGTACCAAGCCAAAGCCCAATATTAGGCCACTAGTACGTTTGACAGCTGGCATACCTTGCAAGCAATAAAATAAGCCCAATATGGTCATGCCACTGGCCACCATACCGCTAAGTCCCCTTGCGACAATCTCTAGGTAATAGGGCTCGATGCCGATATTAGGCGTATCTAATAAGTGACTACTGATCAGCCACTGTAGACTCGTGGCGGCTAACAGAAAAAACAGGGTGATTTTACTAAACAGTGACATGCCAAATTGTTGGCGAATTTTGTACAGTAGAACGGTGATACAGGCATTGGTCATATTGTAGCTGACAGATATCCAACCCCCTTCGGCGGGCGTTAATCCCAGTTGGCCTTGAATTTGAGTGAGATTTGCGACAAGTAGACCATTTTGGAAGCTGGCTGTGAGACCGACGAAAATTCCAATCAGTAAATAAAACACTTTACGGCGTGCAGGATGGTCAGGGTTGGCTGGAGAGCCCACCATCATTGGTTGTTCGTGGGGCTTAAACTGGTATTCGTTGCTCATGGGCGTATGATGATTTGTGTGAATGAATAGAGTAAGGACATGGTACAGCTCCCCTATGATTGGCGGCGCTAGCTGCGCGTGTCAGCAACTGATCTTAGTACAGTTATTAATGGAATAAAACCACAAAAATAGCCCAAGATAGACTTGGGCTATTTTATCATATTTTTTATTGAGCATTTATTATGAAGCGTGTTTACGCTTGCTTTGACTCGTCATGCTCAGCTTCAAGATTCATCGCACGTTGATAGCTATCAAGACTGGCCAGCTTTTCAGCATATTGTTTAATATGTGGATAAGCGTCCAGTTTTTGACGTTGAGCAAGAATGATCAAGTCAAACGACAGCATAAAATCAGCACCGCTCAATTTATCACCCACAATAAACGACTTACCCTCAACTGAGGTGTCTAGATATTTGAACAGTCGGGTTTTTTCTATCTCTATATAACCGTTCAAAAACTCATTGTCATTGATACCTGCTTTTTTGGTAAACAATTCAAGCATCAATGGCAACATCAGCGAGCTTTCGGCAAAGTCAATCCACTGTAGATAATGCCCATAATCGGCGCTATCAGGAGCAGGGCGCAAACGATCTGGCGCAAAGCGTTCGATCAATAGCTCAGTAATGGCCCCTGACTCCGAGTATATTTCACCATCCATTTCAATAACCGGTGATTTACCAAGAGGATGTACAGCTTTTAAGCTATCAGGTGCCAGATGCGTTTTAGCATCGCGCTGGTGACTGACGATCTCATAAGGGACGCCAAGCTCTTCTAAAAGCCATAAAGTACGTAGCGACCGCGATTGGTTGAGATGGTGTAAACGAATCATAATAGTAGCCTTTTTACTTTGTTAATTGGATCAACCGTTAAGCTTTGCCATTAGACGCTTAGCTGCTTCTTCTGACGATGCTGGGTTTTGACCTGTGATTAACAAGCCGTCTTCTACCACAAACGATTCCCAATCAGCTGCTTTTTCGTAATTACCGCCATTGGCTTTAAGTGCATCTTCTACTAAGAAAGGCACTACATCCGTAAGGCCAACTGCGTCTTCTTCTGAATTGGTAAAACCAGTAACGGTTTTGCCTTTCACTAGGTACTCACCATCAACTTTGACGTTTTTAAGCGCGGCAGGAGAGTGACAAACAAAAGCAACAGGCTTATCTTGTTGTACAAAGGTCTCGATCAGATTGATAGAGTTTTCATCAACTGCCAAATCCCACAATGGGCCGTGACCACCAGGGTAAAAGACTGAATCAAAGTCTTCTGCTTTCATATCAGCCAGTTTTTTGGTGTTAGCTAAATGCTCTTGAGCGTCTTTATCATCTTTAAAACGGGTGGTATCTTTGGTTTGCGCATCTGGTGTGTCGCTACTAGGATCTAGCGGTGGCTGACCACCAGCAGGAGAGGCGATCGTGACATTGGCGCCAGCATCAAGAAAAGCATAGTAAGGTGCGGCAAATTCTTCTAGCCAAAAACCTGTTTTCTTACCAGTATCGCCCAATTTATCGTGTGAAGTTAGTACCATTAAAATATTCATGATTGTCCTTATTTATTATTAACGTTGTTTTTAAATGATTGATGGTTAGCAGCCATCTTTAACCAATCGTACTTAGTCAATAGTAGCGATGACTGCCAACAGTATTCATGGTTAAGATGTCATTTTCAGTGGTTGTCTTAACAAATTATGTTGTTAACTCGTTATCCAACCGATTTATTCGACATCAGATACTTTAACCACTGTTTTACCAAAGTTATCACCATTGAGCATGTCAACGAAGGCATTTGGTGCATTATCTAAGCCATCAGCAATATATTCTTTGGTTTTGACATCACCTGATTCTACCCATTTGCTCATGGTTTCTAAAAATTCTGGGAAGTGATCGCCATACTCTTCAAAGATGATGAAGCCTTTGACGGTTAAACGGTTGGCCAATACTTGACCCATTAGCATACCCAAGCGGTCTTTACCGTCAGGTAAGTCAGTGGCGTTATATTGTGATACTAGACCACATACTGGGATACGGGCATGCGCGTTCAATAGTGGTAATACTGCATCGAACACTTTACCGCCAACGTTTTCGTAATAGATGTCGATACCGTCTGGACATGCTGCTTTTAGTTGCTCAGCGAAGTCATCGGCTTTGTGATCGATACAGACATCAAAGCCAAGCTCGTTGACCGCAAAATCACATTTTTCTTTGCCGCCTGCGACACCGACAGTGCGCAGACCATATTGATTACCCACTTGACCAACCGTTGCACCGACAGGACCAGTAGCCGCTGCGACAACCAAAGTTTCGCCTTTTTGTGGTTTGCCGATATCGGTAAAACCCATGTAACCGGTAAAGCCTGGCATACCAAGGACACCTAAACCATAAGAGGGGTTCGGCATGTCTTTGTCTAATTTTAGGATGCCTTCGCCATTACTGACGCTGTAATCCTGCCAGCCTGAGTTTGAGACTACTAAATCGCCTTTGGAGAAACCATCAATATTTGACTCGACCACTTGAGCGACTGTGCCGCCCATAATAACATCACCAACTTCTAAGGGATCAGCGTAGCTTTTGGCATCGCTCATACGTCCGCGCATATACGGGTCTAATGATAGATAGACCGTACGCAGTAGCATCTCACTGTTATTGGGTGTTGGGATGTCGCTAGTAGCCATGTCAAAATTTTCAGCTTTTGGCTCACCAGTAGGACGACTGGCCAGTTTGATTTGACGATTTTTTTGTTGGTTTTGTTGTTTTTCAAAGCTCATAGTAAAGCTCCTTTTTTATTTATTGAGTGTTGATTGTCAGTTAATGACTAATACTTAGAAAGTTAACTGTTTAATCATTGGGTATTGCATAGCCGTTTTTTAATAGTTATTGGCTAGTTACTGATTGAAAACTAATGACTGATTAAGAGGGCAGTAACTACTCACTGTTGAATAGTTACTGTTATTTTCATGATAATTTTATTTCGACGATGCTTTTGTTTTCATGACAATATCATTTTGGATAGTGTCACTTTAAGGAAGACAATCACAAACAAATACTATTTAACCTAACATCGCATTTGTTTGCTGTATTCGTTGGTTACGAAGCCTTGCTAGTAACCGCACGGTCCAAGATACGACGTGATACGTCAAGATCATTTTTGCCGTGCTCACCCAGCTTGACCATGTTGTGAGCTTCAAGTTGTTTGATAATAGGATCAATGGCAGCATTGTCTAAATCAACATCTTCTAAACTTACTGGCAAGCCAAGCTCGCGGAAGAAGTTTTCAGTGTTGACAATCGCTGTCTCAATGATGGTGTCATCATCTTGGTCAGTATCGGTGAGGTTCCATACATTACGTGCATACTGAAGCAATTTCTCTTTTTTGCTTTCTTTTAGCTCGCGCATCACTGATGGTAAAACGATGGTCAATGTACGTGCATGATCGATAGCGTGCAATGAAGTTAATTCATGACCAACCATATGCGTCGTCCAATCCTGTGGCACACCAGTACCAATCAGACCGTTCAGTGCCATGGTCGCTGTCCACATAATGTTTTTACGCGTTTCCATATTTTCTGGGTCTTTTTTGACTGCTGGACCTTCTTCAATCAGAATTTTCAACAAGCTCTCAGCAAAGGCATCTTGCACTTTTGCATTGACTGGATACGTTAAGTATTGCTCCATCACATGGACGAAGGCATCGGCAACGCCGTTCATTACTTGACGCTCAGGCAAAGTCAATGTCTTAGTAGGATCTAAGATTGAGAACTTAGGGAAGGCAAGTGGGTTACCAAACGGTAGTTTTGCTTGGCGTTCGCTATAGTTGACAACGCCGCCAGAGTTCATCTCTGAACCAGTCGCTGGAATCGTTAAGACTGCACCTAGATCAACGGCAGAGTCGATATTTCTGCAATAGCTTGTCAAGGCATCCCATGCTTGATCGCGTGAGACAGTACCGTCTTCTTCTGTTAATGAAGCCACAAGCGCCACAAACTTACTGCCATCAATGACCGAACCGCCACCGACTGCTAATAAGAAATCAATGTTGTGCTCGTTAACCATGTCAGCAGCTTTTAATAGTGTGACGAATTCTGGATTTGGCTCAATACCACCGAACTCAAAGACAGTACGGTTTCCACTCGCAGACAAAGCATCTTTTACTTCGTCTAATGTACCAGTGCGCTGTGCTGAACCGCCACCATAAGTAATAAGAACACGGGCGTCAGTAGGAACTAGATCTGATAATTGCTCGATTTGACCTTCACCAAAAACGATACGTACTGGGTTGTAATATTGAAAGTTATTCATAATTTTCCTAAAAGTTGTAGAGTGTATGTCTGAAATTAAAAGCTAAAATTCGTGATGCTTGTTTTAAACATCTGCAGGCATTGTACATTAGTTAGACCGGTCGTCTAGTGTTTTCTGTAAATAATTACAAAAGTATCGTAAACCAAATGATATGAATCCAATGAACCGTTATTTACTATTAAGGTGCTTTTCACTTAAGGCGCTTTACATTGAAAACACCTAGTGATGAGAGTGGTGATTCAGACCAGCGACTGAGAATAGGTAACGGCCGTTAGCGCCCCATTTGCGAAGTCGTCATTTGCCAGACTTCCGCAAGCGGCGTATTGGTTTGACTGGTCTTAGCGATTAGGCTGGCTCCGAGCCATGCAAAATACCAGCGCTTAGCCATACTCTCGGCAGCGATATTGTCAGGCTGTGGTACAGAACCATCGACCCAGCCCGCTTTTATTTGTGTGGCTAGCCAAGTGACGGTCTGCTGATAGCCAGCATTTAACGCCTCACGCATCGTCTCTGACATGTCTGCCACCTCGGCGCTAAGCTTGACGACCAAGCATTTCTCGTGGTCACAGCCATTCTGTTGGGTGTCGTACCAATTCTGAAAATAGTTATACAGTTTTTGCTGCGCACTCACATCTTGCCCGCCGATCGCTTCTAAACGATTCTTATAATTGACAAAATAGTGACTGATAATCGACTCACCAAAGGCTTCCTTTGAGGCAAAATAATGATAAAACGAGCCTTTGGGCACCCCTGCGGTATCCAATATTTGCTTGATACCAACAGCGGTAAAGCCTTTTTTGGCTATTAATTGGTAGCCAGTCGCAAGTAAATGAGCTTTGGTATCGGGTGTAGTAGTGTCTGTTATGTTAGACATAGGTAGGATGTTCTCCTTTAATAGCAGTATTTATATAAGGTAGTCAGCGTTCATTTGAACGTCATGTTGATAGCGTATTGTAATAGGATATATTTATAGGTGTTACGTTTTATCAACAATATTTACTGACAAAGTAGTCTTGTTTTATTGATAGCTATGGTAGCATTAGACCAGTCGTCTAGCAAGGTAGGTTTTGTTGTTATCCGTTATCACAGCGTCTTTATTCTAACTGATGGCTTTTAACTAATTGTTTAACCATAACTTCACACTTACTACTTATAAGATATGCTTTTAATTGAGATATCTCCGACTTAATAATTTTATTCAAATAATCGAAAATAAATATTCAGCACAACAAACCAAAAATAAGGCTAATTATGTCAACCAACAATACAACTACCAGTGCATATACTGACTTCCATTTGCAGTTCATCGCTGGTGAATGGCAAACAGGTAAGGACGACAGCAGCAATACTAATACCAATCCCTATAATGGCGATACGCTCGTAGAAATTCAGCAAGCGACCAAAGATCAGCTTAATGAAGCATACGATGCTGCGAGCCAAACTCAAGAAGCATGGGCTAAGCAAACGCCTGCAACGCGAGCCGCAGTGTTATATAAAGTGGTCAACATACTGGATCAGCGCCAAGAAGAAATCGTTGATTGGCTAATCAAAGAGTCGGGCAGCACACGTATCAAAGCGATGGTCGAATTCAGTGCGACGCGCGCGATTACCCTTGAAGCAGCGACGTTCCCTAACCGTGTACATGGTGAGATTCGCCCATCGAATACCCCTGGCAAAGAAAACTTTATTTATCGTGAGCCTATCGGTGTCGTAGCAGTTATTAGCCCATGGAACTTTCCGCTACATTTGACTCAGCGCTCTATCGCACCAGCCCTAGCGCTTGGTAACGCGGTGGTACTCAAGCCTGCTAGCGATACGCCAGTGACAGGTGGTTTGCTATTGGCCAAAGTATTTGAAGAAGCAGGTCTGCCAAAAGGTCTATTAAACGTGGTAGTTGGCTCAGGTAGCGAGATAGGCGATGCCATCGTTGAACACAAAGCGCCAAGCCTAGTGTCGTTCACAGGTTCGACCTCAGTGGGCAAACATATCGGTGAGTTAGCGAACGGCGGTGAGTACATCAAACAAGTGGCGCTTGAGCTTGGCGGTAACAGCCCATTTGTCGTACTAAAAGATGCTGATATCGAGCAAGCAGTAAAAGCGGCTGCCTTTGGTAAGTTCTTGCATCAAGGTCAAATCTGTATTGCCATCAACAGAGTGATTGTTGAAGACGAGATATATGATGATTTCGTAGAGCGTTTCTTAGCGCATGTCAAAACATTGAACGTCGGTGATCCTAACAAGCAAGACACCGCTGTTGGCCCAATCATCAATGCCAAGCAAGTCAAATCGCTCAAAGAAAAAATCGCTAAAGCGCAGGAAGAAGGCGCAAAAATGATATTAAGTGGCGAGATCGAAGGCCAAGTCGTACCACCGCATATCTTTACCGAAGTCACTCGCGAAATGGATCTATCACGTAATGAAGTGTTTGGACCACTGGTCGGTATCATTCGTGCTAAAGATGAAGACGATGCACTATCGATCGCCAATGACTCTATGTACGGTCTGTCTAGTGCCGTGTTCACTGCTGATATGCAAAAAGGTCTGCGCTTCGCTCGCGGTATCAGAGCAGGCATGACTCATATCAATGACATCTCAGTCAATGATGAGAGCAATACGCCGTTTGGTGGTGAGAAAAACTCAGGTATCGGTCGCTTCAACGGTGAGTGGGTACTTGAAGAATTCACTAGAACACATTGGATCTCAATGCAAAATGAGCCACGTGAATATCCGTTCTAATTGCCTTAAATTAGCTATTAAATCTAGCTGATAGCTAATAAAAAAGACCGCTTTGATAGCGGTCTTTTTTTGTGTGATATTTGGCAGCTTACTGAGAATGATGTATTTGAAAGTTAGTCAATCTCTTATCTAGCATGAAAGCCCAGTAATCCTTCAATCTCTTCAATAGTCATGCGTCTTACCAGTGCTTGTTCTTCTACCGACAAGCGATTGGTATGTTCTTTTATCATCGTATGAATACTCCGCGATATCTCAGAGGTGGTGGCGTAATACATTTGAGGCTGCTCTTTTGTCAGTCTCATCAAAAATCGATTAATAAGTTTACGCTTTTCATCTGATTTATTTTCTTCAGTCGTAGTATTATTTTGAGTCATGATGTTCTCCTAGAGGTAAGTCATTTAAGCAGTTAGATACATGAGAGTCGATGCTTATAAGTGGTTTCTGGGGCTGAGCGCATTGCCTTACAAGTATTAGGTTAGCATCAAAGTTGAATGCTAAGTATGTGTTATACCGTATATGATACTTTAAGATTAAAAATAATAAATCAGTGCTAAGTAGCCAGAAGGATAGGGTATGTCAAATCAAGCAGCGAACAACTCAGAGAACAACAATGTCACATTAGTACTATTTCATAATGACTTGAGAGTGGCGGACAATGCCACTTTATTGAAAGCATCTAAGATATCCACTGATGGAAAGCTGCTATTGGTTTATGCGTCATCGTTGACAGATATATTAGATAATAAAGACCATTACGATGCCTATCGCTATGAGGCTATGGGGCAAGCTCGCCAGCAGTTTTTGCATGAGAGCTTGGCTGATTTAAATGCGTCACTGATACAGCGTGGTAATAGATTGCTGTATTTACAGAAAAATCTGGCAGCATTAGACACTTTTGCACAGCTGAGTGAACTCATCGAGCAGCAACAAGTGACGGATATCTGCATCAGTCAAACAGCAGATTATAATCAAAACAAAGTATATGACCTTCTACAGGTGAAATATCCCAAGATACAGTGGCATGTTCAAACAACAGCGACTTTGTTTGATGGGTTACCGTTAGAGCATCTGCCCAAAAGCTTTACGCAGTTTCGTAAACAAATCGAAACTGATTATGATTTGCTGCATGCAGAAAAAGATATAGCAATTTATCCAACGCCAGAATCACTTGCTCCATTGCCTGAAAATATGCAGAGTAGGGACGAGTGCTTTTTTGAATCGCAGTGGTCTAATGAGGCAGGGCGTGATAAGCCATCACAGCAGCCATCCAGTTTTAGAGGTGGTGAGTTAAATGGCCTAACGCACTTATATACCTATTTTGGTTCCGATGCGCCCAGCACTTATAAAACCACCAGAAACACGCTAGATGACTGGACACATTCTACGAAGTTTTCCGCTTGGCTTGCAAACGGCTCGCTGTCTGTAAACACAGTATTAAATCGTTTGCGCCGTTATGAGCGCGATATTATCGCAAATGACTCTACCTATTGGATATGGTTTGAGCTGCTGTGGCGTGAGTATTTTTATTGGTATGCTGTCACCCATCAGCAAAAGTTATTTTGGTTTAAAGGCATCGCTCAGCACGCGCCTTCAACTCAATTGGACGAAAATCTGTTAGCGCAATGGAAGAGTGGTACAACACAATATCCTATCGTCAACGCATGCATGAACCAATTGCGCACGACAGGTTATATGTCGAATCGCGGACGACAACTGGTTGCCAGCTGCTTTATCCATGAGCTAGGCCTTGATTGGCGCTACGGGGCAGCTTACTTTGAGCAACATCTTGTTGATTATGATGTCGGCAGTAATTGGGGCAATTGGCAATATCTGGCAGGCGTGGGTGCTGATCCAAGAGGATGTAGACAGTTTAATCTCGACAAGCAAACCCAGCAATACGATCCAAATGGTGAGTTTATCCGTCAGTGGCAAGGCAACACTCAAAAGAGCGATTAATGTATGTTGAAAACTCCCACCTAACAGGTGACAACTATTATTAGACTAATCATAAGATAGGTTTAAACGATGAAAAAGCCCAGTCCTTATCTAACTTTTGTAGGTACGATTCCATTTATAGCCTGTGCATTTTTGCTGATGATAGACGTTGTTACCGTGCCTATGCTTGGTTCAGTAGTCGATGTATTAAGTGCTTATGGGCTAGTGATTGCATCATTTATGGCAGGCGCGCATTGGGGTAATCATTTAGATTTAGCTGACGACAATAAGTGGGCTATTAGACTTCCACTGTATAGCAATAGCATTGCGCTTGGCCTTTGGCTTGGTTTTTTGATCTTATCAGCCAGTAGTTTTATTTGGCTATTAGTAATTGGTTTTATAAGTCTGTTGGTTATTGATTATAGCCTGCATCGAGCGCAGATTATCAGTCACACATATTTTAAAGTTAGGCAGTATGTCACAGCGATAGTGGTCATATCGTTAGTCATTGCGGCATTACAGTTGTAAGTGGTATTAACTAAGTCATGGCTAAATAATAGCTAAAGAACAGCCAGCTTGCTTTCTCTATTTTTATATAGTCAAATCCATATAAATCCGCTACATCGTCATCCTCGCTAAGCATACTAATGTATAACTTGCGCTCGGTTTCCTTGTATCGAAATTATTTGAATTTAACTATACTTGAGATTTTGCTTCTAGAGATTTCCGCAAGCGTAGCACTTCGATGAGTAAAGTGTTTGATAGTTAGACTAAATATTTATAAAGTTCATTTAAAATGAATGTTATAATTAGAGCCATCTATATTCCTCTAAGAAGATGGCTATGCACTCTATCAAGTTACCTAGCAAACCACTAAGCTCTCCGCATCCTATCCTTAATTTGAGCTTTCGCCTATTTTTCAGCGCTGCTGCGCTATTTGCTGTGGCAACGATGCTGCTATGGGCTTTTGTGTTTACTGGTCACACGGATATCGATGCACAGGTATTGAATCCGTTGTATTGGCATGGTCACGAGATGATTTATGGTTATGCACTCGCAGTGGTTGCTGGGTTTTTGCTAACAGCGGTGAAGACTTGGACAGGGGTGATGATGCCGCATGGTTATAAGCTGCTAGGCATCTTTGTCTGTTGGTTAATGGCGCGTTTATCGTGGTTGGCTTTTGGGCTTGGTGTCGCTATTGCGGGGAGTAGTGTGTGGTTACTATATGCAGCGGCACTATTTGATATGTTGTTCATCGGAGCGATGGCCTTTGTCATATGTCGTGCGGTGCTACAAGTTAAGCAATACAAACAAATGGGGATTTTGGCAAAGTTGGCGCTATTAACACTGGGCAACGGTCTGTGCTACTGGGGCATTATCAGTGCTGATATGGCCATTACCAGAGTAGGTATATATCTAGGCTTTTACTTAATCATTGGTCTGGTATTGACCATCGGGCGACGGGTCGTTCCTTTCTTTATTGAGCGCGGATTAAGTGGGAATGGTACAGACAATGTAACGCTACGAAATAGTAAAATTCAAGATATTGCCAGCTTGGCTTTTTTCTTCGCTTTTTTTATGACCGATTTGTTTTATCCTAATAAGTACTTGCTGACGATCACGGCACTTGGCGTAGCCGTGGTCAATATCATTCGTTTGCTAGGATGGTATAATCGCGGTATTTGGCAAAAGCCATTGTTATGGTCATTGTATATTGCGTTTTTAGGCATATGTTTGAGTTTCTTATTGTATGCATTACAGCCTTGGCTCGGTTATCAGCACAGCATCGCTATGCATGGACTGGCAATTGCTGGTGTTGGTATGATGACCGTGGCGATGATGACGCGGGTATCGCTTGGACACACGGGTCGCAGTATTCATCAACCACCAAGAACCGTCAATGTTATGTACGGTTTGATGGTATTGGTATTTATCAGCCGAGTGCTATTACCGCTGGTCGATATGAGTCATTATCTAGCATGGATTATGGTGGCTCAAAGCGCGTGGATTGCTTGCTTTGTATTATTTTGCATCAGTTATTTGCCGATGCTGACACGACCGAGACCAGACGGCTTATTTGGGTAATGTGCTTTAGCTCATCAATGTTGAAACCGTAAAATTTTAATACTCTCAAATCAGACAGGAGCGTGAATCAATGCGATTAACCAATTATAGTGACTACGCACTGCGCTCATTAATTTACTTAGCAGTGAAGCCAGACCCACACTCACTGTCTAATATCAGTGACATTGCAGACAGCTATCATATTTCTAAGAGCCACTTAACCAAGATTATTCATCAGCTCGGTCAGCTTGGGTACATTGATAGCGTCCGTGGCAAAAATGGCGGTATTCGGTTGGCTTACGCCCCAAAAGATATTAACTTAGGCGTACTGATTAAACAAATTGAACCGGATTTTGCGTTGGTAGAATGTTTTGCCGCGCAGTTGCCCAATACCGAGACAAAACCTCATTCAACAGGCTTACCCATCACCTTGATAGCGGAATTAGCGCCGACGCCTACTTTGGGCTGTGTAATTAGTCCAGTCTGCCAATTAAAAGGGGTGTTTTTTGAAGCGCTCACTGCTTTTATTACCGTGCTTGAACGCTATACGTTGGCAGATATCATCAATAATGAGGATGAGCTGGCGACCTTGTTATTTCGATGAGGTTATAGCCACCTCAAAACATAAAAAAAGGGCTACCAAAATGGCAGCCCTTTTTTTTACAAAATACGTCGGTCAAAATACGGTACAAGCTATGATTTTTCTAGCTTTGGACGTGCTTTATCAATGGCTTTTAGCAGTGCTTTTTCAAACTCACCTTCTTTAAATCGAACCAGATAAGAATGCGCTGCGCAGAAATTGCGAACGTCGCGCCATTCATGTGCCAAGTTGGTCGCCCAATCGCAATATTGTGCACCAGCATTTGGCTCGTTTGTGAGGGCTTTTTTGGTAGTAGGGTGCAATATCAGCTCAGGTAATACTGCCTCTAGTAATTTCATTGGGGGACTCATAAAAGTGTCATCAACGTGCAAGCTCTGGCTGGCAGGGTGATAAGCCAATAAAGAACCTGCATGGATCATCTCGTTAGGCGAGATATAGTGGACACCTTCAGATAACGAAAATTTTAATTCAGGGTAGCGCTGTGCCACCGCTTCGCTCTCAACCAAATCCTCTGCCCACTTAATCTCTGGCATTTTTTTATGATGACGGCTGCTGCCATACATAGTGGCTTTCGGAAAGTCTTTTGCCATTTGTGCACAGTGTACCGTATGGAAGGGATGAACGTTAAGTACCGCTTCGACATCTTGACCATTATTGGTTAGTGCCATGACTTCATCTCGAACGTCACCCGTCAAGGCGTAACTGTCCAAAAATATAAAGCGTCCCGATGCCAGCTTGACCAGTGAGCATTGAGTGCCGATATTCAATACACCGCCTATGCGAAAGCTTCCGCGTATGTTCCAAAATCCTGAGCCTAAATCTATAATTTTGTCTGTCATAAATATTGTTCCTTAATTGATCAATGATGAGGTGTAGCAATTTAATAGGGTAGTTATGGGTGACTATAAAAATAGTAAATCACTAAATGTAAGCAATTAAATATAAGCAATTAAATATAAGTCACTAAGTTTAGGTCACTAAATATAAGTCACTAAATATAAGCAACTATAAATACCAAGATATGGATAATGACGTATGACAGGCGTAAAGTCTGTTATAAAAAGGATGTCAAAGAGGGCAATATCCCATCGACACCATGAGTTCAATACAAATTGTGATAAACCACCCATATTTTTCAGCGTTTTTCACCGCTGATGGCTTTTAGTGATTATTATTGACGCTGGTTATTTTTGGTCTTGCTTGTGATTGTTTAAATTATTCAAGCTTTTTCAAGCTCAGGACGGGCGCTGTCAATAGTTGCTAATAGCGCTGCTTCAAATTCACCTTCTTCAAACACTACTAAACCTGAATGCGCACTACAAAAATTACGCACGTCACGCCAGTCATGCGCCAAGTTGATGGCCCAATCACAATAATCTTTGCCAGAATTTGGCTCATCTTTGAGTGCTTTTATGGTCGTAGCATGTAAGTTTATACCTGCTTGTACCGCATTAAATCGCTTCGAAGGTGGCGTCTCGATGGTATCGTCGACATACAGACTTTGGCTGGCAGGATGAAATACCAAGAGCGAGCTTGAGTGCACAGAGTCATCAGGGGCAATATAGTGAATGCCTTTTGGCAGTGAAAATTCAAGCTCAGGATAACGCTCGGCGACCGCTGTACTTTCAACGTAATCTGCACTCCAATTCACTTCTGGCACTTCCTTATGGTGACGTGCACTGCCATAAAATAGAGCATGTGGAAAGTCTTTTGCTACTCGCGCACAGTGCACCGTATGAAAAGGATGCACATTGAGTACTGCTTCTATGTCCTGCCCATTATTGGTCAGTGCCATCACTTGCGCGCGGACCTCGCCAGTGAGTGTATAGCTGTCCAGCAGCACAAACTTTCCAGAAGATAATTTTACCAATGCTGATTGATTGCCTATATCAATCATGCCTTGTCTCACGAACGAGCCGCGAATATTCCAAAAACCTGCACCCAAATCATGTATCTGGTCTTTCATTGTAGACAGTCTCCTTTAAGTCATAGCCAATTAAGTCATAGCCAATTTAAAAGGCATCGCTAAATTTAAATTTTCTTAAGCCATATTAAGTTTTCTTAAGTCATAATAGTACGCAAATAAAGGAGTAATTAAAGCAAATGTCACCATTCCTATACACCGCTTTACGAACAGTCTTTATAATCATAAGCAGAGATACGTGGGCTTTTGCTGTAGTTTTCGTTGGCACATAAAAATTTATCGAAGCGTGTGTCATTATTGATATAGCGCTGCATCCACGCGATACCAGGCTTACTCAGCAGTATCTCGTTAAAGCGGTAGGTTGGACAAAAATGACTGCCATTGTCCACCTCAATTTTCATCTTGGGGCCGGTGGCATTATGATAAAAAACATTGGTATATTTCTCATTGGTGGCAATACGGTCACGCTCGCAGGCGATGACTAAAGTTGGTGTCTTTACCTCGCCATAGCTTTTGTCATGATAGGGTGCGAGTGGCATGATGGCTCGTACTGTGCTGCGCTCCTTTGCCAGCTTAAGTGCACCGCCACCGCCCATAGACCAGCCGATAGCGCCCAATCGCTTAGGATCTATCTTATTGCCAACGGTATCATCAGCGATTATGTGGTCTAGTGCGGCATTCAATTGAGTAGCTCTACTATTCGGATCGTCATAGATAGAGTTGGTATCGATAGTGATAACGACGAATCCCCAAGAAGCCAAACGCGGTCCCCACCATTTGATAGCAGCCTCGTAAGACACGTAACCTGGAACCACAGCGATAGCACCTAACAAGCCGCAACCGATAGCATCGGTTGGGTAGTGAATCGTGCCACCACCGAAGCCCTTTGCTGATTGGCGCGCAACGTGTTTGGTACTGACAGAGAAGGGGCCGTTATCACGAGTATCAGAAAGCGCCGCTGCTGTGATTGCGCTATCAGCAATACAGTTTGATGGTAATGTTGGCACTGTGGGTAATGCTTCATTTGCTGAAATAGTCGTGGTTTCTGATAAGCTGACTTCAGCCAAAGTTGGCATAGAAAAAATCAGCGCGCCCATGGTGATAGTGGCTTTTTTAAGCCAAGCATTTTTTATCATGATAAATATTCTTTTAAGTGAAAGTCGTGTACTTGTGCTGAGCGGCTTAGTTATATTGTTTTATCTTATACTTAAGGCAAAACAATAGTAGACATTAATCTTGTCATTGTCAAAGTTGTGCGCTGTCTGCACGGTATCGAATGCGACTAGGTAGCAGTGCAAATTTAAAAGGTAAAGCGAGGCTGCTTTAAAGAAGTGAATTTCTATAGATGACGTGGGCATCATAGACATAAAATCGTTGGTAATTAATGGTTAAATAACAAAGCTAATGTAGTGCCAATAACACATCTAGAACTGAGTATATGGCTTGATGTGATAACATAACCCGCTTGTCTTTACGATATGAATGTATCATTTAAAGAGACTGTCTTACCTTCTGGATTTACTTAACTTCTGGATTTATCGTGCAACTAGATTTGTTGTGCAGCGTGTTTAGAACATAGCTCTGTCACCCGTCTCTCATCCAAGCCAATAACAGGTGTGTATCACTGTCGTGGCATAACCAATAAAGTCAGCCTTCTTGTGAATCATTCTACCGACCAGACCCAAAATACCGTCCCACAGCCTTCTGTCTCACCAAATCATTCAACGTCATGGGTGTTAAAGCTCACCTTTGGCTTGATTGGCATGTTCGCTTTTTTACAAGTGTATTCTATTCAAGCGGTGCTACCCGTCCTGATGGTAGATTTTGCGGCGACTGAAGTGCAAGCCGGTATGATCGTTGGGGCAACCGTGTTAGCAATCGCCATCATGTCACCGTTTTTGGGCATGCTCTCTGATGCGGTCGGGCGTAAGTCATTTATCGTTGGTGCTTTGTTGTTTTTAGCGATACCGACGGCGCTCATTGCGCAAAGCCCTAGCATTGGTTGGATGGGTATATGGCGCTTCATACAAGGACTCTCTGTGCCCGGTATTACTGTGGTGACCATTGCCTATATCGGAGAAGAGTTTGAGGGACGGGCTGTCACTGAGTTGATGTCATTTTATGTCTCAGGCTCGGTATTTGGCGGCTTTATGGGACGGTTTTTGCTCGGGCATTTACACGAGCTTATCGGCTGGCGTGCCGGCTATTATGTGATGGCAGCGATGACGCTGATAGGTGCGCTCTGGGTCGGTAAAATGCTGCCCTCATCGCGTCACTTTGAGGCCAATCCGAACTTTCACTCAGCGATACAGACGCTGGGTGAGCATTTGACCAATCGTTACGTTGTGACAGCCTGTTTGCTTGGTGCTTGTGTATTATTCTCATTAGTTGGCTGTTTTACCTTTATTAATTTGCACTTAACAGGCACACCATATGAGCTCGGTACGGGTGCGCTGGCCAATATTTTTGCGGTGTACTTGATTGGGGTAGTCATTACGCCATTGTCTTCTACATTGCTACGTCGATTCGGTTCAGCACGAACCGTTCGGGTGGCCGTTATTGTGTCGATATTTGGGATGTTATTGACGCTGGTGACGCCACTTTGGGGTATTGTCGTAGGGCTGGCGATTATGTCCTCTGGCGTGTTTGTCACTCAGGCGGCAACGATTAGCTATATCGCGGTCAATGTCAAAAAAGGTCGCTCACTGGCTTCTGGCTTATACTATATGGGCTATTATGCAGGCGGTACCTTAGGGGCATGGCTATGCGGGATAGCGTACGCGCGTGGTCAATGGTCACTTACCGTATGGTTACTATTATTCGTGCAAGTACTGGCATTATCGGTCGCCAGTTTTGGCATGATAAAAACCAAACCTCGAACCACTTAACCTATATATAGCTCGTCAAATATGACATAAAAATCACAGCTACTATCCTAATACTTACGTAAGCAGCCTTTACATGGTTGAGGTTTTTTCTTACTATCATTACAAGGTTTGTCGAGCATATTTTTTATTAAAATAATAATTTCAGTTCGCCTCAAACCCTTTAATAGCCATTAAAATTACTGTAAATAATTAACAAGGACGTCAGATTTATGTCAAATATCTATCACAGTGCGCCAGCTGCTTATGAGTTCCCATTACTGATTAAGCAGTTGTTAAACCGTGCCAAAACCGTCTCACAAGATCAAGAAATCGTTTATGCGGATAAAAAGCGCTTCACTTATAAAGATCTGTTTAATCGTATCAATCGCTTGGCCAATGTTTTAGCCGACCTAAATCTTGATACTGGTGATGTGGTTGCCGTTATGGATTGGGATAGCCATCGCTATTTAGAATCCTACTTTGCGGTGCCAATGTCACAGTATATTTTGCAGACCGTCAATATCCGTCTATCACCAGAAAAAGTGCTGTACACCATCAATCATGCAAAACCAAAAGTGCTGATGCTGAACTCTGAGTTTGCCGCACTGGTGAAGGATTATCAGTTTGAAAACTCCAGTATCGAGCATATTATTTGGCTAGATGATAATGGTATGACGGTAGAAGGCGTTTTTGGTGATAACCAAAGTCGCGTAACGGGTGAGTATGAGGCATTGCTAGAAGCCGCTGATGACACTTTTGATTTTCCAGATTTTGATGAAAACACGATTGCGACGACTTTTTATACCTCAGGCACCACAGGCGATCCAAAAGGCGTGTTTTTTAGCCATCGTCAGTTGGTACTACATAGTATGGCAGAAGCCGCCACGCTGGGTATGTTGCCGAACAAACAAGGCGTGAGTAATGGCGACGTTTATATGCCGATGACGCCGATGTTCCATGTGCATGCATGGGGTTTTCCTTTTACCGCGACCATGGTTGGTCTAAAGCAAGTCTATCCAGGACGTTATGCGCCTGATACTTTGCTGGATTTGATCATCAACGAAAAAGTTAGCATCACCCATTGTGTGCCGACGATTTTGCAAATGGTACTTAAAGAAGCGCAAGATCGAGGTGCCAGTTTTAATGGTCTAAAAATGATCATTGGTGGTTCAAGATTGACCGAAGGGTTAGCAAAATCTGCATTGGCGCAAGATATCGAAGTCTATACGGGCTACGGTATGTCGGAAACAGCACCGCTCATTAGCCTGACAGAATTTAGTCTCAACGAGCCAGAAATGACGGAAGAAGAAGACATCGCTCGCCGTTGTATGACTGGTAAGCCAGTGGTTATGGTGGACGCCCAGATATGGAGTACGAATAATGAGCCAGTTGGTACAGGTGAAGAAAATACGGGCGAGCTGGTACTGCGCGCACCGTGGTTGACCCAAAGCTATCTGAAAAACGATGATGCTGGCAAAGAGCTGTGGGAAAACGGCTATATGCATACTCAGGATATCGCCTATGTACGCCCTGATGGCTACATTAGAATCACGGACCGTCTAAAAGATGTGATTAAATCAGGTGGCGAGTGGATTTCATCATTGGAGATTGAGACGATTTTGTCGCTACATCCATCAGTGGCTGATGTGTCGGTCATTGGCGTTCGTGATAAGCAGTGGGGCGAGCGCCCATTGGCATTAGTGGTGCTCAAGCCTAATGCTCAAGAGACCAAAGTCGAAGATATCAAAGCCATTGCTGAGAAAGCGGTAGAGCGCGGTATCATCCCTAAGTATGGTGTGCCCAGTCAGTTCAAGTTCGTTGATGAATTGCCCAAAACTTCT
Source organism: Psychrobacter glaciei (assembly GCF_014652895.1). GTDB lineage: Bacteria > Pseudomonadota > Gammaproteobacteria > Pseudomonadales > Moraxellaceae > Psychrobacter > Psychrobacter glaciei. The sequence continues at coordinate 321,153 of NZ_BMZR01000003.1, forward strand.
GTAGGCAAGCATGACAAAAAAGTCATGCGTGAGATGTATGCCGATCAGACCGAAGTATAACTTTACGTGTCTCATTATCTAAAGTCGTTAGCTGTTAAAGTATTTAAATGTTCATTATGATCGAACAGATTAAACGCTTAACAGTTGACCTTTATTGTTAGCTCTGCTACATTTTAAACCGATACATAATGTATCGGTTTTTCAGTTCTGGCACGGATGACCAGTACCTCATTACGATATTGTTTATCACAACTATATTCAAAACTATATTGCATCATATCTTGTTTACGCTAAGGACAGCTATTATGAGCGACCCAATCAACAACCAAGTAGCAACCGAACTTTCTGAAAATGGCCAAACTCAAGCCACTCAGACCCCGAGCTTTGCTGATATTTACCACAGCTCTATCAACGATCGCGAGCAATTCTGGGCAGAGCAAGCGAAACGTATCTACTGGCATAAAGAGCCGGAACAAATCCTTGATGACAGTAATTTGCCGTTTGCTAAATGGTTCGTCGGCGGTGAGACCAATCTCTGCTATAACTGCGTCGATCGCCACCTGCCTGATCGTGCTGAGCAAGATGCTTTTATTTGGCTGTCCTCAGAGATCAATCAAGAGCTAATAGAAACCTTTCCCACTGTGGCTGACGCTTTTAGCAATCTAGGCAATAACGTTGAGTTCTATACAGACTATACCAAGCGTCGCCTAACCTATAATGACTTGTATAAAGAGGTCAACTACTTCGCAGATGTGCTGCAACGTCATGGTGTTGGAGAGGGCGATCGAGTCATTATTTATATGCCGATGATTTTGGAAGCCGCTTATGCTATGTTGGCTTGTGCGCGTATCGGTGCCATTCATTCAGTGGTATTTGGTGGGTTTGCCGCGCACAATTTAGCCATTCGTATGGATGATGCCGAGGCAAAAATGGTCATCACTGTCGATGCTGGTCTGCGCGGTGGTAAAGTTATCAATTACAAAAACCTTGTCAATCAAGGGGTAGAGCAAGCGACAGCCAAGCCTGAGCATGTATTGGTCGTTGATCGTGGTATTTTACCTTTTGCAGCGCAAGCGATAGATATCGATTATGCGACTGAGCGCCGCATCAGCTGCGAGGCCAATGCCATCGTTGAGCCAGTATGGTTAGAGTCCAATACGCCATCGTATCTACTTTACACTTCTGGTACGACCGGCACTCCTAAAGGGGTGCAGCGTGACACGGGCGGTCATGCCGTGGCGTTAACGACCTCGATGGACTATATTTATAATGGTAAAGCCGGTGAGACCTTTTGGGCGATATCCGATATTGGCTGGGCAGTGGGTCACTCTTATACTATTTATGCGCCCTTGCTGGCAGGTATGACCAGCGTCATGTACGAAGGTCTACCGCATCGTCCCAATCCGGGCATCTGGTGGCGTATCGTTGAGGCCAACAAGGTGAATATTCTTTTCACCGCGCCTACAGGTGTGCGTATGCTCAAAAAGCAAGATGAAACTTGGATGACACGCTATGATGTCTCTAGTCTTAAATCTTTCTTTTTAGCCGGTGAGCCGCTTGATCAGTCCACAGCAGATTGGTTAAAGAAACATCTGGGTGTGCCTATTTTAGATCATTACTGGCAAACCGAGTCCGGCTGGCCCATCCTAAGCAATACCCCAAAATTTGATGATAAACCGCACAAGCAAGGCTCACCTGGTTATCCGATGTATGGCTATGATGCGCATGTGATCAATGAAAAAACAGGCGAGCGTTGCGCTGCGGGCGAAAAAGGCTTGCTGGCAATTACTGCGCCACTACCACCTGGCTGCCTGACAACCGTATGGCGTAACGATGAGCGTTTTATTAGCAGCTACTTTAGTTTAGCTGATGGCAATGAGTACTCTACATCAGACTATGCCGTAACTGATGAGGATGGTTGCTTTTATATCCTCGGCCGTACCGATGATGTCATCAATGTCGCTGGTCATCGGATTGGTACTCAAGAGATTGAGGAGGCGATTAGCACCCATCCTGAGATGGCTGAGTGTGCCGTTGTGGGCATTCATGATGAGCTGAAAGGCGAGTTACCCATCGCGTTTTGTGTGCTAAGAGACCACACCCAAGTGGCCACAACCGAAAATCGCTTTCGCCTTGAGCAACAAATCATTGGCGCAGTCGTCAAGTCGCTTGGCGGCATTGCGCGTCCAGCAGCGGTTTATTTTCCGCAATCAGTACCAAAGACCCGTTCTGGTAAAATACTACGCCGCGCCATACGTGCGCTGGCCGAAAACAAGCCCACAGGAGATATGTCAACACTCGACAATCCAGCAGCGATTGATGCGATTAAGCAGTCTATGAAAGATTATTAGAAAATAATCAGCCTAGGTTTTTTGGTTAAAGTGTGTTTGATCTTCAAAAATAGTCTCTGTCGGAGCTATGGTCGAATATCTAGCACACTTTAAGAGAATACCCAATTTTACCTAGCGCATTTCTACGACTTATTCGTTTGCGTTAAAGGAAGTTGCTGTTATGGATATTTTTGCCATTGTATTGTCTTTGGTATTGTTAATGTATTTTGCTTATCGAGGAGTGAGTGTTTTAATACTAGCCCCTGTTCTTGCCATTCTAGCTGTTGTTCTAAGCGGCGTTGGCAGTCAAAGCATGGGAATGTATACCCAGATATTTATGGAGGGGATGGGCAGCTTTGCGGTTAAGTATTTTCCCTTATTTTTACTCGGGGCTATTTTTGGCAAGCTGATGCAAGACTCAGGCTATGCTTATGCCATTGCCAAAACTTTAGTGACAAGATTAGGAGACAAGCATGCCATGCTATCGGTGGTATTGGCTTGCGCTATTCTTACTTATGGCGGTGTATCCGCTTTTGTGGTTACTTTTGCCATATACCCGATTGCCGCTGCTTTGTTCAGACACGTTAATATTCCCAAAAGATTGATACCGGGTGCGATTTGTATTGGTGCCTTAACACTGACCATGACCGCATTACCGGGTACCCCTTCAATTCATAACGCTATTCCCATGCCTTACTTTGAGACAGATGCGTTTGCAGCCCCTGGATTAGGCATTATTGCCGCAATAATTATGCTGGGTGGCGGTATGTTATGGATGAGTCGCCAACTTCGTATTGCCCGTGTGAATAATGAAGGGTATGGCAATCATACTTTAAATGAACAAGACAGCCCTTCGAATAACGATATACCCAATTTCTGGCTAGCACTATTGCCCATTGTCATCGTCATATCAGGCAATTATGTCTTTTCAAAGATCATAATACCTTTGTGGAGCAACAGCTACTTAGCTGATGAAAAATTTGGAGGGGTAGAACTAAGCTCGGTCATTGGTATTTGGTCCATAATTTTATCGTTGGTTTTGGCTTGTATTTTTGTTATGGCATTTAATTTTAGAAAAATGGACAGTGTAAAAGAAAGTTTAAACAAAGGCGCAATGGGATCTTTACTGCCGATTTTTAATACGGCATCAGAGGTGGGCTATGGGTCTGTTATTGCGACGCTTGCAGGCTTTGCCATTATCAAACAATACCTTATGGGGTTTGCGCCAGGCAATCCATTGATATCTGAAGCGATCATGATTAATGTTTTAGCGGGTATCACAGGATCAGCGTCTGGTGGTTTGGGTATTGCCCTAGAGATTATGGGCGCAAGTTATATGCAATTAGCAGAGCAATATAATATTGACCCTGAACTGATGCATCGTATTGCTTCTTTAGCAGCAGGTGGGCTGGACTCATTACCACATAACGGGGCCATCATAACCATGCTCGCTATTTGTGGGCTCACCCATAGAGAGTCCTATAGAGATATCTTTGTGACGGCTGTCTTAGTCCCGTTGATAGCACTAATCACAGTGATTACCTTAGGAACAATGTTTGGGTCGTTTTAATCCTTTGTAGAATGATAGTTTGTTACCTAGAAACAAGGTAAACGCTTTAATTTATATATAAAACTTGTTTATATTGCTATTTATGTTGTTTTTTACTCATATTTCACCTTTGAGCTCATGGACTCTCATGGGCTTTTTTTGTTCTTAAATTTTACTCTTGGTGTTTCAGCTATAGTCAAAGAATTTTAGAATCGCTACAAGGCGACCGACCGCAGCTAGTACACTTAGCGCATTTAGGACGGGTAACACCGTAGCGGTTTAACAGTGCCTTGACTATATCAATAGATAATGGCTGATATAAATTTATGATGTCTATGTTTAACGTTCAGGTTTAAAGTTCAGCTTTGACATTCAGGTCTAGCGTCCATATTTACCGTCAAAAATACCACTCGGAAGGCTAATAGACTTTTACCAGCGTCCATACTAACAAGGATATTTTTCTTTAGAAGGAACTCCTTTACTAAAACTTTAACAAAGCCCTTGACCCTAAAATTGTTTTATTGTTATAGTCAATAACGATACGTAATAAATCATTTTATAATTAATGTGATTTGTAGCAACCTATGAATTTTTAATCCTCCTCATAACTATAAAGATACCGTTACGCGGTAGTCTCGCAAACAAGATAAGGATATCTTATGCACCACGTTCAGCAGCTCATCAATGGCCAGTTTGTTGATTCTAATACCAGCGAGTGGATTGATATCACCGATCCTGCCACCCAAGAAGTCATCGCAAAAGTTCCACAGACCACAGATGATGAGATTAACCAAGCCGTTGCTGCTGCCCAAGCGGCTTTTCAGACTTGGCGCAAAACACCGATTACCACTCGTGCTCGTATCTTTTTAAGATACCAAGCGTTGATCCGTGAGCATATGGATGAACTGGCAGCAATCTTGACCGCTGAACAAGGCAAAACGATTGCAGATGCCCGTGGTGATGTATTCCGTGGCCTAGAAGTGGTCGAGCATGCCGCAGGTATTGCAAATTTACAGGTCGGCGATTTCGTTGAAAACGTGGCCTCGGATGTGGATACCTACAGTATTTGGCAGCCACTTGGCGTCTGTGCAGGCATTACACCCTTTAACTTCCCAGCGATGATTCCGCTTTGGATGTTCCCGATGGCGATTGCTACGGGCAATACTTTTATTTTAAAGCCTTCTGAGCAAGATCCAATGGTCACCATGCGTTTGGTGGAGTTGGCAGTCGAAGCGGGCGTACCCGAAGGCGTGCTAAACGTGGTACATGGCGGCAAAGCGACCGTTGATGCTATTTGTGACCATCCCGATATCAAGGCGGTTTCTTTTGTTGGATCAACCAACGTCGGCAAACACGTCTACGAGCGTGCCAGCAAATCAGGCAAGCGTGCCCAGTGTATGATGGGTGCCAAAAACCATGGCGTTATCTTACCTGACGCCAATAAAGAGCAAACACTTAATCAACTAGCGGGTGCCGCCTTTGGTGCTGCTGGTCAACGTTGTATGGCGCTGTCAGTCGTGGTGTTAGTCGGTGCTGCTGGTGAGTGGATTGATGACATTAAAGCCAAAGCAGAAGGCTTAATCGTCTCAGCTGGTAAGCATGATAAAGACTTAGGCCCACTTATTTCTCCTGCCGCCAAGGCTCGTGTTGAGCATTTGATTGGTACAGGCGTAGAAGAAGGCGCTAGTCTGTTGCTTGATGGTCGCGGTATCACCGTCGAAGGCTATGAAAAAGGCAACTTCGTCGGGCCAACTATCTTTGATAATGTCACAAGCGATATGCAGATTTATAAAGAAGAAATTTTTGGTCCAGTGCTTTGTATTATGCGTGCCGCCAGCCTTGATGAAGCGATTGAGCTGCTTAATGCCAATCCACATGGTAATGGTACGGCTATCTTTACCCAGTCAGGCGCTGCAGCGCATAAATTCCAGCAAGACATTCAGGTCGGTCAAATCGGTATCAACTTGCCGATTCCTGTGCCGCTACCGATGTTCTCATTCTCAGGCTCACGTGCCAGTAAGCTCGGCGATCTCGGTCCTTATGGTAAGCAAGCCGTTCAGTTTTATACTCAGACCAAGACAGTAACTGCGCGCTGGTTTGATGATGAGGCGAGCCGCGGCGTCAATACCACTATTTCAATTTAATCGTTAATCCACTATACGTGTGGTATAGCGCCACTCATGTTTAATATGTTTTTTAATATCAAAGCATAATTTTGTGATGGTCGTTATGCCACTGCTATACTGTATAAACGATATTAAACGAATGACTCATCAAACCTGAGTCACCATATTTGCTTTGCAAGCACAAGGATGATCTTATGGATTTCTCATTGACAGACGACCAAATTGCCTTTCGCCAAACTGCCAGACAGTTTGCGCAAAAAGAGCTAAAGCCAAATGCCGCTGAGTGGGATCGCACCTCACATTTCCCAGTCGATGTTATCAAAAAATCAGGTGAGCTTGGGTTTTTGGGGCTGTATACCAATCCAGACTATGACGGTTTAGGATTACCGCGCTTAGATTCTGCTATGGTTTTTGAAGAGTTGGCATGGGGTGATACGTCTGTGGCGGCTTATATGAGTATTCATAATATGGCAGGCTGGATGATCGGTGAATATGGTAGCGATGTCCTATGCAAAAAATATTTGCCGAAGATGGTCAGCGGTGAATGGCTGGGCAGCTACTGCTTGACAGAAGCTAATGCTGGTTCTGATGCGGCCTCATTGCGTACCAAGGCTGATAAGCAAGGCGACCATTATGTGCTTAATGGGGAAAAAGCCTTTATCTCCGGTGCTGGTGAGACTGATGTCTTGGTAGTGATGGCACGGACAGGTGGTGCAGGGCCAAAAGGCATCTCAGCATTCGTTATCGATGCGCATAGCGCTGGTATTGAATATGGCAAAAATGAGCATAAGATGGGCTGGAAAGCGCAGCCAACGCGAACCATTAGCTTTAAAGACGTCAAAGTGCCAGCAGAAAACTTAATAGGCGAGGAAGGTCAAGGCTTTCGTATCGCTATGAAAGGCTTAGATGGTGGACGTATCAATATCGGTATCTGTGCAGTTGGTACGGCACAGTCAGCGCTAGAGACCGCAACCAATTATGTGCAGGAGCGTAGTCAATTTGGTAGCCAGATTGCCAGCTTGCAATCAGTACAGTTCAAGCTTGCTGACATGCTGACGCAAACCATTACTGCACGGCAAATGCTGTATTTGGCGGCTAGTAAAGTCGATAACAATGATGGACAAGCGTCTACCTACTGCGCCATGGCAAAGCGTCTCTCGACTGACCTTTGTTTTGATGTCGCCAATGAAGCGCTACAGCTACACGGTGGCTATGGCTATCTAAATGAATATCCACTTGAGCGCCATGTGCGAGATTTGCGTGTCCATCAGATTTTGGAAGGCACCAATGAGATTATGCGAGTGATTGTCTCGCGGCAGCTATTACAGGACGATGCGTTGGATCAATTACGTTAACTGCATTAGTCAGCTAATCTGGCTTAGCTATGATTAGCTGCAGCTTTTGTACCTAGCGCCTAACCAATAAACCATACCAAATTCAGATAAAATAAAGGACTATTTATGACGGATTATACCAATCTCAAGTTATCGATTGACGGTCATACTGCTACTGTGACATTGAATAACCCGCCAGCCCATACATGGACAATGGATAGTCTGCCGGCGCTAAAGCAGCTGGTGACTGATCTTAACGCCAATGATGATGTTTATGCCTTAATCATTCATGGCGATGGTGAGAAATTCTTTTCAGCGGGTGCGGATTTGAATAATTTCTCGGATGGTGACAAGGGTCGAGCAATAAGCATGGCCATCGCGTTCGGTGAAGCGTTTGAAGCGTTGTCGGCTTATCGCGGTGTCAGTATTGCGGTTATCAACGGCTATGCCATGGGCGGCGGACTTGAGTGTGCATTGGCATGTGACATTCGTATCGCAGAAGCACATGCGCAGATGGCCTTACCAGAAGCTGGTGTTGGTTTATTGCCATGCGCGGGTGGCACACAAAATCTAACAGCTTTAGTGGGTGAAGGTTGGGCAAAGCGCATGATATTGTGCGGCGAGCGTATCGATGCAGATACCGCATTACGTATCGGCTTGGTTGAAGAAGTCGCTGCTAAAGGGGAAGGGCTACAAGCAGCACAAAAGCTTGCGCAAAAAGTCGCTAAGCAATCACCCGTTGCCGTTAGTTATTCTAAAACACTTATTCAAGCCGCTAGAAATACCCCGCCTGCGCAAAACCTTATCCATGAGCGCGAAGCTTTCGTGAAATTGTTCGACACCAACGATCAGCGCGAAGGTGTACAAGCATTTTTAGAGAAGCGCAAACCTACTTGGCAAAATAAATAGTCTGTAGGCATGTCTTGATATTTACTTTACTCATTTTAATTTTGGTAGGTCTCTTTTATGACAGCAGCAACAGAAAACACAGAACAAGCAGCGCCTGTATTGTTCAATACTGAACCGACAGAGTGTGGCCATCTCATTGGTATCATGACGTTAAATACCCCAAAATCACTCAATGCCTTAAGTGTTGAGATGTGTCAATTGTTATCACAACAGTTAGAGCAATGGAAAAGTGATGAGCACGTAGTGGCGATACTATTAAAAGGAGCAGGCGATAAGGCGTTTTGTGCTGGCGGGGATATCCGCAAGCTTTATGACAGTATGTCGGAAACTGCGCCAATGCCAAACCCTTATGCGACTGAGTTTTTCAGCCATGAGTATCGTCTATACCGCCAAATGCACTTTTATACTAAGCCATTAATACTATGGGGTGACGGCATTATTATGGGCGGTGGCATGGGATTGATGTCAGGTTGCAGCCATCGTCTGGTCACCGAGCGTACTCGCTTTGCGATGCCAGAAGTGACTATTGGACTGTTCCCCGATGCTTCTGGCAGTTGGTTTTTGCAGCGTATGCCAGCCAAAGCAGGTTTGTTCTTAGGGCTAACGGGTGCGATGTGTAATGGCAACGACGCAATGTTGGCTAACCTTGCAGAGTATGCTGTCGCCAGTAGTGATTATGATGCCGTCATACAAAGTTTAAAACAGAGCGATTGGCAGGTTGCAGCTAGTAGTACGGATAAATGTGATAACAATAGTGCCTACAGTATCGTTAGCCGTGCACTGGCAGCACAGCAAGTTGCCGAGTTGCCTGCTAGTAAGCTAGCAACATATTGGCAACCTATCCAGCAATTGATGAATAGCGGCGGTCTAGGCGATATTGATGCACTCCTACAAAGCGACGAGGCATTGGCAAATCTAGATGCAAACTTTGCTGATGATAGCTGGACGCAGCGAGCAGTGACCACTTATCGCCAAGGTTGCCCAGTTACCGTTGCTTTGACCTATGCGCTTTATCATAAAGTCACAGATTTATCGATAGAGCAGGTTCTATATTTAGAGACCAATGTGGCGGTACATTGTGCGGCCAATCCTGACTTTAGAGAAGGCGTACGTGCGCTATTGATTGATAAAGATCGCAATCCGCAATGGTCGCGTTCATTAGCCGACTGTCTCAGTACCGAAGGTCAGAATTACATTCATCAGCACTTTGTGAACCCTTATTCTAAAGGCGAGCATCCCTTGGGCGATTGGTTGGGTGATGAGGCAGCAGGCAATCAGCTGGTGCGTTAAAGACTGGATGTGTCAATTCAATATAAATTAAACTCAAATGAACAGCGTACAACTATATATGTAGCATTATATATAGCAATGCCTGCACGCATAATCAATACTTAACCATCAAGGAATGATGAGATGAATACAAAGGATGTAAATGCCACCAGTAGCGATACTACTAAGCCAAATATTGCCTTTATTGGGCTTGGTAATATGGGCGCACCGATGGCAGAAAACTTGTTAAAAGCAGGTTATACACTATCTGTCTATGATTTGTCTGAGGACGCGACTCAGCGTTTACAGCAAGCGGGTGCCAGCGTGGCTGATAGCCCGAAAGATGCTGCAAACAATGCCCAAGTCGTCATTAGTATGTTACCAGCTGGCAAGCACGTCCATTCTGTCTATCTTGGAGATAGTGGTCTGCTGGCGAATTTACCAAAAGGCACCTTGGTCATCGATAGCAGTACGATAGCTGCAGCTGATGCAAGGACGGTAGCAGAGGCGGCAAGTGAGCTTGGCATCGACTTCCTAGATGCGCCAGTCTCAGGCGGTACGGGCGGCGCTATTGCAGGCAGTTTGACTTTCATCGTAGGCGGCAGTGCTGATGCGTTTGCCAAAGCAGAGCCAATACTAGCCGTTATGGGCAAAAACATCTTTCATGCAGGTGACCACGGTGCCGGACAAGTCGCAAAAATCTGTAATAACATGCTGTTAGGTATTCTCATGGCAGGGACGGCAGAGGCGATCAATTTGGGTGTCAAAAACGGCTTAGATCCAAAAGTTCTGTCGGATATTATGCTACAAAGCTCAGGTCGTAACTGGACACTAGAAGTCTACAACCCTTATCCGCAAGTAATGGAAAATGTCCCATCCAGTAATGGTTACCAAGGCGGCTTTATGAGTAAGCTGATGCAAAAAGATCTGAATCTTGCGATGCAAACTGCTCAGGACACCAATGTTGAGACACCAATGGGTGCCAAGGCGACAGAGCTGTATGAAGCTCACACAGTAGAGAATGGTGATAGGGACTTTTCTAGCATCATGGGTCGTCATGACGCATCGTTGCTGTCTTAGAAATACCAAGACTTATAGATAAAAAAAGGTCTGCGCTAGTATTATAGCGCAGACCTTTTTTTTGAGTTTGGTTTTGATTGTCAATGTTGTTAATTTTGTAGGTCATATACTAGCGTCTGCACATCCTGCGCAGCTTTTCGCAGTCTTGGTACATGGGTCAACAGCTCGTCTAGCGACACGCGTATGGTTGGTGCATGCAAATAGAGAGAAGCTAGATAGCGTGACTTCTTGTCCAATATAGGCACAGCGACTGCCACCATCTCAG
>NZ_BMZR01000003.1:332058-549140 GCF_014652895.1 Psychrobacter glaciei
GCGATACGATCAAGCTCAGCATTCAATGCATCAATATCGGTGATAGTGTTTTTGGTGAACTTATCTAGTGGCAAACCTTGCAATATTTTATGACGGCTAGTATGAGACAACTGGCTCAAATATAGCTTACCTGTCGCTGTACACCACATGGGTGATTTTGCCCCTACAGGGAGATAAATCTGCAATGGTAAGGTCGTTTGTGCACGGTTGGTATAAATCATATCCATATGATAGGGAATACCAATCCCGCAAGTTTCTTTAATTTCGTTAACCAGCTTTTGCAGGATCATCTGCCTTTCATTAAAGAATAGACGTTGTTGCCAGAGCTCAACACTCAGATTGCGTACCCGTTTGCCAGGAATAATACCGCCACCAATATCAACGGTCAAAAAACCATCATCAACTAAGTTTTGAATTAATCTATGGATGGTCGGTTTAGGAATGTCTAGTTCCTGTGAGAGCTCAAGTGGAGAAAGCGGTTTTGAAGCATAGGACACCGCTTCTATGATTTCTAGTACACGGGTAATCGACGATACTTTAGGCATATGTATGGCTCAGTAGGAGTAAAGAAATAAAGCAGACAGCATCACAAGATTTTCATAAATAAGACAAATAGTGACATTACTGACGTTCTATAACAAATCTATCATAACAACTAATTTAGCATAATATTCGGTTGAGGCAAGCGTTAGTCTCGTTATATGAGATCATTTATATCGTTTTATTTGTTAGCGTGAATTTTTATATAAGTAATAAAAGATACGTCAACTCACAAATCACAACAAATGGTAGTAATAAGCTAACTAACTACTATTGAGTTGGTTCAGCGGCTCATTCATCATAATGACATATTTTGTAATACCATCACATGAATATTAAGCCAGCTGATATTCATGTCTGTGCTCTTGAGTTACTTTGAGAGCGTTGTGTAACAGGAACATGAAGTTTTGCGGGTTAGTGTAGTAATTATTACAATTTCTATGCAATCTTTACATAATGGCAAATAAAAAGCGCGTCAATAGGGGTGACTTTTTGAGTCAAAATTGTTTTAATCTGCTCAACAAAATGGTGGTTTAAAAAAAAGCTAAATTATCATTTTTTACGGGCGAGTTATTTCACACTTTAGGAGAGTAATTATGAAACTTATTAAATTATCTGCAATCTCTGCTGCTATTTTAGCATCAACTGCAGCTTTAGCTGCTCAACCTGTTATCGTTGTTGACAGTGCTGATGCCGTCGTATACGAAGCTGAGCCTGTAGCTGTTGCTTACCAAGCTGAGCCTGCTTATGCATACAATGCTGATGCTGGTATGGTACGTAACACGACTGGTGCAGTTGTTGGTGGTACTAAAACTTTCTTTCAAACAGCTGTTAATCCAGCCGCTGTTAGCGCTGAAGTTGGTACACTAGGTTATGGTGCTAACGTTGCTTGGGCAATGAATGACAAAACTGAATTACAAGCCGGTTGGGCAGGTGGTGATGTAGCTGACCTTTTCGGCGGTGACTTTGATGCTAACGGCGTAAACTACGACGTTGATTCTGATTTCAGCAACCCATACCTAGGCGTACAACTACGTCCTGCTGCTAACTGGTTCACTATGGGTGCTGGTATCATCGTACCTGACAACGATATCGACGTGACTGCTAATGCGGATGGTGGTATAAGCGGTTTTTATGAAGTGGATGATGTTAAATATGATGCTAATGGTGTTAGCCTTGAAGGTACACTAGAGCACCGTAACAAGTTGGCACCTTATGCTACTATCGGCTTCCGCCCTAACATTAGCAAAAACTGGGGTGTGTTCGGTGAGATCGGTGCAGCATATATGGGTAAAACTGACGCTACTATCACTAGCTTAAATCCTGATCAAGCTCTTCTTGCAGAAGATTCTAACGGTACTCCTATTGTAGGACTTACTGGTAAAGATTTAGCAGCATCAGCAGAGCAAGAACTTGAAGAAGAAAACTACCTAGAGTGGTTACCAATTGTTAAACTTGGTGCAACTTACCGTTTCTAATCTAATCACAGTCTAAGCACTGTATTTAGATTAAGCGTAAAAAAAGGCGACCTTCGGGTCGTTTTTTTTCGTCTAAAATAAAGGGAAAGTCTTATCTGTGGAGATTGTTGCAAATACTATTTAAAAAACAATAACAGTTTGCTGAGAGGGCAAAACGACAATGCGATAGCTAGCCTTATTATCGCTGATAACAGATAAAGAAGCGTTTTCATTGACGATGTTGATCAGGCTAGGTATTAAGTAGGAATAATCCACTCCTAAGCCTTGTGCCAACTTATACTGATAAACCTTGATAAAACTTTCTTTTATTTGCCATAGTAGCTTAGTGATAGCACTACGTTCACTTGTGGGTAATACTTGTAATGCAGCAGTTTCATGAGGATGGTAAAAACGCTGCGCCACATGCCATGCAACCTCATTGGTCTCTATATCGATCCCCACGGTATGGCGACGACTGATGGCTACTGCGATATGATTGCTTGGCATTCTACTGTTGTTATGCTCAGAATCTTTACCACTATCACTTCGATGACCCATATCTGTATGACTGAAACATACATAATGTTGACTCTCAATCAGTCGATAGGGGAAGCTTGATTCATTTAAGATATCAGTGATTTCTAACTTATTGAGTAAGGCTTTTAGCAGTAACCGAACGCCTTTACGCTGCCGTTGACGTTGGTTGTGAGCAACTTCTTTTACGGATAACTGGCTTTGCAAGGGGTGGTAATACCAGTTAATACGAGATATTTTATGAAAATCCGTATTTAGGACATGAGGAGCTGATAAGCGTGTCGATTTACCCCATATAGCTTTAGTGTTTACATACAGCGGTTCGCTCACTTGTGCGGTTGCACACCATGTCATCGGATCGAGCTGAGTGTACTGAATGTGAGTTAACGGTAAGGTTGGCATTGTTTATATTTAATAATCATTAATGGGTTAGCTCTTTTTAGCATAAAAAGCTTGGAAACGAGTGATTCCGTTATCTTAACGCAATAAAAACTCAAAAGCCCAGCAATATTAATATTACTGGGCTTTTATAAAGCGAATGACGCTTTATTGATTGTTATCAGTTGTACCGGTCTTAGTAAGACAATTCAGCACGACGATTCTGTGCATAGGCGTCTTCAGTATTGCCGGCAGCAGCAGGACGCTCTTCACCATAGCTGATGACACGGATATTGTTGGCAGCAATACCTTGAGCAGCAAGGTAGTTACGTGCTGATTGGGCACGACGTTCACCAAGGGCAATATTGTATTCACGGCTACCGCGCTCATCGGTATGACCAGCGATCACGACACCAGCGGCTGGGTTTGAGCTCAACAAGCCTGCGTGTTGGTTCAAGACGCTGGCCGCTTGTGAGGTGATTTCACTGCTGTCAAAGCCAAAGTAAACAACCGCTTGCAGATTCTCAGCACCAGTAATAACCGCGCTTGAATTGTCTACAATCACGGCACCGTTGTAGCCGACTTGACCACCTGGGATGCCTAATGGCGCAACCACGACTTCAGAGGTAGTACGTTTAGTCGCACAACCAGTGGTTATTGCAACGGCGCTTGAGAGTACAGCGAGGACAGCGATCTTAGAAAAACTGATTGACATGATGAGCTCCTGAAATTTTAATAAAATTTGTTGTTCTGAACTGCTAATGATAAAAATTAGGCAATTATCATCTATCATATACTAAATGTTACTTTATGTAAGTAGTATTACTGTAAACAATCTATAAATTACATAACCGGCTCTACAGTATTCAAATAACCTTTCGACTTCTACCAGCGATGCTTGCCCCAGTTTTCAGGATTGGCCCAGTAGTCAGCGTTCAACCAGTTGGGTAATTGCTTATAATCGTACAAATTAAACTGCCACAGTGTTGGCAATGAGTCAGTTGACGAAGAGGCATGAATAGCACGGCTACCAGCGTCTTTCAAAGAAGGTTCGCTTAAAATATCAAATGGCGTAAAGCCATAAGCTTTTAAGTCTAGGGTGCTATCGAGTGCAATCAGTAGGTGCGCGGCATAAAGATCACGATAGCGCATGAGCAATGGGATATATTGGGGTAGCAGCTCTGCTGATAAGTTGGGTAGCCAAAAGCAAGCGAGCTCATAACGTTCAGGGAGTTGCTGCTGGGTGAGTTCTGACAACGTTGATAACTGTGTTTTCCCTTTTTTATTATCGAGATTTTTTAGGGATGTCTGTAGTGTCAAACGTTCAGCTTTATCTTGCACAATCCATAACAGCTCGGAGCTATCATCAGAGCTATCACTAGTCTGTCTAATAGCAGTTTGCTCAGGTGTTTCTGGTGTGGCTACCTTTATTGCTAACGATGGCAATAGTACATCAATGTAATCCATCAAAAGTGGTAAGGTAATGGTTGCGCGACTAGTAGGTTGCGTTGTCATAAAATAGGCCGTTTATTAAGTATTAGTGATCAATGCCTCTATTAAATCATTTTCATTGATACTATCCAATTGATGATTGACGTTTTTGATCTTTGTTTTGGATGATAGGCGTAATAACCTGAAGGGTGGCTCTTGAAATTTGGCTGTTTAGGTCAATGTAGCTAGGGCGTGTCATCATTTAGATTGTGAGGCTTAAAATGAGGAAAATTGCAGTCAAACAAGACAGGAATTGCCGTAAATATGAATATATTGACAAGATTGTTGACGATGTTTGGCAAAATTTAGCCATTTTAAGACCACTATTAAGACCACTATTAAGACCACTAAATGTATCAATGTGCTAATTGATGATAGGCCCTAAATGTCGCTATCATTCTAACAATCATAAAAATTGTGCTAATTGATTACCCGTTACAACGTAATTTATCATGCTTTTTACCATAAATAATAATAGGAATCCCTATGTCTACTGCTGAAACTGATGCTCAAATTATCAATCCTGACATGCCAGATGTGCCGCCGCATGCACCAAGTAAAATCAACTTAAAAGATTATAAAAAACCAAGCTTTGATGTGGAAACGGTTGATTTAGATATTAAGCTGTTCGAAGATCATGCGCAGGTAGACAGCACCCTAAAGATGGTACGTCAAACAGCAGGAGATCTCGTATTATTCGGTGAGGAGTTGGATCTAATCGCCGTTACGATGAATGGTAAGCCATTAACGGTTGAAGATTATCAACAGCAAGCAGGCACGTTGACGATTGCGAATGTACCTGATGAGCTTGTTTTAGAGATTCAAGTACGCATCTGCCCGCAGACCAATACCGCCCTAGAAGGACTTTATATGGCGGGTAGTGGCGACGACACCATGTTTGTGACTCAATGTGAGCCAGAAGGCTTTCGCAAGATTACTTTTTATCCAGATCGCCCTGATGTGCTCGCGATATTCACCACCCGTCTTGAGGCGGATAAGCGCTATCCGACACTATTGGCCAATGGTAATTTGGTTGAAGCAGGTGAGGTCGCAGATGCGCCAGACCGTCATTATGCGATCTGGCACGATCCGACCAATAAACCAAGCTATCTGTTTGCCTGTGTCGTCGCTGATTTGGATGTATTGACAGATTCTTATACCACCAGCGAAGGTCGAGACATTTTGCTGGAAATATACGCCAAGTCTGCCGATATCGATAAGTGTGATGTCGGTATGCAAGCCCTAAAAGATTCAATGAAATGGGATGAGGTCAATTATGGTCGAGCTTATGATTTAGACCGCTATATGATTGTTGCCGTTAGTCAGTTTAATATGGGCGCGATGGAAAACAAGGGTCTCAATATTTTTAACACTGCTTGTGTGTTGTCTAGCCCTGAGACCACGACGGACTCGCGTAGCTTTAGTGTGAAAGCCATCATCGCGCATGAGTACTTTCATAACTGGACAGGCAATCGCATCACATGCCGCGATTGGTTCCAGCTGTGCTTGAAGGAAGGCTTTACCGTCTACCGTGATCAATCCTTTTCAGCCGATCAGCAGTCGAGTGCCGTACAGCGTATCGATGATGTCGCGACTTTGCGTGCCCATCAGTTTGCCGAGGACGCAGGGCCACTTGCACATCCTGTACGCCCTGAAAGTTTCGTGGAGATTAATAACTTTTACACGACGACCGTCTATGAAAAAGGTGCTGAAATCGTCCGTATGATTGCCAATACCTTGGGGGCTGATAACTTCCGTAAAGGCACGGATGAGTATTTCCGTCGTTACGATGGGCAAGCGGTTACCGTTGAGGACTTCTTGTCTGCGCTCAGTATTACTGATGATAAAATTGAAGACTTTATCGACTGGTATCGTCAGCCCGGTACACCAGTGGTGTCTGGTCATCAAGATTACGATAGCGCCACGCAAACGTTAACCATTACTTTAAGTCAGCAAACCCGTCATGTTAGTGGTTTTGATGCGCCTAAACCTTTACCAATTCCCGTAGCGACCGCATTATTTGACAAAGATTCTGGTGACATCGTTACCGAGCGTATGCTGCTGCTCGATCAAGCAACGCAAACCTTTGTCTTTGAAAATGTGGCTGGTGAGCCGGTCGTATCGCTGCTACGTGATTTCAGTGCGCCAGTCCAGCTTAATTATGATTATCAAGATGAAGATTTGGCATTTTTGCTTAAGCATGAAACCAATGGTTTTAACCGCTGGCAAGTGACACAAATGCTGGTAAATCGCATTTTACTACAGGGACGAGGCTCGAAAAGCAGTCCTGACGTCTATCTGCAAGCAGTCGCCAAGACATTACCTACATTGGCTACTGACGATGCAATGTTGGCAGCGCGTTTGCTCGATATCCCATCAGCGCAAGAGCTGGCATCTGCCATTCATACAGATTACGACCCAGAATTGGTTAAACAACAGCGCGAAGGCTTATATCAACAGCTGGCAGATGCTTTAAAAAATCAATGGGCAACACTTTATAAACAGCTGCCAATGCAGTCTTATGAAGATAGTGCCGAAGCTCGCGGTACTCGTGCCTTGCGCAATGTGGTATTAGACATGGCATTGACGGCTAACGTTGATGGTGCCAATGAATGGGCACAGCAGCAGTATGATAATGCCAGCTGTATGACAGAGCGTTTCGGCGCGTTAAAGGTGATGGTCAATCATCAATTGGCAGATGCGGATGCTTATTTGGCGGACTTTTATAATCGCTTCCAAAATAATGACTTGGTCATCGATTTATGGTTTAGCGTGCAAGCATCAGCTGATACGGTCACTACTGAAGCTATTCAATCGTTGCTCACTCATACTGATTTTGATTGGAATACGCCCAATCGTGTGCGCTCAGTCATCAGTGCCTTTACCTCGCAGCCGACCGTCTTATGGACGGAAGAGGGTTTAGATATCTATATCGCTGTGATTAAAAAGTTGGATGATGCCAACCCTGTCTTAGCATCGCGTTTGTTGCAAGTGCTGGCACGCTGGAATACCTTGTCTGAGCCACGTCGTCAGATGGCGCATGATAAGCTGTTAGATTTACAGCAAGCTGTGTCTTCTAAACATGTGCTTGAAAGCTTAACGAGCGTACTAGGCGCCGCAAATAAGTAGGGCGGCTAGCTTGGGAGGGTGTCCTCAATTTATCTCATTTTTAAAGTGAGGACACGCCCTAAAAAAGCACATGATTTTATAAGTTAAAGCATAAAAAAGCCCGTTTGACACTAATTATGTCAAACGGGCTTTTTGCTGATTGGCCTAATAATGATTCATTATGGCCAATCGCTATTAACGGTTAGGCAATACATCTTTTACCATATCACGTAGACTGTATAGCGCAGTGACTGTGCTATCCCAATCTAAGCAACCATCGGTGATAGATTTACCATACTCAAGCTGGCTCAAATCAGCAGTAAGCTTTTGACTGCCGCCTTTTAGGTGACTCTCAATCATCATACCGATAATGGATTTGTTACCATTTTGAATTTGCTCGGCGACGTTATTAATAACCATCGGCTGCAAGTACGGGTCTTTACCTGAGTTGGCATGACTTGAGTCGATCATAATCTTGCTATTGGTCTTGCCTTTTGCCAGCTCGTTTTCCACTTGCGCAACGGCTGTCTCATCATAGTTAGGCTTGCCATTACCACCGCGAAGTACCACGTGGGCGTAAGGGTTGCCTTTAGATTTGATGATGGAGACTTTACCATCTGATGATAACCCTAAGAAGCTATGGCCTTCTTTAACTGCTTGCATGGCGTTAACTGCGACTGTCATACCGCCGTCTGTACCGTTTTTGAAGCCAACTGGGCATGATAAGCCAGAGCTCATTTCACGATGCGTTTGGCTTTCAGTGGTACGAGCGCCAATTGCTGACCAGCTGATCAAATCTTGCATGTACTGCGGGGTATTTGGATCCAATGCTTCAGTCGCGCAAGGTAAGCCTTTTTCATTCAAATCAAGCAGTAACTTACGAGCGGTACGCAGACCCTTTTCGATATCGAAACTGTCATTCATGTCAGGGTCGTTGATCATACCCTTCCAGCCGACCGTGGTACGTGGTTTTTCAAAATACACGCGCATCACAACAAATATGCTGTCTTCGATCTCTTTTGCCAATATAGCTAAGCGATCGGCATATTCGTGGGCGGCTTTGATATCGTGGATAGAGCAGGGGCCAATGACCACAAACAGACGCTTGTCTTTACCGTCCAAAATATCTTGGATAGTGTTACGACCTTTTAAAACGGTTTTGTAGGCTTCTTCTGATAAAGGCAGCTCAGTTTTTAGCTCATCGGGAGTGATCAAGGGAATAAATTTTTCAATATTCACGTCGTCAATATCTGCATTATGGGTAGCTGTAGTTGTCATGATTATATATCGTCTAGCTGATTTATAGGAATAATCATTATGAGGACAAAAGTGCTGGTTGACAAGGGCAGTCGTGCAGTTAATTGACTGATAACTGGAATGTCCAAACCAAAACTTAGTTATACTTGTATACACTTAGCGCTATATTTGAATTTTCAAATGCACGTTTAGCCTTTCGTTTTTCCGTCTATTAGGGTCAGTTAGATTTTTGGAGGCTTAACGTTCAGCTTTTATGCGTGAATTTAGCTATTTGTATCATCGTCACGTATGATAGCAACATCAACGATAGAAAGTTAAAGCCATGCAGGCTAATAATGTGTATCGGTCATAAGGCACTATCGCTGATTTGCTACGTTATATTTTATAATAACGTTTCATTTATTTTATTTGTATATTTCTAATATTGAGAGCTTGTCATGACAGATTCTGCTACGTCTCATCACCAGACTGACCTTATTCATCAAACAGAGACGGATTCTCAGGTACCTAATATAAATGCTGCACCGCTGGTGATAGCCATCGTTGCAGGTGAGGTATCTGGTGACAGTTTGGGCGCAGATTTTATGCAGCAGATGAACAACCTACGTGATGATATCGTCTGGGTAGGTGTAGGTGGTACAAAAATGCAAGCGCAAGGATTGCAAAGTATTTTTCCGTTAGAACGTTTAGCGGTGATGGGCTTGGTGGAAGTCATGGCACAGCTGCCAGACTTACTGAAAGCGCGGCGCGAGCTATTGAGCGCATTTAAGACGGCCAATATTGACTGGTTTATCGGTATTGATGCGCCTGATTTTAATCTACGAGTCTCTAAAAAATTAAAACCAAAAGGCGTCTTCTGTGTACAGTATGTGAGCCCTTCTATTTGGGCGTGGCGCGAGTCACGTATTCATAATATTAAAGCAGCGACCGACCTTGTGCTCTGCCTATTTCCTTTTGAGCTACCAGTATATGAGCGCCATAATCATCCAGCGATATGTGTGGGTCATCCTTTATTACGTACTATTGATCAGGCATTGATAGAGACGTCCATCAATCAGAGGCGCAGTGAGTTGGTCTGGCACAACGATGGTTTGCAGCAGTTTTTTATTGAACGGTTTGATGACGTTAGCCAGCTTATTTGTGTGATGCCAGGCTCTCGGCGCGGCGAGATAACGGCTATTTTGCCTCTCATGCTGGATGGCATTCAAAAGCTCATATTGTTAGATCCAAAGCTGTGCTTTATCATTCCGACGGTCGATCAAAATCATCAATATATTGTCCAAGATGTCATTGACCAGCGCTCAGAGCAGCTGCGTGCCGCGATCGTTGTGGTCTATGATGACAGTCAACCAGCATTCAGTCAGCAGGCCATGGCTGCATCGGATATCGTGATGCTGGCGTCAGGTACGGCAACGTTAGAGGCGATGCTGCTTGAGCGTCCAATGGTGGTGGTGTATCAATTAAATCAGCTGACCTATCAGATCGCCAAGCGTCTGGTCAAAGTTCCTTATGTGGCGCTACCCAATATTCTAGCCGACACCGCCATCGTACCTGAGCTGATACAAGAGCAGGCGAGTGGCGATAATATCTGTCGTACCGTCATGCGTCTCTTGCAACCGCGTGCTTACGCAGAGCAATTGAAAGCGCTTGTCGCAACCAAACAGCTATTACAGCAGCAAAGCAATCATTACCCTGCTGATAGCGTAATTGAGCAATGGTTTGTGCAAGAAAAGACCAGCATAAGCAGTAAGGGATAATTGCTCATCATCTATCTTCACCACTCTAGTGCGTGTCTTCAATTCACTCGATAGTCATCTAAATGGGCTAAATCTTGCCAAACATTGTCAAATAGCTGGTTAATATCCCGATATTATCTGCGCTGTTTTTCTTGTTTGACGGCAATTTATCTCATTTTTATCACCATTTTTGAAATGAAGACACGCCCTAATCAATAAGACAGCAAAAAATCATGAGCATTCAGAACGAAGTCAAAGATCTTATTATTCCGATTGACAGAAAAATTCAACAGATTGATATAAAATCTCAGTACATTGATTTAGCCGAACCTATCCATTTATATGGGCAAGTCAATGTGACTAAGCTGCTCGCTGAATATGGGATAAATAAAGAGCCACACTTAAATACCCAACAGCATGTAGAACGCTCAACGCTACAAATAGGTGTGGATGAGGCAGGGCGTGGTCCACTGTTGGGTAGTGTCAATGTTGCGGCGGCAATACTGCCTATGACTTGGGCAGGACTGATTGAGGCGCAACCGTTAAAAGACACACCTTTATCTATATTGACGGATTCTAAGCAGTTGAGCGAAAAAAAACGCGATATTCTTTATCCGTTGGTGCAGCAGCATGCGATAGGTTTTGTCATCGCTGAAATACCAGCAGCAGTCATCGATCAGGTTAATATTTTACAAGCAACGATGCTCGGTATGCGCTTATGTACGGAAGTATTGTTGGAAATTATTGCCAAACATATAGCTACATCTATGATGCAATTCGAGGTTTTGTTTGATGGTAATCGCTGCCCTAATATAGACTATGTGATGCTGGCCAAGTTAGGTATAGAAACCTCTAAGATTGACTGTCAAGCATGGGTAAAAGGAGACGCACGTCATACCAGCATTGCTGCAGCCAGTATATTGGCAAAAGTTAGCCGTGATACTGCCATGTATATGCTTGATACTGAGCATCCAGAGTATGGTATTGCCAAACATAAAGGCTATCCGACCAAAGCGCATATAGAAGCGATTGAAAAATATGGTGTGTTGCCAGCGCATAGACGTAGCTTTGCACCAGTGCGAAAAGCGATAGAGAGTTGAGGTTAAATAGAAAAAATACATTTTATAAATAGCTTGTACATAATAATTTAATTTTACATGTTTAAAAAAATCCGTTCACTTATTAATAAGCGAACGGATTTTTTTAAACATGTAAAAGCATATATCTGTTGTAATACAATATATATTTAGTTATATTAAAAGCTGACTAATTCATAATTAAGGTTGCGATGCTGATTTTTATCGTAAGTCATATAGATAGTTTAAAATATTTTGGATGCTAAGGAAGGCACAGAATAATATTAATAACACATTAAGTGAGCCTGACACTGTATCCGATTTATATAAAATTCACCATTTTATAGGATACGAGATCATGGTTAATACTTCTCAAAAAAACCTTACTGCAGTCATATTTTTGACGATGTTTTTAACGGCTTGTGGCGGTGGTGGCGGGGATTCAGATAATAAGTCGAACAGTGCGACACCACCTGCTGCTATTCCAAATGAGACCGCGACTGATGAGCCTAGTGGTCAAAATGACGATATTGCAAGTGACAATGATGCAAAAGCAGCATTAATAGCAAATAACACATTTAGTTTGGCACGTACTGGTTGTGGTCTTGGTGGTTTGTCCGTTGACCCCGCGCTTGTTAATATTGCAACGCAGCACGCCAAGTATATTAAGTATGTGTTTGCCAATAGCACACCCACTGTCTTTAGTGCCCATTATGAAAACCAGATAGAAGATATCGCGAACGTTACCGGTCGTAACAACCCATTTTTTAAAGGGCTTAGCTTTACAGATCGGCTAATACAAGCAAACTACAGAAACGTTCAATATGGGGTAATGGAGAATATTGCTCAATCTGCTTATTATAGCTCTGTAGGCAATATTATTGGCTCCGATATAGTGGCAGATGCAATGGCTAAGTCGTTATTAGCAGCGCCTTATCATCTACGCTCTTTGATGTTGCCAGGCTCGAGTTTGACAGGAACGGGCATGGTTACTTATAAACCCTATCAAAAAGACAAGGCTAATAACCAAGGCTATGTGCTGGTGAACCATTCGGCAGTGATGGAGGAGAGTAAGGATAAAAAGGTTGAAGGAATATTCACTTATCCTTGTCAAGGCGTCAGTGGCACTGTGACTGCGCTGTATAACGAAACACCAAGTCCGGTCGAAGGGACGGGTCGCGATTTACGAAATGACCCTATTGGGCAACCTATCTATATCAATATGCCTTCAGCTCAAACGATTGAACTCAGTAATATCAAGTTCCATGATGTCCAGCGTAATATTGATGTGCCTACTGAATTGCTCGATTATGGTCAAGACCCTCATAAAAACACCGTCAATGAGCTACCAGCAAACGAAGCTTTTATTTTACCTATTACAGACAATTTAAAAAGCTGCAACATTGCCAGCAAAAAAAATAAAAACTGTGGTCTTCATGGCAATAGTGAATATCGTGTCAGTTTTGATGTATTAGTGGATAATTCAACCTTAGAAAATAAACAATTTACCTTTAAAACGGGTACTGTAAATTATTGATGATTTCATATTTTTGATGATTTCATTTTTTAACGATGACCATCATTACTGATTCGATTTTGCTGACTATTTTTTCATATTAAGTCGTGTTTAATACACCTTAATATGAAAAAATAAATAGCATTAAAACGAAGAGCTTGGCTGTTTTAAAAATACTTTTTCGTCACTAGTTGTTTCTCTACCTAGCGTTTTATTACGATGCGGATAACGACCGAACTGATCGATAACGTCTTTATGACGATGTTCAAAGTCTAAAGTAGTCGCGTCATTTAGTTGCTCAAACAATGTTAAATAGCGCTCATGGATAACGGCTGATTCAGAATGCATAAACGGTATAATAGTAAATCGACGCCACTCCATCGGTAACGTGTCAAAATGCAGCTGTTGAATGGCTTCTTGTGCTAGTACCACTGCCATATTGTCTTGGGCAAAAGCGCACGCTTGCCCGCGGCATAGATTTCGTGAAAACTGATCTAAGACGATAATTTCTGCCAGACGTCCTGCCAAATTAGTCATTGAGCTATTCACATCATTTTGATTTTCAGACCATCGCCAAGGCGCACATTCACCTTGTTTTGCTGCCTGCCAGATTTTGCCAAACTTATCGTGAATACGCTGATCAAAATCATCATTTTTTGCAAACCAATGCTGCTCATTATTTTTATCAAACCAAAAATCCAACACTGCACGTGCATTAGGGTCGAGATGGGTCAAATCAATATTTCTGGATTCAAGTTTGGATAAGTTGGTTTGGCTGGCAGCGCTGGAATAATCGGTTGATAGTGACATAAGATATTCTAATTATGATGGATTTAGTCTACTATAGCGCACTTAATTAGCGATGTCACAATGCTAAGAAAGCACAGTACTAAAAAACGCTCATACTACAAACAAGCATTGTTATCACAAGCTTTACTACCGCATATACAAGCCATTAGGTTGTCTCTTATGAACTCAACAAAAAATACCAAACCAGTTTCGATGCCAACTTCGATACCAACGCCTTATTATCTGCTCGATGAAGCAGCAATCGTTGCCAATATGCAGATAATTGCGCGACTTTGTGAGTTGTCTGGTGCAAAAGCGTTGTTGGCGCTCAAATGCTTTGCTACGTGGGGCGTGTTTGATGTGATGCAGCCCTACTTACATGGCACTACTTCGTCTTCGCTTAATGAAGTGCGCTTGGGCTACGAGACCTTTGGCAATAATAGCGCTGATAAGAATGATGAAGATAAAAAAGAAACCCATGCCTATAGCGTTGCCTATAGCGCAGATGAAATCGATGAAGTATTGAGCTATGCCGATAAGATTATCTTTAACTCTATCTCGCAGCTTAATGCGTTTAAAGGTCAAGCTGGTGCAAAAAATATTCCAGTTGGACTACGTTTAAACCCAAAGACTAGCAACTCATCGTTTATCATCGCTGATCCTGCGCGTCCTTTTAGCCGTCTCGGTGAGCATGATAAAGATAAGATTGCAGCAGTGCTTGCTGACATCACTGGAGTCATGATTCATAACAATTGTGAAAATGACAGTTTTGAGGCCTTTAGTGACAGTTTGGCGGATATCGAAGACAGGTTTGGTGACGTTTTAGCACAGCTTGAGTGGGTCAGTTTGGGCGGTGGCATTCACTTTATCGCGCCTGATTATCCATTAGAAAAACTCGCCACGCGATTGAAAGATTTCAGTGAAAAATACGATGTACAAGTCTATCTAGAACCAGGTGAGGCGAGCATTCATGGCGCTGGATCATTGGTCACGACGGTCTTAGATACGATGCACAACGGAAAAAACCTAGCCGTTGTTGACGCTTCTATCGAAGCGCATATGCTGGATTTGTTGATTTACCGTGAGTCAGCACCCATTGCGGCTATTAATGAAGAGTTGATTGATATTGTACCTGCCGATATGGCTAAAACAGTGGACATTTCAGACAACACTATTATTTATGGTCGTTCTTGCTTGGCAGGTGATATCTTTGGCGAGTATGCCTTACCTAATCATTTACAGGTAGGCGATAAGATTGCCTTTGGTAATGCGGCAGGCTATACCATGGTGAAGAAAAACTGGTTCAATGGCGTCAATATGCCAGCGATTGTTATTCGTCGTTTGGATGGCAGTATTGATGTGCAGCGTGAGTTTGATTATCAAGATTATAAGGCGAGTTTGTCTTAGTATTCGCCGTTCGATGATGCTTGAGCACAACCAGATTGTATCTTAACCATTAATTATTGCCGAAAAGCCTGCAAAAATTGTTATAATCGCCACGGGCAAAACCAGCTATTTTTGCCCGACGGGTGCGTGGGTTTTCCTCGGTCTTCCTTTTTAATTCACGCATATCATTCACTCGTTTCTGTTTTGACTGGCCATTTCTTAGGCGATGACAGGGACACAAAGGAGGATTGTTGCATTGAATACCAACCAACAAGCTAAGCCCAACAAAAAAGATGTACTCATCATCGGAGCAGGCGGTGTCGCTCAAGTAGTCGCGCATAAATGTGCGATGCATAATGATGTGCTCGGCGAGATTCATATCGCCTCTCGTACTCAAGATAAGTGTGATGCTATTGCGCAAAGTGTCAAAGACAAAGGTAGTTTTAAACAAGCAGCTATTTTGCACACGCATCAAGTTGATGCCATGGACAGCCCAGCACTTATACAGTTGATACAAAATACTGGTGTGCAAATCGTTATCAATGTCGGCTCGTCATTTATCAATATGACGGTGCTAGAAGCTTGTATTGAGACAGGTGTTGCTTATATTGATACCGCTATTCATGAAGACCCACGCAAGATTTGCGAGACACCGCCATGGTATAACAACTATGAATGGCAGCGTAAACAGCGCTGTGCGGACAACAATGTCACGGCGATTTTGGGTGCAGGCTTTGATCCCGGCATGGTCAACGCTTACGCGCGTCTTGGCTATGACATGATGGATAAAGGCTCGGTGACTGATATTGACATTATTGATATCAATGCTGGCAGCCATGGTAAGTATTTCGCCACCAATTTCGACCCTGAGATTAATTTCCGCGAATTTACCGGCACGGTCTATTCTTGGCAGGACAGTAAGTGGCAATCTAATAAAATGTTTGAAGTAAAGCGTACTGATGATCTGCCCGTCGTTGGTGTGCAAAATAGCTATTTAAGTGGTCATGATGAAGTGCACTCGTTGTCTGCTAACTTGGATGTGCCCAACATCCGCTTTTGGATGGGCTTTGGTGAGCACTATATTAATGTGTTTACGGTATTACAAAGTTTAGGTCTACTCTCTGAGCAGCCAGTAATGACCGCTGAAGGACAAGAAGTCATTCCGTTGAAAGTAGTCAAAGCAGTGCTACCAGATCCAAGCTCGCTTGCGCCAAATTATACGGGCAAGACTTGCATCGGTGACAAAGTCAAAGGCACTATTAATGGCGTCCATACTGAGGTGTTTATTTATAATATCTCAGATCATGAAGACGCTTATAATGAAGTTGGTAGCCAAGGTATTTCTTATACTGCAGGTGTGCCACCCGTTGCTGCCGCTATGTTGATCGCGACTGGCGAATGGGACGCTGGCAAGATGGTTAATATCGAAGAGCTAGATGCTAAGCCGTTTATCAACCTACTCAATAAGATTGGTTTGCCAACACGTATCAAAGATAGCGAAGGCGATAGAGCACTAGCGTTCGACATTTAATACGTTATCTGCATTCAAAAAAAGCCCGTTTAATTTCTCAGTCAGAGAGTTAGACGGGCTTTTTTGTGTGGTCTGTGTCGTTTAAATAGAGATGTGTCTAAAATTGATATCAGCAATATGTGATGTATCGATATGACTTTTTACTGACTATATTTAATGAACGTCTCATGATTGGGAAGATTATCATTATTAGTACGGTGATTTGCCTATTTGATGTGTTAACTGATAGCCACGCTTGATAATCGTTATCACGGGGTATCTAACAGGCACAAAAAAGCTGAGATATACTCGGCTTTTTTAATGCTTTCTTGATAGATATTTAAGACCTATTGTCTAAGCTCAATACTTTCTTGAGAATTTAGTCATTTTCAAGGAAAGAGCGCAAGTGCTCAGAGCGTGAAGGATGACGCAATTTACGTAGTGCTTTTGCCTCGATCTGACGAATACGCTCACGCGTCACATCAAACTGCTTACCAACTTCTTCCAGCGTATGATCCGTTGGCATATCGATACCAAAACGCATTTTTAGCACACGTGCTTCACGTTCAGTCAAGTTACCCAATACGTCACGGGTAGCTTCACGTAGACCAGCAGACGTCGCATCATCGACAGGACTTGAGATAGTACCATCTTCGATGAAATCACCTAGATGCGAGTCTTCATCGTCACCGATTGGCGTCTCCATAGAGATAGGCTCTTTAGCGATTTTTAGTACTTTACGGACTTTGACTTCGTCCATCTCTAAGCGTTCGCCTAATTCCTCAGGCGTCGGCTCGCGTCCCATTTCTTGTAGTAGCTGACGTGAGACACGGTTGATTTTGTTAATGGTCTCAATCATATGCACAGGGATACGGATGGTACGTGCCTGATCTGCGATAGAGCGGGTAATCGCCTGACGAATCCACCAAGTGGCGTAGGTCGAGAACTTATAACCACGACGGTATTCAAATTTATCGACCGCTTTCATCAGACCAATATTACCTTCTTGGATAAGATCCAAGAACTGTAGACCACGGTTGGTATATTTTTTGGCAATAGAAATAACCAGACGTAGGTTGGCTTCGACCATTTCTTTCTTAGCGCGGCGAGCTTTTGCTTCACCAACAGCCATACGGCGTGCCACATCTTTCATGTCGTGGATTTTCATGTCGAGCTGCTGCTCGTAATCCCGAATTTTACGCTGTAATAAAATCACGTCATCGGTGACTTTTTCTAGAGTGCCAGCAAACGCAGGCTTACCTTTAATACGCTCAATGAGCCAATCAACGTTGGTTTCGTTACTAGGGAAGGTCTTGCGGAACTCGTCACGCGGCATACGACCACGGCGAATGACCAAACGCATGATTTGACGTTCTTGTTTACGCACATCGTCATACACGTCATGCATAATAGCCATGACTTGATCTGACAAGCGGTTGTTTAGCTTTAGCATCATAAAGCGCTCAGCAAGTAGAGCATACGCTGTGTCAGCCTGTACGCTACCACGGCCATAATCGAGCAAGGCTTGCTTGGCTTTGATAAATAGATTTTCGATCTCTTCTAGACGTAGGCGTACTTCTTCTGGATCGATGCCGCCAGTTTCTTCTTCCTCTTCCTCAGTGTCATCAATATCATCAGAGTCGTCGTCATCGAGATCGTCTTTAGCATTGGCTTTTGGCTTGACTGGTGGTGGGTTTTCTTTTTCTTCTTTGATGCGTTCTCTTTCTTCTTTTGCCGCCTCTTTGGCTTCTTGTGCGGCTATTTTGTCTTCTTCGGTTTCAGGATCCAAAAAGCCAGTAATAACATCAGAGAGCTTTTTGTCACCATCTTGTACTTTTTGATATTCATCAAGGACGAATTGTACTGTACCAGGCCAATAAGACATGGCATGCTGCACGTCACGAATACCTTCTTCGATACGCTTGGCAATAACAATCTCGCCCTCACGGGTTAGCAAATCGACCGTGCCCATTTCACGCATATACATACGCACAGGGTCGGTGGTACGACCTGGATCGGTTTCAACTGCGGCTAATACGGCGGCGGCTTCGTCTGCTGCCGACTCATCATCACTCGAATCATCGTTCATCAAGATGTCATCGGCATCAGGTGCAGATTCAAAGATTTTAATACCAACGTCGGTCAGCATTTGCACAATATCTTCGATCTG
Source organism: Psychrobacter glaciei (assembly GCF_014652895.1). Classification (GTDB taxonomy): domain Bacteria; phylum Pseudomonadota; class Gammaproteobacteria; order Pseudomonadales; family Moraxellaceae; genus Psychrobacter; species Psychrobacter glaciei. The sequence continues at coordinate 351,007 of NZ_BMZR01000003.1, forward strand.
ATCGCTTTCGGTAATAGAGTCGGGCAGTTGGTCATTCACCTCAGCATAGGTTAAATAACCTTGCTCTTTACCCATTTGGATTAAGGTGGCCAGTTGAGATGTGGACTTAGAAACTGACTTATCGTTCATAAATACTCGCTTACTTGCATCGGACATTTTTATATTGTGACGCGCTATCGCTGGCTGGGTGCGTTGATCTTATCAATCGATTGATCAAAATGTGGCGTAGAGGTTGTCAATAATATCAAAAATGAGTGGATATGAATAAAGGCTCAAAACACTACAATAACAGGGCTAAAAAACCACTAAAAAACTGTTAAAAATATATCAAAAATAATAATTGCTAAAAATAATACTTAAAATTCGTGCTTAACGATGCATGCTTATCATTATTTCGTAAGCCATGCCATAAATAGTTAGCGACACAGTTTAACACAGACCAGTGTAATCAAGCACGAGGTAGTGAATGCTCTCTACCATTTTTTACTATCTGCTTAACGATAAAGAAACGGTCTGAGCGACTGACCATAATCATTATTAGTGGGGTCAATCATCATACTTTTAAAGGGCTGGCATTTTATAAAACATAAATAACACCAAATATTAAGACTGAACCGTGACCATCTGCGCTGATTGTTCGGCTTGCTGTGCACGTAGCCAATCATTTAATAACTGTGACTGCTTACGAACTATCGCTAGCTTAATGTGGTCAGGATTTTTAATCAGCTCTTGCATCTTTTTTTGCAAATGTAGCTTAAGCAATTGCATGACTAAATTTTCGACCAATTCATCAAGGCTTAAAATATTTCTTGCCGTTAACGTTTTATAGAACCCACCCCAACTACGGCTGAGTGTCTCTTGAGTCATCGGCTGTACGTTAGACAATATAAAGTGCGCTGCTGCGTTAGCATCTGTTGGTAGATGCTTTAGGCAACGCTTGATCGTACTGACAATATCCAACAGGTCGGTATCTTGCAGGTCTTCCCAAGCAAGTGGACGCAGGGTATCGCTCGCAGCTTTCTGTTTGATATGCGCAGGCAGCTGTAAGTCACTGATACCTGCTTGTTGCCAAATCGATTCAATAGGGTCTTCGAGTAAGGCGCGCGGTTGGAATAAAAAGCACAGCTGCAACTGCTGGCTGATGGTCATGTCACCATCAAAATCTAGCAGGGCGTCTTTCGCTTCGATGTTTTGACTGCGTTTGCCACCAAGCTTTTGATAAATGTCATTATTCAGCAGGTAACGAAAGCTACTGCCTTTGGGAAGCGCCATGGTTAGTGAGCGTACCTGTGACATCAGCTTGGCTTTGCCTTCTACCAAGGTCAAATCGTAGCGTTCGCTTAAGTAGGCAAAAATATACTGTGACAGCGGCATGGCATTTTTGATTTGCTCCCGCATGGCGTCACCGCCCTGACTCTTGATAAAGGTGTCAGGGTCATGATTATTCGGTAAGGTCAAAAACCGCAGCTCTTTATCATCAGCCAGTACAGGCAGAGCAACTTCTAGCGTGCGCCAAGCGGCTTTTTGTCCAGCACTATCACCATCAAAACTCAGTGTGAGGGTTGGGTTGAGGGTCAATAGCCGTGATATTTGGCTCTCATTAATCGCTGTACCCATAGAAGCAATTGCGCCATAGATACCGGCTTGGTAAAGGGCAATCACATCCATATAACCTTCGACCACTAACCAGCTGTCTGCGCGCTGCTGGCGAGATTCATAATAGCCATACAGTACGTGCTGCTTATGAAAAACGGGCGAGTCGGAGGAGTTAATGTATTTAGGCTTCACTTCATCATCGAGCGCGCGACCACCAAAGCCAATGGTGCGGCCTTGATTGTCTCGAATTGGAAAAATCACCCGATCACGTAGTAGATCATAATCGCGTCCGGACTCCGATTGGCGAACCAGACCTAGAGCTTTGAGTCCTTCAATGTCCTGCGGAAACTGATGCTCAAGATGCTGCCAACCAAATGGCGCATAGCCTAGACCGAAAGTCTCAAAGATGTCTTCCGTGATACCACGCGATAAAAAGTAATGTTTGGCATGAGGGTGGGTCGTCAGACTGTGCTGATAAAAATGCTGAATTTGCTCTAACAGATCGTATAGGTTTCCGTCTTTATCAGAGACACTATTATCACTAGGTAAGCCTGCACCAACATTGGTATCGGTCAACCATGCAGGTGGAGCACTATTATCAGCTGTGTCTTGATAATCGGTGGGATAAGAATCCGTCGGGTAAGGCGCTGAATCGTAAGCGTCTAACGATGGATAACCGTCGTAGCTGTCTTCATAGCTATTGTCATAACTGGTGTCATGGCTATTGCTGTCATTATAAGTAGGCTGATCTGCATAATTTTTCTGCTGATAATCAGGCGCTATGCTTGATGGTAATTGCTCATCGGCAGTTGGCTGAAATTTAACGGTTTCAGCCGGCGCACGCGTGGTAGGTTTTATAGCAGGTTGTTTTTTTGTGCGCTGATAACTGACGTTTTGCTGTTCTTCTTTTGGGACTTCAATACCGGTTTGTTTTGACAGTTCATTGACCGCTTCAATAAAAGTGAGGTTCTCATAATCACGTAAAAAACTGATGGCATTGCCGCCGACACTACAGCCAAAGCAGTGGTAAATGTTTTTTTGTGGATTGACATAAAAAGAAGGCGATTTTTCACCATGAAAAGGGCAGCAGCCCTTAAACTCACTTCCAGCACGTTTAAGCGTCGTGTGACGCCCAATAATACTGATTAAGTCAGCTTGGCTATTTAATTGTTCGAGAATGTGGTTTGGAATGCTCATAAGGACGCATATTTTACCACAAGGTCTACATACAATTCATAAATGGGGACTACCGATACCTAAAATAGTTTCAGACTAGGTGAGAAACCGCTTAATTTGTCATGAAATTCGGTGCAAGATTGTAACAGAATTGTGTTAGTGTGTTCGTTTGAACTCTCTCTCACTGCAATGAGCATCCATTTTATAGGGAAGTTATTAAGAGAGCGGTATGAGTTCAATGAGCCATGGAGTGCGCGTACTTCATGAAGATTTGCGTAAAAAACCCTGTCTGCTAATTCTGCTGTAGGTAAAAAACAGTGAAATAATCGGCGCCGTTGGTGACCGAGATCTACCCCATGATAGATAAACATCTGGACGACAGCTAAGGCAGCAGTAGCCGCACCCAAATAGCCATAAAAACACAAACCGCAATGGGATTTGATTATGAACGTCCGTAAAGCCACAGCAGCAGGGTTGGTCACAACCTACCTCATGCTGACAGCGTGTACAACAATGCAGTCCGCGCCGCAAGCAGTACAATCCACGCCGGAAAAAGCCAAAAATGTCATTATGATCATTGGTGACGGTATGGGGCCACAACAAGTTGGTCTACTATTGGCGTATGCCAAGCAAGCGCCAAATTCGGTAATCACCGACGGCACGACAGCCTTTGACCGAATCGCCGCCAACGGCCGTATGGGTATTTCCATGACCCACGCCAACAACAACCTAGTGGTCGATTCTGCCGCTTCCGCCACACAACTGGCAACCGGTCAGCTAGCTGGCGCTGAGATGGTTGGCACAAATAAAGACGGTAATAGCGCAGAAAGCATACTGGAAAAGGCCAAAAAACTAGGAAAATCTACCGGGCTGGTGTCCGATACCCGTATTACTCATGCAACCCCAGCAGGCTTTGCCGCGCACCAGAGTCACCGCAGTCTGGAAAATGAAATTGCGGTTGATCTGCTGAACAATAACGTAGATGTCATGTTGTCCGGCGGTCTGCGTTACTGGATTCCTGAATCCGCTAATGACGAGCAATCAGCTGTCCGCCAAGAATTGGAAGTGCTATCAGAAGGTAGCGTCGTTATTAAATCTAAGCGTAAAGACAACCGAAACTTGATCGCCGAAGCACAGCAGAAGAACTATGACCTAGCATTCAATCGCTCACAGATGGAAAAGGCCGACGGCAAGATACTCGGCCTGTTTGCTTACTCAGCGTTGCCAAACGGTATTACCGAGCACCAAACTAAGAATGACCCCGCACGCACTATACCAACGCTGAAAGAAATGTCAGAAAAAGCGATTAATTCGTTGTCCAAAAACGATAAAGGCTTTTTTCTGATGATCGAAGCTGGGCAAATCGATTGGGCAGGGCATTACAACGACACTGGCACTATGCTGCACGAAATGCTGCGGTTGAACGAAACACTTAATCACGTATTGGATTGGGCGGAAGGCCGTGACGATACTCTTGTTGTGGTGACTGCCGATCACGAAACAGGTGGCTTTGGCTTCAGCTATTCTGCTAACGATCTACCCCATGGACGTGACCTACCGGGCAACGTGTTCAAAGAGCAACAGTTTCAACCACTCTTCAACTTCGGCGACGTAGCGACCCTCGATAAACTATACGAGCAGAAGTCCTCCTACGGCGATATCTTCTATAGCCAGTTCGATGCATTAGAAGCAGACCAGCAAACACCTGCTAGCTTAGCCCGTATTGTAAACGCTGAAACTGGTTTCGATATCACCGAAGCTCAGGCCAAGCGAGTGCTCGCAACCGAAGACAATCCTTTTTATACCGAAGGCCATCCTTATCTGAGCACCAAAACTGTCCCAAAAATGAACGCTAACGGCGCCTTTTTCGCTTACCAAACTGACGACAATCGCCAGAATCTGCTGGCTCGCGAAGTGGCAGAACAGCAAAATGTAGTTTGGGCCACCGGCACTCACACCAATACACCGGTACTAGTATTCACCCAAGGCCCAGGAGAAACTACCTTACCCTTTGGTAAGGTGCTGCATCACACAGAAGTAGGTCAACACGCTATTGAAGCACTAGAAAACTAATGTATTAATAACCGCCTGAAGACCTTTTGAATACCTTACCGGCCCTCGATACTTATCGGGGGCCGGTCTACTTTTGGTATCTTTCTTATCTTCTGAGAACTAAGGATATAGACTCGCTGCGCTTCATGTTGCGCATGTCCTCGATTCCTATAATATTATGCCACTACAGTATGGTTGACTTTAAGAAATAAAAAAGTCACGCGATTACATGATGAGGGTTGGAAACGTTGGGCATAAAATGAGGGGACAGGTGAAGAGTTTCTGGGCTGAGCTTATAAGTGTCGTTATCGGTGCAATGAGATGCGATCATCATGCGAGTGGAAATGCTGTGATTAATATTTTTAACCCATTTAGGTGCTTTCGTTCAGATTGAGGAAACACCCTAGTATGAACTAAATAAGGCCAACATGAGCGTTGGCCTTATTTAGTTCATACTGTTTCTTAATATGTTAAAAAGAAAAAATGCTATCTTAATTAACGTAGATAAGCCATCTTAACTCTAGAGCATTTATTCATCATCCATATCAGTACTATCGACATTTGGATTTGATGGCGTGATACCAACACCTTGGTCAGATAGCGTTGTACGGCGTGTAGGGTTGATATTTTGTGGATCTACATTCGCTTCTCTAGCGGTAGAGCCAGTGCTCGATTGGCTAGTCACGCGCTCAGTTGACGCCTCAGGCAGACCCAATCCTACATTGATGCCATTACCACGTGTAGGAGAAGTATTGGCTCTCGGTGCGTTGGCAGACGTAGTGTTTTCGCTAGGCAGTCTCAATTGACTAGCATTACGAATAACTTGAGTTTTGGTTGCGCCAGTATAATTGCCTTCAGAGACCGAGCTGTCTTTAATACCTGAACGGCCAAGCTTACCAAAGGTTAGCTTGTTAAACCAAGTGCGGTCACGTTTGGTGTTGAGCTTAACGCGTCCATCACTGGTCAGCCAATTCGGATAGTTGATCTGTAATAGAGTTTTGTATTCTTTTGCTAAGTCCGTTAGCCCCAGTTTTTCATGGCTATAGGCCAAAATGGCGATGGCTTCGGGTACAGATTCACTCAGTGGATAGTATTGAAACACCCATTTGGCACGGTTGACAGCAGCGACATAAGCCTCACGCTCAATATACCAACTAGCGGCACTCAGCTCACTTTCGGCAAACTGGTTGTAAATAAAGGTCATACGCTGCGCAGCATCTGGCGTATAAGGACTATTTGGGTATTTATTAATGAGCTCTTGGAAGTTGGCAAAAGCGATACGCAGATAGGCAGTATCACGTTCAGCTTGGTTCAGTTTAAACAGTTTAAGGCCTTCAGACGAGCCTTGCATATTGGCGACACCGCGCACGTAATAGGCGTAACTGACTTGAGGGTTAGAAGGGTAGAGACCGATAAACTGATCGGCACTAGCCGCTGCCAATTCGAACTTACCGCTTTCATACTGGGCATACATCATATCGAGCAGGGCTTGCTCAGCATATTGTCCGGTAGGATAAAAGGTACGCAGATTGGTCAAGTCTTCAATCGCTTGAATATAACGAGATTTATCAATCTGAGCGATGGCATCGTTATAGTAGCCTTGCTCTGACTTTTCCGCAGTTTCGACTGCATCGACGTCTTTGTTGGTCAGGTTCTTAAAAGTTTGACAACCCACCAAGTTAACGCTTATTGCAAGCAGGGTGATTGAGGATAGTTTGATAAACGTATTGCCAACAGCGTGCATACTTCTTCTCCGACACAAGGCGCATAATAGCAGCGACGCTATCATACTATATATTATAAGGTTAATAATAAAAACGATGCTTATCGCACCAGTTAACTGTCTATTATTGAGCGTGCTAGTGGTTAAGACGACTCGTAATTGACATGATTTTTATCAAAGGCAGTTTTTGCTATGACCTATTAAGAGGGACGTTTTTAAAAATACCGTGCCATAGCATACAGTAAAATAACGCTTACTTTATAGAATAACCACCGTTTCGTCTATTTTTTCGTCATCTATTTTGCAGTTCATTTATCTAGGCTGCTTTGAATTTTAGCAAGCCTGCAATATTTATCTTAGTGTATGACAGTTTGACCTGCGGATATATCCTAAACGTCTTTGTCTATTATGTTTCATCTATAACGTGTCAGCTTTGCAGTTTAGCATGAGCCGCCGCAACGAGCGATATCGAATGTCACTGACATCGACAAATATACAGTAAATTACAGCAATGTCATATTTTAGAGAGTTAATCGTCAATGATTTAGGTATCAAATGATATGCATAAAGTGAGAGATAACAGTCAGCTTCTATAGGGCTTGAGCGCTTGGCATGCTACACTATGGCAGTATTGCCTCTGCTTTTTTGACCATGATAGATTTTAATCATCAAGGCACGGCATTGTTTTTCTTATACAGCACTATATTTTCTCATTATGTTTTCCTATTATATTCTCTTATAAAGTGCCTTACAAAAACCTGTCAGGGACTTTGCTATATATAAATATAAATCTGTTATGAATAATAATACTATGACCACCCATTTATCACCGAATCAATCGCTAGATACTGATTTATCAGCGCCACATTTATCAGCGCAAGAGCCTTCCATGCCAAATAAAGTTTTAAAAAGTAATGAATCATCTGATGCTAAGCAGCTAGAAACTGAAGACCGCATCAACGCAAAAACTGTGTCCAATGAAGCCCTCTCAGACGATGCTATGTCACAAGCGTCAGAAAGTATTGTTTCAGAAGGTGCTGTCTCAAAAGATGCTGCCTCAAAAGATAGTGATATGCTCGATGACGAGATGATTGAGGACTATGAAGCCGATGAGGCTGATGAAGGGATTGATGACAGTGACGACGATGACGCTGATTATGAAGCGCCAACTATAGGCCAAGCGGTGCCAGTCATTATCGATGCCAGCTACACGGTCACCGAAGAAGAAGCTGGTCTACGTATCGATAAGCTGGCATCACTGGTGTTTACCGACTTTTCGCGTGCGCAGTTGCAAGGCTGGATCAGCGATGGTAGCTTACTGTATAACGATAGCGTGCAAAAACCAAAAATTCGAGTCAAAGTAGGTGATGTCATACATCTATCAACGACGTTGCAGCAGCATAGTGAAGATCAGCCAGAAGACATCGATATCGATGTGGTGTATGAAGACGATGATGTCTTGGTGATTAATAAGCCAGTTGGCATGGTTGTTCATCCTGGCGCTGGCAATCAGACGGGCACCTTGGTTAATGCGTTGCTATATCATTATCCACAGCAGCATCATTTGCCGCGTGCCGGTCTGGTGCATCGCATTGACAAAGACACTTCTGGATTGTTGCTTATTGGCAAGACTAAACCTGCACAAATGGCATTGATGGATCAGCTAAAAGACAAGTCAGTCTATCGTCATTATCAGTGTGTGGTGGCAGGGGATGCGGCAAGTTTATTGCGTCATCGCCGTATCGATGCACCGATCGGTCGTCACCGTAGTCAGCGTACCAAAATGACGGTCATGACGGCAGGTCGTGAAGCAGTCACGCATTTATTAAATGTGACCGCGCTCAATGGTAATTACTGTCTGTTAGACGTGGGTCTTGAGACGGGTCGTACGCACCAGATTCGTGTGCATTTAAGTCATATCACCTATCCGATTGTAGGCGATCGCGTCTATGGCGGTCGCCGTCAACTGCGGGCAGGTCTGACAGAAGCACAGCGTCAGGCGATCAGCAACTTCCCGCGCCAAGCCCTGCATGCCTATACGTTGGGTTTTGTTCATCCGACGACAGGTGAGGATGTCGAAGTCACAACGCCAATCCCTGAAGATATGCAGCAGCTAATGACAGTGTTAAGTGATGGCTACGATGAAGAGTAACCGTTCTGTGTAAGCAGTGTAAATACGCTTATAATAGACAGATAACAGCAGTAAATAGCTATCAGTGACGTAAAGACGACTCATTAAGACGGTAAATCAGCCATGACTCATAAGCTTCCTATGACATTACTAGCGCAGCTAGAGGATGTGGCGGTTTTTCAGACAGCCGCATTCACCAATAAGGATGAATGCGAGGCTGATATAACCAGCCAGCTGAGACAAGCGGATTATGGCACGCTCAATTTAGGCTTGCACGTCAATGATAGCGCTGCCGAGGTCTTAGACAATCGCATGCGGCTTCTGACGGCGATGAATGAGCAGTTTACTAGCTTGCCATCAATCAGCGCGCGATATACGCCTATTAAAAGACTGCATTGGGTCAATCAAGTGCATGGCAATCGCATTCATGATACTGACGCCACAGCGCTAAGTATGCGACCGGTGGCGGCTGATGCTATGTTGAGCCAGCAAGCAGGGGTGGGTCTAGCGATAATGACTGCTGATTGTGTGCCTATCGTTCTATACCAACCAGCCAGTGGCAAAATTGCCGCTATTCACGCGGGTTGGCAAGGGTTGGCATGTGGCGTCATCAAAGCAACGACTGAGTGTTTTACTGATTCAGGGCAAATCATGGCATGGATTGGTGTCTGTATCAGCCAACAAAATTATGAAGTAGGCAGTCAAGTTCGCGATAAGCTGCTGGCAGGGTGTATAGACAGTCAGTCATTGACGTCAGCCAGTATTGAAAAATTTGATGAGCGCTACGTGATGGCTTCTAAGAATCAGATCGCTGATGACAGTCGTACTGATATGAGTAAAGAGTTAAATATTGATCCTCGATACTTACATAAGTCAGTTGATAAACTATCAAATTACGCTAAAGTAAACACGGATAAAATTAAGCTGAACTTACCAAGACTTGCTGCTGATCAGTTAAGCACTGCTGGTGTAATATTGTGCAACGAGTCACCTATAGACTGTAGCTATGCCGATGCTCGTTATTACTCTTATCGACGTCAGACGCATTTACGGCAGCCAGCGACAGGACGGATGGCACTGGTGATTGCGCGCCGCTCTGCTACCCAGTAAGAATAAACCTACCGGACACTGGTAGATACTAAGTGCCCTGAATCCGTTTTATTTCTATTCAATTATTTATAGCTATTATTAGAGTTTGTATGAATACATCTGCCACAGCATCTTTGACATCTACACTGACTGACAACAAGCAAAGTGTATCGATTGCCGTCATCTATCATAGCAACTACGGTCATACCAAGCGTGTGGCTGAAGCAATCGTCATGGGGGCGCACCAGCAACTTCCAGAAGCGCAGGCAAAAGCCGTCGATGTTCACGATGTCGACTGGGATTTTTTAGATCAGGCAGATTTGCTCGTTTTTGGTAGTGCCGTCTATATGGGCAGCGTGACTGCTGAATTTAAGACTTTTATGGATGAGACCTCAAAGCGCTGGTATCACAGAAAATGGGAAGGCAAGTGGGCAGCCGCTTTTGCCAACTCGGGTGGACTGAGTGGTGATAAACTTGCTGTGCTACAGCAGATTTCTCTATATGCCATGCAGCATGGTATGAATTGGATCGGCTTACCATTAATGCCGACAGGTCATGAGGCTCATGACTTGAACCGTCTATCTAGCTTTTTAGGATTAATGACGCAATCCCTTGATGGTCCACCTGAAGAGACCCCAGGGAAAGGCGATATCGATACAGCTATTTGGTTCGGTGATCATTTGGCTAAGACTATCATAAAGCATCAACCAGCCACATCAACTTGCTAAAGTACGATTATGATATGGTCAATCCCATATAAATTAGATACGGTGTCAGGCTCGCTTAGTCTACTATTTGTAGTACTTTCACTCGCCTTCTTTGTATCCAAATTATATTGAACCGACTATAAAGCGTGCTGATAATGTCAATATTATTAGACCTTAGCATTTAGTAAGTAAACCAAAAAAGCAGATATCAATTTGATATCTGCTTTTTTTATTGTCATGAGTAAAGCTATTTATCAATGACCTTGGTTGACAACGCCGTAACAGGAATAGGACTGTCGAAAAATTGAAAAGATTGGCATGCGGTTAATAGCATCGTCGCCGAAAGTATATAAGTCATAATGAAGAGTTTCATAGGGATATCTCAGGACACAGTTGGCATTGTTAAAACAGCGTTCATCATAAACAAATTACCGTGTTATACAACGGCTAATGCCATACATATAGTAAATACTAGGGAAAGCAGGGACAGTATGCTGATTCTGTACTGTGTATGTATTATGTACAGTGGAAATTAAAAATAACAGCTAAATTATGCGTTCATTAAGTTTTTTTTAACTGGTTCGTCACTAGAAAAAAATGAATTGAGCGATTCATAATGATGAGTAGTTGTTTTTCATCAGTATTTTAAAACATCAGTAATAATAATATAAAAAAATATATTAATTAATTAAAAACTCAGTGCTGATTATAGGAACTTTTATTTTTGTAAAAAAATAGGAGGATTAAGTTACTAATCGAACAATTTTAGCAAAATAGTTTTACCTTAGTAAGGAGGACAGACATTCTACGGTAACTAAGCTTGATAATTGCCTTATGAATAATAAAGAAAAATTCGTTATCGACTTTTAATATTTATTACGAAGAACACACAGCAAAAGTATAGATAAATAGTGGAAGACTTGGATTTTTTGAATGTAGATACGGTTGAATAATCACTGTCACGAATTAAAAATACTTAAAACACCCTAGGTGCCAGCTATATGAGGATATTATGAAGCCACTTTCTATGATGTTATCGATGCTCGTCATTGGTATGACCTCCAACGCTGCGATGGCTGAAGGTGCAAGCAGCGTTAATACAAGCCTAGCCAATGCCAGTTTACCTAATACTAGTTTACCTAATACTAGTTTACCTAATATTAGCCCTGCCAATAGCGAGCTTGTCAATCGCGGTGCCTACATTGCCCGTGCGGCCGATTGCATGGCATGTCATGGTGAGGACTATACCGGTGGGACACCAATCGAGACCCCAATGGGGGAGATTTACTCCACCAATATTACGCCATCCAAACGTTACGGTATCGGCGACTATACCGAAGCGGATTTAAAGAATGCGCTGCAAAAAGGTCGTGCGCCTAATCATATGCTTTATCCTGCCATGCCATACCCTTCTTATAGTGGTATGAAAGAAGAAGATATCAGTGCGTTGTTTGCTTATTTACAAACAGTACCAGCGGTTGAAGAAGCTCCTAAAGAAAAAACAGACTTGCCATTTCCTTTTAATATTCGCAGTTTAATGATTGGCTGGAATTTGCTCAACGTACCGTCTACTGAAAAGCGCGACGGACTGAACGAGACCCAAAAACGCGGTGAATATCTGGTCAATAATCTGGAGCACTGCGGTACTTGTCATACTCCGCGTAATAGTACGATGGGTTTTGATAAGAGTATGTACTTATCTGGTGCCCAGCTCGGTCATTGGCATGCACCAAATATTACGCCTGATGAGTCGAGCGGTATCGGCAGCTGGAGTGAGCAGGATATCGTCACTTATCTGCGTACGGGTGAGCTTGATCAACGTGCTTACGCTGGTGGTCCCATGGGCGAGGCAGTTGCACATAGTACGCGCTACTTAAAAAACGAAGACTTGAGTGCCATTGCTTCTTATCTGAAGGCAGTACCTGCTGTCCAGACCGACGATAAAGTGTCTGCGGTAGATGTGTCGCGCCTACCAACGCCAATCAACGAATCTATCACTCATGATCTACTGGCGCAAAAAGAATATTTGAAACAGGCAAAAGCTAAAGTAGGTAATGGCAGTAATTCCCCCGAATCATTATATTTAGCCACCTGTGGTAGTTGTCATGGGGTTGACGGTTATGGTCAGCCTGATGCACGTTATGCCCCTATCGTCGGCCTGAGTAGTATCCGCCGCGAAAGACCTGATGCGCTGGTCAATATGATTCTTCATGGGGTAGCAGGGGCAACCAATACGTCGCCCATCATGCCAGGATTTTCAGACGAATTAAATAGCGAGCAAATCGCTGGTATTACCAATTACGTACGGGTGAATTTTGGTGGTCTTACCAGCAGCGACGTGAATGCCAGCGATGTCGATCGTATCGCAAATACTGGCGTTGATAAGCCTTTCTTGATTAAGTACGCAGGCTTACTGGCGATAATCGGTATTATCGTCGCGATTGCTATTATTATGTTTATCATCCGCGCCATCTTACGCTCTAGACGCCGCGCTTAGTTTGACTCTATTTAGATAAATGGTCGAATAAAGAACTTATAAAGGCGTTTTAGACGCTGATTACAGTAAGAGAATTAAGGTTAAAACGGTAATGCATTAAGGCTTGGTAAGATAAAGGTTCGATATAAACTGAGCCGATAATAAAAGCAAAATGCCAAAGACGATTGCCTACCGTTATACATGACGTCTACTTTAAGGACATTATTATGAAAGACATGCTTCAATCACCAACGCGGCGCCAACTGCTCTCGATGATTGGTAAAACCGCAGGCGCGACAGCGATGTATCAGGCAATGACGACGTTAGGATTTGCGTCAGAGTCGAGTTTTAAAGAGACCATGGATCTTAAAGGTGCACCTCCGGGCGCTAGTATCGTCATTCTTGGTGCGGGTCTTGGCGGACTGACCGCGGCTTATGAGTTACGCAAAGCGGGCTACGATGTGAAAGTGCTCGAATATCAAAATCGTGGCGGCGGTCGTAGCTGGACATTGAACAGCGGTGATAAATATACCGAGCTTGGCGGTGAAGAAGTCACTTGCGATTTTGAAGAGGGCAATTATTTTAATGGTGGGCCGTGGCGTTTACCAAGCCATCATTATGCCATCTTCCATTATTGCAAACAGTTTGGTGTTGAGATGCAGCCCTTTATCCAAACCAATGATCGCGCTTATTTGCATCGTACTGATCATTTCAATGGTGTACCTCAGCGTTTGGGTGATGTGAAAAACGACATCCAAGGTCATGTCGCGGAGCTGCTATCAAAGTCAGTCAACGTCGGTGGTCTTGATCGTTCGGTCAATACTGAGGACAAAGAAAAGCTATTAGAAGGTTTAAAAGGCTGGGGTGTGCTGGATAAAGATTATCGCTATCGCGCCAGTAATGAAACCAGTAAACATCGTGGCTTTAGTGTCTTTCCCGGCGGTGGCTTGATGCCCGATGCGACACCATCAAAACCTTTGCCAATCAGTGAGATATTGGATTCGGGTATGTGGGCAGATATTTATGGCAACCATATGACTTATGCTCATCAACCGACGATGTTTCAGCCAGTAGGCGGCATGGGGAAAATTGGTGATGCGTTCACCCGTGAATGCCGCGATATGATTGAGTTTAATGCAAAGGTCACTAAAATTCATCAAGATGACAGTGGCGTCACCGTCGATTATGTAGACAGCAACAGTCCAGATGGTGCTACCAAGACCATTCGTGCAGATTGGTGCGTGTGCAATATTCCGCTAACGGTGCTGACGCAGATTGATATCAATGTCTCAAAACCGATGAAGCAGGCGATGGCCGCTGTGCCTTACGAAACCTCTTATAAAGTTGGTCTAGAGTTCAACCGTCGCTTTTGGGAAGAGGATGAGTGGATATTTGGTGGTCTGACTTATACCGATATGCCCATTGCGCAAATTGCCTATCCGTCACAAAATATGTTCAAAGACGGTACGGGCGTGTTACTCGGCGCGTATGGTTATGGTCCTACGTCTTATAAGTTTAATACCTTAACGCCACAAGAACGTATTAATGTCGCGCTTGCTTATGGTAAATACATCCATCCTCAGTATCCAAAAGAATTCCGCGCAGGGACATCAGTTGTCTGGCACCGTATCCCATGGACGCTTGGCTGTTATGGGATTTGGAATGAGTCGACCCGTCGTCAGCATTACGACACTTTGTGCAGTATTGATAATCGTATTGTGCTGGCGGGCGAGCATTGCTCACACATTCCGGCATGGCAAGAAGGCGCTATTTTATCTGGTATGGATGCCGCGAAGCGCCTACATAAAAAAGCAAAAATGCTTGTTTAATAACGCTTGGTTAATATGAGTAACTACAAAATTCAGAGGCTATCATGGACAATGCAATCGTGAAAAAGGCAATCTTGAAGAAAAAAGTCATGAAAGACATGACACCCAAATTGCTGACGGTGATGCTGCTGAGTGGGATAAGCAGTGCAGCACTGTTAGGCTGTAGTCAACAGTCAGATGATGAAGTGACGGTTTCCAGTGTGCAAGATCAGGATTCCCTAACAACCAATGACTATCAAGAAAGCCGAAATACGGGTGCGTGGGGCGGTGTTTATATGAGCCGTGAGGAGCTTAATGCACCTCCTATCAATATTGTCGACGACAGCTCATTGCCCAATATGGAAGATGACCCAAGTATTACTAAGTGGGACGCAAAGTTTGAAGGCACAAATGGGTTTGTGACGACAGATGGCAAAAAGCTGTATCACGACTCTTGCGCGGCGTGTCATATGCACAAAGGCGAGGGTGCTGATGGCGCAGGCTACTACCCACCACTGGCGAATAACAGTAAGATGCAATCAAAGTATTACATCATTGATATCTTGATTAATGGCTTTCGAGGTATGCCGTCATTCCATGGGATGATGAACGATGCGCAGATGGCTGCGGTTACTCAATATGTGGTCAGTGACCTAAATGGTTTTACCGATACCGTTACCGCTGAAGATGTGGCAAAATTGCGGCATCCCAATCCATCAGCGGGTGATCCAAGTGATGAATAACACTATTATTTAAATTCTTAGCTAATAGTTTTTTAAGCGAAAATGGTTCGTACAAAAATGACTTAACCATTCTCTGCAACATAAAAAAGCGCCTAATTATTTATTAGGCGCTTTTTTATAGGCAAGGCTTAATGGATTAAGAAAGATAATGAGCGAGAGGGTTTATTTAGGGCTGGATGACCAGACTGGTGAGCGAATAGTGCCTTGACCAGACTTACCGAATGACTCACCACCGTTCAGTGATTTGATGGTTAATATACCTTTGCCGCCTTGGGTAGAAGCATAGACCACACGCTTACCGTTAGGCGAAAAGCTCGGTGCTTCATCGATACCCGTATTGCCCAAATTCGTAGTGATAGCACCGCCGCTATTCATGATCGCCGCTGAGCGACCACTTAAAAAGGCAATTTGTGAGCCATCGCTACTAAACTGCGGACTAGTGGCATAACCGCTATTTGATACTTTGGTCGTATTTCCTGATCCAAACTCATAACGGTAAATCTGTGGTTTGTTAAATCCTGATCGGTCACTGACGAATACAAAAGATTTGCCATCGGGTGCATAGCTTGGCTGTACCTCGCTGCTTGGCCAATTGGTGATTCGTCTAGGTTTACCGCCGCTGGCACTTATCTCATAAATATTAGCACTGCCTTCAAAGCTGCTAGAAAACAGTATCTTGCTGCCATCTGGTGAGAATGATGGGCTTAAATTGCTACCAGAAAATGGCGTCAAAGCACTTGCACTGCCGCCGCTCACGTTTTGTACATAAATAACAGGATATGATTTATCGCGCTGTACAGAATAGGCGATGCGATTACCATCTGGTGACCACGATGGGGAGAATATAGAACCAGCAACTTCAGTAATGGTTTTAGCGTTTTCGCCATCAGCATCCATGACTTTTAAGCGCGATACTTTTTCTTTACCAGTGCCAACTTCTTCGATGTAAGCAATACGTCCGGAGAAATCACCTGGAATGCCAGTAATCAGCTCGTAAACTTTGTCAGCGATGACGTGACCGGCATAGCGCATGCTTTCTTTATTATTGTCAGCCGTTAAGCTTTGCTTGCCTTCAATCACTCGGCCAGATTTGATATCAATCACTTCGTAATCGGTGACTACTTTACCGCGGTTGCTGCGAGTACTACCGACCACTAGGTAAGGAATTCCCATACTTTGCCAAACCGGTAATGTGCCTGACAGCTCGCTAATACTGCGCGGCTGTTGTGGCAAATCTTTACTGGTCACCTTTAATTCAGTTTTGCTCAAATCATTGAGAATAATCGGCGATAGCACAGAATCACCGGCAAACGGCACAAAAGCCACTTGGTTTTGTTGGACTGGAATATCATAATCCAATTCTAAGACGACAGGCGCCGCCAACAAGTTGGAAGAAATAAGCAAGGTTGAGGTGCTGGCAAGTAAAGAAAGGCATAACTTCTGATGAGTACGCATGACCGAATTGAACTCCTGAAATAGTCTAATCGTTATTTTTTATAGGGGCTAAGTTTACCGTTACGGTATGGCAATATTACACGCAGTGCAAGCAGTTTAAGGTAACGTTATCAATAATATAGGAACTGGGTAACTGATTAATTGCTACCTTTAAATTGTATGGTAAAAGTAGGGTACTTAGGATCATCAGCATCAATCGGTAAGCTGCCAGTATTCAAAACTGCTTGTTTGGCTGCTTCATTGACCGCGCTATCAGGTCCTGAAGCGGAGACGTTGACCACATTGCCGCTCGCATTGACAGTGATGGTTAAGGTGGCGCGCTGATTCGAGCCTTTGGCAGCGGTTGGCGGGCTATAATTGCGTTTGATTAAATTGATAATTTCACCATTGCTGGCACCGCGACTGCCACTTGAGGCAGAGCGACTACTACCTTTTGCCGTACTAGAAGTAGAAGAATCACCAGAGAGGGTCGACTCACCATCTTCTGATAAGCTAAAGTTTTTACTGGCACTGCCAGAGCTACCAGTGTCAATTTTTAAATTTTTATCAGTAGCAGTAGGGCGTGTAATTTTAGGCGGGTTGTTTTGTTTATTACGGTAATCCCTAAGCTGTTTTTGTTCTTCGATGAGCTGTTGTCTTTTATCTTGTTCAACTTGACTGTGTTCTTCTACTACCGACTCATCTAGCTGTGCTGCCCATTCAGCCATATTGCGCTCATATTCTTGATTTTGCTCAAGTAGCCGCTGATGCTGTTCTTCACTCATCAGCATCGGGCGACTGGCAGGATCGTCAGAGCGTGTAAAGACAGGCACGCGCTGAGAGTTTGGTTGGTTGGGGTTTTGAATGCTAGCGCTACTGTCAGCCGTGTTCTCTGGCATATCACTGAATGAGCCAATCGTACCACTATCAGCTTGCATAGCACTGGCAGCAGCGGCACGATTGGCAAGGATTTGCCCTTGCATCTCAGCCAGCTGTTCAGGGGATACCATGACGGTCTCTAAGCTACCTACCGTTTCAACTTCTGTATTCTGATAGGTATAAATAAGTATGCCAATCACCAGACCATGTGCAAGCAAGCTGAGGAGCGTAGGCAGTGTCAGCCCATTGCCTTCAGGTTGGGTCGGCACATAAACAGCAGGCGCATTATTCATGGCAGTGATACTCATGGACATGATGTTGAAGGATGAGGTTCATCAGATTATCTACTTTATTATAACAAGCGGTGCTAACAATAGGATTCATTATGATGAGGGTGTGGGCAAGGGTGCGCCCGTTAATAATCCCACCTTTTGGATACCTGCTTGCTGCAAGCTTGCCATCAAGGTCATGATAGCGCCATATTGATTGTTTTGATCGGCATTGATCATGACCTGTAAAGGCTGCGCGCCCGCATCGCTGCTTTGCGCCTGCAAATTAAACAAGGTGTTAATCAGCTCTGGCTCACTAATCGGCAGGTCAACATTGTCTTCATAACTGATAAAAATCTCGCCACTATCGGTTAAGGAGACAATCACGGGTAGCTGGCTTTGACTCATGGTATTGGTTTGCTCTTTTGGTAGCTCGACATCGACGCCGGTGATCAGCATCGGCGCAGTTACCATAAATATCACCAGTAGCACCAGCATCACGTCGATATAAGGAACGACGTTCATCTCCGCATTCAGCGCTTTTTTCTCACGGCGATAAGGGTTTGGTTTCATAGCCCTGTCACCTGACCTGCATGACCATTAAGTGCGCTGTCTCTATCTACCACGCTTTGGACGCTTGTCTCACGTTGGAGCATACCGGTCATCTCATCGCAGAATAGTGCGCGTGAATCATACAAACGGCTTGATTTGGCTGTAAAGTGGTTGTACGCGAGCACAGCAGGAATAGCCGCAAACAAACCCATGGCAGTGGCGATTAGTGCTTCAGCAATGCCTGGCGCGACAGAGGCTAGGGTCGCCTGCTCAGTTTGGGATAGTCCCAAAAAGGCATTCATAATGCCCCATACGGTGCCAAATAAGCCGACATAAGGTGCAACTGAGCCGATGCTGGCTAGGGTAGTGAGCCCAGATTCTAGTAACTGCTGCTGACGTCCTAAGCCGACCCGAAGCTTACGCTCAACCCCATCGATAATGTCATCTTTTGGCTGACGTTTTTTGTGCATTCTGAGATATTCAGAAAAGCCCACATAAAATATCTGCTCAAGTCCTTGGCGCTCAGGGGAGCCTTGCACGCCTTGGTACAACTTTGCCAAATCTTCACCCGACCAAAACCAAGTCTCGAACTGTTGATCAAAGTTCTTAGCCGTACCAAGCCGTGCACTCATACGAAAAATAATGACCCAGCTGAGCAAAGACGCTAATAACAATAGCGCCATCACAATCTGTACCAATAGACTGGCTTGGGTGATAAGGTCGATAATATTTAATGATTCAGGCATGTATTGGACTCACGGGTAATTAACAATAACTGGTATACGCGCCATACGTAGACCAGATAAGACCTCTAAACTATAGAATATAGGGCATCGAAACTAAGCTGGTAATAGCTGGTAACACAAGCTAGTAATAATAGAAGGTATTCAACAAAATACACTTATATTATGCACGAATAATATTTTTCATATAGCACAGCGTGCAGAAACGATCATACTATGAAGCGTCAATGCATTATGCACACTTATATCAACCGACTAGTGTACTGCTAAATGAAGAAAAGGTCATTTTTTTAAAAGGTTAAAGCGAAAAAAACTGCATTTTACTGATAGAGGTGTAATATATCGTCGATATAAAATGGGTTTAAAGGTAGGGTTGGGCAGTAATACAACTATTATCCAGTATTTAAATGCCAAGACAGCCTTATTTCCGTTTTAAACCAGCAAGGCACGGGTAATGATTGAATTTGTATCTCATTTTCTCTAAAATGTTGCTCTTTGTTACCGTTGCCTTTTGATCATGACGTCGCAACCTGCTTGTTGACGTCATCTTTATTTTAGGCACCAATAAATTTGTTCTTTCACTAGCAAGCTGGGCGCGACACTTATGAATGCAATTGAACGCTATTTTGGGATCAACGGTGAAAACACCACGGTCAAAACGGAAATTCTTGCCGGTATTACTACCTTTTTGACGATGGCTTACATCATCTTTGTGAACCCCAATGTATTAGCAGAAGCGGGTATGGACAAAGGAGCGGTGTTCGTTGCTACTTGTTTGGCAGCGGCAATAGGCTGCTTTATTATGGGTATTTATGCCAGATTGCCAGTGGCATTAGCGCCAGGTATGGGCTTAAACGCTTTCTTTACCTACGGTGTGGTGCTGGGTATGGGCTATGCATGGCAGACAGCGTTAGGAGCAGTATTTCTATCTGGTTGTTTGTTTATCCTTTTAAGCTTATTCAAGATTCGCGAATGGATTATTAATGCCATTCCAACGAGCCTTAAGCAAGGTATCGTTGCTGGTATCGGTGCATTTTTGGCATTTATTGCCCTGCAAAGCTCTGGCATCATCGTAGGTCGTGATGCGACCTTGGTCATGCTTGGTGATATGACTGCATTTGCCCCTATGATGGCTGCTCTCGGTTTCTTTATTATTATCGGTTTGGTGTATAAAAAAGTCCCAGGTGCGGTAACCATTGGTATTTTGCTGATTACCTTGATCAGTTTGGTTACTGGTAACACGCAGTTTACGGGCATTATGTCGGCACCGCCATCGATTGCGCCAACACTCATGCAGCTTGATATCGCAGGCGCGTTTGATATTGGCATGATTAGCGTTATTTTTGCTTTCTTGTTCGTTGATCTGTTTGATACAGCAGGCAGCTTGGTTGGTATTGCCAATAAAGCAGGCCTCATTGATAAAGACGGCAATATTCCTAATATGGACAAAGCGCTATTGGCTGATTCAACGGCTACGGTTGCCGGTGCCATGCTGGGTACTTCGTCAACGACCAGTTATATTGAAAGTGCGTCAGGAGTGGCGTCAGGTGGTCGAACCGGTCTGATGGCTGTGACGGTGGGTGTGCTATTCTTGCTCAGTATTTTCTTTGCGCCATTAGCTGGTATGATTCCCGCTTATGCAACCGCAGGGGCGATATTCTATGTGTCGGTATTGATGCTGTTCACCCTCAAAGACATTAATTGGGAAGACTTGACGGAAGCAGCACCAGTAGCAGTGGTATTATTACTAACACCGCTTACGTATTCTATCGCTGATGGTATTGCGCTTGGATTTATTACCTTTACAGCGGTGAAGTTGATGACAGGCAAGTTCTCTGAAATTACGATTCCAGTGTGGATTTTGACAGCCATTTTATTGGCAAAGCTGGTACTTTTATAAGTCGCTAACGTGATGTGGATAGTCTATATCATGTAGCTAACCATACTAGCATTACGTATATTCTGACCCTCTTTATTATGGATTAATAAGGAGGGTTTTTTTGTGTTTCAAGTAAAGTGCCTTGCGATAACTAACCGAAATTCTATGCTCTACAAAACAATTAATGACCAATAGTAAACAAAAAATTATAACTAAAGCGTCATTGCCGTTATGATGGTTATAACTAATTGTTTTTAAAGTAGATATTTATTGTCTTAAATCCTAAATATCGTTAGTTTGAAATTTTTTTTCATGATACCATAGCCAGGTTAAGCGCATCACCTCAATCAACGCCGTAGAGGTTTTTCTTACAGTGAATTAGCGTCATATAAGATGGTAGATTTTGGCTTATTAGCATGATAATCGATAGATTATTGTCCTAATGATATTCAGCCTTGAACCATTAATCGAACTCCTTTCACTACTAACAAGAAGAAGGCACTAATGCCGCTTAACTGTTCGTTGTTGCCTTTATATTGTTAACGTAGCCCGTTTAACACTCGAACGACCTACTTAAACGTTTCCAGCTTATGCTGGATTTGCTCGTTTTACGATGGCGCCGTTTGGTCTTTTGATTATTGCTGTGAGTTACAGTCAATAATTCCTATTAAATATGGTAGGGTTATAGACAGTGAACCAGAGCGCTCAGTTTTCCTCATGGACCATTTATCATGGTTTTTAGACGATAGTGATGGAGTTGGTATGAACCCAGTAGAGCAGTTTACCCCGAAAGAGCCGATTTTATTTAATCCTGTCGATATGCTATCGCCAGACTATATTGACCTGTCTGCAGATGAGCTGTATGCACGCATCTCACCGTTATATAGTGTTGATGAGCAGCGCTGGTTGTCTGACTTATTGCCACTTGCCAAACCGAGTGACGAAGAGCGTGAAGCTGCGAGTGATCAGACGCGCCAGCTGGTTGAGTATGTGCGTAATGATGGCAAAGCGATCAAAATGGTCGATTCATTATTACTTGAATACAGCCTTGATACGCAAGAAGGTATTTTGCTGATGAGTTTGGCTGAAGCCTTGATTCGGGTGCCAGACAATTATACGGCTGATGCGCTGATTCGTGACAAAATGAGTGTGGCGGATTGGAAAAAGCATTTAAAAGATGACAATGGTTTTATGGTCAATGCCTCGACGTGGGGCATGATGATGACAGGCCGTGTCGTCAGCATCGACAACGGCACGACTGCCTCAGGATTTTTGGATCGAATGACCAAAAGAATGGGCGAGCCAATGATTCGGGCGGCGATGCAAAAAGCCATGCGTATTATGGGGCATCAGTTTGTCCTTGGTGAGACGATTGAAGACGCCAACAAAAACAGTCAGCCGTATCGCAATAAAGGCTATACCTATTCGTTCGATATGCTGGGTGAAGCGGCGATTACCCATAGAGACGCTGAAAAATACTTTAATGACTATTTGCATGCGATCAAAGCGACTGCCAATGTCAAAGTTCAAGAGGGTATGCCAAAGCCGTCTGTTTCTATCAAGCTGTCTGCACTGCATCCACGCTATGAAGCCACGCAAGAAGCTCAGGTGTTGGGATTATTGCGTCAGCGTTGCTTATTGCTGATCGAAGCGGCACGCGAAGTGGATGTGGATTTGAGCATCGATGCCGAAGAAGCCGATCGCCTTGAGATATCTCTAAAGCTGTTTGAGTCGCTCTATCGTGATTCGCTAACCGCTGGTTGGGATGGACTGGGTCTGGTAGTGCAAGGCTACTCTAAGCGTGCCATTGCTATTTTTGCTTGGCTTGCACGCTTGGCAAAAGAAGTTGGCGATCGTATCCCGTTACGCTTGGTTAAGGGCGCTTATTGGGATACTGAGATTAAACTTGCCCAACAAAAAGGCTTGTCAGGATATCCCGTTTGGACACGTAAAGAAGGCACGGACACCGCTTATTTAGCCTGTGCTC
The DNA here is from genome assembly GCF_014652895.1 of Psychrobacter glaciei. Classification (GTDB taxonomy): domain Bacteria; phylum Pseudomonadota; class Gammaproteobacteria; order Pseudomonadales; family Moraxellaceae; genus Psychrobacter; species Psychrobacter glaciei. The sequence continues at coordinate 374,251 of NZ_BMZR01000003.1, forward strand.
GCTTCTTGTTGTCTGAGCATCTGCGCGGACTTATTTGGCCGCAGTTTGCGACCCATAATGCTCATACTTTGGCATCAGTGATGACCATGAGTGCGCATAGAGATTTTGAATTTCAGCGTTTGCATGGCATGGGTGATGCGCTTTATGACCATATCTTACAAACATACAAGATCCCTGTTCGTATTTATGCCCCAGTTGGTGCGCACAAGGATTTACTGCCATATCTAGTACGTCGTTTACTCGAAAATGGTGCAAATAGCTCATTTGTGCATCAGTTATTAGATAAGTCTTATCCGATTGATAAGCTGACGGTGCATCCGTATGACAAGCTAGTAGCGAATGATACGTTAAACAATCCAGAGATTCCGTTGCCTTTAGAGATTTATGGTGATCGCCGTGCCAGCTTTGGTCCCAATATATTTGTAGAGTCGCAGTGGCTATTGTTCAAAGCCGCGATTGACAGTCATTTAACAAAGACATGGTCCGCGTCTCCTATCATCAATGGGCAAGCAATTCATGACTCTTCAGTGGATGGTAAAGCTCAGAAGCTTGATAGTCATACAGTGCGTGCGCCGTGGAATCATGAAGTTATCGCAGGCGACGTACAATACGCCAATGCAGACTTGGCGCGTCAAGCCATTGATGCCGCAGTAGCCGGACAAAGCGCGTGGCAGGCAGTGCCAGCGGCAAAACGTGCGGCAATATTGCGCAAAACCGCTGATCTTTACGAAGAAAACTATGCTGAACTAATGGCCTTGTGCCAAGTTGAAGCTGGCAAGACCATGCAAGACAGTATTGATGAGATCAAAGAAGCCGTTGATTTCTGCCGTTTTTATGCGGATGAAGCGGAACGCTTAGACGCAAAAGCGCATGAGTTTACTGATTTATCTGGCAAGCAGTCGCGTCAGGTGTATAAAGCGCGCGGCACCTTTGTATGCATTAGCCCTTGGAACTTTCCATTGGCTATTTATACTGGTCAGATTGTGGCAGCACTCGCCGCGGGTAATACCGTTGTCGCAAAACCTGCTGAGCAAACCAGTTTAATCGCGCATTTCGGTGCGCAGCTGATGTATCAAGCTGGGGTACCAGTCGAGGCGTTACAGTTTGTCACTGGAGCAGGTGAAGTGGGTGGGGCATTAACCGCCGCTGACAATTTATCTGGTGTCATCTTTACTGGTTCGACCCAAACCGCGCAACGTATCAATCAAAGTCTAAATGATCATGCGCAAGCCAGCGGGGAGTTGCCCGTGTTTATCGCTGAGACAGGTGGTCAGAACGCCATGATTGTCGATTCAACAGCCTTGCCTGAACAAGTGGTCAGAGATGCCGTACTGTCTGCATTTGGTTCGGCAGGTCAGCGTTGTTCAGCTTGTCGCATACTATGTGTACAAGAAGAAGTGGCTGATGAGTTGATTGAGCTACTGCAAGGCAATATGGCTGAGCTAGTCGTGGGTAACCCGCTGTATGCAGCTACCGATGTCGGCCCAGTCATTGATAATGATGCCAAGCAAGGTCTTGAGGCGCATATCGAACGCATGGTCGCTGAGCCAACGGCCAGTATCTTGGCGCAGACACCGATGAGTGCCAGCTCGGTTGTGAGTCAAGAGCAGTCTACCTTTGTGTTACCAACCGCGATTGAAGTCAAAAGTATCGACGTGATTGGTGGTGAGCATTTCGGCCCGATATTACATGTGCTACGTTATCAAGCTCGGGATTTAAACAAGCTTATCGATGCCATCAATGCTACTGGCTTTGGCTTAACGCTAGGTATTCACAGCCGTATTGAAAATATTGTTGAGCATATTGAACGTCGTGCCTTTGTCGGTAATACCTATGTCAACCGTAACCAAATCGGCGCAGTCGTAAACGTCCAACCGTTCGGTGGTTGTGGTCTATCGGGTACAGGTCCAAAAGCGGGTGGTCCACATTACGTTGCCCGTCTCATGCAGCTAAGCTCTGAGTCAGTCGCTACTGAGCAAACAAGTGCTACTGAGCAAAACACTGCTACCAATACTAAAACTGAATCACTTACTCAACCAGAAATCGCATAAGGAGCAGCAACATGGCGACTGAATTTAAAAAAAATCATGCCCAGGTTTGTGAAGCTTGGCGATTACTTGGCGCAGTCAATCGTGCAACGTATCTACAAGCAGCCATCCCAAAACTGGCGCTGCTGACTGGTGATGTCAACAAGGCAAAGCGTCTATTCCATCATTTATTGAGCGCCGCGCCCAGTCTGGATGAAGTACAGCGTATGACGGGTGCAACGGGTGAGTCCAACGACTTATATGTCACTGGTCGTGGTAAGACGATGGTCATCGGCAGTGAGTCTGCGCGTGCAATGGCAGTACTTGGACAGCTAATCGCTGTATTATTGACGGGCAATGAAGTGATATTGCATTGTCCTAGTCAGGCTGAGATGTGTGATGAAGCAGCAAAAGTGCTTTATGACACTGGCATTAGCGATGATGTATTGAGTGTGGCTAATGATTCGCAAACAATCACGCTGTTATACATTGACCGTCTCGCGCAAGTTGCTGTTGCAGGTAATAACAGTGAAATACAGACAATCAGTCAAGAGCTTGCCAATACAGATGGTATTTTGACGCAAGTAATTGCTGTGACCGATATGGAAGGCATGTCAGAGATGCTAACGCCTGATTACCTCCATCGTTTTGTCACTGAGCGGGTAAGAACGATTAATACCACTGCTATTGGTGGTAATGCGAGCTTGCTTGAGCTTGGTACTTAGCCAAGGATTTAAGTAATGTCTGATGTCACAATAAAGACTCTAACTTAAAAAGTAATATGTATAAAAAAACCGATATCTGAATCAATCAGGTATCGGTTTTCTCATGTCTAGATAAGCCAATTACGTGCAACTTTATGCAAAGTTATTCAGCCGCGTCGATCCACACCCAGCCGTTCTCTAGCCATTCGCTCAAATCATCTGCATCAATGTCGGTGACATCTTGGCTATTTAGGTGTTCGCCATTCGCCAAACGTACCAATACAGCGCCTGCTGCCTCGTCAAGCCCGTCAATGCGCTGACCATTGGCGTATAGCGTAATGCCCTCACTAGTCTGGCTATAGAGTAGACGATTGCTATAGTCAGCTTGCAACGTGGCACCTTCTGCTAGAGCTTGTATCAACTCATCGGTGTCTAACGTCTCTTCTGGCATCAGTGCATCATACTGGCGCTTGCTGACGACTTCAGACACTGCTTGGCGAATGATATCATCACCACGCTCAGACTGTAGCATTTGTAATAGCTGATCTTTGATGGCATTAATGCTGCTCGCTTGCAATTCACCTGATGCTTGCAGCGCTTGTGGCAACAGCATTGGGATAAATAAATCGCTATCGTTGGTGGCGATATCAGCCAAGCTATCAATGATTTGCATCAAGTTTGGACGACGACAGCCAAAAGAGAAAGTCAGGCAATCATCTTGTGCGACACCAAAATGCGATAGTTTCGGCGGCACATAAAGCACGTCACCAGCTTCTAGTATTTCATCAAATATAATCTCGCCCATATCGTCAAACAATCGAATCGGCTCATCAGCGACGAACTCAGTATTTTTATCACAGAATTTACCCAGCTGCCAACGTCTAGACCCAAATCCTTGCGCTAAAAACACATCATAATCGTCATAATGTTTGCCGACTGAACCACCTTTTGGCGCATAAGAAACCATGATGTCATCACGTTGCCACTGCGGAATAAAGTCAAAGGCTTGCCACAATTGACCAAGTTCAGGTGACCATTGCTCCATGTTCTGCACCAATACCGTCCATTGATCTGGTAATTTATTAAAATCAGCTTCAGCCAGTGGGCTTTTTTTGAGTTGCCATTGCGCTTGACCTTCTTTTTTACTAGCTGCTTGGGTCAGCAGACGCGCGCTGGCGTCTTCTTCAAGGGCTAGACCAAGCATGTCGTCAGGTTCAAACATGCCAGCCAGTTGTGGTAAACCTTGCTTGATAAGCAAGGGTTTTTTTTGCCAATACTCGCTCAAAAATTGCTCAGGAGTAATGGCGTCGGGCAAACAAAGGGGAATTGAGGTCATTGATAAGTCCATATCTGAAAATGGGTGTAAGATTAATCGTGAGGAGTGCTTTATAGGAAGGTTTTAATAGTTTATGATTATCGCTTATCTGATAACCAGTCTTATTGACGTTAATTGCTACTTGTTAATGGCCAATATCAGAGCATCCCATCAATCGTAGGAAGTTTATGAAAAAATTACATTTTATCGTCATTATCGCTAGTATTTTTTTACTACAAGCCTGTGTACACAAGATAGTAACCGTACCAGCTAAAATCGCTTATAAAACCACTAAAGGTGTGGTTAAAGGTACCGTCGCTGTGGGTAAAGCCATCATACCGGGCGACAGTGATGACGACAAAAAAGATGATTAAATATTTTGATTATTATGTAGTTACTTTGATTGTTATTCAATAATCATTCGTTTATGACGGGTTTGAAATAGAGTAATCACCGCAGCAATCAGCCCACCGAGTAGTGCTAACGCCATGTCTTTGTGGGCATCCCAACTATCACCTTGCTGACCATTATAAGCCTCTGCCGCTTCTGGCGATAAAGTCGCTGCAATTCCCCATTCTAATAGCTCGTAAAGCAGGCTTGATGACATATTAATCATGAGTGCAATGGCTATCAAAAGTTTGATGGATGATATCTTAAAAATAAATTTTGAGCTCTCAACCATCGCACTGAATAGCAAAAGCCCATAGCTAAAATGTACGAGCCTGTCATACATATTACGCTGCCAACCAAACAAATCGTTTAAGCTGACACCAAATATGAGCTGTGTCCAATCATCATAGGGCACATATGAGTATAGATAACGTGCACCGATAATATGAATGAATAGAAACATCGAAGCGAGGACATAGGAGCGTGAGCTAATATGCCAGTAGCGATATGAGAACAGCATCAACTCTAAAAAAATCAAGGTACCCAACTGATGTAGTAGGTAGCTTGACCATTCTAGAGGCTCAATACTTGCCAGTACCATAACGATGAATACCGCCATAGTACTGACAACTACAGATTTAAAATTTCGCTGCATGTTGCCCGCTTATTTTTTGCTAGCTATTAATAGCAGCCAACTAAAGCTTGGCAATCCAATCTTTAATGGTAAGGGCTTGCTCAGTAGCATTACCAATATAAGTCGCTGGTGTCATGTCACGTAGGCGTGCTTTATCCGCATCGCTAACGGCAGACAACTCATCACTTTCAACAAACGTTAGCATGGCTTCGCGAGTCATGGCGTTACCACGGGTCAATGCTTTAAGCTTCTCATATGGGTTTTCCACACGATAGCGACGCATCACAGTTTGAATCGGCTCAGCCAATACTTCTTGTGCATTGTTTAAGTCGTCATTCAAACGCTGTGCATTTAATTCAAGTTTACCAACGCCTTTTAAACAAGCGTCAAAAGCGATCATGCTTTGTGCTAAACCAACACCGATATTACGCAATACGGTTGAATCTGATAGGTCACGCTGCATGCGTGAAATCGGTAGTTTCTCACCCAGATGTGCCAGCATAGCATTGGCAACACCCAAATTACCTTCAGAGTTTTCAAAATCAATCGGGTTGACTTTATGCGGCATGGTAGAAGAACCCACTTCGCCGTCTTTTAGACGCTGTTTAAAATAGCCTAAGCTGATATATTGCCAAATATCACGGTTAAAATCGATCAAGATGGTATTGAAGCGTCTTACTACATCAAACAACTCAGCGATGTAATCATGCGGCTCAATTTGCGTGGTGTAAGGATTAAAGGCTAGCTCTAAACGCTCATTAATAAATTGCTCAGCATGCGTTTGCCAATCAACATCAGGATAAGCTGAGAAGTGCGCATTGTAGTTACCAACCGCGCCATTGATTTTACCCAATAGCTCTACTTGGTTGATTTGTTTGATTTGACGGGCTAGGCGATAGGCCACGTTTGCCATTTCTTTACCAAGAGTTGTTGGGCTAGCGGTCTGACCATGGGTACGTGACAGCATAGGTTGGTCTGCATGAGTAATAGCCAAATCAATGATGCTATCGGTCACTTGTTGCATCCTAGCAACCACAATCTCGCGGCTGTCTTTGAGCATCAACGCATACGATAAGTTGTTAATATCTTCACTGGTACAAGCAAAGTGAATGAATTCTAGCGAATCAACCAAGGCCTCCTGACCACGGAATTTGTCTTTGATGAAGTACTCAACGGCTTTTACATCATGATTGGTCGTCGCTTCAATGTCTTTAATGGCTTGCGCATCTGCTTCACTAAAGTCATCAACGACTGCATTCAAAAAAGCATTGGTCTGGTCATCAAATGCTGCTAATTCACCAATTGCGCTGTTGTCAGCCAATGATTGCAACCAACGAATCTCAACGGTGACGCGAGCTTTGATTAGACCGAATTCAGACAAATAAGGGCGTAAACTGTCAGCTTTTGATGCGTAACGGCCATCAATCGGGGAGAGTGCGGTAAGTGGAGTCATGGTCATGCCTCATTGGTTATGAAAGTGAACGAAGTTAAAAAATATTAAAATACAAGAAAAAAATATGCTTAAAATCCGCAAGGCGCATCAATTGACGCAATCACGCCACCGCCTAAACAAACCTCATCAATATAAAAGACTGCTGATTGACCGGGAGTGACTGCGCGTTGTGGCTCGTCAAACACCACGCGGACATCACTTCCGTCAGTACTTGTCGCAAATACACGACACGCTTGATCTGGTTGGCGATAGCGTGCTTTTGCCATACAGCGTAAACCCTCTGTGGTAAACACTTCCGCAGGTGGTAGACCATCAACCCAATCCATTTTATAAGCGGTTAGCTCATTACTGAGCATCATTGGATGTTCGTGACCTTGACCGACAATCAAACGGTTTTTGTCTAGGTTTTTTGCCAATACAAACCAAGGTTCTTCAGGACGATCTTTGACACCGCCAATACCGATACCGCCACGTTGACCCAAGGTATAATACATCAAGCCATCATGAGTGCCGATGGTATGCCCATCGTCAGTCACGATATCGCCTTTTTGGGCAGGCAGGTATTGTTGTAAAAAGTCCTTAAAACGACGCTCACTGATGAAGCAGATACCTGTAGAGTCTTTCTTTTTGGCAGTCGCCAAATCATGCTCTTCTGCAATCTGACGTACGACAGGTTTTTCGAGCTCGCCAACTGGAAATAACGTCTTGGCAATTTTATCGCCACCAACCGCATGTAAGAAGTAACTTTGGTCTTTGTTATTATCCAAGCCACGTAATAGTTGCGCAACTTCTGTACCGTTGTCGTTTTTATAATTGACGCTGCGGCGCGTATAGTGACCAGTAGCGATGTAATCAGCACCAAGGGTCAAGGCATAGTCTAAGAACGCCTTAAACTTAATCTCTTTATTACATAAAATATCTGGATTGGGTGTACGTCCAGCTTTATATTCCGCTAAAAAGTGCTCAAAAACCCGATCCCAATATTCCATGGCAAAATTGGCAGTGTGCAGCTTCATACCAATTTTATCGCATACCGCTTGCGCATCGGCCAAATCGTCCATTGCTGTACAGTATTCGGTACCGTCATCTTCTTCCCAGTTTTTCATAAACAGACCCTCGACCTTAAAGCCTGCTTTCTGAAGCAAGACGGCCGATACGGAAGAGTCGACCCCGCCTGACATACCGACAATCACATGCTTGCTGCTAGGATTATCGATATCGGCAAGCGTCAAAGTACGCTGGGCGTTAAAAGAATCAGAAACGGGTATGCTTGAAGTATTTGGCATGACTGACATAGAGCGGCTCAACTTTTTATACCTTATCCAAATTTGAACGACTACTGAAATTAATGTAACCCCTAGGGTAACAGGCTTAGCGATTTGATAATCTCAGCTTATCTTTTGGACTTATCTCTTAGACTGGGTATTATGATAAAATAAGCGTCATATTATACCAGTTAATTAAAACTGGTGGCGAGCTAAGCGGTCTTACCGTCAGAAAATAGCTTTAAAAATTCAGATAGTGGTTTTCAATTATTTTAATCACGCTCAATTTGGAATAATAATGATAAAAATTGGTCAAGGTATCGACGTTCATGCTTTTCATAACAATGGTCAGCAGCAGCAATATGTCATCTTAGCTGGCGTGCCCATTGAGCATACCCACAGTTTGCTTGCACACTCTGATGGTGATGTAGTGCTACACGCCCTCGCGGATGCGCTGCTTGGCGCACTGGCACTTGGTGATATCGGTCAACATTTTCCTGATACCGATGCGGCGCATGCAGGCTTGGATTCACGAGTCTTGCTACGTTATGTCTATGGTAAAGTACAAGAAGCAGGGTATCGGTTAGGCAATGCTGATATAACCGTAATGTGCGAACGTCCAAAGCTGGCGCCGCACAGTCAGGCAATGCGTGACAATATCGCCAGTGACTTACATACTGATATTGGAAATATCAGCGTTAAGGCGACCACCACTGAAAAACTAGGCTTTACCGGTCGGCAAGAAGGCATCATGGCTAATGCCGTGGTATTATTAGTTCCTGTCATCTAACCTAACGTCATCGAACCTAGCTAGAGAGCGATTGACTAAAAGAATGATTGGCTGAACCGATATGTAGATTTTTCTTGTAATACTATGACGACTGCCCCATATCTTCATATAATTATTTTGTTATATAAATAACCGTTTTAATGAACCGCTTTATCAATAGGAGCTTTTATGAGTGAACAAACCCCAAATACTGCTGCAAACGATGTTGAACAATTGATCCGTGATCAAATCAAAGATAATAAAGTTATCTTATACATGAAAGGCACGCCGCAATTTCCACAATGTGGCTTTTCTGCTAAATCGATTGAGGTTCTTACTCAGATCGGTCGTCCGTTTGCCTTTGTAAATATTTTAGAAAATCCAGAAATTCGTGCAACGTTGCCAAAAGTTGCCAATTGGCCAACGTTCCCTCAGTTATGGATTGACGGTGAATTGATGGGCGGATCAGATATCATTTTGCAGATGTATCAATCAGGTGAGCTTAAGCCGTTGGTTGAAGCAAACAGCCCTGCTGCCTAATATTTAAGCGCTTTTATTGGACTGTGTTAATGTCTAAATAATCGTCGCATAATAATGACGCACAGCGAATCCGAGTAGCCTCTCTTAACAGATTGGACTGGCTGCTCGGGTTTTTTATTGTCTATGCAATTGATTGTTTTTATAGGTTTTAACCCCATATAGTGTTCAAGATAAACCCAGTTTACATAATAAGAGAGACTTATGAATACTAAATCAAATAATAATGAACTCACTGAACCACAAGCTGCTGATCAAGAAAATGACCAAAAAAATAAGCAGCAAGAAGCCGCCGAGCAAGCTGCGATTGAAAAGCGCCGTGACTACTTAAAAAGTGAATCGACACGCATTACAGAAATTGCAGGTAACGAGCCAAATTCAGCACTCAAATGTATTCATCAGCTTAGTGTGGCAGGCGGCGCGACAGAAGCGACGTATATTGCTATCGAACAACGTGTCGTTGCGGATCAAGATACCGCGGGTGCTTACCATCTAGCTTTGATGGCACAAAACACGCCAGATCTACCGATTGATGCCCGTCAGCTTATTGAGCTGGTTGTCAATAAAGGGGATAACGATCAGCGCTTGGCACTACTTAAGAACTTACCACTGCCGCCAGTAGATATGATTAAAGAACAGATTTTAGCCAGTGACGATGGTGATGCCATTGGTTTGATGAATGCCTATTTACAGATCAATCCAGAGGGTTATGGTAGCCATCATATGCTGGGTAGTGGTCAGGCAGATCGTATTGTACCGCTGAGTCCTGGTAACAGCTTAGACCTGAAGTAATCATGATAATTTAGCATTTGTGAGAAAGTGCTCATGGGTTAAAGGGTACTGAGAAAGCTTAATTTCAATAGTTTTTGCAGTAACGTTTTTTAAGCATCAAAAAATTGTTATAATGATGGGTTATCTATTAAGCTCCTTTTTTTCTAAAGGTCTTTAGCGATTTACCTTATCCGTTCTTAAAATACGATTGACGCCTATTCATCACGCGACAAGTTAGGGTTAATAACCCATAACTTGTCGCCAGAAATATCGTCATTCAAGCGAGGCATGCATGCAATATCCAAAACATTACGACGTGGTAGTTATCGGTGGCGGTCATGCCGGTACGGAAGCTGCCTTGGCAGCCGCACGTATGGGCGCGCAGACCTTGCTGTTGACGCATAATATTGAAACGCTCGGGCAGATGAGCTGTAATCCAGCGATTGGCGGAATTGGTAAATCGCATTTGGTACGTGAGATTGATGCGTTGGGCGGTGCCATGGCGCTAGCAACTGATAAAGCGGGTATTCAGTTTCGCGTATTGAACAGCCGTAAAGGTGCTGCCGTACGCGCGACACGTGCGCAAGCGGATCGTATTTTGTACAAAGCTGCCATCCGTCATACATTAGAGAACCAGCCCAACCTAGATTTATTTCAGCAAGGCGCTGATGATATTTTGGTAGAAAATGGTCGTGCAACGGCGGTTGTCAGCTCGACAGGCATTATCTTTAAGACTGAAACAGTGGTTTTGACTTCAGGCACCTTCTTAGGCGGTGTTATTCACATCGGACTTGAAAACTCAAAGGGTGGACGCGCAGGAGATCAACCATCTATCAAGCTGGCTGACCGTTTACGTGAATTAAAATTGCCAGTAGGTCGTCTAAAAACAGGAACACCAGCGCGTATCGATGCGCGTAGCGTTGATTTTAGTGTGATGACCGTACAGCCGGGTGATACACCGCTACCAGTCATGAGCTATATGGGTGATGTGTCTATGCATCCAGAGCAGGTCAACTGCTATATCACGCATACCAATGCGCGCACCCATGACATCATCCGTGAGAATTTAGACCGCTCACCGATGTTCTCTGGCAAAATCGAAGGCGTGGGTCCACGTTATTGCCCATCGATTGAAGACAAAATCCATCGTTTTGCAGATAAAGACAGCCATCAAATCTTTATCGAGCCAGAAGGTCTGACCACGCACGAGCTATATCCAAATGGTATCTCGACCAGCTTGCCGTTTGATGTGCAGTTAGACTTTATTCATAGTATGAAAGGGTTAGAAAACGCGCATATTACTCGCCCAGGTTATGCGATTGAATATGATTACTTTGATCCACAAAACCTAAAGCCAACGCTTGAGACCAAGTCTATCGATCGTTTGTACTTCGCGGGTCAAATTAACGGAACGACTGGCTATGAAGAAGCGGGCGTGCAGGGTCTACTAGCAGGTACTAATGCGGCACTCGTCACCACTAATAATAGTGAGTTTGAGACGTGGACACCGCGCCGCGATGAAGCGTATCTTGGTGTGCTTGTTGATGATTTGATTACCCATGGTACGACTGAGCCATATCGTATGTTTACGAGCCGCGCAGAATATCGCCTACTGCTACGTGAAGACAACGCGGATCAACGCTTAACTGAGACGGGTCGTAAGCTTGGCTTGGTAGATGATGTGCGCTGGCAGGCTTATCAAGAAAAAGTGGAAGCGATTACGACAGAGACTTCACGTCTAAAAGACATGTGGGCAACACCTGCCAATGCGCTAGGTAAACAAGTCACTGAGCAAACTGGTGAAGTGCTCTCTAAAGAATCGACAGCCTTTGATTTGCTTAAGCGTCCGCAGATTCACTTTGCTGATATTGCTGCTATTACAGACTCAAAAGTCGACACACAAGTGGGTGAGCAGATAGAGATTTCTGTCAAATACGCAGGTTACATTGATCGTCAGCAAGAAGACATCGATCAAATGAAGCGTCTAGAGAATACTGCACTGCCACTAGACTTTGATTACAGTGTGGTATCAGGATTATCAAATGAGATTGTGCAAAAGCTCACGCAAGTTCGTCCTGCCACGCTGGCTCAAGCTGGACGTGTGAGCGGCGTTACGCCTGCTGCCATACAGCTCTTGGCAATGACGGTCAAAAAGCACAAAAAAGCGAAAGCGGCTTTGGGCTCTTAAACTTAGCACAATCACGCATATAGAGTACAAAAAAGCCCGTGATAATACGTTATCACGGGTTTTTATTTGTCAAAAATACAGTGGCCATTAAAAGAAAACGACACAACCTTGTTTTACAGGCTACTTTGTCTCTATACTGGGTCAGAAAGTTTCGTTATTACTTGTTAATTTATCTCGTTGATGTCCATATTATGATGGGCTTGTCATCGAATTGAGCCTATTTATGATTGATGCTATTGTCTTTGCCATTACTATTGTCCTGCCCAACCTTGCCTTGATGTGGTTGGGTTTTTTTATGCAAAGACGTGGTGAGGCGAGCCAGACGTTTATTGACCAAGCATCGAGCTTTGTCTTTAATTACTGTTTGCCGTGTTTGCTTTTTTTTAGCGTTGTCGATAGTGATGTCGATTACAGCAAACAAATCACGCTGATAGCGGCTGGTATTTTGGTGACATTTATTTTGTTTATTGGTGCAGAGATTTACGCCAAATATTTTGTGAGCAAACCGGCTGATCAAGGGGTGTTTGTACAAGGCATATTTCGGAGCAATATGGCCATTATTGGACTGGCAACGGTGGCTAATGCCTATGGGGAGCGGGGCTTAAGCATCGGTGCAGTCTATATGGGTGTGGTCACGATATTGTTTAATATCTTAGCAGTTATAACCCTCAGTCGTGTGTCTAAAAGTGTGGATGATACGTGGGTTAGTCGCAGTACCATGATTGTCAAAAAGCTGTTTACCAACCCATTGATCATCGCATTAGTAGCGGCATTTGCTTATAAGGCATTACCGCTACCACCTATTACAGGTGTGATTCATACGACTGGTGATTTACTCGCCGCGGTGGCATTGCCGTTAGCGTTGATTTGCGCCGGTGCCAGTATTGATTTGAAGTCAATGTTGCACCCTTCTGGATTGTCCATGCAGGCCAGTATCGGTCGTATTGTCATTGCGCCATTGATTGCCATCGCTATTGGATTGGGTTTTGGTCTATCAGGTGTGCATATGGGTGTATTGTTTTTGATGGCAGCAGCACCCACAGCTGCCGCCAGCTACGTAATGGCAAAAGCCATGGGTGGTAATGATGTGTTAGCGGCGAATATCTTAGCTTTTACCACTGTCGTAGGCATGTTTGGAATGGCGATTGGCGCGGCAATATTACGTGGTATAGGTCTTATTTGAACTATATCATCCTTAATTACATGGGAACCTAATTGACTCTAATTTAGTATTAATGAAATTTAGTCAGGTTTTTATTGAAATATTTAAATCTGTGATGTATTGTTACCTAAAATTACTATCTATAACAATATAAAGACACTGTTGAGTCTAACTTCAGGTAACTAAATGCTATTTATTATATTAAAGAATTTAATTGCTGTTGCTTGTGTTTATGCCGCTTATAAAGTTTCCAAGAATTTCTTTAATGATAACCAAAAATTGTTGCGTATTATAGTTGCTTTTATACTGACGATCGTTTTTTTTGGTATTACGAATGGAATACTTAATTTAATAACGCCAAGCGTTAATGTTGAAAAGCAACTACAAAAAGAAAAGATATTTGTTACCTTGAAGCAAAAATATCCTAAAGAGTACCAGTCGATAGTTGAAGAGGTTAAGCTTGAATCAAAAATAAATAAACTCAATGAAAGTGAAGTTGTTTTATCTGCTGATCAACTATTAGCTCCTTTAGCCTTAAAGCTTGTTATCGATGCAAGTGATAACTCTCGTTATAAATTCACTAAATCCTATTCTCAAACAATCAGTCTGCTCAAAAATAAGGGTGGAACTTTATGCTACGACATGATGCATAATCAAGATGACATTACCCATGCTGAGATGAATATAGTAGATGAAGTGTTTACAGAAAGTGGTATGCAAGAGGCTGTTTTGACTATTATTAACGACAATAAAATAGGCAAAGCAGTCGCTTCTCAAAGAGATATGGATAAAATGGAGAAGAAAATATTTAAACAATTAATGAGAAAACATGGTGAAGATATAACGTTACTCATAAATCCGAAAAATGCTGTATCAGTTGAAGATAAACAAACAGTTTGTCAGATAGTTATTGATCTGTATGGGCTAATGAATGACCCTAATAGCAAAGTAAAAATGGCAGTACTACGACGAAATATGCAAAGTATGTCGCCCAGCATGACTAGCCTAAACACGAAAAATAGTAGTACAAAAATCGCGGCACCAGTGCTCACGCCAGAGCCAGAAATGGCGGCACCTGCATTTTAATTGATTATAAATTACGTATGACTATCTTTGCTTTTAATTAATTTTGTTGTGAATTTTGAAAATGCTGCTATTGTCTTGCCTGATAGATAAAGGCATTATAAGACGTACATGGGTATTGTATAAATGGATGTAAAAATAACTCTATAATAAATACAAATATAAGTTCATAAATTAAATAAGCAAGGAGCGTTCAAGTGCAATTATTAAATCAAGCGGTAGTGACCGAACATCTCAATATGCAAGCTGCGATTGAGGCGATTGAAAGCTTATTAACTCAGCAAGCAGCACATCCTAATTGGGTTAAAGCACCTGAGCGCTTGGTTATTGAGACCTTTAGTGAAGATAAGAATCACAGCTCAGGCTCGCATCTATCAATGCCAGCGACTATTTATGATGGTGATCAAGAGTACACCACGGTGAAGCTAGTCACCATTTGCCCTGATAATCCCAGTCGTAATATGCCAACGACCACTGCTATCGTCACCGTCTCCAACAATGATACGGGTGAGATATTAGCGATTATGGATGGCATTTATATTACGCAAGTGCGTACGGCCGCCTTATCAGGTATCGCAACCAAATACATGGCAAAGTCTGATTGCCAAAGTGTGGCGGTTGTCGGTTGTGGCGGTATGGCTTATGAGCAGCTGCATGCTGTAATGACAGTGCGCCCTGATATTAAAAAAGTATATTTATGGAACAGAAACAATGAAGGTGCTGAGCAATTTAAGACTAAATTTGCTCGTGATTATGCGCAGTGGGACGTTGAGATTCAGGTTTGCAAAGAGATCGGTGAAGCTATCCGTGATGCCGATATTATCAACGTAGCGACTCGCGCAACCGAAGGTTTATTTGGCATCGAACAAATTAAATCTGATGCACATATCAATGCCGTTGGTGCTTATCAGCCCTCGATGAAAGAGATTAGCAATGATGTGGTAGCAGGTAGTAATATGGTCGTCGTGGATGATTTGGCTGGTAGTCGTCACGAGGCTGGCGATTTGATTCAAGCGCATGATGCTTCTGACTGCGCATGGACATGGGATGACCTTAGTGGCGACTTACAAGCGCTGGTAACAGGCGAGCTAAAAGAAGATACGACTAAGTCTAAAAAAGGCATCACCCTATTTAAATCAGTAGGTGCCGCCAGTTTCGATGCGGCAGTCGCTCTGTATATTGCCAAGCAGGCTGTGCAAAAAAATATCGGCTCATTAGTTAATTGGTAATACTGTTTATCACAGAACAATTGGCAAAAGTGCTACACCTTAATCAGCAATAAATAAACCCCCTTTTCAAATAAGAAAAGGGGGCTTTTGACATTAGCTTTAGTTATCTCTATCGCGTTTATCTTCACGGCGCTGCTTGCGTTTTGGACTGGTACGATACGTTAAATACCCACCAACGACCATAACAGCGATGAACGCTATAATGTACAAAAATATTGACGAACCAATAAAGGCAGACGGTTCCATAACCATAATCTCATTAAAAGTTATGAATAATTATGCAAGTGCGGCTGCCGATTGTAAAGTAAACAAGTTTAGCTCAGGTGTAAGTTCAAGTGAACGCAAACGTGCTGCTTGATCATAAACGTTCGCAGTGACAATCAATTCATCTGGCTGATATTGGGCAAGGAACTTAGCCAATTTGGGCTTGACCGTTTCAACAGAGCCAATGAATGAGATCGATAGCGCATTGTCCACCATCATTTTCTCTGCTTGACTCCAGATGCTATCCATATCGTAAGTTGGTTTTGGCATTTGACCCGTTTCACCACGGCGCAATCGTACGAAGCTCTGCTGCGCTGAGGTAAAGTGATAATGGGCAGTCGCATCGTCATCAGCCAATAGCAAGTTCGCTGCTACCATCACATATGGCTTGTCTAAATAGGCTGAAGGCTTGAACTGTTCACGATAAGTAGAGATTGCCTGACTAAGCATTTGCGGTGCAAAGTGGGAAGCGAATACGTAAGGCAGTCCTAAATGTGCCGCCAAGGTCGCCCCAAAAAGTGATGAGCCTAATATCCAAATAGGAATATTTGATTTAGCGCCAGGGAATGCTTGGACAGGACTGTTGTCAGTCGTATTGCCTAAAAAGTACATTAATTCCTGTACATCTTGTGGAAAACGATCAGCATCTTGCATTTGACGGCGTAGTGCCTGAAAAGTTGCACCATCTGTACCAGGAGCACGGCCTAAACCTAAGTCGACACGGTCGCCATAGAGCGCTTGTAACGTTCCGAATTGCTCAGCAATCACCAGTGGGGCATGGTTAGGAAGCATCACGCCGCCTGCGCCAATACGTATTCGCTTGGTTTGACTACCAATATGCGCTAGTAGTACTGAGGTCGCCGCACTCGCAATGCCAGGCATGTTGTGATGTTCTGCCATCCAATAACGGTTTAAGCCGACTTTTTCTGCAAGCTGTGCGGTCTCAACCGTCTGGGCGATACCTTCAGCAATGGTATGACCTTCAGGAACGGGGGCTAAATCTAAAAAGGATAAGGGAATGGTATTACTCATAGATCACCTGTTTTATAAAGTTAAAAGCATTCATGGTCGTTCTGACAGTCTTATATAGGCTGTTTATAGCAACCATTGAACGCTTGTCACTTCATATAATGGGGTAGTTATTATGGATATAAAGGCAGATGTAAATAAGGATAACAAAAAAGGGCATCGCTATTTGATGATAGCGATGCCTTTTCTTCTTTAAGTAAATGTCATTTTAGCTGAGCTTATGGAATTGAATTTACTGTGCTGAGCCTACTAGCTAAACTGCTTTTGGCATAATTCCATAAAAGCGCGCCCGTATTGGCGGATTTCTGCATCGTCCCTTACCGCCATCCAACTGGTAAAGCGCCCGAAATGATCTACTGGAATAGCTGTTAAGTTCTGATAATGACTTGGCTCAAAAGCCATTTCAGCAATAATACCAATCCCTAAACCAAGACCGACATAAGTGCTAATCACATCAGCATCGAGTGCTGCCAAGACAATATCAGGCTCTAAACCTGCCTCTTCAAATGTTTTATCAATCGCACCGCGCCCGGTAAAACCACCGTGATAGGTAACAATTGGATAGCTGGCGAGGGTCGGCAAATCGATAGATTCGTAACTGGCAAGCTCATGATCGCTTGGCACGATAACGCGATGCGTCCAGTCATAATAGCGATAACAGCGCAGATAGTTATTATGGAGCAACGACTCGGTTGCAATACCGATGTCAGCTTGCCCGCGTATCACCATTTGGGCGATGGTCTCAGGATCCGCCTGTTGCAAGATTAGATTCACTTTAGGAAAGCGTTCTTTAAACTCTTTGACCACTTGCGGCAACACGTAACGCGCCTGCGTATGGGTGGTGGCAATGGTTAAGGTACCAACATTGGGGTTATTAAAATCGAGGCTCAAGTTCTCAATCGTACGAATTTCAGCAAAGATGGACTCGATATGCGGCATGAGCGCTGTGCCCATGGTCGTCAGACCGGTCAAGCGCTTGCCTTGACGCACGAACACCTCAGTTTTTAGTTGGTTTTCAAGCGCTGCGATATGCTTGGATAAGCTTGACTGACTGGTGTGCAGTACCGTTGCCGCTTGACTTAAGTTATAGCCATTGATCACCGTATGCCACACCGTCTCCAACTGCTTAAGTTGAATTTGCAAGTGCCGCTGATTGACCACTACGTCGATTGCCATAACTGAATCCTATTGTATAAATATACAAATCCTGTCTGTATATAGAAATAAAAACGAACAAATATGCCGTAAGCGACCAGTGTAAATCAAATCTATTATTCTTGTATATAATAAATAGCTATGAATTAATAATAATTAGGAATATAGAAGTTATAATCTAGTTGCTACAGTCAGTGAAAAGTAATATCAATACATCACGCACTGCTGATATCAATTTTTCTTGCTTGCTGTGCCTGTGCCGACAGAGGCTACAAAAAATTAATATCAGCAGTATCGTAGCGTTTTTGGGATATTTTGACTATGACTAGTTTTGAAATTGCAATAAAAGCGCATTATTCAACAAAAAAACAGCCACCTTTGTAAAAGATAGCTGTTTGTAGAGCTTAAATTTAATTCGTACCGTCAACCCTAATAAATAGCATCAGACTAAGTAAAAAAGGCTAGTCAGCGATATCAAAACGATCGGCATTCATAACCTTATTCCAAGCGCGGACGAAGTCACGAACGAATTTCTCTAAGTTGTCATCCTGTGCATACAGTTCAGCATAAGCACGCAAGATAGAGTTTGAGCCAAAGACTAGATCCACACGGCTGGCTTGCCATTTGATCTTGCCAGTACTGCGTTCGCGTATTTCATAGTTACCGGCAGTATCATCACCTGTTTTTACAGGGTGCCACGTGTGGTTCATGTCTGTTAAGTTGACAAAGAAGTCGTTGGTAAGCACGCCAGCACGGTCAGTAAAGACGCCATGTTGGCTTTGACCATGATTGGTATCGAGAACTCGCATACCACCAACCAATACCACCATTTCAGGCGCGGTCAAGCCCATTAGTTGAGTGCGATCAAGCAGCATCTCTTCAGGCGATACCGCATAGTCTCGCTTGACCCAATTACGATAACCATCGTGTAAAGGCTCCAAATCTGCAAAAGATTCAGCGTCGGTCATGTCACCATCAGCATCACCGCGGCCTGCTTTGAACGGTACAGTAACGTCTACGCCTGCATCGTCTGCTGCTTGTTCGATAGCGGCGTTACCAGCCAACACAATAAGATCAGCCAAACTGACATCTTTGTCAAAACCAGACTGAATGCTGGTCAACGTCTCAAGCACACGTTGTAATTGCTCAGGCTCATTGCCTGTCCAGTCTTTTTGCGGGGCTAAGCGGATACGTGCACCATTTGCACCGCCGCGATAGTCCGAAGCACGGAATGTACGGGCACTGTCCCAAGCGGTAATGATTAACTCGCGACGACTAAGCTCACTATCTAATATTTGCGATTTTAGCATCGCAATATCATCAGCGGTCAATTCCGTATTGCCTGTAGGAATAGGGTCTTGCCATACAAAATCTTCGCTTGGCACGTCTGCACCTAAGTAGCGAGTTTTAGGACCTAAATCACGGTGAGTCAGCTTGAACCATGCTTTGGCAAATACTTCGTCAAAGTACGCAGGCTCTTGATGGAACTTCTCTGAAATCTCACGATAAATAGGGTCTTTGATCAATGCCATATCGGCATCAGTCATGATTGGGTTGCGGCGGACACTTGAGTCATGCGCATCTAATGGACGGTCTTCTTCTTTGATATCAGTTGGTTCCCACTGCCAAGCACCTGCTGGGCTTTTGGTCAACGCCCAGTTTTGGTTTAATAGCAACTCAAAGTAGCCATGATCCCATTGGGTAGGATTGGTCGTCCATGCACCTTCGATACCACTTGAGACGGTATCACCTGCATTGCCACGACCTTTAGGGTTGCGCCAGCCTAGACCTTGTTCTTTGACATCGGCAGCTTCTGGCTCATCCTCTAATATCGTTGCATCACCATTACCATGACATTTACCAACGGTATGTCCGCCAGCCGTCAATGCGACGGTTTCTTCATCATTCATCGACATACGAGCAAAGGTGGTACGCATATCTTGCGCTGTTTTGAGCGGGTCAGGGTTGCCATCGACCCCTTCAGGGTTCACATAGATCAAGCCCATTTGTACTGCTGCTAGTGGGTTTTCGAGTGATGCACGGTCTTCATCGCTGTCATAACGGTTTTCGGTAGCAGCGAGCCATTCACGCTCAGAGCCCCAGTAGATGTCTTTTTCTGGATGCCAGATGTCAGCACGACCACCAGCGAAACCTAGCGTTTTAAAGCCCATAGATTCATAAGCCATATTGCCTGCCAAAATCATCAAGTCAGCCCAAGACAGTTTATTGCCATATTTTTTCTTGATCGGCCATAATAGACGACGGGCTTTATCGAGGTTAACGTTGTCCGGCCAGCTGTTTAAGGGTGCAAAGCGTTGGTTACCTGTGTTAGAGCCGCCGCGACCATCAGCACCGCGATACGTACCAGCTGAATGCCATGCCATACGAATCATCAAGCCACCATAGTGACCCCAATCGGCTGGCCACCATTCTTGTGACTCAGTCATTAGGTTTTTTAAATCAGTTTTGACAGCTTCTAAATCAAGCTGCTTAAAAGCTTCAGCATAATCAAATTCTTCACCCATTGGATCAGTTTTTTTGTCTTGCTGATGCAATATGTCTAGGTTTAGGCTGTTTGGCCACCAATCAGTTGCAGCAGAGGCAGTGGTAGTATGTGCTTGATGCATAACTGGACAGCCGCCCATACTAGGTCGCTGCGGCGCATGCGTATGATCGACGTTTTCACTATGAATCGTCGGTCCCTTATCATCACCTTGATCATAGGTCGTGTTAGTTGGCGCATTATTGTCTCCGTGGTTTACGGGACAACCGGCAGTATCCTGCGCTGTGTTTTTGTCAGTTATGTTATTGGTTGAGTCGGACATGTTATAACTCCTAGGTTGTGATAATAAAAAGAAAAAACAGTTAATCGAGATAATCATTGTTTATACATAGAGCATAACGAAGCTCTATATATTTATAAAACTAATATATAAGGATTATAGATTTTAAATTACCAATCATAAAAAGCTTGATGTTTTGTTTATTTAAATCTTTATTAACGCTTGTGTTTATCATTGCCAGTTAAAGTTAAACCTATAGAGTACGCCCAACCAACCAACCAACCAACCAACCAACCAACCAACCAACCAAGCTTGCGTCAATTTTATTGCTACCTTTATATTACCTATAAATGAAGGCATTGTCAGACATCTTTCACGAGAGGAAATAGTAAGAAAAATAAGGGTTAATTTAACCATAGGGAAATATTATTATAATCTGTGTTACTACCGTGAAATACATGCCACCGTGCAAGCGCCACAATCAATAAGTTAATGCAAAAATATCTAGTCAAGGTAGAGGTTCTCAAGTACCATAACTGGATTTTGTTGTAATGATTATATTGGTACAACGTAGAGCAATTTTTATCGATCCCTTTATCGATAATCGATTCTAAAGATTGATAAAAATTGTGCGCAGTTGTGTTCTTTGTCTTAAGTATTGGTGAGTTATTATGTCTGCCGTCAAATCTGTGCCACCCCATCAAACCGCTGTCAAAAAATCATGGGGTGAAGCTGCAAAAGCCTATCTAGATCCTCGCGTTATCATTATGTTGTTCTTGGGTTTTTCGGCAGGTATTCCCATCTTACTTATCTTCTCAAGTCTGTCATTATGGCTTCGAGAAGCAGGCATCGACCGAAATGTTGTGACTATGTTTAGTTGGGCAGCATTGGGTTATTCGTTCAAGTTTATTTGGGCGCCATTGATTGATGCGCTCCCTGTGCCGTTTTTGACCAAATGGCTTGGGCGTCGCCGCAGTTGGATGGTCGTGTCGCAGCTACTCATTGTGTTGGCAATCATTTTGATGGCAAAAGTTAACCCTGTCAGTGAGGATGTACTGGTCTATATGGCAGGCGCTGCCGTGCTGCTTGGTTTCTCTTCTGCGACACAAGATATCGTGATTGACGCTTATCGTATTGAGCTGGCACCGCCATCTATGCAGTCTATTTTGTCTTCTATCTATGTGTCAGGCTATCGTATCGGTATGATCGTGGCTGGGGCG
The DNA here is from genome assembly GCF_014652895.1 of Psychrobacter glaciei. Taxonomy (GTDB): domain Bacteria; phylum Pseudomonadota; class Gammaproteobacteria; order Pseudomonadales; family Moraxellaceae; genus Psychrobacter; species Psychrobacter glaciei. The sequence goes on from NZ_BMZR01000003.1 coordinate 396,229, forward strand.
GGCGCATTGTATTTGGCGGATTATTTTGGCTCGAATGAGACTTTTTATAGTTATGAGGCATGGCGTAATACTTACTACATCATGGCAGGAGTCATGACCTTAGGGGTGCTAACGACGTTTGCCAGCTATGAGCCAACCGCTGAGACGGTACAAACCCAAAAGCAAAAAAGCAATTTAAAAATATTCCTTGTGTACTCTGGTTTACTGCTCGTACCGGGTTTGCTGTTTGGTGTTATTTACCTAATCAATATTTTGATTAATACAGTGTTTGATAGCACGGTGGCGTTGATACCACTAATGCTGATGCCAGCTATTAAGTTTTACTTTTTGGCATTGGTCGCGTGCGCACCGTTGTTGCTACTTTACTTCATTATTAACCAGCCCAAAATCATTAATAAAGCGCCATTGGTCGCTGAAACTCGTGAAGACTACGTCAGATTAGTAGCATTGTTTGTGTTTTCAGTGATTGCGTTTATCGCTGCTTATATAGTAATGGGACAAGTCCTGCCAGAGTTTGAAGGGGCGTTTGTCAGCTTCTTTGTAGAAACCTTGCATCTGCTAGTGAGCTTAGGTGTGGCAATGGCGGCAGGCTATGTGTTGGTACAAGTGGGTCTGGTCAAAAAAGAAGTGGCCATGGCCACTTGGATTGAGCCAATTTTAGATTTCTTTCGACGCTATGGCAAAAAAGCGCTATTATTATTGTTGTTGATTGGTCTATACCGTATCTCAGATATCGTGGCAGGGGTTATCTCAAACGTCTTTTATCAAGATATGGGCTTTAGCAAAACGGATATCGCTAATGCCGTAAAACTGGTCGGTGTGATCATGGCGATTGCAGGTGGTTTCTTAGGCGGGCTATTGGCTCAGCGTTTCCGTATTATGCAAGCCATGATGATTGGCGCTATTTTAGCCTGTGCGACCAACTTACTGTTTGTGCTCCTGACATACAATCCAGGCAGTTTGCCATTCATGTATTTGGCGGTGATTTTTGATAACTTGGCAGCAGGCCTTGCAAGCGCTGTATTTATTGCCTTTTTATCGGCATTGACATCCATTCGTTTTACCGCGGTACAGTATGCTATTTTTTCCTCACTGATGACGCTGATACCCAAAGTGATGGGTGGTTATTCTGGTGCCATCGTTGATAATATGGGCTACCCATTTTTCTTTATCTTTACCTTTGCCATTGGTATTCCAATTTTGGCACTGATTTACTTTGTCGATAAACACATTGTCATTGGTGATAACGATGATATTTATGGCGATGACAACAATGATGGAAGCGGCGGTAATGGTATAGGTGACAAGCTAAGCAAGACCAATCCTAACCTGACCGACACCAAAGAACCACCGCGCGCATCAGAGTAGGCCAAGCAGTATTTTCACCTTTATTCATTCATCGTTTTCTAAGAGCTATCTATGACCGTATTGACCATTCGTCAAATCAAGCAGCACATACAGCAACTGACGAATGGTGATACTGATAATCAGCTACCGTCATTTTGGTTCACTGACTGGTTGCTGTATGTCATAGATAAGCCTGCGATAGCGTTGATGACTGATGAAGATTACCAGTTGTCTGATACTGAGCTTGAGCAATTTGATACTGGTGTGGCTAAAATGAAGCAGGGCACACCTTTGGCTTATTTGACTGGTCATCAGGAATTTTGGTCGCTTAATTTTACTGTTAATGAGCACACGCTGATACCTAGGCCTGATACCGAAGTATTGGTCGAGCAGGTATTAAATTGGATAAATGCGCAGCCAACATGTTTTAGCAATAAACTTTTACTAGATTTGGGGACAGGTTCAGGTTGTATTGCGATCAGTCTCGCTCATGAATTAAAGCATGCTAACTGGCAAATCGTCGCGGTCGATTTATCGTCAGAGGCGCTTAAAGTGGCTCAGCAAAATGCGGTGAGCAATAACGTTGCCAATGTTGAATTTATTCAAAGCAGTTGGTATGACAGTCTGCCTACTGATGACAGTCAGCTATTCGATGTTATTGTGTCCAACCCTCCTTATATTGATGAGGAAGATGAGCATTTAGCCCATCTAAAAGCTGAACCGATCAGCGCCTTGAGTGCGCCCAATCAGGGTTTAGCTGATATCGAGCATATTGTCTCCCATGCCACGACATACCTATGCGCAGGTGGATTATTGGCTATCGAGCATGGCCATGATCAAGGGGATGCGGTTCGGCAGCTGTTTCTAGACAATGGGTTTGAATTAGTACATACCGTAAAAGACTACGGTGGTAATGATCGCGTCACGCTAGGACAAGCTCAGTAGACAGGTTTTTATTAGTAAACTTATTTGATTATAGGCTTTGAATGACTATGGTAGAAGCACTGGTACAGCTATCAGATGACGAGCTGCTCCGTTATGCACGGCAGGTACTATTAAACGGTTGGGATATCGATGCTCAGCTGCGATTAAAATCAGCACGCGTGGTGATGATAGGGGCAGGAGGTCTAGGTTGCCCTGCATCTGAGACTTTGGTACGTGCAGGGGTGGGTCATGTTCATCTAATCGATGATGATGAGATTGAGGCCAGTAATCTACAACGTCAGACGCTGTTTTTGCCTGACGATATCGGTAAGCCCAAAGCATTGACCGCAGCAGCCATGTTAGAGCGCATCAATCCTTTAATAAAGACTCGCGGCACAGTTGCACGGTTAGATGAAGACAATGCCTATGAATTGCTCGATATAGCCTCTGGTAAGCCGGACTTGCTCTTAGACTGTACGGATAATTTTGCCACACGCGATGTTATCAATCGTATCAGCGTGCGCTACCAGATTCCGTTATTATCCGCTTCAGCGATTGCTATGCAAGGTCAGCTCGCACTGTTTGAGCCTCATTTGAACACTGGTTGTTATCACTGCGTGTTTGGTTCAGTGGTGCTTGACGAAGCCGCTGATGAGCGTACTTGCGCCAATTCAGGGGTGCTCGCGAGTACCACTGCTGTTATGGGCAATTTGCAAGCCAATGCTGCCTTGCAGTACTTAGGATTAACCAAAAATCCACTGACAAATAAGCTGTTAATATGGGATGGTAGTCAGATGCAGCAACGGCTCATGGGCTATCGTCAAGATCCACAATGTCCCGTGTGCACCAGTCATTAGCAATGACTCGATATTTAGCTTTTGTAATCATTTATCCCCAAATATTCCTTTTATTACCATAGTTGTTTCTTATGAAAATTCATCGTCCGCATTTATTAAAGCATACTTTTAATGTTGTTAATCGTGTTCGCCAAACGGCTAGCGTGGCAGGTTTATCTGCGCTCAGAGTGGCAAAAGGTGAGAAGCCAGATGCCATGCTGCTAAAAGAAACCTTTGAGCAGTTAGGTACGACTTATATCAAAATTGGCCAGTTTATTGCCAGTACGCCGTCATTGTTTCCACGCGACTATGTCAAGGCGTTCCAAAGTTGTTTGGATCAGACGACGCCATTATCTTTTGCATATATTGAACAGGTGCTCACAGAAGAGCTGGCGATTGATGGCATGACGCTTGATGATAAGTTTGCCCATATCGACTCAAAGCCACTAGCGTCAGCCTCTATTGCCCAAGTCCATGCAGCGCGTTTGCACAATGGTGATGAGGTGGTGCTAAAGGTGCAAAAGCCGGGCGTTGAGACCATCATGCAGACGGATTTGGGCGTATTGCATGGCGTCACTAAGTTAGTTGAGCTACTCATGCCATCGATGAAGTTTGCGAGCATTGCACCTATTATCGATGAGATTCGTTTGCGAATGCTTGCTGAGACGGACTTTATCGCTGAGGCGCAAAACATCCGTGATTTTCAGCAGTTCTTAGCAGTATCAGGTAACACTCGTGTGGTCGCGCCCAAAGTATATGAAGCGCTGACCACCAAGCGCGTACTAACCATGAGCCGCTTATACGGCGTCTCTATGGTCGATGAGTCGCTCATGCGCCAATACTGCGCTGATCCTGCACAAGTCATGGCAGATACGTTAAACACATGGTTTGCCAGCCTCATGCTGTGCAATAGTTTCCATGCTGATCTGCATGCGGGCAATTTAATGCTATTGACCGACGGCCGTATTGGGTTCTTAGATTTTGGTATTGTCGGTAAGCTTAAAGCCGAAAGTTGGCGGGCTTGTATGGGCATGATGCAAGCCATGCAGGACAGTGACTATCAATCAATGGCACGCCATATGATTGATATGGAGATGACGCACGGTGGTAATAAAGTTGATGTGGTGGCATTGGGCAATGATTTGCAGCGTATGATGAAAACCATTATGGCGGAGGACAAAGCCTTTACTAGCGGTGTGCCTTTTAACAGCAAAGAGCAAGCCGATGAGATGAATAAAATGATGCTAGAAATCGTAGAAGTCGGTAAGCGTCATGGTATCCATTTTCCACGTGACTTTGCCTTATTGACCAAGCAGATGCTTTATTTTGACCGTTTTATGCGTACGCTTGCGCCTGATATGGATATGTTTAGTGATCAACGTGTGCAAATGCTGGGGCATACAGAGATAGATGCAACCATGCCACCAGCACTAAATGTATCGTAAGTTTTTATTGTATGTTTCATTATTAACTTGTCACTGCTTTTAAATGCTTTAACACAAAGGATTGTGTGCTAATGGTCGCAAAAATGGCTCTGTCATGATGACGGCTTTTAAAAACCGTATTTTCCCTACGATTACCAACGAAGCTGCCATTGCCTGTATCGGTCTCTACTGTATGGCAGTGGTTATGGGCTATGGACGTTTTCTCTTTACCGCCACCTTACCTGATATTATGGTGCAGTTATCGTTATCGACGACGATTGCAGGCTGGTTGGCTTCAATCAATTATATTGGATACTTTATCGGCGCGCTCATTGCCATGTTCGTACCTCAGCGCGCGACGTGGCAGGTCATGACGCTTTGGGTCATGGTAAGTATCGTCACAACGATGCTGCTGGTTGTGCCATCTATGTCGTTAAATTTATGGTATATCATTCGCTTGCTGGCAGGCATTGCAAGTGGCATAGCGATGATATTAAGCTCATCGTTTGTGATTCAAAACCTTAGTCCTGAGCGTCGCTCTGTACTTTCGGCAGTACATTATGCAGGTATTGGTGTTGGCATTAGCGCCTCCGCCATACTGACGTGGTGGCTGTTAATATTGGGTTATCATTTTGATGTGATTTGGCTAGTAGCAGGTCTCACTAGTCTACCGCTTTTGTGGCTGCTCTATACTATAAAACCAAGACAGTCACAGCATACTGAATCTCAGCACATTCGCGCTAAACAGCACATATCAGTGCATCAAGCCTATTTAAATTTTAAGCATTCCTTATACGAAGCCGTGGCTGGTCACCATAAAGCACTTGCTTTACTTTCTGTAAGCTATGTACTGGCAGGGTTTGGTTATATCAGTTCGGCAACTTTTCTGCCAGTCATGGCAGCACAGCGCTTAACGACGCAGACGTATGCTGGGTTGATGATTTGGTTGGTGGTTGGTATTTTTGCCATGTTGTCGAATCCACTATGGGGTGCGCTTGCCAAACGTATCGGTGAGATAAAAACCTTGATGGGTCTTACGGTACTGCAAGCATTTGGTATGTGCTTGCCTATATGGTTTGATGGTGCGATTGGGCTATATGGTAATGCTGCTATTTTAGGGCTGACATTCGTAGGTATGGTGTCGATGACACTCACTTTGTTCAAAAATATCAATCCTGCCTATTCTAATTTGCTAATCGCATTGGCAACATTGGCCTATGCGCTAGGGCAGTTCTTGGGTCCTTTAGTCACAGTTGCGCTGGCAGGGCAGGACGACAATTTCAATGCAGGGTTGCTCGTTGCTGCTATCGGACTTATTATTGGATTAATATTGCTGATATTGTTCCACCGACAGTCACCCACAAGTGCTTAAACCTTTTACACCACGCTGCGGCTAAATACTTCTCGTAGCTCAAAACTGGTATGCACTTGAGCCACGCCTTCGATACGATTGAGCCGGTGTAATAAAAACTCCTCGTAATGCGCCATATCGCGCACTCTCACTTTAATAAGATAGTCTTCTGTGCGTCCTGTGACGATGCTACAGCTGATAACTTCCTCAAAACTCTGGACCTTGCGCTCAAACTGCTCGAAACGCTCAGCCGTATGACGATCCATACTGACTGCGATAAATACGGCGAGCGGGTAGCCAAGTTTTTGTGCATCTGTTTTGGTATGGTAGCCAGTAATGACGCCGGTATCTTCTAAGCGTTTGATACGGCGGGCACAAGGGGTCGCAGATAAATTGACACGTTCGGCAAGCTCGGTGATACTCATTCGGGCTTCAGTCTGTAATAAACATAATAAACGTCTATCGGTCTCGTCAATATCAGTCAATATGGGACTATCAGAATGACTACTAGGCATGGGATAGTTACTCGCTAGTGAAATAATCTAATTATATCTACAAAAACGCTTTATTTCACTAAATAAACTCTAATTATGGTGTAATAAAGCGGGTTTCTCTCTCATAAACTTTGCTATTATTAGAGTATAAGTTTTAGTTATCTCGTATGCTCAATACTGATCTAATCAGCAGCCTTATTCGCTAAAATATAAATTTCATATTATCTAAGGATTGATTATGTCTGACCAAGCCACACGCACTGTAGCCACGCCGACTGCCAAAAAGACACCAAAAAGCGCCGCTTTTGACTATCAAAAATATCGTCCATTTGCGTTTGCGCCCTCATTGCCAGATCGCACATGGCCAAGCAAAACGATTGAGAAATCACCAATATGGGCAAGTGTCGATCTGCGTGATGGTAATCAGGCTTTGATCGATCCGATGACTATTGAACAAAAAATGCGCTTTTTTGAGACTTTAGTCGATGTGGGTTTTAAAGAAATCGAGATTGGTTTCCCATCAGCGGCGCAAGTTGAGTTTGATTTTGCCCGTAAACTCATTGAAGAAAACCACGTGCCTAATGATGTGACGTTGCAGGTTTTGGTACAGGCACGTGAACATTTAATTGCTCGTACGTTTGAATCATTAAAAGGCGCAAAACGTGCTGTCGTCCATGTCTATAATTCAACCAGCCGTGTCCAACGTGAAAAAGTCTATGGCAAAGACAAAGCTGAGATTAAAGAAATTGCTATCGTAGGTGCCAAGCTATTGAAAGAATATGCGGCAAAATACCCTGAGACAGAATGGGTGTTTCAATACTCGCCTGAAAGCTTTAGCCAGACAGAGACTGAGTATGCTGTAGAAGTCTGCGATGCAGTTTGTGAGGTTTGGCAGCCGCAGAATGGTCAAGAAGTAATTTTTAATTTACCGGCAACCGTTGAAGCGTCTATGCCCAATGTCTTTGCCGATCAAGTTGAGTATTTCTGTCGCCATCTTGCCATGCGCGAGCATGTGATAGTCAGTCTGCATACGCACAACGACCGTGGTTGTGCCGTTGCCGCTGCTGAACTAGGGGTGCTTGCGGGTGCAGATCGTATTGAAGGAACGTTGCTTGGTAATGGCGAGCGTACCGGTAATATGGATATTATGGTCATGGCGATGAACTTATTTAGCCAAGGTATTGATCCTGAGCTTGATTTTAGCAATATGAGTGAAATCGTCCAAGTGGTTAGCGAATGCAATAATTTACCGCTGCATCCCCGTCATCCTTATGTTGGTGAATTGGTCTTTACTGCCTTTAGTGGCTCGCATCAAGATGCCATCAAAAAATCTCTCGATTATAATGAGCAACATACCGACCAAACCGATAACATTTGGGATGTGGCGTATTTACCTATTGATCCGGCACACATCGGTCGCAGTTACCAAGATGTGGTACGTATCAATAGCCAGTCTGGCAAAGGTGGGGTCGCTTATATCTTGCAACGCAATTATGGCTTTAACTTGCCACGTTGGATGCAAATTGACTTTAGCCGCGTGGTTCAGCAACAGGCCGAAACAGTGGCGCGCGAATTACAAAATGATGAAATCTTACAGACCTTTGAAAACACTTACTTGCGTCAAGGTAGCTTTGAGCTACTAGACTACAGCGTGAATAATAAAGGCGGGCAAGTTTATTTTAACGGTCAAGTACAGATGAATGGCGATACCATTACTATTGATGGCACGGGTAATGGTCCATTGTCCTCATTTATCAACGGTCTTGCGCAGCATACTGGCAAGTCGCTGCATATCATTAATTATGCTGAACACGCGATCAATCCGCAGCACAATAGCGGTAATGGCATCGATGATGATAATAATCGTGATAACAAAACCAATGCCAATGCTGCCGCTTACATTCAATTGAATGTTGATGGCGAAGTTTACTCTGGTATTGGCACGTGTAGCAGCACGGTCTCAGCGATGTTAAAAGGAGCATTATCCGCCTTTGCTCAAGCACTAAACACTACGGCTGCTTAATAGCTTAACAGTAGTACATAGCGTGCTAGTAGCGTTAATCCTGCCCACTCATAACGTCATGGTTCTTTACGATTCGTCAGTGAGAACCATGGCGTTATTGTTTGAGTGGTTAAAACAGACACGGGTGATAAAATAATTAATAGGTCATTGGATTCCGTGTGTCATAAATTCATAAACCCAATAGCATAATGTTACTTGTGTTTTTGGTGTCTAAGACTTACGCTAATGTACGTATTGCTCAATTATTATAAATAAAAAGGTTAATTATGGAACCGATATCATTTGCTTCATTTACATTGGCCTCTATTCTGGCTTCCTTGCCAGTGAATGGCGAAGTAGTTAGTAAGCCGACGATTACGACGCATATTAGTCCTGCCATTGCTGGACAATGGGAAATAGACTTAGACAGTAGTATGACCATGACTAAAGAGGCTGAGGCTAGGCAAGCGGCATTGGTAGAAACGCCAGCAAGCAAAGGTGATGAGCCAAAAATAAATGCTGGCACAGACGGTGGGATTCTTACACAAAGCGAAGAGCGTGTTCTCAATATTCAGCCGAACACCCGCAATAATTTGATGGCGTCAGCGTTGGCTTCCAATCAATGCCGCGAGTTATATAACTTTGGTGCCGACAATGAAATGTGGGCTGTCAGTGGTGAAGAATGGACGTACGGTCGCTATCTGGTCACTCATCGCGAAGAAGGCTTACCCGTTATTGCCATTCGAACGGTATATGACAATAATGAAGTAGACTGCTCTGGTAATAAGATTGATCAAACTGATGAAGCGCTGATAGCGTTTTTGAACCATGATGGCAACCAAATGCAGTGGTGCGCTGACCCTGATGGCAAAGAATGCTTTATGAACTTCAACAGAGTATTGCCATAATGTTTGATACATTCTATTGATATTATTGTCTATAAAGAAAATTCAATTTTATGTGAGCCCATTAAAAAACCCGCTATCTTAATAGATAGCGGGTTTTTTTATTCTATTTATCAACGCTAAATGATGATTTTACTCATTATCGTTATATAAAAATAAAGTGGCAAACTAAGACGCTGATTTGGCTTTGTGTGCTGTTAATAATTCTCTTTCTAGATAGTGAATGTTTTGTGCTTCTTGTACAAAACTATCATCCGCTAATATCACGTCACGATGTAAAGGAATATTGGTTTTGATGCCCTCAATCACCAATTCATCAAGCGCGTGTAGTGTCTTAGAGATGGCTTGCTGGCGAGTTTGACCATGACAGATCAGTTTGCCTATCAACGAGTCATAATAGGTTGGTATCTCGTAGCCGGGATAGAGATGAGAGTCAAAACGAACACCAGCACCACTTGGCGCAAACAACTGATTGACGGTACCCGGACAAGGCATAAAGGTCGCTGGATCTTCAGCATTTATACGGCACTCAATCGCGTGACCTTGAATTTCGATCTCGCTTTGACGGTAAGACAAACCATAACCTGCCGCAATCTTTAGCTGCTCAACGACGACATCAATACCCGTAATCATCTCGGTAACTGGATGCTCTACCTGTACCCGAGTGTTCATCTCAATAAAGAAAAACTCGTTATTTTCAAACAAAAACTCAAACGTACCAGCACCGCGATACTTAACAAGCTCGCAAGCTTTGACACACGCTCTTAAGATAGGTTCACGCACATCATCAGGAATATCAGGGGCAGGGGCTTCTTCTAATACTTTTTGGTGACGACGTTGTAATGAACAATCACGGTCATATAGATGGATTGCATTACCATTACCATCGCCCAGTACTTGTACTTCGACGTGGCGCGGATTTTGTAGGTAGCGTTCCATATAGACGGTATCATCACCAAACCATAGTTCAGCTTCTTGCTTTGCCGCCTGTACTTGACCGATAATATCTTCAAAGCGTTCAACCACTCGCATACCACGACCACCACCACCAGAGGCCGCCTTGATCAACAGTGGAAAACCGATATTACGTGCTTGCTCTTCAGCATTATGTAACGTCACTGCTCCAACAGAGCCAGGTACGGTAGGGACGCCTGCTTTTTTCATGGCATTAATAGCAGAGACTTTGTTACCCATCAGGCGAATATGATCCGCATTAGGACCGACGAAGGTTAAGCCTGCCTCTTCAACACGCTCTGCAAATTCAGCGTTCTCAGACAAAAAACCATAGCCGGGATGGATAGCATCAGCACCAGAGATTTCTGCTGCTGTCAAAATAGTATTAATATCAAGATAGCTTTGATTGGCATTGGGTTTGCCGATACAGATGGCTTCATCAACGAAACGCAGGTGCATTAAGTTAGCATCAGCTGTTGAATAAACGCCTACAGTTTCGATTCCTAGCGCTTTACAGGCACGAACAATACGTAGAGCGATTTCACCTCTATTGGCGATGAGCAGTTTTTTTATCATGGGGTCATCCTTGTCGAAGCGGCAGTTAATGATGCAGTCGCTATATCAGTCATCGATGGGCATCATCAAATGCAATGATGGGGTGCGATGACTAATAGCGCAATGTCAATCATAACGATGTAAAGTATGGCGAATATTATTACGCTTTATAGCGAATGATAGGCTGACCAAACTGTACGACTTCAGAGTTATCTACCAAGATTTCGTCAACGACACCACTTTGAGTCGCTTCAAGGGGATTCATGATTTTCATGGCTTCGATAATACCAAGCGTATCGCCCGCTTGCACTTTTTGTCCGACCTTCACAAACGGCGGATCATTCGGGCTAGGGGCTGAATAATAAACACCGACCATTGGCGACGTCTCAACGCTACCAGCTTTTACCGCCGGTTTAGCGTCAGCTGCGATAGGTGCTACTCCAGCAGCAGGCGCAGCCATCATGGTTGGCGCTGGCGTATCGTAGTGCCGCGTTAGGCTAATATGCTCATCATCTGAACTGATTTCTAAATTGACCAGTTCACTTTCTTCCATGAGGGCGATTAGGGTACGTATTTTTTCAATATCCATAATTTTTATAATGCCTTGTACTAAATTCGAGAAATAGTGTAACGAAATATTGTCTAAGTAATTGCTAATGATACCTAGATTCGCGGCAATGAGCAATCAATGTACAGTTGTTAACTGAGAAATTTTACATATTTTGACGTAAGCTTTTCTTGTGAGTAAGAAATGCTAATGATTTATCATAGTCTATGTGACGAGGTAGCGCCAGTACTGGTTACTAGACGCTACTTACTAAAGACTAAAATTAGATAAAAATGATATAGTCAATCCTATATAAGTTGGATATGGTGTCAGCCTTGCTTAGTCTACTAATTGTAGTACTTTCGCTCGGCTTCCTTGTATCTAAATTATATTGAACCGACTATAGCAACTTTAAGCCCAAAGTATCCTGAGGCGCTTTTGTTGATAGCGTAGACGCAGGGTGAGCAGAATCGAAGATAAGAAAAGACCAGTGATTAAGGCCATCCAAAACCCTTGCGCGCCCACATCGGTGAAACGCACCAAATAGATGCCAAGGGGCAAGGCAACCAACCAATAGCAAAATAGCGTGACCCACATCGGTATCGTGGTGTCTTGCATACCGCGCAGTATCCCGGCAATGTTGACCTGCCAGCCATCAAATAGTTGGTAAGCAAGGGCAAAGATGAGAAGGTGCATGGCTTGTGCTCTGACTTCTACATTGTCCGTGAACGCGGCTGCTAATTGTGGGCGGAATAGCCAAATTCCAAGCATACAAACGATGGCAATCAGGACAGTCCAGATAAGTCCGGTCGCTTGTACATGGCGCAGCGCCAGCAGGTTTTTTTCACCAAAGCGATTGGATATCATAATGGTCAGTGCCATGGCAACCGAGATGGGTATCATAAACAGCTGCGATGTCACCGCCAGCGCCACTTGATGCGAGGCAGTTGCCAGCTCACCCAATGGGCTGATGACCAGTGCGCCCAAGCTAAATAGACTGGCCTCAAAGAAGATTGAGATGCCAATCGGGATGCCAAGCTTGAGCAGTTTTTTTATCTGGGTGCGATTGGGTCTGGCAAAACCATAAAAGAAGCGCGTGCTGGCAAATTGCTGACGCTTAGTAAAGCTGGTATAAGCGACGAGCAATAAGACGTTTATCCATAATACTAATGCCGTTGCAACCCCGCAGCCAGCGCCGCCCATTTCTGGCATGCCAAACAGACCATGGATAAAGATATAGTTGAGCGGGATATCTGCGATCAGGCCAATGATACTAATCACTGTCACCGGCTCAGGTCGCCCAAGCGCCTCGCAATAACTGCGTAGGACGGCATAGACCGCCAGTGCAGGAAAACCAAACGACACCCCATGTAAATACTGTGACGCTATCGGTTGGATGTTTTCGGGGACGCCCATGACACCAAGGACATTGGGTGCAAGATTGACAATAATAAACCCAAGAATCCCAATCACACCTGCTGTCCATAAGGATTGCTGAGTGATATGTGGTACTTGGTTGTGTTTATTCTGTCCTATAGCTTCCCCAATGAGAGGGGTGGTGGCGATTAAAATACCCGTGGCTAATAAGAACAGTGGCAGCCAAATACCAGAGCCAACAGCGACCGCTGCCAAGTCGAGGGCAGAAACTTGACCTGCCATGATAGCATCGACGACACCCAGTGCTGCTTGGCAAAACTGAGTAATCAAGATGGGTAAGGCGAGCACGCCCAAACGTAAACTGTAGCTTTTGAAATCGGTAAAGGATATTGGCAAAGCCATAATTAGCAACTTTTCATAATTCGCGGTGGTTAGTGTTGATAGACAAATACTGTCATCGACCACTCAATAGCGAGACAGCAACAGTGGCGTTGTACTGACAATAAATAAGACAAGCAATTCGATAAGTAAAGACACTTAAATAAAAATAACCCGTCAATCCAAGTGATAGATTGACAGGTCATAAGTAGATAAGATGGTAAAGAAGCCAGACTGGGATGTCAACGTTTTAGAAAGGTTTTATGGTGCTTAGTAATATCCATCACGTGGGTTAAACCTAGGGCGTGTCTTCAATTCACTCGATAGTCATCTGAATGGGCTAAAAATGGCTAAATCTTGCCAAACATCGTCAAATAGCTGGTTAATATCCCGATATTATCTGCACTATTTTTCTTGTTTGACGGCAATTTATCTCATTTTTATCACCATTTTTGAAATGAAGATACGCCCTAGGCTTCTACAAGAAAGTCTATTATATGGCCAAAATCTATCGGGATTCTGGCAAATCTTGTACCACTGCTTGATAGCCGATCAAGTTGTTATTAGCATCGAACGCTTGCACTACGATGGCGTAGTTGGTCGAGCTGTTTGGAATCAACGGTGTAAACTGTGTCTCAAGGTTGCTCAACACGAGGTTTTGGACGTAACCATTGGCGCCAGACTCGGCTTTATTAACATCAATTTGACTGACCAATACATGCTGAGTATCGATCGGATTCTGCCAAGTAACGGTTTTTTGGCTACCATTGCCCGTTACATCGAGGTTCATCTTGCCAAGGTCGTAATCGAGCGCGTAAGTGGTAAAGTTAGAGCGATCGCTTAGGGTATAAGTCACCTTGCAGTTGTCTTCACCGCTGGACAGTTTTTGCCCGCCTAAGCCGTCTAGGTATTCAAAACTGCCTTTCCACGGTGAGCCAGCTTGTTTTTCCTCAAAGCTCCCTGCAAAAGTGGTGAGCAAGTTTGGCGTCTCTAACCCTAAGTCACTGACATATTTGACATCCAAAAACTCTAACGTATCGAGGCTACCCGTGACTTTCCCAGCGATATAGTTATCGATTTTGAGCGCTGAGTTTATGCCCAAAGCATTGTTTTCTTGGCAAGCTTGCTGCTGATAACTAAAGCTACCATCGACGCTACCCGCACCTTGATTACTGATGTCGAAGTAGACCGCACCGATATCGATGTCATTACTATCACCGTCGTTTAGCTCGACGAAGTGTCCGACATATAGACCACCGCGTCCGCCTTCTGGAGTGAGCTTGTCTAAGAAGTTGTCAAATGATTCCTCTGGTAAAAATACAGATTCTAAAATCTCTGCCATACTCTTTTCGTCATCGGTCAGCTTATCTTCGGCCTCTTTATACTTTTCTTTGACCTTGTCTTCTATACGATCGTATTCATCTTTAACCTGATCTTCTACACGGTCATACTCTTCTTTGATCTTATCGCTATCACTGCCGCAAGCACTCAGCGTTAGGCCGAGCATACTAACGGTTAATAAAGACAATACTAGTTTGGGTGCGCTCATAAACGAGTCCTGATGATTAAAATATGACGGTTACAAAAAGGTAGAATATTGCTGTTGGGTATATAGTTTTTTATTTGGGCTGATAAATATAGCAAAATTTAAAAGGCAAACGCATGAATAAGTGTTAATTGATGTCATAGAAAACATACGCAATGGTTACAGTGCAAGATTGTTATTGGCGGATATCAAATCAAGCGTTTCTGCCATATCGATGATAGCCTGCCAGTGTTTGGGTTCTAGAGGAATAACGGTTAACTGCTGACAGCCTTTCCTAAGCAGCAATGAGTCCTCAAGTGCGGGCAAAAACTTGAGCTCTAATAATGGTAAGACCTCTATAAATGCCTGCTCAAAGGTGACATCTACCATGTACCATCGTGGCTCATCTTCGGTGGCGATAGGGTCGTAGTGACGATGTTCGGGATGAAACTGGGTGGGGTCGGGATAGCCTGCTTGACTGACGGTCATAATGCCAGCAACGCCAGAGGGTTTGGCGCTAGAGTGATAAAAGAATACCTTGTCACCGACTTGCATGTGATCGCGCATAAAATTACGGGCACGATAGTTGCGCACGCCATCCCAACCTTCTGTGCCTAAACGCTGCAAGTCCTGAATACTAAAAAACTTTGGGTTTGATTTCATAAGCCAATAGGCCATATCTGGTATTCCTTTATTGGTATAGTCAGTTCAGAATAAAATCGATATATTGCCAGTTAGGTGTGACTGGTATAAATTTTCCTTGCTTGCTGCTATTACAGAGGCGACGAAAAATTCATCCCAGTCACACTGTCTCTTTTTTAAAGTGAATCTACTATAGCGGTGGTTTATTAACGACCAATTTCTGTGAGTAATGGCTATATTGCCTGTCAGATGCCAGTATTAACATAGATTTTGTGAGTGGTTTTGTGAGTTATTTTGTTGTCACGATGCTTTTCATTGAGGCCTCTAACCGTTATCCTAGCGATACTTTTTATAGCTATAGTCAATCCTACATACTAAATAAGACTAATGCCTTCGATTTTACCAATAGCGATGCTCATATGACTGATATAAACGTGATGAATATTCCGTTAGCACTCTACATTCACATTCCATGGTGTGTGAAGAAGTGCCCTTATTGCGACTTTAATTCGCATGAGCTGCCAGTAGACAGTCAGCTATCGATGTATGACGAATACGTCGATGCTTTGTTATTGGATGCTCAAATGCAGCAGTCGTTGACTCAAGGGCGTGAAATTGGCTCGATATTTATTGGCGGTGGGACACCATCACTACTGCCGATTGCGCAGTATCAGCGTTTATTTGCGGGCTTGCGTGCGTGTTTTATATTCGCAGATGACATTGAGGTTACGATGGAGGCCAATCCGGGTACGCTTGAACACGCGCCATTTGCTCAATATCTGGATGTCGGTATCAATCGCTTGTCAATTGGTGTGCAAAGCTTCGCTGCGGATAAGCTCAAAACCCTCGGGCGCATACACGATCCCAAGCAAGCATTATCAGCGATTAAGGCGGCACGGAGTGCTGGGTTTGAGCGCGTCAATGTCGACTTGATGCATGGCTTGCCGCAGCAAAGCTTGACTGAAGCACTTAGTGATATTCAAACCGCGCATAATGCTGGCGCGACCCATATCTCTTGGTATCAGCTAACGATTGAGCCTAACACGGTGTTTTATCGCAGTCAGCCCATTTTGCCAGATGAGGATAGCCTCGCTGATATTGAGCAAGCCGGTCAGGCATTGCTACAGCAATTGGGCTATGACAATTATGAAGTGTCGGCATGGTCTGGTGCTTCCGATAAGCCGTGCCGCCACAATGTCAATTACTGGCAGTTTGGTGATTATTTGGCGATTGGCGCGGGTGCTCACGGCAAGGTGACTGTAAAAAAACATGAAGGTCAAGGTAGTGAGTTAGTAGCAAAATCAGGTATTTATCGTTTTAGTAAGTCACGTTTACCCAAGGATTATGTCGACTATCAAGATATAACTGAGACATCTCATGACAGCCAACATTTCCCAAAAATGATTGGTTGGCAACAGATTGCTAGTGACGAATTGGTGAGCGAGTTTATGCTAAATGCACTACGTCTGCACGATGGTGTGTCGTGGGCACTGTTTGAGGATCGAACAGGACTTTGCTATGACAGTGTCGCTGGGCAAGTAGATAAGCTAGTCAAGCAGGGGTTACTCGTAGATGATCGTCAGCAGCTAAAGCCAACAGTATTAGGCAGCAGGTATCTAAACCAAATATTAAGAGCGTTCTTATAACAGGACTTTGCTCGTTTTAAAGATGCTGCAAAATGATTGCTCAACAAGATAAAATATGGAAACAAAAAAAGGCTTACCAAATAAATGGTAAGCCTTTTAAAAACAAGTCTAATGAATTAATAATTAGATTTTGTTTTGAACTTCTTGAGCACTACCAGTTACAGCATCACCGGCGCCAGATACGTCTTGACCTAGACCTTTAAAAGTGTTGCAACCAGTCAATACAAACATAGCCGTCAAAGATGCAATGATTAATTTTTTCATAATAATTCCTCAAAATAAATGGGTAGTTATAAGTAACAGCAGCGACGCTAAGCAAATTGCTTAAGCCTAACTGAAGGATTACAGGATACGATAACAATGTGTATATATTATCTCGCAATCCAGTAGAGCCATCATAAAGAAAGTTAAAATATATGCCCAGTATCAAAATGTAATTTTTGCCAGTAAACTGTAACTTTTAATTACGCTTGATATATATCTTCTATTCAAGATTATTTTCATATGAAGACAACGAGCGAAGCTACTAACAATAGTAGACTAAGCCAGCCTGACACCAAGTTCTATTTATATAAAATTTGCTAGAGAATTAAAATAATGATATTCAGACAATTGATGGAGTGATAATGACTATTCATATCGTGCTGGTAGCACCAAAAATGCCCAGTAATACTGGCAATATCATTCGTTTATGTGCCAATAGTGGGGCGCAGTTACATTTGGTGAAGCCTTTAGGGTTTGAGCTTGACGACAAGAAGCTACGCCGTGCAGGATTGGATTACCATGAGTATGCCCACCTGCAGGTACATGACGATTGGGCAGCTGCTAGGCAAGCGCTCATAGCATCGGACTGTCATGTCATCACAGCATTGACTACCAAGCTGAGCAAGCCATTTTATGGTTATAATTTTAGTGGGCAGGTCACTGGTGATGATGGTGAAAAAAATGCGCTGACATCGCCACCTAACATCGCCCTAGTCTTCGGCTCTGAGACAGCAGGGCTGGCAGATGACATTCGTGAAAGTATTGGTGCCGATCATTGGTTACGCTTGCCCATGCTGGCAGATTCACGCAGTTTGAATCTGTCCAATAGTGTGGCGATATGCTTATATGAGATATGGCGTCAGCAGGGTTTTGTGGGTGATGAAGGTCGCAGTGTTGGTTATGACACTCTGACAGTATACGACCCTAAATAGCGGTTAATATACTTATTGATTCTGATTGGAAGTCATGTTTTAAACCTCCAAATTCGGATAGCAATCAGTGTGACTCTATAAACAGTTAGGCGGTTTGGGCAATCCAGCGAGACGATTGACGTGACGCGCGACCAATCCAGTATTAAATAATTGCTGCAATTTTTGATTGCTTATATCCTGCTCAGGCAGGGTTTTCTGTAACCATTTAATAAGTGGACGCGTGGCAGGTGCGTGATTGAATTTGACAAAAAAGGCGCGCACCTGTTGTAGAATCTCTAGATGTTCAGCAATCAAGTTGATATCCAACGTATTTGCCAGCTGCTGCGCAATCGCAGGCGACCAAATAGTGTGATCACATAAATGACCGTCTTGATCTAAGGCGATATCAGTTGTCGCCATCGTAGTAGGCATAGTCATAATGCAGTGGTCACCACTTTATCAAATTGGCTGTCTTGAGTCAGCTCGACCCATTCTTCATCCGTTAAAATACGGGTCAATTTGCTCTCTAAATTTAGCTTACCAGTGGTGTTTTCCGTTAACTGCGCTATATCATCTGCTAATGCATAAATACCCGCAATGCCATCTATCTCACTGTCATTCAAATAAGCATTGAGCCAGTCAATAAAAGCGACAGTTGTGCCTAGTAGTAGAATACTGTCACCTGTGTGCCAAGTGCGTGATATCTCTTCTGTGCTGCGTCTGAGCTTGTCCATGCTGCTATGTAATTGATATAAAGTTGCCATAAAAGTATCCGATTACGTGCTTTGTTATTTTATAAGTCTAAATTCTGTAGCGATTTAAAAGGCCAGTATCTGATCAAAGTCTTGTGAGTTGATGACCTCTGGCACTAGTGTAAGCTGTGATGCCAAATCAGTCGGCAACATACCAGTGACCCAGCCACTGAATACATCCTCAGGTAGCCAAGCGGCTGGCATGTCATAAAGCTCAAGTGATTGAATCATGCCATGCAGCCGCGAGTCAGATTGCATCAATAAGCCAAAAACAGGGGCATCTAAGTACAGCTGGACGTCGTGTCCAAACGTTGCCAAGGTTAAAGCGAGGGCACAACCTTCATAACTTGCCATTTCTGTTGGTGTACGCAGCTGAATCAATAATTTCATGGTTTATTCCAAAAGTTGTTTGTCACAAGCAGTCGTCGTCAAAGCAGTCGCTGTTAATAATGCGCTGCTAGAATTGTATGAGGCGACAGTTGCTTTGCATCATCATTGCCAGCTCACTGAGTCCCACTAACGTAAACCCTTTCACAAGATTGTCACCGTCAAGCCGATGGCGAGTACCGTTTTCGCTATCACTAATTCCACGACTGAGCGCAGTACTGACGCAGACGGGTAATGGCAATTGATATTGCTTAGCCAGATTTTTCCATTCTTGGGTCAGGTCAATTTGCTCAGCTGACTGCCAGCGCAATCGATTGGCTATATGAGCTGAGTCCCCATAAAAAAAGACATTGAGCAGTGGTTGTTCAGTGGTAGCATTATCGCTGCTGCCTGTACTATTAGTGTCATTGTCTTCAATATCATGACTATTGGCTGCGCTCTTTAGGTAAGCGCGTGCGTAACGTAACGCCAAGTGTGCCAATGGATGACTAGGGTCAGCAGTAATCAGTAATAGTGGGGTAGTGGTCGTCATAAGGCGCAGTATCACATATTATAAATAAGAGTTTAAAAAGTACGGCCAAGTTGCTATAAATGTTTTTTATAAATTAATTTGAATGACATTATTATAGCGTCTGCGTGCAAATTTGCGTGACAGAAAACAGAGTTTATACTGATAATGCGACATACAGCGGATCATACTGTCACATCTAGGGCGTGTCATCATTTAGATTGTGCGGCTTAAAATGAGGAAAATTGCAGCCAAACAAGGAATAAATTGCCGTAAATATGAACATATTGACAAGATTTCTGACGATGTTTGGCTAAATTTAGCCATTTTAAGACCACTAAATGTATCCATGTGCTAATTGATGACATGCCCTAATATCGTTATATCATAAAAGAGAGGTGAGTCGTCTCTATCAAAGATGTTTATGCTAACATAAAGCGCCGCAAACCAAATAGAGTCACTGTTATTTAACGTGGTTTTATCTCAAGTGTAGGCACATTGAGTATTATTATTTGATGCTGTGACTGCCTCGTAAGAAAAAACAATAAACTTATGAGCTAGGTTCACGTAGTCTTACCATTCTATGTAAGGAGTTTTCGTCACTATGTTACCTGCTATGCCCTCACGTGTGAACAATGGTACAGATTATCAGCCTACCGTAGAACAACTGCAAGTCCTGCAGACAGCGAGCGAATTTGCTTATCAGATTTGGGAAAGTCGGACCGTTTCATGTCAGACGTTTTTGCGCAGTTATCCTCTTGATCATACCTTAACACGCCAGCAAATTGATGACCTGATCCAAGATTACACGCTAGATGAAAATTACCAACTTGCTGATGAAGCCAAGGTCATGAGCGGCCTCCGAAACTTACGGATGCTGTTGATGATGCGCTGGATTTGGCAAGATGCTCTAGGCATGATTGCCCTTGAGCAATTAACCGATGAGTTATCTGAGTTTGCGGATGGTTGTATTTCATTTGCCAAGGAATATACCTATCAGCACTTAGTTGCTAAATATGGTGAACCAACCTTTGTCAATGAGCTAGGCAATGTGCAGATCGATGACATGGCAATCATGGCCATGGGTAAGCTTGGTGCTCATGAGTTGAATCTATCGAGCGATATTGACTTAATATTTGTGCATCAAGCGCGCGGTGAGACCAATGGTGACAAAGCGAAGGGCACTCGTAGTATAGACAACAAGCGTTTTATGACTCGGCTTGGTCAAGGGATTATTAAACTGCTGGATAATAAAACGGCAGATGGTTTTGTATTTCGGGTAGATATGCGCTTGCGCCCATGGGGTGATGGAAGTGATTTGGCCATCCATCTCTCAGCCTTACAGAAGTATTTTGCCTTGCATGGACGTGCTTGGGAGCGTTTTGCTTGGCTAAAAGCACGTGTGGTTGGACAGATAGAGCCGCCATTTTATGATGAGATTCAGTCACTGATTAAGCCGTTTGTCTTTCGTTATTATGTTGACTACAGTGCTTTTTCAGCACTCAGAGAAATGAAATCTCTGATTCAAAATCAAGTTGCACAGCGTGAAGACTTAGATAATATTAAGCTTGGCGCGGGCGGTATCAGAGACATTGAGTTTATTGTACAAGCTTTTCAGCTGATTTATGGTGGTCGGCATCCGCAATTACAGATCAAGCCTTGTCTACAAGCAATGCAAGTGTTGTGCGAACTTGGATATCTAGAGCAGTCAACGTACGCGCAGCTGCAAATGGCTTATCGGTTTTTGCGTCGGCTTGAGCATGCTATTCAGGCGATTAACGATCAGCAGACTCAGCGTCTACCACATGACCCTTATTGGCAGCACAACCTAGCAGTCACGTTAGAGTTTGACGACTGGGAAGCCTTACTCACCCAGCTCAATCATCATCGAGACAATGTCAATGTGCCATTTGAACGTATGGTCACTGAGCGCCAAGTACCTGATAATGACGATACCGATTTAGAGCCAGAACATCTAGAAGAGCAGATTGCGCGCTTAGACGAAGTATTAACAAAAGGCAATCGTGAGTTATTACAGAAATTTTGGCAGTCAAAAATGGTCGCTAACTTGAGTGATGAGGCCAGAGAGCGCTTGGATGATGCTTATCCTGTGATTGTCCATGCGTTACTCGCTCATCAAGAACAGCAGCAGCTGGCCAATACTGCTTTGCCACGCTTGATTGCATTGCTAGAGGCCATTTGCCGCCGGTCTATCTACTTGGTGATGATTGCAGAAAACCCCAATGCAACGATCGAGCTGATTCCAATGCTATCAGCCAGCCCGTGGATCGCTAAAGAGCTGGCGCAGTATCCTGTGTTGTTGGATACCTTTTTGCAGCAGCGCTATCGCCATTTGCCAGATAAGCGTGAGTTGCGCGATATCCTGCGCCAACAGTTGCTGCGCGTCGAGCCTAACGATGAAGAAGAGCTACTAAGCGTTTTGCGACTGTTCAAAAAGAACCAAGTATTGGCTGTCGCGGCTAGCGATGTATTGGCTGAACGTCCGATAATGAAAGTGTCGGACTCATTGACATATATTGCTGAAGTAGTACTAGAAGCAGCGTTAGAGCGCGCCTTTGCTGAGATTGTTAACCGTTATGGGTATCCGATTGGCCAAGATGGTGATCCGGTCACTGAAGCGGACTGCGGCTTTGCCATTATCGGTTATGGCAAGCTTGGCGGGTTAGAATTGTCGTATTCTTCAGATTTGGACTTGGTCTTTTTGCATAAGATAAAAGAGCAGGGTATGACCACTGGCGAGAAGTCAGTCAGTGGTATGAAGTTTGCCGCTCGTCTGGTACAAAAGCTAATGAATTATCTCAATACTCAAACCCGTGATGGCCGCGCTTATGAGATTGATATGCGCCTGCGACCTTCGGGGAATGCTGGCATGATGGTGGTATCTTGTCATGCGTTTGAAACCTATCAAATCGATAAAGCGTGGTCATGGGAGCATCAGGCGCTGGTACGTGCTCGCGCGATTTGTGGAGACAGACGAGTCACTGCACGCTTTTGTGATATTCGCCGAGATGTGTTGTCACTGCCACGGACATTGGATCAAGTACGTAATGAAGTCACCAGTATGCGTATCAAAATGCAAAAGCATCTAGGTACCAGTCAATGGCAACAGCAAGCAGGCAAGTTTCATCTCAAGCAGGATGCAGGCGGTATTGTAGATATTGAGTTTTTAGCACAGTTTGCTGTACTGGCTTATTCGCATGAATATTCAAGCTTGACCAAATGGAGTGACAATGTGCGTATTTTTGCAGAAGTTGCTTTGCTTGGCATTTGGCAAGAGCAAGTCTGTCAGGAGTTGACCGATGCCTATCTGAGAATACGCGCTGCCACCCATCAGTTAGCATTATCAGAGCAGTCATTACTCGTTGATGAGTCGCTATGGCAAGAGACGCGAGCGTTAGTACAAGCGCAGTGGCAACACCTTATGGGTGTAGAATCAGCAGAGCAAAAATAATAGTAACTTCTTTACTTATCGTCTGCTCATAATAAGGCAATGTGCTCAAACTCAATATTTTAATATAAACAAGAGCCACCTAAGCACAAACTAAAACCTTGCATTTGCCAGCATGGCCAATGATATAATCGGTCGCACATTATCATAACACTGTCAGTCGTTCGTCATAATAATGCTGTGTTTTAAGCAATAAAAATTGACGCTGTAGTGTTATCATACGATGTTGATCGATACTGTTAGGGTCTGTTGAACATTCAAATATTAGGACTGCTGATCGCTAAAATCGTCCCAAACTAGGCGTAAACCGACGATAATGTCGAGACCTTAGCTAGGTTTACAACAACGTTTGGGGTGATTTTAGCATCAGCCTTTCAGGGCAAGGCTATTTTTTGCCAATACATGGCGAAATTGTCTACCCTAGAATGACTAGGCATCAAAAATTTCACTGCGTATTGTCTAAAAAGTAGCCACTGCCAGTTCCACATTTGAATGTTCAATAGACCCTAAATAAAACCTACCTAAAAAAAGTTAGACGTCAGTGCTAGCATAAGGACAATAAAATGAATATGGCAACACAAGATGGTAAGCTTTGGATGAATGGCACGATGATCGAACAGCCAGATGCTAAAGTTCATGTGCTTACGCATAGCTTGCATTATGGCATGGCGGTGTTTGAAGGCGTACGTGCTTACCAGACAGCTGACAATCGCACGGCTATTTTTCGCCTAAAAGAACATACCGAGCGTCTACTGGGCTCAGCGAAAATCTTTCAAATGGATGTGCCATTTGATGCTGCAACCCTAGAGCAAGCGCACAAAGACGTGGTCAAACAAAACAACTTAGCAGAAGCCTATATTCGTCCCCTCATTTGGGTAGGCGCAGAAAAACTTGGCTTGTCATCACGCGATAACAGCATCAACGCGATGGTTGCTGCATGGCACTGGGGCGCTTATCTGGGCGAAGAAGGTATCAAAAACGGTATCCGTGTAAAAACGTCATCATATACGCATCACATGCCAAACGTGACTATGTGTAAGGCTAAAGCCTCTAGTAACTATCCTGTGTCTATTATGGCAAACCAAGAAGTGACGCGTAATGGCTATGACGAAGCTATTTTGATGGATCCACAAGGATTTGTATGTCAGGGCGCAGGCGAGAACTTATTCTTGGTAAAAAATGGTGAGCTACATACGCCAGACCTATCAGGTGGAGCATTAGACGGTATTACCCGTCGTACTATTTTGCAGTTTGCGGCTGACCTAGGTATCAATGTTATCGAACGCCGTATCACTCGTGATGAGTTTTACTTGGCTGACGAGATATTTATGACAGGTACTGCTGCTGAAGTTACGCCTATTCGTGAATATGATGATCGCATCATCGGTAATGGTGGCCGCGGTGAGTTGACTGAAAAACTACAAACCCTATACTTTGATGTAGTTCATGGTCGTAATGAGAAATATATGGACTGGTTGAGCTTTATTGATTAATAATGACGTTACTTTAAAGATCAAAAAGGCTGAACATAATTGTTCAGTCTTTTTTTTATGCTAATATAGCCATCATATTTATTCATACGATTAAAGTGAGCAGTCAATGCCAATAGATTCTAGTACAGCCGATAATAATAATATCAAACAAATTATTTGTATTAAATGGGGTACAAAGTACGGTGCTGATTACGCCAATAAACTATATGGTATGGTATCTCGTAATATCACCCCGCCGTTTCGTTTTGTGTGTTTTACGGATGATACGACTGATGTACGTCCAGAAATCGAATGTCAAGAACTGCCACCATTAGATGTCACTATGCCAACGAATACGTTAGGAAAGTGGCCTAAATCTCGTTTGTGGGGCGAAAAACTTGGCGATTTAACAGGGACAGTATTATTTGTAGACTTGGATGTGATTATCGTCGATAGCCTCGATCCTTTCTTTGAGTATGGCGAGCCAGATGATGTTATCTTGTCTTACAACCCGAGTAATCCATTAGAGCGCTTAGGACAGACTTCTTGTTTTAGATTTCAGATAGGGTCACTTGTTTCACTCCAAGAGAAGTTCAAAGCTGATCCACAAGGTATCGCTGATGAATATCGTTTTGAGCAGCGCTTTGTCACCCGCAATGCACCAGGTGGTGTAAAACTATTTCCAAAAGCTTGGGTGGCACACTTTAGACGTAAATGTCGCCAACCATTTCCGCTTAACTACATCAAAGAACCGAAGATTCCTAAAGGCGCTCGTATTGTCATTTTCCCAGGTGATTTGTATCCTACGCATGCTATTGAAGGCAGATACAATAAAAACGCCGCCAATAATGCTAAAGACCATCTAAAAAGACTTACTGAGCCTAAAAACTTGAAACGCCCATTGCGCCATTTGCGTCATTTTATCTTACCAGTAGGGTGGATTGAAAAGTACTGGAAAGAATAGATTTAACTTTATAGTTATTACCATATTAGCAAACGTTAGTATTGATGCTTTCTATCTTTATATTCGTGAAGATAGAAGCATGACCCAGTGAATGGATAGAATTATGAAAACAAATGATACCATCAGAGTCTTTGTTGGCTGTGACCCAAATAACTGTGATTTAGAGCAGATGATGGTTCTAGATTATAGTATTCATAAACATACTAGTATGCCAGTGGAAATAGTATGGATGCAGTTATCGCGCGATCCGGATAGCTACTGGTATTCAAATCCTGAGACTGGTAAGGGCTGGGATACTACTAAGTGGTCAACGCCTTTTTCTGGTTTTAGATGGGCGATTCCAGAGTATTGCAATTACTCTGGACGTGCGATCTATATGGACGCTGATGTTGTTATTTTAGACGATCTAGCAAAGCTATGGCAGCATCCTATCAAAGGACAGTCTATAGTAGCCGCTAAAGCAAATGCCGATATGACTCGTCTATGTACCTGTGTTTGGGATTGCGATGCTGCAAAAAATGTGGTTTTGCCTATTGAGAAACTTAAAAAAGATCCCAAAAGTCACAAAGAAATGATGGCTTTGTTTAAGAAAAATACGCAACTGATTGAGCCTTATCAAAATAGTTATAACTGTATCGATGGTGAAGACTTAGCAATAGAACAAATCAAAATTTTGCATTATTCGGATATGGGCACACAATTCAGCCATAAGTACTCCTTACCTAGAGTGAGTGAGGAAGGGATTGAGCATTGGTTTGATGGTGAAGTATTACCACATCCAAGACAGGATTTGGTCGATCTTTTCGATACCTACTATAATGAAGCGCTTACTGCTGGATATGATTTAGAAAGTTATCGAATTGAGCCATTTGGTAGTTTTCCAAAAAAATCACAACAAGGATATATAGGCAATAAAGTGACTCGACCAAAGGCTTCTAAATCACTATTTGCAAAATTATTTAAACGTTGATTCATTTAATATAATAATATTTCACACATTAAATGAATAGAAATTCATCCATAGGTTGTCGTTTATGAAGCAGGATAAAAAAGTAGCGTTGCTCGCTATTAATTGTTTACAAGGTGGAGGGGCAGAGCGAGTCGTTCTTACTTTGGGGCAGGGGTTTTACGAATTAGGATACGAAGTACATATTTTAAGATTCAAACCACGGGTTGAATATGATCTTAATCCAAACCTTATTTATCATGTGCTCAAATTCAAACCCTACAAGATGATACCAGGAACACAGCGTCGCGATAAATTTTTCGCTCATGCGGTAGATCGTTATGTCAAAAAAAATATCGGACAGCCTGATATCATTTTGTCTAATCTTGATCGTTCAGACAGTATTTTTAGCTACAGTAGCCTGCCGAACATCATTTACGTGATTCATAATACTTTGTCATTACTGTATAAGTTTGCAAAAACAGATGTTGGTCATCAGAGAAAAGAAAACTTTACGAGAATTTATTCCAAAAATCCTTGTGCCTGTGTCAGTAACGGAGTAGAAAAGGATTTTGTAGAAAACTTTGGTCATGTTACCTCAACTACAGCAATACATAATCCTATTGATAGAGATGGTATTCAAAAGTTAGCTGATGCTTTCATTCCAGAATATCAAAATTATATTATTCACGTTGGCAGTTTTAAAGAAGCAAAGCGTCATGATGTGCTATTGAGAGCTTACGCGAAGACAGATCAGTCTTTGCCGTTGCTTCTTTTGGGTAAAGGGAAGCTTCAAAGCAATACAGAGGCGCTGGTAGCAGAGCTCAATCTAGAAGATAAAGTTGTCTTTTTAGGTTTCCATGAAAACCCTTTTCCGTATATAAAGCATGCGAAATTTAAAGTATTGACTTCTGATTGGGAAGGTTTTGCTTTAGTGATTGCAGAGTCTTTAGTTTTAGGAACACCAGTTATCAGTACTGACTGCCAATCTGGGCCAAGTGAGTTGTTACCTCAAAAAAACCTAATGCCTATGAGAGACATAGATGCTATTGCAGCTAAGTTAAGCCTAGCCATGAAAGATCCAGAGCAATTTCACTCTGAATTTAGCGAAGCACTCCTTCCTGTCACAATAGCCAAGAAGTATATCGAATTTGCATCGAATGTTAATAATACAGATAAAAGGTCTTAATCTAACCACCATTTGGACCAATCATCTCTATGCAATTGCCGTAGAGTAGCGAAAGCACTTTGGTTATTCTGTAGTTTTTCAAATACAGCGAGGAGTATAGCTGTAGCTAACTTATCGACTTTCTGAAATTTATTATAGCGTTTACGCATATTTCTTAAGCTATCGTCGGTACCAATACGGAAATAAGTAAGTCCATCGTATAGAGGCAAATCGCCGGCATACAGTATGTCGGTTTTTTCGTCTAATAACGGCTTAGGTTCAGCATTAGCGCTTAGTTGTAAAAAGTTTTTGGTCTCATGAACTCTTAAGGTATTCATTAGAGTGATGACGTTCATTAAAATAGCAGCTCTAAGACTGTTGTTTGAGTGATCAATGAAAGTATCGCAGGCTGAGACAATCCAGCGCAGCGAAAGATGCTCTAATAAATAATCGCTTTCTGACTCCCAAAGCTTTTCAAATTCAGCAAAAGTTTTATCTATTTTGTATTTGCGGCGCATCAATATAATAAGCGTATTGTGATAAAAGCAGAGCTCAGACTCTCCTAAAGATTGATACTTTAAGTTATTTAAGTGGATTTCTAAGTCTGTACTTTTACGCTCATCTGTCAGTGCTTCAATATCACACGATGACTCAGTGATTATTGTCGTTTTCATCTCATTAAAGCTTTTACCATCATAGTTTTTGACAATCTTACCCGCATTCAATCTTTTTTCACTTAGAAATATCAATAGCAGTTTTCTTTGCCAGTTTGAAGGTGTAGTCATGTCACTAAAATCCTTTGAACAAGTATGATGCAATTAGAGCTTAAAGGTCTGTCGAAAAAATTGATACCAAAGTGGTTTATAAAATACTTTTGTTTAAACTGAATAGTATTGCTTGTACCATTCGACAAATTTTGTGATGCCATCTTCGATACTGGTATCAGGTTTGAAATCAATATCATCTACTAGCTCGTCTATATCCGCATAAGTAATAGGCACATCACCTGCTTGCATCGGCAATAAATTCTCTTGCGCTTTTTTGCCACAAGCGTTTTCGATGGCAGTGATAAAACGGCGTAAAGTTACTGGTTGATTATTGCCAATGTTATATATTTTATAAGGGGCGGTCGCTGTAGTGATAGTAGAGTATTGAGGAGAGGGGGCTTTATCCATTATCCGAATGATACCTTTTACAATATCATCAATGTAGGTAAAGTCACGCTGCATATCACCATTATTGAAGACATTGATTGGCTCACCAGCTAGAATTTTTTTGGTGAAAGAAAAATATGCCATATCAGGTCGACCATAAGGACCGTAAACGGTAAAAAACCTTAATCCTGTCGTAGGGATATTATATAAATGGCTGTAGCTATGAGCCATGAGCTCGTTTGATTTTTTCGTGGCTGCATATAAGCTGATAGGAAAATCAACACAATCAGCAGTGGTAAATGGCTGCTTTATGTTCATACCGTAGACCGAGCTGGAGCTGGCATAGATTAAATGCTTAATATCATGATGGCGACAGCCTTCAAGTATATTAACAAAGCCAACCACATTTGAATCAATATAAGCATTCGGGTTTTCGATAGAGTAGCGGACACCTGCTTGTGCACCTAAATTAATGACAATATCGAATTGATAGGTAGAAAAAAGATCAGACATGGCTTCGCGATCAGCAAGGTCTAGCTTAATGAAAGTAAAGTATTCTGGTTCCGATATTTCGTTTAGTAGTTTTAAGCGATCTTCTTTTAAGCTCACGTCATAGTAGTCGTTGATGTTATCAATACCAACGATGCAATTATTGCTATTAGGCAGCTCTATTTCTAGTAGAGCTTTGATTAAATGAAAACCAATAAAGCCTGCAGCACCCGTGACTAAAACTTTCATCAGTCGCTCCCGAATAGGTCTCTTGTGAATACTTTATCAGAGACGTCTTGTATGTCAGCAGATAGGCGGTTTGCCACGATGATATCACTCATCGATTTGAATGCTTCTAAATCTTGAATAACTCGCGAATTAAAAAATTCACTCTCTTGCAGTGCAGGCTCATAAACAACAACTTCGATACCTTTTGCCTTGATGCGCTTCATAATACCTTGTATCGCAGAAGCTCTAAAATTGTCTGATCCACTTTTCATGACCAGTCGATGTATGCCCACAATTTTTGGCCGTTTTTCGATAATTTTGTCAGCAATAAAGTCTTTGCGAGTTCTATTAGAATCGACAATAGCCTTTATAAGGTTGCTTGGCACCTCATCATAATTTGCCAATAGCTGCTTAGTATCTTTGGGTAGGCAGTAGCCGCCATAGCCAAATGACGGATTGTTATAATGGTTACCTATACGTGGGTCTAAGCCAATACCTTCTATGATTTGTTTGGTGTCAAGCCCAAAGGTTTGTGCGTAAGTATCGAGCTCATTGAAATAGGCCACGCGCATGGCTAGGTAGGTATTGGAAAATAATTTAATGGCTTCAGCTTCAGTTGATTCTACAAATAGTAGCGGTACTTCTTTTTTGATAGCGCCTTCAAGCAATAACTCAGCAAACTGCTGTGCCTGTTCAGACTGTGCGCCCACAATAATGCGAGAAGGGTAAAGATTGTCGTGCAGTGCTTTGCCTTCTCGCAAAAACTCAGGCGAGAAAATAATGCGATCCGTTTCATATCGCTCTCTGATACTTGCTGTATATCCTACTGGCACTGTAGATTTTATAATAATAGTCGCTTGCTGATTGACTAGAAGTACTTGCTCAATCACTGCTTCTACCGTTGATGTATTGAAATAATTGGTCTTGGTATCATAATCGGTTGGCGTTGCGACGATAATAAAATCAGCCCCTTCATAGGCCGTCGCAGCATCAAGTGTCGCAGAAAAGTTGAGATTTTTATGCGATAGAAAGTCTTCAATATCTTCATCTTCAATTGGAGACTGTTTTGCATTTAATAGGTCAATTTTTTCAGGAACAATATCGACAGCGACGACTTCATTGTGCTGTGCCAATAGCATTGCATTTGATAAGCCTACATAGCCTGTACCTACTACTGCTATTTTCATAATATATCCAAAGTTGTCTTTTGTTTATTATTTTAAGTTTATTGCTATTTATTGCCATTTAATAATAATGATGATGGTAAATAGGCTGAGAATTTTTGCACCATAGCAGTGGTGATTTTTTGATAGGAGTTCGCTTCAAGTAAATCCAGACTTTGTATGCACCCATATTTAATAGATTCTTTGTGCAAATCGGTTATAAAGTCCTCGACACCCTTCTCATTTTTTAGATAGTTGATAGACGTATCGGGTTTCAACTCGGCTTGGCTTTTTTGGATTTTTAAATGATTCATCAGTGTTATGGGGTTTACTTGCGCAACATTTCTGAATTTGTACTTTATTTGCTCTGTCAATAATTGAGGATTATCCAACAAATGGGCTTTTAAAATATTTTTATCGACAATATGAGGATAGTGATGAATCTCAAAAAATTTATCCATATCAAGTATTTTAGCACTTAACATTTGCGCTATCGTGTGCCTCGGTTGTATCGGTGTTCCAAACAGTTTGAAGCGAGATTTTCGAAAATTAAGCTTGGCATTTAATGCAGCACTTTTACGCCACTGCCCATGAATGATAATTTTTTCACCGTCCAAAAAGTCATTGATCCTCACGGGCTGATTAAAAAAGAAATCGTCATTCATATAGATGAAATAGTCAGACAGTTCCTTAATATTCCATATCATCGTCTCAATCGATCGGGTATTGAAAGTGGGTAAAAACTGCTCGTAACCAACGAACATCTCTTTATGATCCACAATACGTATTTTATCTGCTGAACAGATATTTTGCTTGGCAAAATCATCGATGAATGCTGGTCGTTGTTGGTCGGTGACAATATATATATGACGACAAAAAGGCACGTATTTAATGATAGACGCTATATTATAGTATATCTCGTCGTCACTAGCGAAACGCGTGGCCGTTATCGCATCTGAAGCGACTGCTTTGCCTGATTTATAACCTTCTCTTTTTTGTTTGAGCATGGGATCTGCACCATCCACCCAGGCGATGACAACATCTAATGTTTTCTCGTCAGGTTGCTTCATGACTGATCCTATTTTTTGTAAACATGTTCTATCAACACGCTGATGTTTGTATTAGCTACATCAATCCAGCGATGATATTTGTTGATATGAGTATTGACAAGGTTTAGTGGGTATATACAATAAAAATTGATGATTATTTTTCTATGCTATGGTTTGTTATGCTATGGGAAGTCAGACAAGCCATGACTATCCTTCAAGCAATAAAAGCAAAGGTCTAAAGGTAGATGAGACTAGCATATAAAGTCAGAACGCTGCAATAATTATGACTATTGATACACTCATTTGGCTGATCCTCCCTACTTATACTTCAATAAAATTGTGAGCTGAGACCCTGATGCCACCTATTATTCTATTAATACTAAAGGCGCTGGAAGGTCGCGGCGCTGAGCGCATGGTCACGACTCTGGCACGTGCTTATGCTGATTTAACCTATGACATTCATGTGCTTTGTCTCGAATATACTCAAGATATGCCATTAGATTCACGTGTTCAATATCATGTAGTGCCATATGACGAGGTGTTTTCTGAGCAAAATATCGAGCCAAAATCTAACCAAGCACAGGCCTATGAAGCAGTCGCTAGGCATATCGATGATTATGTATTGAGTCAAATAGGAACACCAGATTTGATATTGGCTAACATCTATAAAATAAACTGGATCATGGCATATAGTCAATTACCAAATATCGTGAATGTACTACATACGGCGCTATCTAAGCAGTTTCAGAATCCATTATTAGATGCGCCGGTACAGACTATAAATCATCTAAAAATGGTCTATGGCGCCCATCCGTGTAGCTGTGTCAGCGATGGGGCGCGTCAGGATTTATTGGCATTGATAGGCAATGTGAATAAGACGACGACCATCTATAATCCTTGCGCTGTCGATGACATACAAAAAGCCGCCAAGCAATCGTTAGCTCTCAGCCAATTCGGTATAACCTATAAAGGCTATATGATTCAAGTTGCCTCGTTCGATAGCATGAAAGGTCATCACGACTTACTGCATGCCTATGCCAAAACAGCACGGCGCTATCCTTTGGTGTTGGTGGGTAAGGGAAGGCTGGAGAGTGAGATTAAACAGTTAGCTACGGCGCTTGGCATTGACGATTGTGTGAAGTTTCTTGGATTTCAAGCCAATCCTTATCCATTAATTGCCTCAGCAGCCTTGCTGTTGCTGACCTCTAAGTTTGAGGGTTTTGGGTATACCATCGTTGAGGCGCAAGCGTTAGACGTACCTGTAATAAGTACTGATTGCCCGTTTGGTCCAAGGGAGCTGTTACCTGCTAAGAGCTTAGTACCAGTAGGTGACATCGATGGGTTGGCTATACTCATCGATCAGGCAATAGACAATCTCACACACTATATAGTACCGCTAAATCAGCAACTACTGCCGAATCACATCGCCCGGCAATACCTAGCGTTTGGTTCAGTGTTGAATTCATGAGGTAATAAGTATTAGAGATCATCGAATAGTGTTTTGGAGACAGGGGAGTGATTAATAACAGAGACACCATGCGACTTATAAGTTCTACTTAGCAAGTTAAACGAAGGTACAATGCGCTCGCTCATGACCTTACTAAGCATACTTGGGGCGCTGTTGTTCTTGTTTTCGTAGAAGCGTGGCTGCTCACTGTTGAGTAAATCGATGCCGTATAAGTGGATAGTAGCCGCATGACGTGAGAAAGCCAACTGCGTGGCCACATAAGCGACAGTTCCTGCCTCTACAAAGCCATGCGTAATATTTAGAGATACGCCGATATTAACTGCTCTATAGCTGTCATCAATAATAAAATCTGGATGGTTTGTAAAGTATGATAACGGCATTTTCTTGTTCAGTAGCTTTTTCTTAAAAATCAGCTTACTAAATGATAGCTTATTTGATTTGACGCCCCAGGGTCTGTCTACTGGATACAACACACGCATGACGTGATGGTAAGTCCGCATGATATTGGGAAGGGCTGTTGCCATCGCTTCAAACACAGCTAGCGTTGCATACAGAGGTTGACCAGTATAATACTGCTGTAAAATCTCAGGTTGATGGTGGATAAAGCGTGCATCGCTAATGACATAGCCGACGATATCGGTGAAGCAATGTTTCTCAGTTAGACTAATACTACCATTGACAAAGATAGTAGGCGTGTCCAACAGCTCTGATAATGGTAGCTGCTGTATAGAGGGGCCTGAGGCGATAATATTAACGTTTTTCTTGTGCAGGCTTTGCTCTGGCTCATTGGCATTAAAAGCATCGATAACGATGAGCTCATTATCAATATTAAACCTAGCCGTAGCAGGTAACCTCAAGTATAGCGCCATACTATTTCCCAGTAGTTGACTTCTTCCCAGTAGTTGATTTCAAATATCGTTATTATTTAAACGATCATTGCCAGTGATTCTTTAACCATGGGCTTGGTTTTACATGTCGATACCATTTACCACCGCCGCCAGTAATGGCGTCTGGTGGATTGATCTCACCATGAAAAATAACGATTTTTGCATCATCAGGCAAAGTAGGTTTACGCACTAGGTTAAAGGGAATGGGCGCGATACATTGGTATTTGAAGCTAACGCACCATGTCTTATCCCAATACTCTAAGTGGTGATATTCATGTAAGTAGTTGGATAGATAGGCTTGCTCGTGACGAACTTGGGTACGAATGGTCTCAAAGTTACGTTCAAAGTTTGCCAGCAAGTCGGGATAGGTATTCATACCAATATTAAAGCGATAGACCGAGCTGTTACCAATCATCCGCCATGGTTTTTTCCAGTCACGGATAATGACGACGCTATCATTATATTTGGCTTTATAAGTAAAAAAACTATCAATATTATCAACGATAACGATATCGATATCTAAAAATAGCGCTACCCCTTTTAGATCATATAAATTTGGCTTAAAGGTCGTCAGTTTTTTCCAGCCACGTTCAGGACCATCTGGTAAATCCATTTCAGGTATAGGATAACAGGCAATAGCAGTGTCGATGCCTGTACTGTCATCGGTTAGGCAGATCATCTGAAAATCTAACGTTAAATGGCGATTGACCATGTTATACAGACGATTGACGTATTCAGGGCCGTACTTATCGCCCCATTTCATACAAATAATATACCGCTGTCCAGCACGCGTGGTGTCTTTTTGCGGGCGATTTGTCGATAAATTTTCGGCTACGTCAGTTACCATAGTGCACTCGTATTGATGTGAATGAAAAAATGTTACTCTCAAAAGCAAAAGGCATAAAAGTATGAGTCAATGTTAGCACAGCTATCATTGACGATATGTTTAAACGTTCAAAAATTTGTATGGTTATTACTGCTGATTCTCGTTTAGTACGTTTTTGTGATTAGCTTCACTATCAGGAGGTAATGATTTGATAGCTAACGAGGCAGCAGACAAAGATAAATGATCTCGATTGGCACGAATGAAATCTGCCAATACCGTTTCATTAGCACGGTAGGGATTGCCTAAAGTTGGGATGCGCTTAAAACGTCGATAGCCCCACATATAGTGGCTACAGTTGTCTTTAATCATGTGCTCCATAGACTGATTGAGCGCATGAGCTGCTGTTTCGGTATTACGGTCATATAAGGCTGGATTATCGAGTTTATAACAATAAATATCAAAACCACGACCATCGTCACGGCGGATACAAGATAAGCCGACCAACGCACATTTGGTCTTGCTAGCGAGTTTGGAGGCGAGAGTACTGGTTAACGTTTTAACACCAAAGAACGGTACGACAACACCGCCTGAAGGGTCAGGGACATGATCGGGCAATACAATGCTAAAACCCCCTTGTTTGAGGGTTTTGAATATGGCTTTGACACCGCTACCATCAGTGGGTACTAGCGTTGCATTGAGGCGTGATCGACCTTGCAGTATAAAGTCATCAGTCATATTACCCTTAACGGGCTTGTACATGATGGTTGGTGAGCCAAATTGATTGAGCCAAGCATTCATCATCTCCCACGTACCCAAATGCGGTACGATGGCGAGCATACCATTCGGGCTAGCCAGTCCTTCTAAAAGAATGTCTTTGTTATGCACATCTTGTATTTGAGCGATACTCCACTCAGGTGGCATTGCCCAGCTTTTGATAGACTCAATACTGGTCATACATTGGTGGTAAATAATATCTTTGACTAAGGATCGTTTTTCATTGTCTGGTAACTCGTGGCGGGTCAGTGCTATATTAATATTGACGGTACGCATGATACTCAGACTGGGTATTTTTATAATCACCCACGCAACAAAACGTGCCAGTATCTGCAAGACAGGTAATGGCACGAATTTGAAAATATGATACGGATTCATGACCATTCGCATGGTGATGAATCATGTAACAAACAATGTAAAACAGATCTGAGCATCATGAGACCAATTATTGAGCAGGTTATTTGGCATCAGCCTGAGCTTTTTCGCGCACACGAATACCAAGATCACGTAACTGCTTGCTATCAACTTCAGCAGGGGCTTGGGTTAATGGGCACTCAGCAGTTTTAGTTTTTGGGAAGGCAATCACGTCACGAATAGACTCAGCGCCTACCATGAGCATAATTAAGCGATCCAAACCGAAGGCTAAACCGCCATGCGGTGGCGCACCAAATTTCAATGCATCAAGTAAGAAACCAAACTTATCTTCAGCTTCTTGCTCGCCGATACCTAAAGCTTCAAGTACGGCTTGCTGCATATCAAAGGTATTGATACGTAAGCTACCACCACCAACTTCAGTACCGTTTAATACCATATCATATGCGATAGATAGGGCCGATTCTGGGTTGTTTTTCAACTCTTCAACTGAGCCTTTAGGCTTGGTGAACGGATGATGCATTGACGTCCAACGACCATCGTCAGTCTCTTCAAACATTGGGAAATCAGTGACCCAAAGTGGTGCCCATTCACAAGTCGTCATCTCAAGGTCTAGACCAATTTTTTGACGTAGAGCGCCGATTGCGTCATTGACGACACTGGCTTTATCCGCACCAAAAAAGATAATATCGCCGTCTTCTGCACCAGTACGCTCAATCAAGCTTACCAATACATCATCGGTCATGTTTTTGATGATAGGAGATTGTAGACCAGATTCTTGGTCAACGCCATTGTTGACGCTGCTAGCGTCATTGACTTTGATATAAGCTAAACCACGTGCGCCATAAATACCGACAAACTTGGTATAGGCATCGATTTGCTTACGGCTAATCGAAGCGCCACCAGGGATACGTAGAGCAGCAACACGACCTTTAGGATCGTTAGCAGGACCTGCGAACACTTTAAAGTCAACATCTTTCATCAAATCTGCAACGTCGACCAGTTTTAGTGGAATACGTAAATCAGGTTTGTCTGAAGCATAATCACGCATTGCTTCTGCGTAAGTCATGCGAGGGAACTGCTCAAACTCAACGTCCATCATAGTCTTGAACAAATGCTTGATCAGACCTTCGTTGATGTTCATGATTTCTTCTTCATTTAAGAAAGAAGTCTCAATATCCACCTGAGTAAATTCAGGCTGACGATCGGCACGTAAATCTTCATCACGGAAGCATTTAGCGATTTGATAATAACGGTCAAAACCTGACACCATTAACAGTTGCTTAAACAGCTGTGGCGACTGTGGTAATGCAAAGAAGTTACCTGGGCGTGTACGTGAAGGCACAAGATAGTCACGAGCACCTTCTGGCGTCGCACGAGTCAAAATAGGGGTTTCAACATCCAAGAAACCATGATCATCTAAATAACGACGAATCGTTGAGGTGGCTTTGGCGCGGAAGACCATACGCTCTTGCATTTGCGGACGGCGCATATCAAGATAACGATACTTTAGACGCAAGTCTTCTGAAACTGTGGTTTTTTCGTCATTCAATGGGAATGGCGGTGTTTCAGATTTCGCCAACACTTCAATTTCTTTAGCCAATAGCTCAATTTGACCACTGGTCATGCTATTGTTTTCAGTACCTTCATAACGGCGACGTACACGGCCAGTAATTTTTAGCACATATTCAGGACGTACGGCATCAGCAATCGCAAAAGCTTCTGGGGTATCAGGGTCAATGACGACCTGCAAGATGCCCGCGCGGTCACGCATGTCTAAGAAAATTACGCCACCGTGATCGCGACGACGATGTACCCAGCCTACGATATTAATGGTTTGCTCAAGTAAGCTTTCGGTTACGGCTCCGCAATATTCGTCTCGGTATTCGCTATGCGTCATAATATAATTATCCAGTTGTCAGCCCAATTCGAAATACAATAATGCAGCCATTGTTGCACGATTCAAGCGATGCGCAAAAAAAAGCACAAACAACGCGATTAAGACAAATGGTCATCACGTTGGCTGCAGAAAATATGATATAAACGCATATTATGCCTAATCTGCCCTTGTTATACAACCAGCTGAGTCCAATCAAAACGCAGGAATGCTTCGGTATCGAGGGTATTTATCCCGTAACATCTGCATTGGGTTAAATATTGTCATTTTGCTTGAAAACATGAGCCGCTGTGCACATATCAAGCTCACTTATAAAATCCTATTGATCCTATTAAATTTATCTCAATAAAGTTATCTTAATAATGTAAGGAATACTGCTCATGCTTTTTCATCCTGCCAAAAACCCTGTTGAATTACGGGTTATTCATTTGAATAAAAACCAAGAACAACGCCGTGAAGACTTGATGGAAGCCACGCAAGGTAAAGCGGCTCTTAAGCAGTTCAGAAAAACGATGGCTAAAACAGCCAAACAGGCATTAAAAGCAAAAACCAAAAATAAGAAAAAAAATGCCGATGATAAGTCACAAGTTTTTGTTCTCGACTTTGATGGTGATATCAAAGCAACCGCAGTTAAGCATCTGCGCGAAGAAATTAGCACGTTAATCAGTGCGGCTAACAAAGGCGATGAGGTAGTGGTGCGCCTTGAATCCGGCGGTGGTTTGGTGCATGGTTATGGGTTAGCGGCAGCGCAATTGGTTCGCTTAAAAGACGCTGGTCTAAAGCTAACTGTCTGTGTCGATAAAGTCGCAGCGAGCGGTGGCTATATGATGGCGTGCGTCGCGGATAAGGTAGTGGCGGCACCATTTGCCATTATTGGCTCAATCGGTGTGGTATCACAATTGCCAAACTTCCATAAATGGCTAAAAAACCATGATGTCGATTATGAGATGTTTACCGCTGGTGATTATAAGCGCACAGTCACTGTCTTTGGCGAAAACGATGCTGAAGATCGTGCCAAATATCAAGAAGAGCTGGAGCAGACGCACGAGCTATTCAAACACTTTGTGAATAACTATCGTCCAACACTGGATGTCGCAAAAGTGGCCACTGGAGAGCATTGGTATGGCGAAGATGCATTAAAACTTAATTTGATCGATAGCTTGCAAACCTCAGACAGCTATATTTTAGGGCGTATGGAAGACAATGAAGTATACGCACTGCATTCACGCCAAAAACCAACCCTCGCTGAAAAGTTAGGACTGGCCCAAGCGGCAGAAGCGACCGTAAGCTTGGCAATTAATAAGCTGCCGGATGCGTTAGCACGTTTTGATTTTAACAGTCGTTTAAATATCCTAAAATAGCGTTAGATATCATTGTATTAATGAATATATAGTGTTTTAGGGTTTTGATTCTTAT
Organism: Psychrobacter glaciei; assembly: GCF_014652895.1. Taxonomy (GTDB): domain Bacteria; phylum Pseudomonadota; class Gammaproteobacteria; order Pseudomonadales; family Moraxellaceae; genus Psychrobacter; species Psychrobacter glaciei. Next base: position 435,700 of record NZ_BMZR01000003.1, read on the forward strand.
TGATGTATTGTTTGTGTTTTGTAAAAGGCGTGTCCTAGCTGGTCGCGCCTTTTTGCTGTTTAATAATAATCGCTGTGTTATAAATGATGCATACAGAAGACAGTATACGTACGTACACTATAAAGATTCCATCAACTTTTTAATCGAAGGTTGATGAAAATAATCAACAAAGAAAAGGATGTCACCTATGTCTGATAATACATTGATGTTTACGGCAACAGAACATGGTCAAGCCATGCACGCCAAAGTCAAAGCATTTATCGAAACCCAAATCGAGCCGATCGAAGCGCAGTTTTGGCAAGAATGCCATGCGCAAAATCCGGATGGCAATTGGAAAAACTGGCAGTGGCCAGAAAAGTACGAAAGCCTGCGTAAACAAGCACGCGAAGCGGGTTTGTGGAATCTATTCTTACCCGATGATACTTTAGGTGCTGGGCTTTCAGTGACCGATTACGCACCCATTGCAGAGTTGACCGGTCGCAGTTTACTTGCGCCTTATGTATTTAACTGTAATGCTCCTGATAGCGGCAATATGGAATTGTTGTGGCGCTATGGCTCGCAAGAGCAGCAAGATAAATGGATGATGCCAATTTTAGAGGGTAAAACCCGTTCGGTTTTTTGTATGACAGAACCTGATGTTGCTTCAAGCGATGCGACCAATATGCAAGCCACAGCCGTAGTTGATGGTGATGAGATTATTATCAATGGCAGCAAATGGTGGTCATCTGGTCTTGGCGATCCTGCGGTCGATGTGCTGATTGTGATGGCTTACACCCCTGATGAGAGCAAAGGTCGTCATCAGCAGCATTCTATGGTATTGGTGCCAGCGAAAACAGCGGGTGTCAATATCGAGCGTATGCTCAAAGTATTTGGCGATTATGATGCACCGCATGGTCATGGCGAAGTCAGCTTTAATGATGTACGCGTGCCGGTCAGTCACTTTATCGGTGGACCCGGTATGGGCTTTGAGATTGCGCAGGGTCGTCTAGGGCCAGGTCGTATTCATCATTGCATGCGTTGTATTGGCGCTGCTGAAAAATCTCTAGAGTTGGCAGTTAAGCGTGGCATGTCACGTACGGCCTTTGGCAAACCATTATTACAGTTGGGTGGTAATTTTGAGCGTATCGCTGAAGCGCGTATCAAGATTGACCAAGCACGTCTGCTGACTTTGTATGCCGCGCAAAAAATGGACGCGCAAGGTACAAAAGCCGCATTGACTGAAATTTCTGCTATTAAAGTGGTTGCGCCGACTGTGTTGCAAGAAGTGGTTGATATGGCGATTCAAATTCATGGTGGAATGGGCGTTTGCCAAGATACGATGCTGCCAAGTTTCTATGCGCAAGCACGTGTATTACGTTTAGCGGATGGTCCTGATGAAGTGCACAAAACCATGATCGCTAAGTTAGAGCTCAAGCGTCAAGGTTTTAGCCGTCCGTCTAAACCTGCCAAAGCATAATTGTGCTTGCTAACCAGCGTAGTCATCGACTTCAATAGCCATTCGTTTAATAATAGGCCTGACGTAAAACCCAATGAAAAATTCACTATCAATATTTGATAGTGAATTTTTCATCACTCATATATGTTATAAAAACAAAAGACCACATGATAAGGAATGTCTCATGGCAACTGATAACCATGTCAACAATACTGGCATGACAAACAGCGCAACTAATAATAAAGTACTTGATAAAGGCGGTGATGTCCGCGAGGGCGAAGAGCTTGACGCCCAAGCAGTCAGCAACTGGCTACGTGAGCAAGGTGTCGATATAAAAGGCGAGCCAACGGTCACGCAATTTTCAGGCGGCGCGTCAAACTGGACGTATCGTTTGCAATATGAGGGTGAAGGCGAGAGCCAAGATTTAATCTTGCGTCGTCCACCAAAAGGCACTAAAGCCAAGTCAGCGCACGATATGGTACGCGAATATACCGTACAAAAAGCATTAAAAGATGCTTATCCCTATGTACCCAAGATGATTGCCTTATGTACCGATGAAACTGTCATTGGTGCCGATTTTTATGTCATGGAGCGCATGGAAGGCATCATTCCTCGTGCTAATTTGCCAAAAGGCATTGATTTAGACGAAGCGCAGACCCGTACATTATGTACCAATGTCGTCGACGCTTTGGTTGAATTACATCAAGTGGATTATACCGAACATCCTGATTTGGTCACGCTGGGTCGTGGTGACGGTTATTGTGAGCGCCAAGTCACGGGCTGGGATAAACGTTATGTCAAAGCAAAAACACCTAACGTACCAAGCTTTGCACTGGTACGACAATGGCTTGGCAAGCACACGCCTGCTGATAGCAAAACTTGCGTTATTCACAACGATTGGCGCTTTGATAATGTGATCTTGGCAGCTGATGACCCGACCAAAGTGATTGGCGTACTCGATTGGGAAATGGCAACCCTTGGCGATCCTTTGATGGATTTAGGCAGCGCTTTGGCTTACTGGATTGAAGCAGATGACAACATCGTCATGCAGCAGTCACGCCGTCAGCCAACACATTTAAAAGGCATGATGACCCGTGATGAAGTGGTCGACTATTATCTTGAAAAAACGGGCTTAGAGATAGCCAACTGGACCTTTTATGAAGTGTTTGGTCTATTCCGTCTGGCGGGCATTGTCCAGCAAATTTACTATCGCTACTATAATAAACAAACGACCAATCCAGCTTTTAAGAATTTTTGGCTTATCGTCCATGTATTGCACGCTAAATGTCTAAAGCTGATAGCGCAGTATGAAGGTGAGATGCTGTTCAATACTCATGTACAGCCGCATCTAAAAGACATGGGTGTCGACGCACAAACGATTGAACAGCTACCAAGCCCAGTACAAAAAGTAGTCAAAGGTATTTTACCAAAAGGCTATTTTGCTAAAAGTACGGATGCCTCTGACAATTAATTTTCTCAAAAGTAGCCATTTAGTGAATACAATCAAAAGGGATTATTTATGACAACCATACTTTTGGCACGTCATGGTCAAGCATCATTTGGACAAGAAAATTATGATCAGCTCTCAGAGCTAGGCAGTATTCAAGCGCAAATGCTCGGTCAGCATTATGCGACGACTCAGCGCAGAATCGACGCTATTTTTAGTGGCAGCTTAGTACGGCAACAAGACTCGGCACGACATTTTTGGGAGAGCTACCAGTCCTCTATGGATAACAGCAACGAGGCACCCATTTTAGCCGCACTCGATATAAATGAGCCTGACAGCTACATCATTCCGCAGTTTAATGAGTTTAATCACAAAGATGTATTGGTCAAATCCAATCCTGCTTTTGCTAGTAAAGCAGCCATTGCGATTGAACTTGCAAAGGCAGACGTTCCAGCGACGCGTCTAGCTGAGCTGTTCGATCGAGCGATGCAGCGCTGGCATGCGGGTGATGATGACCATGACTATCTTGAGAGTTGGTCACAGTTCAGCAGCCGTGCCCAACAAGCAGTTGAGCAAATACGTATGCAAGTGGCGAGCTTAAGCTTAGATCACCATAGTACAGTATTGGTCTTTACCTCAGGCGGCGTGATCGCTGCCATTACCGCGCAGCTATTGCAGCAAGGTAGCCAGACTGCTTATCAGCTCAATAAAAGCTTGGTCAATACAGGGGTGACGTCTATTACGCTAAAAGATCAGAGTACACGCCTAATGTCTCTTAATGAATATAGTCACTTGTTTGCTGACGGAAAACGCTTTGTCACTTGGCGATAGACGAAAAAACTGTTATTTTGGCGACATACAAGGCGCTGAATACATGACCGCGATTTAGTGGTTAGGGCGTGTGAAAGCTATTTCGTTATCGATATACAAAGGATTGTTTATGAAAAACCAATTAATGAGCTTAGTCACAAAAGGTACTAAGCAAAGTCAGCAACAGGTATTGAGTGCGATTCAACCGTCACGCTATCTTAAAGGCTTAAATAAGCAGCAAGTAGGACGTGATAAAACCATTTTAATCACTGGTGCTAGCTCAGGCTTAGGCGAGGGCATGGCTCGACTGTTTGCCAAGCTTGGCTACAACCTCGCTATCTGTGCCCGTCGTACTGAGCGTTTAGAGAGCTTGAAGTCAGAATTGTTGGCAGCTTATTCCAATATTCGCGTTGAATATCGAGTATTAGACGTCAGTGATTACGATGCAGTTTTTGAGGTTTTCGATGCTTTTGCCGCTGACTTTGGTAGTATTGACCGTGTTGTGGTCAATGCTGGTGTCGGTGAGAGTCGCCGTATCGGTAAAGGGCGTTTTGAGACCAATCGCCGCACTGCTGAGATTAACTTTATTTCAGCGCTGGCACAGTGTGAAGCCGCCATGGGTATTTTTCGAGCACAGAATAGTGGTCATTTGGTGGTGATATCGAGTATGTCAGCGATGCGCGGTCTACCTAGGCATCTGACCACCTACGGTGCGACTAAAGCGGGGCTGGCTCATTTGGCAGAAGGCATTCGAGCTGATATGCTGTTGACCAAGTTGCCGATTAACGTTTCTACTATTTATCCAGGCTATATTCGTACTGAAATCAACGAAAATGCCAAGCCGTTACCGTTCGAAGTAGATGTTGATACGGGCACCAAAGCAATGGTTGCTGCAATCGAAGCAGGGGTTCAAGAAGCTTGCGTGCCTAGCTTGCCTTGGTCTATGGTCAGTCATGCAATGAAACATTTACCATTACAAGTACTCAATAAACTGAGTTAATGGTGTTTAGATTGACATAAATTCAGACAATAAAAAGCCCTTTACAGATGATGTAGAGGGCTTTTTTTACTGCGGATTTATTACTGATGCATCCATTTAGCGATACATCAATAATAAATCTTATGGTAAGGCTTTGTCTTCATTATGAGAAGGTTTGTGGATTGTCTAGCATATGCTGCTCACGTAGCTTTTGACGCAGTACTTTACCCACATTACTCTTAGGCAGCTCACTCACAAATTCAATATGACGCGGACATTTATAGCCAGTCAAATTATCTAGCGCAAATTCTTTGATATCGCTTTTGCTAACATTATTGTCGACAGGAACGATATAAATTTTAACCGCTTCGCCTTGATTTTCATCAGGAATACCAATCACTGCACAATCAATAATGCCATTAAAATCGAGCATGACAGATTCAATTTCATTCGGAAAGACATTAAAGCCTGAGACCAAAATCATGTCTTTTTTGCGATCTAATAAGGTAATGTAGCCTTTTTCATCCATGCTAATGATATCGCCAGTACGGAAATAACCATCGCTAGTAAAGTCATCGCTGTTGTCTTTATTAAAGTAACCTGACGTGACATTTGGTCCTTTGATGCACATCTCACCCGCTTGATGTAGTCCCAAACGTTCACCATTGTCGTCCACAACGATGATGTCGACGCTAGGGACTGGTATACCGATCGTACCGTTGAACTTACGGTCAGTGATGACGTTGGCAGTACCTGCAGCCACACCTTCGGTCATGCCCCAACCTTCAACCATTGGACAGCCAGTCACTTCTAACCAGCGTTTAGCCGTTTGCTCGGTAGCAGCCATACCACCAGCTTGCGAAATACGCAACGAGCTAAAATTGAGATCTTTGAAGTTTGGTTGATCGAGCAGGCCTTTAAATAGTGTATTAACCGCAGGAAAAATATGGAAGGGTTGTTTTGACAGTGTTTTGACAAAGCCTGGCATATCACGCGGATTTGGTACTAAAATAAAGGTATATCCTGAACGCATACCCAATAGGCTAAGCATAAAAGCAAAAATATGATAGAGCGGCAGGGCCATAACCATATTGATATAAACTTCATTGATTTCTGAAGTCACAGGGCGATACCACGCCTCTGACTGTAGCGCTGCTGCTACTACGTTACGCTGCGACAGCACAGCGCCTTTAGACAGCCCTGTGGTACCACCAGTGTACTGTAAAATAGCCTTTTGCTCTAAAGAGGTCTTTTGTGCTTGAAACGGTAAGTTTCTGCCTTTTTTGAGAACGTCAGGGAATTTGGTTACCTCGTGTTTAGGGTCGTCAAGCTTGTACTTGGGTACAAGGCGTTTTACTTGACGAATAACCGTATTGACCAAGATACCTTTAAGACCCATCATATCGCCCATTTTTGAGAGGACAATACGTTTGATGGCTGTCTCATCGATGACTTGCTCAAGTGCTTGGGCAAAGTTATCGACCACAAATATAATCTGAGCGCCCGAATCATTCAGTTGATGACGCAGCTCACGACCAGTGTAGAGCGGATTGATAGGTGTGCAAATATAACCTGCGCGCAAAATACCAATCATCGTTGGCAAGTACTGCGGCACGTTTGGCATCATGAGGGCGACCACGCTGCCTTTGGGAATACCTTGGGCTTGCAACCATGCAGCAACCGCTAGTGAGGCTTTATCAACGTCTCCATAAGTGTGTGTCACACCCATACAGATAGACATTGGATGCAGACGGAAGCGATCAAAGCATTCCTCATAGAGTTCTATCAGGTTTTCGTACTGATCAGGATCGATTGTCTTGGGTACGCTTGCAGGATATTGAGCAAGCCAAGGTTTATTCACGGTCATATTTAGCGTCCTTAAATATTAATATAAGTTAAGGTCTTATAAGAAAGTAGTCACATCCTTGTCAACAACATAAATCATTGCATGGTAAGCAATGCAGTGCTGAGTGCTATCCTAACTATTAACTGACTGCTAACATACGGTGGCCTTTATACAGTTTTGTCCAATCACAAAGAATGATCTGCCTTGTAGATTAAACGGTAAATAAGTACATTTGATGATTAAAATGTCACTTAAAAAATATCGTCATGCCTCAATAACCCTTGTAAGTCACTTTCAATAAAAACCTTATCAATTAAAACTTTAGAACATTGACTGACATATTTTGGCAACACACTAACACAACTACAACTGAATTCGATATTATGATAAGCGTACTTCACAGTCCATATATAAATTTGATAAATGAAGTCATATGTGTTGTAAATAAAAAAGGATGAGTGGTAGATAAGTTGGGATAAGCTGTTCTATATCGCAGAAAAAATAACTAAGTCTTATTTCTTTATGTCTTGTGCCGTTCTAAACGGCAGCGCTCAAGGAGTATGCTTTGAAGTTACTGTTACAATCCGTTGATGTTTTTTCCGAACAGAATCATATCTTGGTGGTTAGGATAATTTGCTCATTAGAAAAAGTAAGATGTTCAGCAGACTCTAAGTTTAGGGTATGTCCTCATTTTGAATAGCTGAGAAAAAAAGCGCTTCACAATTTATGTGAAGCGCTTTTTATGTCTAGATTTATGTGACTGCTATATGTAAATCTATTCAGCTTGTTTATGACTGAGGATGATCTGCATCATGCCTTTCACGCAATTTTTGACGCAATACTTTACCGACGTTACTCTTTGGTAGTTCGCTGACAAATTCGATATGACGTGGACATTTATAGCCGGTCAAATTATCCAGTGCAAACTCTTTGATGACACTTTTGGTGACGTTGTTATCCTCTGGCACGATATAAATTTTAACCGCTTCGCCCTGATGTTCGTCAGGAATACCAATGACTGCACAATCAATAATACCGTCACACTCGAGCATCACAGACTCAATCTCATTCGGATATACGTTAAAGCCTGAGACCAAAATCATATCCTTTTTACGATCTAATAAGGTGATATAGCCTTTTTCATCCATGCTGACGATATCACCAGTACGGAAATAACCATCGCTAGTAAAGTCATCACTACTGTCTCTGTTGAGATAACCTGATGTTGTGTTAGGACCTTTGACACACATCTCGCCAGCTTGGTTCAGACCCACACGATTGCCATCGTCATCGATCATAATGACATCGACACTCGGAAGTGGTAAGCCGATAGTGCCGTTAAAATTGCGGTCAGTTACTAAGTTATTAGTACCTACTGCCACACCTTCAGTCATACCCCAGCCTTCAATCATTGGACAACCCGTGACCTCCAACCAACGTGCGGCTGTTTGCGGAGTGGCTGCCATACCACCTGCCTGTGAGAGGTGCAGGGTGCTAAAATCTAAATTTTTAAAGTTTGGATTATCAAGCAATCCTTTAAATAAAGTATTAACGGCAGGGAATATATGGAACGGCTGTTTTGATAAGGTTTTGATAAAACCTGGTATATCTCGCGGGTTAGGTATCAAGATAAAAGTGTGGCCCGAGCGCATGCCTAACATACTAAGCATAGAGGCAAAAATATGATATAGCGGTAAAGCCATAACCAGATTGATGTATACCTCGTTAATTTCTGAGGTAATAGGGCGGAACCACGCTTCAGACTGCATAGCAGCGGCTACAATATTACGCTGAGTTAAAATGGTTCCCTTAGACAGACCCGTTGTACCACCGGTATATTGTAAAAAGGCCGTTTTATCCAAAGACAGTTTCGGCTTTTGGAATGGCAGGTTTCTACCTTTTTTAAGGACGTCAGGAAACTTGGTTATCTCATGCTTAGGATCATCAAGCTTGTATTTAGGTACGAGACGTTTTACCTGACGAATGATGGTATTCACTAAGATACCTTTGAGACCCATCATATCGCCCATTTTTGAGAGGACAATACGCTTAATATTGGTCTCGTCGATGACTTGCTCAAGCGCTTGGGCAAAGTTATCAACCACAAAAATAACCTTAGCGCCTGAGTCATTTAATTGATGGCGCAGCTCACGACCCGTATAGAGTGGATTGACAGGCGTACAGGCGTAACCGGCACGCAAGATACCAATCATCGTCGGCAAATATTGCGGGACGTTTGGCATCATCAGTGCAACCACCGTGCCTTGAGGTAAGTCCTGAGCTTGTAACCATGCAGCAACGGCTAGTGACGCCTTATCAATGTCATCGTACGTATGAGTAACGCCCATACAGATACTCATTGGATGCATGCGGAAGCGATCAAAGCATTCTTCGTATAGCTCTACTATGCTGTTATATTTATCTGGGTCGATCGACTTCGGTACGCCTGCCGGATATTGGGCAAGCCAAGGTTTATTTAACGTCATAGTCAGCGTCCTTGCGAGTTAATATAGGTTAAAGTTTAGTGAGAAAGCAGTCATATCCGCATCAACAAAATAAATCAGTGCTGACGTGGACTGGTGTCCGCTAAGAGCGATAACATCCTTATTTATCAACTGGTTGGTAAAATTTTTCGCTATTATATGGTTCTACTTAATTATTTTTAGGGTAAATAATTAACTGAGATGAAAAAATGGCTGAGTAACAAAAACAGTATTTATTCCGAATATTTTTAATCTGTTATTTACAACCAAAGTATCAAAAGAACGATATATTTAAACAATACATTAGCATGAATATGGTTTAAAACAATACCAGTATGTGATACTGAGTAGTACATAAAATATACTAAGAGATACAGTTGATATGTGATGTAGGAGAAACAAGTCTAATTATGATGAGGTTGATAATCTATCAAAGCGCTATTTCAAAACTATAGCCGACTTTCAATAAAATAGATACGTCAATAAACATGTGTCACTAAAATTGAGGCTATGAAAATTTGTCACAGTCCACTGTATCAATTCTAAAGTCAGCCGCTTGTATTACGGTGAAAGGAACTGCTCATTTTTATTAAAAAAACGCCGATAAATAAGCAACGCGCTAATAGTGCATCCTAAAGTGCTGCTAACACAGATTAAAAACATCGTGACAATTTGATAGCGTACCGCTTGAGTAGGATCTGCACCCGCCAGTATTTGCCCTGTCATCATCCCTGGTAAGCTGACAATACCAACTACCAGCATAGAGTTCAGCGTTGGGGTCATACCATTGATGATGGCCGCTCGTATCTGCTCATGCACGGCTTCAAAGGGCCTGGCAGAGAGGCTGAGCATCATTTCAATACGTCCTTGCTGCTCATGAAAAGCTTCAATCAACTGATTGCTGGTCAATGAGATGGCGGTTAAAGAGTTGCCTAGTATTAAGCCCAATATAGGGATGACAAATTGCGGCGTATACCACGGCTGCACTCTTAATATCACAAAGATGGCGATACTGGTGACCAATACGGCTGATAGGCTGACAGCGAGGAGGGTATCGATGAATAAACCTTTGTAGCTGCGTTTGACACGATTTTTGGCTGCACCTCCTGCAATCAAGGTCATGATAGTCAGTATGAGGAGGACTTCATACCATTGCTCACGAGCAAAAATCCATGCCAGAATCAAACCGATAAAGCTCAGCTGAACTATAGTACGAACAGCCGCCGTTAATAGTGTTTTGGTTAATGTTAAGCGTAGTCGCCATGACAGGATAAGGACGATAATAATTAAGCTGCTGGCAAGCGCAATATCACCGTAAGTGAGGAATATTTGCATATCATCCGTACTGCTCATAGCTGCTCATTATTAATGTCGTTAAGGTGAGGGAAATAAGTATTAGGGGCAGTCACGATTAAAAGTCGATTATGAGATTAGCGCATTTTGGTTAATACGCCTGCCTGCATGTGCCAATGCCTGTCGGCTAATGGCATGATATCTTGTGTATCATGAGTCACCCATAATATGGTGCGCTGTGCATCGCTGCGCAACCAGTTAACCAGTAGATTCACTAGCTGGGTTGAGGTATCGATGTCTAAAGCCGCTGTAGGCTCATCTAATAACAATACCTGTGGGTTTAGTTGCAAAAGACGTAAAGTATTGACCAGTTGGCGCTCGCCACCAGAGAGATGACTTGCCTCTTGTTGTAAAAACTCAGCACTGCGCTCTAGCTGAACAAGCTGAGCGATATGCCAGTCGATATCAAATTCAAGATGTTGATGCGCTTGTAGGCGATAGGGCATCTGTAAGTTTTCAAGCACACGGCCTTCTAGCAGCTGTGGGTTTTGAGCCAGTAGGGCGATGCGTGTGCGCCACTGGGTCGGCGGCGTATTATGAATGCTTTTATAAATATCGCTATTTGATGCATCGTGACTGCGCAAACAAATCTCACCGCTGCTCATCGGTAATAATCCTGCAAGCACACGTAGCAGTAAAGACTTGCCACTGCCAGAAGCGCCTGTCAAAACGGTTATTTGCCCTGCTAACAGTGTACCGCTAATGTCATTTATCAACACCTTTTTATGCGTCGGCAACCTCTGATCGGGGGTCGAGATTTTTTTAAACTTGGTCGTCCATTTATCGTAGATGGCAGACACGCTATGGATTTGCGTTTTAACTGTACGTCGTTGATCACTAGTGTTGATTGGCGGGATACGTTTGCTATGTACCCAGAGGTGTTCAAATTCAACGATAGGCGTGTCAGTATCAAGGCTCATAGGTCAGAATCATTGTGCATTTATAGGCTGATTAATCGCTTCTTGTAAAGCATCACGTAGCTTTTTTGGGACACGAATCGGTCGCATGGGCGAGGCGCTAGCCACGGTAGTATCCGACTCATCATGAGACACAGGCTCTGTCCTGACTTGATTTTGCACACAAGCGATGACGATTTTGGTGCTACTCAATAAACTGTTTTTAGCGTTGATATTGTCATTCGTATGATCGGTAGAGGAGCTGTCTGAGACATGACGATGAATGCTCTGGTAAAAAATAATGCTGGCAGGTTTTAATTCGACTTTATCGATACGTACATTGATGATTTCGTCTAAAAGAATGGCTCTTTTGTATTGCAAGTCTGCTTGACTCACGACAAAATGCTGTACTTGACCGTCATCGGTCTGTAAGAAATACCCATTTAAACCCAGTTGACCAAACCAGTCACGGCGGCAGTTTTCAAAAAACACCAAGTGATTGGCATGGTAGACTATACCGCCAGCGTCTGTATGATTAATATAGACATTGTAGTCTTTGGCAAATAATGGTGTAGTTTCATTTGCTGCCGTTGATAAGGCGTTGGTAGTTTTGCTAATAGTGGTTGTCATAACAATGCTCAATAATTATTTTAATAAGTGTTCCGTGATAGCCATGATTCGATACACAAGATTTGATAGCAATCATACGAATAACAACTACTCTAGCGTAAGATATCAGGGCGCGCAACAGCTAGGTCAGTCTGCCTCTGTTATGATAGTGTTTTATGTATGGTCACATCCCAGATCTGTATATTAGCACCGTATTTTCATCAATTAGTATAGGATAATTTATGACCCGTTTTGTCAGTTTTAATATCAATGGTATTCGTGCTCGTCAACATCAGCTGGAGGCGGTACGTGAGGTAATCGATCCTGATGTGATGGGTCTACAAGAAACCAAGGTACATGATGAGCAGTTTCCACTAGAAAACATAGAAAGCCTTGGTTATCACGTAGAGTATTTTGGGCAAAAAGCCCATTATGGCGTGGCACTCTTGTCCAAGGTTGCGCCAATATTTGTACAAAAAGGTTTTCCTGGCGAAGATGTCGAGGCGCAGAAGCGTTTTATTCATGCACGATATGAGTTTGACGGTCGTGAAATCGACGTACTCAATGGTTATTTTCCACAAGGAGAAAGCCAAGATCATCCGACCAAATTTCCCATGAAGCGTGCTTATTATGCAGATTTGATGGCTTATATTGATGCTTTAAAGGCGGAAGGGCGCTCGCTCATTATCATGGGTGATATGAATATCGCCCCAGAAGATATCGACATTGGGATTGGCGAAGTCAATGCAAAGCGCTGGCTTAAGAATAGAAAAACCTCATTTCTACCAGAAGAGCGCGAATGGTATGCAGCCCTGATGTCACGCGAGCTGACTGACACATACCGTCTGTACTATCCAGAGAGTACAGAGTTATACAGCTGGTTTGATTATCGCAGTCGTGGTTTTAACGACGAGCCTAAGCGCGGTCTACGTATCGACCATATCTTGTGCACCTCAGACTTAGTCGATGACTGCGTCGATGCTGGTATCAGCTATGAGCTACGTGCCATGGAAAAACCGTCTGACCATGCACCGATTTGGTCGGCATTTAACTTAAGCAAACCCTAATAGTATTCTGTTTATAACTATGAAAATTGAAAAATAAGGATGTCTCTATGGCTGTTGGAAATATTGCAGTACCGAATACTATTTACCCAATTGACGGTATCAAGTTAAGTGCTACTGCCGCAGGCGTACGCTACAAAGATCGTGATGATTTGGTCGTGATTGAGATTGCTGAGAACGCAACCAGTGCGGTCGTCACCACTAAAAATACCTTTTGTGCCGCGCCAGTGCGAGTATTACGTGAGCATTTTGCTAAGGCTAGCCCACGTTATTTGGTCACCAATACTGGCAATGCCAATGCAGGGACGGGCGCTGATGGCAAGCGCCGCGCTGTTGATATCTGTACAGCGCTGGCTAGTAAAGCTGGCGTGGCTGTCAGTTCTGTATTGCCGTTTTCTACTGGAGTGATTGGTGAGCCATTAAACAGCGAGGCGGTCATCGCTGGTTTAGATGAGGCACTTGCCAGTTTAGCTGCTGATAATTGGCTGGCGGCGGCGAATGGTATTCGCACCACAGATACGATTCCTAAGCTTGCTAGTCAAAAAATCGACGTGGCGGGTGTCAGCTATCATATTACGGGCATGTCAAAAGGCTCAGGTATGATACGACCAAATATGGCGACTATGCTGGGCTATGTGGCAACAGATGCCAACATTGCTGCTGACTTATTACAAGAGATGTTGAGCGCCATCAATGAGCAGTCTTTTAACCGCATCACCGTCGATGGTGATACGTCGACCAACGACTGTTGTGTGTTGATCGCCACAGGTAGAGCTAGCTCAAATATTATCGACAGCTCAGAACATCCACATTATCAGCCTGTTTTTGAGGCATTAACCGAAGTATTTGTTCGTCTGGCACAATTAATCGTGCGTGATGGGGAAGGCGCTACCAAGTTTATGACTGTCAAAGTCACTGGCGGTAAGATGACGCAAGAATGCTGCGATGTGGCATACGCGGTTGCACATTCACCACTAGTCAAAACCGCATTCTTCGCCAGTGATGCCAACTGGGGTCGTATCCTCGCTGCAGTAGGTTATGCGGGTATCGAAGATTTAGATACCGAGCAAGTCGATGTCTATCTAGATGAAGTCATGATTTGCCAAAATGGTGGTGTTGCGCCTAGCTATACGGAAGCGGCGGGCAAAACGGTCATGAGCCGTCCTGAAATTACCATTCATATTGATTTGGCACGTGGCGACGCTAGTGATACCGTTTATACCTGCGATTTGTCTTACGATTACGTCAAGATAAATGCCGATTATCGTAGCTAATTATCGAAATGGACGTTAATTATGGCGTCCTCTTAATCTGAACGAAAGCGATTAAATGGTCGGAGTAATGATTACTTCGGCCATTTTTTTTGCAATGTCAAATATATATTGGATTGGTCTGCTTTTTAATACGTTTGACTAACATGAGTTGCAAAAGCTGACGTTACTTTACAAACCAGTCATAGAGGATAAGTCGCTTTGCGACATATACTAGTCTCAGTAAACAATAGACGATACTGCTGAGAAATTATCAGCTTTGTTTGGTTGTCTAAATTGACTTTGCCAGTATGGTCACAAATGCCTTACGTTTTGAGCGTCTATAAATGATTAAAACGAGTTCAAACGGGCAATAATGAATATTACTTAACTGAGGATTGAATAATGAAAAAATTAGCACTTGCCGCATTGATGACTACTTTCGCCCTGTCAGGTTGTTCTACTATGGGTATGGACAATGAGCGTACCATGGTCGTTGAAGGTCAGACTATGAATGTTAAAGTCATTAACATTCCAAGCTTTGAAGTAGAGATTGCACCGCGTAAAGCAGTTTGTGATCTTATGACTGCGAATGGCACCAAAGTTGAATCAGAGTGCTTACAGTATCGCCAAACTTATCAGAAAAACTATACAACTTTAAACGGTAATATCCAAGGCTTCACTTATGAGCCAAATTACCGCTATGTTTTAGACGTACGTCAAGAAGCGATGATGAATGAGACCACCAACATGGTTAAGCCAGTTTGGATTTTAAACGAAGTGGTTTCAAAAACTGCTGAGTAAATGATGACATGCCCTAGTCAGAATAAAAAAGACCTCTAACGAATTAGAGGTCTTTTTTTGTCATGAGTGTTTATGAAAATCACATCACGACAGTCTATACTGATATTAATTATATTAGCATTGACTATATTTTACACTGACACCATGACTTGCAGTGGGGATGCGGTTATCAGCATAAACAGCAAGACCCCCACGTGAGGTTTCTTTATACTTATCTAGCATATCAGCCCCAGTTACTTTCATCGTTTCAATCACCTTATCTAAAGAGACAAAGTGCTGACCATTGCCACGGCAAGCGAGACGTGCTGCATTGATCGCTTTTACCGCGCCCATCGCATTGCGTTCAATACAAGGGACTTGAACCAAGCCGCCAACAGGGTCACAAGTGAGACCTAAGTTATGCTCGATACCAATTTCAGCAGCATTCAAGCATTTGGCAGGATCGCCGCCCATAATCTCAGCCAATGCAGAGGCGGCCATTGCACATGCCGAGCCAACTTCACCTTGACAGCCAACCTCAGCACCAGAGATTGAAGCATTTTGTTTGATAAGGCTACCGATGGCAGTGGCATTTAATAAAAATTTATAGACGCCGCTTTGGCTGTAGCTTGGTAAAAAATCACGATAGTAATGTAGGACTGCCGGTATGATGCCAGCGGCACCATTGGTAGGAGCGGTCACCACTTTACCGCCATTGGCGTTTTCTTCGTTGACGGCGAGCGCATACAAATCAACCCAATCCATTGCTGCTAATTTATCGGTTTTTGTGATGGGTTGGTTCTTCTCCGCACACAGTTGTGAATATAGATCTTGCGCGCGGCGTTTGACATCTAAGCCGCCAGGCAAAATACCGCCATTTTCACAGCCCTGTTTGACGCAGTCTTGCATCACGTCCCAAATGCTATCTAAGTAGGCAAAAACCTCTGTTTGATCGCGGTAATGACATTCATTCGTGAGGACTAAATCACTGATACTCAGCCCATGCTGGCGACATTGCTCTAATAACTCGGCGGCGCTATTGAAAGGATAGGGAATACTATCAATGGTGGGGCTAGCATGGTCTTCATCTGGATTGGTGGCATTCTCTTCATTAATCACAAAGCCACCTCCAACTGAGTAGTAGGTCTGCTGATAACGAGTACCATCTACCAATAATGCTCGAAGCGTCAGAGCATTAGGATGATAGGGTAGGACGGTATCGTCGTACCAATAGATATCACGCTCTGTGTCAAAAGCAATCGTATGAGCACCTGATATGTTCAGACTTTTTTCTGAAAATATGGGTGCCAAGTAGTTGCTGGTCAGACGCGTATCGATGGTGCTGGGCGTATGTCCGAGTAACCCTAATAAAATGGCGGTATCCGTTGCATGTCCTTTACCGGTCGCAGCCAATGAACCATAAAGCTCAATCTCAATACTGTCTATAGCGGTCAGCTCTGATTGCTTGAGCAAAGACACCAAAAACAAGTTTGCCGCTACCATCGGACCGACGGTATGTGAGCTTGAGGGTCCAATACCAATTTTAAATAAATCAAAAACACTAATCATAATAAGCTACCAAAAATTTTAAGTGCATCAGCATAGGTTATCGATTGGCTTCAGCACTGGCATGAAAAATATAATAAACCGCCCCAACCAACAAGCACCGATAAGTGTTTAGTTTGGGGTGTTGTCTATGAATGTATGTAAACATGGAAGTACATGTGACGAGTGAATAATAACTTTTATTTATTATTAAACTCCGTTATGATGCTTGGAGCCAACGTTTATGTAACATCCTGTAAGTTGGTTGTCGCTGTGAAATACGTCAGGCAAAAATGATTTAGACGGTAGTTCAAGTAGAACATATCCGACCTTATACATCTAGCAAAACATAGCTATCATACCAAATAATACTTTTGGTTTGCTACCTTACAACATAAATGAATGAATTGGGTGACATATTATAAGAGGTATGGTGTTGAGTCTTGGTTTTTTATCATTATCTTTAGCCAGCTACTTCTATTTATTGACGTTCAACTTTAGCTCAGTTTTTATTCATCCAGTTATTTTAGCCTATTATTAGCTCCGCCCACATAGGACAAGCATGCATGACATCTCCCACCGATAACGCCTCTCAATCAGACAAAAGTGCTGAAGCATTACCTGCTCATAATGCATTAGAAGCGGCTGGTATTTCCTCAGCAGCCATGAACTATCCAAAAAATCCAGATTTTGAAAATGGTCGTTGGTTTCCGACTTGGCGACCTTATGGTGGCGATTTAGATCGTGATCCGGTCGGTATCAATGAATATTTGCCACCGTCAAAAAGCATATTACTGGGTGTGCAGCATACTTTTGCGATGTTTGGTGCGACGGTGCTTGCGCCACTGCTAATGGGTTTTGATCCTAACCTCGCTATTTTGATGTCAGGTATTTGTACTGTGATGTTCTTTATGATCACGGGTGGGCGCATGCCGAGCTATCTGGGCTCCAGTTTTGCCTTTATTGGCCCCGTCATCGCTGTGACTGCGTATGCAGGCGTAGGCTTTAATGACAACTTAAATGTCGCCTTGGGCGGTATTATGGCCTGCGGTATCATTTATGCTTTGATTGGGCTACTGGTGATGAAAACGGGCACAGGCTGGATTGAGCGTCTGATGCCACCTATCGTCACGGGTGCTATCGTCATGATTATTGGTCTAAATTTGGCGCCAGTGACCATTCAAGGAGTGTCTGCGAATCAGTTTGATGCTTGGATGGCTACTTTAACCGTGTTGCTGATTAGTGGTGTTGCTGTGTTTACGCGCGGTATGTTACGTCGACTTTTATTATTGGTTGGCTTGATATTGTCATACGTCGCTTATTTTGTGATGACCAATGTGATGGGTTTTGGTACGCCCATTGATTTTAGTGGGGTGTCTGCTGCTTCATGGTTTGGGTTACCAAGCATTCATACGCCTCGTTTTGAGATGAGCGCCATTATCTTGATCGCACCAGTGGCGTTTATTTTGGTCGCCGAAAATCTGGGACATTTTAAAGCAGTAGAAGGCATGACTAAGGCTCGTGTTACCCCTTATATGGGTCGAGCATTTTTAGCGGATGGCTTAGCAACGACTTTTTCAGCAGGATTTGGTGGTACAGGTGTCACCACTTATGCAGAAAACATCGGTGTCATGGCGGTAACTAAGGTGTATAGCACCACGATTTTTGTCGTAGCAGGTTTAGTGGCTATCATATTGGGGCTTTCACCAAAATTTGGCGCAATCATTCAGACGATACCAGCGGCCTTATTGGGCGGTGCTTCTATCATAGTATTTGGACTTATCACTGTTGCTGGGATCAAAATTTGGATAGACAGCCACATTGATTTTAGCAAAAACAGCAATCTCATCATCGCCGCTGTCACTGTCATCATGGGAACGGGTAATTTTAGCTTGCATTTAGGTGGCTTTGATTTGGGCGGTATCGGCACGGCTACCTTGGCAGCTATCGTACTCAATGCATTATTCAATCGTCAAAAAGACTGATTGATTGTCGTTTAAGCATCACGTTTCAAATGATGACACGCCCTCATTAAAGCTATACGCCAAATAAAACGTAAATATAAATAAGTGTACCTGTATAACTATTTATATTTACGTTTATAAAACCGTGAGAAAAACCGATAGCGACGTAGTGCGCGCGGCTTGGGTTTTAATGAGCCTAAGTAAATGGCAAACATCGTCAAGAGCGCGCCGCTCCATTGCAAAGTATTAATCGGTTTGTCCAGCCAAGTATAATCAATGACCAATGCGGCAATTGGTTCAGATAGCAGTAGTAATCCAGTCAGCGCCAAAGACAGCTTGGGGATAGAGTATGCAATCAGACCCCAAGCCAAGCACTGCATGACCGTACCATAAATAAGTACCCAAACAATCTCAGACCAACTGTTGGGCAAGATATTGCCCATGTCAAACAAAAACATCGGAATAATCATCGCCAGCACACCGCCGATACTAATCAATTGCATGAGCATAAATATCGGTGTTGGCTCGGTGTCATGCGTCTTACGAATAAAGGTCATCGACGCAGCCAGCATTGCCCCTGAGACGATACCCGAGATAAACCCCCAAGTTGCGGCACTGTTATGTGCAAACTCAGGGCTACCTATCATCGCCACTCCAGCCATCGCTAGAAATAGACTGATAAGCTGTAATATAGATTGCCGTTCATTAAAATATAAAAACCCAATCGCTGCCAAAAAGAAAATCTGTAAGCTATTAAGTAAGGTTGAAATACCAGGCCCGACAGCATAGATACTCTCGTGCCAAAGCGCCAAATCGAACCCCAAAAATGCGCCTGACAATAAACCATAAAAAATGGCACGTCTTGAGCGTGGCAAATGTTGTCCCATGATTTTTGCCAAGACAGCAAAGACCACTCCTGAGATGGCGAGTCGCCAAAACGACATGGCCCAGCCACCGATATCAACGTGCGCGACGATTAAACTGCCCAGACCAAAGATGATGCAACCAATAACCAAGCCAATAGGTGCAGAGCGTGAAGCGGCAATAGCCATAGGTTGTCCTTAGATTGATCACGTTTAAATGGGTGGCGTTCTTTCTTTAACATTACTGTGTTCACAGTACAATGCACATACCCCGTATTGTCGAGGTTTTAGACTTAAAATGAAATGGTTGAAACATAATTTATTCTTATGATGCTTCTGTTTTTGAAAGAACCAAGTATGGTAAGCGTGTGGGAAAATGGGCGCTGATAGTCAGCTAACGTTAACTATAGTGAGTGAAAAGTAATATCGATACATCACGCACTGCTGATATCCATTTTTCTTGCTTGCTGTGCCTGCGCAGACAGAGGCTACAAAAAATTAATATCAGCAATACCGTCGCGTTTTTAGGATATTTTGACTATATATAATAGTGCTTATATCATCGAGTCGTATCCTTACAGGAATAGCATTGGCGTGAAGGTCGCGATTTGCTAATCTGTCTTTCATTGTTCTCTTAAAGTGTTCAACATAGTTTCTACTACTTTTAGCCTAGGTTTATTTATGCATCGACGTACTCAATCAAAAAAGTCGCTTTCTTTGATATTTGGATCGCAACTAAAAATGGCACGATATGGCATTCCTATGGGCTTATTCGTTAGTGCGCTATTTATGATGCCAACTGCACAAGCTGCCAGCTGTAAAATACCCAAAAGCTATTATAAGAATGTCTCTTGTACCGCGAGTAGCGGTTATTTTTTGGCAACCAAGGACTTCGGTGCGCCAGTGGCGCTACTGAATAGTAAAGGCAAAAAAGTCGTTGATTTATCACGCTATCAAAAAGTCGATGCAGATAAGATAGCTGGTGGCTTATTACCCGTGCTGCGTAATAGCCACGTCGGTTATCTCAACATGCAGGGTCGTGAGGTGATACCGGCGACCTACGACATGCTAAAGGAAAGTCAGGGTTGGGCGCGTCCGGTATCTGATGGACGTATCGTGGTCAAAAGAGACGGCAACTATGGGGTTATCGATACAGCAAATAAGACCATCGTGTCGTTTTCTGCGTCAATCAGTGATATTGATGATTATCGTGGTGGTGTGACGCAAGTACGTAAGAACCAAGCGACCAGTTGGCTGGATAAAAACGGCAAAGCGACTAGCAATCCAAATGGTAGTGACAGTAATAGTAATGAGCCGTCGTCTGCAAAGCAAACCGCCAATAGTAGGTCTGCTACAGCGTCAGCACAATCTAGGCAAGCAGCGCCCAATCGTTTTACGACGTTACAGCCACGTCAGCAAGATGGTCGATGGGGTTTCGTCGATGAAAACAATGTGACGATGATTACTTATTCATTTGATGATGCTCGTCCTTTTTCAGAAGGACTAGCTGGCGTGCGCATCGATGACAACTGGGGTTTTATCAATTTGGGCGGTGAGCTGGTGATTCCTTTTCGCTTTGATAAGATGGGTGTGTCGAGTGGTGACAGTTACCAAGGCAAGCCTGCCTTTACATTTGCAAATGGTAAAGCGTGGATTGGCAATTTAAAAAATGGCAATAAGATGTGCATTGATAAAGAAGGGGTGAGTGTTGGTTGTGATTAAAGCGCTCACTCAAACTAAGAGACAAAAAAGCGTGCCATGCTTATGAGTGATACATAGCATGGCACGCTTTTTTATCGCCAATGATTGACGATGTTAACTGCGTATTAAGCCGATAGGTGATTGCGAATCAAATCAATCATATAAGGCTGATAGTACTCTGGGATATCGTGTGCCATGCCTTCGATTAAATGAAACTTAGCCTTGGGAATGGTCTTAGCGACCACGCGTCCTTGTGAAGGAGGCAATAGCCCATCTGCACTACCATGCAGGACGATAGTTGGTGCTTTGACTTGCTTGCTAAACCGGCTAATAGAGCCAGAGGCCAAGATCGCATTGAGCTGTTGCACGGTGCCAAGCGGATGGAAGTTGCGCTGATAACGTAACTTGGCAATTTCACGCACCATACGAACGTTGACGTGTCCTGGCGTACCAACTGTTTTCATAAACCAGACGCTATGGCGCACAATATCGCGCTCAGAATGACTTTCAGGGCGATTGATAAGCGTGTATAACTGCTTAGGCTTGGGTGGCTTTAGAAAAGCCCGATTGGTGGTGGTAAACATCAAGGCCATGCGTTGTACTAAGCTTGGATAGCGTGCCGCCACGATTTGAGCAATCATACCGCCCATAGAAGCACCCAGCAGATGTGTCTTACCCAGCTGCAATGCTTTAATCAAACGTGCGGTATCTTCTGCCATATCGGTCAAATTATAAGCAACCTGCGTACTCTTATTAGACAATCCGGTTTGCAAACGCATCATCATTTTTAACTGACTGATACGCGGTAAGCCGTCAATTTGTACTTTGGAAGACAAGCCAATATCGCGATTGTCAAAACGAATCACAAAAAATCCTGCATCAATAAGGCGCTTGATAAAATTGTTTGGCCAAAATATCATCTGCGAGCCAAGTCCCATAATCATCAGCAGTGGGGGATGATTGGGATTACCGCCTGCCTCAACGCACAACTCAATGCCATCACCGATATTTATCATCGCTTGATGGAGGTGTTCGCTAAGGTCTGATTCGCGCCATTGGTGTTGACCAAATCGTTGCCAGTCAGGAGTAGGGTATACTCCAGCATCTCCAGAGATTTTAAGCAATGCCGCATTATTGATATTATTGGATTTTGTCATGAAGTGTCCTAATTAGAGAGTCGTCTACTAAATCTCAAGCATCTCAAAATCAAGCTTGCCAACACCGCACTCTGGGCAAATCCAGTCTTCAGGGATGTCTTCCCACTTGGTGCCAGGCGCAATCCCTTCTTCAGGACAGCCAAGCGCTTCATCATATATCCAGCCACAGACGATACATTCATAACGTTTCATAAATAGTCCTATCGATCATTACCAGTGTTACAGGGTGTTTTTAGAGCGTCTACTGAGCATTACCGCTCATATTTGGACGGTAAAAACGCCCGTAGTTTAGCATATAACCGTTGTTTTGATAGTTAAGTTTACACTTGTATGTTGAGATGACTCAGCTTTTATCAAGTCCAAGATTGGCCTTTTATTGATTCAGGCGATTGTATGATTGTTTGTCTCGCCGCTATATTACACCAAATTATGTTATAGTAATCGCCACTAATTTCACGGTGATGTCTGTCATTTATCACCGTCAATTATTACCATCTAAGCCATATGAAATAAGGGTTATTATGAGCGTTAATGCTGCCGCTACATCTGCTAATACCGAAATTGATCTGTCTAATATACTCAATACTGACCACCCGTTTTGGCAGGTTATCCGCACAGTACCAGACTTTCCAAAAGTCGGCATTGATTTTTATGATATCACCCCGTTACTGCGCAGTCATATTAATGCGGTCATTGATGCACTGCTTGCGACTTTGCCAGAAGGGCTGATGGATGAAGTGGACTGCTTGGGTGCTGTAGAGGCGCGTGGCTTTGTGTTTGCAAGCTTGCTGGCGGGTCGCTTGGGTAAAGGCATGATTTTGCTACGTAAGCCGGGTAAGTTGCCACCGCCTGTTGCCAACAAAGCCTATGCGCTAGAATACGGTAAAGACACGCTTGAGATGCAAAATAACTTGCCACCTGAACGGGTATTATTGGTCGATGATATTTTGGCAACGGGCGGTACGCTGACCACCGCTTATGAGCTGTGCCAGTCAGCGGATCATACGGTCGTCGGTGCTTTGGTACTGTTGGATTTGGTTGAGTTGCATGGTGAATTCCCCGTGCCTGTTTATACGGTATTAAAAGCTTAGAGAAATGGTTTTTAGCATAATAAAAAAGCGCGCTGAATAGTTCAGCGCGCTTTTTTGGTATCAATATATTTTATTTGGTATTTTATTGGTCTTGTTGATAACGCTCACAAGTTTGCTCTACTACTTTTCGACCGATTGTTTTTGGCATCGTAACCTTAAAATCCTTGGTGGTCAAGATGGGTTTGTCGGATTGCCAAGATTTGATGACCTTGTTGTCAGTGCCATAATTGACATAGGCTCTTTTATAGTAACTGGCATCTTTGCAAGATATCAATAACTGCTGATCGCTATGATGAATATAGCTTTCTTTTTTGTCCTTTTTGCCTTTTTTATCCGTCTGTTGTAACTGCGGTGGATAGGTTCTGCGAATGGATACCGAAATGTTTTCGACGTTATGCTCGTCTATGATATTGATGTCAGAGCTTTCAATAGAGTCTGAATCTAAGGTGAAAATCGAACCAGAATCAGTCTCAGATATCTCTACCCAGCTGACTGCATGTGCACTAATCGCTAGCGCACTACCTGCTAATACCACTGATAGCCGTCTCATAATCAAGCCTTGCTTCTTGTTATTTGAAGTGGGTTATAATAACGAACTTACTATTAGCAGGCAAATTTCTTTTATTCGACAGTGTTTGACCATCCATTATCGAAACGATTAATTGCGCATCGCTGCCAATGCCTGAGCAAGCTCATCACGCGCATCGATAAAGCCATCAATACCCTTAGGTAATAAATCTTGAGTGACGGTATCTTTTTGATAAGCTTGACTAAATTCTTCATGCGTTAAACTCACTCGGGTCATATCATCTAACGCCATCGACATACTTGGTGACAGCTGACGAGGGACTTCTATATCCATCGCTGCCAACTCATCAATGAGGTTGGGGGCAATGGTCAACAGATCACAGCCTGCTAATGCCAATATCTGCTCAGTAGAGCGGAAGCTTGCGCCCATTACTTGCGTGTTGTAGCCATGCTGTTTGAAATATTGATAAATAAGCTTGACCGACTGCACGCCCATGTCATCAGAGACTGGTACGTTCTGACGGTTTTGCTGGCGTTTTTGCCAATCCAAAATGCGTCCAACAAAAGGTGATATCAGGGTCACGCCAGCATCGGCACAGGCAATCGCTTGATGTTGTCCGAAAAGTAGCGTTAGATTACAGTGAATACCTTGGGTTTCCAGATAACGTGCGGCTTCGATACCTTGCCACGTCGCGGCCATCTTAATCAATACCCGCTCTGAGTCGATACCTGCTTGTTGATAAGCTTCCATAAAGCTGAGCGCTTTATCGATAGTCGCTTGGGTGTCATAAGACAAACGTGCATCGACTTCAGTTGAGACGCGACCCTCAATCAACGATAAAATATCGCAGCCAATTTTTATGGTTAACGCATCAATTACCGCATCGATGTCACCGCGATGTCGACTCATGGTTTCTGAGAGCATGGCTTGATTGTCAGAGTGAATGAGCGCCTTGGTAATGAGACTGGGGTTGGTGGTCGCATCGACAGGTTTTAGGCGGGCAATAGCGCTAAGGTCGCCAGTATCAGCGACAATGGTGGTCATGGTGCGAAGCTGTTGTAATGCGCTCATCAGGTATCCTTGTGTGAATCAATTGACATGGTTATATTCTAAAGACTGGATCTGTTGTTAAACGTGTTTATATTTTTAAACATGCTTATGAAAGGTGCTTTTGACCATTAGTTTTGAACTGTAACATAGTTTTGAGGCGGTGTTCTCTCATAGTTGTGCCGCCTATCGCTGCCATATCAGATAACTGTGCTAATATTTATAGCCGTTAGCCAGTTTACACGCATTTACGAATGGGCACTGAGCGTAGTTTTTGCTATAGTAGAGCCGGTCGTGTCGTTGTCTGCTGTATTGGCTGATGAATCCAAGAATCGTGTAGGCGAGTAGGACATGATATTTTTGATAAACTGTTTTATTGAACAGTGACTAGTAATATGGTCAGAGCTAATCTCAAATAAGCTTAAGTATAGATAAAACCAAGTATAGATAAACCTAAAAGTCACACCAAATAGTTATAAAACTCAGCAATAATATTAGAAAAAGGATGGGCGGTAATGAGTGAGCAGTCACCAGAGCAAAAAATGGACAATCTAAATCAAACTAACGTAAGCGACCACTCAAACGAAAAAGAGTTTTTAGATCAGCTGCGTCATAGTATTGATAGCGTAGACTGCGAAATCCAGACATTGATTAATAACCGTGCCAAACTGGCTCAGCAAGTGGCGACGGTCAAAAAAGAACACATCGCAAAAAGTCCTACTGCTGAAAAAACCAATCCTATTTTTTATCGCCCAGAACGTGAAGCGCAAGTCCTAAAAGCGGTCATGGCGCGCAATACTGGTCCAATCGCTGATGAAAAAATGGCGCGATTGTTTCGTGAAATTATGTCGGTATGCTTAGATCTAGAAGCACCGCAACGTATTGCCTTTTTGGGTCCAGTGGGTACTTTTACTCACGCCGCTGCCCTCAAGCATTTTGGTAAAGCCGCTGATACAGTACCGATGACCACCATCACTGATGTGTTCCGTGAAGTCGAAGCGGGTACAGCGATGTACGGCGTTGTACCGGTTGAAAACTCTTCAGAAGGCGTGGTCAATCACACGTTAGACGGTTTCTTGTCTTCTACCTTAAAAATAATTGGGGAAGTTGAGTTACCGATTCATCAGAATTTCTTGGTTGCAGAGCATACCAAGCTTGACGGTCTCAGCCGTATTTATTCGCATCAGCAGTCGCTTGCTCAGTGCCGTCATTGGCTCGATGTCAATTATCCCAATGTGGAGCGCGTTGCCGTATCTAGCAATGGTGAAGCTGCACGTCGACTCAAGAATGAATGGCATTCGGCTGCGATTGCAGGGGATGTCGCTGCCGCAGAGTATGATTTGCATAAACTTTACTCAAATATTGAAGACAATCCAAGCAATACCACACGATTCCTTATCATCGGTCACGAAGCGATTGCGCCGTCAGGACAAGATAAGACCTCTATCGTCGTCTCAGCACATGACAAAGCGGGCGCGCTTATCGAAATCTTAAAACCATTGTCTTATCATGGCGTGTCGATGACCAGTATCGAGACGCGTCCTGAACGTCCTAATAAGTGGGCATACGTGTTCTTTATTGATATGGATGGTCATGTTAATGATCCAAATGTTAGCGCAGCCATTAATGATATTCGCCCATTGGTAAAAGATTTACGTGTACTGGGTTCATATCCCAAAGCGGTACTGTAAGCGTTTTAAAAGCTACACCCTTTATAGCAGATAGCTGTCATAAGCTCTTGTTATTATTAATAATAGATGGTTCATTACATCTAAGGATACAATATGCAGACAACGCCATTGACCGAATCAAGCTTATTACCACTCGTGCCAGCGTACGACAGTATATTAGAGCTGGCTCCTTATCAAACGGGCAAGCCGATTGAAGAGTTGACTCGCGAGTACGGCATCTCAGATGTGGTAAAGCTTGCTAGCAACGAGAATCCAATGGGCTGCTCACCGCGAGTGACGTTGGCAGTGACAGAGCAGCTCGGTCAGCTGGCGCGGTATCCTGATGGCAATGGTTACTATCTAAAGCAAGCACTGGCTGACTTCAATGATGTCAATATCGATCAGATTACGTTGGGCAATGGCTCTGACGACTTACTCGATATCTTGGCGCGTAGTTTTGTGGGTGCCAATGATGCTATCGTTTATAGTCAGTATGCCTTTGTGGTCTATTCGATGCTGGCAAAAATGCAAGGTGCTACAGATGTCGAAGTGCCCGCCCATCGATTCGGTCATGATTTAAAGGCCATGAGTCAAGCGGTTCAAGACAACCCTAATACCAAGATTGTCTTTATTGCCAATCCTAACAACCCAACTGGGACACAGCTTGAGCATAAAGAGCTGCGCCAGTTTGTTGCCAGTGTGCCAAGCTCGGTATTGGTGGTATTGGATGAAGCCTATATCGAATACAGCCCTGAAAGTAATAATAGGGCACTCATAGATGAGTTTGACAATGTGATCATCGTCCGTACTTTCTCTAAGGCTTATGGACTAGCAGGTCTGCGGGTTGGCTATGCGTTAAGCTCGGTAGCAGTGGCGGATTTATTAAACCGTATTCGTCAGCCATTCAACGTCAGTCGTATTGGGTTGGCGGCAGCAGCGGCGGCACTTGCTGATCAAGATTTTATCGAAAAAACTCGTCTGATGAATGATGAGCAAATGCGCTGGTTAGAGAAGCAGTTCGACGCATTAGGATTGGGTTTTATTAAGTCACATGCCAACTTTATAATGGTAGAGATGGATGATGAAGATGCGCTATTGATTAACCAAGCGTTGCTCGAGCAAGGAGTCATCGTACGGCCACTGTTAGGTTACGGCTTACCCACTTGGTTGCGCATTACGGTAGGCGTCGCAGAAGATAACATGCGCTTGATTGATACCTTGCGTTCTATCTTGACCGATGATTAAGCGCATCAATAGATGTTTTTTTAGTCAAGTTAATGATCTTAATTAGCCATTAAATTTTATAACGCTAAGATTGGCTTTACCCAAACTTGTCCTAGTGTGTTCAACGAGAAAAGCCGTGAGTAGTCAGAAAAAAAATAAAATTCAACCGTCTCCAAATATTCAGCTACCTATGTTTAGACAAGTTTGTGTGATTGGGCTTGGTCTTATTGGCGCCAGTTTTGCGCAAGCCATTAAAGACAGTGGCTTAAGTGAGCGTCTAGTAGCGGCAGACAGGCATGTACCCAGTATTACTGAAGCCATTGAACATGGTTTGTTAGATGCTGGTAGTGCTAACTTACAAGACGTCGTTGGTGGCAGTGATTTAATTATCATTGCAGTCCCAGTACAGGCGGTCCAAGCAGTATTTGTTGACATTAAGCAGGCAATGGATGACGGACAGCTTGCCACTGATTGCATCATGACGGATGTCTGTAGTACCAAGGTCAATATCATTGATGCTGCTAAAGCAGTGTTCGGCTCGCTGCCGATAGGACTAGTACCCGCGCATCCAATTGCTGGGGCTGAAAATTCAGGGTATCATGCTCGCCGCGCCAATTTATTTGTCAATCATAGCGTGATTATCTGTGAGCTACCTACCACAAGCAATGTAGCCATCACCAAGCTGCGGCTACTATGGGAAGCGGTGGGCGCAAATGTTATATCGATGGATGCTAATCACCATGATCGAATATTGGCGCACACCAGTCATTTGCCGCATCTGCTTGCCTTTAATTTGGTTGAGCAGTTGGCAAGCCATGATGATAATTTAGATATGTTTCGTTATGCAGCAGGTGGATTCCGTGATTTTACGCGTATCGCTGCCAGCGACCCTAAAATGTGGCATGATATATTTTTTGCCAATCAAAGCGCCATTGTGAGCGCCCTTGATGAGTATGGTGCCTATTTACAGACGATGCGCCAGCTTATCATTGATAAAGATTCAACCGCCCTGATGGGACTTTTGGGCCGCGCGCAAGCCGCACGGCGACATTTTGGCCATATGTTAGCCAGCACCCCTTATACGGATACTTCTGCCATGTCAGCTTCTTATAATATTACGCCTAGCAATACTGTCTCTGGCACCATTGCCATCCCTGGTGACAAATCCATCTCGCATCGCAGTATCATGCTGGGCAGTCTTGCCACAGGCGTGACGAATGTCACTGGATTTTTGGAAGGGGAGGATGCGCTTGCCACGTTGCAGGCGTTTCGTGATATGGGTGTGAGCATTGAAGGCCCTGATAAAGGAAGATTAACCATTCATGGTGTTGGTATGAATGGCTTAAAGCCAAGCAAAACACCTTTATACATGGGCAATTCAGGCACCAGCATGCGCCTGCTGTCAGGTATCTTGGCGGCACAATCATTTGATAGTGTGTTGACGGGTGATACGAGCTTAAATAAACGCCCGATGGAACGTGTGGCAGCGCCGCTACGCGCCATGGGCGCAGTTATTCAGAGCACTGGTCATAGTGGCACGGCACCGCTCAGTATCACTGGTCGTGATACGGTCGGCAAGCCACTCAAAGGCGTTGAATATGATATGCCAGTCGCGTCTGCACAGGTGAAGTCTTGCTTGCTATTAGCAGGTCTATGGGCAGAAGGTACGACAACGGTCACACAGCCTGAAGTCAGTCGCGACCATACCGAACGTATGCTATCCGCCTTTGGTTATCCGGTGACCGTTGATGGCAATCGTATCAGCGTTGAAGGCGGCGGTACATTGACAGGTGGTGATATCGCTGTGCCTGCTGACATATCCTCTGCGGCCTTCTTTATGGTAGCCGCTGCTATCAGTCAAGGTAGTGAGCTGACCTTGACGCAAGTGGGCATCAACCCGACACGTACGGGTATTATTGATATCTTAAAGCTCATGCAAGCAGATATTAGCTTGAGTAATGAGACGCATGTCGGCGGCGAGCCAGTCGCTGACATTACGATTCGTGGTTCAAACTTAGTTGGTATTGAGATACCAGAGCATCTCGTACCGCTAGCGATTGATGAATTTCCTGTATTGTTCATTGCTGCCAGCTGTGCGCAAGGTCGCACAGTATTGACGGGTGCCAAAGAGTTGCGTGTCAAAGAATCTGATCGCATTGCGGTGATGGCAGAAGGGCTACATACGCTCGGCATCGACTGTACTGTTACGGATGATGGACTAATCATCGAAGGTCAAGGTATTGGAAGTGAGAATGGTGATGTCAATAATAGCCAGCCTGTATTCGGTGGCGGTCACATTACGTCTCACCATGACCATCGTATTGCCATGAGTTTTTCTGTTGCCAGTCTGCGTGCCTCCAAGCAAATTACCATTGAAGGAGTTGAGACGGTCAATACCAGCTTCCCAGGATTTGCTGAACTTGCCAACCAAATCGGTATGTCTATCGAAGTGGATGCTGGCGCTGAATAAATCATTGAGTGCTGATTAATGTTCTTCTATGATTTGCACTGTAAAATATAAACAGATGGTGGCTAGCTGATCAAATAGCCACATTAGCCTAAAAATCTAATCTAACATCGTTAGCAATGTACTCATGTCACTATTGGCATGAGTACATTGCTTTTTAATTTATAATCTCACTGTAGTAACCCTGTGTTCTCGCCACTAAATCGATAATAATACTCAGAATTAGGTGAGGGCGCGCTTTGCTCTAAAAAGTTGTCCTATATTATGACTACCCAAAATGTCATCAAAAAACCCGTTGCCCCGATAACCACAACCAGACGCGGCATTATCACTGCGCTTATTGCGTTTTTTATCTGGGGCGGATTTCCGTTATACTTCAAACAATTATCCGATTATGATGCGACTGAGATCATTGGTCATCGCATCATATGGACATTCCTGTGTCTATTGATCGTGCTAGTAGTCACTAAGCGCTGGCAATGGATTGAAACGCTCAAACAAAACCCAAGATGGATAGCGCTGTCATTGATATCTGGTTTGATTATCGCAACCAACTGGCTGACCTATGTATGGGCGGTCAATCATGACCGTATTCTTGAGGCCAGTTTGGGATACTTTATAGGGCCATTGGTAGGTGTTGCGCTATCGATGATTCTATTTAAAGAGCGCTTACGACCTTTGCAGTGGGTGGCTATTGGATTTGCACTCTTGTCTGTCGTGATTCAAGTGGTGATGATTGGCAGTCTGCCATGGATATCATTGATTTTGGCATTTAGCTTTAGTACTTATGGCACTATTCAACGGCAAACCCCGTTGACAGCTGTCGATGCGATGTTTGTCGAAACAGCGATGCTAGTACCTTTATGTCTTTGGTGGTTTTGGCAGTCCGATGTGGTCAGTCATCAACTGAGCTTTTGGTTTAGCTCAAACATTTGGCTACTGATGATCGCAGGGCCGATTACTTTGATACCGTTATTGTTGTTTAATAAATCTACCAAGCTCGTCGCTTATAGTATTCTAAGCTTTATGAATTACCTGACGCCGACCTTTATTTTCTTCTTGGCAGTGTTTTATTATAACGAGCCATTTGATTTAAAACGCTTGGCAGTCTTTGGCTTGATTTGGCTAGGCTTGCTATTATTCAGCATTGACTTATGGCGTCATCGTCCAAGTAAAGCGTTAAAAGCCGCGCGTCTGCGTGAAGAGGCTTTGAAGCAAGTTAAATAAAGTTTAAATTGAATCTCTGAATTAAAAATGTAGCAAACAAGGATGGAAGCATGTTTCATACTGAATCTGATGTGGTATTTGTAAAAGGTTTAAAAGTCGAAGCCGTCATCGGTGTTTACGCGTGGGAGCGGGCGATCACGCAGCCGCTGCTGATTGATATTGCGCTTGAAACCGATATTAGCCGTGCTGCTGTATCAGATGATGTCAATGATGCGCTAAATTATAAAGCAGTCTGCGATGATGTCAGCGCGTGGTGCAAAGAGATTCAAGCAAAACTGCTTGAGCATTTGGCTGGGCAAATTTCTGATAAGCTGCTTGCAAAATACGCTTGTCATAAAATAACGTTAAGCGTTGCCAAGCCTACTGCCATTACACAAGCAGATGCAGTTGGCGTTCAAATCACGCGCTATGCGTCAACGTCAACAGATGAGCTAGCTATTAAAGAAGCTGCCGAAGAAGCTAATAATAGCCAAGCCGATGATGTATAAAACATCGATGTATTTGAATTTGGAAATGCTAACACAATGCGCACCTGAGACTTTGCAGGCGCAGCCCGTGGTAGAGATAATAATAGCGCTGGGTAGTAACTATCAAGCCGAAAAATATCTGCCACTTGCTCTAGAGTGTTTGGCAACGCTAGGTCAGATACGGCTATCTACTGCTTTTCAAAACCCTGATTTCACCGCAACCTTAGAACAACCAAAACCTGATTACACCAATCAATGTGTACATCTCATATTAGCAACACCGATGAGTCTGCAGCAACTACAGCAAACCTTTAAAAACCTTGAAGGAGATTGTAATAGATGTCGACAGACTGATTCGAACCAAGTACGGCGAGTGACAATGGATATTGATATTTTGCTAGTCAAGTTGGCTGAAGAAAAAAATAGCCTAAGCAATAAATCGATATCTAAAACAACGTCTAATTGGACTGTAATGGCAGATCGCTATCCATTTAAAGCACATGAGGCGGCAGGGATTGAAGAGCTTGCAGTGACTGGTGTTTGAAGCGGCTGAAATGCTGTTCACGTATGAGGCCTGTTTGCCAATGTAAAATGACTTGCGCTTTTGAGATATGTCGCTTCTTTTCTCCACTGTAGTAGTCGCTTTGGTTTTTTGGTTGTTCAATGCCTACTTATGCATCATCAAACATGCCCTAATATAGGTGGTTCCATTATGGCAGTCTATTTTAGGTGGTCTGTTAATAGGTTTGGAGGTCTGTTTGACTGGTTCCCTTGGGGTATACCTATGGCAAACCAATCAGGTGCTTTCACTTAAGGAAAATAATTCGACAGTTTGCCCAGCTTTAATAAGCTTTGGCTAAATATTCAAAGCAAAACTCAATAGCACGCGTTTACCAGACTGAATTCGTGACACACTGTGCTCATACTTATCGGGACGAAATAAATAAACTCTGTCAAACAGGTTTATAATGCAGTTTGAACACCTGAACACACCACCGACTTTAGGCTGAATTAAGATAAAGTTTAATTTGTAATAACGGCCTTTTTGCACGGGGTCACAGTGCTTCATAACGCTGTGGTTAGTAGGGTAGGTGACATAATTAATTGAAAAAATTCTACTACTGAAAATTGCTTTGTTGGTTACTCTTTCGGTCATATCTAATCCATTGTTTTACGTGTATTAAACGTCGCTTAACGCATCTCAAGCTAACTGTATTGGTTGTAATTTAGTTAAATACTAGCGCGAATAATGTAATGAAATGTTCTATTGAATCTGAATTTTCGACAATGAATACTTGATAGGCAAGCGAATCAGCAACTTATGGATAATTACATTAGTTTTGCCACAAAGAGATTATGAACCGCCCCAAATATATTGGAGAGTAGCTCTTTTAAAAGGTAATGGCAATTTGGGTATACTCTATAGAAAATTATATAACTAACGTTATTTCAGAAAAATTGATAGGGAAATAAAATGTACATCTTTAGAATAAAAGAACGACATTTTTTCCCTATGATCAAAGTCTGTGGTCAATTAATTTCGTACAATTTAGGAGGATAGACGAAGGAATGCTAATTATATAGCCACTACCTTCTGCTTTTTAGCATGAATTTTATCCATTACGCCAAAATATCTCAAAATAAAAGCTGGACAATATAAATGCCCAGCCTACATCATATCAGTTAATACAACTTTAGCGCCTTTCTTGATGTATGACGCGCATGAACACACGCCCGTACCTTTTATGTTTTCAGCAACTGTCTCAGCTATTTTTTCTCATCACTGATGTCATCTACATCAGCACGATCAATAACATCTAAATCTTCTAAGCACAGTTTATCGTATTGTTTTTTGCAAAAATCAGGATCGATCTGGCACATCGCTGATTGTAATTGGTCTAGGCGGTTCTCTGATTGCTGAATATGTTCGAGCATTTTAGCAAAGGCTTCAGCGACAGGGTCTTGTGAAGAAGGGTCGATACCATAAGCTTGAAAGGCTGTGGCACGTGCGGCACTGGTCGTATTGCTTTCAATATTGTCTTTATTTATCTGACCCGTTTGAGCCGCTTTTTCTTGTTGTTTGGCATCTTGCACTTTGGTCGCAATAGGATTGCCTTTTTCATCATGATAGTCTGAAATCATACGAGCCGCACTACCGACCATCGTGGCGTTTGCTGGTACGGGTTTGACGACCACGGCATTGGAGCCAATTTTAGCATTTTTGCCAACAGTAAACGGTCCCAATACTTTTGCCCCAGCACCGACCGTCACGCCATCTTCTAGGGTCGGGTGACGCTTGCCGTTATTTTGTGAGACGCCGCCGAGGGTGACGCCATGATAGAGCGTGACATCATTGCCGATTTCTGCCGTTTCACCAATGACCACACCAACGCCATGATCAATAAAAAAGCGCTTACCGATTTTGGCAGCCGGATGGATTTCAATACCGGTGATGATGCGCGAGCCGTAAGAAATAACGCGAGCTGCCAGCTTTTGGTCATGTTGCCACAGATAATGCGCACCGCGATGCAAAATAAGTGCATGGATGCCAGGGTAAGTCAGTAATACTTCTACGCTATTACGCGCTGCAGGATCACGGGTAAATACCGCATCAATATCTTCTGTTAGGTCTTTTTTGATGCTGGCAAGAGATTTGAACAGTTTGGCTGGCAATGACATAGAGCGTCCTATCTATTCGTCGGTAGAGTGTCGTTGCTAAAACAGCGATGCCTCTAATCTGTGGTCGTAAAGTTCGGATAATAAGGAATACATGTTTTCGCTAAGCTTCTGTAAGTTATAACAGCTTTATACTGCAAAATATAGTAAAAAGCTGTCAAATGAAGGCGAGCTGATAAACAATAACAATGACTTGTTTTAGTCTTTTGAGAGCTTGGCAATCAAAGCGCTCAATAGCTGATACTCTTTTTGATCAAGCTGTAAACGTGAGCCAAGTCTAGACAGTCGTGAGGGTAACGATTTTAAATGCTCGCTATTTGCTAGACCACGGTGCACCATCAGGTCAGTGGTACGCTGAGTAAGCTGTTGCAACTGCTGCTGAGTAATAGCAGGCTCATCCCATTGCTGACGTAAATGCACATCAAGCGTTGGCTGAGCAGTAGCACTCAAATTATTATCTAAATCATCTGCTGTCTGAATGTGCGTTTGGGCATAAGCAAAAATAAAGCTGGCAATCACTTGGACGGCTGAGGCGACATTTAAAACAGGATAAGCAGGATTGGCATCGATTTGGATATGATAATCAGCACAAGCCAACTCTTCGTTGGTTAGACCACGATCTTCACGTCCAAACAAGATAGCGATGTTTGGTTTATCGTTTCTATGAGCGCTTTGGTTATCGTCGGTATGGTTGCTTATAGTAAAAGCGGATTGTTTATCAAGAAAATCGAACATGATTTTGGCGGCTTGCGTGGGTGTCACCACAGGGCGCGGTAAGTGACGGCTGCGACTGCTGGCCGCGAATACCAACTGACAGTCTCCAATAGCAGACTCTAGTGTGGGCGCTATCAAAGCTGATGACAGTACCTCACTGCCGCCTGCTGCATGAGAGACACTGGTTTCATCGATTGGCAGTTTGGGATTTACAACGGTTAAACGCGACAGACCCATAGTATGCATTGCCCGTGCTGCCGAGCCAATATTGGCAGGCAAAGTCGTATTGACCATAACCACTTGTAGGCAATCAAGGTAGTCATTTACTGCTCGTGCAGAGTCGTTACTCATTATTGTCCCAATCTCTGATTAATTTCTTGTTCAGCACGGTGTAATGCAATGGCAATCTCTTCAATAAGCACAGCTTGCTCACCGACACGGCGTTCACGGCAGCGCTCTTGCAATTGACAGCTCAAGTTTATCAGTTGAGTGGTGCCCAAGTTGGCACTAGCGCCTTTTAGGGCGTGAGCTATCTCAAACCCAGCGGCATCATCGTTTTGTTGTTGAGCCGTTCGCAAGTTTGTGATGCGCTGTTTACTATCAGTGATATAAACCTGTATCAAGTCGGCAAAATCTTCTTCTAGCAAGTCACGCATGTCTTCGAACTGTTCGTGATTGATAATTTCTTCGTCAGTTTGTCCAATCATATTATTATTTGTAGTTTTGTCCATGGTTACTGTCCAATTTTTAAAAGTTAAAGCAATAAGATTACTATAATGAAGTTTCGAAAAGTAAGGTACGTCTTAGCTGTAATGGAAATGTAAGTTGTCTTCGCTCAGCATGTTCTTTAACTGCTGCAAATTATCATCGTTAGGGTAGACGCGCCAATGCTCGGATAGCCCCACATTAGCGATGCCAAATTCCTCATAAATGCTCAGTCCCAGTGGCAGACAATTATCATTAATGGAGGCGTCGGTATTGCTCAAAGCATTATTGGCATAACTTTGACTAGCACTATTTTGATTCATGTCATTTTCTAGCGCCAATAAATCATTGCCATTTTCATCAAACAGACTTCCGCCCATTGCAGCATCGTAACCACTATTGCCATTGAAGCTGCCACTTGGCTCGTCTTGCTCGTTGTCATAAGACATTTTTGGTGCTGGAATAATACTGGCTTGTGCAGACTTAAGTAATGGTTGCAGACGTGTCAGCAAATTAATATCGCTACCATGAATCTTAATACTGATTTTCTTCATCCATCTTAAACGGGCATCTACCATACTCATCGCATTATCAAGGCGCGCAAACAGGCGTCCATCACGCTCACGGATGCTGCCTTTAATGATGACGACTTCATCGATTTTCAACTGTTCTTTGACACGATTAAAGCGCTCTGCATAGCAGCTGACTTCCAGTCTTGAGGTTCCGTCATCTAAGATAATCACATTACGATTGCCAAAGTTGGCGATATCGATAATCAAACCTGCAAAATAGCAGCTGCCGTTATAGCCGGTATCCGTTAGCTTATCGAGACGTGTACCTGAGGTATAGCGTTTAATTTCCTCTAAGTATTCATTGATTGGGTGTCCAGTTAAGTACAATCCTAACGTGTTCTTTTCCGCTTTTAGACGGTGCTTGTCACCCCAGATCAGCTCTGGGGTCATCACCAACGGTGGCGCGGCGACGACACCATCCATTTCACCAAACAAATCCATCATACCAATTTCACGGTTTTGACGGTCTTGTTCCGCAGCTTGCACGGCACTTGGCAATTGACTCATTAATGCACCGCGAATCTCGTAAGCTTCATCGGCTGGCAAGTCAGGTCGTAAAGTTGCCGCAAAGTCATCAAAACAGCCAGCGTTTATCAGTCCTTCAAGGGTGCGCTTGTTGACCTTTTTGATATCGACGCGGCGGCAAAAGTCATACAAGTCTTTGAATGGGCCTTCACGTCTTCGTGCATCAACGATAGATTCGACCGCCCCTTCGCCAACGCCTTTAATCGCCCCCAAACCATAAATAATATTGGTCGGGGTATCAGCGACAAAATGCCACTCACTGCGATTCACCGACGGATTAACGACGGTTAACTCAAAGTTTTCACGGCAGTCATTGATAAAGAACACAACGTTGTCGGTGTTGTTCATATCTGAGGTCAATACCGCCGCCATAAACTCAGCAGGATAGTACTGTTTTAGATACGCGGTCTGATAAGCAAGCACGCCATATGCCGCAGAATGCGAGCGGTTGAAACCATAACCGGCGAACTTTTCCATCAAGTCAAACACGCCACCAGAGGTAACTTCATCAATACCTTGTGCCGTAGCACCCGTGACGAAAATATCGCGCTGTTTGGCCATCTCTTCAGGTTTTTTCTTACCCATAGCACGGCGTAGCATATCCGCACCGCCCAAGCTATAGCCTGCCATCACCTGTGAGATTTGCATGACCTGTTCTTGATAGACAATAACGCCATTGGTGTTTTCTAAAATTGGCTCAAGGTTGGGATGGTCATAAATGACTTCTTCGCGACCATGCTTACGGTCGATATACATCTCTACCATGCCTGCATCGAGCGGACCTGGGCGATACAGCGCACACATGGCGATCACGTCTTCAATGTTGGTCGGTTGTAATTTCGCCAGATACTTTTTCATACCCATACTTTCTAACTGAAAGACGGCAGTAGTCTTAGCG
Organism: Psychrobacter glaciei; assembly: GCF_014652895.1. GTDB lineage: Bacteria > Pseudomonadota > Gammaproteobacteria > Pseudomonadales > Moraxellaceae > Psychrobacter > Psychrobacter glaciei. Next base: position 473,697 of record NZ_BMZR01000003.1, read on the forward strand.
TCTTGCAATAGCTTGTAGGCTTTTTTGTCATCTAGTGGCAAATCTTCTAAAACGAGCGCATCTTTGCCTTCTTTTGCACGGCGCAGGTTGATATTTCTGACAGCAGCATCAATCACGGTCAAGTTACGTAGACCCAAAAAGTCAAACTTTACCAGCCCAACGGCTTCAACGTCATCTTTATCAAATTGGCTGACGCGGTGACCTTCATCATCACAATAAATGGCGCTAAAATCCGTGATTCTGTGCGGTGCAATCAATACGCCGCCGGCATGTTTACCCACGTTCCGGCAAATACCTTCAAGCTTGATAGCCATCTCCCATACTTCGATGGCATCTTCATAATCCATATTATCAGGATTGGAAATTAAGTCTTTCAGCTGCGGCTCTTGCTCAAGCGCTTGACTGAGGGTAATCCCCGGTGTTTTGGGAATAAGTTTAGACATTTTACTGGCAAGGAAGTAGGATTTACTTTGCGCGCGTGCCACATCTCGTACCACTGCTTTTGCCGCCATGGTACCAAAAGTGATAATCTGCGAAACCGCTTCACGGCCATAAGTTTGCGCGACATAATCAATAACGCGGTCACGACCTTCAATACAAAAGTCAATATCGAAATCGGGCATTGAGACACGTTCAGGGTTTAAGAAGCGCTCAAATAATAAGTCGTAATGAATAGGGTCGAGGTCGGTAATATTGAGCGAATAAGCAACGAGCGAGCCAGCACCAGAACCACGACCGGGTCCAACGGGTACACCATTGGCTTTTGCCCAACGGATAAAGTCCATTACGATCAGGAAGTAACCGGGGAAGCCCATCGATAAGATAACTTCCAGCTCGTATTCTAGGCGCTCATCATATTTTTGGCGAAAGTCACTCCAGTTATCAGTACGTGCTTCAACGGGAAACAGCTTGTCCAATCGATTATTAAGCCCACGTACTGACTCCGCGCGGAAAAACGTTTCAATCGTCTCACCTTCAGGCACAGGAAAATCGGGTAGTACGTTAATACCCAGCGTCAAGGTCACATTACAGCGAGTTGCTAAGCGCAAGGTATTATCAATCACCTGCGGAATATCAGCAAATAACTGCTGCATTTGCGCTTGGGTTTTTAGGTACTGTGCATCGGAATAAGTTTGCGGACGATTTTGGTCGGCAAGCACGTAGGAGCCTGCGATACAGACACGTGCTTCGTGGGCATCAAAATCATCTTGCTTTAAGAAGCGCACGTCATTATGCGCAATGATGGGGATATTGTGCTTAGCACCTGAGTGAATAGCCTCCCGAATAAAAGTGTCTTCGCCTGAGCGATTGGTGCGCTTGATGGCAAAATATAAGCGATTAGCAAACTTTGCTTGCCACTCTGTCAGCAGCTCGTCGGCTTTTTCTGGCATGGAGCCGACCAGTGCCTGACCCACATCTGACTTTTCGGTGAGGAGCACAATCACGCCAGCGGCATGCTCTAAAATATGACTACGCTTAACGACCGGCACCCCATGATTGGCATCGTCGGCGCGACCTTCGGTAAAGCCGAGCGAGACGATACGAGTGATGTTTTGGTAGCCCTCGTTGTCCATTGCGAGCAGGGTGAGCCGTGTGTCTTCATTTTCCATGATGACTTCGCTGCCGATAATTGGCTTGATACCAGCACCTAGGCAGGCACGATAGAACTTTACCGTGGCATAGAGATTGGACAAATCAGTTAATGCGAGCGCGCGCTGATTATCAGCCGCAGCGGCTTTCACTAGCGGCTTGATGCGCACGATAGAATCGGTAATCGAATATTCGCTGTGAATGCCAAGGTGTACAAATGCCATAGAGGACTCTTACTAGTACGATCAAAGGGGAATTAGCTACTAAGGAAATAAATTTATTATTATCAATGCTTTATGTTGACTTTTGGAAGAGGATAAGACGTCGATAGCCATATTTATTCATTTTAGATTTAGCTGTTAATAATAGCATTATTTGGCACAGACAACCACTGATTCAGGGGTATCAAATTGAATTGAGTGTTTTTGACAAGGGGTTTCATCATACAAAAAACCCTTCTATATCATGGTGATATAGAAGGGTTTTTTGTATGGGATAGCACTGATAGTTTAATTAACGCTTATCATATTTATCACTATAGGCTATCCAGAAGTCTGCGTTTTCAACGCCTGCTTTTCTAGGGTCAAAGATAGGATCGAGTCCCAGCTTCATTTGCTCGTCGTAGTCTTTTAGCACTTTTAGCGCCGTTTTACTGAGTAATACGATGGCGATGAAGTTAAGGTAACACATGCTGCCAAAACCAATATCACCTAGCGCCCACATCACGCCAACAGATTGCATGCTACCAGTAAAGCAAACTATTAAGAATATTATTTTTAATAATGGTTTTAAAACAGGGTAGCGCAATTTACTGTCTAAGTATACTAGCGTGGTCTCAGCAATATAGTAATAAGCAATCAAGCAGGTAAAGGCAAACAAGAAGATGGCGATAGCGACAAAGCCACTTCCATATTGGCTAAACACCGTCGAGACAGCGGCTTGGGTAAATGCCGTGCCCGCTTCGATACCTGGCATATTTTCGACCAGAGTCAAGCCCTCTTCTGGAATGACATTATACATACCAGTAGATAAAATCATCAATGCAGTAGCGGTACAGACAACAACCGTATCGATATAGATAGAAAAACTCTGTACCAAACCTTGCTTGGCAGGATGAGAAACCTCTGCAGCTGCTGAGCTGAAAGTAGCTTCGCCTGCACCAGCAACGTTAGAGAATACCGCACGGCGAACACCCCAAGATATGGCTAGACCGACGATACCGCCAAACACAGCATCCATACCAAACGCACTTTTGAAAATAAGAGCGAACATAGCAGGTAAGTTTGAGGCATTGAAGGCTAAGACGATAACCATCATCAAGATGTAACCAATGGCCATGAAAGGCACAACTTTACCAGCAAAACTGGCGATTCGTTTCACACCACCAAAGATAATAACAGCTAGCATAGCGACGATAATTAACCCTGTCACAGCAGGTGAGATGTTAAAGGCGGTATCGAAAGAATCAGCGATGGTATTGGCTTGTACGCCGGGCACCAAAACGCCATAAGAAAGACAAGTCACCGTAGCTACTAAAATAGCAAAGGGTTTCATCTTTAGGCCGCGCTCGATATAAAAGGGTGAGCCGCCACGATACTGGTCATCAACGGTATGCTTATAAACCTGTGCAAGGGTAGACTCAATAAAGGCGCTAGCACCGCCAAGCAGACCCATGACGATCATCCAAAAAACGGCACCAGGACCACCCGCTGCGATAGCGGTGGCAACCCCTGCAATGTTACCAACACCAATGCGACCTGATAACGCCATACAAAAGGCTTGGAATGAGCTAATGCCTTGGGTTGAGGTTTGTTTGTCAAACAACAGCCTAACCATTTCTTTGAGATAGCGAAACTGGACACCGCGAGTCATCACGGTAAAATAAATGCCGACACCGAGTGCCAAATAAACTAACGCATCGCTCCATATATAGCCGACGATGGTATTAATAATCGCTTCCATGGCCTTACTTCCCTGTAAATATGTGACTAAAGGCTTAAATCATTTAAGCTGTTGTTTTAATCGATGACTGTACTGACTGAATACGTTTGCTAATTAACCAGCCAAATGGTTTTGGTCTGTGCGTATTGTGCTAAGGCTTCTAAACCATTGTCACGACCGCCAAACCCTGATTGCTTATAGCCGCCAAATGGCGTGGTGATATCACCTTCTGAAAAGCCATTAATAGAGACCGTGCCTGCTTTAATGGACGATGCCACACGATAAGCGCGCTTGATGTTCTGTGTATAAAAAGAAGCGGCGAGTCCATAGTTGGTTTCATTGGCTAATTTGATGGCTTCTTCCTCCGTCTCAAAGCTTGTCACCGCAAGCAAGGGTCCAAAGACTTCTTCTTTAAACAAAGTCATATCGGCTGTAACATCATCAAAAATAGTCGGCTCGATATACCAGCCACTGCCCATGTCGTCATGAATGTTGCCACCTGCAACGATCGTTGCACCTTCCTCTTTAGCTGTCTTAAGATAATGACAAACCTTGTCAAAATGCGCTTTTTCAATCATAGGACCAATAGCCGTGTCGACATCGTAAGGTGAGCCGACTTTCCAACCTTTCAGACCGTTTTTTAGTTGCTCAAGTAACGCTTGTTTTTGACTGCTGTGGACTAATAAGCGTGAGCCGCAGCTACAGTTTTCACTCATATTCCAAAACGCGGCCGATAAGATATCGTTGATCGCAGCATCATCAAGTACGGCATCATCAAAGACGATTTGTGGGCTTTTACCGCCGCATTCTAAGACGATTTCTTTTAGATTGCTTTGCGCCGAATACTGTAAGAACAGACGTCCGACCTCAGTCGAGCCAGTGAAAGATACCATGTCAACATCCATATGTTGACCAAGCGCCGCGCCGACATTTTCACCAAGACCGCAGACCATTTGCAGCGCTTCTCTGGGCACGCCAGCTTCATAGGCAAGCTCAGTTAAACGGTAGGCAGATAAAGAGGTCAGCTCAGCAGGTTTAACAATAACGGAGTTGCCCATAATAAGAGCAGGGGCGACTTTCCATGCGTACATTTGGGCTGGGAAGTTCCAAGGTAATACCGCACCAACGACACCAATGGGCTCTTGTACGATAAGTCCTAAAGCTGCGTTACCTGTCGGTGCGACTTTGCCAAATACCTTATCAGCGGCCTCGGCATACCATTCAAAGGTCTCAATAGTCGCTGGCATGTCAGTGTTTAAGCATTCGGTAATTGGCTTACCTGCATCCACACAATCTAATGCTGCCAGCTCCTCGACGTGCTCATGCATGAGTGTACACCAGCGCTGCATAATAGCCTTGCGCTCAGCAGGAGCCAGACGACGCCATTCACCGTTTTCAAAAGCATCGCGAGCGACTTGCACGGCAGTATCGACATCATCGCTAGTACCTGACGCAATTTGACCGATAATACTATTATCAATGGGCGTGTAATTGTCTAAAGTAGCTTCTGATAGGCCATCCGCTGCTATTAAGTGACCCACCCATAATTGCTGCTGTTTTGCTGCTTCAAATACTTGTTGTTTGGTGGCTTGTTCTTTAGTGCTCATTTTTCTAATCCTTATCTGCTAAGTTTGATGCCATCGATTCGAGATTTGAATACGGCATCAAATTTAGCATTGGTTATCCTTAACATTGTTTTTACTAAGCTGAGCTGAGTGCTATTTAGACAGTAGGGCTAAAAACTCTGCTTTTTCATCTTCTGGCATGTCAGTTAGAGGCACGCGAACTGAACCAACATCCATGCTGCCGTTTAAACATCCCGCTTTGGCTTTTTGATTGTAGTTGCCAGATTCCATAGAATGGATAGCAGGATAGATCTCACTCATAATTTGCTTGGCTTTATCCCAGTCGCCTTGCTGGGTGGCGTTAAATAATGCGACTTGCTCTGCTGGGAAAACGTTCGCTGCGCCTGCGATCCAGCTTTTCGCACCCCAAAAGAAGAAATCAACCGGCTGATCATCACAGCCACAAACCACCTCAAAGTCATCAAAATTAGCTTGTAGCATGCGTAGCGCATGACTAAAGTCGCCGCTGCTTTCTTTTACACCGACGATGTTAGGATGCTTAGCTAGATGAGCAACAGTGTCAAATTCAATGGCAACGCCAACACGAGCAGGGAAGTTGTACATAATAATCGGCAGCTCACTAGCATCCGCGACTTTTTCGAAGTGAGCGATGATGCCATCTTGCTCGGGCAAACTATAAGGGGTGGCAGACAGCATCAGGCCGTCATAACCTAAGACTTTGGCTTGTGCGGCAAGCTCAATAGAGTGATCAGTCGATAAGCTGTTGATACCAGCAATCAGAGTGACTTTATTTTCAGCGCCTTTATTTTTTGCGGCTTCAGCGATAGTGGTCAATACCAGCTCACGCTCCGCTGCCGAAAACGTATAGTACTCACCTGTAGTACCGCAAGCAACGATACCAGCTACGCCTTTGTCGATAAAGGCTTCGACCAGTGTCGTTAATTTTTGCGCATCAACGTCGCCGTTATTGTCGAAAGGGGTGACGATTGGGACTAAAATTCCATTTATGTTCATGAGACTATCCTTATTGGGGTTGATATTGTTGGTGATTTAATGGGTAATGATTCAATGATGAATCGGTTGATTTTTACTTGGTTCATAACCGTTCGATAAGCACCTTATTTAAAGCGGGCCAGTTGATACGGTTTTGGATCGATCGTATGGTCTTCATCAAAATAGTATTCGGCAATCATTTGCGCACTAACGACAGCTTGCGTTAAGCCTAAATGCTGATGCCCAAAGCTTAAAAAGACGCGCTCGATTTTGTCGATGACTGGCAAGGAGTCTGCGGTCGATGGACGAAACCCCATCCATGACACGCTATCGCTAGCATCTAACGGCGCTTTTAACATAGGCTGCGCTTGTTGTAATAGCATATGTGCACGCTGCATATTGGCAGGCGCGTCAAGTCCTGCGTACTCCACCGTACCCGCCAAACGTAGGCCGTCTTGCATCGGAGTCATGACAAAGCGTCGATCCAAACTCGATACGGGGATCTGTAAGCGCGCGCCTTCATGAGGTAGCATTAAGTGATAACCACGTTCGGTATCTAAAGGGATGTTGACGCCCGTTAATTGCTTGGCCAAGGCTTTAGAGTGGGCGCCTGCTGATAGCATCACTTTGGACGCTGTCATGTCACCTTGACTGGTGGTCAAATGAATACCATCTGCATCATTGGTCGCTGCAAGGACGCTACAATGTTCAATGACATGACCGCCCAATTGCCTAAAGATATCGTGAAGTTGATTGATAACGGCTTTTAAATTGGTGATATGTCCTGTATTTGGGAAAAATAATGCTGCTAACTGGTTGTCTTGTAAGGCAGGCTCACGCTCTAATAAATCCTCTTTGCTCAGCAGCTCATTGCTCACATCAATGTCATTGAGACGCTTACCGTGTGCTGTTAGTAGCTCAAGACTACTAGGCTTTTCAACCGTTAATAATGAACCTTTCACCTGCACCCAATCGCCCAATTGCCACTGATCAGCAAAACCTTGCCATGCTTGCAGGCTGTTTTGATTTAAGCTTAACAACGCTTGATGAATCCGCTCAAATGGCTCAGGGCGCATATTCATGAGCAATTGCATTGCCCAAGGCATCAAACGCGGCAGATAGCGCCAGTCTATGCGCAGCGGTCCAGTCGGATTCAATAACATGGCGGGTACATGACGGAGCATGCTCGCATCAGCAATGGGGAATACTTGCTCGGTAGCGATATGACCGGCGTTACCTAATGATGCGCCTTGACCCACTTTATTGGCGTCCAGCAGTGCGACCTTTACGCCTCGCGCTTGCAATGTCACCGCAGCCGCTAGACCGATAATGCCGCCACCAATGATATGCAAGTCGACGTTTGAGGTAGTCATAATTTTTCTCGCTTACGTTCGTCGATTAAGCACTCTTGATAGTGTTTACGCGTTTATCAATAAATATGTCACTTAATAAGTTAAGCCACTTCATAAATCAGGTCATTTCATAAATCAGGTTATTTCATAAATAATGCTACGACCTCGTTAAGACGGGATGCCCCATTTAAAAGGATCGTCTTCTTGCACAATGAGTGTGGTCTCGGCACAAACATAAGCATGACCACGAATCGTTGGGATAATGGTCTGTGCAGGATAAGCCGTACCAGCTGCATTATTGAGCTTAGTACTAAGATCGGTATTCAACTCAGTATTAAGCTCAGTTGCATGCTGATAACTGCCAGTGAATACGCTGCCGACTATGCCTTGTTGCTGCCAAAGTTGTTCAGGTGCTAGACGGTTATCAGCCGCTAAGCAGGCAAGCTTGGCACTAGTACCGGTACCACAAGGAGAGCGATCGTAAGCTGAACCTGGGCATAAAACGAAGTTTTTACTATCGACTTGGTCATCATCGCTATCGGCAAACAACTCGATGTGGTCAATCTCGCCGCCGTTTTTGCCGGTGATATTAGCAGCGATTAGTGCTTGCTTAATTTGCATGGTTACTTGAGTCAATTTTTCGACATTATTTGCTTGAATGTCTTGTCCATGCTCACTGACTAAAAAGAACCAGTTGCCACCCCAAGCGATGTCGCCACGGATAAGCCCTAATTCAGGAACGTGAACGTCAACTTGCTTTTTATAACGGTAAGAAGGGACGTTTTGTACACTACAGCTGCCATCATCATGTAAGGTTGCTTTAACCAGACCGACAGGAGTCTCTAGCCAGTGCACGCCTGCCGATATCTTTCGTTGATAAGCCAATGAGACGATAACGCCAATCGTGCCGTGTCCGCACATGCCTAAATAACCAGCATTGTTAAAGAAAATAACGCTCGCTGTGGCTTTAGGATTGGTAGCAGGGAAGAGTAACGCACCGACAAGAACATCATTGCCGCGTGGCTCTAAGATGATACTTTGGCGCAGATGATCGAAGTTTTGTTTGAAGTATTGCAGCTTATCTTGAAGAGTGTCGCCGACGAGTTCAGGAAAGCCGTCATAGACCATACGAGTGGGCTCACCGCCCGTATGCGAGTCAATAATTTTAAAATTAAATAATATAGAAGACATGACCGACGCCCTAATTCATCCGTGAAAAAGTTATATTCCGCTTTTTATGCATGAGACCTAATGGTTTTAATTTAACAGCCAATAGTTGGTTGTTATTTGCTGAGGTCTATATATAGAGTGGACTTTTTTAGAGAGAGCGTCTTGCTGTTTTTTCATGGATAAATGCGTATTTCTGCATAGTGGCTCGGTGTACACTAGAGAAGTCTGTGCCTAAAAATTGGTAATAAAATAGTCAGTTCGAAATAAAGTCGATACGTTAATAGCCACGTGCTGCTGCGGTAAATTTTTCTTGCGTGCTGTTCGCCAGCGTGACATAGCCTGCGAGTTATGGATGTTTGGCTGAATGTAAAATTGATATGACAGGGATGAGATGCGATGACTGAGGTAATAACAGATATAATAGAAGATACCGCGCTTGCTATGCTTACCACATCATTGCAGCAGAGTATGACTGTCTATCGTCCCGATAGTCGTGAGGCTTTTATCGGTAATGTCTCATTATTACTGCCGCTGCTGAATACTTTGACCAATGTGGTGTTTTTTGTGAAAGATGAGCAGGCACGTTATCAGCTGGCAAACAAAACTTTGTTAAAACGCTGTCAGTTGAGTCAGCACGAAGATATCGTAGGGTTTACCACAGAAGAGGTGTTTTCGCATCGACAGAGTAGGGATTATATTTTGCAAGATATGAAGGTATTGAGAGAGGGGAAGTCTATCGTTGATAACTTAGAGCTGCACAGTTATGCATCCGGTCAGTTAGGATGGTGTATTACCGATAAACTGCCTATCTATAATAAGAGCCAACAAGTGGTCGCCATGGTTGGGATATCGGTCGATATTGATGAAGATAACGAGCGCGTTTTACGTAAACACGCGCGCTTGGCAGAAGTCGCTCAGTTTGTACGAGCGCATCTTGATCAAAAAATAAATATCGCACAATTGGCCGACTTGGCTAATTTGAGCGTGTCGCAGCTAGAGCGTACCTTTAAGGCCGTACTGAATATGTCGCCATTACAGTTTGTGCAAAAGCTGCGCTTGGAGTATGCGGTGAAGTTATTGGCTAGTCCTGAGGTGTCAGTGACTCAGATATCGTTGAACTGCGGCTACAGCGATCACAGTGCTTTTAGCCGTCAGTTCAAACAATTCACGGGTTTGTCACCCAGCCAATTTCGCCAAACGCATTTATCATAAAAAAATCAAATCAATACCCAACCACTGCCGCATCGACGATACGTGGATCAGAAGAACCGTAAACACCATTTGGAGTCAACATAATCGATTGCGTCGAACCCATGGCTGCTTTTGGACTGACCGTATGACCCATTGATTCAAGCTTTTTAACTGTATCAACATTCAGTGCCTTTTCCACTCGAATTTCATCAGGCAGCCATTGATCATGAATACGCGGTGCGTGAGTGGCCTCAGCGATATTCATATCATGATCGATGACATTGGATATGATTTGAGTAACGGTGGTGATGATGCGACTACCACCGGGGCTACCCGTGACGATATATGGTTTACTGTCTTTAAAGACCAGCGTCGGGCTCATCGAGGATAGCGGGCGTTTATTGGCTTCAACGGCATTTGCTTCACCGCCTAATAAGCCATAACCATTCGGCACACCGGGTTTGGCAGAGAAATCATCCATCTCATTGTTGAGTAAAATGCCCGTACCTTCAGCGACAAGGCCAGTTCCATAAGAGAAGTTGAGTGTATAAGTATTGGCTATCGCATTGCCGTCTTTATCCACGATAGAGAAATGCGTGGTCTGATCGCTCTCGTAAGGCAGAGGGTTGTTGGCTTTAATCGTCGAAGCTGGTGTGGCTTTGTCTGGATTGATTAAGGTGCGTAGTTTATCCGCATAAGCCTCTGAGGTTAAGCCGCTGGCAGGCACATCGATAAAGTCAGAATCACCTAAATACTCTGCGCGATCCGCATAAGCCAACTGCATGGCTTCGGCCATTAGGTGAATGGTTTGCGCGCTGTTTTGACCATAGTCTTTTAGCGGGTAGCCTTCTAAGATATTTAAAATCTGCACGATATGGATACCACCAGAAGACGGTGGCGGCATCGAGACAATCTCATAACCACGATAGTCGCCTTTAACTGGCTCGCGAGCGATGGCTTCATAACTAGCCAAATCCTGCAAACTCATGCTACCGCCAGCCTCATTGACCGCTTTGACCAACTTACTCGCGGTTTCCCCTTTATAAAATCCATCTGCGCCTTTTGCAGCAATTAATTTCAGCGAGCGAGCCAGTTCAGGCTGTTTTAAACGCTCACCGGGTTGATAGGCGCTGCCGTCAGGTTTAAAAAATATCTTTTTGGTGCTTGGCCATTTTTGTAAACGCTCGCTCAAGGCAGTGAGCGACTCGGACAAGCCAGCCGTGACTTCTATACCGTCCTCAGCCAGTGCAATCGCAGGTGCCATCACTTGCCCGCGACTCATGGTGCCGTGATCTTCTAACGCTTTAAGCAATCCTGCGACCGTCCCTGGCACACCGATGGCTAAACCATGATAACGAGACAAGTCGCTGACTGCATTACCATCTTCATCAAGATACATATCACGCGAGGCGCTACTCGGCGCTTTTTCACGGTAATCGAGTGCCACCGTTTTGCCTTGTTTGGCGTCATAAATCATCATAAAACCACCACCACCGATATTCCCAGCACGCGGCAAAGTCACTGCTAAGGCAAAGCCAACCGCGACCCCAGCATCAACCGCATTACCGCCGTCTTTTAAAATCTTGAGTCCAATATCAGAGGCGAGGGCTTCTTGGGTGGCGACCATACCGTTCTTTGCCCAAACCGGATGATGAATCGCATCTTCAGAATAAATGGCTTGATCGGCATTGGCGTTGTTCATCGTGGAAATGAGCGTATTGGTTTTGGCTCGTGTAACACGTTTGGTTTCAGACAACACAGTAGGATTATCAGCCATAATAGCGAGATTGATGGCGCTGGTATTAATAGATGTTGGGTTGATGGTAGTTGATTGATTGGTGGTTGGTTCAGCCGCATGAGCAGATAGCGATACTAAAAAGGTACTACTGATTAATAGAATAGCGGTTTTAATTTTTGCTCTGTTTTTAAAGTTATTTTGAGAAGCGTTAATTTCATCTTTTGATATTGAATGTTGCATTGTAAATTCCTTTTTGAGCAAGTGATGACACGTTTGGTCTGTAAAAATAAGACTGTAAAAATAAAGAGGCTTGAATGTTAAGGCGTGTCCTAATTGACATAATAATTGGCGCCACGTTTTTTAGATAAACAGTCTTATCAAAAATGCTGAAAATTTTTAAGAAATACGTTCTAATCTTACTAAATTGTAACTCATTGTGATATAAATAATAGTGCTAGAATTTATTCATTATTGTCTGTCTATTTATAAGAAGAAATTACTATGTCATCCAACCATACTCATAAACGCGACCAACAGCGTCACTCTGGCATGGCTCATCATCAGTCATCTGCCCATAACCATAACAATCATAACAAGCATTCATATCAGTCGCGCAAATTAACCTCTATTGCAGGCTGCGCATTACTGCTTGGCAGTACGTTTGGGTTGGTAGGTTGTCAATCAAGCCCGGCGGTATCATCGTCTACGGCATCAAAAAGTATGATTGATTTTAGTACCGTCGATAGCGCGCAGAGCCAAGCACAAGGACGCGCGTTTAATGCTAGCCGCACTGCCCAATCTGAGCGTTATCAACAATTATTTAACCAAGAAAAATATCCCAATACTGACAATCAAGCCAAATCACATTTACTGGCGGCTATTCGTCAGCATCTGGCAACAGAACACGTAGCAGTTGCGCAAGCCAATTATCAAGCCGCACCTTTCATTGATCCAGATAGCATCGATGCAGGCTCTAGTAGCTTGCTTAGAACGATTATAGAAACTTATGCCTATGAGCCTGACGGCGATTATGATGAAAGTGCTTATGATGAAAGTGCTTATGATGAAAGTGATCATGAGGACAGGCAAACTGAGGCTATGGCAGAGTTAGCAGCGGTAAGTATAGAGTCGAATAAATGCAATAAAAATGATGACGATGACGCTTATGAAGTTTGTGTTGTAGAGGATATTAATTATGATGAAGACGGTTACAGCGAATATGGCTACAATCGAGATGGTTACGACAGAGATGGCTATAATGAATATGGCAATGCAGAGGGCGGCATTCTCTCAGGGGTCTCGAACTTAAAGTCTAAAAATCTGTTAAAAAACTATGAAGCCATACAAATGGCAAAACAACAATCAGAGGCTGTAGAAGGTAGCCAATCATCAATGCCATCTACGGGCGTCATTGGTCAAATGCTGAGTATGTTCCATCGCACGCCGGAACAGATAGCTGCGTCAAATGCCTATCAATATCAAAATTTAACGTTTAATAGTGTCAGTCAGTACAAACCCAAACAACGACAACTACAGAGCGTTTATAGTTATGATTATGTGACTCCGACAATTAGCTCATCTGTACAGATACCGCTAGCGTTCGATTTTAATAACAGCAGCATCACGGTAGACCCATCGGCAATTATGCCTATCGTGGCGCTTGTCAATCCTGAAAACACCCCTTTACCTAACCAAATGACCTCACATACCGTCAGTTTTGGTTTGCCTGAGAGTATTACCGCGCAGCTACCGCCAGCAGTGCTTTATGATGCCGCCATCGCTGCCATACAGAGCAGCATGGCAGAGCTTGGGCCCGAGCACTTTAGCGCGGTAGATATTCGCAACGATGCCTTTGCCAAAGAAGTCGGGGCGAGCCGTGCGGTAAAAGTCTATTTTGGCAGTAAGCAAAGCGGTGAGATGATCGGCAAGACTTTAAAATACATGACAAAGTCGCTACAGGATTATGTCGATGCCAATCCACAGAAATATCCTGATGGCGCTATGCTAAAAACCGCGCTGGCGAAAGTGCAGCTATACAATAAAGGCTATCAAAGTGCGGATGTAGGTTCGCTGTTGCAGCTAATCGAAGCCATTGGTCCGATATCTTTCAATCAGATAAATTACTATTATTTAGACAGCTCAGATCGCCTGCTTGCCAAGCAGCAGCGGATAAATATCGGCGGCGATTTGATGGGCTCTACGACCAGCGTGCTAAACCAAATACGCTATGATAAAAGCAGCTTTAATAAACATGCACTAACGCCTTTATTGACCGAGTCTTTTGGTACAAATGCTAAAGCGGCTATCGATGGCAATGCATGGATGGCAGAGCAACGCCAACAAAAAGACAGGCTGAAAACGGCACGTTATGCTCGCTATGATTATAGTGGTCGCAGTGGTGATTACGATAACTACAATGATGACTACGATGATGATTATGGTAGCGATTATGCGGATGGTGATAGCAGCTATGAGGCAGCAGAATATGACAGTGTTGATCGTCAAGATGATAATGATATAGAAGACGATGTCACAGATGATGCTGACAACAGGGTAGACGATCAATAACGCTATCTTGTCATGTTCAAGCCAATATTTATTAAGGATAAAAAATGAGAACAGTACATCAAATCATTGCAAATCATCTTCCGTCAGCGAGCGCTGCGTCAGTTTTTAATGGCAATCATTTATTTGTTGGTGCATTGGTCACAGGGGCGCTATTGTTAACGGGTTGCCAATCTACCAGTCTTGACCAATCTAACGCGATGACTGCCAAGCAAACGCCAGTGGCAGCCAAGACAGCATTGGCAACGGCGTTACAAAAAAAGCGCCGCCAGTCTTTTAGTTACCATAGCAATCTGGAGATTAGTAATGAGCAGCAGTTTAATAATATAAATACTGAAATAAATGCCAAAGCGCCAGTCGCCTCAGGCTATATCGATGAATACTGCGAAGACACACACGATCAAGCATATACCGCCTTACTTACTCAAGCAGCAGCGCAAAATAAAGATATTTTGGTGGCAGATTATGACGCTGAGCGAACGACGCTGAAAGACCGCTACCTTGAGTGTACAGATGCCTATGAGGCATGGGTAGATAGCAATTATGATAGTGAGATCACTGTGCCAGTGTCTTACCAACAGTTATTTGACAATTATGATGACCGAACGACAGCGCAAGATGTCAAAAAGGCAAAGCTGCTAGATGCTTATGTGCTAAAGCCATTGTCTCTCAATGCACAAGGCGTCTATCAACCAATGGCTGGCAAGGCGACGATGTTGGCGAGCGTTCAGTATCACGCGCGCAATCATCAAAGCAGCGTTAATCAGCCTATTTATTTAGATTTGAAAAACGGTAATATTTATCTGTGGGCAGATAATTTTGCGATGTTTAATTCAGAAATGTTAGACGATAAGCTCGGTACAAAATGGCGCAATAAATGGCTAAAGTTAGCCATTGATGATGGCACCTTACCCAAAGGCTTTGGCAGTGAGTTGATAAAAAGTCACTTTGCAGCGTTAGATGCCACAGTTGATGCCGCACCTATTAGCCAGTTTGATTATGTCACCCCTAATACGCTAGCTTCGCTCTCTCCCAAGTTACCCGCGCATCAGCTACCAGCAATGCTGGCAAGTAACCAAGTTATTCGCCGTGTACAAAATACTGAGAGTTATGAGCAGTTTTATCAAGATTATATGCGCATCGTTTACGAGCGGATTAGCCAGCGATATCCAGAGCTAATCAAAGAAAGCGCGGCTTACGAGGTAGGCACCGCAGATGCTGATAAATTTACCAGTAAAGCGTTAATGCAGCAGATGCTAGCAATGATAAAGAGTGGCATGGATAGTGGCAGTGAGACAGTAGAGGAAACAATGGCAGAGGCAAAGGAAAAGACGGCAGAAAGTGCAATGCTAGTGAAAGCAGAGACGCAGCAGTTGTATGGATTTGATAAGCGTGGTCAGCTCAAATGGCAGCATCTGCGTAGTGAGCTTCCGAGCGAGACTGCTTCCAATAAAAACATGGTCATAGATGTTTTGCAGCAGTATTCTGCTATAAGCGCTACAGACATGGCATTTCCGAATTTACGAAGCGATGTACAAGTGCCCAATGCCAGTAATAGTATTGATATGCGCGAGTATGGTAGCGAGTTGATGCAGTATTATCGTGATGGCAATGGTACTGCGATAGGAAAGATGATGTTTAATGTCATGCCAATGGCTAAAGAGAAGTTCGGGACGATTGAATAAAAATGGATTAATCGTAGGTAAGTTTAGTTAGTCGTTATTGAAATTGAAAACTAAAAAGCGCACCGTTTATACGATGCGCTTTTTTATGTGTTCATAATCAGTCTTATAGGACATTCAGCATGAATGCAAAATAGCCTATTAATGACGAATTACATGCCTTGATGTGGTTTGCCATGCATTTTACCGTGCTCTGAGCCTTTATGACCTTTCGCCATTTTTTCAGCCTTCAATGTAGCAAGTTTGGCGCGTTGCTCAGCAGTCAATACCTGAGAGATAGCGTGTTGAGTCTGTACGCGCTCAATGAAGCGTTGCTTGGTTTTAGCCGCTTGCTGATCAGCTAAGCGGTTGACTGCTGCTGTATTTAGAGTGTTAGCATTGGTCAATGCTTGCATTTGTTGATGCATCTGCGCCCGTTCTGCTTTGTTTTTTGTGCGGTCAGCTTTACGGTCACCGTGTTGTGCTTGCATGATGGCTTTGATTTGCGCTTGTTGCGTTGCTGTTAGATCTAGTTGCGACATTGGACCTCTCATACCGTCTTTTTTCATACTACCTTTTTTCATGCCATCTTTATGCTGCATTTTGCTGGTCATTGTTGTGGTATCAGTAGTTGCATTAACACTGGTACAAGCCGTTACGGTGAAAATACTAGACATTGCTAATACTGAGCCCATTAATAATTTTTTCATCATCATTACCTTAATTTATGGTGCATACATTATTGGTTGCGAAAAAGTCAGTTTTTATCTGATCAGCTTATGAATGTTAAGTGTCCCGGATAGCCACTATCCATCACAGCTTGTTATCAGTATTTGTCGCTGATAGACGCTATATTACGACAGTTAAAGGTTACGAACATTTATGAAGTATTAAGAAAGGTAACGTTTATAGCGAATCGATAAGCAATTGACTGATAATATGGCTAATAAAGCGATCCAACGCTCAAGGAGAAAGATGTGCCACACATACTACTAGGCGATGATGACGAAGAATTGACCCAGTTATTACAAGAATACTTGCACAATCATGGGGTGACATGCGACTGCGTTCACGATGGCGAGGCTGTCATACAAAAACTCAAAACCGCGAGCAATAATGTGCTCAATGGCGCTGCTGCTTATGACTTGCTGGTGCTAGATATTATGATGCCAAAAATCGATGGATTGAGTGTCTTGCGTCAATTGCCCAATATCAGTGATATCCCTGTCATTATGCTGACGGCAAAAGGGGAGGAAATTGATCGTATTATTGGTCTGGAGCTTGGTGCTGATGATTATATTACCAAACCCTGCAATCCTAGAGAACTGCTGGCACGTATCAATGCCGTCATCAAGCGCACCAATGCGGCGGCATCAGAGCATACGCCGTTACCAGAGAGTCGTTTGCATTTGGATCAAAACCAGCGGCTTTGTCAGATAGATGGCATAGAGCTACAAGTTACTGGCACAGAATTTGATTTGTTGGTTGCGCTACTGAAACAAAAAGGCGAGGTGGTAAGCAAAGCATGGCTGTCAGAGCATGTCTTACAACGTGAATTACAGCCGTTCGATCGCAGCCTTGATGTGCATGTCTCGCGACTGCGCAAAAAACTCCAACCTTTTCACGAAGAGCCGATCAAGGCAGTTCGTGGTAAAGGTTATCAGCTGGTGTTGTAATGACGGACTTATCGATGAAGCCTCCAACATTTAAGATACGTATGACCCTGTTTTGGCGTCTGTTTTTAAGCTTATTAGTGACGATTCTGATAACCTCTATTTTATCCATTATGGTGGAGCGTTGGCTGGTCGAAAAAGCGCTAACCGCTCGTATGGATGTGCAAATTGATAGTTTATTGATTAAGCGCCAAGAAATGATTGAGGCGTTACAAGTGGGTGATTTAACCACTGTCAGGGAGATGTACCGTCAAGATCGGCGGCTTATGAATCAGATCAGAGTCTATGATGAGCAAGGTGCCATTATATTTCCACGTTATCGTGATAGAGATGGGCGTAGGCAAAAACCTATGAATAGCGATCGACAGGTCATGGGGTATTCATCAATGCTACCAATACAGTCAATGCCTAATGCGGATAATAAAAAACCTGATAATAAAATGTCTGGTAATCACGATGATAGAGTATCAAATAATGAACCGTCACTTTTAAATCATATCCTGTCACCGATGACCCCGAATCGCGCGAAGATGGCTGATCCTGATAGTCGTCCTGAACTGGCGGACATGACGGTCGTCTTACCAGATGAGCAGGCTGTGATCATACAATTGCGTCCGCATCTGCGCTTTTCAGACGTCGTAGCGCTGCAACGTGGCAATTTTCCCATACGTTTACTGTTGATTATTATCTTTAGCGTCTTGGTTTGTGTTTGGCTGAGTCGTACATTGACCCAGCGTATTCGCCGTGTGCAAAACACCGTACATCGTATGATTGACGGCGACTATCAAGCCCATCCAAATCTATCAAAAATGGGCGATGATGAATTGGGTTTGCTGGCTAAAGATGTGGCCAAACTCTCAACGCGGCTGGCTGAGAGTGAGCTGGCACGCAAGCAGATGCTCAGTGATATCTCGCACGAGCTACGATCGCCATTGGCGCGTCTTGACGTTGCGACTGAGTTGACTCGCGACTTTGCACCGAATGCCAGTCGTTACCTCGACCGTATCGATAAAGAGTCGGCGCGGATGAATGAGTTGATTGAGCAAATCATTCATATTCAGTCTCTACAAATGCAGCAATATACGATCGATAATATAGAAAACGAAGCGGTTGATCTCTCTGATATTATCAGTGAAATTGGTCAAGACGTTTGCTTTGAGTTTCAGCATAAAAACGTGCGCTGGCAATGGCAGCCGAGTCATACACGCGTGATAGATTCTTTATCAACGGCTTACTCAGCCACTCCTTGGACTGTGCTTGGTAACCAAGAGCAGCTACATAGCGCGCTTGAAAATGTCATTCGTAATGCTTTTATGCATACTGCCTCTGATTCAATAGTGATTGCTGATATTAAAGAAGTGGAGATGGAGGATAAGAAACCCGCGATTCAAATCAGCATAATGGACGAGGGCGGCGGCGTCGCGGATAAAGATGTAGAGCGTATTTTTCAGCCCTTTGTACGGCTGGATTCGGCTCGTCATCGTGAAACAGGTGGCTATGGTTTGGGATTGGCAATTGTCCATGCGGTTGTGATGGCGCATAAGGGTCAGATTCATGTCTACAATCGCCAAGATGGCTTACAAGGGCTGGTGGTACAGATAATTTTGCCTATTAAATAAATACCCTTTAAACACAAGGAGCTGACATAAATAAGCGTTACGTCAAATTGCCTTTATGAAGATAACTCGTTGTCAATTCATTAAAGCATAGTGGTTTGCCGTGCCTTGACTGAATGTTTGATATGCTTTGGTTATTTATTGAATAAATCGATATACAGGTTTGTTTTTAATGAGTATTCTAATCATCATGATACTACCAAATCCATTCACTCGTCCTCTCAATGCTTGGGTCACCATTTTTGTGGTTGCCTTGCACGGTGCCACGGTATGGGCAATGATGTCTATCGATACCCCGAAACCTCCCGAAATAAAAAATAAACCAGAGACCATTCAACTAGAGCTAATCACATTAGCGTCACCTCCTACCAATAGGCCAAGTACAGAACATCAATCCAAACCTGTCTCAGAAAAACAACCCGTCTCTGAGACTCAACCAATCAAACCATTAGAAAAAGTGGTAGCATCTGCTCAGACGTCATCAGCTGCAACATTAAAAGCTGAAACAAAAGAAGCGCCAATACCTTCAACAGCAAACACTGACGTGGCTAAAAAATCACCCAATTTAGAAAGCAATCCTGAAAATTCTCTCGAAACCCCCTCATCAGCGTCACCATTGACGACAGTAGAATCAAGAAAAATAGCGAATGTATCAGACGACACAGAGCAAGATCTATCGGCGATGATTCGAGCTGTGACAGCGCAGTTCAACCGTGATCAAGCCAGACAGAAACGTGAACTAGGAAAACAAATCAACCGAAAGCTCGCCGAACAAGAGCAATGGCGCATACAAGCAGCCAACGAAGCAATTGCCAACATGCTGAAGTTAGCCGCTGCCCAAGCCGAAAAGCAAGTCACTGATCAGGCCGCTATAGATGAGAAGGCTGATAAAAATGATAAGGTTAATAAAAGTGACGAGACTGCCACGTTTTTGGCAGATTATGGCAGCTGGCTCGATAAGCACGAACCGACGACTAGCTTACCATTGCTAATATGGCGTAGCATTGATACTGAGCTCGGTGATGTATTTATCGTCATGCTAGAGTTGCATGTCAATAAAGAAGGCTATATTACTGAGGTGCAACTGCTTGAACCCTCAGGCAGTCCAATAATCGATGCAATGGCAACCACGCAAGTCAGGACAGGGCAACTCAATCCACTGCAAAAAGATGGCAAGACAGTTGATGCGATTGTGCCGATGTCATTGGTATATGAGAGACCGACATTTAATAATTAACATAGAATTTGTAAGGTCTTTCACCGATGATAATGATAGCAGCTGTTTTTAAATGAACAATACGGTCTATCATCAGATCAATATAAAAAAACGGCAAGCGTAACATCCAGCTGGTATAAATTTCCTTGCTTGCTGTGTGCTTGGCACTTCAGAGCCTTAGAAAAACTCATCCCAGCAGCATGGTATTTTTTAAAGTGAATCTACTATAATTACGTCAAGATAATTACATTAAGATAGTCACGTCAAGTCACGTCAAGATAGTTACGTTAAGGAAGATGTATGGATCTTATGGATTATTGGCAATACACAGATATTATTACCAAGGCTTTATTTTTTGCACTTTTTGCGTTATCGGTTGCCTCTTGGGTCACAGGGATTTTGCGGCTGTATTATAGTCGCCAACTGGCCAAAACTGTCGCGGCTGATTTAGCGCAGCAATTACAAAAACAAGTACCGCCTAGTTTGCAAGCCAGTGCAGAGGAGCGCAGATTGATGACCGAGCAGACTTTATTGCAACTGATTGGTCGCTATCGACATCGGAGTGAGCAAGGATTGCCGCTACTAGGTACGACTGCCGCTATTGCGCCCTTTATTGGATTATTTGGCACGGTATGGGGTATATTTCATGCGCTACGCAGTATCGGTATGAGCGGGCAGGCAGGGCTTGCGCAAGTGGCAGGTCCAGTAGGTGAGGCGCTCATCATGACGGGGCTTGGTCTTGCCGTTGCGATTCCTGCTGTGATTTTTTATAACATTATTGCGCGTATGAATCGTCGAACGTTATTCTTAGCCAATGATATTGCTCACGGTCTCTTAGGTGCATCGATGCGTCCAGCGGTGACGACAGATAAAACGAATACAAATGTTTAGATCCTTGCAATTTATTGGCTATAAAAAAGGAGACACGCATGGCGTTTCATCTAGGAGATGATGACACTCAAGGTTTGAGCGAGATGAACCTGATACCGCTCATCGATATCATGCTGGTGCTGATGATTATCTTTTTAGTGACGGCGACAGTGATGAACCCAACTGTGCCATTGGATCTGCCCAAGACCAGTGCTACGATTAATGATTTGCCTGATGACATATTACAAATCAGTATCAATCAAGACAATGAGCTGTTTTGGGATGAAGAGTCGCTGTCATTGCCGCAACTACAGACACGGTTTGCGCAAGCAGCAAGTGATGGGCTAGATCCTAGTATTCATCTGCGCGCAGACAAAGACACTCGCTACGATATGGTAGCGCAAGTTTTGGCTGCTGCGAGCAATGCAGGTCTTACTAAAGTTGCTTTCGTCAATGAGTAAGCTTTTGGAATATCACCGTAAAAAATACGCCCTACCATCAAGAAGATGCTAGGGCGTATCATCAATCAGCACATTAATACATTTAGCCATTTCAAACTTCACAATCTAAATGATGACACGCCCTAGGGTTTATTTTTTGAATCAGCTTAAAAGGAAGAAAACGGCAATCATCTAAAATGCCCGTTCAAAAAACCACCACAGTGCCACTAAAATACTAATCAGCGAACCGATATAAAATATAATCCATTTATAAAATTGTGTGTGACGTAATAGTAGCGCTATGGGAAATACCAAAGCGATAAATACTAACTGTCCCATCTCAATGCCTACGTTGAAACTCAACAACGCTAATACACGTGCACTGGTAGCAAGTGGCAAATCTACCAATACATTGGCAAAACCAAAACCGTGAATCAGTCCAAAAACAAAGGCCAGATAGACCGCTCGTACCCGTAGTAATGGCACGACATTATTGAGCGCGGCAAAGGCAATAGACAGTGCAATCAAAGATTCGATAAAGCGTGGCGGTATGCTAACGATTTGCAGTGCCGCTAAGCTGAGTGTAATGGAGTGAGCGAGTGTGAACGAAGTCGCAATCCAAAACACTTCAAGCAGCGCCGCTTTTGGTTTAGTGACAGCAATCAATTGTTTCTGTTTGCGCACGTACACCGCAGGAATGAGCAGTACAAATAAGAATAACAGATGATCCCAACCAATCAGCAAGTGGTGTATACCGCTTTTGAGAAAATTAGTCGCGGTAGACATCCAGCCAGTATTTGCCTGCGACCCTAATGGGCTTTGGCCTACTGCCAGCACTTGTAGGGCGGTGTCATCATTAGCCTGAGTCAGAATCAATCGGTGGTTGGCATCAATACCTGCCAATATCTGGTAGTCAAGATTATCGATGGGCTGAGTACAGCTTAAGGCAAAATTGCTATATAAATAATTAAACCCGCCACGTGTATTAATGGCTAATGGCGCAAATTTTGTAATTTGACACGCTTGTGCGCTACTTTCTAGTTTTATTTTGGATTGAATCAGTTGCTCTATCAGCGATGTCTGTAACTTTACTTCTGCCCAACTGACTTGACTGTCTTTGTTTGGGTCTATATCAATCAGCAACGCTAAGTCGCGCAGTGAAAGCTCATATTCTGCATCATATTTACTCTCTGCCGTACTCTCAGAGTCGCTTAGATTGAGGTTTAAGTAGGCGGTACTAGACTCATGCGCTTGTGCCACTGAACACGTCAGCGCCAGTAACAGCAGCGTCAGGTAACGATAAGTATGACTTCCAATAAGTCTGCGAAGCGCATTCATAAAAGCTTCTCCTTATTCATACCTTGCGTGTTTACGGTTTGCGTGCTTTTGGCTTGAGTGTTGGACGTTTGCATAGTGGCAACTTGGCAATTTAGACAATCACTGATTTTACCTGAGCGTAGCGCTTGCTCTAGTGCAGGATATTCGAATTGCGTGTCTGTCATAAATTGGCGTATTAGCTTAATGTCTGCTTGGCTGCCAGCTTTGATAGCTGCGCTCGCATAGAGCACGATATCAGCCGTTTCACGCTGCTGTTGCCAATTATCTTGAGCCAATTTTAGTGCTGAGTCCACTTGATTGGCTAGCAAAGCATAAGTCGCTTGTTCGCGCATATGAGCATTTTCTTTACGTATCTGCCACACCTCAATGCGTTCTTTCATCAATGCTAAGTTTTTCTGTGCTTGAGGGTCGCCTAATTCCATTTGAGCAGTGATAAGGCGTAGTAGCAAGGCGTCTTTATCCGTATGCGCTTGGAGCATATCGCGCACCTTTTCATACTCGCCGATACTCAATAGCCAGTCAGCGCGAGCCATCAGCGCCGGTACGGTTTGATCGTCCATCACACTAAAAATCTGATTGGTAAGTGAAGTATCTTGGCTACGTAATGCGGCATCTGCTTGCATCAAGTATATCCAGCGAGCAGTTGATGCATCTAACCCAGGTGCGATCGCCGCCAGCCCACTGAGTGTTTGTTTTGCCTGTTCAAGCTGCCCAGTCATGCTCTGTATCTGAGCCTGACAAGCCAACTCATAAACACGCAATTCAGGATCATCAAGTTTGTTGCAGTAGCTCAAAGCGTCTTTAAACTGACCTTGGACGACCAGTAACGAAGAAAGAGTCAATAAAGCATCTGGATGAGTCTCTTCTTGTTCTAATATCTGCGTTAATAACGCTTTTGCTTGAGCAAATTTATGATCTGACTGCAATGCTCGTGCTCGTAGCATTAGCGTATCTATACTCTGGTCTGTGCTCTGATCTAACTGCGCGCGTGCCTGACCCAATGCTCGAGGATCGCCTTGTAGATAGGCACGCTCTAACAATTGACTGGTTTGTGCTGGGTTATTTGTGTGTGTGTCAGTTCGAAAGTCAGCAGCGTTTAGATAGCGCGGCGCTGGGGAATCTGTAGGCAGGGTCGCTAGAATTTGTTGATCGTCTTTTGGTATAAAGGGGGCAGCGTGAAGCAGTTGGCTGCTGAGAGGTAATAACAGTAATAATCCGATAGGGAATTTAATCCAATGCATAAAATATCTCGGCTCAAAACATAAAGAAACACCCAATCAGTAAACTGATTAGGTGCTTGGATAACTTCAGGTCAAACTACAGCGAGGCATTGGCGCCTGATACTGCGACAGGTTCTGCCAAATTGGCTTCAGGCAGCATCACCCGATCAATATCTTGAGGCTCATCAGTGTCGACATTATTACTAGCATCAATCACAGCAGAGGTATTATCAACGGCTAACTTCGCTTTCGCTTGGTCTGCCGCAACAGCATTATCAACCTGATTTGACGAGTCAAAGTCATTGTTGTCATTATCATTGAAACAACCAGAAAGTGCAGCTGATCCAGTGATCAATACGGCTAACATTATATAGCGCATAGTATTTCTCCTTGGGTTAGATTCAGCTTATCGGCTACCTGGGGTTGGGGTGGTTAGATAAGGGAATACTGAGTCAAATTCGGTCGCAGGTTTTAGCGCACCATCAGTGAATAGACCTTTACCGGCTTTAGCATCCTCAGGCACACAAGTGACGTCTGCAGGCAATCCAGCATGACATAAAGCACCCATAGACACTCTCAACGCAATGTCAGTGACATCATCACCAGGACGTCTACCGTTTGGAAAACCTGCCACATCTTTAGCATTAGCACTTGGGCGACCATCGTTCTGACCTGGAATAATACTAATCACACCCAAATCGTTTTGATTGGCAGCTGCAACAGCAGGCGTGCTAGTGTTAAGTCGTAACATATCTGCCGGCACTTGTTTTGGATTAGCAGGTTTGTTGATCGTAGGAACACCCGTTAAAAAGGCAGTGATTAAATCTTGACGAGGGAAGTTCGTTGGCGCTACTGCACCCGCATCTCCATACAAAGTTTCAATCAATGCTGGAAGCGTGGGGTACTGGACGTAGGGAGCAAATTTCGCTAAATCGTCTTTTGGCTCTGACGCATTGAATTTATCTTTATCTTTAAGTCCAATAACCACTTCATTGACCAATGGCATACCTAGTCGTGACACCTGAGTCCATGCACCGCCTTTTTTGGCTGTTGTACTGATGCCTGAAGCAGGATTGCCATTTACCAAGGTTGCTTGACGCACGCTAGCCGTTGTCCAAGCACCGATGACAGGATCGTTACCAGTCGCGTTGACTAAGCAAGCTTTAGGGACTTCCATGGCGATAGAGGTAATGTTTTTATCTGCCAGAATGTTAGTACCACCATTACGTGCACCTAATGGGTTTAGGTTGATTAAATCAAACACTCTACCCAAGTCAATTGCAAAGCTCTCAGCACGTTGACCAACGAATACTTTACCAGTACCACAGCTACCCAAGTTTAACGGCTTAATAAAGCTGCGTGCATAGGTAGGGTAGTCAGCAAACGATTTGGTACCGATATAGTCAAATGGTTTTTTGAAATTGCCCAAATCAGTGCGTGAGCCACTACGGCGATCGCCTTTGACCATAGTGACGTCATAGCTCTCACTGGTTTGTACGTTAGCAGCAACCGAAGCATCACCAGCGTTGGACAAAGGAATGGCGACCTTTTCTGTCGATGGGTTGCCATCTGAGTCGATTTCGATACTGTTTAAGTTTTGGGTAAAGTCGAACTGGAAGGTAATATCTTCGACCGCATCGCCGTTGTTATCGATATGGATTTCATACAAGGCATCGTCGTCTAATGCGAAGTAATTAGGTCCACCGTAAGCGTCTTGTAGCGGTAGATAGTTAGCAATAATCGTGACGTAATCGGCTCGATTATTTTCATAACTATTGAACATATAAAAGTCAGTGGCATCGACTTTAGGGGTTTTGGTAATTGAAGGGGCTTCACGGTGACTAGAGGCGACGGCGCTTGCGCTAACGCATAGAGTCATGGCGGCTATTAGAGCCTTTGTGGTGTGTTTCATACGGATCCTTGTAGAAAAACTTAAGTGATAGAGGCTGTGAAAATTTTATAGCATATGAACTTTGATGAATTCAATTAAATTCTAAAGTTTGATTAATTAAATTAAATAGTGTCCTTACCAAGTTCATTTAAACTATACACTGAATTAGCTCAAATTATTAGAACTTTTATCGGTTTTATCATACCAGTCGTCGGTTTTTTACAAAAAACTGCTTTGAAAACAATATCAAAGCAGTTGTACTAAAGTCAGTAACTATCGCCTATAATCAGTTCAAAATCAAGAGGGTGTATTAAAATAAGAGGAGTAATCAGTAAAAAGTAATATCGATACATCACGCACTGCTGATATCAATTTTTCTTGCTTACTGTGCCTGCGCAGACAGAGGCTTCGAAAATCAATCCCAGCAATGCTATGTTCTTTTTAAGCTGTGTTCTTTTTACATTGAATCGACTATAGAACCTATTTTGCAACGTGCTTATCCTTTCAATAACGGGTTCGTGATTTATTGAGGCTTAGGGGCATCGGGTTGCATCATAGGGTCAGCATCTGCAAAGGCTTTTAGCGTGCGGCAGTGGGCATCAATAGCGACGACGTTGGGATAAGCGCTGAGGTCTACTTTAAAACGGCGAGCGGAAGAAACTTGAGGAATCAAATAACAATCTGCAAAAGTAGGACTGTCACCATAGCAGAATTGTCCGCGATTTTTATCCGCCGCCAAACGTGTCTCTAAAGCGGCAAATCCTTCACTGATCCAGCGATTGCACCATGCAATCACATTTTCCTCATCTACTGATAACTCATTACGTAAATATTGTAAGATACGGCGATTGTTAAGCGGATGAATGTCGCAACCAATCATGGCGCTCAACGCGCGCACATGCATACGTCCAGCAGCATCTTTAGGCAATAATGGCTGCTCAGGGTAGACGTCTTCTAACCATTCCAAGATAGCTGGACTTTGGTATAATAGTAAGTCATTAACTTGTAGGACTGGCACCAATCCTTGCGGGTTAATCGCTTTAAAGGCAGTCTCTAACTGCTCATCTTGTGCCAAATTGATTGCGATATCGTCGTAATCTAAACCTTTTAGGTTCATAGCGATACGAGTACGGTAAGAAGTGCTACTGCGAAAGTAGCCATAAAGTGTCATCATTATTAATTCCTTTTATTATGATATGTTGTGAATGTTCAACACGCCTTAAAACAAGCGTGATGATGTTAAATCTTCATTCCAGCTTTAAATTGACATTTAACTAAGTAAATTATTCATTGAGCAAATCATGCCAGCAGCCAAAACCCTTTTAGATAGTTCTGTCACCAGTAAAAACCAAAGTGGCGTCCAGTCGCTTGAGATTGGGCTATCGATTCTAGATGTGCTGATCGATCGCAATGAGCCTATGATGCTAAAGGATATCGCTGAAGCCATGCAAATGCATCCGGCGAAGTGTCATCGCTATTTAGTCAGCCTCATTCGTAAAGACTATGCTCGTAAGCTCGATGATGGTCGCTATGGTCTTGGCGATAGAGTCAATGCATTGGCATCATTAGGACATACTGGAGTCAACCAAAACAATCTTTTGGCGCGTCTCACGCAGGTTGCTAATGAGATTAAAGACGCCTTAAATTGCGGGGTACAAATCGCCAAATGGTTTAGTGAAGGCCCTATTATCATTCAGTCGGTTGAGCCAGACAGTCCAATCAGTATCATTACTCGCATCGGTTCACGTATGCCACTGACGACATCGGCGACAGGGCAGTTATTTGCCAGTTATCAACCTGATGCCGTCATTCAGCCATTGGTCACAGCTGAATGGCAGACAGACAATGAAGCAATAATTACAGAAAAATGGCAGAATTTCAGTCACTTGCAAGCCAAAATTCGTACTCAAGGCTATGCAACAGTGACGGGCGATATGCTCATGGGCATTAATGCCATTACGATTCCTGTTATCTTACCGCAGCTTGCCAGTAGTGCTGCTAAACCATCTACGAGTAGTGACAAAGTTGCTAGTGAAGGTTTACCGTTAGAGTATGCCATTACTATTATTGGCACCACAGAGCAATTACCGATGAGTGAGCAACATAACGTGGTTGAGCAAATACTGGCGATAGCACAGCGTTATCAAATAGCGTAGCCAGTATGTGATTCTATAAGCTAGCTGACTATCGCATCAAAAGATTTATTTTCGAACATCCTCTAAACCATACAGGCACTACTGGCCGCTTTTGCTTTTTCGTATACGTTGTCAGCGTCTAGACCAGTGGCATTCACTTCATCAAGGTAATGTTGAGAGCCTTCTATTAATGGGCCTCTCCAATCTGGGTCATTGAGTGGATCAGGGATATCAATCATGATATCGCCTTTTTCTTTGGCAGCGGCCATCGCTTTGGCATTACTTACGTCAAATACTTTAGAGATATGTGCTGCCAGCTCTGCGCCAGAATTGTCATCAATCACTTTTTTGAGGTCATCAGGCAAGCTGTTATATTTCTCTTTATTCATACTGATAACAAAGGTAGAATTATAAAAAGGAATGTTGGTGTGCGTATTGATCAACTCATCAAGGCGAAACGCTTGAATGGGCTGCCAAGTAAAGCTGAGCCCGTCAATGACACCGCGCTGAAGCGAGGTATAAGTATCACTGGCAGGCATGCCGACAGGTGCAGCACCAGTAGCTTCGATAATATGGCTCGCAACCGCAGAAGGTTGGCGAATACGTAGGCCTTTCATGTCTGCTGGCGTGCGAATCGGTTTATCAACGGTATGAAGCGCGCCTTGTCCAGTCCCTATCAGCGCTAACAAGTGAGTGTCTTCGTATTCGTCTTTAATCACACCCTCGTCATATAGTTTATGAAGTATACAGCTCTGCTGCTGTGCAGTATTTGTGATACCTGGCAACTCTACGATTTGAGTCAAAGGGAATCGTCCTGCTGTATATCCTTGCGCTTGCATACCAATATCCACACTGCCTTTCGCCGTAGCGTCATAGGTAGCACCTGGTTTGCTGAGCGTCGCAGAAGGGTATATCTCAACCTTTAAGCGGCCGTTTGAATCGGCTTCAATTTTCTTCGCCCATGGCTCTAATGCTTCGGTGTTTATGTTGTCAGTGGCAGTCATAAAATGCGAGAATCGCAACGTTGTCACTTCACCTGCATCCGTAGATGCGTTGCCCGCTTGATCGTTATTGGAGCAGCCAGTCATCGCAAGCGAGGCAGCCAAGAGTATTCCTAAAGGAGTTTTTACTTTCATCATCGAATCCTTTCATGATGGTTAGATATGGTTTGCTATTCACCGACAGGCGCTATTTCGCGTGCTTCGGCCAGCTCTTCACTATGCAAAAACTGCGTATGTGCTGGCGCGCGTTTGGTACGAGACCACTCATCTAGCATGTCTTGCTTGATGGCGTCTGTAATCATAGAAACCTTGTCTTCTGAGGTTGGGTCATCATAGGTCAGCTCTAGACGATGACCATTAGGATCAAAGAAGTAAA
This sequence comes from Psychrobacter glaciei, assembly GCF_014652895.1. GTDB lineage: Bacteria > Pseudomonadota > Gammaproteobacteria > Pseudomonadales > Moraxellaceae > Psychrobacter > Psychrobacter glaciei. The sequence continues at coordinate 503,260 of NZ_BMZR01000003.1, forward strand.
TAGAATGGAATATACCGTGATTGGTTACGCCAATGACATCAATGCCGCCTTGTTCCAAATGCTCTTTGGCAATCAATAGCTCATTACGGTCTTTGACCTTTAGCGCCAAGTGTTGCACCCAATTCGGGGTATTTGGATCAAAGCCCATTTCAGGTTGGTTGGGTACTTCAAAGAAGGCCAAAACATTGCCACTGCCAGCATTTAAGAAGACATGCATATATGGATCAAAGGCTTTGGTTGAAGGCACGTGATCTTCTGCGAATGCCAAAATAAAATCCATATTCAAATGCTTTTGATACCATTCGACGGTTTCTTTGGCATCTTTGCAGCGATAAGCCACATGATGGATTTTCTCAATTTGAAAGCTCATATCAAACTCCTTTTGATAGGGCGTAAATTTCATATTAATAGACAAACTGTCAGTACTTATAGACGGTACATCATTGTTGTCTGACAGTTTGAATCTACTTTTACGCCTTTTTTATATGCAGTTATTATTTATCAAAATCAAAGCTAAGCGCGGGTAGTACTTTGCCGCGTACTTCACCAAATCCAACACGAATGCCGTCTTTTTCGCTATAGCCTTTCATAATGACGGTGTCGCCATCTTCGATGAAGCTGCGCGTCTCGCCACCATCAAGCGTGACAGGTTTAGTCGCATTCCAAGCAATCTCTAGCATCGAGCCATAAGAGTCTGGCGTTGGCCCTGAAATCGTACCTGAGCCCATCATGTCGCCGACTTCGACTTTGCAGCCAGTGATAGTGTGGTGTGTCAATTGCTGTGCCATTGACCAGTACATATATTTAAAATTGGTCTCACAAATGACAGTAGCTGTCTCCGCATTTTCAGGTAGTAACTCAACCGAAAGATTGATGTCAAAGCTGTTATCGCTCGCTTTTTCATTTAAATAAGCAAGTGGCTTAGGTTCTTGTGTTGGGCAAGCCGTTTTAAACGGTGCCAATGCATCCATCGTGACAATCCAAGAGGAAACCTCAGAAGCAAAGGTTTTGGCATTGAATGGGCCTAAAGGTACGTATTCCCACTTTTGTATGTCACGGGCTGACCAGTCATTGAGCAGTACCATACCGAAGATATGATCAGAGGCTTCATCTACAGCGATTGGTTGACCGATATGATTGCCTTTGCCAACGACAAATGCAGTCTCTAACTCAAAATCCAAGCGCTTACAGGCAGAAAAAATAGGACGGTCATCAGGGTTGGGCTTTAGCTGGCCTGATGGACGTACGATATCAGTCCCACTGACGATGACGGTGCTGGCGCGTCCGTTATAACCAACAGGCATTTCAGTCCAGTTAGGTAGTAGGGCGTTGTTTGGATCACGGAACATGGTACCGACGTTGGTCGCGTGTTCTTTAGAAGAATAAAAATCGGTAAAGCCGGGCACTCGAACAGGTAAATGCATGGTGACATCTGCTTGTTTAAACAGCGCCTTTTTTTGCAAGTCTGCATTGTCACGTAAGGTGTCATTGTTGCTAGACAACAGCGTCTGAATGGTGGTACGTGCCTGCGTCCAATTGTCTCGACCAGAATCAATAAAAGCATTTAGCGTAGATTGATCAAAGTATGGTCCACCATCTAAGCTCAATAACCCTTCTGTCTCCAGTACGGACAAATCCAGTACATGTTCACCGATGGCAACACCAGCGCGGCGCTTGTTATTAGCAGCGTCTTTGGTATCGCTAAAAATACCGTAGGGGAGATTGTGGATTGAAAAGTCAGAATCGTGGGTAATATCGATAAATGAGGTGAGGCTTGCGTCAATCATTGACATGATTTGCTCCTTGCTAATATAAATTTATGATTACGTTATAATTAACTACTTACGTATAATGTAATTTATTGATATGTGGATTGCAAGTTTTTTGTGCAATGGCTTGGCGATATATCAGCTATAAAACTAATAGGCTTAGCATGATTGCTATTATTATTTTTACTAATTACACCAAAATGGAACACAAAAAAAGGCTGAGCAAGTGCTCAGCCTTTTTATCAAACCACATTTTTAGTTGTGTGATTTAATCAGTCTTTTAAAACCTTTACCATGGCATTGGCCACGTAATCAATGTTGTTGACATTTAAGCCTGCCACACACATACGTGAGTTAGATACCATGTAGATACCAAATTCGGTTTGTAATTGCTCGATTTGCTCAACTGTCAATCCGGTAAAGCTAAACATACCGTTTTGACGAGTAATATAATCAAAACTACGCTCAGGAAGTTTAGACTCTAATACCGACTTGAGCTTTAAGCGCATGGCTTTTATACGGTCGCGCATGCCATAAACCTCACTAACCCACTGCTGGTATAGTGCGTCATCATTCATGACGATATCGACCACACGTCCGCCATGCGATGGGGGACTGGTATAAATACGGCGAACGATGAAATTTAACTGACCAAAGACGCGTTCGGTTTCCTCTACGGTAGGGCAAACAACGGACAAACCGCCGACACGCTCTCCATACAGAGACAAGTTTTTCGAGTAGGAATTGCTCACGAATAATATGAGATCCATATCAACCGCTTTACGGATAGCATAAGCATCACTGTCCATATCCTCGCCAAACCCTTGGTAGGCAATGTCCATAAAGGGAATCAACTCACGCTGTTTTATCACCTCTAAGACTTTATCCCATTGCGCTTTGGTCAAATCCATACCGGTTGGATTATGGCAGCAAGGGTGCAACAACACGATATCTTGTTTATTTAAAGTTTCAAAAAAACCGATCATCTCATCGAATTTGATGCTACTGCTGGCTTTATCGTAGTAAGGATAAGTGCCAACTTCTACATCGCAGCCTTCAAAAATGGCGATATGGTTGCTCCATGTCGGGTCGCTGACATAGTACTTCGACTGCGGGAACCACTGATGGATAAACTCAGCCCCAACTTTTAATGCACCTGAGCCACCGAGGGTCGCTATCGTAGCCACACGACCATCAGTTAACACTTGAGCATTTTTACCAAACAGTAAGTTTTGGCAAGCGCTACGATGACCAGGCAAACCTGCCATTGGCAAATAGGGACGCGCAGAGATAGGGTCAGCAATGCGCTCTTCGGCTGTTTTTACACAGTCCAGTACGGGCAGTACCCCTTCTTCATCGTAGTAGATACCGATGCCCAAATTGACTTTATTGGGATTGGGATCAGCAGAAAACTTGTCCATAAGCCCTAGGATAGGGTCACCAGCATAATATTCTACACTTCTAAACATTCTGTATCCTTACAAAAAATATGAGTCGCGAAGCCAAAAAGCATAAATCAAATGGATAATTAACTCAACGTAAGATTTAGTCACATTGACTGACGACAAGCCAAATAATCTATAAAACGCTTAAAAAACACCAACATGCCCTATTTATTTTTTAACTATATTTATGGTTTCCGTCAAGGATTGAATAAACTTGGCTTACGTACTATGTAAATTAAGTACCGTGCAAACTAAGTATTGTGCAAACCATCAAAGTGATCGTTAAAATACGTTTGTAAGAATTTCTTGAAAGCAATAGTGGCAGGGGATAGCGCGCGTGAGGAGCGTTGATAAATAAAGAACTGTCGCATCTTAACAGGCTGAGACAAAGGTCGCATTTGCAAGCCGTTGGCACTGACCCAATCGATAACCTCAGGCATGTAGGGCAGGCAAAGCGTAATGCCAAATCCTTGACGGGTCATCTCAAGGGCGGTAGACATAAAATTGACCTTATATCGTGCCTGCTGGATATGGCTGGCGATCTGATCGTCCAGTTCTGCTGTCACTTGTTCAATGAAAGGACCTTGCAGTGTGATGAGCGGAATGTCTAATAAATCTTGCCACGTTATCTCACGTTTTCGCGCTAACGCATGGCTGTCAGGCATCACCACACAAAATGGCAGCTGATATAACAAATCAGCGTTGACATCGTCATCAGTCTCCATAAAACCAAGCTCAGTACCGACACCCAAATCGACTTCGATGTCTTGAATATGTCTAAGTAAGTTTTCTGCTGAACAGTCCAATAATGACACGCCAATCTCAGGGTGCTGTTTGGAAAACTGAGCGATAACTGCTGGCATGGATGAGGCTGCGAACTGCGAAACGGCTAGCCGTACTTGACCTTGCGCCAAGCTAGTCAAACTACTCGCCTCATTTTCGAAAAGCTGCATTTCATTCAAAATACGCCGTGCTTGCGGCAACAAATGCCGTCCAACTACCGACAAAGACAGCTGACGGGTAGTACGGTCGAATAACACAATACCGAGGCCAGATTCTAATTCTTTAATCAATCCACTAACGGCAGATTGGGTCAAATGCATTTGATCGCTGGCACGAGTAAAGCTACCGTTGTCAGCGACTTGGATAAAAGCGGTGAGTTGGCGAATGCTGATATTCATAAGTAAACCTGATAAATAAATCATAAAAAACAATTAGTCTTATAAATAAACCTAATCTAATATAAATGCATCGTCAATAAGAATTATTGATTGAGAGTGCTTTCTCATGATTAAGAGTGTTTTCTCATATTGTTTTTATGATTTTTAGACCACCAATTGAAATTAAGGATGATTACAATGGCAGATTTATTTGAAAATCCAATGGGCTTAAATGGGTTTGATTTTGTTGAATTCGCCTCACCTAAACCGGATGCTGTTGAAGCATTGTTTAAACAGCTTGGCTTTGCACACGTGGCCAATCATCGCTCAAAGGACGTTGCGCTATACCGTCAAGGTGACATTAACCTTATCCTGAATCGTGAGCCAAAAAGCCAAGCCAGTTACTTTGTAGAAGAGCATGGCGCGGGCGCTTGTAGCATGGGTTTTCGGGTACAAGACTCCAAAAAAGCCTACGAGCGTGCCATCGAGATGGGCGCACAGCCAGTAGACGTGCCAACGGGTGTGATGGAGCTGCGCCTTCCTGCTATCAAAGGTATTGGCGGTTCATTGATTTATCTGATTGACCGTTATAAAGATGGTGAATCTATCTATGACGTCGACTTTGAATTTTTTGCTGATGTAGACAGAAACCCTATCGGACATGGTTTTAAAGTCATCGATCATTTAACCCATAACGTTTACCGTGGTCGCATGGCTTATTGGGCAAACTTTTATGAGCGTGTCTTTAACTTCCGCGAAATTCGATTTTTTGACATCAAGGGTGAATATACGGGTCTGACCAGTAAAGCCATGACCGCACCTGACGGTAAAATTCGTATCCCGCTAAATGAAGAAGCGAAGCAGGGCGGTGGTCAGATCGAAGAGTATTTGATGCACTTTAACGGTGAAGGTATTCAGCATATTGCTTTGGCTAGCGATGACTTGTTTGCTAGTATCGATAAGCTAAAAGCGGCTGGTATTCCGCTCATGACCGCACCAAATGATACTTATTACCAAATGCTGGGCGAGCGTCTACCGGGTCATGGCGAGACTGTCTCTGAGCTACAGATGCGCGGTATCTTGCTCGATGGCACGACTGAGGGTTCTGTCCCACGTCTGCTGTTACAGATTTTCTCTGAAACTATTTTGGGCAGCCCAGTGTTCTTTGAATTCATCCAACGTAAAGGCGATTACGAAGATGGTTTTGGCGAAGGTAACTTCAAAGCCTTGTTTGAATCTATCGAGCGTGACCAAGTGCGTCGCGGCGCGGTTGGTCAGCCACAGACTGAAACGCCATAATTTACGCTACATTTAGAAAAGCTCATAAAAAAACGGGCAGGATGAAAGTACTTTATCTTGCCCATAATGAGCTCTGCACTTTGTAATGTCGTGAAGCCAATGTGATGGTTTAATCATAATTGAAAGCGACTGACAACATTTAAAGCGCTAACTGCAATAAAAGGAACGCAGGCATGGAACGCCTATCACATATAGATTCTCTTAATACTACCATCGGTGCCAATAGTGTCGCTTCTAAAACACTGAACAATGATGCTGCTAGCCACGATGACACTGCGCATAGAAAGAGTGATTCTACTCCTAAAAAACAACCTTATGTGTCGCATCAGCCAGACAGTCATGGTCATATTCACTATAGTGACGATGAAAATGGCATGTGGCAAGCGTTACTTGAGCGTCAAGCCGAGCAAATACCCAATCGTGCCTGCCCAGCCTATCTAGACGGTTTGAAAAAACTGGATTTGCCCGCCACCCGTATTCCACAGTTGCATGATATCGACGAGGTACTGCAAGCAACCACTGGTTGGCAAACTGCTGCTGTCCCCGCGTTAATAAGCTTTGGTAAGTTTTTCAAATTGCTTGCCAATAAGTCCTTTCCCGTTGCAACTTTTATTCGTCGATTTGATGATATGGATTATATCGAAGAGCCTGATATTTTCCACGAAATCGTTGGACATTGTCCACTACTGACTCATCCTGCGTTTGCGACTTTTAATGAGACTTATGGCAAGCTGGGTCTCAATGCCAGCAAAGAAGAGAGATGGTTTTTGGCACGGCTTTATTGGTTTACCATCGAGTTTGGTTTGGTTGGACAAAATCAAGATAACCGTCGAATCTATGGCGGTGGCATCTTAAGCTCACCGTCTGAGACCGTTTATGCGCTTAGCGATGCTTCTCAAAATAAATCAGAACATCAGTCTCAACATAAACCCCAGCCCCAACCAGAGCACCGAGCGTTTGACTTGCTTGATGTGTTACGTACTCCTTATCGTATTGACCATATTCAGCCGATTTATTATGTCATTGATGATTTGGATACGTTATTCGATATCGTTAATAGCGACATCATGGGAATGGTCAAACAAGCGATGTCACTGGGATTGTTTGAACCGGCTTATGCGACAAAAAATGCTTAGGGCGTGTCTTCAATTCACTCGATAGTCATCTGAATGGGCTAAAAATGGCTAAATCTTGCCAAACATCGTCAAATAGCTGGTTAATATCCCGATATTATCTGCACTATTTTTCTTGTTTGACGGCAATTTATCTCATTTTTATCACCATTTTTGAAATGAAGACACGCCCTAATGCATGGTTGGGAAGCACAGCATTATTTAAATCATATAGCAATAAGAACAGCGTCAACACGGACGTATATTTACTAAAAAAACAACGATCAACATAAAAGGAAATTATAATGACGACATTATCACAAGCCAGCTGCGAAGCCTGCCGTATTGGTGCACCAACAGTTGAGGATGCTGAGGCAAGCGAGCTATTACAGCAAATTCCGGATTGGTCATTGATTGACGTTGATGGCATCAAACAATTGCAACGCCAATATAAATTTAAAAACTTCGTCAAGGCGATGGCGTTTGCCAATCAATTGGCAGACATCGCTGAAGCAGAAGGGCATCATCCTGGCATCTTGGTAGAATGGGGCAAAGCCACTGTCACGTGGTGGTCGCATAGTATTAAAGGGTTGCATCGCAATGACTTTGTTATGGCTGCAAAGACCGATAGCCTATTTGGTAAGTGATGAGGGTAGCAATAAGCATTGCAACTCATTAAACTTGCCACACTCAAAGCCAACCTCTATGCCAGATATAGCTGGCAAGCTAAGGACGTGTGATGCCGCCAAAAATATTAACCCAAATTTCGCCTCAACTTGCTTTTATGATTTCTGCCATTGTCATCGCCATCATGGGTGTCACCATGATTGGCTTTGGCTGGGTACCACATTTATCATTGATTCTCGCTATCTGTGTCTTGCTGGGCATAGGTCTGTTCAAAGGATTAAGCTTTGATGATATGCAGTCGCAAATGGCATCAGGTGTCATGCGTGGTATCGGTGCCATTTATCTGTTTTTCTTTATCGGTTTAATGGTCGCCGCCTTGATGATGTCTGGTGCCATTCCAACGCTGATGTATTTTGGCTTTCAGCTGATTTCACCTGAGTATTACTATATCTCTGCCTTTGTGCTGACTTCTATTATCGGTATTGCCTTAGGCAGTAGTTTGACCACTGCCGCGACATTGGGCGTGGCTTTTATTGGGATGAGTAATGCGTTTGATGCCAACGTGGCGATTGCGGCGGGTGCTGTGGTATCAGGCGCATTTTTTGGTGATAAAATGTCGCCATTATCGGATACCTGTACCATTGCTTCATCGGTGGTGGGTATTGATTTGTTTGAGCATATTCGCAATATGATGTACACCACGGTACCAGCATGGATACTGACAGTCATCATTTTTTGGTTTTTCTCAGGTCAGACTGCTGGCTCTGATTTGAGTCAAGTGACTATTCTACAAGGGCAGTTGATTGAAAGTGGACTGGTACAAGGCTATGCGGTATTGCCTTTTGTCGTGCTGGTTGGATTGGCTATCTTTCGCGTCAATGCTATCTATACGATTATCTGTACCATTATTGCGGCATTGATTATTACTTATTTGCACAGCTCACCGAGCTTTGGACAATTAGGTGGGTATCTATTTGCAGGATATGCGCCCGCTGAATCATTAGAGCTGGGTGAAGTAGGGGGCATGCTATCGCGCGGCGGTGTGCAGAGTATGTTCTTTACCCAAGCGATTGTGATATTGGCACTCAGTCTTGGTGGACTACTAACGGCATTGGGTATTTTGCCAGCATTGTTATTAGGAATCAAAGACACATTAACCACATCAGGACGCGCCATATTTGCCGCTGCCATGTCTGCTTTAAGCATCAACGTACTGATTGGTGAGCAGTATTTAAGTATTTTATTATCTGGTACTGCCTTTCGTCCGACGTTTGAGCGTTTGAATTTACATCCTAAGAATCTGTCTCGTACGATTGAAGATGCCGGTACGGTTATTAATCCGCTAGTGCCTTGGAGTGTGTGCGGTGTGTTTATCAGTCAGGCGTTAGGCGTGCCCGTGCTTGATTATCTGCCTTATGCGTTCTTCTGTTATTTGTCGCTACTGTTGACGATATTATTTGGCTTTACAGGGGTGACTATCAGTCGAATAGAGAAGCACTAAATCGATAAGAATGTAATGACGTCAGGTTCTATTTTTATGAGCTGACTGCTTATGACTATCTCGACATTACATCATAATATCATTGATGACACGCCTCAAATATAGCCTCGTAGTGCAAGCTCACGAGGCTTTTTGCTAAGTTTTGGGCTGGTGTAGTCAGTGAAAAGTAATATCGATACATCAGCAATATCGTAGCTTTTCTGGGGTATTTTTACTATATATCGTGTTTGAGTGCAATGATGAATAACTCATAAAATCGTTTTGTTAGTGACAGCAATATGCATACAAAGGGATGCAGGTTTTTTGATCTTATATTGAGTTCACTTTTTGTCGTATTTTATATTTTTCGTCTATAAGGACACGCCCTAGGGTGAGTCTGCAATTTTAGAGCTTGGTTATGTTATCGAGGTTCGATAGTTTTGCTATGGTTAATGTGGTAAATTGCTTGGGCAGCTAAAATAATAAAAGTGGATTATTCATATCAATAAACAGCCATAGGTTAAGCAACTAAAATCATAATTTTACTATGTTACTCAATCATTGGTACTCACTCATTTAATAAGAAGGTTAAGGATGATACTAGATAATAATGTACTACGTAAACGCACCAGCTTGCTGGGTTCATTGCTTGGCAATGCCATCTCTCGCCAATCTGGTGAACAGACGCTAGATACGATTGAGACGCTGCGTAAAGGCTTTATTCAGCAGCGCCGTGAGCCTAACGAAGCCCATAAGCAGCAGCTCATTGACTTCATTGCTTCTTTGGACAATCAAACCTTAAAAAACGTCATACGCGGGTTTTCTATCTATTTTTTCTTAGCCAATTTAAGCGAAGAGAATTACTTGCGAGAGCAACGTCACGCGCAGCGCATGCAGTCTGAGCAAAGCTGGGAAGGCTCGTTTCGTCGTACGTTGCTTGAGTGTCGTGAGCGTAATATTGAGCCCGCTCAAATGCAAGAGCTGATTGATCAGCTGAAGTTTACGCCTGTATTCACCGCGCATCCTACTGAAGCTCGTCGCCGTACCACGATGAACATCTTACAAAGTCTATTCACGCATAGCGATGCCTTAAATAATTTGACCGAAAACAGTTTCGCTTACGAGCAGGCCAAAGAGCAAACGGCGCAAACGATTGACTTGTTATGGTCTTCTGATGAAGTGCGCACCCGTAAGCCACTGGTATATGACGAGATTAATAATGGCTTACACTATTTTAACGCCAGCTTGTTCAATGCCATCCCAAAAGTATATCGTAATATCAAAAAAGCCATCGTCGATATCTACCCAGAGCTGACAGACTATCCGTTACCTGCATTTATGAGCTTTGGTTCGTGGATTGGCGGAGATAGAGATGGCAATCCTTTCGTGACTTTTGAGACCACAGAGCTTGCCGTCTTAATGCATGCTGATACTGTGTTGCGTCACTACCAAGTACTATTAAAAAAACTGCGTCGCCAGCTCATCCATAGTGATACGACTGTCACCGTTTCACCTGACGTATATGCCAAAATCACCAGTTACGGTGAGCTTGATCAGCGTGTGTTTGATTACAATCTCGATGACTATGGCAATGAGCCTTATCGTCGACTGCTCTCTGTCATTCTTACTAAAGTCAAAGCGACCAATCGCCGCATTCAGAGCAAAGGCACTGATGTTGAGGCCGAGAAGGATGCTTATCGCAATCCAGAAGAGTTACTAGAGGACTTGCGCATTATCCGTCATAGCGTGAATACACACGATACGGCACATGCAGACGGGTTGTTGCTCGATATGATTCGTTTGGTCAAAACCTGTGGCTTTCATTTAGCAGCGCTCGATATCCGTCAAGAGTCCTCATACCATAGCGAGGTTATTGCTGATATTTTTGCCAGTGCCTCCAACCTACCAGATTATCAAGCGCTAAGCGAAACCGAACGTCAAGAGTGGCTGACACGCTTACTAGAAAAACCCGGTACGCCACTTATCTATACCGATAACTTAACAGACAAAACACGTGAGCAATTGTCACTGATGAATTCAGTCGCAATGTTACGAAAACTTGTTGGCGCTGACACCTTCGGCAGTTATGTAATTTCGATGACCAATAATGCCAGTCAGCTATTAGAAGTATTGCTATTAATGCGGTTTGCAGGCCTATGCAGGCTCGATGATGAAGGTCAATTGTCTGCTGACTTACCAGTGGCACCGTTGTTTGAAACCATTGAAGATCTTAAAAATATCGATAAAATCTTGCCTGCCGTGTTAGACAACCCACTGTATCGCGGCTTGCTGCAACACTCAGATAACACCCAAGAAATCATGTTGGGTTATTCAGACTCATCGAAAGATGGCGGTATTATTACCTCTGCGTGGCAGCTTTATAGCGCACAGCAAACCATTAATAGCATTGCTGAAAAATATGGCATCAAAACCCGCTTGTTCCATGGTCGTGGCGGTTCAGTGAGCCGTGGTGGTGGGTCAACGCACAAAGCCATTGCTGCGCAACCAGCGGGCACACTGCATGGTCAGATTAAAGTGACTGAGCAAGGTGAAGTTCTCTACGCTAAGTATGCCAATACCGATACCGCAGTATTTGAGCTGACCATGGCGATCACGGGCACACTCAAAGCCTGCTCCTCAAGGTTCGTGGTGCAACCCACTGAGCTGCCAAATTATGAAGACTTGTTTGCACGCTTAGCAGACGCGGGCGAGCAACGTTATCGTGAGCTGACCGATCATACTGAAGGGTTTTATAAATTCTACTCGCAGGTAACCCCAGTACAAGAAATCTCTTTATTAAATATTGGCTCACGCCCAGCCCATCGTAAAAAAGGCCTGCCAAGTAAGACGACTTTGCGAGCCATTCCTTGGGTGTTCGGTTGGTCATTGGCGCGCTTTACTTTACCTGCTTGGTATGGCGTAGGTAGTGCGCTGCATAGTGTCAAAGCTGACGAAGCACTAATGAAAGAGATGAATAAACACTGGCCATTTTTCAGCGTATTTATCAGTAATATCGAAATGGCTTTTACCAAAGCCAATATGAATATTGCACAGGCCTATAGCCAACTATGTGATGATGAACCGTTACGCGAACAGATTATGACAGCAGTCACCGATGAATACACGCTGACCAATTCAGGCTTAAACTCCTTGCTTGAACAAGACTCTTTGTTATCCAATCAACAAAACCTTGCGGCATCCCTGCAATGGCGAGACGCTTATCTAGACCCTATTAACTATATACAGATTGAGCTGTTAAAGCGTGCCAGACAACAAGATACGATGGAATATGCTGATCATGAGGATATTAACGTAGAAGACCCATTAATCCGTAGTATCAATGCACTGGCAGCGGGCTTACGCAATACCGGTTAGCACTGCTAAGCATTGATTAAGTTTAGGGTCTGTTGCGTTGATCTATGTAAAAAGCCCCTCAAACTATAAAGTTTGAGGGGCTTTTGATGTTTTAAGATATTATCTTTTTTTGCTATCGCGTTTAGGGCGTGTCCTTATTTTAAAATGAGAATATGCCCTAGTAGTAGCCGTGGTATTTTTATGGCTATTAATGCGTGCCGCGAATCGGGTAGTCATTTCCTCGAATATAAGACAACCCACTGGCAAGCGATTCAAGCTCAGGGCGCGCAAAAGGCGCGTTAGAGATGTCAATAATGTGGATGTCTCCTTTGGCATTGATAACGAATACACCAGGCTCTGCAAAAGGATGATCGGTCTCTTTTTCTGAGCGTGGATCAGAGATGTAAAGCCCTAGCGTGTTCATCTGCTCAACTGTCAAACCGTAAGCGATCGGGAAGTTAATGTTTAATTCTTCTAGATGGGTTTCTAACTGCTGCTTACTATCAGCTGATACGGCAATGATATCGACACCAGCGTCGGCAAATGACGTTTTGACCGTTTCTAACTGATTAAGATATTTAGTACAAATCGGGCAGTGCTTGCCTCGATAGACAACCACTAATTTCCAATCGTGACCATTTTCAGGCTTACCCAACGATTGCATTTCGCCATCTCGCATTTGTACCTGTAGATCAGGAAATTGAGAACCGGCGCGAAGCTTTTGAGAGTCATTTGATTGCATATTTTTATCCTTTGAATTTTTATAATAATGTGAATAACGAAAGCTAAAAGATTCGATTATTAAATCAAGCTTCTTATAGTCAGTCAATTATGATTTGTTTAGTGTTTATGAACGAGCTTTACATAAACCCCACCTAACGCTCCATTGGAGGCTAGTTGCCCTTACTTTAACTGGACTTGAGCAATCATTCAAGTTAAAATTGAATAATTACTCAAACGATACGATATAGCCATATTGACTTCATATAGGAGTCATGGCTTTGAGAAATTGGAAAATATTATGTCACGTACTACGCTATATAATCGTCAAGAAGCCTTAGAGCGCGCTATACAGCTGTTCTGGCAAAAAGGCTTTCATGCCACCTCTCTAAAAGATATCGAGCAAGTCCTCGATATGCGCCCGGGTAGTATCTATGCTGCATTTGGTAATAAGAATGGACTGTTTCAAGAAGCGCTAGAGCATTACGCCCATGCCGCACTGATGGAGCTTGAACGCGTACTAGCTAGCCATGAGTCACCTTTATTAGGTTTGGCAGCTTATATGCGTCAACTGGGTGGTATCCGCGACCAAAAAATACCAAGTCGGGCCTGTATGTTGGTCAAAAGCTTACTGGAGCTTGGGGCTCGAGAGCAGTCAGCATTAGATAAAGTAGAAAAACTATTGGCTGGCTTGGAGACACGCTTTACGGAATGTTTCATTGAGGCGCAGCGGCTGGGGGAGATTGATAGTGAGCTTGATGCGGTTAGGCTAGGACGTCGTTTGCAGGCAGAAGTCATGGGACTACGTGCCTTTGCTCAGCGTGATGTCGATAGTGCTGCGGTGCATGCGCTGGCGGAAGACATGGCATCTTCTATAGAAGAGATGCGCAATGACTCGTTTGCTAGCTGAGTATGTTTGCTAGGCTAAAAATCAATCAGCATTGTCCATTCATTTTATAAATGCATAAAACCTAAAAAGGGCTACTCGAAGTTTAAAGCTTCAAGTAGCCCTTTTATTTTAAATGAGGATACGCTCTAGTAGCTACGCTTTAAAAAAGACTTTAGCCCTAACGAGAAATACCAATTAATCTGGCAGTTCTGCTAGTTGCTGCAAGATGTTTTTGAAATTCTCAACGCCTTGTGCGCCGCTCACCAAATGTTTTTGATTAAAAATAACAGAGGGTACGCTTTGAATACCTTGTTGACGCCACTGCTGCTGGGATTGACGTATGTCTTCAGCAAAGCGTTGATCTGTTAGCACCGCTAAGGCTTCGCTACGATCCAAGCCAATCTCCGCTGCAATATCTGCCAGCACTTCTGTGTCAGCGATATTTCTAGCGTTGGTAAAGTGAGCGGCAAATAGAGCTTGCTTTAAATCATGCATTCGACCTTGTTGATTTGCCCAATGCAATAACTGATGCAAATCAAAGGTATTATAAGTGCGAGTTTCTTCGGTGAAATTAAACTCAAAACCTACTTCTGCACCAGCCTTAGTCATCATTGCGCGGCTAGCATCAGACTCTTCTTTACTTGATCCATACTTTTTAGCGATATGCTCACGCAAGTTTTGGCCTTCAGGTGGGGTGTCAGGATTCAGATCAAATGGATGCCAATGAATTTCATGGGCGGTGTTCGTTTGCTTGAGCGCTTCAGCCAATTGTCGATAGCCGATGACACACCAAGGGCAAACCACGTCCGATACGATATCTATTCGTAATGGTCTTTCTGAATTATTCATAGTGATTCCTTATCTTTTTAGTTTTTAATTAGGGTCTGTTGAGTATTCAAATGTGGAACTGGCAGTGGCTATTTTTTAGACAATACGCAGTGAAATTTTTGACGCCTAGTCGTTCTAGGTTAGACAATTTCGCCATGTATTGGCAAAAAATAGCTCTGCCCCTGCTTGTATACTTGGGGCTGATGCTAAAATCACCCCAAACGTTGTTGCAAACCTAGCTAAGGTCTCGACATTATCGTAAGTCTACGCCTGATTTGATAAAATGTTTGGGGTGATTTTAGCATCAGCAGTCCTAATATTTGAATGTTCAACAGACCCTAACCAGCTTTGTGCCATGCATATGTTTGAAAGATACTGTCTATTGGCATGTTAGCCAAATAGTTGGTGTATTTTCCGTGACTTTTTGAGCGGCAACAAAGACCGCTTCTAAAATTTGACGTCTGATGAATACGGTATTAAAGACTGCTTGTATTGCCTCGTCATTGACGTTACCACGATCACTAACGACCGATAAAGTAAATCATTTACTTTTAAGTGACTTATTTTTAAGTGAATTACTTTTAAGTGATTTATCTCTGAATGGCATTGCTAACAATTCCCATAGCGAGGCGTTTTGTTTGGGTGATAGATATTCTTTTAGCCCAATATCGAGCTCATTGTCCGGCTTCTGAGCGTCGCTCTTGTAGCTACCAAAGATCTTATCCCACCAAATCACGCTAAACCCATAGTTTGAATTAGTCTCAGACACGCGTTGGCTATGATGGATACGATGTAAAATTTGCGTCATTAATATTAAACGCGCAGGCTTTTCAATGGCAGGCGGCAGACGAATATTGGCATGATTAAACATCGCCAAGCCATTTAAGGCGATTTCAAATATCAATATGGCTACGGCAGGCACACCCAGCGCACTGACGACGAAGAGTTTAACCAATATACTTAAGACAATTTCAATAGGATGAAACCTAAGCCCTGTGCTGGTATCTACGTGAGCATCAGCATGATGGACTTTATGCAAGCGCCATAGAATGGGCACTCGGTGGAACAATCGATGCTGCCAATAAATAATGATGTCGAGCACGAGCAAGCTCAATACGATAGACACTAAAATGGATAAATCGAGCATATTGAACAAGCCAATTCCGTGCTGCTGATTATACAGCGCAACCGCCGTTAGACCTATTGGTACGGCCAAACGCGCCACAATTGATGATGCTAGCACCAAGCCAAAGTTAGCTAGCCAGCGCTTGTTGCTTTTGATCAGGGCTTTACGTGCTGGCATGCGCCATTCAATCAGCATCATAATCATTAATATGCTGAAAAAGAAGCCCAGTCGCCACCATATCTCATTCGTCATTGGCTACCTCTTTACTTATTCTGTTTATATGCTGTTTGAATGGCTGTCTGCTTCTAAACGTTTGAGGGTCTGGTAACCGCCATATATACGGGTAAAAATAGTAACAGCGCAGGCAGCCGCAAAAATACTGGCCAGTAAGACAAACTGCTGTGGCCAAATACAAAAGGCGACAAACAATGCGATGGTTTCAGTGCCTTCTGTGAGACCATTCAAATAATAAAAGCTTTTGTATTTAAACTGCGGCTTGTCTAATGCAAATTTTTCAGCAGCAATGGCAAACGCTAAAAAGCTAGAGCCAGTACCAATAAAGGCGGCGAGTAATAATGCCCCTGCAATAGCGTTTTGTTCAGGATTTGCCAAGATAAAGCCAAGCGGCACGGCAGCATAAAATAAAAAGTCGAGGGTAATGTCTAAGTAGCCTCCTGCGCTTGAGCTTTGATTGGCATGACGTGCGAGTGCGCCATCTAAGCCATCAAAAATACGATTCAGAGCAATAGCGATAAGTGCGCCAAACCAGAGCTGATTAGCCAGTAGTGGTAAAGCTAGCATGCCGATAATAAAACCGACCACTGTTAATTGATCAGCAGTAACGCCGCGCTTATGTAACATGATGACTATGGGCGTTAATATAGGCTTGATGACAGGTGTAATAAACTTATCTAGCATGCAACCACCTTTTTATGTTACCGCTAAAAACTAAAGTTAATAACTAAGATTAATTACCAAGATTAATGACTTTACCTTCTGCTGCTTCAGCATCACTATGATCGTGGGTGACCATGATAGCCGGAAGTTTATGGGTACGGATTTGATTGAATACTAACTGTTGGGTCTCGGCTCTAAGCTGGGTGTCGAGCTTGCTAAAAGGTTCATCGAGTAGGATGGCTTTTGGCTCACTCAATAGAGTGCGTAGTAGGGCAACACGTGCTTGCTGACCGCCAGACAGATTGTCAGGATGGCGATTGCTCATACCTGCTAAACCCACTTGCTCAAGGGCGTGTTCTATTTTTTCGAGGCGCTGTCCTTTATTACGCTGCTTATTGTCTTTGGGCATCGCAAAGGCAATATTACCCGCGACTGATAAATGCGAAAACAGTAGCGCATCTTGATAGAGCACGCCGATATGACGTAAGTGTGTCGGTAGATGGCTTACGTTTTGCTCATTTAGCCAGACATCACCAGTCGCGGTAAAGCCGTGTGGTAATGTGCCTGTCAGCCAATTCAATAAGCTTGATTTACCACTGCCAGATGGGCCCATAATAGTGAGTATCTCACCGCCTGCAATCTGCTCATCTAAGCTCAGTAATAGCGCGTCTTTTCGATACAATTGCAAATTTTTTATCTGTAAAGATGATGGCATCAAGAACCCTTTATCTGCGTTTTTATAGTGAGTTGTTGTTCAAAACCAGCGTTTTTCGAAACTATTTTTATTCAAAATAAACCATTTTAACGACTGCTATTTCTACCACTTTTAAAGAAATATTTTGGCAATACCCACGCCAATATAAAACCAATTAACGGTAAGGCCATTTGAATGATGGCATACACCGCACTGGTGCGCCTACTGGCACCATTGGCGAGAGTCACAGCTTCTGTGGTGATAGTGGCGATACGTCCGCCGCCTGCTAATAACGTCGGTAAGTATTGTCCAAAGCTAATCGCTAAACCAAGCGCGATAGCAATTAAAAGAGGCGCAAACAGCTGCGGTAATTTGACCTGCAAAAATACTTTGGCTGGCGTCGCGCCAAGACTGGCTGCCACATGAGCAAAACGAGGGTCTAGACGTCGATAGCTGCTAGCAAGCGATAAAAACACATAGGGCAGCACGAACAATAAATGCGTAAACGCCACATTAAAAAATGCCGTTTGATTATTGACCAATTGTTGCAACCATACCAAGCCAAATAAAAAGGCAATGCTGGGTACTAACAGCGGTAAATAGATGATTAAACTGGTAAATTTTGAAAGAGGCTTGCTACTTAGCTGTTCGGCTTCTAAGAACAATAAAGCAAGGACGATAGCAAATAAGGTACTTACGATACCGATAGTAAGGGTGTTAAATAGTGGTGTACCCATTTGCACAAAGGCGCTTTGAAAATGTAACAACACAAACTGCTCGGGCAATACGGCTGGAAAGCGCCAGAAGCCCGCCACTGACCACATAAACAGACCCATGAGTGCCAGTAATATAAAACCAATGACCACAGTGGTCAAAACTGCGGTCATTTTTTGCATTAAGGCGTCGGCATAGTTGCGCTTGCCATTAATCAATGACGGATTACAGCAAATTTTTACGGCTCTCTCAGCAGCAAGCCACAAAGCGATTAATCCGCCCGTCAAAGCCAGTTGCAATAACGCGCCTGCCGAAGCCCGTATACGTAGGTTTAGATCAACATCATTAAACCATTGCATAATTGTGACCGCGAGTGTGGGCGGTGTGTTTGGACCCAATATCAATGGCATCTCAACACTGGCACTGGCATAGGCAAGGACGGCTAAAATAGGCAGACGTAATACGGGATAGAGGATAGGGAGGACGGCTTTAAAAAAAGCAGTGATGGGGTAATAGCCGAGATTGAGCGCGACTTTATATTGCTGATGCAGCTTTTTACCCAGCTCAGGTTGTGCCAAAGCACCTAGTGCCATTAATAATAAAAACGGTAGCTCTTTTAAGGTTAAACCCAAAATGATACTAATACCATAAGGGTCATGTGGAAACATACCGTCCGGTGCCAACTCCCAACCGCTTAGCCACGGTGAGATGAGCCGTGAAAACATGCCAGAAGGCGCAATTAAAAACCCCACCGCAATGGCTGCCGCTGCATGAGGAATAACCAAAATTGGACTCAGCAAACGCTCAATACGAGTGAGCCAAATGCTGTTAAAAAACGCTGCCAATATCATTAAAGTCATGACGAAAGCGAGTAGCGTGCTTAGCAATCCAGTAGCGATGCTTAGCGCAGCCATTTGAGTAAGACCAGGCGTCTGCCAAAGATCGTTAAAGCCTTGTAGGCTAAAAGTCGTTTGCTCAAGTGCAGGCAGCCAACTAAACGCAGGCAGCAGTACGCTGACCAAACCACCGAGTACCGGCAATATCAGCAGCAGCAGCAAAAATTTTGGACTAAAAGATACGATACGCGTAAAGAGGTCTGTCTTATAAGATGCAGGCATTCTAGCGCTTGCATCAGTGGTTTTATCGTTAGAAACGTCACTCATGGGCTGACCCCATAACGTGTCTGCCAGCCTTGCATAATGGCATCAACCCAGCTTGGATGTGGTTCACTGACAGTGCGTTTGATACTATCAAAGGGCAGGGCACTAGGGTGTGGTTGTTTATTTTTAAATAAAGCTTGTTGTTCAGGGTCGAGTGTAGACTGGACGAGTACCGTTTTATCACCCCATATAGAAGGCGTTTGTTTTTTGGCCTGTGCTTCTGGGCTCATCAAGAAATTTGCGACTAACTGCGCCGCTTTCGGATGGCTAGCATTATATGGAATGGCCACAAAATGTGTGTTACTTAAGCTGCCATCACTCATTGCATAGCTACGAATACTCTCGGGTAAATCATAACGCTGCACGGCAGCTGGCACTTCAGGTGCAGAAAAAGTAAAGGCCAAGCTCAACTCGGTATCATCGACTAAGCGCCGCATCTGCGCGCCCGTTTGTACAAATTGCTCACCTTTGCGCCATAGTGTTGGATGCAAGTCATCCAAAAATGTCCATAGCGGATCTAATACCAGATCGGTATTTTGCTCAGTGGCTGGCAGGTTGAGCTGTGCCTTGGTATTTTCACCTGTTTGAGCATCATGTTGTTCGTGCAGCATGACTAAGGCGTATTTTAAAAAGCTCATTCCTAAAAAGTCTGGTGGCTTTGGGTAGCTAAAACGTCCAGGATTTTGTGCTGTCCAATTGACCAGCTCATTCAGCGTCGTTGGTGGGTTATCAGTCGATAAACGGTCGTAGTAGAAAGTCAGCGAGGCTTGTCCCCATGGTGCTTCCATGCCATTGGTGGGTACACCAAAATCAAAGTTCACCGTAGGGTTATTTTCTGGATTAGTAAGGGAAAAATTAGGTAACTTATTCGCCCATTGCTTGAGCAATAATGAGTTTTCACTCATGGTGGCAAAGTTTGCGCCATTAATCCAGATGAGATCTACACTGCCTTCATCATTGTTATTGGCTGATTTTTCCGCCAGCACGCGACTGACCGCTTCACTGGTGTCGCTTAATTTCACATGGACTAAATTGATATTATATTGATCATCTACTTGCTCGGCTGCCCACTGTAGATAGGCGTTGATCTGTGGGTCGCCGCCCCACGCATAGAAATAAACGTCTTGGTTTTTGCCAGTTTCTTGCACTTGTTGCCAGTGCGATAGATTCTTACTATCTGATACATTGGTAGTAGAGGCGGTACTGGCAGAAATACCCATACAAATACCAAGCGCCATAGCATAGATGATGCTATAGCGGCTTAGGTTTTTTAAGGTCGATGAGGCTTGCAAGGACTTGATAACGTGCATTTGAGTTTCCGTTATGATGATATATTCTCAGCACAGTTGATAAAAACCCAACTAACCTCGACGCCATGTATGGTACTTTTCAAGCAAGTTTAATACTTTTTCAGGCGCATGATTACGTTTCCACTCACCAGCTGCATACTTATTACCTTCCGCCCATGTCGGGTACATGTGAATGGTGCCGAGTATTTTATTCAGCCCTAAACCATGCTTCATGGCCAGTATAAACTCAGGCATGATGTCTCCAGCATGCTCAGCGACGATGGTCACGCCGAGTATTTTATCTTTGCCTTTAGGCGTAATTATTTTGATAAAGCCGACATTGGCGCTTTCAGTCACCGCACGATCTAAGTCTTTAAAGTCGTAGCGGGTAATCTCAAAATCGATGCCTTTTTCGATAGCTTCTTGCTCATTTAAGCCAACACGTGCGACTTCTGGATCGATAAAGGTTGTCCACGGAATCACGCGATAATCGACCTTGAATTTCTTTAGATGTCCAAACAAACCGTTTACCGCGGCGAACCATGCCTGATGGGAAGCCACATGGGTAAATTGATAAGGGCCGACGACATCACCTGCGGCGTATATATTAGGATAAAGAGTTTCTAGGTAATCATCGGTATTGATAGTACGATCCGTTTCGATGCCCAACGCTTCTAGGCCGAAGCCTTCGAGGCGAGCACTACGCCCAACGGCACAAAGCAACTCATCATATTCAATAGCAATCTCTTGCTTATTTTGACTGTCTTGCTTATCTGTATCGTCGTCTAATTGCTCAACGATAATGAATTTTTTACCATCGCGAGTCTCACAGCGAATCGCTTGATGCGAGGTTAAGACATTCACGCCACTCTCGACGAGCACTTGCTGTGCAAATTCAGAGACTTCCACGTCTTCTTTTTTCATCAGACGCGCGCCTCTTTCGATCTGGGTCACATCGGAGCCTAAGCGGCCAAAGGCTTGCGCCAGCTCAGAGCCGATTGGTCCGCCGCCAAGTACGACGAGCTTTTTCGGTGCTTCTTCCAATTCAGTAAACTTATTCCATAGCGTATCGCTCGTCACATAACCCGTCTCTTCCAAACCTGGCAAGTCTGGGATAAATGGACGGGCACCAGTGGCGACAACAATGGAACGTGCGGTGAGTCGCTGCGTGCCGCCATCGTTTAGCGCAATTTCTACCGTCCATGGGTCGATAAATTTAGCATAACCTTTTAATACTTCGACACCCAATTCCGTATAACGCTCGACGCTGTCATTTGGCGCAATATCAGCGATGACTTTATGGATGCGTGTCATGACATTTTTGAATGAAAATTCTGGTTGAATATTATTGAGACCATAGCGTTCGCCATTGCGCATCTGTTCTGCGACTTTCGCGCTTTTGATAAGGGCTTTACTGGGTACGCAGCCGTAGTTTAAGCAGTCGCCGCCCATCTCACCCGCTTCAATCAGCGTGACTTTTGCTTTGACGGTGGCCGCGATATAACTGGTGACTAGGCCGCCAGCACCTGCACCAATGACAATCATATTGCGATCGAATTTCTTTGGTTTGGTGTAATTTTTATAGACGCGGCGTTTTTTTATCGTATTTAAGATGCCTTTAGCTATCAACGGGAAAAACCCTAGTAGCGCGAATGAGGCAATCAAATTGAAAGATAAGATGCCTGACAAGCTCTCGATTTGTGCCAACTGCGTACCTGCATTGACATAGACGAAAGTACCAGCGAGCATACCTACTTGGCTGACCCAATAGAAGGTTCTTGCCTTAATCGCGGTGACACCCATCAATAGATTGATTAAGAAAAATGGGAAGATTGGAACGAGGCGTAAGGTAAATAGATAAAAGGCCCCTTCTTTTTTTACGCCTGCGTCAATAGAGTCGAGACGCTCAGGGAACCGCTGCTTGATAGAATCGCGCAGTAAATAGCGTGAGGTCAAAAAGGCCAGTGTGGCACCAATACTTGAGGCAAAAGAGGCGACCAATAAGCCTTGAACCAAGCCAAACAACGCCCCAGCTGCCAAAGTCATAATGGCAGCGCCAGGTAAAGATAATGCCGTGACTAATATATAGACTAAAAAGAAGCCACCAATAACCAACCATGGTGACTGCGCTTTATATTGGTCGAATTGATTCATCGAGCCCTTTAAACCCTCAAGTGTCAATAATTGGTTGAGGTCAAAGTAAAAAAAGCCAATGACTAACATCAATACGGCTAATATTAAAACTATTTTCTTAATCATGGATTATCCAGCTAAATAATAATGCAAAGGGGTGTGTGAGTGATAGGATCTAAAAAAGTCTTATATACAAACACATAGCGATGTCATCAGTCCTACTATAATCTACTTTTTCGTTGTTCGTAGCGATATATTCGTTTTTAGTAAACTATAGTGATATTCAGACTGATTATCAACTTTCTTAGGATAAAGTCGGTGACGTCTTTTTGCCTAAGCTTAAAGTATCCCAATCTCTCATCAAAAATAAGGCGATGCATGCTGCCAACATCGGCCAAGCAGCAAAGAATAACAAATTGTCAAAAGGCGTGAGGTATAGTCCAAAAGTCGAAAAAGTTGACATGGCATGGAGCAATAAAATTGCACCATAAGTCCAAGTTTTGAATAGACCGACAGCAAACATTAGAATAAGCATCAATTGAGCGACACCGATAGCAATGAATATTGTCTCACCCATCGCTTCGAGACCATAGAATTTTGAGAAAACATTTGCCGCGTGATCGGGGTGAAAAATCTTATCTAATGTCCAAAATAAGAAAACAATAAAAATGCCTATTCGAAGCAACAGTAAAGACAAAGGGAGATGTTTTGGCATAAGTTATTTCTTTTTAATAAAGTTTGAAAGCGAGTTCAAAATAGGGTGGGTTAAAGTGAGGTTTTTACGCCTGTTATTAGAAGGTTTTTATGTGACAGACATGAGTAAGAAGTGTGTGTTTTATGTTGAGTGATTGCTCAATTATAGCTGTCAGATGTTACAAAATAATGCGAGGGCGCATTGTGATGGTTTTTGAACGCTTGTTTTAATTTATCTATATTATATAGGGCGTGTCATCGATTGAATTGAGGACACGCCCTAGTTAAGGTCTCGACATTATCATCGGTTTACGCCTGATTTGATAAAATGTTTGATGCGATTTTAGCGATCAGCAGTCCTAATATTTGAATCATCAAACAGACCCTCAACATAACAAACAACAAAACAGCCTTTAAATCTTAGATCTAAAGGCTGTTTAAGACTATCGAGAGAACGATAAGATATATAGCTGGCTCACCATAAAAGTGCTACGGCGCTAACCTAGCTAACCCTGCAAATTATATTTGACCGTCACATCGCTCCCATCATGATCAACCTTATAAGTGTTGAGTATGATACTTTCATCATCTAAACATTGGCCTGTTACCAGATTAAAGCGCTGCTTATAAATAGGTGAGGCTACATACAGTACTGCTTCACTAAGGCCAGCCGCATTGGTAATGGTAGTGCCACCGATTAAACCTCTAGACAATACATTGGCCTGACTAAAAGGGTCATAATTATCAAGCGCGAACAGCTTAGTTTCTTTGGTGCGAAAGATAGCCACTTGTTTGCCATCTATGAGCGCACAAACACCAGTCTCAGGGAGAATGTCTTCTAATCTACAAACCGTATATTGAGTCATTGGGTTATCCTTATTCGTATATTATCGGAGAGTATAGGCAGTCCTAGATAAATCAGAGACGGTGTTAGGCTAGCTCGATCGACTATTGATAGTGCTGTCATTCGCCTTCCTAGTTTATTAATTGTCTCTTCATTATCTTAAACCGACTATCTTGGGCGTTGATTAAGCCAGCTCAGTCACTAGGATTTGAGTTTTTTCAGTATCGGTTGCGGGGCGAATTTGCTCGCGCTCGGTGACAAAGACCACATTGTCATCTCCTTGCTCACTATTGACGAAATGACGGAAACGTTTGAGCTTTTCGCTATCGGTGATGGTGGCTTTCCACTCACACACATAGTTGTCGATCAGCAGCTGCATCTGCGCTTCTAGCTCGTCAGCGATGCCTAAGCTGTCTTCAATAATGACTGCTTGTAGATATTCTAATCCACCTTCTAAGCTCTCGCGCCATTTTGAAGTTCGTTGGAGTTTATCTGCTGTTTTTATATAAAACATAATAATACGGTCGATGTATTTGATGACCGTGTCGCTATCAAGATCGGTGGCAAACAACTCGCCATGACGCGGGGTCATACCACCATTACCACAGACAAATAAATTCCAACCATTCTCGGTGGCGATAATGCCAAAGTCCTTGCTTTGTGCCTCTGCACACTCGCGTGTACATCCGGACACGCCCATCTTTATCTTATGCGGTGAACGTACTCCTTTATAACGATCTTCTAAGGTGAGTGCCAAGCCGACACTGTCATCGACGCCGTAGCGACACCAATTATTACCCACACACGATTTAACAGTTCGCAGTGACTTACCATAAGCGTGACCAGTCTCAAAGCCAGCTTGCACCAATTGTGTCCAGATATCAGGCAATTGGTCTAAACGTGCCCCAAATAGATCCACGCGTTGACCACCTGTGATTTTGGTATACAAATTAAACTCTTTGGCGACTTGTCCGAGGATGATCAGTTTATCGGCGGTGATTTCACCACCCGGCACACGAGGTACGACAGAATAGGTGCCGTCTTTTTGTATGTTGCCCAGATAATAGTCATTGCTATCTTGCAACGGTGTCAGTTCAGGCTTGAGCACATAGTCATTCCAGCATGAGGCCAAGATGGAGGCGACCGTAGGTTTGCAAATCTCACAGCCATGACCATTACCATGCTCATCCAACAGAGCATCAAAGGTTCTAATACCATGGACACGAATCAAGCTATAGAGCTCTTGACGAGTATAAGCAAAGTGCTCACATAAGTCGTTATTGACCTCAAACCCAAGGGTCGTTAACTGGTAGCTTAAAGTGTCTTTCACCATAGGCGCACAGCCACCACAGCCTGTACCTGCACTGGTACAAGACTTCACTTCGGCAATGGAATACGCACCGTTCTCGACCGCCGCGCAAATATCGCCTTTGGTGACGTTGTAGCATGAGCAAATCGTGGCACTATCTGGTAAATTTTCTATACCCATTTTCGGTTTTTCAACGTTGGGTAGTATGAGGCTTTCAGGGTGGGCAGGTAGGTCGATGTCGTTGAGATATAGCTGTAATAGATTATTATAGTCTTCGGTATCGCCGACCAATACCGCGCCAAGCAAGCGTTTGTTATCAGGCGTTGTGACCAGTTTCTTATAAATGCCCTCAGCAGGGTTTTGGTACAAATAGCTCAAGCTGTCCGCGCTGTTGCCATGGGCGTCGCCAATACTACCAACATCGACGCCCATCAGTTTGAGCTTGGTGCTCATATCAGCGCCCGTAAAGGTTTGCGACTGATCTCCTGTGATTTGTGCCGCGCAAATACTCGCCATGCTGTAGCCTGGTGCTACTAAGCCAAATATCTTGTTATCCCACACCGCGCATTCGCCAATAGCGTAGACATGCGCAGCATTGGTGCGGCATTGTTCGTCAATTAAAATACCACCTCGTGCACCTATCTCAATGCCGCACTCAGGATTGTTTTTGATAATGCCATCTTGCGGACGAATACCCGCACTAAAAACGATCATATCGGTATCAAGCGAGGTATCATCGGTGAATTGCATGGTTAAATGGCATTGATCTTCACTGGTGTTATTCCTGTTTTTAGACAGGGCATCGGTATTGTCAATAATGGCTTGGGTATTCTTGCCAGTTAATACTTTGACCCCAAGGGCTTCAATTTTTCGTTTCAAAATCTCACCGCCAGCAGCATCAAGCTGAACACCCATCAGTTGTGGGGCGAACTCTACAACATAAGTCTCTAACCCTAAAGTGACCAGTGCTTTTGCTGCCTCAAGTCCCAGCAGTCCACCACCCACGACCACGCCCTTTCTGACTGTTGGGCGCTCAGCAATGGCAAGAATGTCATCTAAATCGGCAATGGTTCGGTATACGTGGCAATGCGGATGTTCACGCCCTGGAATGGGTGGTACAAATGGATAGGAGCCTGTCGCCAGCACCAGCTCACCATATTCAATCTGCTCGCCAGCTTCAGTGATGATGTATTGATTGGTTGCATCGATATCTACAATGCGCTGATTCAGGTGCAATTGAATTTGGGCGGCGGCATAGGCGCTCAAATCAACCAAATTTAGCTTACTGATATCTTTATGCTCAAAATAGCTCGATAAATACACACGATCATAAGCCGGACGGTCTTCTTCTGCAAACACATGAATCTCAAATTTATCATGTAGCCCTTGCTCTATGGCTCGCTCAACGAAATGGTGCCCGACCATACCGTTACCAATCACCACTAACTTAGCTTTATTTGTCGTACTCACTATAGTGCTGCTCATGCGCTTATCCTTAGTAATGGGGTTGTCTAAATATCGTGATCTAAACGTTATGATGGTTAGCAATATTTAGTGCCTACACCAATTACACCTTCAATAACTGTGCCAAGCACTGTTATATAGCGCTTTGTATTAAAGGGGATTGCTAAAAAATTCAGACGAATACGTATGACGCTCATCGCGTATTTACAAGGTCGCAAGGCATTTATGAGGAGGTTGATGATGATGGTAAATAAAACATTAATCGATCATTTGGCAATGAGGTGATAAGTATTGATGCACTAAAGTGGACAGAGTCATGCACCAATTTGATTACATTTATAATGAGTGGCATTTTTTTATGTTTCTCAATGATACAAGGGCATCATGTTTTTTAAGAGATGAATAGGCTTGTGATAGTCGCCTGTAAGTCTGCTATTACAAAGCATTGACGCTTTCACCAAAGACAATGGTTTGCCTCCACAATGATTTTTATGACGGCAAATGGCACAGCCATTGCACCCCCTTAAGTGTTCTAACTGATCATTCTGTTTAACATAACTTGTTCTTATAACTTTTTATGTTGGCCCTAAAGTTTGCCATTTAAGGAAATCGCTTATGTCGTCATCGCCACCATCGAACCCCGCTGTGCCAACTAAAAACAAGCTTAATATTTTATCTTTTACAGGTAAGAATAAAATTCTCCATCTTGGTTGGATGGCTTTTTTTCTGACCTTTTTTGTGTGGTTTAACCACGCGCCTTTTTTATCCGCGATTGGGGAGACGCTTAACCTTACTAAAGATCAAATCAAAACCTTACTGATACTAAACGTCGCCTTGACGATTCCAGCTCGAGTCATTATCGGTATGCTAACCGATCGTTTTGGCCCGCGCCTCGTCTATACCGCCATTTTGGCGATTGGCGCCATTCCCTGTTTTACTTTTGCCTTTGCGCAAGATTACAACACGCTAGCGTTGTCTCGGTTCTTACTGGGTTTTGTGGGTGCAGGGTTTGTGGTGGGTATTCGTCTAATGAGTGATTGGTTCCCTGCAAATGAGCTGGGTACGGCTGAAGGTATTTATGGCGGTTGGGGCAATTTTGGTTCCGCTGCTGCTGCCTTGCTATTACCGACAGTGGCTATCATTGCTGCCGCTATAGTTGGTGGTGATGAGGGCTGGCGTTATGCGACGGCTACTTCAGGGGTGGTCATGATGCTCTACAGTGTGATTTTTTATAAGATGGTGCGAGACACGCCAAAGGGTGCAACGTATTTTAAACCCAAAAAGTCTGGTGCCATGATGGTGACTTCAGCAGGTGACTTTTGGCTGATGATGGCGTTTAAGCTGCCAATGTATTTGGCTTTGGCTCTTTTGGGATGGAAATTATCGCCCGCTGGTGTCAGCTTGCTTAGTCAGGACAGCGTGACTATCGTCTATATCGGATTGGTCGTTTTATATATTTATGAGTTTGTGAGTAGTTATCGCTTTAATAAAGAGATATTTACTACGCCAGTTCCAAAAGCACATCAGTATGATTTTAAACAAGTCGGTATCTTAAATATTCTCTACTTCGCTACTTTTGGCTCAGAGCTGGCGGTGGTGTCTATGTTGCCGCTTTTTTATCAAGAGACATTTAGCCTATCGATTGTGATGGCAGGGGTATTGGCATCAAGCTATGCGTTTATGAATTTGATGTCACGTCCGGGCGGCGGTTGGCTCAGTGACAAGTATGGACGCAAGATCACGCTGCTGATTTTGACTGCGGGTTTAGCCGTCGGTTATTTATTGATGGGAATCGTTGATTCAACATGGCCGATTGCGTTGGCATTGTTAATCACGATGTTTTGCTCATTCTTTGTACAGGCAGGCGAGGGCGCAGTGTTTGCGGTCATTCCACTGATTAAGCGTAGTATGACTGGACAATTCGCTGGCATGACTGGTGCTTATGGCAATGTTGGTTCGGTCGTTTATTTAACCGTACTGAGTCTCGTCTCCTATCAGGTATTTTTCTTTGTGATCGCTGCCACCGCAGTGGTTGGCTTCTTAGCACTATTCTTTTTAAAAGAGCCTGAAGGCGTTATCATCGAAGAGATGCCAGATGGCAGTTTTGCCCAAATTAAAGTGAGCTAAGTATGAAAAAGGGCGACACACAAGACTTTAAGACCACTGACAAAACCAGTCACCATAGTGCGGATAATGCACTATGGTTGCTTGATTTTTATACCATGCAAGGGCGCAAATCCGAAAATCAAGACAGCTTGCTGATAACAACATGCTTGCCGTATGGACAGTCCACAGCAACCATCAACGGCAGCGTTCAGTGTCCTCATGCGCCTTTATTGGTGCTGATGGCGGATGGTGTCAGTGCCTGTCAGTTCCCTAAGCAAGCCAGTCAATTGGTCGTCAATACCATCACGCATCACCTTACTTTAGCGCTTGAAAATCTGGTGAGGACAGAGTACGAGTCGGCATCAGAAAATGAGTCACAAGCCAATGGTCAAAAGGCACTGATAAGCTTTGATGATAATCAAATTGCTATATTAATTAAGGAGGCGGTAAACAGAACCAATGATGTGCTCTATTTCCCGCAAGTCTACGAGCGAGTACCACCGCTGTTATCGACCCTATCAGGCCTACTGTGTATCGGTGACCGTATCCATCTGTTTCATACGGGTGATTCACGTATTTACCGTATAGGTATGGATAGCATGGCGGTGCTCACTAAAGATCACCGCATCCATCGTGGGCAAGATAAAGGTGCGCTGTCGGCTGCTGTTGGCGCTGATACAAGAATTCAGTTACAGCAATCGGTATTTACATTGCATCAAAACGAGTGCTTAGCGCTAATGACTGATGGCGTCTATGAATCTATTACCGCCTCAGAGCTTCAGTTTGAACTGTGTGCCGCCGCAAGCGCGCTAGTCCAATCGACGACTATTATTGATCAAGATCCTGTTGACCAACAGAGAAGTGATGTTGGTATCGGTGAAAGCTCAGGTGTCGGTGAAAGCTTGGATATCAGTAAAAGCTTGGATATCAGTAAAAGCTTATGCGAGCAAGCGTTTAGCGAAGGCAGTTACGACAACTTAAGTATGATGATGCTCGGTATGAATACGCCAATGCTCCATAAGCAAACGTTTAAGGCACAAATTTACAAGACAGATGACAATGCTAGCTCTCACGATATTCATCGTTATCAGTTGCCAACGGGTTTGGAGATTGGTGCGCAGATTGACGGTTTTACTGTCAAAAACATTATAGCCCGTACTGCTCGTAGTGAAGTGTACTTGGTAGAAGATAGCAACCATCATGCCTTTGTCATAAAGTCGCCAAGCCTTGATACGATTACCGATGGGTATTATCTGCGCGAGTTTTTAAAAGAGCGAAAAATAGGGTTGAGCTTATCTAAGCACAGCCGTGCTGGCGAGCCTGCTTACAATCAAGCGGACCCTAATGATTTGTCGAGCGATAACAGCCTTATCAGCATCAAAACCAATCAAAGCGCGAGCTCAGCGCTTAGTTCTTCAGGATTGCTACGTTATTACCCCGTACCAGCGAGTAGTACTTATTTATACCATCTGACCGAATATATTGAGGGCGAGAGCCTCAGAGATTTTATGGATCGCCATGCCCCTTGCGACGTATGGCAGACATATGATTTATTAACCAAAATAGGCATGGCGGTTCGGGTGATGCATCGCAACTATCTATTGCATCAAGACATCAAGCCAGAAAATATCCTATTGACCACCTCAGGCGCGGTCAAGTTAATTGATTTTGGTTCGGCCAGCTCTTTAATACTCAAAGACAGCACTCGACCACCGAACGGTGATTTGCACTACGCTGCACCAGAATATTACAGCGATGCACCAAAAGGAGTTTATTCTGATTTGTTTTCCATAGCCGTAATCGGTTATGAGCTACTAACCAATGAGTTGCCGTTTAGTTCGCAAGATTTGATGAGTTCGCATCAAGCAAGTCATACGTTGACGCTGCCTGCTCAATCATTACGTCAGCACCGCGTACCCACTGCTAGCCAGCAAGCGTTAATGCGTGCGCTGCATTCCAACACCCAAGCTAGATACCAAGCAATTGGTGAGTTTTTACAAGATTTTAACCCTGACAACACCAGCAATATCCGCGACCCTGAGCCGCTTATCATACGCCATCCGTTACTGGTATGGCACAGCATTTGCTTCATTCAGTTTGTCATCATCTTATCATTGCTGGCTTATTTTCTATAAGTTTGCTTCAACAAAAACATGATATGACACGCCATTTATTTAATGCTGCACGTTGCGGCTAAGGGATGCTCTTCTTATGTCGCCTTTTGTACCACACCTTAATGCACAGTCAACAGTAGTCAATAGCCAAAATCCTAAAATAGCGTCAATGCTACCTTTGAGTGCTGGTATCGTCATTATTGGTGCTGGCATGGCAGGCAGCCGTTTTGCTATTGAGTTGGCTCGTGCCCAACAGCAAGGCAGACCGGAAAACCCTCACATCCATCTGCCAATTACGCTTATTAGTAAAGAACCACAAGTCGGCTACAACCGAATTATGCTATCGCCTGTACTGTCAGGAGATTCTATATTTGAAGATACTTATCTATACGAGCAATCAGAGTATCAACAGCTGGGTATCACTGTATTGGCTGGAATTTCGGTTGACACAATAGACATCAAACAGCAATCCATTGAGCTGAGCAATGGACAAACGATCGCTTATAGCAAGCTGGTTATTGCGACGGGCTCCAGTGCTCGAATCATTCCTTTTCCTAATTACGATGCTAAAGGCGTGCACGTGTTTCGAGAAGTAGCCGATGTAAATGTGCTAACCGCATATGCACATCAAGGGAAAAAAGGTCTGGTGATTGGGGGCGGGGTATTGGGGTTAGAGGCCGCGTGCGCTTTGGCTTCTCAAGGAGCAGATATGACGGTTGTTCATGTGGACAGCTATGTACTGAACCGACAGCTTGATTTGCCCGCCGCTGAGCTATTGCAAGCAGAGCTCAGCTGTCGAAATGTCGGACTTGAGGTATCAGCGATCACTGAATGTATAGCGGTCAACAACCAGCATGAAGTATGCGGATTATTGCTAAAAGATGGGCGCACGTTGCCAGCAGATTTCGTGGTCATGGCAGTGGGAGTGGTACCTAATATCACACTGGCAAAAAATAGCGGACTGACGGTCAACCGTGGCATCATCGTCGATAATTATATGCATACCAGCGCTGCCAACATATACGCTATTGGCGAATGTGTGGAGCTAGACGGTGAGCTGTTCGGTATGGTGGCGCCCGTCAATCAGCAAGTTGATACCTTAGTTTCTGTCCTAAAAGATGCGAGGATATCAAACGATGGCTTAGCATCCAGGAATAATTGGCACCCTTTTACTAGCAAACCGCTGTCTTTAAAGCTAAAAGTATCTGGCATCAGTGCCTTTTCAGCAGGGCAAGTCGACTTTGATGAGGAGGAAGCGGCAGCTATCGAAACCATCACTTATCAGCAGACCAGTATAAATCACTATCACTGCCTCTATCTTAGAAACAATAAACTGATCGGCGCTGTACTCTACGGTGAGGTCAATGAGGGCAGTTTCTATAGCCAGCTGATCAACAGCAATAGTGATATCGCACCTATAAAAGCGGATTTAATATTTGGTGAGGCTTACTGTGATTTAGAGAAAATAACGACAGATAGTGAGGCTAACGGAGACATGGATAACGATAGCGATCTGGATTTATTAAGCGCAGCAGACATAGTAGGAGCGGCGTCATGAGTGAAGTGATCTTGAGTAATAAATCGAATGCTAGTCAAGAATTAGAAATTGGTATACGCCGATCTGATGACATGGTCAGTCCTTCAAAAACGGCTCTTATTGCCACTTATACTGAAGAAACGACGTCCACCATACGCACCACTTGTCCTTACTGCGGGGTAGGGTGTGGCGTCCTAGCCAGTGTCGATGCGACAGGGGTAGTGAGCGTAAAAGGAGATCCTGAGCATCCTGCTAACTTTGGTAAACTATGCTCAAAGGGCAGTGCGCTGGCGCAAACCTTAGGCAGTGAGCGACGCTTAACTGAGCCTTACTATCAAAACAAGCAAGCGGTAATGCAACAACATCGACCTATACAATTGGGTAATGATTTTAACACTATCGACATATCTGATGAGCCACTTACAAAGCCTACCGATTGGAATAACGTCTTAGATGATATTGCCACGCGCTTAAACGACACTATTGCTAAGCATGGTCGCGACAGTATTATGTTTTATGTCTCAGGACAGTTACTCACTGAGGATTATTACGTCGCCAATAAGTTTATCAAAGGCTTTATCGGTAATAATAATATTGATTCCAACTCACGCCTATGTATGTCTTCTGCAGTAGCAGGGCACAAACGCGCCTTTGGCGCTGATTTGGTGCCTGGTAATTACGAGGATTTAGAGTCCTGCGATTTATTAGTGCTGGTGGGCTCAAACATGGCATGGTGCCATCCTATTTTGTTTGGACGATTTTTGGCCGCCAAAAAAATTGATCCCAGTAAAAAGCTTATCGTCATTGATCCGCGTCGTACGGATTCCTGTGAGTTCGCAGATTTGCACTTACCAATAGCAGCGGGCACCGATACGCATTTATACAATGGGTTGTTGCACTATCTTGAGCAGCAAGGTTGTTGCGATGAGCGTTATCTCAAGCAATGTAATGATGTCGATCTCGCTTTGGAGGCTGCCAAGACGTGGAGCATCGACAAAGTCGCTCAAGCATGCAAAATCAGCGCTGACCTCATACGCCAGTTTTATCAGCTAGTCGCTGCCAATGACAAGACAGTGACCGCGTTTAGTATGGGTGTTAACCAATCAAAGAGTGGCACCGACAAGGTCAATGCCATTATTAATAGTCATCTGTACACCGGACGCGTAGGAAAAGTAGGCGCCAGTCCGTTTTCACTCACTGGTCAGCCAAACGCTATGGGTGGCCGTGAAGTCGGGGCGCTGGCTAATTTGCTGGCGGCACATTTAGATTTGAGTAATGGTATTCATCGTCAACTGGTAGCTGACTTTTGGCAGGCACCGCAGTCTATTGCACCAGAGGTTGGCATCCAAGCTTGTGATGCTGCCGATGCTATCTTAGATGGGCGTATCAAAGCCATTTGGATTATGGCGACCAATCCAGTCGTGAGCTTACCTGAAGCGGATAAATTTCGCCGCGCACTAGCGGCTTGTGACTTGGTAATAGTCTCTGACTGCTCGGTAGACAGCGATACGGTTAAGTGCGCAGACATTGTATTGCCAGCCCAAGGTTGGGGTGAGAAATCAGGCACAGTTACCAATTCTGAGCGACGAATATCAAGACAACGGGCGTTGAAGCCTGCATTAGGACTCGCTAAGCCTGACTGGTGGATACTGTCTCAAGTGGCTACCCGCATGGGGCTAGCTGGGTTTGATTACCAGCATCCTAGCGAGATATTCAATGAGTATGTGGCATTGACTGCTTATAAAAACGATCCTAGCCAAGTTCCCTCTATTAGTAATCAACCGCGCTATCTGAACTTGGCTAAAGACCTACCAATGCCAATCCTAAACCGTGCTGACTATGATGTGATGACTCCCTTTCAATGGGGCGACCAGCGAATCACGATGGCGCACTCAAACTTTATCGCTATTACACCCTCGGATAGCGCCAGCTTACCTAATAGGCATCAGCGTCGCTCAAGACCGGAAGCTAATGACAATACAGAGAGCGATAATAGAGAACATGATAACAGGCGCGATAAGCCACATAACGGTCACTCATCAACCGTGCATCTACGCCTGATTACCGGTAGATTACGTGATCAATGGCATACCATGACCCGCACAGGACTTGCGCCGCAGCTTAACCAACATGAGTCTGCGCCGATGCTGACCCTCCATCCCGATGACGCCAAGCAACTCGGTGTTGAAAAGGGCGACTATGTGCAGCTACATCCTCGCTATGAGCAAAACCTACCAAACAAGCAGCAGCAAAAACAGCGTCAGCCACATAATGGGGCGGCTGTTGATTCAAATACAGATATTGAAGTGTTAGAGCAAAAAGTGATAGCACAAGTTGCCATCAGTGATGGCATGCGTGTTGGTGATGCATTTATGCCCATGCACTGGAGTAACGCCTTTGCCAGCGGTGCAAGAGTAGGTACGCTCATTCCAACCGTTGTCGATCCCCATTCAGGACAGCCTGAGCTAAAAAACTCAGCGATTAGTATCAGCGCTTTACCCATGCAGACGTTTGGCAAGATTTTGGTGCATCCTGATTTGCAAGACACCATACTAGTGCACTTTCGTGCTATGGCGGCTAGCTTTAAAGAGCAAATGACAGACAATGAGTTGCAAGCAGCCTTTTCGAGCTTTGATGTGGCTAGTGAGCAGTCGACTCAAACACTACCAGCACTGACATGGAGTATTAGCCGCCAAACCAACAGCGTTCTAATGACTCTTGCTAGCCCAGTCGACAGCATCGCTAAGCAATTGCTTGATCCTGAGTTTTGGCAGCAGTTTATCGATACCTATCAAAGCTCTGTATCGGATAAAGGACTGACTGATGACGCTGCCAATACTGTAGGGGTTAATAGTGCTTTTACCCTTAGTAAACCGGAGCAACAACTACGCTTTATTTTGACTCAGTCGGAGGTGAATGAGGCAAATGAGGCAAATAATGAAGAGGTCGATCGCACGTTACCAAGCACTTCTATCTCTACGACACCGAGTGAGCGGCTACTATTAGCTATTTATTTCGCGCCGCAAGTGACGCAGTTGCCCAGCAGTCATTGGCTTGATAGCTGCTTTACCAATACCGATGCGATACCCGCACAGCAGCGCTATAAATGGTTGCTGGCAGGTCGTCCAGCCACAGGTTATATCGATCCAGGCCCGCTGGTGTGTTCGTGCATGGCGGTGGGGAAAAATATCATCATCAATGCTATCACCAAACAGCAATGTACCAGCGCACATGCCATTGGTAAAGCGTGCCGAGCGGGCACCAATTGTGGCTCATGTGTGAGTCAAATTAATGCACTTATTGAGGAATATGCGTCCTAAACGCCTGTTGAAAGAGGGTTAAGTTATCGATATGGCATGAGGCTTGCACCGTATCTTGTACTATCTTTTGTTCTTATGTATTCCATTATGAAGTGCTGATCTGCACGGCGCTAGTAGTGTTATTAGGAGTGACCATTATGACTGATTCATCTGCTTTTATCGCAACCCTACCTTCGAATGACTTGTCCAATAAAAAATGCAACGTCAATGTGCTAAACACACCACCAACGATAGCAGAAGGTGGGAAAGTGGGCACTGTGCATTTAGTCGGTGCTGGTTCTGGTGATCCTGAGTTGTTGACTCTCAAAGCGTTACGAGTCATGCAGCGAGCAGACATAGTGCTTTATGACAGCTTAGTCTCAGAGGATATCTTAGATATGTGTGCGCTGACAGCAGAGAAAATATTCGTCGGTAAGCGCCGTGCCAATCATGCTCTGCCGCAAGAAGGCATCAATGAGCTGCTAGTCAAACACGCGCTGGCAGGCAAAACAGTGGTTCGTCTAAAAGGCGGCGACCCCTTTATTTTTGGGCGCGGCGGAGAAGAGCTGCAAGAAGTTGTGCGCCATGGCATTCGTTTTGAATCCATTCCCGGCATCACAGCCGCCAGCGCCGCTGCTAGCCGTGCAGGGATTCCACTAACGCACCGTGATCATGCGCAAGCCGTCAAGTTTGTGACAGCGTGCAAAAAGTCAGGCGCAGCCAATAATGACTATGACGAACACTTGGACAGCAAACAAACCGTAGTGTTTTATATGGGACTACATCGGCTAGGTGAGTTGACCGAAGGGTTGATAGCAGCGGGGCGCGACAGCGAGACTCCTTTTGCCGTGATTAGTCATGCAAGCTTACCCACGCAGCAGCTGCTCATCGGTACGCTTGGTAGTATCGCTAATCAGCAAGCGATAGCGAAATTGCCAACACCTGCACTATTGATTATGGGTGATGTTGTCACTTTATATCATGAGTTTGCAGACTATAATCTTGGTGCTGTGGGTAAAGGTGCATTTGTTGATGTTAATAAAGTTATAAGCAGTAATCACTTAATACCCAATTTGGAAAGTATGACGTAGGAACGTTACTTATTATAGATTTCGTAATTGCTCAATTAACCAACGATGTATGCCACTGTCAGTAGTACGTGGGTGCCATGCCGCGATGACTTTAAAAGTAGGTGGCAAGGCTTCAACCTCAAGCTCTTTGACCTTACTGCTCGGCAATAACCGCGAAGGATAAAACGCAATCATATCAGTCGTGTGCAAAATATTGGGTACAGCCGAAAAGCTAGGAACTGACATCACAATATTTCGTTTTAGACCTTTTTCTGCAAACCATTGGTCATGAGAGCCGCGCAAATTAGCACGCGAAGGCGACACCACCAACTGCGGGTGCGCAGCCACTTGCGTCAGTGTTAATGGCTCTGTGGCAAAAGTATTTTCACAACCCGTCACGCATAAATGTTGCTCTTCAAATAGAGTGACATACGATAAGTTGTCAGGGATGAATTCGGGAAAGGTAATCAATAAATCAAGCTCGCCTGCTGCAATAAGTTGGTTAATATTGTCTGAGGCAAAGTCACGCACGATCAACTTCAAATCCGGTGCGTCGCGGCGCGTAATATTAAACAACTGCGGTAATAATGCCTGCGTCGCATAGTCGGTTGCGCTAATCGTAAAGACGCCTTTATATGTTTGCGGCATAAAAACCTCTGGCTCTAACAAATCTTCCAACTGCTTTAATATATGGTCAATAGGTTGCTGCATCGATAGCGCCTTTGGCGTTGCCACCATGCTATTTCCTTGACGAATAAATAAGCGATCATCAAACACTTCACGTAACTTGCGCAGCTGCTCACTGATGGCTTGTTGGGTTAGCCCCATTTTACGCGCGACTTGTGAGAGGTTTTTTAGATCAAGCAGCGCCTGTAATACTCTAAGTTGCTTAATGTCGAGCCGATTCATACCATTCATAACTCATACCATTAATAGTTGTATCTTAAACAATAAGTGGTTGTTTCTAATTGTACCCTCAAAACGCTATGCTGACCAACATTGCTTAAGTAGCAACTAAATGAGCTATTAAGCATCAAAACAGGCCAAATACATTTAATAATAAGCCATCAGCTGCTTTAAAAGAGATATTTATGACACAAACCATTCTAAATACAAGTACACTATTTTCCTCTGTAGAACTTGGGCCTTATACGCTCAAAAACCGTATCGTAATGCCGCCATTGACACGCTCTCGTAGCACGCAGCCTGACAATATTCCTAATGACTTAATGGCCAGCTACTATGCACAGCGTGCGACAGCAGGCTTTATGGTGACTGAAGGTACGCAGATTGAGCCAAGAGGCCAAGGTTACGCTTGGACGCCAGGTATCCATTCACCAGCCCAAGTTGAAGGCTGGAAAAAAGTTACGCAAGCAGTACATGATAAAGGCGGTATTATTTTTGCTCAGTTATGGCATGTTGGGCGTGTGTCTCATACCAGCTTGCAGCCACAAGGTGCTCAGCCTGTAGGCCCATCAGCGATTGCTGCTGACAACGTAAAAGTATTTATTGAAATAGGCCCAGGTGAAGGTGCATTGGCCGATCCAAGTGAGCCACGCGCACTCAGTACCGATGAAGTTGGTGAGCTGGTAACGATGTATGCGGCAGCCGCACGAAATGCACTGGAGGCGGGTTTTGATGGGGTAGAGCTGCATTGTGCTAATGGTTATTTGGTCAATCAGTTTATTTCTGAGCATAGCAACACACGTGATGACCAATATGGTGGGTCGTTGACCAATCGTCTACGTTTCTTAAAAGAAATCGTCGCTGCTGTCAGTGATGTGGTTGGTGCGAATCGTTTAGGCGTACGCTTTGCGCCTTTGTTTGCGAGTACGGATGAGACGCGCGTGTATTTAGGATTGGTAGAATCAGACCCTCATCATACGTATGTTGAAGCGGTCAAATTGCTTGAACAAGCGGGTATTGCTTACTTGTCAATTGCAGAAGCCGATTGGGATAATGCGCCTGATTTGCCAGACACTTTTTATCAAGCGGTAAGAGAAGAGTTTTCAGGACGTATTATTTATGCGGGTAAATATACCGTAGAAAAAGCAGTCAATATTTTAGCCAAAGGCTATGGCGATTTATTTGCGTTTGGTCGTCCTTTTATTGCCAATCCTGATCTACCTGAGCGTATCGCCAATAATTGGCCACTCAATGAAGTAGATCCTGCCACGATGTATGGTGGCACTGACGTTGGCTACAGTGATTATCCTTATTATCAAGCATAGTTAAAAAAACAATAATAATAAATGAAATAAGGCCATTTTTGGCCTTATTTCTATTTATAAATTTAATCATCAGTCGGTATCATATAATGAATAAAAATTCTAAAGACAGACTTATACGTATATTAGTAGGATATGTCGGACTCTATCCAACACTCCTAATTGTATTAACGTTATTGAAGCCTGTGACTCAAGGATTAAGCCTGCCAGTGGTGGTATTAATTGAAACGATCATACTCGTTCCGTTGACACAGCTGGTGTCCTTCCCACTAGCAGGCTGGGTCATTGAGCGTCTAAGCAGAAAAAAGTGATCGTTTTTCGCAGTGTTCACTGGCAAACCATCATATTATTCCAGCTCTTCAATCAACTGCTTCATCTCAGCGATTTCACGTTTTTGCGCCTTTATAATATCGTCAGCAAGCTGTTGTACACGCGGATCTTCAATATCAGCGCGACTACTGGTTAAAATAGCAATCGAGTGATGCGGTATCATGGCTTGCATCCAATCGACCTGATCGACAGTTGCTTGTGATCGCACACCCCAAATACCGACGGCAAACATCAATACGCTCAGACCATAGATCATCAAATTGACCTTGGTCTTCTTATACATATTGGTCATAAATGCCAACATGACCACTGCCATACCGGCACCCATGTAGAGCGCCATATAAGCTCGGGTTTCACTAAAATAAATATGATCCCATTCATAAGTATTGAAATACATCATGATGTACATCACAATCGTAGACGTCACAATCATCAGAGTGAACTTTACATACGGGTTCATGCCCTGTTGATGATCCATGTTGTTTTGATCTGAAGCATTCATAGTATATCCCCTATTATTTTAATAAAATTAGAACCAGAATTTGACCCCCGCAGTCAAACTACTGCTATCAACCGATTCATTTTCTTGACGTCGTTGACCACGAGCCTTGCCAAGCGCTGTCTCATAACTGACACCCACATAAGGGGCTAGCTGGCGACTGAACGTCTCGTAAGTCAGCCTGACCTCAGCTTCCATCTCATTAAAGCCCTTGGTAATACCATTATCATGGTCATCTTTACTAAAGGCAGTTAACCCCACCTCTGGTATGACCACCCAATGCTGATCCAAACGCCATTCGTACTCTGCCCCTAAATCAAGACGAAGTTGACCATCGGTATATAAATAGGCTCTCGCATCTGTTTCGATGAAATACGGCGCGGTGCCGACAATACCTGCCATAAGGGCAGCGTTATCATTCTCAGTATCGTAAGCGACACCAGCTTCACCATTCCAGAAAATGCTCAGTGGTTTCCAATAAGCAAGCGAGCTCAAGCTATCGATTTCTTTATCATCTTTAGTCTGAGCACTACCTTCCGTGCGTAGCCTGATACGATTGCTATCAGTCCCATACCAACCCGTCGCCTCGAAGTTGATTTGATCCTCATCAAACTGATAGCCCAAGTCGTCTACTGAGACTCCCCATAATGGCATGCTGCCCATCATCATTGGCTTACCATACTGCCCGTAGGGAACTCCGTTTGAATAGTCTGGACTGCGAGCATCGGCTGGTGGCTGCCCGCCTTGCATCCCCGACATATCCATGCCACTGTGATCCATACCAGACATATCACCTGACATATCCATGCCACTGTGATCCATACCAGACATATCACCTGACATATCCATACCGCTGTGATCCATATCAGACATATCGCCTGACATGTCCATGCTGCTGTGATCCATACCAGACATATCGCCTGACATATCCATGCCGCTGTGATCCATACCAGACATATCGCCTGACATATCCATGCCGCTGTGATCCATATCAGACATATCGCCCGACATATCCATGCCGCTGTGATCCATATCAGACATATCACCCGACATATCCATGGCACTGTGATCCATATCTGACATATCCATACCGCTATGATCCATACCAGACATATCGCCTGACATGTCCATACCGCTGTGATCCATACCAGACATATCAGCAGCCGTTGCAAACGATGAGGTGAGCAAGACTAGCGATGACAAACCAATGAATGGCAGATTTTTCTTAGATACTTTCATAATAAGCCTCATATTCGAAGGTTTGTTAAACGACGGCAACTTCTCTGAACATACCGGCTTCCATGTGATAAAGCAGATGGCAATGCCACGCCCATCGTCCAACTTCACCCGTCACATCGAAGCTAATTTTTTGCGCTGGCTGCACCACAATCGTATGTTTACGTACCTGAAAGTCTCCAGATGGGGTGCGCAAGTCGCTCCACATACCATGCAGGTGCATCGGATGATTCATCATGGTGTCATTGACTAAGGTGATGCGCACGCGCTCGTTAGGTTTAATATTAACAGGCGTTGCATCCTTAAACATGACACCATCTAGCGCCCAAATATAGCGTTCCATATTGCCCGTTAAATGTAGCTCGATCTCTCTAGTAGGTTTGCGCTGCTCTGCCAATACTTGCTCATCCACGGAGCGCAATTGATCATAAGTCAAAACCTTTCTATTAATATCACGCAGGTTAATACCAGGATCATCGAGGTTCATACGTGGACTGTCGACGCGCATATCACTCTTGAAGTCATACTCGGTCTTAGCATGTTTTGCTTTGTAGCCTTTGTCACCCATAGCCCCCATCATATCAGCCATGGTCAGCCATTCGATCTTGTCCATAGCCGGTATGGCAGCTCGCGCGCCTTTTTTGGTCGCAAGCGTGGTCGCGACATAGCCCGAACGATCGATATTTTGGGCAAATATCGTATGTGCATCTTTGGTCGGCGTGACGATGACATCATAAGTCTCAGCTACGCCAATGCGGAAATCATCAATCGCAACGGGTGCGACATCATTGCCATCCGTTGAGACGACGGTCATCTTCAGACCCGGTATACGCACATCAAATATCGTCTGTGCTGAGGCGTTAATAAAGCGTAGTTTGACGGGCTGTCCCGCTTTCACTAGCTGTGTCCAATTGGCGGCGGTGGTCTTACCATTCATAAGGTAAGTGAATGTCTTCTCACCAGACAGATCGGTAAAATCTGTCGGCATCATGCGCATCTTATTCCACATTTTGCGCTTGTCATAAGCGGCTTCTAGATCTGTTGCGGCAATATCAGACAATAGCTTTTTAAAATCTGGCAAATGGTAGTTATCAAAGTCAGCGCGCTGCTTTAATAGCTTTAGCAAGTTATGCGGATCGCGGTGTGTCCAATCACTCAATAAAATCACGTGATCTTCGGCGACTGGATGGCGTTCGCGGCCTTTAGGCTCAATGACGATAGCGCCGCGCATCCCAGTTTGCTCTTGAAAGCCAGTATGGGAGTGATACCAATATGTACCTGATTGAATGAGTTTGAATTTATAGGTAAAGGTACTGTTCGCAGGAATACCATCAAAGCTGATACCTGGCACACCATCCATTTCAAATGGGACGAGCAAGCCATGCCAGTGAATAGAGGTCGACTCATTCATCTGGTTATGGACACGGATGGTCACGGTATCGCCTTCTTGCATCTTTAGCGTTGGCGCTGGCAGTGAGTCATTGATGAGGGTTGCCATACTCGACTTGCCATTGACAGTAACGGGCTTCTTGCTGACATACAGGTCAAACTCATTACCGGTTAGGATAGGTACGATATGGTCAGATTTATCACTGTTGACGGCTACGTTTTGTTGACCTTTTCCTAGCGCACTATTGGCAATAGACGGCAGTGTGGATAGCATGGAGGCCCCTAATAGAGTAGAGGACCCTGTCAAAAAACGCCTACGGTTAAGCATATTCTTGTTCATAATTATTTACCTAACTTAATCCATGAAATGGGAGTTGAGTCTATATATTTATCAGTCAAGCTTATGTCTGCG
Organism: Psychrobacter glaciei; assembly: GCF_014652895.1. Taxonomy (GTDB): domain Bacteria; phylum Pseudomonadota; class Gammaproteobacteria; order Pseudomonadales; family Moraxellaceae; genus Psychrobacter; species Psychrobacter glaciei. The sequence continues at coordinate 546,486 of NZ_BMZR01000003.1, forward strand.
ACAGCCCATTAGTAGCGCTGGATAAGCTATTTAAACGTCACTCAAACTATAATTGCTGCTGCGGTGAGTCAATGGTTGCATAAATGGCTGTTGAGCCGTCTTTGTTAAGTTGCATCACTTTATACGGCATAAATTTATCTTGATATTCCATACCAGGGCTACCGACTGGCATGCCAGGTACGGCAAGACCGATCGCATCACTTGGTGGGTTTTTTAGGAACTGTGCCATATATTTGGCAGGGACATGACCTTCAAATACGTAGCCGTCAGTAGTGACGGCGGTATGACAAGAGCGCATCTGCTGCGGTACGCTGTAGCGCTCTTTAAACAAGGACAAATCTTCAACGTTCTGTGCGGTTGCATTTAGGCCATGACCTTCGGCATAACCGACCCATTCTTTGCAGCAGCCACAATTGGCGTCTTTATAGACGGTGGCTGAGATATTTTTTAGGATAGTTGGCTGGGTGTCTGAATGAGCACTGACAGGCATTATTTCCGCTTTTGGTTGCTCTGTTTGCGCGGTTTGCGTAGCGGTCGTTGGCTCAGTCGCTGGTGTTGAGTCAGCAGCAGCGTTAGGTTGACTACAAGCCGCTAATAATAGTGAAGATGTCATCATCACTAAAAGAACACGACCAGATAACCGGTTGTGTTCACTAGAAAATATATTGGTATAGCGTCTCATAAAATCACTCCTGAGCGTTTATCTGACGATCAAATTTATAAAAATTAAAGCCGTAACACTGACCAAAGTAGTATTGGTAAAGCTTAAATCGCAAAAGGCAGCACTATTTAGTACTGCATTTCTTACGAATAATCAATGTTGCATGCCGGATCCATTACCAGACATATCCATCTCACCATCACCAGACATATCCATCTCACCATCAAATGACATGTCCAACATATCATCGTCTATCCTAGTCGTTAGCATGGTGTATTGATTTTCATCTAAGTCAGGTAACGATCTGATAAAAGCGACCATTGCCCACATTCTATCGTCATCGTGCGAAGCGCCCCATGCTGGCATACCTGATGCCATAATGCCGTGTTTGATGGCCCAAAAAGCTTGCTGAGCACCGGCATCGGTCTTATAGCGTTCAACCAAGTCAACATTGGTAAAACTTGGCGGCTTAGGATATAAACTGGCGCTAAAATCAGTGCTTTCTACCCCAGGAGACAAGTGACAACCTGCACACATATCTTTGTAATCGGCACCGCCCGAGCTGATCATTTCTGTCTTTTCTAAGTTGGGAACCGTAATGTCCTTACTAGCATTCGCTATTGAACGCGTGCGGGCAGTCTCTAAGAGTTTATACATTATTGGGTTATGCGCTTGATCTGCTCCTATATTGACAATGCCGCTAGTAACAACTGCAAAAACCCCAACGACTGCCACAAGTGTGGCAAAAAGCGCACCCAATAAAAATTTCATATATCCGTCCTACAATTTATTGCTGTCAAAATGAGATTGTCATCTGATGTTAGGTTAGGCAATATTTGTCGTTGAACCTGACTCTTTACCTAGCGAGCGCGACTAGATTTACTTAGAAGCACTGTCATTAGTAACGCAATGCTTTTGATACATCGCTTTCATTTTGCTCATGTTGGTCATCATGGCTTTCATAGCAGGATCGTTCATATCCATTTTGCTATGATCCATTTTTCCCATCATATCCATATGCTTTTCCATCTTTTCGCAGTTCATCTGATCTTTCTGCGCATGCATTTTTGGGTCATGTGCCAAAGCTGACGTTGAAACAACTAAGGCTATAGCAGTGGCTACGATTGATTTAGATAGTGGCATTGATTTGAATAATGACATGGTAAATCCTTATTTGATTTGGTATAAAGTCAAAAAATCTTTGGGATGTTAAGTTATTTTAAAGCATACTTCATTGATTCTGACAGAGAGATGACAGCAAGATTACAATATTGTCATCTTGCTGTTTTTAGTTTTTAATGTTGCTTGTATTCATTTAGTATTGAGGCAGCATTAGAATCACGATCACGTCCATACTTATCTACGAAATACTTTTCAGACTGTAGATGCTGATCTTTGTGTTCGATCTCACAAGCCACTCGTGCATCATTATAGCGCTTCATTTGCGTACTAGAAACTTGCGCATCGTTGTGATCCAAGTTTTTTGCAAAGTCAGTAACCGCATCACAGTTATTGATGACTGACGTACTTAGCTCGGTAGTGTGCGCATTAGCCGCAGTAATACCAATAAGTACAGAAGCCGATAGCAGTACTGCTTTTTTGAATGAACCATATGTTTTCATGTAAAACCTCTTTTGTAAGTTGTTAGATGTTTGAATTGATTACCTGTGAAAATAATTCATAGTCGCTAGGTATGAACAACTATGTTTCATTCATACAGATTAGCAAATGAAGACTGACAATCTGATTACGAACAGATGACATCTTTGTCAGCTACCAGTCAATTTTGTCATCTGTGTGGGTTAAAACATTAAATAATTATAATCGTACTGAGGAATTACCATGAAAGTACTGCTGGTAGAAGATGAGTTGAAGCTTGGCGAGTACATAAAAAAAGGCTTAACGGAAGCTGGGTTTATTGTGGATCATCACATAACAGGTTTAGATGGCTATCACGCATTGATGACGGAAGAGTTTAGCGTGATACTGATGGA
>NZ_BMZR01000004.1:0-40605 GCF_014652895.1 Psychrobacter glaciei
GTCATTGCTTATTCTCCTGTTAGTGGATTATAAGCAGTTACACAAAGTTTGGGAAAGGCTCAGCACTTATAAAGCATGATATCTTGAAGATTAACAAACGTATTAATAATTTTGATTTATGATCTCTAAAATTATAAAGGCAATTTATAATTCGTAAGTTAATTGATCGTTTCCAAGTTTGACATTGCTTTATCTTACTTTCACTATTATCAATGTTGGATTCATCGTGGCCTATGGTTGGGCTAACAGGAAAAATCAACTCGTAGGTTGGGTTAACGAAGGAAACCCAACTGTCTCATATTCATCAAAACCAACTCGTTAGGTCTCATCCTTCGACACCAACCTACAATTTAAACGCGGAATTACCTACAATCCGTAGGTTGGCGTGGAGCTTGCGACACCCAACAAAATTAAGTAATATCAGCTATTAGTTATAATTTGCAGAATAGCATGCAATATCGAAGGCACTATCAAAAAGGAGCAACCTACTTTTTCACTATCAACCTAGCTGATAGATCTAGCGATTTACTAATCAAAGAAGTTGAAACGCTTCGACATGCTTTTCAAACGGTCAAACAAAAACACTCCTTCTACATTGATGCTATTGTTATCTTGCCAGACCACTTGCATATGTTATGTACTATGCCAAATAATGATGCAGACTTCTGTAAACGAATAAAACTCATTAAATATTACTTTTCTTATCATATTGCTAAAACAGAATCTATCTCAAATAGCAGACTTAAAAAAAGCGAGCGTGGTATTTGGCAACGTCGATTTTGGGAGCATTGCATTCGCGATGAATCAGACTATCGAGCACATATTGATTATATTCATATGAACCCTATTAAACATGGGTATGTTAAACAGGCTAAAGACTGGCAATATTCTTCATTTCATCGATTTGTGACGGATGGTTTGCTTCCTATCAATTGGGGCAGATGAGTATATTCTTTTTTAAAGTAAATGTTGGGTGTCGCAAGCTCCACCCAACCTACAAGTTAAACATTTTTCAGACTTGAGATAATTACCAATTAACCTAAACAAACTCCCTCTCAACATTCATCACCCGCGCATCTACCGTATGTTCTATCTTCTCCTCAATTTGGCTGCACTGAGACTCGACCTCACGTTTAGACAATCCAACGATCACAAACGTCCATTCACTGGCATCATGCCGATCACGCTCGCCGCTCTCACATACCGCGACGCTTGGCGTATTGCCAAAGCGTGCATGCAAGCCACCCATACGGTGGCGTTTTTCTTTTAACGAGCCACAACCGGGTAAAGTAAAAGTCAGGGTTAAGATAGCGATATGCATTTTATTCTCCTTACTACAGGGGTTTACGCTTTATAATAGTAGCAAATAAGCACGGCAAGTTATGCTATCGTTACCTTGCCGTATTGATACCTCATAACCACTCACAATGCTCATACTTATACTATTCACAAATATCCCAATAGCCAACATGCGTATCTAATCAATGACCTCTATCAGCTACGTACAGCAACAGCACATTACTCGATTATGCGTGCGCTGCGGATTACTCCTTATGCAGTATGGCGCTGAGTCTGCCGTGGTGGTGGACTTATGCAAACGCTTGGGGCTTGCGTTGGGGATGAACAGCGTAGAATGTTCGCTAAATTTTAATGCCATCACTCTGACGACTATCTGTGACGAGCGCTGTATTACCACCACCAGAGACACGATTAATCAAAGCATCAACGTCAATTTACTGGTACAAATCCAGCAAATTATTAATAAAACCGAAGCCGACACAAATAGCGACAAGCCAGATAACAATCAGCTGAAATCTGAGCTGACTGACCGCACCACTCTTGCGTTTGATGAGCTGGATAAAACCGTGTATCCAACGTGGCTAGTAGGCATATTTGTTGGCGCGTCTTGTGCGGCGTTTGCTTACCTGAATGGTGGCAGTTGGTCGATTACCGCAGTGACATTTATCGCTGGTATGGTAGCGATGTTCACCCGTATTTACCTGTCCAAGCAGCATTTCAATCCTTTTATCACCGTCATTGTGACGGCATTTATCGCTTCCTTAATTGGAGCGACGACCTACTATTTTGATATTGGGAATAATGCCGATATTGCGGTTGCCTCTAGTGTGCTCTTATTAGTACCAAGCTTTCCTTTGATCAATTCTTTCTCAGATATCTTAAAAGGCTATGTCAATATTGGGATTGGACGTGCAGTTTTTACTTATATGCTGACCCTATCAGCGTGCGTTGGCATCGTGATGGCACTGGTTTTACTTCGCATACAGCACTGGGGGTTTTAAGATGTGGTTCATTGAGACCGTTGCGCTGTCGTGTATTATTACCCTTGGTTGGACGCTGATGTTTAGCGTACCCAAACGCTATATCCTGCCTTGCTTGCTGATGACCGCGTTTGGCTTTGGACTAAAGACGGCTCTTGTTTATCAACATGTGCATATCGTGGTTGCTAGCTTTTTTGGGGCGATGCTTGCCAGCTTTTTAGGCGTGTATTTTTCCAAGAAATACACCCTACCGCCCAAAGCATTAATTTCGCCCAGTGTCATTTGTATGATGCCCGGTATCGCTGCTTATAAGGCGATGGTGAGCATGGTGCAGATTGGATATTTTGGTTTTTCAGATGAGTTATTTAGCCAAATGATGGTGTATTTGTTTGAAGCTTTATTTGTGACTTCAGGGTTGGTGCTCGGCTTGTCCATTCCCGGGCTGCTATTTTATAGACGTCGTGCCATTGTTTAAATAGGTTTAAGTGGGTTTAGGCAGGTATAGACATTTAAATATTAGGCTGTTTCTAGCGAAAAACTAACCACATCGAAGTGACTTAACATACCCTAACCACAAAAAACTTGTAAGATGGATGATAAGACCCATTACGGTAGAGTCCAAGATAGCACCAATAACAACTTAATAAAGAGATTCATTATGACCAAACATTATGACTATATCGCCATAGGCGGCGGTAGCGGTGGCATTGCTTCAATCAACCGTGCGGCGAGCTATGGCAAAAAATGTGCCATTATCGAAGCCAACCAATTGGGCGGTACTTGTGTGAACTTGGGCTGTGTACCCAAAAAAGTGATGTGGTATGGCGCGCAAGTTGCCGAGGCTATTCATAAATATGCGCCAGACTATGGCTTTGATGTGGATGTTAAAGGTTTTGACTTCCAAAAACTGGTGCAGAGCCGTCAACAATATATCGAAAATATTCATCGCTCTTATGACAATAATTTGGCCAAAAACGGTGTAGAAGTTATCAAAGGCTTTGCCAAATTTGTCGATACCAATACCGTAGAAGTGAATGGCGAGCTGATTACCGCTGACCATATTTTGATTGCCACGGGTGGTCACCCGATTCAGCCAGATATCAAGGGTGCAGAATACGGTATCGATTCTGACGGCTTTTTTGCTTTGAACCATTTGCCAAAACGCGTGGCGATTGTGGGCGCAGGCTATATCGCTGTCGAGATCGCAGGCGTGTTAAACAGTTTGGGCGCTGAGGTGCATTTATACGTACGCCAGCACTCGCCGCTACGCTCATTTGACCACAGTGTGGTAGAGGCATTGCTCATAGAGATGGAGCAAGACGGTATTCAATTGCACACTAATACCACGCTCACGGAAGTCAATAAAAATGAAGATGGCAGCCTGACTTTATGTACCAAAGATGGCAGCTTAGACGCGACAGATTGTTTGATTTGGGCGATTGGTCGTGCGCCATCGACAGACAATATCAACCTGCAAGTGACGGGTGTGGAAACGAACGAAATCGGCAAAATTAAAGTCGATAAGTTCCAAAATACCAATGTTGCAAATATCTATGCGGTCGGCGATATTATCGAAGATAGTGTGGATTTGACGCCTGTGGCTATTGCCGCCGGTCGCCGCTTATCCGAGCGTTTGTTTAACAACAAGCCTAATGAGCATTTAGACTATACGTTGATACCAACGGTGATCTTTACCCATCCTGCTATTGGTACGATTGGTTTGTCTGAAATCGACGCGGTTGAACGCTATGGCAAGGACAATATCAAATGCTATAACTCAACATTTACCTCAATGTATAGTGCAGTGACCCAGCATCGTCAGAAGTGTATGATGAAACTGGTATGCTTGGGCGATGATGAAAAAGTTATTGGTCTACACGGTCTTGGCTTTGGTGTCGATGAGATGATTCAGGGCTTTGCCGTCGCCATCAAAATGGGCGCGACTAAAGCGGACTTTGACAATACAGTTGCCATTCATCCAACTGGCTCAGAAGAGTTTGTGACGATGCGTTAGTCATTATTGTATGACTTAAAATGAAAAGGCCACTCTGAATCGAGTGGCCTTTCTTTATGGATAGTGACTTGCACTACTTGCTACAAGTCCCTTTTATGCCGAGCTTGAGGTCAGCGATTGCTTCCCTGCCTTCACTTTCAGGTACCAACTTAACACCCGCACCACCAACAATTAAACCTGGCTTAATATATTGTTTTACAAAGTAGTTATTACCCGCTGTAGTATCAATCATTAAATCGTTAGGAGAAAACTCAGATTCGGTAGAAACTTTGTGCTGCATATTGCCTAGTACTTCATGATAGAAGAAAGTGCCGCGCGCAGTTTCACCAATACATTCATCATCTACCCACACATCTTTCTTTAAAGCCCCACCCACCACACTATTGCTACGATAAATATATAGACCAGCATTGTTGGCACTAGGTGCTTTCACTTGCTTGAGTACGTTAGATACTTCAACATTTTCAGTGGGTACAGAAGCACAACCGGCAAATAGTATTGATGTAATCGTTAGAAAAGCGATTTTTTTTAGCATGTTATCTCTCTAAGAATAAGGGTGGCTTTATTTAATATATTTCAATGACTTTATTATGAATAACTTATAGGAACATGGCTCAGTTTCAATAGTCGAAACCAACTCATCACTCGCTCGATAAAACCTAAAACTGGTTTTGCAAGTGCCTCAATTATCAGTAATAGCCATGTGATATCTATATGACTATTACTGATAATTGAGATTTTCGTTGATTATTTATCACTAATCCCCTCGTTCTTAATGTATCTATAAAGTTACTCGAACTATATAGAATTATATCTTAGATATCCAACTTATTTTCTCGATATTTGCCTATTTTTATTCAATATCTCTTTTCTGTATTTGAATCACCTCTATTCTAATAGCTCTGGGAAATTTAAGTGAAGTCACGTTCATACAGACAGCACAATCCCGATACTGCTATGATGCAATTAATACTGACCGTTGAGAGATGACTGTGTGGCAGGTGTACTTATTTATATTACCGATTGGTCTGGGAATTATGACATTGGCAGCAAGCTTGTTGTTTTTGTTTGCTTATCTGATGTCTGATGACAATGCCACGCGCTTGCCAGCATTTAACTGGTTTAAGCGCTTAATTATCGTGGCATTTATCCTGCTAAGTATTGGTCTATTTATGACCTTCAAGCATTTTTGGCGTTGATTCAGACAGATCGACTTTGTTAGCTAACGATTTTTTCTAACTCCAATAACTCCAAATCCTCACGCTTTGGCTCGCCATTATTGCCATCGTTTGGAAATGGCATTTTATTACCATTTAACTGATAGCCGCGGCGCTGATAGTAAGCCAAAAGCTCAGGACGATGACTCAAGATAGACATGGTCAAACGCGCAGGGTTTTTATCAGCTGCTTGCCCATTTGACGATAAATGACGAGTAGCGAAGGTTTCTGCTGCTTGCAAAATCACATTGCCAACGCCCTGCCCTTGTAGCACAGGATGTACCGCAAACATACCGATGTAGGCTTTTTTGTTTGAGTCATTATTGGTTTTGATATCGACCGCGATACAACCGAGTAGCTCACCCGTTTCTTCTGCCTCACCTTCACCACTGGTTGTTTTTGGATACACAAACAGATAGTGTTTGGGATTTGCGATGGTATTAGCCAGCTCATCTGGCGTGATACGAATACCGCCGACCAAATCTGCCTCATTGGTCCAGCCCGCCGTTTCCCGATAGCAGCAGTTTAATAACTGCTCCAGTGCGCCAATATCACTTGCTTCCGCCTGACGTAAAAATACTGAGTCTTTGCTCAAGTAATCTTTATTCATAGTGTTTTTATTCATATTATAATTTTTCCTTTTATTAGCTATAGTGGATTTACTTTAAAAAGAATACATTACTGCTGGGATGAATTTTTCGAAGCCTCTGAAGTGCAAAGCACACAGCAAGTGAGAGAAATTTATACCAGCTGGATGTTTGTATTTGTCATATTTTTTTATATTGAACTGACTATATGTATTAAAAAAGCTGACCCAAATTAATAGGCCAGCCTTAATAGTAATACGTATACATTTTGAGTGCTAGGGCGATAACGCCTGCGCTTGGTCGATAATATTAAATCCAGCATGAATCTGTGCACGCGTCGGTGCATGACCACGGCGGAGCAGTTCAGAGAAGGCAACCAATTCTTTATCACGCCCTAAAGTGCTAGCCGCACTAGCACGTGTGTCTTCCCCATCATCATCAAAGTAATATTCGATATAATTTAGCGTGTCTGGCGAACCAAACAAGATATTATGATCGGGTGTCGCGGCATGTCCACTATAGCGTAGACTTTTGCCATATTGCATCGTCCAAAAGAATGGAATGCGCGCGGCCAGCGAGCTGACACTATCATCATTTAATATTGCAGCCGCAGTCACTAAGCCATGTTGCAAGGCCACCCGCCAATGTTCGATGCGCATGCGCCCCATTTGTCCAGAAGCTTTCGCGATATCGCCCAATGCATAAACCCCATCACGTAGCTGCAAATGGTCATCCACTTGCACGCCATCTGGCGCATTTACTTCTTCGAACAATTCTATACGTGGTGCTACACCAGTCCCTAAAATCACGATATCTGCATCAACTTGCTCACCATTTGCTAGTTTAATACCGCCAACTTGCGAAAAATTGCTGTCGCTAGTCTCATCTGCTTTTTTTACCTCGACGATTTCGGTCACACTGGCATCAAAGACAAACTGAATACCTTTTTCCTCATGCAGCTTAATCAGCGCATTACTGACCGTTTCGGAGACAATATTTCCCATCACCCGATGATCTTGTCCGATGACCGTAATAGAAGCCGTCGTGCCTGCTTGCGCCAATGCGGAAGCGACCTCCATACCGATAAAGCCAGTACCGACAATCACCACACGCTGATCGTGACTGGCCGCTTTGATCAATTTGGCATCATCCATACTGCGCAGTGTATAAACGCCATCAAGCTCAGCCCCTTTAAAAGGCGGTATCTTTGGCTCAGCGCCTGTTGCGACCACTAAAAAATCGGCGGTTTGTCTGTCGCTATGACCATTTTTATCTTTGATGACAATCGTACGTTCATTGGGTAATATTTCGCTGACGGTTTTATTTAAGAGTAAGTTAATATCGTATTTGCTCGCCCAATCTGCACCGCCCAGGAGCAGCTTTTCTTCAGGCATATTGCCCGCTAAAAATGCTTTGGACAATAATGGACGGTTATAAGGGGCTTTGTCATCAGCACTAATCAAGGTGATTTTGCCGCCATAGCCAGTGTTACGCAGTTGATGCGCTGTCATAAAACCAGCCGCGCCACCGCCCACGATGAGGGTATGTGTATCCGTCAGTTTGTCATTTGCAATCTGTTTATCTATCTTAGCTGAGGTATTCACCGTCAAGCTGTCACCGTTATCGGTCACTTCATATTGAGTCAAGCCTTCTGTCGCTATTGGCTCTAATAGCGTCCCATCACGGCTATCAAACGTCGCATGATGCCAAGGACAGACCACGCGATTGCCACAACGCAAGCCTGTGCCTAAATCTGCGCCTGCATGCGGGCATTTGCCATCGAACGCCTGAAACGCATCGTCATCGCGGGTAATTAAGATGATACTATCATCATCTTGCTTGTACGATTTCATGCCGCCACTGGCAATATCGGCCTTATTAATAGTCACTGTGTGAATCGTTGCATTGGTCATAAGTCTTCCTTAACAGTTATAATGGTTTCCTGAATCAAACGTGTTGAAAATAACCCTATCGCATCAGTCAGTCTCAACGAAAAACATTGTTTTCTCTCTGTTTTTTAAATGCTTTTTTAAAACGCTATGCATTGATAGTAGCAAGACCCTTTCGCACACGCTGTTTTTTTGTATGTTTACTGCGTTGCAAAACGTAATCTTTAACCTTTAATCCCTATCTTTAACGCTTCTTGTTAAAATTTATCCTCAAAATAAAAGACGATTTTATGACTTCTCCTAATGCCATCACAGATATTAATGCTAGCCCTCAATCCGCTCTTGAAAGCACTCAAGATAATGAGCAGTTTGATATAGCAAGCATCGATATTACCGCAGCGACAGATACTGCGCAGTTACCCCAGCCTATTCAACCACCTGTACAGCAAGTAACCTATAAAGCCAACGCAACTGATTTCATCGTTAATGAGCTATTGCCGCTCGAATTCACAGGTGAAGGTGAGCACCTATGGCTGCATATCCAAAAATCAGGAATGAACACCGCATATCTGGCAAAACTGCTGTCAGAGTGGGCAGATATTCCTCTGCGCGATGTTGGCTATTCAGGCCTGAAAGATCGTCATGCATTGACAACGCAGTGGTTCAGCTTACGGATACCTAAAAAGCAGTTGCCAACTGTTGAGTTTACGCCGATAGATATCGGAGCCAATGAATCGGTCACTATCATCGACCAGCAATGGCACAATAAAAAGCTCAATCGCGGCACGCATCGTGCCAACCAATTTATCATTACCTTGCGTGATATCCAATTTACTAATTTCGATACGATATCGCCAACACCTGAGCAATTAGTATTGGCAAAGCAAGGTGTCGAGCAGCATTTAGCAAACATCAGCACAACTGGCGTGCCCAACTATTTTGGTCCTCAGCGTTTTGGACGTAATGGTAATAATATTAGAGAAGCATTATCGCTGTTTGCGCGTCCACCGCAACAAAGCAGACCACAATCCAAAAAGAGCAAAAGTAAGCGCGTACCACGAGAGCAAAACAGCATGGAGTTGTCTGCTGCACGTAGTCTGATTTTCAATGAGATATTGGCAGCACGAGTGCGTGATGGCAGCTGGAATACTGGATTGGCAGGCGAAGTGTTTAACTTAGATGGTTCAGGGTCAATATTTACTAGCGAAGCCATAGACGATACGTTGCGTACACGCCTTGAGACGGGTGATATCCATCCTACTGCTGTGCTATGGGGTGCAGGCAATGATAAAGTCAGCGGTGTGGCGGCAGATATCGAGAATGACCTGATTCAGCAAAACCCGCTATTAGGTCGCTTGGCAAATGGCTTAGAGCAGCGCGAGGTAAAAGCACAACGACGTGCGCTACGCCTACCTATTGAAGCGCTATCTTGGGAATGGCAGGATAAAGGTGAGACGCAAATCTTGGTGCTAAATTTCACTTTAACGACAGGCAGCTTTGCCACCAGTGTTTTGGCAAGCTTAGTAAAGCAATTAATACACTAAAGCGTATGCGGTCCTTCGACTATGGTCGCTAGTCATGTGCCGTAGAGCACCTTAATATTATTATTTTCTGCCGCCAACATCTCGTTGGCACTCACCACTTGATTGCGACCACAGCCTTTGGCTTCGTATAAAGCTTTATCCGCCATACAAATTAAACGCTGGCAAATATCATGCGGTAGCTGCGCTGTGGGAGTTTGACGATTCGCTCGTTTACTGCTGTACGATTTGATGATCCGCGGTATTACAAGCGACTGCGACGCTTCTTTTTGGATGGGTGTTTTGCACGCTTGCTTTATGCAATTGCGCTCGTCATGCGTCAGCGTATACAGCCCTAAGCTGGCAGTCACATTAAAACTTATATTGTCATCGACAATTATGGTTTGCTTAGCAATGCTTAGCCGTAGTTGTTCAGCAATGATCATAGCCGTGTCGTGATTCGTATCTGGCAATACAATCAGAAACTCTTCCCCGCCATAACGACTAATGATGGTTTCATCAGTTAAAGACTGCAAGAGCGTCTGTGCGACCTCCACTAAAACTCGGTCTCCTATCTCATGACCGTAATTGTCATTGACCTCTTTAAACCAATCCAAATCCAATAAAATAACGCTGATATCTTGATGGTCTTCTACTGACTTCAGCACTTGCTTCATTTGCGTCAAACCATAACGGCGGTTTTTTAGTTTGGTCAATTCGTCTTGATTGGCATGTAGCAGCACTTCTTTTTTGCTGTCATCCAATATCAATAGCAAGGTGCGAAACATATAAACGATAAAAACAGCTTTGGGCAATGCCAAAAACACATGGGTTAATCGCCAAAAAAATGTTGAAGAGAGCTGCAATTCACTCATGCTGTCCCAGTCCAATGTCGCACTTTCAAAAGCGGAGGCGGCAACGGCATTTTCGATAGCCATGACTTCGTTGTAATTCAAATAACTTGGAGTATCAAGCATGGGATAAATCACCGTTAGCTGACGCAAGCTAGGCAAATCAATACCAAGATAAGGCGATACGATAGCCAACAAAATCAGAAAAACTTGCAGCAAAAATACCCGCCAAGCATAACGACGCTTGATCAACACCATTCCTAGCATCGCACCACCAACCAGCGACACCCCTGCAAACAAACTGCTGTAGCCTATCATCACGATGATCACGGCAATATAAATGGTATAAGGCACAATGAACATTATTTGCCATTTATCCAAATCTTTACCGTTGTTTCCGCTACGAGATAAGCAGCCGATTAGCCACCAAATAAACAATCCTGTTACCGTCACCCCTAACCATAGTGGATATAACAGTTGAATATTGACATAATCATTGAGCGTATCTCGACACCACCAGACCATCAAGCACCATAGCCAATGGGAAAACACTTCTATCAACACAAATAAGGCCAGCAGCGACGCCCTATCGGCCGCCTGCCATTCAAAAATAACTCGGGAGAGTTTTTTATAGCCTAAATGAGATATCTTTACAGCCATAATTGGGCTACCGCAGATAATAAAAGTGATTGAGCTAAGACCAAACAAGAAAATAAAGGGGCTAACTTATATTAAACCCAAACTGTCGCATTTAGTGTGGCAATCTTTCCTTTAACTATCAATCTGTTTAAGTGATTTATACGTCAATATCTGGCATCTTTTTTTATGGCATGGCTTTGCGTCATGGCGTTACTAGATAATTGCGAGTCAAATTTTAACGATTATTATCGTTCATGACTTAATATAATCAAAAGTTGTCCTTTGAAAATATTAAATAACATTTAAGAATTATTAAACAAAGATAGTTTAGCTTATCTATTGGGTCTGAGTGATACCTTATTTTGGACTAAGCCAATGCCGTAAAAGACTGCCAAATGCCTTGTTGTTCTGGCTGCAATGTCGGCACATCTCCTATCCGTCGCCACGGCATATTACTACCATGGAAGTCGCTCCCTATCGAGGTAACGAGCTTGTGCTCTGCTATGCTGCGATCGACCATTCTACGAGTGCTAATCGGTTCACTATTCGCAGGCAGCTCACAAGCGTCACCGCCCAGCTGAGCAAACTCTTCGATAAGCTTACGCACTCGCGTCGCCGAGAGCTGATAGCGCGTTGGATGCGCCAGTACTGCTTTGCCGCCGCACGCGTGAATCAGCTCAATGCCGTCAGCCATGCTCAGTGCATCAATTGCCACATAAGCCGGTTTATTGTCTGCTAAGTATTTATCAAAGGCTTTTTGTACCGTTTTCACTTCGCCACGCTCAAATAACACTTGACCGATATGTGCACGCCCAACTGCTTGTGGATTACCGCTCGCTTTGTCCAGTACGGCTTGCCACAGCTCATCATAGTTGATATCTAATAGCTCGCTGAGCTTTTCAGTGATTCGTTGACCACGCGTGGCGCGGCTATCCTGTAATTGCTGCAGCGTTGCATGCATTTTTTCGCGGTCAGTGAAATCCAGTCCCAGCACATGAATAATCTTGTTGGTGGATTTATTTTTACCGTAACCACCATTCAGCGTATGTTCACAGCTGATTTCAACACCATTGATAAGCGTCATGCCACAGGCAGTGGCAGTGGCTCTCGCGTCATCGATACCCAATAATGTATCGTGGTCTGTCAATGCCAATACATCGACGCCAGCCGCATGGGCGCGTTGCACCACTTCTGTTGGCGCATAAGTGCCATCTGAGCAGGTACTGTGACAATGTAAGTCGATTTTCATATAAAGTGGCCTTAAGGTTTTGAATGTGATAACGCTTATGAGTATGGTATCAATAAAATGCCAAAAAATGGCTAAGGGATGTCATATAAAACGATTATCGTGTTGATTGCTTTTTTTTGGCGCAGTAGACGTGTAAACTACCCCATACGTTTCGTTGGACATGCCACACGCTATGAAAGCCCTATTAGACTTTGTTCCCTTGATCGCTTTTTTTATTGTCGCCCGTACCCAAGGTATTTTGGCGGCAGCAGGCGCTTTACTGATTGCCACTATTGTTGTCTACGCCATTCATTTTATCCGCCAAAAAGGCAAATTTGATAAGCAGCAATGGGTGGTTCTATTATTGACCATCGTATTTTGTGGCGGTACGCTTTTGCTACGCGATGACATTTACTTGCGTTGGAAATCACCGATTATTAATGGCATTTTTGCTTTGACACTGCTTGTCAGTGCCGCTATCAATAAGCCGTTGATGCAGCTAGCGATGAAAGAAGTCTTTACCTTGACGCTTAGCGGTTGGAAAAAACTAACCGTCGCTTGGGCACTGTTTTTTGCCTTTATGGGTGTACTGCATTATATCACGGCATTTACCATGTCGGATGAGGCTTGGATCAACTTCAAAACTTATGGCTGGATTCCTATTATGTTGGTGTTCGTAATCGCTCAGTTTGCGCTGCTAAAAAAACATATCAATCCAGCGCTGACCGATAAAACGGCTAAGTAAGCGCTAAATAATTAGCCGCTAGGTAAGTAATTGCTAGATAAGTAGCCGCTAGAATGATTCACCATTCGGTATGCAAGTTTACTGTCTTATCATAACTCATTACTGCAAAATCCTAATATTGATAATGATTACTCATTAATGATGATACGATTTATTATTACTATTTATTAAGGAATTATTATGTCTTTATTTGCCATTATTGGTCATGACGTTGCTAATAGTAGCGCACAACGGCAGACTACCCGCGCAGAGCACGTCGAGCGCCTGCAAGCATTAGATCGCGAACAACGGTTAATTATCGCCGGTCCGACACCTATTGAGCATGGTAAAAGCGAGATGTCAGGCAGCTTAATCATTGCTGACTTTGACTCTATTGAAGCAGCACAGACATGGGCAAACGCTGAGCCTTACTTGCGTGACGGTGTGTACAGTCATGTCGATATCAGACCCTTTATCTATACCTTACCCAAGCCCGATGACAGCGTATCAGACAAAGTAGCACAGTCGTGAATCAGTGCGCATCCTTGTCAAAAAGTCGCCACTATCAATGTAGTCTTGCTGCCGTCATGCTAATCGCGGCTATGTCAGCGCACGCTGCCCCCACCGTTACCAATACGAGTGTGAATACAGGTACGACTGATCCGTTGGCGGAACAAGCGGCTACCGCGCCAGTAACGACCCCAAATTCAAGCCTTGATATTAACAATACCTTGGCGGCACAGCTGCAACCCTCCAACAAGGCGCTAAATACCGCCAATCAAGAGTTACTCAGTCGTAATGCCCAACTCCAACGACAGGTCAATGACTTGCAAACCCAAGCCAATGTCTTGGTCTATGAGAGTAAAGGTCAACTGTTTTTATATGGCGCGTTCACGGTGTTAATCAGCTTATTGGTGGGTATTTTTGTGTCTTGGTTGGTGTTTGTGCGCCGCGAACGTTGGTAATACCTGTTTTTATTGATTAAAATTATTTGATTGTCTGTCTATGCTTAACGGCACTTGGCTTAACGGCACTTGGCTTAACAACACTTGATGGAATTCAATTTTTCTGACTCTTCACATATACAGTCAACCTAAAATAACATCTACAACAAAAACCGAGTATAAGCCATACATGAGTATGGTCAGCGAGGTTGACGCTGTAGTGATTTTATTTTGGTCAGGCTGTAGCTAGCAACGCTCTTAAGAACTTCGCCATGTCTAACGCTCAACTAAATAACGCTGAACAGCCAAACGTCATTACCCCTGCCAAGATTCACTGGCAGATGGATGATACAGGTAATAAAGTGCCTGTATCGGGCGAGTTTGGTGATGTTTACTTTTCAAATGCTGATGGTTTAGCAGAGTCACGTCATGTGTTTTTAGCGCACAATCAACTGCCAGAGCGACTAGCAAACCTTGTAGAAAAGCAGTGCTTTACGATCGCTGAACTGGGTTTTGGTACTGGGTTGAACCTCTTAGCAACTTGGCAGCTATGGCGACAGCTGCGGGATATATACCCTCAATTAGCGACTGCTCGCCTGCATTTTATAACGACTGAAAAATATCCCATCCCGCTTGTAGATTTAACGCAGATCCTTGCCCTATGGGGACAGCGTGCGCCTGAGCTTGCTGAATTCATTGAGCCACTACTAACAGCATACCCACCTCTCATCGCTGGCTGTCATCGTCTAAACTTCTTTGAAGACAATCTAACAGTCGATATATGGTTGGGTGATGCTGCTGAAAGCTTAGCTAAACTGGCAAATAACGCTGCTAGCTTTCATGCGCCTTATGTTGATGCTTGGTTTTTAGATGGTTTTGCACCTTCCTGCAATAGTACCTTATGGACAGATAGTATTTTTGCACAAATGCAGCGTTTATCGCGACCAATGACCACCGCTGCCACATATAGCTGTGCCGGTATCGTCAAACGTGGGCTGCAAAACTGTGGCTTTCAGATTAAAAAAGTGAAAGGCTTTGGTCGTAAGAACGAAATGCTAACAGCGATCATGCTAGATACCATAAACTTAGATGCTAATAATAGTAAAGATATCACCTTTTACAATAATGCTAGCACCGCAGCGCCCGCCACAGACAACAATAGCGAGTCTGTCAAACTTAATGATAATCTGCCCGCCCATACCATTATTATTGGTGCTGGTGTCTCTGGGCTATTGATGGCTTGGTCGCTTGCCAATCGCGGTATTCAAATCACCTTATTAGATAAATCAGCCCCCTTAGCAGGCGCTTCAGGTAACCCGCGTGCCTTGCTCGCTCCCAAGATGACGCCCATTCATCATGTCGACGAACATCTGCATACCATAGGTTATCTTTATAGCAGCAGATTATATCGCTTGCTGAATGCAAAAGCTGAACAAGAAAGCGGGGCATCAATACTAGAGCCAACTGGCGCGCTTGATTTATTAATCAAGGCCAATATCGGTACAGAGCAAATCGCTGATTATCCTGACGACATGGCAACCACACTATCCTGCGAACAGGCGCAAAATGCGAGCGGCCTCAAAACACAAGATTTATCAGAGAATTTGTACTTACCACAGTCTGGCTTGGTAAATCCACAAGCATTGAAAGATACTATCTTGACGCATCCGCTCATCCACTTTCAGCAGTTAGACGTTACGAGTGCTAGTGAAACAGAAGAAAGTGTTTGTATTGAGGGCAATAATCAGGATAAACAGATAATATCCATTAGCGCTGATAATGTGGTAATTTGCGCTGCTTTTGAGAGTCATGAGCTGGACAAGCGTATTTTTGATTGCCGTAAAATTCGTGGTCAGCTTTCTTGGTTTACGCCCACAGTCGCACAGCTCACAAGCCTACCCAAAATTCCGCTCAAATATAGTGGCTACTGTGCATTATTTACCGCGCAAACAGATGATGAAACTTTAAATAATGTGATAGTGGGTGCGCCGTATTTATTACTAGGCGCGAGCTTTATACGTAATGATACAGACACGGATATTCGCGAGGAAGAGCATCAGATTAGCCGCGATAAACTAGTGACTGCCATTCCTGAGATGGACTCTGTCATTCCAACAAATCTCAGTTTGTGGCAAGGACGGGCGGGTATTCGCACTCAAACGCCTGATTATCATCCAATCGTTGGACAGTTAGATCAAAGCAAACGGATGTGGGTCATGAGTGCGATGGGTGCTAAAGGGTATGCCATTGCACCAATATGTGCTGAAGGGCTAACAGATATGATGTTAGGATCGTTTGCCCCCTTGTCAATGGCGATGCTTGCGCGCCTGTCACCAAATCGGACGCGTTTACAAACACCGTTGACTTAAAAAATCCAAATGATCTACCCGCTCATTAAAGCATTCTGTTTGGAGTCAGTTTGACTGTGCCGCTGGTAAATAGAGCACTAAGACTAGGAACGTGGCAAGGCATTTATTTATGTGAGCATCGAGACTATCTTTAAAAATATAATGGCAATAGAAAAGTCATTATTACCGTGAATACTTAATAAATGGTAGATTGTTCCTGACCATTTACTGTGCTTAAATAAAGCTCTCTTTACGGATATTCATCTCCTTATGAAAACCCATATATTTAACCCAACTAAACCTACCCTCTATTTTCAGGCTGTTTCTGCTATTTTTTTGAGTATCTCACTATTGAGTGCCTGTCAAAAAACACCAGAGCCTGAGACAGATAACGAGACAACCTCTGAAGTAGCAGTACAAACCACACCCGTGACTACCAATATTAATGTTGATACGGCCGCTAATAATGGTGAGGATACCGCAAAGCCTGAAGTAAATTCAGAACAAGATGTGAGCTTAACTGAGCTAGAAAACGACCTTGGCGCAACTGAGCCGTCAGTGAATAATGCTGGCATAGCGCCCAGTCCTGAACAAGCCATTAAAGGCGCGCAAATCACTGATGTCCGTTATAAAAATGCGGCTGGCGAATCACTCTCTGTCGTTTTTGAAACCTCGGCAGCGGGCGTGCTCAACGCTATCGTCACCTTACCGAACAAACCGAAAATGACTTTAAGCGCGCCTGAAGGTCAAGGCAATAACCCAACTTATCGATCAAGCGATGGCAGTATTCAGCTGGTCAGTCATGCGGGTGGCGGCACTATTGATCTTATTCGAAATAATAAAGTCACTAGCTTTGATGCTGTCAGTGCTGAAGCAGAGGTCATCACTGAGTAATATCTGAGACTGAATACTTATAAAAATTTGTCATAAAAAAGGCGACGCACGTTAATACTAGATAGTAACGTGTGCCGCCTTTTTTGGTCTTTTTACTTTCCTCTAGCCAAAACCAGTGGTCTTACCAAACAGACTCACGAGCCAGCTAATCATTGCCCACAGTCCCCAGCCAATCACCACAATGACCATTAAGCCGAGCATATCAGGGATATGTAAATACAACCAAGCAACGACTGGATTGCGCCAAAAAAAACCAAAGCGACTGCGCTGTTGCTTGTCTTCTAGTGATTGATGCAAAAACGGTCGATCCAGATGCATGGTTTCAGTGATGCCGTATTCGTCCTGTAGATGCTCATGCACGATACCTAAGGTTTTGCGACTGGGACGAATAAAGATATCGAGTAGCGTCCCAATACCAGGCACGATGCCAACCACCATATCAATGAGTGCCAATCTGACAGCTGGCGTCATTTTGTGCGCAGGCACACCCAGTTGACGACCTAATATAAAGGCATAGCTGGTTAACGCCAATCCTGCCAAATCTCCTGCCAACGGAATGGTCGAAAGCGCCGCATCGGCACCCATTCCTTGTTTGGTAAAAGGCACACGTACGAGCGAATCCATCGTATTAGCAAACTTGGCCAATTTACGCTCGGTCGCGATAACTTGCTCACGTGTCAACCCATGCTCGGCCAGCTTTGCCTGATAATCGATGACAGGTGCATTAGTATTGGTATCAGATAATTTTTTCGTTTTTAATCTCGAAAATTTATTGAACTTATCCATTAAAAGTCGTCCATATACAAGCGATTGCTATGAGAGCAAAGACGTAACGTCCCACCCATATATTGGCTAAAAATGCCTGAAAGCAAGTCAAAGCATTGCGACTGGCACAAGCGCTGTTTTGTTTGGAAAACATCATCGCCACTAACGCGAGCCCAAATACTGGTGTTATGCCTAACGTTGTCGGTGCAAAATAATGCCACATGACCGCGCCCATGATCAATAAAAACAGCATTTGGAGTATTGATATGATAATCACATCATAACGACCAAATAATATTGCCGTTGATTTGACCCCAATCTGCAAATCATCCTCGCGGTCAGCCATGGCGTACTGAGTATCATAGGCCACTGTCCAGCACATATAGGCGCTAAACAACAGCCAGCACCAAACATCAGGAGCACCTTGTACCGCTACGTAAGCCATGGGTATCGCCCAGCCAAAAGCCGCTGCCAAAAACACTTGCGGAAAATGGGTAAAACGCTTCATAAATGGATAAATGAAAGCCAGTATGATCGCACCAAGCGACCAATAGAACACTTCAACGGGCAGGAAAAACAGCAGACTGGCACTGAGTAACACCAATACTAAAAAAGCAGCGATTGCTTCTTTAGCAGACAGACGCCCATCAGCGAGCGGGCGTCCCTTGGTGCGGGTCACATGACCATCCACCTTACGATCGGCAAAATCATTAATCGCACAACCTGCCGCCCGCATAAAAATCGCGCCGAGGGCAAAAAGCAAAAATATTTTAAGACTTGGCAGACCTGCCGTCGCTCCGTTCTGCTGCGCCTGACCCATGGCGGCCAGTAGCACACCCCATAGCGTCGGCCACAGTAACAGCTCAATACCCACAGGCTTATCAAAGCGCGTCAGCTGCATATAGGCATATAGCTTTTCTTTAAAACTCAAAGCGGAGTGAGTGTTAGTCATTGCAGTGTCATCTCTAAATATTCAGTATCTGAGCGTAATATCTCTACGCGTGTCCATTAAGCTTATTAAATAAGTAGACTTGTCATCGTCAAAAACCCATCAAACAAAATAGCCATCAAAACGTACGGCTTCATTATGCCAGCTTTCACTTGCTGGCTGATGCGCAAGTTGTGGTGCAAGTTGTGGACGCTTAACAACCACACGGCCCTGTACTTGTGTGTTTCGCCCATTCTGATGGACGACGGCTTGCGCACTTTGTAGCAATTGCAGCTCTTCGTCTGCTGTGGGCGGGAGCGCTAATTGGTGTAGTGCTTGCATATGCTTGCCTACTTTAGCGCCTTTACCTGTCTTGCTATCTTGATAGCTATTCTCTGGAAACATAGGATCCAAATAAACCACATCGATCAGCTTACTTTGGTCAGCTGCCGATACATTATTCAAGCTGTCAAAATAACTGAGCGCATCGTTATTGATAATCTGCAAACGGCTCATCAGCTTTTGCCAATTTGCTAGCCCACTCATACGCTGCTGTTCTACTAACAATAACAATGCCATCAAGGGCTGCTGCTCTAGCATAATGACCTGTGCACCCGTGCTGGCCAATATCAAGCTGTCATGACCAAAACCAGCCGTCGCATCAATGACTATACTATCCGATGTGACTTTGGCCGCTTGCAATAATAGCTCAGACTTACGCCCCGCACTCACTACACGGCGTTGTAATTTATCCCATTCTGGCGCAACGCTCAATCCATCACTCAGCCATGAAAGCTTGTTTTTCTCATCTAACAAGAGAATAGGTTGAATTGATGTCTGGCTTAATTGCTGGCGACGTTTCTGATTGAGCTTATCAGTAAACAGCTCAATATCTAGAATAATTGACAGTTGATGTACAGCGATCAGCGCTTGTATGCGCTCGACTTGGGCTTGCTGAGACTCGCTAACGTAGAGAAGTTGGCAATGCATCATAAAGGTACTAGCTTTTTTAGACTCTTGCTGTAAAACGGTCATAACTGCTCCACCCTATTTACTGCTTCTAAGGCTAAAAAATATAGTGAAAATCTAGCCAGCCATTTGATAGCCAAAACCCCAAGCAGCGACCAAAACGATGACGCCAGTGATGATACGTAGCCATGCAAATATTTTGAAATCACGACGACTGACCCAAGCGACTAGCAGGCGAATGCAAAGTAAAGCCACCACAAATGATACGATCGTACCTATGCCTAAAACCAGCCAGTCTGCACTATTAGTCAACACATCGTGGTGCTTGAGCAAATCCAATAATGCCGCACCGACGATGACCGGAATACCCAAAAAGAAGGAAAACTCAGCGGAAGCTTTACGAGAGACACCCAACCATAACGCACCAATAATCGTCGCACCTGAACGTGATGTCCCCGGTATCAATGCCAGACATTGCAGCAGACCTATCATCAACGCTGTTTTTAGACTAACGTCTTCTGCTTCTTGCGCAATAATCACTTTAGGACGATTTTCTACATAGAATATCAGTAGACCACCGATAATCAGCATAATCGCCACGACGATAGGATTAAACAAATAGGCTTTGATTTCGTCAGCGAAGGTAAAACCAACGATCATCACCGGAATAGTCGCAACAATTAAGCTCAATCCAAGCTGTCTTGGATTACTCATGCCTTCTGCTTTACCGGTCAGTAGACCCATAAGCGCTTGCCATAGTCTGCCCCAGTAATCATAAATGACCGCTAAGATAGCACCAAGCTGCACAACTACCACAAACAAATCGACCTTTTCTTTGGTCCAAAAGCCCATCAAATCCGCTGATAAAATCAAGTAGCCAGTACTAGAGATGGGTAAAAATTCAGTGATACCTTCAACGATACCCATGATGACAGCTTGAATTAATAAAATGATATCCACGATGGCTTTCCTAGATACAGACCTATTGGTTAGTACAGTTTTTAGTGTGTTGTTATATTTTACATAGCGTTAAAAATAATAGGGATTGACTACGCTTTACCTTGCTCTTTAAGGGTTTTCCACGCTTGATTACGAAGATACTTTGGTAGAGCTTGCGAGGCTTCTGTGCCACCTGTCGCTATGAACTGAGCAATACCAAGCTGCCCTATCACAGTAGCGTCAGGGTGGATATCTGCCTGAATTATCTGACCGTCATATAATGCTAATAGCGACGCACCATTACCAGCGATAGGAATATTAAGCACTGTCTGGCTGTCATAATCGAGCAGCTGCTCGGTATCTTCACCATTTTCTTGATTAACCGCCTGCATCAGATTATCTGTTGCAACATATTGCCCAAAATAAACTTGCTGCATACGCGCATCAAGGGCGCTATACACGTCGGTCACACCATATTTCTGATACGCCGCTTGCGCAATCGCTTGTAGGCTTGAGACACCCACACAAGGAATATCATGGGCGACAGACAATGCTTGTACCACTGCCGTATTAATCCGTATACCGCTAAAGGCACCAGGGCCACGGTTAAATATCAAGGCTTGCAAATCAGCAAGGTTCAGCTTAGCCTCTGACAAAGCGGCATCAATCATCGGCAGAATTTGCTGGGTTTGCTGGCGTTTACCCGTCTCCGTATGACTCGACAGCACTTGACCGCTGGCATCTAAAATCGCGATCGAACACTGATCAAACACGGTATCCATTGCTAAAAACATCTTCACCTCAGCCTATTCGCTTAGCATTATAAAACAGCGCCTATCATAGCATTTAGGATAAGCAAATTTTATGACTTTCTGCGTTTTTCATACTTAATCCATCAGAATGTAGCAGACATAAAAAACCCCAAGGCTATTTTTGCCATGGGGCTGTCATTAAAACGGCTTATTGATCCGAGCAGATATTAATTAAAAACGCTTTTTAAAATCCTTTGGTGCTTGATGTTGCATTTCTTGCATTTGCTTTTGCATCTCTTCAGTGCTTGGCATGTTGTTTGGATCCAGACCCATCTGTTTGGCCATTTGTTGTGGGTTAACGTCTTTAGCACCGCCTTGCTGACCACCGCCACCAAATAAAGGACCGCCACCGCCGCCACCAGCACCGCCGCCACCCATTAACCCTTGCATAGATTTCATCATTTTACTGATGCCTTCAGGCTTGGAGATCATTTTCATCATTTTTGCCATTTGCTTGTGCTGCTTGAGCAAACGATTGACGTCTTGAATCTCGCGACCAGAACCAGCAGCGATACGGCGCTTACGGCTCGGATTAATCTTATCAGGGTTTTTACGCTCAAATGGTGTCATCGAATTAATCAACGCTTCCATTTCACGCACTTTCTCTTCTGGCTTGGCATCTTCAACCGCTTTTTGCATATCTGAGCCGCCCATACCTGGCATTTTATCTAAGAAACCTGCCATGCCGCCCATGCTTTTCATTTGTTGGAACTGAGTCAAAAGATCCTCAAGGTCGAAATCACCGCCCTTTTGCATTTTTTTCGCCATTTTTTCGGCTTTATCACGGTCGATTTTTTGCTCGACTTCTTCAACCAAACTCAGTACGTCACCCATACCAAGGATACGCTGGGCAATACGTTCAGGATGGAATAGCTCTAACGCGTCTAATTTTTCACCGCGACCTAAAAACTTAATCGGCTTACCGGTAATGGCGCGTACAGAAAGCGCCGCACCGCCGCGAGCATCGCCGTCCGTCTTGGTTAAGATCACACCCGTCAATGGCAACGCATCGTTAAAGGCTTTGGCAGTATTGGCTGCATCTTGACCCGTCATCGCATCGACGACGAATAAGGTCTCAGATGGATTGACCGCTGCAGTTAACGCCTTAATCTCATCCATCATATTGTCGTCAATATGCAGACGACCAGCAGTATCAATAATTAGAATATCTTGATACTGAATCTTGGCTTCTTCGATAGCGCGTAGTGCGATATCAATGGGGTTTTCATCTGTACTTGAATTCACAAACTTAGCATTCACTTGACCAGCCACTTGCTCAAGCTGGGCAATCGCTGCCGGACGGTAAACGTCAGCCGAGACTAGCATCACCTTTTTCTTATGACGCTCTTGTAAAAATTTGGCCAATTTACCAGCGGTTGTGGTTTTACCCGCCCCTTGCAAACCGGCTAGTAAATAAACCACTGGTGGCTTACCTGTCATTTCAAGCTGCTGATTGGCGCTGCCCATCATTTCCGTCAGCTCATCGTGGACGATTTTGACAAAGGCTTGCCCCGGTGCCAACTCTTTGAGCACTTCTGCACCAAGCGCTTGCTCTTTGACGCGCTTTACAAAGTCACGGGTGACTGGTAGCGCCACGTCGGCTTCTAGCAGCGCCATGCGCACTTCACGCAGCGTGTCTTTGATATTGTCTTCAGTCAGTTGCCCAGTCCCTACGATATTGCGTAGGCTCGACGATAAGCGTTCTGTTAAGGTATCAAACATAAATAACTCTCAGTTAAAATAATTCGCAATTAAAATAATTGTTAGGTAAACCATGCCAATGGCTTATAAATAATATTAGGGTGTGTTTTTACGTTAATGGTCGCAATTTAAGCAAATAAAACAGCATATTATCAATACTATAGCATTAAGGTGATTAAAAACTTATAGACGTTTTGCAAAATAGTTGCTGGGTAAACTCATCAGTTACCGATACAAGATCTTATTTATCATGCCATCGCTCAGCATTTATGAGGAATAAATAAGATGACACTCAATTGGCTGCCATTTTATGATAAATTGGACGATTATTCTAATCATTCTGACACGATCACTTTAGCATTATATTGAGCGGCTATTTTACGCTCATAAAGAGATGAGGCTTTTTACCTGTGCACCTTGCATTCTTACTTGCTAGTATGGCTTATATCATCGTCAGCTTCCACATTGGCTGGGCGCTTATTCAGGATAAACCTATCCATAAAAGCATCAGTTTGGGCTTGCTATTGGTCGGCATGCTCGCACACGCGACGCTACTCTATCCGTACGTCGTTACCTTATACGGGCTAAATTTTAATTTATTTAATGTGTTTAGCCTGACCAGTCTGTTTTTCTTATTCTTTTATGTGCTGTTCTGTCTTTATCGCCCCATTCTTAGCCTCGGAATTTTGGCAGCACCGACTGCCCTGATAGGCATGACGATCGGCTATATAGGCCGCGCTCCTTATCAACCGCTCACGGATATTAGCGTTGGTCTTGAGGCGCATATTTTATTATCACTGGCCGCCTATTGTGTGCTGCTGATGGCAGCGCTGCAAGCGCTATTTTTGCGGCTACAAATCCGTGAACTTAAGCATCAAACTATCCATCGCTTTTGGGTCAATAAACTGCCATCACTGCAAAGTATGGAGAGTCTATTGTTCGATATGCTGTTGGTAGGATTCGTCCTACTTAGTATTGCTCTGGGCATTGGCTTTATTTATGTAGAAGACTTGATGGCACAGCATATTGTGCATAAGACCGTGTTTAGCCTGCTGTCTTGGTTATTATTTGGCGCGCTACTATTCGGTAATTGGCGCGCTGGCTGGCGTGGTAAGCGTGCGGCCAACATCACCATTTATGCCTTTATCCTACTGGCTATTGGCTTTGTCGGCAGCAAATTTGTGTTAGAGATGCTTTTATAAACTTAGCTTTAAAACCGTAGTGTGCTTAAAAGTGGAGCCGCCAATATTATTATTTAATACTACTGGCGGCTTTTTATTAACTCTATTTTTAATGCTTTCTTCTAACTCTAAAACCGCTCTAATTAAAAACCACTGTTTTATTTCCAGTCACAATGACGCGATTTTGCACATGCCAGTTGACGGCACGTGCCAACACATTGCGCTCGATATCACGACCAATAGCCCGCAACTCTATCACACCTTGACGATGCGTCACACGGTGCACATCTTGCTCAATGATAGGCCCTTGATCCAATTCTGCAGTGACATAATGCGCAGTCGCACCGATAAGCTTGACGCCTTTATCATAAGCTTGACGATACGGGTCAGCACCGACGAAGGCTGGCAAGAACGAATGATGGATATTGATAATTTGCATCGGCCAACGCTTCACAAAATCAGACGACAATATCTGCATATAGCGCGCCAATACTAGCAAGTCATTGCCTGCCATTAGCTCATGAATCTGCTCTTCTGCCTCGGCCTTATTGTCCTTGGTCACTGGCACATAATGAAAGGGTATACCAAAGTTTTCTACCGCTTGGCGTAAATCTTCATGGTTGCTAACGACAGAGGTTATCTCGCAATCGAGCAATCCACGCTGATGGCGCCATAACAAATCTAATAAAGCGTGATCAAACTTTGAGACCAAAATACCGACTTTGGTTTGAATGGCATTATCGTGTAAGCGCCAAGTCATATTGTGACGCTTGGCAACCGTATGCCCAAAGCTGGCTTCAAAATTATCAATGATGTCGCTTAACCCTGATAGCGCAAACTCTAAGCGCATAAAATACTGTCCGCCTTCATGAGCGGTTGAATACTGATCAAGAGTAATGATGTTGCCACCATAGCGATGAATAAACTCGGATACCGCTTGCACGATACCGGCTTGATCTTTACATTTAATCAAAAGAGTAGCGGTATCAATGGCAGGGTTAACAGAGGTATTATTAGAAGATGAAGCTGTTATTGTGGTATCTGATGTCTTATTACTTAACATAGTGCGCCCAATCTAAAAAATAAATCAAAATTTACTACTGGTTTTAGAATCTATTCGTAGTATAAGAAAACCGCTATTTTAGTCGCTTTTACGATATTTTGCTGACTGAGTTGGTTTTTTTTAGTTATTAAGATTCATAACGTAAAAACCCCCAACGCGAGGTTAGGGGTTCGTTCTAAAGCCTAAAGCAACTATCCAATAGTATAAGTATAGCTAGTTACATTGCCATTTGGTGAAGTGGCAGTAATCTTAACCTCATCCGTTGCCTGACAGTTTTTCAGCTTAAAGGTTGTAAAAGTACCCAAGTTATCACCCGGCATACCAGTTGCTAAGTTAGCAGGTACTTTAGTAACACCTGATAGGGTAGCCTCACAAGTATTGTTTTTGCTTTCTACACTAATGTCGCCTACAGGTGGATTTACAAACCTTGAAGAAACACCTTGACCTCTACTGTTTGTGGTTATCGTATACTCTATTTCTCCAACTTTTACGATTACCGTTGATCTCGGGTTAGCATCTGCTACTTCAATCACATATCCATTTTCTACCGCAACAATTTTAGCTGTTGGATCTGCTGAAGTTTGATCAATGCCTGCACCAGTTATCGTTGTACCAGAAGGCATAGGATTTAAGTCGTAAAAACCACCGCTATTCACTCTGAATGATATTAATGTGTCACTACTAAAAATAGCTTGAGGTGTTCGAACTGTAAAATTACCACCTTGATCTAAACTTCCCACAGTGAAACGCGTATCGTTACCGTTAGACAGCAAAGTAACAGCTTGATAACGTACTACCGTATCTAAATCAGTGTTACAGCTATTCACTTTGTTAGGTGAAACAAACTCATTGATATACCTAGATTCGTACTGACGCTTTTTCAAATCAGACAATGATGGAAATTTTAAATTGATGTACTTATCAATATTATTTTCACATGCATTGCTTGCCCCAGTTGTCAGTGGATAAGTAAACTCACCAACCTGAAAATCTCCGCTTTCATTATCGTCACGGAATGTATCACCGATATTATGAACTAATATATCAACACCTTCATCCCAAGCATTGTTTTCGTTCATATCGATATAATCTTTTTCACCTTCAGCAACTGCTAATATGCTTACTCGCCCATCACCTGGACGCGGGTTTTGCGTTGTAAAGGTGACATCACAGTTGCCATCAACTGTGGCACAGCTAGATGTAATCTTGCCACCTTCTGCAGTGAAATTAATGACTGTACCATCTGGCACAGCATTACCGTTACGATCTACCATTCTTGCATTAATTTGAGCACTATCACCATCATAAGACCAGTCTAAAACGTTCTTTTCCCATGAGAGACTGAGGCCTGTCTGAGTAACTCGTGAGCTTGCTACTGTGATATTTTTTGATAAAGCATTTATTAAGGGGTCATCTACTAAAGATACTTCGATCTCTACTGGACCAGGCGTCGTACCAGGGAAGATAGGAACAACAACCTGACCACTTGCATCAGTTGTTGTTACATATGACTGTTGGTTTCTATTTGGTCCAAAAGTAAGACCAAAAGGTGATTTTTCTAAAGATACTCTTACTTGTTCATTTGCAAGCGTAGTGGCTCCAGAATATACAGTAAATTCAGCTTGCCCTGTAGAGGATGAGCCACTCCCGCGAATACCTAGACTTACATCACTAGAAGTATAAATAATTGAAGTAGCTTCAGCAGATGCGACAATCACTGTAGTTGATTGTGTGGAATTGCCAGTCGTTGCAGATATTCGGACATTTCCACTACATAATGTTGTATCTAAATTAATAGCTTTAAAAACTGCTTCAACCATTCCTTCACTATCAGACGTGACTTGTTCTGGTATTTGACCACAGCTGCTATTAAGGTTTACTAAGACACCACTTAAAATACTCCCCGCCTGATCAGTTACTTTCAAGCTGATAGGCGTTTGACCTCCTGAAGCCAAACTATTGGATCCAACTGTTATTGCTGATAAAGAGACGTTCGTCGCTTGAACTGAAAACGTGGTATTGGCTGTGGCAGACTGCTGCTCATAAGTCGCATTTGCTGATATAGTATATGCGCCCGAAACTTCTGCACTACTAGGTTTCAAGAATATTTGCGCTATGCCTTCTGCATCTGTAAGAACTGAGCCTGATGTCGTTTGAGAAAGCTCTATACCCTCTGCATCAATATCAAAAGCAACTTTTGCATTTATAATAGGGTTTTGAGTATCATCAACTACCTTTATCTTATAATATGCGCCTTCTAAACTAACTGAATTTATGACATTGCCATCAGCGTTAAAGAGTGCACCTTCAACAATATTGATGTCTCCAATAGTTTGTTCCCCACCGTCACCACCACCCGTCCCAGGTTGCGTCACACCCAAATCAGGTTCTGGTGCGACCGTATCAGTACCACCGCCGCCACAGCCTGCTAGAGTTAAAGCCAATGTTAGCGCTGTAAATTGAAATAGTTTAGAGCTAAGTGGTAATGAGCTATATGACATGTTCTGAACTCCGCATGAGCAGTAATTTTTTCGAGCAAATAAGTAAAATAGCATTACACAGAATCATAATAGATTGGCAATGATACATAGATTTACATTAAAGCCAGTTGTATTAACAGATTGTATTAATTTTATAACAGCAACTTTACTGACTTTTGTTATAACTTACAACTAAAAATTAACCTTTACCGTTAAATAATCAATCACATAGTTCCCTCATTTCAGGTATAATAGCTCGCGTTGAAGCAGACAATTATCATAAAAATATTTGAGTATTCATTACTTTTATGGTATAAATGTCGGCTTTAAAATTTTCTGAATTGGTTAGCCTGTTATTTGCCTTTAGATGACAGTCATATCAGCTCAACCTTCATATAGTTTTGTTTGGTGCAAAGCTGCCGCTTGCTGTGTCCATGCCGCAAATACGTGCAACTTGCCCAGACTGGTATGAGAAAAACTCATACCTCATAGATTAGGAGTTCGCCATGTCTAGAGTTTGCCAAGTGACTGGAAAGCGCCCTATGGTGGGTAATAATGTTTCGCACGCAAACAACAAAACCCGTCGTCGCTTTCTACCAAACCTTCATAACCATCGTTTTTGGGTAGAGTCTGAAAATCGTTTTGTACGTCTACGTGTGTCTACCAAAGGTATGCGCACCATTGACAAACTTGGTATCGATAAAGTGTTAGCAGATATGCGCGCACAAGGTCAAAAAGTATAAGTGACGACTGGCAGCTTAAGGACATCGATTATCTTTGTTACTTAAGCTGCCATTCTGCTACATTTATTGTAGCCACTTAATTTTTTAGATCCGTACCTATCGTTTGAAGACCCCTCATTTACAGGAAAGCTATCATGAGAGATAAAATTAAGTTAGTATCAACTGCTGGTACTGGGTATTACTACACCACTACCAAAAACAAGCGCACTATGCCTGGCAAAATGGAAATCAAAAAGTTTGATCCAAAAGTACGCCAGCATGTGATCTTTAAAGAAGCTAAAATCAAATAATTGCTGTTATTTGAACAAAAAAAGGGTATATCAATTGATATACCCTTTTTTTATTGCTGACGTTTTGACTATTTGTGCTTAACTTGCCTTACTAACTTGCTCGCTATTATTAATAGCCATACAGAGATAGCTATGCAGATTAAATTAACTATAGTGTGTTGGCTCTTTATCATAGACATGCGCATGCCATTGGCTCATCTGCTTTTGCATAATGACCTGAATCGCTGCATGAATCATGTGCTGACCTATCGCTTGCGTATCACTACCAAGCAACTCTTTTAGTTTTTCAGAAAAATCAATGGTCATCAACGGCGCTTCATCTTGTTCAGCGTCACGCAATAACAATCGACCATCATCCGCCTCTACTAGCTCGAGTGTGGTCTCTTTGGCAAATCCTGCAAATTGATCGGTACTTTCGTTGTCTACTTCTATTTCATTATCAATGTCGTATGGCATTCACGTTATCCTTATTATCCCGTTTATCGCTGCAAAGAAACCCTAATAATTCATTTAATAAAGCTAGCATTTGACAGTAACGCGGGTAAAACTATCTTACTCATACAATGGACGCTTTGACCTTAGAATTCAAGGGCTGTCACGCAAGTCTTACATATCAATGCAACTTTCGCCTGCTGACGCTGCAAACCAATTAACGCCAATAGCGTAGTTTTGCGATGGTGAATAAGAAAGCCACAAACATGCCAAGGTAATACATGAGCTTTAACTCTAGCGTTGGATCTCGATATTTAAATGGCAAGGCAACGGTGGCAGTAGCAGTCGGAAATATCAACAGCATAAGCAGCCAGTTTTCGATGACATTTAGCCAGCCTTGAAAATCTGTACCATGACGCAGTGATGCCAGCCCTAACAGCAGACACGCGATAATTAAGCTGGTAAATAAACCATTTGGTAAGTCTTTTGGATAAATAATGTTAGCAATCTTGGTCGGTATGATTCGCATGTAAAATTCCAGTCATGCTTATAGAGCATGACTTAATGATGAAAAAGTGTGTAAAAACCGCTTATGAAACATATTGCCATATTAGGGTCTGTTGAACATTCATAAGGTTATAGCTATTCAGCAACCTCATCTTAGCGACTAAAAAATTAACTATAAGTGCCCATCAACCATAGTATCGATATACAAGAGGTTAAATAGCCCAAGCTAATCGCATTCCAGCCTTCTATATGTGTGCCTTTGACCTTGTTAAATATGCGTGACCCTATCCAGAACAACAGCGGAATACCTAGCATAAATGCAGGCACGATGACCGCAGCGTGGCGTAATACTTCGCCAGTATCATCACCTACCATGAGACGAAAGCCGTAACCTGCCAAGCTTAAGACAAGCGCAAACATAGCCAAGCCAATGGTAATACCTTTGGGTACTAAGCTGCGTTGCTGCGCTGTGCTTGCCACTGGTTCAGGTGACGCTGACGAGTTGATTGAATTTTTTGTGTCCATATTTCACCTACCTTTACGGAACTTGCTGTTAGGCATCGTTATAAGTTATACAGCACATGTTAATACTTTTTTGCCCCAGTGGTACTGGGTCAATTTTGCTATCACGTCATACGGCAGTTATTAGCAGTTATTAGCTATTATTGGCCAATGCAAGCTCTACACGCATGGCATCGATAGCAGCCTTATAGTCTTCTTGGTTAAATATCGCAGAACCAGCGACAAACATATCAGCGCCCGCTTCAGCGATGGCTCGGATATTACTGGCTTTGACACCACCATCGACTTCTAACCTGATATCACGACCACTGGTAATGATTCGTTGACGAACTTGGCGCACCTTGTCCAAAGTACCTTCAATAAACGACTGACCACCATAGCCAGGATTGACACTCATCAGTAGAATCTGATCCACTTTATCCATGACATAGTCTAAATAATGTAATGGCGTCGCTGGGTTCAATACTAAGCCACATTCAGCACCGCCATCTTTGATGAGCTGCAACGAACGATCAATGTGTCCACTGGCTTCTGGATGAAAAGTAATAATGCTCGCACCTGCTTCCAAAAACTGCTCAATCATACTATCAACAGGTGACACCATCAGATGTACGTCGATAGGTGCATCAATGCCATAGTCACGCAGTGCCTTACAAATCATACTACCAAACGTCAAATTGGGTACGTAATGATTATCCATTACATCAAAATGAATCACATCGGCACCTGACTCTAATACCTTTTCAACTTCTTCGCCTAAACGTGCAAAATCAGCTGAGAGTATCGACGGTGCAATAAGATATGGTTTAGAAGGACTGATCATAATTGAGCTACCTAATTTTGTTGGAATAAAAGAATACTAAGAACTGACTTAAAAAACTTAAGCCTTTAAAGCAATAACCTTAAGGAATTAAACCACTAGCGCTGTTTATATTGGGTTTTACAATAAGCACGACCAACGCCAAAATCTCGTTTCGCTTGATGTTTGGTAGCACGGTTGCTCACGCGCTGACGCCATAATCGAAAGGACGACGGCTTTAGCTCTTGGCGCATGAGCTTAATCACGCCAGCTTCATTAAGACCGTAGCTATGCTCGATCGCGCCAAATGGTGTTCTGTCTTCCCATGCCATCTCTATCACTCGCGAGACTTGGGTCTCATCAAGCACTCTATCACCAGCGTCATTGATATTTTTTGCGATGAACTCATCTGAGTTAGCTTTAGAGACTTGGTTGCCATTTTCAGTAATACTGGTGCGTTGTTTATTTTTTAGAGCCGCATCCATATCAGCTTGCATAGTCGCGAGTGCTGATTGCGCATTTTTAGACTCTGGATGAGTGTCACTTATTGAATGGGTGTCACGTATTGAGTTCGCATCGGAATTAGATGCTGTTAAATCTTGATAACTTGCCATAATTTTACCTTTTAAACATTAGCGCGTGTTGAGCGGCTTAGTGAAAAGAGTTCGATATCGACGCTTAGCTAAGTTGTGCCATGCGCCAATGATGTTCGATATGGTCGTTGATAATGCTCTGAATAAAATAATAACTATGGTCATGACCTGCCTGATAACGCAATGTTAAAGGCTGCTTGGCTTTTGTACAAGCGTCTTGAAGTTTGGCTGTTTGCAGCTGCCCTTCTGCTAAAAAATTATCCGCAGCGCCTTGATCGACCAAGATGCTGGCATACTGTTGACCGACCTTTTCGATCATCTTCGATGCATCGGCTTGTGACCATAGTGATTGGTCTTCACCAAAATACTCAGTATAGGCAGCTTGCCCCCATGCCGATTCACTAGCGGCACAGACAGGTGATAAGGCGGAGACACTGACAAACTTACTTGGGAATTTAAAACCTAACAGTAACGCCCCGTGACCGCCCATGGAGTGTCCAGTGATACCCATGCTATGAATGGGAAATTCTGAGCGCAGCAAATCGTATAGCTCATCGACGATGTAGCTTTGCATATTGAAATGCTCTGCCCACGGCTGTTGTGTCGCATCCACATAGTAGCTTGCGCCCTGACCGACAAAATAGCGCTCATCGTTCGGCACTTCACCGCTGTCACCGTCACTGCCGTCACCAGTTTTAGGAGAGGTATCTGGAGCAATAAATATCATACCAAGCTCGCTACATTTTTGTTGAAAATGCGCTTTATGGGTGACGTTATCGGCATTACAGGTCAGACCAGATAGATATAAAACGGCAGGACATAACCGCCCTGCGAGCGCTTCATCAGGCAGATAAATACTGAACGTCATCGGCGTTTTCGTCGCTGTCGATTGATGACTATAGTAATGCTGCTCGCCGTCAAAGCAACGGTTCACACTCTTTTGTGTGAGCTGGCTGTTAGCAGACAAGCTTTTATTATAAGTATTGTTCATGAGTAACTTCCTCTTTATCCAAGGTAAAATAAACGATGGCCTATAAAAAGCGCTTTATAAGGCAAAAAGCACATTGATAACAAGTCAAATAGCGCTCAAATTTTAATCAATATCACTGGTAGCATCCACTGGCAAGTTAAAGGTACTGTTGGAAGCGGTGTTTGCAGTATTACTGGGTAAAATATTAACGGTGGTAGAACCCGCATTATTCGTAATGCTAGCGACTGGTGGACGGGTTTTATCAAACAATACTTGCTCAAACGCAGGTAGCGCCGTCTCCATTAGGCTACCAATCACCATCTGTGGCTCTGATGGCTCAAAACCCATCACACTTTCGCGCTCAGTCACTCGTAAGCGGGCATCCTTAAAGGCGGATTCAAAGCTGGTATTTTCACGCAGGCTTTCAGCAAAGAACGCTTGCCCAAAATAAGTCATTTCTGCCGTATTGGTGCAGCCAAACGAAGCTTTATCAGCTGCTGAGGCAGTAATCACCACTGTGGTCGGTGAGGCCAATTCATCGATGAACGAGCCTGAGTAACACGCTGATACGACGATGACACGCCAGCGAATACCTGAAGCATCCAAAGATTCACGCAACCAGGTGGCATCTAAATTATCTATCGCAAGTGGTGGATTCGCCAATTGCACAATATCTTCAGTACCGTGTGAGGATAGCGTGAGAAACAGCACATCTTCATCGGCATTCATCTGCCGACCAATTCTTTTTAAGCCGCGCAAAATACTGGTCTTAGTCGCAATTGGTTCATCGAGCCAGCTGTACTGATTATTAATGAGTGAGAGCGAATGACCGCTGGTGCCAAAGCGCACATCGAACAGCTCACGTACTTTATTAATCTCGGAGCGAAAAACATTTTGATCAGAGAACCCAGCCACACCCATAAAGTACCAGTCAGTCTTGCCATCGATACTTGGATCAATGCCATCAAGCGCTTGTTGCAACAGACGTGGCTGCTCGTACAATGCAGCCTCTTCTAACACCGGTTCTACAGGAATTTGCTTGAATATGGGTTGATCAGCGACATTACGCTGCCAGATAGTCAACAGTGCCACTGCGCCTACCAGCACAATAATACGCTCCCACCATGGTGTGCGCATGCGACGAGAAAAAATCCACAATAAGGCAAGCGTCTGCCATAAGAACAGCACTAAAAACAGAATGGGTAAAAATGAATAACTCCAGTCCGGCAGCCAACCATAACTGCCAAAAAACTGCACCAGACTTTGTAACAATGCCGACAAGGTGTCAGCAACCAACCATAGCACCACAGGCACAAAAACCAGCGCTTGATTGCCCGCTCGCCGTGCCAAAATAATGCCACTCAATAAAATAATCATCGGCCAAATGAGATAGCTGACCAATCCTTGCTCATTAAAAATACTGCCGCCTTCAGCAGCCAGCCATGAGAAAAGCACGTTGCTACCAAGTGCCAATAGCGCGAAGACTGCAAACTGAATAAAGGTGGGCTTAACCCAAGAAAACGCGCGCGTTGACCCCACTAGCATCCATAAAGTTGCGATAATATTGGCAGCGAAATTGAGTGAAAAGCGCTGAAGCGATACGGTTTTTAGCGACGTAAGTGACAAAGACTTAGACCTCTAGCCAGTCGAAAGAAATAAAGTGAATCAATGATAAGTATTTTGATGCAGCAGCCGTTCAATGTTATTTGTTTACATTTTTTGCGCGGCTTACACACAGCGACGTTATGTTTGATTCACTATAGAATAAGCAAAAAAACGAATAATATGAGTCAATAGTATGGCTCGCCAATCTAACGCGATTGTAACGGATTGTCGGTCAAGAGGATAAGGCTGATTTGTAAAAAATCGCTCAAATCTGACCGAAAATCAATTAAAAAAAGGAGGCCTTGAATACAAGACCTCCTTCTATATCAACGACTCAAAACTATCTCATCAATAACTCATTGACACGTTTTAGGTAAGCGGCTGGATCGTCTAATTGACCGCCATCTGCTAGCAATGCTTGATCAAAGATGACTTGCGCCAGCTTGTCAAAATCGACGTCAGATTGCTCGCTACCCTCTAACTTCTTAATCAATGGATGATCAGGGTTGACTTCAAGCGTTGGCTTACTCGCTGGCACATCTTGACCCATTTGCTGGAGCATTTGAATCATTTGCGGCGACAACTCACCTTCACCAACGACCAAACAGGCTGGGCTATCAACCAAGCGCGTAGACACTTTCACGTCTTTCGCACGCTCGCCTAACGCTGCTTTTAGCTTATCAACCACTGGCTTCATGGTTTCTTCGGCTTTTTCGGCTTCGGCTTTTTCGGCTTCGTCTTGCAAATCACCCAAATCAACCGCGCCTTTGGCGATATTTTGTAGCGGTGTCTCATCAAATGAGGTTAAGAAGTTCATCGCCCATTCATCGACACGGCTGGTCATCAAAATAACTTCGATGCCTTTCTTCTTGAACAACTCAAGCTGTGGACTGTTCTTTGCCGCTGCCAAATTATCAGCCGTTATGTAATAGATGGCCTTTTGACCGTCTTTCATGCGCGCTTTATAGTCTTCAAAGCTGGTCATCACACTGTCTTGCGTGCTGGTCGCATAACGTAGCAATTTGGCAATACGTTCTTGATTGCCCATGTCCTCGCCCACACCTTCTTTGATGACATCACCAAACTCAGCGTAGAACTGCGCGAACTTCTCTTGCTTATCACTGTCTTCGCTATTGGCCAAACTTGCCAGCAAGGTCAAAATACGACGCGCATTACCATCACGGATAGACTTCACATCACGCGATTCTTGCAATAGCTCGCGACTGACGTTCAATGGCAAGTCAGCTGAATCGATAACTCCTTTGACAAAGCGTAGATACATCGGTAGCAACTGCTCAGCCTCGTCCATAATAAAGACGCGCTTGACGTAAAGCTTGAGACCATGCTGCTGCTCACGAGTATATAAATCTACAGGCGCTTTTTTAGGAATGTATAGCAGCTGCGTATACTGAACGCGGCCTTCGACACGGTTATGCGTCCACGTCAGCGGTGCATCCATATCATAGGAGATGTTTTTATAAAAATCGACATATTCCTCATCTTCAATCTCAGAGCTTGAGCGAGTCCACAGAGCACTGGCTTTGTTGATGGTTTCCCATTCGTCAGTCAGTACCATTTCGCCGCCAGCAGAGGCTTGTGCATCAGCGCTGTCAGTTTCGTCATCGGCTACATCTTCTTGCCAAACTTCTTTACGCATTTGAATCGGTAGGCTGATATGGTCAGAGTATTTATTCACCAAGCGCTTGATTTTGGCGCGGTCTAGATAGCTGTCTTCACCTTCAACGTACTCTTCTTTTAGATGCAACGTGATGGCAGTACCACGCGCGTCTTTGGTGATGGGCTCAACGGTAAAGCTACCAGTGCCATCGGATACCCAACGTACGCCTTTATCTGCAGGCTCGCCCGCTTTGCGTGATTCTACGCTAATCGTATCTGCCACGATAAAGCCTGAATAGAAACCAACACCGAACTGTCCGATTAATTGACCTTCTTGCTTTTGCGACTCAGAAAGCTTGTCTAAGAACGCTTTAGTGCCAGACTTAGCAATCGTACCTAAGTTTTCGATGGCATCCGCTTCATTCATACCAATACCATTATCGGTAAAGGTGATGGTTTTAGCATCTTCATCGATAGCAATACGAATTTTTAACTCACCATCGCTTTCATAAAGACTGTCATCATTGGTGCCTTCAAAACGCAGCTTATCGCAGGCATCAGAGGCATTAGATACTAGCTCACGGACAAAGATATCGGCATTAGAATATAGCGAATGCGTCACCAAATGCAGCAACTGTGCCACTTCCGCTTCAAACGTATGTTTTTTTAATTCTGGATTCAGACCTTTAGCTTGAGTTGCTTCACTCATAAAACACTCCTTTGAATTCTATTAAGTACTTATTATAAAATAACGATGAACCTGCCAAGACCGCTTTAATAGCATTATCAAAGCTAGCCTGTTGGATACCGTTAAGCTGTTTATACTAATAGGGGCAGCAAAGAAAATTTCAAGCGCAAAAGGGTTATTCAATAAAAAACACCGTCTTAGTTTGCGAAGGCGGTGTTTTTTATGAGCCATATACTCACATAATCATTTAAAAAGGCATATAGTCAAGTCTATATAAATCCGCTACATCGTCATCCTCGCTAAGCATGCTAATGTATAACTTGCACTCGGTTTCCTTGTATCGAAATTATATTGAACTTTATTCTGAGTAAGCTTCTATCAATAAATCCCAAATAGTCGTTAGCTTATTTGAAAAGTGAATATATGTTTTCATAGTAACCTTCAGTGCAGTAATATTGTCTTGATAGACACCATTACAACCGATTACTATAATTCTGTAAAATATATTAAATCTATATTTTTGTTTTGTTTTTTAAAACAATAAAATTACTCAACATTTAACGTGGCATCGGACGAATGGTCAAAATCTGCTCGCTGCGACCAAACGGGCCATATATATCGTGCAACACTGCGCTGGTCACCCCAATCCCATCAGCGCCATACTGTTGTACCGCGTCAATGCCGAGCCAACGTCCTTGCGGCGCGCGATGCATATGAATCTGCAAATCAGTATTGGGAAACATCCACTCCAACGTTGATAGTCCGAGACCAAGTCGTGGCACGACGCCATTGGCAGTATCGACCATGCCCAATAAATGCACCAAATCATTCGTCAGTTCGCCCTCGACCATCCCAACATCATTGGTGATCCAAACCATACCACGCCCAGCGCGACGATCAGCATCAGTGACTAAGCGCACTGTTTTAATAAAACCACCTGGCCAACCTTTCATACCATCCCAGACTGCCAAGTCTTCAGGTTGGTACTGTGCCTTTTGATCCTCCAGCCCTGCAATCTCGCTGGTGTCTTGAGTCATCAGTCGCCATGCACGAGCAATAATAGCATCACGGCCACGACTGCTCAGCACCGACTCAACCAGCTCAATGGTTCTACCCGGACGAATACAACGGGTAGTAACAGTAAACTCATCGAGCGGTATGAGTCCCAAAATGTCGAGACTAATACGGGCAATTCTCATATTCTCTTGTGGAGCGAACCTACTAAGCTCAGCGGTTAGTAATCCTGTCGCTGGTGCCATATGCTGCTCGTGCTCATTCCAAGCGCCTTGGGCATGCTTGGTGGGCTGATAGTGTGCAATCATTACACCATCGTCTTGCTGTTCACGTTTGATAAAGTTGTAATAAGCTGACATTAACCATCCTTAATGTTGTCCCAAATCTTGCTCATTCATCCAGTATTTTTTAACTGTTGTGAGACGTGGTTATGGTTGTATAAAAAAGTTATGCGTTACCAGAGCCTGTCAATCACTTCCTAGTAATTTTTAGGCGTGGCTTACCTTTATTGTTTATTTAGTAAGCTCTTGCTTTCTCATATTGAGCAACGTGCGACTCTTAGCCATTATAAAGAGGAAAAAAGCCATGATGGCAATGAGCGCACCATATAAGACACTATAATCTTTCATAAATTGTGCCGTATTAAGCATAAGCATCAATACCAAAATAACAATCACAAACATATTAATTTTCAATTGCTTATTAATGTCATCGACTGTGGCTTCGGCCAATACGAACTTTTTTTTGTGCTTTTTCATGTTACTTACCTACTTGCGTGACCGGAATACGTAAGGCTTTGGGCAGACTAAATATGACATTCTCTTCGATACCTGACAGCTCACTTGGCAAATCACCGCCCCAATCTTGCAACTGCTGTAGCACCTCTTGAATCAGTACTTCTGGCGCTGAAGCCCCTGCGGTGACACCCACATTCTCTACGCCGTCAAACCAGCTACTGTCCATTTCGCTGGCGTTGTCTATCAAGTAAGCACGGCAATTCATCCGCTCTGCCAATTCACGCAAACGATTTGAGTTTGAGGAATTTGGCGAGCCTACCACCAATACTATCTCGCAGCGACTGGCCAAATCTTTGACCGCATCTTGGCGGTTTTGGGTGGCATAACAGATATCATCTTTACGCGGCCCTTCGATACTAGGGAATTTGTCGCGCAGTGCATCGATGACGCGTGCCGTATCGTCCATCGACAAGGTCGTTTGGGTAACAAATGCCAAACGCTCACCATCCTGCACAGTCAGCTTTTCGACATCGGCTTCATTTTCGACCAAATGAATCTCTCCACCATGACGACGGTTAAACCGCCCCATTGTGCCCTCAACTTCAGGATGTCCAGCATGACCAATCAACACCGCATCCATACCATCTTGGGCAAATTTAGCGACTTCGATATGTACCTTAGTGACTAGCGGACAAGTGGCATCAAAGACGGTCAGGTCACGACGAGTCGCCTC
Organism: Psychrobacter glaciei; assembly: GCF_014652895.1. Lineage (GTDB taxonomy): Bacteria > Pseudomonadota > Gammaproteobacteria > Pseudomonadales > Moraxellaceae > Psychrobacter > Psychrobacter glaciei. Next base: position 39,223 of record NZ_BMZR01000004.1, read on the forward strand.
ATCTTCGACCGCTTTTGAGACCCCATGCGCCGAGAAAATAACGATTGCACCATCAGGCACTTCGTGAAGCTCTTCGACAAATACCGCACCGCGATTGGCCAAATCCGAGACCACAAATTTATTATGGACGACCTCATGACGGACATAAATAGGGGGCTCAAAGCGGGTCAATGCTTCGTTGACTATCGCAATCGCGCGATCGACACCAGCGCAAAAACCACGTGGATTGGCAAGATAAATTTGCATAAGATGGCCTATCATTAGATAATTTGTATTTATCGCTTAACGTCAAAAGCTTAACGTCAAAAGTTGGGATGCATTCAATACGCTACTTTAGCATAATTTGCTTTTATTGCCTTTTAAAATACCACCGTCTCAGTCGCTATAGACGCAGTCGGTCTTTAAAAAAACAAAAGTGTCAAAAGCAGTTTATAATTAGGCAGTGGTTATGGTTTCTCTAACCTTACATGATGGCATTTTATATTTTTACCAGCCTTTGATGCTTTGGCGGTTCACTACCATATCTTTTCGTCTTTTATTAGCACACACTTTATTAGGGCACACCCCATTAGGACACTTTGTATGACAGGTTCATTATTTATTATTACCGCTGCCTCTGGTACGGGCAAGACCTCACTGGTGAAACAGCTACTTGCCACCACCAATGACTTGACCGTCAGTGTCTCCCATACGACTCGCGTCCCGCGTCCGGGTGAAATTGATGGTCATCATTATCATTTTACCGATGTCGATAAATTTGTGACTGCCATCGGCGACAATAAATTTTTGGAGCACGCCGAAGTGTTTGGTAATTATTATGGCACCTCAGAACAAAGCGTACGTGCGCAATTAGAGGCCGGTGTCGATGTGATTTTGGAGATTGATTGGCAGGGGGCGCTACAAGTCAAAAAAATATTTACTGACGCGACGATGGTCTTTATTCTGCCCCCAAGCATTGCCACGTTACGCCAGCGCTTGTCGACTCGCGCGCAAGACACGATAGAAGTCATAGAGCAGCGCTTAGCAGGCGCAGTGACTGAGATGGCGCAATACGTAAATTTTGATTTTGTCATAATTAATGATAATTTCGAAGTCGCTTTGACTGAGCTAAAAGCCATTATCGTCGCTGATAGACAGACGCTAAAACGCCAACAGCAGCGTTATCATCGTACGATTAGCAACTTGCTAAGCAATAAAGTACAAGAGTAGGGTTATTACTGCCTGTCAGTAGGGTTTAATTTGGCAAGCAGACATAAAAAGCAACCACCTACCTAGGCAAAAAATGCTACAATGTCTAGCTATTCCCCTTTATATTTTTGATATTATTTTTATTTGAGTGACGGACTATGTCTGTGACTAATAAAAACAACCGAGGTAGCTATT
>NZ_BMZR01000004.1:40644-267425 GCF_014652895.1 Psychrobacter glaciei
ATGTTGATAATCGCTTTGAGCTGGTTTTGGTCGCAAGCAAGCGCGCCCGTCAGCTGGCCAAAGGTATCGCTGAGCCGTTGGTTGAAGTCGATAACGACAAGCCTACGGTATTGGCTCTACGTGAAATTGCTGCGGGCAAAATCACTCGCGATATTCTAAATCAGCCAGAGCATAACTTTGCTACTAGCTCAATGGATTTAGCACTGTCAGGCGATCATAGCTTCTAGTAAAAGCTGTTTGATATGCAAGCGCATATTGATGATAAAAACCACAGCTTATGCTGTGGTTTTTCGTTTACAACTGTATGCTTTTGGCTATTATGAAAGCCATTTACGCCCAAAATCATACCACTGGGTATAAATTTATAAGTTTTTTTCTGGCACCAACGCTTAGCAGTTGACATTGAATACGATTTACGATTAATTAGAGAGTGGTCTCGCCTTTCTACTGCTCTCTATTATAATTATTGCTCTTTTTTACAATGATCGTTTTCTTTTATAATATGGTCGCTGCAATTTAAAAGCGTGACAGCATCAACCCTGTAAACGATATGCTGGTACAGCTTGCATTCGGTTGCTTTTTTATCCATATATCCATACATCGATATTATCTTGCTTTAACGATAGATTAGTATTCATTCAGTCACCATTTACCTTAACAGGGCTTAATCAATTATAGGTAATGGAAAATAGGATCGTCACTTTATGAGTCAAACCCTTCCCAAACTCAGTCATCATCTAGTCGATGATGCTCAATATAATTTGCTCCGTTCAGTTGGCTATCTGACTGCTGCTGAACGCCGTGATATTGTTGATGCCTGTGAGTTCGGTGATATTGCGCATATTAAAGACAAGCGTAAATCAGGGGAGCCTTATATCACTCATCCGATTGCGGTCGCTGAAATATTGGCAGGTTTTCGTTTAGATCGAGATACCATTATTGCAGCGATTTTGCATGATACCGTCGAAGATACCGACGTTAGCGATGAGCAAATCGAGCAACGTTATGGCAAAGTAGTTGCTAGACTGGTTGATGGCGTCACCAAATTAAAATCTTCGACCCATAATAAACAACAAAATAAAGCGGCGACTTTTCATAAAATCCTGACGGCTACCCTTGCTGATCCACGGGTGTTAATCATTAAGCTTGCCGACCGCTTACACAATATGTCGACGCTGGATGCGGTACGTCCTGAAAAACAGCGCACGACGGCGCAAGAGACGTTAGATTTTTATGTGCCATTTGCCCGTCTGATGGGTCTCAATGACATCGCTGATTATATTGAGGTGCTGTGTTACCGCAATCTTGATTCTGGTATGTATAACAAGATTTCAGATAAGCTGCTGCAACACGGGCTGGGACGTAATTTTCAAAGAGAGGCTATTCATAGCTATCTGACTATTGTTTTAAACAACTTAGGGCTCAATGGCCTCGTCAAAGTCTTAGACAATCGCGTGGTGATATATCGACAGTTTTTCCGAAATCGCGGTGAGATTAATGCGCTACTTCGTCACTATGCTTTTGAGATTGTGCTCGATAATATTGAAGCTTGCGACAAACTGGCTTATTACCTCATCAAAAAATATCAAATCGATGATACCCATATCGCTGACAATATTCGTCGCCCACTACCGGGTGGTAATCAATCATTGACCCTTATTTATGAGCGGGATAATGATTTTGTAAAAGTCACTATTTTGACCAAGCAAATGCAAAATGCAGCAAGGCTTGGTGTTATCGGGGCAGAACACGCCTCCGATGTCAGTCAATCAGTCATTCAGGCGTCACTACGCAATATGAAAGACTTGGTCGATGAAGACAGCTTAAATCAAAACAGCCCTGACTTTACTGCTGCTGTCTCGACGATTAGCGAGCTGATGGATTACCTGCATTCAAGCAAGATTATTTGTTATAGTCCCAAAGGTCGCGCTTATGAGCTATCACAAGGAGCCACAGCGCTTGATTTTGCTTATGCTGTTGGACCTATGGTTGGTAATGTGGCCGTCGGTGCCAATATCGATGGCAACAAAGCCAAGTTGGGCACGGTGGTCAAAAACGGGCAATTGGTCGAAATTGAAGTAAATAGCCACTCAGAGCCAAAGGCAGAATGGCTCGGGTTTGTCGTGACCAATAAAGCCCGTGAAGAGATTTTACGCTGGTTTAAGGATTTATCTGCTGCTGATAAACAGCACCATGGTCAACAAGCCTTGGATCGCGCGCTAAAAACCTATCAAAAAAGCCTCGATGATTTAACGGACAGCGACTGGAAGAACTTGACAGAATGGCGTGGTCTGACAGAAAAAAATGCGCTATTTGAACAGATTAGCTCGGGCACACTACTACCACAACTGGTGGTCACTCGCTTATTTAGCGACGAAGTCAGTGACTTGCAGGCTAAAGAACAAAATGATGATGATGCCCAACCGCAACAATTGATTGTCAATGCCTCAGGGGTAGAGCTTGATTTTGCCAATTGCTGCCATCCAATCTACGGCGACCCTATCGTTGGTCATTTATCCCGTCACGGCTTGGTGGTACATCGCCATAAATGCTTCTCGCTCGATGATATTCGCAAAGACAACCCTTATCAAGTGATACAGCTGCGCTGGCGCAATGATAAGGCCATCAAACAAAATGAATCCGGCGAGCACGCTAGCAAAGTCCGTTTTTCGGCTTATTTGAAGCTGTCTCTTGCCCTCAGCGACGAACAAATTAGTGAGGTTATCTACCATCTACGCCAATTAAATATGGGGGTGGAAACGGTCGATGTGCGCCATACTGACACTATCATTCATATTGTGGTGCGTAGTCGCAACCACTTAGCACAAGGTATTCGCGAACTGCGCTCGCTGCTGGGCTTTCCCAATATCATGCGACTCTATCAGCTGTAGATAGAAGTGTTAAATACCCTTACTTTTAATCTCGAATTTTCAGAACACCCCAAAACAATGATAAACTTTGCTACTGCGTTTTTAGTCAGTAAAGCCAATCAATCAAACGAAAAAAACACCTTAAGGATATAATATGACTCGTCAAACCATTCAAACTGATAAAGCCCCTGCCGCTGTTGGCACTTACTCACAAGCCGTCAAAGTCGGTAACACCGTTTATATCTCAGGACAGTTGGGTTTCGATCCTGAAACCATGGAGCTGAGAGAAGGTTTTAAAGCACAGGCTGAGCAGGTGTTCGAAAATATCAAAGCTATCTGTGAAGCAGCTGGCGGCAGTCTAAATGACGTGGTTAAATTCAATGTATCTTTGACAGACTTAAATGATTTTGCCGTTTTGAACGAAGTGTTCGTAGCCAACCTATCCGAGCCATACCCTGCCCGCGCAGCCGTACAAGTCGCTGCTCTACCAAAAGGCGGTGTGGTCGAAATTGAGTCTATTCTATATATTGAATAATCTTGAGCCTCATCATACTCAATTCTTAAGTAATTGAGTAAAAATAACGGTTGTTAGCGTAAGCCCAAATATCACTATTTGGGCTTACTATTATTCTCATTATTTAAATACCCAAACAATAGAGATGTATTTTATGTTGGTACAAGTTGCTCTGCCCGTGCCCCTTTATCGGGTGTTTGACTATAGCTTACCGGCAGATATGAATGCTTTGCCAGATAATAATTCACCATGGATACCGCCAATTGGTAGCCGCGTCGAGGTGTCCTTTGGTCGTCAAACCTTAATCGGTATCGTGGTCGCTCATATCGCTGAAGCGGATAGCAGCGTACCGATGAAAAAACTCAAACCTATTAATAAGTGCCTAGATGCCGAGCCGATTTTGGATGCCAGCATGTTAAAGCTGGCTTATTGGCTGGCAAGCTATTACCACTATCCGCTTGGTGATGTGTTAGCTGTCATCTTGCCCAGCCTCGTTCGTCAAGGCAAGCCGCTAGACTTGCTGATTACGCACTGGCGAATTTTGCCACATATCGCTGATGGCGATTTTCGTGCCAATGCCAAAAAGCAGAAGCAACAATTTGATATGTTAAAATTACACGGCGAGCGCGGTGCGAGTGAAGATGTACTGCTATTAGAAGGTATGCAGCGCAGTTTTTTAAAAACGCTGGAAGATAAAGGCCTTATCGAGCGCTATATTGAGCCAAAACAAGCACCTGCTCCTATCAAACTCGCAAAAATGCCACTCGATCTCAATGATGAGCAAGCGCTTGCCGTCGACGCTATCATTGCGGCGCACGAAGCTGAGCGCTACACGGGGTTTTTGCTGAACGGCATTACTGGTAGTGGCAAGACCGAAGTTTATCTGCAAGCGATGCAAGCCGTATTAGAAGCGGGCAAGCAGGTTTTGATTTTAGTACCGGAGATTGGTTTGACCCCGCAGACGCGCGCGCGCTTTGCCAGTCGTTTTGCCGCCCATATTGTCTTGCTACACTCCGGCATGACCAACACTCATCGCTTACAAGGCTGGCAAGATTGCCGCACGGGTCATGCTCAAATCATTATCGGGACGCGCTCAGCAGTGCTATATCCCTTTGCTGATTTAGGACTTATCGTCGTCGACGAAGCACATGATGGTTCTTATAAGCAGCAAGATACTCTACGTTATCATGCCGCTGACGTCGCGCTTTATCGCGGCCTGCAATGCAACATTCCTGTCGTACTTGGTACCGCGACCCCGTCTCTTGAGCATTTAAAACTGGTCGATGACGGCAAATTAGTAGAATGCCAACTACAGACTCGCCCTGGCAATGCAAAGCCTGCAACCATGCAACTAATTGATGCGCGCCTGCAAAGCACCCATCAACAGACTCAAGATGATGGTGCACGCTATGATACGGGGCTGACCGATGCGTTAATTGGTGCGATACGGCAAACGCTCGAAGCGGGCGATCAAGTATTGATATTTTTAAATCGTCGTGGCTATGCGCCAGTTTTGCTATGCGAGGCTTGTGGTTGGCAGGCAGATTGTCCACGCTGTGATGCGCATTTAACCGTTCATTATAATAGTCAATCGCAACCTAATTCCTATTCAAGCAGCTCGTACTTAAAATGCCATCATTGTGATTGGCAAGCCTATATTCCCACCGTTTGCCCTGATTGTGGCAGTCAAAATCTAGATGCCAAGGGAATGGGTACCACAAGACTCAGCGAAAACCTGCACGCGATTTTTGCCAATCCGCAAACCAGTAAAGAGTTGTATCCCATTATCCAAATCGATCGTGATACGACCAGACGTAAAGACAGCTGGGAGAATATCTATCAGCGTATTAATGAAGGCAAGCCTGCTATCTTAGTCGGCACGCAAATGGTCGCCAAAGGCCATCATTTTCCCAATGTTACCTTGGTCTGCTTGCCCAATGCTGATCGTGGCTTTTTATCCGCCGACTTTCGCTCGCCAGAACATACCGCACAGCTGATGATTCAGGTGGCTGGTCGTGCTGGACGCGGTGATAAATCTGGTCGTGTATTGATTCAAACCTTGCAGCCAGATAATGAGCTGTTATTAAAGCTAGTAAAAGATGGTTATCTGTCCTTTGCTCGCGAGCTATTGCAAGAGCGTAAAATGATGGGGTTACCGCCGCATAGCCATGCTGCCCTGATACGCTGCGAAGGCAAAACGCTTGCCGCTACGACGCAAGCATTGAAAGATGCGATTGCCAGTCTACCTAATGGCCATAATCTTGCTGTGCTTGGTCCTATCGACGCACCGATGAGCAAGAAGAACAGTCGATACCATGCACAATTGTTACTGCTAGCCAAAGATCGACGACAGTTACATCAGGTATTAAATCAATGGTGGCAACCGGTACTCGCCTTGCCAAGTGCCAAATATCTGAAGCTAACCTTGGATGTCGATCCTGTCGGTTGGTGACGCCCAATTCCTAATCGTGATCCTTTAACTACAATCATCGCACTATAGCTCACCGTTACTAAAGAACGCTATTCAATATCGGTCATTCAGCGTTTACCGCCTAGGGCGTGTCATCAATTAGATTGTGAGGCTTAAAATGAGAAAAATTGCAGATAAACAAGGAAGAAATAGCCGCTAATATGAACATATTGGCAAAATCTCTGATGATGTTTAGCAAAATTTAGCCATTTTAAGACCACTAAATATATAAATGTGCTAATTGATGACACGCCCTAGATACAGCAAGCATTTATTAAATGTGCTAAATTCTGTATATCTGTCTGGTTTATGCACAGCAAACCCAGCTTTATAAACCATCCATTTTACTTTCTATCATCCTGAGTGTTGTTATGAGTCAAAATAATTCAAACCCTGAACGAAGTAACCATTCTCATCAGAGCGATGCTGATATGCCTGAACCTCTGCTTCAAGATAATGAGAGCAATTACACTCATGACAAGCAAGACACTCACGACCACGATGAACACTTAGAACAGACCACGGCACCGCGCGATACCAAAGGCTATCAGCGCACTTTACTGTTTAGCTTTATTATAATCACTGGCTACATGTTTATCGAAGCGATCGGTGGCTGGCTCACCGGTAGTTTGGCACTATTATCCGATGCCGGTCATATGCTCAGCGATGCGGTAGCACTGGGCGCGACGTTAATGGCGTTCAAAATTGGTGAAAAAGCAGCGACCCATCAAAAGACCTTTGGTTATAAGCGCTTTGAGATTTTGGTGGCGGGGGTAAATGGCGCTACTTTGGTTATTATCGCGCTGATGATTTTTTATGAAGCAATTAAACGTTTTAACTCACCGCCTGACATTGCTACCCAAGGGATGCTTATCATTGCGACCATCGGCATGCTGATTAATATTTTAGTCGCTTGGTTGATGCACCGAGGTAGCCACGCTGAAAATGAGCATAGCCACGGCGCCAGTACAGACAAAACATCTGATAGCAAAGCACCGGTGAATCTGAATATGCAAAGTGCTTATTTGCATGTTTTAAGCGACTTGATGGGTTCGGTTGCGGCTATTATTGCCGCGTTACTAATGATAGGTTTTGGTTGGTTGTGGGCAGATGCGGCGGCGTCAGTCATCGTTGCCATCCTGATTTTAATCAGCGGTTACCGCGTCGTACGCGATTCAGTCCACATATTAATGGAAGGCACGCCAGCAGGTATATCGCTGGTTAATGTGGAGCAAAAACTGATCGCCCATCCTCAAGTACACAAGGTACACGATCTGCACGTTTGGAGTATCACTAGCGGCTTAAATGCACTGTCTTGTCACGTTGTCGTCGATGGAGAAATGAGTATTCACGAATCAAGTCTGCTGATTGAGGATCTGGAAAAAAGCTTGTTAACACTTGGCATTCATCATGCGACTATTCAGGTCGAAAGCTCATCGCATCCGCAAACAGCTACCCACAGCAATGCATTAGTCTGTGACATCTCCGAGCGAGCCGTTGATAATGGGAGTCATATTGGTCACAATCATTGAGCAGCTATATTAGAGTCTGTCAATAACGCTACTCAGCAAAATCTGTATGCTGTATTAATATTAGGGTCTGTTGAACATTCAAATGTGGCACTGGCGGTGGCTATTTTTTAGACAATACGCAGTGAAATTTTTGACGCCTAGTCATTCTAGGTTAGACAATTTCGCCATGTATTGGCAAAAAATAGTCCCGCCCTGAAAGGCTGATGCTAAAATCGCACCAAACGTTGTTATAAACCTAGCTAAGGTCTCGACATTATCATCAGTTTACGCCTAGTTTGGTGCGATTTTAGCGATCAGCAGTCCGAATATTTGAATATTCAACAGACCCTAAGCTATGCTAATTTAATACTAAGCCAGCTCTTCATATGGCTGCTATATTGGCAACTCTCATTAAAATTTGCTCAATCACTTTAAAAAAATAAAGTTCCAATAAGTTTATATGGTTATAATAACTATCAATTAATGATAAATGATCAATTCAAACCCTATTGAACATTGGCAAACATACTTATTAGTATCTTTTTAATTTATTCATTGATGATATACCACTATGTCTAGACGCTCAGCACCTTTTGTCGCCCCAGACTATATCGACGACCCTACCTCAAAAGATGGCAAAAAACACGCCAAGGTTTTGCTATCAACCCTGCAAGAAGACATCGCCAGCTTTCGTGATGCGCAATTTCCACCTGATATTTTGCGACAAGTTCGCGACATGCCTATCTATGAAGGCAATTTAGCCGAAGTCAAAGCCTATCAACAGCGTTGGCAGACTCTGCTCGAACGCGCGATGGCCTTTTATCCTGCGGCCAATCTACCACCTGATTATCTGCCGCTACCAGCCAGCCTCGAAATACCGCAGTTTATTTATCATGTGCAACGACTGCATCTAACCAAAACTCACGCTAAAGAATCTAAAAGTTTTGGCTCAGTCGGTGCACTTACGGATAAATGCGGGGATTACAGCGCTGATGAGATTGCGCGTATGGCAGCCGTATTTGATAACGATGATGAGGCTCGTTTGGTCGCTCATCGTGAATTTATTGATTTGCGTGCGTACGTCTTTTGTCGCGATAATAAAGGTGAGATGTTAGAGCCTGAGCGCGTGCGCTTTTATCGTACTGGACTCATTGTCCACGCTTTGCCCAATTTTAAGATGATAGACAGTCGGCAGACACCGCGCAAGCGTCGTAATGATGCTTATAACAATCCGCTTGCCGATAATGGCGTGTGGAAGATTTATCGCAAAAAATAACGTATGCTCGCGTTATTTATTATTGTCCTTCTTGTTTTATATTGACTGTTTTACATTGCTTATTTTATTGCCAATTTTGAGGATTTCAGATGTTCGCTGCCGCCGCCGGCTCACCAAATTTAATGTTACAAGCTACAATTTTCTTGGGAGCCGCGCTGCTCTTTGTACCCCTTGGCAAACGCTTTGGTATTGCGACCGTCCTTGGTTATTTGATCACCGGACTGATATTAGGGCCTAGTGCGCTAGATGTAGCGGGCGATGCTGAGAGCTTATTACATTTTTCTGAATTTGGCGTGGTGATGCTGCTCTTCATCATTGGTCTTGAGCTCCAGCCTTCACGGCTTTGGGCGCTGCGCCGCTCAATATTCGTCCTTGGTGGCTTGCAAGTCGGTCTTTCCGGCACCTTATTGATGGGTATCCTATATCAATTTTTCTCCTTACAACTCGATACTGCTTTTATCGTCGGTTTCGGCTTGGCGCTCTCTTCTACCGCTTTTGTGCTACAAATACTGACTGAAAAACAGCAGCTGTCTAGTACCCATGGGCGTGAAGCGTTTACCATCTTGTTATTCCAAGATATTGCCGTGATTCCTTTATTAGCGGTCATTCCGTTTTTGTCAGGGGTGCGCGAGCAGAGCTACGACTTAATCTATTTTGGCAAGGTTTTCGCCGTTTTCGCTGGACTGATTTTTGCCAGCCGCTATGTGGTTCGACCTTTCTTTAAATTTGTCGCCTCTAGTGGTGCGACAGAATTACTGACTGCGGTCGCACTATTTATCGTCATGGGTGTCTCTATCTTGATGGGTCAAATTGGTCTATCGATGGCGCTTGGCGCATTTTTGACTGGCGTATTGCTGGCAGATTCGGAGTACCGTCACGAGTTAGAAGCCAGTATCGAACCCTTTAAAGGATTGCTATTGGGGCTATTCTTTATGTCAGTCGGTATGTTGACTGATGTCAAACTCATTTTGGCCAAGCCCATCTTTATTATCGGCTGTGCGATGGCATTGATGTTTATCAAATTCGGTGTGGTCACCGCTATCGCAAAAATATCTGGCAATCGATGGCCAACCAGTATCAGATTGGGGGTGACTCTCGCTCAAGGGGGTGAATTTGCGTTTGTCTTGTTCAGTGTGGCCACCGCCCAAAACGTTCTGCGACCTGAGCTAGCAAACACCCTAAATCTCATTGTGACCATCTCTATGGCGCTGACGCCATTGGCATTCTTACTATTAGAAAAAATAGGAGAGCCATTATTTGCCAAAAGCAAACCCAGCCGTGAGTACGACACCATTCCCGATCATGAGCATCAGGTCATTATCGCGGGCTTTGGCCGTGTCGGTCAGATTATCGGTCGTGTATTACGCATGCATAATATCGAATTCACGGCCATCGAACGCTCTGCCAATCGGGTGGATTTTGTCCGTCGCTTTGGTAACCAAGTTTATTATGGTGATCCAAAAAACCCTGAAATATTACGTGCCGCTGGTATCAAAAAAGCACGTGTGTTTATTCTTGCCATTGACGACTTAGAGCGCTCTATTACCACCGCTCAATACTTACGTAAGAACTACCCTGATTTAATCGTCTTGGCACGAGCGCGTGATCGTCAGCATTATTATCGCCTCCGTGAAGTTGGGGTGCGTCATATTTGGCGTGAGACTTATTTATCGTCGTTAGATATGTCGCGTGAGTCCTTGCAGCTGCTCGGCATCTCTCCAGAAAAAGCACGCGAAACTGTACAGACTTTCCGTGATTATGATGACGACTTGATTGAACGTCAGCAAGCCATCTATGATGATGAAGCTAGCCTGATTGAATCAGTACAATCATCAATGGCAGAGCTTGAAAGCTTGTTTGATGAGGATATTGGCAAGGCGCGTAAGATGGATTTGAGTGAGTTTTCTGACGCTTTAAAAAACCAAGCGACGCCCGTTGATGAAAAAGACGATATCGTTCCTGATCCCAAAGCCTAACTACCTTTTTTAATCCGTTGAGCAGTTTGGCGGCGCCAGTTTTTCGTTTAGCGAGCTGGTGCATTGCCAACTATCGCCATCTTCCACATGATAGAAAGCCACTGTTTGCTCATTGAGATAACGCAGTGGGAATTTAACATCATGAATCGTTCCTATGACAGCACAATCTGTTTTAGGAACGCCCGGCACTTGAGTGTCAATACGCACCAGCACTTGCGGGTCGTCTATGTTAAATGGCAAATCAATGGGACACTGCCCAGTCTGTTGGTAAATGACAGCCACACGATTCTGCGTCGTTTTGGTGAGGTCATAAGCATTGAATAATATTTCATTGGCTTTTGGCTTCGCGATAATAGGTAAAAACTGTACCTTAATCACCAGTAAGGCGAAAGCAAAAAGCCCAAAACCCAATCCCAAACCAAATAAGCTCACCCCACCCTCTCGGCGCAGATGTGCCTGCTGCGCGTTGTCATCTCGTGGATGGTCATCAACGGCGTCAGCGATTTCGCGCCGTGCCATACGGTAGTAATAAGCGTCTGTCCAACGTGCCACCATAGATGCCCAAAATAGCCAAATCATCGCTGCAATACCGAGCCGCGTTGCCATTTGATAGGCATCAGGAATATAAGACATCGCCACAAATTCAAAAATAACCAACACAATCGCAATATTAAGCTGAATAAAAGACCAACCTGCCACGCTATAGACGATCGCATCCATATAGCGCTTGCGATATAGCAGCCAAGGAAAAGTAATAAAAAACGCGGCCCAGTGCCATTTTGGCGACAAATAGCCTTGCTTATCAAACTGTGCAAAGCGCTTGAGATAATAGCGTTGGGTACGATGACCGATAAACCATTTATCCAACTGCTCACGCTTGGCAGCAGTCAGCTGTTCTTGGTAAAAAGGTGGCGGTGAATCCGTCTCGATAAATAACATAGCAGTAGGCTCTCGATAAAAAGCGTATCAATAATCACTGTAAGACACTTTTTTCAGCGAATAATTAGATTAAATACACTCTTTATATTCTTCATTAATATTTCATATTTTTAGAATATCTTTAGTATAAACTGATGCAAAAGCCAATCATAGAGCGACTAAGCTCTTGTCCTTATTTGATTCGTGAGCATCTCATGTCTACACTCAAGCGCAATATAATCATAACCATTATGATTATTACCGTTCTAATCGCTACTGCTATAACCCTTATCATCGTTAACGTCAGTGCCATATCTGACCCTTATAAAAATGAGCTAGGTTTTGATCAAAGCACCTTTGTAGGTCAATGGCCATTTACTGCCGAGAGTATGGTAATAAGATGCGATGAAATTAATGACAAATCAATTGTTTCTATAATAACCCTCAGTGGAGAGCGTTATATTCTCAATGCTGATTCAAATACAGACATCGATAAGCCGCCAATGAAAACACTCAGTGCAAAAGATACAATCTGGCGCGATACTGAGACAGATACTGAAACAGATAAAAACTATTTATCACCTGCTGACGCCAAAGTTTCTAAGGACGATATCATCGATGCCGGTTTAAAATTATGTACGAAAGCTTAGAAAATGTTTGAAAGGAGAGTGAAAGCGGTTTACGCCATCAGCAACTGCCTGATAATTGAACGTTCACACTTGCTCATATTTAACCTATAATACGCTCATATTCGCAACTTTATAAAGTCTTAGTAACCCTATGAACCAATCCTCTAATCCCGATAACTCAAATGATATAAATCAAGTGGCTGAGCCTAATACTGCCATTGAGACCGTTTCGCAAAATGATAAACATATTCGTATTGTGAATACTTTTATGAAACGGCGCACGCACATGAATAAGAACGCTGAGCTGGCTCTCACTGATCCAGAGTTTGCTGACTACTTGGTTAATAACAGCTTCGGTGATGGCAATCTTGATGGTATCGATGACTTGCGCGTACTATTCGCCGATACGCCCAACGGTATTGATGCGCCGCTTACTGTAGAGATTGGTTTTGGACTGGGTGACTCATTCATTGAGATGGCAGCTGCCGAGCCTACCCGTAACTTTGTGGGTGTTGAAGTACACGAGCCAGGTATCGGTAAATGTGCTTATATGGCAGGTACGCAAGGTTTAAGCAACGTCAAAATCATTAACGGTGATGCCATTCAATTGCTCAAGCAGATTCCAGAAAATCATATCGACCGTATTCAGCTCTACTTCCCTGATCCATGGCAAAAAAAGCGCCATTATAAGCGTCGTTTTGTCAGCCCTGAGCGTATGGCGATTGTCACGCGCAGTTTAAAACAAGGTGGCTGGTTTCATACAGCAACCGACTGGGAGCATTATGCCTTTTGGATGGTTGAGGTTTTAGACGGTTTTTCAGGACTCACCAATCAAGCGGGTGCAGGCAACTTTACTGACCGCCCTGACTTTCGTCCAATGACCAAGTTTGAGCGCCGCGGTTTAGAGCGCGGGCATGGTGTCTGGGATTTAATCTATATTAAAGAGTAAGCCTTATCACGTTACCCTTAATGATTTTTGACAAAGCGGCTAAGACATTTAGCCGCTTTTTTATGCAGCTGGTATTACCCATCCTCATTTTATCTAAATATATTCAGTATTTAATCAGCCAAACCCTCTGTTTGAGACGCTTTGAAGAATTTTATTTATTAAATTTACAGAGCAGCAATATGTGAAACATAGCAATTTTGACGAAATTGCCAGATGAAAAAATAGTTGCATAATGGCACAAAACATATAATTGAATGATTCGCTGACACTATACATTCATGCAAACATTGGCACTATAAGGGCTGCACGAGTTCTCCCCATAAGCTGTGGATAACCCTGTGTATAAGTCACTACTTGACAAGAATTTTCCTAGGTAGCTTAAAGGGTTAGGTAAAATCGTTCATTTTTTGTACAATTTAAAAACCTATATTATTCAATAACTTATATAGAAATTTAAATCATAATAAATTATTTTCAATATTTTAAAATATTATTTTAATATTAGCGATGTTTCACATAAGGTAAATAAACGCTATTTATTTGTTGTGGACAACTTATAAATCTATTGACAAACTACCCCATTATCCCGTCTGAAATAATACATAAGTTCCAGCATAGTCTATATAAAATTTCAGTCGTTTATCATGCGACATATAGTGTCGTTTAACATCATCGAACCCGCTATATGATCCGTGGTTTTTGTTATAATTGCCCTACCTAAGTAATAGTGGCACAAAGAAACGCTTCATAATTAACGAGCTTAATACAGCTTAGAAGTTATCCCTGTAGCCATTAATTACGGACTTAATTTTACTTTTATCATTATTTGATTTTACTGTATAGTAAGGTGATATATCCAATATTACTATCTATCTCATCGATATGACAACCTATATAATCTAGCTGAACGCTGGTTACTATGTAGATAATTATCAGCACTATTGAGCCATTAACTGTCATGGTACGAATATTTTCTTTATAACACCAAATTTATAGTCTTACACCAATGATTGAAGATAAGGAATCCAGTATGGACGACAATAAAGCCAAAGCACTCAAAGCGGCACTAGGTCAAATTGAAAAGCAATTTGGTAAAAATACCATTATGCATTTAGGCGATAACTCTGCTGCGCTTGATGTCGACGTAGTATCCACAGGCTCGCTTGGTCTAGATATTGCCCTTGGTATCGGTGGCTTACCAAAAGGGCGTATCGTTGAGATCTACGGCCCAGAAAGCTCAGGTAAAACCACCATGACTTTGCAGGCGATTGCAGAATGCCAAAAGCAAGGTGGCGTATGTGCCTTTATCGATGCAGAGCATGCTCTAGATCCTGTCTATGCGCGTAAACTTGGGGTACAGACCGATGACTTGCTAGTCTCGCAGCCTGATAATGGCGAGCAAGCGCTTGAGATTACCGACATGTTGGTACGTTCGGGTGCTGTCGACATGATCGTCATTGACTCAGTCGCAGCCTTGACACCACGTGCAGAAATTGAAGGCGAAATGGGTGACTCACACATGGGTCTGCAAGCACGGCTAATGAGCCAAGCGCTACGTAAAATCACTGGTAATGCCAAACGCTCCAACTGTATGGTCGTGTTTATTAACCAGATTCGTATGAAAATTGGTGTGATGTTTGGTAGCCCTGAAACCACGACCGGTGGTAATGCGCTGAAATTCTACGCCTCAGTCCGTATGGATATTCGTCGTATCGGTGCGGTCAAAAATGGTGATGAAATCATCGGGAACCAAACCCGTGTGAAAGTCATTAAAAATAAAATGGCACCGCCATTCCGTCAAGCCGAGTTTGAAATCACTTATGGTGAAGGTACCAACCACTTAGCCGAAGTGATTGATTTGGGTGTCGAAATTGGCGCAGTCGGTAAAGCAGGCTCTTGGTATAGCTATGGCGATGAAAAAATCGGTCAAGGTAAAGCAAACTCAGTGTTATTCCTCAAAGAAAACCCTGTCATTGCTGAAGAAATTGAAGCCAAAATCCGTGCTGAAAAGCTAGGTGTTACCGATGATGGTAGTGTTGCCGACGATAGTAAAGCACCAGAGGTAGCCAAAGCTAATAAAGAAACAGTGGCAAGTCCAGTACAGTAATCGTTACCTGACTATTTTTACTGATTAGCTAACTAGGGCCTGTCCTCATTTTAAAAGTGGCAATAAAAATGAGATAAGTTGCAGTCAAAAGAGAGAAATAGCGCAGATAATATCGAGATATTAGTCAGCTATTTGATGCTGTTTGGCAGGATTTAACCATTTTTGACCCATTCAGATGACCATCGATTGAATTGAGGACACGCCCTAATAGTTATGAAGATTAAAACATTAGCCGAAATTCTAGCTGAGTCGGAAGCCGATTCAGCTAGTACTCCTGTCTCTAAACAAAAAACAGCCACTCAAAAGTATCTCTCTAAAAAATCTGCTAAGCGACAACAGCCTGTAGTTAAATCAAAACATCCAAAGTCTAGTCCCGCGCGCTCAACTTCTGAGGACGATGAAACGTCCCAAACCGTTGATCACTTCGACAACGACACTAGCTCATTTTTTACTCCTGAACCTTCATCCAAATCCTCTAAAACCAAGTCTAAAAAGCGTAAGAAACGCTTCCATCCGGCTGCTAACTTCGAGCCAGAGCCTAATAACGTACCTACTTATCAATCACCTGAACCGCAAAGTATTAAAGAGATGCTAGCGGAAGTCAAACGTGACATTCATGATAACTCGCTAGATGGCAAGTCCAATATAAAGGAAAACTCAGATACAGATAACGTCATCGACGACACCACATTTGGTTCCACCGATGAGCATTTATCAGAGCCAGAGGAAGACACTGCTGCAGTTAATCAAATGGACAATTTGCCATCCGCATTAAAAGCCTATCTACGTACCCCTGAACAACGACAGGCCGATGTTGATGCCATTAAAGCGGAAAGCCGCTTACGTTGGTTAGCATTTTACTATTTATCACGCCGTGAACATGGCAAGGCTGAATTAAAACAAAAGCTGATCGATAAAGAGCAGAATCCTGCCAAAATCGATGAACTACTCGAAGAGTTTGAGCAGAAAGGCTATCAAAGTGACTATCGCACTACCCTCATGCTTATTCGTGAAAATATTCGTAAAGGTCGGGGACGTGGACGTATCAAGCAGGAGTTTTATCGTAAAAAGATGGCCATGCCTGGTAATATCGACGAGCTAATCGATATGGCGAATGCAGAGTCAGATGAGTTTAGTGAATTTGTAGATGACAGCGCCGACAACCTCGTCGAAGGGATTGATTGGCTGAAATTAGCGGTTGCCGCCCGCACCAAAAAATATGGTGACGACATCCCCACTGAGCAAAAAGACAAAGCTCGCCAACTACGATTTTTACAATATAGAGGTTTCAAGAGTGATATTTGCTTTGCTGCGCTCAACTATACGCTAGACACATTAGATGAGCGCTTTTAGACTAATGACTCATAACGATTGATTAGTCGTAAAAAAAGAGTACGTCATTAGACATACTCTTTTTTTATTACATTTTTATTAATACTGGTTTGTTAAAAAGCAGCTATTTTAGCGTGGTTATTTTAACGTCCCCAATCGACTAGATAATTGGCCAATGATCTGATCGATCTCTTGATTGGCCTCAGATTCATTGTCTAGGTTGCCGTTTGGCGTCAATTGGTTCATCACTTCTGGCAGCAACTCCGCTAAACCTTGACGCACTTCAGTCTCATTGGCACCAGTCTGTGCGGCTACTTGCTGAATCTCGTTTTCGTCAAATAATTGGTTAATCTCATTGGGGTCCAAATTATCATTGACCTCATTGCTACTCATCCAAGAACGTACTTGATTGTCGTGACCCATACCTGTAATTTTTGAGAGAGCAGCGCCTAAGCCGCCATTACGCTGAATCCAGCTCAACACCATGGGCATGAGAGCGGCAACCAGCATGCCTTTACCACCGCTACCACTTCTACTACTTTGACCACCCAGTACGCTACCTAGGATGTCGCCCAAGCCACCCGCACCAGTGCTCATACCACCGCGTTGACTGCTGCCAGTGAGACTACCTATAATGTCGTCCAGACCAAATCCATTATCCGTCTGACGATCATACTGCTGTGGGTTATAACCACCGGTTTGGCCACCGCCCAATACCCCACCTAAAATATCACCCAGCCCGCCAGTGCGGCGTGATGTCGTGCGCTGACTGACAGGATTGCGCTGTGCATCATCTGGAGCCATCGCACTACGTGCTACCTGACTGACTAAATTCCCTAATAAGCTCATAATTTCTTCCTTTTTGTTCATTTTATTTGTTGTTCATAAGCCGCTATGTCATCTGACCAGACTGTTATAAAATCAATAGATGGCATAAAAGCTGAATATGCTTTTGTATTTCAATATAACAAATCTATCTTACTATCGAGATAGGTGTTTTGTTATTCACCATATTGGCCTATTAAAATCATTACAAACCTAGGGTCTGTTGAACATTCAGGAGAAACCTCGTATGCCCAATCAAGTTGTTGTTGCAGCATTCACATTCGCCAGAATATTTAGCTCTCGCCATTGCTCAAGGCTCACTTGATCGCGAAATACAGTCACCGACAAGGGGCGCTGATAAGGCTCTGTAATAATAAAATCAAAGCTCATCGTCCAATAATTATGTTGAACAGTCCTCAATTGTGCTTGCCATAGCCCATCACCTTGACTCGTGCGTATCAAAAGTTGCCATTGTTGATCGACACGCTGGTCAAGCGGTGGCTGCGTTAGATGCAATAAAATAGGACGCGACAATGCCAGATAGCTAACGACGGCTGCCGTGATCGTTAATATCAGCACATATTGCCATAGCGCCAATGCAGCAAGCCATGCCAATCCAAGCATGACTGACGCCAAACCAAGATACAGTAACGTACGCAAATGGCTAGCGGTCTTGATAGCAGTATCAATCCGTGGTGAGGTAATCATTGTCATATATACAAAACTGCCATATGGGAAAAACTGTCATATTTATCAGATTGTCTCAGTCATCAATACAAATTTAACCACATAAAAGGAAACTCAAAATCATGGATAGCTTAACTGATAAGCTATCCAGCTATAATATGGTCAGTTCGGAATAAAATCGATATATTACTTGTTAGGTACGACTGGTATAAATTTTGCTTCCTGCTATCACAGAGGCTACGAAAAATTCATCCCAATCGCACTGTATCTGTTTCAAAGTAAATCGACTATATATCCTTAGTATGACGCCATGTTTTAATCTTATTCACTAGCGCCCATATGCTTTCATCATCTGGACGATTTTGGTTGGTAAAATAATCCAATAAATCTGGATCTTCATGAGTCAGCATCTGGGCAAAGCTTTCCTGCTCAGCGGGGTCCGCTGTTAAATAAAGCTCTTTCACATATAGGTCAATATAAAAGTCCAATTCCTTTAAGCCACGACGGGCTTGATAGATGACACGCCGCTGTTCATTGGTTGGCTCTGGCTGGGTCGTAGTGGTCATAGCATTACTCTCATTATTTTAGTAGGTGTTCAGATTAATATTAAATGTTAATTATTGGCGCTAACTATTATGGTCTGTTGAACATTCAAATGTGGTACTGGCAGTGATTAGAGCCATACTAACGCTAACTTCTTAGTGTTGATTGTAGGCAGACAATTGATGCCATAACGCCACTGCTTGCTGCATCATCGCGACATTATGGGTACGTATAATACTAGCGCCTTGTTGCAGGGCAAATATACCAGCAGCAACACCGACCGTATCTCGTTCTACCGCCTCAGTTGTAGCCACCGCTTCGACGCCACTCTTGGTCAATACTTCTGCCAAAAAACGCTTGCGGGAGATACCAAACATCATGGGCAAGCCAAGACTTTGTAACTCTCCTAGCTGAGACAATAGTGCGCAATGATGTTCGTAGTTTTTGGCGAAACCAAAACCTGGGTCGATCATTATTTTCTCACGCTTAACACCAACGCTCGTGACCTCATCGATACGAGCGCTTAGCTCCGCTTTGACGTCAGCGATCACATCATCATAACGCGCAAGATTATTCATCGTCGTCGGCTCACCACGCATGTGCATCAACATAACTGGTATATCAAGCTCCGTCGCTAACGCTGCTGCACCCTCGCGTTTGAGCGCTCGTACATCATTCCAAATATCAGCGCCTGCCTCAAAAGCTGCCTGCATAACGGTAGGATTACTGGTATCGATAGACAACCAAACGGTATTACCAAGTTGCTGTCTAATTGCTTTAACGACTGGCACAACTCGTTGCATTTCTTCAGTGGTAGCAACGGCGTCAGCATTTGGACGGGTAGATTCACCACCAATATCAATAATGGTCGCACCCGCCTCTATCATCTCTTTGGCATGAGCAAGCGCGCTATCAATAGCATTAAACTGACCACCGTCTGAAAATGAATCGGGTGTGACGTTAAGGATGCCCATAATGTGTGGTTGCGATAAATCTAAAGTTTTTTCGCGACTAGAGACGGTATAAATAGGTAAAGGTTGAAATAATGACATAGCCAATCCGTTGTAGATTAAATGTATAAAAAATGGGCTAGCGCTCTATTTTTCTCTTATGATATCAGTAAATCTGCTGTCTTTCTAAATCCTTCATAAAATGATGACAATAAAAAAGCCCTCTATTAAAAAGGGCTTTTTATGTTTGCTACTCATGAACAGTAAACTACATCGCTGGTAATGGCGGCGGGGTCGAACCCGTCGTTTTCACATCGTTTTTGGCTAGGTTTACTTCATTATGCTGGTATACTCTAGGTGGACGTGGATCTTCACCCGCTATGATATCTTGTAGTTGATCACTATTAATGGTCTCCCATTTCATCAGCGCATCAACCATCGCATGCATTTTTTCTTGATTGCCTTCAATCAGTTCTCGAGCGATATCATACTGCTCTTCTAACATGCGGCGAACTTCGTCATCAACTTTTTGCTGCGTTGCTTCAGAAATCGTACGACCACCACCACCGAAGTAACCTTGTGAGTTATCATCATCTTCATAGACCATGATACCTAGGGCATCTGACATACCGTACTTAGTTACCATCGCTCGTGCCATTTTGGTTGCACGTTCAAAGTCGTTTGAGGCACCCGTCGACATCTGATTGATAAAGACTTCTTCAGCGATACGGCCACCGAATAGAATTGCAATGTCGCTGAGCATTTTTGACTTATACATACTGGTTTGATCATGCTCAGGCAGCTGCCAAGTTACCCCAAGGGCAAAACCACGCGGCATAATCGTGACTTTATGCACTGGGTCGGTACCCGGTAGTAGCTCAGCCACTAGCGCGTGACCTGCTTCATGATAAGCAGTGGCACGGCGTTCCTCTTCACGGATGACCATTGATTTACGCTCAGGACCCATGTACAGCTTGTCCTTGGCATCTTCAAAGTCATTCATATCAACGCTACGCTTGTTACGACGCGCAGCAAACAAAGCGGCTTCGTTCACAAGGTTGGCCAACTGTGCCCCGCTAAATCCTGGTGTACCACGAGCCAAAGAGTTGGCATCAACACTAACGGTATTCGGCAACTTTCTTAAATGTACTTTTAATATTTGCTCGCGGCCTTTGATGTCTGGCAAGCCAACTTGTACCTGACGGTCAAAACGACCCGGACGCAATAGCGCTTTATCAAGCACATCCGCACGGTTAGTGGCGGCAATAACGATGACGCCTTCATTGCCTTCAAAACCATCCATCTCAACCAATAGTTGGTTAAGTGTTTGCTCACGCTCATCATTACCACCGCCCATACCAGAGCCACGATGACGACCGACTGCATCAATCTCATCGATAAAGATGATACAAGGGGCACTTTTCTTCGCTTGCTCAAACATATCACGGACACGCGAGGCACCGACACCAACGAACATCTCAACAAAATCAGAACCTGAAATTGAGAAGAACGGTACTTTCGCTTCACCAGCAATCGCTCTTGCTAGCAATGTTTTACCTGTACCTGGAGGGCCTACCATCAAGATACCACGTGGAATGGTTGCGCCAAGTTTGGTAAATTTATCTGGATCACGCAGGAACTCGACCACTTCGACCACTTCTTCTTTGGCTTCTTCACAACCCGCCACGTCTTCGAAGTTAACCTTGATTTGGTCTTCAGTCAGCATCTTGGCTTTTGATTTACCAAAGCTCATTGGGCCGCCGCCTTTACCGCCTGCGCCGCCCTGCATATTACGCATAAAGAATAAGAACAGACCAATAATCAATAGGATTGGGAAACTGGCTATCAGTAACTGCATCAACACACTTTGACGTTTCGGTGCTGTGCCCTGAACCTCAACTTGGTTCTCGCGCAATAATGGCATTAGTTGCTCATCAGCCACGGCTGGTCTAATGGTCTCAAAAGATGAGCCATTTTTCTTTTCGCCGGTGATCTGCTCGCCATCAATTTCAACACTGGCTACCTGACTTTCTGACACGGCGGTCACAAATTCAGAGTAGTTAAGGCTATCCGGCTCAGACGATTGGTCAAAGCCGCTAAACACCAGCACCAAAACGCCGATTACCACCAGCCACAATAAGGTATTTTTTACCATGTCGCTCACTAGTTATTCCCATCCCTTACTTATTGGTGTGTTTACTAAACACGTGACGTCTATAAACGCATTGCTCATTGCTTGAATAACTGCCTAGACACTTAACACTGTACTTGCATTGCAGCGACTAAAAAGACGCATTAACAAGTACTCGCTATCATTGACCTATCGTAAATGAGCTGATAAAGCGCTTATTTTCAGACGACTTTGCTTAAAACATATGCTCGAAACAAAGTTAATATACCATGATATGTGGTGTTGTCCTGCATAATTCAAGCAGGTTTCACTTTTATTCAGTTAACGATTGTAGCGGTTTTTATAGTGCGATAATGATACTTTATGGTGACTTATCATCTCGCTTACAATAGCAACAACTCATTGATGTTAAAACTATTTAATCGCTATCCAAAACATCTCTTTTGAGCGTGGTCGTGATGCACCTGGCTTGATACTACGAATCTTACTAAAATCGAGCTGCATCTGCTTGCGTAATTCTTGTGTACCCTCGCCCTGAAACACTTTCATAATAAGCGCGCCACCTTCTGGTAAGGTTGCAAGTGCAAAGTCCACTGCTAGCTCGCACAAGTACATCATACGCGGCTGATCAATTGCGCTATTGCCAGCAGTATTGGGTGCCATGTCAGACAATACTACGTCAACCTGCCTGTCACCGACTTCTGCCATAATGGCGTCAAAAACCTCAGCTTCACGGAAATCACCTTGAATAAAGGTAACATCAGGCAAGGTATCCATCGCTAAAATATCAGAGGCAATCAAGATACCTTGTTCACCTACCAATTGGCCAGCAACTTGTGACCAACTGCCCGGCGCACTACCCAAATCAACGACCGTCATGCCTTTTTTGATGAGGTTGGTCTTTTCATTTATTTCTAATAACTTATAAGCGGCACGGGCACGATAGCCATCTTTTTGCGCTTTTTGGACATAATGATCGTCAATATGCTCTTTCATCCAAGCACTGCTGCTCTTTGACAGTTTTTTGTTCTCAATACGCGTGGCCAAAATACCTGCTCCTATTACCTTACAAAACCTGAATACAATTTTTTGAATCGCTCTATCACTGACAAACTAAATTCAATAAAGCGTCGATTACTCTAGATGTGTCATCAATCAGGCTATTTATTCGTTGATGGTCGCAAACTGACCAAATTCTATTGGTTAAAACACTGCTTTATAAGGCAGTAGCGTTTATAATGTGACCAAACATTCAGTTTAACATTTTCGTCACGTAAAATCGTGCAAAATCCTGCTGATCTCATGCAAGATAGGCACAGATTATCTATAATGATCAATCACTGTTTTTTGACAGTACCATTTTTATTTTTACCAACACCTAGGAATTCTATGCAACTCGATAACGCTACTATCAAACGCCTAAAAGGCATCGGTCACGAGCTAAAACCTGTCGTTATGATTGGCAATAAAGGTATTACCCCGACCATTACTGAAGAGATTGATCGCGCTTTATCAGATCATGAGCTCATCAAAGTGAAATTGCCTGCTGGCACAAAAGAAGAACGCGATGTCATCGGTGCTGAGCTTGCTGCTACTGCGAAGGCAACTCTGATTCACTCAATTGGCCGCATGGCATTGTTACTACGTAAAAATCCAAACGCCAACCCTAAGCTATCAAACCTTGCTCGTCACACGCAGTAGTGTGTCATGCTCAGCTTGATTTGAGTGTTTTGATACAACCTAAAAGCCGCGATGCAATCTGCTCGCGGCTTTTATTTTTTTGTGAACTTAGGGTCTGTTGAACATTCAAATATTAGGACTGCCAGTTCCACATTTGAATGTTTAACAGACCCTATTATAACTACTTGAGTCATACCAAATTATGAGCCAGACTTTTAACCTTTGCATCGCCACTGAAAAGATAGCAGATGATGCCCAGCAGCTTGGCGTTAGTATAGACACGCTAGGAGCTATCCAAGTCGTTGTGCATGCGACTATCATGCAGCAGCCACAATTGCATTTACAGCTAACCTATCAAATCATCTTGCCCACACAATCTTTGGTGGGTCAATTAGACTGGCCTACTTGGAAAGAAGTAAACGTCGGCTTTACTGACTATTTGTGGGAAGAGAGCTGTCTTGAATGCTTTCTCACAGGTAACTCAATAAATAATCACGATATGGCTGACATTAGCAGTAATTCGACTTATATTGAAGTTAACGCCAGCCCAGATGGTCGTTATGCGCTTTATCAGTTTGACAGCTATCGAAACCCTACCACTCTGCCACCACCCCGCTTGTTATTAGCAAATGGGCGTACACCCGCAAAGATTAGCTGGACTGACCGCGCAAATACGCATGTATCATCAATAAATGCCAATGCCTCGAAAAAATTATCGAAAACGCATACACCTCATAGCTTCGAGCGAACCTTCGGTGTGCCATTAGACAAATTGTCTAGCCAAAATTTTGCTATCAATAATATGACTATTGAGCACATACATCCTTGCGTCATTTTATGGTTCGGTGAAACCACTTTATATTTCGCACCTACACATGCCTCCCCGCCTGACTTTCACGACCGTCGCTACTGGTCTAGGTTTGATCCTGCAACTGCCTTACTTAACCAGCTAGCGTCATCGATAGCAACTGAACGATAACGCCTATCTAATATTTTAAAACAAAAAAAACCAGCAATGTCATTAAGAGCATTACTGGATTCGGAGAAAACGGTTTACTTAAAACACGATGTACTTGACGCTTATTAGTCAGCCATTGCAAGGTAGATACCACGGTCTGATGCATCATCAACGTACTGCGAGTCACGCCATGTAGTATAGCTATAAGTGCCACTGTATGGGCTAATGCTATTTTGACGGAAGTCTGACACCCAATCATTGCCATCAAAGATCTGGATATGACCATGTGGACGACTTGACGTGCGATTGTAGACTACAACATCACCAACTTGTGGCGACATATCATTACTGATTTTGCTAAAGCCTGCTTGAGCAAGCGTACCACGAGAGGCGTACTGATAAGCTGAAGGATTTGGCGTAAATTCATAACCTGCTGATTGTAGTGCTTTGCGTACGTAGCGAGCACAGTAACCAGAGCTTCTAGATAGCGCTACTCGTGACGCGCTTGCTGCTGCCATGGCAGGAGCAGAGTTGCGATCAGGCACACGGCTGGCTTGCTGCTGACGCTGCTCATACGATAAACGACTGGTTAGCGAGGCAAGCTGATATTCTTTTTGCTTGGCATGTGCGCTTAAGTTGTCAATCGCTTGACTGATTTCGTCGTTGCTATATACATGAGCACCACTATTAGTGCTATAGATGTTACGACTAGAACCGTAGTTCGCAGAAGTAGAGATGTTGGTGATGGTATGACTCAAGGTATTATTTGGTTGAAAGGTGGTCTCGGCAGCACCACTCGTTTGTGCTATGCCCATTCCCAGTACTGACAAAATTAATAAAGCTTGTTTCATAAATTTACTACCTATTTGTTAATACAAGACTGCTCGTCATCCGTGACAAAGCATCAATTAGTTTAGAGGACATAATCATCAAATAAACATGATAAAATCCTTAGTACAACAGCTCACTCTTTTTTCTACAGTAACTAACGCTGGTATTATTAGCAGCGCGGTCTTCTGCTTCATAAATCGTTTGCTATCCATCCCATATATATATTGAGCTTATTTGTTATGAATATCGATTTTGTCACCTATTAGATGAGTCATTACGATGTCAAAAAAACAGCCTAATCGGCTTGCCCAACTTATCGATCATCAAGCCTTTGCTGGTAGCGCGCTACCCCAAACCCTTGCTGACAATATGCGTCTATATATTGAAGCAACCACTGAGATAAAAGAGCTTCTAATAGACTGTCTACCGGAAGAAATCCTTAGTACCTGCTGGGTCGTTGGCTTAACCTCTGAGCAGTTGACACTCAGTGTGGGCTCAATGACCGCTGCTAACCATATTCGCTATTTACAGAACGCTTATTTGCAGATATTAACAGAGCAGTCGATTACATTTAAACAACTCAAGCAAATTCGCGTCGTTGTAGCTAAAATATCTGCGCATAGTCTTTCATCTAAAAAACCATTAGCGCTATCAGCAACTTTATCAAAGTCTCACAAAGCCAATGAAAATCAGGCTCTTAGCCAAAACACAAAGCGGACTATATCACAGGCCGCAGAGCATGTCACCACTGATGAAAAGCTCAAAAAAGCACTTTTGCGCTTAGCAAATCATTAAAAATCCCGACTTCAACATGTAAAGTTATGTAACTATTTTCAAAAAACGTGGCCATTTACGCTAGGTTTTTGTAATGACGTAAACAAAAAAAATCATCTGTTAGTCAGCTTCACAATGTGAATACGACTAACAGATGATTTTTTGATTACCTACAGCGTCGGTATTATCTACGCTAACGTTGTATTGTTTAAAAATACTTACTTATATATCTATGTATGAGAATATAAATTAACGGTTCTTATAACCATTTTATGTAATATTGCGTAAATGTTTCGATACTTCGTGTGTATTCCTGTATTCATCCTTCAACTGCTACCCCTTTTAGGGGCAAATATTCGATAGGACAGGTTACATTGTCATCAAAAGTTACAATTTCAAAGCTATCAGGATTAGACAATATCTCACGTACCAACAAATTATTTAATGCATGACCAGACTTATAAGCGTTAAAACGACCCAAAATTGGATAGCCAATCAGATATAAATCGCCTAGAGCATCCAAAATTTTATGGCGCACGAATTCATCATTAAAACGTAAGCCTTCTTCATTAAGGATATTAGCCTCGTCGATGACAATCGCGTTTTCCATACTACCGCCTAAAGCCAAGTTATTCTGACGTAGGGCTTCGATGTCTCGTAAAAAACCAAAAGTACGCGCTGAACTCAGCTCTTCTATAAAGTTTTGCGTAGAAAACTGTAGCTGTGCATGCTGAAAGTTTTTATCAATAGCAGGATGATCAAAGTCAATCTCAAAATTTAATTCAAAGCCTTCATAAGGGCGTAGCTCTGCCCATTTATCGTCTACTTTTACTTTTATTGGTCTTACAATCTTAATGAACTTCTTTGAAGCTTCTTGCTCACAAAAACCAGCTTGCATCAGTAACGCGACAAACGGTGCAGCACTACCATCCATGATAGGTATTTCTGATGCGGAAACACGAATCAATAGGTTATCAACACCCAGTCCAGCAATTGCACTTAATAAGTGTTCTACAGTACCTACACGTGCGCCACCGAATACGAGATTGGATGACATCATAGTATCTTGTACTAAAAAAGCACTGGCTGGAATTGGCTGACTGCCTTCAATATCTGAGCGCTCGAAAACAATACCAGTATCAACTGGCTGTGGATGAAACTCTAAATCAACAGGCTGACCACTATGGAGACCGGTACCTGTAACAGCTATTGCTGCTTTTATGGTTCGTTGGTTCATGGCTGTTTTCCCACATATTTTGTTACAATTGACCTAGTGTACCATTATCCACACCTCATTCGCCATAGTTAAAAAGCGTTAATTTTCTTATCTCTTTGATTGATAACACTTATCGTGATTTTTTTATTCGAATGAATTAGATTTTACCGACCTATAAATTACCTTAATAAACAGATATTTAGGAATAAATATAATGATTACATCATATATCGCACGGTATATGGCTAAGGCGTGTTTGATCCTTTAATCATGCACTGACAGAGACTATCTGTGATAGTTCAGCACGCTCTAACAATGGCTTTCTAAAAAATAATGTTTCAAAACAAATCATTTCTTATGGATGAGCACAAAAAAGCCAGCGACATAGCGCTGGCTTTTTCTGACCAATAATATTGCAAAACACTTATTTATTTTGTTGACGCTTTAAATAGTCTTGAATGCTGTTGGTCTTGGTTTTGGGCTGCTCTTGCGTCGGATTTGCACGCGCTAAACTATCTTGATGCAGCTGCGCTTGTGACTGCTTTTGGCTGTTTAGCGCACTGGTATGCAAGTTAGGATCAACAGGCTGTGTGCTATTCACAGAAGGCACAGGCTGCTCCACTACTTCTGGCTCTTGGCCTGCATTTTCATCCAACGTCAAACCCGTTGCAATAACGGTCACATGTAGATCTTCACCCATTTTTTCATCGATGACAGAACCATAGAAGATATGGGCATCATCGATATCGGTAATTTCTTCGACGATTGCGCTGATTTTGCTCATCTCATCTAATGATAATGACTCAGAAGAGATAACGTTAACCAGTAGACCTTTGGCGTTTTCTAAACGTAAATCATCAAGCAATGGTGATCTAATGGCTTTTTCAGTGGCTTGACGCGCACGATCATCACCGCTGGCACGACCAATACCCATCATGGCGTGACCTTTAGCAGTCATCGCCGTACGGATATCGTTAAAGTCAATATTGATCATACCTTCGCTTGCGATGGTTTCAGCAATACCTTGCACGGCGTGTAATAACACATCGTCCGCTTTTTTGAACGCATCTTGCATAGAGATATTGCCGTAGACGCTCATCAGCTTGTCATTTGGAATGGTAATGATAGAGTCAACGAAGTTAGTCAGTTGCTCAATACCAGCCTTAGCTGCTTTGATACGTTTCCCGCCTTCGAATTTGAAAGGTGTGGTCACAACAGCGACCGTCAATACTTCCATCTCTTTGGCAATACGAGCCACGACTGGCGCTGCACCCGTACCAGTGCCGCCGCCCATTCCAGCGGTAATAAAGACCATGTCTGAATGTTCGAGTAATGCGCGGATGGCTTCTTCTTCGCTTTCTGCTGCTTCACGTCCGACTTCTGGATTGGCACCAGCGCCTAGACCGCGGTTAGTTTTTGCGCCAAGTTGTAACTTATGCGGCGCTGTCAGACGATCAAGTGCTTGTTTATCCGTATTAGCACAGACGAACGTCACACCTCTAATTCCTTGTTGTACCATATGTTCAACCGCATTACCGCCACCACCACCCACACCGAATACTGTGAAGCTTGCTTGGCCGTTATTTTGAAGCTGGTTATCATCTGGCATGGTGTATTTTGACATAAAAAAGATTCTCCAGTTGCAGATAGCGTGATGGTCGATACATGGTAACGCACTCATATGACGCGCTATCGACTTACTATATATAAATGTATTTAAATAAAACAGGGCTATATCTTAAACCGTTAAGCTTGGACGAAAATATGTCATCATTGCTCAGGGCATTAACTTCAATGTTACTTTCAATATTACTTTCGATATTACGTTATACGCTTAATTGTGGTACACCTTTCAAAACAACAACGCTTATTGTATAAGCATTCTTTTATATAAATATGTTTATACCAACGTCATTAGCAACGGAGTTATAGTATCTTTTTGAGCACACTAGCAAAACGTTGCCCTGCACTTTGAAAGACGCCTGTTACTCTGTTTTTTTGAATCGCTTCCGGTTCGCTTTTTTCACTGTGGCGAAACTGCTCGCTTTGGCTATATAGTAGTGTACCAAATGCCGTTTGATAAGCGCGATCATTGACTTGGATATTTAGCTGTTTAAATGATTCGTCATTATCAAAGTGATTATAAGCGCTGATTGCTGGGTGGGTATTGGTCAAAACGACTGGCATTTTAAGCAGCTTTTTGGCAAAGGGTATCATGCCTTTGATCACACTACCGCCGCCTGTCAGCACGATGCCTTTATCAATATAGCTGATCAAATCTGCCTCATGCAATTGACGCGCCACTTCAGTAAAGATTTGCACATAACGCGCTTCAATAATACGGGCTAAATTATAAATACCAATATTAATCTCGTCGCTGGTCCCTTGCGGTTTAAAGATAAAGAATGAGCTAGGATCGACGCTATTGACATCGACCGTACCATGCGATTTTTTAAGTTTTTCAGCTTCTATCATCGATATCCCGACATCTGCTGAAATATCCATCGTCACTTCATGGCTGCCAGTCGCGATACAATGCGTAAAAATCAACTTGTTTTCTTTGTAGACACAGATGCTAGTCGTGCTCGCTCCGATATCAACCAGACAGACACCCTGCTGGCGCTCATCACTCATCAAGCTATATTCTGCACTGGTCACCGCATCGAAGACAATGTGATCGATGCCGACATCACAACTCTGCAATAGTTTTTGGATGTTCTGACGACTGGCGACCGGCATCATCATCATGTGATACATCACGCTGATATTGTGCGCCACCGTCTCAATCGCATCGTCGACCATAAAGTCTTGTTCATCGACATAGATACCTTGCTGGCAACAATGCATCAAATAATAGTCTGATGACAAGTCGCGTGATTTGGCGTTGGCCAACGCCTG
This sequence comes from Psychrobacter glaciei, assembly GCF_014652895.1. GTDB lineage: Bacteria > Pseudomonadota > Gammaproteobacteria > Pseudomonadales > Moraxellaceae > Psychrobacter > Psychrobacter glaciei. The sequence goes on from NZ_BMZR01000004.1 coordinate 70,690, forward strand.
TACCATATCTTTGGCACGTACGACTTCATCCTCTACTAGTACTTCGCCCGCACTGTTCTTGCTCAGGAGCTCAGGCGTTGCCAAGGTCAACCACACACTATGCACACGGCAATTGGCAGTATCTTCTGCTTCTTGAATGGCTTGCCTGATAGCACCTTGCAAGCGTTCGCGATGTTTTATTTGACCTTGATAAAAGTCACTATTTTTAACTTGCCCTACACCCATAATACGAATGTCTTTTGCAGAGACAACGCTGCCAATAACGACATAAACTGCCGTGGCACTTAGATGGACAACAACCAGATTTTCAGTATTTTTCATGGTACCAGACAAATTATCGCTAAACAGGAAACCAAATGACGTCTCCATTAAATCATTAAAAAATCATTATCTTTACGCCGTTATATCCTACCGCACCTACAATCTCTATGCTAAATAAACAAAGTGTCATGAATTACTGGTGGTTTATCAACTACTTTTGCTTACTGTTTTTACTACTCACTATTTTTTGTGACAGTCAGATTTTTGGTGCTTCGATTTCTGGTTGTGCCATATTCCAAGCGATGGTAAAGCCATTTTTATAACGTAAATCTACAGACTGTATCTCATTTCGGCGATTACTTAATTGATTACCTAGTAATTGACTAAGATTCAGCAGCTTTTGCGCGGTATTTTCATTATCAACAATGACTCGCTGACCGTTATCAAAACGAATGAGCCATGTCATTCTTGGCGACAGGATAATATCTGCAACTTGCATATCGAGTGGTGCATACCAATCGTTAATTTGTTGCATCTGTTGCATGATGACCGGCGCTTGCGTTATCTCACCTTGCAAAGTGGCAAATTGGGCTTGGGTCAAATCCTTACTATCAGCAGGGACAAAAACAATCCCCTTTGCATCGACTAAACGTTCAGTACCAAAATTTGCAACTGCCTGCTTGGGCAACGCTGTGACCACAATGCCACGTTGCCAGTCACGAGTCACACTCACTTGATCCACCCAAGCAAGACCCGTAGTAATATCTCTTAATGCTTGTAAATCAGAAGTAAAAAAACTGCTCACTTTCTGTTGATTCATGACTTGCTGTAGCTTTTGGTACTGAGCAACAGTGAGTCCTTGATTGCTGACATGAATGGCAGCTGGAGGCGCATCACGTAAGGCTTTACCACCCATAATCAATATAAGCACTAGCAAACCTAACACCAATACCATAAAAAAATATCTGACCGAATTCGGTACTTGGAAGTTAGATGTTGGACGACGGGCTTTATCACTCATCAAGTCAGTTACGTCGTTGACAGTTTGAGCCATAATGACCTTTGTCCCTGTTTTTGCATAAAGCTATTTGCATGAAGCCAATAGTGCTTTTGTTAAAGGTGAGTCTGCTTATATTTTGCAGCGACATATTAAACGAATATACTATCAAAAATTTTATCTAAAAACGTCTTTGAGACGCTATCATTCTCGATTAAGCGTCTATTTCTCTCGATTTACAACGCAAGGTCATAAATCATTCATAAATATCACTAAAACGATTCAATAATTACAATATTAACGTATTTTGCGGTCAAACAATAGCCTAACCCCTACTACGGACAACGAATTTACACAAGTTTACATGAAGCTGTGGTATAGCAGGGCTAGCGATACATTCAATTATGCTTATGTTTGCCAACAACCAACAGTATCAGTGCTATTCGAACGATTATTTTTACTCATTAATAGCCGTTTTTTAAACATCTATACTATCAATAATTCTGCCATAAACTGCATCATTCATATCAACCTAGATAAAAACATCTGAGCTAAGGTTATCAATTGTTTATAACGTTTGCGCAAGGATATGCCAGCACAGTGTATCAAAATCCATACCGCGAGCTTTGGCTGCCATCGGTACCAGACTATGACTGGTCATACCCGGTACGGTGTTGATTTCAAGTAACCAAAAATTGCCCGCCTCATCTTGCATGGCATCGATACGCCCCCAGCCTTTTGCGTCTACTGCGCGAAATGCCGCAAGGCTCAAGTCTTGCAAATGCTTTTCATCAGCATCATTCAAGCCGCACGGAATATAGTAGCTGGTATCGTTACGATTGTATTTGGCTTCAAAATCGTAGAAGTTGGTGATATCAGCAGGTTCAAGACGGATGACCGGATAGGCTTCGTCATCGATAATGACAATCGTAAACTCGCGACCAGTAATCCAGCGCTCAGCCATGACCGCATCACCGCACTGTACCGCTGTTGCATAAGCCGCTGGCAACTCGTCCAAGTTATTAACCTTGGTCATGCCAATACTGGATCCTTCATGAACTGGCTTGATAATAAGTGGTAAACCTAGCATGTTAACCACTTGCTGCCAGTCGGTATCGGCCGTCAATAATGAAAATGGTGCCGTCGCTAAACCACAACCTTGCCACAATTGCTTGGTACGAACTTTGTCCATGCCTAGCGCTGATGCCAAAATGCCTGAGCCTGTCTGCGGAATATCAAACCATTGCAACACGCCTTGTAGCAAGCCATCTTCGCCGCCGCGACCATGCAACACGTTAAACACGCGATCATAGTCACGAAGCTCAGTAATGTCTTGATGCTTAGGGTCAAAATGAGTGGCATCAACGCCTTGGTTTTGTAGCGCCTGCAATACAGCGGCACCACTATCCAATGATACGCTGCGCTCATTGCTGCTGCCACCATAAATGACGGCTACTTTACCAAATTGTCCAGCATCTTTTACTTTGTTAGAAGCAGCGCTCAATGGCTTGTCTTGGTTCGACTGGTTATTTTTCATATCACTCTTCTCTGCTTGTGCAGCAGCTGCTAGAGCGGACTCTGGATTGATAATGGCTGTTTTATCCTCAGCAGCATCAATAGCATTATTATTGTTTGTACTTTCTTGATTATCGTTCGTTGTCATAAGGACAGTTCCTAAAATTTTTAGCTTACTAAATGTAAAGGTTATTGGCAGCCAAGTCGACAGCAATCTGTCCCACATTACCTGCACCCTGAGTAATGAGCATATCGTTGGCTTTTAGTAAACGTTGCATGACAGGGGCTAAATTATCTTTATCAATAATCGTCGGTTCAACCTCACCACGCAAACGAATACTGCGCGCTAATGATTTGGTATCAGCGCCCGTAATCGGACTCTCACCTGCTGAATATACATCCAATAACAGTAGCTCATCAACACTTGATAGTACTTCCACGAAATCATCGTAGCAATCACGGGTACGGCTGTAACGATGCGGTTGAAATAGCATTACCAAACGACGATCAGGGAAACTTTGACGAGCGGCCTTAATGGTGGCGTCGACTTCTTTTGGGTGATGACCATAGTCGTCGATCAATAAGACATTACCATCATCGATATCGACAGAGGCATGCTGCTCAAATCGACGACCAACGCCTTCAAACTTCTGCAAAGCGCGTTTGATCGCTTCATCATCGACACCTTCATCGGTCGCCATGGTGATAGCGGCAAGTGCATTGTAGACGTTATGCGTACCAGGAATATTAAGCGTCAAGCGCAAAGGCTCACGGTCACGGCGTAATACTGTGAAGTGCGTTTTAGTGCCTTCCGTCACCAAGTCAACGCCTTGTACGTCGTTAAAAGGTTCAAGCCCAAAGGTCAAGACTGGGCGACCAATATCATCAATCATTGCATACAATTCTGGATCATCACCGCACACCACTGCCAAGCCATAAAACGGCATGTTTTGCAAAAACTGAATATAAGCCGCTTTTAATTTATCAAAGCTATTCTCATACGTTTCCATATGGTCTTGGTCGATATTGGTCACAATCGCTGCCATCGGATGTAAAGACAAAAACGATGCATCAGACTCATCGGCTTCTGCCACCAAGAAGCGGCTGCTACCAAGTGCGGCATTTTTGCCAGAGGCGTTCAGCTTACCACCAATTACGTAAGTAGGATCGAGCTGGCCTTCTGCCATCATCGTGGTGAGCAAACTGGTCGTGGTGGTTTTGCCATGCGCGCCAGCAACCGCGATGCCATGACGATAGCGCATCAACTCACCCAACATATCGGCACGGCGTACCACTGGCAGACGCGCTTCTAATGCTGCTTTTACTTCAGGGTTGCTACGATCAATCGCTGATGAGACGACAATAACATCCGCATTGGCGATATTTATGGAGTCATGACCGATCGATATCTCGATGCCAATCTGCTGTAGGCGCTTCGTCACCAAGCTTTCTGCGATGTCAGAACCACTTACTTCGTAACCTTGATTGTTCATTACCTCTGCGATACCGCACATACCTGAACCGCCAATACCAACAAAATGCAAATGCTGAATACGGCGCATCTCTGGTATTTCAATCAAACGCTTAGGTAAGGCTTTTGCAGAGGTAGACATAAGGATCTCTCTTTATTAAAGGTCAATAAAATTTGGTAAATTAAAAATAATGGGTATGAGTTGCAGGCTACAACGCTTGCCAAATAATATCGGCAACTTGCTTACTCGCACTACGATTGGCAAGAGCATGACCTTTTTTTGCCATCGTTAAGCACTTTTCTCGATTAAGTACAGCAAGCTCATCACTCAAACGCTTGGCTGTCAACTCCGACTGCGGTAACAAGACTGCCGCATCATGTGAGGTTAGCGTGCGAGCATTAGCCGTTTGGTGATCATCAACGGCATGTGGTAACGGCACAAAAATAGCAGCAATTCCAACGTTTTGAATTTCCGTCACGGTCAACGCGCCTGCACGGCATACAATCATATCTGCCCAGTTATAAGCCGCTGCCATATCGTCGATAAAAGGCTGTACCGTAAACTGATGCCTGCTTAAGTCTTCGCTATCGTAAGCTGCTTGCGTGGCGGCCTCATTGTTACGCCCGCATTGGTGACGCACTTCAAAAGGCTCGTTTAGCAATGCAAGCGCTTTTGGCACGGTGTCATTTAAGGCTTGAGCGCCAAGTGATCCGCCTACTACCAGCAATTTAAGCGGTGAGCGATCATTCACATCATAGCGTACCGTTGGCTCTGCGACACCTGTAATGGCATTGCGCACTGGATTGCCTACTGTCTCAAGCTTGGCATTCTGCGCACTATTAGCAAAGGTATCCTCAAACGCTTGTAACGTCTTAGTCGAAAGCTTAGACAGATAGCGATTGCTCATGCCAGCGATGGCATTTTGCTCATGGATAATCAGTGGCGTATTGGTTAGACGTGCAGCGATACCACCAGGTGCAGTCACATAACCACCGAATCCAACGACCACATCAATCTGATTACTACGAATCACTTTTACGGCAGCCATGGTCGCTGACAGCAGAGTCATTGGTAGCTTTAATAGTCGACCAACGCCTTTACCACGCAGCCCTTGCATATTAATAGCATGAAAAGTATAGCCAGTCGGTTTGACCAAACCATTTTCCATTCCGTTTGGCGTTCCTAACCAATGAATGACCGCACCGCGTTGGGTCAGCTCATCACTAACGGCAAGCGCTGGAAAAACGTGCCCGCCAGTACCAGCTGCCATCATCAATATATGCGGTGTTTTCATAAACGCCTGCCTATCTTTACTTTATTTATATGAAGGGTTTATCTCGCTGCCGTGATGTCTTTTATAAAAAATGATGACACGGTAAAAGCCCGCATAGTATAGAGGAAATCATTGCTTTGTATACAGCACTTTATGCAGCAAAAATAACAAAAATCCAAGCCATGATCGATCACAGCTTGGCGTCGTGTAACGCTAATAAACGGTAAGAAAAATCAATGACTAACAATACCTTAAAATATGGGTTTTACGTAGTCAAAGTATTCCTTAACATAGATAAAACTATGCAGTAAATTTATTCTCAATCGCCATGATAAAGTCGGTCGCAATATCTGTACCGCATTGATCATCAATCTCACGTACACAGGTGGGGCTAGTGACGTTAATCTCAGTGATACGCCCACCGATTAAGTCTAGACCAACGAACATTAGGCCTTTTTGTTTGACGATTGGCGCGACTACTTCTGCTACTTGACGCTCAACATCAGTCAGCGGCATGGCAACACCGCTACCGCCAGCTGCGAGATTACCACGGGTCTCGCCTTTGCTTGGAATACGGGCCAAGCTATAATCTATCACGACGCCATCGACGATTAATACACGCTTATCGCCATCTTTAATCTCTGGCAAGTAACGCTGCGCCATGATTGGCAGTGTCTCAAGTTCAGTCAGCACCTCAATCGTTACACCAATATTGGGACTGTCAGCGGTCAAACGGAAGATACCAGTTCCACCCATGCCGTCTAGTGGCTTGACGATGACATCCTGCTGTTCAGCGATAAACTGACGAATATGTGCCTGTTTACTGGTCACAATCGTCGGGCTCATATACTCGCTAAACCATGTCGCAAATATTTTTTCATTACAATCACGGATCGCTTGTGGATCATTGACCACGAGCACGCCTGCCGCTTTGGCGTGATCGAGCATATAAGTCGCATAAATAAAGCGCATATCAAACGGTGGGTCTTTACGCATCAAAATCACGTCATAACCACTGACTGGACCTGTGCTTTTATCACCCAACGTATAAAAATCTGCTGGATCACGCTTTACCGTGAGCGGCTGAGTATCAACCATTAGCTGTCCACGATCCAACCATAAATCATGAATCTGACAGTAGCCAAGCTGATGCCCGCGATCTTGCGCTGCCCACATCATCGCCAAGCTGGTGTCTTTTTTATAATTAACCCGTTCGATAGGATCCATGATGACGAGTATTTTTAAAGATTTTTTTTGATTTTCTTGGCTCATGATAAGGCTCACTTACGTTATATTTTTATTAAAACAGATTCAAAATTCAGTGCCCAACTATACGCCGTACTGCGCGCGGTAATGTTGCATTTTGGCTAGTTGAGTCGCATCTTTGTACTGGCTCTCGCCGTCTGACAAATAGCTGATTAAGTCGTCAATATCGACCAGTGCGCGCACTGGCACTTCTAGCGTCGCAGCAAGCTCTTGAATAGCAGAATGCTCAGCCAAGCCTTTTTCTTTACGATCAAGGGCCACGATAATACCTGCCACACTGGCACCTGCTTGCTCTAAAATATCGACCACTTCGCGCATCGCTGTGCCAGCCGTAATGACATCGTCAAGTACCCAAACTGCTTTGCCACTGACATCAGCACCGACCAAATTACCACCTTCACCGTGGGTTTTGGCTTCTTTACGGTTATAACCCCACTTGGCATTGATACCATGATGGTGCCATAAGGCTTGCGCGGTTGCAGCCACAAATGGAATACCTTTATAAGCCGCGCCAAAAATAACCAGCTCTTGCTCATCTGTACCGTTATTGCTAGCAGCCATTTGTTCAGCCATTTGTTCGGCCAAGGCATCGGCATAACCGCGCGCGAGCAACGACAACATCTCACCCGTCGCTAGCAAGCCAGCATTAAAAAAATACGGACTAATGCGACCAGACTTGAGTACAAACTCACCGAACTTAAGCACTTGGTTGTCTAAAGCCAATTGAATGAATTGATGAGATGAAAACGTTGGGTCTTGAGAGCGTGGTACGTGAGACATTATGACATTCCTATCAGCAAAAAGAGGGGCGAAAAACTGGCATTATTGTACGCATTATTGATCAGCTTGACCAACCATTGATCTCATAATTCTGCATATTGGCATAGCGAGTCAGTAAGCCACTACGTGATGAGACATTAAAATAGCTTTGGCCATCGTTCCGTACTTGTATCTCCCAGCCCAAATGATAAGCGGCAACAATAATGTGACCAGAAAACATCCGAATTTGACGATATGCATGGCGCTGCGAGGGCTCACAAACAATCTGACTGAGCAAATAGCTACGCACATGCTGACATATTTGCGCAGCGCTATAGCTATGATTGATACTTTTGCGCGTACTACACTGTTTTAGAGCATGGACAGCAGCACTACAGGCCATGATATCTGTCGCTAAACTACCCTCTCCTGTCTCAAACTGCTGCGGCTGCAAAACCACTTGCCAATCATCGGCATACAGACTATTAAGCAATTCATCAGGATTATAACGCTTGGTCAATGCTCGTAGCGATGCTGAAGCGTCGTGGCGTTTATTATCTGACTCAATCATTTCAGAGCGATCAGCAGGCCTAAGCCCAAAGCGGTGCAGTTTTGGATAAGCACGAATGGCCTTTTGGATATCTGACATATCTAACATAGTCATATCGGATAATGCTGATAACAATGGCTGCTCGCTATGATTCTCATAAAAGTTATCAGGCAACTTGATAAGCTTGGCAGCATTGAGCAATGACAAATGCTCAGCCAGCGCTTCTGAAGCAATCAGTGCCCATTTCGAAAAGCGGTCTTCATTGGGCTGATAGAACCGCGCAGAGTTACCGTAAAGCCGTCTCAATTGACCGTTCAAGCGGCGGGCAGGCTCTGGGATATCAGTTAAGGGCCGTGCAGGATCAAGGGGAGATTGTCTGGGATCAAAGTTGGGGTGGACGATTGCAGGCTGCTGTGAATCAGCTAGCATAGACGATTGCTCAGCCTTTTTTTGCACATGGTTTTCTGCCAGCTTACCGCCTTCTGCTGCCAGATTAGCATGAGACAAACGGTCATCAGAAGTAGAAGGCTGGGTCATGAAATCTCCATAGTTTATAAAATATAAAACGAATAAGAATGCTTAAATCAGGCAATTATCTTACTCTTAAGGGCTTACTCTTGATGGTTCAAAATATCACGGTAACCTGCTTGCCAGTCAGGATAATCCAGCCAAGCTAACGGAATGTTGCTATGCAAGCGCTTCCCCGTAACCGCTGTTTTTGAATGATCAATAGCAGGTGGCGTCTCACCTATTTGCTCGCTTAACCAAACGCCTAGCTCATAAGTAGTGACGGGCGCATAGTCAGTGGCGATATAGAGTGATTTTGGCGCAGTGCTGGTCAGGACATTGGTGATAATATTGACCAAATCACGATCCATAATACGATTACTCCAGTGCTGTGCAGCTACTGGCTCTTTTTGTTTCTCTTTGACTTTGCGCAGGCGCATGAGACGCGCGCGACCATAAATACCGCTCGGACGAATGATAATGGCTTTATCATCAAAGCCTTGCTGCAAGACTTGCTCTGCTTGCAATATGACCTTTGATGCTTCGCGCTCAGGACTGACAGGCGCGGTATTTTCATCGATCCATTCGCCGTTATCTTGCCCATAAACACCTGTTGAGGAAATAAAGACCATACGTTCAAGGTTGGTTAACTTTGGAGCAAGTGTCGCCAAATGCTGATTAATCGCCAAGTAACTCTCGTGATAGCCGCTGGTTGAATAGTCATCGGGCGTGACGATAATCGCCATATGCGTAAAATCTTGCAGCTGCTCAGCGGTCAATGTCAATGCATCGGCTTGCATAAACGTTGCCTCACTATCCAAATGATAGTGCTCGCGTTGATTGCGTGCCAGCCCAGTAACGTTAAAGCCATCTTGCACAAGCTTGTTGGTGACCGGCAAACCGATATCACCTTGCCCAATAATCAGTAAATTTTGCGTACTCATCATTTATCCTTTATTCGAACGCCATTTCTAATGACTGCTTATACATTTTTTATAATAAGTACTAAAAATAGCGCCTGTACGACAGCTGTAAATCGTCATTGGCATCGATGCGATCTTGCCACTCATAGTTGGCATTAATACGTAATGCTTGTTTTTTATCGATATCGTATTGTAGACCCAAAGTTGAGACCGGCTGCCAGTAATGACCGCGAGCATTAGACTCATCGCTGCTGCCATGATACCAATATGGCAATTGCAAATCAGCCTGCGCACGTAACTGATTGTTAATTTGATAACGGCAACCAGCATTCACACCTGCGCCTACGCGAAAGCCTTTATTGATACCGCGCCCTGCTTGTCCCGTGCCTGATAGCAAGGTGTAACATAACTGTGGCGGCATCTCGCCAGTACCAGCATTAGGGGTTCCAAATGCCCACGACCAGCCAGTCTCATAACCCACGCTCCCAACCAAATGATCCGTGCCATCTTGCTGTGAGCCATCGTTTACTCGGGTCGCCTCGACACTGACGCCCCAAGTTTTGCCTTGCTGAGCGCTATTTACTGGGTTAAATGAGCGTCCGCGCAGCAGTGTAAAATTCTGCAAGACCACACTGTCCGGCTGTTTGTAGTTGCTATTGTTATCATCTTTGTCATAAAGGCGTAGCGTCGCTGCCAGCCCTTCTAAATTAAAAAACTGTGAAAAACCAGCGGCCCGATCAAGTGTGTCATGAAAACCTGCACGCACGCCCACATCGATATAATTATTGTCACCGCGCTGTCCGACACCAATCTGCGCCATTTGCAATGGATGTCTGTCTATTGGATTGTTGTTGGCAGCGACGATAGGTAAGTTGCGTATGGTTTTACTATCTGCTGACATACTGGATGCTGGATTGCGCTCTGCGGATTTAATCTCTTGGGCAGCTTCTTTAGTCAATGGCTGATAACCCAGCTTAGCGGCGGCCTTGGCTTGGTTAAGCGCGGCTTGACGTACGGTATTGTCAGCTGGCGTATAACGAGGGTTTGCCAGTAAGTCTTCTTCATTAAGCAGCTGAATGACGTCAGAGGGTACGACGGCATAAGGTAATCGGCTTAATAAATGCTGCTGCGGACGCACGACATCGATGAGGCGCAAAACCTCAGAGGCGCAGTTATCAGTGGTGAAGTAATACGGTAAATCTAACCTTTTGGTTTCCCAAACATGCAACATGATTTGTTGCACCTCGCTTGGGGTCAAGTTCAACTGATACGTCCACGCATCACGCTCATCGTCTTGCAAGTATTTCGCCAGTTTTTCTGGGTAAGGATCGATTTCGATGGCGTTATCATAGAGACCTGTCATGGATTTGATGGCATAAACTGGAAAACTATCGTTTGGATCACCATCGACCGTATAATTCAGCGCGTAGGCATGATGAATCTGACTGGGATCAGCCACACTGGCCTTTGAGTCAATACGCAACAAGGTATGGGCAAAGGCTGATATGGGATTGTCCAAATACTCTTCGGCAAACATAATAGACAGCTGCTCAGGTGCCAGCTTTTGCATCCATTCATCCAGCTCCGGACACTCAGCTTGCCAGCTTGTCTTATCGATATTTAGCGTATCGGTCAGCCATTGTACGCGCGCTGGGAAACGACAAAGTACCGAATTATTAGCGGTATTGTCTTTGACAACCGTATTATGAGTCAGCGCTAATTCTTCAGCCAGAGCGACCAGCAATGCATCAAGCTCTGCGCCTGAGTCTTGCGCACCTTTTTCACTTAAAAAGAAGCTAGCATCATCAACGAGACTTGTGTCTTTTTTCTTACCAATTAGATTCTTTTGATCATCAAAGAAGTACAATAAACGTCGCCATGTCGTATGCTGGGCTAGGTTTTCTGTTTTTGCTTGCTCGCGCCATGATGCTAGCAGCTGTTCTGCCTTGGTGTTGCTAGCGACAATATGACTAACGTTATTATCGACACCGCTAGTATTAGTATTAGTGCGAGGGTGATCAGCGATATCTTTATTTGAGCTGCTATTTGGCTTGATGTTATTATTTAGCCCAGCATCAGCTTTGTTATCCAACGCTAGCGCACCTGTAATCACAAGCTCTGCTGGCGTTGGCAAAAATGCCTGCGCTTGTACCGTCAGTAACAGACCTGCAATCGTTAATGGTAAACGCGCGCGTCTGCTCACCTTTGTTGGCGTACAGTCTGTCGCCAAAAAGTTGCAATGCACCACAAGGTTTGAATATATAGACATGAGTAATATCTCGCACTGTAGAAGCCATACGCTCATCGCGTTACTGGGTCTATCGAATCGTCAAAAGAAAGTTGTGATTGGCTATTTTTTAGAGAGTTTTGCTATCAATTAATAAAAAATCGGTAATCACAAGTATTTGCTACGCACTTATTAATAAATTATAAAAAGAGAGCACTATGTCCACGACACCGCCAATGATTATAAAGGACGGGCGCTTATCCTCAGCCACTTGGCTTATGTCGCCGAACTATAATAAACGACCCGACCATCTGACTATTGACACCATTGTCATTCACAATATTAGCCTACCACCGAATGAGTTTGGCATCTGCGGCAGTGATGGCGTTCATTATGTAAAAGCATTATTTACCAATCAATTGGACTGGGATGCGCATCCTTATTTTCAAACCATCCAGGGCGCAGAAGTCTCAGCACATCTATTTATAGAACGTGATGGTGCTATCACACAGTTTGTAAACTTTGCCGAGCGCGCATGGCATGCAGGCAGATCCAGCTACCTTGGTCGTCCTGAATGTAATGATTATAGCATTGGCATCGAGCTTGAAGGGTCAGATTTTGTGTCCTTTACCTCGGTGCAATATGACACACTTGCAGCCGTTATCGCTGCGTTATATGACGCCTACCCTAAAACCCGCCGACACTTAACCGGTCATAGCGATATCGCACCGGGTCGAAAGACAGATCCTGGCGATTATTTTGACTGGCCAAAGTTGCGTCAAGAGATCGCATGTCTATTGAAATAGAAGACTTGTTTAACTTTAATAATTATTACTCATCGATTGGAAACATTATGACTTGGATTGAAGTGGTCGATTCAGCAGTGAAAATAGGTTTAGGTGCATTGATAGCAGGCATTATTGCTTTTCTATTATCTTCAACACAACATCGTAATGAACTCAAAAAATCTAAAGTAGAACGTGAATTTGAGATGTTAAAAGAAGTTGCAGAAAAAGTTGAAAACTTTAACCATATAACTTTGAGGTATTGGGCACTATCTTCTGATTGGCGAAGAAGATTGATTCTAGATAGTTCCATTGAAAAACCGAATGAGCTGTCAGTAACTCAAAATGAATTTTTTGATAGCTTTAAGGAATTAACCAAATCGGAATCCCTATTGCTATTATTTGGCTATAAAGATGCCTCAGTTCAAGTAAGAGAGTATGGCGATTTAATTAAAGATTTTTACAATCGAGTGAAAGACACTAATAAACCTTTTGAAATAAGTGATGCTACTAGCTATAGAGAGTCCATGATTAATAAACGCTCAGAACTATTCAATCTTTTAAATGACATTTACAAGACAATTTGAAATTATTTCACTCTGGGCTGTCATTAAGATAATAATGCTCGTTTTTTTAAAACCCTATATTCCACATCCAATCCATTTATCTCGATTATGAAAGTGCTATAATCCGTCAGTTTTTTGATAACAGCAACTCAGTAAACAACTTAGCAAAATAGGTTCTCATGGCAAAAAGTCGGTTATTTCGCTCAACCATGGTCGTCAGCAGCATGACCATGCTGTCCCGTATCTTAGGTCTGGTACGCGATGTCGTATTATTAGGGGTGTTTGGCGCAGGTGGTCTGATGGATGCCTTTTTGGTCGCCTTTAAGATACCTAACTTTTTGCGCCGTCTGTTTGCTGAAGGCGCTTTTAGCCAAGCTTTCGTGCCAGTACTGTCGGAATATAAAGAAAAATACAGCTTACAACAGGTACAGATATTAGTCAGTCGTACCTCAGGCGCCCTGTTGTTGATTCTATCGATGCTCACTGTGGTCGTCATTTTGATGGCGCCGTGGGTAGTAACGTTATTTGCTCCCGGATTTGCTGACCAACCTGGTAAATTTGCCATCACGGCTGAGCTACTGCGCCTTACCTTTCCCTATTTATTATTTATTTCTATGACTGCTTTTGCTAGCGGTATTCTGCAAAGCTACGGGCGTTTTGCTGCGCCAGCTTTTGCACCCGTACTGTTGAACTTATGTATGATTGGCGGCGCATTAATTTTTGCCCCTATGTTCGACACACCGATTATGGCACTCGGTTATGCCGTTGCAATCGCCGGTTTGCTACAGTTCCTCATACAGCTGCCGCAGTTATGGCAACAAAAGTTGCTGGTCGCACCTAAGATTGACTTTCAGCACGAAGGCGTTAAACGCATCTTAAAACTTATGCTGCCTGCTATCTTTGGTGTCTCTGTCACTCAGATCAATCTGCTCCTCAATACTATTTTCGCCTCGTTAATGATTGGTGGTTCGGTTTCTTGGCTTTATGCGGCAGAACGTATGAGTGAGTTGCCGTTAGGACTGATTGGCGTAGCGATTGGTACGGTCATTTTGCCCAGTTTGTCGAAAAGTGAAGCCAAAAAAGACGATGTTAGCTTTAAAAAAACCATTGATTGGGCGGCACGTTTAATCATATTGGTGGGTGTTCCAGCGTCAGCAGCCTTATTTATACTGGCTGATGTGCTGATGCAAGCGCTGTTTTTACGCGGTGAATTTACCTTGCGTGATGCGCAGATGAGTTCGCTGGCATTACGCAGTATGGCGGGTGGTATTTTAGGCTTTATGCTCATTAAAATATTTGCGCCAGCGTTTTTTGCCCGTCAAGACACTAGAACACCAGTAAAAATCGGTATCGTGTCCGTCTTTGCCAATATGGTTTTTAGTGTGATTTTTATCGGAATATTTTACTTTTTAGAGATACCTCTGCATGGTGGTCTTGCCCTTGCGACCACAGGAGCGGCCTTCGTCAACGCGGGCTTATTATATTATTTCTTACATAAGCGCGATATTTTCCGTTTTGGCAGCCACTGGAAAAAGCTGTTTACTCAGTTTGCAATCTCTACCGCTTCTATGATTGCTGTCCTTTATATCATGTTACCTTACTTCCCAGCCGACGAGGCTCAGTGGCGACGTATCGCGGCTCTGCTCATTATGTGTGCGGTTGGTGCCCTAGTTTATGGGGTGGTGTTATTAGCAACAGGCTTCCGTCCGCGTCAGCTAAAGCATGGCTAATTTATTTGTGAACGCTGAATAAATGACTTACTAAACCAAAACAAGCTTAATATGAGAATTGACAGTGAATGCCGCTGATAGTTGTCATAATCGATTATTGATAAATAAATGAAATTTGAGGTTTACTATGACAGTCGAATATTCAACGCTACGACGCTTACCAATGCTACTAACTGCTGGTGTATTGAGCACCGGACTGCTAATCAGCGGGTGTAGCAACAATGATAATGTAGAAGCCGATAGCGCAAATACAGCGAGCGATACAGCTGCCGTGGCTGGGAACCCTGAAGTCGATGCAGCCAATCAGACGGCAGACGTTGATGCAAATAACACAGTGGCAAGCGAGCAAATGACGGATAGTGCTAAAGATGAGACAACCATTGATAGTGATAACATCAACCCAATCACTGCTTCATCCAAACAAAAAAGCTTAGTGACTAATCCGACTGAAGCTGGTACGCCAGAAGACACCGTCAAACAGGCGCTAAATAGCTTATATTATGGCGATGTAAAAGAAGCGGTTGGATACTATCAAGTAGATATGGCGAATTTTGAAAAAGAACTTGCCAAAACACAATCCGCTTTTCAGCAGACTGTCGATGGCGTTACTATCACTGATACCAAGTATAATGATGACAAGACTCGTGCCACTATTACTGGTGAGTTGATGCTCAAAGGACAGAGCGAACCTGCGCCATTGACCTATCAGCTACAGAAGATAGAAGGTCAATGGAAGATCTTGGGTTAAGCTATTTCAGCTTACTTATCTGAAGCATCATCCGATGTCACTGCTTTACCCAGCATCACGACATCAGCAATAAACCCTTCCATATCGCAAACTTTTGGCATGTAGCCCCACTGCTCAAAGCCAAGTTTACGGAACAGTCCTAAACTTGGCTGATTGTGAGCAAAGACAAGCGCGATAATGTTTCGAATGCCCAAGCTTGGCGCTTGCGTCAACATCCAGCGTGTCAACAAGCTACCTAGGCCTTGACCCTGATAATCTTGATTTAGATAGACGCTGATCTCAGTGCTGATATGATAGGCTGTCCGCGCATACAAATCACTATAGCTGCCCCATGCAATTATCGGCGACTGCGCTTGCTCTGCATCATCCCCTCCTCGCAATGTTTTGACCACATATATGGGCCTTGTTGGACTGCTTAGATGCTCATCAAACCAAGCAGCTCGCTCATCTACGGTTACCAATGCAAGGTTAGCTGTTGCTTGTTTAGCAGGTATGCTTTGATTATAAATGGCTAAGACTTCTGCTAAATCTTCTTTACTCGCACGCTGCACAATAAACTGATCAGCGAGCTGATGTGTTGATAAATCAGTTGATATAGCATTCAAGGCAACATCAGACATAAGATCTCCATAATTTTTAGCATTATTATCGGCATCATCGATAATAGTGAATAATAGTCATACTGATAACACAAGCAAGTACAAATAATTCATAAAGAATGACCACGCTGAGTGACTGATACTTTCACTATGCGTCGACTATAGGATGTTAGTGGGGCTATTTTACTTTATAATGGCTGCTTTTAGACACATCGATTGTTAGTATAGGTGTGTTTTTTCGTTTTTTATCTGGTCTTATCATAGCTGAAAACTTATGAACACCTATTTTCTTGAGCAACTGATTGCGTCGCCGAGCGCTTTGCCTGCACATACGAGTCCGATAAATCTAGCACCTTGTGCGCTGACTATCGGCAATTTCGATGGCGTACATCTGGGTCATCAAGCGATGCTGGCTCAAGTTCGTGAGATTGCCCAAGCGCAAAATCTTGGCTCTGCCGTCATGATATTTGAGCCACAGCCTCGTGAATTTTTTGCCCCCGCTACTGCCCCCGCGCGCCTGACCAATCTAGCCGAAAAGCAAGCGCTGCTAGCAGAGCATGGGGTCGAGACTTTGATTGTAGCGAGCTTCGATACTGATTTTCGTTCGCTATCAGCACAGGCATTTGCAGATATATTGGCTAAGCGTTTGAACGTAAAAGCATTGGTACTGGGTGACGACTTTCGCTTTGGTCATGACCGTACTGGCGACAGTCAGTTTTTGCGGGATTATGGCTTGGATGTGACCAATCTGCATACCGTTATAGATAACGGCGGTAAGGCTTCCCGTATTAGCTCCACTCGCGTTCGTGACTTGTTATTGGCTGGTGATATTGACGCCGCTAACACGCTGCTTGGTCGTGATTACGCGATTGCAGGCATAGTTGTTGGTGGCGATCAGATAGGCCGCACCATGGACTTCCCTACAGCTAATATCGATTTACAGCGCTTAAAACCTGCTTTGCATGGTATCTTTGCCGTCGATGTGGTCAGTTTAGATGACCATGGCAAAGTCATCGCTAATGGTTTGACCACGCAAGTGATTAACGGAAAATCAGGCGTAACAGGTTTGCGTCCACACAGCTTGTTTGGCACAGCCAGTATTGGTATTAGACCCTCTGTCGATAAAGGCAGTGACTGGCGTTTAGAAGTACATTTCCCAGAATTGCAGGCTGATTTATATGGACTAAATTTACAGGTTCGTTTTTTACATTATTTGCATGGTGAACGACATTATGATGGCTTAGAGGCGCTAAAAGTTGGTATTCATAATGATGTAACAGCATTGCTTGAATGGCGAGCAGAGCAGCCTAACTAGAATGTAGGAAAGTCTCGAACTTAGATCATACGCATTGCATTCAAGATATAGAAAAGTAAAAACCCACGACATTCTAAATACAATGTAGTGGGTTTTGCTTTTCTATACTTCTTGTTTGTCTTTTAGATTAACTTATCTTTTAGGTTATTTTTTACGCGTCTGGATGCATACGCACGTTTAAATCATCGATGACTTCTACCCATTTCGCATCTTTTTCCCATTCTTCTTGTAAAAAAGCACGTTGATTGTCTGTCCAAACTTTTGCCTCTACTAGCTTTTCTTCTTTTGCCAATTGGTGTTTTTCAACAAAGTTATCAATCGCTTCATCTGAGCTATCAAGTCCCAATTGAGCAAATAACTCATTCATATTATATTCAGGTTCACCCAACATACTTTTCTCCTTATATGGTGCAATTTTAGTTTTATTTATTATTTAGGCTAACCACTTTATTGTAGCAAGCTTTATTTTAATAACTGTTAACCAACGTTTATCTAACGTTATCAATTGTATTAATGGTTGAGCCTCAAACACTTAAAAGCAATCTAATAGGAACGGTTAAAAATAACAGATATTTAGACGTAAAAAAGCCTTCAAACAAGAAGGCTTTTTATACATAATACGATTGCAAATAGCACTAAAATTTTAGCAAGCTATTTGATTATGGTAGTAAATGAGCTACCGCATCACGCTCTTCGCTAAGCTCTTGCTCAGTCGCTGCCATTTTCTCTTTTGAGAAATCAGATGACACATCAACGCCGTCTACGATAGACCAGTCGCCGTTAGTGCACGTGCATGGGAATGAGTAGATTAGGCCTTCGGCAATACCATACTCGCCGTTTGAGTAAACACCCATAGATACCCAATCGTTTTCATCAGTACCTAGTGCCCACGTACGCATGTGTGCGATAGCGGCATTGGCAGCAGAAGCAGCAGATGATGCACCGCGAGCTTTAATAATCGCTGCACCACGTTGTTGTACTTCTGGGATATAAGTGCCTTCGTACCAAGTACGATCAACTAGATCTAATGCTGGCTTACCATTAACAGTACAAGCCGTTAGATCTGGATACTGAGTTGATGAGTGGTTGCCCCAGATGATCATTTTTTTCACGTCATTGACAGTGCTGTCAGTTTTACCAGCCAACTGCGCCATGGCACGGTTGTGATCCAAACGAGTCATCGCTGTAAAGTTACGTGGGTCAAGATCTGGTGCATTACGCTGAGCGATAAGTGCGTTAGTGTTGGCAGGGTTACCCACAACCAATACTTTAACGTCACGGCTTGCTACGTCATTCAGTGCTTTACCTTGGGCTGAGAAAATCGCAGCGTTGGCTTCTAGCAAATCTTTACGTTCCATACCTGGGCCACGCGGACGAGCGCCAACGAGCAAAGCATAATCGATATCTTTGAATGCAACGTTTGCATCATCAGTTTGAACGATACCGGCTAATAATGGGAATGCACAGTCTTCTAGTTCCATAACCACACCCTTCAGGGCGTCAAGTGCTGGAGTGATTTCAAGCAACTGCAAAATAACTGGCTGATCTTTACCTAGCATCTCACCAGATGCAATACGGAATAGCATCGCATAGCTGATGTTACCAGCGGCGCCAGTAACGGCAACACGTAAAGGCTGTTTCATTGACATTGAATACTCCCTAATTGATGATTATCATTATAGATATCGACTTGCTCACTGAACACTAGCAGTCTTAAACCGAGAGATAGTGTAGCACTTCCCCCCGTTAACCGTCTAGAGAAAGCGCGAACGCTATCCCTCACTATATTGTTACATTTTATACGAGAGGATATTGGTATCGGTCAAGCCTTTATAGATAAAGGATGGAGAATGAAGAGGAAGTGATAAAAAAATAGCTTTAGCAGAAGTTACTTAATCAGGATGATATTTATAAATGAGCAATATTCATCCATCGTTCGCTGAAAAGAGCGTTACTTACCGCCTGAGATAATAAACTTTTTGCCGCAATTATCTACCACTTCACTGCAGCTACCAAATTCACTGCCTTCGTAGCAAACGTGGACATCGGTTAATATCGTTTGGCGTCGACTGCCCGCTTGGCAAATTAAATCAATGCTGGCAGCAGGCATGCCACTATTAAGGCGAGTCATTTGTCCAATAAAACGCGATTTTGAGACGGTATAACTGTTGCCAGTATTGAGCTCGTTGGGCAATTTTAGGGCGCCGGCATAGTTGGTTATTTGGCGAAAATAACTACTCGCGCTCAATGGGCTACAAGCACCATAATGTTGCCATACTTGGCTACGCACTGTCGTGTCTGGCATGATACGGTTGACAACTTTTAGTTGTAATGGGGTCAGGCGCGGCTCAACACCGCGCCCACAGCGCTCGCCATAACCCATGTCCAAACCTGATACCGTTAATGAATACCCTTCTAGACATTGGCGCATACGTACTCGCGTTGGTTGCAAGCTACATAATGCAGGCGTCATCTCAATCATTAACACACGTTGACCACTCTTGACGGCATTGGCCGCTTGCGCTGGTATGATCATCACACTCTGTAACAATAACAAGGCGACCCCGCCCATCACCGTATACCCTTTATCCTTATATTCTTTGCCTATCGCATCCTTTTTACGTATCGCACTGTCATTTAGCTTCGTAGATAACTTTATCGTGACTGGTTCCGACAGAGTGTCCACCCGCGTCTGATTCGACAGCTGACGATTTACTTGCAATAACATAGGCAAATTGAAATATTTTTTGATCATAAGTAGTTAGGTATCTAGCAACGATAAAAGAGTGGGCAAGCTTAAATAAAGGTGCTCAAAGTATAAATATTCATTGAACCAAGCTTAAAATAAACCAAAAAAAATACAGACAACAATTAAAGCAATGGTAGCAAAATGCGTTTTTTAATCTATAGCAGAAACGTAAACATCGCTTAAGTATTAAAAACAAGATAGAAATCAGAGAGAATACAAGCCTCTATATAGCAGAATAATAACCCATTGGTTCAAATAAAAATGAATGCTGAAAAATAGATATAAAAAAAACCATTAACAGTCTATCGTCAATGGTTTCTTTTTTACTAAATGAACAACCTAAAATGCAGCTGGCACCGTACCCATACGTTGACTAATCGGCTGACTACGACCCAATAAGCTACTATAAATCGTAGCGTTCTCCATTACGTGTTTCACATAATTGCGCGTTTCAGGAAAAGCGATTGACTCCACGTATTGATCAGCGGCTAACGAACCATAGACCGGCTGCCAGCGCTTGGCATTATTAGGGCCAGCATTATAGCCCGCCGTTGCCAATACTGGCTGATAATTTAGTTTGCCCAAAATATCCCCCATATACCAAGTACCATAACGGATATTGGTATCACCACTGTTGGCACGGCTAGCACTATAAGTCTCACCTAAATTACGGGCAATATATTTTGCTGTGTCAGGCATGACTTGCATCAACCCACTAGCACCAACACCTGAGCGTGCTGAGGCTACAAATCGACTCTCTTGACGCATGATGCCATAAGCCCATGCCGGATCAATCCCCGCCGATTGGCTGTAGCGAACGACGGCATCTTGGTGCGGCATCGGATGCGATAATGCCAAGCTGTCAACTCTGTCCGTATTGTCAACGGCATAGATCGCCCGATCGAGCCAGCCCATGTCATGTGCCAAGCTAGCAGCAGCGATGATTAGATTGTCATCACGATTGTCACGTGCTTGCTTGACTGCCCAGTTCCACTCACGGTTGGCATAGGCGCGGCTAGCGTCAGCGTTATATAAAGCAAAGGCACGAGCAAAGTTTCCATCTTGCATGACGCGGGCACGATCGGCAGTACTAACATTGGGTAAGTTGCTACCGCCTAAGCGACTGGCGTCAAAACGCTGACCGATTCTGTCTTTTGCCATCAGACCATAGTAATCATTGCTTTTTGCTAGGTTTTGATACATCTTCTTAGCAGTATTACTCTTACTGCTATTGCCTGATTGCTCATAAGCGCGAGCCAGCCAATACTGCCACTGATTGCCTTTTTGAGTTTCACCATCCATTTTTGAGATGGCTTCGACCACATCGTCCCAACGACCAAAGCGAATCGCTGCCATGGCATAGTCTTCAGCTTCTTCGAAGTTAAAATCGTCATCTAAACTGTTGCGGAACCAATCAACTGCTTCAGCGTTAAAACCATCGTCAGTATTATGATTCATACGCTGTACCCCAAGGGTACGATAAGCATAGCGACGGGTCTCATCGTTCAATAGTTTGACTGAGCGCTGATTGTCTTGTTTGATATCAAAATCTAACTGTAATGCTGCCTCACGATAAGACTTGTCAGCGATACGGCCTATCGCATACAGATAGAGATACTGATTGGTCTGACTGGCAGGCTCACGACCAAAACTGGTAAAGAATGATGAAGGATTTAGCTGAATCTCACTCAAAGCAGAATAAGCAATCGGTGTACCAAGGCGTGATGACAACGCCATAATATCGCCAGTTTTGCCTTTGCGTAGCATACGTTTCAGACGAGCAGCACGATCTTGATTACTAATCAGCGCGTTGTTATTCATCTCCATCGCTAGCTGATCACACAAGGCAGGCTGTTTTTGGGTGGTCAGCCATACATCAGACTTGGCTGCCATGGCGCGCATGGTATCACCGCCATTATTGAACCCAAGCGCAACGGCACAGCGCTCGCTAGCATCGGCATTGGTAATCAAGTTTGCCACTTGTCTGACTGAGGCATAATCGTTTGACCCCGCTTTGGTCTCAGCAAAATCCGCAACCAATTTCTCAGCCATGACAGTATCAGGATACTGACGTACAAACTGCGATACCGCCGCTGAACTTTGTGAGTTAAGGTCTAGATTCATCCGCCAATAAGTAGGATACATCGCAAACAAACCGCCGCTCATCATTTGTTCGTAATTATAAAGTGCACTGACATCACCGCGATCTGCTGCGATGGCAGCGGCTGTAAATGAGTCAACACTGCTGTCTTGTTGATAATTACTTTCTGGCTGATAGCTGTCGTTATCACCCCATGTCAGCTCTGCACAAGCAACTTGCGATATGCCTAGCGCACTCACTGCTGTCGCTACACTCAGCGCGCTCATCCGTAGCGTACCGGATGTGAGCCGCTTGGACGCGTGCTTTTTACTGGTAGACTTTTCATCCTTGATGCTATGAGCAACACGCAACTTTGTCATACTGACTCTCTTCATGATATCTCTACAAATAAGTGAATAGCGATTCGCTAAGTATCGCCAAGGTTATAGCACTCATCATACTATATTCATTGTACTTTCAACTATCTCCTTTACCTTTTGTTAATAAATAGGACAGTACGGTGTAACATAGAAATGATGTCTAGTCGCAGTTTTTGTCAAAAGCACTGCTAATTCTAGTAAATAATTGATACTGCTATGAATTGTTTATCATATTGATGACCAATAGCCTGTGCTAATTTTTCACATTGGCAGAGGGTTGTGATAAAATATGCCACCTGTTAATCGGCTACCCTGCTATATTTTTAGTCAATCATGGACTTATCCTTATGAGTGTTACTGTATTTAATCCCCGCATCAATGACGCTGCTGTTGCTGAGACAACTGCTACTGCGCCTGCTGTCACTGCACTCAAAGAAGCAAGTTCAGCCCAAGCACCCGTCGAAAAAGCAGTGACCAAAAAGGTCTTTGTCACCACCCAAGGCTGTCAGATGAATGTCTATGACTCTGGCAAAATGCTAGACGTGCTAGGCGATTCTCATGGCATGGAAGTGACTCATGACATCGATGAGGCCGATGTACTACTAATGAACACTTGCTCTATCCGCGAAAAAGCACAAGAAAAAGTGTTTTCAGAATTGGGTCGCTGGCGCAAACTAAAAGAAAAACGCCCTGACCTCGTCATTGGTGTCGGTGGTTGTGTGGCTTCGCAAGAAGGCGATAACATTCAAAAACGTGCGCCTTACGTCGATATGGTATTCGGCCCACAAACCTTGCATCGCTTGCCAGAGCTGTATGATCAGTCAAACGAGCAGCGTGATATCGCGCCTAAAAACCGTATTGGTACGATTGATGTGTCCTTTCCTAGCATCGAAAAGTTTGATTTTTTGCCTGAGCCAAGAGTAGAAGGCTTTAAAGCCTTTGTCTCTATTATGGAAGGTTGCTCAAAGTATTGCTCATTTTGCGTCGTACCTTATACCCGCGGTGAAGAGTTATCGCGCCCACTCGATGACGTATTGGCTGAGATTGATAGCCTTGCCGAACAAGGGGTGCGTGAAATCAACCTGCTCGGTCAAAACGTCAACGGCTATCGCGGTGAAAAAGACGATGGCAGCATTTGCCGTTTCGCTGAGCTGTTACATTATGTCTCGCATGTCGATGGTGTTGAGCGTATTCGCTATACGACCAGCCATCCGCTTGAATTCACTGATGACATCATTGATGCGTATGCACAATTGCCAGAGCTGGTGTCTCACTTGCATCTGCCTGTTCAGAGTGGCTCGAATGCTATCTTGGCAGCGATGAAGCGCAACCATACAATCGATGTGTATATCAATCAGATTAATAAGCTTAAAGCCATTCGTCCTGATATTCACTTATCGAGCGACTTTATCATTGGCTTCCCTGGTGAGACCGATCAAGATTTCCAAGATACTTTAAATCTAGCAAAAGAATTGAACTTCGATCACTCTTACAGCTTTATCTACTCTAAGCGTCCAGGCACGCCAGCGGCAGAATTGCCAGATGATGTGAGCTTCAAAACTAAAAAGGAGCGCTTGGCAGAATTTCAAAAAGTCATCATTGATTCAACACTTGCCAAAACCCATGAGATGGTCGGCACTACGACTCGTGTCTTGGTTGAACAAGTTGCCAACCGTCATCCTGATTGCTTAATCGGTACGGCGGATAACACCCGTACCGTCATGTTCCCTCATGATGTCGAGAAAATGGATGAGATGTTAGGTAAACTTGTGAGCGTACGTATTACTGATTTCGTCAGCCCGCACATGGTAAAAGGTGAGCTAATCGAAATATTGGCATAGTGGTTAAGTTATAAGCTTGAATAAAAAAGCCGTTCACTATAATAGCGAACGGCTTTTTTGTTGTTTAAATTTAAGATTAAGATGAACGATGGCTACTCTGACAACCAATCCGTTTGACGCAATTGCTGCTTAGTCTCACGGCGGCGTTTTTTGCGAACGATATCGATATCCTCCTTTTCGTGAATACCACCCTTTCTTAATAGTGGATCAAGCGCCAAATAGTTGCGCGGCTTAACTGTGCCTAGCGATTGCTGTGTACCTGTTTCAGCTTGCTGCTCTAACTGCCGTTCAATCTGTTTGGCCTTTTTTAAAGTTTCTTTTAAGCTCATATTTTTACCTATATTTTAATCTATCTAAATCTATTTTATATATTCGAGTGGCCCCATAGTGAGACCACGATTAGGAAATCGAGCGCAAATAGTACACTTAGTACATTTAGCTCGGTTGACACCGTCGTGACTCGCTATGGTTTTACTCATTAGCCTTTAATACACATGACCTGCTTTAGCGTATGCACCACCTCAACCAAATCCATTTGATTGGCCATCACTTCATCAATGTCTTTATACGCGCCAGGTATTTCATCGATGACGCCTTTATCTTTGCGACATTCGACACCATCCGTCTGCGCTTTTAGCTCATCGATAGTGAACGCTCGCATGGCCTTACCTCGGCTCATCTGTCGCCCTGCCCCATGTGAACATGAGCAAAACGATTCAGCCTCGCCCAGACCACGTACGATAAAGGATTTTGCGCCCATAGAGCCTGGGATAATGCCGAGCTCACCAGCATAAGCACTAATGGCACCTTTGCGGGTCACATAGACTTGCTCACCGAAATGCACCTCTTCATTGACATAGTTATGATGACAATTAATAGCTTCTTTGGTCAGCTGAAACCGTGGTAATCCCGCTTGTGGCGACTGCAATGACTTAATGACTAAACGCATCATCTCACGGCGGTTTTCAAGCGCGTAGTCCTGCGCCCAGCCCACTGCTTCGACATAATCAGCAAAACTATCAGACCCTTCGGCAAAGTAAGACAAATCTCGATCTGGCACATGACCGAAGCGCGATTGACGTTCTTTTTTGGCAAGGTTAATAAAGTACTGGCCGATACAGTTACCTATGCCGCGGCTGCCAGAGTGCAGCATTACCCAGACATCATTGTTTTCATCCAAGCACAGCTCAATGAAATGATTGCCACCGCCGAGTGTTCCCAACTGCTTCGCCCACGTACGCTCAAAACCTTTGAGCATTTTAAGCAAACCTGGGTGCTTATCAGTAATCGGTTTTAATCGCTTACCTAGCGGATCAAGCGTTGAGTTCTTGGCTTGGATTTGCTTGTGCATGTTGAACCCAACAGGCACTTGCTGTTCAACGATCGACCGCAATGACCTCAAGCTATCAGGCAAATCACTTGCCGTCAGGGACAAACGTACTGCATTCATACCGCAGCCAATATCTACACCGACTGCGGCAGGAATGATGGCGGACTTGGTCGGAATCACACTGCCGACTGTTGCGCCTTTGCCAACGTGCACATCGGGCATCACTGCAATATGTGAGTGCACAAACTCCAACTGAGCTAAATTGCGTAGTTGCTGCATCGCACCTTGCTCAACGTCCGAGGTATAAATCTTGACGGGTACGCCGTGCTTACGATTTTCGTTTAATATTAATTTAATGCTCATTATCTATTACTTCCATTTTATTATTTTAATAACCATACAAAATATTTTTATTTTGACTATTATGATTTTTAGATATTACTTATCTATCTCAATTAAACATAACGTTTAATAAGTAGTTTTTTAACAATCTATAAAATTTAGGTAATAAAATACCGTCTTTTTATTAAATAAAAAATCAATAAAAATTCATGGTTAATTTATGATGGACGTTTTAAAGAAAGGTTACATGGTTCAAAACCGCTGCCCATTGCGTAAATGCTATACGCATAGAAAAGTATCAGCTAAATAATAGCATGAAGCACTCTATTAGCAATGACGGTGAAGAAAAATGTTAGGTAAACAGATAACAGCAGGCGCAATATGGCTTAGCACGATCGCAGAGCGATTTTGGCACAGTAGACTTAGAAGAGGGATAGCACAAGTAAATACAGAAGGCTATGCGTTGATATCATTCAATAGGATATCATTCAATAGCTTGTATATAGATTCAGCCAAACCTTTTCGAAGTTGTCATTGCTGTCATGTAGTTTACACATTCAGTCTTTAAAAACGTCTTGGTAGTTAAATAGGACACGATGATTCCTCCATAGGTTGTGGCTAATTATTGTAGACAATAGTAGCAGGTTTATTGGAATGATTTATCGCTTACATAGAAGCTAATAAATCAATATTGCTAATAATAACGATTTAAAAAATAAAGTCAATAATTAATTTTACTTTATAGAAAAAATTATATTTCATTGAAACTCTTATTTTAAACACAGAACTCAGAAATCTTTAAACCATAAAACTATTTATAACTTCAGCCAATAAAGCAGCAGCAATGATGATAAATATCACCCCGCAACCACGATTGAGCCAAGCCAAGCGATTACCCACATCGAGCCAACTTGCCAGCTTCTTACCGCCCAACGTATAAATGATCTGCCAAATTGTCTCACTCAAAAACAAGCCGATGGTCAGTAAGATATATTGTGGCCATAATGGCGCGCTGAAATTGATGAATTTAGGAAAAAAGGCAGCAAAGAACAAAATGGCTTTTGGATTGGACAACGATACCCAGACGCCAGTACGAAACAAAGTCATATTACTTGGGGCAGCTTTAGCAGCAGCACTGGAGAGTGAGCGCGGCTGCGGTGTACCAACTGTATCTTTACTATCAGAAGAAGGATAGTCAGCCGCGACTTCTTCGCTCATTTCACGAGCATCACTCATCAAGCTGCCATTGCCAGCATCACGCCATGAGCTAATACCCAGATAAATCAAGTATGCCGCGCCAACGGCTTTGATGATCGTCAGCAACCAAGGTGACTGGCGACTGATCACATCCAAGCCAAGCAATGTGGAAAGCAGTAGCACAAACAACCCAAGGCTTAAACCTGCCAGCGTCCACAATGTGCGCTTCACGCCGTAATTCATACCATACTGGAATGCTAGCAGCATATTGGGACCTGGGGTCGCTGAGATAAAAAACGTACTCGCAAAAAATACCGCAAACAGGTGCCAAGACATCAACCAACCCCTACTCTTTTATTTGAAATAAACTTAAAACATGAAAAAGAGGCAAAAAATAAACACCGCCATATAGACGGTGTGTTTTATGCCAACTTAGATAAAAAGTTAGATGAAAAAACAATCACTTGCTTCTCAATCTACTAATTGACCGCACAACTATTTAACAGCTTCTGCAAAAACCCATCACAACGTACAATTTCGTTAAGTTCAACGTATTCATCCGCCTTATGAGCTTGTTCAATACTACCAGGTCCACAGATGATTGTTGGAATACCTGCATTGGTAAATTGACCGCCTTCAGTCGCGTAAGCCACTTTATGACGCTCATCATCCCCTGTCAATGCAGCGATCAATGATTGTAGTTCAGCACTATCATTATCAGTCATTGCCGGTACGCTTTCTTCTTGCATCAGCTCAATGCCAGTCTCTGGCGCGCGGGCTTGCATTTGCGCATTTAATTCCGCAATCTTGGCTTGAATAGGTTCCAGTACATCGTCTTGCGTCATATGCGGCAGATTACGATAATCAAAGGTAAACTCGCACAGATTGGGCACGATATTGGTGGCCGTACCACCATGGATGGTACCTACTGACAACGTTGAGTAAGGCACAGTGAATATCTCGTCCCCATCTTCAAGAGCACCGTTACGAGTACTTAGCTCTTCGGCAAGCGTATCGACATAGCCCACCAATCGGCTGGCATAGCTAATGGCATTGACCCCTTGTGCAATCAATGAAGAATGCGCTGACTTACCATGCACACGGCAACGATAAACCGCAATGCCTTTATGTGCCACCACCATAGCCATATTAGTTGGCTCACCGACGATACAATAATCAGGGGTTATACCGCGCGCCTTTAAATCTGCCAATATCAATGGCGCGCCTAGACAGCCAATCTCTTCGTCGAATGATAATGCCAAATGCAATGGGCGACGCAGCTGGCCTGCATTAGATAGTTTTACCGCTTGTGGCAACATCGTCAGCGCACAAGCGATAAAGCCTTTCATATCACAAGCGCCGCGACCATACAGCTTGTCACCACGAATGGTTGCTGTGAAAGGCTCAGACGTCCAGTCTTGACCGTCGACTGGCACCACATCGGTATGACCAGATAGCACGAGACCATGATTGACGTGGTCAGCATTTGCCCCTGCTGGCACAGTGACGAATAAATTGGCCTTATTTTTGGCTTCATTAAAGGTCAAATCGACGCTCAAACCCAATTGCTCGCAGTAAGCTTTTACGTCTTCAATCAAAGCCAAATTAGAATGACGACTGACCGTATCAAAGCCAATTAAGCGCGTTAGCCAATCGATACTTTGGGTGGGATAATGAGCATCAGCCAATACTTGACTGGCATCATCGTTACTACTCTGTATAGTCATAAAACATCCTTATTATGATACGTGATACTCGTATTATGAGGGATTGTGTTGGTTCATAATATCAACAACTGGCGGCATTGGTTTTGACACCTTACCTTCAGCTTGCAACTCTTTGGTGGTTTTGGCATCAATGGCAAGTCCAGAAATCAAGGCGATATCTTTGACAGGCTTACGTTGGCGAGTGGCAAAGCTCACTGGTACCATACGCGCAAATTCATAAACATGCAGGTAAGACTCTTCACCACCTTCAAAGTCTTCATCGTCTTCTAATCGAATCCCACCGATTTTAGCCAAATCCGATAGCATCTCGTTTTCTTCGCTACTTAGACGGCAATCAGTAATGCCAAAGCCGGTCATAAAGCCATTTGCCCACTGTTTCAGTGCCATCACGCGCTCGTATAAATCATGTTCATCATCTGGGACTAATGGCGTATAAGAGTAGGCATCGTCTTTGTCTTTGAGCTGGAACACTATATCTTCAGCTTCTTCTGTCAACAAGGTCAATGCAGGCTCTGGTAAAGCGGCGAAGCTCAGCTCTTCAAACACCTTCGCCCATACCTTTTCATCAGGTGCATCGCAGGCGGTCATCAGCCCTGTCATCAAGCCGTGTACCTCACTGATAGACACATCAGTCCAATCATCAAATGCAGTCAGCCATGTATTCCAGCCAGAGATATTATCATTCATAATAGATGTCCTAGTGATTGATTAGTAGTATTAAATAGAAACAGACGCCGCGCGATATCATTAACGAGGCGGCGGCTAATAGAAGTTATGAAACAAAGCGGCATACAATTACTTTGTTGATATAGATATTATGCGGTCACCTATGGCATTATTAAACGCAGAGAACAAAATTCATTCACGCTTACTTGTTAAGGATAAAAACTGACTATGTATGATCAACTTAGAATATTAGAAAAAATGATACTCGACATCAAAAAACAGTATCAGCTTGTCAGTGCTGAACTTAGCAGCCTCAAAAAACACCCCGCTACCGATCCAAAAGAACTTACCACACTTCAGGCCAAGCTCGATAGCAGTTATACAGAGCGCGATGGTGCCAAAAAGAAGCTGAACGACCTCGATAACCGCTATCAAAATCTGGCAGAAGCGCACCATATGATCGGTGAAGAGCAAGATAAATTGCAAAAGCAAATCAGCCAATTACAACAAGAAAATAGCGAGCTGCTACAGCATAATAATGAATTAAAGCAGCAGTATAGCGATATCAAACAGCAAAATAATGACTTACAAAAGAAGAATCAACTGGCCGCTGAGCGTACGCAAGTGGTGTTAAAACGCTTAACCCGTATCGACCAAGCAGAAGGTTCATAAATAGCGGCACGAGGACATAATTGACGAATATCATTGTCTTCAAATAGCATTTTTATCGATAAAAGCCACATTTACCAAGTACCTTTATTATCAAGTACCTTAATTATTAAAAATACAGCATTGATTAAGCCAACAGACTCACACGTGTAAGCTCTTATATCACTCACTTTAATGACATATATTGTAGGATTTATCATGACTGATGACCAGACTATCCCTTTAGATAAGCAAGCGCCAAACAATCAATCACAAAACAATCAACGGCCAATCAACGGCCTTAAATCCCAAAAAGCCGTGCCAAATGCTTCAACCTCAAATAATTCGGCTTCACAGAGCGCCGCTGCTAAACCTGCACCTAAAACAAATAGCACGCCTGAGCCGCAGATTAAAAAAGTAGATATTGCAATTGCTGGAGTCACCTATCCCATCTATTGCCCAGTACACGAGCAAGAAGAACTACATTCAGCCGTCTCTTATATCAATAACTATGCGCTCGACCTAAAACGCGACGCGCCGAGCCTCAGCCAAGAGAGCTTACTAGTATTATGCTGTCTGAATTTATACGAGAAAATTCATGCGCATCAAAGAAGTGACGAAGATCGTGTTCAAGGAGATAAGCAATCTGAAGCATTACTCAATAAAATCATGAAGGATGCACACTCTATCTTATAGGTAAACACGGATCTGTTGAACAGATAAGCGCTTAGCTCTGGTGAGCCAAGCGCTTTTTTATGTCTAATCCACAGCCGAATTACTTACTTATGCATTAGGATTATAAGTTCTTCCAGCATGAAAATCCGCTTGATGCTCATAGTTGCAAAAGAATAACTCCTGACTGCCTTTAATATCAGCGTCAGTATTGCCATCGCTACTTGCCACCAAGCCCGGCTTGGTCTCTAGAACGCCGCGGTATTCAGCCAAACTGTTACCACAGAAGTTGCAGTGACGCGGTGTAGTCACATCGCCATCTTTTGGCATCATGCTTCTGGGTGCGCGCGGGTACATAAACTTGTAAAAGCCCCACATCACAATCCAGATAATAATTATCATCATAATAGCAGCGAACACAGCATTGCTCCTTGAATGAGGGGTAAACGTGAGAAATGATTAAGATGGCTCAGCTAATGATTATTCAACACACCCTAATAGTATAAATTTTACCGTCAATAATAGTGACAATACAATACCTTTACCGTTCAATTACTGATTTCACTGAATTGCTCATTAGATAATCGTACTCACTGATTGCGGTGCTAGAACAAAAAAACTGGCCACGTTAAGCCAGTTTTTTTGCATCGAAACCAACAATCAGGTTTCAGTAAAATTACAGTTGCAGCTCACTAATATCAGCCACGGTTAAGAATAAAGCTCGTACTTGCTTAAGCAACGCTAAGCGGTTGTTCTTTAGTGCAGTATCTTCACTGTTGACCATGACATTGTCAAAGAATTGCGTCAACGGCTCGTCTAAACTGGCTAGCGTTTGCAATACTTGCGTATAGTCAGCCTGCTCAAGTAATGGTTGCACCGCTGTTTGTGCTTGCTGCACACTCGCATATAGACTTTGCTCAGCAGGTTCCGATAATAACGCTTCATCGACATTATCAGCGACGCTTACCTCTGACTTGGCTAAAATATTGGCAACACGTTTGTTTGAATCAGCCAACATTGATGCTTGTGACAATTCACTAAATGCTTGTACGGCACGAATACGCTGATCAAAATCAAGCGGCATATGCGGGTTAATCGCTTGCACTGCTTGAATGGTATCAACGCTCACACCTTGCTCGGTATACATCGCCCGATAGCGCGAGTTTAAGAACGACATGACTTGGGTAAACGTATCACCCATTTTGGCAATCTTGCTGCCGTTAGCCGTGCTATAGCCTTTGATGGCTTGCTCAACCAACGCTACCAAGTTAATCGGTAGCTGCTTCTCAATCAAAATACGCAGAATACCAATAGCAGAACGACGTAAGCTAAACGGATCTTTTGAACCCGTTGGTGCTTGGTCAATCGCAAAAATACCGACGAGCGTATCCAAACGATCCGCTAATGCTAAGCAAATACCGATCGGCGTCTGTGGTAATACATCACCGCTGAACTTAGGTAAATATTGCTCTTCTAAACTTGCCGCAACTGCTTCTGGCTCATTATTCAAACGCGCATAATAAGTACCCGCGATACCTTGTAATTCAGGATACTCACCAACCAATGAGCTTGCCAAATCCGCTTTGGACAAAATACCTGCACGTACCGTTTCATCGATACTAATCTCACTACCTTGTTGTTGCATCAAGGCGGCGATAAATGCAGCAAGCTTGGCAATGCGTTCAGATTTTTCCCAAATCGTACCCAATTTGTCTTGGAAGACGCGAGTTTTTAGGCTTTCTGTTAGTGCAAATAATGGCTGCTTTTGGTCTTGTAAGAAGAAAAACTCTGCATCAGCCAAACGTGGACGCACGACTTTCTCATTACCTTCAATAATTTGATTCGGGTCTTTTGACTCAATATTGGTAATAAAAATAAAGTAAGGCTGCAATTTGCCAGTTTTATCTGTCAGGCAAAAATACTTTTGATCCGCTTGCATGGTAGAGATGAGTGCTTCTTGTGGCACTTGTAAGAAGCGCGCTTCAAAGCTTGCTCGTAAGGCAATCGGAAAATCAACCAATGCAGTGACTTCGTCTAGCAGCGCTTGCGGCACAATGGCATCAGAGTTAACTTCATCTGCCAATGCTTTGACTTGATTTTTGATCAGCATTTGACGCTTGTCAAAATCAGCAACTACTTTTAAGCCACCTAGTAATTCTTCATAGTCATTGGCATGACCAATGTTATAGTATTCAGGGCTGTGGAAGCGATGACCACGCGTTTGTGTTCCTGTCTGATGACCTTGGATAGTAGCGTCAATGACAGCATTATCTTGCATCAATACGGCCCATTGTACTGGACGCACGAACTCATTACGGCTAGCGCCTGAGCGCATACGCTTAGCAATAGGTAAGTTATCAAGCGCTGTTTGGAAAATAGCGGGCAGCAACTCAGTCGTTGCTTGACCCTGAATGGTTTGCTCATAACCGATATAATCACCTTTATCAGTGTTAATCGTTATCAGCTCACTGGCCTCAATACCCAAGCCTTTGGCAAAGCCCATTGCCGCACGTGTTGGATTACCTTCCGCATCAAAGGCGGCTTTAATCGCAGGCCCGCGTTTTTGCTCGCTACGATCCGGCTGCTTGTCACCAATGCCCTGAATTTGAAGCGCTAAACGGCGCGGCGCAGCAAAGGCTTTGATACTATCGAAGCTGATACCTGCTTCAGTCAATTGTTCAGTGACACTTGCTTGTAGCGCGTCACGTAGAGGTTTTAGGCTTTTTGGAGGCAGTTCTTCACACCCCAGTTCAAATAGAATAGTACTCATGGGATGCTCCTATTTATTAGTAGTAGATTGGTTGGTATCGGTAGTTTCTTTTGCTAAGCTATCTGTTGCCACGTCTTCTTTTGGCAAATACTTATCGAGCGCTGCCTGACGATGTGCCTCATCTGCTAATGGAAAGCCTAACTTAGCGCGTGCTTCAACATAACCAATAGCAACCTTACGAGCAAGCGTACGCACACGTAGGATAAAACGCTGACGCTCAGTCACTGAAATAGCACCGCGCGCATCAAGTAAGTTAAAGGCATGTGAGGCTTTTAGTACCATCTCATAGGCTGGTAGTGGCAAACCCTCGGCAACTAGCTTATCCGCTTGCTGCTCATAAAAATCAAACATCTGACCCATCATTGGTACATCAGCGTGCTCAAAGTTATAGGTAGACTGCTCAACTTCATTTTGATGAAAGACATCGCCATAAGTGACACGACCAAACTCACCATCTGCCCAGACCAAATCATAAACGCTGTCGACACCTTGCACATACATCGCCAAGCGCTCAAGACCATAAGTGATTTCGCCAGTTACTGGGAAACATTCGAGACCCCCCACTTGCTGGAAGTAAGTAAACTGCGTCACTTCCATACCGTTTAGCCAAATCTCCCAACCAAGTCCCCACGCACCTAGCGTTGGTGACTCCCAGTTGTCTTCGACGAAACGAACATCATGCACCAACGGATCGATACCAATAGCTCTTAGCGAGTCTAAATATAGCTCTTGGATATTAGGTGGATTTGGCTTCAACACTACTTGGAATTGATAATAATGCTGCAAGCGGTTTGGGTTATCGCCATAGCGTCCGTCGGTTGGGCGACGTGACGGCTGCACATAAGCGGCATTCCAGCGCTCAGGACCTAACGAACGCAAAAATGTCGCCGTATGGAAAGTACCTGCGCCAACTTCCATATCATAAGGCTGCAAGATAACGCAGCCTTTGTCAGCCCAATAGTTCTGCAAGGTTAGGATTAAATCCTGAAAAGTCATCGGTTGAGAGTTTTTCGCTTCAGTTGTCATAGTTTGAGTTGTCATAGTTTGGGGCATCATAATAAAGCCACTGTGGAATTAGTATTAGGGTCTGTTGAACAAAACGTTGATAGCACTCGTACAGCCTACTCGGCAACGACTCTATTTGTCTGCTCACCTTACTAAAAAATGACTATTTTATCCATATTTACATCAACTAAATTTATCAAGCAATCAAAGAGACACCCTAAAAATGATGCGTGTTTGCTCATTGAGCAGTAAAATCTTCATTGACGAAAGCATAAAGGAAAGCATAAATGACAAAAAAATACCCAAATGCGTGAACATTTGGGCAGGAGGAAAAGTATGTCTTTGGTATCCTGATTGATCAGGCTTTTTATTTTTTAGTTAAACTTTCACTTTCAAAGTATAGCTTTAGATCTTAGAACTGGTTTACTGATACGATTCATTTGTTGCTTTGGGCATAATTATCCATAAAATGATATAGATTAGGATGCCTGGTACTGCCGCACTCAATGATGAAATAATTACAAATAACACTCTTACCCAAGTAGGTGACCAGCCGACATACTCTGCGATGCCACCCATCACACCTGCTATCATGCGATTATTCTGTGAGCGATGTAATTTTGCTAATTTAGCCAAATCAAATACCTCTTTAATATAGTTTTTCTTTTGCTTACTTTTGATTTTATATAAACACTTACTATTAAGAACACTTACTACTAAAAATATTTACCATTAAAAATACTTATTCTTAAAAATGCTTAGCGTTCTCAACTTATGAATAATTATAGCAATGTTTAGAAGTTAATCTGTTGAGTATGTAGACGTACTTTGTGAGTTTATGCTACCTAAACTTGCCCTAACCTGTCATAAGGCCTCGTAAACCCCTGATTTTAAATAGATATTTCAAAATGTTTCAGAGCGCAGTTTATTTCTATAACCTTACGGCTTTACTACAGTGACTCTAACCTTTTGATATTCCAATAAATTATGAAAAATGGTTAACATAGCCATAAAAGCAGAGGGAAATATTAAGTTATACAGAGTAAATTTGGTAGATTTACGGTATTTTTCTGAGCATAAAACGGCTGTTTACAATAACCTACCTGTAAGTCTGAACAAACCTTTATATAGTCGGTTCAACATAATGTGGATACAGATAAGGATAGCTATGTACGAGACGGGTTTAATGATTGGGCATTTTGAGCCTCTGCATTTGGGGCAGATGCGCAGCATATTGGCAGCGGCAGGACAAGCAAAGACTTTGCATATCGTCATCATGGCACACCCATCACCGCATGCCGATTTTAGTATCACCTTACAAGACAAAGCGCGTTGGTTGCAGATGGCTTGTGCAGACCTGCCTTTCGTTCGTATTCATACCACTCATGAGATTGAACTGCCTCTACATGATGGCTTCGTTGATGTGACAATCGATATTGCCGCCAGTAATGCCAAATTACAACGTTTGACGGAAGCGCTCAACTTGCCCGCAGAGGCAGTATTGTTTGTCGCAGAAAACCATCCATTGGCTCAGAGTGATGTTTATGAGCAGTTATCGATGCCAGTCGTCACTACCCCGCTACAGCCTGAGTTTGATTCTTATGCCATCGCCCGTGATCCCGTAGCGCACTGGTCAGCGCTGCATCCACAAGCACGTGGGGACTATACCAAGACCGTTGCTATCGTTGGTGGTGAAAGCTCAGGTAAGACGACACTGGTGCACAAGCTTGCCAACTACTATGGCGCTAGCTTTGCATTAGAGATGGGGCGACTGTATGTCGGCACGGATTTGGGTGGGAGCGAGATCGGGCTACAATACAGTGATTATGCACCCATTTCGCTCCATCATGCTCAGGCGATACGAGAGGCGGCAGCTAGAGCGACTGCGCCTGTCACCATTATTGATACTGACTTTGTGACTACTCAAGCATTCTGTGAAGAATATGAGGGTCGCACGCATCCTTTTGTCGCTGCTTGTATTGATGAGTTTCGCGTAGACCATACGATTATGCTGGACAATAATACGCCGTGGGTGGATGACGGTATGCGCTCATTAGGTACGCCTGAGGCGCGTGGACGCTTTGAGCAGCGCCTCGTCGACATTTTTGCCCGTCATGATATTAAGCCGCACATGGTTGATCAGCCTGATTACGATGCGCGCTACCAGCAAGCGTTGCTGCTCATCGATCAGCATGTTTATGGTAAAAACTCTTAGAATAAAAAACATACCCAAAATTCATGAATTTATAATAATATTGCGGCTGTCAGTGTCTTTTATCAGCACCTTCTTGACAGCCATATTCATTTTAGGAAAAAACAGTTATGCGCATTCAGCTATTAGACAATATTACTGGAAAATGGGCGCTGCAATGGATCATAACTTGGTTCATTTGTGGCGTTATTGCGTTATCAGCAGGTTTTTGGCTCACCACAGACCACACCACGCTTGATTGGTTTTATTTGGCAGTCTCATTTATCGGTCTGATCTGCGTGGTGTCACTCTCGTTCCGAAAAAACGTCATGGGCAATGGCTTTGGGATGGGCGCTACCGCTGGCGAAGTCGTAGTACAAGCCACTTCCGGCGCAGTCGGCTTGATGCTGGCACCGTTATTTAACTTTTTTACCCATGTCTACGGTATTTTTTATTGGTCAAAGCACACTGACCCTGATGGCGATATGATACCGAAGTCTGCTAGCAAAGCAGTTTGGTTAATTACCGCCGTATTTATTGTTATCGGCTTGGTACTCTTCCCCACCGTCAACGACTTATTGGCCAACTACGGCTACGCAGTCGTAGAAGACGATAGCAGTCTATTTTTAGGTTTCATCTCCTTCTTTTGGATTAACGTCATTGCTTTTGTGTTGTCTATTACTGCGCAAGCCGCGATGATTCTGCGTTATTCTTTTAGCTGGTGGTTATGGATTATCGTCAATTTTGTTTGGCTGATCGTGAATCTCATGTCGGGCAATTATATTTTTGCTATTCAGACCATGATTTACCAAGTAAATTCTTTCGTTGGCCTATATGAATGGTATCGCAGCGAGCAACAGTCCGCATAAAACATATTGGCTCAAAATGAACCTATTTGGCATCGTTGGCATAATCTATTTTGACTGTGCGGTTTACCAGATAATATGGTAGATCGCACAAATTAGTGCTACAACTGGTAGTCGTCAGTAGACTCACGCATTGAGCTACTACCAGTCATTCATTTACTAACACGGAGGTTAGTATGTCTCGCAATCGTCAACAAAAGATGTCTAAGCGTACTCTTGAGCAATGGCTCAGTGAGTATTCAGTCAGTCATCAAAACCTAATCAACAAAAAAATCCATTGGCTGTGCGTCCCCACTATTTTTGTTAGTTTATTAGGAATGGGTATGTCACTGTCAGTCTGGTTTACTTTGGTGCTTAGTGCCTTAGTACTCTTATTCTATATGAAACTCTCGACGCCATTATTTTTGGCAATGGGGATTTTTATTCTCATTTGTCTATCAGTGATGACCTTACTACCTTTAAGTTTCAAGGTTTGGGCAGCTGTCTTTGTGGTTGCTTGGATTGCCCAGTTTATTGGTCATAAGGTCGAAGGCAAAAAACCGTCATTTCTTAAAGACTTACAGTTTTTATTAATCGGTCCAGCTTGGGTCGCCAACAGTCTTATGCGACGTAACTAGGGCGTGTCATCATTTAGCGCATTCAATTATTTATACAACGACTGACTTATACTTTGAAATAAAAAAGCGCCGTCCAACAACACTGCTGGACGGCGCTTTTTCATGTTTATCTCGCTAAATATAGTCAAGGAATTTTAGAATCGCTACAAGGCGACCGACCGCAGATATTACACTGAGTACATCTAGGATGGGTAACACCGTAGCGGTTTAAAAGTGCTCTGACTATAATAGATAAACGTAATGGTTTAACCAAATACTTTCACGCGCTCTTCAACAGGCATAAACTCTTTATCACCTGCTGGCTGCTCGATACCACCGAATACCATTTGTGCAGTCAAATCCCAATCAGCATCAATACTCCAAGTGCTCGCAACTTTATGGTCAATCACTGGATTGTAATGCTGTAAGTTAGCGCCGATATTAATGCTAGAAAGCCCTGTCCAAATTACATACTGATGCATAGCACTGGTGTGCTCTGCCCAAACAGGGAATTTGTCGGCATATAATGGCGCTCCTTCTTGTAAGGCTCTCACTAATTTTTGATCTTCAAAAAATAGAATCGTACCTGCGCCTGCTTTAAAGCCGTCGATTTTTTGCTTGGTTGGCGTAAACTTCTCTTCATCACCAACGATACCACGTAGTGCTTCTTCGGTCATATCCCAAAGCTTTTTATGATCGTCACCAAACAACACGACGATGCGCGTCGATTGTGAGTTAAATGATGATGGCGTATGCAAAATAGCATGCTCAACCGATTTAACCACTTCTTCTTTTGCAACTGGTAACTGATCATTCAATGCATAAATAGAACGACGTTTTTCAGCCAATTGCTGCAATGCTTGTAGATCTGACGTATTCGACATATTTGACATATTTGACATAGGATAGTGCTCCAAATTATTAGTATGTGTTTAATATAATGAGCATAGAGGTTCAATAAACATGGCTCATCAATCCCTTCAAAAATTTTAATTTTTCAATGTGATTTATTATAAGAAAAAACGGACTAAACTCACACTTATTTTTGTAATAAAAACTTAATAATTAAATACATTATGACAGTTTTATTACACAATAAAAGTTTTAAAGCCGTTAGGCAGTTCTCGGGTAACTCGGGCAAATAAGCATTTTAGTTTAGAGTCAACCTCACCAAAACGCTTACCACCGTCTTTCCAGTCGATGATGGATTGCCCAACCTCTTATTTTTAAAATAGTTTAGTGTGCTCATGGTTTGTTGTAATCAATGACAGCACTCTCAAATTTCACCCATAAAAAAAGCCCCACAATGAAGTGAGGCTTTAGTGCTCTAAACGAGCCATATTTGGAGCGGGAAAAGAGATTCGAACTCTCGACCCCAACCTTGGCAAGGTTATGCTCTACCACTGAGCTATTCCCGCTTAAATCAATTCGTAATATCGCTAACAACTTGTTAACTACTACGTCTCGATAGGCTGGCTATTCTAGCAAATATCCTGCGTGTGTCAACAGGTTTTTTCATATTTTTCATCAGTATTGCCACTTTTAATTTTTATTCGAGAGCATATTTATCATAAATGATTGATATTGCAATCAATACAGTCATTGCAGTGTTTAAAACTATTTTATAAAGTAATAGGAAAATCTCTTCTATTATTCCTGACTCTTTCATCAATTCTGAAT
Source organism: Psychrobacter glaciei (assembly GCF_014652895.1). Classification (GTDB taxonomy): domain Bacteria; phylum Pseudomonadota; class Gammaproteobacteria; order Pseudomonadales; family Moraxellaceae; genus Psychrobacter; species Psychrobacter glaciei. The sequence goes on from NZ_BMZR01000004.1 coordinate 110,923, forward strand.
ATGACCATTAACTAACCATTATTAGTAGTACGACGTCGTACTGCTTTATGACGATAGAGGAATAAAAGTTACGCTATTCTCGTTAATATTGATTCCACTTACAATCATACGCTGTATTGTTACTTTTTCTGCCTTGGTTTTAGGCTGTTAACATTATTATACTTATGGCTTGTTACCATTCAGGTAAAATTTTAGTGATTAAGTAGAGTGGTAGACGGTAGTAAAACTTCAATAATAAACTGCCCTTCTATCTGCTCTGCTGTTACCGGCCTACTCCGCTACTACTAACTTTGTTTAACTTTACTTTTTATCATTTACAGCGAGGATGTTTATCATGAGAAAATTGCTTACCACCACCGTGATGGCCGCGTCATTATCGGCACTTACTTTAACTGGCTGCACCAGCACCACCAACAGTGGCGCGGTCGGCGTCGATCGTCAACAGCTACTCTTGGTCTCTAGCGAGCAAGTACAGCAGCTATCAGCGCAAAGCTATAATAAAAACTTGCAAGAAGCAAGCAAACGTGGTGTGCTCGACACTAATAAAGCTCAGCTCAATCGTTTAAAAAATATCTCTAACCGCCTCATCGGTCAAGTAGGCGTATATCGCCCTGATGCAGCTAATTGGAAATGGGAAGTACATACCATTAGATCCAACGAGCTGAACGCCTTTGTTATGCCGGGTGGCAAAATTATGTTTTACTCGGGCATTATTGATCGCTTAAACCTCACGGATGACGAAATTGCCGCGATTATGGGTCACGAGATGTCTCATGCCCTGCGTGAGCATTCACGTGAGCGTCTCTCACGCGAGTATGCTACTCAGACCGGTATCGGTGTTGCAGCAAGTATCTTTGGTCTATCACAAGGTCAGGCTGATCTAGCGAACGTTGCTGGAGATTTAGGTTTGAGTCGTCCACACAGTCGCACCCAAGAAGCTGAAGCCGACCAAATCGGTCTCGAGCTAATGGCACGCGCAGGCTACAATCCTCAAGCGGCTATCAGCTTATGGCAAAAAATGCAGCGCGCCAGCCAAGGTGAGCCACCACAGTTCTTAAGTACTCACCCAACCAGTAGCAATCGCATTAGCCAATTGCAAGCATTGATGCCTAAAGTGATGCCGCTGTATCAAAAATCACGTCGCTAATCGTGTATTGCTGGCCATTCACTCTTAAGTAGCGTTTTATCGCTTACTAAAAGCAGAGTATAACCCACGGGTTGCGCTCTGCTTTTTTGTATTTTTGGCTCAGAAGCTGGCTGTATTACTTTAAAACTGTCGCATGTGCTATGGTCTACCCAATAGCTTTCTGTACAGTTGTCAGCGTCTGTTATAATGGTCACCACACGGTCTCAAATATTGCTTCAAAGCTTGCTAAGCAACACAAAACAAAGGATTCTTATGAGTACCCACTCACCCACTGCTGATGCGCTCCAACATGAGCTACAGGCATTACAACCACAACATATCGAATTGATTAATGAGTCGATGAATCATTCTGGTTACTTCGATGGTAAAGAAAGCCACTTTAAACTGACTATCGTGAGTGACGCTTTTGAAGGCAAGCGCTTAGTAGCGCGTCATCAGCTGGTATATGGCTTGGTTAATGCTTTATTGACCTCTCAGGGTGGTCAGGTACATGCCTTAGCGATTCATGCTTTTACCCCAATCGAATGGCAAGGTCAAAGCCCTGATAGCCCGTTATGTGCCGGACAAAATAAAAGCTAATTAAGCTTATGCCAATTAATTTTTAGTTAAATGACAATCATAAAAATACTTTGCTCACGGTGTGGTAGCCATTTAAAAACCCTACATCGCGTGACTTTTTACAGACTTACAAATTGCGCCGTTAAAGGAAATGACATCCAATGAAACATTTACATATGCTCATGGCAGTATTGGTGATTGTGCTATTTTTATACCAAAGCTATCTCGCATTAAGCGCCAATATACGGGCGCCGCGCATGATCAAAATAGCCACCCATGTCCTCTATGCGCTGCTCATCCTCTCAGGGGCTATAATGCTGATGCAACTGATGAATGCCAATGCGCCTGTACAATGGGTATTCGCCAAAATAATCTTACTCGTGGCGGCTATTAGTGCCAGTATAAAAGCCTTTCAAACTCACGCGACACCTGGTCAAACCAAAACTGGCATTCTTATCGCTGCCGTGGCTTATATTGGTATTGTGTTACTGGCCTTTAGCAAACCTGATAATTTGTTTTAATCGCCACTCTATGTCTGACTGAGCTTAGATAGACCGATTGCGGAATGAATGGCTACTAGGGCGTGTATTTTTAATATCTTAATTCCAGTATTTTTGCTATCTTAAATAAATACAATGCCTTGCATGCTCGTTATTAAGAATAGAGGTTTGCAAGCAGATGACTATAAGCAAAGCAATCACGATGATTTTACTTAAAATCGCGACGACGCCACATACCCTTACTTAGCCCTATGGAGCCATTATGAAAACTTTTACTATAGCGACACTATTGGCATCAGCCGGCATGTTGGGTCTCTCAGGCTGCGCTTCTACTGGTAATATCACGCCGCAATATGTGCCGCCAAGCACTTATCAGAGCTATGACTGCCAAGCACTGAGCCAAGAGTACGTCCGTGTCAATCGCTATGTTGACGTCACTCGAAATGAGCAATCAACCTTGTCCGCTTCGGGTGTGGGTGTTGGGGTTTCTGCAGGCCGCTGGGGCATCTCACCGAATATCAGCTTTGGTGTTGGCAAAAGTAACAATACCAAAGCCCGCGATGCCAAGTTATCACGGCTTTATGGCGAGCGTGATGCGATTGTCCAATCGGCGCGTATTCAACGTTGTAGCTTTGCCAATGGTGTTAAGATTTATGGTGAGTAACATTAAGCAAAAGCTGTCTAAATGATTAAGATAGCGCCACCACACAATGAAAAAGCCAATACGCGATAAGCATATTGGCTTTTTTAACGACTTTTATCCCACCTAACAAACATAATCAATTGAGCCATCAGCGACGATCAGCGTAAGCTTTGCACCCATTGGACGATTTGATTGCTAGGCAGCGCCCCTGATTGACGCGCGACCTCTTTGCCGTTTTTGAAGGCCACCATCGTTGGTAAACTGCGAATATTATAGGGAGCGGCCGCCTGCTCATATTTATCCGTTTGCACTTTGGCAAAGACCACTTGCGGCAACTGACCAGCAGCGACTTTGAACTCTGGTGCCATCATAATACAAGGCTGACACCAGCTTGCCCAAAAATCAACGATGGTCAGCACCTCGTTTTTTTGGATGACTTTATTGGCTGTTTGCGCGTTCAGCTCACACGGACTTGCTGTCAATAATGGCTGACTACATTTACCACATTTCGGTGCAGCGCTTAGCCGTGCAGCAGGTACACGGTTGGTTGCTTGGCAATGTGGGCAGACCAGATGAAAACTTTGCTCACTCATCATATGATTCCTATTCTAATTATTTAATGGTCTCGAAAATTCGACTTTGGTATTTTTAACTAAAAGCTATTTGAATTGGTTTTACGAGCAATTTTAGCATAGTCAATTATATTGATTCTCTACGCCACTTGCTGTGCCACGCCACTATATACATAGCTCATCGGTCTTGGGCCGGGCAAGTATTCTTCGCTCAGCTCGTCAATGACAAAACCACCCGCTCTAATCAGTACTGGAATGTCACGATCTAAATGACAACCACCGGCCATCGGTTTCCAAAAAGGCGTCAGTCGATGCTGCCATCGCTCAACAGAAAAATCTGGCGCTAAGCCATGCTCACAAAACAACAAGCGACCGCTAGGTTTTAACACGCGTACCATTTCTCGAAGTGCAGCTATTGGCTCATCAATACTACATAGGGTAAAGGTCATCACAATCGTATCAAATTGATCCGTATCCGCATGAATGCCTTGGACATCAACGGCTATCACTTCAACTGGAATATTAATGTCAGCGGCGCGCTTGCGTGCTAACGTCTGCATTTGAGCTGCTGGGTCAACACCAATAATAGAAGAAACCTTTTTGGCATCATAAAATTGCAAATTAAGACCACTGCCAATCCCAATTTCTAATACCTCGCCTAACGCCTGAGGAACAATTTTAGAACGTGCTTTCATCACGTTACCTGTACTACAAGCAACATCTATCAGCTTGGGCAATACATAGCGCTCATAAGGGTTCATTATTCTCTCCAGTTATTGCCGTATTTAGCGTTTGCGGATATTGATATAGTTGATACTAAATAAAATGGGTACATGACATTATGATGCGTGACTGGCACAAACTTTTCTTGCTTGCTGTGCCTACGCAGACAGAGGCTACGAAAAATTTATACCAGTCACGCTGTCTCTTTTTTATATTGACCTGACTATACCAATCTTCTATACAGTAAATAATCTATCTGATAATCATTTTTATAGATATCAATCATACGATACTTGCATAGTAAGGCATAAGATGACAATTTTTACTTATGGCACTGTTTAGTTTATTCACCAAGGACATTGATCGGCACTTTCAAATAACGCGTACCATTGTCTTCTGGCTCTGGGAAATGTCCTGCATCAATATTAATTTGCACGGCAGGAATGATAAGGCGTGGCATACCCAAAGTCGCATCGCGGCGCTCACGCATCTGCACAAACTCGGCTTCATTTATACTGTCTTTAACATGGATGTTTTCTAGTTTTTGTGCAGCAACAGTCGCTGTTGGACAGTGCTTACGGCCTTCACCTGGATAATCATGGCACAGATACATGACTGTATCTTCAGGAAGCGCCAACAGCTTTTGAATAGACTGATAGAGCGTTTTGGCATCGCCGCCGGGGAAGTCGCAGCGTGCTGTACCGACATCAGGCGCGAACAAGGTATCTCCAACGAATACCACTGTCTTTTCATCGTCAGCCGCCAGATAAGCCATGTCTGCCCGTGTGTGACCGGGCACATACATGGCTGTAATGGTAATACCACCAAGCGCTAGTGTTTCACCCTCGTCGGTCAAAATATCAAACTGACTGGCATCGGTACGAAAACTGGTGTCAAAGTTAAAGATTTGCTTAAAGATTTTTTGTACTTCGGTGATATGCTGACCAATTACTAATTGTCCACCAAGGCTTTCTTTTACATGAATAGCAGCAGATAGATGGTCTGCATGCGCATGCGTCTCGATAATATATTTAAGCGCCCAGCCCTGCTCACGTACGAACTCAATCACTTCATCCACACTACTGGTACTCGTTCTGCCTGACTTGGCATCAAAGTTCAGTACAGGATCGACAATGGCGCACAGTTTCTGTTCGGTATCAGCGATAACGTGAGTATAAGTTTCTGTATCGCTATCTAAAAAAGAATGAACTTGCATAGCTGCCTCTTTGCTTTTATAGGATTGTTTTAACCTTCGAACCATTCTTTAAGTATAATGGATCGTCATATACAATATTTAATTCAAAAAACAATGCATATTAAATGTTTATAAATTATTGCAGTTAATATCAACGCCGCCGACAACATCAGCGGTCAAATTTTTAGCATGCCTTTTTAACATGCTTTCTTAACGTTAATACCAATATAGCAATCACTATACAATTTATCAAATTATATAATGTAAATAAATATAACTTGATGTAAGCTGCGATATCATTGATAATTAACGGTAATCACTCATCACTTTTATAAAAACCACGCGACCTTTATCTGGTTTTATATAAGGAGCTCACTCTGACAACTTCTACCTCAGCATTGGCTACCTCTACTGACAGTAAGGCCGACCCTATGTCAGTCAATAACGCAGACTCTGTACCGCTAGATCTGGCCAAACAGATGCAACAAGCATCGCTACAAGCCAGCCAATTACTAAAGTCACTCTCGCATCCTGATCGCTTACTCCTTCTCTGTCAATTGACTCAAGGTGAGTATTGCGTTGGTGAGCTTGAGGGGTTGGTCGGTGTTGGACAGCCAAGCTTATCGCAGCAGTTAGGCATATTGCGCAAGGATGAGCTGGTCGCGACACGGCGCGACGGCAAGCAAATTTACTATAGCATCGCCAGCGACGATGCCTTGGCGGTCTTAGAGCTACTTTATCAACGCTTTTGTGCCAAAACAGATGCCTAACTGGTTATTGAGTTCTTAGCTGTTTTTAACTTTATTTATTGTGATGACGTATTGATATGACCTCTATCGCTACTCGCCTGATTCCTACTTGGCTGCGCCAGTATCAGCTGGCTGCCTTGCCAACTGACGTCATCGCTGGGCTGGTGGTGGGCGTACTGGTGATACCGCAAAGCCTAGGCTACGCTGTACTTGCAGGCTTGCCGCCCGTCTATGGTCTGTACGCTGCGATTGTGCCTGTCATCGTCTATGCTTGGCTTGGCTCTAGCAATGTACAAGCGGTCGGACCGGTGGCCATCACGGCTATTATGACTGCCAGTAGTTTGTTGCCTTACGCTGAGCAAGGCACTGAGCAGTATGCCCTAATGGCAAGTCTATTGGCACTGATGGTGGGGTCACTGCTTTGGATCGCAGGACGGCTCAAGCTTGGCTGGATCATGCAGTTTATCAGTCGCGGCGTATCGGCAGGATTTGTGAGCGGTGCGGCGGTCCTTATATTTATCAGTCAGCTCAAATACTTAACGGATATCCCGATCGCGGGCAGCAGCCTAATCGGTTATTTATCGACCATGCAGCTATATGCGCGCCAGCTACATCCGTTGACCTTGTTGATTGGCGTGATCGCTTTTGCGCTCTTGGTCGCAAATCGCTACGGTAGCAAATGGGTGTGGCGAACGTGGCTGTCATCCTCATCTGCCAAATGGGCAGAACGCTTGTTTCCCCTTATTTTGCTCGGCATTGCCATTTTACTCAGTATGGCACTGCATTGGGACGCGCGTGGCGTGGCGACTATCGGTAATATTCCGCAAGGGTTACCACGTTTCACACTGCCCCATATACCAGACATCCAAGAAGCGCTCAAACTGTTACCAACCGCAGGATTGATGGCGCTTATTATCTTTGTCTCTAGCAGTTCCGTCGCCAGCACCTATGCGCGACTGCGCGGTGAGAAGTTTGATGCTAATCGTGAGCTGACAGGGCTTGGACTCGCCAATCTTTCTGGTGGATTTTTTCAGAGCTTTGCCGTGGCAGGCGGGTTTTCACGGACGGCAATCAACGTCGACTCAGGTGCCAAAACTCCACTCGCCAGCCTGATGACGGTGCTGGTGATGATTGCCGCACTAATCGCCTTTAATAGCGCACTTGCGCCGCTGCCTTACGCCTTGCTTGGCGCAACCATCATGGCATCCATCATTGGCTTGATCGATATTGCGACCTTAAAGTCCGCTTGGCAACGGGATCGCTTAGACGGTGCAAGCTTTATCGCAGCGTTTGTAGGGGTACTAATATTTGGGCTGAATACCGGACTGGTCATCGGTCTCATGGTGTCATTTGCCAGTCTCATCTGGCAATCGAGTCAACCACACGTCGCCATCGTCGGACAATTGGCTGGGACAGGACATTTTCGCAATATCAATCGTCACGATGTCGTCACTTTTCATAATTTATTGATGTTACGTATCGATGAGAGTCTGTTTTTTGGTAATAGCGAATCGGTACATCGGCGCATCTTAAATGCCTTACAACAATATCCCGAAGCGCATGAGCTGATTCTCATTATGGCCGCGGTCAATCACATTGATCTGACCGCGCAGGAAATGCTCAGCACCTTAAATCAAGAGCTGGCCCTGCAAAACAAGCATTTACACTTTAGCTTTATTAAAGGCCCAGTCATGGATGTCATCGAACACACTCCGCTGATTGCTGAGCTATCAGGACAGGTGTACCTCAGTACTATGGATGCCGTCAATGCTCTAAAGCAAATATAAATACGCCCTACTATTTTCGTCAACCATACAATCACTATTGATGTCTGCAACAAAATATCGTTATGATAGAGAGTATAGTATGCTAGCTTGTTGTATGGCTGCACTGAATCTAAACGAGCTAAATCAAGCCGAACTGAAATAAGACAACATTTAGACGTCAAATCGGCGCTTTAGTGTTTTTAACATTTTTTAATAAACGTAAATGACCCTTTTTATGACCGATGATTTAACGATTTATAAGCAAATATACCCAAGCCAATGTGTCAAGATTGCTGAGCTGGGCTATCGCTCAGTACTCAATATACGCCCAGATGCTGAGATCGAGACACAGCCTAATAGCTGTGATTTGGCGACTGCAACGAAGCAGGCAAATCTGACGTATCATCACCTACCCTTTGATGATGAGCGCCTAAGTATGCTGACCGTAGAACAGTTTGCCGTCTTTTATCACTCAATGCCCAAGCCCATATTGATGTTTTGTGGTACTGGTGCTCGCGCCAAACTGCTTTATCAAAGCGCATTGATGCAAGGGCTGCTATAAAACGGCAATAACGCTTACACACCTTCTCTTTAGAAGTGACTGCAATAAGCCTAGGCTTAGATGCTGTATTCCTACACTTTACATCTCACTCTTTCATATAAACAATAAAAGGAGCTCTTATGAGCCACGAAATCAGTATTACGGGACAAATTACCCCTGATCAAGTCCCTATGCTTGCCGAAAACGGCTTCAAAACCATTATCAATAATCGTCCTGATGGCGAAGAGCCTGGACAACCTACCAGCGCTGATATCGAAGCAGCTGCTAAAGAAGCAGGACTTGCTTATAAAGAAGTCTCATTTGCTGGTAGTGAGCTCAATCAAAATCACGTTGAGGAGTTTGCTGACTTCTTTAATCAAGCTGAGCAACCAGTGTTAATATTTTGCCGTACGGGTAACCGCTCAACGGGTATCTACGAAGCCGCTAAGCGCATGGACTTGTTAGATGACTAAGACGAATCTAACAAACGTATAATTGTTTAAAAAACGAAAACGCCCGTCCAAAATTTGGACGGGCATTTTTTTGAATATTACTAAACTATAGACTGGTCAATTTTCAGCATTGGGTACATAATTAAATTTTATTTATACAATTTAATAGGACTTTATGATGCAAAAACCACTTCTCATCATCGGTAATAAAAACTACTCATCTTGGTCGCTACGAGCGTGGCTGTTGCTCAAAGCATTCAATGTTGATTTTGATGAGCAACTTATTGAGTTGTTTCATCCTTCAGCAACATCAATTCTCGATGAGCATGCGCCAACAGGCAAAGTGCCCGTTTTGGTTTATGGTGAAAATGATGACAAGGTTACGGTTTGGGATACCTTAGCGATTACCATGCATATCAATGATTATTTTATCGACATAGATGTTTGGACAGGACTGAGTAAGTCTGAGACTAAAAGCAATACTAGCATCAGAATAAATAGCGCCTATTGCCAAAGCATCGTCGCTGAGATGCATTCTGGTCTAACGGGTATTCGTAATGAGATGCCGATGAATATCAGAGCGACTGCGAAGATACAACCAAGCAATACCTGCTTAACTGACATTGCTCGTATCGAAGAGATTTTGCAGATTGCTTAAAAAATCGCTCAAAAGACAGCTACCTTTTTGGTCAATTCACGGCTGCCGATGCTTTTTTTGCGCCTGTAGTGCTACGCTTGCAGACTTATACTGATGCCTCCAGCATAGAATTAAAGCCGACGACTAAACAGTACTGTGAAACGATGTTAAACAACCCTCACATACAAGCTTGGATCGGTTCAGCTTTAAAAGAGACACGCGTAATCAAAGAAGATGAAGCAGTTGAGATACTCTCGGTAGTTGGCATTTTGGCGAATAAATAGTATCTTGCATAAAAAAACCACTTTAACTCAGTTAAAGTGGTTTTTTCTTTCATGATAAATAAAGCGTACGTGTACTACTGCTTTTGGTCTAACGCTTCTTTTACCGCTTTTTTACCCCATGCGCTCAGATCGAGGTCCAACTTTTCATACTCTTGTGCATCGAATAACGGCTCTTTAACCCCTGATTTTAATTGACTTGCAAAGTCGTCAAGTAGACGCTTGGCTCGCGGAAACAACATTATCAAGGCCAATAAGTTTGCTAGTGCTAGCACGCCCATCAACGGATCAGCGAAGAAGAATACTGTAGTAGCTGCAGGAGCCACTGCGCCCAAAAATAATATCGCAATCACGACAATTCGTAAAATCAGAGTCGCCATTTTGATATTCTTTTTGACCAAAAAGTTAATGGCATTTTCACCCATATAATAGTTATACATGATAGAGCTTAAGGCAAATAACAATATCGATATGGTCAGGATATACTGCGCCCAATCTCCAAGCTGGGTCGTTAGCGCTTGCTGTGCCAGTACGATACCATCAACTTCAGCACCTGGCTGATAGACACCGCTCAGTAAAATCATAAATGCTGTGGCACTACATACGACTAACGTGTCAATGAACACAGATAATGACTGCGAGATACCTTGACTCACAGGATGAGTGGCATAAGCAGTGGCAGCGATATTAGGTGCAGAACCCAGACCTGCTTCATTAGAGAATAAACCACGCTTCATGCCTTGCTCAATCGCCACACCAATACCACCGCCCACGACAGATTCAATGCCAAAAGCATTTTTGACAATCATTACTATTAATGCAGGCAATTCTGTGAAATTAAATGCAATAATAATAAGTGCCATACTGATATAAATTAATGCCATAACAGGAATGACAACGTCGGCCACTTTAGCAATGCGCTGAATACCGCCAAAGACAATGAATCCACCTGCAATCACCAGTACCACACCTGTTATCCAGCGGTCAATCCCAAAACTTTCAAGAGCAGATCCTGCCACCGTATTGCCTTGGAACGCCACAAACCCGATAGAAAAAGACAGTAGTAGCGAGATCGCATAGATGATGGCGAGCCAGCGATAGTCTTTACCTAAGCCATGTAAAATATAGGTCGCAGGGCCACCGCGAAAGTTACCATCAGTATCTCTACGCTTGTAAAGCTGGGCTAAGCTACACTCAACAATGCTAGTCATCATACCAATAAGGGCTACAACCCACATCCAGAATACCGCTCCCGGACCCCCTAAAGAGATTGCAACCGCAACGCCAGCAATGTTACCGCCGCCAACACGTCCACCAATAGAAACGAGCAACGCCTGACGGGCAGAAATTCCGTCGTCTCCTACCTCATCCGTTTTAAATACACGGAACATACGTTTAAAATATCTAAACTGGGCAAATCTACCCACGATGGTAAATAATAAACCAAAAATAACCAACATAGGGATAAGTGCCCAGCCCCACGTTAGATCCCCGACTAGAGCAAAAAAAGCTTCAATATATTCCATGCCTATTTTCCTTATAGTTCATGATCATATGATAGGTTTTATTGAGCTCATTATTGCATCAACAACACGATTTTGTAATGCAAATGTCGAGTTTGTAACGTAAATACTGATATTTTCTGAGAAAAATCGCGTTATTGGTTTACTTAAATGATCATTTTCTAAATATTAGGATTTGTTCTATATAGACGTATTTATACGATAGCACAAAAAAACCACCTCAAAAGAGGTGGCTTTTCAAATTCAAACTAATTTCAAACTTACTGCATAACCAAGTATTCAAACGCTGACAATGCTGCTTTACTACCCTCACCCATCGCGATGTTAATCTGCTTAAATGGCACAGTCGTGACGTCACCACAAGCAAAGATACCTTTGCGATCCGTACGGCAGCGCTCATCAATCTCAATTTCACCAAAGCGGTTTAAATCCACGAAGCCTTTGACAAAGCTAGTATTGGGTACTAAGCCAATCTGTACAAAGACACCGGACAAATCACGCTCATGGGTTTCACCTGTTTTGCGATCTTCAAAGACGATGGAGCTGACTTTACCATCAGTGGCCTTAATCTCTTTGGTCGCCGCCCCAGTGATGAACTCGATGTTTGATCTCTCTTTGGCTTTGTTGATCAATACCTGATCCGCTTTTAGCTCATCAGCGAACTCAAGCACGGTCACATGCTTCACAATACCGGCAAGGTCTAACGCCGCTTCGACACCAGAGTTACCGCCACCGATGACAGAGATCTCTTTACCTTTAAAGAACGGGCCGTCACAGTGGGCACAGAAAGCCACGCCTTTACCAATATTCTCTTCTTCACCTGGTACACCAAGCTTGCGCCATTGGGCACCCGTCGCTAAGATAATACTGCGCGTCTCAAAAGTCTCACCCGTATTTAGATGAATACTATAGTTTTCTTCCGATGTCTCGCCGATTTCTTTAACGCTGACGTGCTCTTTTAGCGTGATGTTGTATTCGCCTAAATGTTTGACGAAGTCTGCTGATAGATGTGTACCTGTCGTCAATGGTACAGAAATCAAGTTTTCGATATCTTGCGTATCTTTGACCTGTCCACCGATTCGATCAGCGACCATGGTCACTTTTAGACCTTTACGCGCGGTATAAATGGCAGCAGCGACCCCAGCAGGACCAGCGCCAATGATAGTGACATCCTGTTGTTCTAATTGCTCAGTGTCATCTTCCACTTCTGACAACAAGTCAGGGAACTGCTCTTGCAATTTTCCGATCAACTTAGCCGTATCAATTAGTCCATTAGCAAACGGCTTACCGTTTAAAAATACCGCTGGAACTCCTTGGATGTTATTCGCTTCTACTTGCTCTTGGAATAATGCACCGTCGATCATCTCATTACTGATGTCGTCATTCAATAAGGCAAATTGGTTCAACGCTTGTACCACTTCTGGGCAGCTATGGCACGATAGCGACACATAGGTCTGGAATTGTAATGGCTTATTAAAGCGTTTGACTAACTTTTGAATACCTTCGTCCAGTTTTAGCGTATGACCACCCGCTTGCAAAATTGCCAAGATAAGCGAGGTAAACTCATGACCACCAGGAATACCGCTAAAGACGATACCAGTATCAGCCAAATCGCCATCAACATGACTGACGACTTTAAAACTAATCGCACTAGGCAAGCTCTCATCAATCGCTTCTGCATCAAAATTGATTTTGTCAGTCGTACCAGCGATTTTGGTCAAAAAGTCAATCAACTCTGCCCGCTTTTCATGCGTACCATTACCTAAGACAAAGGTAATTGGACGGGTCATGTTTTCGCTATAGCTCTTGATGGCATCTAATAAACTTTGATCTATCATGTTTGTTCCTCATTATTATTTAATATGTAACGGCAACTAAGCAGTTGCACGTTTAAAGATGGAAAATCTATGGTAAGTGATATCGTTTAAAGTGTTATTTGGATAAGGCTTGTGCCTTTTGATGTCCCTATTATCATAGGTTTCATAGATTTGAGCAAGCTGAGAAACCCAAACCTTATGTTTTATAAAACCAATCATTAATTGTTATTTATAATTAAATTTAAACTTATAAGAGGATTATTATCATAGTATCAAGATGATTTTTTCGCTACAATCGAATAAGAGCAATAGGAATAATTCCTGTTTCCTAGCGGAAGATTGGCTTTTATGCGTGTTTATCAAAGGCTATTTCTGCTTGTATTAAGCCTTATCACTATTGAGTTTAATAGCGGTTTGGTTGAGTAATAATCAAGTCTCACAATCATAAATCTTAACGACAATGCGCTGATGCTGATCGTTAGCTTGCGCTTCATAACAAGGATGACCAGATGAGAAAGACTGATACAAGGCTAGATAACAAAGAAATTATCGCTGAACTCAAGCAAAAAGACAGCCATTTTGCGAGTATTTTTGCTGAGCATACTCAGCTGGATGAGAAGATCAATTATCTCGAAAAGGATTTGATAAAACATAGCAGCTGTGATGATGAAATAGAACAGATGAAGCGTCGAAAACTACACCTTAAAGATGAAATTTATAAGATAATCGATAAAAACAAAACACAATCTCACGCTTAATGCTTCATTTATTAGGGGTGTGTCCTCATTTTTATCCTATCTGAGCACTTTCGTTCAAATCGAGGATACACCCCAAAATTACTGCTAAAAATTTCTTACATTTAGTTTTATAAATCTTAATTTTATAATCAACAAGTCTCACAATCATAATCTGTCTTAACCACAACGCGTCACTGCTTATGCTAAGCACACGCTAAATAACAAGGATGACAACATGACCATGACTGATAAATGGCAAGATCACAGCGACATCATCGATGAGCTCAAGCAAAAAGATGCGCACTTTGCGAGTATCTTCGATGAACATACTATACTGGACAGGCAAATTGATAAGCTTGAGAATGACGTGGTCAAACACGCCAGCCGCGATGAAGAAATCGAACAAATGAAGCGGCGCAAGCTACAGCTCAAAGATGAGATTTACAAAACCATAGATAAGAATAAAGTACAATCTCAAGCGTAATCGTTCATTTATAACCGATAAATAACACTAATAGACCTTTAGCTTAAGATATAAAAAGACCCCATCAACGTAGGCTGATGGGGTCTTTTTATAGCGCTGGTTCAAATTAAGAAAGTAATGAAAACAGCGCTACGTCTCGCTAAATAGTTGGATAACTACTTAGATTTTACCAACTAGGTCAAGACTTGGCTTCAATGTATCGCCACCTTGTTCCCAAGCTGCTGGACAAACTTCGCCATCGTTTTCACGGACATATTGTGCCGCTTTTACTTTACGCAGCATGTCTTTTGCGCTACGGCCAATACCGCCAGCATGAATCTCAGCAACCTGAATCAAACCGTCTGGATCGATTAAGAAAGTACCGCGCTCAGCTAGACCTGCTTCTTCGATCATCACGTTAAAACCACGAGTGATTTTACCAGTAGGATCGCCGATCATTGGGTAATTTACTTTACCGATTGCGTCTGAAGAATCATGCCATGCTTTATGCGTGAAATGAGTGTCAGTCGATACTGAGTATACTTCTACGCCCAAACCTTGTAGCTCTTCGTAATGGTTTGCCATGTCTTCAAGCTCAGTTGGGCAAACAAAAGTAAAATCAGCTGGGTAGAATAAGAAGATCGCCCAGTTACCTTTTACATCTTCTGAAGTGATGGTTTTGAACTCACCGTTTACATATGCATCTGCTGAAAATTCTGGGATTTCTTGATTGATAATAGACGCCATGATTGGCTCCTTTTTTGATTAAGTGTAATTAATTTAATGGTGCTTATTTATTTGATTGTTTCTGTTAAGCCTTGAACTATCTGGGCTACCTGACAAACTATACGCGAATTCTATGGTTAATCCAGTTAAAAGTTTTTAATGTGATGTTTTGTTTTATTAAACTTGTTAAACTATTCTATCTACTTCATGTCATCAGTGTGCTATCGGTAAATTTCGATAATGACCAAGATGCATAAGTATCGTCATTTGCGTGAAAAACAACCAAAAAAGAGGTCTTATGATTACCTTACGTCAACTTGAATTTGCCTTAGCAGTCGCTAAACACCGCCATTTCAAACGAGCAGCAGAAGATTGTAATATTTCGCAGTCTGCGCTGAGCTTAGGTATCGCAGAATTAGAAAAGCAACTAGACACACAGATTTTTGAGCGTAATAACAAACAAGTGCTTATCACTCCTATTGGGCAAGATATCCTGACGCGGGCGCAGCGTGTATTCTCTGAAGTGAGCGACTTGACCACCCGTGCGCACAGTCATCAAACGCCGCTTGCCTACCCGATGACCGTGGGTATTATTCCAACGATTGCTCCTTACTTGCTGCCAAAAGTCCTGCCTGCACTGCGAGCCAATTATCCAGAATTTCGCATGACCATCGTTGAGCAACAAACCGAACGCTTGCTTGAGCAAGTGCGTTACGGTCATATTGACACAGCAATCATTGCGCTACCCTATGCCGTAGACGGCTTGCACAGTTTTGAATTTTGGAGTGAAGACTTCTTCGCAGTATTTCCAAAAGACGATATTCATGCCAAGCTTGACACCATTGATTCTGAGGATCTCGCTACTGCCAATCTCATGCTGCTGGGTGAAGGACATTGCCTGACCGATCAGACGCTATCGGTTTGTCATTTTGATCGGGCGCAAATGAAATCGAGCTTTTCTGACGCTAGCTTAAACACGCTTATTCAGATGGCACTCGCTAATATGGGTACGACCTTAGTACCTGAGATGGCGCTGGATCAATTGCATCTGCAAAACCAAAATGCCGTCGCGGTGCCATTGGCAGAAAAAGGCCCACATCGCCACATCGCCTTTGTCACCCGCTTAAATTATGCGCGTGTCGACGATGTAAATTTACTGGGCAAGGTATTTAAACAGGCCTTTGAAGATGCAGCTCATCAGGACTAAGTTGACTATTAGGATTGTGAGGCGCTAAGTAACTCAGACAATTGAGTATGAATATGAACGATGTTTCGCACGTAACGTCCGACCTTGGTCAGCATTTCGCCATGCACTTGTCTGCCATCGCTAATGATATTGATCGAGTAGAGGTAGAGATGCTTTGGCAAGCTGCCGCTACCCGTTATAACGAAGCCCATCGCGCTTATCACACCCTGCACCACATTAAGCAGTTGTTTGCGCAGTTTGAGCAAGTTAAGCACAACCTTTATGAACCCCATATTATCGCCTTAGCGCTGCATTATCACGATGTGATATACGAGCCAACACGGGCAGATAATGAGCTTAAAAGTGCAGACTATGCGGTGGAAGCGTTGCAGAAATATTTGAGCGCGGAACAATGCCAACATATCTATGCACTTATCATGATGACGGCTACCCATCAACTTGATGCATTAGCAGACGATGATAAGTGCAGCGATGCAGCATATTTACTAGATATGGATTTGAGCGTTTTGGGTGCTGCATGGTCTGAATATGAAGCGTACGCATCTGCGGTACGTAAAGAGTATGCACACGTGCCAGCTACCGATTACTGTATCGGACGAACAGCGGTGTTAAAAGGATTGTTGGCGCATCCAAGACTGTATTTGACCGATTATTACTTTGAACGGTTAGAAAAGCAAGCGCGAGATAATATCAAGCGTGAGCTTACTTCGCTTGCAGCTTGATAAATAACTCACTACCTTGACGTGCAGGATGCGAGTTATAGCTGGCTTCCATCATCTCTATATCAAAACACTGCTCAAAACGCTGCTGATATTCATCTTTTGTGCCACCAAAAGGTGGTTCATCACGGCCAAAATCCACATTGAAAAGCAGGCCAACCAGTTTGCCTTGCGGCTTTAATAAGGCTGCCATCTGCTCGACATATTCATCACGACGTGACGGATTTATCGCACAAAAAAACGTCTGCTCAAGCACCCAATCAAATTGATGCTGCTCAGGTGATAAATTAAAAAAATCTGCACAAATCAGGTGCGCCGCTGGGAAATCAGGATAGCGCTCTGCAAATGCATCAATCGGTGCAGGCGCAAAGTCAACCAACGTGACATTGGTAAAACCCTGCTCGTGTAGATAGCCAACCTCATAGGCATTGCCTGCCCCTGGCACTAGAATAGCCTGATCTTTAGCAGACGCAGGCAGTTGATCGATGTAAGCTTTTAGCGGTGGTGACACCTGTCCCATATCCCACTGTATGCTACCAGTCTCATAACGCTGCTGCCAAAATTCGGCTTGATTGACGTTGTCCATATGATATCCCTGTATATACCATGCATCTACAATATATCTATCACTCTATTATTTGAATGATACGCTATATACTGCGACGTGAGCGCTTATCATAGCAGGTATGTTAGGGTTAACGAATGCCTTTATATCATTTGTGTGAGGCGTTTAATCCAGCTGACCCGACTTGCCTGCTAGCATATCGTGCCACTGCTGATAATCCGGCATCGCTGCCGCTACCGTTTGCCAAAACGCCTTGCTGTGATTGGCATGATGCAAATGACACAGCTCATGGACAATGACGTATTCGGTGCATTCAATCGGGTAAGCAGGAAGATATACGGATAACCAAATTCGACGCGCACGAGTATTACAACTGCCCCAGCGCGTATGCATTTTTTTCAGTCGAACTTCATTAGCAGTAGCACCGACTATTGGTTGCCACTTGGCAAATAGTGCTGGATTTACTTCAGTAAGTTGTTGCCGATAATAAGCGATTTTTTCATCGTGATTTAGCCTCAATGATTGTTCGATGCCCCATAAGAGCACGGGGCTATCCGAGGTTGACGCTTTGGGTTTCGGGGTTTGCTTGTGATGATAACGCGCTAACACTTGCGGATGGTTGTCTAGCGCCCATGATACGCGCTTGTCGACAGCTTGGGCGATTTGGCTGGGGCTGATAGACATCGGTACAGAGACCATGAGCGCATAAGGCTTTAGGCGAAAATTGATATTTTTGACGCGCTTTTTGGTCACGTGCAGCACAATACCCGCTTGTACCAGCTGTTGTCTCGCCATATCTAATAAGAGCGACGTACTCTGTTGCGGCATCGTGATGTCTCCCCTGTACCGCTTATGCTAAGACTGCCTGCAAATGATTGTCAAAAGACATATTATGTATTTGACTGTCCTGCACCATAATGTCGGCAGTATGTTTTGAATTTGATTCTGCTACACCCGATGTTTCTACTGATAGAGTATTGACACGTAGTCTGGTCAGTTTCCCGTGTCCATCGCTGACGATAAAACCTGACTCTCCATGATTACTTTTAGTTTGACCAGTGAACTGACTAGCTATTAGCGAAGCGCCTGCACAATCCGGCAAACGCACAGCATCAATCAGCATGCGTGTGTTTAAATCATAAATCGCTGCACAACCGCCAATCGGTGTGGTCACACATAACAGATTGCGCTGACTATCAACCGCCACACTGGCAATATATTGATGGAAGCATTGCCATTGATTATTGGGCATAACCAATGGTTTAAAGTCAGGATCACCGCGATGATGGGTCAGCACTAACGGCACATTGATATGTTTTTCACCTTGGAATTGAATACCAATCATCACCGTACCATCATCATGTATGGCCAAATGACGCACACTCATCTGATTGTGTTCAGGGATAATTTGCTCAAGCAGCGTCCCGTCATGACGACTCAGATAAGTCAGCGATGGACGCATGGTATCGAGATTCAGCTCTTCACGAGAGGCTTGTTCGGTTTTGATACCGCCATTAGCGATGACCAGCGTCTCGCCATCTGGATGCATAATCAGCTCATGTGGCCCAATACCGTGCGAGTCAAATTCGGTTATTTTATTATAGTTATCATGAGCATCGTAGATACCAATTTTACCCGCCAAGCTTATCGTATCATTCTCAGTGACGTATAGCTTTGAGCCATCCAAACTGTAGCAAGCATGCCCATAGTAATGGCGATTATCAGCCGCTTTTATAGCAAACTTCACTTGCCCTGTCGCTGTGTCTAATACCCAAAAACTTTCACTGGGGCGGCGACCCAGCACCACGACATCACGTTGACGGTTATGAGTGTTTGATCTGTTTTGATTGTTTTGTCTATTTTGAATATTAAGGATTGGCTGGACAACAATATCGTGGACACGCTCAGGCATGGTCGTCTGCCAAACGATTTGTCGGTCTGCATCGATGCCGACCACACCAAAACCATTTTCATCATTATTGTCATCATGACTGTTATCGTCATTTATCAATGATAGGTTTTTTGGCATGGATGCCACGCCACTGACCCAGCATACTGGACGCGCCAGCATAACGGTGCTATGCATTGCCGTCAGGTCAGTCACGGTATTTTTAGTATCATGATTTCTATCATCGATATCATTATGATAAGCCTGTTGCCACGCAGCAGACGCGTGCTGATAGGCGTAGCGAAAACGGGTTAGCTGTGGCTTGGACGATGCTTGCAATGTATGCAGCTGAGAACGCACACCCGACACATAATCTTGCAACTTTGCTTCAGGCTGATGCTGCTTGCGATAGTGATGATGGATACCAATCAATGCCGCCGTTCCCAATACACTACCAAGCGTGGTCAAAGCCGACGTCACCAGCTGCTCATGATTTGAGCGCTTGTTTGCCGGTTTAGGCGCTGCTTTAGATGACGCGCTATGAGATTTAGCTATCGCAGCTGTATGGGCTTCAGAGGTTTGCATGACTTAATCGCCATCATTGCTGTTAAAGCCAACACGGATGCCGAGGGTCGGAATCAATTGGCGTTTCATCAGGCGGGTAATGGTCGTAAAATGATCAAACAATTCTTGCTGTTTGGCTTTATCGGCAGTCGCTAAATCCTCTGGCATCTGCGCCAATAGCGTGGTGGTATCAGCCAGCTCGCTTGATAGACTGGCCGCAATAGCATTCTCATCATTGCTACCAAGAATGGCCGTCAATACCGGGTCAGTCAGCGTTTTATTCAAGGTAGCCAACTTAGCATTGATAATAGCGCGGCTTTGTCCAGCAGTAGCAGCAGGCAGATGACCCTTGGCTTTGCCTGTGAGACCTAATGGTTCATCAATAGCATTGGTCTTCATCGTCTCAATCAATGACAATAAAGCGTTAAACCACTGGTTCAAACCTTGATCGCTATCAGCCGTTTTATCAATCGCCAGTAAAGTCGTGGCGTTCTGCTGCCAGTTACTTTCGATGTCTTTTAATCGCGTGCTTAGTGCCGCGCTGGCGCTGACTACATAAGCACATTGAGCAGCATTCAAGCTGTCATTGGTAAATAGCGCCTCTTCCAGACCTGGTACGCCTTGCACAATAGCACTTTCGTTAGCGAGCTGCTCTGGGGTTAGTTTTGGATTGGCCGCGATTAGCTCTGCAACACCACTATGCACCAGACCGCGCTCGTCAGGGTAATAATTGATGTACAAGTTGCTCATACTAGCAGTCGCAGGACCGAAGTTGATCATCTCAGCACTCGCCCATGCTTGCGCCAGCACCAGCCACTGAGCACGCAACGCTTGCAATTCATCACCGCTGACAGGCGCTTGCTGACAATGCTTCTGTGCCAAATCATGTAACAAACCACTTTGCTTCGCCGCATCTGCATAAGCTGGAATGACAATGTCTTCAGCCACATGGGTCAGATAGGTTTTTTCGGTCTCCGCGCTGATATCTATGGCGACTATCTGTTCGTCATTCGCGCTATCGGCGGCCGTACTGTTTGAAGCAGCGCCATCTTGCGCGACGGCTTGGCTATCCACCTCTGCTTTTTTATTCTCATCGGCAGGCTTGACACAACTGATGAGTAATCCAGCACTCAGTGCCGATAACGCCATTGCTAATGCAGGATTTATTTTCATAAGTTTCTCGGTAATGGGATAAGTAATAATTTATATCATTTTTATAATGATTTTAAGAAGGCGTTTAATTCAGCGCGTCCTTGCTTATCTAATTTCAACACTTTTTGGCGTTGGTTTTCTGCTTCACCGCCATGCCATAGCACTGCTTCCATCAGCGTA
The DNA here is from genome assembly GCF_014652895.1 of Psychrobacter glaciei. GTDB lineage: Bacteria > Pseudomonadota > Gammaproteobacteria > Pseudomonadales > Moraxellaceae > Psychrobacter > Psychrobacter glaciei. Next base: position 132,228 of record NZ_BMZR01000004.1, read on the forward strand.
CGCGCGCGACCATCATGTAAAAAGGTCGCTTGTGGATCGACGGTTTGAGCCAGACCAATTCCCCACAATGCAGGAGTACGCCACTCGTATGAGTTGGCCAAAAATTCAACTTGCGCATCTTTTGCTGGTAGTTTGCCCGCTATCGTGCGATCGGCAAGCGCATCGCCCATATCATGCAGCAGCAAATCCGTATAAGGATAAATGACTTGTCCATGCTGCTCAAGATGATCGTCATCGGTTTTTGGCAACTGATATCTTGGCGTATGGCAACTTTGACAACCCATATCATAAAAACGTTTTTTACCAGCCAGTACCAGCTTATCGTTGGCATTGCGACGATGTGGCACGGCTAAATTCCGCGTATAAAATTCTACAAACTTGGCTATTTCATCATTCACTTCGACGGGCAGCTTACCGTTACCTTGCTCATCAGCGCCAGTAGTCGCGTTAATACAAGCGGTTTGGCTTGGCATGCAGGATTCATGAGGACGAATGTTTGAGGTCAGCCCCATATCTTCATTAAAGGCACTTTGGTTTTGTGTAATCAGCTTAGTTTGACCAGCTTTCCAGCCAAAACGACCAAGCGCATGCTTGCCAGTTTGTGGATCCATCACCCAGTTAAACTTGCCACTGATGTCGCTAGTACTATTGTTATTAATCGCTTGTTTTTTGATATCATCGTCAGGTATTTGCTCTAAGAGCCCAAGCCCAATCATTGGTAAAGCCACTCGCGGTGATACCATCATTTCATTATCAAACGCCCCATAGCCGGGTTTGGTCAACTTAAAGATAGGCGCACGTAGGGTTTCGACATAACCATCGGCAAAGGTAACTGGCATATCGGTCCACTGTACCGCAATTCGCGCTTCAGCCGGTACGCCCTGAATACCGCGATCTTGTAGCTGACCGCCATACATAGGATGCACCACTTTTTCGATCAGGGAATCCTGCAATTGCTGACGCTGCTCATCCGTTGTCGCTGGCATAGACAGACGTATTAATAAACTATCAGCATCGTCCTTGCTGCTCATCGGCGCGTGACCACGACCATCTTTGACATGGCATGATTGGCAGGCGGCGACATTGAATAACGCGCCAAGACCGTCACGGCTGTCCGTGCTAGCAGGGGCAATCACCCACGGTTGTTGAAAAAACGCATTACCAATGAAAAAAGAACCTTTGCGTAAGGCGGTGAGGTTTGATGAAGGTTTTGAGTAACTCTCAGCACTGGTAATACTAATACCGCTATCACCGCCTTGCTTAATCTCTTGCCGGTCAAAGGAGGCAAGCTGCTGCATGGGCACCCCAGCCAGCGCTTCGATATTTTGACTGCGTTCAGCAGACAAGGTTTTATCCTGCTTATCAGCATTGACGTCATTCTTATTAGCGGATGAGCTGTCAGTTGGCTGACAAGCCGTAAGTGACAAGACGCAGAGAGCACTAAGCGCAAGCTTTAACGGTGTATTTTTAGACAATAAAGAGGTATGAAGAGACATAGATAGTTTGTCTTTCGTGGCAGAAATGGCGTTCATAAGCATTGCCTTAGCGCTAGTATAGAACCATCAAAATCGCGCACCATAACAATATGTCGTTACAGTCAACAGGGTACAACTGTAAGAAAGCTGGCTGGTAGCGTTATTTTAATAGGGCATAAAAAAACACATTGCCAACCGAGATTGACAACGTGTGTATTATACATAAATTACTTTCTTATGAAAATAATTCTCATTCACTTATAGCGACTTATCAGGCATTATAAATGAATACAACTGACGCTAGTAAGCGTATAAACAGCCTAGCTTAAAACTATGAACCCGCATCAGCATCTAGATTATCAATACCAACCGCTTTTGCCGCGCTTTCGATACCAGTCGTCAATTCCTGCAAGCTGGTAATGGCAGTCTCGATCCAACCACGACGAGCATTTTGCTCTTCAGCAGAGATACCTTGTTTGCTTGCTTGACCAACGGTCGCGATCATTTGATCAATCTTAATACCTTCTTTTTCGCCTTTTTCGACGATGATATTAAAATCACTTTCTACTTTACTAAAGTCAGCAGCCAGCTTATCAGCAACATCCTGATGACCCGTATCAATCAGGTAGTTCTTCACGCCATAGCCACCAACGGTTTTATCCGCGAGGGTCTTGTAGCTGCCATTAAAGACATTCTGAATGCCGCGAGCATTATTGGCGTAGCTCAGATGGGTCAAGTCACTAAAGCATTCATGTTCGTCTTCGGTAGATCCCGTGACGAAGGCGACCTGCATACGCTGAGAGGCCAACTCGCCAAATGCCAAGCTGCCCATCTGATACATAATCTGGCGCAGGCCATTGTTATCTTTACGCGCTATCATATCGCTGCGTAAGGTATGCTCACTGTCAGGCTGCCACTGGGCTTCCATCGCGGTCAAATCATCAACCAATAACTGCGCAGCGGCCTTTAAGAATTCGCCGCGACGCTCACAAATGCTTGCATCGGTATTGGCGCTTTCACCACTAGTACATTCGCCATCGGTGGTATTGTAATCACTAATCGGACGGTTGCCTGCACCCTCACCGACGCCGTTGGTATCTTGTCCCCATAGCATAAACTCGATCGCATGATAGCCGGTCGTCACGTTGGCTTCGCTACCACCGATTTCATTCATGTCTGCTAAAAGTTGCGGTGTAATCGTGCTGGTATCTTGCTTAATGCTACCGACGGCAATGCTATCACTATTGATGATATTGTCTTGACTGTTGTATTCACCTTCGTAATCATCGCTGACGTAATCAATGAGCGCTTCATCGAGCGGCCATGCATTGACCTGTCCTTCCCAGCCATCAACGCTACCAATCTCACGCTGGTCATCAGCGCTCACAAATGCTTCATCAAAACGGAACACTTCAGTCTGTGAGTAAGGCTGACGCGCCGCTTTATAGGCAGCTTTTGCCGCTTCAAGGTTCGCTTCAGTTGGCGCATCTACATAAGCATTCACTGCTGTCTGCAAAGTCTTTGCGGTGCCTAATGAATCTTTATAGGCAGCATGAGCCATATTTACATAGCTAAGTGCCAAGCGATCGATATTGGCTTGCTCTGCGCCTGATGTGGTTCTATTATTGGCAGCGTCTGTATTTTGTACCTCTGTTTGTGCATCAGTGGCGGTATCGTCATTGGCTTGCTTGGTACAACCCGATACCAGCAGTATCCCTGCAAGCGCAGCGGCTAAAGTAGTCGGTAAAATTTTACGGTTCGTCACTGTGGTCATATTCATACACGTCCTCGATGAGATACATTATAAAAAAAGGCAAGTACAATAAATGACTGATGTATAGGGTCATAGTTGCTAAACACTGTCATTACTATTGCTGAAATATTCAAATATTTGCGAATTATAATGTTATTGATAACTATTATCAAATATAATTTAAGGATTGGGTCTTACCGTTGATCAGAAGTTGCCTTATCAAATTCTAAGCCCAAAAAAAGGCCAGCGTATTGCTGACCTTTTTTGCACTATTTTTACTGTAAGCGTCTAAAATTAATGGTTATCAAATCATTTATTAGTTTACGCTTTGTGGTGAGTTAATGGTTAGCTCAACACGGCGGTTTTGCTGACGACCATAATCAGTGTTGTTATCAGCTACTGGGCGTGATTCGCCATAAGCAACAACGTTGACACGGTTAGAAGCAACACCACGAGCAGTCAGATAGTTAGCCACTGAGTAAGCACGATCACGTGATAGACCCATGTTATATGACGTTGAACCTTTACTATCGGTATGACCAGCAATGTTAACTGATGTTTTGTTGTACTGGTTCATCGTTGAAGCAAGTTTATCAAGTGTTGGCTTGAACGATGAGCTCAACGTAGCATCATCAAATGAGAAGGTGATGCTGCCTGGCATAACTAAGTCGATGTTACCAGTCGTTGGGTTTTGCTCAACCGTTACACCTGTACCAGCCATCTGTTGCTCAAGCTGCTTAGCTTGACGCTCCATGTAATAACCAACACCAGCGCCCAATGCGGCACCAATAGCTGCATCACGGCCAGTTTTGTCGCCACCAGTTGCTTTAGAGATGGTTGCACCACCTAAAGCACCTGCCAATGTACCAATAGCAGTTTTGTTCAAGCGCTGTTGTCCAGTGTTTGGATCAGTAGCACAACCACTAAGTGCTAAACCAGATGCGACTGCGGCAATCATTAATGTATTACGCATAATATTTCCTCTTAAGTATTAAATTAAAATTGTGCTTTGTTAAGCTGTGCTTTTTATAAAGATTATTTATGAATCTTATTTAGGTGCTTACTTTCGTTCGTTATTATTATGGCAATTACCATCTATTTATGTGTAATATTTTGTCACATCTATGTATGAGAAGTGCAGGAGGGTTTGCACTCTTCTCCTTTGTATTATCCATCTCTGCTAGGCCAGACATGGCAAGTCACGTTTACAGTCGTACACTATGAATAATTTCTGTTAAAATCATGCAATAAAGTTGACCGTGAAGCAGCGCTAATAACACCACTAAACATATAGCGCGATTTCAACCCTATAAAACCGCCAAAAATTTTGGAAATAACGACTTCAGAAATGGAGTGTTTATATATCAACAATATCGATAGACAGGGATTAAACATGCGCCTGACCTCTACTATTCAAAAAATACATCAACGCGCCCCAAAATTGGGCAAGGCAGTTTCGCTGACTACAGCAGCCAGTGTCATCGCGGCCAATAGCTTTGGTTATAGTATCCCGCTATGGCTAATGGGCGCGACCAAGATGATTACTGGAGCACCCATTGCGGATAAAACCGTGATAAAAATTGCTGCCCACTGGATTAGTAGTAATAACGCCTTGATCGATAATATGTTGCCACGTAAAGATTGGCGTATCAACTTACCCGATGATGTCCATATGGCCGGTAAATACCTGCTGGTTAGCAATCATCAGTCATGGGTCGATACCAGTATCGTGCAATACATTGGTGAACAGCGCCTGCCCCTCACCCGATTTTTTACCAAGTTTGAGCTGATTTATATCCCAATCGTTGGTCAAGCCTTTTATTTTTTAGACTTCCCAATGATGCGCCGCCATCCTAAAGAAAAGGTTGCCAAAAACCCTGCATTAAAGGGCAAAGATATTGAAGAAGCCAAGCGTGCCTGCGCGTTATTAAAAGACAAACCGTTCACCTTATTAAACTATTTAGAAGGCACACGTTTTACGCAAGAAAAACATGACAAACAAAATGCACCTTATACGCATTTACTGAAACCGCGTGCGGGTGGCTTGGCGCTGGCTATCAATGCACTAGGGGATGACATCGATGGTATTTTGGATATGACCATTGTTTATCCGGATGGCGTGCCAACCTATGGTGATCTATGGAAAGGCAATATCAGACGCTTGGGCGTTGACGTTCGGTATATTAAAATACCTGACGAATTGTTTTCTGGTATCAAAAATGGTGGCTATGAAGAGGATGAGGCAATAAAGGCTAAAATGTTTGATTGGGTTGAACAGATATGGTGTCAAAAAGATGACCTTATTACCACCATGCTTGCTGACTTTGCAGATAACCCGCAGAGCAAATAGACTGAACGATAAATTATTTTTTTCAGTAAATCTGCAAATCACAATGTTGCCATACTTTTTATGCTGCAATATAAACACTAAAAGCTGGCTAAGGCGTGTCCTCGTTTTGAAAATGGCGATAAAAATAAGATAAATGGCAGCTAAACAAGGAAAGTAGTACAGATAATATCGAGATATGAGCAAGCTACTTGACGCAGTTTGGCAAATATTTAGCCATTTTTAACCCGTTTACAGTTTACTGTTCAGATTGAGGACGTGCTCTAATATCAGGTTTTACTCAATTGATATAAAATACCAAATTATAATGGTTGATGGGTTGTTTTTTGATGGCATTCATTGATAATGTGAATAGTCATTAAAACGCTCGCTTACTCAGTTGTAATATCATCATTGACTCTGTCTACTGATGACATTATTTCTTATGCCATTTCTTACTAAAAGGTATGACTGTGCCCGCCTCTCCTACAAAAAGCTCGCCAATAGCCGCAGCAATGCCAAATGAGTCATCGAACTTAGCAAGCAGTCAATCTCCGAGCACGCAAACCTCAAGCACGCAGTCACCACAGTCAAATCGTCCCAAACCAAGTCGCTTTAAGCTGACTTATGATATTTTGATGATTGTTGCTATTAGTATTGATCTCTTATTGATTAGCATAGATGCCATCTTGATGAGTAACTTTAGTAGTAATGTTGCAGGGTGGCTGACACTAAGTGATGCGCTTAACTGGTATCAAGGCACCTTGCATGATCCGTTGCGTACGGCGGGTGGGTTTTTCACCATATTCTTAGTCGTCGAGCTATTATTACGCTGGGCAATTGCCATTAAAGAAAAAGTTTATTATCGCTGGTTCTTTTTTCCGTTTGTCCACTGGTATGAGGTATTGGGCTGTTTTCCGCAGCTACGCGCGCTACGGTTATTTCGAGTAGTGGTCATCGGCCGCCGACTCTACCAGCTTGGCTATCAAGTACTACCGCAGTCGTGGATTGACCGTATCAAGTTCTATATTGATCTGCTATTAGAAGAGTTGTCAGATCGTGTCATTTTGACTGCAATCGATAATTTTCGTGTGCAGCTTACCGACACCAAAACGCACAAATCATTGATCGAATCAACGATTGCTCGCAACCGTCATGAGATTGAAACAGCATTACTTTCGCTACTACGCACAGAGCTGGCGCCAAAGCTGCAAGCGCTGACGGCCTCACCAGGAGGCAATAACATGCTAGCTGGTGCGATGGGCGAAGCGATTAAAGAAGGTTTGGCCAATACGCCAGAGTTACGTCGCTACTTGCGCATGATACCCATCGCTGGTGGCTTGATTGAGTCGCAATTGCAGCATGTGGGACACAATATTGGCGAAAATGTGGTCATTGCTTTAAACGAGCGTCTCCTCGATGCTGAGCGTCTTGATGCATTGATGGTCGCTATTGCCAGCGGTGTGGCACAAATCGATACCAACAACACCGCGCTGGATACTTTGATTTCTAGCATTATTGAGGACAGTTTGACAGCATTTGAAGCACAAATAAAAGTGCAGCAATGGAAGCACCAAGATATGCTTAACTTATAACATTTTTGCTAAAAATGGCTACTAAATAACCAGCACCTAAGTAAATAACCACTAAATAATAATAAATATAGTACGCATGCAGCCATACGATATTTTTTGAGGATCAATCTTATGACGATTTTAGATAACGACAACAGCACCCCAACCCCGAGTGCCACGCCTGCTCTCGCCTTTTACGGCAAGATGCTCACCTTTTCGCGCTTACAGTTCAGTACGGATGACTTAAACGCTATCGAGACTCAGCTTGCTGAAACGCTTAGCAACAAATCCAGCAATATCCCTATCCTCATTGATAGCGAGGTCGAACAAGATCTGTCTGCATTGGTAGAACTATTATGGTCATGGGGACTGCAACCTATCGGTGTCGTGACAGGTGTGTTGGATGCACAAGCACGTGAGCAGCGATTGGCGATATTTCCTGCCGACGGCAAACGTATCGAGCGTATTCTACCCAGTAAAAAAGCCACTACTCAGGTCAATAAAGCATCAGACGCCAAAAGTACAGAGTCGACCAGCACGAATGACGTAGCCGCAGCGTCTGAACCCGCACTTGAAACAGCGACCGAGACGACCATCGCCAATATTCCAGCAGAAACCTTGGTAAGCGCTGAACATATCACCAGCCTCATCTATGATCAAATGCTACGTTCAGGACAGAGCCTTAACCACGTCGGTGGGGATTTGATTTTGACCAACAGTGTCAACAGTGGTGCTGAAGCGATTACTGACAACAGCTTGCATGTCTACGGCCGCGCCCAAGGTCGTTTGGTCGCAGGAGCAACAGGCGACAAAGATGCTCGTATTTTTTGTCAGGTCTTTAACCCGTCATTGGTGTCAGTCGCAGGCACTTACTGCCTACGAGACAATTTACCGGAACACGTAATCGACAAACCAGTACAAGTACGCTTTATAGAAGGTCAAGGTTTGGTATTTACCGTAATGGATGATGCTTAGTTAGACGGCTGATTTGTCGAATTTTATATATAAATCTTAAAGGCATTTGCTGTAGTGCTGAGAAAGTAATGGCTAAATATCTTACTTAATATTTCGGTAAGTTTGGTTAACAAAACTGTCTCAAGACAAATAATTTACTCTGCCACTATGTAACCTATCTATCAGTGCTAATACCTATAGGCAGGAGCACTTAACGCAGATAATCGTTGTTTTTCGCTTTAGTGCAGACTTGCTATAAATTTTTGTTTATTTATGCTAGGCTTACGCTCGCAGCGCATATATTACATGTGAATAATAAGCATAAGAGAATGCGCTATTTTATTTAATAGATATCCCATTGATTCATAGGAGTGTGCCATTGTGGCGAAGATTGTTGTAATCACTTCAGGTAAAGGCGGTGTGGGCAAAACCACCACTAGTGCCTCTTTTGCCGCCGGTTTGGCGTTGCGTGGCTATAAGACAGTTGTTATCGATTTTGATGTAGGTCTACGTAATCTAGACTTGATCATGGGCTGTGAAAATCGAATTGTTTATGACTTTGTAGACGTCATCAGCGGTAACGCGCGCTTGTCACAAGCACTGGTCAAAGACAAACAGCTTGAGAACTTATACATCCTACCTGCCAGTCAAACGCGTGACAAAGATGCGCTGACAGACGAAGGGGTGTCCGAAGTAATGGCTGAGCTGTCTAAGCAGTTTGACTATATCATTTGTGATTCGCCTGCTGGTATCGAGCGCGGAGCCCAGTTAGCGATGTATCATGCTGATGAAGCGATCATCGTGACCAACCCTGAGATCTCTTCAGTACGTGACTCGGATCGTATTATCGGTATCTTACAAAGCCGTACCAAAAAGATCGAAGAGAACCAAGGTTCTATCCGTGAGCATTTGGTTATCACTCGCTACAATGCCGAACGTGCGGCAGCGAATGAGATGATGGATATCGATACCATCTCTAATGATATCCTAAAAGTACCCTTACTTGGTGTTATCCCTGAAAGCCATTCAGTGCTTGAGGCATCTAACCACGGTGAACCGGTTATTCACTATACCGACTCCATCGCTGGTCAATGTTATGATGACATTGTCGCCCGTTTCTTAGGCGAAGAGCGGCCGTTGCGTCATATTGACGTGAAGAAAAAGAGTTTATTACAGCGCTGGTTTGGGGGTTAATGATGAGTAAGAAAAAAGGATTTTGGAGCAATTTATTTGGTACTGATGACAGCAGCAATGTCGGCAGTGCCAATTTAGCCACTGAGCGTCTCAAGGTTATCGTTGCGAGTGAAAATCGCTTAAACAACCGCCTAACAGCGGATCGTATCGAAAAAATGAAACGTGAAATACTAGAAGTGGTAAATAAGTACGTCAATGGCGTGCAAATTGATGATGTGAATATCAATCATCGTTCTGAAGACAGCTTAGATGTGCTAGAGATGAATATCAACTTGCCTGAGCATAAAAAGTAAGCTGTTCAAAAGCATATGGAAAAAGCGCTCTAGTTAAGCCCTAATCTAAAAAAGCCCTCAGTAAAATACTGAGGGCTTTTTTGTGGACGCATACTTTCTGGATTCGTCGTTACTTTATACGTGCGATCAAATTGTCTTTTTTGACAAACTGATGATACAAAGCTGCACCGACATGCAATACAGTAAAGGCAATAATCATGGGCCAGATAATATCAACGTGTAAATCATTATAATAACGCGCTAAACCTCTATCTGGGGTGACAAAGACAGGAATCTGAAATAAACCAAATATATCTACCCGTCGACCCCCATAGACTGACATCAGCAAGCCAGCTAACGGCATCGCGATTAGCAAAGCATATAGCGCAAAGTGCGACAACTTTGACATCAACAGCTGCCACTTAGGCATCGGTAACGCTGGTGGTACTTTGGTAAAGACGCGATTGATAACTCGCGCTATCATCCAACATAACAAGCTTATACCAAAGGCCTTGTGTAGCCCAATATAGAGATTGTCATTAAGATTTTGGTATAACAGCATCATGAGCCACGTTACCAGCAATAAAACCGCACTGATCCAGTGAAATAAGCGGCTAGCGATTGACCACTTTGAAACATTCGCATCGATATCATTCATAGGCTGCTCTATTCACTCTAACCAACATTTATAGATAAAGACAATAACAGGCGGCACAGTCATTGTGGCTAGGTTAGTCTTGACGATGTTACTGGTCACTATCATTAGTCGTGATTAAGACTAATGAATTGCTATTCACTATAGGCCACACTTACTAAAAAAGCTAGCTGTCTAAATCAACCAATTGATGCGCAATTTTATCCAAATCAGGCACCAAGTAGAGAATGTTATCGATAATTACGGTTTGAAACAAGTAGGACTCTACAACGTTTTCTTGAAAGCGCTCTTTGACGTAGTCGATTTCGCTATCTGTCAGATTTTTGCCAGTCGCTTGAACCGTTTCACTATCGCTATTTTTCGTTTTTTGGGCGACGCTATAATCGATATTAGCATTGCTGGTATACTGTTCAGGAAGCTCAATATCCTTAACGTCAGAGATACGTACTTGTAGCTGGTGCAGTTCACCGACAGTCTGTAATGCTATGCGATGGGCAGCCGTATTACCCTCTAATACTATGATCTTTTCTGGCGTTTGCCCACTGGATAGCAAATGGAATACAGCGACTTCTTGTTGTTGCCACAGATAAGTCCAAATATGCTCATCAAAGTCATCCACACTCAAAATCAGGCTACTCGGAATAATCCAATCAGGCTGATTAAATGCTGGAACGATAGTGACATCTAGCATACCATTGTTCGTGGTTAGCAAGCTTACTGCCTCAAACGAATGTTTTAGAATTTGTTTCATACGTCGCTCACAATAGATTAATGCGAAGAGGCAACAGCCGCCCTTTCGCCAATATAGTCGGTAAGTTTTTGTGCTAAAGCCACAGGGCTACCAATAAAACCACAATATCCAGAATCAACAATCGCTTGTGGCTGACTAGGACAAGTACTGACACTTGGATCTTGCGCCCACAACTGACTGTCATTGTCTTGGATTAAATCCAGATACTGAGCCCCATCGTTACCCATACCTGAAAAAATAATATTGATCAGCTCACTACCATAAACATCGCTGGTGTTTTTTAGGATCTGACCAATAGCGGGCTTATAATCACCTTCCCATGCTTTAGCAAGTAATATAATCCGTCCGGTCGAATCGCAAACAATTTGCTTATCAATAGGCGCAATCAGACATTGACCCGCCTGTAAACGTTGCGACGAGGTAATGACCTGACAGCGCCAATCGTTATGACGATTCAGTATGCGTGGTAGCGTCCCAATCATCGTCTGGTTGAAATGATGCGCCAATAAAATACAAATGGGTAGCGTGGGTGACAAGTTATCTAAGAACTCTTTTACAGCGCTAGGACCGCCCATAGACGCACCCAAAAACACAACATACTGCCAGTCATTGGTATCGCTCTGATAAGCATTGGTATCTACCAATCCTGGTAGGAGTAGCATCTGTGCAAGCTTACGTTTTAGTTTGCGTTGCCATTTAGCATACTGCTTTGCCTCATTTAAATAAGGCGCTTGACTAAAACCCACCAAAACCCCGATTGATTGAGACATAGCAGTAGCCGTGGCTACACTGTCATCATAATCACTGTCTATCAACCAAATATCAATGGGTGTTTCATAACGTTCAAACTTATCGTGCAACTGCGCCCGTGATACACAATCAATGAGGGTAAAGCCACAGCCACGTACGGTATCTGAAAAGGCCATACGCTGGTGATGATCTTCTGCGACCACCAGCACCTTGATATCACTTTTGTTTTTGAGCGCTAATGGAACAGGTGCCTTATCCTTCATAAGTTAGGCTGACCTCTTCACCCAATAGCATTTGGATTTTATTCAGTAGCTCATTTTCTTGGAATGGTTTACCCATATAATCATTCACCCCAATCTCTAAGGCACGCTCACGATGCTTTTCACCAGTACGTGAGGTAATCATAATAATCGGAATGTGCTGCAAGCGTTTATTGTGGCGTATTTGAATGGCTACTTCGAAGCCATCCATACGTGGCATCTCAATATCCAATAAGATAAGATCCGGTATCGTCTCTTGTAGTATCTCAATCGCATCGACACCATCTTTGGCAACGGCAACTTTATACCCTTGACGCTCTAAGAAGCGCGACGTTACTTTACGTACTGTGACCGAGTCATCGACGACCATAACCGTCGGCTGAGATTCTAAGCGTCTATGCTTAGAGCCAACAGATGGCATGACTTCTTTAAGCGCTGGTGCATTACGCATCAAGGCAATCAAATCTAAGATAAGCATGACCGAGCCATCACCCATGATGGTAGCGGCTGAAATACCCGATAGGTTTGAGAATTGTTGTCCTAATGGTTTTACTACGACTTCAATACGTGACCCAGCTATCTGATCGACCTGCAGGGCAATATTCTGTCCAGTACGGTTTTTGATGATAATCACCGGCAAGCTCGTATTGGTATTGACCACCAGCTCATTGAGTTTATTACCTGATAAAATCTCATTTAAATAGCGCACACGGTAATCAGCGTCTTCAAAGTTTAGCGTGGCGTCATTTGACTGATAGTAATCATAAAGCTTTTCTGGATTGATACGTACCACACGCTCAATCTGAACCAGTGGTATGGCATAGTAGCGATCTGCTGCTCGCACTACTAGGGCATCCGATACGGCTACTGTGAGCGGTAGGCGCATGGTAAAACGCGACCCTTTGCCCAGCTCAGAGACTACAGACACGACGCCACCTAATTGACGAATCTCGCTGATAACGACATCCATGCCAACGCCGCGCCCTGAGATCTGTGTTAATTGCTTACTGGTACTTAAGCCCGCATTAAAGATGTACTGCATGATATCAAGATCGGTCAGACTACTGTCTGCTGCATCGATAAGGCCTTGATCAATAGCTTTGCTGCGAACAGCTTCGACATCGATACCGCGCCCATCATCGGATAAGTTGATGACAATTTCACTGCCTTCGCGCAACACCTCTAAAGTGATGTTACCACTGCGCTCTTTACCAGCTTTCAGACGCGTTGTACTGTCTTCGATACCATGATCGACGGCGTTACGTAGCATATGCTCAAGCGGCGACGTAATACGCTCTAGAATGGTTCTATCCATTTCGTCATCAGCATTAATAATTGTCAGCTCAACCGACTTATTAAGCTCATTAGCCGTTTGGCGTACCGTACGTTCAAGGCGCGGTGTCAAGCGCGTAAATGGCACCATACGCGAATTCATCAAGCCATCTTGTAGCTCAGTTTGCGTCCGTGACAGCTGTAATAATAAGCTCTCACTATCACGCGTTTTTTCTAAAAGAGTATGATTAATATCAACCAAATCTGATGCCGACTCTGTCAGAGATTTTGATAACTGATTCAGAGAAGAGTATTGATCCATCTCTAGCGGGTCAAAACCTTCATGGCTTATCAACTCATCATCTATCTGCGATAAGATTTGAGCTTCAAGCTCAATCTCCATTCGGCGTAACTGATCTGCCAAACGCTGTACCGTGATGCCCATCTCTTCAAGGCTGTTGGTCAAGCTACTCATGCCCATGTCAATACGCGCACGGTTAATCGCTGACTCGCCAGACAAGTTAATCATATGCTCAATCAAACCACCTGAGATACGGATCATCTCATTGCTACTAGCGCTCTGCTCTTGCTCCGTAAACTCACCGATCATCGACGGCATTTTACTGATGTCTTTTACCATACCTGCTGAGTTTCGATTTTCTTTGGCAGTCAAAATCGCTTTGCGCTGCGCTTGCAGAGATTCATTAGGTATTTGTTTTAAGCTATCAGGGTTTTTACTAAATTCTTGTAGCGACTCTATTAATAAAGCAGGCGTTGGCGGGTTGACTTGTTGCTTGAGAATAAATAGTGCATCTGCCATCCAGTCATGACAGGCCACGAGTAGCTCTAGGACTTTTTTTGTAGCAGGACGACGATGATGGGCAAGATCTTCATAGACCGACTCCATGTCGTGTGCCAAGTCCGCTATTCCATTAGCCGTGACCATTCTTGCGCCACCTTTAAGGGTATGCAAGTCACGCTGTAGCGCTTGTAAGGCAACCGTATCGCTCACGTTATCTAAAAATAACTGTAGATATTGATTATTATTGGTCAGCGCTTCTGCTTCTTCTAAGAATACTTCTAATATGTCAGGATCTGGTAAGCCATTGGCCCATGACTGTTTAATCATTCTATCAAGCGTTAGGATTTCTGTGTTTTCGACATTGCTGAGTATAGAGTCATCTTCAACAGCTTGCGGCTCAGCGACAGTATGATGTTTTGGCACGGGTACAATCAAATTAACCGTATCTGGCAATACTTGTGCTTTCTCAAAACGTTGTAACTGCTCGATAAGTTCGGGAGCAAAAAATGATTGCTGATGATTTACCATATGCATGACTTGCAACGACAAGGTATCTTGCACGATTTGCATAATCTCAAGCCACTGTGTGGTTGGCGCGCGTCTGTGCTCTACAAAAGCTTCATAGATACTCTCTGCTTCATGGGTCAAGTCTCCAATACTGCGGATACCTGCCATGCGTGCACCACCTTTGATGGTATGCAGATGACGTTGTAATACCTTTAGCGTATTGATGTTAGTAATATCCGCACGCCACTTATTAAAGCTTTCGGCAAGGGCATCATCAAGCTCTTGCGCTTCTTCTAAAAAGATCTCTAACAGTTCAATGTCAGTATCGATAGACTCTAACTGAAACTCAGCAGCAGAGACACTTTGCACGGTAGGCAGACCATCATTATCCTCATCAATAATGTCATCTTCAGTGTCAGCACCATTAGCAATACGCTGTAAATCCTCAAGAACGTGCCCATCGATTTTTAATGACGTGCTACCGGCCAATGCATCGAACAACCCTACTAACTGCGCATGCCCAGCCAACAACGTGGTTTGAATGTCTGTATCAGCTGCTGTTTCAGGACTGTCTTGCAGATGATTATAAGCGCCAGCTAAGGCACTGAGAATTGCAGTAAATTTTGGAATATCTACCGCTTTGCCAGCCAGATAATTTATTTGTGCCAGTTGTTGTTCAATATATTTCTGGACATGCTCACTTTCGGAGTGGCTCAGCGCCTCATTTAATTGCCATTCAGCATCGAGCAGTTCATCAATATTTTCGTCGAAAAGCTGTTCTATAGTGAGTTTATTGTCTGCTATCTCACTATAATCACCGACAGCATAATGCTCACCCAACATCGCTTGCAATGACGCAATATCTTGCTGGCTCTGCGCGTCTTCTACCGATATATCTTGCTGTTCGACGTTTGGTTTGTAATTATTAAGATAGCCATTAATCAGTGTCACAGACTGGGCTAACGCCTCTAAGTGTTGTGCCCTCATAGGAATATCTTGCTGTTGCAACAGCTCCAGACTCTGCTCTATTGTTGCACTGATTTCGCTAATCGCTGCCAAAGCGCTAGAACCTGAAGCGGCTCTTAGGGTATGGAATGCCCGAACAATGTGATCACTAACTTCAACATAGGGCTGACCTCGATGCTCATTAACAAAGGTATCAACCTCCTGTAATAGAGTCTCTGCTTCGTCGATGAAAATCTCAAAAAATGCTTTTTCTTCTGCATTTTGATGCGTCAAAATGACTGGCGCTTCTGCCATCATTTCATTAGCCGAATGAATGGTCTGCAGCATATTATCAATGTTTTCATCACTACTTTCGATCGTACTATCAGACTGTAATACTGAAGGTTGCTCAGTAGAGGTAAGCGCTTGCTCATATAACTTAGCATAGCTGAACTCATTACCATGCTGCTTACTAAAAGCGTTCGCACAGGCAATCCATAGTGGTACTAGCACTGGATAATCTTGGCTGTCACTTTCAAACGTGGTGAGCATAGCAGGATATGCTGCTAACACATCGGTAATAAGCTGTCTCATATCAGCTGAAGCAACAATACTCTTATCTAAAATGCGATTGAGCATGTTTTCTATTGACCATGCCAGCTCACCGGTATAGTTGGCACCAACCATACGACCAGAACCTTTTAGCGTATGGAATCCGCGGCGAATGTCTGCCAAATCGCTCAAATCAGTGGGAGACAGCTGCCAATGCTTATATAAAGGCACGATGTCGTCCAATACTTCATTCGCCTCTTCTATAAATATCTCTTTGATATCAGGATCGGCATCATTCGCATCTGTCGGTAACTGCTGCGTCTCTTGCATGAAAGAAAGGAGTACGGTGGGTAACATCAGACCAGAAAGAGAGTCTATGACGTTTCTATCTCCGCCTACTTCCTGTTCATTTTCAGACTCATCAATCGTGTCTACCAGATTGTTATATGCAGCAGTTGCCATTGTCTCATCTGAGTCCAAAGCCTCGTCTAATTCAGTGTCCGATGAGGCAGATACGGCAATGTTTAAACCCGTGTTAACTGGCTGTCCCGTTAGTACATTATGACTTTGTAAGATGGTTACCGCAGGATCAAAGCTTGGCGACTGTTGCGCCGTAAAATCTGTAACTAAGACTGAAAGTCGCTTGGTCGTCTCTGTTACTAGCGCAACAACCTCATCAGTGACAGGCAATGTCTTGTCTAAAAGTCGATTGAGCAGATTTTCGATTGACCACGCCATCTCGCTGATACTAAAGGCACCAACCATGCGCCCCGACCCTTTTAACGTATGAAAACCTCTACGTACTTCCGTTAAAGGTGTTAGATCTTGTGAATCCTGTTGCCAAATTGGTAAAAAATCTTCTAAGTCCTCAACGACCTCTGTCACCTCTTCAATGAAAATATCACGAATATCTTCATCTATATCGAAACTATCTGGCTTCACTTGTTCACGCGCACGTAGCAAAGCTTCACTGTCATTAACAGTGCTAAAATCATCACCGACGGTATTATTTATGATGAGGTTATCCGACTCGTCTTCTACCGCCGTTTCATGGCTCAAAATTGCCGTATCAAAGTCTTGATCTTTAAGAATTTGGTCATCGAGAGCGTGCTCAGTAATCGGCGCAATCTCACCGTTATCATCGTAGCGTAGTACATCGGTCGCCGCGACTTTTTGGCTAAGTAAGCTTTGGTCAACATTTTCAGGTGCTTGAATATACTCACTGAGCAATGTGGCAGCATTATCAATATGCTGATTTGCCAACGCTAATAGTGGCTGGTCAAAAACTTGCTGAGCCAGATAATCAAGCAACAGCTCTATTGAAGTCAGACCTTCAGCCAATGCTTGGGTAACCTTCCAACTGAGCACGTCAACTTCATGAGTGGTGAGTTGTACAAATAGGCTGGCTATAGCATCAGTCGCTTCACGGATTGAAGGCAATCCCATTTCATCAAAAGCATGACCAATATTAGTAAAATCAGCAGCCTCAGGTAAGAGAGCAATATCCTGACGCTGTATATATGCATTAAAGCTTTGTTTTATGTCTTCAACAGCAATGCGCAATTCACGTAAGTCTTTACTAGTAGAGTTGATGTCCGTACTAGAATCTGACTGTGCGTCGACACTCGCTGCTACATCAGACACCGGCGTAAAATCAGCGGCATCACCGATCTTTGTAGATATTGCCTGCTCTGTATTATAAATAGCACTATATAACTCTTGAAGCTGGCGTTCAATCTGCCACTGTTCTTGTGCAAACCCAGTCTCTGAGGAAAGGGCACGCTCTATATCAGCAATGATGGATACTGCTTTTGAGGCATAAAAAGTCCACCCTCGAGCTTCGAGTTGACTATTTATGCGTTGCAATGGGTTCAATAAAGTCTGCGGTTGATCGAGACTGAAAATAAGGGTCTCAAGCTCGCTCAATATACGAGGTAAAAAACGTGCATCCATTATCGCACTTTGCGGTAGATTACTGAGGATAGACTGCGTATGCTCGCTGCTTTGCGCAAGACCACTCAGCTCAATATAGAGGCTGGCGAGCAATTCTTTAATAATGCTCGACGCCAACTCGGCTTGATGTCCACAAGACTCTAGCACTTGCTCAAGCTTTGCCAATAGCGGAGCATAGTGCTTAGGCAACGGTGTTTTATTATGAGCAAGGTCGTGCAACCACAGCTCGGTTAAATACCATAGACGCTGCAAATCATCGTCTTGCGTGGTTTGCCATAAATACTCACTTACTTTTTCTAAGACCGTCAGTACTGAGGGCTGATTGCTATTGGCAACCAGTAGCGCCTGTACTTGCTGACGCCAAACCAATAGTAATTTTTGATACTGCTGAGTGTCTAGATGAGCATCTACCGCGTGGCTTGGCACGACTAGTTCAATATCATCGATAACTTTTTCAGAATTAATACCGCCATCGACTAGGCTTTTGTAATGAGCATTGCTGGCTATAGTGGATTGCGCTGACAAATGGTCGGTCGCTATACCCAGTCGTGATAGCGACTGAGTAAGATCATCAGCCGCTCTACTGATTAGAGCGGTATGATGACTGCTTGTACGCATATATTGCGTCAGCTCACGTTGTAACAGCCGATGAGAAAACTGACCGATGCGGCGATCATCAGGGGTAAAACCATCTTTGCTACCCGCCCCTGCCAACAGACTCAGCTTAGTCGCTAAATTTGACAGCAAAGGCAGATTAATCATAGTTAAAGCACCACCAACTTGATGATAGTGCTGCACCATTTGCTCGTAATTATTGCTGTCAGCGTCTAATTGCCAGCCATCAGATACTTGTGATAATTGCTGATTAAAAAGTGGTAATAACCACTCGAGCGTCACCATGTCATTGGGCTGGTTTTTCATAGATTTATCCTAACTCGTCTAGGCGCTAATTTAGGCACTGATCTTTTGCCACGCATTAATTTTTGGGTGCGCAATACGGCGCATATTTGAAGGACGCCAAAATAACGCCTCACCTGGAGCCAATACTATATAACCACCTAGTGCACACTGCTCTGACAGCTTGTTAAGAATATCTCGTTGATCAAATTTACGAAAATATAGCAGCATATTTTGGCAGATGATGACCTGCTGTAGATCGGACGTGGGTGGTTCTTGACCGATAATATTGTGTAAAGCAAAGCTAACATACTGCTGTAAAGTTGGCACGATTTGCCAATGTTCTTGAGTGTCGTTAATAGTACTTTCTACTATAGATGAATCAAAAACAGTCGATTGATCGGGTACAGTTTCAGAATGTAATGGGTAAATAAACTGCTGACAGCTTGACGGAATCAATGTTTTTTGACGTTTGTCATATTGTGCCAAACGTGCTTTCGTAATTGCTTTTTGGCTGACATCTGTACCCAATACGGCGTAATTGACCAGCTGCTTTGATGCCAAACTCATGGCAAGCGACCAAGTCTCCTGTCCACTGGCACAGCCAACACTCCAAATGCGAAACGTCTCATCAATACTGTCATCTATTAGACTCAGTCGCTGGTGTCGCAAGGCGCACTCTGTAATGAATTCTATAGAAGGCATATGACGAAAGAAGCGACTTTCATCAATCAGCACTTTGTCCAATAATTGCTGGCGCAGCGCATCATTGCTTGGCAGTTGACGCCATAATTGCAAAATCGATAGTCCATGCGCGGCAGCCGTACGGTCAATCGCATTTACCAACCACTGTCGTTGGATAGGAGGTAAAACAAAGCCAATTTCTTGCTCTATATAACGTTGCCATTGCTGTGTATCAAAGGCATTAACTTGACCTAAGACTGTCACCAAATCGGGATTGGCTTTATCGACTACATTAACGTCTTGTTGAGTATGCTTATCCACGTGACCTGCTATTATTACTGCTGCCCAGCATCACTACTAGAGCAGCACTTTGATTAACATCTCAAGATAACAAAACCCTAAGCTTGATGACTAATTATGATACTTACCTATTACGCATTCGCTAATTATTAAGCGTTGGTCAATAGGTTTTCTTCAGCTTCTAATTGCTCATCATCGTTCGATACTTTGAAGCCAGTCACCGACTCTTGGAGGGCAGCAGCCATTTCACTTAGCTCACCAATAGAACGCGCTGTAGCCATCGTACCAGATGAGGTTTGTGAGGTAATGTCTTGAATGATATTCATCGTGTGAGAGATATGTCCAGCAGACTCAGCCTGTTGCTGGGCGGCATTTGAGATGTTTTGAATCAGATCTGCCAACGTATTAGAAACGCTCTGTACCTCTTCTAGTGCTTCACCAGCATCTTTGGCCAAACGTGCACCGCGTACAACCTCAGAGGTCGTGGATTCCATTGACATCACAGCTTCGTTGGTATCCGCCTGAATGGTTTTTACCAGTGTTTCAATCTGTTTGGTAGCATTGGCTGAACGCTCAGCGAGACGTTGAACTTCATCAGCAACTACCGCGAAACCTCGACCAGCCTCCCCTGCCATTGACGCCTGAATGGCCGCGTTCAATGCCAATACGTTGGTCTGATCCGCAATATCATTAATCAATCCAACGATATCACCAATCTCTTGCGAAGATTCACCGAGGCGCTTGATACGCTTTGACGTCTCTTGAATCTGATCACGAATAACGTTCATGCCTTCAATAGAGCGCTGTACAACCTCTGCCCCATTGTAAGAGATAGCAACCGAGCGCTGAGCAACCGTTGCAGACTCTGCCGCGTTGTTTGAAACTTGGTCAATTGAGACAGTCATCTCATTAATTGCTGCGGATACACCAGCGATTTCTTGCGCTTGGTTTTCCGAGGCTTCAGCAAGCTCAACCGCATTCATCTGCGTCTGCTCTGAGGACTGTGAAACGCGATCAGCGGTACTGTTAATAACCAGTACCAATTGACGTAATTGGTCAATGGCGAAGTTTACCGAATCAGCAATCGCCCCAGTGAAATCTTCTGATACAGTCGCATTGACCGTCAAATCACCGTCCGCCAAATCACCCAACTCATCAAGCAAACGCAAAATTGCAATCTGGTTACGCTCATTCTCTTCTTGAATTTGGCGCGCACGCTCGGATTCTGCTTCTGCTTCTTGACGACGACGTAAAGTCTCTTTTTCGATGAGTAGACGCTCTGAGCCGCCACGCTGACTAAGTAACTTATATAAGGCAAATAGAATACCGGCAACACCTACTACAAATATAATCACTGGCAATACTACTGATTGATTAAAATCAGGCAGATATTGACTTACTGATGACAATGAATTGACTAGCCAAATTAGACAAACCACGGTCAATAAAGCAAAAAACCCCAATAATAATTTCCAAATATTATTGGCGTCTTTAACCGTGTGCGTTGTTTTGCTATTGCCAGTTACAGAGTTCTTTATAACATCACTCATCTTGCGTATCCCTTTCGAACAATCGTCAAAGTCTTATCGTGACTGACTCCGACAATCATATTGTTATCGAAACAATAGTGATTAGCAAAGCCTGTATGAATGCTGACATACAACTGTATTATGTCAGTCGGTGTTTCTTTTCATCGTGCTAGCAGGCGAGTATTTCATGGCAGCAAATACCGTATGAAAGACCGTTATAGCGCTGCATCAGCATACTGCAAATCTTGCACTAACAAGCTTGGCATAAAAATATACCAATCTTGTTCATCTTTAAAAAACTTGCCATGATTATAAGGAGAGAATGGCGAGTTATATTCAAGCGCTTCTGGGCGATATTCATCACGAGTAAATTGCTCGATACCAAGTACTTGATCGACAAGTAATCCTGAAAACACATTATCATGATCGATCACAATAACCTTGCGTTGGCTCATTTGCGCCAACCGACTAGGAACCTGCAAAAACTCAGACAAATCCGTCAGTGGTAATAGGCGTCCGCGAATGTTGGCGATGCCAATCATCCAAGGCTTTACTAAGGGCAGACTGGTGAATTCTGGCATAGTGAGTATTTCTGAGACTTGACCCATTGGTGCCACCAAGCGCTGACCACCAATCTCAAATACCACACCCTGCCAGTCGGATTCTTGTCCACCGTGACGGCCACTTTTACGTGCGCGTGCCAAATCTGCGAAACGCAGAAGCTCAATAAACCCTTTGGAAGCCACAAGTTACCCCATTACTTTGCGAATAATATTAACCAGACCATTTTCGTCAACTGGCTTGGTTATGTATTCTTTAGCGCCTTGGCGCTTACCCCAAACACGATCCGTTTCTTGATTTTTGGTACTAATCATAATGATAGGAATATGCGATGTTGTTTTGCCACGAGTTATCTTACGAGTAGCTTGAAAACCATTCATTTCAGGCATGACCACATCCATCAAGATGACATCTGGTAAATGATCAGTTGCCATTTGACAGCCTTGCTCACCATTGGTTGCTTCAAGCACCTGATAGTTGTTTTTTGCAAGCATGTCGCGAAATTTCGCCATCTCTGATGGCGAGTCGTCAATGACTAAAATAGTAGCCATGGAAATTTCCTTTATTTTCGATGATATCCGTTGGGATATATTATTGAGACAAATCTATTAAAAATAATGCCTGACACTTTCGAGGGCAGCACTATTTCCACGATGATATATATAAAGTAGTAAACACTAAACAATACTGTTGTGATCGTCACTGAGCTATTTCTAACACGGCTATTTAATTAACCTGAAATCTTAATTCATGGAACAGTCACGACAGCTAATAGTTGCTTTTTGTATGACAGTCTTCTTAGCCACTTGCACTAGCCGTACCGCTGCACATATGAAGCATACCAATATAACTGCCTAATTATCAGTTTTATAAAATGGTTGGTTATTAACGGTACTGATTGATTGCTTCAAAAAGCTCATCTTTACTAAATGGTTTAGTCAAATACTCATCTGAACCGACAATACGTCCACGTGCCTTGTCAAATAAACCATCTTTAGATGACAGCATAATCACCGGCTTACTGGCATAATCAGGGTTGTTTTTGATCAATGCACAAGTCTGATAGCCATCCAAGCGTGGCATCATGATATCAACAAAAATGATATCGGGATTGTTGTCAACAATCTTGGCTAAAGCATCAAAACCGTCAATAGCGGTTACTACTTCGCAGCCAGCTTTTTGTAATAAAGTCTCTGCCGTACGGCGAATGGTTTTTGAGTCATCGATAACCATGACCTTCAGACCCTCAAAATTATTTTCCATTATCATTATCCTATGAATGACTATTTATTCGTAGCGCTATCTGTCAGTGCAAAATTTTAACAGTTATTCCAATTTATAAAATGGCTTATTTTTGGATTGATATGAACGACTAAGTTTGCATTTTACGCTGTCATAATAGCTAACATGTTCTTTATCAGTATTGTCTATCAAGCATGACGTTACCTTCAGTTACTATACGCACTTTACCGTCAATTATCTTCGTAAATTAATTTCTAATCTGAGTTTAATTTACGAAGATAATTATCAGATTTTATGACCATCACTAAGGCGTGTCCCCATTTTGAAAATAATAATAAAAATGAGATAAATACTTAAATGGGAGGTCATATAGCTAAGAAGTCATGTGGCTAACAAGCGTCTTACTGTATAAAATCGCCTATATGACCAATCATTTTTCTTATGTAAATTTCAAACCTGTCAAAATTCACAGGCACAATCGTTATAAATACAAACAATTTAACGGGCATAACACTCATCAAAGAAGTGTGGTAAGAATTTAACATTGGGTAGAAGCAACAGTTATCTTACCGAATCATCTTCATTTGTGATAAATATGTATCACTGTATTTTAATATGTTCGTTTTAGCACAGTTACTCGTTGTTTTCCAGTTATTTAGTGAATTTATGTTCAAATTAATCATCGGTTTAGCAAAAATACTCTGATTATGACTCTTCCTCTTCCAGTCATGCGTTTGAAATCAATAACTCTGTCTCGTTGCGTAAATATCGCACTATTATTTGCCCTCGCCCTGATTCACTATATAATAAACCAATGTTTATGAGGGCAATTGGTATGAGAGTTTTTATAGGTCTAAAAAATAGTGCGTATTTATGCAGTGCTTTATTATTGCTTGCTGCCTGTCAGCCCTCGCCCCCTACTGATGAGCCTGTGACCGCTGAAAATAGTGAGACGGTAGAGACACCCATTATCATTGATGACGATAGCGTTACCATGACGCCTGACCATATTTTAAGTATAAAGCCATCACGCTATCAGCCCAGCATAGGACTCCAAGGCCGTATTGAACCAATCAAGAAGACCCAGTTCACCGCAGCAAAAGCGCTCACTGTCCAGCAAGTATTGGTAGAAGAAAATCAATGGGTAGAAAAAGGCACGCCACTGTTAATTGTCCAGCGTCAGGAAGCAGCTAGTAAACCCACAGAGTCAGCGACTACCTCAACGGCTGAAAATACAGAATTTGCAACATCAGACCAATCTACACAAAATAGTAAAACAGAGAACAAGACTGATAACCTAAGCCAAACAACGAAGCCGACACCAACATCGATAAAGGCTAATGAAAATAACGCTGAAGCGCCTCAGTCTAGCGGTGATAAAACTAGCGTTGATAAAAATAATGTAATAGCCAGCAAAAATGCACCTGCTAGTACCAAACCATCCTACAAATTGATGACGGTGCGTGCCAGCTTCTCAGGACGTGTCGAAAAGCTGTATGCCGAAGCTGAACAAAAAATAGACGCACGCCAACCACTTTTGCAGCTCAGTGATGAAACTGAATTACATTTCATCGGCATTGTACCCATTCAAGCTGAGCCTCAGCTTTCTGTCGGACAGACGGTCAATTTTACCGCTGAAGGCATGTCGGATAAGTTTACTGGACAAGTTAGCAGGTTGACGGCAACAGTTCAGCCCAAACAGCTTTTGGTTCATGTAAATGTCGTCAATAATGAAATCAGTCGCGAGAAATTACAGCCTGATATGCAAGTGACGGGGCGTGTCAATTATGGTCAGATCGATGTCGGTACGATTGTCCCCGAACGCGCGTTACATGACGTTGACTTAACAGAGTTGCAGCGCCCACCCTATAAACCGTTAAGACCCTTGAGCGCCAATGTATGGATTATTAAGCAAGACCAACGCCTAACTCGTCAGCCAGTTGAGGTCGTCGAATACGATCCTATTACCAAGCAGTATTTAATTGCAGGCATTAGCAATGACAGTTTAATTTGTCTTGCCGACTTAACCATTGAATCTAAAGGTAAAAAAGTGGTGGTTTCTTAGAGAGCAGTAGAGACAGTTACATTGTGTAGAAACATTAACAAAGCGTGTCTTGTTTAGTCACGTGTTAATTAGGCAATATAGTATTATTACTTTGTCTTATATTGACTGAAAGCTTAATCATGTTTCTTTAACCCTATCTTAACGGTCAATGTCTTATGATTAAGGACAATAACGATTTAGAAGCACTTAGATTTAGAATAATGCAGATTTAGGATAGTATAGATATCGAGGCGCGCTAGAACTTTAATAAAAAGCGATTTCTTGACAAACCATAACAACAACTAGAGGACAAGCTATGAGTAAGCAGATTTTGTTAATTGAAGATGATCCAGATTTAGCAGAACTAATCAGCGACTATCTGACCATGAATTACTATGATGTGCATCATGCAGGACTTGGTCAAGAAGGTCTGGAGTTGCTAGACACCAAAGAGCGCGGTATTGACTTGGTGGTTCTTGATTTGATGCTACCTGATATGGATGGCATGCAGGTTTGCCAAAAGATACGCGGTAACAAAAACAATATGACCAATAAAGTGCCGATCATCATGCTAACGGCAAAAGGCGATACTACCGATCGCGTATTGGGTCTTGAGATGGGCGCTGATGACTATATCTCTAAACCATTCGAGCCACGTGAACTATTGGCACGGATACGAGCGGTCATTCGTCGTCACGAGCAGCCAAATCAAGCAGACAGTCAATCAGACAGTTTGACCTTTGGCCGTCTCAGTGTGTTCCCTGATAGCCACGAAGTAACGATCGATGAGCTGCCTGTGCGTTTGACGACGCATCAGTTTCAATTGCTGCACTACTTTGCCACCCATTCTGGTAAGGTACTGAATCGTGAGCAATTGTGGCAAGCCATGCCAAATGATGACAGCTCAGACAATATTGATCGTGCTATCGATGTTCATATCTCACGCTTACGTGCCTTGATCGAAGACAATCCACGCCAACCAAAGCGTATTATCACTGTACGCGGTGTTGGTTATCAGTTTGCTACCGATCAGGTTTGATCTTAAATGGCTCGATATACAATTAATCGAGCCTGTCACCATAGTTTGGATTAAATCAGACGAATGGCGTGATATGAATTGATACGAGCATCTGACAATAGAGATGGTTTAATGCAGCAACTGGGTTTTCGCTCCGTATTTGCCAAGTTATTTGCCAGTGTGATGCTGGCACTTACCTTATTTGCAGTCGCCATGGTGCTATTGACACAGCTGGTGCATGACAAAGATGCGGGTATCCGCTCAGAAGTATTGGCCACGCAGATTTTGGGTCAAATTGATCCTTTTTTGCATGAGCTGAATATCTCCATTAGTAAGGACAACCGTTTACAGTCACGCTTTATGCTGGCGGTGGTCAAAAAAAGCTTTGATATCTTTGACGAATCCTTACAAGCAAAGATGGGGTTATATGACAACGAAGGTCGTTTGCTTATGCAGACTGACAATAGTGACTTGCCGTTAGTGCTACCGCCGACTCCCTCTTTATTTTCACAAGTTTTTCCATCCCTTTCAGACACCTCCCCTACCAAGCAAGCTCAAGTATATAGCAGCACTGGTTATACGTTACTGTACGAATCACGCTTGCCGCCAAAAAAACCCGTGCTTTCCGCTGCCTTAAATTTATTTACTGGTACCCTATTGCTGCTATTAATTATGGCAGGCGTTCTATGGTTGATTGCTCGCACTATGACGTGGCGTATCAATCAGATGAGCCAGCAAATGACCCAATTGGGTGATGGTGATTTTACGGTAAGAGTTAATGCACGTGGTAACGATGAAATTGCTTCGTTAGCACGCGGCTTTAACCAAGCGGCACAAAAAATTGAGCACCTTATTAATGCCAACAATCTGCTATTGGCGCATGCCTCTCACGAGCTGCGTACGCCGATTACCCGTATCCGCTTACAAATCGAGATGATGGATATGCTGGCAAATGCGATGCCAACAGATACCAAAGCAAAATTTGATAAACGTGCGCAAGCGATCAACCGAGATTTGTCGGGGCTTAATGATTTGGTTGAAAGTATCTTATTGGTAAGTCGCTTAGATGCTGGTCATGTCATGCAGCAAGTCGAGCATTTGGATTTGTATGACTTAGTGAATCAAGAGCGTCAGCATTACTCTGAAGCCACTTTGATAGGTGAGCATATCGTCATTGATGGTCAGGCACCGATGCTGACCCATCTCATTCGCAACCTCTTAACCAATGCCATGCTACATGGTAAGCCACCGGTTACCGTCTTGATCTATGGCATTCAGACTGTTGATGAAGCCGATACCATTCCAGATTATTTGCTGCAAACAGTGGTTTGTAGTAGCTTTGCTGATTATAACAGTTCAGATTTTGACCATTATGATGAATCACATGCCCCTGATAACTTAATACAGCAAACGTCGGCACAACTTAACGAAGTTTCTAATGGGTCTCCTACAACTAATACTGACAAAGACAAAGCAGAAAAAGTAGCAGCGCTAATCACACTACCAGCACCACCGATTTATCGAAATGGTGAGAGCATTGTGTTTGATAATAACGATGCTGATGATGACGGTTCAAATGTGGATGTAACTGACGTCATCACTGACAACACTAAAATAACTGACATGACTGGGCTAGAAACTGGCACCTCAGCAACAGACGCTAGCAATTGTGCCGATGTTGAAGAAAATGCTGCTGGAGATTCTATAATCAGTGACAATACGCTCAACGTTAATTCAGAATCGTCCCTAATCGCTAACTACCAGAGTTTTACCACGGAATTGACTGAGAAAATTAAAAAAGTCATGTGGAAAGCCGTTCCTGACAGTAAAAAATCTGTAGAAATCTGTAGCCATAACGAAGCAATTATTAGTAGTAAAGCGATCAGTAAATCCACTGATGCGCTATTAAATGATAATATCCAATCTCGGAAAACCAGTAAATTAACGACCGATGAAACTGTTAGCAAAGATGATATTAAAGGCAATGCTCAAAGCGAGAGCGAGACGCCGACCACAGCGCGTAAAGAAAATTTATTCACTAAACACATGAAAAAAGCCAAAGCCGAACCAATACGCCCGCTACCAAAATACGTTGTGCTGGCGGTCATTGATGAAGGCGAAGGTATTCCTGAAGACAAACGCGAAGAAGTCTTTAGTCCATTCGTGCGCTTGCAACAAAAAAACAAAGGCTCAGGTTTGGGCTTATCCTTGGTTTCGCAAATCGTCACTGCTCATCAAGGGCGTATCGTGACTGATACTATCAATGGTCACACCAGATTTTTGGTCGTTATACCCGTAAAGCAAGATCCACATTATAACTATCACGACAATAACCACTAGCACGATAATCATCACTAGCAACTGGCAGAACCTCCTCTACTCTGCTGGTCATGACCTCCTTCTCATACAACAACTTAAATTTTCCAGATAGCTTATAACTAATAACCATTAGTCATAAGCCGTTCACGGATGTGCATATCCAAAACATTACATAATATGCTATATTACCGCCCCTTATTGCATTGTTAATGGTAGCGACCATCCACTTTGACGCTGTCATTAGTAAGTTGCAGCCTAATTATTCTATAACCATCATAAACCTATTAAATTTTGAGCCCTCCATGAGTGACATGATTGTCTTAAACGATGTGACCAAAAGTTTTTTAAGCGACCGATCAATCAAAGATAAAGACGGTAAGCCGCATTGGTTTACCGCTGTCGAACCGACTTCATTGTCTGTTCAGCAAGGTGAAATTTTTGGTCTGATGGGCTACTCAGGCGCAGGGAAATCTACCCTTTTGCGTTTGATTAACTTACTTGAACGTCCAGATTCTGGTCAAGTAGTGATAGATGGTACTGATTTGACCACCTTGTCTGCTAGCGATTTGCGTATCGCTCGTCACAACATTGGTATGATTTTTCAGCAATTTAATCTGATGTCCAATCGCACGGTGTTTGATAACGTGGCATTTAATTTGACCGTTGCTGGTTATCCAAGCCGTGATATTCATAAACGGGTTATGGATTGTCTTGAGATTGTTGACTTGATCGATCGTGCTGGCCACTACCCTGCGCAGCTGTCAGGTGGACAAAAGCAGCGTGTGGGTATTGCCCGCGCAATTGCACCCAGTCCAAAAGTACTGTTAGCCGATGAGCCGACCAGTGCGCTTGATCCTGCGACGACGCGCAGTCTACTGACCTGTCTACGCGATATCAACGAACAACTTGGCGTCACCATTGTCATTGTGACTCATGAGATGAGCGTCATTCGTAGGCTCTGTCATCGTGCAGCATTACTACACCAAGGACAATTACTTGAAGTGGCAGATATTCGCGATGGTCTTATTCAGGCCACTACTCCGATTGGCAAAGGCTTAGTGCACGAAGACTAATGAGGCAGGAGAAACACATATGTTAACTGGTACTGAATTATCTGCTTCAATCGATAAACTGTTGGTGCTGCGCAAAGAAATTATAAGTGCCTTTATCGATACCTTTGTTATGCTTGGTATTTCTACAACAGTCGCCATTGTCATTGGCGGACTGTTTGGCATATTCTTATTTTTGTCCAGTGATCGACAGTTTTTGCAAAACAAAACCCTCTACGGGGTACTTGGCGGCATCACCAACTTTATGCGCGCTTTCCCGTTTGTGATTTTGATGATTGCCATGAGCCCATTTACTAAAGCCATCGTCGGCACAGGTATTGGACCCATCGCCGCATCGCTAGTACTCGCGATTGCAGGTTCGTTCTACTTTGCCCGTCTGGTCGAGCAAAACTTACGTGAAGTGCCACGCGGTATTATTGAAGCAACCGAGTCTATGGGTGCACGACCTTTTACTATCATAAAAGTTTTACTAAACGAAGCGCGCTCAGGATTGGTGCTATCAGTGACCATCCTCTGTATCAGTCTGCTGTCTTATTCAGCGGCGGCTGGTATGATCGGTGGTGGCGGTTTGGGTGATTTGGCCATTCGTTATGGCTATTATCGCTATCAAACTGAAGTGATGATTTTTATCGTGATTGTATTATCAATCATGGTTATCTCAATCCAAGCCTCTGGCAATTGGCTCGCCAATCGTTTAGATAAACGTTAAACCGCTTTAGAGAATACTTGACATCACGAGCGACTAGGTTTATTTTTGGCCATACTCAACCCTTATCTCAGCGCTTATACCAAAAAGCAGCATTACTATTGATAATGTTGCTTTTTTAATTTTCAGACGATAAACGTTTTACTCAATCCCATTCATTAAAGGACATATTATGAAATTAACAGATATCAGCCGTCAGTTAGCGACCGCATTTGCCGCTGTTGGTGTATCAGGCTTGGTCTTAGTCGGTTGCAGCAATTCATCAGCACCAGAAGCGACCAAAGAGCCAGTTACCGAAGGGTCAACTGCAGAGACTGCCGCTAGCGATATCGATCCTGATCATACCAAAATCATTATCGGTACCACTGAAGGCGACTTTGCTGATATGGTTCGCAATCAAGTGAAAAACACGCTTGAAACACAAGGTTATGAAGTTGAGCTGATTGCCTTTACCGACTATGTGCGCCCGAACCTTGCACTGGCTGAAGGTGATTTGGATATCAATATTTTCCAGCATAAGCCTTACCTTGATACCTTCAAAAAAGAAAATAACCTTGACCTAGTTGAGGTATTCCAAGTACCAACAGCACCACTTGGTATCTATTCAGGTAAAAAAGCCAATCTTGATGCTGCTTTTAAAGGCATGAGTGTTTCTGCGCCAAACGATCCAAGTAACTTTGCTCGTGCTTTGGTCATGATGAATGATCTTGGCTGGATTAAGCTAAAAGACGACATCGATCCATTGACTGCGTCAAAAGCTGATATCGCTGATAACAGCAAATACGACATCGAAATCATTGAACTAGAAGCCGCCCAACTACCACGCGCGCGTGATGAAGTTGACTTTGCAGTGATCAATGGTAACTATGCTACTGACGCTGGTATCAAACTGACTGAAGCCTTGTTCCAAGAGCCTAGCTTTGCTTACGTCAACTGGTCAGCGATTAAATCAGCGGATACTGGTAAAAAATGGGTTGAAGACGTAACCAATGCTTATAATTCTGAAGCTTTCAAAAAGTATGCTCATGATACTTTCCCTGGTTATAAGTACCCAAAAATCTGGGGCGCTGATCACGGTGCAAACACGGATACCGCGACAGAATCTGCACCAGTAGAAGCTATTGCTCAATAATTTTTAGATCAAAAAATACCTGAACATATAGGTATTATGCTAATGACGAACGCCCATTGCTGAATAGTAGTGGGCGTTTTTTATGGCCTCGATTTTGTGATTATTACTCTTTTAAACCTGTCTCTAGTGGTTACCAGTTACTAAAAATGACGTTACAGCCTGTTTGCCCTTTGTAGGAAAGCGTCACCTACTCTATCGTACTGTCCTCATTTTCCTTATAGTAAGTGCAGTTGAATCGGTTCTGGCTTTCTACATGATCAGTATTCGAAGTGGAATCTGAGCCAATGAACCAAATGCTAATGAACTGAATAAAGTCATCAACTAATAATATGAAAACTTGCACATAAGGATAATAATATGAGTTCAAAAAATTATAATATTCGTACTGCTGGACAAGCAAACATTCCGGTATTAGGTCTTGGTACTTGGCAGTCAACCGGTCAAGATTGTATTGATGTTGTCAGCCAAGGTCTTAAAATGGGCTATGAGCATATCGATACTGCCCAAGCTTATGGTAATGAGAAAGAAGTTGGCGCAGGTATTAAGCAATCCGGTGTCGCTCGTGATAAATTCTTTTTGACGACAAAGATTTTCCCTGATGACATGAAGTTCGAGCCAGAGAAATTGGTCGCAGCCGCTAAACGCTCTTTAGAAGATTTGGGTACAGATTATGTCGATCTATTGCTCTTGCATTGGCCGGATGACCGTGTTCCTTTATCTGAAACCATTCCTGCATTGTGCGAATTACAGAAGCAAGGGTTGACGCGTCATATCGGTGTCTCCAACTTTAATATTGCTAATATTATTGAAGCCAAGAAATATGCGGATGTACCAATCGTGGTCAACCAAGTTGAGTTTCACCCTTTTATTAAGCAAAATACCTTACAGACTTTTTTAAACAATCACCATATTTTATTGGAAGCTTATTCGCCACTTGCACGCGGTGATGTGTTCGATAATGAGATTATTAAAGAAATCGCTGATAAGCATAACGTCACGCCAGCACAAATATCATTGGCTTGGATTCTATCAGACAAGCACCGTGTTGCCATTCCGAAGACGTCTAACCCTGACCATTTGCAAGGTAACTTGGATGCAATGAAAGTGCAGTTGAGTGCAGATGAGTTAGAGAAGATTGGCAAACTGGCCAGTAGCGATGGTCGTAAAATTGAGCATCCTGATTACAGCCCTGTATGGGATGATTAAGGTCTGGATAATAAAGATCTGTTAGTACCAAAATTCGTATAAAAAAAGAGCCGCTAATACATTATTAGCGGCTCTTTTTACTGTTGAATTGACTAGGGCGTGTCTTCAATTCACTCGATAGTCATCTGAATGGGCTAAAAATTGCTAAATCTTGCCAAACATCGTCAAATAGCTGGTTAATATCCCGATATTATCTGCACTATTTTTCTTGTTTGACGGCAATTTATCTCATTTTTATCACCATTTTTGAAATGAAGACACGCCCTAGAAAATTACTGCTGTAAAGTGTCCGTCTCATGTACCTTTTCAGCAGGATTGTATTGCTCAGAAGAAGGCACTGCACCGCTACGGTTGTTTTCTTTCATTGATTTGGCCACTTCTGGCGGCATATATTTTTCATCATGCTTAGCCAATACTTCCCCTGCCACAAAGGTATCGCCTTGCATTTTGCCCGTGGCGACGACGCCTGAGTTTTCAGCGAATAAATCTGGCAAAATACCTTGATAAGTCACAGGTACGGTCGATTGAAAATCAGTAATAGCAAATTCAACATTCAATGGATTGTCTTCTGCGCGTCGGACACTACCCGCGACTACCATGCCGCCCGCCCGAATACGCTTATCTTGGGGTGCTTCACCTTGCGCAATGGCTGTGGCATCGAAATAATAGTCGGTTTGTTGTCCGATGGCATAAATCACCAATACGACGGCGATTGCCGCCCCTGCCAACGTAAACATAACCCACATCAGTTTTTTGCGACGAACTGCGTTCATACCACTACCTCATTGATGAGTCGCTGTTTTATAAACTATATTTAATGACATACAAAAATATAAAACAGAAAATATTAAAGAAACTACCATTAGAAAAACGTTCTAAAAATGTCTTTCTAATCGTACTCTTCTAATGGCTATATGGTAGCATTTTTCGTATAAATCAATAAGCCCTTAGCAACTGACGAGGTCATATCTTTACAATTAAGAGGTCATAATTTTTTGAGCTAAAGCGATGATATTAAAATATTTTTTACATCGGTTGCTTGGTTTCAGGATTAGGGGTTTTAGCCGTACGCTGTGCTTGCCGTGCTTGCTGAATGGTCAGCTGCTTGATGAGGGCCTGTCGCTGCCTGCGACTATAAATGATAAAAGCCAGCATCACGCCAACGGTAATGGCCCAGCATGACCAAACAAAAACACCATGCTTACCCATGGCGAGAAACTCAGAGACGCTATAAAAGTAAGGCTGCATAATATTTTCCTAGCCGTTATTTGTTTTGGCGACAGTCATTGCAGTCATTTGGATTGTCCGCGGATATATTCTTTGACCCACGCTTTGCCTTGATCACGATACAAAATCAGCGTGTTGGTACGATAAATCGCTAACGTCGCGACCAATAAATAACTACCAATAATCATCAGTAATAATGGCATCCACATATCCGCTGACATTTTTGGTGCAGCAGTTAAGGTAAAGGTCGAGCCTTGATGCAAGGTGTTCCACCACTGTACCGAATACTTAATAATAGGCAGGTTTACTGCACCAACAATAGACAAAATAGCGGCGGCTTTACCACGATTGGCCGTGTGCTCAAACGCTGCAAATAACGCCATCACGCCAGCATACAAAAACGCCAAAATGAGCATAGAGGTCAAACGTGCATCCCAAACCCAGTACGTACCCCACGTCGGTTTTGCCCAAATAGAGCCCGTGATTAAGCTAACCACACAGAGCAAGAATCCCAGCGGAGCAAGCGCCTGCGCCACTAGACTGGCCGTCTTGATTTTCCAAACTAAATAAATGACCCCGAGCACTGCTAAGGCAAAATAGATAGAAATGGCGATACTAGCAGCAGGCACATGGATAAAGATAATGCGGTAGCTATTACCTTGCAGGTAATCAGGCGGCGCAAAAGCGAGACCCCAGACACTACCGATCACAAGACAAATAGTGGCTAATATTGCCAGCCACTTGACCCAAGGCGAAAAAATGCGAAAAAACTGCTTGGTACCCACAGTGGTCAAAAAGCCCTGCCAGATGCGCTGCCACAGGCTAGGAGATGAGACGTTATTCAGGTTGGGCATGAGAATAAACCTATTGGCACAGCGTATTGGTTGTAACCGATATAGCGCATCATGGGCGCGACTATCTGTCAACCTGCCGGCGTTAAACACTGGATAGAATCTACAAGTGATTGTTTGCTTAGTTAGCTGGCTATTATAGCAAAGTTGCCAGTTTTCAACATGCTGTTAATACATTGGGTTTAAATGACTGGGTTTTGATAGTAAAGAAAGTCTACTGTTTAATTGAGCCATGACATTTTTAAGGTCATCGCAATCACCCATGGCATGATTAATACTGAAATAATACTGCCTGCCAATAATAATGCCAGTATCGGTAAGCCATTAAGACCAGTGGCAAATAAATCAACCGCACCTGTGGCAAAAATCAATACCGGCAATTGCATCGGCAAAGCAATCAAAGGCACCAGCACCGCGCCATTCTTTAATGACAGCGTCAAACTACTGGCAACCGCTGATAACATCAATAGCATCGGACTGCCCGTCACAATAGAAGCCATCAATATCCACGCCTCAAACCAGCTAAGCTGAAACAATGGCACGGCAAGCAAACTCAGCGCTGCCACAATACCACTACTAAAGATCCAATGGATAACCAAACGAATCAACACCCATAACGGCAGCGACGCTTTGGCAACAACCAATTGTGCCAGCGTACCATTATCAAGAGCAGGCTTAAACAAGCCGTCGACACCCATCACCAGTGACAACAGAGCGGCAATCCACACCGCCGACACGCCAAGGCGCTGCAATAGCGCAGGCTCACTACCAACCGCTAGCGGAAATAAGGTAATAATCACTAAGAACAGCACCAAAGGGTACAACCACTGTACCGCTCCTTGCTGCTTCACGTGCCACTCGCGTCGCCATAACTGCACAAAGCTGATACCGCGCGCAGCCGATGCGCTAACGTTTGAGCTTTTATGCGCTACTTGTACTGGATTGTCTGTTTCTATCATTTATTCGCTCTTCCACGGATGCTTGGCACATTTATACTGATGACACGCCCTAGCATTCAAACCATATAACCGGATAAATCGAGCACTTGGTTGGCTACGCCGACTGCCTGATGACTGGTCATTAATATAGCGCCGCCCATGTTGGCAAATTCACGCAATCTGTCTTCCATCCGCGCCACCATATCGACATCAAGGGCAGTAAAAGGCTCATCAAGTAGCCATAACGGTGTCACCTCAGGGGTCAATAAATATAAGCGCGCAAGGGTGATACGGCGAGTTTGTCCAGCAGATAAATGGCTTGAGCTAATCGTCTCAAAGCCTTGCAGTCCGACCCAAGCTAAGGCGTCATCAATATCAGCAACACTTGGGCTAATGCCGTATAAATTCAGCAAAAAGGTCAGGTTTTGCGCGACGGTCAAATTTGGATGTATGCCCAACTGATGCGACACATATAAAGGCTGAACCGGTAAACTGGCTGTTCCTTGATAGTAAACTTGACCTTCCAACACTGGTAATAATCCAGCCAGCTGCATCAGTAGCGTCGTTTTGCCCGTACCATTAGCACCAATCAAGTGACAAATACTGCCCGCAGGTAAATCGAGCGCAACGCCTTCACATAGAGGGATTTCACCGCGCTGAACGGTCAGCTCATCAAGCGTAAGTAAGGCGGTATTCAGAGCTGTCATTCAAACCTCTCATTATTTATCAAGCAGCAGTCAATATTCGTCACCAACAAATATCATGTTCGTGGCATAATACTTTATGCTTACCCCAACCACACAGTATAACAAATTGTCGATAACTATGACCTCAAAACCTATGCAGACTTCAAAAGATAGCCAAAATTTAGATACGCCAGCGCTAACAATAGATAGCTTAGTCGACGCACAAGTTGCCTTTATGCAGCAATGGTTGCGGCAACAAGCAGAACCGCTAAGCATAGAGGCTTGGCAGTGGTTTGCTGCCCAGCCATTGAATAAATATGTCAGCGCCGATGATTTGCAACATCTGATCAACGATTGGCTACTGAACCAACCGATGACGGATGTGATACGTAAAGATATTCGCGATATCTTGCATACGATTATTTATCATCCAGTCAATGACAATGTCCCGTTGTCTGAGCTGGTGGATGACACTCAAGTGCAGACCCTAGCCAATTATGTGGGTAGCCATGAGCAGCAGCGTAATATCTTGATTCATACGCTGGTCGGCAACGAGACTTTTGCAGATTTGCTGACGCAAACGCTCTATCACGCGATCAACGACTTTATGGAAACCACGCTGGATAAAGCGGGCGCTGCTGGCAAACTGATGAAGTTTGGGCGCAGCTCTTTTGAAAAGGCGACCAATAGAAATCTTGATGAAAAACTACAGACGTATTTGCATCGTAATATTAAAGACTTAGCACGTCGTGCAGAAGCCAATGCCCAAGAGCACTTATCAAATGACGAAGTCGCTCGGTTACTAGTAAGCGGTTGGGCAAGAATCAAAGATCAGCCGATTAGCCAACTGCAAAATTATTTAAGTGATGAGCCTGGTAATAGTAGTATCGAGCATATCGAAGCCAGCATCCAACAGAGCTACAACCGCCTGCGCATGTCGCCTTATCTGCACAGCCTCGTGTCAGCCAGCATCGATACGTGGTATGCCAACCATCAAGGCGATAGCATGGCAACGGTAGCCGCAAGTTTATATATAGATGATCAAGCCATGACGCAATTGAGTACAGCTCTATTGCCTGTAGTACATGATGCCATTGAAAGCGAGTGGTTTACAGCGCATATACGTGAGATGTTGCAAGCATTTTATGCACAGCCCGCTATCAAAGAGGGTTTGATGTTTAACAATAAGTAACTGACTGTTTTTTACTTAGTGGTCAGTTTTTAATATCATCCATTTACTTGTCAGCACAATACTTATGAGTCAACGTAACAAACTCAGCTTGTGGCAAAAACTCAAACGGTTACTGACTGCCTCAGCACCGCAGTCTGTTGTCGATGGCGCAAACTTGTCGACGCAGTCATCAGCGGCTGACGATGAAATTGATCTTGATCTGATGCAGGCCGGAATCTCTAGCGCCAACACTCGTAATAGCGATGAGGCGAATACGGCTGACTCTACTGGCAGTTTTTTCGGTCAGCGTGATAATAATGACAGCGAGCGTTCTCAAGCTGAGGCAAAATTAAAAGCATCACAACACGAGCCTAATGACACTTCCATTATCGACTGCCTAAAACAGTACTTTAATGATAAGCAATGGCACTATACTCACTATCGACCCCAAACCAGTGGCGATAAAAGCACTGACAGCCAAACAACGCATCATTTGTCGCTGAGAATGCGTCATAAACAACTGAACTGCGGTTATTTGTTCCGTGTACAAGAAAAAACCAAGCTACTGGCAGTCTATGGAATTTTGCCATTTTTAATACCAGAAAGTTATCAAAGTGCAGCGATGCTACTGATTACTCAGATCAATTATGACATGCTGATTGGTAACCTAGAAATGGATATTAACGATGGCGAGATACGCTATAAACACGCTGTCGATGTTGAAACCGTTGGTATTAATGACGAAATTATCGAGCATTTACTACAAAGTGTCATTGCAATGACCACTGTGGCAAATGAGCTGTTTAGTGACTTGCTCAATAATCAAGATCCTGCTGAAGACATGCAGACTTTAT
This sequence comes from Psychrobacter glaciei, assembly GCF_014652895.1. Classification (GTDB taxonomy): domain Bacteria; phylum Pseudomonadota; class Gammaproteobacteria; order Pseudomonadales; family Moraxellaceae; genus Psychrobacter; species Psychrobacter glaciei. The sequence goes on from NZ_BMZR01000004.1 coordinate 170,658, forward strand.
TAATAGAGCTGCGTCAACAATCAGATTCTAAAACCTTCTTTTTGCCAACGCAGTTTGTTCAGTAATCAACTGATCACAATAGATATTTGCGGTTTTTACAATTTCTCACCAATACCTTACTTTCAAAGCGCTTAAACCTATCTATCCTTAAAACCCCTCTCAACAAAGACATCCTTTAACGCTATGCTCAAAATTGCTTACTCTGATATTTTTCGATATGCCGTGCCTGAAAAGCACCGTTTTCCCATGCAAAAATACACCATGATTCCTGAGCGGCTATTGGCTGAAGGCACTATCAGTATGGTTAATTTCTTTGCCCCTGCGCGATTAAGCGAAGAAGAGATTTTGACCACTCATACTATGGACTATTGGTATAAGCTTAAAACCCAAACCTTACCGCGCAAGGAAGCACGCCCTATCGGCTTTGAGATGACCGAAGCTTTAGTCGATCGTGGTCGTCATATTGCCCATGCAACTTATGAATGTGCGCTTTATGCTCAGCAATATGGCGTGGCGATGAATGTTGCTGGCGGTACGCACCATGCATTTGCCGATCATGGCGAGGGCTTTTGCGTGTTTAATGATGTTTGTATCGCGAGTAATTTATTATTAAATCGTGGACAGGCGCAAAAGATTTTGGTGGTCGATTTAGATGTGCATCAAGGCAACGGCAATGCCAGTATCATGACGAATGAGCCACGGGTTTTTGTGTTTAGTATGCATGGCGCCAAGAACTATCCATTTCGCAAAGAACTATCTGACCTAGATATTGAACTTGCCAACGATACTGGTGATGCTGAGTATTTACAGATATTAGAGGACACGCTACCGCGCTTAATTAGCGACGTTGCACCAGATATGATCTTTTATCAGTCTGCTGTCGATGTACTGGCGACCGATAAGTTAGGAAAACTTGGACTGACGATAGAAGGTTGTAAGGCGCGTGATGAATATGTGTTACGCCAAGCAAAAGCTGCCAACATTCCTGTCGCTATCGTCATGGGTGGCGGCTATTCAGAAGATATTGAAGATGTGGTTGAAGCGCACTGCAATACGTTTCGTTTGGCGCAACAGATATTTTTTGATGAAATAACAGAATAACACGCGCATAAAATAGCATTGAAACAGCCAGCTGCCTCGCGAACTAGTTTATAAAAACGCTACAATCCCCTGCCAGCCGACACGAATACCAAGCACTGTAAGTATCAATAAAATAAGCTGACGAAAGCGTGCTTGTGGTAAATAACGACGTAAGCGGATACCAACTAAAAGCGCGGCAATAGATAAAACACTGAGCAAAGTAATCAGCTGCCATTCACCACTGCTGAGCGCCATAATAGGCTCACGTAATACAATGATTTGGGCAATTTTACCTAAGAAATAGCACATATTGCCGACTTTGGCGATGGTGTTCTTATCATCGCTGGCAGACAGTAGATACATCATCAATATGGTCGACATGGCATTGGTCGAGCCGCCAATCACACCTGCACTAAAGCCAACGATGATTAATACAGGCTTGGTAGCAGGTAGCCGGAGTTGCTTACCAAGCAAGCTGCTTATGACGTAAAAACCAATAACCGCTGCCAATAGCAATAAAATATATGCGCTATCGACCCATAGCAAGAGCTTCGCGCCTAGAATACTACCAAGTAAGCTGGTCAACGCCAATAACCAATAGCGCCTGCCGTAATAGATGAAATTTTGCCAGATCGTGCGCCCGCCACCCGCCAGCCAAGTCATGGCATTAAGCAATAACGAAGGGAAGATAACTAGCACAATGGCATGTGGTAACGGGTAGATGCTAGCAAGCGCAGTGGTCGTCACCAACGTCACACCCAGCCCACTAATACCATGTAGCAACGATGCCAGCGCAAAGATTACCATCAGTAACAACGTCTGGGTGCTATCACTATCCATTATATTAGCCATAACTATTAAGACCTAACATCTGGATTAAGAGTGACATAACTAGGCACTGTGACCATTGTGGCGTTGCCATATTGTCTCACCAATGATGCCAGCCAACTGCTCAGCAATCTTATCTTTGCTCGCCTTCTCCAGCGTCACTGCCGCTTGCTCATAGCGCTCAGAGAAAAACACTTGCATGGCATTGTCATCGCTGGCGAAACCAATGTCTGCTCGTGAGACATCATTACAAGCGATCAAATCTAAATCTTTAGCCACCAGCTTACCGCGAGCATAGCGCTCGATATCTTGCGTTTCTGCCGCAAAACCAACGACAAACAGCTCTGGATGCGCAAGCGAAATGGTCGCTAAGATATCAGGGTTTTTGACCAAACTTAGCGTCATCGCATCTTGGGTCTTTTTGATTTTTTGCGGAGCAGCTTCTTCAGTACGATAGTCGGCGACAGCCGCAGTGGCAATAAAGATATCCGCCATTACATTTTGATTCTCGCTATGAGCATGATGCTTATTATCAAGCTCATGGCTGTGGTTATGGCTACGATCATCACCGCAATCACACTCGCCATGATGTTCATGATGATGCGCATGTTCATGGCTGTGATCGTGAGAATGATCGTGAGAATGGTCATGCTCATCTTCAGGCACATACTGTAGCGCACTGTGCGTACCATCCACACATTGCTGTACAGCAATTAGCATCTCTTGCGCGGACAACACATCAATGCGCGTGACATTGAGCGGTGTAGGCAGTGCCACTTTGCCACCCGCAATCAAAATAACGTCTGCACCAGCAGCCACGCAAGCACGTGCTAATGCAAAGCCCATTTTTCCAGTCGAGTGATTAGACAAATAGCGTACCGGATCAATCGCTTCGACAGTTGGTCCAGCAGTAATCACCACTCTTTTGCCTGCTAATAATTGCGGCGTGGTTTGCATGGCATTGAATAATAATACTTCTGCCAATAGCTGCTCAGGTTCAGGCAAACGACCTGCCCCCACATCACCGCAGGCTTGCTGACCACTAGCGGGCTGGATAATTTGATAATTCATATCGCGTAGGGTCTGGACGTTCAGATTCACTGCTGGATGCGCCCACATTTGCTGGTTCATCGCTGGAGCAATAATAACGGGAGCCGTCGTTGCTAAGCACACAGTCGCCAACAAATCATCAGCCATACCCATCGCGAGGCGAGCCAGTGTATTGGCAGAGGCTGGCGCAATGACGATCAAGTCCGCCCACTTAGCAAGCTCGATATGACCCATCCCCGCCTCTGCCTGCTCATCAAGTAAGGACGTATGCACCTCATTACCGGTCAATGCCTGTAGGGTCAATGGCGTAATAAAAGCCTGCGCACCTGTGGTCATAATGACACGCACATCAAAGCCTGCCTTGATTAGCAGACGGGCAAATATAGCAGATTTATAAGCGGCGATACCGCCGGTGATAGCAAGGATAACATTCGACATAAGCGTGGCATCAGTAAAAAAATTGAAAGATAAAATTGCGCTTATAGTAACAATTATGAGATAAGTTGGGTAACGTTTTCCGCATTTATATCATATATCTAGCATCCAACCCTCATTAAGGAGTGACAATGGCGATTAAAGACTGGCATGAAGATGATAGACCACGAGAAAAACTGCTAAAATTTGGCGCCGCTCACTTAACAGATGCTGAGATATTGGCGATATTTTTACGCACTGGCACGCAGTCGCAGTCGGCAATTGAGCTGGCACGTCATCTGATCGATCAGTTTGGCAGTCTTGCCGAACTCTTAGCAGCGCCGCCACAGACTGTGCTTGCTTGTCATGGTATTGGCCCTGCCAAGTACGCACAGATATTGGCGTCGCTTGAGATGGGTACGCGTTATTTAGACAGTAAGCTAAAGACAGGTCAAGCACTGGGACGCTCACAAGTCGTCAAGGACTATATCAGCACCCAATTGCGCGGTGAGCACCGTGAAGTCTTTGCCGTCCTTTGCTTAGACAATGCGCTAAACCTATTAAACTTTGAAATACTGTTTACTGGCGGTATCTCGTCCTGTTCCGTCTGTATCAAACACGTACTCCGTCATGCGTTGAGCCATGCTGCCAGTCAACTCATCGTCGCGCACAACCATCCGCATACCGATGCGACCCCTTCAACGGCAGACAATCTATTGACCTACGAGCTAAAGAAAGCCTGCGATTTGATAGACTTATCCTTGATTGACCACATCATCGTTGGACGCAATCAGACATTATCTTATGCCGAAAGCTGCTTAGCGCCTTTCGATTAATCGAAAAATATTCGAGTAAAGACTTATACACCATACTTCAAGCGAGGTTAACGCCATGATACTTTGATAATGGACACGCAGTTATCTTGAATCAATTATAACGCTGATTTATTGAAGATATATCTAGATATATGATACATATCCTCGACACAGAATAGCATTTTCGCTATTGATAGTTATCGATAACTATTTCATATTAGTAGCTAACTTTCGCTCAGTTATTTATATTTTGATACATTAGTTTTTGTAGAGCATCAAATGTATGTTTCTAATGGTCAGCAATCCTAGTTTTATCGCATCCTTTTGACTCAAGAATGGTTCTTTGAGTCAGAATGACGTTGTGATAGACGTTTATAAGTTTGTTCACCAATAGATTTTTAATATGATTGCTATAAAAATAATGACATTGTTTATTCTAAAAGGTTTTAGATTCAAAGTTAATTGATTTAAAACCCATTATTTTAAATAAGATGCTTTCTTAATATAATCTCTTTCTGAGCTTTACCTCATTTTCCAGTTAGGTTTTACCAAGGAGACAGTCATGGCAGTTGGCTTATTTATTTTGGCAGTAATCATACAGTTAGCCACAGTTTTGGCCATCTTTTTGCTGTCTCTATCGCGCGTCACTGGTAGTATCGTCGCCATTATTACCGTGGTCGTGACCACCATCATCAGTCCATGGTCACTTATTTTAGGCATACCGATATTGCTATTGTGTTTGGTGCTGCTTGTCGCGCCTATCCGTCAGTCATTGATTACCAAGCCTGTTTATAAGATACTCGCTGGCGCAATGCCAAGCATGAGTGATACTGAGCGTGAAGCTCTCGATGCGGGTACGAGCTGGTGGGAAAAAGAGCTGTTTATGGGTGCGCCTAACTGGGACACTTTTGCCAATTACCCATATCCAAAACTGTCAGAAGAAGAACAAAGCTTTATAGACAATGAAGTAGAAGTGCTGTGTGCCATGCTTGATGAATGGAAAATTCAGCATGAAGATAAAGACCTGTCGCCCGAAGCGTGGCAATTTATCAAGAGTAATGGCTTTTTGGGTCTGATTATTCCTAAAGAATTTGGTGGTCTTGAGTTTAGCTCGTATGCCCAAAGTCGGGTAATGAGTAAAATTGCCTCGCGCTCACCCACCGCAGCCGTGACCTGTATGGTGCCAAACTCACTCGGCCCTGGTGAGCTGCTCATGCATTATGGGACGGATGAGCAAAAGCAACGCTGGCTACCCGGTTTAGCAAAAGGCGAAGAAGTGCCATGCTTTGGTCTGACTGGTCCTGAGGCCGGTTCGGATGCTGGCGCTATTCCTGATACAGGTGTGGTGTGTTACGGAACTCACGAAGGCGAGCAAATGCTTGGTCTGCGTATGAACTTTTCTAAGCGCTGGATTACCCTTGCCCCTATCGCTACTGTGGTTGGATTGGCATTTAAAATGCACGATCCCGAAGGTCTGCTTGGTGACCCTAACAAAACCGATTATGGCATTACGTGTGCGTTGGTTCCTGCTAGCCACGAAGGCGTCATCACAGGGCCGCGTCATAACCCAATCGGCTCGCCATTTATGAATGGTACGGTCGATGGCACAGACGTCTTTATCCCACTAGATTATATCATCGGTGGTGTTGAGAACGCTGGGCGCGGTTGGCGCATGCTGATGGAGTGTCTGGGTGTGGGTCGCGGTATTTCGCTGCCAGCCTTATCCACTTCAGCCAGTGAGATGACTTATCTGTCGGTTGGTGCGTTTGCCAAAGTTCGTGAGCAGTTCAAGATATCAGTAGGTAAATTTGAAGGTGTACAAGACGCCACTAGCCGTATGGCGAGTAATACTTATATGTTAGAAGCGTTCCGTCATTTGGTCACTTGCGGACTCAACCAAGGTGGTACGCCATCGGTTATGACAGCAATGGCAAAATACTATGCGACAGAAACCATGCGTAGCGTTGTCAACGATGGTATGGATGTCGTCGGTGGACGCGCTGTACAAATGGGGCCACGTAACTTTTTGGCGACGCCATACCAAGCGATTCCCGTTTCTATCACTGTTGAAGGTGCCAACATCTTAACGCGTTCTTTGATGATCTTTGGTCAAGGGGCGATGCGTTGTCATCCGTATTTATTTGACGAATTACAACTCTTACAAAGTGAAGACAAAGAATCTGCGACCAAAGAGTTCGATACGTTATTTTTTAAACATTTGGGCTATACCTTTAACCGCGGGGCAAAAGCCTTTATCGCTGGTTATATCGGTGGCAGTAGCGATGCGCCAAGCTTTGCCGATGACTTTACCCGCCCTTATTACAAACATATCAACCGTCTAAGTGCTAGCTTTGCCTTGACAGCTGACATGGCTTTAGGATTGTTAGCTGGTGATTTGAAGCGCAAAGAGATGCTCTCTGGTCGTTTGGCAGATATTCATGGTCACTTGTTCATTGCGACCGCTATTTTGCAGTTTTATGAGCATGGCAGCAAATCAGAAGCTGAACGCTTACATGCCGAGGTCGCGCTACAAAACAGCCTCTATACCATTCAAGAAGCCTTTGTTTCTTTCTTTGCCAACTTCCCAAATCGTATGGCGGCTGGTGTCGTCAGCTTCGTGACTTTCCCGAGTGGTCGTATCTTTACCCCAGCGAGCGATGAGTTGAAAACCAAACTGGGCGATGTGTTTATGGATGACCATGAAGCCAACCCCTTCCGTGATTATCTCAAGACCATGGTCTATTATAATACCTTGCCTGATGATGTCAGCGGTCGCATGGAGCATGCGTATCAAACCTTACTTGACATTGAACCCTTGTGGCAGAAATTCAAAAAAGCAGAGCATAAAGACAGCTTTGAAGGCTTAACCTTCGAAGATCATGTGGTCTATGCCAGCCAAAATGGTGATATCACTGAAGAAGAAGCTGAGAAACTGATTCAATATAATGGGCTACGGTTTGATTCATTATTAACAGATGTGTTCGATGGACATCTATTGAAAGCGCAAGAGCGTGAAAACCCACATACCCTAGAGAACGCCGTGCACAAGCTGACTGATTATGCGCAGCTAAAAAATGAGGCCCAAGCAAAAAATGGCACAGCGTCTAGCAGCTCGATGGTAGCCACAGATCCTCAAGATCAAACGGGTGATGCCAACCCTGATCACGGCTATGAGAGCGATGGCGATGTAAAAATGGTGGACGAGCAAAGTACCGTCGAAGAAGTTCGCGGGCAAACACATTTTGAGGCATCTGATCCAGAAGCAGAAGCACTTGACCCTCGTTATCGTGATGCCGAATCAACGCTTAACCAGCGTATGAGCTATAATCATGGTCTGAATAAAACAGACTTTGAAGTATCTAACGATTCAGAGTCTACTTCAACCAATACTCAACCTGAGGTAGTCAAGGACAGCAAATGGCAAGATGGCCTCCGTCGCGATGAAAGCGACAAGGTCTAAAGGGGTAAGGTTTAAAGGTACAGGCAATCACTGACAGGCGTCTATTTATGATAGATATCGCTTTAACCTTTTAATCATACGAAACCCTTACTGTCAAAAAGTTATTTAAATCAATCAGATAAATAAGCAAAAGCGAGACCGTCTAAAATAGGCGGTCTCGCTTTTTTTGCCAAAAAAATTGCCGTCTATATTTACTATTTAACATGCACTTTACTCGCGTTTAAGGTCTTTATTATGACAATAAAATAAGTGAAACGGAAAAAATCGCTAATGTCACGATATTTAAATGATAAAAAAATCTTGCAGTACCCTTAACAATTATTTTATATTGTCAAAAAAACTGACACTAAGTAATACACAAAAACATATAGACGTAACACCATCAGGCGTTGAGATAACAATCATAGATATATTGATTTATTGCCGTACTGACTACTGAGCGTTGCATATAAAAGGATAGAGGTTATGTGGAAAAATATGGGACTGACGGGCAAGATCATGGTTGCCATGGCGCTCGGTATCATACTGGGTTTGTTTATAAACTATTCAGGACTAAACGCAGAAGGCGGCTTTGTTAATACGTATATTACAAACGGCTTCCTCGCTATTATTGGCAAGCTATTTGTTAACTCACTCAAAATGTTGGTCGTACCGCTAGTACTTATCTCATTGATTTGCGGTGTGTGCGGTATTGGTGATATTCGTCTGCTTGGTCGTATTGGTACCAAAACCTTTATGATTTATATGTTCACCACCGCGCTTGCTATTGCGACGGCGATTGGACTTGGCTCGCTATTTGGTATCGGCAAGGGCATGAACATTGGCACTGACGCCACTTTTGAAGCAGCATCAGCGCCGCCATTGCTTGATGTTTTCTCAAACATCATCCCATCCAACCCCATCAGCGCGATGGCAAATGGTGATATGTTGTCGATTATTTTCTTTGCCATTCTCATCGGTGTCAGTATTCTGATGGTTGGTAAGCCTGCCAAAGGCTTGGTACAAAGCTTAGAATTAATTAATGAAGTCATCTTAAAGATGGTGACTATCATTATGAATCTTGCACCATATGGTGTCTTTGCCCTATTGACCAAGGCGATGGCTGACCTTGGTTTAGACTTAATTTGGTCATTACTTGGTTATGTTGCGGTATTGGTCGGTTCATTGGCCTTCCATTTCTTTATCACCATGATGATTGTACTTAAGCTTGCTTCAGGCTTGTCTATCAAGACCTTTTTGGCAAAAATGCGCGAAGTTCAGATCTTTGCTTTTAGTACATCAAGCTCAAACGCGACGATTCCTATTACCTTGCGTACCGTTACCAAGCGTATGGGTGTGAATAACTCTGTCGCTTCGTTTACCGTTCCTTTTGGTGCCACCATCAACATGGATGGTACGGCTATCATGCAAGGTACAGCGACCATCTTCATTGCCAATATTTATGGTATTGATTTGGGCGTGACCGAGTATCTGACGGTTATCTTGATGTCGGTACTGGCGTCTGTTGGTACTGCTGGTGTTCCTGGTGTTGGTCTGATCATGCTCTCTATGGTATTTGCTCAAGTTGGCTTACCAATCGAAGGTATTGGCTTAATCTTAGGTGTCGACCGTATTCTTGATATGTTACGTACCGCTGTCAACGTTGGTGGTGATGCGGCAGTAACTGCCATCGTAGCAAAATCAGAAGGCAAAATGGATCTGGCTATTTATAACGATCCTGACGCTGGCGCGAAAGACGTATTTGACGGTCATATTGATGAAGACAACGAGCGTGAATTCTCTGAAGTCTTCAGTGATGGCATCATGGGTAGTGAGTATGATGATGTAGATCGTCGTCGCTAATCAACACTGCTATAGTCATTCCACTATAAAAGTATTACAGCGTTAACCTCGCTTGAAGTATCACATATACATCTACACTCGGTTGCCTTGTACTACTTTTAAATTGAATCGACTATAAATAGACGTTCATAAAATAAAAAACCTCAGCCAAATCGGCTGAGGTTTTTTTGAGACATATAAGATTATTTATTAGGGTCTGTTGAACATTCAAATGTGGCACTGGCAGTGGCTATTTTTTAGACAATACGCAGTGAAATTTTTGACGCCTAGTCATTCTAGGGTAGACAATTTCGCCATGTATTGGCAAAAAATAGCCCTGCCCTGAAAGGCTGATGCTAAAATCACCCCAAACGTTGTTGTAAACCTAGCTAAGGTCTCGACATTATCGTCAGTTTACGCCTGATTTGATAAAACGTTTGATACGATTTTAGCGATCAGCAGTCCTAATATTTGAATGTTCAACAGACCCTATTGTTATTTAACCAAAAACGTATTTGGTCAACATGGCAAAACACACCAATACAATCATCGGACGAATCAGCTTACTACCGCCTTTAACCACCATGTGCGAGCCAAAATACGCACCTATCGTTTGCCCAACCATCATTGCTAGCCCCACTTTCCACAATACATTACCGCCCAAAATAAAGAAAATCAGCGAGCCAATATTGGTCGATAAGTTCAAGACCTTTGCCGCGCCTGTCGCTTCAATGATCTGACGACCGCGCAAAGCCACATTACCAAGCGCAAAGAACATGCCAGTTCCTGGGCCGATATAACCATCATAAAAACCAATTAAAGGTGCCACGACTTTTTGCCATTTGCCTTCTGAGATACGCGGTGCGGCTTCTACTTCACCAAGTCTGGGTGCAAATAGCGTATAGAGACCAATCGCTGCGATTAAAAACGGAATCAGCTTTTCGAGCAAATCAGGTGGTGACATCTGTACGGCGATCGTACCGATAACTGAACCGATAAAAGCAGCAATAATGGCCACCTTGATACGTTGTGGCTTGACGACCCCTTTTCTAATCATCGTAATGGACGCTGCTAGCGCACCTGAAGCGGCTTGCAGCTTGTTAGTGCCCAGCGTTAGCACTGGGGGAATATTGGCTAGTAGCATGGCTGGTATGGTTAATAAGCCACCACCACCTGCGATAGCGTCAATAAAACCTGCCAGCGCTGCCACGGCTGTCAGCATTAAAATAATCTCTAGAGAGAATGATAAGTCCATAACACCGACCTGTAAACTTTATGATGAAAAATGAAGAAGCCCTAAGAGCTGGCTTTAAGAACTGAGAATAAATCATCACTACTAGTGTTGCTACCAACTTTGCTAGTAGCTAGCCAATAGTACTGCTGATATGTATCAAAGCTGTGACAGAACACTGCGTAATGCCGCTCATTATAGAGATAAAAGACTAAAAAAAGCCAAAAACGAGCTGAAGTCTGCTAGATTTGTCTAACAGGTTATTGAAATATTTAAGAATAATATTTTTATCAATGACAGATTTTATGATTTATTCCTGCTTTGCCTCTCGCCATAGCGCTGGCATTTCGCTCTTATTGATAGGGTAAGATAGGTTTATGGTTTCAGTTTTACAGATTTTGTTGTGTATATGAATGAGATTATGAGAAACTGTTAACGTCTATCTGCGACACTGTCCAATTTAACAGTATAGATACTTGAGGTTATTGCATTATTTAGCAAATTGTATTTAGTAAATGAGGATGATATGGCAATAAAAAGAATTAAGGCATTTTTCGAATTTGAGGCAGCAGGCGGTATCGTTTTAGCATTGGCTGCCATTGCTGCAATGATCATTGCCAATAGCCCCCTCAGCGTTTGGTATGAGGCTTTTATTCATGCCCCTGTATCCATTCGTATTGGCGAATTTGGTATTGCCAAAGATGCCAGTCATTGGATCAATGATGGTCTGATGGCTATTTTCTTTTTCTTAGTCGGACTTGAGCTAAAGCGTGAAGTCTTGATTGGTGAGCTCTCTAACATTAAGCAGATTATCCTGCCTGCTGGAGCGGCACTGGGTGGCATGATTATGCCCGCCATTGTCTATTTGCTCTTTAACTATAATGAACCTGATTTTTGGAAAGGTTGGGCGATCCCTGCGGCGACAGACATCGCTTTTGCTTTGGGTATCTTAAGCCTGCTTGGCAATCGTGTACCAAACTCATTAAAGGTGTTTTTGGTGTCTATTGCTATTTTTGATGACATTGGTGCCATTTTAATCATCGCCTTATTTTATACCAACGACTTGTCACTGGGCTCATTAGCTGTCGCTGGTTTGTGTCTGCCGTTTTTATACTTACTCAATCGTCGCAATGTGACGAGCATCACCCCTTATCTACTCATCGGCGTGATTATGTGGATTGCGGTACTCAAATCTGGTATTCATGCGACATTGGCAGGTGTGGTGTTAGCCCTATTTATTCCTATGTTCGATCGTACTGATCCTGAGCACTCGCCAGTAGAAGAGCTAGAACATGATCTACACAACACCGTTGCCTTTGGTATTTTGCCCCTGTTTGCGTTTGCCAACTCGGGTATCTCGCTCAAAGGTGCAGGCTTCGCTGAGTTATTTCACTCAGTGCCGCTAGGTATCGCCGCTGGTCTTTTCATCGGTAAGCAACTGGGCGTGATGATAATGTGCTGGTTAATCTTTAAACTTGGTATCTCGACCATGCCAAGAGGGATGAACTTTAAGCAAATCTACGGTGCATCCTTACTATGCGGGGTTGGTTTTACCATGAGTTTGTTTATCGGTGGCTTAGCATTCGCAGGCGACACGACCTTATTTGATGAGCGTTTGGGTATTATCATGGGTTCAATTGTCTCTGGTATCGCCGGTTACATGATGCTCAAAGCAACGCTAAAAGAAGACATTAACAGTACTTCGGTAGATCTGACCCGTCATTAATTCGATTAATGGACCAATAGGACAATGAGGTAATTGATAAGCAACAGACGCACGCGATAGATGATAGGTGTAAGGATGAATATGAACAAAAAGCACAATGGTTTAAATTTAGACACCTATCGTCAGTCGGCAACTTCTTATCAGCGTCATGGCCGTACCACTGCTGTCGATGATCATAGCGACTTACAGGTCCTAAAACGCATTAAACGTTATTTATTACCAAAAGACTTTGCCATCTCGCAAGACTTATTAGACGAGATAGTCGCAGGCTATGATATCGGTGATCCACTCGCGGATGCTTTAGCGGCTGACGGTATTCGTTTTTCTAAACCCTTACAGCACATCATTCTTGACGATACTCCGACCCATGACCCCATAACCCACTCTTCGTTTAGCGCCTTAACTGAACAATTTAGCAGCCATCCAGATTGGTTTGATCCTAAGCTTGCGCAAATTGGCGCAGTCGCCTATCGACGTTATCCGCTGATGCTTATTTGGCTACTTCGTAACGTCGCGCTGATGGCTGGCTATAGCATCCCTGCTCTTTCCTTGCCTTTGATTCAAACTGGTGCTTTGATGCACGATGCGCTACCGCGCTTGATGCGTACTTATGCTTATATTCTAGCGGTCTCTGAGCATCCACAATCAACTGCCAATATGGCTAACGACCGCCAGCCCATCGAGCAAGTGCTAGCGATTGGCTCTGAGGGGTGGCGGCAGTCCATTCAGGTACGACAAATCCATACACTGGTGCGACAAAACCTGCTTAAAGGTAAAGGGAATGCTGCTAAAGGTGTCATAGCAAATGCCGACCAGCATCATAATCCAGATGGCAGCTGGAACACGGATTACTGGGGTCTTCCTATTAATCAAACCGACATGATTGCTACCCATTTGCAGTTTTCGTTGTTGATTATGCGCGGCCTACGCCTACTGGGTGCACGCATCAGCCCTGAGGAAGCAGAAGGGATTTTACATTTATGGAATCTGGCCAGCTACTGGATGGGCGTTGATCTAGATCGCCTACCAAAAGACGAAGCGGCTTGTTGGGAATGGTTATATACCTACCTTTCTATACAACAACTAGATTTTAAGATGGGACAGCCGCTAGCAAAAGCCCTGCATGATTTGCCGCGTCAGCTGATGGGAGAAGACAATCGCCGTGGGCGTTTCGTTGAAATGGTCAATGCCAGTGTGACACGGACGCTAGTCGGTGATGATATCGGTGATGGCTTGGATTTGCCAAAATCAAAGATCCGCTTTGGCGTCTTATCATCAGTACCGATTCTCTTTGCTCTCGATACAGCGCGCCAGCACAATCAAGCTGTGGCGCATAAATTAGAAGCGTTCCGTGCCAAACGGCAAGACAATATGAATTGGTGGCTCAAAAAAAATGACGACTACTATAAGTAATGATGACTAGGGTCTGTTGAACATTTTAAGCGAAAAACTCAACTGCCCTGCGTGTTAATTGCGCGTATCTTGTATACGGTAATACCACTCAAGCTGCCGATCAAACCCCGTTTCTAATAAGCTAGCGATGACTCGTCCTGTTAAACCCCATACTGTTTCACCATCCACTTGCCAGCTGGGCGTAAGGATGGTCGCCATTTGATCTTGCATCGCATATTCTATCGCATACTCTACGGTGGGCTGAGTTAATAAGGTTTCAAAATCTGCCCAAAAAATGCGTGAGATTTCGCCAAGCTCAGGTACTAATACTAAATCTGGCGCAATAAGCGCGACAATCGGGCGTACACTCATACCGCTTTTGGACGTTTGGATCGGCAATTGACCAAGTAGCTGGACTTTATTGGGTGGTAGCGCCGTCTCTTCGCAAGCCTCACGTAATGCGGTAACGACATTGTTGCCATCGCCAGCTTCATGCTTACCGCCTGCACAAGATACCTCGCCAGCATGACTATTCATATGGGCAGCGCGGCGTGTCAATAGCAGCTTAGGATGACGTTCATGGGTGATGGCAACCAACACCGAGGCATCAGCAATGGGCGTCTGATATAGGCTGTCTAAAATACGAGTACGGCGAGAGGTGCCACCAGCGTTGTACATTGCTGGGCTGGTGACAGCATTTAATGTCTCATGCTGCACTCGCTCTGCCAATTTTCTAATAGTGGGATAACGAATAAAGTCTGGCACAGCGACTGACAATTCATCAAAACTTACAGACTGCGGGGGAAGTAACATTATAATTGCCTTGTATTTTTATCGGTATAAAGCTTTGTCACAATAAGATATTCATAAAAACAATAGTCATAAAATGATAGTTATCATCATCAAATCTATAGATTTATCATTAAATGATTTAATAAATGCTAGGGTGTGTCCTCATCTTAAAAATGGTGATAAAAATGAGGTAAATTGCAGTCAAACAAGGAACATAGTATTGAGGACATGCCCTAGAGCGTGTGCTAATTAAAGACCCAAAATAATGTCTCAATCTAGATTAGCGCAATCGCCTGTTTACTGCATGCTATTTATGTGACTGCCTATTTGTATCACAAGAATTAATTGAGAGCCTTTCTTTTATAGCAACAAACAACGACTCTGCGGTGAAATGATATAGTCAAGGAATTTTAGAATCGCTAAAAGGCGATCGACCGCAGATAGTACACTGAGTACATCTAGGACGGGTAACACGGTAGCGGTTTGAAAGTGCTCTGACTATACATTACTGTTATCATCATTCTGTGCAAAGAAAATATGTGCTATCTTAAGGTAATGGCTGTTATTTACGATCGTACGGCAGCATGACTGTTGCACCCTAAGTATAACGCTGCACACCCAAGCTATTACAGTGACACCCCATATCCTTTCTTATCATAATAACAAGGCAGTTTATATGCGCTATTGTCTACAATGTGGCAACGAGGCTGAACGTAAAATACCGGCCACCGATAATATCCCGCGTTTGGTCTGCCCAAATTGTGGCTATATTCACTACGAAAACCCAAAGGTCATCTGTGGCTCATTGGTCGTTCACAAGGGCCGAGTATTGCTATGCCGCCGAGCGATTGAGCCACAATATGGCTTATGGACGATACCAGCAGGCTTTATGGAGAATGGCGAAACCATCGCTGATGGCGCGGCGCGTGAGAGCTTTGAAGAAGCTGAAGCGGTGGTGACCAACCCTCATTTATACTGCCTCTATGATATCCCTGATATTGGGCAAATTTATGCGATTTACTTGAACGATCTCAAAGATGGCGCTTATGGTATTGGCTCTGAGAGTCTTGATTGTGCGTTATTTAGTGAAGAAGACATTCCATGGGATAGCATCGCCTTTGAAGCGGTACGTCGCACACTAACCAGTTACTTTGAAGATCGTAAGCAATTCGATAGCCATGATAAATTCCCTGTGCATCAAGATTATATTGGCAAAGACCAAAGCATTAAACGGTATTAATTGAGTGCTTAGGCACAAAAAAGCCAAGCTTGATGCTTGGCTTTTTTGTGCCTCATGGTAAGTCTGACCACCTTAGCTTTTTATTTTACAAACCTCAAAACCAAGCTCTTTTACCTTTTCTTCTTTGTCATAAGGCGCTAAGACTGCACGCACATGTTTTTGCCCTTGCAAATATTGCTTGGCAACGCGCTGTAAGTCAGCGACTGTCACGGCTAAAATTGACGCACGCATTTTACGCTGCCAGTCAGCACCGCGATGATGCAGATCAGAAAAACATGCTTTGATCGCTTCGCCTGCTGGAGATCCCGGTTTGTCCATACCGGAGATAATCCCCAAAATAGCTTCTTCCAATTGCTCATCGGTTTGCGGCTCATTTAATAACCATTCGATACTGGCATCAAAATGAGCAAAGGTCTCAGCGCACTGCGGATCACGGTAGCTAAAGAACTTAAAGGCGCAAGCATTGGCATCGTAGCCCGCACCGCCACCATAAGCACCGCCGCGCTCACGGATGGCGCTATGCAAATAGCCATTGCGCAAGTAAGGCGCTAATACCATCAAGGCTACTGTATCAGGATGATCAGCCGCTGGAACCGTATAGGCACTGGCATTATGATAGACATTGGTCGGCACTAACCATGCCAAGTCCTCAACATCGAGCGCGGCACCACTTTCTAACGATTTGACAACGTCTTTCTCACCATTTAGTGCCGCATCAAGTTGCAACTCAGCAAATTCGCTTGGGATATTGTCTTCAATACTAGCATCAGAGCTGCTTAGCTGCGCGGCAATACGTGGCGCTTGGCTGTCTTTCCAGCTATCGACAATCAAATGGCTTAAGCGTTCAGTTTGCTCGGCTTCACAGATGATGACGGCATGCTTAGGGAGGCTGATGAAACGTTGATGTAAATCCATCAAACTGGTGGCAAGCTTATCCCACTGCGCATCATCATTGCTGGCATGGGTTAAAAAGTCCTTTAACGCGTTCAATGCTGGCAGACCACTACGCACATACTCTAACTGCGCTTGGCGACTCATACCACGACTGGCCGTTTGCATCGCATAAGCATGCCCTGAACCAGCAAGATTTGACTGCCAACCTGCTTGGCGTTGCTGCAGAATTTCTTTGATACGGTCATGCTCCGTAAAGACGCTGTGCTCCATCACTTCTTTGAGTAAATCAATCGCCTCAGGCTTGCGGTTTAGCGCGCGCGTTGCCACCACAAAATAACTGCTGATAGACTGGCTGTCATCGATATTGGTACGTTGGCTGATACGCGCTGTCACACCTGACGAATGCGCCGCTTGCTTGGCTTGCATTTCATGGGCGCTTAGCGAGTCGGTACCCAGCTCAGACAGTAAGCTTAAATAAATAGGCAGTAGCGGATGATTAATGACTTCATTGACGGGTAACTCGCTTGTACCTGCATTACCAATCGCATCGGTCAACGGCACAATCACTTGATAATAATACAAGCCATTGGTGCCTGCTTCATATTCAAATAAGGTGCTGTCTTGGCCACTCAAATTCACTTGTTTTTGCTTGCCTTGCTTAAAGCTGATATCCGTCGGTACGTCATCCAAGCCAACTTTTGGCAATAAGCTCAAATCATCTGGTGCCGCTTGGCGCGCTGCCAAATCTAATGCTTGCTTGTGCAAAATGGCTTTATCATCAGCAGTCAAATCCATGGCGATAGTGTCGAGACGCGTTTGCTCAGCTGCCGCTAAACGAGCAGTTTTTTCGCTGTCAGGCGTCAGAGTAACGCGGACACGGTGCTGATTATCAAGCAAATGAGTCTTAATTAAATTCGGCAACCACTGCTCGTCTTTTACTTGCTCACGCAGCCATTGCAAATGCTCGTCAACTTCCCACACATCGATTGGATTGCCATCATGAATGGCGGTACTAAAGCCTTCTAGCATGAGATTCAAACCATAAGGAATGCTGTCACCGCCGATATGACGCTGATCTATCTCAATCTGATGCAGGATGGTTTCAATCGTTTCGTCATCGACTGGTGAGTTTGCAACTTCGGTCAGCAAATCAATAATGCCCTGCTCGACTGCTTCGGCATGCTCTGGGTTTGAACCGCGCAGACCCGTATAAAAGACCATTTCATAATGACTGTCATCCAGTCCCAATAGCGGACTTGGTGCTTTGCCGAGTGGATGGCTGTCCAGATAAGCACGCAACGGCGAGCCAGCATGCTCAATCAACACGCCTTCTAGTAGACGCAAAGCAAGGCGCTGCTTGGGGTCGGTAATCGATGGCAATAACCACGCCACAACATGATGGGTTTGGTCAGGGCCAGCTTCGTCAGCGGTATAAGTGTCGGTAGCGCTAATCGGTGCAGACAGACGTTTTTCTGGACGCGATACATGCTTCTTGCCCGCCTCAAACTGAATCAAGGCATCTTCATGGATTTTTGCCTGCGTCTCAGCGACAGGAATATTACCAAAACTCATAATCACACTGTTTGATGGGTGATAATGGCTTTGATGAAATTCGACCAGCTCATGATGGGTCAAGTCAGGAATATCAGCAGGTTCACCGCCCGAATTATAATGGTACGTCGTCGTTGGGAAGAGATGATGGGCAACGGCATGATACAGCTGATCAATCTCGCCGCTCATAGCGCCTTTCATTTCATTAAAAACGATACCCTTAAATTGCGGCTTGTCATTTTCATCTAACTCAACACGAATACCTTCTTGAGCAAAATCAAGCGGATGAATATTCGGGAAAAATGACGCATCAAGATAAACGGCAAGCAAGTTAAAGTAATCATTTTTGTTTTGTGTGGCGTACGGATAAGCCGTCCAATCAGCAGCGGTCATCGCATTCATAAAGGTATTGAGCGAGCGCTTAATCATCGAAAAGAACGGATCACGCACAGGGAATTTCTCAGAACCACATAAAGCCACATGTTCTAAGATGTGCGCTTCGCCTTTTGAGTCCATTGGCTGGGTGCGAAAACCTACCAAAAACGCATTTTCATCACTTGGATGTGCTAAGTGATAATGCATCGCACCAGTCTTAACATGCTGACTGATCAGCACATCCATCGATAGCGCCTCAATATGGCGATGTTCAATCAACTCAAATGCGGAGTGCAATGTTAGGTCAGCGGTAAATGCGGTGTCAGTCATAGTTGTCCTTAGCTCATTATGTAGATAATGCCCTGCAGTTCAGGGTAAATAGAATGGTAACAATGTGCGTGATAAAATGATCATTAAAATTTAACGCTCAAAATTTTATCGGTTTTATGGTGGGTAAGCTATAGCAATGAAAAAATGGGTCTAGCGCTAATAGATGGGGCTAGCAGACAGAGAAGTCAAGGCATTATCCTAATAAAGAGCAGCGCTGATATAGTCAAATCCATATAAATCCGCTACATCGTCATCCTCGCTAAGCATACTAATGTATAACTTGCGCTCGGTTTCCTTGTATCGAAATTATTTGAATCTAACTATAGTACAATTAGGAAGGACAATACCTTAGCGCTTTAAAAGTATGCCGACATTACTTAACAGCAGTCATTAGTAGTGCTATAGTTAAGACTACTTGCTACGAGGAGCACCTCATGAGTTACCAACATATTTTACTGGTTACCGATTTGTTATCTGATGCCGACACAGTGGCGCAAAAAGCCAAACAAATCGTCGATAACCGTCCGGGTTCTAAGCTGTCTGTACTGCATATTGTCAAAGATACGATGGTTGGTTTTGGCTATGAGCTAGTACCCGCCTCTAGCTTATATGACCAGATTGACGATGAGCGTTGCCAAGAAGCACGAGCCAAGCTAGCACAATTTTTAGAGCGTAATGGCTTAACCGCCGTCAATGCCGAGGTGACCACCGCCATCTCTAGTAGCGAAGGTATCGTCAATTATTGTCATAAGCATGACGTTGATTTACTGGTTATCGGTCGTCATGAGCGCCATGGTATCGTCGCATGGCTTAGTGGGGCAACAGCAGATAATATTTTGCCAAATGTACCCTGCGATAGCTTAGTCGTGAGACTGGATAAGCCTGTTAATAAATAAGCGCTCACCTTTCAATAAACAATGCTTAAGTGTAAAGGCGGCTTAGCTTTAATGAGTTAACTTGAGCCGCTTATATTACAAGCTAAACATAACATTTTATAAAACGTCCTATAGTCATGGCTATGGGACGTTTTTTATTATATGTCTCTAACCCTCATTCTGATGTCAAAATATCAATAAAGCTTTGCCAAATTGGGCTTTGATGGCGGGCTTTGTGCCACACTAGCCACCAAGTTCGCGACAAATCGATGCCTGCCACTTTTACTTGTACTAACTTACCGCTGACCAATTCTGCCTCAATCACGTGCTGTGATAGACAACCCAGCCCAATATCGGCACTGACCATATGCTTGATCGCCTCCGATTGCTGAATGGCCATGATGACTTCGGCATCGGGCATATGCTGTAATAATTGCTCATCGATAATTTGCCGAGTACCCGAACCTGCTTCTCGCACCAATAATGGTAATCGTGCCAGTTGTTCAATACTAAGCTCGTAGCAATTATCCACATCGTTATATGCTGCCATATCTGTCAGCCATTTGCTATCGCGTTTGGCAAAGACTATCAAGGTGTCCGTTCGCCATGCATGCTGCTCAATGACCTTAGTATCCGCAGGTCGCGGCATCCCTTCTACTAGCGCAATATCTATATTTAGCTGCTCGACCTCCGCGACTACCTCTTGGGTATTGGCGATATAAGTATTCACATTTGCATTTGGCAAGGCTTTATATAACTCAGCCAGCAACGGTGGCAATACATAGTTACCTATGGTCGTACTCGCGCCAATATGAATCTGTCCTGCTTGGTGCTTGTGATAATGTTCAAGCGTCAGTGACTGCCCCAAAATTGCTTGCGCTTGCACATAAATGGGATGGGCATTTGGATGCTGATTAAGCCTACGCCCAACGCGCTCAAACAATGGCATTTGCAGTCTAGATTCAAGCTCAGTCAGCGCGCTACTGACGGCTGACTGTGATAAATGCAGCGCTTCCCTGGCACGGCTGGTGCTGCCTGTCTGATAAATACTCACAAATACCGCCAATTGTTTTAGCGTAATCTTCGGTAGCGTCTGCATCGCTTTTTTCATTAATTAATGACACCTTATGCCCGTCTTTTAGGACTAATTTTTTAATATCAATCTCTTGATATTGTTCTCTTTAATATAGCTTTTTAATACCAGATTCTTGCTATCAAACGATTAATACAATCCTGTTAACCTAAAAAATCGATAGCTTGTATCTTATTAATCTGTTTTTATTATAAATCAGCTTATCTTATACTGTCTATTCATAAGTTTATGCTTATGTCGATTAGCAATAATAGGATAGCTCTGTCATGCACGCTTTTACCCACTCAGTGAATCGTTACTTTCCAAGCAATCGGCACTTAGCAGGATTGGTCGTGGTGCTGGTCGGTAGTTTATTTTGTTTATGGCTCAATACTGGTCTAGACACTTGGTCGAACGGGCGCATCGTCGGATTATCTTCCTTAACATTGGCAATTTTGTTCGGTATGCTGTTGGGCAATACGGTGTATCCTAATTTCGCTGAGCAGCTAAATGCTGGTGTGTGCTTTGCCAAAGGTCAAATCTTGCGCCTAGCGATTATGTTTTATGGGTTTAAGCTGACGATGACCCAAGTGGCTAGCGTAGGTATACCAGCGATTATGATGGATGCTCTGGTACTGACATCGACTTTTTTATTGACCTATTGGCTGGGTACAAGATGGCTAAAAGTCGATAAAAAAACGACTATATTGATTGGCTCAGGCGCGAGTATTTGCGGGGCAGCCGCAGTGATTGCCGCAGAGCCAGTGGTAAAAGCAGAAGCGCATAAAGTTACTATCGCTGTGGCAACCGTCGTCGTCTTTGGCACTATTGCGATGCTACTCTACCCATTCCTATATCATCTTGGTTGGTTGCAGCCTTGGTTAAATGCTCAGCAATATGGCATCTATACTGGCTCGACCATACACGAAGTCGCGCAAGTCGTGGTGGCAGGTAACGCGATTAATCCTGAGGTTGGTAATACAGCCGTCGTGACCAAAATGATACGTGTCATGATGCTCGCCCCTTTTCTACTGATTTTATCCTTTGCTTTGACTAAGGGTGACAATGATGGTCATGGCGAAAAAATATCATTTGTAGACCGCGTTAAACAGGTCAACGTGCCATGGTTTGCCTTTATTTTTATTCTTATCGTCATACTGCACACATGGGTGCCGATGTCTGATAGCTTTGAGCAGAGTATGGTCAAGTTTGATGATGTTTTGCTCACGATGGCTATGTTTGCACTGGGTTTGACGACTCATCTGAGCGCGATTAAGCAAGCTGGCGTGAAGCCACTAATCTTAGGTGCTATTATGTTTGCTTGGCTAATCATTGGTGGCGGTCTGATTAATATTGGTATTAGCTCTATCTGATAGATTCACCACACTCTTTAAAAAAAGGCCTCCAACTATTTATAGTCGGAGGCCTTTTTAATATATAGTCAAAATACCCCAAAAACGCTATGATACTGCCGATATCAATTTTTTGTAGCCTCTGTCTGCACAGGCACAGCAAGCAAGAAAAATTGATATCAGCAGTGCGTGATGGTTCGATATTAATTTTCACTGACTATATTATTGTATCTAATATTAAATGACAGACGAAAAAAAACGAACCCGAAGGTTCGCTTTTTTTTCATCTTGCTCTAAGTGTCTATAAAGACAGATTAGATAGCAACGATGTTATGGGCTTGTGGGCCTTTTTGACCTTGAGTTACAGTGAACTCAACTTCTTGGCCTTCAGCTAAAGTTTTGAAGCCTGAACCAGTGATTTCGCTGTAATGAGCAAAAACGTCTGCGCCAGTTTCTGGAGCGATAAAACCAAAGCCTTTAGCTTCGTTGAACCACTTAACTGTACCTTTTTGAGTATCTGACATATTGATAATCCTACTTTTTAATTTATTAATGGCCTAGTGACCGGTAACGCTTGCAAATAGCTACTGAACGATAAATATTAAAACGAAGGATTATAACTAATACTACGAGGTAATGATTTGGTGCAGAACTGCTCTTAAGCTTGGGCGTATTATAAGGGGTACATCCTAGTATCGCAAGCCTTATCTGACATTTCGTGTAACAAAGCCCTTTTATTAGTCATTTTTGGTGCAAATTGCAACGATTTTAGGCATTTGGCAAGCGGAACAAATACACCGCAACCCCACTACAAACAGTGGCTACCGCCCATGCCATCCACATTGTATCGGCTGGCAAGCGATAAAATAACATTGCCGTCGATATAGTCATCATTATCGTTGCTAACCACTTGGCATAGAAGGGTACGGCATGATTATTTTCCCAATCACGGACAAACTTCCCAAAGTATTTGTGATTGATCAGCCAAAAATGGAAGCGTCGTGAGCTGCGTGCCCAGCACCCTGCTGCCAGTAGTATAAAAGGCGCAGTTGGCATCACGGGTAACAGCACTCCTATAATCCCCAATATAAAAAATATCCAACCCAGTATGACAAACGTCCAACGCACTGCGGGGCTTCTCGATTGATTGGTATTAGGTCTATAGTAAAATGTTTTTTTATGATTGGTCATATAAGTAGTGTCATTCAACGATGTATCAGTTGGGGTAAGTAGCTACTGGTTTATAAAATAGCTACCTATATAGGTAGCTAAGCATGCGATATTGCTCAAAACGGTACAAGGCTATTTTTACGAGGTTTTTGCTATTAATAAGTATGTTTGGTTAGTGGTTGAGTAAGTGAGCTCACAACCTTTGACTGAATTTTTAGCAAAAAAACCCGCTCACAGTCTAAACTATGAGCGGTTTTTAGTTTTAGTGACAAATGTCTGATTGGTTTATTTCGTGACTATACCAAGTTGCTTGGCTTCTTTTAGCCACAGTGGAAACTCTTCTAACATGTTTTCATACAAAGCTTCTTCGCTGATGTCGTCCAAGTCATCTAATTCAAAGAAGTCGCAATTATCAATCACGCGCCCTGTCATGTCGTCTAGTTTTTTTAGGATGCCATAACCACGACCACCCAAGCCCACAAACTGCCAAAATATCGGTAGCTTCGCCACTTCCGTCATGACTCTCGTGATACCGCGATTGTCATTCACCCCGCCATCACTGATAAATAATACGTAGATAGGCACATCCAAGCCGTCCTTTTGATAAAACTCCGTCACGGCTTTCATGACCTCTGCTTCGTTATTGATGCGTGGGCCAAGTGCCCATTTGCGCCAGCCGCCATGAGCGTTGTCAATGAAACCGTCATAGTTGCTCAGCCCAATCTCACCCAAATACTGCGGATCTCGAGCAAACGCCCAGCAGTCTAGCGCTTGGTCATCATCGAAGCTCACTGCCAATGGCAATATGCGATTGACCACTTCTTGCACGCGGCCTTTTTTGTACTGTCTGTTCATTGAGCCTGAGGCATCTAGCACCAACGCTACCTTTGCCGTTAATTGCTGCAATTGGCGTTTCTCAAGCGATATGGTAGCTTTTTTGGCCAGATTGACCAGTTTTGGGGCTTTGTCTAGCATGACCTTTTCTAGCGATGGTTTTGCTTGAACTGGCGCTGTGGTCGCTTCTACTGTCGAGCTGCTCTCTTCTACGTCACCACCGAAATGCTGCACGATGGCGGCAAGTCCACCATTAAAGCCTTGCGCGACGTTAGATACTCGCCACACGCCACTCTTACGGTAAAGCTGCATCAGCATACTGGCTTGCTGCTGAGCAAAGTCTGCTGCTTGATATTCTGCCTGTGCCTTTTGTGACTGCTGCCAAATGCCAATCTCTAACGATTGAATTTGATTGAGCGGCGTGTCGGCTGATAACACAAAAAACAAGCTGTCTATATTCGTAGCCAGTTTGGATAAGTTAACCTCAAACTCGGCTTGGATGCCTTTATTCGCCGTTGGCTGCGACTCGTAATGGGTGAGCTTGATTTGCCCGCACGGTGAGGTTGGCTGATTATAAAACACCATGTAATCATCATTGATCAGTTTGCCCGCTGCGTCTAAGGCAAAGCAGCTGATGTCCATCTCGATTGGGCTTTGGCGAGTGAATTTAAGCGTGATGGGTGCGGTATCGTTGATAGCAAAGTTACTTAAAGGCGCGCGTTGTCCGACGGTGAGATGGTTCATGATTTTCCTTAACGTTGTGTATGTCGTTTGACAGCTACGATAGTTTGCCAAATTAAAACTGCAAACCATATATAAAACAATAGACTCACGAACTCTATACCACTTTTACCTGTAAGAAATCTACTAAAGGGTAAGAAGTTTTTTGCAAAATCATTAGCTCTAATGGATACATAATCAAAATTAGAATGCCAAAGATATGTATTCTTAGCTTCAGTGAAAAATGAGTGATGCCAGTAAATTATTGCCGTATATATCACAATGCTCGCTACTAGCCACACAATAGGTAACACATAATTGCCACCAAAGTCTGAAATCCACCTATTAGAGAATAGTATAAATCGCTCAAACAAACTACCTCTATTGACCTTGAGCTCTTTTCTGTAAGCTTTCATCTCCTCAATAAAAAACTTATTCGCTTCAATCTGATTACCTGCATCATCAAATGAGCTTTTCACAATTCTAAATGTTTCCCGTTTAGTATTTAGTGAATTAATTTTCACACCTAAAAAATTAGGTTTATCTTTTAAATTATTTTTCGAAAAATCTAATCCTGAATTAAAATTAGCACCTCTAAAACTTGAAAAATCCATAAAAGTTACATGCTCGAACACCGTCAAATAACTAAGTCTAGTACTTTCAGGGCTCTTAAATAACGACTTCTCTTCTTCAGTTAAATCTTTATCATCTACCGATAATCCACATACAACCTCTTCAAAACCTGCAAAACTATTAAAAACACTCTTGTTGAAATCGATTTTCTTAAACCTACTTTTAAAAGAGTCAAATATCTTATCTACATTAGAGTTGATAAATTTAAAATCTTCTATATTCCTATACTTTATCTCAACTTTAGACTCAAACTTAGTATCTATTATTTTTATAATATTTATATTCTGAATATTTTCTTTAAACGTACATCCATAAAATCTTAAATTATCTATGTACCTCTTATCAAGTCCGTTTATCTTAAAATCAGATTTAAATATGCAATTCTCTATGTGAATACTATTAATATCATAGCTATTTTTGAATTCTTCAAAATAAATATTTACAGACTTGATATCAGAGTCTTTAAGAGGGTCTGGAAATAGAAATAAATTTTTATGTATCGTCAAATTAATAATAAATACATCTTTTTTAAAATTACAGTTTGCAAACATATTACAATATATATCGTTAGAAAATATTGATGGAGTCAAACGTACATTTTCTTTAAACTTACAACCTACATATCTGTACTTAATAATGTTTTCATTATTTTTATCTACTACTTGTGAAAATGGATATATCAGTAAGTCATCATTAAAATTACAATTTTTGTGATAGCAATTATAGAACCCGTTAAAAGATAAATAACCGAATTGACACTCTTCAAAATTAACACTACCTAAATATCTTATTATTGTTTTAATATTCAACATTAAATCTTCAAGTCCACTATTTCTTGGGAAAACTATATTTTTAACTATAATACTTACTTCTCCCATTCTTTCTTTTAGTTCATTATTCAAAATAATATTTTTATGCTTAAATTCATGGATAGAATAATTACGTATAGCTACTCCATCTTTATTTACTTTATAGAAAGTATTTTTCAAAATATTTTCATATAAGTATTCCATAAATACGTTAGCAAACTCCTCCAAGTAATTATCTATATCTTTTTTTTCAACCCCTTCATCTGAACAATGCAAAACACAGTAATCAAGCTCTCGAAAAATATCATTTTTACAACCACTTGGTAATTTACATTTCATTTATTTATTTCCCAATCGAATTAAGCGCATACAATTTATTCACACTAATTTTTTTACTCATACTGTGGATGTAAATTTGTAGAATAGCATACAAATATTCAGTATTTACTAGGGACAAGAGCTACTCAGAGAACTAACCAGTAGACAATAAAAAAACGCCATCACAAATGTGACAGCGTTCTTTATTACTATAGATACTTACGCTTTATTCACAACGCCTTTAACTGCTCCATCTGCGCCGTCATCGCCGTCAACTGCCCTTCTAGCTCAGCCAGTTTTGCCTTTTCAGCATCGACCACTTCCGCAGGTGCTTTACTAACAAAGCCTTCATTACCTAGCTTACGGGCGATGCCTTCAGATTGACCTTTCAACTTATCATATGACTTACCCAAACGTGCCAGCTCAGCCGTTGGATCGATTAGCCCTTTCATCGGTACAAGTACACGTAACTGACCAACCATACTTGATGACGATAGCGGCACCTCATCGCCTTCTTTGACGATCTCTAGGCTCTCGACTTTGGCAAGCGCTTTGAACTGGTTTTTGATACGTGACAGACGTGCATCTTCGTCGCTAGATATATTTTGCAGCAGCACTGGCAGACGTACCGCATTACCCAGTTTCATCTCACCACGGATGTTACGGACGCTAGCGATTAGCTCCTGTAGCCACGCCATATCCGCTTCAACCTGCTCACTGATTTGTGCGTCATCCGTTTTTGGATAGTCAGCGACTACAATGCTATCGGTGTCTTTGCGATTCAGTAGCGGTGCAACCGTCTGCCAGATTTGCTCAGTCAGATACGGCATGATTGGATGGCTAAAGCGTAGCGCCGTCTCTAGTACGTGCAGTAGCACATAGCGGATTTGCGCTTTGCGCTCATCAGACACCGAGTCATCATTTAGACTGGCTTTGGCAAGCTCAACGTACCAATCACAGTACTCATTCCAGATAAACTCATAGATATCTTGGCTGACCATATCGAGACGATACTGGGCGAAATGCTGATGGATATCGGCAATGGTAGAGTTCAGGCGACTCATGATCCATTTTTCTGGTAATTCCCAAACGTCAGGGTTCGCAGCTTGGTCGATAGGCTTGGCAGTACCTTCGCTATCGACACAGTTCATGAGTACAAAACGGCTGGCGTTCCAGATTTTATTACAGAAGTTACGATAGCCCTCGACACGCTTTAGATCAAAGTTGATATCGCGACCGGTACTGGCTAAGGATGTGAAGGTAAAGCGCAGTGCATCTGTACCAAAGGCTGGGATGCCTTCTGGGAACTCTTTACGCGTTTGCTTTTCGATTTTGGCCGCGTCTTTTGGATTCATCATATTGCTGGTGCGTTTTTCTACCAGCGCTTCTAGATCAATACCATCGATTAGGTCAATCGGATCTAAAACGTTGCCTTTTGATTTTGACATTTTTTGACCATTGCCATCACGCACCAGACCATGCACATAAACGGTCTTAAATGGTACTTGCGGCGTGCCATCTTCGTTTTTCACGAAGTGCATGGTCATCATGATCATGCGGGCAACCCAAAAGAAGATAATGTCAAAACCCGTCACGAGCACGCTGGTTGGATGGAAGGTATCCATCACGCGTGGATCGGCGTTGACGTCTGCCCAGTCAAGCGTACTGAATGTCCATAGACCTGAGCTGAACCACGTATCGAGTACGTCATTATCTTGGCGCAATACGATATCATCGCTTAGATTGTATTTACTACGAACTTCAGCTTCGTCACGGGCGACATAGATTTCACCCGTCGCATCGTCATACCATGCAGGGATACGATGTCCCCACCACAACTGACGGCTGATACACCAGTCTTGCAGATCGGTCATCCACGACATATACATGTTTTTGTACTGCGCAGGGACGAACTCGATGCTACCGTCTTCTACTGCGTCAATCGCAGGCTTAGCAAGCTCTTTAACAGCGACATACCACTGATCGGTCAACCACGGCTCAACGATCGTACCGCCACGCTCAGCACGCGGGGCTTTTAGGGCATAGTCTTCGATGTCTTCTAGCCAGCCTTGCTCGCCTGCTTGCTCTACAAGGAATTTACGTGCGGCAAAACGCTCAAGTCCTGCATACTCACTAGGCGTGGTCTCTAACTCTGGCTCACGCGTCTGCAAATCAGGATAGACTTCCATCGCTGCTAAGATATTGGCGCGCTCATCGAGAATGTTAATCAATGGCAAGCTATGACGACGACCCAATTCATAATCGTTGAAATCGTGCGCTGGGGTGATTTTGACACAGCCTGTACCAAAGTCTTTTTCGACATAATCATCAGCGACGATAGGCACGACGCGACCAGTGATTGGTAAGGTAATGGTTTTGCCGACTAAGTGCGCATAACGCTCATCGCTAGGATTGACTGCAACGGCGGTATCACCAAGTAGCGTCTCAGGACGCGTAGTTGCTACGACCAGATAGTTTTTACCATCTTGAGTGGTTAGGTCTGCATCGGTGAAATGATAGCGGAAATGCCACAAACTGCCTTTTTCATCGTGGTTTTCTACTTCTAAATCTGACAGTGCGGTTTGGAACTTAGGATCCCAGTTGACCAAACGCTTACCACGATAAATAAGTCCATCATCAAATAGACGAACGAACACTTCTTTTACCGCATTGGACAGACCGTCATCCATGGTAAAGCGCTCACGTGACCAATCAACCGAGCTGCCCAAACGGCGAATTTGACTGGTGATATTACCGCCCGACTCTTCTTTCCATTCCCATACTTTATCGATGAAGTCTTCACGAGTCATGTCACGGCGCTTGATACCTTGTGCTTCTAGGCGACGCTCAACGACCATTTGCGTGGCAATGCCCGCATGATCCGTACCCGGTTGCCATAGCGTATTGTCACCATCCATGCGGTGATAACGCGTGAGCGCATCCATGATTGCATTGTTAAAACCATGTCCCATATGTAGTGAGCCAGTGACGTTCGGCGGTGGTAGTGCGATAGAAAATGACTCGTCTTTGTCAAAAGTCGGCTTAAAATAGCCGCTTTCTTCCCAGCCTTGATACATGCCTGCCTCGACTTCCGCAGGATTGTAGGCATTCTCTAATTGGCTTAAGGCGGCTTGGATAGACTGGGTTAAATTATTTTTGCTATTAGGGTTACTCATAAGGCTCTCAGACTAAAACGTAAATGGATTAAATAAATAGTAAGCAAAAGTATGGTTATCGCTGAATTCATACAATTAACCAACGCAAGCTGGGTTCAGGCATAGCGCTAACGCTGGATAATAATAGGTGATTCGAGCAAACAAAAAAGTTAGTAGGATGATTTTATCTTATATGGGCAGATTTTGTTAGTATCGAATGCTTTTTCGATACTTGCAGTCGTTATGGCCTTACTGTAACTTATTAAAATAAGCTTTTTTGCATTGCAGCAACATGGCGACGGCTATGACGTTGACACTGGTTTGACCGTTATTTTTATATCCTTCACTCACCGCTCCTCTTATATAAGTTTACTGTCATGCCTAATACCAAAGATAATTCTAATAAAAATAATGATCCGAGCTCGACAGCTAGTATTCACGCGGCGCAGAGTAGTGGCAATGCCGATGAGAATGACAATAGCAAGGCGTTAGAAGTGGCTACTGGAACCAATCAGGATGGCGCTCAAAATGAAAGCCAAAATGGCTCTGAAGACGCAAACCAAAATGAAGGTGTGCCCAAAGGTGACGCCATAAAAGATGAAGACTTGCCAAAAGAGATCAGTGACGAAGACAAAGAAACCATCAAAGAAGTGGCCAGCGATGACAACTTAAGCGAACCAAAAAGTTATGCCAGCATCTTAGTCGAACAAGTCATCGATGCCAAAGAAACCTTTAATCGCTCGCTTGGCTCGTTATTTACCAGTGCCTTTACCGCAGGATTGGAGATTGGTATTAGCCTGTTTATGATTTTGTCCGCCTTCGCCCTATTGACCGATGTAATGCCCAATCAATATGCCATGGTGCTGGCGTCATTACTTTATCCGATTGGCTTTATTATCGTCGTCATTGGTCAATCGCTATTGTTCACTGAGCAAACGTCTCTGCTAAGCCTACCAGTGCTCAATGGTATCGAACCATTAAACAAACTCATGCGGCTTTGGGGGATTGTCATCGCTGGCAATATCGTTGGCGGTTGTCTATTTGCAGCGTTGATGATCGGTTTGGGTTTGCATATGCATCTGTTTGACGTCAGCGATATCGACGCCTATTCCGAGCATGTTTTAGGATTTGAATGGTGGGTTATATTTGGTAGCGCCGTACTAGCAGGTTGGATGATGGGCGTTGCTGCGTGGCTTGTCACCTCGGCACGCGACACCCTTAGCCGTATCGTGCTGGTGTCGTTGATCACAGGCAGTATTGGCTTTTTGGGTTTGCATCATAGTATCGTGGGTAATATTGAGGTATTTTCTGCCCTACTCTATGGCAACACCGTCGGATTTTGGCGTTACTTGATATTTTTGGTGGTGGTAATATTGGGCAATACCGTCGGTGGCGTGGTATTTGTCGCAGTTCTCAAAAACCGTACTTTCTTATTTGATGTCGCCAAAGTTAAGCAGCAAAATAAAGACAATCAAATATCGAGGATGGATAGACGACATCGCTAGAGCAATCAAATGACTATCAAATTATTATCAACTCATAAAGGCTCTGATTCGCACAAACATATGCCAGCGCAAACTCATTATTTAAGAGTGTGCGCTGGCAATATTTTATGAGTAATTATATTTTATAAGCAATAAGTGCTCAACACTGACGACACATTTAGAGCATACGTGCAGCCAAAACACCTTTCTCAATTTCCGTCTTCTTCATCTTATTATACTTTGCGCTAAATATGCGCACCAAAATACCTGCTGTCAAGAACATGACTAACGTATAGATAGCTGGTGTCATCGACATGTCGTAATTAGACAATAGCGTGAGCGCCATAAATATAGATAAGGTGCTGTTTTGCAAGCCGACTTCCATAGTGATGGACGTCCGTTGTGCTAGGTTTAAGCCCAACCATTTACTGCTATAGTAACCAAGCGCCATGGTTGACAGGTTTAGTAGCAACGATACTGGTCCGGTAGCGATCAAGGCCTCAACGATGATATCTCTTTGTACATAACTCAAAAACACGACCAAGAATGTCAAAAACGTCACGCCAAAACGAGAGACTATGACTTGTGAGCTATCAGCAACTCTTGGCGCAAAGCGTTTGATCAGCATACCAATACTAATAGGCAGAATGGTGATGACGAATAAAGAAATCATTGTCTTTATAATCGGCAGTTGAAACTCGCTCCCAGCACCCATAAAGTGAATCAGTGAAAAGCTCAGGACAACAGGAATACTAAATACCGTGACGACACTAGCAATGGCCGTCATAGTGACTGATAACGCTACATCGCCTTTGGCAAGGAAGGTAAATAGGTTGGAAGTGGTACCACCCGGACAGAGCACGAGTAACATGACCCCTACCGCATACTCAGGTCGCAGCGGCATGATATTTGCCAGTGCAAAACCAATTATCGGCAATAAGATAAGCTGATTGAGCAAGCCAATACTGACCGCTTTTGGGTATTTCAAAACACGTTTAAAGTCGTTGGTAATGAGGGTCATACCCATGCCCATCATAATCAAAAATAGGCAAAGGGGAATAACGACTGAGTTTACTAAGGTGACTATTTCAAGATTTTCCATAACTACATCCATGTAGATAAGACCTGTCTATAGGTCGACACACAGCGCTTGTCCTTAATGCACTTGATCAAAGCACTTAATGGCTAGGTTGCTGTAGAATTTATAACGATATTTTTCACGCTAGCGGTATAAGCCAATCCTGCTAATACACGTACACCAGCATATCGAACGATAAAATTAAGTATAGCGTTGTCGCGTGCTCATAACTTACATCATTCAGTTACTCCCCGGTCAATAATGGGCTTTTGTAATGGAATATAGGTTTGAGGTATTTACGCTGATAGATGTAAATATAAATTTTAGGATGGCATGCTTACGATGGCATTGAAGAAACAAGCATTGATAACTGTCCGAAGAGCTATAGAAACTTACAGATAATTAGGGATTGGCTCAGCTATTTGTGGTGGTCAGTTGCTGTGTCGATATCGACCACTGCTGTGCCATAGGCAATGGCTTCGACCATGCTGCCCAATTGATTGATACTAGTGACTTCAAGACGTAAACCATAGATATGATTGTAGCCTTTGGCTTGTGCCTGCGTGCGCATACGGACGATAGCCTCACGCCGTGCGCGATCTAGCAAAGTCTCATAAGTGGTTAAGTTTTTGCCAAATAAGCTCAGTACCCGAGCGATAATCATCTTAAAGTAATCTTGGGCAATCACCACGCTGCCGAGTACCAGCTCACCTTTACTATCGGCTGCCAGCTTGGGGTAATAAAAGCGCTCGCTTGAGACCACGATGTGACCCAAGGTTTGCTCTGCGATACTGAGCTGTGCTAAGTGTTGGCGCTCATGACGCGATCCAAAGAACCACCCCACCACGAATAATATAATAAGCGGCGCGTAGTTAATGAGGAATTGAGTCATAGAATTATTCATGGCACGTCTCTTATCATAAAAAAGCTTTAGTGTTTTAAAACTTAATTAACTAACCAAAAGGATTGAAACGTGGTAAATCATCCGCTGGAGTTGGCGGTTGCGTTTGCGGATTTTGAGTAGGTGCATTTTGAATAGGTGGAATGTGACCAGATGGATAATGGGGTGGTTGCGGTGATGCAGGCTGCTGTTGCACAGGTACTGCTTTGACCGCAGTACCATAGACAAACAGCTCTGACGCACCTTGCGCGATGCTAGAGGTCGAAAATCGCAGACCAACGACGGCATCAGCACCGAGTGCTTCGGCCTTTACAATCATGCGATCTATCGCCTCTTGGCGCGACTCTTCTAGTAGCTCAGTATAGGCAGTCAGCTCGCCGCCAACGATGTTTTTTAGACTGGCGAACAAATCCTTACCGACATGCTTTGAGCGTACCGTACTGCCGTACACCACATCGAGACGCTCGGTGATTTGATAATTGGGTAAGTGTTCAAGGTTGGAGAGCTGCATAATATTTAAGACCTAATTAGAAAAATTAATAAACCTGTTCGGCTATATGTCTACACAGTGCATCTAAATAAGAGTTTTCCGCCTCTTTTTCGGTGTTACCTACATCCATAGTAGCTACTGTTTTCAAATTCTCTAATAAACCTGCATTGATACTCAAATCTTTTTCTTCTTTCTGCTGTAAAACTTTGCGGTCCTGCAATATCTTATAGTTATAGGCAATTCTTGGTCTAGAAACTGATTTTTGCATACCAAAAGCTTCACCAGTATAAACTCTCTTATAATCTATATTTATATTTACACTAGCTTTTGCATTCGCTTGATACTTGCCCTCTTTATACAACTCAGTAACTAAACACTCACTAAGGTAGTGTTCAATATCACCTTGACTATAAAATACAGGGTTATCATATTTTTGATTTAAATTGACATTGACAGAGTCTAACTTCACCTTCGCTACACTAACATTGCCTTTAGTTGATAGAGTAGAAGTTGTTGCGCATCCTGATGCCAAACCTGCGATTAAAAGTAGTGGTAGTAATGATTTTTTCATATTTCTCTCTAATCTAACAAGCTAATATTATTATAGCAGCGCTTTAAGTAAAGCTAGAACCACTCTCAATTACGATAAAAGGTATTTTTTTAACTGTTAGTCGTTGGTATGAAACAACAAAAACAGCTCAGTCAAATTGCCTTCGATGCTATTGGCCATCTGTACCATTTTGTCTTCATCTTTACGCATCTCAGATAGCTCTGGATCTTCATCATCGATGCCGCTAAGCACAATCATTGGCAAGGTCAGTACTGCCACGTCTTCTGCGGTGTCTTGATCTTCAAACCAATCACTGGCTTCATCGCCATACATGGCATCGACAAAACCAATTGACCAAGCAACGATGTCTGACTCGTCTGAAAAATCGACAGCCACTTCTTCGTCGCCAGCACCTTCACCAAACGGTAGCTCGATAGGCGTCTCATTTTTTAGTTCAGCGATGATAGAGTCGCGCCAGCGCTTAATGCCATCGATGACATTTTCTGGAATCTCACTAGCATGACCTTCAAATAGCGCATCCATCCAATTAGGCAATGGACGACCGATGACTGTCGCTGTCAGAAAACCATGCGCGGCGACACTATCGAGCACAAACTGGCTCTCTTGATTGTCCAAATAATCTAGTAATTCATCAAAACTTAGTTGGTTACTCATGATGTAATAATCCTTGAAAGATGGATTGCGTCAGTCACCACAAACGACCGATTAAATGTCTGATGGTGAATAAGAAGGGGATAGCAGTTGCTTGGATGACACACCTAAAACCAAACAACCTTTATAAAATAAATTTATTGAATATAGCTAGGGCGTGTCATCATTTAGATTGTGAGGCCTAAAATGAGGAAAATTGCAGCCAAACAAGAAAGAAATTGACGTAAATATGAACCTATTGACAAGATTTCTGACGATGTTTGGCAAAATTTAATCATTTTAAGACCACTAAATGTATCAATGTGCTAATTGATGACACGCCCTAAGTGGCACAGCAATCATTAAAAACTAAAACCAAGCATTCAAAACCAAGCATTCAAAACCAAGCATTCAAAACCAAAATATGGTACAGCCAGCTTAGCACAATTCAGTCACGATCAACCCCTAAGGCATTGGCTTAGTTTGGTTTACTGGGCCTACTTTAATCGTATCATCTGCTTGGCTGACCTAATATGATCCTTAACTTAAGTCTAAAACCTAAAAATCATCATCCCAATCATCGCCATCTTCATCGAAGTTATCTAGATCGTCAAGATCGTCTTTTAATTCTTTAGCCAAACGCTTTTCTTCTAGCAAATTATCGATTAGTCGACGCTTCTCAAGACTACTTAGGCGCGTACGCACACTAGTCTCAGCCTCTTCTACCATCTTTGCATCATCATCGTCGACAAAATCATCATCAAAATCGTCGTCAATATCAGCGTCACTCATGACAAACTCCTATCATTTTTTGGCAAGGGTATTAAAAATACGTGAATATATATATGCCTTATAAAGTCTCTACTGGGCATTGTCAATCCTTTTTATCACTATGCCCTATTTAGCAACAAACACAAGAACAATCGTAAAGGCTATCTCGCAGGCAATTGTAGAGAAAGTGGCAGCATTAATAGCGATGAAGCATATTACTCATCCGTTTCTTCAATCATCAGAACTGCGTTACGGACATCTGCCAAACGCTGAATCATCGAGTCATTGCCACCATCAAATATCGCGCACTCACGCTCATAGACAGTTGTCGGACGCATGATGCTGTGTACTTGAACATGGTTGCTGATTTGTTTGAGTCCAGCATTAGGCAGCAATATCAACATCTGCTCTTTTTTGCCCACACTTTGTAACAGTTGGGTCATGGCATCGGCTTGGGCATCATCACTCACCCCAGCTTTGGCTGACAAGGCAAAACGCGACAGTTCAATATGCTTGTCGTGGATGATCTTATTGAGCATCAGGTAGAGCTTGCCAAGCATCACGCCTGCTAGCGCGACTTTGGCATGGCTATTATCCGCTTTGAGCACCGCACAGGCACCGCTTTCGTCAAAGCGTGGTTCATTCATCGCACTCACACCCATCAGCAGTGGTTGCTTGAGTAGTTCGGTTATTGCCTGATTGAGTAGCTGCGTACATAGCGCAAGGTAAGGCAAGCGCTGGGAAGGCGCTAGACGCTCAAGCATATTAAATTCGTCATGAAATACGATTTGAACACTGACCGTGTCAACTGCGCGTGTGGCAGATAGCTTAGCGGTAGATAACTGAGAGGCACTGCCATTGACTTTATGAGTGCCATTATCACTGCTACGCCCATCGTCTTGCGTTGCGTTGGCGGCCTGATCATCTGTACGATATTCAGCGACATTGTCAGCATTAAGACCAGTGTCTTCAGTCGTCGCATCTTGATTCTGCTGCGCCCTTAGATAGGCATTAACTTCATTATGGACGTCAATTTTGCGAGTATTTGTGGTTTTATTACTGGCTTCACCAGCCCCTTGATTGTCATCAAGATTACGACCTTCATTTTTATTGCTACTGTTTCTAGTATTGTCATTCTCGTTATCGGCTGAGCGCTTGTCATTTGAACCATTCGCACCATCAGCATTCTCGCGAGCATTCTCACGATAGTCACTGCGTTGATCAACCTGCCGATATTGCTCGCGATATAAATCTTCGACATCACGGCTGAGCGCATTGATTTGCTCTTTAGTAGGACGAGCCAGATAACCATAAATCAGCCAAAGCAATAAATGCAGCAGCATAGTACCGATGACAAACGGCCATTGCATAGCGATAATCTCGCCCTTGCTAATATCTTTTAGTGTCAACGACACACTGCCAATGACAGAATCGCCATTGGTAGCGATCTGACGAATGGTATCACCTTGCTGCATTGGTGCATTGCCAACAGGCACCAAAATGTCGTCGTTGTTGTCTTTAATCAGTATCCGTGTGACGTCTTGCTCGCTGGTATAGCGATTGGCAATGACGCTGAGACTGACACGGTCTTTATTTTCTAAAGACAACCTTGACTCATCAATCAGCTGGGCGACCATCTGCTCGCCTTTTAACGCACGACTTTTGCTCAGCTGTTGATCGGTACTGATGACCAATAACAGCGTCTGCAAACAAAAACTAACCAGAAGAATAATGGCAAACAACCCTTGCCGCGGCGCTAAATACGTCATGATATGGTAAACTTTTTTGGAGAAGAGAAATTAAAAAACGAGGCTATTGCTCATTTTTTGGCTAATTTTTAGAAAATTGTGATGCGTGCATATTGATAGAGCGTTACTGAAACCAATCACCATTATTTAAACCACGATGACGTCAAATAGCTCTCGCCCATCGGACTAAACTTAACTCATGATAGTATCGCAATCTGCATCATTAACACCGCTGCTGTCTTTGCCACAACATCGTTACCAAGTGGTCAGTTTATCTCATCTACTATATCACCATAATAAGCCTTATAGCGTTAGTCGCTTTATAAATTTATCATGATAACTTTATCGCATTTGAGCAGTTTTTGCGCCCTGACAGGCAATTTCAGACACCTGCGATACTTTGCGCGTCATCTATAGGCGCTGCTCAGTAAAACTGTTATTATTCCCAATCTTATATGAGCATACAAGGGACAATTGAGCCATGCCAAAAAATACCTCTTATTCGTTACCAAAAGACAGCAAAGCATGGCAACAAGCCGTCGACTCTATTGCGGCATTATTACCTGATGATACCAATTTGCAAGATTTTGATGCGCTACAGTCGCTGCCTGTTTTTGCACTCATCGTAGTGCTGCCGACTCAAGTGTCAGCAATGGATATTCATCGATATATTCAGTCGTGGGTCGATGAGCAACCAAGCTGGCATTTAGTGACCGTCGCCGAAGACACCGATGCAAGCTTTGTCAATATCACGGTTTCTGATACAGAGCCGATGGCAGCAGATGCACAACGTCTTCCCTTTACACAGGCGCAAGTATTCCGCTATCTACTGATGCCAGTAACCGACACTCTCATGCACCCTGGCAAGAAGACGGCGGCGGCTCATATCATCGATGATCAATTGACCACGCGCTTGCGTCATGAGTTGACCGAGCAATATAAAAACACGCATAGCGCGGATATTGCGGACGACTTAAACGTCGTTGACTGCCATATTTTATCTGTCGGTCATATGCTGCGTACCCACAAGCTTGCCTGCTTTGATATGGACTCAACCTTGATTGAAC
The DNA here is from genome assembly GCF_014652895.1 of Psychrobacter glaciei. Taxonomy (GTDB): domain Bacteria; phylum Pseudomonadota; class Gammaproteobacteria; order Pseudomonadales; family Moraxellaceae; genus Psychrobacter; species Psychrobacter glaciei. Next base: position 209,335 of record NZ_BMZR01000004.1, read on the forward strand.
AAGAAGTCATCGTAGAACTGGCAAAAACAGCGGGAATTGGTGAAGAAGTCGAAGCCATCACTGAGGCGGCCATGCGCGGTGAGATTGATTTTGATGAGTCGTTCGCGCAGCGTGTGGCGTTATTAAAAGGCATCTCAACGGATGTGCTCGATGATATATGCAGCCGCTTAACGCTATCTGTAGGCGCTCGCACTACCATCAGCGCACTAAAAGCCTTGGGCTATCATACGGTATTGGTGTCTGGCGGCTTTACTTATTTTGCCCGTTATATCGCTGAGCAATTGGGCATTGACGAAGTTCATGCCAATGCTTTAGACATCGACGAAGGTGAGGTCACTGGTCACATACAATTACCCATCGTTAATGGTGCCAAAAAAGCCGCTATCGTCGAACATACTGCTGAGCGTTTGGGTATCGAGATGTCACAAGTGGTCTGTATCGGTGACGGTGCCAATGATTTACCGATGATGGCGATTGCTGACTTGGGGGTCGCGTATCATGCTAAGCCTATTGTGCAAGCACGTGCCGATGCAGCGATTAATGTGACTGGTCTAGAAGGCGTGCTCTACGCGCTTGGCTATCCCGCACTTGCTCCTACTGAGTAATGTCTAAATGCCGGACACACTATAAAAAGCTAGGTTAATGTCTTTGTCATTAATCTGGCTTTTATATTTATAGTTTTTATATTTTGTTGCCACTGACTATGGCGCTATTTTAATAACACCATTTGAACCTTACTGCCTGAGCATGACTTTAGTCTAACTCATGACTTTAATCTAAGTATTGGCACTCACCTTCAACGCTCATCTTAAATCACTCAAGGACTGTCCATGACGGCACCCCAATCACCCAAACCAAGCGAGTCGTCAGTGCCGCAACCATTAGATACCAGTGTGACTACTACTGACAGTCCAAAACAGCTATTAGGCGTCTATTTCAAAGGTATGGCCATGGGCGCCGCTGATATCGTACCTGGTGTCTCTGGTGGCACCATTGCACTAATTGCAGGTATTTACGAGCGCCTGATTAATGCACTTAGTAGCATTGGCCCCCATCTGTGGCAGATATTCCGCCAAGAAGGTGGCATCAAAGGTTTAGTTGCGGTTTGGCGACAAGTGGATGCCACTTTTTTGTTATGTCTGCTACTCGGTATTGCCACCAGTTTTTTGACCTTGGCTGGTATGATTAAGCATCTACTGGACAATGAGCCATTACTGATTTGGTCATTCTTTTTTGGGCTGGTCGTCGCAACCGTATTTATTTTATTAAGCGAAATTAAGCGCTGGAATATAGGGCGAGCAGTACTGTTTATCATTGGAATAGTAACAGCTGTTACTATCAGTAGCTTGCCTTTACTGACCACCACTCCAAGCTTACCTTATCTATTTTTTGCCGGAGCCATTGCTATTTGTGCGATGATTTTACCGGGTATTTCAGGATCGTTTATCTTACTGTTGATGGGGGCATACGATACGGTATTGGAGGCTGTCCATACTCATAATTTCACCGTCATTTTTACTGTTATGGCGGGTATGGCAACGGGATTGTTATTATTTACTCGTGCGCTTAAATGGTTATTGTCTCGCTATTATCAAGCTACATTAGCCTTGCTCACAGGCTTTATCGCCGGATCTTTGGTTAAAGTCTGGCCGTGGAAAGTCGACGCCTTAGGTTCTCTAAATAGCGAGGCGATCACCAATGTCATGCCATGGCAATATCCTACTGGCGCGCACTGGTTAAGCACAGTCGGACTTATGCTACTCGGTGCTATTTTAGTCTCACTATTGTCTTGGTGGGGCAACCGTACCAATCGAGCTTAGCCCTGCCTCAAGCCTGTATCAATCTCATCTAGAATTAACAAAACCTTCCCTTCATTACCAATAAAAAGTGCCCATTCTTGCGGCGCTTTTTCTAGCAACTCCCTACGCTAAATGGTCAAAATCATTCAAAAAACCAAACGTCAACGGTTGTCGCAAAGTCGCCTACACCCTCTTCAGCTTTGTTCAATAACCTTTCATAATAGCCTCATTGGAATTCACCTTATGAATAGCGAGATGAATGATGTTACTGACTATTTTTTCTTTTATCGGTGTTGATGCGTGGAGCAGCGCGGCATGGCTTGGTTATGGGGTGCTAGCAGGTGTGGTCGTGGCACTTGCTCTCTCATCGCATCGTTGGCTCTTGCTATATCTGTTTGGCGGTATGGTCTACTGGTTGAGTGTCGAAGTTATCCAAAATATTTTGTCAGGTCGCCCTACACTATCAGAGCTTTCAGAATGGCACAGCTACGTCATCGCTATGGGAATAAGCTGGCTACCTTTGGCGGTCTGGGTGCTGTATCGGGCATTACGCTACGATGATGTGAGTCAGTCGGTCAGTCAGCAGCGCGAGTTGGAAGCGGCTCGCTATGTCGAGCACACACCTGTCTACGACGACGATTATCAGCCGCGTTTTCATTAGACGGCTAAACAGAAAACCATTAATCAGAAGGTAGATAATCAAAAACACAGATGCCAAGCAATCGGTCAACCTTAAACGACCAATGTTACAAGATACTTAACACGCTCTACTTAACTCCTAAAGAATTGATACCACTCAATAGTTTATAATCTAATTATATATTTATCATAAAAACTGGTATAAAGTACGCTTTATTGTTATGCCCCACCCTTTAGGAGTTCTACTATGTTTACTATTCCTGTATTAGATATCAAATCTGACCCATTAGATGCATTATTGGCCGTGGTCGGTTATCGCCTGTCTATGCTAGCTGATAGCGACAATGAAGACGTCAAAGCACTATTTGCTGATCGCAAAGTCACGATTGAATTTGCCAGTACTGAATCTGATATTGCCCGTTCTTTTAGCTTTGATAATGGACAGTTTAGCCAACACAGCGGTCATGCAAAAGAAGCGGACCTAACCATCAATTTCAAAGACTCTATGACTGGCGTTAAGCTTTTGACCCAAGGCAGTCTGCCTGCTTTTATGACAGCAGTACAAGAAGGTAACCTGAGCATCGAGGGTGATTACAGTCTAATGATGTGGTTCAACAAGCTTGCCAAACACATCGTGCCAGCCATTCCAGAAGAGTGTAAGCCTTATCTTGATAAAGCCAAACCTTATGCCTATAAAGCACAGAAATTTGCTGAGCATTGGGTTGGTGTTGCTAAGCATAAATTGGGTAAATAGTCAGACATAAAAAGTTAGATAACTGAATAGCCAACGATGACTATTGATGTGCCTCTAAGATGTTTCTAATGTGCTTAATTGTAGCCATTCTAAATACTATCTAGTCGCGTTCTGACTTTCTAAAAAGGTTGCGGTATACTATATCGCAGCCTTTTTTATTGTTTTAGAACCATTAAATACTTTAAAACAATAAAAGACGCAAATATCCATATTTTTAATACCGTTATAAAAGGACTTATATTATGGCAGGACTGCTTAGTATCTCAGAACCTAACGCCGACAGCCAAACTGACACACTTAACAATCAAGCCAATACAACCAATGAGTTGTTGGCGATGCTAGCCACAGACGCGATTAAAACAGACCAAAATGTGACCAGCAAACACAGCCGTGAACAAATTTCTCAGCTCTTTGATTTGCCTTTGATGGATTTATTATTACAAGCACAAACTATCCACCGTCAACATTTTAAAGCGAATGAAGTGCAAATCAGCACCTTGCTGTCTATTAAAACAGGTAACTGCCCAGAAGACTGTGGCTATTGCTCGCAATCAGGTCATCATCGCGATACCACCAACCTGCAAGCAGAGAAACGCATAGAAGTCGATAAGGTCATTGCCGCAGCCAAACGTGCCAAAGCCAGTGGCTCGTCACGCTTCTGTATGGGTGCAGCGTGGAAACATCCTAGCGCCAAAGACATGCCCTATGTGGTTGAACTGGTCAAAGAAGTAAAAGCGTTAGGTCTTGAGACCTGTATGACGCTTGGTATGCTTGATACCAATCAAGCAACGCAATTGGCGGATGCAGGATTGGATTATTACAATCATAATTTGGATACCTCGCGCCGCTACTATGAGCAAGTTGTCAGCACGCGCAGCTATGACGAGCGCTTAGATACTATCAATAACGTGCGCAACTCAGGTATCAATGTCTGTAGCGGCAATATCGTTGGTATGGGTGAAAGCCGTGACGATCGCATCGACTGGGTACACGAGCTGCTAAAAATGCCCAAAGCGCCAGAGTCGATTCCAGTCAATCTATTAGTGCCCATTAAAGGCACCCCGATTGGCGATAAGGTATTAGCAGAAGGTCAGCTGCCTGTACTTGAGTGGATTCGTACGATTGCCGTGGCGCGTATTTGCTGCCCAACCAGCTATGTGCGCCTGTCGGCTGGTCGCGAAAGCCTATCTGACTCTGAGCAAGCACTGGCCTTTATGGCAGGTGCCAATTCATTCTTTTATGGTGACAAACTTCTGACCACTGGTAACGCCAGTCAATCAGGCGATGACAGACTCATGCGTGAGCTTGGTCTAACAAAGCAGTTTGCCGCACCAAGAGCGCCTAGAGTATTGCCTGTGATGGATGCGATGAACGGTCATCAAACACAAGTCGTGATGGCTGATTAAGGCCTGATGAACACATTCCACTTTACCGTATAACCAACTAGCAGTAGACAATCAAAGCTGAGTAAGAGAAACCTAGATGGCAGACTATTTTAACTGGATTAAAGCAGCACACATTATTTCTATGGTGTGCTGGTTTGCGGCGATTTTCTATTTGCCACGCCTGTTCGTTTATCACGCGATGAGCGATGATAGCATTAGCCAAGAGCGCTTTACCATTATGGAGCGCAAGCTCTATCGCGGTATTATGACACCATCGATGATAGCGACATGGGTATTTGGTCTATGGATGTTAGGTCTAGGCTGGGATGTGTATAAAACTCAAGGTTGGTTACACGTTAAGCTCTTGCTGGTCGTACTACTATCTGGCTATCATGGGGCATGCGGATTTTATCGTAAAAAACTGATGGATAATCCTCACTATAAATCACACAAGTTTTGGCGCTGGTTTAATGAAGTGCCAGTATTTGCTTTGGTCATTATCGTAATTTTAGTGGTGGTAAAACCATTCTAAAATCTAGTCAAATTGCTAATCACTAATTTCTAGAACTAACGGCCTAAAAATAAAAAGCGTCCGCTACTTTAATAAGTAACGGACGCTTTTTTATTATCCTAATATACCAAAGGCATTTGACATAGCCAATCGTATTTTATGACTTACTGTCAAACAGTAGAGCTTAAACACTAGGGCGCATGATTTGATAGACATTGCTTAAATCATACACACGGTAGCGCGCAGGCTCACGGCGGTTTTCGCCTGCATAGCTCAGTATCAAGGCTTGCTTTGCACGTTCATCGACCCAACCGACGAACAGTCCACTATGCTCAACACCATTGTAGCCATGATTAATATAGTAGAGCCAATCCCCGACTTCAATCTCGCCACTATTGGCGTACGGACCTTGACCATAAGTCCCTCTATGCACCGTATCACGCGTCACCCCTGCCCGTTTAAATACCGCATCCAGATAATCCCAACAGCCGCCTTGAATAATCGATCGCTCGTTCAGTGCCATTTTGCGCGCTGTACTCACCACCTCACGCGCTGCCATATTGCTTTGGGTCTCAGCATTACTGAGCAACGGTAAATACTCACTATCGACGTTGTCATAATTACCGGATAAAAATGCTGGTAGCGCGCTAGGTGCTTGACGTTGTACGTCAGGATAACGATAAGAAGTATTGACAGCTGGCGGATTCGCGTAAGGGTTGTTGTTAGAATAACTAGTGGTTGAATAAGAGGGAGTACTAGTTGGTCGAACATTGACAGGGCTTGATCGATAGCTGCCAGCACGTTGAATCGTAGAGCGTGTACTCACTTTGGCAGCAGGTACCGCAGCATGCGTTGGTGTATAACGGGCACTGTACTCAGGCTGGACGGACTTTTGCGCAATAAGCGCGCTCATACTATCTGCATGGGCTTGACCTACCACACCGACAGTGAGTAGCAATAGACTGCACGACATACTACATGACGTTGTGACCGACGACATAGACACTGGCAAACGCGACATGACTAGCTCCTTGTCAATAGCATCGCAATGATAGCATTAACAATAATAGGGGTTGGATTTCCAATCCTATTTATAAACTATTTAAGCGTGCATCTGCAAGCATTATTCCTTTTTCATTGACGATAAAAGGTATAAAAAGACAGACTAGTGGTAGTAGAGAAAAAGGGTTTAGACAAGCGATAAAAATGTAAGTACGAATAATACGGGAGTGGGATAGAAATTTTTAGAAAAGTATAAGCTCACAATTATAAGGCTAGGGCGTGTCCTCATTTTTAAAATGAGGACACGCCCTAGTAAAGACGCTAATCGCTGCTCATCTTAATATTGACATGGCGCTTTGTCAGCGCTTGACCTTGCAAGATAGCTTTAGCAGCGGTTGCCTCTTGGACAGTCTCAAAGCCGCTAATATGATACTTATGTGCATTGTCACTATCGCAAATTTGTAGCTGTTCGCCGATAAGCTTGACGTCATCACTATCGGTCAAATGGATGTGCTCACGCTTACCATTATTGTCATGCACCAGCTCGCCAGCTCGCACCCATAAGATGCCGCTATTAATAACGCCACTCATGGCCTTTTTGCGTTGTTGGCGTTGCTTATTAAAAATAAAACTACCGATAATAAGCAAAGCAAGCGCACCAATAGCCAAGCGCTCAGAGAGTAGACTCATGGCCATGGCCACTGCAACTGCACCAATAAGCAATGCTGACCCAAACCAAAACAGACCATTATCAGCCGTTTGCGGTTGAGCCTGCAGAGTAATTTTGGCACCATCATCAGTCAGCTTGAGCATGCGTTACTACCTGTTGCAGAACCACTGTTTTTTGAGAGACAATTATCTTTTAAAAGACAATCATGTGTTTTGGGAAACAACTATCTGTCAAAAGACACTTAACTATCAAAGATTAACGATAGCATCAAAAAAATATTTAATCATCTTAGACATTAACAGTAGATTACCAGCCTAACGCTATTTTTTGCATCGCAATAAGCTCTGCAATGCCTTTTTCTGCCAGTACCAACATATCGTCTGCTTGCGCACGGGTGAATGGCTTTTCTTCTGCCGTACCTTGTAGTTCAATGAACTCACCTTTCTGAGTCATCACCACATTCAAGTCCGTATCACAGCTGGCGTCTTCTTCGTAGTTCAAATCTAGATACGCTTTGCCATCTTTCATACCAACAGAAACCGCAGCGACCAAACCAATCAATGGGTCCGCTTTCAATTTTTTGGCTTTTTGGATGCTTTCTAACGCATCAATGAGCGCGATAGCTGCGCCAGTCACACTAGCGGTACGAGTACCACCATCTGCTTGCAACACATCACAATCAAGATAAATGGTGTTTTCGCCCAGCTTGCTCAAGTCAATCATGGCACGCAAGCTACGACCGATGAGACGTTGAATTTCTTGTGTGCGACCTGACTGTTTACCACGTGCCGCTTCGCGTTGATTACGGGTATTGGTCGCTCGTGGCAACATACCGTATTCTGCCGTGATCCAGCCCTTACCCTTACCTTTGAGCCAACGCGGTACGCCTGATTCAACACTGGCTGTGCAGAGTACTTTGGTATCGCCAAAGCTGACTAATACAGACCCTTCAGCATGCTTAGTATAGTGGCGCTCAAAGCTGATCGAGCGAAGTTGGTCAAGCTCACGATTGTCAATACGCATAAAAATTCCTAGTACGATGTTTTAAAAGCAATGTCATAAGATAAGGGGTCTGTCATTATTTGGGTAGTAGCCAGTATTTATTTAGCGAAACACTTGAGTTCCGAAACACTTGGATTCCAACATACTGACACTCCGAAATAAAGGATAACTGGATGCCTTAGCAGACCTAAATATTACGACATCCTAACGTGGCGACGGCGCAATAGCAAGATTCACTCAAGCTATTACGCCGCTGTTGCCATTAAATATGGCGCTTGCTTTATTCTAAACCTTCCATCTTACGCAATTCTTTACGGAGGATTTTACCCACGTTTGATTTTGGTAATTCGTCAACGAACTGCACGTGACGCGGACGTTTGTAACCAGTCAACTGCTTTTTGCCAAAATCAAGCAGCTCCTGCTCAGTCACATTGCCTTTTTTGACCACAAAGATTTTTGGTTCTTCGCCACGGTCATCGTTCGGAATACCAATGGCACCACACTCTACCACACCTGGATGCTCGCTCATGGCTTCTTCGATTTCGTTTGGATAGACATTAAAGCCAGAGACCAAAATCATATCTTTTTTGCGATCAACAATTTTTATAAAGCCTTTTTCGTCCATGATACCGATGTCACCCGTTTTTAGATAACCGTTGACAGTAAAGCTCTCGGCGGTTTCTTCTGGACGATTTTGATAACCAATCATCACCTGAGGACCTTTGACACAGATTTCACCACGATCGCCTAAGGCGACTTCATTTTCATCATCATCAATCAGTATCACATCGGTGCTAGAAGCAGGAATACCAATTTTACCCGTAAATTCAGCGATGGTCATTGGGTTAAAAGCAACCACAGGGGATGTCTCAGACAAACCATAACCTTCGACGATAGGTAAACCAGTGATTTTATGCCACTCTTTTGCCACACTTGGCAATACCGACATACCACCGCCAATCGAGGCTTTCAAGTTAGAGAAATCTAGGTCGGCAAAGCTGTCTTTATGTACCAAACCATTAAACAAGGTATTTACCGCAGGGATAAAAGCAGGTTTGTATTTACCCATCTCCTTGATCAAGCCGTCAAGATCACGTGGATTTGGAATAAGTAAACCAGCACAACCTTGGTACATGCTATACATCCCACAAACCATAAATGAGAACACATGGTATAGCGGTAGCGCCGTCAAAAGAACATCAGTAGCTTCGATATCATCTTCAAAAGCACTGTCCATGAGCGCACTAATCTGTAGCATATTGGCTATTAAGTTGCCATGAGACAACATCGCGCCTTTAGCAACACCGGTCGTGCCGCCAGTATATTGTAACAACGCCACATCGCTTAGATTCATGTCAGGGCGCTTATACTCGCTAGCTGAGACCGCATTTAGCGCATGCTTAAAGCTGGTGCTCTCTGGCAAACTATAAGACGGAATCATTTTTTTGACATGGCGAGCGACGAGGTTGACCACGGTTCCTTTCACCGTGCCGAGCATATCACCGAGCTTACAGACAATGACGTGCTTGACCTGACCTTTGTCTTCTGCCTCTTCGTAAGTCTTGGCAAAGTTTTCGACGATAAACAATGCTTTGGCACCGCTGTCATGCAACTGGTGCGACAATTCGCGGCTGGTATACAACGGGTTGACATTGACCAACACCATACCTGCCCGAATGATGCCTAACATCACAATAGGATATTGCAAAATATTGGGCATCATCGCCCCCACTTTGTCGCCTTTGACCAGTCCTAACGACTGTAAGTAACTGGCTATCTGGCGACTGTATAGGTCTAATTGCTTAAAGCTAATAGAGGCGCCCATACAGATATAGGCAGGTTTTTGTCCATACCGGCTAAAGTTGCGTTCGAACACTTCAAGTAAAGAGGTACTGTCATCTGGCATATCGATAGTCGCATCGATATTGTAGCGCTCGTAAGCATTCAGCCAAGGACGGTCACTAGCTATCGTCGGCATCGTAGGAAAGGTGTTGGTCTCAATTGTTGACTGAGCATCTTTAGCCCCGCTGTCGTTTGTTGTCTCTTTATTGATATTGTCCGTCATAACTTCCCCTAAATATTACCGTTAAAAAGATAGAATAATCTGATGAAAATATCCTGAACGTCAGGATTGTTTATGCATTCTAATAAATGAACAATCCTGACACTCATCACTAAGCCTACTACAAACTAGGCTAAAAAGTTAAACCGCTAATACGTTTTTACGACGATAATCATGCCAGCTCTATAGCGCCAAACTCATACAATTCTATCGCTAAATAAGAAAATATATCGGCAGGCACTATAGCAGTTCTGCTAAGGCGTGTCTTCATTTTAAAAATGGTGATAAAAATGAGATAAATTGCCGTCAAACAAGGAAAGTAGCGCAAATGATATCGGGATATTAACCAGCTATTTGACGATTTTTGGTAAGGTTTAGCTATAGTCAAAATACCCCAAAAACACGACGATAGTGCTGATATTAATTTTTTGTAGCCTCTGTCTGCACAGGCACAGCAAGCAAAACAAATTGATATCAGCAGTGCGTGATGTATCGATGTTACTTTTCATTGACTATATATTTAGCCCATTTAAATGACTATCAAGTGAATTGAAGACACGCCCTAAACATTCTCTATGAATACTGGCAAAACACACTGGTAGAAACAAACAAAAATGATAAGGCAGTATAAAACCGGCCTTATCATTTTTGGTCATCACGAAATTTTATACCACAATAGTCGTTATCAGCTCCAATAAAAGGCGGCTGATAACAAACTGTCTAGCATTGACTATTAATTATCTAACCGTGGTTTTTTTCTTCAAGCACTCGTAAATCTTTACGTAGGATTTTACCAACGTTAGATTTTGGCAACTCATCAATAAACTCAACATGGCGAGGACGTTTGTAACCAGTTAGGTTTTCTTTACCATAAGCGATGACTTCTTCGGCTGTCAGGCTGTTGTCACTACGTACCACGTAAATCTTCGGTACTTCACCGCTCTTCTCATCATCAATACCGATAACACCACATTCCAAAATCTTTGGATGCGTTGACATGGCGTCTTCAACTTCGTTTGGATAGACGTTAAAGCCAGACACCAAGATCATGTCTTTTTTGCGATCGACAATCTTAAAGTAACCTTCTTCATCCATCACACCGATATCACCAGTACGGAAATAACCGTCTGAAGTCATGACTTCCGCCGTCGCATCTTCACGCTTCCAATAACCTTTCATGACCTGCGGGCCGCGAACACAAATCTCGCCACGCTCACCAAGGGCCACTTCATTGCCTTCTTCATCCAAGATGGCCATATCAGTCATAGGCATCGGTAAACCGATGTTACCGGAGAACTCCCCTGTACCATGCGGATTTGCTGAGGCAACAGGAGAAGTCTCTGACAAACCATAGCCTTGTACAATTACATTACCAGTAATCTTCTGCCATTTTTCGGCCGTGTCTTTCAATACTGCCATACCGCCGCCCATAGACATCTCAAGCTTGCTATGATCTAACGCTTGGAAAACTTCGCTGTTGGCGAGGGCATTAAACAGGGTATTAACCGCAGGGAAAAATGCTGGTGGATAGTCTTTGTAAGCTTTGATCAAGCTGGCGCCATCGCGTGGGTTTGGCACGAGCAAACCGATACAACCACGGTATAGGCCAAACATACCACATACGGTAAATGAGAAAATATGATATAGCGGCAGAGCGGTCATAATGACTGGCTGCTCATTACTACCATCAAACTTATCAAAAGCATCACCTAGATACGTATCGCTTTGAATCAGGTTGGCCACCAAGTTGCCATGGGTCAGCATCGCACCCTTTGCCACGCCCGTAGTACCACCCGTGTACTGAAGTACCGCGACGTCGTCGAGACCGATATTGTTAGGGCGTTTATAGCTTTTGGCTGGGAAGCGATGTAGTGCTTTTTTGAACTTAACGCTGCCTCTAATATGATAATCAGGCACCATTTTTTTGACATGACGCACAACGGTATTAACGATCAGACCCTTTAATGGGCTCATCAAATCACCCATGGACGCTACGACCACATGATCAACCAAGTCCTTGCCAATATCTTCATAGGTTTTGGCAAAGTTCTCTAAAAGAATCAAAGCTTTGGTATCAGAATCTTCTAACTGATGCTCAAGCTCCTTGGTGGTATAAAGCGGATTAACGTTGACCAAGGTCATGCCAGCGCGAAGTACACCCAATACAGAAACGGGTAACTGCAAAATGTTTGGCATCATGACCGCGACTTTATCGCCTTTTTTTAGCCCAAGTGACTGTAGATAGGCAGCAATTTGTTTGCTATAGCAGTCTAAATCTTCGTAAGAGAGCTTAACATCCATACATACGAACGCAGTTTTGCCTGCGTGATTGATGAAGTTCTGCTCAAGTACGTCAATTAAAGAGGTGTTGGCAGCTGGCATGTCAATATTGTACTGAATACCAAGTTTTTCGTAAGTTTTGACCCATACCTTGTCATTACGACGAATGAGGTTACCTTGATTTTCCATAATCTTATCTCTCCTAGTAATAATAATGCATTATCGTCCACCCATACCAATCACAGAGTGATAAACATACGATACATCGGAGCGCAAGCGAACCCTCTTCAGGGTGGCAAGGCTGACGACGTCGACGTATGGTGATGAGTAAACAATGTAGCAGCAAATAGCCCTTTGTTCTTTAACATACACACTTTGTACAAACTACTCAATACAAAAGATTGCTACCTGAGTTCGTAAAGCACCTTGACGTAGTATATTACTATTTATATCAATAGCCTATCTATAAAATAATAGCCATATCTACCAGTTTTCACTACTAAACAATTATCCGTTTATATCAGTTGCTATCGTCTGATATGCGTTTCATTAGCGCTTGCCGTCAAGCGCACTACCAAGCTCGGTCAACGTCACAAAGTTACGGCGCGTGCCATCTTTATCACTGCTTGGTTTATCTGCGATACTGCTTTTTGCAAGCTTTGTGCTATCACTGTATTGCCAATTATTAATATACTCACTTTGGGTTAAACGTTGACCAAAGCCCGCTACTGCCACGGCAAATTGGGTGTCAATATTGGCTTTATTCAAAGCATGACTGGTGTTGTCAATCGGTTGACTAATCAGTTTAGAGCTACCGCCTGTAGGCGCCTTATAACGAATTTTTAGATAAGCAAGCTCATTATTTTTTTGACCTTTTTTGGTATTGGCATTTATCTCTTTAGCACTGCTTTCTCCATAACGTCGGTCGCTATAAAGACCTTTTTGCCCTTTGGGTGTCACTTCAAATAAAGCAATGACTGCTTTACCTGCACCTAGCTCGCCTGCATCAACTTTGTCATTATTAAAGTCTTCTTCAGCCAATACTCGGTTTTCATAACCGATCAAACGCCACTCACTTACCACATCAGGATTGAACTCAACTTGGACTTTTACATCCTTGGCAACGGTGTTGAATGTCGCGGCTAACTCATCACCAAAGACTTTCTTAGCCTCAGTTAAGCTGTCGATATAGCTATAATTACCATTGCCGTTGTCCGCCATCTGCTCCATCATATGGTCATTGAGATTGCCACGCCCAAAGCCAACCGTAGACAAAGAGATACCACGATCGCGATTGGCTTTGACCAAATCCAACATCTCATCGACATCACTGATACCGACATTAAAATCGCCATCCGTTAACATCATAATTCGATTGATGCCGTTCTTTTTTAGTGCCTGCTCAGCTTGTCTGTAGGCCAGTTTGAGTGCATCTTCTCCATTGGTTGAGCCTGCCGCGCTTAAGCTTTCAATCGCAGCCAGTATTTTCGCTTTTTGGTCACCACTGGTCGCAGGCAACGCCACACTGGTACTGCCTGAATACGTGACGATACTGATGCTATCTTGAGCGCGCATTTGTTCCGTCAATAGTTTAAGCGACGATTGCGCCAATGGCAGCTTATCGCGCGACGACATCGAGCCTGAGACATCTACTAAGAATACGAGATTGGCAGGTGGCATGGACTGCTTATCAGTTTTCTGTGACCAGCTACTATCAACGGCTTTGATACCAACCTTGACAATTTTATTGCCTTGATCTGCTCTATCCCACGGCGAATCAACCACTTCCGTTGATACAACAAATGGTGCGTTGCCAAGGCGTTTGCCATCATCAAATTGATAGTTAAAATAATTAATCATCTCCTCTACTCGTACAGCATCGACGGGTGGCAACTGTCCTTCATTTAAGTAGCGGCGCACATTGGCGTAGCTGCCCGTATCCGTATCGATAGATAAGGTCGATACCGCCATGTCCGTAGTCCGATGTACAGGATTCGCCTCGTTTTTTTGATAGTTGTCTTTCGTCTCTGGTGTGACTATGATGCTCGGTGACGGACGTATGACACTTGTCTGGGGGGCAGAACGTATCATCATCTGTTGTCCGCTGGCCAAGTTTATGGCAATGGGTGACGCCATGACAGATTCTGACATCACCGCTGTATCTTGTTCCACGGTGCTGCTTGTCTCGGCTGGCACAGATTTACTCATTTGTGAGGGACTACAGGCTGTCAATCCTAGACTGGCTACAACACTAATTAACAGTGCATTTTTAGTAAAATTTTTGCCTATGTGTTTGGTTCTGTTTTCAATAACGGCAGGTGTAAGCATTTTTGACAAATGGTCAGATGACATAGCAGATATTCCTTATTATAGATAGGTCAATGGCAGCGTGTTCGTATCGACACATTACGCCAATGATAAATGAGTGAGATAAGATAAACACGCTCGAATATTAGGGCACTTATTAATAATATAGAAAACAAATATTAGATTTACTATACTCAACTTAATCCATAAAAGCTATGTATCAGAACATGATAAGAAGGCTCTATAAAAGCAAAATATAAGCGCGTCACGACCTGTCGTCTATTCTGACTTATGCCTTTTTAATTCTGCCAATTTCCTTTACGATAGCACTATCCTATTTGCACGCTTGCACCAATTATCTATACCTATTAAAACTGATAAGTGAATCCTATTTTATGTCTGATGTTATTGATAATACAATTGCCCCAATCATACCCAATGAACCGATGGATACTCGCTCAGTCGCAGAGTTCACCGAGCAAGCCTATCTCAACTATGCCATGTACGTCATCATGGATCGGGCGCTGCCAAACATCGCTGATGGCCTAAAGCCAGTACAGCGCCGCATCGTCTACGCCATGAGCGAGCTAGGCCTAAAATCGACTGCTAAAGCCAAAAAGTCTGCACGTACCGTCGGTGACGTCTTGGGTAAATATCACCCGCATGGCGACAGTGCCTGTTATGAAGCCATGGTACTGATGGCGCAGCCATTTAGTTATCGTTATACGCTGATTACCGGTCAAGGTAACTGGGGTAGCCCTGATGATCCAAAATCATTTGCGGCGATGCGTTATACCGAAGCCAAAATGTCCGCTTATGCTAATACGTTGCTTGCAGAGTTAGGGCAAGGCACGGTCGATTGGCAGGATAACTTCGATGGCACGATGCAAGAGCCAACTACCCTACCTGCCCGCCTGCCTAATATCCTATTAAACGGTACGACAGGCATCGCGGTCGGTATGGCAACAGATATTCCACCACATAACCTCAATGAAGTAGTTCGTGCAGCGATTCGCCTATTAAAAAACCCAGAACTGTCAGTTAAGCAACTTACCCAATCGATACCAGCACCTGATCTGCCAACGCCAGCTGAAATCATTACCAGTAAAAAAGACTTACAAGCGATGTACGAGACTGGTCGTGGCAGCTATAAAATGCGTGCGACGTTCCATGTTGATCCTAAAGAGAAAAACCTCGTCATCATCGATGCGCTACCCTACCAAGTTTCAGGCAACAAAATCCAAGAGCAAATTGCTAAGCTCATGACCGACAAAAAGCTGCCGTGGATTACTGATATTCATGATGAGTCAGATCACGAAAATGCCTGCCGTATCGTGCTTGAGCTAAAATCAACACGGGTCGATGTCGATCGCGTCATGAGCCATTTGTTTGCCAGTACGGATCTAGAAAGCAATTATCGCGTCAACATGAATATGATTGGCTTAAATGGTAAACCGCAGGTCAAAAACCTAAAAGAAATCCTAGAAGAATGGCTAGTCTGTCGCCGCTCAGTGGTCACACGCCGCTTGCAATATCGTCTTGATAAAATCGATAAACGCTTACATATTTTGGCAGGTTTGCTGATTGCTTATCTTAATATTGATGAAGTGATTCGCATCATTCGGGAAGAAGACGATCCAAAAGCAACATTGATGCAGGACTACGATCTAACTGATATTCAAGCAAATGCTATCTTGGATATTCGTCTGCGTCAGCTGGCGAAGTTAGAAGAGATTGAGCTACGTCGTGAGCAAGATGAGCTGGCTGCCGAACGCGCGATTATTCAAGAATATTTGGACAATCCAGATAGCCTGACCAATCTGATGATTGATGAGCTCACTGCTGATATGAAAGAACACGGCAACGAACGTGTGTCACCATTAGCAGAACGCGAAGAAGCGCAAGCACTAAAAGAGTCTGATCTCGTACCGAGCGAGCCTGTCACCGCCATCCTATCAAAAGCAGGCTGGATTCGTGCTGCTAAGGGTCATGACGTCGATGCCGCTGGCATGAGTTACCGTTCAGGTGACAGCTATCAAGCGCACGTCCGCGGTAAATCTAATGAAAGGATTTACGTGCTCGACAGCACTGGACGCAGCTACAGTATCGATGCACATAGTCTTGCCTCGGCTCGTGGTCAAGGCGATCCACTGACCAGTGTGTTAAAACCACCAGCAGGTGCCAGCTTTGAGCAGCTACTAACGGGTGCTGACGATCAACGCATCATCCTTGCCAGCTCCGCAGGTTATGGTTTTATCAATACCATCGGTAATCTCGATAGCAATCAAAAGGCAGGGAAAAATGTCATTAACCTAGCCACTGATAGCCGATTGCTCCCTGTTGCACGTATTGATGCACCAGTAGAGACGGCCGTTAATGCCGAAGGTGAAAATAGTAATATACGCGTGACTCCTGATCATGTTGCCGTTGCAACCAATGCAGGATATTTACTGATATTTGGCCTCGATGATTTACCTGAACAGGCGCGCGGCAAAGGCAATAAACTTATCAAGTTAAAAGATGGCGAAGAGGTGCTTACTATCACGCCACTGAATCAGCAAGACAGCCTTATTATTACTGCTGGCAAACGCCATGTGACACTCAAGCCGAATGACTTGGCTAACTATACGGGTGTTCGCGGCAATCGCGGTGGTCAATTGCCGAGAGGCTTTCAGAATGTAACGAGTGTTGAGGTTGGGTGATAATAGAATAGCTTTGAAATTTATAAGTTTAAATTTTTCCTAATCCTTCATTAATTTTAGAGTTGTTAATGAATAGTTGTATATAATTATGTATATATAGCATTTAATCATTTATTGGGAATTTTGTGAACCGGAGTAGTAATAGTGTCGAGTGATGATGATATGCCTAGTGTAAACTTCACAGTCAAATACGATGGCGAAGCCATTCGCGAACATGAAATGGACGTAGCCTTATTAGCTCCGGCTCTATTAGGTATGCAAAAAATAATAGAAGAATTAGTTAAAGCTAGTACAGAAGGTGAATACAAAGCAAGTTTAAAGATAAAAGGAAATGTTAAGCAAGGTTCGATAGAGATTGAGTTAGTAACACAAGCCATCGCCAATTTTCCTACTCAAATTATTGATTTTTTCTCAGGTAAATATACTACAGCTGCAGCCAATTTAATAACAATTATAGGTGCAGGAGGACTATTTGCTCTATATAACTTAGTTAGGAAATATGGTCATAAACGTCCAGAAAAAATTGAGTATCTTGATGGTGATAAAGTAAAGCTTTACTTCGATAATGAAACTACCATAGTCAATCAAAATGTTTTTATCGTATATAATAAATTTGAAGTTAGAGAGAACTTATTTAAGACTGTTAAACCACTCGAAAAAGAGGGCATCGATACTTTTGAGATTCTTAAAAATGGAGAGTTATTGATCCAAGTTAAAAAAGATGAGGTTTCAAGATTCTTTCCTCCAAGGCTTACTGAAAGCCTATTACTTGATGAAAATATAACTTATCTCCAAATTAAATCAATAAGCTTTAATCTGAACAATAAGTGGACTTTCACAAACGGTGATGAAGATATAAAAGCTAATATTATTGACTCAATTTTTATTGATAAAGTCGCTAAACGAGATATTTCTTTTTCAGATGGTGATATTTTGAAAGTCAGGCTAGAGAAAGAACAATATATGGAAAACGATAAGCTTAAGACCTCTTATAAAATAATAGAAGTCTTAGAGCATATTAAGGGTTCGCAGCAAATCCCTATAGACTTTCCAAATGTATAAATTGACTTACTTCTATATAACAAGCGTAGATTGGACTTTCAGCCTAGCGAGATCTTGTAAATAGCTACATTTTATATCGTAAGTCAATCATATTTTAAGAAAGTCCATTCCACGCGCCCATGACAAAAAAAGCCGCCTATACATAGATATAGACGGCTTTTTTACGACAATTAGAATAGAGAACTTATTTAAGACTTTTTAGAGTCAGCATCTTCAAAAACTGCTGTCAAGAAGCTTTCAATCTGAGTACTTGTCATTAGATAGGGATTATAGTCAGAACCTGCTGAGAAGCTTTTTAGGGCATACTCTTCATCTTCAGCGCTTGACGTAAGATGTTTGACTAAAAACCCATTCCATTGACGCGATTCTATTTCCTCTATCTTAACAATATTAGGAAAAATGGCTGAGTGCTCGTCAAGTATTTTCTCTAAAGCAGTATTGATAGCAGGCCTTGTCCCTTGAAAACTTTGAACGAAATAACCTTCACTAATAACTAAAGCTGAAACGATATCGTTTTCTTCAAAATATCTGCGCCAATACTCAAGTGCACGAGTCAGCTCGATTCCCGAATCTAGGTCGACATTTTTGGCGATATATGTCATTTTGATAAGAATATGCTCGCCACTTCTTTTTTTGCTTTCTGGAGTATGGCTTGTCGTTGTATGCATAAGAAACCTTATTTATAAAATGCTTACCTAAACTAAGATACACTTTATTATAAAATATAATCAATAAAATTTTTGGATTTTGACCGATTTTTTATCAGCTATTATGATTTTTAGAGTTATAGCATAAAAATTTTAACGGGATAGTACGCAGCATCTATCACCGTAAAATAGTACTACAAAAGTTGTCAAAATCAGTGTAATAGCATTATTCTAATCGTTCAAAAGTCTAATCTGTATTTGCCTATCAACTGCAATTTAAGCCCAAAATAGAAACCAACTAGTAACGTAACGCATCATAGACGACTGCCAATTCTCTATCAAAAACAATCAAGGCATCAATAACGACCCATCTCAACCGTTGTCTCAGCAAGGACACTATCGCCTTGCCATGCCTGCACATCTACCGTATATAGATGGTTTTTGCCACCTGAGCAAGGCGGTTTATATGCACCACCCACCTCGCCTTTACGGCTACGGTATTCTGCGACCATCTCAATCCCTACTGGCACCTCATAAGTATGACCAAATACTCGTGGTACTTCTATGCTCGTAGCACCTTCTGGTAGAGCAAACTCCACAATGCCATGTCCACCATTTTGCATACGTTTATTGCTCACATCGTTGTAAACGAAAACCAAGCTCTCTGCGCCTGCCGGAATGTTTGAGATGGTCATGTTTGGCGTGGCTGGACTTTTGCCATCATAGTTCAAACACTGCTGCCCTTCAGGTATTTTTTTACCATCCCAAGCAGCATCACTAAACTTAACATCCATCGCAAAAGCATTGGCAGATAGTGCCAATGTTGCCAAAGCAGTAACCGATTTTAAGGTAAAGAATTTCATACTTGTTCCTTTAGGTAGCTGATGCACTAATGAAAACAGTCCATCTCATCTTATAAATTAATTTTAATAATTAAATATAACCTTATAATAAATCAACACTGTTAAGTTAATCATATCGTTTAGGATTTTTGTTAATCCTTCGAATAAGTATTAATCGATCGCACCGCCAGCAAAGCAAATACTGCATCAGTAGCCAAATTTGCAGCATCACAGGTTACTCGATAGTTATTTATCTCTTTGGGTGTGTTGTAGTAGTATCTAAATCATTGGTATTGAAACGACTAAAAATAATAGGATCATCATGTTTATCGAAGATAAGATTGCCAAAGAAAGTATGACCACTAAAATCTCGACACCTAAGATCATCTTTTTTGACATCGATGATACTTTGAGCCGCAATGGCATCATTGCCGAACACAACAAAGCGACCCTTGAGCAGCTTGCAGGTGCTGATATTAAGCTGGTGATTTCGACAGGTCGATCCAAAGCGATATTGCCAGCAGATATTTTAGCCTTGCTCGAAGCTGATGTCTTAGATGCCATTATTTGTATGAATGGACAGTATAGCTTTGATAAAAGCGGCCGAATTAGCCACTATCCGTTGTCCGCTGAACAAACAGATAAAATAGTGCGCCTGTGCCAGCAGAGTGATTTGATTCATAAGTTTGACTCGGCAACCCATATCGCATGGTCAGGTGAAAATGACCGTTTGCGCGAGTTCAATGCTGTCACACCCAATTCTATCGTTGACCCTGAGTATTACAAGTCAAACACTGTCTATCAGTGCTCGGTATTTTTTAATAATCAACAAGAAAAAATGCAAGACGTCGATTTTGCGCAGTATGATTTAAAACTGGTGCACTGGCATCAGATTGGTGCAGACATACTCCCAGCCGATGCGTCTAAAGCACGAGGTATCAAAGATGTGTGCAAATATTATGCGGTAGATGCAAGCGAGTGCATGGCATTTGGTGATGGCATGAATGACCTAGAGATGTTTGACTTGGTTGGCTATGCGGTAGCGATGGGTGATGCAAAGCAAGAATTGATTGCGCGTGCAGACTTTGTCACTGGTACAATTGAAGAGCGCGGTATTCAGTCGGTGCTTGATCGACTGCATGTAGCATTATAAAAATAGACCGTAGCGTGCGATAACTGTTACACGCTACAACCTTTCATAGGCGATAAGCTGTGGGTGCAAGATCAATTTTAACGGGAAAAGTTGGTGAAATTGATCTTCTTACTATCAATCCATAAACCCAACTACCAATCTTATAAAATCCGACAATAATCAAAATAAACACCACAGCCGCCAATACATAAGCCAACCAATTGGGCACATTGCTCAACCAACTAATCGTAAACGCCAAACCCATATATGTCTCAACTGGCCAATCGATGATAGCGGTCGGTGAGCCAGTATTGAACAGTGCCATAAAAGCGACGATACCAAGCACAGCCGTAATAATCCCAGTACGTTTACGATTATTCATCTCATTCCTCTTCTAAACTCAATCAAATGATACTAGCCAATCAAGGCATTGTTAAGGCATGGTCAAACCACCATCGACAGCGATCGACTGTCCAGTAATAGCCGAACTCAAATCTGATGCCATGAGCAATACAGAATTGGCAAAGTCAGCCACTGAAGTCGCTTGACGCAGCGGTGTGGTGGTCGCGATATAATCGAATACTTCTTCGGTGGTTAGACTGCTTGCATCGGTGGTCTTAAGCAAACCACCTGCCAGCAAGTTTACGCGAATGCCATACTGCCCTAGCTCCGCAGCGAGATTGCGTGTCAGCCCAATCAATGCTGATTTAGCAGTGGTATAGTCGTAATAGGTGACTACTGGATTATAAACAAGGTTGGTTGAGATATTGATGATTTTACCCATCTGCTGCGCTTTCATCTGTGGCAATACGGCCTGTACTGTATTGACCGCTCCTTTGACGATACCATCCATCTGCTGCGAGAAATGCGACCATTTGACGGTCTCGATGCTGGTGTACTCGGCACTGGGATTAAACTGATAATTTGGCAAGGCGTTATTGACCAATACATCGATATGACCATGACGGCTGACGACTTCAGCCGCCATTGCTTGTACTTGCTCAAGCTCGGTGACATCTGCTTGATATGCAAATGCTTGCCCACCCGCCGCTATGATGTCAGCAACCACTCTATTAGCTGCCTCTTCACTATTGAGATAGTTGACACAAACGATTGCGCCTGCTGCTGCCATTTGCTGAGCAATCTGTGCGCCAAGACCACGACTGGCTCCCGTAACGATAGCGACTTTTTCTGTGAGCAGTGCAGGAATCACTGAGGTGCTGTGAGTCGAGGTAATTTGAGTCATGATGTTGCATCCTTTATTATTGTGGTATGGTTATTTAGTATTATGAGAATTAAGGGCTTAGCGCGTTTTGGCCTGCGTTAATCATAGCATGGTTATATACTGCCTTCTCTCGATTCACTGTTGGCGATTTTCTAAAAGCCCTACCAAACATTGGCTGCCTTTAAGTTAGCTTTACTACTCATTTGATTGGCACGACTCGCTACCTTTATTAGTATTACTAAGTACTGTCTTGAGAATAGC
Organism: Psychrobacter glaciei; assembly: GCF_014652895.1. GTDB lineage: Bacteria > Pseudomonadota > Gammaproteobacteria > Pseudomonadales > Moraxellaceae > Psychrobacter > Psychrobacter glaciei. The sequence goes on from NZ_BMZR01000004.1 coordinate 231,617, forward strand.
CCTTTAAATTGTGCAAAGCGATAACCATAATAGTTTTATTGGCGACATTAGGCATTTATCGTCTTGCCATTTTTATCAATTTTTTTGATTTGCATCATCTTTATTTAGGAGAGATATTTTGACCCATTTATCATCGTTCCATCCAACCATTAATACCTCGGCCCGTATCGGTCGCATAGTGCCAAAAGCATTATTAGCGGCAGCTGTTGGCTTGGCACTAGCCAGCTGTAGCAACTCTGACAATGCAGCGGATGGCAGCGCAGCGGCGAGCAATGAGACGCTCAATCTGTATAACTGGTCAGAATATATGCCGCAAGAGATTTTAGATGGTTTCGAAGAAGAGACTGGCATCTCGGTCAATTACACCACCTTTGACTCTAACGAAGCGATGTACGCCAAACTCAAACTGCTGGATGATTCTAGCCAATATGATTTAGCGATTCCATCGACGTATTATGTCGAAAAAATGGCGAAAGAAGGACTACTGCAAGAGTTAGATAAGTCTAAATTGAGCAACTTTAAAAACCTCGATACCTCATTTACCAATACTAAAGTCGATCCTGAAAACAAATACTCTATTCCTTATATGTGGGGCAGCACCGGTCTAGCGATTAATGGTGACAGTGTCGATCCTAAGACCGTCAATAGCTGGAATGACCTATGGGACCCTAAGTATAAAGGTCAAGTGATGCTCACCAATGATGTGCGTGAAGTATTTGGTATGGCACTACTGACTCTTGGATACTCAGGCAATAGTAGAAATCCTGACGAAATCAAAGCCGCTTACGATAAGCTCACCACGTTGATGCCAAACGTCAAAACCTTTAACTCTGATGCCACACGTATGCCGTACATCGAAGGTGAAACATCGCTCGGTATGACATGGAATGGCGAGGCAGTCATGGCCAATGACGAAGGTCTGACCAGCTTGGTTTATAAATATCCAACCGAAGGCGCTATCTTATGGATGGACAATTTTGTCATTCCAAAGAATGCCAAACAAGTAGATGCAGCACACAAATTTATTGATTACTTATTGCGTCCTGAAAATGCAAAAATCGTGAGTGAAGAGATTGGCTATGCGTCGCCAAATATAGCAGCACGTGAGCTGATGGATGAGAGCGTCCAAAACAATCCAACGATTTACCCTGCCAAAGACGTACTGGCAAAAGCGGAATTTCAAGAAGATGTCGGTGATGAAGCATTGCAAGTGTATCAGCAGTATTGGGATAAGCTAAAAACTGGTCGTTAATAGTTTTGATTTAGTACTTTAAAATAAAGCATACTTTTAAAAATAAAAAACGCTGATCTTAAACGGTCAGCGTTTTTTTATGTGTTATAAATGCAAATCTGTCTCACCACCATGCTCTTTTATCCTGCGCTGCTCACGGCGCTGATAGCCCAGACCAGATGCTGCAAACCAGTGTGGCTTAGTGGTTTGCAACAAGTCACTCAGCTGCTGCAACTGAGTCTGCAAGGTTTGTGTCAACCAAAAATACCCCTGCCACTCAAATGCCAAGTGCTGTACGCTTGGGTACTCTGAGACGGCAATACGAGTAATGGGTCGAAATACTTCATCGCTCGGACTACGTAGTACCGCTGCCATATGGTGCATGGCTTGGGTCAACTCATGCTGATAATGTATCAATAAGACATGGTTTTCTTCATCGATTTCTATATTTGCCAAGCGCGGCGCGGCACTTAATAATAAATCAATCGTGCCGATGATATTACGATGGGTACGTTGAATAGTCTCCAACGTTTCTTTTTCGATCCCTGATTCGCTCGCTGTTGCAGCGATATGTGGACGCACAGCCAGCAAGCGTTTATTGATCTTCTGTAGCGCTGTGACCAATGCTCTATCAACGGGCACTTCCTCAATAGAAAAGGCTACTGGGTTCAACTTTTGCACAGAGTCATCTGTTGTCCCATCTACTCCGCCCTCCGTTGCATCAATATGATGACCTACGCCAGCGTAGAGACTACTACAAGCGTCAAGGTTACTACTCAACAAAAACCGCCACATCAAGGTCGATTTGAGCGGTAAAATCAGCGTCACGGCTACCGCAACGCCAGTACCAAGCAAGATATTCAGAGCGCGGTAGATGCCGTCTTGACCGATACTATTGTTACCTAGATCAGAGACAATCATCAACATGGTAATACCCGTCAGTAGCCCTGTATATCCAAGCTTTCTGACCGCTAAATAACCAATGATACCGCTTAATAGACCGATGAGCGCATAGTCTACCCATAGCCATGCACCTGCGTTTTGATTAAACCACAACACCCCAAAGGCAGTGCCAATACCAAATAGCGTACCCAGTATGCGCTCTTTCGCTTTGGTATAAATAGCGCCTTGATACTGTAATAATCCCAAGATGATAAAAACCGTAATGGTCGTCCATTCACCATGTGGGAAGTTAGTGACTTTATTGACCAATAGGGCCAGTATTATAGCGGTGCCTAAGCGTATGGCATGCAAAACATCTGCATGTTGGTAGCGGACATAAGGCTCAATAAATGGCGCAGTAACATGCTGATAAAGGGTTGGTTTCACGCAAGGCTACTCTTTTTAGTGGTTAAGCGAGTTTTAGTTGATAAGCGAGATAAATGATAAATCACCTAGGTTACTCACAAACATGCTAGCAGTCGATTCTCTATTTACAAAGCATTAATCAAAAAAAACGTCTTCTGCCTATCAAAAGACAAAAGACGTTCATGTTCAAACGCTACTTATAAATTGCTGAGTTTGAATAAATCTGACTAAACTTCCAAATAGTCGAGGATGCCTTCCGCAGCTTCGCGGCCTTCCCAAATAGCGGTTACGACCAAGTCGGAGCCACGCACCATATCGCCACCGGCAAATATTTTAGGATTCTGGGTCTGGAATTTAAAGGTTTGTTTTTCTGCGGCTAATACGCGACCAGAGCTGTCCATCGCTACTTGCTGAGACTCAAACCAATCAGCAGGACTTGGTCTAAAGCCAAATGCCATAATCACCGCATCACATGGGATGATCTCTTCAGAGTTAGGAATCGGCTCAGGACGCTGACGACCACGGTTGTCCGGTGCACCCAAGTGAGTCGTGACTACTTTTACGCCATTGACCTTGCCATTTAAGCCAATGATTTCAGTAGGCTGACGGTTGAATAAAAACTCAACGCCTTCCTCACGAGCATTGACCACTTCGCGGCGTGAGCCAGGCATATTCTCTTCATCACGGCGATAGGCACAGACCACTTGCTCAGCACCTTGACGAATACTGGTACGGTTACAGTCCATCGCTGTATCACCGCCACCTAATACCACTACTCTCTTGCCTTTGAAGTCGATATACTCTTCGGCGTCTTTTTCCCAGTCATTACAACGGTTCACATTGGCGATTAAGTAATCTAGCGCATCGTAGACGCCTGTCAGCTCTTCACCAGCAAAGCCGCCACGCATATAGGTGTACGTACCCATACCCATAAAGACTGCATCATATTCAGCCAATAACTCATCGATAGTGACATCTGTGCCAATCTCTGTTTCTAGGCGGAATTCCATACCCATGTCTTCAAAAATCACACGGCGATTGCGCATGACGTCTTTTTCCATTTTGAACTCAGGGATACCAAAAGTCAGTAAGCCACCGATTTCAGGACGTTTATCAAAGATGACAGGTTTTACGCCATTTCTGACCAAGATATCTGCGCAGCCAAGACCTGCTGGTCCTGCACCGATAACCGCGACTTTTTTGTCTGTCCATACCACTTCAGACATATCTGGACGCCAACCGAGTGCAAAAGCAGTGTCGTTGATATATTTTTCAACGTTACCAATCGTCACTGCACCAAAGCCGTCGTTCAACGTGCAAGCACCTTCGCACAGACGGTCTTGTGGACAAACTCGTCCGCATACTTCAGGCAAGGTATTGGTACGGTGGCACAATTCTGCTGCTTGAAATATTTGACCTTCTGTCGCCAGTTTGAGCCAATTTGGGATGTAGTTGTGTACTGGACATTTCCACTCGCAGTACGGGTTGCCGCACTCAAGACAACGATGCGACTGCTGCGCCACTGATTCATTCTCAAACGGTTTGTAAATCTCGACAAACTCTGTTGAGCGCGTCGCGATGTCTTTTTTGGTCGGCTCAAGCCGAGGTACATCTAAAAACTGAAAGCTATTTTCTAAGCGTTTTGCCATGGTGTTATCTCTGTAATATAAGGCTCTTCTATGATGGGTGGTGGCAGGCAACGATACTTAATACATCAGGACTTAAGATATCTATGTCGTTGCTGCCACTTACCTACTCGAAACCTGTGAGTTAAAACGTGTCTTAAAACGGAACGCTGGCGACTCTGATTAAATTAATCGATTGAATCAACTTAATACAAGCTACTGTGGGTCAGCCATCGTGGTTTTAAGGAGACTCGCAATGTTTGCCGCTTTTGGCTTCACCAAGTAAAACTTACGAACATAATGCTCAAAGTCAGCCAAAATAGTCTGACCCCACGCGCTACCAGTTTTCTCTACATGGGTCTCAATCACTTGTTGTAAATGAATGCGATGACCTTCCGTCTGCTCACTTGAGATACGGTTTAAATCAATCAATTCATGATTGCAGCGATCAAAGAAATCCCCTTCCATGTCGAGCACATAAGCAAAGCCACCCGTCATACCAGCACCGAAGTTGAGACCAGTACGCCCAAGAATGGTCATTATACCGCCCGTCATATATTCACAGCAATGATCACCAGTGCTTTCGATGACTGCATGCGCACCAGAGTTACGAACCCCAAAACGCTCACCTGCGGTACCAGCAGCATATAGCTTGCCGCCAGTTGCACCATATAGGCAGGTATTACCGATGATGGCTGTTTCTTGGGCGATAAAGCTTGAGTCTTTTGGTGGGTAAATGACAATCTCACCACCTGCCATGCCTTTTCCAACATAGTCATTGGCATCGCCTTCAAGCTCAATATTCAAGCCGCCAGCATTCCAAACACCCAAGCTCTGCCCTGCTGTACCAGTCAAACGAAGTTTTATCGGCATATCACTCATGCCCAGGTTGCCCCATACTTGTGCAATCTCGCCAGAAATACGAGCACCGATAGATCGGTCACAGTTACCAACAAAATAGCTATAGTCACCGCCATTACCTTGACGAATATTGAGCAGCATATCACTAATCATTTGCTCTGCAAGTAAGCCTTTATCAAATGGCTCATTACGCTCTACCTGACAGGTCTGCGCTTTGCCGCTACTGGCCGGATGGCTAAATAATAGCGGTGATAAATCTAAATGGCGTTGCTTATCAGTATTGCCTTCTAGCACGTCAAGCAAGTCTGTACGTCCGACCAGCTCTTCCATACTACGCACGCCCAATGCCGCTAACCATTCACGTGTCTCCGTAGCGACAAACTTAAAGAAGTTAATCAACATTTCCGCTTCGCCAATGAAATGCTCATCACGCAGTTGGGCTTTTTGCGTGGCAACGCCAGTCGGGCAGTTATTTAAATGGCAAATACGCAAATACTTACAACCAACAGCAATCATCGGCGTCGTACCAAAGCCGAAGCTTTCAGCGCCAAGGATAGCGGCTTTAACCACATCCAGACCAGTTTTTAGACCGCCATCTGTTTGGATACGTACTTTGTCTCGAAGACCATTGACTCGCAATGACTGATGCGTCTCAGCAAGACCCAACTCCCACGGCGAGCCAGCATGATGGATAGACGACAAGGGTGAAGCGGCGGTACCACCATCATAACCTGAGATGGTAATCAAGTCGGCATAGGCTTTTGCCACGCCAGTAGCGATAGTACCAACACCCGGACGTGAGACCAGTTTGACCGAAACCAAGGCATCTGGATTGACTTGTTTTAAGTCAAAAATCAGCTGCGCCAAATCTTCAATAGAATAAATATCATGATGCGGCGGTGGTGAAATCAACGTCACCCCTGGCACTGAATAACGCAGACGGGCAATCAAGGCGTTGACTTTACCACCCGGTAACTGACCACCCTCACCCGGCTTAGCACCCTGTGCCACTTTAATTTGCATCACTTCCGCTGAGCGTAGATACGCTGGAGTTACGCCAAAACGACCCGAGGCAACTTGCTTAATTTTTGAGTTGCGCAAGGTACCATAACGTACTGGGTCTTCACCGCCCTCACCAGAGTTTGAGCGACCACCAATGGTATTCATCGCCATAGCAATGGCTTCATGCGCTTCAGGAGATAGCGCGCCTAACGACATACCAGCCGAGTCAAAACGAGTCAAAATCTTGGAGATATCTTCGACGTCATTGACATCGATAGGATTGTCCGTCTTTAACTGCAATAAGTCACGCAAAGTGGCAACTGGGCGGCTATTTACTAAATTGGCATAATTACGATAATTGTCATAATCGCCCGTGCGCACAGCGGTATGTAGGCTGTTAATCACGTCAGGATTAAAGGCATGGTATTCTTTATTAAAGACGAATTTCAGCAGACCACCTTGATCCAGTGGCGCGCGACGTTTAAAGGCATTCGCTGCTAGCTGCGCTTGATCGGCAGCTAAGTCTGCGAAGGTAGCCCCTTTGATACGACTTTGTACGCCTTTAAAGCATAAATTGACGACTTCTTCTGAGAGGCCGACTGCTTCAAACAACTGCGCACCGCGATAAGAAACAATGGTAGAAATACCCATTTTTGATAAGATTTTTAGCAGTCCTTTATCCAAGCCTTTGCGGAAATTAACCCGCGCTTGAATCGGATCGCCCAATAGCTCACCAGTGGCAACCAAATCATCGATGACGTCATAAGCTAAGTACGGATACACACAGGTCGCGCCAAAGCCAATCAATACCGCTATTTGATGCGAATCGCGCGCTAGACCGGTCTCAATCACCAAGTTGGCATCAGTACGAATACCTTGCCCAATTAAATAGTGATGCACAGCGCCCGTAACCATGATGGCATTGGCTGGTACTTTGTCGGCATCGATATCTTTATCAGACAATACGATCAGCGTGTTACCAGCACGGATGCTAGTCGCTACTTGCTCACAAATAGCCACGATAGCATCAGACAGCTCTACAGTACGGTCATAGTTCAGATCAATGCGCGCCATTTTGAACGCCGAATCATCTAAGGTTTCAAGCTGCTGCATTTTGCTGGCTGACAAGACTGGTGACGATAAAATAATACGGTGTGCGTCTCTAGCTGATGGCGCAAATACGTTGGTTTCCGCACCTAAGCATGTCTGTAACGACATCACAATGGATTCACGTAGTGGATCGATTGGTGGATTGGTTACTTGAGCGAACTGCTGACGGAAGAAGTCACCGACATGGCGAATTTGCTGCGATAGTACCGCCATTGGCGTATCATCACCCATCGAACCAACTGGCTCTTGACCATTTTCAGCGTTCGGACGAATAATTTCTGTACGCTCTTCATTAGTGATGTGATACATTTTCTGTAAGGCTTTTAGCTTATCACCACGGCAAGCTTGCGCTGCCAAGGTTTCCTCTAAGCGCTCATCATCACGGACGCGTGTCGCTTCTTCACGTAGCCATTTACGATATGGATGAGCCGTTTTTAGTAAAGTTGCAATGGCAGTCGTATCTAAGACTTGACCAGTCAACGTATCAATGACCAGCATTTGACCAGGTCCGACTCGACCTTTTGCCAATACATCTTGTGGCGAGTAATCCCAAACGCCAACCTCTGACGCAACGGTAATATAGCCGTTCTTGGTGGTCACCCAACGCGAAGGACGCAGGCCGTTTCTATCGAGCATACAGACCGCATAGCGTCCATCTTGAATCACAAGACCTGCTGGACCATCCCACGCTTCCATATGCTGCGAGTAAAATTCATAAAACGCGCGCAAATCCATATCCATACTATCAACATTCTGCCACGCAGGTGGTACCAGAATCGACATTGCATGGAACAAATTCATACCACCAGACATCAGTACTTCAAGCATATTATCTAAGCTTGATGAGTCCGAACCTGTGCTATTCACTAATGGCGTCAGTTCATTTAAGTTAGGCAGTTTGTCTGATTTTAATTTTGGCGTACGTGCTTTAGACCAGTTACGATTACCCGTGATGGTATTCAGTTCACCATTGTGGGCAAGATAACGGAATGGCTGTGCCAATGGCCAGCGCGGCAATGTATTGGTTGAAAAACGCTGGTGGAACACCACGATATGCGAGGCCAAACGCTCATCTTGTAAATCCAAGAAAAACGCTGGAAGATCGGAAGGCATTACCAAGCCTTTGTAAATAATCGTTTGACAGTTCAGCGAGCACACATAAAACAGCTCGTCATCCACCAAACGCTGCTCTGCTTTTTTGCGGGCTACAAACAGCTTGCGGTTAAAATCTTCCGCATCTAAAGTGTCAGGTGCGTTGACAAATACTTGCTTAAAGCCTGGCAAGGTCTCACGACCAATCTCACCGACAATACTTAGATCAAGTGGCACGTCGCGCCAGCCAGCAACCTCTAAACCTTCAGCAATAATTGCATCAGCAAGTACCTGCTGACTGTACTGGGCCTTGGACTCGTCGAGATTAACAAACACCATACCCACAGCGAAATTATCTGTGACTACTAACTGCTGTTCGCGGGCAATGTCTTTGAAGAAAGCCGTGGGTGTCGCCAATAGCAAACCACAACCATCGCCTGTCTTACCGTCAGCAGCAACACCACCACGGTGCGTCATACAGCTGAGGCTATGAATAGCCGTTTTTACCAAATCGTGACTGGCTTGTCCCTCAATATGAGCAATCAAACCAAAGCCGCAGTTATCAGAAAAGTCATCCGGCGTGGCCAAATGCGTATGGGAAGAGATCATTGACATAGCTTGTCCTTTTGAGTAAACGGGCAGCTTATATATCCAATGCGGAGTATAAACTGGTGACCGCAGGCAGAACGGGCTGGTAGGTAAATATTCGTATATTCGAATTAATAAATAGTGCGATGCTCAGTAGACAGTTATGCTGTGAGAATAAGAGGAAACTCTAACTCTCACAGTGCTTTGGCAACCAATCCTTTGATAATCTAATAACAGACCACTCGTGTAATAATACAATGCACCAATAAACAGTCAGTAACCGCCCATGGCAACCGGGTAAAACAACACCCTGTATACCAGTTACCCACTCATTAGCACTTTCATTAACGCTTGGTGTTACATCCTACTAGCGTGGCTTAGTAAGCAGCTAGATGAGCATGCGACAATATGGCATTTTATTAATATTGAATATCAGACACTCTATATACAAGCGCCTTAGTAACCCTAATCGAAGTGACACTAGCAGGGATTGTGCGATTTGTAATAAGCTTACTATAGAGGGCCAATCGCCACGCTTGAAGCGACAACCGTTTAGTAAGCAACTATCTTACCACTAATAATAAGTTACTAAATGACTGCTCGTTAAACCGTTATTTACGATAACTATACAGAGCGTTGCCCATACTCATCTTAGTTAATGCTTAACAAAAAATCTAGTCTTTTCTATCGATTCATCAGCCATAAATTGTAAGACAACTTATTACTATTAGTTATAGGACAATGAAAAACCAGATTGAAAACTTAATACAAAGAGAGAAATTTAAGACTTAACTGTGAAGAGACATAAAGCCTAGCTGTCTCTAAACCTCACTTTAAAACAGCCAAAACGAGTGCTAATACATCAAAAAACCCACTAACAGAGACAGTTAGTGGGTTTCATTATTAAATTAACACTCAATAAGGGTCAGTTACTTTTATCTTCTATTAGCGCCTTCATGCTGTCACTATTATTTTTTGAAGGATTGGTATTGGCGACTCGACCAGTAGCGTTCGAATTATTGCTTGCACCATTACTGCTATTGGTATTTGGTGGTTTTGGCGCTACTACCACTGGTGGTTTTTTTATAGGACTATTACCTGTTCCTGATGTCGTAGGCGTTTTATTGTCCTGATTAGACCTATTTGCCTCATTTTCGTTTTTAGCCGGTACTTCAGAGATTGATTGTGATTCATTACCAACAGTACGTTCTTCATTGACTGACAAGGTCGCAGAGGTATCAACCGACTGGCGGATACTTTCCTCGCTACTATCATTAGTTGCTTCTTGACCGCCACGATTGGCATTATTGCTGACAGTTTTTTCATTGACACTATCATTAGTTTGCGTTGTCTGACGGACCGGCAATTCACGTTTGGTTGGACGCAAATTAACAGATTGTGTGCGTCTAGCACTCAAGTCTTTGACCGGATCAGGGCGTTCATAATTGTCGATGATACTGACATAGCGATTAATTTCTTCAGGCAAGACACGCACATTGGCCGGTAGCCTAAAATCAATTAATTTGGCAGCACCAACAGCCTCTTGCGGACTGCTCATCAAACCATAAGTCAGCATATAACGGATCTGATTATTATCATCAAGATAGCGAAAGTACGAAAACTTCTCACGGTCTTCACGGCCTTCTAAATAACTGACAATCACCTCGTTTTCTGCAACATTCATCACCTGCACGGTCCATTTTCCTTTATTAGCTAGCAGATAACGCTTGTCTTTAAATTCATCAGGATAACTGCGTAAATCACGAACCGTCGCATCAAAACTGATCGGCTGCACATCAGTATCTAGTTCATGTAGCGACTCAATGGCTAATGGCTGCTCAAGTTCGGCACTTAATGTTTGCGGGGCTGATATCGGGGCATTTTCAATCTTGGCACCCATCGCTGGTGTTTGACTAAACATCCAGACCAAAGCCGTAGCAACGCCCAACACTAGGGTCACTAACAACCAAATCAGTGCTTGACGACGATATGACTGACCAGCGGTGCGAGTCGACGAGCTAGATGCTGCCATGAGGAGATCCTTGGTGAGATATAGTTAAACGCTTTAAATCTGTGCTCATACCAATATAGTGACAATCAATAAATTTGACGTTCTCATGAGCTATGTTGTGACAAGACATCAGTGAGAAGCTCGGCATCAAAATCATTGGTCAACACAGCTTCACCTATTGATTTTAGCAAAATAAGGCGGATTTGTCCGTGTTTCACTTTTTTATCATGACCCATCAAGTCTAAAGCCGTTTGTACGTCAATAGTAGGCGGGGTAATAGGCAAATTGGCCAATGTCAAAACGCGCTTAATACGAGCCACGTCCTCATTCGTTAACCAGCCTAGTTTTTGTGACAGCTCAGCCGCTTGTACCATGCCAGCGGCAACGGCCTCACCATGCAGCCAATTACCATAGCCTTCATGGGTTTCGATCACATGACCAAAAGTGTGGCCGAAGTTCAATAACGCACGCACACCCGACTCTCTTTCATCTTGGGCGACGACATCGGCTTTGTACTGACAGCAACGTTTTACCGCCTCGCCAAGTACCGCCAAATCTAAAGCCATCATTGCCGGTAAATTGTGCTCAAGCCACGTCAAAAAATCCGCATCCATGATAAGCGCGTATTTAATGACTTCAGCAAGACCTGCCGAAAGCTCACGCGCTGGTAGGGTTTTTAGCGTACTCATCTCAGCAAGTACTATTTGCGGCTGCCAAAAAGCCCCAATCATATTTTTGCCTTGGGCATGATTGATGCCTGTTTTGCCACCAACGCTTGAATCCACTTGCGACAATAACGTGGTTGGAATTTGGATAAAATTCACCCCGCGCATAAAGCTGGCGGCTGCAAAGCCTGTCATATCACCAACCACGCCGCCACCAAGTGCGATAAGCGTAACATCACGATTGAAATGCTCAGCCATTAGGGCATCATAAATTTGGTCAATACTCGTCTGGTTCTTATATTGCTCACCATCTGGTAACACACAGACCTTTACCGTAAATTGCTGTGCTAGCTCATCTTCTAACGATTTTAAGTATAAAGGTGCCACAATATCATTGGTGACAATCAATACTTGGCGACCGCTAATATAAGGTGCGACTTGCTTCGCCATACTGCTAGCTTCTGTCGCAGATTTTTCAGTAATGATGATTGGATAATCATGGCTTTGCGTGTGTACCGTTAAGCCATCATGAAACAGTGCCGTTGCCATGAAAGTCTCCCTGAGCATTTTTTAGTGAAGTAACATTAGCTGAGTATCGTTATACATCTAGAGCGTGTCCTCAATTTAATCGATAGCGAGCTAAAGGGGTTAAAATGAGGACACGCCATAGTCTATTATTTTTTATCTTCAATCTTCTTTAGAGTCTGGTGTTATAGAAGGCGCGCAACACAAGGATTCGAGCTGCTGTAATAATTGATTGACCATATGGCGAGGATACGTATGACCAGTAGGCATAATGATATGAGCCACTTGCCGGTATAATGGATCGCGCTTACTGTATAAATCTTGCAATATTTTTCTGGGGTTGGGCTGTTGTAATAAAGGTCGCGACTTATCTTTGGCAGTGCGGGCCATTTGCACATCAACTGGTGCATTGAGATAAACCACGATACCACGCTGCTTAAGAAATTCACGATTTTCAGCAGCCATGACAGCACCACCACCCGTTGCCAAGACAATCTGCTTTTGCTGGCTCAGCTCATCAATGGCACGTGTCTCACGTTCACGAAAGCCCGCTTCGCCTTCTTTAGCGAATATCCAAGCAATATCAGCGCCGGTTTGCGACTCGATATACCAATCGCTATCTACGAATGTCCGCCCTAACTGCTTGGCAAGCAGTCGGCCAATTGTGGTCTTCCCCGCTCCCATCGGCCCCACTAAAAATACCGACGGTAATTCCTCCACCATAACACTCACTCAGCTAAATTAGGTATGATACAACGTCATTGATATTCTGGCTAGTAATGAGCAGTGATTATTATGAGTAAAATCCACGCACGCACAAAAACTTACCCATAAAAAAAGCAAGCACTAGGGCTTGCTTTTTTTGATTCATAACCGATAACACGATTATTAATTTAAACGGCTCACACCATCGTTGATCAGTTTTGGCGTAACAAATATCAGTAGCTCTTCTTTGGAGTTACTACGGACATCACGACGGAATGCACGACCGACGTAAGGCAAGTCCCCTAAGAAAGGCACTTTAGATACCTCATTAGTGGTACGGTTTTTAAAGACCCCGCCTAGTACGATGGTTTGACCATCTTCAACGATGACATTGGTCGAGATTGAATCTTCGGCAATTGCTACCTGATTATTGATAATTGTTGGCGTGCCATTGGTAATGACCAGTTGCAAGCCAATTTTACCATCTGGTGTAATGTTTGGCGTCGCTTCTAAGCTGAGTGCCGCTTCTTTAAAGCTGGTCGTGGTTGCTCCACTGGCAGACGCTTCTTGATAAGGAATCTGCGTACCCGATGATACTTTGGCTGTTTGTTTGTCCGCTGTCAAAATCTTCGGCGTTGAAATAACTTCACCGCGATTGTCGGCTTGCAGTGCTGACAATTCAAGATCCAGCATCACATCAGACATACTTAACAAGCCAAAAGCGATACTACCCGCTGGATTGGCAACGCCTAAATCAACGTTTAAGTTATCGGGACGGCTGATATCATAAGAAGGATAAGAAACCGTTTGACCATTGACAGTCGTCGTTTCAATATCAAAATCCTTAAGATCTGCCAAAGTCTGATTACTACCGCCGACCAATAGGCTACGGTTATTCGCTGCGCCATTCGATAGGATACCCCAACGAACGCCAATCTCTTTACTAAAGCTATCAGTCGCACTAACGATACGCGCTTCAATCATCACTTGACGAACCGGAATATCAATTTTGCTGATTAGATTGTGGATATTTTCGATACTATCCGCGACATCTTTGATAATCAGAGTATTGGTACGCTCATCAACCGTAACCGTTCCACGATTAGACAATAAAGTATTGTTGTCATTAGTATTTGAATTGCCAGTGTTGCTGCCACCAGATGAACCACTACCTTGCGAAATAAGCGTCAATACATCTTGCGCTTTTGCATAGCTTAAGCGAATGTATTCGGTACGCAGTGGCGCATAAGATTCAACCGCTTGCTGCGCTTCAAGCTCACGCGCTTCTTGTTCAGCAAGTTCTGTAGATGGCGCGACTAAAATCACATTGCCATTCTCGCGTTTGCCCAGATTTTTACTTTTTAGAATAATATCAAGCGCTTGATCCCAAGGCACATTGATCAGGCGCAAGGTGATGTTACCCGCCACCGAATCACTAGCAACGATATTCATATCGGTGAACTGCGCTAAGATATCTAAGACGCTACGGATTTCAACATCTTGGAATTCCATGGATAGCGCTTCGCCACTGTACACTCTCTCTTCCAGTGTTGGCTCTCGTAGCAGCTCAGGTTTACTGATACTGACATTTAGCTGGTTACCCGACTGATACGCTTGATACTCATAATCTTCAGTCATATTAATGGTGATAACACCATTTTGACCTTGGTTTTTGGTATCAATACTACTAACGAGACCACTATTAATATTCAAGCGACGCAATAAGTTTCTCGGTACCGTGCTGCCAGTTAGGCGTACGACCAATTTATTGCCTTGGCGCTGTACATCAACCGGAATCGCTTCGTTGGCAAGCGCAACACTGACGTTGCCACCGCCGTTACTCCCTGCTGAAAAATTCACCGCCGTTAAGCCATCATAGCTATACTGCTTACTGACTTGAGAGGCAGCAAGCTGTGGATTTAGCAGTGGATTGACTCGCACTACCATTGTATCCGTCGGCACTTGGTTATTCACCACGGTCGTGCTAGTTGCGACTGTTCTCATTGAAGTGACAGGCACGGTACTGGTGTCTACAATCGGTGTGACCACTGCCGTCGTGGTAATGCCGCTATTATCATTGAGTACGTCTTTAATCGGGTCATTGGTGATGACTGGGCGACTGGGATCGGTAAGGGTCAACAGCAGATCATTGCCATCAATCGCTGTCGTATAGTTGCCCGCTTGTTTAAGCCCAACGATCAGACGCGTCGTATTGTCGCTGCTTAGCGTCGTGACATCATTTACCATACCAATATTGTATTCGTTAAAGCGACTGGCAAGTCCGTTTTGCACCTGTTCAAAATCCAACACCAGACGGCTAGGATCATTGAGCTGGTAAGCAGCAGGTAATACTGGCAAGCCTACAAAACCTAAACGCATTTGTGTCACTGCTGGTGCAGTCTGTACCACAGAGACATTATTAATGCGCTGAGCGGCATGGGCGCTGCTACTAACTGCTACCATGCTGATTGCCAATGCAGAAATGGCAAAAGCAGAAGAGACGCGGTTGCTCATCATCATTACCTTGTTATTGCGTACTGTCATTATTTATTCCTCAAAAAATCTGCCGACTTAACTTATAGGGGAGACCAGCGACTGGGGTTTTTCAATAAACCCGGCGCGACTGTCTGGCACAATTTCAATCAAATTAATTTGGGTCGGCGTGATTTCAACAATACGGCCGTCATTTAATCCAAGATAATCACCTACTCTCACACTAGCAACCGAACCATCAGGACGCTGTACAAGTGCATACTGCTGACCTTCTGGCGAAATTACGACGCCACGAAAAGTCAGCTGTGAGAGCTCATATTGCTCAAGCGGTTCTTTTACTCTGGTGATATCAGGGCGCACGCCATCGATAGAGGTGCTAGGACCTTGTATATTGACTAAGCTTGGCGGCAAAAACGGGCTGCGCTGCGTACTGGCACTATAGACAAAATCTTCTACCAGCTCAGCTTTTGGCGGTGGCTCGATAGGCTGAGCAGGCTGATTGCGAATATCGGTCATCGCTTTTTCTGCCATACCAATACGATCACTACAACCTGTGATTGATAAAGCAGCGGCGCTCAAAATCAGTAGCATGGGCAGTTTTTTGATATTCATTAGTTGCCTCCTGCAGCATCGGTCGTAGCGGCATCAGTAGCAACAGCCTCTTCACCTTCAGGCGCCGCTTCTTTTGAGCGATACGTTTTGGTTTGTAATACCAAATTCAGCTCCGGCAACACATCTAAAGTAGGCTGTGGATTACTGACTTCAAAATCGTGCATCGTAATAATGCGTGGTAAGGCAGCAAGACCACTGATAAAGCTACCAAACTGATGATATTCCCCTAACGCTGCAATGCGAATAGGCTGCTCGATAAAGAATTCATTTTCAATCTCAGGCTCTACAGAAATATCTTGGAAGCGTATATTACTGCCAACACCCGTCATGTTAATACCCTCTACCAGCTCTGACACGCGGGTGTCTTTTGGCAGTTGGTCAAGTAAGGTGTTGAATTCCGTCTCCATCTGGACAACCTGTGCCTGATAAGTTTTTAAGTGACGTGCACGTGATTCTTTTTCACGGTAACTATCAAGTAAGGTTTGCTGCTGACTTTCTGCCGCAGTAATCTCATCAATCTTGCTGCTAATCGGTAGCGCCCACGATAGCGCCGCTATCAGTGCAATGATAAATCCAATGACCGTTATCTTTACCGGAATTGGCCAGCTGCCGTAGTTTTCAGAATCCAAAGACTCAAAACTGCGGCGAAACTCATTCAAGTCAAACTGTTTTTTAGGATTGACAGCGCTCTTTTTAGTCTTGATTAGGCTTTTTTTACGGCTCAGCTTCATAACTCACCTCCCAGCCCAGTACTACCATCAGCATCAACGGCTACAGCAGTCTCTGATTGCACCTTGGTCGTTACGACAAACTGTACGTAACTGTCTTCAGGATAAACGGGACGTGGCTGTCCATCAGTTGTTACCGGCTCATTAAGCGCAGGCGCTGGTGTATACGCGCTAATATTTTGCTGAATATTACTGACCGCTGAGTTGCCCATCCATTTGCTACTATCAAGGTTGCGAATCAAACTTGATACGACATTTGGATTGTCCGCAAGACCCGTCAAAGTAAGGATATCGCCTTCGCGCTTTAGGTTATTTAGATAAAGCGCAGGCGGAATGGCTTTGGCTAGATCATCCCATAGACGTACAGGCACAGGTCGTCGACCTTGCAAATCTTGAATCACCTGCATGCGAGAGATAATATCTTCACGGCGTTGCTCTAGGCTATCAATTTCGATCAATGCTTTGTCTAAGCGAGCGTTCTCTTGCTCAATCAGTACATTCGCATTGCGTTGTTCATCAAGCTCATTATTAAAATAGCTCCATGAAGCGAACGCTGCTAGTAAGGCAAATAAAGTTACCGCCACTACTAAAGTAAGAAACTCTTTATTGCGACGCGCACGTTCTTCTTGCCGCCAGGGCAGTAGGTTAATACGAGCCATTAGTCGAAGCTCCTTAACGCAAGACCGCATGCGGCCATTAAACTCGGGGCATCAATGACCAGCTGCTCATTATCAATGTGCGGCGCAATGGTCATGTTGGTGAAAGGATTGGCAATACTAACCGTCACACCCAGTTTTTGTTGCGCCATACCGGCCAGACCTGCAATAGAGCTACTACCACCTGCCAGTACGATATGATCGATACTACTGTATTGGCTCGAGGAAAAATAAAACTGTAGAGAGCGCGTGACTTGTTGGATAGTATTTTCTATAAAGGGGGTCAATACATCTGGATAGTAATCATCAGGCAAAGTACCTGCACGTTTACTAATATTTGCTTCTTCAGCTGATAGTCCATAGCGATTTTGTATCGCCTCTGTGAGCTGAGAGCCACCAAATAACTGTTCACGGCTATATATAAACTCGCCATTTTTGGCGATATATAATGTGGTTTGGTTGTGTCCGATATCGACCAAGGCGACAATCTCTGGCATATTTGGCAAGTTGTCTGCCATCAAACCGAACGCACGCTCAATAGCATGTGTTTCAATATCCATGACCTTGGTTTGCAAGCCACCAAAGGTTAAAGCATCAACTCTTTGGTCGACATTTTCCGAGCGTGAGGCAGCAAGCAACACTTGTACCATCTCGTCATTTACTAAAGAAGGGCCCAATACTTCAAAATCCAGATTGACATCTTCTAAGGGATAAGGCACATATTGATCAGCATCCAGACGGATTTGCGCTTCGCGCTCAATATCGCTTAGCACCATATCCATATCAATGATTTTGGTGATCACTGCTGAGCCTGAGACGGCGGCAGCGGCATCGCTGCCCACTACCTGACAGCGTCGCGCCAAGCCAGCTATAATATTACCCACTGCCTCAGTATCTACAAGAAGTTTGTCAACGACTACGCCTTCCGGTAGTCTTTCAATACCATAGGATTTTAGATGAAACATCCCTTGTTGGCGCTGTATGTCAACCAATTTGACCGAAGTAGCACAGATATCTATGCCAATCAAATGTCGACTCTTGGAAGTAAATAGCCTCACAAACTCTATACCTTATATTAAGTGTACAATCTGATAGTGATTTGTAATATTTTAGTACAATACTTTACTTACCAGATAGATTCAAGCATTTAAATAAGTTATTAAGGTCAACTTACACATTTATTATGACCTCCCTATTTTGTTCAAGGTATAATGCCTCATTTGTTGCAAATTTTAATTGATAAGTCTCATTATGGCTAAAAAAAATGCTACCGTTCGTCTCATTCGCTTTTTGGTGGGGCTTTTCATTGCCTGTCTGGCGCTCGCCGTTATCTTAGCGCTTGCTGTGCCTATTGGTTTCTATGGGATGGCGATGTACCTATCACCCACCTTGCCTAGTACCCAAGAAATCAAAACTGCCAATTTAGAGATGCCATTACAGATCTATAGCCGAGATGATAAATTAATCGGTCAGTATGGCAATCGTCTCTCCCTACCTGTTACTTTTGATGACATTCCTGAAGATCTCACGCATGCTTTTTTAGCGGCAGAAGACGCGGCCTTTTTCCAGCATAGTGGTATTAGTATTAAAGGTCTTGGTCGCGCGGTGACTGAAGTGGTGACTGACGATGACAGCCAAACTGGTGGCTCTACCATCACCATGCAGGTTGCCAAAAATTACTTTTTAAGTCCAGAACGTACCTTAAATCGTAAATTGACGGAATTGTTTTTGGCTCGTAAGATTGAAGACGAACTCAGTAAAAATGATATCTTGACTCTCTATGTTAATAAAATTTACCTCGGTGAAGGCGCTTATGGCATTCGTGCCGCCGCCAAAAAATATTATAGTAAATCGTTAGAAAACCTGAATATTGCTGAGATGGCAATGTTAGCAGGTCTGCCAAAAGCCCCTTCTAAATACAACCCTGTCGCCAACCCTAGCCGCGCCCTTACTCGCCGTAACTGGATCATTGGCCGTATGCTTGAGCTGGGCTATATCAATAAAGCGCAACACGACGAAGCGGTAAACTCTCCGGTAGCCATCAATTTGTACCAAGAAAAGCTAGACGTTAATATGCCTTATTTGGCAGAAATGACACGCTCTACCTTAGTTGATCGCTATGGTGAGCAAGTGATGCATAGTGGATGGCGGGTACGCCTTACGGTTGATAGCAAAGCACAAACAGATGCGGAAGCGGCGATACTGACAGGTTTGGTGGCTTACGAACATCGTCATGGTTGGCGCGGGGCTGAAGCAAATGATGAACCGCTAGAAAATTTCCGTCGTTATAGTAATATGACTCCTGCCAAAGTCACCAAAGTGAATGCTCGCAGTTTTGAGGCGACAATGCCCTCTGGTGAGAATGTGACTGTTGGTTGGTCTGGGATGAGCTGGGCACGCAAGTATATTTCTGCCAATCGTATCGGTTACTTTCCTGACAATGCTCGCCAAATTGTTAATAAAAACGATATCATTCGTTTGATACCGACCGCGAATGGTAATTGGCAGTTGGGACAAATTCCTAAAATACAAGGAAGTCTGGTCTCCTTGAATCCAGAAACTGGAGCGGTTAATGCATTGGTCGGTGGCTTTGACTTTAACCACAGTAAGTTCAACCGTGCCTTGCAAGGATGGCGTCAGCCAGGCTCAACGATCAAGCCACTGGTCTACACCACTGCATTAGAAAAAGGCTATCGCCCAGATAGTATTGTTTCGGATCGTCCGATTCAAGTAGGTGACTGGAAACCGAAAAATTCTGATCAACGTTTCTTAGGTGACATCACTTTACGTCGCGGCTTGTATTTATCGCGTAACTTAGTCTCTATCCGCTTATTACAGGCTATTGGTATTTCTGATGCCCGCAATCTATTGGATGAATTCGGTCTTGATAAAGAAAAGCTACCAACGACTTTATCGTTGGCATTAGGCGCAGGGCAAGCAACGCCATTACAAATGGCAACGGCTTACTCCACGTTCGCCAATGGTGGTCACCGTGTTCAGCCTTACTTTATAGAACAGATCTACAACTACGAAAACAAATTGTTATTCCAAGCCAATCCGCAGCAAGCTTGTGCTGTATGCTTTAACGAACAACTTGAAAATCTCAATAAAAAGCTTATCGTAGATTATGAGGCAAAAATAGAAAAAGAGAATGCAGCGCTTGCTGCTAAAAAAGAGAAAAAAATTAACGCTAAAGACAAAGCCGCAGAGAATAAATCAGCTGCTGACCTCAATGCAGAAGATAGCGACAATACGGCAAAAGATAACGAGGCGCTTGATTTAAACGTTTATGATGGGAGTCCAGCCTCAGATCGTTTGAAAGCACCTGTCGTGCAGTATATTACTGCCATGCAAGCACCGCGTATTTTGAAGCCAAGAGTGGCTTACGATATGGCTGATATCTTGCGTGATGTCGTGCAGCGTGGTACAGCTGTACGAGCAAAAGCGTTGGGACGTAATGATATTGGTGGTAAAACTGGTACAACCAACGATGCGAAAGACGCATGGTTTGCAGGGTTTCATCCTACTAACACTACTGTCGTATGGATGGGTTTTGATCAACCATCAACCATGGGTCGCCGTGAGTATGGTGGCGTGGCGGCGCTGCCTGTATGGATGGACTTTATGAGAGCGCAGCTTAAAGATGTGCCTAATCAATGGGTCTCTGTTAACAACCGTGCCAAATCTAAGAAACAGATGCAACAAATCCTAGAGATGACAGATGATGGCATTGTTGACAGCGAAGACGATGATGGCGATACTAGTACGTCAGCCAAACCCGTCAAGACCAAAGCACAGCAACGTAAGCCATCAGAACCTGAGCGTTCGCCAGTGTCACAGCCAAGCAATAATAACGCCGATAGCGTGCCACAAAATCCTTTAACGGTCACCCCTGTCGAACGTATGCCACCCATGCCAGAGTAAACACTTTGCGAGGGTAACGGCTATTTAGCATTAAAGGGCTGGTTCAGTAATCACTGAACCAGCCCTTTTTTATTTTAAAACTATAATCTTAAAGATCTGCTTATAAAATCAGTTAAGTCCTACCCTACTAAAACTCAACCATGCCCGCACGCAACTGCTCAATCAGCTCTAAAAGCTGCTGCCGCCACTCACGTATGGTCGCCTCATCTGGCAACCATTGATTCGATAAAGTGACAACGTTAACGATAAGATCTTTTGGTTCTATCTCAACCATATTAGCATTTTCAGCCGCCGAGTTATCTGGCAGTACCGCATACAGGCAACGTTGATAAGCGCGCTCTACATTGGCAAGAAAACCTTGTTCTTGTAACTGCTGCAAGCGTTGAATTTCAGGTGACACTTGAGTACGTTCGCTCAGTGCTTGCTCGATATCTGACAAAGTGGGTGCCGTCATGTTTAAGCTATAAAAATGACCAAGCTCTTGGATAAAAGCTAGGAAACTGCCATACAAATGGAAAATAGCAGTTTCACAGTGTGCTTGATATAACTGCTTATCGTTGGTACTTCCAGCCGCTTGGCAAGATAGACGACAAAAATACAGCTTTTGGTTGGTTCGATCTGCTTGATATTTAGCAACGCGCGTTTTACCTGCCATACTTTAATTATCCTTATATTAATAATAAATATGACCAGTTAGCACATCCATAACTCATGATATGATTTTTTGAGTGTACTACTAACTGGAGCAATCTTGCTAGAAAGTATATCAGCTAAAAAATAGCGGCGCTATATTAAGACTTATCCGCTTACCAGATATAGCTCTTAGACCAATTTTCCTCACTACCTTACTAATTTGCAAACGTAAAAAAGCCAGCAACGTAGGCTGGCTTTTTTATTAAGTTAACAATGAATCAAAGATGTCTAATACTATTAGTTATCTTGGTTCAGCTCTTGTGCAAAGGCTTCATCAAAGCTAGCAAAGTCTTTACTATCAGTGCTAGCAGTCATATCAAACGCTGCATTGAGATCTTTGTCTTGTAGCTTTTGATCCGCTTTCTCTTTACGGGCTTTATGATAAGCAAGACCAGTACCAGCTGGAATCAAGCGACCAACGACGACGTTTTCTTTCAGACCACGTAGTTCATCGACTTTACCAGTAACGGCAGCAGCAGTTAGCACACGAGTCGTTTCCTGGAACGACGCTGCTGAGATAAAGCTTTCCGTTGCCAAGCTGGCTTTGGTGATACCTAGTAATTGACGCTCGAACTGTACTGGGAATTTATCTTCCGCTTCTAGTTTGGCATTCAACGCTTTGATATCAGCGTACTCGACCTGATCGCCTTTGAAGTGACTTGAATCGCCGCCATCGGTAATTTCAACTTTGCGCAGCATCTGACGAATAATAACTTCGATGTGCTTGTCGTTGATTTTTACACCCTGCAGACGATAAACGTCCTGTACTTCGTTAACGATATAATCAGCAAGTGCCGTTTGACCTTTTAGGCGCAAGATATCGTGTGGGTTTTGTGGACCATCAGCGATCACTTCACCACGGGCAACTGTCTCGTTTTCAAAGACGTTGATTTGACGCCATTTCGGGATCAGCTCTTCATGTACTTCACCATCTTCATTGGTGATAATAAAGCGGTTTTTACCTTTGGTCTCTTTACCAAAGCTCACCACACCTGACATTTCTGCCATGATGGCGTGATCTTTCGGGCGACGTGCTTCAAACAAATCAGCAACACGTGGTAGACCACCAGTAATATCTTTGGTACCTGAAGATGCTTGTGGTACACGGCCTAGGATCGAACCGGCTGCTACTTTTTCACCATCGCTCACACGAATGATGGTTTCAGCTGGTAAGAAGTAAACCACTTCTTTGCCTTCGTCTGTGTTCAAGATAATCGCAGGACGTAAATCTTTTGCTGAGCTTGAACGGTCACGAGTGGCTAGAATCTCAAACGAGCTCATACCAGTCGCATCATCAACCTTCACAGTCGCTGTTAGACCATCAGTAATATCACTGAAACGTGCTGTACCAGCAAATTCTGTGATGATAGGATGCGTGTGCGGATCCCATTTAGCGATGGTCTGGCCGCCTTCGACCTGATCTTCATCTTTCACAAGTACGCTAGAACCGTAAGGAACTTTATAGCGTTCACGCTCACGACCAAGCTCATCAGTCAACGCGATTTCAGCAGAACGCGATACGATGACTAAGTGACCATCGGTATGTTGAACGGTTTTCATGTTTTCGAAATGCGCTTGACCAGCATTACGTACAGAGATGCTGTTGTCTACAGAGGCTGAGCTTGCTGCCCCGCCCACGTGGAACGTACGCATGGTTAACTGAGTACCCGGCTCACCGATAGACTGAGCGGCCATAACACCGACTGATTCGCCGATATTCACTTTATGACCACGAGCAAGATCACGACCATAGCACTGTGAACAAACGCCATGCTCAACATTACAAGTAATAACTGAACGTACCCAGATATCA
Organism: Psychrobacter glaciei; assembly: GCF_014652895.1. GTDB lineage: Bacteria > Pseudomonadota > Gammaproteobacteria > Pseudomonadales > Moraxellaceae > Psychrobacter > Psychrobacter glaciei. The sequence goes on from NZ_BMZR01000004.1 coordinate 255,259, forward strand.
TCGATCGCGTTTTCATCAAGCACATTGACCCAATGCTCATCGATCAACGTACCCGCTGGAATCAATATCTTATCAGCGTCATCATTGTAAGTGACATCACGCGCGGTCACACGACCAAGTACTAGCTCACCCAATTTCTCAATGATTTCGCCACCTTGAATATGTGGTTTCATGAGCAAGCCTTGCTCGGTACCACAGTCATCACTGGTGATAACCAAATCTTGTGCAACATCAACCAAACGACGAGTCAAATAACCCGAGTTAGCCGTTTTCAATGCCGTATCTGCTAGACCTTTACGTGCACCATGCGTAGAGATAAAGTACTGTAGTACCGTCAAACCTTCGCGGAAGTTGGCTTTAATCGGTGTCTCAATGATTGAACCATCCGGCTTAGCCATCAGGCCACGCATACCAGCCAACTGACGAATCTGTGCCGCACTACCACGAGCACCAGAATCTGACATGATAAAGATAGAGTTAAATGATTTCTGCTCTTCTTCTTCACCTTGCGCGTTGATGACTTTATCGGTCGCCAAGTTATCCATCATCGCTTTCGCGACTTTGTCATTGGTACGTGACCAGATGTCGACCACTTTGTTATAACGCTCACCAGCCGTCACAAAACCTTGCTCAAACTGATCTTCAATCTCGCGCACTTCGCCTTCAGCAACTTCAATAATTTGCTTTTTGCTCGGTGGAATAACCATGTCATCCAAACCAATAGACACACCAGACAGCGTTGCTTGCGCAAAACCTAAATACATCAATTGGTCAGCAAACATAACACTGTCTTTAACGCCTACTTTACGATAGCAAGAGTTGATCAAGCGTGAGATGTTTTTCTTCGTCATCTCTTGGTTACATTCATCAAACGTCATACCTTTAGGCATGATGTTCCAGATAAGTAAACGACCAGCAACCGTATCTTTGATACTGATTTCTTTGGTCTCGTTGCCTTCTTCATCGAAATGCGTTTCAGTCACACGAACTTTAATTTTCGCGTTTACATGCAAATCGTTTGAGCCAATCGCGCGCAATGCTTCATTGACGGTGGCAAAGATCATGCCTTCGCCTTTAGCATTCACTGATGAGCGGCTAATGTAGTACAAACCCAATACCACATCCTGTGACGGTACGATGATTGGATCGCCGTTCGCAGGTGACAAGATGTTGTTGGTCGACATCATCAAAGCACGTGACTCAAGCTGAGCTTCTAGCGTCAATGGCACGTGAACGGCCATTTGGTCACCATCAAAATCGGCGTTGAATGCAGTACATACGAGCGGATGCAATTGAATTGCTTTACCTTCGATTAGTACTGGCTCGAACGCTTGTAGACCCAAACGGTGAAGCGTTGGTGCACGGTTAAGAAGCACTGGATGCTCACGGATAACCATGGCCAGCATATCCCACACTTGCGGTTCTTCACGCTCAACCATTTTTTTGGCAGCTTTAATCGTCGTTGCCAAACCATGAGATAACAGTTTGTTATAAGTAAATGGCTTAAATAACTCAAGTGCCATTTTCTTCGGTAGACCACACTGATGTAGGCGTAGTGTTGGACCTACAACGATTACCGAACGACCAGAATAATCGACACGCTTACCAAGTAAGTTTTGACGGAAACGACCTTGCTTACCTTTGATCATATCTGCCAAAGATTTCAATGGACGCTTATTACTACCAGTAATCGCACGACCGCGACGACCGTTATCTAACAACGCATCGACTGACTCTTGCAACATACGTTTTTCGTTACGTACGATGATATCAGGGGCGCTCAGCTCAAGCAGACGCTTGAGACGGTTGTTACGGTTGATAACACGGCGATACAAATCATTCAAATCTGAAGTCGCAAAACGACCACCTTCTAGCGGTACTAGAGGACGTAAATCTGGTGGTAATACTGGCAAGATGGTCATAACCATCCATTCAGGTTTGTTATTAGAATCACGGAATGCTTCTAATAGCTTCAAACGCTTAGACATCTTTTTGAGCTTAGTTTCAGAACCCGTTTGCGGAATCGCTTCACGCAGCTCATCGATTTCTAAGTCTAAGTCGATATCTTTTAATAGGTCTTGTACCGCTTCTGCACCCATCTTGGCAGTGAATTCGTCGCCAAACTCTTCAAGCGCTCGGTAGTAGTCTTCATCGTCAAGCAATTGGTACTTCTCTAAAGAAGTCAGACCTGGCTCAGTAACGATATAGCTTTCAAAATATAGAACGCGCTCAATATCACGTAGCGTCATGTCTAGCAAAAGACCGATGCGGCTTGGTAATGATTTTAAGAACCAAATGTGCGCTACAGGACTGGCTAGGTCAATATGACCCATGCGATCGCGACGGACTTTGGCAGTAGTGACTTCAACACCACATTTTTCACAGATAACGCCTTGGAATTTACGGCGTTTATACTTACCACATAGACATTCAAAATCTTTTACTGGGCCAAAAATTTTGGCACAAAAAAGACCATCACGCTCAGGCTTAAACGTACGATAGTTAATGGTTTCAGGCTTTTTCACTTCACCATGCGACCATGACTTGATCACGTCAGGTGAGGCCAAAGTAATTTGAATGCTATCAAACTCTTGATTACCGTTGCCGGTAGGGCTTTGCATGATATCGAGTAAATCTTTCAAGTTGCTTCTCCGTTATCTTTATAATCATCTGACAGCGTACTATTAACGCGGATAAGATGAATGAAGGCAATGAATAGGGTTGAGATAAATGGCTAAAAGCAGCAGCAATTTAGCATACTGCTTTTAGCTAACCACTAAGGTTAATAACTGACTGTAATAATCTTAATTCAGTCAGCCAGCCATTCTTAATGGGTTTGTTTTAACTCAATGTTAATACCCAATGATTTGATTTCTTTGGTCAAGACGTTAAACGATTCAGGCATACCTGGATCCATATATTGCTCACCATCGACGATGTTTTTATACATACGGGTACGGCCTTCGACATCATCCGATTTCACTGTCAACATCTCTTGCAGCGTGTAAGTCGCGCCGTAAGCTTCTAGTGCCCATACTTCCATCTCACCGAAGCGCTGACCACCAAACTGTGCTTTACCACCAAGTGGCTGCTGCGTCACTAGTGAATAAGAACCAGTTGAACGTGCATGCATTTTGTCATCAACCAAATGGTTAAGCTTGAGCATATACATGTAGCCGACGGTTACTTGACGATCAAACTTCTGACCCGTACGACCATCATATAACGTCTGCTGACCGTTTCTGGCTAGACCAGCAAGCTCTAGCAAGTCTTTGACTTGATGCTCATGCGCACCATCAAATACTGCCGTGCCCATCGGTACACCGCCACGCAAGTTGTCTGATAGCGCCATGATGTCGTCATCACTCAAGCTATCTAGATCAACTTGTTCACCGCCTACTTTGTTATAGATTTGGTCTAAGAAATCACGTAAGTCTTTGATCGCGGCTTGTGCTTTGAGCATGCCGTCAATTTTCTCGCCCAAACCTTTTGCTGCCATACCCAAATGCGTCTCTAGCACCTGACCGATGTTCATACGAGACGGAACACCTAGTGGGTTCAGTACGATGTCAACGGTATTACCATTTTCGTCATAAGGCATGTCTTCAACCGGCATAATGCGCGATACAACACCTTTGTTACCATGACGACCAGCCATCTTATCACCAGGCTGAATACGACGCTTAACCGCTAGATATACCTTAACGATTTTTTGTACGCCATGTTGCAAGTCATCACCGGCAGTCAATTTGCGTTTTTTCTCAGCAAACTTCACATCGATGTCTTTTTGCTTATCAACTAAGTAATCAGCGATTTGCGTTAGACGCTCAGAGATTTCTTCTTCAACTGGCTGAATATCAAGCAAAGTCTCAAGGCTCATATCTTTCATATCAGCCAATGCCATCACTGTACCGGCCTTTAGACCTGAACCACCACTGACTTTTTGACCATCAAGCAAATTACCAATACGACCACGAGCGGCTTCTTCAAAGATACGTAGCTCTTCTTTTAAATCTTTACGATAGCTATCAAGCTGTGATTTTTCAATCGCTCTCGCACGTGCATCTTTTTCAACGCCATCACGGGTAAAGACTTGAACGTCAATAACCGTACCTTTGCTTGATGTTGGAACACGTAATGACGTGTCTTTAACATCAGCGGCTTTTTCACCAAAGATAGCCCGGAGGAGTTTCTCTTCTGGCGTTAGTTGTGTTTCACCTTTTGGCGTCACTTTACCAACCAAGATATCACCAGCGTCAACTTCAGCACCGATATAAACGATACCCGCTTCATCAAGGCTTGATAGAGCCGCTTCACCAACGTTTGGAATATCAGCAGTAATCTCTTCAGTACCTAGCTTGGTATCACGCGCCACACAGGTCAATTCTTGAATATGAATAGTGGTGAAACGATCTTCTTTTACCACTTTTTCAGATAACAAGATTGAATCTTCGAAGTTGTAACCATTCCACGGCATAAATGCGATGCGGATGTTCTGACCCAATGCCAACTCGCCAAGATCCGTTGAAGGACCATCAGCCAAGATATCACCTACAGCAATAGCATCGCCTTGGTTCACGATAATACGTTGGTTGATACAAGTGTTTTGGTTAGAACGCGTATATTTAACTAAGTTATAGATATCAATACCGGCTTCACCAGCAATCATCTCATCTTCATTTACACGAACCACAACACGTGAGGCATCAACGTCTTCGATCACACCACCACGCTTAGCGATGACACAAACACCAGAGTCACGAGCAACGTGACGCTCCATACCCGTACCTACTAACGGCTTATCAGCACGTAGCGTAGGAACAGCCTGACGCTGCATGTTCGAACCCATCAAGGCACGGTTAGCATCATCATGCTCTAGGAACGGAATCAAACCTGCTGCGACCGATACGACCTGACTTGGTGACACATCCATATGCGTCACTTTTTCTGGCGGCATGCGAACGAATTCACCATAGCTACGTACACTGACCATTTCATCAGATAACGCGCCTTCTGCGGTTACTGGTGAATCAGCCTGTGCAATGACCGTACCTACTTCTTCAATGGCGGATAGATATTCAATAACATCTGTGACTTTACCATCAACCACACGGCGATAAGGCGTTTCTAAGAAGCCAAAGCTGTTGGTTTTAGCGAATGTTGCCAATGAGTTGATAAGACCAATGTTTGGACCTTCAGGAGTCTCAATTGGGCATACACGGCCATAATGGGTATCATGTACGTCACGTACTTCAAAGCCTGCACGTTCACGAGTCAGACCACCGGGTCCTAATGCTGATACACGGCGCTTATGGGTAACTTCAGACAACGGGTTGTTCTGATCCATAAACTGTGACAACTGGCTTGAACCAAAGAACTCTTTAACCGCAGCCGCAACAGGCTTTGAGTTAATCAAATCTTGTGGTGACAAGTTATCAGATTCCGCTGAGCTTAAACGCTCTTTAACCGCACGCTCAACACGCACTAGACCAACACGGAATTGGTTTTCTGCCATTTCACCAACCGAACGAATACGGCGGTTACCTAGATGGTCAATATCATCGACTTCGCCGCGACCGTTACGAATTTCGATCAGCTCTTTTAGCACGTTAACGATATCGGCATTGGTCAATACGCTACGTTCGCGCTGGATATCTGGATCATCCGTGTTATCAAATTCTAAACCAAGACGACGGTTGAATTTCATACGACCAACATTTGATAGGTCATAACGATCAGCGTTAAAGAACATGCTATCAAATAGTTTTTCAGCAGTTTCGACCGTTGGTGGCTCACCTGGACGCATGACTTTATAGATTTCAATCAATGCTTCTTCACGGCTTGAAGTACTGTCAGCACGTAACGTATCGGCAATATAACTGCCTTGATCGATATCGTTGGTGAACAAGATGCTGAACTCTTTGATAGAGTCACTGGCTTCAAATGCGCTTAATTTAACCAATAATTCATGGTCAATTAATGTATTGGCTTTAGCGATGACTTCATCGTTAACGACGATATCCTCGGCCAAAATACGCTCATATAAGTATTCATCAGGGATAGAGATTTTGGTCATACCCGCTTCTTCAAGCTGACGGATACGACGGGCATTGATACGTTTGCCCTGCTCTACGATGACGTCACCTTCAGGTGATACGATATCGAACTGAGCCATCTCGCCGCGCAGACGATCTGCAACCAGATCAATCTCAAACTGCTCTTCACCTTTATAAACCGCTACTTTATCAAAGAAAAGATCTAAGATTTCAGCAGTGCTCAAGCCTAGGGCACGAAGGATAATAGATGCCAGTAATTTACGACGACGGTCAATACGAGCAAAGACTAGGTCTTTTGCATCAAATTCAAAATCAAGCCATGAACCACGGTAAGGGATGATACGGGCGTTATAAAGCACTTTACCACTTGAATGTGACTTGCCTTTATCATGATCAAAGAACACGCCAGGTGAGCGATGTAATTGCGATACGATAACACGCTCAGTACCATTGATAATAAAGGTACCGTTTTGGGTCATCAATGGGATTTCACCCATATAGACACTTTGCTCACGGATATCTTTGATTGCCGCTTTACTGTCTTTGTCTTTGCTGTCTTTATCTTTGATAATTAAGCGGATTTTGACACGCATTGGTGCTGCAAACGTTGAGCCACGTAAGATACACTCACGCTCATCAAACTCAGGATCGCCCAAATAATATTCAACGAATTGTAACTCAGCATTACCAGAGTGACTCTCAATTGGGAAAATAGAGGAATACGCAGCTTGCAGGCCACTATTCTCACGAGCTTTTGGCTTTTTATGCTCTTGCAAAAATTGCTCGTAGGAATCTACTTGAATAGACAGTAAATAGGGAATGTCCATCACAGTGGGCAATTCAGCAAAACTTTTGCGAATACGCTTTTTTTCAGTATAAGAATATGCCATCGAGAGTCCTTACAGTAAACGTGGAAACAAATTGAAAGCGTGGCCAGCATGCATCAATACTATTTGATATTAATATTATGCAAACTTGGCAACGTAAACGATAATATAAAACGGGTGTTAATACTCAGCTAGTGACTGTTTATCTATTCGTACAGGTGATACATTGGTATGTGCTTCATCAGTGCGCCACTATGACACTATCATTTAATGTTACAACTGCATTTAATCTTACAAATCAATCTAGTCTTATCATCGGTATCTAAGCCACTCTATATGATGGTTTAGACCGATAGTTTCAATATAAGCCAATCTATAATAAATTGATTTATAGGTTAATACTTACCAATACTCTTGAGAAGAAACAACTTCTATTAGGGTGATCCTAATCTACTTACCATCAAAACCAATGTCGTCGCTGATATATACCGTCTACGAGCCTACCTACTGACAGTAAAACCATGCTAAATGGATAACCTAAGATTAACAGCTTTTCAGAATTAATAATAATTGGGGTAACTATAACTTTTAGAATCAGTATAAACTATAGTATTACTGGGAAAGCATGCAGACACAAAAAAATGCCAAACATCTATGGACGTTTAGCTGATATTAACTGATTTCAAAAACTGGTATGTGTGCTTGCACTGTGTCTATTTGCATAGCTATCGTCTGTCCTTTTGATGGGTATCCACCGTGTTGTTGCATACGTATGTTGGCAGACACAAAAGGTCAAGCTACGAATTATAATAAAAAAAAGCTGGCAATGCAAGGCATTACCAGCTTTTTTTGTACAACACTAAGATAAGCTCAGCTTATTTTAGTTCAACAGTTGCACCAGCTTCTTCAAGTTTCTTTTTCAACTCTTCAGCTTCAGCTTTGTTAACGCCTTCTTTGATTGGAGCTGGAGCGCTTTCAACCAAATCTTTCGCTTCTTTCAAGCCAAGACCAGTAGCTTCACGTACGGCTTTAATAACGCCAACTTTCTTCTCGCCAAAGCTGGCAAGAACTACGTCAAACTCGTCTTTTTCTTCAGCAGCAGCAGCAGCAGGGCCAGCAGCAGCAGGTGCAGCAGCAACAGCAGCTGTTACGCCGAATTTTTCTTCCATGTCGCTGATTAACTCAACGATATCCATTACTGACATTTCAGCGATTGCGTTTAACACATCATCTTTAGATAGTGCCATGAGAACTCTCCGTTATCTGATAAAATTTAATTGATTTTAATATCGCTTTGATTGTTTGCCAAATGTTCAAATAGTGTTGGCAATAAAGTACAATCAGCGATGTCAAAGTTACGTTAAAACAAGCAATTAAGCAGCTTCTTTTGCGTCTTTGATTGCCGCTACAGTGCGAACGAACTTGCCAGGAACAGCGTTCATAGTCTGGACAAGCTTGGTCACTGGTGCATTCATAGTAGCCATCAAGATAGAGATTGCTTCGTCGCGAGTTGGTAGCTTCGATACGCGCTCTAGCTCTTCTGGACCATAAACAACACCACCGACTGATACTAATTTGGTCTCTAAAGCTTTGTTATCTTTGCTAAAGTCGAAAACGACTCGAGCGGCAGATCCCAAATCTTCCATAGAGAAAGCCAAAAGTAGTGGACCAGTCATACGGTCTGACATGCTCTCAAACTTAGTGCCTTCAAAAGCGCGTTTTGCTAGGGTATTTTTTACCACTTTCAAAATCACGCCTTTCTCACGGGCTTGTTCGCGCAGCTTAGTAAGCTTTGCAACACCAATACCGTGATATTCGGCAGCTACTGCTGAGTAAGCATTAGCAGCAACTTCAGACACTTCAGCCACAACTTGTTGTTTTTGCTCTAGCGTTAATGCCATAAGTTGACTCCTTTAATCTTATCAGTCTGCTCAGTATTTTAATTCTTAAAAATCGAAATTTTCAATTATTAAACAACTGAATTAGACTGACTTGATACGACACGTTATTCATAAATTCTATAAAAATAAAACCTACTCATAACGACTGATTACGGCACCGTTATCAGAATGACATCAAGTGATAGATTGAACTATCGGCTCTTATCAACAACTGGGTGGATCACCGTCTGCGTAGGACAACTAAGATTTTCATCAGTAGTCGATTAAAAAAAGCAGCTTGTTATCATATTTAACCATTCGAAAATTGCTATCTATGACACTAAACCACTCTCTACCTACGGTCTTAGACAGCGTAGCATATGCTACGCTGACCTAATTTTTTAGAATTGGTTTGTACGCATTATTCAAAATATTTGAAGAGTGAATACTTAATTATTTAGCAGTGCGATAAGGAACAGCATCAATAGTGATACCTGGACCCATAGTGCTAGACAAGGTAATTTTCTTAATGAAAGTACCTTTAGACGTAGCAGGTTTAGCACGTTTTAGATCTGTGATTAGTGCTTCAGCATTTTGAATAACTTGCTCAGCAGTGAAACCAACTTGACCAATAGTAGTATGAATGATACCAGCTTTGTCTACACGATACTGTGCTTGACCAGCTTTAGCATTTTTCACAGCTTCAGCAACGTTAGGCGTTACCGTACCAACTTTTGGGTTAGGCATTAGGCCACGTGGACCTAAGATAGTACCTAACTGACCAACAACACGCATTGCATCAGGAGCAGCAATAACGATATCAAAGTCCATGTTGCCAGCTTTGATTTGTTCTGCTAGGTCTTCAAAACCAACGATGTCAGCACCAGCTTCTTTGGCGGCTTCAGCAGCAGCACCTTGAGCAAATACAGCAACGCGTTTGGTTTTACCAGTACCAGCAGGTAGGTTGGTAGCGCCACGAACGACTTGATCAGATTTACGTGGGTCAACGCCCAAGTTTACTGCGATGTCGATAGACTCTTTGAATTTTAATGCTGGCAAATCGTTTAAGATTTGAACCGCTTCTTCAATTGTGTATAACTTTTCGTTTTCTACACGCTCAGCGATTAACTTTTGACGCTTAGTAAGTTTACTCATTTACACACCCTCCACGGTAATACCCATTGAACGTGCAGTACCAGCGATGGTACGAACAGCAGCATCAAGATCAGCAGCAGTTAAATCTGCATCTTTAGTCTTAACGATATCTTCTAATTGTGCACGGTCAACTTTACCGACTTTAGCGGTGTTTGGCGTACCAGAACCTTTAGCGATACCAGCAGCCTTACGTAGTAAGTATGCAGCCGGTGGCGACTTCATGATAAAGGTAAAAGACTTATCGCTATATACAGTGATCTCAGTAGGAATCGGTAGACCCGGCTCTTGGTTTGAGGTTGCAGCGTTAAATTCTTTACAGAATGCCATGATGTTCACGCCTTTTTGACCCAATGCTGGACCAATCGGTGGTGAAGGATTTGCTTTGCCTGCAGGCACTTGCAGTTTGATGTAACCATCAATCTTCTTAGCCATGATACTCTCCTAAATGGGTAATAGCGCCAAATCAACGTGGTATAAACCTTATTGACTAACAGCTCCCCGGTTGATGAATTTTTACGGGTTTAGTCTAGTTTCTCAACTTTACTAAACTCAAGCTCGACCTGAGTCGGTCGATTAAATACGTTTACCGTTAAATGTAGTTTAGACTTTTCATAATCCACTTTTTCAACCAACCCTTTAAAGTCAGTAAATGGACCATCGATAACCAACAACTCTTCGCCTGGCTCAAACAGAGTCTTAGGACGTGGGTCAGTTTCAGTCTGATTCAAACGGTTTAAAATACGATCTGCTTCTACTTGGGTAATTGGCGCTGGCGTTTCAGGTGTACCACCGATGAAACCCATAATACGTGGACAGTCTTTGACGATGTGCCAAGTGTTGTCGTTCATTTCCATTTGGATCAATACATAGCCTGGAAAGAATTTACGCTCGCTTTTACGCTTTTTGCCGTCTTTCATTTCGACGACTTCTTCAGTAGGAACCAATACGTCACCGAATGATTCAGCGAAGTCACTACGATTAATACGATCAGTTAATGAACGCTGTACTTGCTTTTCATATCCTGAAAACGCTTGGACAATATACCAACGCATGTCACGCTCCTAATCGTTATAAGTAAATTTTGGGTTAATACTCACTAATACGTGCTATTAACCAATAAAGAGGCCAACGAACCAGTTGAAGAAATTATCTAATAACCAAACTAGAAATCCAACAATGGCAATCATCACAAGAACTTGCCAAGTATACTGAAAAGTCTCGTCTTTGCCTGGCCATGTCACGCGGCGTAATTCAACGGCAGCATCTTTTAACAATATTTTAAAAGCGCGACCCTGATGCGTTAATGCTAAACAGACTAAAGCAAATACAATAAGGGCAACGATAATACCAATACGTATCCAGACATCATTGGCAGGCTGCCAATAGCCAGGTAAATATTGATTAACTAACGTCGCCCCAATTAAAACTGCTGCGGCAAGTAGCCACAGAATCACATCTTTCATTGAGCCAGTTTTAGCAACTTCAACAGCCGTCGTTTGATTGCCTGCTGAGATGTGCTGACCTTTAGACAGCATTCCACCAGCACCCGCCTTGGCATCAGATAACTTATTCTCGAGGTTATCTTGATTATTGCTCATAAAGAACTCGCTTCGGAGATGGTGAGGTGTAACAAAGATGTGATAAGAAGATGGCAGGCGATGTAGGACTCGAACCTACAACCCTCGGTTTTGGAGACCGATGCTCTACCAATTGAGCCAATCGCCTATGGGTGTAAAGGACAGCATTATACAATATTGAGCATAGAATGCAAGCCTTTAGCGTTAAAATTGTATATTTTAGCTAATTTCTCTAATCAACAAACGCTCTTTTCATAAAAAATGCTTCGTAAGAAGCAGCGTTAATATAACAAGACAAGCGCTATATTACAATAGGAGACATAGCAGATATGGCATTCAATTTAAATCTCTCTAAGAATTCTAAAACAACATTCTGCCACCCAAAAAAAAGCCACCCTCAATAAAGAGAGCGGCTTTTCACGAACTGCTTAACGACTATCAGATTACTCTGATAGGTTAATGCTTAGTTCAATACGTTAGCAACAACACCAGCGCCTACAGTACGGCCGCCTTCACGAATAGCGAAGCGAAGACCTTTGTCCATAGCGATTGGGTGGATAAGCTCTACGCCCATCTCAACGTTATCACCAGGCATAACCATTTCAGTACCATCTTGTAATTGGATTGCGCCAGTTACGTCAGTAGTACGGAAGTAGAACTGTGGACGATAGC
>NZ_BMZR01000005.1 GCF_014652895.1 Psychrobacter glaciei
GTCATTGCTTATTCTCCTGTTAGTGGATTATAAGCAGTTACACAAAGTTTGGGAAAGGCTCTACTGGACTCAAACTTTTTGACTTATCTCTTGGAAGGTAAGAATATTGATGAAAATGATGTCGATCTTCTTGAGCGTCTGATGGATTTATTAGCACTCGTCAATGATGATAATGTCGAGCTGGCCATCACACCATTGCTGCGATATGAGTTTTTAAGAAAGTTTGGTCAGAATGAGAGTGAAGATTTTAATAAATTTAAAGCAGCTGTTGAAGAGTTTACTTGGTTAGATATCAGCAAAGACGTAACGGATTTGGCGACCAATCTATACCGTTTAGATAAACATGAAGCGGATAGTAAAGGTATACCAAAGAACTTAGAAAAGCGAAAGTTTGATGTCTTTCACTTTGCCACGGCTAAAATCAATGGTATTGAGCTACTATCCAACGACAAGCACATAGACCAAATGGAAAGGTTATACGAACGTTATCAAGCGCTTTAGTTTTTTAAATAAACTGCCCACAGCACCTTTTGAACCTCCCTCCAGAACCGCAAATACACGGCTGTTTTTGGCTGATAGTCATCGCAATTGTAGGATCTAAGAAGTACCAACGCTCATTATTATTGATTCTGTCTGTCACCTTGACAAAGGCAGACAATTCATGATGTGCTTGCAAATCCTCATTTGTCTTGAAATAAGCCTTAAACTTAACCTGCGCATGGCGTTTACCAAGTTTTGGTGTGTGCGCTACGATTTCTAATCCTGCCCAATCTGTCTCTTTTGCCCAAGACTCAATCGCCTGAATATCTAGCAATTTTTGCTGTACAGGTAGCGAGGTCTTAACAATATATTCTGGCTTGACCAATACAAACGCACTATAACGCGACCGCATGAGACGCTCAGCAGAGTCCGCTTTTACGCCATCTGTCTTATCAGCTTCTTCGCTCAATAAACTGTCATGATAAGGCTGACAGCAATCTTTATAAAGTAGCGGTGAACTTATAACGTTTGATGATGGGTTAATTTGGCAAGGGCAGGTTTGTAGGGAAATCGACATTATTTACTCGAGTTGTTATTCATTTTTTAACAGTTTTATAAATTTTAATTTAGCCAGTTTTTTATCAATTCTGGCCATAAACCGATTTTAAGTTTTGCCCAAGGTGCTGGGTCACGTAGTTGCTGCCAAAATTCATCGAAAGGTGGCGCAAAGTAGATCAAGAGCGCAAGGATGACGTACAGCAGCAGATACCACCATTTATCTTTATGCTGATAAAACTTCATCGCCGTACCCGATGAGCGCTTCATTTTCATATTCGATAAATTAACACTATATAGCTCATCTAATGCCAAATGTACCATTGCGCCGCTGAATAAAAATAAACCATAAAACCAGCTGGCCGTCAGTGGAAGTTGTAGCACGCTGTAGCTTAGGTAGGTGAGCCCCAGACCCAGTATCGCCATATAGGGTACAGAATGCATGACGCCGCGATGTACGGTCATGGTGGTAAAGATATGAAAAACCACGTAACGCATAAAACCGTAGCCAGCTAGCCATAATGCTATTAGCGCCAATAAGCTCAGATCACTACGCCAATGCATCACCAGACCAAAGGCAAAGATAAACGAGGTGATATTAAAACCCAGCTTAATCGGTGTCGAATTGTCAGAATCCAAATCAGGCAGCAGCCCACCGATGGTACCGAGCGCCACGCACATCAAAAACCCTGAATCATCGATCAACCCCGCTTTATAAACCGTCAAACTCAGCGTACCACTGGCCATGAATGCGACATTTAAGTGGGTATTAAAATTTGCCATAAAGGTTTGCCATAAAATATCGCTAAAAAGGGTGCTTAAAGCTGCCTATCTCGCAGCAAAAAAGCGCTCTATGATACCATAGACAAGCCCTACGTCTAATAGAGATCCGCCCCATGACCATCATTGACTTATCCACCACACTCCATTCTGATGTACCTATTAAAAACCTGTCTACACGCGACGGCAGTCTTGATAAAAGCTTTGCTGAAATCGATTGGCAAGCGCCGTGGTTGGCTCATTTACACCAGTTGGACTATATTAGTAATGCCATCGCTCAGCTCAGTGAGAAAAATGCTGAAGGCTTTGATAATGCTGAAGGCTTTCATAAAGCGGAGGGCTCTAATGAAGCTAAACCAAAGAGTCGGCCTGACGTGATCGCTAAGGTTTTAAACGAAGCGTTAAACCAGCAAAGTGACCATTTGCAAAACCAGCTACCTACCACCAAGCCCACGCAAAGTAATCAAGCGCATACGCTAAACTTTGTCTCACAGCATGCGTTGCCAGAAGGCGAAGCGTACGAGAGCTTTATCGCCACGACGGGGAATATCCCGACGCGTGACAACTTGCATGATTTATTTAACGGCAGTATTTGGCTGACCTTTCCCAAGACTAAAGCACTGCTTAATTATTATCATATGGCGGAGATTGCCCATCAGGGAATTGGCGCTAGCAGAGGACGCGTCCGCGATACCATCACCGTATTCGATGAAAATGGGGCGGTGCTAGTGACGTCTGAGCCGTTTATTGGCGAGGCTTTGATTAATTTCGATTGGCAGGCAAGTTTGATAGAGCCGCGCGCGCAGTGGGACAATCCACAGCAACTGAATCGTCAGTCTCAGACTGCGGTTTATGTTTTTGGTCATGCACTGCTGGAGCAATTAATACGACCGCGCAAACCTTTATGCGCACACAGTATCGTTATCCATGTTTCGCAGGATTTTTTTAGTTTATCGTTGTCTGCGCGCATGGTCTATCTGGATGGCAAAATTGCTCATTATATGGATAAGTTATTGTCAAAAAACGATGTCACACCGCGTCAGCTTGCCCCTTTACCTATTTTGGGCGTGCCGCATTTTTGGGCAGAAAATGCCGATATGAGCTTTTATGACGACCCTTATGTGTTTCGTCATGGTCGCCGCAAAAGCAAAAAGTGAAAAATCATTGAACACCTTATTTATAAACCGCTAAGCTGCTGTTGCGTTTACGATTGTGCCACGATTTGACTACGTCTAGGCGTTAACAAAGCGCTCTAGATTTGTTATGGTAAAGGAGAGTCGTTATAAACGATGCAAGGTCTAATGATTTTTCTTCGAAATTCCAACTATGAAAATACAAAATTCATTTAAGCCTTTTTCAAACGAACACCTTTATAGCAAATCCATCTAGCCACCAGTTATAACAATAAATTCATAACAATCTACCCAGTAGATAAGGAAGCTACCATGAGTGATATCTTTGACGTAAAAGACACCCTGTCGGTCGATGGCAAGGAACATGCCTACTACAGCCTGCCTGAGCTGACCAAAACCTATAGTAATATCAGTAAACTGCCATATTGCATGAAAGTCGTATTAGAAAACCTACTGCGTAACGAAGACGATGGTCAATCTGTCGGTAAGAACCACATCGAAGCGGTTGCCAATTGGGACGCAGGTGCTGAAGCTTCAAAAGAAATTGCCTTTATGCCTGCTCGCGTCGTCTTGCAGGATTTCACTGGTGTGCCATCGGTCGTCGATTTGGCAGCCATGCGTGATGCGGTGGTTGAGCTGGGCGGTAAAGCCGAGCAAATTAACCCGTTTATCCCTAGTGAATTGGTCGTCGATCACTCCGTGCAAGTCGATGCTTATGGTCGCGAAGATGCGCTAGATTTGAACGAAAAGATCGAATTTAAGCGTAATAATGAGCGCTATGAGTTCTTGCATTGGGGTCGTAACGCCTTTGAAAACTTCGTTGTCGTACCACCAGCGACTGGTATTGTCCATCAGGTCAACCTTGAGTATTTAGCTCGTGTGGTTATGGCTGCTGACGTAGATGGAGAATTAACCGCTTATCCTGATACGGTGTTTGGTACTGACAGTCATACCACGATGATTAATGGTATTGGCGTGCTTGGTTGGGGCGTGGGCGGTATCGAAGCAGAAGCTGCCATGCTTGGTCAACCATCTTCTATGTTGATTCCACAAGTGGTTGGTTTTGAGATGACGGGCAAATTAACCGAGGGCGTCACCGCAACCGATTTGGTATTGCGTGTGGTTGAAATGCTGCGTGCTCATGGCGTGGTTGGCAAGTTTGTCGAATTCTACGGTGAAGGCCTACACAGTATGCCGCTCGCCGATCGTGCGACGATTGCCAATATGTCGCCAGAATATGGCGCGACTTGTGGTATTTTCCCAATTGACCAAATGGCGATTGATTATCTGCGTCTATCAGGCCGCGACGAAGAGCAAATCGAGCTGGTTGAAAAATATGCCAAAGCACAAGGCATGTGGCACGATGCCGACACTCCAGCGGCGACCTATTCAAGCAACTTGCATTTAGACTTGTCCTCAGTACAGCCTGCGCTTGCTGGTCCTAACTTGCCACAACAGCGTATCAACTTATCTGATATGCACGAAAAATTTGGCGAAACCTTAGAAAAAATGACCAAAGATCGCAAGTCAGAAGTCGATGGCAAAGTACGCTTTGACCAAGAAGGCGGTGAGCAAGAGCAAGCCGAGGCCTTGGCAGCGCAGCCAAAGGTCAATAATAATCAAAATGATGGATATCAGCCTGCCAATGGGGTTTTCTCTACCGTTAAGATTGATGAGACAGACCATAAGTTGCGTGATGGTTCCGTGGTTATCGCAGCGATCACCTCTTGTACCAACACCTCAAACCCTGCGGTGATGATTGGTGCTGGGTTGGTAGCGAAAAAAGCCGCTGCCAAAGGTCTCAAAGCTAAGCCTTGGGTAAAAACCTCGTTGGCACCTGGTTCTAAAGTCGTCACTGATTACCTAGAAAAAACCAAACTGATGGATGAGCTGGAAAAAACGGGCTTTTACTTAGTCGGTTATGGTTGTACAACTTGTATCGGTAACTCAGGCCCGCTGCTCGAATCTATCGAGAAAGGTATTGAAGAAAATGACTTAGTCGCTGCGGCTGTACTGTCTGGTAACCGTAACTTTGAAGGTCGTATCCACTCGCATGTGAAAGCAAGCTACTTGGCGTCACCGCCATTGGTCGTCGCTTATGCACTCGCTGGTACGGTCGATATCGATATGACTACGCATCCGCTAGGTCAAGACCAAGATGGCAATGATGTGTTCCTAAAAGACATCTGGCCAACATCTGACGAGATCAATGAGCTGATTGCCAACAATATCGACGCTGAAATGTTCCGCAAAAACTATGGCGAAGTGTTTGACGGTAGTGCTGCTTGGAACGCCATTAGCTCAGCCGATAGCCAGCTGTATCCATGGGATGAAGGCTCGACATATATCAAAAACCCACCGTTCTTTGATGGTATGACCATGGAACCAGACGGTATCCGTGATATCGAAGGCGCACGCATCTTAGGTCTGTTCGGTGATTCAATCACGACCGATCATATCTCACCTGCTGGTAATATCGACCCAGACTCGCCAGCAGGCAAATACTTGCAAGAGCGCGGTGTGATGCAAGCCGACTTCAACAGCTATGGCTCACGCCGTGGTAATGATGCGGTCATGACTCGTGGTACCTTTGCCAATATCCGTATCAAGAACACGATGATGGGTGGTCGCGAAGGCGGCTATACCTATTACTTCAAAGGCGACAGCGCCACGCTACAAGACGGTGAAGAAATGGCCGTTTATGATGCCGCGATGCAGTATAAAGAAGACAAGCGTCCGCTCGTCGTCCTTGGCGGCGCGGAGTATGGTTCTGGCTCTAGCCGTGATTGGGCAGCTAAAGGTACTATTTTGCTCGGCGTAAAAGCGGTACTGACCAGCTCGTTTGAGCGTATTCACCGCTCAAACCTAGTAGGCATGGGCGTGTTGCCATTGACCTTTAAAGAAGGTGAAAACGCTGAGACTTACAAGCTCGATGGTTCAGAAGTGATCAGCATTAGTGGTCTCGATAATGGTGAAAGCAAAACCGCTAAAGTCACCGCTACGCGTGCTGATGGATCAGCAGAAACCTTTGAGGTTAACGTCGGTCTACAAACGCCAAAAGAGCGCGAATATGTGCGTCATGGCGGCGTGTTGCACTATGTGTTACGTCAATTGGCGGCTGAGAATAAAGACGCTGCTTAATGACTGATTAGAGTTAGAACGAGAAAAGCCCAATCCCAGTAAAATAGGGGATTGGGCTTTTTTATTGGGTGAGGAAAAAGGAAACTATAGTCAAAATATTCCAAAAACGCTACGATACTGCTGATATCAGTTTTTTGTAGCCTCTGTCTGCAAAGGCACAGCAAGCAAGAAAAATTGATATCAGCAGTGCGTGATGTATCGATATTACTTTTTACTGACTGTAGTATCTGGAAACTATTTCATTGAATCATCTGAAGTTCTCATTCCAGCTCTCTTTAAATACTTTATTTAAGAACGTTTCTTTATCGAGGCTACCGTCATTGTTCAAGCAAGTCTTATCGACAAAAAGATAATTCGTCCAGTTAATATCAGGAGACAGTTCATTGATTTCATTTACTATGTCAACTTCGCCAATGTCAGAAAAATCTCTAGTAATCAGTCTTTGAGCCAGCTCTAAAATGCGACTCTTTGTTCTGTACTCATAAGAATTTGGATATTCAGAAATTTTATCCAAAAATCCCTCGTAATTTATACTTAAATCTTCGTTTACATACTCCTCACTCCAGAATATATAATCACTCCAAAATGGATCGGGTGATAATTGATTTACTTCAAGATTTATTTCTATTTGCCTTGCTTCTGAGCATGTGGTGTTAAGTAACTCTTCAAGTAATAAAGTGATTTTCTGCTTAGTGTCATCGTTCATTATTATTTCCCTCATCATTTATTCCCACTGTTTCAACCTTTCTCAGTCAACAGCCTAATTCCCAGCCCGATAAATACCACACCACTGATTCTATTTAACATCGTTTCAATAGAGGGGTTTTCCCGCAGGCGTGTACTAAATCGTGCAGCTAATAAGGCCAAACACAAGCACCAAACAAAACCAGTTACAGCAAAGGTTAGTCCCAACATTAAAAATGACAGCATGCCATAAGCGTAACTAGCGTCGATAAACTGAGGAAAGAACGCCAAGAAGAATAAAGCCACTTTTGGATTAAACACATTGGTTAATACGCCTTGCTTATAGATTTTCCAGCCGTCGACATCCTTTTGACTAGTAGCGTGCTGATCTTTGGACAAACTGTTTGCTATTGAGTTTGAGCTTTTGCTCGTTAGCATCTTAAAGCCTAAATAGCACAAGTAACTGGCCCCAATATATTTGACGAGCATAAATGCCGTAGGAGAGTTGGCGAGTAA
This sequence comes from Psychrobacter glaciei, assembly GCF_014652895.1. Classification (GTDB taxonomy): domain Bacteria; phylum Pseudomonadota; class Gammaproteobacteria; order Pseudomonadales; family Moraxellaceae; genus Psychrobacter; species Psychrobacter glaciei. Next base: position 7,290 of record NZ_BMZR01000005.1, read on the forward strand.
TACTGATAACCCGAGCGCCGCCAATAACGTATGTACCAAAATGCCTGAGGTGATACCCAACACCGAATAAAACCCTGCTGTTTGCCCTTGCGCCATACTACGGGTAATGATGTACATGCTATCGGTGCCGGGTGTTAGGTTTAATAAAATGGCAGCAGCGATAAATCCTAGATAATTTTCAATACCAAACATCGTAATCACCTCCCTCTGATAGCTCTAGACATCCCTATGTTATAGTCAATCCTCTATAAATTAGATACGGTGTCAAGCTTGCTCAGTCTACTACTTGTAGTACTTTCACTCGCCTTCCTTGTATCCAAATTATACTGAACCGACTATATAGAGTGTTTATATATTTTATAAGTTTTTATAGGATAGATAGTAGTGAGCTTAAGTTGAATTAGCAAGAACACTCATCTTTTATCAAATCCTATCACGCCCGATATCCGCAAAATCAACCTCGTTCAAACCAATCTTATTCAAACCAAGTTATCTCAATCATTACAAACCCGCGCTACATTCAAATTTTCGTCTTGCCAAAACTCAAGAAGTCTTGCCTATTTCTTGATATCTATCCTGCAAAAACACATAAAAACAGCATCTCTGAAGCCATTAAAACGTTATGATCACAATATTTTTTATGACTTAACCAACCCATTTAACACCGCTAAATAAATAGCCAGCCAAATTGAGTACACCATGACCAGACGCGACCTTATTACCTTTTTTGCACTTTCCTTTATGTGGTCGCTCTCATTTATATTTTATCGGGTGGGTGTCCCTGAGTTTGGCTCGTTGGCATTTGCCAGCCTGCGCGTGGTATTTGCTGGTTTAACCATGCTTGTTTTTGTGTTAATCAGCGCAAAAAATCGCAAAGGTATTAAAGAAAGCTACAAAATGCTGACCGTCGTTGGTTTGTTCTCAGCTGCGATTCCCTTTGTGCTATTTTCCTTTTCAGCGCAGACCGTAAACGCTGGGGTATTGGCGGTACTTAATGCTTCTGTGCCAATGATGAGCGGCTTTATTGCCAGCACGTTTTTTAAAGAAAGACTGACTAAGCGGCAAACGCTAGGGTTGGTGATTGGCCTTGTTGGGGTGATTATTTTGATGAGTGAGAACTTGTTTGGTGCGCAAGGGCAGGGCTTGGGGACGGATTTAGGCTCAGCGTTGTTACCGATGGGTTATGCGCTATTTGCCTGTGTTGGCTATGCGATAGGGGCAAACATTACTAGGAACTATCTGTACGACATCTCACCGATTGCTATTACGGCAGGCTCATTAATCATTGCAAGCGTGGTGATGATGCCAATTGCTGTATATAAATTCCCTTATGGCGCAAGTATTAGCCTGCAAGCTTGGGTATCGGTGATTTGTATCGGGGTGTTTTCGACCGCCATTGCGCTTATCTTTATGAACCAGTTGATCAAAAATATTGGCCCCATGCGTGCAACCAGTATTACGCTGGTTATTCCCATTTTTGCGATATTTTTTGGTTATGTGTTGCTTGGTGAAGCACTGGATATCGGTGCTATCATTGGCTCAGTCGTGATTTTGTTTGGCACTTACCTATCATTAAACTTATCGTTAAGAGGCTTGGTCAAGTCGTAAACGATTTTATCGGACAGACCAGTAGTTTGTCCGATAAAGTCTTAAGCGGTGATTGAGAGTTGAAGTGAGTTGCAGTAAGCCATTATAAAAATTATAGACATAAAAAATCCCAGTCACCATATGATGACTGGGATTTTTTATTGTTCGCTTATTAGTCTAACCTGATGCTTAAAGTTGCTAAGCAAAAGTGCTAACAAGTGACGCCGTATAGTGGCGTCCCCAGGGGGATTCGAACCCCCGTTACCGCCGTGAAAGGGCGGTGTCCTAGGCCTCTAGACGATGGGGACGCATAGAGTGTTATAACCAAATGATTACAACGGTACTTCACAATATCAGAGTGCTTATCTATTAAAATAGAGCAAGCCTTGCCTAGGTGCTGATATCGTCCTACTAGCGAGTATTTATTCTAAAGTGTCAGTAAACTGAGCTTTGTCTTAAATAGTATGGTGGAGCTAAACGGAGTCGAACCGTTGACCCCTTGCATGCCATGCAAGTGCTCTACCAACTGAGCTATAGCCCCTCGCTAAGAGTGTGCGTATTTTAGGTAACAGCAGCCTTCTTGTCAACCACTATTTTAAAAATAATGCATAAATATGCGAAAAAACGTGGTTAAAGCGATTTTAGCTGCTTAACAAGCCCAAATTAGCGTGGATTTTGCTTGAGAGAGATCTCTTTGATGGCTTTATCGGTAAAGAATTCTTCTTCGGTGCCATCTGAAAAAATAATTGCACTGCATTCTGTGGGGATATATTGTCCACCTTTTTGTTGTACTGTGCTGATTCCTTTAAAGCCAACGATGTCAGATTCTTTTAATCGATCGACATTATGATTGGTATAACCACAGTAAGTGGTGTATATCCACTTTAAGTCATCAAAATCTTGACCCTTTGTCAGGGTAAGTTTTGCATCATAAAGCTCTTTTACGATGGCATCATAGTATTTCTGCGCTTCTTTGAGGGTGTTAAAGACATAATCTTTACTTTCTATCGTGACAGTTTTGGCAGCCATGTTTATTTCCAATTAAGAGTTTTGACAGTAGAAGGGTATAGTCAGGTCAATATAAAAAAGAGACAGCGTGACGGATATAAATTTTTTGTAGCCTCTGTCTGGGTAGGCACAGCAAGCAAGAAAAATTTGTACCAGTCACGCATTATAATGTCGTGTATCCATTTTATTTAGTAGCGACTATAGTAATGCTGACTAAGAATGAAAAAGGGTCAGAACTGGCCTGACCCTTTCAAATCCAAAAATTTCAGCTAATTTATTACTCAGTAGCTAAGCTATTCAGCAGCCAAAAAATCTGGCAACTCTGCTGCTTGTTTCTCTAGTTTTTTGAGTTTCTTTTTACCGAGGCCACCCAGCACGTCAACCGCATGACGCAAGCGTGTCAGGGTCATGTCAGCACCAATAATCGCCATAGAGTTCATGACAGGCGTCGATGAGGTGCTACCAGCGATAGCGATGAAGAAAGGTGCCATAAAGTCACGCATTTTAATATCAAGATGTGCAGCCAGGCCTTTTAGCGTGGCGTAGATGTTTTCTTCTGACCAAGTAGGTAAGACTTCTAGCTGCCATAATGACAGCTGTAGCATATCCATGATTTGCTCAGGTGTGAGCGATTTATGCGTAAAGCTCTCAGCGTTGATATCAGGCAAGTTTTGAAAATAGAAGCCACTCCAATTGACCGCGTCAGACAGCAATTCGATACGTGGTTGAATCGCCGCTGCGATAGCGGTTAGCTTGTCACTGTTGCTTGCCCATTCAAGGATTTTATTTTTGAGTTCTTCTGGCGTTAATGCACGTAGCCATTCAGCATTGAGCCAGTTGAGTTTCTCGATATCGAAAATAGGGCCGCCAAGCGACACACGCTGAATGTCAAAGCTGGCAATCATTTCCTCTAAGGTAAACTGCTCCGCTTCGTCAGGCATTGAGTAGCCCATACGACCGAGATAGTTTAGCAACGCTTCAGGGAGTACGCCCGCATCACGATAATAGGTGATAGACGTTGGATTTTTACGCTTAGACAGTTTTGATTTGTCTGGGTTACGCAGTAATGGCATGTGGCAAAGTACAGGCATCTCCCAACCAAAATACTCATAAAGCAACTGATGCTTAGGCGCAGAATTCAACCATTCCTCACCACGCATCACATGACTGATATCCATCAAATGGTCGTCGACGACGTTGGCTAGATGATATGTTGGCATGCCATCGGTTTTTAGCAGCACTTGCATATCGACCTGCGTCCAAGGAATCTCAACGGTGCCGCGTAGCATGTCTTGCACTTGACAGACGCCTTCGGTAGGCACGCGCATACGGATGACGTGCGGTTGATCTAATGCAACAAGTCCAGCAACTTTATCAGAAGGCAAATGGGCACAGCGGCCATCATAACGTGGGGTTTCGCCATTGGCCATTTGCTCTGCACGCATGGTATCTAGCTCTTCGCTGGTACAAAAACAACGAAACGCATGGTCTTTTTCTATGAGCATCTCGGCGTGTTTGGTATAGATGTCGCTACGCTCGCTTTGACGATAAGGCGCATGTGGGCCGCCAATATCTGGGCCTTCTGCCCAATCAAGTCCTACCCAACGTAAGGCGTCCAAAATCATTTGCTCTGATTGCTCAGTTGAACGTGTCTGATCGGTGTCTTCAATACGTAAAATAAATTCGCCGCCATGCGCTTTAGCAAAAGCCAAATTGAATAGCGCAATATAAGCAGTGCCTACGTGAGGAAAGCCAGTTGGTGAGGGTGCGATGCGAGTGCGCACAGGGCGCGTTGATGCTTGGGTTGGTTTTTGGGTCGATGTTTGCGTCATAGGAATCTCAGAATGTTGTTGTTAATAAAATAAGGCAGTGAAAGAGAGTAAGGACAAATATGAATCAAAAGTTTGAAAAAATACGGATGAAACAATAGCCGTCAATGTTGAAAAATAGCGTAAAATATAGCGCTAGTATAACAGAGAGATGTGATATTTTTAATGAAAAGCCCTTCTAGCGCTTGACTACCAGCGTATCCTTGCGATAATAATGTTAGACAAGGCATAACTTGTTTATTTTCATCCGATTTTTTACTATTACTGGCCATTATGGTCGTCATCTACTGAGTTGTTTGTGTCATTATCAAAATCAAAATCAAAATCTAAGCTAACGCCAAATGTTAACGCCAGTCCTTCTGCTGCTACTGATAGCCCTGAGTCAGCGCTTAGCCCATCTGCTATGGAAGACATTTCTGTTCAAGACCCTAATCAAGGCGATAAGGTGTCAGATGAATTAAGTTTCGTGCACGACGCTGTGCTACTGCAAGAAGCCGTCGCCGCTGTGCTTGGCGTCAATGCGCTGCCCAAGCAAACAGGCAGTGACGAACAAAGCAGTGACCGTCAAAATAGCTTGCAAATAAGTGGCATCTACGTTGATGCAACCTTTGGTCGCGGTGGTCATAGCAGGCTACTATTGAGTCAACTTGCTGATGATGCAACATTGATCGTCTTTGATAAAGACCCGACCGCCATTGCCGTTGCTCGCGAATTGGCAACTACCGACAGTCGTGTAAAAGTGGTTCATGACAGCTTTGCGACATTGACGGACAGTCTGGCAGCCATGGGCATCATGCAAGTTGATGGGTTGATGGCGGATTTGGGTATTTCCTCACCGCAGATTGATGATGGTAGCCGTGGCTTTAGCTTTATGCGTGATGGCGCGGTGGACATGCGTATGGATACCAGTCGTGGCCAGTCGGTCGCTGAGTGGTTAGAAAAAGTTGACGATGAAACCTTGGCCAATGTGCTTTATGAGTTTGGCGAAGAGCGTCACAGTCGCCGTATCGCGCGTGCGATTAAGCAGATGGAAAGTTACAAGTCCACGCTTGAGTTGGCAGAAGTAATCAAAGTGGCGCATCCTAACTGGCAGCGCGGCAAGCACCCAGCGACTCAGAGCTTTCAAGCCATGCGTATTTTTATTAACAATGAGCTGGGCGATGTCGATGACTTTTTAGAACAAAGCATTCCTATATTAAAGTCAGGCGGACAGTTGGCAGTCATCAGCTTTCATTCGTTAGAAGATCGCCGCATTAAGCAGTTTTTGCAGCGTCATAGCAAAGGGCAATATCCAGAAGACGAAAATCTGCCAATGCCGCCAAATCGTCCACGGTATTTTAGCAAGCCCAAACGTGTTGGCCCTAGTAAAGCTGAGGTCAGTCATAATCCGCGCTCGCGCAGTGCATGGTTGCGATTAGCGACACGTACGGATACCGATTATCAGCAAACACTAAAGCAATGAAACCTGTCGATGGCATACCCTAGTATTCTGGTGAGTGAATGTGACTAAATGTCTTAATATTTACGCAACTGTTAAAAAGCTGTAAATATTATCTGCTAGGCTCAGCAGTTACTTTTTTGTTTATATATGAGCTAATTTGGCGATGACGATTAGTTCTTAGCATAGATGACAGTGGGTTTTAGAATAAACGTCAATCATGGCAGGTTTTTATGGCTATCATTGCACAGCATGTTTGGTTGTATTTTTCTTGATGGTACTGAGCAGGGATGAGATTGTTATTACCTGCAGACAGTTGCTGCTCTTTTATATTTGAAGTTTACTTTTTTGAGATCGTCATGGCAATATCTGACAAACCAGCAAACCGTCGCGCCGCTACAGCCAATACCACTGACGTTGGCGAGCTATTCGTGCGCCGCTTTAATGTGGTCAGTATTTATGTCGCCGTGTTATTGCTATTGGCAGCGGCTATCGTCTGGAGCGGTATCAAAACCGCTGAGGAAGTGCAGCAATATCATCAGGATTATAGAACCTTGCAAGACATGAAAAAACAAGAACGTAAGCTGAAAATTGAACATCAGCGCCTATTAATTGAACAGCAAACCTTTAGTGCGACCCCGCAAATAGCCAGTCGTGCTGTTGCTGAGCTTGGCATGTTTTCACCAGCCCTTACAGATAAGCTCATCATTCAGCCGGGTGCTGCCGTTGCATTGGCACCAGCCCAGCCGTCTAGCGCAGAGATGATTAGAGTCAATGATTCAGACGTAATCGAAACGGATGCTCCTATAACCGATGCTCCTGTGACCGACGCCAACCTTGCGGAGGCAGGACAATGAGTGATAAAAAGCCAAATACCAATCGCGGTAAAACAACCGCAAAAAATACCAGTAAAAAACTTGCCAGCGGTAAAGTGACCAAGCCTTTGCGTCCTGCTAGTGCGGCCAAATCAGGACAAACTGACAGCAAGTCCTCAGACACCCGCAAAGCCAAACTCTTTGGTCGCCTCAAAAAAAATGAGGATCAAGGCGCGTATACCAGTGTCAAAAACCGTAAAAAAATGGTTTTTAATAAGGCCACTGGTGCATCATCTCGTGGCGGCTTTGAGTACGATAAAAACCGATTCCGTACTGTTTGGGGCATGGCGCTTGTCGTACTGGCGCTACTGATAGGACGTGCCTATTATATCCAAGTGGCCAACGCGCAGTTTTATCAAGATAAAGGTAACGAGCTCATCACCAGCGTACGGACGCAAAAATCCTACCGCGGTATGATTACCGATCGCAATAATCTACCATTAGCCGTTAGTGCACCGCTTGCGACTGTCTCCTTTAGTCCGCATGACTATTCGCGTGAATACTACGAGCTCAAACGCATTAAAATCACCAATCCTAATAGTCCACAGCTCCAAGCACGCATGCAAAAGCGACTGGATAATATGGATCTGACTCGACTGGCAGCGGCAGCAAATATTCCGGTCAGTGAATTAAAAAAGGTTACTGCTGTCGACGATAGTATTGATGTGACCGATGAGGCGGCGGTAAAAGCAGCACTACCGTCGGGCGCAGGCTCGCATTATTTGCCACTACTGAATAAAGTGACACCTGAAATAGCTCAAGGCGTCAGCTCGCTTGATTTCCCTGGTGTGTACGAAAAAAACTTCTTTCAGCGTTATTATCCGCAGCCCCAACCGAACTCGCAGCTGTTGGGTTTTATGGGGCAAAATGCCAACGATCCTGAAGGTGGTTATGAGGGACGCGCTGGTATCGAGCGCCAATTTGAAGAAGATCTGGCGGGTGATGATGGTAAGGTGTTGGTACTTAAAGACGCCAAACAAAACAGCCTAAAAGAAATCAAACAGGTTGAGCCAGAAATACCTGGCAAAGACGTGGCGTTGACGATTGATTCACGTTTACAGTATTTGCTTTATAAAGAGCTAGAGAAAGTAGGGCGCTTGCAACAAGCCCGCTGGTCAACTGGCATGGTCGTTGATGTGCAGACTGGTGAAGTATTGGCATTGTCGACATGGCCATCATTTAACTCAAATAATCTAAATGAGATGACTGGTGAAAACCAGCGTAACCGTGCGCTCCTTGATGTATTCGAACCGGGTTCAGTCATGAAGCCATTTACCGTTGCTGCCGCGCTAGATTCGGGCAAATACACATCGACTACTTTAATTGATACCAATCCGGGTTCAATTCGTGTGCGTGGTTATACCATTCGTGACCATAATAATTTGGGCACCATCAATCTTGCCACACTCCTACAAAAATCAAGTAACGTGGCCTCGACCAAGATTGCCTTATCTTTGCCCGCTGATGCTATTACCAATATGCAAAAGCAATTTGGCTTTGGTTCAAAGACACCGTTAAAGTTCCCAGCGGAAGGCAGTGGGCTTGTGGTTACACCGGAAGAAAAAGAAACCTCACGTCGTGCAACGATCAGTTATGGTTATGGTATGGAGGCGACTGTAGCGCAGGTGGCGCAGGCTTATTCGGCATTGGCAGCAGGCGGGGTCATGCATCCTTTAACCTTGGTCAAGAGTGACAAAGTGCAGCCAAGCAAACGCATCATGGCGCACGAACAAGCCATGTCGATTGTACAGATGTTAGAGAGCGTTACCGAAGAAGGTGGTACCGCCAAAGCAGCGGCGATTGACGGTTACCGAGTGGCGGGTAAGACGGGTACGTCGCGTCGTATCAACCCAAAAGGCGGTTATTATACTGACCAATATCGCAACGTCTTTGCTGGCATGGCGCCAGCATCAAACCCAAGACTGGTCGGTGTCATCTTAGTAGAAGACCCTCGAGGGCTTCATTATGCTGGTCTGACCGCAGCACCCGTATTCCATAACGTCATGAAAGAAGCGCTACGCCTCTATAATGTGCCATTAGATAAGCCCTTAAAAACTGAAGCCCAATAGGCATGGATATGGATTTTTGAGTATCCAGCTACTAATGATCTGATTTGTTTTAACTGTTTAGGATTTGCCAATGACTATGCTCACTTCATCGCCAACCAGTGCTACGGTTAACTTGCAACAGCTTATGGATGCTAGCAACCGTAATGACCATCGCCTAGCGCAGGCATTATCGGCGATGATAGCAGCATCAGCTCAAGCGCTAGCCACTCAAACATCAACAAATCAGGCAGCTTCCGCTCAACTAAATACAGTTGCCAACGTACCGTTTCAGCGGTTTCGTTTGGACAGCCGTCAGGTAGCGCCAAACGATGTGTTTGTACTACTAAAGAGCCATACACCAAACTGCCAAAAAAGTCGTGATTACCTTTATCAAGCCGCTAAAAACGCGGCTTTTATCCTATCAGAAATCGATCCGATTGCTTTGTTTGCCACGGCTAATGTGCCACCACATGCCAATATTGCTCTAAGCACGGATGACTCACAATCTGTAGCGCAGCAGCAATTAGATTCCTTGCCTTGCCCTGTTTTATATGTGCCCAACATCCGTGATTTTTTAGGCGATTTAATCCAATCTCATTTGCAGCATCAGCAGCCAGTGACACTACCAGCAGTAGTGGCGGTGACAGGTACCAATGGCAAAACCACCATCAGTCAATTGGTGGCGCAATTAACCCAGTTGACTGGCATGAGTAGTGCCGTCATGGGTACAGCGGGTAACGGTAGATTGGGTGCCTTGGTGCAAGCCAGCCATACCACTGGCGATGCGCTAGCCGTCCAGCAGTTCTTATATCAAATGGGGTCAGAGAACGCCGAGCTATTAGCATTGGAAGCCAGCTCACATGGTTTAGATCAGCAACGTTTGCAGGGTATGCCTGTGTCGGTGGCGATTTATACCAACCTAAGCCGCGATCATTTGGATTATCATGCTGATATGGCAGAGTACGCAGCGGCCAAAGCTAGATTGTTTGATAAAGCCCATTTTCCGGATTTGACCCACGCTATTATCAATATCGATGATGAGCATGCGCAGGTTATGTTGGATACTGCCCATGCCAGCGAATTGACGGTTTGGACCTATAGTTTGGATGCTTCAAAAACGGCTACTTTTATCGCTGCTAAAATCAAGCCCAGCTTACAAGGTGTCGAGATTAGCCTACATACAGATTTTGGCGATGGGAAAATTAATAATTTAGATATCGTCAGTCCATTACTTGGACGTTTTAACGTGGCGAATTTGCTTGCTGCTATGGCAGCAGCGGTGGCGATTGGTGCTAAGTCAAATGTAGGTATTGAGCGCATTGCGACTGCTGTTGCACAGTTACAAGGTGCTGTTGGCCGTATGCAACGTGTGCCCTCTAATGATGGCTGCTTTATCGTTGATTATGCGCATACGCCTGACGCCTTAAGTCAGGTATTAGCCAGTCTAAAAACCCATTGCAAAGGTCAGCTATGGGCAGTGTTTGGCTGCGGTGGCGACCGTGATGCAGGCAAGCGCCCATTGATGGCGCAAGCAGGGCTGGCAGGTGCGGATCAGGTGATTCTAACGGCAGACAATCCACGTACCGAAGACCCACAGATGATCTTGCAAGATATGCAAGCAGGCATGAGTGCGGAGCAATATCAGCGTACCCATATCGAACCAGCGCGGCAAAAAGCGATTGAATATGCCGTCAATCAAGCGGCTGCCGATGATATTGTGGTCATCGCTGGCAAAGGTCATGAGACTTATCAAGAAATCAATAATGTCCGTTATGATTTTGACGACAGCGTTATTTTACAACATGCCCTAGAGCACGCTGGGCGCGTATAAAAAAGTGCTGTCTAAGTGTTTAGCACCACTAATTTTTTTAATATATTTGAATGTTCAACAGACCCTAGTTATAAGAAATACGTAATCATCATATAAGGTAATCACTACTATGACAGCCGACAACGATAACACCATACAGTCGCAAGGGCTGTATGTCTGGCAAGCAGATAACTTGCTAGCAGCCACCACCGCTATTGATGGTCACTGGCAGTTAGATTCAGGACAGTTAAAAGAAGGGCAAGCAGAGATAAGTAACGGCATTACTAGCAACCGTATTGCCACTGACACGCGCACGATAAAAACCGGTGATATATTTTTAGCCTTAACCGGTGACAATTTTGATGGTCACGATTATATCAATATGGCTGCCTCACAGGGCGCAGTTGCCGCTATCGTCTCACGGCCTATCTCTACCAATATTCCGCAGTTAGTTGTCAAGGATACTCGTTTAGCGCTAGGGCAATTAGCCGCCTATCGTCGTCAGCAGCATCAAGATTTGACCGTGATTGCCATTACAGGCTCCAGCGGTAAGACCACTTGTAAAGAGATGCTCGGAAGTATCTTCGGCAGATTAGCACCGACGCTCATTACCCGTGGCAATCTAAATAACGACTTAGGCGTGCCGATGATGCTGCTCGAATTATCCGATCACCATCGCTATGCCATCTTAGAGTTGGGTGCCAATCATATTGGTGAAATTGCCTATACTACTGAAATTGTTCGTCCGGACGTGGCTTGTATTCTGAACATCGGCACCGCTCATTTGGGTGAATTTGGTAGCCGCGAAGGCATTTGCCAAACCAAAGCAGAGATTTATCATACTTTGGGTGACGCGCAATTTGCGATCGTTCCCGATAAAGATGATTTTACCAATCAATTACGCCGTATTGCTGAAAAGCATACCTCACATGTCATCGGCTTTGGTAATACTGATGTCAGCGCCAGTCACTTAGATGTCGAGCCTGAACGCAGTGAATTTAAGCTGCATATTGGCAACCAAGTCCATGATATTAGCTTGCCACTAGCAGGTGAGCATAATGTGAATAATGCGTTGGCGGCGGCGGCTTGTGCCCATGCTTTAAATATCGACGTGAATGACATTGTGATCGGGCTTGAGAACGCACGTCCCGCTAAAGGGCGCTTGAACAGTCAGCTCCTCGGTATGCATCGCCTGATTGATGATACTTACAATGCCAACCCACATTCGGTGCGCGCGGCTGCCAAAGTATTGGCGGCGCAAACCGGTACACAGGTGATGGTGTTAGGAGATATCGGTGAGCTTGGCGATGCTGCGGTGAGCGAACACCAAAGCTTGGGTCGTACCATCGCAACCACGGGTATCAATGTACTGCTGTGTGTTGGCGAGTACGCGCCTTATACCGTGGCTGGGGCACAAGAGATTTCTGAGATTAGCGCGCATGCGTTCGCTGATAAAGATAGTTTACTGCAGTATTTACAGTCTTACTTGCAAGCGCAACAAGCTCAGCCTTGTACGGTGTTGTTTAAAGGCTCTCGTTCCATGCAGATGGAAACACTTATTCATGCGCTAGTAGAGGAGTAGGCGGTGTTAGTTTGGTTGTTTGGCTGGCTTGGCCAGTATTACTCACCGTTTTCTGCGGTTTCTTCGTTGACGCTACGAGCGCTACTTGCGGTGGTTACGGCACTCGCATTTAGTATGTTCTTTGGCGGACCGGTTATTCGGCATTTGCGATCACTAAAGTATGGTCAGGCCATTCGTAATGATGGCCCGCAGTCGCATTTGGCTAAGACTGGTACGCCGACCATGGGCGGGGTGTTGATTTTGAGCGCCATCGGGGTGTCGACCTTACTCTGGGCACGCCTCAACAATCCTTATGTCTGGATTTTGCTGATCGTAATGATCATATTTGGCGCGGTCGGTTGGGCGGATGATTGGCTCAAAATTAAATATAAAAATCCCAAAGGTTTGATTGCTCGCAAAAAATACTTTTGGCTGTCTATGGGTGCATTATTCGTCGGTATCTCCTTGTATTATATCGCCACCTTGCAACCGGATATGGCCACCACCCGCGAGATGCAAGATTTATTGATACCCATTTTTAAAGACTGGATGATTCCGTTCTCAGCCGTGCCTTTCGGCATTGGTTTTATTATCTTTACTTACTTTGTGATTAACGGTTCTTCCAATGCTGTCAACTTGACCGATGGCTTAGATGGCTTGGCAATTTTACCCGTTGTTTTAGTTGCGGCTGGTTTGGGCGCGATGGCCTACGTCTCGGGTGACGTACGCTTTGCCGATTATTTGCATGTGCCTTATATTGCTTATAACTCTGAAGTAATTATTGTCTGTGGCTCGATGATCGGTGCTGGACTTGGCTTCTTGTGGTTCAATGCGCATCCCGCGCAAGTCTTTATGGGCGATGTGGGCGCGCTTGCCCTCGGTGCGATGCTCGGTACGATTGCCGTCATGACCCGTCAAGAGATCGCTTTTGCCATTATGGGTGGTTTATTCGTCGCCGAGGCGCTATCGGTTATGCTGCAAGTCGGCTCCTATAAACTGCGCAAAAAACGCGTCTTTCGTATGGCACCGCTACATCATCACTTTGAAGAAATTGGCTGGAAAGAAACGCAAGTGGTTGCCAGATTTTGGATTATCGCCATTTTACTGGTCATACTTGGTTTGATGACGTTGAAACTGCGCTAAGCCGCATTAAAATAGTATTAAACTAGGTGCTGTAGTAAATAAGTATTTGCGTGATTAAAAAGCCATCTCAGCAATAACTGAGGTGGCTTTTTGTTTTCTCAAATTCTATGTTAACGGCTTCTTTTATTCATCAACCCACGCAATTTTTGTTAAAATGCTAGCCATATTGCTATGACCTAGAGATGCTTGTGTCCTTATTTGTTTGTCCCCTTTGCCAGTCACCTCTGCAACCAGCCGCCGATACGTGGCGCTGCGATGGCAGTTTAAACCCTAAGCAAACTGCGCATCCATTTGATGTGGCGCGTCAAGGCTATGTCAATCTGCTGCCCGTACAGCAAAAAAAATCCAAAACACCAGGCGACAGCCAGCAATCTATCGAAGCGCGAAAGCGGTTTTTGGTAGCTGGGCATTATGCGCCGTTACAAAGATTGGTTTGTCAGAAAATGGGGCAGTTATTAGGGCAAGATGCAAGCATCTCTGTGCCAACAGCTAAGCCTGATAAAAACCCAGTCAACTGGTTAGACATCGGTTGCGGGGAAGGTTATTACACGCAGGCGATGGCACAGATGGGCTCAGATATTATCACTACCTTGATAGCGGCTGATATCAGCAAGCCCGCGTTGGTTGAGTTGGCTAAAGTGAGCAAAGCAGCCGGTCAGCTGTGGTATCAACAACATAAAGACAAGGCTGAAAATACGACGGTTATTTACCCGTTGGTCACCAGTGCGGCAAATTTGCCTCTGCGTGCTCATAGCGTCACGGGTATCAGCAGTATCTTTAGCCCTATTTTGCCTGAGGCTTTTGCCAAGGTATTGGTTGATAAGGGCTACCTAATTATTGCCAAGCCTGATGTCGGACATTTAACAACGATGCGTGATGCACTATTTGATAGCGTGCGCGAGCATGATTCTGATAAGTTTTTGCAGGAGTTGGCACCATACTTTACGTTGATAGAGACGCATCGAGTCAGTACCGAGATGACATTGTCAGCGACTGACTTAGCTGACTTGCTGACCATGACACCTTATGCCTACCGCGCCCGTAGCGAAAAAAGACAGACATTACTGGCAGGCGTTGAGCAACAAGCATTTAGCACGGAAGCAAAATTTGTGGTGTATATTTTGCAAAAACGCGCTGATCAATAATGAGGACACGCCCTAGCACCCAGCCATTATTTATAAAATAGGCCCCATCGTTGCGACAATATTGTTCCAAATTCTGTATGGCAATGACCAGTCTGCAACTTGTTGACGGCTGACTTCTTCTGAATCAGCGATATACTGATACTGGCGTTCAATAATATCGGCGGTTAATGCGGTATCGCTAAAAACGATATTATTTTCGTAATTCAAATCAAAGCTACGCAAATCTAAATTGGTCGATCCAATTAAGCTGATCTGACCGTCAACGGTCAAGGTCTTAGCATGTAGCAATCCTGGTTTGTACTCATAGATTCTTACCCCTGCTTCTAGCAATTGCCAGTAATAACTGCGGCTGGTCGCGGCGACCACCAATGAGTCGTTGTGTTTGGGGAAGATCATCGTGACCTCTACGCCGCGATAGGCGGTGGCACATAACACATTGATTAGAGAATAATCTGGGACAAAGTAAGGGGTTGAGATGGTCAGGGTTTTCTGTGCTTGGCTAATGAGCACTCCTAAGAATTGCGGTGTTGCGCCTGAGCGTTGGGTAGGGCCATCAGCAAAGACTTGTGCGGCAAAGCCTGTAGAAGTTGGCGAGCCTAGTCGCTCGGTAGGGTAATAAAAGCTCTCAATCGCTGTGTCAGGGTTTTCTATCAGCCAATCATTGGCAAAGAGCATCTGGTTCTGTGCTACGACTGGTCCTTCGACGCGCAGCATAATATCGACCCATGGTGCAAAATTGGGCTTCACGCGAAACTCAGGATCCGCGCAGTTTTGACTACCAGAGTAACCAATGCTGCCATCGATCACGGTAATCTTGCGGTGATTACGCAGATCAATACGGCTAAATAACATCACCTTTATAAGATTGTTAATCGGTAGTGCCACGCTGACTTGCACGCCAGCATTTTTCATTTGTTGCCATATCTTTGAGCTCACCATCTTTCGTGAGCCCATGCCATCCACCATCGCTCGACAAGTGACACCGCGACGTGCTGCACGCATCAAGGCTTGGGCAATATCGATACCCGTACCATCAATCAGCCAAATATAATACAGCACATGAATATGATCGGTTGCTGCATCAAAATCCGCAATCATTCGTTTGTGCGTTTCAGCCGCATCGCCCATGAGTTCCGCATGATTGCCCACCGTGGTATGAAAGCCTGTGACGTTCGCAGAGTAAGCAAACGCCGCTTGATACTCGGTTTTTATGGCGTGTGTTAATGCCTCGTCGCTACCGAGCACTTCAGGGTTTTGCGTATGGAGCTTATCTATAATTTGCTCATGCTTGCGGCTGAAGTCACTGCCTAAATGTATCTCACCAAACATCCAGTAAACCACGACGCCGATATAAGGCAAGATAAACAGGACGACCATCCATGCCAGTCTAGCCGATGAAGTCAAATCATGGCGGGAGAGTATCCTTAAGGATATCAGCACTAGTAATATGAAATGAATGGTCAATAAAATATCCAGTACCATAGCGCCGTCCTTAGTTATTGTCTTTATGCAGGGTGCTGCAATCGTTATTTATTACTCCGTACTTTACCATGGCAACTCGTTTAGACCGTAGCCAACTTGTCATCAGATTGTCATCAATAGCGTTGATGACAACAGCCTTTATTGGGATGAGTTAAGGAGCTGTCTGGTGTAAAAACAACGCTGTTCTTTGTTCATCATAGCTTTCAACAGTCAACTCATAACTGGTTACAGATTTCTTAAAATCAGTCTTAGTGAATAGTCAAAAAAAGGAGTATAAGTATCGTGGTTATTCCTTTCATGGACTAAGGCTATGCACGCTGCCATTCGCTATCGATTACTTAATAATTTTACTGTTTTTATTAGCATCATTGGAGTGGCCGTGGCTCTCCTCGATAGTGGTTTTACGCTACCGAATTGGATACAACATGTTTTTCATATTTTGTATTTGGTCATTATCTTCTTAGGGTTTGTCGTCACAACAGGGCGCTATATCTATAGCAAAAAACCGCTAACGATTAATAAAGTGGCCGTTTTTGACTTATTGACCAGTATCGCTATTGTCATCTTACTTGTGGCGCATTTCACGGATTTAATACGCTCAGGCTTGGCTGTTTCCGTTGACGGTTTTGTCGCCATTAAGATTGCGGTGCTGGTCACATTCATTCGTGAAATCTCTGATCACGATTTCAATCTTGATCGTACTTTTCTAAACCCAGCCCAATTCTTTATTCTAAGCTTTTTGTCGGTGGTGCTGGTTGGCGCTTTGCTATTAATGATGCCCAACGCGACCACCCAGCCTTTGTCTTTTATCGATGCGTTATTTACTGCCACCAGTGCGGTATGTGTCACTGGGCTTATTGTGGTGGACACCGCGACCTATTACACAACCTTTGGTCAAGTCATTATCATGGGCTTGATTCAAATCGGCGGTCTCGGAATTTTGACCTTTGTGACGTATTTTAGCTATTTCTTCAAGGGTGGTGTCAGCTATGAGACTCAGTTAAGTATCAGTGAGATGTCCTATATGCGCGGGACGGGTGATGTGGTGGCGACCCTCAAATCTATCTTATATGTGACCTTTGCCGTTGAGTCGTTGGCGGCGGCATTTATTTACGCCAGTATTTATGATTTACCTGGCATGGACTTATCTGAGCGCTTGTTTTTTTCTGTATTCCATGCGATTTCGGCTTTTTGTAATGCAGGTTTTTCTACCTTTAGTGCAGGCTTATATGATGACGCGCTGCGCTTCAATTATCCTTTGCAGCTGATTATTGGTATTACCTTTATTTTTGGCGGTATGGGCTTTGTGATCGTGGTCAATGTACTGCGGTATTTGCGTTACCGTGCTCAGCGCCTGATATATCGTCGTAATCAGCGCTATGCATATCTACCATGGTTACTCAATATTAACAGCCGTATTACCCTCATTACGACAGGTGCTTTGCTGCTAGTCGGTCTCATTGGGGTTATGCTGTTTGAATATAATGGTGTACTGGCTGACCACGGCAGTTTTTATGGAAAATTAGTGACGGGAATCTTCACTGCTGCCACTCCGCGAACCGCTGGGTTTAATAGTATTGATATGGGTGACCTAGCATTTCCGACGATTATGTTGACGATTTTTTTGATGTGGATTGGGGCGTCACCGAACTCGACGGGCGGCGGTATCAAAACCAGTACCTTTGCCATCGCGCTATTAAATACCTTGAGTTTAGCGCGTGGACAGACCAGAGTAGAAATATTCAAACGTGAAATCGCTGAGATATCGATTCGTCGCGCGTTCTCTATCATGTGGCTGTCGTTATTGGTCATTGGCATGGGCGTGACACTTATCAGCTACGATCAGCCCGAGCTGGACTTAATTAAAGTAATTTTTGAGTGCTTTTCTGCTTATAGCACTGTGGGCTTGAGCTTGAATTTGACGACCGAGCTGTCAGATTTTAGCAAAATGGTGATTTCGGTGATTATGTTCGTTGGTCGTGTGGGTATGCTGACGCTCTTTATTGCTTTATTCAAAAACATGCGCGAGCGTAACTACCGCTATCCCACGGAAGAGATTACTATTAACTAAGTTCCTGTTAATTAAGTCCCTGTTAATTAAATTTCTATTAACACAAGCGTGGCACTATTATTAAGGCATCAAAAGGATAATATGAAATATATCATCGTAGGGTTAGGCAACTTTGGCTCGTCGCTGGGTATGGCGCTGACCAGTCAAGGTCATGAAGTGATTGCTATTGACAGTAATATGCAAAAAGTTGAGGCCTATAAAGAGGTCATCTCGCATACTGTCTGTATGGATGCCACTGATGAGTATACCGTCACTGGTTTACCCATTATCGATACTGATATTGTCGTGGTCGCAATCGGCGAAGATCAAGGCGCGAACGTCATGGCAACGGCGCTATTTAAGACCTTAAAAGCACGGCGCTTGATTAGCCGCAGTATCAATCCATTGCACCAAAAAGTGCTGCAAGCCATCGGCGTGGACGATCTTATTCTGCCTGAAAAAGAAGCCGCCGACCGCTGGGCCAAACGGCTGTCACTGCGCTACTTTGTAGATTCATTTGAGCTTACCGATCATTTTAGTATCGTTGAGCTTAGTATCCCAAATACATTGATTGGAAAGACCGTTGACGACTTACAGCTCAAGCAAAAATTTAATATTCGATTGCTTAGTACCATGCGCTATGAGTATTATGAAGACAGCTTTGGACGTACGCAACGTAAGCCGAGTATCGAAGGTTTAGCTGAGCCTGAGCAAGTGCTACAGGACAAAGATGTTCTGATAATCTATGGCGCGAACAAGCATATTAATCAGTTTTTACGTAGCGTTGGGGTAAAAATCCAGTAGCGGGCTAAATCTAAATAAAGGATGTATTGTCTGAACATCAACGACGACATACCTATTATTTAAATAGCAACGCTATGACATTATAAAAGGGAAAGTTATGAATAAGTATCACATATCCGTCCTGCTGATTGCTGTGACGGCACTGCTATCAGGCTGTGATCAATCGTCTCAAGACCCGAACGTTATGCTGTCAGAAGGGCAGAAAGACCCCATCAAACAGCTGGAAATTACCTCAAAAATTGATCGTAGCAAATTTGGCTATCAGCAAACCTTTTATGTGCCGATTTACTCTGACATTTATACCGATAGAGACAATCGTAAAGTCTTACTGTCCGCGACTTTGAGCGTTCGTAATACCACCCTAAAGAAATCATTGTATATCAATAAAATCGATTACTACGATACGCATGGGACTTTTTTAAAATCGTATCTGAATAAACCTATTGAGCTACCGGCCATGGGCACGCTCAATTATATTGTCGAAAAAGAAGAGGACAAAGGTGGCTCTGGCGCTAACTTCATCATTGAGGTCGAAGGCATTGACGATACTGTCACCCCAGTTATTGAGGCGGTGATGATAGGCAACTTTAGCAATAAAGCCTTTGCTTTTACGACGCAAGGTACGCCAGTAATACATTAGGGTCTGTTGAACATTCAAATGTGGTACTGGCAGTGGCTATTTTTTAGGTTTTATTCATTCATTTCTAAACCAATGACGTGAGTGAGATGTCCAGTTTTTAGATACACCGTAGCACCCTCTGGCCCTGCTTTAGTTTGCGGCTGTTCACCGATAGGGAAGCGTATCCACCCACCTCGTTGATAGACTTGGTCATCATCTATCAGCTCACCTGCCACCACCAGTAACTCTGCACCACCATCTATTGGAGTATCAAACAGCAACTCGTCTGCATTTATACGCTGCAAGCTCACTTGCTCGTTACTATCTAAAAACAGAGGACAAACGTCGCGGTTGTCTTGGCGCTGCCAGTTGGCACTATCTTGGGTATCAATCGCCACAGGATTGGACTCATCAGATGACATTTGACGTAGTTTAACAAAAATAACTGCACCTTCCTCACTATAAGGTCTATGACCTGAAGCCGGTGGATTGCGCAAGTACCAGCCTACTGGATAGTGTGTGTCATCAGCAGAAAAAGTCCCTGACAATACCAAAATCTCTTCGCCACCCGGATGCAAGTGATGCGGGAAGTAAGAGCTCGGTGCATAACGAACCAAACTGGTCGCGCGTGCCTTCTCTTCTCCTACGCGGTCAAGCATCACACGCTCCACACCATTTTGTGGCGATTTTACCCATTGGTGATGTTCAGGGGCTAGCGAAGCACGACGTGAAAAATCTGCATTGATAAGCATAAGGTACTCCAAAAAAGTACTAAAGGTATAGACTGAGAGTCTTACTGTTAAAGGTTTTAAAATTCAGAGAGCTACTGACTGATAAACGTCACCGCCTCAGTACTGCCATTTTCACTAGGCTGACTGATAGTGATTTTGCTCGCCAAAATATCGCCTTGAGCATTGATTTTATAGCATTCTGATGAAGTGCCATTAGGATCAAAATTGAGGAGTAGGTTCTCTGAGGTCTCTATACATAGCCAAGCGCGGTTATTGCTCTCCCTCGTTAGCGACCAGCTTTGTTTATAAGTACCAGTTTGTTTGCGCATACTACTGTCGCTGTAGACGTTTTCGGTGATTAAGGCACTGGAATCGCCAACTGAAGCCATCTTGGGGATGACGGTCGTTTGGTTCGATAGCGAGTATCTACCGCTATTATCCGTGAAGCCATGGAACATCAAGGGATTGGTCGTAAAATAGTTGGTCGCGATAGATTGATTGGTGATTTGATTGTAGCGTTTAGTGACGGTATTTATCTCAGCAGCTTTAACTGATTTATTGTTGAAAGCCACTGTACCTTTGGGTGTCACCTTAATATCGGCGACGATATTTTGCTTGTCCACTACGGCATATAGTTGTTCGCTGCGCTCTTTGGTATAGACATTGAGTAGGGCGGTCTCAACAGGGTATTGAGTGACGATATTCCCATTACTGCTACCATTATCAGTGCTGCCCATCGGTGCATTAATCGTCACACAAGCGCTTAAGCTGAGTCCTGCTACTACTACCACCGTTAAATTCTTCATAAGGCCATCCTTCCCATTATTTTAATTTTCTGAGTTGCTAATACCTACTATAATCGAATTTTACGCCACTCGCGTCTGACATTCGTTAATAGCTATTTTTAGCCCGTCTAGATATGATCAATTGAATTGAGGACACGCCCTAGATAAAGAGGCTAAAAAGAATAAGAAGCAGGATAGGGGTCAAGAATAAAATAGCTTGCAGGCATGAAGCGACGATTAGACGGGTGTAAGCTGTCTAATCGTTGCACTGGCATTTTATTGCATACTGTGAAATCAGGCGGATTATTTTAGATTTATGTCTAAAAAGGTTTTGAGCTAAGGTGTACCTGCATGACCTACTTTGACTTGTGTGGACAGCATACGACCTTTGGTTTCAGCTTTACGTGATGCTTCATCCCAATCAGGTGCCGCACACATAAATAGTGTTTTACCATCTTGTCCGCCGAGGGCAACAGCAAAGATACCATCAGGTGCCGTATCGATAGTTTCTAAAATCTCACCACCTTCTGCTATACGGACGGCACGCTGATTCAACGTATCCGCAATCCAAACTGCACCTTCGGCATCTAGCGCGAGACCATCAGGTAGTATACTGGCATTTTCTATACGCAAACCAAGGTTTGGCTCATCACCCAACTCTCCAAAATTAGCAAAGTCACGCTTTTCACCAAGGCTACCATCTTCGTTGATAGCAAACTGCGTAATTTTATTGCCAAACAGCTCGTTAACGATCAAGGTCTTTTGATCTGCAGAGATAACCATACCATTTGGAAATGCCAATCCTTCAGCGACAATCTGTGAGCTTCCATCAGGCTTAACCAAAACAAGCCCCGTATTTTCATGGTCAGCACCACCCATCAAGTCAAAGCCAAAGTTACCGATGTAAGCATTACCATTGTCTGAAACCACCATGTCATTGGCATGACCACCACAATGCTCCCAAATATCGGCATGAACGACCAAGTTACCGTCATTTTCTAGTCGTAATACTTTGCGGTCTTTCATCGATACAACCAGCATACGCCCATCGGGCAACCACCCTAAACCAGAGGGTTGCTGCTCAACATTAGCAATTTCCTCTGCCACTCCCTCATCGTTGACACGATAAATGCCTTGAGTATAAAAATCAACAAACCATAAAGCATCGTTATACCAGCGAGGGCCTTCTAAGTAATGAAAGCCATCAACGACAACGTCTAATTTATATTCTGACATAATTGTTTCCCTTGAATAGTGGTTATCTTCCTTGATAAATAAAACTGTTTTGAATAGCAACAATGGTTTCTGTTTTAGAGTATCTCCTTATATATCGTTGTCACCTCATCTAAAGTCATGTCTTTGGGGTTGGTTGCAATCAGTCGGGCATAGGTATTTATTA
The DNA here is from genome assembly GCF_014652895.1 of Psychrobacter glaciei. GTDB lineage: Bacteria > Pseudomonadota > Gammaproteobacteria > Pseudomonadales > Moraxellaceae > Psychrobacter > Psychrobacter glaciei. Next base: position 29,604 of record NZ_BMZR01000005.1, read on the forward strand.
CTATGTCTGCCAATGCGGGGATGTCTTGATCTGTTATATCCAATTCGCTTAAGCGATACTTGAGACCACTATTTTCTAAAAACATCTTTAGTTGATCAATAAATAAAGTCGCTGCGTCTAAGTCTACCATGCCAGATGTCTGAGTAGGCATGACAGCATGAGCCAGCTCAGCATAAAGCGGGGCGGCTTCTGATAAATTAAATGTGAAAACACCACACATAACGAGTGCATTGGCATGTCCATGAGGAATATGAAAATTGATGCTCAGCGGATACGAGAGTCCATGTACTGCTGCTACTGATGAGTTCACAAAGGCAATACCAGCCAAAGTAGAGCCTAATAACATTTCGGCACGAGCGTCGATATCATCGCCTTGAGCCAAGACTTTCTCAAAGTTATTCCAGAGCATCTGCAACCCTTTAACAGCCAAGGCATCTGAAATAGGATTTTTCTTGGTACGGCTCGTATACGCTTCAACGCAGTGAACCATGGCATCCAAGGCGGTTGCAGCCGTGATGTGACGAGGTAGCTTCAGTGTTAGTGTGGCATCTAAAATGGCGACATCAGGTAGAATTTTAGGCGTATAAATGGCTTTTTTGCTGCCATCTTTTGCCGTGATGACAGAGACAAAGGTAGACTCTGCACCTGTACCAGCAGTCGTTGGTATCGCAAATAAAGGCAGCTTATTAAAGCCACTGACATCTTTGTCTAAAATGTCATTTACTGACTCAAAGTCATTTGGAAGCAAGGCGACGATTTTGGCAGTATCAATAGAGCTGCCACCGCCTAGACCAATAACCAAATCACAGTTATGGTCTCTGGCAATTTTCATAGCGTCATTGACGACGTCAACGGGTGGGTCAGCAATGACAGCATCGAAGACCACCACTTGAATGCCAGCTTCTTGTAATGATTGCTGTGCGATATCGACATAGCCCAGCTGAGTGATTCCAGCATCGGTAACAATAATAGCCGACGTCGCACGGTATTGTTGAGCTAACGCGCCTAGCTTTTTGCGCATACTGTCAGCTTCGCTGATGATATGACCATTGCTATAAAACTCAATCCCTGTCATTTTTTCTTCCTTGTGTAGAGATATATCTAGATATGAATCAGCACTAATCGTAAGATATAGTCAATCCTCTATAAATTGGATACGGTGTCAAGCTTGCTTAGTTTACTACTTGTAGTACTTTCACTCGCCTTCCTTGTATCCAAATTATACTGAACCGACTATAGCTTATGTAATTCAGTATACGCAATTTCCTTAGTTATAGGCTGTCTAGTATGCGTGCATATCAAGAGTTTATCGTGCTTGCATAACTGATTCAATAGACCCTAACTATCTACTTAGCGATAAATAGTATATATAATTCAAAAAAATATCAGGACGTATTGGGTTTGATCATTATCGTCAGGCTGCGTAACTAAAGTCTCTCAAGTTAATATTTACAGGATTAATAGCATAGGTCGACCAACGAATAGACCAGCACAAGCCAAGGGATAAGTGGGTTATGTTCGGATAGCTTGGGAAAACAACAGACATAAAAAAAACGCTAGACGCGTTATTTACAAAGGGTTTTATTGGTATATGGGTTGAATTGGGGCAAGCTGGGCAAACTAGGATTTTATAAGATTGGCGGTGAAGGAGGAAGTCAAACTATTTATTTAAGTGTATGATAAATATAACATTATTTATTTTAACCCTAGTTATAGACCAACTATTAGACCAACAAAGAATAAGTATTGGATGCATAACAGACAGCTAAGCTTATATTCTAATTAAATGTAACTAAATGTTTCTACGTCACTATTTAGTTTCAAATACATATTATCACTAAAAATCCTTTTAAGTGAATTAATACTAACGTATATTATTTTTAATCAATATTTTACGAAATAATAGCTAATCTATAATTACAAAGTGTTGGCTATTTTAATAGGTAAATAGCCAGAACACTTTAGTTTTCTAACAAAGAACTATTGACTCAAAATTCAATTCTATCAACTGACGGATCATTCATTGCCATAAGGACATTAGAAGCTTCTTGAAGGGGTGAAGACTGAACTGTGTTTTGAATGGCAGTCATTGCCATCGAAATTAATTCAGGGTTATCACTTTCAATACCTTGGTCCAGCCTATGAAACATCTCATCAATAACGTGTCTACGTTCTATAAAGCGTTCTTTGAGATACGACTCTAAAAACTCTCTTTGATTATTAGTTTTTGATAATTGCACTTCTCTCCAAGCTGAAATTGCTTCGCGCTTAGTATGCTCAGTCTGACAAACAGTCTTATAGTCAGCGTACGCGTTAACCAGCATCTCAAAGCCTTTAGCTGCATTAGATACAGGGTTTTTAGAGGAGGTAAAAGCTTTCTTCGAATTTCTGATAACTTCTTTCATATGGTCAATTTTCCTAGTTATATTTCAAGATAGCCTTCGCACTTATGACGTATGTTCTGTATTGCTTGTCCCTCGCTATTTAAAATAGGCTGATCTAAAATATTTTTGAGTGACTTTCCTATAGCAAGCATTGTTGTAAAGGCCTCTGGGTCAGACGCATCATTAACTTTCATTTGTTCAAATCGTTTGACTGTTTCGAGTAATACTTTTTGGACCTCAAGTGCGTTGATAGTAATGGCTTTTACAGCAACCTCCATCAGTTCAATTTCAGCAATATTAGCATCGTTTCTTGCTTCTACTGCTCTTGCTTTAGTTAGAGCTTCTTCCCCTTTCCCCGCTAAATGAAGACCTGTAATGGCTAATGCAGGACCGGCAATTAAACCACCTAACACCATAGTCCCACCAGCCATACCCAAACCACCTGTCGCAAGAGAACCACCGCCAAGCCAAGCTAAGGTTGCATTCGTTGAAGCAGCTCCTGCAAGCGTTGAAATGGCTGTTCCTGTAGAGGCTGCACCGAACAAGCCTACTGTTCCATAAGCCCCCATACCTGTAAGAACTCCGGCAGTCACACCGCTTGCAATACCGTTTTCGATTTTAACTGCGGTAGTAACACCCTGTTTCATTTCTACATATTCTTGCTCAGTTAATATTTGATTAAAATTTTCAATTCTTGAGCCAGCATCTTTGATTTTTCTCAACATATCTATGATATGTCTAATTTGATTATTGAATATATCAACTTTTAGTTGACCCAAATTCCTAAGCTCATGATTAGCGTCAGAGCTAGACAGTTTCAAGATATCTCTTTGCAGCTTTAGTCGTACTTGAGACCATTCAACAATGCTATTAGCATCAGATATGTCTGACATGCCTTTAGCGCCTGAAGCTACGCCAACTCCTGCTGCGGCTAAAGCCATTCCGCCCAGTATAAATGGAATAGGCATGTGAAACTCCTTGGTTATTTAAACCTGTATAATCGGTAAGTTGTTTTCTATTTGAGCTTTCTGACAGGCACTAATGTTCAGATTTATATAGTCTTCATAATTCATAGTAGAGAAAGCGTAAAAATACATTGCCTCGATATTACAAATTAAAGGTCTGTATTCATAAATACCGCAATTATTATTGGTTTTATCGAAGTGAATGCACACGCCATTACCACTGTCTAAACTCTCATATAGTTTTTGATTTTGCAGGTTCTGGCAGCACCAGCCACATTGATTACAAGGAAACTTATCTTTCGAAAGAGTGTGACTTAGTTTAGGTGGTTTCTCTATAAATTTAGACTCTATTATTCTCACAATACTCTCTTGATTTGGTATATTCGTATTTTTTCACAATGCTTCGATTCTTTCTTTTATGTTATTCATCAATTCTTCTATATGTTGTTCATTCTCTAATATCACGCCATTCTCATCCATATCAGCAAAGCGTGAACTTAGATCAGTAGCACTTTTTTGAAAATCATCCATCAAATCGAGAAATTCTTCATTATTATCAGTACTTAGATTATATTGTTCAATAGTAGATAGTTTTTCTGATAGTTCATATATTAAATCTAGTGGTGCTTGTTCTTCGTCAATAGACTCATCATTTTCTAATAACATAGCAATTTTGTCTTCTATATCCTCAATACGTTCATCAATGTTATCTAAGGCATCAGTGATAACATATGAATAGATATCTTCTATTTGCTCTACTGCAATTTCTTTATTTTGGTTTAGGTAGGCATTGATACAGTCTGATAGCCGCTCTGCATAGGAGCGGGCAACTTGATCAGTAGATTTTATGGCATATTCGTTTATATAGAGTATCTGATTTGACTGATCGTAGTGGGCTGACGTAAGCTCAACAACTGCCTCCCAATCGTTTGAGGAGTTTTTCAGAATAATAACGTACCCATCTTCTTCATCGCTGAAATGCAAATAGATACCTTCTTGTAGGTTTTGGCTGGCAGTTGTATCTATATTCAATATTCCTAAAGCAAAAGGAACATCAAAGCCTGTTGCTGCTTGGGCTTTCTCGGTTCTATCGATATATTTGAATAATTCTTCCTCACTCATACTTTCAGGAAACCACACACCACCGCCTGCATTAAGTGGTAATCTTTTAGACTCATCACGGAAGTAATCGTCAAAGAAACTACGTAATGGTATTAGCAATGCTTTATTAGAGTTTATGTCTTCGCTAACAGTATCTGGTTGCTCAACAATTATTTGAGTACTATTCGCATTTTGAGTTTCAGCGTCCTCTTTTATTAGTAAGTCGATATTATATTTTGCAATGTCATCACCTTGGTCAGCCGCTTTTTGGAACCATTCAAGGGCTTTGATATGATCCTGTGCAACACCTAAACCGTCTTTATACATCAATGCAAGATTGACTTGCCCTGTATGGTAGTTCTGATTGGCTGCTTTTTGGAACCACTCAAATGCTTTAAAATGATCCTGATCAACACAGTGACCATTGTTATACATGCATCCAATACTATCTTGAGCTGGTGCATAATTTTCACTAGCTGATTTTTCAAACCACTCAAGTGCTTTAGCATAGTCTTGTGAGATACCATTTCCATTGAGATAGTCCATTCCAATCAGCATTTGTGCTTCAAGGTAATTTTTGCTGGCGGAATTTTGGTACATCGATTTGCTCCAAGTTCTTTGATATAGGCTTCAGCGGCTTTTATGGTATTATTCACAACATATAACACTTTGTAAACTATTGTTTCTAATTTATTGCAATTTAGTGAGATTTTCAGGTATTAATTCATGTAGAGAAAGACCTATATATCTCATAGTGACATATTACATTTGGCTTAGATAAACAGCATAAACTAACGGCTATATACCGTTAGTTTATGCAAAAGTAAAAAGTGTCATGACCGAGCATCAACAAGAGACAGCAAATGTATAATGCTATTGCGATGAATACGCGCAATATACCAAATTAATCAATCGTATATTCGTTTAACGAAATAACAAATAAATAAGGGATAGTCAGTATGCCCACCAGCAAAATCAATCAAGACGATATCAATAAAGCCGTATGGAACGCTTGTGATACTTTTCGCGGGGTCATCAGCGCCGATACCTATAAAGACTTTATCTTAACCATGCTGTTCCTTAAGTACTTGTCTGACGTCTATCGCGATGAGTACAACAAGCTGGTCGAACAGTTCGGCGACAACCCCGAACTGATCCATGCCATGATGTCCAAGCAGCGTTTCGTCTTACCTGAAGGCGCAAGCTTTTGGGACTTGTATGAGCAGCGCCATCAGCCGGGCAATGGTCAGCGTATTGACGAAGCGCTACATGCTATCGAAGAAGCCAACGGCACCAAGCTCAAAAACGTCTTTCAAGACATCAGTTTCAACACGGACAAATTGGGTCAAGAAAAGCAAAAGAACGAGCTATTACGCCACTTATTAGAAGATTTTGGCAAAGACATCCTTAATCTAAGCGTTGAGCGTGTCGGTAGCCTCGATGTGATTGGTAATGCCTATGAGTTCTTAATCAAGCACTTTGCCGCGAGTAGTGGCGCGACAGCTGGTGAGTTCTATACGCCGCCCGAAGTATCTAACTTACTAGCGACTATCCTTGAGCCTGTCGAAGGTGACGAGATCTGTGATCCAGCCTGTGGTTCAGGCTCGCTACTCATCAAGTGCGGGGCGATGGTACGCAAAAACTCAAACTCTAAGAAGTATGCGCTATACGGTCAAGAAGCCATTGGCTCGACATGGGCACTGGCCAAGATGAATATGTTCCTACACGGTGAGGACAACCACCGTATCGAGTGGGGTGATACCATCCGTAATCCGCTGCTACTCGACAAAGACGGCAAGCACTTATTACAGTTCGATGTGGTGACCGCCAACCCACCGTTTTCACTGGATAAATGGGGTCATGAGGATGCCAGTAGCGATCCCTATGGTCGCTTCCATCGCGGTGTACCGCCCAAGACTAAGGGCGACTATGCCTTTATCAGTCATATGATTGAAACACTTAAGCCAAGCACTGGTCGTATGGGTGTGGTCGTACCGCATGGCGTGCTGTTCCGTGCATCAAGTGAAGGTAAAATCCGTCAGCAACTGATAGAAGAAAACTTGCTAGATACGGTAATTGGCTTACCTGAAAAGCTGTTCTTTGGTACGGGTATTCCAGCCGCTATTTTACTGTTCAAAAAGAATAAGACCGATGATACGGTACTGTTTATTGATGCCAGCAATGAGTTTAAATCAGGTAAAAACCAAAATCAGCTCACTGAAGATAATATTGCTAAGATCATTGAGACGTATAAAGCGCGTTCAAGCGTCGATAAATATGCGTATCTAGCCAGCTTTGATGAAATTAAAGAAAACGACTTTAACCTAAACATTCCGCGCTATGTTGATACCTTTGAAGAAGAGGCGGAGATTGATTTGGATGCGGTACGTGCTGAGCGTCTTGAGTTAAAGGCTGAGTTGGATACGCTAGAAGCTGAGATGGCAGGGTTTTTAAAGGAGTTGGGTTATGGTGCCTAAGGAATTTCAAACTATAACAGGACTAGGTAATTGCCCTTCAGACTGGCTAGTAAAAACTGCTGATGAATTAACAAGTAAAATAACAAAAGGTACTACACCGCCAAAAACTGAAATTGTTAGTGATTCTAAGATACCTTTTTTGAGGGTAAATAATCTAGGTTTTAATGGCGAATTAGATACCTCGTCAGATATGATCTTCGTAACTCAAGAAGCACATAATGGCTCCCTAGCTCGATCAATTGCTTACCCTGGCGATATTCTTATGAATATCGTAGGTCCTCCGCTTGGTAAAATTGCGATGTTAGGTCGAGATTTTGATGAATACAATATGAACCAAGCTATAGTTATTTATAGAACCGTATCGTCGAAAGTTAATAAAGATTATTTCTTAAATTTTCTAAGTAGTGAGTTAGCCCAACAGTGGTTGCAATCTAGATCTAAAAAGACATCTGGGCAACAGAATCTAACTATACAGCTTTGCAAAGAATTACCTGTGCCAACGCCACCTCTCCCAGAACAACAAAAAATCGCTAAAATTCTATCTACTTGGGATAAGGCGATTAGTACCACTGAGCGTTTGATTGAGAATAGTAACCAGCAGAAAAAAGCCTTGATGCATCAATTGCTGACGGGTAAAAAGCGTCTGCTTGATGAGTCGGGGAAAAGGTTTGAGGGTGAGTGGAAAGAGAGGAAGCTGAGCAACTTAGGTTCAACGTTTAATGGCCTAACAGGAAAAACCAAAGTAGACTTCGGTTCTGGCAAGAAATACATCCCTTACATGAATATTTTCAAAAATACTTTCATAGATACGGATAATCTCGATTATGTAAATATTGATGTCGATGAGAAGCAGAATACAGTACAGTTTGGAGATGTTTTTTTCACAACGTCGTCAGAAACCCCTGAAGAGGTCGGTATGTCATCTGTTTTGCTGAAGAAAACTAAAGAACCAATATATTTAAACTCTTTCTGCTTCGGCTTTAGACTTTTCGAAATCGATAAGATTGCTCCAGCTTTTATTGGTTATATTTTGAGAAGTAGCCATGTTCGGAGAAAAATTGCAATTCTAGCTCAAGGTGCTACACGTTATAACTTATCAAAAGTTCAACTATTGAAAATATCTATAGCTTTACCTTCTTTAGAGGAACAACAGAAAATCGCTACCGTATTAACCAATGCCGATAAAGAAATTGAGTTATTTGAGCAGCAATTGGCTGATTTGCAGCAAGAGAAAAAGGCGCTGATGCAGGTGTTGTTGACGGGTAAGAAAAGGGTAACAGTAATTTAATTTAGATATAAGGCCAAGCTAATGGAAGTCAAAAAATTAACGTTACACAATGTTGGACGTTTCGATAAGTTAAGTGTTTTATTGGCACCACTAGGTAATTCAGAGAACAATGTTACAGTTTTTGTCGGTAACAACGGCTCCGGTAAAACTTCTATTTTAAAGTCATTAGCTACTTCATTGAGCTGGTTAGTCGCTCGAATTGAAACTGAAAAAGGAAATGGAACCTCAATACCTGAGTTTGTCATCAAAAATGGGAAAACATCAGCAGCCATTGATATAGATGTTTATCATTGTTCTGGAAGTTCATTTGATCCTGACCTTGAAGGATATTCAGATGATGATAACTACTTTCCTTGGACAACAGCTAGAGCTAAGAAAGGACGTAAAGGAGAATTTAAGAGCGATTATTGGGGTGCTACCGCGTTAGCAAATCAATATAGAACTCAACTGACGAAAAATGACAAGGCTTCCCTACCATTGATAGCCTTTTACTCAGTTGAACGAGTAGTAATCGATATCCCTTTAAAAATTAAATATAAACACACATCTTTACAACTAGATGGCTACGACAAATCACTGAGCAAAGGTGTAGATTTCCGTAGATTCTTTGAGTGGTTTAGAGAACGAGAAGATATAGAAAATGAGATGGAAAAGAGAAGACTTGAAGAATTAGTTAGTGTTGAATATAACGAATTTTCAGAGGTAGATAATTTAGTCAGTAAGTATGAAGGTAAAATCGATGATCTAGATAAAAGTGATTTAAAGGCATTGATGGAAAAGTTAGGGGAGATGAGAAAAGAAAGATATCTCATTAAAAAGCCAGAAGATAAATTTCAAGACACACAATTAAATGCAGTAAGAACTGCTATAACTACTTTTATGCCAGAGCTTACCAATATACGAGTACAAAGAAAACCAAAATTACATATGGCTGTAGATAAAAATGGTAAATCCCTAGACGTACTGCAATTATCTCAAGGTGAGAAGTCACTAATGGCTTTAGTTGGCGATATTGCAAGACGATTAGCTATGATGAACCCTTCTTTAGAAAACCCTCTAAAAGGTGATGGGATTATTCTTATAGATGAAGTTGATATGCATTTACATCCTCAGTGGCAAAGAAGTTTATTAAAACAATTAATAGTGACATTCCCACAATGTCAATTTGTTGTAACGACTCATTCGCCGCTTGTAATTAGTGATTGTAAGAATATATTAACGTATTTAGTTGACGATAATGAGATAAAACAACTTCCTTCTTTATATGGGGAGGATGCAAATACAGTTCTTTTAAGAATTATGGATACAGGTATCCGTAATAACGAAGTTAACGAAAAGCTCAAAGATATATGGAATATGATTGATGACTCTGATATCAATTCAGCTAAAAAGCTTTTAGAAAATTTAGAAGGAGAGATTTCTGCTAGTAATGTAGAACTGGCGAAAGCAAAGTTGTTGATATTTAAGAAGGAGCTACAACTTGCGAAAAATAATTAAACGATTAGGATATGAGCCAAGTAGTTTGACTGATTGGAAAACGAGGAATCCTAATGGTAATTACAAACAGCTAAACAGTTTTGTAAAAAAAGAAATTCGATTGGAGTGTGCTAAAGAGCAATTTTATTTGTGTTCATATTGCTGCAGGTCAGTCTCAGGAACTAGTATTGACTGTATGAATGAACATGTGACTGCAAGATCGATAGATCAAACCAGGGAACTCGATTTTTCGAATATAGTTACAAGTTGTATAGAAGAACACCAATGTGACAATGCTCATGGTAATCAGCCACTACCTCTTACACCTTTTGATTCTGAATGTGAGACAGATATTGTCTTCAAATTAAGTGGTGAAGCCAAAGCATGCACTCCTAATGCCACAGAGACTATAAAAGTTTTAAACTTAAATAAAGCAGCATTAGTTGAAGAAAGAAGAGAAATCGTCACAACAATACTATTAGATGGTAACTCTGCTATTGATGATAGAGACCTAATACAAAATATGATTCTTGAACTCGATAAAGTAAAACAAGGAAAACTACAGCCATTTTCTCCAGTTATCGTAAACGTTTTGCGCCAATGGATAGCTTAATGTCTAAAAATAGTATCAACTTCGCCGAAGAATTTAGCTCAAAGATTCCAGCCTTAACCTTGCTGACAACATTAGGCTATGAGTTTATTCCACCCAGCCAATGCAACGCCATGCGTAGCAGTAAGCTGCTAGTTGATCAGGCGAATGCTAACAAAGCCACTAATCAAGTGGTGCTATTGCCTATCATGCGTGCATTTTTAGCCGAGCAAACTTTTACGTTTGAAGGTCAGGCGCATCCTTTATCAGACAGCGCTATTGATAAAATCATGCACGAGCTAAACCCTGCTATGAACTTAGGGTTGCAGGCAGCAAACGAGGCGCTATATAACGCTATGCTTTATGGCGTGACCGTGACTGAGTTTATCGACGGTAAAAAAACCTCGCAAACCATAAGTTTGATCGATTGGAATAACATCGATAATAATAGCTTTCACCTTACTGAAGAGCTGGTAGTACTTAATAGTGAAGGTACGAGTAGTCGTAGACCTGATATCGTTTGCTTTGTGAATGGTCTACCGCTGGCAGTCATCGAAGCCAAACGTCCTGATTCGAGTAGAGAGTGGCAATCGACCAACGCCCAGGCGGTGTCCCAGCATATTCGCAATCAACATCAAAAAGAAATACCGCATCTATTTGCCTATAGCCAGTTATTACTAGCGGTTAATGGTAATGACGGTCTGTATGCTACCTGCGGTACGCCTGAGAAGTTTTGGGCAAAATGGGTTGAAGAAGAAATCTCTGAGCCTGAGTTTGCCCGTATAAAAAACCAAGCACTCAGTCCTAAGCAAATTGAGAATTTGTTTGGTGATCGTCCTACCTCTATCAAAGAGGAATATCAGTCATTGATTGCTGGCGGTGATCTAGCCGTCACCGACCAAGACCGCTTAATCATCAGCCTTTTGCAGCCACAGCGTCTGCTTGAAATGACACGCATGTTTACCTTGTTTGATAAAAAGGTGGGCAAAATTGTTGCCCGTTATCAGCAAGTCTTTGGTATCAAAGCCTTGATTGAACGTATCAGTACCTTTGACGAAAATGGAAGTCGTGAGGGCGGTGTCATTTGGCATACCACAGGTAGTGGTAAGTCCTTTACGATGGTGTTTTTCTCTAAGGCGCTTATTTGGTTAGAGGAGCTCGCCAAGTGCCGCGTCATTGTTGTCACTGACCGTGTCGATCTAGAAACTCAGCTTAGTCAAACCTTTGCTTCTGGTGGCGTATTATCCGATCGCGATAAATCCGATGCCATGGCAACCTCTGGTCGCCGTCTAGCGCAGCAAATCGGGCATGGTAATGAACGCGTTATTTTCTCCATTATTAATAAGTTTGGTTCAGCCGTTAAGTATGATGAATGCTACAACGACAGCCCAAACATCATCGTCATGGTCGATGAAGGTCACCGTAGCCAAAACGGTGAGAATAATATCCGTATGGCGCAAGCCTTGCCGAACGCTGCCTTTATTGCCTTTACGGGTACGCCATTACTAAAAGATGATAAGACTGAAAACAAATTCGGTAGCATCATTCACTCTTATACCATGCAGCAAGCGGTTAAAGATAAAACCGTCACGCCACTCTTATATGAAGAGCGTATCCCTGAATTGAATACCAATGACCAAGCCATTGATGCTTGGTTTGACCGTATCACCCAAAAGCTTACTGATGATCAAAAAACTGACCTCAAACGTAAGTTCTCACAAAAAGGTCAAATCTATCAGGTTGAAGGTCGTATTGAGCTAATTGCTCATGATATCTCTGATCACTTTCAAAATTTTAAACAGCAGCATCTAAAAGGCCAGTTGGCTTGTGATTCTAAAGCCTCAGCTATCCGTTATAAAATGGCGTTAGACAAGATTGGCAAAGTGACCTCAGTGGTTGCCATGTCGCCACCTGATACCCGTGAAGGGCATGACACTGTCGATGGCGAATCAAAAGACATCGTCCAGAATTGGTGGCAAGCCAATGTCGCCAAAGAGTATGGCGGTGACGAAAAGGCTTATACCAAAGCCATCATAGAAGCCTTTAGTCAAGATGATGGTCCTGACATTATGATCGTGGTCGATAAGCTACTAACGGGCTTTGATGAGCCAAAGAATACCGTACTGTATATAGATAAGCCTTTAAAGCAGCATAACCTGATTCAGGCGATTGCACGGGTAAACCGCTTGCATGAGAAGAAACGCTTTGGTTATCTGATTGATTATCGTGGCATCTTAAAAGAGCTGGATGTCACCATTGAGAAATACCAAGACTTAGCCGAGCGTACGCAAGGTGGCTTTGATATCGAAGACCTCAAAGGTCTGTATAACGCGATGGATACTGAGTATAAGCAGCTACCAAGACTGCATAGCGATCTATGGGCTATCTTCTCATCAGTGAAGAATAAACAAGATGGGCAAGCGTTGAGGCAAGTACTTGCGCCAAAAATGCAGGAAATCGATGGCAAGGTAGTCGATACCAAGCTCAAAGAACGTGATGACTTCTATGCGGCTTTGACCGAGTTTTCTAACGCCATGAAAATTGCCTTGCAATCAGCGTCTTTCTTTGAAGATAAATCGTTTGATAGCAAGCGTGATCGCTACAAAGCCGATCTAAAAGCCTTTATTAATCTACGTAAGCAAGTGCGTGAAGATGCTGATGAGACCATCGATTACGATGAATACGAAGCAGATATTCGTAGCTTACTAGATAAGCATATTGCAGGGCTTGAGGTGAAAGAAGCAAAGGGCGTTTACCTAGTCGATAACTTAGGTAAGGATGTTAAGCCTGAAGAATTAAGCGATGATGAAGCGCGCAACCAAACGGATAAAATCACTGGTCGTGTTACTAAGATGATTGAGCAAGATTTGGCTGATGATCCTTATGCCCAAGAGTATTTTTCTAAATTGCTCAAGCAAGCGATTGCGGATGCCAAGGCAATGTTCGATGCACCCGTGAAGCAGTACATGATGTTTGCTGACTTTGAGCAAGCCGTCAAAGACCGTGATGTCGCTGATGTGCCCAATGAGTTTATCGATGATAGTGGTAAATTGAACAAACATGCTCAGGCGTATTTTGGTTTGTTTAAGCATTTATTTGACACCGACTTCTTAGCAGACAAAGAGCTAGATAACGATAAGCTAGTCGCTTACGCCTTTGAGATTGATAAGATCGTTAAGACAGCAGTAGCTGAGTATTCTATCAATCCAGCAGAAATTGAAAATGCTATTAGTGTCAAATTGCTACCGATGTTATTTATGGATTTGGGTATCGATAAAGCGCAACAGCTCATTGAGGAAGTACTAAAGATTACCCGTCTTGGACTTTCAAGAGACAAGTAGCATAAGAGTAGCAAGAGGGTAGTAGGCAATGACTGAGAATGGTGTGTTTTATTATGGTCAAGATAAAATTGACTATGAAGTTGTGCGTAAAGAAGTAACTTATAAAGAAAAGATAAACCAGCCTGAAAGCGACAAGCTGATTGCTAAAAAGACCAAGCCTCGAAAAGTGATCATTAAAGTACATCCTGATCAGCGTGTGGTTGCTACCGCTCCTGTCGATGCTACCGATGAGATGATTTATGAGGCCATGATGAAGCGTGCGCGCTGGATATGGCAAAGCCTACAGGACTTTGCCAAGCAACAAGATCATGTATTGCCCAAGCGTTATGTCAGCGGCGAAACCCAGTTTTATCTAGGCCGTCGTTACGTGTTAAAAGTGATAACCAATGCAGAAGCTGCTGATGTAATATATAACACTGTGAAGCTTAGTCGCGGTAAGCTGAAGATAGAACTGTCTCAAAGTGATTCTAAACTAAATATTGAAGAACGAACTGCTATCGTAAAAAGCCTAATTGATCATTGGTACAAAAATAAATTCAGGTCGATCTCCAGAGAGAGGCTTGAAGCCTTGATACATAAGGCCTCATGGGTAAAAAATAGTCCTTCATTGAGACTAATGTTAATGAAAAAACAATGGGGTAGCTGCTCTACTAAAGGCAATCTAATACTTAATCCGCATTTGGTAAAAGCACCAAAGGAGTGCATTGACTACGTGATACTACATGAGCTCTGCCATATCGCTGAGCATAATCATAGCGAAAAATTTTGGCGGCTACTAACGCAAGTAATGCCGAACTGGAAAGAGGTGAAAGCTAGGCTTGATGGGATGGCTGAGCTTTATTTGAATGAGTGACTAAAGAAAGATTGTATCTTGGCAAGAACTTTATAATATAAATTACGCGGAGACAGTATGCTCGACATTGTAAAATAGTTTTAATCCAATTAGTTCGGTATTCGGTTCTTTTAAAGTAGTAATTAATAATTGGGGAAAGAGTTATGGAACTTGTAGCAAATATTTGGCCAATCGTAGATCAAATGACTGGTATCGTTCAGCGTTTTTTATTTAGAGCATATGCTTTAGAAGCCACTGATCAGGAAATAAGTACGGTTCTGACAATACTTGCTCGTTCTGATTATCGAATAGCCCAAGTAGCAAAGATCCCTGATAATTACAAGCTTAGCTCTGAGCATGGGACGATGTCTGGGGCTGTGGAAGTAGCTATGTTCAATCAATATATGCACAGCATTTTAGAGGACACGTTAATAGCGGCTGAAAAATCCTTTGCTGATATGAACAATTATGGAATAGGCGTAGATGGTCCACTAATTCCTAAAACTTTAACATTCCCAGCAGAGCCCTATTTGGTGACAACCTACTTGTTAGAGTCACCTAGTGGTGAGCTGACACCGCATATAAAAGCAGGTTAGCTGAGCTAAAGCATTACGAATTAGTTGAAAATTGAACACCGTCTACTATTCATGTTTTTGAACAGTAGATGGTTGAAGAGTCTGTTACTACAAGCGAGTAAAACTAACTTTCAGGATAACAGCTTAATAGGCATAACTTAATATGAACAATATTGTTATTAAAACGATTCAGCCTTTCGATATACTGAGAGTGGATACCGCCGAAAAAAACGATATCGTAAGCGATGTCTTCACAGGTAATGTGCTTTATAAGGGTGAGGATATACCTGTCTACTTTAAAGCTTATGCCTACGATCATCCACATGTCGGCAAGGGTGATAGAGGTCTACTTAATGAAATTATCGGTTATCTAATATGTGACCTATACAAAGTACCACAGCCTGAGCAAGCGTTCTTAGTGTTAATGCCAAAAGAGAGTCTTACGCATTTATGGAGTGACCTTAGTGATCGTATTAAAAAAAGCTACGAGACTTATGACGTTATTCCTATGTTCGCTACACAGCGTATATATGCCAAGGCGTTATCGCTTAGATATAATCACAGTAGACAGGCTGTAGAAAGTGAACTAAGAAAATGGCCACACTTCAAACAAGCATTAATCTGTGATGAAATTATGGCAAATACAGATCGGCTACCTCGCAATATCCTAACAGCTAATTCGAAAGATTTTTGGTTAATTGACAACGGTAAACTTGCTATAGAGGACGGCACTAACTGGCAGTCAACAGGACTTATTGAGCATAATAACTATAGTAATTATCTGGCTGACTTAGTGATTAAAGATATACAGGCTGATAGTAAAAAAGGCAATCTCATTATACAAACAGCGCTAGAAAATTTTAAAGCTTTCAGGCAGATTATAGCTGAATGTGAGTTTTGGATAGATGCATTCATCAGTAGTCAAGATCGAGAGATATGGCAGAAGTTCTTAGCTTTTCTGCACAGTAGAGACGATAATATTACTCACATTTTGAGTGAGCGTTATGGGATGCTGTCATTATGAACTGGACAAGCTTATTACAACCTAAACCTACCGTAGACTCTTTAGTTAAGGGTCACTTTTTTGTCATAAAGTTTACCCCTGACGCTATAGCCAAAGAAGTATTTAACTTAGGTATTGGTTTTATAGAAGAAGGCAGCGAGGCAATCCGTTTTAAGTTAGCTCATTCGAGTTTACAGGGCTTTGCCTGTATCTACGGCAAAAATGCAGTTCAAGGTTTAAGGTTACTATTACAATCTATATCGACTGCTTTAAATACAGTGGGCTACTCGTTCCCGCCTTCCTCACAGGTTGCTTATACGACATTAATGCCCGTTAAAGGTTTATCTATAGAGACAGTTCTAAACTCGTTATATCGCGATTATGTGCATATGGATCACTTTCAAGAGAATAAAAAGTCTAAAGCTTCTATTCTTAATACGGTAGATCTGCGTAAAGGTTTAAAGCAAAATTTGAAAAGCATTAATAAAACTGAATATTATCAAGAGAAAGAAATCTTCTTAAAAAGTGATATTGATAGTGGCAACATTGCTCTAGATTTACCTATCTGGAGACCACAGCAAGAAAATAGTCTTTTTGGAAGCGAGCATTTATTTGCAAGTGTGGTATCAGCAGATTACATAGAAAAAAATGCTTTAAGCTTCAACTTAGATTATTTAGGCTGTAGTAACATACAAAATGCATGTTTATTGACAGGTCGCGAAGCTAAAGCTGGGCTGTTTATATATCGTCCATCACTGAACGAGCGCGTTACGAAAGAGGTTGTAGATATTATTGATAACCATATAGAGAAGTCTTTATATACCTTAGAGCGTCTAAGACAGAAAGAAGGCTATAATATTGAGATAGAAGTTTTTTATAGTGAAGAGGATGTTTATGACAAGGTAGCTGCTTTTGTGACTTAGCTATATTTTGTATAAATGAGCATTATCAAAGCGATAACATAAAGGGCAGACCATCTAAACAGATGGTCTGTTTTTTTTGCTAATAAGTTCGCTTTACCTCTATACTAGCACTAATTATCAATTTAAAAGTAAAGCTCATACTGTTATGCCCAATCACTATCAAAGCCTTATCCTAAGCCTTACTCAGCAGCCCACCGAGCAAGAATGGCTTGAGTTTAAGCATAATTTCCACAGCCCTGAAGAGATCGGTAAGCGTATACGCATGTTTGGCTGGTAAGAAATTTGGCTACTTGGTATTTGGCGTAGAGGACAGCACACATAACATTATTGGTACAAGCTTTAGCCCGAAGACAAAAAAAGCCAAAGGCAACGAAGACTTAGAGCATTGGCTGGTAAGCCGTTTAAGCCCTAAGATTCATTTTACAATTAATGAGCTACAGATTGATGGTAAAGCGGTAGTACTGTTCGAGATTCCCGCAGTCACTGATACGCCCGTTAGTTTTTTGCATGAGCCTTATATTCGTGTTGGTAGCTTCACAAAACTGCTTAAACAATGCCCAGATCAAAGCCGTAAGCTGTGGCAAAACCGAGCGGATGACTGGAGTGCTGAGATTTGCCACGAGGCAACGCTTGAAGACCTTGACCCTAAAGCCATTGTTGTGGCCAGACAAGTCTTTGCTGATAAGAACAAACGTTTGGCTGAAGACATTCAAGAATGGGATGACATTACCTTTTTGAATAAAGCCAAAATTACCATTCGTGGTCAGATCACCAACACAGCGATTATTTTATTGGGACGTTATGAATCCACGTATTTTTTAAGCCCAGCGCAAGCGCATATCACTTGGATTCTAAAGGGCGTTGATGGCATTGAAAAAGACTATCAACATTTTGAACCGCCGTTTTTGTTAGCCTTGGACGAGGTGTATAAAAAAATCCGAAACCTAAATTACCGCTACATGCCTGCTGGTACGCTGTTTCCTGAAGAGGTGCAGCAATATGATCCCTATATCATCCGTGAAGCATTAAGCAATGCCATTGGTCATCAAGACTATCGTCTGGGTGGACGTATTACGGTGGTTGAAAAAGAAGACTCAACACTGATTTTCCAAAACAGTGGTGAGTTTATTCCTAAGACCATCGAGAATGTCTTGCTACAAGATGCGCCTGAAGCGAGCTATCGTAATCCATTTTTGGTTAATGCCATGGTTAGTCTAAATATGATGGACACCATTGGTAGTGGCATCAAAAAAATGTATCAGATTCAGTACAAGCGCTTTTTTCCTTTGCCAGATTATGATTTAACCCATGAAAGAGTACGCGTAAAGTTTACGGGCAAGTGCTTGATCAGGAGTATGCCAAGCAGCTAGCGACAGTTGATAATCTCGCAATAAACGACATCATAGCGTTTGATAAAGTACAAAAAGGAAAATCGATCACTGAAGACGAAGCAGAAGCACTACGCAAAAAGTCACTGATTGAAGGGCGTAAAAATAGCTATATCATAGCCGCTGATGTTGCTCGGCATACTGAGCAGCAAGCTGAGTATATGCAAATGCGTGGTTTGGATGATATGCATTATCAAAGCTTGATTATAGAGTACCTCAAGACGTTTGAACGAGGTAGACTAGCTGACTTTGATAAGGTGCTGGCTAACAAATTACCGCAAGTACTAAATGATAAACAGCGTAAAAACAAGGTACGTAATCTATTACAAAAAATGTGCCGAGATGGTTTAGTCGTTTCTGAGGGTTGGTCTTGGTCTCTTCCAAATAGCTAAAGATAGCTAAAGATAGCTAAATTTAGCTATTTAAAGTATTTCTAGAAGAGCCCAGTAGCTGTCTGAGTTTATCGTTTCGCCAATTTTCTGCCTGCTTATAAATGTTAATTATCTATAATCATTCCACTTGACGCAGCTTAGGTAGTCTCCTATTAAGTGGTATAAATATAAAAAAGTGCTTATCTCTAGAGAGGGACTTAAACCCTTTATATATAAGGCCTAGAGGGTTTAAATAGTCTTTTTTAATTAAAAATAATCACAATTATAATCATTAAATAGCTTCAAAAATTAATCTGCCTTTCTAAAAAAATCAGAAAAATACATTGATCATGTAGTATTGCATGAGCTACATCATACTGCCGAGCATGATCGTAATGAAGGTTTTTAGAAAAGTTTCAAACTATATTATGACAGAGCCTAACAAAAATACTTTTCTATAAATGGCCAAAAATATACTTGAAATAATAGCTCAATCATTTGATACTACTTTCTTATTTAGTGACTACAAGGAAAGTATGATGAGTGACCAATATGATGATGATGATCATCTAGATGACGATGACGATGAAAATCTAAATGATTCTGAGCAACAGAAAGAAAATGATGAACTTCAGGAGATGGGCAAGCACGGATTGACAGATGATGACTTTCCAGATGGTAGACCCCCAAACACATTCAGCTAATCAGGATTTAAAACCTCACTTATAAGTGAGGTTTTTTTATGTTTGTATATTACTAAACATTGCGAAAAGATAGTTATTCCACCAATAATCATTGGCTAAATTAGTATTAAAAATTGTTAAGTTCTACTGATTTGTAGTTGTGTAGATATGCTGAAACTAGATAATTATTGCTAGAATATTACTTATGAGTTATATTTGCGTGTCTGATTTAGGTCGACTAATGCTCTGTTTTCAAGCAACAAAGTCTAGCATTGCTACTCTTAAGTAGATCAGATTCCAAAAAATAAGTTAGGCCATTAACTAGCCTAAAATGTGGTGCTAAGGTGTTGTTGGAGTAAATGCGAATAGCTGTTTTGTGCGTAAAATAATTGATTATTAAAATAACTATGGATTCCCAAATAATGCTGAATGTGATTTTCTTTATAGCCTCTCTTGCGGTATTTATTATAATTCCAGCTACATTCTTATATTCGCTGTTTCGGCCTGAAAAATTATATATCCATACTAGAAAAAACCAAAATGGTAAGTACTCGCGTACTAAATTCTACTTAGGAATGGTTTGCGCATGGATAATATTCTTATCAATAAGAACATGGGCTGGTAATACAAGTTATGTCCCAGAGAGTTATGATACGAATTCGAGTGATGAAATTGACCCTATGATGTCTCTTGAAGCTGATGATGAAGAATTAGCACCGTTATTACCTGTTGAACAAGAGCAGGCTGAAGAGCCTATATATGAATTGAGTGAATATATAGATATTAATGAAGCTGATATTGTCGATTTTATGAATGGTGTTTGGACTGTACAGGTTGCCGATAGCTTGTCTGATGAACAAAAGGTAGCACAGATGGAAGTTATGTACTTCGGGGAGCGACAATATGAAGAGGATGGCTTCAAACAACGGGATTTAGCTAAGTCTTTACTATCTAAAATTAACCCTAAGATCGATGAGTATAAGAAAAAATATCAGAATGGTTATCGGGTGAAAGTACCCATCAAATACATCGATTTCTCAGAGCTTTCTTTTATCGATGACTACAATGAGTCAAAAGAAATATTTATACAAGCAGGTACTTTTGGACTCCAACAGTATGACTTTGAAAAAGGTTTTTTTCCGCTTAATGCATGTCTCAAATCTGGGGAAAGTCAGGGTTTTTTCATGAATTGGGAAGAAGAGTCGAAGCTAACGCAGGGAGGTGGTTATCCAGTATGGTCTGATCTGGCTCCAAGAGAAGTTACTCAGCAGGTTTATGATCCTGGCTATGGAGAAGGGAGTAAAGTGTATATGAATGTAGAGTGTGGCTTATCTGTAGATGATGAAGCTCAAGCAAGGAAAATAGAAGAAGTTATAGTGGGCGATAGGTTAGCATCTAAAGGGTTTGTGTACTATAACGTACCCATAGAAATGGGTAAGAGTAGTGTTTCATTTGAACCAATACTTGCAGATATTACCTATTTTGATAAGGGTACCAACGAGATTCTTGCTACCAAACAGTTTACTTGGTAGAAAAAATTGTTAGCGATAAAAACAAGCCACTAAAAGTAGCTTGTTTTTATTGTAACCTATTGAGCTCTAGCAAATATTTTATTATTTAACCATTCTGCAACTTCTTCCTCAACCCACGCTACACGACCTTTTGACAGTTTTACTTGAACAGGGAAGCTAGGGTCGTAGCGTTTAGATTTCTTGTCTAGCATATCGTAAATGGTAGTACTACTAAGTCCAGTATGGTAGGTTACTTCTTTTAATGGCAACATTCGTGGTAAGCACAATGTATTGAGATTGGCGGTTTCATTCTGGCTATTAGTATTTAAGTTTTCCATGACTAGCTCCTTATTAGTTAATGAGAACTTTTCTTCTCATACAGTTACGGAGTCCCATATTTTTTTACGGCGTCCTATACTGACCGCGCGTACTCCTTATCAATTACATAAAAAAAAGAGCTGAACAATCAGCTCCTTTTTATGCCATATATCATTACCACTGCTTTAACTTATAGCTGTCACACTCTCCCTTAGACTTCTTTCAATATTACCGACATTGTAGGGAGCCATACCATTTTTTGACCTTCCTTGATGATTACTATCAGCCTCATCTGTCTCTACGGGATAAAACTCTTCGACCACATCAAGCAAGCCATCGCTATCAACCTCAAAGCAGGAATTTACATAACCTTGTTTGGCTGCTGTCTCTAATGCCGCTTGATCAAGGCCATGTTCGCTCAGCTCCCTATCAATTGCTTGCGCATCTTGTACCGCTTGTTTTAGTGTCAAACCATCACGCAGGGTTAAATCCACGAAGTAGATCGGTGTGCGGTAGCTTTGCGTGGTGCTCTTACCTCTGAGCGTGAGTTGTAATGGTAAGCATGACAGCTTATTGCCTGATACTGCTGCAAAGTAGCTTAAGCGTGCTGCCAAGGTACGTATGCTATTAAAGCCAGTAGTTCGAAAGATAAACGTACCCAGCTCATCATCCTCAGACAGATTTGCATACAATCTGCCATACGGCTTACAAGCCCCGCCTTGTGCTAGTGGGCAACGATCAGGGGATGGACACGGTAATTTCTCGACGCCATTATTGGTTCTGCGCTGACACTGTTCACCGTCGCCAACACATAGTGGACGACCTGTTTTCCTATCGAACAGTGTGTACTCTGCTCTGAGGTTTAACTCAGGATCGTTAAACAGCATACGTACAGGAATCTGTCTGAGCTTACCGTCGTTCTTTGCGCGTAGCTTTGCATCAAGTGGATGATTGATCCAACCGTCTTTGTTCTGCACTTGACTGGTGATAGTGAATTGATCGTCTTTGGCAGGTAAACGCTTGCCATCTTTTACGATGACACGCCCGATGCTGATACGACCTAAAACTGGTGGAGTAATCGTTAGACCTTTAATCATGATGGTATTCCTTATGTATTTAATAGAATGTGTTTGGCCATAAAAAAGCCCACCTGTGCTAGGTGGGTGGTTATTCGCTTGCTTTGATTAATCAGCTTTGACTGATTGGTTGCCGCGCTGATGATTGAGTGATCTTCAGCTCAGTCATTAAGCACAACGAAACGTCTGCTGCCTTGCTTTGTTTTACTGAACTTGGCTAATAGCTCAGGATGCACTTTGATGACAGCTTTGCTATCAAGTCCGACACTGTCTTTCGAGCGCTTCCATGAGATCGCACCTTTCTCAAACACGGCAACCTCATTATCGGCAATCAGCGTTTGCAGCTGATGCTTCACCTGATCATGGCGTTCTTCTAGCTCCTGCATGTAGTCGCGGTAGCTCAGCAATTGCTCAAATAGCTTGTTGGCACCATCATCATCCGTTAGATCAACCTTGCTTGACGGCTTAGCCGTTGGGTACAGCTGCTTTAATGCCCGAGCAGCAGACTCAGAGTGATCAGGTGTGGGCGGTGTGTCGGTTTCCACATATTGCCAGAACAGACGCTCATGCTCGATGATAGAGTCAATCAAGCGCTCATCACGCTCGACTTTATAAATCTTAGCTTCATGTCCACACAGCAGTACGCAGATATGCGCCGCTTGTTTACCTGTGACTGCTAACTGATGCTGAACTTGGCACGTCACATATAACGGCACGCCATGCTTCCACAGCTTGGCCCCATGTTCACCAGCGGTCTTACACTCTAGAATCTGTACCTCATCATTGCCTGTAATGGCATAGTCTAGGTTAGCCAGCATAAAGGCTTTATCAGGATCAGGATGCTGCAAGATGGCATTGACGCGGCGTACTTTGTTTCCTGTGTGCTCTTGGTAGTATTTAGCCACCATTGGCTCAAGCGTATTACCCCAATAGAGTGGTGAATAGCCTTCAATACTCTCATCGATGTTTGAGGTCATACGTCCTGTCTTAATCATCCATAGCTCAAGCATTGATAAATACGGATGAATGCCACAAGCAGCAGCGGCATCAGAGCTGCCAATACCTTGCTTGCGAAACTGTAGCCAGTCTTCACGGCTCAAAGACTTGGTATTGGCCAGGCGTTTGGCAGTAGTTACCGAATTAGCCGAGGGTTTAGCGGATTTGTTCTCTGCCTTGGACTTTGGTCTATCTTCGATACCATGCTTAGTCTTTCTTGGCATCTTAACTTTAACGGTGGCACGCTTGGTCTGTCTTGACTGAGTTGTCGTGTTTAATGCGATCATATTCATAGTGAATTCCTTAATAGAGTGGTTATTGATTGATATCAAATGAAAGGCATAAAAAAACCACGCTCAAAGGCGTGGTTGATTGTTTGTCAAATTAGAACAGCACTGGTTAAGCAAGCATCAGTAGCGATTGCTCTAACCCTTTTTGTTTCAGCTTAGCGCCAGCACCGAACCATGCTGAATTGAGACGGTTATCCGTATTCATCGCACGTCTTTCATGATCCACATACTCAGTGATGCTACACAGCAAGCCATAAGCTGTATCACTGGCGGCATCAAGTGTGGCACCGCGACCTTGGCCATTGAACATCTTCATGACCTGATTCATCGCTTTAGCATTAGGCACGGCATCCTTCTCTTTCTTAGCACTGTTAAACAGAATGATGTCATTGTCTTGATCATTGAACACACGGCTGAGATAGTTAGCCGCTTCTGCTTGGGTCACACGGCGCTCAGATAACTGCTTCATCTCATAGCTGTGCTCCTCCCACTGCTTCACCGACACGCCTAATTGCTGCTTGACCTTGTCAGCATCAAAGGAGGTGGAATGCGGTACTTTTACTACGCCACCATTGCCGTTCGCCAAGCTGATCGCTAAGGTGTTATTACACACCACACGGATGGAGGTGAACTGAGCGGTAGTCGCTAACGTGCCGTCACAAGCGGTTGCCAGTAACAAGTAGCCATTACTCACATCTTTGCCGCGAAGCGTTGCTGACTGGCCTGTACGAGCCAATGCCCATAGCTTACGACCTCCCTTTAACACACCTGCCGTTTCCAGCTCAAAGTCGGATTGCTCGGTAAGATCACGATAGAATTCTAAGATCTCACGCGGCTGTACCTCTTGATAGCGTTGACTGACCACCGATAGCGGCTCGAAGTTATCGCTACGATATAAAACCTTCTGCTCAGCAAAGGGCAGAATCAGGTTATGCCCTTTGTCATTATTAGCCATGTAACTGACGTCTGAGGATTCTATACGCCAGTCCATACCAGCTTGCTTAGCCCAGACATCGATAGGCTGCTTGGGTGCCAGCTCATTACCTAAGCCATGCCAAGGGGTTTCACCAACGTATGCCATTGATTCTATTAAATGTGCCATGAGAATATTCCTTTTAGATTTGATTAGAATTATGGGTTAGATAGATAGGTTAAATGCTGAAAGTTCTTGAGCAGGTATTGCAGGTATAACGGGGCTTTTCTGCCAAAACGAGTAAAGGGGGCTGCTGTAGCTTGTCTTTAGCCAAGCTAATCGCTGAGGCAAGGGCTGTGCCTACTACCACACCGATTGCTGAATTGATTTTGTAATACCTACAGATACTCACACCAAGACCTGATAGGGCAGATTGTGAGCACAGTTGCTCAAAGATATTAAAGGGACTGTCAGTATCGGTAGTGCTTCTTACGTTTGCTGAATGACAGTGTGGGCAGATCGGTCTCATAAATAGCTCCTTTTAGATTGCGCATAAAAAAGGCCTGCGATTAAGCAGACCTTTGACTAGGATGGATTGGGGTTAAACAGACAGGTAGCTAGTCTCCCTGACTGATTTCATAAGGATAGTATATATCTGATATTATTTTACTATGGGCAGTAGTCCGCGACGTTTAGGTATTCTATAAATACCATGACCAAAGGTGCGCATGTTTGGTAGCCACAGTTTAAGTTGCTGCTCATCTTTACTTGGCTTCGTTAAGTATAAAGCTGAAGCTATAGCGTTTTCGACTTCCTGAGGGTTATCACGATGAATCATGCCGATACCTAATTTGCCGTATTGTTGGTACTTCTGCTTACACTCTGGATCGTGGTAGTTATAGTACTCACCTAAACCCGCTGTAATCATGTTCCATTTTTCACCCACCTCTTTAGCAATATACCAATCGTTCTGTCGCTCTGAGCCATCGTATATCAGTAGTAAATGACAGTGCAACCCGCCCTCGATACCACCTTGTTCAATAGCCCAAGCATTACCTTGCAAATGCTCAAAGCACGTCTTTTTATTACCGATAAGCTCACGGAACTTGCTCATGTGAAAGTCAAAGTCTTCGATAGATACATGATGGCTGGTCTCTTTTGCGTACTTTAGGTCGATGCGGATAAATAGCAGTTTTGAGTAATGAGTGGTCAGATTACCTAAGTAATTCGCTAAATTGTTTCTATTTTGCGACTCCTGATAGCTGAACGTAATGCGTTCACGCTCAATATCATTTCTATAGCAGGATAACGTAGCGATAAACCGCTGGGTTTTATCATGATCCCAGACGACGTTAATTGGATATGATTCACCAACGATAGCGTTGGTGCTATATACAAATGCAACAACCGGCTGTGAATAAAATAGCTCAGTATTGAAGTGTGTCATGAACGGATAATATAATCCGTTCAGCTGAGTTTTGACATCCTCAAAGTGGATAGTGTTTGCTAGTACGTCTGTAACAAGGCTATGGACGTTAGCGACAACTTGAGGTTGGTTGAAGTTTGAATACGGCATGATTGTGATCCTATTAAGTTAATGTTCATAGGGTCAGGTAGGTACGTATTTTTATAATGTTCAGTGCTGAGAGGTCAGCTCTCAGCACTACAATAAAGTACCTAGTGTATTCAATAATATATAGAACCCAGTAAGGATGAGCTGCCATAGTGCAGCTATTTTCCAACTAGCATTGGAGAATGACGTAATAAGCGATAGCAATTCGCTATGGTTTATAGGCTTATGGTTAAGATGGAGTTAGCTAAACGGCACTATAGATACTTATTATATTGTCTAAGTAGTTGATATTAAAAAAATAGAGCGATCAACCACTATGAAAATACTACTGTGATAACTCTATATTAACTTATTTATGTATTTTGAATTGACTCAGAATGATACTGTGATACTATTGTGATGTCACGGTAATATCACTCGTGATAATAATTTTTATTAAAACTGGAGTGTGAGCATGGCTATTGGAAATGTACAAAAAATACAAGATAATAAGAAATATTTTGATGATAAAATTGGGTCATTATCTGATAGGCAAGGTATCTGGTTACGCAACAATCTTGCTTTGACTACTGATGCAGATTTTATGCAAATACCTTCTACCGATTCAAAGAATGGGTTGATACTAGCTCTAAGTAGATATGAAAATTTCAAGGATATAATAGAGCATGCACTTTTAAACATGGCAGCGTATCTGATACCTGAAGAAAACTTCAAGTGGTTGATAAATGATCTTAGAGCACAAATATTTTCCAATATTATATTAATAACAGACTTTAGAACTGGTAACCAGCCCAAAAATTATGGTGAAGGAATTATGAACTCTATATATAATTTCTTTGATTTTCTAGAAACTGACAGTCAACCAATGCATATAAACGCAAAAATAGATCTGTTGAATAATATCAGATTAAGATGGGATGCAGTACGCCAAGAAGATAACTATTCTGAGTGGTTAGACGAAAAGGATGTAAAGCAAATTGAATGGACAAAAGATTATTTAAATACTAAAAATCACTATTGTCGTATAACTGTTGATAGATCAAACTATAGTGAAATAAGAGCAGTAATACTAGGTTCGCTAGATCTTATAGATCCACCCGTCTATAGTAATGACTATACATCATATAAGCAGTCTGACCGCAAAGAACGTGTTATAGATAAAATGAAAAGAGCTTGGAGCCAGCAAAAATACCGTGATGCAGGTAAGACAAAAAAGCCTTATCACTTACCTTTGACTCAACAGACGCAGAAAAGACTTGAAAGAATGGCTTCGATTCAAAATACTACGGCAACTTTAATTTTAGATATGCTGATCAATTCAGCTTACGAAACAGACTATGTGGATAGATATGGCAAAGATATTTATTAAGCCTTCACGGTAGCTAATTTTTGAATATCTTCAAAGCTCAAACCCTTGTTTAATAGAGCTTGTATCAAAGCATCACTATCTATATCTGATAGCGATGCTGCGGTTGGATTACTAAATGACTTTTCAATCTGCTGCCGCGCTGTCTGAAAGTCTACAACCTCGCCTTTGTCTCTAAGTAAGTCTAAAAAATCGGCCCAAACTTGCATGATTTTCCGTCGCTCTTCTAGGTGTTGAGCATGGTTATATACGGCTCTAATGCTGCCTTTCTTATCATGAGCCATCTGTTTTTCAATCGCATCGCCCATGTAGCCAAGCTCGTTTAGGTTGGTAGATGCGATATGCCGGAAACCGTGTCCAGTCTGCTTGCCAGCGTAGCCAAGAATGTCTAAAGCATTATTGATGAATTCTTCGCTATAAGGTTGGTGCATACCAGTATGATAGAACACATACTCGTATTGTCCTGTAATAGGCTTCATTTCCTCCAAGACTGCCAGCATTTGATCTGATAAAGGAACCACATGTTTACGCGCAACCTTAAGATTATCAATATCGACGCGCCATAGACGGTTAGGAAAGTCGATATGCTCCCACTTCATCATTCTAAGCTCGATAGTACGACAGAAAGAATATGCTAGAAACTTCATACCCAATCGAGTTTGGTCGTGACCATGATAGCCTTCAATGTCTTGCAAGAGCTTAGGTAGCTCACTAAGCTCAACATGTTTCATGTGCTTGGTCTTCGCTTTTGGATATAGCTCTTTTAGCCCTTCCGTATGATTTACCATGATTAAGCGCTCTCTCTTAGCTCTTCTAAGGATATTGCCAACCAGATCAATAGTACGTCTCGTTACCTCTCTAGGTGATGACCCTTCAGTATTTTTTCTACTTTCAATTTGATCTGCCATCAATTTACAGTCTTCAAATGTCACATCTTTTAAAGCGATACCTTCAAAATTAGGTATAACGTCTTTTTGCATGCGATTATAGTCTTGCTGATAGGTGCGATGCTTTACGTTACGCTGACGCTCGTCTAGCCATTCTAATGCGTAATCATTGAACATTTTGGCTTGCTCATTCGCAAGCTTTTCTTGACGTTTTTTATTTTTAGGATCGATACCTTGAGCGAGTAGTGCTTTAATTTCTTTATTAGCTTGTCTTGCTTCTGATAGCTTTAAATCTGGATAGCTACCTAATGTTAATACGTGCTGTTTTTTATTAAAGCGATATGCGCTAATCCACGTCTTTGTACCAGAAAGTCGTACCCATATCTGTAGTCCTTCTTGATCACTATGTTTATCAGGACGAGAGCTAGTACATTTTTCACTAGGTTTCAGACTGCGAATTTTGACATCAGTAAGCATAGCTAAAACTCCTGTAAGAGGTTGATTTAAGCCTTTACCGACATAAGATGTGAGGTAGCTGTTGGTATAACGAGTAGTAAAAATATCAGATCGTTGGTATAGAAGGCTGGTTTTTTTATTCTATACCAACGCGTATACCAACACAATACGCGGATTGAGTAGGCTGATATAGGTTAGATTAGGAAAACAGCAGACATAAAAAAAACGCTAGAAGCGTTATTTATAAAGGATCACATAGGTATATAGGAGTATTTGGGACAAGGTAGGAAAACTAGGTCTTTATAAGATTGGCGGTGAAGGAGGGATTCGAACCCTCGATACGCTATTAACGCATACACACTTTCCAGGCGTGCGGTTTCAGCCACTCACCCACTTCACCGTTTTGACATAGCGGACAGTTTTGATTGATTAAAATAAAAAATAATCAGTTGTCCGTATATTTGAGACCGCCTAGTATAGCGGATAGCATTTAAAATGTCACGGCTTACGCCTTATCTTTCTTTATTCACAGACGCCTGCTACGATAGCGTATACGTAATGATAAGCATAGATGGTTGAAAGTTGAATGATAAGTGTCGGCAGGATCAAATACAGTGTCAAAAACAGCATCATAATGACTGTGATGATGGTAGTAAGCATAACCTCGGCGCATGCTGATGACTTTACCCAGTGTAGCCAGTCCTTTTATGGCAGTATCTATCCTGAATTTACCAATCCTAAGCTCAGTAACAAGACACAAGCGCTATGTATGGATGGTTTTGCCGTGATGTATTCGGGAGTATCACGCACGCCGCTGTGGTCGGCAGAGTATTTAGATCGCAAGCGTTTACAGCAAGCCAAAGAGATTGATCGTGAAGACAGTTTTCATGAAGAAAGCCGACTACCCACATCCGCACGTGCCTCATTGTCTGACTATTCAGGCTCAGGCTATGATCGCGGGCACTTAGCGCCCAATGCTGATATGGCGAATCGCAGTCAACAATATGATAGTTTTAGCTTGGCCAATATCGCTCCGCAATCGCCACGTAATAATCGCTATATTTGGCGTAATATCGAGTCAGCCACTCGTTACTTAACCCAGCAATATGGAGAGGTTTATACCATTACAGGGGTGGCGTTTACTGGCAAAAAAACTAAGCAATTGGCTGACCGAGTGCTTGTTCCCAGTCATTTCTTTAAAGCAGTTTATATTCCTGCGATTAATCAAGCAGGGGTCTATTACGCACCAAATGATGAGTCAGAGCGTATAAAGGTTATTAGTGTCGATGAATTGGCGACCGAAATTGGCATCGATGTATTACCCGTACTGGATGCCAAGACTAAAGCACAAGCGTTTGAGCTACCACTAAAGGCTGGCGAGAGTTCAGATTTGCCTGAGGCGACTGTTGAAGAACCTACTTGGATGCTTTTTGTCTGGGCGATTCTTGACTGGCTAATCACCCAGTTGCAGGCGTAATGCTTTTACTATTAGCCTATTTAGTCGCTTTTATTCAGATTGAGGACACACTCTAATGTCTGTATGTGACAGAAAGTACGAACTATTGAAAAATCACGTAAGATGCTGTTAATAGAAAGGAGACTCAAATGATTGACCCATTTGCCAATAATCATCAAAGTATGCAAATTGGTGAGCTCGTAATCGAAAACCAGCAAGATAAAATTATTATATATGGCGACATTGATTTGACCTTTGATGCCACTGGGCATCAGCAAGCACAACAGTTACATGACTTAACAAGTAAGATTTTGCAAGCTTTTGAAAACAACACTGAATACAATAATAATGATGACAAGTCAAAAGAAAAAGATGACCAGCTGGATAAAAATATCGACAATCCCTTCTTGTAACTGTTTGATATAGTTCTGATTTTATAGAAATAATAAACTATAAAAAAATTACTAGGCAAAAGCTTAAAATTGCTTATAATGGGTCAAGACATCGCTTATGTCGTTTAGAATTTTAATGAACAGCTTATTTATTGTTGCGTTAACCCACTACTAACTAGTAGGAAATCGCACAGCTGGGAATGAAGTTTTAGCGAAGGATAAGCCTAGGAGAGTAGAAACATAACGTTTCGAATAATCATTGTATGAAGGGAGTCAGTCTATGAAATTATTTACAAAAACCACTTTAGCAGTTGCAGGTATCAGTTTAGCAAGCATGGCATTTGCCGCTGATCCTCTAGCCAACACGACTTGGCAGACCTATGATGAAGGTAAGCCAAAAGGTACGGTAAAAATCACTGAATCAAATGGTGTTTTGACAGGTACGCTGATTTCTACTAATTCAGCCAAAGGTAAGAAACACGTTGGCACGACTATCATCAAAGGTCTTAAAGCTGATGGTAGTGGTAAATATAGTGGTGGTACGATTACTGATCCTGAGAAAGGTAAAGATTATCGTATGACGGCACAACTAAGTGGTAGTACATTGAAGCTAAAAGGTTATATCGGTCCATTCTCACGCAGTCAAGAGTGGAAAAAGAAATAATCTAATTCTAAAGAAACTAGATTATTAGATACTTTATAGAAAGCAGTTTATATAGTACAAATTATACAGTATAAAAAATCCCGCATTACCGAAAGGTAGTGCGGGATTTCTTTGTACTGCAGTATTTTTCTAGATGTTAACCGATTATCTTACGAATTCTGGGTAAGCTTCCATACCGCATTCAGCGATATCACCACCTTCATATTCATCTTCTTCAGAGATACGTAGACCCATCACCACTTTAATGATTGACCAAACGATTAGACTGGCAACAAATACCCATATAAAGATGGTCGCTGCGCCTGCAATTTGACCTACGAACGATGCTGCTGGATTGGTAATAGGAACAATCAGTAGGCCGAAGAGACCAATTACACCATGTACCGAGATAGCACCTACTGGGTCATCGATTTTTATTTTATCTAAAGCGAGAATGGATAAAACAACGATAACACCTGCTATCAGACCAAACAGTGTGGCCTGCAGCGCAGAAGGAGTAGAAGGTTCTGCGGTAATCGCAACCAAACCTGCTAGCGCACCATTTAGGAGCATGGTTAAATCAGCCTTACCAAAGATAAGACGCGCTACTAACAATGCCCCAATAGCACCGCCTGCTGCTGCTGCATTGGTATTCAAAAATACCATCGCGACAGAGTTGGCACTGGCGATATCACCGAGCTTGAGGACAGAACCACCGTTAAAGCCGAACCAGCCCATCCATAATATGAGAGTACCAAGTGCTGCTAATGGCAGATTGGCACCAGGAATGGCACGTATTTCACCATTAGGACCATATTTACCTTTACGAGCACCTAACAATAATACCCCTGCTAATGCAGCAGCAGCACCTGCCATATGGACGATACCGGAACCAGCAAAATCAGAAAAGCCTAAGTCACCTAAGTTAAATAAGCCAAAGACGTCTTTGCCACCCCAAGTCCAGCTGCCTTCAACAGGATAGATAACACCAGTCATGACTACCGCGAAGAGGAGAAAAGCCCACAGCTTCATACGCTCAGCGACAGCGCCTGAGACGATTGACATACAGGTTGCGACGAATACCACTTGGAAGAAAAAGTCAGAAGCTGCAGAATAAACAGAATCACCACCAAAGCCATTTTCAGCTGAGGCTGCTAAAGCATCTGCTACCAAAGCCTCACCGCCTGCAATACCGCTTAAGAATAGATTGCCATCATACATAATGGCATAGCCGCAGATCATGTACATGGTACAAGCGGTGGCAAATAGCGCGATATTTTTTGTTAGGATTTCGACGGTGTTTTTTGAGCGTACCAGCCCTGCTTCTAACATGGTAAAGCCCGCTGCCATCCACATGACCAGCGCCCCACACATTAAAAAGTAAAACGTATCAAGTGCGTACTGGAGCTCAAAGATTTGATTTTGCATGTTAATTCCCCCTTGAATATATGCAATATAGATATCGGTATGTCCTATAAATCTGTGTTTATAGGTAAGTCTACGCGTTAGATAGCGTCAGGACCTGTCTCGCCCGTACGAATACGAATGACTTGCTCAAGAGCCGTCACAAATATTTTACCGTCACCGATTTTTCCAGTGCTAGCGATGCGAGTGATGGCTTCGATAGCAGGTTCAACCATCTCATCGATAACGGCCACTTCAACTTTTACTTTAGGTAAAAAGTCCACCACGTATTCTGCGCCGCGATAGAGCTCCGTGTGACCTTTTTGGCGACCGAAACCTTTGACTTCAGTGACGGTAACACCTTTGACACCGATGTCAGAAAGCGCTTCACGCACATCATCGAGCTTAAACGGTTTTAAGATCGCAGTGATTAGCTTCATAAAAAATTCCTTATATGTGTGATGTCGCAGGTTGATATAGACATTGTGCTTCATCGTATGACTGCCATTCTTAACGTAAGTCATTCAAGAACTGTGCCAAACCTAATCAAGGGGGTAGCTAGGATTGAGCCAATTGGTTCAAAAATGCTTATGGTATTGACAAAAAATACGGCTTATAGGGGCACGATAATCGTCATTGTTGTCCATACAAGCAGAGTAGATCAACCTTTAACGTTGGAGTATCGAAAACTTTATTATAACCAACTTTTAAAGCGCTTGGGGAGGCTATCACTTTATTTCATGTGATGATTTGATAAAAGTGTATAGCAAATGAGTACTGAGTAAAAGTAGACAGGAGGGGCAGAGCACAATACTCTGCCCGCAAATTAAAAGTTGGCGTTATACTTTAGGGAAGAGTAGGTATGGGGTTTTGGTACTGCCTAGTAGTTTTTTGGTGTCGCTGCCTTTGAGAAATTCATGCAAACGAGACTGACCAAAAGCGCCTGTTATCAGCAGACCAATATTGTGCTCATTTTGATAGTAGGTTAAGGCTGCTGTCACATCGCGGCAGTCTAGCAATGCCTTTTTGGATTTTATGCCAGCTTGCTTGAGACGGGCATAAGCTTCACGTAGTGCATCGCAGTTTTCCGAGTTGTCTTTACCGACCATAACAATATGAATGGTTAGGGCGCGAACAAGCGGCGTTTTGCATAGCCAATTAAGCAGTTTATGAGAAGTTGCACAGTTGTCAAAAGCAAATAAAGCAGTTGTAGGGGTCAAAAATGGTGCATGAGTCACCAAAATGGGGCAGTGGCTTAAACGAATAAGCTGACTCAACGTTGCTTTGCAGGTCACATGATGACCAATAACAATCAATTGCGCCTTATTGTCGACATAATCGATACTTTGATTAAGATGTTCATGACGATGCAGCGTATACGTCTTTAATTTTTGGCGCTGCTGCTCGCAATAAGTTGTGGCTTGATGGAGTAACAGTTTGCCTTGCGCTTTTAGTTCACAATTACTCAAATGTTCTTTGGTGGTAAATTGATCTAACAAAGCACTTTCGTCATCGATATTGAGGCAACCAGAATAATTGACCGCTGCTTTTTGTTGCAAGCTTGGTACTGAATGCAACAGACCGATAGGGGCTTGTAAACGAGGTGCTGCCCACATGCTCGCCTCTAGCACGGCTTGTACGTGATCAGGGCAGTCTAAGCAGGCAATTACGCTATCTGGCTTTAAATTACTCATAAGGCCACCACATCATCTAATAGTTAAATACCGTCAAGCGGGTCAACTCATCTGCGATGACCCTAAAGCTTGAACTGGTATACCAATATAATGGTTTGTCTACAAACCATGAATTAACGTCCGTTCGATAACGCAGGCATAGTGCTTGGTTATCTAACCATTTAATCCAACAAGCCAATGTCTCGGCGATCATGGATAGAGAAACGGTCAATCAACGTACGGCTTGCACTGTTGAGTCCTACCACTTTGACATCAATCCCTTCACGTTGCAAGCGCATGACCAGCTTGTCCAAGGTATCTACGGCACTGACGTCCCAAAAATGCGCTTGGCTGACATCGATATGAATGCTATCCAAAGCTTCTTTGGTATCAAAGCTATGCAAGAACTGCGTCGTTGAGGCAAAGAACACTTGGCCTTGGACGTAGTAGTAACGCGTGTTACTACTGTCGTCATACTCGCTAAATATCGTTAAGAATTGCCCGATTTTATTGGCAAATGCTAGCGCAGATAGCAGCACACCAACACCTACGCCATATGCTAGATTATGCGTAAAGATAGTGGTCAAAACGGTTGCTAGCATGACAATGTTAAATGACATCGGATGGGTCTTAAACTCGCGAATAGATTGCCAATTAAAAGTACCAATGGAGACCATAATCATCACAGCTACCAGTGCTGCCATTGGTATCAGACTGACCCATTCACTCAAAAACACCACCATAATGAGTAGGACCACACCTGCCATCAAGGTAGACAGACGCGTACGTCCGCCTGATTTAACGTTGATCATTGACTGACCAATCATCGCACAACCTGCCATACCACCAAAGAATCCTGATACCACGTTGGCAATACCTTGACCACGACACTCGCGGTTTTTATCGCTCGGCGTATCAGTTAATTCATCCACAATCGTCGCTGTCATCATAGATTCTAATAAACCAACGATGGCCAGCGCGATAGAATAAGGCGCAATGATTAAGAGCGTCGTTAAATTTAATGGAATATCTGGCAGCAAAAATACGGGTAGAGAATCAGGTAAATCACCCATGCTACCGACGTTACGAATATCGAGATTCATATACATCGCTACCGCGGTCAAGCCAACGATACAAATCAGCGGTGAAGGAATCACCCGACCAATTTTAGGAATAAGCGGAAACAAATAAATAATCGCCAAGCCCGCCGCGGTCATGATATAAACGGTCATCCCGACCTTCTCAGTCATAGGGTTAAGCTCAGGTAATTGAGCCATAAATATTAAAATCGCTAGCGCATTGACAAAGCCGATGACCACCGAGCGCGAGACAAAACGCATCAGATTGCCAAGCTTAAGAATACCCATGACGACCTGAATCGCCCCGCACAGTAAGGTAGCAGCCAGCAAATACTGCAAGCCATGATCAGCCACCAAGTCTACCATCACTAGCGCCATCGCTCCTGTCGCTGCCGAAATCATACCCGGCCGACCACCGACGAAACTAATCACGACGGCGATGCAGAATGATGCATACAAACCAACTTTTGGATCGACGCCCGCGATAATAGAAAAAGCAATGGCTTCTGGAATCAAGGCCAGTGCAACCACCACCCCTGATAAAACGTCACCGCGAACATTGGAAAACCAGTCGTCACGTAAGCTATCAAAAAAAGATGTCATAAGTAAACTGCATAGAGTTAAAGGCAAAAAAAGTAATCATTACTCAGTGTTAAAATGATCGCGTTATTACAGGTCGTTATAATCAGTGCTACTAAACGTACTTTTATTATGCTGTTGCTTCATTACCAATCGATAATTAGCTAGCAGCACGCCCATCAATTTATTGACTGGTATCGCTAATACGCTCACCAATAGTCAATATGATGACAGTGCCTAAAATATAAGGCCTAAAATATAGTGTATTAAAATACAGTGTCTAAAATAAAGTATAAGAACCGCCATGACGTACCGCGGTAGAAGGAGATAAATAATCTATCAGACAAAAGCGCATAAGTAGATCGAAGCCAGTGTCTGCCATCTCATTACCTCAATAGGAATCGTTGCGGAAGCAGCGTGACAATAGCGCGGTAAATGTGACAACATGCTAAACTAAAATGCTTAGGTGAAATATCTAGCCCAAATATCTGTTTAGGCCGATATTATAGCATTAGCTACTCAATATAAAAACAGCCGCATAATAGCACAAAGTCATAAAAAACCAGTACCGAAATCTGAACGATACCGTTATCATGCTCTTCATCTTAACAGTATCATTCAAACGGTCTAAACCACGTATATGCTTGATGCCATTTTGTTCGTCCAATAGAAGGAAGAGATATGACCACCCTTACCGCAACAGAAACCTTACTTCATAAGGGCAGTGGTCTACAAGTCGTGGTCGGTTTGGGACAGTCAGGGCTTTCAGTAGCGAACTATCTTACCAAGCAAGGCTACCATGTGGCTGTCACTGACAGTCAGCCGACGCCTGCCTTAGCAGAGCAACTACCAGCAGCCGTTGATATTCGCCAATTTGGAGCGATAGATGCAGAATTATTGCAACAAGCGGCACGGATCATTATCAGCCCAGGTATTTCTTTAGATACCAACGCGGTTGCCGCGGCCCGTCGCGCCAACATTCCTGTGGTCAGTGATATTCAGCTGTTCTGCGAAGCCTGTACCGTACCGATCGTTGCTATTACGGGCTCCAATGCCAAAAGCACGGTGACGACTTTGGTCGGGCAGATGGCGGCGGATGCCGGTGTCAATGTAGGCATCGGTGGTAATATTGGCGTGCCAGCCCTTAATCTACTTGCCAATCCTGATATGCAATTGGCCGTACTTGAGCTGTCAAGCTTCCAGTTAGAGACCGTGACCAATTTAGGTGCGCAAGTAGCAACTGTCCTTAATATGTCACCCGATCATTTAGATCGCCATGGTGATATGCTGGGCTATCATCAAGCCAAGCACCGTATCTTTCAAGGTGCCAAATCGGTGGTGATCAATCGTGAAGATGCGCTGACTCGACCGTTGGTGGCGGATAATTTGCCACGGCTGAGCACAGGTATCCATGCTCCTGATAAAGGTCACTATGGTCTCATCACTGATCCAGAAGGACAGATCTATCTTGCACGTGGGACCGAGCGGTTGCTATCAGCGGACAAACTACAGATTAAAGGGCGTCACAATTTGCTCAATGCGCAAGCGGCTTTGGCACTAGGTGAGCTTGCTGGCTTACCACTAGATAGCATGCTGAACACCCTGCAACAGTTCACGGGTCTCGAGCATCGCTGCC
Source organism: Psychrobacter glaciei (assembly GCF_014652895.1). Classification (GTDB taxonomy): domain Bacteria; phylum Pseudomonadota; class Gammaproteobacteria; order Pseudomonadales; family Moraxellaceae; genus Psychrobacter; species Psychrobacter glaciei. The sequence goes on from NZ_BMZR01000005.1 coordinate 67,248, forward strand.
AATACGTCGCCACTGCGGCAGGCCTTGATTATTTCAACGATTCAAAAGGCACCAATATTGGCTCGACCATGGCGGCTATCGAAGGATTAGGCGCGGTCTATGCACCAAAAGACGGTAAGCTGTTGTTAATCTTAGGCGGACAGGGTAAAGGTCAACAATTCGGTGAATTGACGCCTTTTATCAATAAATACGTCAGCCAAGTACTGTTTATTGGTGAGGATGCTAAGCAGATTGAACAGCATCTACGTGCAACGAAATTAAGTGATGAAGTGGCGCTGCATCAATGCCAAACGTTAGAAAGTGCATTTGCCACCATTCAACAAGTCACTATAAGCAGCTTGTCACAAGTGCAAGCCGTGTTATTATCGCCAGCATGTGCCAGCTTTGATCAATTTAGTGGTTATGCGGCTCGTGGTGAGCATTTTAGCCAGCTGGTCAGTCAGCTTGCGACAGATATTTAAATAGCATTAGCTAAATATTGGGCAACTACACAGCAATACAAACACAGCAGTGTGTAGCCAATCGCATTTTGTTGATAAATGATTGTTTTGCTTATAGATTACTGCTACTGTCAATAATCAGTCAGGCAGTTTGCTGACTTTATTATTAGAACAGTGATAATGGATACAATAATCCTAGGATAGCTACCAAATCAGGCGTTATTTTTCTAGTATTGATGGGCTGTTATGGTCCGTGTGGTACGATCTACTTTATATTTTTTATACGGTGGCGTTGCATAAACGCCGTGTTTTTTCGTTTGTTAGTGTATATAAAATTATGGCGCTCTCTTCTCTTTTTCGTTCGTCTCCCCAATCGCAGCAAGCCTCTGGCTCAGATGGCATTCTCTCTATGCCGTCAGCGCGTGCAATTTTATTAGCGAGTGTCGGCTGTATGCTGGTGCTCAGTCTACTGATGGTCGCTTCTGCTTCTATTCCCTTCGCGCTCAGTCGCGGCATGACGGAGCTATATTTTTTTAGAAATCAGCTACTCTATATGGGAATTGGACTAATCGCTGCCGCTTTTCCTTATTACTTAGTATCCTTACGAACCCTATATAAGACAGAGACTCAGTTTCTCCTGTTAGCCATTACGGGGGGCTTGCTGGTTTTAACTCTATTTGGCACGCCGATTAATGGCTCTAAGCGCTGGTTAAATCTAGGGTTTTTGAACTTTCAGGTTGCAGAATTGGCCAAACTGGTCATGATTGTATTCGTGTCTGATTTTGTCGTGCGTCGATCTTTTGAGGTTCGTAATGGCTGGGATGGCTTTTTACGGATATTTTTAGTGGTCGGTATGATCACGCTGTTACTGTTATTACAGCCAGATTTTGGCTCTTTGGTGGTCATTGTTGGCACCGTTTTTGCGATATTTTATATCGCTGGCGCACCTTACAAGCAGTTCTTGGCATTGGGCGGCTTGGTGGCTGGATTGGCAGTACTGGCAGTGACTTTGGTACAGTATCGTTTGGTACGTGTGATGTCGTTTTTGGATCCCTTTGACGATGTGCAAGATACTGATTATCAGCTGGCACGCAGTTTGATTGCCTTTGGGCGTGGTCAGTTCACCGGTGTCGGTTATGGTGAAAGCGTACAAAAACTGTCACATTTACCTGAAGCACATACGGATTTTTTATTAGCCATTACGGGTGAAGAGCTGGGTTTTGTGGGGGTCGCAGTGGTATTGCTGCTCGAGGCGCTCATTATTGGCAGTGCCATGCGTATCAGTTATAACGCGCTCAAGCGTCGCCAAATGCGTATGAGCTATACCGCTTTTGGTATCGGTGTGGTCTTTATCGCGCAAACGATTATCAATGCGGCGATGAATATGGGTGCCATTCCGACCAAAGGTTTGACCATGCCATTCTTTAGTTACGGTGGCTCATCGATGCTCATCAGCTTAGTGATGGTTGCCTTGCTGCTAAAGATTTATAAAGAAAGCCCTGAGATTGAAAAAAGCCAGTGCCGTTATTATTAGCAGGTGTTAATTTGTAGAAAAGCGTCGCCAGCAGCGGCGCTTTTTGTTTTTTAATAATTGGGCAGATTTAGTGCGCTTTTGCCTTGTAGCGGAGTGTTATCCCATTGTGCAATTGCTTGCGCTAACATTCGGGTTGGCGTATCTCTATCGACCGCTGGTTGCTGTAATAGCTGCAAAGCGTCGGCGATAAGCTTACTTGGATCGCGAGTATCAATCGGTTGCGCAAGGTTCTGCTTGGAGAGCTTTTGCCCGTCAGGATTGCATATCAAGGGCAGATGATACCAGTGATCGATAGCCGGTAAGTTAGCCGCCTGCATGATACTAATCTGAGCAGTGGTCATGGGTAAAATGTCCAAGCCACGCATAATATGAGTGACTTGTTGTAGCCCATCATCGAGGCTGGCGGCTAAGATATAATTGATCATGCCGTCTTGGCGTCGAACCACCATATCCCCTAAGGTTTGTTGTGGATTATCCCACTGCAACCCTTGAATACCATCGCTAAACCCGATTTTATGGTCTGGCAGTTGTATGCGCAGCTTGTGTTGCTGACGATTGAGATTGGCATTGAGGCAGCAGCGCGGGTAGCGTTGTCTATTGGGCAGCAGTTGCTTAATATCTGTAGCATTCAAACCTGCTGGTAGAGGCTCTAAATCTTGAGTCGTCGAGGATGCTTGTGCTTGCTGAGACCAATAGCGCTCTAAGTCCTTACGTGAGCACTGACAGCCATAAGTCAGCGCCAGCAAGTCTGATGACAAGTAGTCGTTGTAGATATCAATACGCTCAGACTGATAAATGACATCGCCGTCCCACTGTAGCCCGAGCACTTCTAAATCTATAAGAATCTGCTCAGTGAATTGTCTGTCACAGCGTTCCGTGTCGGTATCTTCGATACGCAGCAGCCATTTGCCACCGAGCGACTTGATATGGCAAAAGCTGGCAAGCGCAGTGGTCAAGGAGCCAAGATGCAGCTCACCTGTGGGTGAAGGCGCAAAGCGACCGATAGGAGGTGATGATGGCTGCTGATGGAGAATAGGAGTATGGGCAGTTTGCAAAATAGGGGTTATCAAAGTAATGACTATCAATGTAGGAGGATATAGCTAGAATAAAGAAGAACGGAGCAAAAAGATATTTATTAAATACGCTTGTTTTGTTAGGGCGTGTCTTCATTTTAAAAATGGTGATAAAAATGAGATAAATTGCCGTCAAACAAGAAAAATAGCGCAGATAATATCGGGACATTAACCAGTTATTTGACGATATTTGGAAAGATTTTGCCCATTTAGATGGCTATCGAGTGGATTGAAGACACGCCCTAGTCAATTAGTAAAAGCTATCCATATAGTCGATATTAAATAAAATAGATACACGACATTATAAAATGCGTGACTGGTACAAATTTTTCTTGCTTGCTGTGTCTACGTAGACAGAGGCTACAAAAAATTTATATCAGTCACGCTGTCTCTTTTTTATATTGAACTGACTATAGTACAAGATCTATAAAACGCAACGAGCGACCAATAAATGGTCGCTCGTTATTATAAGACACTCAGTACTCATTTAAATGCGCTAGCATAAGAGAGCGTCTAGGTATGACCTTGGTTTTGACGCTCTTTGATCTCAGATAACGTCTTGCAGTCGATACATTGAGTGGCTGTTGGACGTGCTTCAAGACGACGCAAGCCAATCTCTACCCCGCAAGTTTCACAAAATCCATAATCATCATTGTCAATTTCTGCCATAGATTTATCGATTTTGCGAATGAGCTTACGCTCACGGTCACGCGTACGCAACGTCAAGGCAAACTCTTCTTCTTGAGTGGCGCGGTCATTAATATCCGGCATGGCGCTAGACTCATCTTGGATATAAGTCTTGGTGCGATCTGCTTCGCCAATCAGTTGCTGCTTCCAATCCAACAAAATAGCCTTAAAATGCTCTAACTGCGCATCAGACATATACTCTTCGTCTTTGGCAGGCACATAAGGAGTAAACTTAACATCACTCGGATTCGTGGTCACGGTGCTCATATGGGTATCCTACTTTTTCAAATTAATTCAATAAAACGACATATCAAAAGACAAGACGTTATAAGTTTAACAAACGCGATAAGTTGTCCCTTTATAAAACGTTTTACCACTTGGTAACACAAGTAACACAGCTGAACTCATCGTACGGTTATATTGATATGTTTATATCAATGGTCAGGTATATTGTTATGCATATTTTTATTTAAATGGCTGGGCCTAAATAATGCGACAAATGACTGACTGTGAAAACTTAGCTTGTGGTCAATGTAGCCATCCTAGCTATTATAATTTTGCTTGCGATTAGACGCGTTACCATCCTAACGCGATTTGGTTTTATCAGTATCAGTATTCACTTATCATAAAGCAAAGTTTGATTTTGCCAACCATATGGACGAAATTTTTTGTATTAAATCAAACATATGGACAAAGACAATTACAGTGTTATTGACGCCGATAAAACTGGGCATCAAGTATCCAACCTTTTAACCCAGCTTGCAACCTCTCCATTGTTGGCTAATTGCAACCAGCGATAACCGGGGCGCGCGTTTTCATCGTAAGCAAAGTCATCTCTATAAGGCTTAAACTGATAGCAAGTCGAGGGCGTGCTATAAACGCTGACCCCTTGACGATGGCGCACTTGTGCTTGATGGGTATGACCGCTAATGATTACTTTTAATTGCTCAAACGGGGCCATATGCTGCCAGAAAGCCTCGGTATTCTTTGCCATATGAGTATCGATCCAGTCAGACTCTATCGGTATAACGTGGTGATGCAAGGCAATGAGCGTAGGCTTACTGCATTCTTGCAACTGCACACATAACCAGTCAATATCGGTCGCTGTCACTTCTCCTGCCACCTGCCCAGAAATAGAGGAATCCAGTAATAGCAGCTGCCAGTATTCCGTTTCAATAACGTGTCGACTTAGCAAACGCGTATCCATAGGCTGGGCGACGAGCTCCCGCTCAAAAAAAGGTAAATCGCTACCAATCTCATCAGTGACGTCATGATTGCCAGCAATACAGGCAAAAGGAATATCAGTCGCTTGTAACACCTCAAAAATATGGTCGTAGATAGCGGGCTTTACTTGATTCACCAAGTCGCCCGTCACCACGATCAGGTCACAGCGGATGTCTTCACTCAATGCTTGTTCGATGACTTTTTCAAAGCTATGCTGACAGACAGACATATCGGAATTATTGTCAATGTCGTCATTAGCTGGGGCAGAGGTGGGCGTTGATAAGTGCAAATCAGTGATCTGCAACACGTTTAGCTGTTCATCTGGCGTGCTGATGTTATTGGCAGGATAGCTTAGCATTGGGTCAGTCCCTTATCGAATCAAAACAAGTATTGCTATTAAAACGAATATGGATAAATCGATCACTTTTAATTACGGGGTCTTATGGCGCATTTCTCCCATCCTTGATGGAAGCGGTTGCCGCTTATAGCCCTATACTCACAAAACGAGCGATATGCAGCATTCTACTAACTATTACATTGATAGCATTAGGGAAAGTTTATATCATAAAGTGAATGAAAGCTCTAGCAATATTGATGAAATAAAGTTGGATAAAAGCCTAATGATCAGCTAAGGCATATAAAAAGCCTCTACGTAACAATAAAGATGGCACAACTAACGGCGCATCGTCCAAAACTTTGCCGTTAGTACCTTTGATAAAATCAGCGCTGCAAAAAATAAAATAGCCAATACCAGTACGATAGATAGTCCAGTCTGAATATCCAGCCAAATACTGCCCCAAACACCTAAGGTGACCCCAAGCTGAGCGATAAGCAGCGCAATAATCACCATTTGCTTTGGCGATGCTGACCATAGACGTGCTGTTAAAGCCGGTAGCACCAGCAAGCCACTGATTAATAAGCTACCCACTGCTTGTAGAGCAATGGCACAAAACCCTGCCAATAACCCCATAAAAAACAGCCGCTGCCGTGTTGGGTTGACGCCTTGAATCCGTGCTAACGCTTCGTGAGTGGCAAGCTTAATTTGTGCAGGCCAAATATATGCGAGCAATACCAGTCCCACCAGCACACTACCGCCTATCAATGGCAAGTCTGCCCAATCAAGCTCGAGCAAATTACCAAACAAAAACCCCAACACGTTGGCTTGCTGATCGGTCAGCTGGGTCAGCGCTAACAGCCCCAAACATAGCAGCGACACTGCAACCACCGCCAGTACGGAATCGACGGGCAAACGCTCATCATCTATGAGCACGAGTCCTAGTACCACTATCACGCTAACCAATGCAATACCGATCCCCATCGGTAATTGCCACCACACTGCCAAGGCGACGCCCAGCAATGTGCCATGTGCCAATGCATCGGCAAAAAATGCCATGCGTCGCCACAATACCAAACACCCTAGGGGCGCTGATAGCAATGCTAAAATACTGCCAGCAATCCAAGCAGGCGCAATAATGGCTAACCAAGCACTCATATCATGTATCCAATAAACGGTTTATAAAATAAAGGTCGTAAAGCAGCTTTTTGCTTTAGTCGTTTGGTTATGATGATTACAACTCGCTTGGCGCGTGATGTTCACAGGCATGCGGCTGATGCACATAAGGCTGCTCATAATGATGACCAAACAGCTTTTGAAACTCACTACTAATGGCAAGCTCGCTTGGTTGTCCCTCGCAGCAAATATGCTTATTCAAACAAATGACCCGTCGGCTGCCTTTCATCACCCAATGCAAATCATGCGACACTACTAGCATGGCACAGCGTAAGAAGTCTGGTAGCTCATCAATAAACTGATAGAGCCAAACCTCGGTATCAGGGTCAAGTCCTTGCATCGGCTCATCTAGAATCAATAAATTAGGCTTATCTAACAAGGCACGAGCCAATAAAACTCGTTGCGTTTCACCACCGGACAAGTGCAGCATTTGCCGTGATAGCAGGTGCGTCAACGATAAATTATCAAAGATAAACTGGCGTTGCTCAGCCGTTAAGCGTTTCTTATCGGCTTGCGCCAATAAGTCGCAGACTCGTAATGGCAATATCGGCGGTACCGCAAAGCGCTGCGGCACATAGCCAAGCTGTAACTTATGATGGGGCGTCATTTGCCCTTTAGTTGGCTCAATCAACCCTAAAATAAGCTTAACCAACGTCGATTTACCAGCGCCATTTGGCCCAATAAGACTGACTGTCTCGTTAACGGCAATATCGATATTAATATGTGACAACAAGCGTTGCGAACCAATGTCATAGCTGATATCGCTTAAGCTCAGCAGCTGGCTAGCTTGGTTGGTCTTATTATCCAGACTGATAGAGGCAGACGATTGCTCTGATGGTGAAATGGGCAGGCTCATAGGCTAGTGACTAATATATTGATAAATGATAAATGTCTGAGTACTGAATGCTAAATACTGAATAATAAGTACCGAGATCAGTACTTAATAAAGAAAAAATACAGCAAGCTTTATTGGCATGCTTGGCAACGACCACTGAGCTCAATGACACTACGAGCCACAATAAAGCCGACATCTTGCTCCGCAAAGCTCATCATTTCTTGTACCGGTAAGCTGCTACATTCTTGCACTCGCTGGCATTGATCGCAAATTAAAAATGCGGCGGTATGCTGGGCGCGTGGGTGACAGCAGGGCACATAAGCATTGATAGAGGTTAATTGATGTATCAAGCCTTCGCCCAACAAAAACTCCAAACTGCGATAAACCGTTGGTGGCGCGACATTCTTTGGCGTCTGCTGATTGGTCGGCGCAGAATCTTGTGCATCCGGTTCTGACAAGCGCATTTGCTGCAATTGTGTGATCAAGTCGTAGGCACCAACGGGCTTATTGGCGGCCAATACTAACTGATATATCTGCTGCCGCAATGGCGTGAAGCGTACACCACTTATGCGGCATTGTTCTTTTGCCGCCGTCAAGCGCTCGGTTACATCGTGCGCGGTAAAATGTTGCACATCGTGCAAATGTTCGCATGTCGATGAAGTAGGGGACATAGGACAAACTCCTAAAAATATGACGCCTTTTTATGATGGCGTTTTTTATTGTTATAGTATAACATAATGAAATGAAAAACAGGTATGCTGCCTCAACTTAATATTAAAGAGCCTATTATGAATTCATTTTTCAGCCATTCTTTACGCTCGATCATTATACTACAGCGACTGCTCATTACTGGGATAGTCGCGTTAAGCTGTCTGACGTTGAGCGCCCAAGCCGCTACCGTTAGCGTGAGTAATTATCCATTGTTCTTGTTGAGTCAAGCCGTGACGGAAGGTGCGCCGCCTGCCAAGCAATTATTGCAAGCAGGGGAGGTGGGGCATCACGGCAGTATTAGTCCGGGCGACATAAAAGCCATTCAAGACAGCAAGTTTGTGGTATGGTTTGGCGAGCCATTAGAAAATAATTTGGCCGCCAGTCTCAATAGCGCGCCCAATGCCATTGCTTTATTCAAGTTTGATGCGTTCAACCGCCATCCACTACGCGATGTCAAAGGCGAAGCTATCACTGGCACGCTAGATCCGCATATTTGGCTCGATCCTGAAAATGCCAAAGCCATCACCCGTGCGCTTGCCGTGATTCATAGCCATGCAAATCCACAATATAAAGCTCTCTATCAAGCCAATGCACAAAAATTTGCCAAGCGACTGGATAAAGGAGTGCTGGCTACAAAGCAGAGCACAGCGACAAAGGCATTGCCTTATTGGGCGTATCACGATGCCTATCAGTATATGGAGGACAGCTTAAAGCTACAGCTCGTTGGCAGTCTAAGCACCGATCACCATTTAGCGCCAAAAGCCAGTCAGTTGCGCTGGCTAAATGAGAAGCGTCCTGCCAAGCAAATGTGTTTGGTTAGTCCAAGTGCGCCAGCTAAAGGGTTGCTCGCTAAGCTTCAACCTGTAAAGAGTACCGTGCAAGCTGAAGACATGAGCACTAGTAAAGACTTCGTTAGTGGTTGGCAGAGTATGGCGCAGCAAATCCGCCAATGTATCGCATAGCCATTTTTAGCCCATTTACTCGCTTTTGTTGAGATTAAGGGCATGCCCTAGCATAAAGCGTTATTTAGAAGGGTCTTGGCGCTCGATAGCATTATCAAATTGTCGAGCACCAAGACCTTTGTTTTATAAGATATTAGCTAGGCTTTACTAAGTTTTTAGAGGGAGCGTTAGCGCTAAACAATCAAATGCTTGATAAGACGCATATTTTACTTGCTAATCGCGCGCGCGCTCCCTATAATAAGTGGCGTTTTATTTTGGTTAAAAGGCAACGTCTGTATAGTGACTTTTCATGCATAAAATGGTCATGAATAAAATGGTCACGGATAAAATCGTGGCAAATATGCGACATTATCCCAATACTATAGGATAGCTGCTGATGACCAAGCCTGCCAAACGCACGCAAAAAGATGAGATTGGCATCTACCTGAAACGCCAAGCATGGATTTTATTTATCCTGATTATTATTGGCTGGGTAGTAGATGTGACTTGGCTAGACAGTGGGCTGATAGTAGCAAAAAGTACCTCGATCGGTGCGCTACTTAGTTTCGCCACACAAGCCGTCTTTGCAAATTTTATCTTTTGGCATACTGGATATCGCGCGCGCCGACACATTGTCAGCCAGCTATATCGAGGTCAGATGGTCAAATGGCTACTGACAGTGTTTGGTTTCGCACTAATTTTTATTACCGTACAACCCCTATCAGCGCCTGCGTTGTTTATCGGTTTTATGGTAATGCAAATTAGTCACAGTTGGATGTTGTGGCACATACGCTAGCACTCTTTACGATCAGTATTGAAGTGAGTAAGTATCTATTAGCGTTAGATAAGTCATCCTGCCGTCCAACTTCTCTATGGCTAGCTTCACAAAGCCAAAAGAATGACAAATAACTGATTTGACGTTAAGGTATGGACTTATAAGTTACTGCTATAAGTCGTTGAAATTAGCGTAAAAAGTAAAAATAGTCTTATAGATAAGAGATAGTTTGGTTAATTGCCATCACTTATAATTTTATTTTTACAATTTCACGAATGATGCAAACCCATGCCACTAAAGGTCAATAGCCGCTAACTTGTTCATACAGCGGATAAAAAAGTCATAATAGGCTTTACACGAATACAACGCTGCATTAATATAGGCAGCTAACTGCTTTGTTTTTGGACGCTATATTAAGCGTTTGCCTAAAAAGGCAGGTATGAGCAGACACCTATTCGATATAAACATTAAAGGGCTATTAATGAATAATCATAAGCCCTTTTTTGATAGCTAAAATTTATACTAAGCTAGGTATATAGCACTAGTAAATAGAACTATGGGTTGGATGTTGTTGGTTACATGAGCGCCTTGGTTGGTTTTATCTCCTTACGTGAGACACGTGGGAAAAAGACCCGCCAATCGCCTCATCAGATGACAACCGTATTTTTGGTAGTTGATTAAATCGTTGATTAATAAGAAGCTTACATTATGGCATCCGAGCAACAAACATCATCAGAATATATCTCTCACCACTTAACGAATTGGACGTACGGCTATTTGCCGGGCGAAGGCTGGAAAGTTGCCTATACTGCTGAAGAAGCAGGGCTGATGGGCTTTAAAGCTATCCATCTTGATTCTATGCTTTGGTCAGTTGGCCTGGGTATCTTGTTTTGCACCATCTTTTGGATGGTTGCCAAAAAAGTCACTTCAGGCGTACCAAGCAAAACTCAGGCAGCAGTTGAGTTGATCGTTGAGTTTGTTGATAACAACGTTCGTGATTCGTATAGTGGTACCTCAAAACTGATTGCGCCACTGGCGTTGACTATTTTTGTGTGGATCTTCTTGATGAACTTGATGGATTTATTGCCTATCGACTTTATTCCAAGTCTTGCGGGGCAAGTTGGCGCCATGATGGGTCATGATCCACATCACGTATTCTTCAAGATTGTGCCAACGACTGATCCTAACATCACGCTTGGCATGTCATTTTCTGTCTTTGCGCTGATTATCTTTTATAGCATTAAAGAAAAAGGGTTGGGTGGTTTTGTCGGTGAGTTAACACTCCATCCGTTTAGTGCCAAAAACCCAATCATGCAAGCCATTTTGATTCCCATTAACTTTATTCTAGAAGCAGTTACCTTGATTGCAAAGCCTGTATCACTTGGCTTGCGTCTATTCGGTAACATGTATGCTGGGGAATTGATTTTCATACTGATTGCCCTGATGCCGTTTTGGATTCAATGGGCGTTATCAGTACCGTGGGCGATCTTCCACATCTTAATTATTACACTTCAAGCGTTCGTATTTATGATGCTAACGATAGTTTACATGTCGCTTGCATCATCAACTGAACATTAATTAGACATTCAATAGGTAAATGAGGATACATCAATGGATCCAGTATTAGGTGGTTACACAGTTATAGCAGTAGCGCTACTTATCGGTCTTGGCGCACTTGGCACAGGTATTGGTTTTGCTATTCTAGGCGGCAAATTCTTAGAAGGTGTTGCGCGTCAGCCAGAACTTGGCTCACAATTGCAAACTCGTATGTTCATCGTAGCAGGTCTTCTTGATGCTATTCCGATGATCGGTGTTGGTATTGCTATGCTATTGTTATTCGCTAACCCTCTAGCAGGTTAATCAGAAAGCTCAGTTGTAAATGTTTGGTAGTCAAAGTTTGTATCTTAACCATAGCCAAAGTTTGGCTATCAAATATGATCAATGAAACTGATTTTTCATTAACAAAGAGGTGATCACGTGAATATCAATTCTACCCTCATCGGTCAAGCCATTGCTTTTGCAATCTTTGTGATGTTCTGCATGAAATTCGTGTGGCCACCACTTATCGGTGCCATCAATGAGCGTCAGCGTAAAATTGCTGAAGGCTTGAATGCCGCAGAAAAAGCAAAAGCAGATCTGGCGACCGCGGAGCAAGATGTCCAGCAGGAGCTTAATCTTGCAAAGACTAAAGCTGCTGCTCTAATCGAGCAAGCGAACAAGAGCGCCAACCAGCTTGTCGAAGATGCCAAAACGCAAGCCCAAGCGGAAGGCGAGCGCATTCGTCAACAAGCGCAAGCATCTATCGACCAAGAAATCAATCAAGCGCGTGAATCATTGCGTGCCCAAGTTGCTGAACTGGCTGTGCTTGGTGCAGAAAAGATTTTGCAAGACAAAGTCGATGTGCAAAAACATGCCAGTATGTTAGACCAACTGGCGGCGAAGCTGTAATTGTGAGGATATAATGGCTGACTTATCAACCTTAGCACGACCGTACGCTAAAGCCGCGTTTGACTATGCCAATGAAAACGGGGTAGTAAATGAGTGGGAAAACTTCTTATTTATTGCCAGTAACATTGTCAATGACAAGTCGTTCAGTACTTGGCTAGACAATCCAGCTGTTTCTGCTGAGCATAAGTCAGCTGCTTTGATCGATCTTTATGATACACAAGTAGCTAGCGCTGATGATTCTGCTTTTAAGCAGTTATTAGGTGAGGCCCAAGGGGCTCGCCCAGACAACAACGCCAGCTATCCAAAAGTATCAGTGGCACTTAGTAACTTCGTTAATCAGTTATCAGAACAAGAGCGTCTGGCGCTGCTTCCTGAAGTTTATGCGCATTATCGCCGTCATAAGGCAACCAGCTTAAAGCAGCTTGATGCCTACGTGACCTCCGCCTATCCATTGACCGATGCACAGCGTGACATGCTCCAAACACGTCTTGCTGCTTCGCTAAATGCTAGTGTGGTGATTCATGAGTCGGTTGATCCTAGTCTTTTGGCTGGCGCTACGATCAAAGTCGGTGACAAAATCATTGATGATTCGATGCGCGGCAAGTTACAACAGTTAAAAACACAGCTAACTGCCTAATGCCATTCATCAACGTAGATATATAAAAACTGCGTGATAGTAAGAGCATTTAAATCAGTGGGCGGGTTATCATAAATTAAAGGAAACAAGGCAATGCAACAATTGAATCCAGCGGAAATCAGTAACCTGATTAAGCAGCGTATTCAAGACCTTGATGCGGGTGCAACTGCAAAGAATGAAGGCACGATTGTCAAAGTATCTGACGGTATCGTGCAGATTCATGGTCTTGAAGATGCCATGTACGGCGAAATGATTGAGTTTGAAGGTGAAATCTATGGGATGGCGCTTAACTTAGAGCGTGATTCTGTTGGTGCGGTAGTACTGGGCGACTTCCTAAAACTACAAGAAGGCCAAAAAGCCTATTGTACTGGTCGCATTCTTGAAGTACCCGTAGGTCCTGAGCTGCTAGGCCGTGTTGTTGATGCTTTGGGTAATCCTATTGATGGCAAAGGTCCTATCGATGCCAAAATGACTGACAAAGTCGAAAAAATCGCCCCAGGCGTGATCGACCGTCAGTCAGTAGATCAACCAGTAATGACCGGTTATAAAGCCGTTGATACCATGATTCCAATCGGTCGTGGCCAGCGTGAGCTTATTATTGGTGATCGTCAGACGGGTAAAACCGCGATGGCTATCGATGCGATCATTGCGCAAAAATCATCTGGTATCAAATGTGTATACGTGGCAATCGGTCAGAAACGTTCGACCATCGCAAACGTCGTACGTAAGCTTGAGCAAACTGGTGCGCTTGAATACACTACAGTAGTAGTTGCTTCAGCATCAGAGCCAGCAGCACTACAGTATATCGCACCGTATTCAGGTTGTACGATGGGCGAATACTTCCGTGACCGCGGCGAAGATGCCCTGATTGTTTTTGATGACTTATCAAAACAAGCAGTTGCTTATCGTCAGATTTCACTATTGCTACGTCGTCCGCCAGGTCGTGAAGCGTATCCTGGTGATGTATTCTATTTACATTCACGTTTACTTGAGCGTGCATCACGCGTAAATGCTGCGTACGTAGAAAAGTTCACTAATGGTGAAGTAGTGGGTAAGACAGGTTCTTTAACCGCATTGCCTATTATTGAAACCCAAGCTGGTGACGTATCTGCATTCGTACCGACTAACGTGATTTCAATCACTGATGGTCAGATTTTCTTAGAGTCTAGCCTATTCAACTCAGGTATCCGTCCAGCAGTCAACGCTGGTATCTCGGTATCTCGTGTTGGTGGTGCTGCTCAGACTAAGATTATTAAGAAGCTGTCTGGTGGTATCCGTACCGCACTAGCCCAGTATCGTGAACTAGCAGCATTTGCCCAGTTTGCCTCAGATCTTGATGACGCGACTCGTGAACAGCTTGATCATGGTGAGCGTGTGACTGAACTGATGAAGCAGAAACAGTATCAGCCAATGTCTATCTCTGAGCAAGCAGCGGTTATCTATGCGTCGAACGAAGGTTTCTTATCAGACGTTCCAGTTGAAAAAATTGGTGCTTTCGAAGAATCTTACTTACGTTACATGCATGATGAGCAAAGTGAATTGATGCGTGAGATTGATGATACTGCGAACTATAATGATGATATCGCAGGTCGTTTAAAGTCAGCTTTAGAGACCTTTAAACAAAATCACAGTTATTAATTTAACGGGTTAAGCCGAACTGGTTATGGCTGTCGCTGACAGCCTATAAGGTGACGCGTTGTCTGATAAGCTTTTTGCTGAGACAGGCGCGTCACTGCTTTAACCATCATCGGTATTAGATCGCGTGTTGCCACAAGATTTGAAATATTATTTGATTAGTTCAATGTTTTATATTAAAAAATTGTTGCAGGCGCCAATGCTTTTTAACCCTCTTATATTGGAATCATTATGGCAAGCTTAAAAGAGATACGTGCCAAAGTCACCAGTATTAAAAGCACCCAAAAAATTACTCGCGCTATGCAAATGGTAGCAGCAAGTAAGATGCGCCGTGCCCAAGACCGCATGGAAGTGGGTCGCCCGTATGCTGATAGTATGCGCCGGGTTATTTCACATTTGGTGCATGCCTCATCAGACTACAAACATCCTTATATGGTATCGCGTCCGGTCAACAAGGTCGGCTATATTGTCGTTACCTCTGATCGTGGTCTCGCAGGTGGTTTGAATATTAACCTATTCAAAGCGCTCACCAAAAGCATTCATGAGTATCAAGATCAGTCTGTTCAAGCTGAGTTTGCAGTCATCGGTGCCAAAGGCGTCAGTTTCTTCAAAAATTTCGGCGGAAAAGTCACCTCAGCCGTGACCGACTATGGCGACAAACCAACGTTTGAGCAATTAAATGCACCCGTTCAGGCCATGCTTGAGGATTATAGTAACGGTAATATAGACCGTATCTATGTGGTATATAACAAATTCGTTAATGCCATGACTCAAAAGCCAACCGTCAATCAATTAGTACCTCTACCAGAGGGCTCATTTGGTGACGAAGAGAGCGGTATACAGACAGAACTTAGCTGGGATTATATCTACGAGCCTGACATCAAGACGTTGATTGATGAATTGCTTGGCCGTTATATTGAGTCGATTGTTTATCAAGCGGTAATGGAAAACATTGCCTCTGAGCAGTCGTCACGTATGGTTGCGATGAAAGCGGCAACAGATAATGCTGGTGACCTAATTAACGATTTACAGTTGGTTTATAACAAGCTGCGTCAAGCGGCGATTACCCGAGAAATCTCGGAAATCGTTGGCGGTGCTGCTGCTGTTTCATAATTGACTACACCTATATATAGAAGTTCAAGGAGAACGCAATGAGTAGCGGTCGTATTGTACAGATTATTGGCGCGGTTCTTGACGTTGAGTTCAACCGTAGTGAAGTTCCTCAGATTTATGATGCTTTGCAAGTAGATGGTACTGAAACCACCCTAGAAGTACAGCAACAATTAGGTGATGGCATCGTACGTACTATTGCCATGGGTTCAACTGAAGGCCTAAAGCGTAACCTACCTGTTACTAATACTGGTGCACCTATTTCTGTGCCTGTCGGTATTGGTACACTAGGTCGCATCATGGATGTTCTTGGTCGTCCTATCGATGAAGAAGGTCCTGTAGAAGCTGACGAAAAATGGTCTATCCACCGTGAAGCGCCAAGCTATGCGGATCAGTCAAACAGTACTGAATTGTTAGAAACAGGCATCAAAGTTATCGATCTACTTTGCCCGTTCGCTAAAGGTGGTAAAGTTGGTCTATTTGGTGGTGCTGGTGTTGGTAAAACCGTCAACATGATGGAATTGATCAACAACATCGCGCTTAAGCATGAAGGCTTGTCAGTATTTGCTGGTGTCGGCGAACGTACTCGTGAAGGTAATGATTTCTATCACGAAATGCAAGAAGCTGGCGTTGTAAACACTGAAGACTTTAGTAAATCTAAAGTAGCCATGGTATATGGTCAGATGAATGAGCCACCGGGTAACCGTTTACGTGTTGCTCTGTCTGGTTTGACTATGGCTGAGTACTTCCGTGATACGAAAGATCCTGCTACTGGCAAAGGTCGTGACGTATTACTGTTCGTTGATAACATCTATCGTTATACACTAGCCGGTACTGAAGTATCAGCACTGCTTGGCCGCATGCCATCAGCGGTTGGTTATCAGCCAACACTAGCTGAAGAGATGGGTATGCTACAAGAGCGTATTACATCAACTCAGTCAGGTTCAATCACGTCAGTTCAGGCCGTATATGTCCCTGCGGATGATTTGACGGATCCATCACCTGCTACGACGTTTGCTCACTTGGATGCAACGGTTGTACTAAGCCGTGATATCGCATCACAAGGTATCTATCCTGCGGTTGATCCATTAGATTCAACCTCACGTCAGCTAGATCCACAAGTGATCGGTGAAGAACATTACAACGTTGCTCGCGGTGTTCAAGAAATTCTACAGCGCTATAAAGAGCTTAAAGATATCATCGCAATTTTGGGTATGGATGAGTTGTCAGAAGAAGATAAACTAGTCGTTTATCGCGCTCGTAAGATTCAGCGCTTCTTGTCACAGCCATTCCACGTTGCTGAAATCTTTACTGGTGCACCTGGTAAATATGTACCACTACGCGATACCATTGCTAGCTTTAAAGCAATCATCGCTGGTGAATACGATGACTTACCAGAGCAGGCCTTCTATATGGCTGGTGGCATTGATGAAGTGGTTGCCAAAGCAGAAAAAATGAAATCTTCTGCAGCGTAAGTTGCTCAAGTATTGGCTAACGAGTAGATAGGCTGTAATACGTTTATCTACTCATCAGTAACGCAGCGCAGTTTTTACTGTTTTTTGATCGCGTTTTGATAGTAAGGAGTTAAGTATGGCAACGTTACAATGTCGCGTCGTAAGTGCCCGTGAAGAGTTATATTCAGGCGAAATTAGCATGTTAATAGCGACTGGTACCGAAGGCGAGATTGGTGTATTGCCAGGTCACACACCGCTTATTACTTTGTTAAAACCGGGTGCGATGCGAGTGCAAACACCAAACGGTGAAGAAGAAGTGATTTACGTATCAGGTGGTGTACTAGAAGTACAACCAAAAATGGTCACGGTATTGGCTGATACAGCGATGCGCGCCCATAATCTTGACGAAAGCAAAATTGTTGAAGCACGTAAAAAAGCAGAGCAAATGCTGGTCAATCAATCAGATACGGTACAAACCAACGCTGCCTTGGCATCATTGGCAGAGTCCGTAGGACAGCTACAAGCTATCCGTAAGTACAAAAACCGTGCTTAGTCTTATTATTTGCCGTGTTAAACTTTACGTTTAATCCAGTCTTATATCTCAAAAAACAGTCCATCATGGGCTGTTTTTTTTGCTCATTATTTGGTGTGAATTTAGGTCGTGGTACGATGTATCAAGCTATTCGCTATGAAATATTAAACTATTCACTATAATGCGGGATTTCTGTGTTAGGTTTGAATAAATACACGATATAGTCCGCCCTTTTAATTAATAGATAGCCAATATTAATAATTTTATGCAAAAGTCACTAGCGGCAATCCATATATCTCGCTATATTAGCTGTTGGACAACAATTACCAAGAATATCAAAAACGTACTAGAGCTACTTTATCTAAGGGTTTGATGGTTCATACCTATTGGCCTCTTAACTGCTTGATAGAGACTGTGTTAGGTTTTTTGGCAGTACAAATCATATAATCTTGGACGCAAACTAAAGTTTTAATAGTCGTAGTTTATAGGTTTTGTTAACGACTATAAGCTATAGTATAGGAAGCTGTATGTTTAATAGTATACTGTCCTACCAAGTTTGTAACAGCTATACGAACATCAATTGTGCCACTCGATGGCGCTATTAATTTACCGCTCTTACTTTTACTGCTTTTAAATTAGATGTATTAGAGGATATAACAATGACAACAACTGAAGAAGACAACACCCCCCGAATTTTGATTGTTGAGGATGATGAGCGTCTGGCCATGTTGACCCAAGATTACTTGGTGAAAAACGGTTTAGAAGTGGCAATTGAGACTGATGGCAATCGTGCCATTCGCCGCATTGTCAACGAACAACCAGATTTGGTCGTGCTTGATGTCATGCTTCCTGGTAGCGATGGGCTTACAGTCTGCCGTGAGGTCCGTCCGCACTATCAGAACCCTATCTTGATGTTGACTGCACGTACTGAAGATATGGATCAGGTATTGGGTCTTGAGATGGGTGCCGATGATTATGTCGCCAAACCTGCTCAGCCGCGTGTACTGCTTGCCCGTATTCGTGCTTTATTGCGTCGCTCGGAAAATGCACCATCAGAAGATGTGCCACAACGCTTAGAATTTGGCGAATTGGTCATCGATAACGGTGGTCGTTCAGTGAATTTAGGCGATGAGTTGGTCGATTTTACCAGTGCTGAATATGATCTTTTGTGGTTGCTGGCTTCTAATGCTGGTCGTATTCTCTCTCGTGAAGATATTTTTGAGCGTCTACGTGGTATTGAGTATGATGGTCAAGATCGTTCGATTGACGTACGTATCTCGCGTATTCGTCCAAAAATCGGTGATGATCCAGAAAATCCAAAACGTATCAAAACCGTACGTAGTAAAGGTTATTTATTTGTCAAAGAAGGCAACTAATTCATTAACTGAATTAGCCAGTCTTGCTTATGCAAAGATTGATTGTTAGTGTAAGTCAGATAAAAAAACCAGCAATGATGCTGGTTTTTTTGTGGCGAAATCTTAATTTTTGAACTTAAATGTGGTGTTATGTGGTTTAATTAAGCCATTATTATAGATACTGACTAAATAGATGTGATGCGCATAGGTAATCAGGTTACTGGCACATAAAATCAAAACATAGCGGTCAGGGTTTATCTCTATTCAACGATGCTCGATATCATTAATATTGCGTCATTTATATGCTAAATGTTATCAGTCGTTATTATTTACTAAGTTGGTCACGGCACGTATGTCATTAGTCTCTTCTTTAAAACATAGTATTTTTGTCCGTATTTATGCTGGACTACTCATCGTCTGTTTGTGTGTGGCATTATTTGCTCAACTATTGATGGATACCATCAATAAAGAGCGCGTGCAATCCTACCGTGAAAGCATGGCAACAGGTGCTTTTCATTTGGTCAGCGAAGGAATTGCACACCAAGACAATGAGATGCAGCGTGAGTACTGGTTGTCTGATGCCAGTAGTTTGTTTGGCGCGACTTTTAGTGTTGTGCCGATTGAAAAAGTCGATTTTAATGCCAGCGAATTGCGACGTTTTGAGAACGGCAATACCGTTGTGCGTTATGTGAGTCAGCCCGTCTACGCAGACGTTTATTATCGTCTACCAAACAGTAAAAGCGTGTTGACCGCTAGAGTTACTCAAGTCACTGAGCAGCAAGTACGTGCCATTGCCGTGTTCCTACTGGATGATTTGTCCTATCATATAACGCTGTCGGATAAGCGTGCTCGCTTGGCTGAATTGGAAGAAAAGTTCTCTTTTCCTTTGGCATTTAAAGCCGTCAATACGCTTGAGTTGGACACAGATCAGATGGCGCGTCTGCGCCGCGATGAAGTGGTCATTTTATTGCAAGACACCAATAGCAGTAAAAGTAACTCATCTATCAAAATTATTGTGCCATCTGAAATCAACGATATGGCGATTCTGATTGGGCCGGTTCCTTTGTTCAATTGGTTCCCGCTTAATCTGATTATCAGTATGATTCTAATTAGTATGTTTTTGATCAGTCTGGGTGTCTATGCGCTTATTTTTCCGCTCGAGCGTAAATTACAATTGATCCAAGTCGGTGTTAATGAGGTCAGCCAAGGCAACCTTGATATCCAAGTACAGGTCATTGGGCAAGACGAAATTGCACGTCTGTCAGCGACGTTTAATGCCATGACCTCGCATATTAAGCGTTTGATTGAGTCGCAGCGAGAGCTGACGCGCGCGGTATCTCACGAGTTGCGTACGCCAGTGGCTCGTATTCGCTTTGCTGTCGATATGCTAGCAGATACCGATGACGAAGACTCACGTTTTATGCAGCGTGATTATATCGACGAGGATATTGAGTCGCTCAATGGCCTCATTGATGAGATTTTGACCTATGCTAAGCTTGAAGAAGGCTCGCCAAAACTCGACCTAGAGCCGGTGAACCTTAAAGAATTGCTCGAACAGATTGAGCGCGAAACCAATGCCTTAGGTAAGCCTATAAAAATCGTCGCCAATCTGCCAAATGCCAAAGTAACAGCAGTAGCAGACAGACGATATTTGCACCGTGTCATTCAAAATCTTGCGGGTAATGCTTTACGCTATGCAGAAACGACCATTATTATTAGTGCGGGTGTCAAAAAGGGCAATGCTTTTGTCAGCGTGGAGGACGATGGTCAAGGTATTGCAGAGGCTGATCGCGAAAAAGTATTTATTCCATTTTCACGCTTAGATGACAGCCGTACACGAGCCTCTGGTGGCTATGGTCTAGGACTGTCTATTGTGTCGCGTATTGCCTTTTGGTTTAATGGCAGTATGAAGGTAGACGAAAGCCGTGATCTTGGCGGTGCTAGATTTGTGATGACATGGCCTATCAAACCTTTGACGCAAGTGCTGGCTGCTGATCAATTAACCCAAGAAAAAAGCGACCGTGATTTTGATATTAAATAATGCAAGCAGCTATTTTATGTCTGTAAAATTATGAGTATTTTGACCAGCAAAAAATAGACTAAGCGCTCAATATATGGTGAACTAAGCTGAGATGCTTTGGTAGCAAACCTGTAATAACAGGTTTTATAAGTTGTAAAATAGAGGAGGGCAGAGGATGCCGTATTTATTTGGTGGTTTGGTACTACTGAATGCGTTGACACTGGGTTATTATTTATTTCTACAGCAGCCAACCACGACTCAAACGCTCAAAGCCGCGCAGGATGAAATTACTCAGCCCCTAGCGTTCACTAATAGTGCTGAGTATATTCCACCGATTATCGGCGTACGGGAATAATTTTTGTTGCCTAAATATTGAAACAGTTAGGGCGTGTTGAACATTGACAAATAGGCACTGCTGATCGCTAAAACTGCTCCAGACAAGGCGTAAAACGACGGTAATGCTAGAGCCTTAACTAGGTTTACAACGCAGTATGGAGCAGTTTTAACATCAGCTCTAATACCAACAAAGGGAGACAGGACTATTTTTTGCCACTTCATTGTTAAAAACAGACGCTTAGAATGACTAAACTTACTATTTTTGACGTCGAACTGTCTAAAAAATAGTATCTGTCAGTGCCATGGTCGAATGTTCAACACGCCCTAAGTTATCACACCAACTTTTGAAGACGATTATGAAATTGTCTTTTGTCAATTTTTTATAGGTCTTTATTAAAGGTAGTATCTGCTCTCGACGTTTTATCTGTATTAGCCGCTAATGTCTGCTCTCCTGCTACCTTGGATAGCAAAGGGATACGCACACACACTTGTAGTCCGCCTTCAGGATGATTGATTGCCTCAACCGTACCATGATGTAACCGTGCAATACGGTCAACAATCGCCAGACCCAGTCCACTACCTTGGGTGGTACGTGCTGTCTCACCGCGTTCGAAAGGCTGCATGATGCGCTCTAATTGATCTTCTGCTACGCCATCACCACAGTCCCTTACACATATCATCAGCTGCTCTTGAGCTTCTTTATTGACTTCATTTTCAGAAACCACGTCGCTGTCTTCTACTTCAGTTGTTTCTATGAACGTTGGTACGACCGTCGCTGAAAGATAAATAGGCGGCTTGCCATACCGATTGGCATTGTTGACCAGATTAATGACCAAGCGCTTAATCGAGAGAGGTCGCACTGGTACTACTTTGTCACATTCCGATTGATAAATAAATTTCATTGGCGCAAATTGCACCATGATTTCATTAAATATGGTGTCTAAATTGGTCAGGCGCACTGGTTCATCCGAGCCATCTTTCATAAATGAGATGAACTGTTCTAAAATCGCATCCATATCCTCAATATCATAAATCAAACCCTCGCGAAAAAAATCATCCGGTAGCATCTCTGCGGTCAAGCGCATACGAGTCAAAGGTGTACGCAAATCGTGCGAGATACCCGCAAGCATAATCGTGCGCTCTTTTTGTGCTTGATTGAGTGTGGTAAATAGACGATTGAACGCCATATTTACTTGGCGAATTTCAGTAGGGCCGTTGCGTGTCGGCAAGGTAGTAGCGTGACCAAGGCGAATATAATTGGTCGCCGCACGCTGTAAATAACGCAGTGGACGATTCAATTGCCGGGCTAATAAAATAATGGTCAGCAGCGATAATATAGGCAATCCAATGAGGAATAGTACTAACAATCCTGGGCTATATTGCGAATAGTAAACCACGGGTTCACGAATCCAAAAACTGGTGTCACGGCTGTCTTGTACCCAAAGCTGCGGCGTTGGTTTGAATTTAAAATAGACCTCAACCGGTCGACCCAACTGTGCCCCGATTTCGTACTGCAATACATCGGTAAAAACTCCCACAAACGCTTTATCTGCTACTTGTGGGAAGTCACTGGGATTGTCGACCACCACCACGTGCGAATGTTGATATATCCACTGCCGTACTTTGGGATTATCCTGCCAGTCTCTATTGACGCTATTCATCAAACGTAGCTCGCTGGTCAGATAACGCGCATGATTTTTTAGCTCTGGCAAATACAGACTGCGCCAAAAAAACACAATCGATAAGCCGACACTGATAAGGACAATGAAGGCCACCATCAAAGTGGTCAACCAACTGTTCGAATAGGAGCGTGGCAGCCAACCTTTGCGAGGTGGTTTGGGGTTTGGGATGATCATATGAGTCCAAGGCGTAGATAAATAATAGGGTGATAAAATAAAGTCGTGTTTCACAAACTTCAATATTTTTTTATCGTTAATCAATCAAGCACGTTGCCGACATTGGGGATTAAGGTCTATTGTAGACTGTTTTTATTAGACCATTATAGAGGGCGGTAGGGTAGCACAATCAAGTAACTACGCTGGTGGCTCAAATTTGCATAATTACACTTAGCTATTTAAAGACCTCTAAATGTATCCATGTGCTAATTGATGACATGCCCTAAATAGAACGTAAAAAAGCCACCTAACAGTATTTTAGCGATTTAATAGAATTAAGCGCACAAGAACGAGGCTACATAATCGTTGACGATTCATAATTTTAATTTACATATAGGTGCATTTAAGCTATTGTTAATAAATAATTAAATAAGCACAGTTTATGTTTTCAACAAATAAAGACTGTGATATAATTATGCCCTTTTTGGTATACCTGCGAAAGAGAGAATTCACATGGTTGTTATTCGTTTAGCACGGGGCGGTGCCAAGAAACGCCCATTTTATCAAGTAGTTGTTGCTGATCAACGCCGCGCGCGTGACGGTCGCTATATTGAAAACATCGGCTTTTTTAACCCACTCGCTAAAGAGTCTGAAGAAGCAGTACGTTTGAACATGGAAGCGTACAATGCGTGGATCGCTAAAGGTGCACAACCTTCAGATCGCGTTGCTTCATTAGCAAAAGCTTACAACAAGTCTGTAGCTCAAACTGAAGCAACTGCTTAAGTTTAGGTTATTACTGAGACGTTTATAGTCTGACTATGATCTCACTCAGTAGACTTTAGAATACATAGCGTAACTGGTCTCACCAGGGTGCGCCATTAACTGTTTATCGCTTTTGACACAATTGTTTTTGCAATTGCTGTTTTAATCATTGTTAGGTTAGCTGCTATGTCATCTGTTCCAAACGCTAGTGCCCTTATGAAAATTGGTCAGCTCAAAAAGCCTTACGGCATCAAAGGTTGGCTTTGGGTATTCAGTGAGACGGATGATCGCACAGCGATATTCGATATGAAGCCGTGGTGGATGAAAACTGCCACTGGCATGAAACCTTTGACTGTAAAGGCATGGCGTGAGCAAGGGACAGGAATCGTGGCTCAATTTGAGCAAGTTCCTGACCGTAATGTTGCTGAGACCATGAACGGTGTTACCGTTTGGGTCGAGCAAAACATTCTGCCTGAAACAGCTGAAGACGAATATTATTGGTCGGATTTGGTCAGTCTGCGC
Organism: Psychrobacter glaciei; assembly: GCF_014652895.1. GTDB lineage: Bacteria > Pseudomonadota > Gammaproteobacteria > Pseudomonadales > Moraxellaceae > Psychrobacter > Psychrobacter glaciei. The sequence continues at coordinate 91,624 of NZ_BMZR01000005.1, forward strand.
GTGATGAACGAGCAGGGTGAATATTTAGGCAATATCACTGAAATGTTTGAAACTGGCGCCCACGCTATCATGCGTGTAGCGGCAAATTCAGACAGTTTAGATAAGGAAGAACGCCTGATTCCATGGCACAAGCAAACTGTTGTAGAGGTCAATATAGCCGAAAAAACAGTGCTGGTTACATGGCAAAGTGATTACTAATATAATATCTGGCTTTTTAGCCAAGTGTTATTGGTAGTCATACCGATTGTTTTAGCCACAATGCAAGTAGACATCAGATGTATTTTGCCGTCATTAGTATTTTTCCTGAGATGTTTGCGACGATTCGTGAGTTTGGTATCACGGGGCGAGCAGTCACTCAAGAGCAAGTGACGATTGAATGCATTAATCCACGTGATTATACCACTGATAACTATCGCCGTATTGATGAGCGCCCTTATGGTGGCGGTCCTGGGATGGTGATGATGGCTGAGCCATTATCAAAAGCTATCGAGGATGCGCGCCTGCGAGCGAGTCAACATGGCTGCCGTGTCGACAGTGAGCATTGTCCGGTGATTTATATGTCGCCACAAGGACAAACGCTCAGCGAAAGTAGTGTGGTCAGTATGACTGAGTACGATGGCATGATTATATTATGTGGTCGTTACGAAGGTATTGATGAGCGCTTACTGGCGCAATATGTCGATATGGAAGTATCGCTGGGTGATTATGTGTTGACTGGTGGCGAGCTGCCAGCAATGGTGATGATGGATAGTGTGATACGTCGTTTGCCAGATATCATGGGTGACGACAAGTCAGCTGAGCAAGACTCGTTCGTCGATGGCTTGCTTGATTGTCCACATTATACGAAACCGCATGATTTTGCGGGTATGGCTGTTCCTGAAGTATTACTATCAGGTCACCATGCCAATATCGCTAAGTGGCGCTTTAGTCAGCAAGTCAGTCGCACGCAAGCGCGTCGTCCAGACTTATGGCAAGCGTTCACACCGACGGTAGCGCAAGCGAAGTGGTTAAAAGCATTGGCAAAAGCAGATAAAAAATAGATTGTTGAAATCTGGTTTTTTTGTCACATTTGATAAACGGTTAAGAAATAGAATTTTGAGCATTAATAAAACGAGTCATCGCATAGTGGCCGTTGGTTATAACCCATTTACGTTGTGTCTCACTATAAAGAGATGCGATTAATTATTACAAACAGGTGATATGCGTTAAGCCTCTATTATCTAATGTGAGGAGATAACTCTCATGAGCAACAAGCATCCATTGGTTCAGGTCATCGAAAACGCTCAATTGCTTGAGCGCCCAAACTTTGCACCCGGCGATACCGTTGTGGTTCAAGTAAAAGTACGTGAAGGTGAGCGTGAGCGTTTACAGGCTTTTGAAGGCGTTGTAATTGCTAAGCGTAACCGCGGTCTAAACTCAGCATTTACCGTTCGTAAAATCTCAAGCGGTATCGGTGTTGAGCGTGCATTCCAACTGCATTCACCAATCATTGAAAGCATCGAAGTGAAACGCCGTGGTGCGGTTCGTCGTGCGAAACTATACTACTTACGTGAACGCTCTGGTAAATCAGCCCGTATCCGCGAAAAACTTGGTGCTCGTCCAGTTGCTAAGAAAAAAACTAGCGCTGGCGTACCTGATGCAGTTGATACTGCACCTGGTATTTAAGCACAAGTTTGCCATGCCTATTTAGCTGTATGATTATACGGTTAATGATAGGTAAGGCGAGAGTAGATACAAGCCCTTATTCATAGGTTTATTTATAAATAAGCGGGCCATACCAAAAAAGACGGAACCCCAATCTATGCGAAAGCTAGGTTGGGGTTTTTGTATGTGTGGTTTTAAATTTGAATTGAAAATGACATGTTCAGTACGCTTTAACCTTCATCATCAAAATTATCTATACGACTACTTTGGTCTTTAGATTTGCTGTACTTACGCAGTCGGATGTAGATAGTTTTGGTGACAGTGGCGATCAGTTTTTGCTGATCATCAAAGATATCGGCCTGATATTCACGAAAGACCGCATCACCATCTTTGGCCAGTTCTTGAATAGTGATGATTTCAGCACTGGGGATTTTCATCCGAGTGATCACTTTACTGTTACCTGGCGCGACAAAGTCGATATGTGAGCTTTTGTCCCACACCACGTAGCTACTGCCCAATTGATGCATGAGCATAATCATATAAAATGGATCAACCATCGAATATAAACTACCACCAAACTGAGTGCCGACGATATTTTTGTTCAAAGCATTAAGTCCCATACTGACGACGCACAGACCTTGATCTAGATTGATATGATCGATTTTGATACCTGCACCGATATAAGGCGCATAGGTATTGATGCGTAGCTTAAGTAAATGTGGTGTCAGTAATGGCATGATGCTTTGTTTAGCCCGACGTTTTAATGTCTCAAAATTGGATGGTAGTAAACGCATGAACTTATCCTGTTATTGCTTCTAAGTTTTTCTATTTGTTTTAATACAGCTGATTATTTAAAAGATATTTGTATTGCGCATAATCATTAGGGGGTATTTATCATAAGTAAAAAACACCAAGACCGCTAGCCTTAAAGCGTAACTGACATGGATTTTCTATGGTTACTTTAAAGTTACCATAATCTATTTAGTATAATTATCTTTAGTATTTATTTATGTGATAGCTAATGTCCAAATATAGATGATTGTTAAGAAAAAGGTCATTTATTTTAATTTAAAGCCTATATTAGATATGTTTTTTCCTCATGGTTTCCTATTAAGTTCAATATCGTGCTAAATAGAAACTTTAATTTATATATTATAATGAGATACACAGTATCTTTAAATGGTTCTAAGTTCGCATTTCAAGTTCTCATGTCATACAATAGCTTGCAATTTTTAATGAACGCTTTAGTCACATAAAGTTTCACTATTAAATTATCAGTTAACCAAAGCCTCAGTCGACACAAGGAAATGTGATGAGTAACACTCAGATCCCTTCTCCAGGGTCTAATCAACAGCCGTCAAACCCGTCAGATTACGACACAGAGTCATTAGGTAGCTATGTCGATTTGCACAAGCCAAGTTCAAGCTTTGATAGTCGTGATGATTATCTGAATCATGAATTGCAGATCATGCAGCCCAAACGCTGGCGTCCCAATTTACCGTTTCGTGATTATCGCTTTGAATATGAAGACACTATTCCTGCAATGGCCGCAACGATTGGCAAAGTGGTTATGGTAGGTGCGATTGCTGCAACATTTGCAGGTCCACTTGGTTTGGGCGATGCGTTTGTTTTAGAAAACGTTCGTTATGAGCTATTAATTGTTTCATTTTTTATTATCTTATTTTCAGGCTTTCTGCTCCCGACAGCCAACCTCGCAGGTACTCACGGCCCCCTTATTCCACTTATTCCTATTGTTGTAGCTGCTGGTGGCCATCCAATGGCGTTTGGTCTGCTCATCGGTGCTTTTGGCTTACTGCTTGCTATTAGCAAAGGGGGAAGCTTGCTAGCCAATTTAACCAGTAAAGGTGTATGCGGTGGCCTCTTGATTTACTTAGGGTTTATCGGGACGACCTCACAGGTTAAAAACTTGTTTGCATGGTCAGAGAGTATCGGCATGTCGCATATTGCCTTTTTCATTATTTTGGCCACTATCCTGTTATATGCATTGCTTGAGCACTGGCAAAAACGCTGGCTTGCTGTACCGCTAAGCTGTGTCTTAGGTGGTGGTCTTGCTTTTGCATTGGGCGCACCCTTTGAGTTCAAAACCGCACCAGGTCTGCCGAATATGAATCCGATGTATTGGTGGGGTGAAAATACTGGTTGGATGCTAGGATTACCGACAGTTGAGAGCTTTATTATTGTACTGCCATTTGCTATTTTGGCAGTTGCTATGTGGTCACCAGATTTTTTAGGCCATCAGGTATTCCAAAAAATCAGCTATCCTAAACGTACTGAAAAAGTGCTCATGGATATCGATGACACAATGACTAGCGCTTCGTTTCGTCAGGTAGTTGGCTCTGTATTGGGCGGTGCTAACTTTGCATCATCGTGGGGCACCTATATTGTCCCAGCAGCGATTGCCAAACGTCCGATTCCTGCCGGTGCCTTATTGACGGCATTGTTTTGTATTATCGCAGGGGTTTGGGGCTATCCAATGGATTTGGCTATCTGGCAGCCAGTGATGTGTGTGGCATTGATCGTTGGGGTATTTATCCCACTGCTTGAAGCTGGCATGGAGATGACTCGCGAAGGAAAAACGACCCAGTCTGCTGCGATTGTGGTGTTTGCCTCTGCACTGGTAAATCCTGCGTTTGGTTGGTCGCTCACGCTATTGCTCGATAACTTGGGCTTGATTGGCTCTAAAGAACGTAGTGCCAATTTGACTAAAATGAGCCGCTGGATCATACCGGGTATTATGTTTGTGGTATTGACTGGCGTGATGGCTATCGTTGGTATGTTGCCAGGCATCCCAGCTTTAATGGCTAACTTCCGTCATTAGTAGTATGTTGCTGAATAAACGATAATAGAACAAACTAAGTCAGCGAAAGCTGGCTTTTTTATGGGTGATACTATGATAATAATTGGCTTGTAAAACAATGACTCCCGCCCCATAACTAGCAGTATTATAAGACTTTTAAGAGCAATGAATTCTATGGTTAATGTCTCAGAATCGAGTCCTATCGATGATAAAAAAGCCCGTCTTAAGCATTTAATTCAGCGCCTACCAAATTTGCCAGGCGTGTATAAAATGCTGGGGAAAAACGGTGATATCTTATACGTTGGCAAGGCTAAATCACTGAAAAGCCGCGTAAACAGCTACTTTGCAAAGACGATCGATCATCCAAAGACACGAGCATTAGTGGCGCGAATTCATAATATTGAGACCATCATCACACGTAGTGAGACAGAAGCGCTGTTACTTGAGCAAAATCTGATTAAAGAATATCGTCCACCTTATAACGTGTTGCTACGGGATGATAAATCTTACCTCTATGTGTTTATCTCAGCCGACAAGCCTTATCCAAGATTGGCGTATGGTCGCGGTAAAGGCAATCATCAAAAGGGTCGATTCTTTGGGCCGTTTCCATCTGCTCATGCAGCAAAAGAGACACTGGTGCTGATGCAAAAAATGTTTCAAATGCGTCAATGTACCAATACTTTCTTCAAGCAACGTAAGCGTCCTTGTCTTGAGTATCAGATTAAACGTTGCCGTGCGCCCTGTGTCGGCTTGGTATCAGCAGAAGAGTATGCAGAAGATGTTAATAATACGATTCGCTTTTTGAAGGGTGATTCTAGCGATATTCACACCACGCTGATTGAAAAAATGGAAGCATCAGCTGAAGAGTTAGATTTTGAGAAAGCAGTATTTTATCGCGATCAGCTCTCTATGCTGCGTGAAGTGCAGGCCAAGCAAGCTGTCTATACCGTACAAGGCGAGGCCGATGTGATTGCGATTGCCAGTCAGGCAGGCATGACGTGTGTCAACGTATTAACCGTACGTGGCGGGCGCGTATTGGGTGGTAAGAACTATTTCCCTGATGTCGACAGCAGTGAATCGCTCGCAGATAATTTATCTGCTTTTATTACCTCTTTCTATTTTCAAGTAACCGATGACTTGCCAGCAGAAATTATGCTAACTCATGAGCTACCGGATCAGGTGGCGGTGAGCGAAGCTTTAGCCACGCACTTTGGTAGCAAAGTCGTCATCAAAACCAATGTACGTGAACATCGTGCAGAGTGGTTAGATTTGGCAAAATTGAACACGAATAACGCGCTAAAAACCAAGCTGGGTGATTATTTAGAATTGCATGCACGCTTTGGTGCACTAAAAGATGTATTGGCCGATGTCACTGAGCGCACCATTGATCGGATTGAGTGTTTTGATATCTCACATACGATGGGTGAAGCGACCATTGGTAGTTGTGTGGTATTCGACCAAGGTGGCTCGCGTCGCCGTGATTATCGTCAGTATGCTATCCATGACATCGTAGGCGGTGATGACTATGCAGCGATGAAACAAGTGCTGACACGGCGTTATAAGAAGCAGCCGTTGCCAGATCTGTTGCTCATTGACGGTGGTAAAGGTCAGCTTGGTATTGCCAAAGAAGTATTAACTGAATTGGGTATTCTTGGTGATACTTTGCTCATTAGTGTGGCAAAAGGGGAAGGGCGCAAGGCTGGGCTTGAAGTATTGCACTTTATCGATCATGAGCCGCTAGATCTACCAATGGATAGCAAAGCGCTGCATTTATTGATGCATATTCGCGATGAGGCGCATCGTTTTGCGATCACGGCGCACCGTAAAAAGCGTGATAAGCGCCGTTCATCCTCAGTATTAGAAGTGATACCAGGACTGGGCGAAAAGCGCCGTCGTGATTTGCTCAATCACTTTGGTGGTATGCAGCAATTGCTTGGTGCGTCTCAACAAGAGCTGTCTGGAGTGCAAGGTATTGGTCCGGTATTAGCGAAAACCGTTTATAAAGTGTTGCATGAGTAGTTTTATTGATTGTAAAAAAGGGCGTCCTAGAAATATCTAAGACAGCCCTTTTTTCAATCATTTTTAATGAGCAGGTGACAGTTATTCAGCAGCTTTTACTTTATAAGTCACAAATTTAAAGTCCAACGCACTCTTTTCATCGTGCATCTGCTCAGACTCTTCTGCCGCTTCAAACTCACTTGGCAATTCAGGATAAAAAGCCTCACCATCAGCGATCTCAGTATCTACATGGGTCAGCTCAATACGATCGGTATACATCATCGCCTCTTTAAACACGCGTTCACCGCCAATCACCCAAATCGTATCCAAATGTGCGCCATGCGCCAGACTGGCCGCTTGTGTGAGAGCATCATCTAGGTTATGCGTGACATAAGCATTGGTCTTACCGACAAGGCCTTTTTGTTCAGCATAATCCATCTGAGTACTGATGATAAAGCTTACTCGATTTGGCAAAGGCTTGCTGCCCATTGATTCAAAGGTCTTGCGCCCCATGATGACGATACCTTTAATAGCACCATCACTATCTTTGGTTGTCATCTTTTTGAAATGCTGCAAGTCCGCTGAGATGTGCCACGGCAGCGCATTGTCTTTACCGATACAGCGATTACTACTGATAGCAGCGATTTGGGCGACTTCGGTGTGGGCATAACTCATAACGTATCCTTTTTATTATCTTTTACAATGCTAATCTTATTTGAATCAGTCAATCAGACAGATGCTATACCGCAACTTTTGCTTTGATAGCAGGATGGGATTCATAACCTTCAACGCTAATATCGTCATAATTGAAGGCAAAAATGTCATTGACCTCAGGGTTAAGCGTCAACGTTGGCAGTGTATATAGCGAACGCGTCAACTGTAACTCAACTTGCTCACGGTGGTTTTGATAAATATGGCAATCACCACCCGTCCAGATGAATTCGCCTACTTCTAGACCACAAATTTGCGCGACCATATGGGTAAGCAGGGCATAGCTGGCAATGTTAAACGGCACACCTAGGAATAAATCTGCTGAGCGCTGATAGAGCTGGCACGACAGTTTATTGTCCGCGACGAAGAATTGAAACATGGTATGACAAGGCGGCAAGGCGACTTGATCTGCTTCGCCAGGGTTCCAACCAGACACAATCAAACGGCGTGAATTGGGGTTGGTTTTTATTTGCTCGATGACTTGGGTGATTTGATCGACACCATCCGCATGGTAATTGCCGTTTTCATCTTTGGTTGCGCCATAATTGCGCCATTGATGACCATAGACAGGGCCCAAGTCACCAGCAGGACGATTAAAACGAGCCGTCTGCTCTACAGTAGCCCATTCATTCCAAATGCGTACACCATTGGCTTGTAAATAATCGACGTGAGTACTACCACTTAAAAACCAAAATAGCTCATAGGCGATGGATTTAAAATGGACTTTTTTGGTGGTTAATAGCGGAAACCCTGACGCCAAGTCAAAACGTAGCTGTGCGCCAAAGTGGCTGAGCGTACCAGTGCCAGTACGATCGCCTTTTTCAGTGCCTGTGGTCAAAACGTGTTTGAGCAAGTCTAAATAGCCCTGCTCATTATTGTTATTGATCATAAAAATACTCTTTTGCATTATTAAAATGCATTGTCAAAACCGATACTCGACTAAAAATACTTCTTAATAAGCAGCTTGCTTACCCCAGTCATAGATGCCGCGTTTGTAGGCATAAATTAACAAGACAAAGCCGATAATTATCATTGGGGCGCTTAGTATTTGCCCTTTGGTCATCCAGCCTAACAAGATGAACCCTTGGTCGATGTCTGGCTGACGAAAGAATTCAATAATGAAACGGCTAAAGCCATAACCTAACATGAAAATACCGGTCGCTGCCATACGAGGGCGGGGTTTCGATGAATACCACCATAAGAATAAGAACAGCAATAGACCTTCAGCAAGCGCTTCATATAGCTGTGAAGGATGACGCGGCAGCAGATACTGACCATTAACTTCGGTCATTAGCTCTTGCAGCTCAGGATTGGTCTGTAACTGCTGCATATCGAAAGACGCGGCTTGCGGGAAATACGTCAACCAATTATAGCCGCCATCAGAGACACGCCCCCACAGCTCACCATTGATATAATTGCCAATGCGGCCAAACAATAAACCCGTCGGTACGCATGGCACGACAAAATCTAGTACTTGGAATGGTGTCTTTTTATACTTACGAGCAAAATACAGCATACCAAGCATGACGCCGATCAAGCCGCCATGGAATGACATACCGCCTTCCCAGACTTTGAAAAGATAGGCTGGATTTTGTAGCAATTCACCAAACTGATAGAACAAGACATAGCCGACACGGCCGCCCAAAATGACGCCGAGTGCCCCAAAAAATACTAAGTCCGAGACCATATCAGTGGTCCAATTATCGCGTTTGGTGCTGCGATACCATGCCAGACCGAAAGCGGCGGCAAATGCCAGTAAATACATCAGCCCATACCAATGGACTTCGACGGGTCCAATTGCTAATGCTACAGGATCGTACTGAGGATGAATCATCATAAGGGCATCATAATATTGATAATAAAGTGCTGACTATAATAGCAAAATTCGTCCCTTGCGAATACTATGATGAGTGAATGGATGAGTGAATGGATGATTGAATGAATAGCAAAGCGATAAAAAACCCGATAAGATGAAAAAATTGCATTAATTTCTGAGGAATCATCATGCATCTACATTTATCAACGCCACCGCTTTTGAGTGACAAAAATCAGAAATAACGGCTGATGAGACCTGATTAGCAAATAAAACCTTAAAGGACGTCTTTTACCTTCGCTAACAAGTACTTGTACAACAGAAAATTATTATAAAAGGAACGCTATGTGTATCGTCGCTATTGCTTGGCAGTTATTTGATGAGTTGCCATTGGTATTATTGTCTAATCGTGATGAGTTTTTGCAGCGTCCGACTGAGCCGCTACATCAATGGTCTGATCAGCCTATTTATGCTGGCCGTGATAAGCAAAGCGGTGGTACATGGCTAGGTATTCATCAAGAAAAAAAGATAGGATTTTTTGAGCAGAATGGACGTTGGGCTGCGGTATTGAACTTTCGTGATGGTGTGCAAGCAAGCAGTGATGAGCGCTCACGTGGTGCGCTCGTGACTGAGTTTTTAACGGGAGATTTAAGCCCGATGGATTTTGCCCGAAGTATTAATTTGCAAGATTATGCTGGGTTCAATCTTATTATTGGTGATACGGCACAAGCCGTCATCGTTAATAATCGCGGTCATGCACCCACGCCATTACATGCAGGACTTCATGTCATCTCTAATGGTCAGCCGGAGGACAGTTGGTTTAAAACCGAGCGTCTACGTGGCAGGCTGCGGCAAGAAGTGCTACCCTTGATTGCTGAGGACAGCTCACCTAAGTACTGGCAAGAGGCTGCTTTTAATGTATTGTCAGATAATACGAAAGCACCGGTGGACCAACTACCAGAGACGGGTATGAGCACTGAGATTGAGCAAACCTTGTCATCTGTTTATATCGAGCCAGTTGCTTTTGGCAATGCTGAAACCAGCAAACCCACTTACGGAACACGGACTCAAAGTATTTTAACCTTACGCCAAAATAGGGCATCAGACAAACAAATCCTTGCTGAACTTATCAGCCATAAATGCAATCATCCTGCAAATCCCAAATAAAAATGCCCACATTAATATCTACGTTTTTTAGATATCAATGTGAGCATGTGTTTTGTATTAAACTGTCTACTTACTCCATTAACAAGTGATTGTCTTGCTCAGGAATAATAAGCTCTTGTCTAAGTGGTAGTTCGCGTGCCAGTTCTTGCAAGGCGCGACGATATACTCCGCGTTTAAAGTGAATTACTTGTCCGAGTGGATACCAGTAGCTGACCCATTGCCAATGGTCAAATTCCGGTTTTCCCGCATCAAAGCGGATGTGTTGAGTATTTGGCTCATCTAAGCGCAGCAAAAACCACTTTTGTTTTTGCCCAATACATAAAGGGTGCTGTCCGTGACGGACATAGCGTTTTGGCAGGCGATAGCGCAACCAATCTTGCGTGACTGCCAATAAGTCCACATGACGCGGATGTAAACCGACCTCTTCCCAGAGTTCGCGATACATCGCATCCATCGGCGTCTCTCCACGGTCGATGCCGCCTTGCGGAAATTGCCAAGCGTTGTGACCAATGCGTTTTGCCCACAGAACTTGCCCTTGTGTATTTGCCAAGATGATACCGACATTGGCGCGAAAGCCGTCTGCATCTATCATGACTAAACCTTTTAATATGTCTAAAAATAGCTTATTCCCACATAACACCGTGACAGCAATCATAATTATTATAGGGTGACTGTTATCGATATCAGGTAAAAATAAGATTCATTACCGTTATTAAACCAAGAAACAAGCAAAATGTGTAACAGTATTTTGCTATAAAATGTTTCACGAGTTTAGTCCTTTAAAATCAGTGAGTTAGAAATAGATTTTTGTAAGCCGATTTTAGGCATTATTAAGACAAACCTAGGTCACAGTAAAAAATCTGTGTTCAGTGTAAGGCTACGAGTCTGGCTAGCGAAAGTGTACCCTCGAAAACAGACTCACCGAGCGCTCATGGCGATAATCTGACAAGAATAATCTAGGGCGTGTTCTCACTTTGAATTCATTTAGATCATTATCGATCGAATGGAGGGCGTATCCTAAGACAATGGCTGTATAAAATCTCGCTTTGGCTTATGCTACACTAGCCAAGCGGCATATCTTTCAAACAATAAAAAATAGGCAATACGTCAATTAAAATAAGGAATATCTACAATGTCAGAGTCAAAAGCAAGCGTCACATGGCAAGAGAACAAAGCCTTTATGGGCGTGTCACCATCAGGACATAATGTACAAATAGATGCTGATAAAGAAAAAGGTTCAAGCCCGATGGAGCTGATCTTACTAGGGCTGGGTGGCTGTGCGAGCTACGATGTGGTAGCGATCTTACAAAAGTCACGCCAAGAGGTGACAGACGTGCGTTGTGAACTGACCGCGCAACGTGCCGAAACTGTACCAGCAGTATATACCGATATTCACATGCACTTTGTTGTGACAGGGCAAGATATCAAAGACAAACAGGTTGAGAAGGCCATTCATTTATCAGCAGAAAAATACTGCTCTGCCAGTAGAATGTTGGTACAAGGTGGGGTGAATATTACCCACGATTTTGAAGTGATTGTAGGGTAGGGGCAAATAGAACAATGAATGTATTTTTTGGGTTAATCCCTGATACAGCAGCGTCAGCGATCTGGGCGATGGTGGTAGCAAGCTTACTGCCATGGGTGGTATCAATAGTTGCAAAAGCATCTGGCGGCTTTAAGTTCAGAGATAATGCGCATCCACGTGATTTTTTTCAGCATGCGACAGGGGTTGCAGCACGAGCTAATGCTGCACAGCAAAACAGCTATGAGACTTTGCCTATATTTTTGGCCGCAGTAATAACAGCGATGCTATTTTTTGTGCCGCAATCGATTATCAATGTATTGGCTTGGCTATATGTGTTGATTCGTATCGGTTTTTGCGTGGCTTATATTACTAATTTGGCGATGTTTCGTTCTATCCTTTGGGCGTTATCGATGGCTTGTTCTTTGATGCTATTCTATCTAGCTATTCGAGTGAGTGTTTAGCATCATTTGTTTCGTTAAGGTGCCAGTTTGAGAGAAGCAGTTATGATTATCGTACACTCATTTGTAGTGCACTAATGATAACTGCTTTATTTTTTTCTCGTTTGATGCTGTCCCATAATATTTTTGCCTCGCTATAACCTTTGGTGAGCATCGCGAGCCACTGCTTGTAACGACCAACCAATATCACTTCAGTTTTAGCCTGACCTTCCAAAAATTTTATCTGATGAGTGACCAGCATTTTCCACGATAATGTTGCCGCGCTCAGCATAGCATCATTTGAACCGCAATCCACACGAGCAACCAAATCGGGACGAGTGACCGCGCCGCGACCCAACATCAAATGCTCTGTACCTGCTTGCGTCATGCAGTTCTGTGCATGCTCTGCATGCCATATTTCGCCATTGGCAATGACGGGAATATCAAGTGCATTAAAGCTTTGAATCTTGTCCCAATAGGCTGGCGGCTTATATCCTTGGGTTTTGGTTCGTGCATGAATGGTCAGCCAATCAGCACCACTGTCGTTAATAGCGCCGCGAATATCATCCATGCGACTGGTATCGGTATAGCCTAAACGTATCTTAGCTGAGACTGGAATGTCGGCAGGTACCGCTTGACGCACCGCATTGATAATTTGATACATGGTTTCGGGTTCATCCAATAATACTGAACCACCGCGATGGCTGTTTACCGTTTTAGCAGGGCAACCAAAGTTGATATCAATGGCAGGTGCACCAAGCTCGGCAGCATATGCTGCGTTGTCTGCCATAAGTTGCGCTTCACTGCCTAAAAGTTGCAAATGAATCGGTGTGCCACAGGCGGTCTTGGCATCATGACGCAACTCTGGAACGTATTTATAAAATACATGCGCTGGCAAGACGTGTTGGGTCACGCGGATAAACTCGCTCACTGACCAATCATAGGGACGACCTAAATCTGCTGCAATCTGCGTTAGGATTTGTCGCATCAATGGATCGGTTAGGCCTTCCATTGGCGCCAGTAAGCGGACAGGATTGGCAAATAACTGACGGATAGTGTTTTGACGTGCTTGAAGTTGCTGACTATTATTCATGCTTATTATTCACTGCTAAAAGGTCGTTATAAATAGAGGCAGATTAGGGATTCAAATTGACAACCATAAAGAGGGATTAAGTATTGCCAAAAATCACTTTTTTGCCTGTCTGTAAGCCTGATATCAAGTCTTTGATATTATGGATGTCCAAATTACTCTGCGCACGTGTACAAGCAACGTAGAGCAAACGCAATTCCTCTGGACTGATCTTGACGGCATTGGTGGTGACATCATAATAAAAATCATCGTCTAACTGTACCTTTCCCCATTCAAGCCCTTTGGCTTTGTGAGCGGTAGAGATGACATAGTCGGCATTTTCGATGCTGGTCAAACTATTAACTGCTTGGCTTAATACATTGGTGCCATGGTCATCGACCAATTTCACCAGAGTTTTGAGATCGCTGCCTTCGTTGGTTTCAGCATATTCTTGTACATCAGACCAGTTATAGAAATATGCCAGCTCTGGCACACCATACGCCGATTTGCCATTTTTTAAATTTTCGGCGGCCTGACAGAATTTCAGCATACGCTCGGTATCGGCTTGCAATGCCACGCGGTGTCCTAGCTTAAGTCCGGTCAATAATTGCGACATCGCAGCGGCATTGGTGCGGCATAGAATGGCATCTTTTTTACTATGAACCATACCTTTTTCAGTAGAAGACTGCTTGTTAGGATTGCCTTTTAATGGTACCTCTTCTTGTAAGGCTTTGAGCAAAGTGTTGGCAACCTCAGCAATCGGTTCGCCGAAACGAAACGACTGCGTCAATAATGTTTGCGGCAATGGCAGTTTTTTCATCGCATTGACTGCGCCGCGCCACTCATAAATCTGCTGGTGCGCATCGCCGACATAAATGACTTGTCGTGGTTGCTGCGTCAAAATTCCCATCATCAGTGGGTCAGCATCTTGCGCTTCATCAAATAAGATAAAGTCCGCAGGGATACTTGGCTTAGATAGCGCCCAAAGTTTGAGATAAATGTCATGCCCGATACCAGCGGGGTGACGTGCATCAATCGACTGTAGCCAGCGTTGCTCTACGGCAGGGTAGAGCATCTCACGTAATTGCTCTGCATCAGACTCATCAAGCCAACTCGGAAACAATATATGCCTTGGTGCTGGATAGCTGGCATGTGTACTACAAAAGTTGCTGACTGCATCACTAACGAATCGAGCTAATCTCGCAGGCGTGAGCGTAATGTATTTATTAATGCCATCCATTTGCCGGCGTACTTGTACCGGTTGCAGGCCCAAATCGTCGCCAAGACGCTTGGGTGAAAAGCGCGGTAAAGACAGCTTGGCAGTAATATCACGGGCGACATGCCGATAAGCAAGCGAATGAAAGGTGCGACATTCCACATGGGATGGAAACTTTGAACGAGCGTCATTGGCAATTGTTTTGTTAAAGGCTAAATATAAGCCGCGTCCACGTAGGCGCTCACCGATTAGTTTTAGCGTCGTGGTTTTACCGGCACCAGCATAAGCGACCACTTTAAACGACTTGTGATCCATCGCCATATTCAGCGCGCTCAGCTGCTCGTCAGTGGGATCGCTCATATAAGCTGGCATAGATGCGGACATAATAAAGCTACCTAAATACAAAAATTGATTAAAAACAAAAGGGGCAAAAAAAGCCACTGGGTAAACAATGGCTTATAGATGATGGTGATGCTAAAACGTGATAGTAAGCAATCAGCTGACTAATGAGGCAAGAATAAAACGGTGTAATGGTAGTTTAACGCATAGCTATATGTAATCAATAACTTTATTTTAGTCTGGATTAGACTGATAAGTGTTTTACTCTTTGTCTGTCGATACGAGAGTAGGACTAGACTTTTCTTTGATTAAGATTTTTGCTAATAACAGACCCAGCTCAAACAATAACCACATAGGGATGGCGAGTAACAACATCGACACGCCATCGGGTGGTGTGACGACTGCAGACACGGCAAAACAACCAACGATAATATAACGACGTTTATCTTCTAGAGTCTGAATGGAGACAATCCCCACCAATATCAATAGTAAGGTGACGACGGGAATCTCAAAAGTCAGGCCAAACACCATAAATAGCTTAAGCGCAAAGCTTAAATAGCTATCGATATCCGTCATTGGCAAGACATTCTGCGGGGCAAACATGATAAAGAATTTTAAGACGCCTTTTAGCACGATAAAGTAAGAAAAAGCCACGCCCGCATAAAACAAAAAGATAGATGACATCAGCACAGGGATAGCGATTTTTTTCTCTTTTTTATATAACCCAGGTGCGACAAAAGACCAAATTTGGTACAAAATATAAGGCATGGCAAAGAAGGCAGCGACAAAGACAGTCAGGCGTATTGGTGCCATAAAGTTAGAGGTAATATCCGTGGCAATCATCGTCGAATTGGCGGGTAGCTGCGCGACTAATGGATCGGATAAGAAATTATAGAGCTCGCGTGAGAATCCAGCCAAGGCTAAAAATATGACTAACACTGCCACGCATATTTTGATCAGATGCGAGCGTAGCTCAATGAGGTGCTCAGTGATGGGCATATCAGCCAATGAACTTAATATATCACCAGATTTCTCGTTACTGGCTGTCTCAGTTACTTTCTCTAAATCTGCATCTGCAATTTTTTCTTGACGACTTTTTTTGCGCTTAAATAAATTCATCAATCAGTCTCCTGCTTATTGACAGAAGCCTGTGTTTTTAAAGAAGGATCTAAATGACTGTTTAATAATCTATCCGCTTTGTAATTCGGTAAATAGGGAGGCTGCGGCAAACGACGCGCTTTATCATAAGCGCCCAGACGGAACCACATATTTTCCCACGGTTTGGTGGTGATGATTTGAGCAGTTGGTTGAGTAATTTGTTGAATATTATCACTAGAGGCAGTTTTTGAGGTTTCGTCGTCAGTACCGTGTTTCAATAATTGCTCAGAATCTGCTGATTTTTCGTCCTGCTCGTAGGCGTAGTCAAACGCCTTTGGCGTGACAGGTGGCGTGTTTTTTTGATCACTACTATCTTGCTGATTATTGCTTGTTTTATTATTGCGATGGTCAGCGTCTAGATCATGCGTGGCTTTCAGAGTCTGGTTTTGTGAAGACTCAAACTCCTGCATACTGCCGCGCATTTCTGCCATCTCACGCCGCATTTCTGCCTCAGTTTCACGGATTTTAGCCAGCTCTTTTTGCATTTGTTGCCGTGTTTCAGCTAGGTCTAGCTCAGCCTCTATTTCAGACTGTAAGGTAGAGACTGTACGGCGAATTTTGGCATACCACTGCCCAGCAGTGCGTGCTGCTTGTGGCAGTTTTTCTGGGCCCAAGACAATTAAGGCAATGACGCCAAAGAGGAGTAATTCAGAAAACCCAATATCAAACATAATGGTTGATTATCACTATCTAGATGCCAGCAGTATCATACCCAGCACTATACTTGGTATTATCAATGGTGCTTATCGTCAACAGGTGCAGTATTGATATCGCTATCCTGCACCTTACTGGTTGCCGCGTGATCTGTTGGGTGTGCATTGCCATCATGGTCGAGAACTGCATGCTTTTTGGCATGCTCTGTATTCTCATCTTTGACCGCTTCTTTAAAGCCTTTGACGGCACCGCCCAAATCCTTGCCCGCGTTTCTAAGTTTTGAGGTGCCAAATACGACCACCACTACCACCAATAATATCAGCCAATGTGTAATGGAAAAACTGCCCATAATGATATCCTTAATGTCTTGATTGTAATATCTATATATGAATGCTTTTATTTTATAGAATACTGATCTGTTAAACAAAAAATATAGATAAAAGATGCGAAGCTAAAAGAGCTATATTATAACCTGCCATTGTGACAAAAAGGTGAAAGCAATCATAATCAAAACAAGTAGAGATTTGTTTTACGATTTCGCCCGTTATCGTTACTGTATTAACTTTATAGTGTCACAAGTTATCGCGAGGCCTTTTCGTCGATGCCTGATAGCCCAAAGCGACGACCCAGCTCGTTTAACACAGCGTCTGACTCTATATCGAACCACGCTAGCCCCACCAACGTATGAAACCAGACATCGGCAACCTCATAAATGAGCTCATGACGAGCCTCGTCATATTGTGCTTTGTTAGTTTTCTCATCGCAATTGGCAAAGTCTTTGGCAGCGATAATGCTTTCTGTGCTTTCTTCGCCCACTTTTTCTAGGATTTTATTCAACCCTTTTGCATATAAACTTGCCACATAAGAGCTGTCGGCATCCGCTTGTTTGCGCTCTGCCAATACGTTATCAAGCTGCTGTAAAATAGAGGTGTTACCCGTTGCGGTATTATGATCTTCAACTGCGTTATTCGTACTATCCGCATTCATAGCATCGTTTGTATCAGTATTATGGCTGTGAGAAGTAGCGCCAGAAGCTTCAGAAGATTGATAAATATCTGCTGGGTCTTTTAGTACTTTATCGACGGTTTGCCATTCAGGGGTCTGCCCAGACAAATCCAAACGCTGGTAAAAGCAAGACTCGCGACCAGTATGACAGGCGATACCACCAGCCTGAGTCACACTCAACACAATCACATCAGCATCACAATCTAAGCGAATATCATGGACAGTCTGAGTATGCCCTGATGATTCGCCCTTATGCCATAGCTTGGCACGTGAACGTGAAAAATACACGGCAGTTTTTGTTTGTGCTGTTAATTGAAGTGCTTCAGCATTCATCCAGGCCATCATCAAAATGCGCCCTGACTCGTGATCTTGAGCAATCGCAGGAATCAAACCATCAGCGTTAAACTTTATGGCAGTCAGCCAAGCAGGTAAAGTCATAATCTGTCTATCGTCTTATAATTAGAAAGTGGTAAGTAATTGGTTAGTACTACCAAGCTCAAAAAGTACGATTAGCGGTGTCAAACTCGTTTAGTCTACAATGCGTAGCACTTACACTCGTTTTCCTTGCTACTCTAATTTTTGTGAATGGTATAAGAAAAGTTAAAGCTCGAATAAATGCGGGTATAAGGCTTTCTTAATCGTGCTATCTAGCGTGGTTATTTTATTTAGGCGAAAATCATAATTGACAAAATGCTGCCTTGCCTTTGCTACTATTTCGCCATTGTGCATACGCATGGCTTTAAACACAATATTGCCACCATTATCACATAATGGCTCAACGCCGACCTCAAACAGAAGCTCTTCACGTGCCCGTACACAGCTAAAAATGCTCAGCTGTAGCTTATTAATAATCAAGCCTTGATGATCGGCATTGATCTCTTTAATTCCTTTAGAGTATAAAAAGCGCTGCATTGCTTCAGTCAGTAGGGCGGTCAATGATTGCAGTGCTAAATGCTGACCCATATCAATTTCGGTATTGCGCACTCGCATCACCGTTTCAAACACAAATATTCCGTCATCAAAGTTTAGTTCTTGGTTTGACAACGTCGTCTCCTAGAGTGATTGTCCATAATCAGTTGTTCTGTTGAGCAATTGGCAAGCTAGCCGAATAGTTAAAAATAAACATGCATCGTATGATCTACGGTCAGTAGATGCAGTAATTGGCGTTGTTTATTGGCACTTAAAATGTTGCGACGCTCAGTCTCTACTTAAGCACAGCTTAAACCGAGATTCAATCTATTTACAAAAAAATTCGTGGTTTATGAAGCTTTATAGAGATTTCAATAATGTCAGGTGCTATCGAACACTATTCAATAGTACCTGACATGAGTTTTTATCCAGCAACAAATATGAAATGAGGCAAAGAGCGCTGAAGCCTTGTGTCTGGTTTATGGTTTATGGTAAATAATTGATCGTGGCTGCATGGTTATTAGCGCTATTTTATCTTATTTATATCTTATAAATTAATGGTAGCTAAAAAAGAAAGGTCTTTATGACGCTTAAAACGGCTAGGACATGTACTTTTGTTAAGACGAATGACAAGCATGAATTGTCCATTAGGACAGGGCTGAAACTTTACTTGGCAAAATAGCACACTATCTGCTAAAATAGCGCCTCCCACCTCGAGGCAAATAGAGGTTTAGTGGTTGTTTTTAAAGCCACTATTCATTTTAACTATTTGACGACCAGGTTCTATTAAAGACAAAGAGGCAAATCATCATGAAAGTTAAGATGAAAACCAGAAGCGGTGCAGCTAAACGCTTCAAAAAAACAGCAAACGGCTTCAAGCGTAAGCAAGCAAACAAAAGCCATATCTTGACCAAGAAATCAGCTAAGCGTATTCGCCAGTTGCGCGGTCTTAAGATGGTGGACAAGTCTGACGAAGCAGCAGTTCGTCGTATGTGCCCATACATCTAATAGCCTATCGTCATATGTATTTAATCAAGCGCTGTTTAATTCATAGCTACTTAGTTAAAAATATTTGACCTTGCAATTTGATAACGATGTCTACTATTTGATGACATCGTGATTCGTTTAATAATGATTAACAATATCTTGGAGTAATTTATGGCCCGTGTAAAACGTGGTGTACAGGCGAATCGTCGTCACAAAAAAATCTTAAAGCGCGCAAAAGGCTACTACGGTGCCCGTTCACGTGTTTACCGCGTAGCGGTACAAGCAGTGACCAAAGCTGGTCAATATGCTTATCGTGACCGTCGCAACAAAAAACGTACCTTCCGTCGTCTTTGGATTGCACGTATCAATGCTGGTGCACGCTTAAACGGCTTAAGCTATAGCCGCTTTATCAATGGTATGAAAAAAGCCAACATCTCAATCGATCGTCGCGTACTTGCTGACATCGCTATGCATGATGCAGCGACTTTCACAGCATTGGTTGAAAAAGCAAAAGCGGAACTAGCATAAATATTAACTATCCTTTAGATATTAAGTAGATATAACGCTTATCTGATTAAGCATCTAAACGAATAGGACTAATATTGATTAATAGGTCGATATTAATAAAAGCTACCGCTGGTCGGTGGCTTTTTTTATATTAAATTATTTTACGACTAATTTTATTAATGCTTAAGCTTCTTGTGCTTTTCGTGATATTGCACATTTAATCGTCTAAATATTCAAGCCATTCACATAACTGGTACTTATTTTTTGTTATTCGAAAGTAGTTAGGTACAATTAGCGAAACAAAAGCAGTTAATTAAAAATAGCTAATTACGAGCAACTAATTGAAAGTAGCTAAATACGAATAACTAAATACGAATAACTAAATACGAATAACTAATTAAAAGTAACTGGGTAAATGGTTTGCAATATTTGGTCAAGTCCCTACAATTAATAGTCTGTTTAAATCAGGAATGATGCGTCTTATGACTACCCCTGTTGCCACCAACGATTTGTCGGCGCTACCGACTTTGTCTTCAGAGCTCAATGAGCTAAATGAAGCTCAGCTGACTGAATTTGCCAGTGCTGCTGAATCTTTAATCTTACAAGTAACTGATGCGCGTGTGCTGCAAGAGTTGCGTGTGCAATTGACTGGCAAAAAGAGCCCATTAACCGGCTGGTCAAAGCAGATGGGTAAGCTCAGCAGCGACGATAAAAAAACTTACGGTGGCTGGTTACATCAAGTGCGGAGCCGTATTCAAGAATCGTTGACCAATCAGCAGCAGCAGCTGGAAGTCACGGCATTAAATGCCAAGCTTGCAAGCGAGAGCATTGATATTACATTGCCTGCTCGCGGTGGTCAAAAAGGCCATTTGCATCCAGTGACCATGATTACCCAGCGTATGCAGCAGTATTTTATACAAGCAGGTTTTAACGTCGCCACAGGCCCTGAAGTTGAGAGCGATTACTATAACTTTGAAGCACTAAATATCCCATCGCATCATCCTGCACGCGCGATGCACGATACCTTCTACTTTGATGCGCATTATTTGTTGCGTACGCACACCAGTCCAGTGCAAATTCGCACCATGGAAAAGAATGAGCCACCGATTCGTATTATTTGTCCCGGTCGCGTCTATCGTAATGACTCGGACCAAACCCATTCGCCGATGTTCCATCAGTTAGAAGGGCTTATGGTTACTGAGTCGAGTACCTTTGCTGAGCTAAAAGGCTTGATTAGTGAGTTCTTAGAAGCTTTCTTTGCCAAAGAATTAACCGTTCGTTTCCGTCCGTCATTTTTCCCATTTACTGAGCCTTCTGCTGAAGTTGATATCTTAGATGACAATGGCAAATGGCTTGAGGTCATGGGCTGCGGTATGGTGCATCCACAAGTGCTGACCAACTGCGGTATTGATAGCGACAAATACACTGGCTTTGCCTTTGGTATGGGTATTGAGCGCTTTGCGATGCTCTATTATGGTATTGATGATTTGCGCCTGTTTTTCCAAAACGACGTACGCTTCTTAAAACAGTTTGGCTAACGTTTCCCTCGTTGATATAACAGGTTAATACGTCATCCTTTATTCTAAAATCTTTATTATAAAATTCTGATCCGAGATATTTATGAAAATTAGTGAGCAGTGGCTACGTCAATGGGTAAACCCCAACAATACCAGTGAGCAGTTGGCCGAACAACTCACCATGGCAGGGCTAGAGATTGATGATCGCTATGCGGTCGCCCGTGCCTTTAGTGGTGTGGTCGTCGGTGAAGTCGTCAGCGTCGAGCAACATCCAGATGCTGATAAGCTACGCGTCACACAGGTAAATATCGGTGAAGCTGAGCTGCTACAAATCGTATGCGGTGCGCCTAATGTCACCGTCGGTATGAAAGCACCTGTTGCGACCGTTGGTGCAGTGCTCCCAAGCGATGACAAGAAAGGCTTTAAAATTAAAAATGGCAACCTACGTGGTGTCGACTCTAACGGTATGCTCTGCGGTGCGTCTGAGATTGATTTAACCGATAGCATTGATGGTCTTCTTGAGCTACCAGCTGATGCGCCGATTGGTACAGATATCCGTGAATATTTAGGTCTCGATAACCAAATACTGGATATCTCTATCACACCAAACCGTGGTGATTGTTTTAGTGTCCGTGGTATTGCGCGTGAAATATCAGTCATTAACGACTTGCCAATGCAGCTGCCTGAGATTCCTACCAATGTGGTAGTTACTGATAACGGTGCTGATACTGCTACGCCAGCGGTAACGGTCAGTGCAATTGAAGCGTGCCCGCGTTATTTATTACAATCAATCAGCAGTATTGATCGTAGCATTGATACCCCAAAATGGATGCAAGATGCGTTGGTTCAATCAGGACTACGCTCGCACAACTTTTTGGTTGATGTGACCAACTATGTATTGATGGAATTGGGTCAACCGCTACATGCTTTTGACGCCGATACCATTGTTGGTGATATCGTGGTTCGTTTGGCACATCCTGCTGAGACCATTACCTTGCTGAATGAGCAAACCATTACCTTAACGGGCGATGAGTTGGTGATAGCTGATGATAAAGGCGCTCTTGCTCTTGCTGGTATCATGGGTGGTCAGCGTAGTAGTGTGACTGATAGCACGACCAATATTATTGTAGAAAGCGCTTTCTTTGGTCAGCTTGCTATTGCCGCTCGTGCACGCCGTTTTGGTTTGCACACTGATGCTTCACAACGCTTTGAGCGTGGGGTAGATTTTGAATTACCAGCGCTGGCACTGGCGCGTGCTGTTGATTTGATTACTAGCGTTACTGGTGGTCAGGCAGGTTTTATAGTCGAAGCAGAAAATACTGAGCACTTGCCAGCCCGTGCACCAATCACTTTGCCAATCGCTAAAGTTCGTGATGTCATCGGTATTGAGATAGCGCCAGCGGTTATGGGGCGTATCTTAACCCAATTAGGGTTTGAGGTAGAGCAGCAAGCGGATAGCCTTATCTGCACGCCGCCTTCTTATCGTTTTGATATGAGTATCAAAGAAGATCTCATCGAAGAAATCGCTCGTATCTATGGCTATGACAATATTCCAAGCGTGTTGCCGCATTTGCAAGTCAGCATGGATTATGATGATACGGCAGACTTGACGCACGAGATGAAGCTAGCACTGGTCGATAATGGCTATATGGAAGCGATCAGCTTTAGCTTTAGTGACGCAAAAATAGAAGCGTTACTTGATGATGAGGCATTAGGAGAAGTATTGGCATTAGCCAATCCTATCTCTAGTGATTTAGCAGTGATGCGCCGTACTTTGCTATCAAGTTTATTGCCTTGTGTACAATACAATCTTAATCGTCAGCAGCCACGCGTACGTTTCTTTGAAACAGGTCTTAGCTTTGTTGGTCAAAGTATTAGTGATTTGGTACAAACGCCAAGTATTGCCTTGGTCGCAGTCGGTGATATTTGGGATGAGCAAGCTTATCAAAACCGTGCGCTAGACTTTTATGACCTTAAGCACGATATCGAGCAACTGCTACCAGCGCAAATCGATAGCATGCGTATCCGCTACGAGCGTAGTGAGCTTGCCTTCTTACATCCGGGTCAAAGCGCCAAATTATACATCGATGATGCGTATGTCGGTTGGCTTGGTCAATTGCATCCTAATACGGCCAAACAGCTAGACTTACCGGCTACTTGGGTCGCCCAACTATCCCTTGCACCTTTGCTAACACTGGCTCGTGAACAGCAGGCGATTACCACGCCAAGTAAATTCCCACAAGTACGCCGCGATATTGCCATCTTAATAGATAGCGAGATCAGTTTACAGGCATTAGAGTCGACGATTCGTGCTGCCGCAGGTGAGCTATTGACTGATCTATGGTTATTCGATGTTTACCAAGGTGATAAAGTACCGGCAGGTCAGCGTTCACTGGCATTTGCGTTAATATGGCAGGATAGATCGCAGACCTTGTCTGATGAAGCTGTGAAAACAGCGACTGACAAGGTGGTACAAGCACTAACTGAGCAACATGCTGCAAAACTGCGTGACAGCTAACACACAACATTCATAATAGCCTATGCTCTGTAGCCTTTCTTGTTATGAGGCTATAGAGCATTGCTATTTATAAAGATTGTTATCTTAGATAAAATTTTATAAAAAAAGTTAAGTGGTTATTATCAAAGGATTTTAATTCAGACTTTATTAAAAGAATAACAAAAAACCTTTATACTAACTAAGCTTAACCCTCATACCGCTAAACCATGATATTCGACATCACGACATAGCATAGGAGTCGTACTGTGAGCACCTTAACCAAATCTGACATGATTGAGCATTTGATGAGTCATCTTAACCTGACACGCCAAGAAGGCCGCTGTTTGGTAGAGAATTTTTTTGATGAGTTGTCAGAGAGTTTGATTGATGGCAACGAGGTCAAGCTTTCAGGCTTTGGCAACTTCGAGCTTAAAGATAAAAGCAGCCGTCCAGGACGCAACCCTAAGACAGGAGAGCCCGTGGCTGTATCAGCACGCCGTGTGGTCACCTTTAAAACGGGGCAAAAATTTCGTCAACAGGTTGATGAGCGTCTATTTGATGAATAGCTGTCACTCATCTCTATAAAATTCTGACCAGTGAAAGATCTTATAATGTCGCGATGATTTTTCAGGATCAGTGTGCGTTGTCTATAGCTGTCAATGCAAAGTGTGACAACAAGCATTAAATCTTCTAGCCCGTTATCAAATATATTAAATAATAGGCATAAAAAAAGAGAGCATAGGCTCTCTTTTTTTTACTACAGTATATCTATCGTTGGATACGATAAAATTACTGAGCTGGTTCTTCAACAACAACTTCGTCAGATGCTGCAACAGCAGTATCAGTTTCGCTAGCCATATCTACGCTAGTAGTAGTACCGTCTACAGGAACTTCAGCGTCCATTTCGTCAGTAGCAGTTGCAGCTTGTGCATCAGCGATATCAGCTTCAGCGCCGGCAACAGCAGCGTCAGCATCAGCAGTCATTTCGCCTTCAGCAGCAGCTTCGTTTAGCTCTTCTGAAGCGTCTTGCACTTCTTCTTGCGCGTCAGATAAATCTTCAGCAGCGTTTTCTTTGTTGCTGTCACAGGCAGTTAGGCCCATAGTTGCAGTCATGATACCAGCTAGAGCAAGTAATTTAAGTTTCATAAGGTTTTCTCCGGGAAAATGAAATGAGCAGTAGCAGCAGCAAAGGTTGAATGTCCGAGATGTCTCAGAATTCAACTAGTCTTAGTCACAGCTACTCAGCTTCCACGCATTCTATATGTTTTCTTTTCAAATGAAAAGACCCTGTACAATTGAGTAACAATAAAATTGTAAAAAGTATTTTACATAGCTTATCTAATATAATTTTTAATACAACAACCTCAATTAATCGACGTATAATTAATGCAAATCGAGCCATTTTCGTAACCAATTGGCGAACATTATGGTGTGGCGTTTCCATTTAACTAGATTCTATTAGACAAGTTTTACTAAATAAAGCAGGTAACAGGTTAATTGCTTATTAGAATGGAAGGATAATCAAAGACTAGAAAAACAGCGGGTAGGTGAGGCATCTATTAAGCATGATTAATAGCAAATCGAGTCAACAATTAAACAATATAAATAACTACCCATGCGCATGGCAGGGTGTATCGTATGTTTCGGGAGTAAGAATATGAAATGGCAAGGCAGACGAGGTAGCTCTAACGTACGCACGAGTAGCGGTGGTGGCAAAATGATTGGCGGTGGTATCGGCGGTATTATTATCGCGGGTATTTTGTGGTTAGTATTTGGCGTTAACCCCATGACCGCTTTACAAACGGGCCAAGTAGTAGCAGGTGGCGGTAGCAATACTTCAACCGAGCCGGCGACCAGTGACGATCGTGATACGCAGTTTGTAAAAGTAGTGCTAGCCGACACAGAAGAAGTGTGGCATCAAATATTTAATGAAGGTGGTAGTACTTATCAAGAGCCGTCATTGATACTCTTTAATGGACAAGTCAGCTCGGCTTGCGGTAGTGCCAGCTCTGCAACGGGTCCATTCTATTGTCCAGGAGACCAGACGGTCTATCTAGATACTTCTTTCTTTGTAGAAATGCGGCAAAACCTTGGTATTACAGGTGATCAACAAGGATCAGGTAATGGCGAAAACCAAGGAAAAGCGGGAGATTTTGCGCAAGCTTATGTGATCTCGCATGAAGTTGGTCATCATGTGCAGACGCTATTGGGTATTAGCCAACAGGTTAATGAAGCTCGTCAGCAAGTGACGCGTGCAGAAGCCAATAAGCTCTCCGTATTACAAGAGCTACAAGCTGATTGCTTCGCGGGTGTATGGGCGCAGCGTAATCAAGAACGTGTCCAGTTTTTAGAAGCGGGCGATATAGATGAAGCCATCAATGCAGCCAGCCAAATTGGTGACGATCGTTTGGCGCGTGCGAGTGGAGGCGCGGTAGTCCCTGACAACTTTACCCATGGTACCAGTCAGCAGCGTGTCCAATGGTTCACTCGTGGTTTGGAGAGCGGCAATGTGCAGACCTGTGATACTTTTAGTGGGGCGTTATAGACGCACTGGCTTTTGACCAATAAACCAAATGCTAAACACAAAAAAGCCTGCAATTGATTGCAGGCTTTTTTTGTCTTAAAACATTCTAGGCAGAGTTATGCGTATACAGAATAAAAGCAGTTAACCTAATTAGAGATTATCTGCTGTTATTTAGAATATAAGCACCAGCACCGCCTATTGCAGCACCACCAAGTGCGCCACGAGCGATGTCTTTGCTATCGCCGCCACTTTTAATAAGTGCACCAGCAGCAGCGCCAGCAGCAGCACCTTTAGTCGTGTTGCTTAAGCCACTGGTATATCCAGTGTTAGCACAACCACTCATGATAAGAGCAGAACTAGTGATTGCCGTCATTACGATTGTTTTAGCAAATTTCATATGATTACCTATAGATTCATCAAGTTTAAAATACCAGATCCTTAAAAGAAGGCGTCCAGATTATTTTCAAATATATTCCTACTATCTATCATGATAGTCGGTTGCTAATCATATAGTCGTAGTAAAAACGCTAATCTTTGCAAACACGATGTAAGCGATGTTGCCACACTGTGTCATAGGCAGTACCTACAGCTTATATTGAATAGCAAATTTCTAATCATTAGATAATGGATATTTCAGGGCGTGTCCTCATTTTAAAAATGGTGATAGAAATGAGATAAATTGCAGTCAAACAAGGAAAATAGCGCAGTTAATATCTTGATATTACCCAGCTGTTTGACGAAGTTTAGCCATTTTTAGCCCATTTAGATATTCATCGATTGAATTGAGGACACGCCCTAGTATTGTAAATAAAAAAGACCACCTATTGGTGGTCTTAATATTGAATCAAAGCTAAATACATCTGACAAGATAATCGGAAATTAGTTTTGCGATTTACGTTTCATTTGCTCAAAGAACTCATCATTGGTCTTCGCTTCTTTTAATCGATCCAATAAGAATTCAGTGGCTTGCACGCCATCCATCGGCTGTAGCAATTTGCGTAGAATCCAAACTTTGCGCAATTTATCTTCATCAAGCAGGCGCTCTTCGCGGCGAGTGCCAGATTTTTTGATATTAATCGCAGGGAAGACGCGTTTTTCAGCCAAATCACGCTCAAGCGTAATCTCTTGGTTACCGGTACCTTTAAATTCTTCAAAGATAACGCTGTCCATCTTACTACCAGTATCGATAAGGGCGCTGGCAATAATCGTCAAGCTACCACCTTCTTCAACATTACGCGCGGCACCGAAGAAACGTTTTGGACGTTCCAATGCATTGGCATCCAGACCACCGGTCAATACTTTACCCGATGAAGGAATAACGGTGTTGTAGGCACGGGCGAGACGAGTAATAGAATCCAATAGGATAACCACGTCTTGCTTGTGCTCAACCAAACGCTTGGCTTTTTCGATGACCATTTCGGCAACCTGTACATGGCGCTGAGGTGGCTCATCAAAGGTCGAAGCAACCACTTCACCGCGTACCGTACGTACCATCTCGGTGACTTCTTCTGGACGCTCATCGATCAGTAGCACGATTAGATAGCACTCAGGATTGTTACGAGTGATGGATTGGGCAATGGTCTGTAGCAACATTGTTTTACCGGCTTTTGGCGGTGCGACAATAATAGAGCGCTGACCTTTACCAATCGGAGCAATCAGGTCGATGATACGACCCGTCAAATCTTCAGTAGTACCGTTACCTAGCTCGAGCTTTAATTGCTCGGTTGGGAATAGGGGAGTCAAGTTCTCGAAGATAAGCTTATGACGTGAGCGATCTGGGGTATCAAAGTTGATTTCACCAACTTTCAATAGCGCAAAATAACGCTCAGAATCTTTTGGCGGGCGAATGGTGCCAGCGATACTATCGCCAGTCTTTAGGCTAAAGCGACGAATTTGGCTGGGGCTGACATAGATATCATCAGGGCCTGCTAAATAAGAGCCTTCTGAGGAGCGTAAAAAACCAAAACCATCAGGGAGAACCTCAAGTACACCATCACCGTAGATGGCTTCACCGTTACGAGCATGGGTTTTTAGGATAGCAAAGATGATATCTTGTTTACGGCTACGCGCCATATTATCAAGACCCATTTCTTTGGCGATGGCCAATAGCTCGGCGATTGAGTTTTTCTTTAATTCAGTTAGATTCATAGATAGGTCATTAGCAATTGGTCAGATGAGAGATGCCATTAGCAGCACGAATCACGATATTGATTAAAACAACGATTGTAGGGCGATAGAGGGTGTGGGCACAGAGCTGGATTTATGTAGTAAAAATTTTATGTGTCAGCTTACGTACGCGTTGCGAGTTTTGCTGCAAGGTCATAAGAAATGAAGATAAAGAAGGCCACATAAGAGTCTGCGTCAAAAACTCAGTATCAGTAATTGTGTTTAGTCATTTCGTTCAGTAATGGTGTTTATAATGACGATTGTGTTTTTGTTGATAAACACGAGGAGAATAGCGACAAGATACTTAGGAAAACCGTTAGTTTTCTCTTGTCAGCAGACTATACGGTTTTCATAATGGCATTGTCAATAATTTTTGCTAAAAAAGTCATATAATTGCGGTTTTTGCATAAAAAACAAGCAAAAAAGCCATTACCTATACAAGATAATGGCTTTTTCGATTAATCTGGCTTTCTGTGCATTTGCTAGTACTTAAATGAGTTAAAACCAGCAGTATCACTTATAGATGTTTATCTATTACTTTAGCCAATTCAGCTTTTGGTTGTAAACCCATTACTGAGTCAACTTTTTCGCCATCTTTGAATACAAATAGCGTTGGGATGTTACGAATACCAAAACGGCTGGCTGCTTGTGGGTTGTTATCAACATCAACTTTGACGATTTTGATTTTGCCTTGATACTCAGATGCTAGGTCTTCTAGAATAGGGGCAATTGCTTTACAAGGACCACACCACGTTGCCCAAAAATCTACCAATACTGGTACATCTGATTGTAGGACGTCTTGGTCAAAATTTGCATCGGTGGTGTTAACAATAAGGTCTGACATAGTTTTTCTCTCTTGTTTTATTATTTCTATCGCTACTCATCGACATGCATATTGGTTTAATAATAGATTGGTCAGTAGCTAAAGAAGCGTTAAGAAGTGGTGAAAATGTGCCATTATATTAACATGTTTGCCCAGATTTGACAGATACAGGCTGGTTAAATTGCTCAACAATTACTATTAGCACAATAAATCAACACATAACGATACAAGTACTGTTTTACCTGTCACCTTTGCCATCTATTGTCGTTTTAGCTCTGTGCTCGAACATGGTTCTCATGGTCTGGTTCAGTTTCAACTTTTAGCAATAAACTTTATGTCGATAGGTCATTTTAGATGCGATCTTCGGCTTAGCATTTTTAATGCACGACAGTATTTATTCTCAAGCTCAACAATATAAGTAGCTTCTTTTATGCCTTTTACTGATGAAAAAATTCTAACCCTTAACGCCCAAGAAAGTGCCTATCCGCTTGAGTTCTTCAAAGCGTTCGCGAAAGACGTTACCGTTTACGAGGATGACGATATCTGGGTGGTCGACAAGCCAGCAGGACTGCTGAGTGTCGATGGCAAAACGCTAAAGGTGAGTTTGCTGGCGCGACTAGAGCGTGCCAATCCTGCGGTTAAATTGATTCACCGACTGGATATGGATACCTCTGGTTTATTGATTTTTGCAAAAAATGCCGCTGCGCAAACCAATATCAGTAAACAGTTCATTGAACGTCTGCCGCAAAAAAAGTATCAAGCACGGGTTTTTGGCGCATGGGAGAGCGTGGGTGCAAAAGGCAAAATCTCAGTGCCAGTACGCTATGAGCCAAGCACCAAACCGCGCCACATCGTTGACCACGACTGGTCAAAGCACGCGCTAACCTTGTATGAAGTGCTTGCGCATGAAGACTGCAACGGTCAAACGGTCACGCGCGTGATGCTAAAGCCAGTCACTGGGCGCAGTCATCAGTTGCGCGTCCATATGGTGCACGTCGGTCACGTCATGATAGGCGACCCCATTTATGCTGAAGGGAATGCATTGACAATTGCGCCACGGCTCAATCTGCATGCCCAGCAACTGCGTCTCAAACATCCGGTACTAGGTGCGTGGATGGACTGGGAGAGTCCCAGCCCTTTTTAAGGTGTCGGCTTTGCGTTATAGGTTGTTTAAACATTATTACCAATATTGTGTTATGGGATAAAAAGTAAGTAAGCTAACTATAGGGATAAAATTATGCTTAATATCACTGCGACCAGACAAGCCATCAAGAAGCGCTTTAAACGCAAAAAATCACCAGCAGCGCCGCCAGTAGATTGTGATGTGCTTATCGTCGGTGCAGGGCTTGCCGGTATCGGGATGGCCTGTCAATTGCAACAACGCAAGCCAAAAAAGAAAGTGAGTAAGCAGGCAAAAACGCCACCATTTATCGTATTAGAAAAGCGCTCGGATCTAGGTGGTACTTGGGATTTATTTACGTATCCTGGTATTCGCTCTGACTCTGATGCCTTGACCTTTGGCTATAGTTTTAGACCGTGGTTAGATCATCGAATGCTGGCAGCAGGTGAAGACATTAAGAGTTATATCGCTGATACGGCGCGTGAATTTGGCATTACTGAACATATTCGCTATCAGCATGAAGTGCAGCAGTTGTCGTGGTCAAGCCATGATCAACAGTGGTCAGCCACGATCAAAAATCATGTGAGCGGTGAGGTGTCTACGTTGACCGCAAACTTCGTCGTCGGGGCAACCGGCTATTATGACTATGAGCAGGGTTATCAACCGCATTTTGAAAAGGAAGAAGATTTCCAAGGTCAAATCGTCCATCCGCAGCATTGGAACAACGTTGATTATCATGATAAAAAAGTGGTCATTATTGGTAGCGGTGCCACAGCGATGACGTTGTTGCCTGCGATGGTCAATGAAGACGATGGTCAATGCGTGCAGCACGTTACGATGTTGCAACGTTCGCCGACTTATGTGGCAAGCGTACCTGGCGATGATTATGCGCTTGAGTGGCTATCTGCTAAATTTTCGCCTTTATCAAAACAGCAAGCTTATACGCTATTGCGGGCGCGTAACGTCTTAAGACAGCAAGGCGTTTATCAGTTTGCTGCCCATGCACCGAAAGTGTTAAAAGCGCTATTAACCTATGGCGTGAAAAGAGAGTTAAAAGGTAGTGGTGTCGCTGTTGATCATTTTGTTCCTGCTTACAATCCATGGGATGAGCGACTCTGTGCGGTGCCAGATGGTGACTTATTCAATACCTTGCACAGCAAAAGAGCAGGGGTGGTCACTGACCAAATCAGCCACTTTACTAAAACGGGCATCATGCTTGAGTCGGGTAAACATCTCGATGCTGATATTATTGTCACCGCAACGGGATTGAAGCTGCAAATGCTCGGCGGCGCGTCATTGTATATTGATGGTCAGCCAGTCAAAGTGGGTGCACGTATGACCTACAAAGCAGTCCTAGTTGAGGATGTGCCCAATATGGCCGTGATGTTTGGTTATATCAATGCTTCGTGGACTTTAAAGGTAGACTTAGCTTCTCAGTATATCGTACGGCTACTTGATTATATGCAGACCCATCGTTATCAGGTCGCTGTGCCACAAGCTGAGACCAAGCGTGAAAAGGTACAAGTTCAGTCAGATACGGTGATGGGTGCGCTATCGGCGGGTTATATTAAGCGAGCTCAGGACGAGTTGCCCAAGCAAGGCGATCGCTACCCTTGGCATGTGACGAATAATTATGTCAGCGACCGCATTATGCTCAAACACCGTAAAATAAAAGATGACTGGTTACGTTTTAGCCGTTAGCATTTTGGTGGCTATCAATAAAGTCAGCGACTTGGTTGCTTAGCATTTGCCATAGGGTTTCTTGCGCACTCTTGCTGCCCCACGCATTGTGCGGACTAAATATGACACGTGGATGGTTAGCAAGGGTCAATAAAGGGTCGTCTTTGACAATCGGCTCTTGCTCAAATACATCGCTGGCATAGCCGATGACTTGCTTATTGTTGATGGCATCGGTCAGTGCTTGGCTATCGACAACGCCGCCGCGAGCCACATTGACGATAAGCGGTTGCTTGGTCATTTTTGCCAAGGTGGCTTTATTAATGAGATGTTGGGTTTGCTCGTTTAATGGACAATGCAAGCTCAACACATCAGCGCGGGCAAGCACTTCATCAAACGCGGTATAGTCGTCATTACGTGGTGTCTGTGCTTGATGTTCCGCCCACAATACCGTCATGCCAAAAGCACGAGCAATCTCGGTGACGCGTTTACCAATAGTGCCGACCCCAATAATCCCTAGCGTTTTATCTTCCAAATCTATCAACGGAATATCCAGCAGGCAAAAATTACCGTTTGCCTGCCATGTGCCGTCAGCGACTTTTTGATGATAATAAATACCGGCACGCATAGCTGTCAGCATGAGCATAAAGGTATGCTCAGGCACGCTTTTAACCGCGTAACCTGCGACGTTATATAGCGCGACATTATGCTCAACACAAGCCTCTTGGTCGACGTTATTCATACCGGTCGCTGTCAGCTGGATAAGCTTCAGGTTGGGGAGTTTGCTTATTACGTCAGCGTCAATTTGGACTTTATTGGTGATGATAATATCAGCGTCTTTGCAGCGCGCCAAAATGACCTCATTGTCTTTTGGCGTGTCATCATAAATCACATAATCACTGATGCCTGTCGGTGCTGGCAAGTCGACGCCATCAGAAAACGTACCTTTATCTAAAAAAACCGCTTGCATGGCTATTCCTTATCTCATTGTTATTTTAAATGGGTTTGCATGATTATCGGCTTAATGTAGCATGTTGTTGAATGGTTTTTAATGATGAGTCGTTATCTTATTATTTTATATGACCAACTTATGCTTGGCATTGAAATAATCTTGCATCAATCTGCTCTTGAAAAGTCAACTTAACGCACTCATCTAGCCGCTAACGTTATATAATGGTTCGGCCAAAACGTTGGCTTGATTTATGTGGCTGCTTTGCACTGACGTTTTTTGACGGGTAGCGGCGTGAGTAAGTAACCTTTGCCAGCATTACTAGCCACCATTGCTAACTACCTATTTTCTTATCATCTGAGTACAAAAAGACATCGCCTTATGACTATCTCTATCGCTTCATTGCACAGCACCGAATTCGCCGTTGGTCAACGTTATTTATCTGATACGGAGTCCGAGTTGGGCTTAGGTGTGGTCATCGATGTAGACGACCGATGTGTACATATTTTATTTCCGCAAAGTGAAGAGACGCGCGTCTATGCGAAAAACTCCGCGCCATTATCACGCGTGGTGTTCAAAGTTGGCGATAGCATTTATGACCAAGACGGCAAGTGCTATCTAGTCAATGCGGTTGATGAAGTGATGGGCGTGCTCAAATACGGTGTTGATGAACACGAGCGCGGCATCATGGAAACCCGTCTCGCTGCCAACATCACCTTGGCTAAGCCGCTTGAGCGTCTGCTAGCTGGTCGTATTGAGCGCGGTGATTGGTATGAGCTGCGTCAAGATATCTTGCGTATGCAATCGGCGCTTGCTGGTCATCCACTCAAAGGCATGATGGGCGCACGTGTCGATATCATTGAGCATCAGCTCTATATCGCCCATGAAGTTGGCAAGCGTATCGCACCGCGTGTGTTGCTCGCTGACGAAGTGGGTCTGGGTAAAACCATCGAAGCGGGTTTGATTATTCATCAGCAGTTGTTAACGGGCAAAGCTGAGCGTGTGCTTATCCTAGTGCCAGACAGTCTACAATATCAGTGGATGATTGAGCTGCGTCGTCGCTTTAACTTAAATTTTGCTTTATTTGATTTGGTACGTGCGGCAGCCATTAAAGAACACGATCCTGAACAAAATGTCTTTGCGACTGAGCAATGTATCATTGCTGGTATGGATTTGTTGCTCGACCATCCTGACTTGTATGATCAAGCGATGGATGCAGGGTTTGATTTATTAGTGGTCGATGAGGCGCATCATCTGCATTGGGACGAGGCGCAAGGCGGCAACGATAAATATGACTTGATTGCTGACTTTGCCGAAGAGACGCCAGGGGTTATGCTACTGACAGCGACGCCTGAACAGCTTGGGGCACAAAGTCACTTTGCTCGATTGCGTTTGCTCGATCCAGATCGCTTTGATGATTTGGATGAGTTTATCGATGGTCAAGAAGCTTTTGCTGAAACGGCTGCTGTCGCTGGTGTGTTAATCGAAGATAAGCCTTTGAGCGACAGTCAAATTGCCGCGTTAAGCAGTTTGCTAGACATCAGCATGGATGAGTTGGCAACGATTAATGATGATGAAAAACTGCGTACACATGCGCTCAATGAGCTATTAGATCGTCATGGTACGGGCCGTATTTTATTCCGTAATACTCGTGAGAGTGTTAAAGGGTTTTATGGTCGTAGCAGTCAGCCTTATCCGCTGCCATTGCCTGCCGCATGGATAGACAGCTATCAAACCACTGGCAAATTGCGCGAGCAGCTATGGGGCGAAGAAAATCAACCTGATGGTGGCTGGCTAGAAGACGATCCACGTGTGCCATGGTTGATTGAGATTTTGCGCGGTGAGCTTAAGCACAAAAAAGTATTACTGATTGCCCGTAGTGGCGCGACCGTTGAGAGTTTGGAGGCGGTATTACGTCTGCATGCAGGCATTAAGACGGCTATCTTTACTGAGCAGATGACGCTACTTGAGCGTGACCAAGCAGCGGCATTCTTTGCCGACAGTGAAGGCGCACAGATATTATTGTGCTCGGAGATTGGCTCAGAAGGTCGTAACTTCCAGTTTGCCAGCCAGTTGATACTATGGGATTTACCTGCCAATCCAGATACCTTGGAGCAGCGTATCGGTCGCTTAGATCGTATCGGACAAACACAACAAATTATGCTGCACGTGCCTTATGTACAGGGCACAGCGCAAGAGCGATTGTATCATTGGTATCATGATGCGCTGAATATGTTTAATCAGATTTCACCGACCGCGCAGAGTGTACAAGAGCAGTATATCCAAGAGCTTAAGCCGATGCTTGAAGGCGCGGATACCGATGCTAATCGTACGATTCTGCAAGGTATTATTGAAGAAGCACAACAGACGCGATTGGGGCTAGAGGCGCAGCTACAAGCGGGTCGTGATCGCCTATTAGAATATAACTCGTGCCGTCCCCGTGTTGCTGGTCGTATCGCGGACGCCATGCGTGATTTTGATGGTCATAATCTATTGCCGCAGTTTATCGAGCGCTTTTTTGCCTCAGCCAATATTGATCACAATATCCAGCGCGATGGTTCGTGGGTGATTGCTCCGATTGATAGCACCGAGATTAGTGATTATATCGATGGCCTGCCACTTGGTGATGAAGACGGTATGACCTTGACCTTTGAGCGTGAGCAAGCACTCCAGCGCGAAGATATCGAATTCATCACTCATGAGCATCCATTGATGCGCGCTATCTATGAGCTGGCGAGTACCAGCACCTTTGGTAATACCACGGTTGCGATGCTAAAAAGTTCTGCTGTGCCACAAGGTATGGTACTGCTCGAAGTGAATTTCCGTGTCGAAGCGATTGCGCCGAGATTGCTCAATTTGCCAGCGACGTTGACGACACAAAATATCCGTGTATTTATCAGTGAGCAAGGCAGTGATTTATCCGCCCGTATCAGTGCCGATATGATCATGCCGCATATTGAGCGTCTGGATAAAAACCGTGCCCGCCAAGTGATTAAAGTACGTGGAGATGTGATTGAGCAGCGTTATTATGAAGCCGAAGACATTGCCCGTCAGCAGCTTGCTGAGATTGGTGAGCAGGCGAGCGCCCGCTTTAGCCAACAGTGGTCACGTGAAATCAAACGCCTAAAGCACCTACAAACCATCAATCCTAACGTTCGTCCTGCAGAGATTGAGCGTCTTGAGCAGCTAAAAGCCCAAGGCGAGCAAGCCTTGAGTAATTTATCGCTAGTGCCAGACTCTATCCGCGTGCTAGTGGCAGTAAAACCATAAGTTAAAAGTCTGATATAAAAACGAGGTGTCTAACCGTCTCGTTTTTTTGTTCATTTATCATAATTGATATTAGGGTCTGTTGAACATTCAAATATTAGGACTGCTGATCGCTAAAATCGCATCAAACTAGGCGTAAACCGACGATAATGTCGAGACCTTAGCTAGGTTTACAACAACGTTTGGGATGATTTTAGCATCAGCCCCAAGTATACAAGCAGGGGCAGGGCTATTTTTTGCCAATGCATGGCGAAATTGTCTACCCTAGAACGACTAGGCGTCAAAAATTTCACTGCGTATTGTCTAAAAAATAGCCACTGCCAGTACCACATTTGAATGTTCAACAGACCCTATGTGCTTTAGTCGCTAAGTTAGTGCATTCGACGGATACTGGTGGATACACCGCCATTATCTAGTCAAAGCTCGCAATTTTGGGTAAGATGTTGGCCTTCTTGCCGAATAATGAATGTTTAATCATCGCGATACTTCATCGGTATTTTTTGTTCTAAAATCTCTCTTGTGTATTTTCAGCAAGTGATTTCATATTATTTTACATTCAACCGCAAAGGATCTTGCTCGATATCATATTGATATCGTTGGATGCATGTTTTTAGATGCCCATTTTTAGATGCTTAGCGTTTTTGATAAAAATAAGGAAACATATCGTCATGTCCGATTATTCGCAACTGATTGATGAGCTGCTGACTACGGTGGCGCTTATCGAGGTTACTCCTGATGTCTTTGAGGGTAAAAGCCACGATTATGTCGGCAGTCGTATTTTTGGTGGACAAGTGCTTGCCCAAGCCATCATGGCAGCGGCGCATACACTAGATAAAGACAAACCCTGTCACTCACTGCATGGGTATTTTTTGCGCGGTGGGGACATCACTCAGCCCGTTATTTATCAAGTGCGCCGCCTACGTGACGGTCGTAGTCTGTCTGCGCGTGAAGTGACCGCGATTCAATATAAAGAAGTGCGTGGCAAGCCACCAGTTGAGCAAGTGATATTTTCAATGATTGCTTCATTTTCACCGATGGAAGAGGGCTTGGAGTATCAAGAAGATATGCCAGTTTATCCGCCGCCTGAAGATTTGCTCGCTGAGCAGGATTTAAAAGAAGAATATGTCGGTAAAGTGCCAGACGCGCTCAAAGCCCGTTTTATGCGTCGTCGCCATGTCGAGATTAAGCCAGTCAAACCGCGCGATCCGATTCATCCGGAGCCGATGAAACCTAAACAGGCGAACTGGTTGCGCATTCGTGAACTGGGTAAGCAGCCCATTGCTATTCAGCAAGCACTATTGGCGTTCTCTTCTGATTTTTATCTAGTGGGAACCGGCCTGATGTCGCATGGTGTCAGCTTTATGACTAGTGGCTTACAAGCGGCCAGTATCGATCATTCGATGCATTTTCATCGCAATTTTGATTTGAATAACTGGCTATTGTACGACATGTGGAGTGATACCACGTCTAATGCAAAGGGCTTAAACCATGGGCAGTTCTGGCAAGATGGTAAGCTGGTGGCCACTGTGCAGCAGGAAGGGTTGATGCGCTTGCGAGTGCCAAAGTCTTAGCTTATTCTGTATTTATGAGCATTAAATAAAAAGCGACTCACTATTTATGATGAGTCGCTTTTTTTATGGCATACGAGATGGTTGTTTAATCAGTTGGTTTGAGCATAATTGGTGTGGAGGCATGGATTATATGATTATTCTAAAATCTTAACCATCGCGCGTGGCAATCCAAGCGTTGCCTGCGCATCATTAGCATTTAACCAATGAATATTAATCTCTGCTGCTTGTAAGGCTTCGGTTATTTCGGCAGTTTGCTTAGCGTTTAAAGTAACGGATTGTGGTGTCAAATACCAATGGAAATGGGTCAGCGAATGCTTAATAGGAGCGTCGTCTAATAAAGTTTTACTGACTGCTTTTGCTGCCAATTTATGCTTATCTAACCACTCGTTAATAATTTGCTCAGCAGTGGTAAATTCTGTTTCATAAATTTTTTCATTGCTAGCAACTTTTAATGATTTATCCTCGCTGGCTTCTGATTTTTTAGCAGTCGCCTTACTACCAGCTTTACCGTCAATTTTTTCAACAAACTGCAAAGGCAAACTCCACAGTCCACCCCAAATGCCATTATCAGGGCGTTGTAGCCACAATATATTGCCACCAGAATTTTTAATTAACAGTGCATTGCTAAACTTGCTAGGTTTAGGCTGTTTTTTTGCTTTGACTGGATAATCCGTCTCGCGACCTTGCGCATGGGCTAGGCAGTCTTCCTCTAATGGACACAAAAGACAAGCAGGCTTGCTACGGGTACATAATGTCGCACCCATATCCATCATCGCTTGCGCAAATAATCCTGAGTCATCGACAGGCGTTAAACGTTCCGCTAATGCCCATAGATCTTTGGTCGTGGCTGACTTGGTAATATCGCCGTCAATCGCTGCCCAACGTGTGATTACTCGTTTAACGTTGCCATCGCAGATGACGCCATAATGATGTAATCCCATTGCCATAATCGCGCCAGCAGTCGATGGGCCAACTCCAGAAACAGCTTCCCATCCTGCTAGCGTCTGCGGAAAGTCGCCCGTCTCATCAATGACTTCAACTAATTGCTTCGCGCCTTTATGCAAATTACGCGCGCGTGCATAGTAGCCTAGCCCCGCCCAATGCTCCGCCACGGCATCCCAGTCCGCTGCTGCTAAATCTTGCACTGTTGGAAAGCTGTCCATGAAACGGGCAAAGTAGGGTAGCACTGTCGTTACTTGCGTCTGTTGCAGCATGACTTCAGATAGCCAAACAATATAAGGGTTGGGCGTGTCAGTCTGGTGTTGTTGCCAAGGTAAGTCATGGCGACCATTTTCGGCAAACCAATCGAGTAGGCGCGGGGCAAAGGAGTTTAGAGATGTTGTAGAGTGATTAAAGTTGGTTTCAGAAGGTATAGAGTTGGCAGTTAGCTGGGTCATAGGCTCTTATATTTGGTTTTTTGAAGGTAAACAATTATACCTGATATACGTATTTGCTACGACCCAACCTTGGCATAATACAGTTAAATAATATAATAAAAATAACTACTTAACGATTTCGAAAAGTTGAAGGTTGTTGATTGTATGTTCGATGTATTTATAGATATAGGAGTTATTGTTTTTTCCATTAACTAAATTATTTGTTTCGTTGTGAAATTGATATTTTAATAAAAAATCACTTATTATTTTTACAGCTCTTTCAAACTTTAAATAATCATCAGGTAAGTAAAAACAATTTTCAGGTAAGTACTTACTAAAAATTATTAATATGATGCTTTTAGTTTGAAACTCTTGAGCTCGAGGAGTCCTATCTTGAAAGTACATTTCTGGAGAGTTGATAAATTTCATAAACCTATCTTCATTGATTTCTTTGCTTATTATCTCCTGAAATATTCCTTTATCTATCATATAAACAAACGATAGGAAGACCATTAAAATTTGCTCAACAATCCGTGACTTACTTTGTTCTTTATCTTCAAAAATTATTAGCGTTTCGATACAACGCACAATCTGCTCAATGTTGCGAAGTGATAATTTCCCGACATTAAGGAAAGTTGGAATCTCGTATATAAATTGGTTTTCTTTAAAGTCTTGTGGAATGACTTTGCTAGCTTGTACTGTGGCTTTAAAGTAAGTGACATTATTTTCGACTGATCTACCTTCAATGTCTTTTGTAGAAGTGGGCAAGTTGATCTGATACTTAAAGAATTTATATAGGTAATCATGAGAATTGGTTTCGCTACCATAGCTGTGCTTAATGGTTGCTTTTAATTGCTCCGCATTGGTAATCAAGATAATTTGCACATTATCTACATCGAACACATGCTTGATGGTTTCTAACATCATTACTGCAAAGTCTGGACGACAACGATCGAGCTCATCAATAAGTAAAATGATAGGGTTTGTGGAAGCAATATCAGATAGAGCATCACGCAATGTCGATAAATTCTTTTCCGCTTCTACTTGGTCTTTAATCATAGACTCAAGTGATTGGTCGATAAGAGATTTTGACCCATCCTTTATTTCTTCCATTCCATCTGCTAGTGCGTCAGGAATATCTACCGCATATCTACCGAATGCAAATCCTAATCCTGCTTTGAGACCTATACCAGAAATAAGCCTTAGGTAAGGAACTGCATTTTTTATAAAATTCTTGCGCTTGTCATCTTTTTCATCGTAGAAACTAGCCACCTCAGCTATAAGTGTTAAAAGCGGCTCATTAGCATGATCAGCTTGAAAGGCGTTCACGTAGCCAACTTTATAGTTATTGGGATTATCTGCTTCAATGAGGTTTTTGAGTTTGAAGCAAAATTCAGTTTTACCTGTACCCCATTTACCGTCGATGATAAGTGGTGAGACATCAATATCTGAATCTAATAACTTAATGATTTTTTCAGCGATAGGCTTACGTGTGAACTCATCTCTACTAGAAAAAGTTAACTCTTTCATTACGCTGTAATCTGTCATTAAGCACTCTCTATATTTATAATTTTGATATACGATACTTATGTTATACAGATAATACAGACATAAAAAAAGCCCATAAGGGCTTTTATATAGGCAATAGTTTTTTGAGTAATGAGCCTTGAACCAAACCTACTTCCGATTCTTCCGTGTTTTCAAACGACGCAAACGCTTCTCTTCTTCTTTAGCAATTCTTTTCGCTTCTGTAGCGAGTCTTTGTTCAGCGACCACGAGTTCTTCAGCCTCGGTCATTGCTGGCGTTTCTAGCGTAATGCGCCCAATTTTAGCGCTACGTAACTCATTCACGAGAATCTCAGACATGCGGTACGTATCGACTTGATTGCCCGAACGTACACAGCCGCGATTACGTCCCGCCACTTCAAAAAACTCCCAATCTGTCTTAGGTAATTCTTCAATTTTATAGCGAGTTTTTAGCAGTTCAGGATAGGCATGCATCAAGTACTCAGCGGTGTAACTGGCCACATCAGCGAAGTCAAAAGCCGTATCACGAATACCACCAGTCGCTGCCAAACGATAGCCAGAGTGTTCGTTTTCGACTTTTGGCCATAGC
Organism: Psychrobacter glaciei; assembly: GCF_014652895.1. Classification (GTDB taxonomy): domain Bacteria; phylum Pseudomonadota; class Gammaproteobacteria; order Pseudomonadales; family Moraxellaceae; genus Psychrobacter; species Psychrobacter glaciei. The sequence goes on from NZ_BMZR01000005.1 coordinate 133,184, forward strand.
ATTCCGGGGGTATCATAGAGCATGATGTCATCGTCAAGCTTAATCAGCTGCTGCGACTTGGTCACGGCTGGCTCATCGCCTGTCTTTGCCACCGCGCGTCCTGCTAGCGTATTAATTAGCGTTGATTTGCCAACGTTTGGAATGCCCATAATCATGGCTTTAATCTGACGACCCGTGCCGACTTTATTGGGCACGAGTTGTTTACAGATGGCGATGATGCGTTTTACATCATTGGCTTTCTCGGTATCGCAAGCAATGGCTTTGACACCGCTTTGCTGCTCAAGATATTCCATCCACGCTTGGGTCAATTCTGGATCAGCAAGATCGGCTTTGTTCAGGATTTTGATGACAGGTTTTTCGCCGCGCAATGCCGCAACCATTGGGTTTTCACTACTATAAGGGATACGCGCATCAATGACCTCAATGACCAAATCCATCTGCGGCATGATTTCTTTGATTTCGTTACGGGCTTTGTTCATATGCCCAGGGAACCACTGAATACTTACTCTCTTATCCATCTGCTTTCATAACCTTTTATAAAAAATGCTAAAAGTAAAACAATCAACGTTTACTTTCTAATGGTGTCCAGTTTACTACAGAACCACATTGCTCACGGCACAATTTCACTTAACCAGATTTGTCATTACGCCTAATTTTGGTTTTCTGTTTCCTCGTGCGCGGGTGGTAATGGGGCAAGATAACCAATTAACAGTATCAAGCTGCCTGCACCAAGGAAGGATATCACTCGCCAAATCGCCTCAGTTTGTGACAAATCGACTAATACCAATTTAAGCACAACGATACCCAACAGCCCGATGCCCATAAACCAAAGCGCGCGCTGCCAGTAGCGACTGGCGATGATGGTGGCGACTAATGCCAAGAGCGTCCATAAAATGGTTAGCCCCGTCTGTACTTGCTCACTTTGCCACGCGCCGCCCTGAGCACTGTTCCATAGCGGTGTAGCGATAAAGGCGTGTAGCGTCCTGACCAACATGCTAGATATCAACCAAAAACTGATAAGCCCCAACACAGTTAGTAAAGTATTAGTGGTGAATATACGCTTGGATTTGACGTCGGTATTTGATGCAATGCGCCCCTCGTCGCGGCGATGTTGGCTCATGTAATATAGACTGCAACCAACGAATAGCGCGAGCCATGAGGTAATGTCGTATAAATTTAGCAGTGGGAAGTAGGGCAGTTCCCAGATCACGCCATCATAAGACCAGTTGGTAATGACGACCCAAAATAAGGCGATAGATGCGAATATAGCAGCGCATTGGAATAGCGCTTGTTGCCAATCAAACCAGTACAGAAAACCTTGATTTAACACCTCACGCGTTCGCGTATTTTGCTGACGATAACCGGAATCACGATAGCTGAACCATAACCCAGCCAATATCAAAATGGCTGGAATCAAGATAGCCATCACCCCAGCTGAATCTGCGAGTCCATAGTGAGCTGCGGCAGCGATGACTAAAATGCCAGCGCCCAACCAGCTCGCGCCATCGTAGCGTGACAACTCTGAATGCTCGTACCACGTCTTTAACCACAACTGTCCGATGACCAACCCGCCAATGATTAGGATAGTAAATAACAACCAATCTGCTGTCTGCCATGCTGAATGAAATTCGAATTTTTGCGGTAGCTGTAGGACAAGCATTAGATAAAACACCACTAATAAGCCGTGACTAAACTGTCTGATCTCTGCCCACAAGCGATAACGATTGATGACCCAGTAAGTACTCAAGCTGATCAGTGCCGCGAAGGCAATCATTGTCGTCGTTGCTAATGTCCAACTGGTAAACCATTGATTAAAATCGAGCAGCAATACTTGTAGTAGCCAAGCCATAGCAGTAAAAGTTAAAAATCGTATTAATAGAGGACTGCGCCACACGAGGTTGAAGACTTTGCTTTGGCTATTGATTGAGGTCAGCCATTGCTGCGCGGCTTGGGTGCTAATACCCAGTGCGTTGGCGTAGGTTACTATTGAATCTGAGGTGGTGGTTTGCTCTTGAGAATGTGTTGAGGAATTATCTAAGCCACCGTTTAAGTCGTCGTTCAAACTATTATTTAGGATAGCCGGCGAGTTGCTAGCGCGTAAAATAAATACAGTGGTTAGATAAGCCATAGCCGAAATGGTTAAGGCCAATGTTTGATAGTCTTGAACGGCGAAGACCACCTTTATCATCAACATGCCTATACTGATTAGCTGCAATAGTAAACCAAATAGCACTGACCAAGCGCGTAGCGAGCGCCGTCCGAACCACACCAGTGCCAATCCTTGTACTGACCAGCCAAAAGCAATCCATTCGGCATCTAATGCCAGCGGAATCACCAATGCCAAAAAGCCAAACCCTAATGCCAACATGCCCTCGGTAATTAAAGCATAACGCTGACTGCGCTGGACAAACACCCAGCCAAGTCCCAAATAAATGACTGCTAAAACTGCACTAGTAATGGTTAAAGCGTTAGGGATGTCATCTAATAAGGCAGCAAATAAGCCAAATGCCAGTATAGGTACTGAACACAGTAAGCCCGTATCAATGGGAAATACATAGCTGTTATTTTCTAAATGGATTTTGCCCACGTTATCTGCATTGTTTGCGTTATCTATATGAGAAGAATTTTTTTCATTGAGAATGTTATAGGTGATGATTTGCTGTGCGTAGCGAATGACGACAAACAAGTAAAGCAGTAAATGTAAGGTAACCAATACCATCAATGACCAACGCTGCGTTTCAACGACAGCGCTCAAATCCCCACTCATGCCCCAATAGTAAGCCAGCCCAAATGTCACGACCACACCGAATAGGTTGAGTATCTTCCAAGGGCGGTAATGCGCGATAATCGCAATCGCCACGTTCAAAAGTAAATAATAGCTGAACAATGTCACTAAGCTGCCGGTATCGTTACCAGTCAAAATAGGCGCAAAAAAACCGCCCGATAAGGCCAACAACGCTAAAGGAAAAGCATTTTGGCGTACGGCGAGGGCAATAGTAATGGCGGATAGCAATCCGAGTCCAATAAAGCTCGGTAAACTTGGGATAATTTGATAGACACTATAAGCAAAAAAGGTACTCAGATAAGCAATGGCTAAGCCTGCACCTTGTAAAGTAATCCCATACGAGAAACGTTTTGCCGTTAGTTTTAATCCAAGCGCTGCCAATCCAAGTCCTGCGATGCCGATAGTCATGAGCTTTGCAGTAATCGAAATCTCTATATACTCGCTCAGCAAGCGTAGCAGTAGCACCACACCTACTAGTAATACTAATACGCCAACGCGCACGACTAAATTACCACCGAAGAACCAGTTTTTGATTGAATGAATCAATGAAGTAACGATAGGTAATGAGCGTTCATCAGGCTCTATCGGTGCGCTTGGTTTCGCTGCCAGTGTGTTGTTTTTTGTGGTGATTGAGGCGTGATTATTTATAGGTTTATCATCAGAGACGTTTGAGGTTGCCTGTGTGATGAGACTTGCAGTAGCCATGGGAAGTGGGGGCGGCGATGGAGATGACAGAGGTGACGCACTATCGGTAGACAAATTTTGTGAAGCAAAACTTGTATCCTTAGACATGCTGTCTTCAGTAGAAGTCTCGTGCGCATAAACGCTTTCATCAGCCGAACGAGTCAGTGAAGATGCCATACTATGGTCTTTTTGCTGCTCAAGCTCCGCTTGCAGCTTTATCACATCACGGCGCAAATGCTCGATTTTTCGAGTTATTCTAGTATATAACGCGACAACCACAATCAATAAAATGGTAAAAGCCAGCCACCCCAATTGGGTCACTAATAGATATAACATCCTCGTCACTCAATCCAGCTTATAGTAAAGTGATAATGACCTGATTTGCTCAGAAGTACAAGACTGGTCTGATTACTCATCTAAGAGACAGTGGAGAAAACGAGACTCAAAATAAAAGGGCAGCTTAATAGTTAAGCTGCCCTTTTTGATGATCTTTATACCAAAATATTCTTTATGCTAAATTGGCTTTCATAAACTCAAGCATGTTTTCCCAGCTTTGCTTGGCAGCGGCTTCATTATAGCCAAGATCTACCTCATTTTTAGCGGCACGCTCATCGGCATGTGGGTTGGTAAATCCGTGCTTAGCATTGTCATAAACGTCGATAGTGTAGTCAACGTCTGCTGCATCTAGCTCTGATTTTAGACCTTCGATTGCCTCCATGGATACCATCGAGTCATCACGACCATGAGCGACTAATACTTTGGCTTTGAAGTTTTTGTCTGCTGGCTGTTTTGCTGATGGGTTGCCATGGAAAGTCGCAACTGCTTTTAATGGCATACCGTCACGCGCCATATCGAGAACAACTTTACCACCGAAGCAGTAACCGATTGCCGCTAAATTATCGCCATCGACTGCCAGTTGATCACTGAAATCATTGAGGATCAAGCGGCAGCGCGCCATTAGCATATCTTGATCTTCTAATACTTGTTCCATCCACATGTTAGCTTGGGCTGCATCTGTGGTTAGTTTGCCTTCGCCATAGATATCCATAGCGACTGCTGCATAACCTGCTGCTGCCAAGCGTTCGACCACTGATTTTGGATGTTCGACCACGCCCCACCATTCTGGTGCCACTAAAATACCTGGCACTGCCGTATCGTCTGATGCATTTTCTGGTAGCGCCACATAGCTGATAAGCTCAATACCATTTTCGGTTGTACTGATTAATTCGAAAGTCTTAATTGACATATTATTGTCCTTTTTTATGTTGTAAGTTTTATTTATTCGTCATTGTGAGGGTTCGTTTTTCTGACTTGTACTACCTTAACGCCCATATCCAGTAAAAACAGCTATAATACTGTAACGCTCTTTATCAAAATGTCTCTTTATAAAAAATCGACTACAATGCTATGACTATTAACTTGTTAAATCAATCTGCTGCCAATTTGAACGCTGATGCTGTTCAGCCGCTGAAATCAGACCCAATCGTGAGCTTGTTTCCTGACAGCGAATCAAATGAAACGTCTGAGACATTGCGCCCACAGTTTTGGGAACGCTTTAGCTTAGATAAATTAAACCATAGCGAATGGGAAGCGTTGTGCGATGGCTGCGGCAGTTGCTGTTTGATTAAGTATATCGATGAAGATGAGAATGGCGATGTGGACGAGGAGCTAGTCGAATATACCGATGTCACTTGTCAGCTGATGGACTGTGCGACGGGATACTGTGGTCACTATGCAACACGTCAAGAGCACGTGCCAGATTGTATTCAATTGACCATGGACAACTTACCGCAGATGATGTGGCTACCATCGCACTGCGCTTACAAGCGCTTGTATAAAGGACAAAACCTACCGAGTTGGCATCTGTTACTGACCCAAAATGCGGTAGAGACCCAGCAGAAAATGCGCGCTGTCAATGTGGGCGTGGCAGGTCGCTGCGTCTCTGAAATTGGTATGTCTGATGAAGAGATGGAGACGCGGGTGGTGAATTGGGTCAAGCCTTAATCTATGATTAGTTAGATGCTTGAGCCGCAGATTGGGCTTGTGCCTCAGCGCTTGCTTGCGAATCAGCCAAGGGCGGAATGGGAATGCCTTGACGAATTTGCGTAGAAAATTCGCGACTGTTAATACCTGATTCTAGATTAGATTGATTGTCAAACCCACGAACTTTTGGATTAATATGGGTGCGCTCGTACCAAGTGTCCATCGACCAGTTTTGCTCGCCATGCTGTTGTTCATTTAATTGGGAGTTGGTATCGAGCATGCCGACGTCATAGAGATAGTTTGGTAGCCAGCCTGAGACCCAAATTCGGTAATCCCACGGCAGACGGTCGCCGCTGACCAGACGCGCCATATAAAAGATAATATTGGTACAGTTACTGGTCAAGGTGTTATACCACGCAGGCTTAGCATTTAGCTCATCGGCAGCGGTTAGATAAGACTCAAATAATGACTTGACCTCGCGTTGCTGCAAATGGCTAACCGGCAATAGATAAACTTGCTCACCGCGTTTATTCGTCCGCGTATAGATAATATCGCGCTCTTCTGCGGCAATCAGGCTCAGCTCATAACGTCTAAAAAATCCTGCGAGCGCCGAAAAAGACTCGCCTTGTTCTTTGCGAATCTCAAACGAGAAAGCGAGCGGTCTATCATCTTCAAAACGAAAGCTCACCAAAGTATGGGCAATCAGTGGCCCCATCCAATAAGAGTTCGCCACATCGACGCCAGACAATTTTGACATATCAATCGTCCGTGTCTCCCAGCGTGCCGTCGCGTCGTCTTCGGTATGCCAATCAAAGTTGCGGACATTGGTGAGCGTAATCAAATCGGGATTGTTTGGATCACGCTCATAAGTGATTTTTTGGCTGACTTCTGGCATCCACTCGCGTTGTTGCTGGGGTTCGATCGATATAAACCAACCAACACCTAAGCACCAAATCGCCGCGTATAGTCCGATTAGCCATTTGACCTTTGTTTGCTGAGTCGTGGTTTTTTTGCCGCTAGCTTGTCTGTCCGCCGTTATATTCTGAGGTGCTTGCTTAGCATCAATTGTCCAATGACGCATAAAAAACAAAGCGCTAAGCACGCCAATAATGATGATAGTTGCCAGCCACGTTATAGCTGAGTGCGCGCCAAACTGATACCAAATCGCTAGTAGTAGCCAGACTGCTGATAGCAACAGTGTGACGGCGATAAAAAACCGCACAAGACGATGTCGCCACTTATGTTTTGGCTGCTTACTGTCTGATGATGCCTTCTCTAAGTCATGATTTGCAAGACGACTGTTTGCCGCAGAGCTATGCGAACCAATCGAGAGTAAGCGAGAAAAAAAGGAACGTAGCGACATAGGATTTTTTTTGATGAGTAAAGGCTTTGACCATAGCAAAGTTTATAACACACTGACAGTACAATTTGAGTGAATTTGTCGTTGAATGTCTTTGAGCCTTGCGATAAAGTGAAGCTAATTTAAACTGGTCTATGTATTTATTAGTCATAAACGACTGGTTTTATTTAGTACTTTAATCCCCATCTACATTTTTACGATATTAATGTTTTTACGATATTAATTACCATTAACTAAAGAGGTTAAATCACACCACCATGTCTGACGACACTCCCAGCCCGAGTAGTTGGTCGATGCGCGGCTTAAAACGCTGGCTATCGACCGCCCCCGAAACCCGTGATGAACTGATTCGTTTGGTACAGGATTCGCGCCAGTTCTTAGAGCCTGATACTGTGGACATGCTAGAGGGCGTGCTCGATCTGCCTGCGACACAAGTGCGCGAGATCATGACGCCGCGCCCGCAAGTGATTGGTATCCACGAGAGCACCAGCCTTGCTGAAGTGATGGATATCATCCTTGAAACCACCCATTCGCGCTATCCCGTCTTTGACAGTCAAGATGATGATGCGGTCATTGGTATCTTATTGGCCAAGGATTTGATTCCTATTCTCGTCCATATGGTGCGTGACCAAGAAGATAAAATCGATAGCAAACGTCTAAAAGATTTGGTACGTCAGCCGCTTTATATTAGTGAGACTGCACGTTCTGATACCTTGTTGCGCTCACTACAGCGTACCCAAGTACATATGGCGATTGTGGTCGATGAATTTGGCAACTTCGGCGGTGTGGTCACCATGGAAGATTTGCTCGAGGAAATCGTCGGTGATATCGTCGATGAGCATGATGACTTCGATGAAGACAGTGATATAAATAATATCATCGCTGATCCCGACAAACCAAATACTTGGCGTGTGCAAGCATCGACGGTCATTGAAGACTGTAATGATGAGCTTGGCAGTCGTTTTGATGATACCGATGTCGATACCATGGGCGGTCTGGTCATGCAGGCGCTGGGTTATGTAGGCGACCTAGAAGGTGAGAGCGTAATGATAGACGACTGGCAAATCACCATTACTGATGTCGAAGGACGTTTTATTCAAAACCTAGAACTGACCAAAACGAATCCTGAGCAGCACCTATTGATAGGCAGTCATTAATGTATTTTTGACGTTATTGTCATACATGCCATTCATAAGTTTGATAACGCACTGATAATTTCTATAAAAACACGATTGCGATCGTGTTTTTTGCTGTCTGTCATTCACTTTCAATAGCCACTTTCAATAGCCACTTTTAGCAGTCACTTTTTTTACTACGCAAATTTACCCATTGATTGACGCAGACTGGTATCATGGGCGGGTTTGATTTTTAGACGCTGTATTTATACCAATCTTATATAGTCAGTGAAAAGTAATATCGATACATCACGCACTGCTGATATCAATTTTTCTTGCTTACTGTGCCTGTGCAGGCAGAGGCTACAAAAAATTGATATCAGCAGTATCGTCGCGTTTTTGGGGTATTTTGACTATATTTATAAGACGATGGTATTTATAAGACAATACTATTGAAAAGATAGGGCGTTTATAACAATTGAGCCAGCTTTAGGTTAAATATCGACTGAATACTAAACATGTAACATTTTAGATAATATGGTTTTGGATAACTGCTATGCGTCTGTCTACTGTTGATTTGCAAAAACGTCTGAACCCCGAAAAACCGAAGGGTTTGCCTATGGGGCTGGCTATATTGATTGCTTGGTTGGCAGGGGCAATCTTTATCTTTGCGCTTGCGCCTTATGGTATTTGGCCAGTAGCACTGGTATCGCCCGCTATTTTATACGCGCTATTGATGCCTGAGATGACAGGTCGCCGCGCCTTTATTATTGGTCAAGCGTACGGTACGGGATTGTGGTGTGTGGGTGCGTTTTGGCTGTATACCTCTATCCATGTCTATGGTGCGACGCCCGCATGGCTGGCGCTGATTATGATTGCGTTGATGGGTCTGGGCATGGGCTTGTTCCACGGACTTTTGGCGTTGGTTTTTAATCGCATGGTCGGTAAGCAGCCCTTGGCTTTTGCGGCACTTTGGGTGTTGCAAGAGTGGATGAAAACGTGGTTATTTACCGGTTTTCCATGGCTGTTCGTCGGCTATGCCTTTACCGAGCAGGATTGGCTGTCGTCATTAGCACCTGTCGCTGGCGTATTTGCTGTCTCTTTCGTCGCCATCCTGTTGGCTGCAAGTACCGTTGAACTCTTGCGTCGCCGTGGTGGTTATATGGTTGTGACTGCCGCATTACTTGTGGTGAGCGTCTCATTGTGGCTGATTAATCCGCAATGGACGAAACCAAAGGGCACGCCTGATTTATCGGTATCGCTGATCCAAGGCAATATTCCGCAAGACCTAAAATGGCTGACCGAATATCAAGTAGAAACCTTAAAAATCTATGCAACCTTGACGCGTACCGAGTGGGGGCGTGACATTGTTTTATGGCCTGAGTCCTCGATTCCAATGTTTCAGACCGAAGCCGTTGGCTTTATCAACGAAATGGTCAAAATGGCCAAAGAGACTGATACCACATGGGTCACAGGAATCCCTTATAAGGATGAAGCGGCGTTTGATGCCAGTACAGATAAATATCCACCCTTTTATAATAGCGTGGTTGCATTGGGTGCACAGGCAGAAGGATTGTATAAAAAGCAACGTCTCGTGCCATTCGGTGAATATATTCCATTTGAAGGCCTGCTCGATATCCTGCCTAACTTAGCTGGTAGCCAAGACATCATGAGCTATAGCCGTGGTAGTGATCAGCAGTCACCATTACGTGTACGTGGGCATAATTTGGGTGCAGCCATCTGCTATGAAGTTGCCTATCCTGATACCACCCGTAAAAACGCGATTGGGACTGACTTTTTATTGACTATCTCAAACGATGCATGGTTTGGCACGTCGGCAGGTCCACTGCAACATCTACAAATGGTACAAATGCGCGCGCTTGAAAACGGTCGCTGGTTTATGCGGGCGACCAACACTGGCGTGACGGCTATTATCGATCATAAAGGTCGTATCGTCGAGCGTGCACCGCAGTTTGAACGTACCGTATTACGCGGTGATGTTCAGGCACGGGTAGGTAACACACCCTTTATGCGCTTTGGTAATTATCCGATTTTGCTCATTATTGCGCTCTTGTTATTATTGAGCTATCTTGGCAAGCGTGAGACTCCTCGAGGCCGTTCGGTCAGCTAATTAATTAGAATGATACATGCTAAGTTTCGCAATTTTTCGATAATAAACCCTTTAAATAGTTAAGGGTTTTAACAAATGGGCATAAATTGCGATATAATAGCCAAATATTTCAAATATTCTGTGCAAGGTGGATAAGGTATGTCAGAAGATATCGTCAACAACAATCCAAAAAAAGAGCTGTTGTATGCTTTAGGCGGCGTTGGCTTATTTTTAGCGATTGTATTACTCATTGGTGTCTCAGCATTCTTGCGTCCAGCAGGAGAGCATATTACGGCTGACACGACAGAAAGCTCAGCCGCTGCTAATGAAGCAGAAACTGTGGCTGCTGAAGATGCCGCGCCAGCTAAGGCAGACGCCGCAACCGCAGAAGAAGCGACCGCACCTGCTGCTGCAGATACAACCGTAACACCAGCGACAGATGCGGATAGTGCGGTCGTCACTGCGGAAGCAGGTACAGCGACCGCCTCTGGCACAGTAAGTCAAGCGGCAGTTGCTGATGCTGATTTGACAGCTGAACAAGCAGATGGTGATCTAGATGCGGGCAATGCCGCTGATAATACGACAGCAGTACAGTAGTCTGTAATATGGTCGTTTAAATAGCCAAATAGTGACACTCTGCGCTAAAATGAGTGGCATTATGGCGTCTTTATCAGCAGTGATATCAATAGGATAGTACTGCTGTCTAGACTCAAAAGAAAAACTCGTTCTCATCTGATGAGAACGAGTTTTTTTATGGGTATTTGTGTAATTTATAGCCAACTTTTTCTTTACTTGGCCATAACCAAGTGAAACAATATTCCGCCTATAATGACCGTTCATCTAAGTAATTGGGGGTTTGGTCATTACTAATATTATCTTTAAAGGAATAAAGTTATGGGCATAGAAACACAATCAGGGGCTAGCGCGGCTGAATTGGAAGCGCTAGATAACGGCTTTATGGGGCATCCCAAGCCATTACGCTCGCTATTTTTTACGGAAATGTGGGAACGTTTTTCTTATTATAGTATCCGTCCTTTATTAGTCCTGTTCATGGTAGCTACGGTAGGCAGTGGTGGCTTTGGTTTTGATGAGGTCACTGCATCTGCTATCTATGGTATTTTTGCTGGTTCATTGTACTTAGCGGCAGTGCCGGGCGGTTGGCTAGCAGATAACTGGTTGGGGCAAGAGCGCGCTCTTTGGTGGGGCAGTATTATTATTGCGCTTGGTCATTTATGCATTGCGCTCTCTGCGTTATTTGGCATGACGCTGTTTTTTGTCGGTCTGATGTGCATTGTGTTGGGTTCAGGGTTATTTAAGACCTGTATTTCAGTGATGGTTGGCGCTCTATATACCAAGGGTGATGTACGCCGTGATGGTGGCTTTACCTTGTTCTATATGGGCATCAATATTGGTGCGCTACTAGCGGCACTGATTGTCGGAATCTTTAAAGAAAAAGGCATGTGGCATGTGGGCTTTGGTGTCGGTGGTCTTGGGATGCTGGTGTCGTTACTCATCTACCGCTTTGCGGCGCAAAAAAATCTAACACGCTACGCAAAGGCTAAAGGCATCAGTGCTGAATGGGAAAATGCCAACGGTCGTTATAAAAATATCGGTCGCTGGGTTGCAGGGTTTTTAGCATTGTTGGTTGCGGTTATTGTTTTGGTGTCTACGGGTATTATGCCGTTCAATCCTGAGATGGTCGCGCAGTACATGACTTATATCATTGCAGCCGTGGTGATACTGTACTTTGCTATTATGTTTATCTCACCGCGTTTAGATAAGACGGATAAGTTACGTTTATTGATCTGCTTTATCTTGATTATTGGTTCAACGTTATTTTGGTCAAGTTTTGAGCAGCAGCCAACGTCTTTTAACTTATTTGCTGATCGCTATACTGACCTTAATGTCTTAGGATTTGAGGTGCCAAGTATTTGGTTCCAGTCATTGAACCCTTTGTTTATTCTTATCTTAGCGCCAATCGTCAGTATTATCTGGGTTAAGCTGGCTAACCGAGGTCTTGAGCCGAGCAGTATGGCTAAGTTTGCACTTGGTATGTTACTTGCGGCAGCAGGTTTTTCATTGATGATTTTTGCCTCTAAGAGCATTTTAGCGCCTGGTGCTGGCTTAGCGTCGCCACTATGGCTGGTGGGTAGTTTATTACTATTAACATTGGGTGAGTTGGCACTAAGCCCAGTTGGTTTGTCTGCAATGACCAAACTGGCGCCAGAGGGCATGCAAGGCCAAATGATGGGACTTTTCTTTGCCTCTATCGCCATGGGTAACTTGGTTGCCGCTTTCTTTGGTGGTCATGTATCTGCTGATAAAATTGAAGGGTTACCGGGTTTGTTTACCACCATGACCATCTTTTTGGTGGCTACCGCTGTATTATTATTGGTATTAGCAAAACCTATCAATAAAATGCTTAAAGATAGCGAGCGTGAAAAACAACTGGCCAAATCATAAAATAAGCTGATGTACATTTGTGAATAACAACAGCACAAGTGACGTATGACAAGACGTGTTACCATTATCGGTAGCACGTTTTTATTATTCTATTAAACCAGTTGTTTCTATATTTAACTGACATATGAAACTATTTTAACCACCCAATAAGACGGCTATCCATAGTCGCCTCACAGTAGTGTTTTTTTTAACTCTAATTTCTCCAAAATCAATTGCTCTACCTCTAATAAGGACACATCCAATGAATAAACAAACCATTCATGACCGTATTGACAGCTTACGTAAAAGCCTAGCGACGCAGGATCTCACTGCGATTATCGTCCCCTCTGCTGACCCGCATTTATCTGAATATTTACCAGAATACTGGCAATCACGTTTATGGCTATCAGGATTTACCGGTTCGGTCGGTACGCTCGTTGTGACTGCTGATTTCGCCGGATTATGGACGGATAGTCGCTATTGGGTACACGCCGCCGATCAGTTAGAAGGCACGGGTATTACTTTAGAAAAGCTTGCTCCAGGTCAGCCAAATCATATCGATTGGCTAGCAGATCATTTACAAGAAGGCGATAGTGTCGCCGTCGATGGCAATGTGCTGTCTATCGCGGAGCAAGATCGACTGCTAAATGCATTTGATGTCAATGACATTACTTTGATCACTGAGCGTGACGTGTTGACAGAAATCTGGTCAGATCGTCCAGCGCTACCCGCTGCCAAGCTATATGCTCACGATGAACAGTTTCTTGCTCAGTCTGCCACCTCAAAACTTGCTGCCGTGCGTGCAGGTATGACAGAGGCAGGAGCGACGCATCATTTGCTCTCAAGTTTAGATGACATCGCTTGGTTGACCAACTTACGTGGTGCGGATGTTGACTATAACCCTGTGTTTTTGTCACATATGCTTATTAGTGAAAACGACGCGACATTGTTTGTCGATAACAATAAAGTCAGCGCTGATATCGCAACAGCTCTAAAGGACAGCAGCATTACAATTGCTGATTATGATGCGGTACAAGAGGCATTGAGTACGCTTACGCCAGAAGATTTATTGTTATTAGATCCAAGTAAGGTTGCAGTCGGCACGCTATCGAAGATGGCAGACGATGTTGGCTTTATTGAGCAAATGGCGCCAAGTACATTACTCAAATCTGTTAAAGCTGATGCTGATATCGATCATGTGCGTGAAGCCATGCGTCAAGATGGTGCTGCCTTAGCTGAGTTTTTTGCGACATTTGAGCAGCGCCTAGCAAACGGTGAGCGTTTAAGTGAGTTAGATGTTGATAGCATGCTAATCGATGTACGTAGTCAGCAGCCACACTATGTATCACCAAGCTTTCCAACGATTGCAGGTTTTAATGAAAACGGTGCGTTGCCACATTACCGTGCAACTCCTGAGAAGTTCAGCTACCTTGATGTGGCCGAGGGCGAGGGTGGGCTACTACTGATTGACTCAGGCGCGCAATATCAGAATGGCACGACTGATATCACTCGTGTGGTCGGTATCGGACAAGTAAGCTCTGAGCATAAAAGTGACTTTACCACCGTGCTCAAAGCCCATATTGCATTGGCAAAAGCGCATTTTCCTGACGGTATTGCCTCACCATTAATTGATGCCATTTGCCGTGCGCCATTATGGCAAGCACAGATGGACTATGGTCATGGTACCGGTCATGGGGTTGGTTACTTCTTAAACGTCCATGAAGGCCCACAAGTCATTGCCTATAGTGCGAGTACGCCAAAAGAGCGTGCGATGAAAGAAGGTATGATCTCAAGTAATGAGCCAGGTCTATACCGTGAAGGTAAATGGGGCATTCGCATAGAAAACCTAATGGTTAATACACGTGTGGCAAGCCCTACCGAGACAGAGTTTGGTAAATTCTTAAACTTTGAGACTGTTACTTACTGCCCGATTGATACCCGTTTGATTGAGTCTTCATTGTTGAATCAAGTAGAGATTGATTGGTTGAACGACTATCACAGCCAAGTTTATGCGGAGCTAAAAGACCGTGTCGACGGCGCAGCACTTGAGTGGCTAACTGAGCGTACTCAGGCTATCTAAAGTAAAAGCCTATATCTGCGCATTTAAAATAAAAAAATCCCAGTAAATTTTACGGGGATTTTTTTCTAAACAGCAGCATTTAGTTTTCTTATGACTTTTTACTAATCTCTAATTTATCCTGCTCACTTAAATGCTGAGTGACCTCTGCACGTAGCCAAGATTTTAGGTTTTCAGACATGAGCATCATCTGATCGCTTAGGTAGTCATCAATCTGCATTTCCAACTCGCGGATTAACTCTTGATGCGTTGCACTCAATTTTGCATCTTTTAATGCCAGCTTGATGGCAGTACTGGCTGTATCATTAATGGCTTTAATAGCGTTATCATTTTTAACGCTGCTATTATTATTGACTGTATTATCTTCAGCAGTGTTTGCATGCTCGTTGATGGTTTTATGGTTCGCCGTAGGATTTTCAGTAGCCACACTTTGGGTATTATTTTTTTCAGAGTTATCAGTGGCACTACTATTAACGTTTGCTTTGTCCGCAATATTTGTCTCGATCGCTGCTACTGACTTGTCATCATTGCGCTTATCAGCAGCTAGTATTGCATTCTTTTCTTGTTCTTTTTGCGCGGCTTCTGCTTCTTCGCGCAGTTTAGCCTCTTCTTTTAATTTAGCTTCTTCTTGGAGTTTGGCATCCGCTGCTGCTTTTATTTTTTGTTCTTCTTCGAGACGTTCTTTTTCAGCAGTGGCGCGTGCTTGTTCTTGTTTTTCCGTGATCGCTTTGGCAATGGCTTGCTCAGCTTCGTGGTTTTCATAGAGCTCATCGATATGAGCATCTAAATCATGGGTTTGAAATTCAAAGCTCTCAAAGGGTGTATCGCTTTGCAGTAAAGTGGTGATATCTTTTAGTTCTTGGGTGATTGCTGCGCGTATAGGCTCAGGCGCACACGTCCAGCGTTGATAAAACTGATGGGAAAATGAGTAGCTTGACATGGTATCTTCCATAAATGTTCCAAAAATTACCCCTTATCATACGCAAGTACGATAAGGGGCTGCAAGTGGACAAACGTAGCAAATCTGACACCAAGGTTACAACAACGCGTGTTGTATGCTTTTATGCTCTAGTCATTGCTAGGCCAACGTGCAAAGACTAACGAGCCATTGGTGCCACCAAAGCCAAAGCTATTTGAGACAGCGTACTGTAGATTTTCGACTTTGCGAGATTGATTGGCGACATAGTCGAGGTTACAGTTGTCTTCCACATTATCCAAGTTGATGGTTGGTGGTACATGTTGATGCTGTAGGGAAAGCACTGTAAATATGGCTTCAACACCGCCTGCTGCACCTAGCAAGTGACCAGTCATTGACTTGGTCGAGCTGACTAGAATACTGTCTTTCACTGGAGCAAATACGGTTTCAATGGCGATTGATTCAGCGACATCACCAGCAGGCGTGCTGGTACCATGAGCATTAACATAACCAACACTCGATGGCTCAATACCAGCATCGTGCAAGGCATTTCTCATTGCGCGTGCAGCACCATTGCCATCTTCTGGTGGTGCAGTAATGTGACCTGCATCATCACTCATACCGAAACCGACCAATTCAGCCAGTATGGTCGCGCCGCGTGCTTTGGCATGAGCCAAGCTTTCGAGCACGACCATACCAGAGCCATCACCGAGTACAAAACCATCGCGGGCTTTATCAAATGGACGCGAGGCTTTGGTTGGTTCATCATTGCGGGTCGAGAGTGCATGCATGGCACCAAACCCTGATATACCCAGTGGGCTTGAGCCTTTTTCACTACCACCGGCCAGCATTACATCGGCATCACCATAAGCAATCAGGCGTGCTGCAAGTCCGATCGCGTGAGTGGCTGTTGTACAGGCAGTCGATGTTGCGAGGTTGGGGCCTTTTAAGGTGTGCTTAATCGCCACCAATCCAGCCGCCATATTTATAATAGAGCCTGGAATAATAAAGGGTGAGACTTTCAGCGCGCCTTTTTCACGCAGGGTATCGCGGCTGTTTTCAATGGTTTGAATACCGCCAATCCCTGAGCCTAAAATAATACCAAAACGCTCTTGGTCAACACCTTGTACAGGCGCATCAGCCGCGCTTATTTGGTCGATAAAGCCCGCGTTCTGTAGTGCCATGCTAGAGGCGGCGATACCATAATGAATAAATTCATCATAGCGACGTGCGTCTTTGGCATTCATATATTGCTTGGCATCAAAGTCTTTGACCACACCCGCGATTTTCGCACGATATTCGGTAGCATCAAAATGGGTAATCGGTGCGATACCACTCTCGCCATTGAGCAGTTTCTTCCACGAGCTATCAACGTCTAGACCCAGTGGTGTAATGGCACCCATGCCAGTGATCACCACGCGCAACTCATCAGAGCGCTCGTAGTGAGGTGGTTTATGGCGCGGTTTGTGCGCCGAGGTTGCGCTAACCTGATCGGCTTGTGAGGTGGTTGAATTGCTGTGTTGGCTCATGCGATATATCCTGTACTTACGGTCCTAAGAGGATGTTATTTCGGAAGTCATTATAAAACACATAGGTGCACGTATGTAAACTAAAATTAATGGACTAGGCAAAGCACACTTGACCCAGCACCACGTTTTTACTTGCACCTGTCACTGCTGGTAAGTTACCTGTTTCACCCATCAATGTCTGTCTCGCTAGCCATGCAAAAGCAACGGCTTCTACCCATGTTGGATCCAGCCCTAAGCTCGCAGTCGTTTCTACTGTGCAATGAGGAAGGTTTGCCTGCAAACGCGTCATTAAATAGCTATTCAATGCACCGCCACCGCAGACGTACACCGAAGTGTTTTTATTAGCGTCGATAAATTGATTGATTTGCGCGCTCGCACTGATGGCGGTTAGCTCGGTGAGTGTGGCCTGTACATCTGCTGACGAATAACGAATGACCGCAGAGGCCTGATCGAATTTTTGTAGCTCGTCTTGTAGCCATGCTAAGTTAAAGTCTTCACGGCCCGTACTTTTGGGATAAGATTTTGCAAAAAACGGATGTTCTAACAGTTGGTTGAGCAGCGGCTCAATGACTTGACCAGACTGTGCCCATGCACCACCAGCATCATAGCCTTTATCTGTATGCAATGCGGTCCACGCGTCCAATAATAAATTGGCAGGGCCAGTGTCGTAACCCACAACGCCATTATCTACAACGTTACCTATGGTATTGTCTGGTTGATTTGATGAGTTATTAGCAGTCGCTGGCAAGACGGTGACATTAGCAATACCGCCCAAGTTTAATAACACGCGCGTGCTATCAGGCGTGGCAAACAACGCTTGATGAAAGGCTGGAACCAGCGGTGCACCTTGACCACCGACTGCCATATCACGGCGTCGAAAATCGCTAACGACACTGATACCTGTATGCTCAGCGATGATATTGGCATCGAGCAACTGCAAGCTAAACCCCATCTGCGGACGATGGCGCACCGTCTGTCCATGACAGCCAATGGCCAGCACCAACTCTACATCGGTATCGGCTTGTGTTAATAACGTATTGATCACCTCACTTGCAAACTCACCATACTCGCGGCTCGCCCAGCCGAACCAGTCCAGCTCGCTGTTTGGTTCGTCAGCCGTGGGTGTCAATACTTGGACACCATTAGGCTGACATAATGCCAAAAGCACTTCACGCAGTCGCGGTGGGAAGTCTTGGCTATAAGAAGCTAACAAACGCATGGGCTGCTGCGTTTCTTCTTCACTGCCAGTATCTGTACCGAATTGACAAAGAACGGCATCCATACCGTCCAAACTGGTGCCCGACATCATGCCGATATATAAGCCATCATCGAAGTTTTCAAAAACAGTCTGCTCAAGTGCCTCAGTAAGTGTGGCATAATTTAAATCGTCAGTATTTTCCAAGCTATTATCTAAATCACTGTCCATCTCTAAATCTGGATGAGTATTGTGATGAGTATCAGCAATCGATGCGGGGTTGGTCATGGCAATTTACCTTAAAAAACGCTAGTATATCCGTCAAATTCTAACATCTTTTGACAGCGACGAGATTCTAAATCGCTCAAACGTTTAACCCTTAATAAAGACAATAAAGAGATCATCATGACCACGCAAACTTACACCCTAGAAGAACAACTTGCCCTTATCCAACGCGGTACGCAAGAAATCCTATCTGAAGAGGATTTAGTGGCGAAGCTTAAGCTAAACCGTCCATTGCGAATCAAGGCGGGCTTTGATCCTACCGCACCTGACCTGCATTTAGGTCATACTGTGCTGATTAATAAGCTTAAGCATTTTCAAGATTTGGGTCATGAGATTTATTTCTTAATCGGTGATTATACGGCCAAGATTGGCGATCCTTCTGGTAAAAATAGCACGCGTCCACCATTGACTGATGAGCAAATCAAAGCCAATGCCACGACCTATGCAGAACAAGTATTTAAAATTTTGGACAAAGAAAAAACCCGTGTGGTCTTTAACTCAGAATGGTTCAATGACATGAGCGCCGCTGATATGATTCAGCTTGCCAGTCAGCAAACGGTTTCACGTATGCTTGAGCGTGATGACTTCTCTAAGCGCTATGCCTCGCAAACCCCAATCTCTATCCATGAGTTTTTATACCCGCTCGTGCAAGGCTATGATTCTATCGCGCTAAAAGCTGATGTTGAGCTTGGCGGTACCGATCAAACCTTTAACCTATTAATGGGTCGTACGTTGCAAGGCCGCTATGGTCAAGAGCAGCAAGTATGTATCACCGTACCAATTTTGGAAGGGTTAGATGGCGTTAATAAAATGTCTAAGTCTTTAAACAACTACGTGGCCATTTATGATGCACCGGGCACGATGTACCAAAAAATCTTATCTATGCCAGATACGTTAATCCGCCGCTATTTTGAATTTTTAAGCTTTAAACCGATGGATGAAGTCGAAGGTTTATTGGCAGAAATGGAAAACGGTCGCAATCCACAAGAAATCAAACGTATTCTAGCCGAAGAGTTAATCGAGCGTTTCCATGATGCTGATGCCGCTGCCAATGCGCACAAATCAGCAGGTAATGTGTTGGCTGATGGCGAATTGCCAATCGATTTGCCTGAAGTAACGTTAGATCTAGAAGGTCAGGATGCACTATTTATCACTCAAGTACTGAACCAATCTGG
The DNA here is from genome assembly GCF_014652895.1 of Psychrobacter glaciei. Taxonomy (GTDB): domain Bacteria; phylum Pseudomonadota; class Gammaproteobacteria; order Pseudomonadales; family Moraxellaceae; genus Psychrobacter; species Psychrobacter glaciei. Next base: position 152,840 of record NZ_BMZR01000005.1, read on the forward strand.
GCTTGCGAAAAATAGCTCATCTGCCAAAGACATGGTAAAACGTGGCGCGGTAAAAGTAGATGGCGAAGTAGTAGACGGTGGCTTTAGCTTAACGTCTGGTCAGACAGTCGTTATCCAAGCAGGCAAAAAGGCTTATGCGAAAGTGACGGTTGCCTAAGAGACTGTTGCTTAAGAGACTGCCACCTAAACTCATAGTGGCTTAAGGAAAAATAAATGCTAGATTTACCGACATTATCAAGTAACGGTATTACCCTTAAGCCATTGATGCTCAGTCATGCAACTGACTTAATGGAGGCTTGCCAAGATGGTGAGCTATGGAAAATAAACGAGACGTCGGTACCTGAGCCAGACAAGGTCATCGACTATATCAATACCGCAGATTCAATGCCTGATAGACAAGCATTTGTCGTTATTGATGAATCAAATGGTAAAGCGATTGGTACAACGAGTTTTCATGATATTTTACCAACCAGCAAACGCTTAGAAATTGGCTATACTTGGTATGCTAAATCGTATTGGCGAACGCATGTTAATACGACTTGTAAGCTTATGCTGCTAAGCTATATATTTGAAACCTTGAAGTATCAAACCGTAGGCTGGCGTACAGATATTGACAATTATCGCTCACAGCAAGCCATTGAGCGCTTAGGTGCTAAAAAAGATGGGGTGATTCGAGGCAATCGTGTACGCCGTGATGGCATCATTTCAGATACAGTCATGTATAGCGTTGTCAGTTCTGAATGGCCACAGATAAAGTCCAAGCTAGTAGAAAAATCACAAAGCGTTTATTAGTCCTTTAATTATCAATATGAATGAGCTGTTTATGTCTCAACAAAATCAATCCATTGTCACCCAAGGCATTTACCGCCATTATAAAGGCAGCCTTTACCAAGTTTTGCACACCGCACAACATTCAGAAACCGAAGAATCGTTAGTCGTTTATCGCTGTTTATACGGTGAATATGGCGTATGGGTAAGACCTTTAGCAATGTTTACAGAGACCGTTGAAGTCGATGGCAAAGTAATACTACGCTTTGAGCTTATTAAATCATTAGCGGATTAATGAATCAACTTCGTTAAAATCCATTGCCCAAATAAAAGGCGACCCGTTAAGGTCGCCTTTTTTATGTCTGTTAAATAATAACTAGCTATTCAAAAACGCAATCAATGTGTCATTAAATTCTTTAGCATGGGTCACATTGATACCGTGTGGACCACCTTCGACAATATGCAACTGACTGTCGGCAATCATATCGTGCGAGCGCTGACCACTGGCCTCAATCGGGACGATTTGATCAGCATTGCCATGAATGACTAAGGTTGGCACATCGAATTTTTTTAGGTCATCACGGAAGTCGGTATAAGCAAAGGATTTAACGCAATCATAAGTCGCTTTCGCTGAAGCAAACGAGGCGATATCGCGATTGTATAAACGCATTGGTTTGCTGACCAACAGCTTGCCATCTGCTGGCGTAAAGAAATTCTTGGTAAAGTCGTTCAAGAAGGCGATACGATCTCCGCTTACGCCGTCTAAGAATTCTTGGATATCTGCTTCTGCTAACGCACCATCAGGATTGTCATCAGCTTTGAACAAATAAGGCGGAACGGCAGAGGCGAGTACCGCTTTGCTAATACGCTCTGAACCAAAGTTGCCCAGATAGCGAGCGACTTCTCCGCCACCCATAGAGAAGCCAACGATAGTAGCATCTGTTAAATCCAGCTCATCCATCAAGCCTTTTAGATCTTGTGCCAAGGTATCATAATCATAGCCACTCCATGGTTTAGAAGATTGACCAAAGCCACGTCTATCATAGGTAATCACTTGATAGCCTGCTTCGACCAGTGCAGGAAGTTGTGCCTCCCAAGCGCGTCCACTCAGCGGCCAGCCATGGATTAATACCACAGGTTTGCCAGTACCTTGGACTTCGTAATATAGGTCGACAGATTGTTCATCTTGCTGTGCAACGTTAACGTAAGGCATAAGTTTTTCCTTTTAGAATTATTATTAAAAAGTATTTTATTTTAACGTTAATGCGCTTACGCAGCTAACGTCAGGTTTTAGTATAAAAGGTGGATAGAGTGATTACTATGATGGGTTGTACAGTAACAGTGTCGATTATAGAGTGGTTCTGTGACATCACAGTAAGTTGCACTGAGCTAGCGACCCTGCAAAAACTCTTTTAACACTTTATAAAATCCAATCGGCTCGTCCAAAGGTATCGCATGACCTGCACGTAGCAAAATAACTTCAGTGGCGTTAGGCAGCATTTGGGTCACTTTCTGCTGCCATTTGGCGTCATAAAGTTTAGAGCGACCACCGATAAGATTAACCACAGGAATAGTCACTTTATCTATGGCACCCCGAAAATCGTAAGGTAAGACCAAATAGGCTTGCAAGCAGCGCATTTTTTGATGCCAAATGCCGTGGTCGTAAAGCGCGAGTGTGTGGTCGTTTTTATGAGTCATCGCTTGTATAAAAGCTTTTGAACGCGTGCGATTGACGGATAACAAAGAAAACAGCCTTTCGACATCGGTTGCACGGCGCTTGAGCGCAAAGGGCAGATGGGCAAAGCTATTAGCATTAGCATTAGAATTCGCATAAGGTAAGGTCAGATCGATTACTTCTTGAAATATATCGAACACTTCTTGCTGCCGCGTGCCAAATAGCCCCCCTTGCCAGTCGCCTTGATTATGAATAGCTGGATTTTGATCAATATTAAGATAGCGACTGACCCTTGATGCGCCAAAACGCTCAAAATAAGACCACATGACTTGCGCGCCCATCGAGATAGCCGCCACTGGCAAAGCCTCTACTTGACGCCATTCACAAATTTTCTCAATCACAGCGTTGGTATCATCCGCATATTGACGGACAAAATCAAACTGTTCCATCGTGAGAGCTTTTGCAGCGCCAAAACCACGCAGATGCGGCAAATAAAACGTATATTTACCTGTCAATGCCAAAATAAAAGGCAAGAACTCGCGTGCATCCATCCCATAAGCATGCAGCATTAGCACTGGCGGACCTTGACCAATGACTGAAACTGGCAGCGACGTACCGTCAGCAGCAGTAACCGTCAGCGTTTGCAACTGATAACGCGACTGGTAGCGACTGGGCAACGTCATTAAATTGGTCATCATAGCGTCGTATTTCCGTGATAGACATTGTAATTAATTAGGGCATGTTGAACATTCATCATAAAATATTTTTATCTTATCGATGAGAGCTTGTTATAGTAAAATCTGTGCTAATAAAACTTGTATTAATCAAACACAGCTAAGCTGACCATAGCATAAAATGTATAGACAGTAAGTGACGCTTGTGATTAACAGCCATTATCCTAAACTTGAAATAAAAGAATAAAGGGGCGATGCTTATGAGCACACCGACACTAGCGTCACTGGATCGTAGCCTCTACCCGCAAGTTTGGGAGCAGCAGACATTTACTGATGCGCACAGCTTATTGATAGCGATGTTAACGGGTAACATTAAGACAGATGCCAAGGCTTTTTCCGATGCTTTCACTAGGCAATTACTGGCCAATGATACTTATCAACAGTGGATTAACTTTACGGTATTTGGCGGTTATTTGCAGCGTCAATTTATGGCTTTTTATCGGCAGACAGAAGACAGCTTTAATACAGATATGCCAGCGTTGTTTCGCCGAGAGTTCATACGTCATGCTCAGTATTTACCGCTTACGCAAACGTTGTTTTTGGCAGGAGATATGCCCAAAATCGCTCGTTTCGATAAGCTATTAACCACGACTGTGAATCCTGCCACAGCAGTCCTTAACGCACAGCAAGCACATAAAAAATCTGCTATGAATCGTTCAGTAGCAGTTATTAATCAGATAACCGTCGTCGGCAGGCAAGTGATGGGATTTCCCATACGTCATAATAGGCGTACTAGTGAGCGCACGCGCAATGAAGTATTGATTTTAGATTTTCAGGAGTTGCGCTTGGTCAATGAGCTAACTATTGAAGACATAAAAAAAAGCAACATAGATGAGACTATGTTGCTTCGATATTACGAATTACGTTAATGAGCCAAAGGCTCGGCTAAACGTTTAAGAATCTTTCTTAGCAATCGTCAGCCCGTTATAAGTTTGCGCAACTGGCATCACTTCCAAGCGATTGACATTAATATGAGCCGGTGATTCGATTAGCCATAATAAAATATCTCCGATATCATCGCCGGTCATGGTTTTAAAGCCATCATAAACCTTGGCGGCTTTATCATCATTGCCATGATAGCGGACGTTTGAAAACTCAGTGCCTGCGACATTACCGGGTTCAAGATTGGTCACGCGCACCTGGGTACCGATTAAATCCGCGCGCAGATTTAGACTGAATTGCTTGACGAATGCTTTGGTCGCGCCATAGACATTCCCACCAAAGTACGGCCAACTGCCAGCAATCGAGCCGACATTGATAATATAACCGCTATCGCGCGCGACCATCGCTGGCAAGACCGCGTGAGTCAGCGCCATGAGACCTTTTATATTGGTATCAGTCATACGCATCCAGTCATCAAGGCTACTACTTTGTGCAGGCTCAGTACCGAGTGCCAATCCCGCATTATTTACGAGCACATCGATTTGCTTAAAACCATCCGGCAAGTCAGCAATGATTTGTGGAATAGAAGCTGTATCGCTCACATCCATCACCACAGGTAAGAATGATTCGCCCAATGTCTCTGCTAGAGCGTTCAGCTTATCAAGGCGTCTAGCACAACCAATCACACGATGACCATTAGCGATCAGACGCTCTGCCAGCGCTTTACCAAAACCGGCGCTTGCTCCTGTAATCAATACGTTCATTATCTATCCTTATCGTTGATGCTGTGTTTGTATCCTGATTTTTAAGACGACTTTTTGTCTTAGCGTATATGTTTTGATTTGTTTACATTAACCACAATTGTCGCAACTACGGTTAGATAGTTACTTACTTGTTAGGTAATTACTATTTAGGCAGTTACTATTTAGATAGTTACTTATTAGCTAACTGTTTACCAAATATCTTATCACCCGCATCGCCAAGACCTGGAATAATATAACCGTGCTCATCCAAATGACTGTCTAATGCAGCGGTATAAATGGTTACATCAGGATGTGCTTCATTGACCACACGCACGCCTTCAGGTGCGGCAACCAATACCAACGCTTTGATATTGGTACAGCCATTTTTCTTTAGCATCTCGATGGTCGCAACCATTGAGCCACCAGTGGCTAGCATTGGATCAATGATCAGGGCAGGGCGTTTGTCCATGTGGCTGACGAATTTTTCAAAGAAAGGTACTGGCTGTAAGGTTTCTTCATCACGCTGTAAACCGACGACAGAAATCTTAGCAGTAGGAATCAAATCGAGCACACCGTCCAACATGCCAATACCCGCACGTAAAATCGGTACAATCGTTGCTGTTTTACCGATAATTTGCTCACCAGTGATTTCACCACACCAGCCTTCCATTGGGAACGTTTCAATTTCAAAATCGCGGCTCGCTTCATACGCCATCAAGCGTGCAAGCTCTTTGGTCAATGTACGAAACTTATAAGTACTACAGTCTTTTTCGCGCATTAAACTGAGTTTATGACGGACTAATGGATGATCGATTACCGTAATTTCTAAACCGCTATTTAAGTCGCTCATAAATACTCTCTTGGTTTTGGTCTGATGCTTGCGCAGTCACTGCGTTTGCTATTAGTATAAAAGATACAAACACTTACTACACTTCAACCCTATAGGTAACACAGTAATCATAAGCTTAGCGTTTCCATAATCGCAATCAAAGCAAAGATGATTTAAGCCAATTAAATTATCATTTGCCTATCTAAGCCGACTATATGCCATGGTTAAATACGAAGTAGTGTTTAGGCCTGCTATGATACCAAAAAAACTGCTTTTCTGATGAAGAATCTTATGAACAATCAACCAGCGAACACTGAAGATGTAATGAATAACGCCAATAGTGCTAGCGCCTTATCCAAAACGAAGGCTGTAGAAGTAGAAACCCATCCGTTCGCTCCTGTGTTACCGCCAGATGCCACCGTGATGATGATGGGCACCTTTCCTCCGACTGCCGATAAATGGGCAATGAGCTTTCACTATCCGAATTTTTATAATGATATGTGGCGTATCTATGGTCGCGTATTTTTTGATGATGCAGATTATTTTAGAGTAGGGGATGAGAAGCGCTTTGATCCTGAGCGTATCCACGACTTTATGTTTGAGCGTGGCATAGCTTCTTGCCCCACAGTAAAACAAGCGATTCGTGAAACCGGTAATGCCTCAGATAAAAATTTAACGGTCGTCACCCCAGTTGACTTGGATAGTATCTTGCCGCAAGTTCCAAAGGTTCATACGTTATTTACCACAGGCGGTAAGGCGACTGAGGTATTGCTCAACTTATTGGCCGAACCACCAGCTAAGTCCAAATATCCTAAGACCAATCAAAATATGGATTATCCTTATCAATGGCAAAACGATAACAATCAAAAAGTGGATGTAACTAATCTTACCTTATATAGGTTGCCTTCAACCTCACGTGCCTATCCTTTAGCCTTAGATAAAAAAGTAGTGGCCTATAAAGACTTTTTTAAAAAGATAGGTAAGCTATAAAAGCTTCTATATAGAAGAGATCTATATATGATGCTCCGACTAAATTTAAGGAAAAGAGTTAGTCTTGATAAAGGAAAAGTTATTCTTAGCCCTAACCAACTGATAAATAGATGGTATTAATTATAAAATTAAATAGTCCTCGAAATAGCAGACAAACCGCTTGACCCAGTCTTAAAACCCCGTATAATGCGCCCTAGTTGAAAGGGAAGGCGTTTAGAATGAGTGATGAGACATTTACTTCAAACTAAATAGAAATTACCTCTTGACACGAG
>NZ_BMZR01000006.1 GCF_014652895.1 Psychrobacter glaciei
TCCATCAGTATCACGCTAAACTCTTCCGTCATCAATGCGTGATAGCCATCTAAACCTGTTAGGTGATGGTCAACAATAAACCCCGCTTCCGTTAGCCCTTTCTTTATATACTCTCCAAGTTTTTTCTCATCTTCTATCAATAGCACTTTCATAGTTTTTCCACCTAATGTCATTATAGTTATCAATAAAGTCTATCAAGCCCTTTGTCATAAACGATTGCTTTGGATAAAAGTATATTCTGACGCCTAATATTAAGAGAAGAAAGATGACAAAGTTGTATTGTTTATGACAAACATGTCATGTCTCAGTCATCAAGCTGTCAGTCACCATTTAGTATTATAAATCAACGCTACATAGAAGCTCTTCTATAATACAGATAGATTCTATAAATTCAGCGGTTATTTTAATTAGACATTCTATTACTCATCTACTCATCTTTAAAAGGACTTCACATGAAAAATTATAGTTCACTCAAAAAAGCGGTACTACTATCAGCATCGATGCTTATCGGTGTAACAGCGGCTAATGCGCATACGACCAATCTAAGCACTTCAATTATCGATAGCTGCGATAACGTTACCAAGTTTGCTAAAAACCTAGATCACAATAATGCAAATGTATCGGATGCTGAAATGAAAAGCTATATCGATGCTAGAGTTGCTTGTGAAGTTCAGCATCAAGATCAGCACTTGCAGTCTGAAAAGGATTTCGTGAACAAATATGGTCGCGATCGCGATAGAAGCCCTCAAGTCATACTAAAGGATTCTATTAAGAATTAAAATCTAAAGCGGTGAGAATGACAGAATTGTAATCTTAACGTCATCTGCCAGTCAGAATAAATGATGTATCATTTAGGCTGGTTTAACAGCTATTGAACTCAATAACCTTTAATCCAAATAATAGGAATTAATCATGTCACAATTTAAATTACTGTCTAAATCAATCGCAATGACGGTCATCGCTCTTGTCGTATCGACCTCAGCTATGGCGCATGATCCAAAATTGCATGCTAAAAAAGATCAAATGAACTGTGAAAAAATGCAAAAGAATATGCAAATGATGCAAAAAATGGATCATAGCAAGATGGATATGAAAGATCCTGCTATGAAAGCAATGATGGCTAACATGGGTAAAATGAAGCAAATGTACCAAAAAAACTGTGTTACTAACGACAGTAAATCTTAAAAATTTTAGCTCTGCTAAATAGCAGTCAACACTTAACGAAAATAAAGTTTTAGGAAAACATATGAAATTTTTATTGGGTGCGCTCTTTACCGTATTTGTGGCAATCGTTGGCGTGTTTGCGGTTGTTACTAGTGGTGTTGTCAATGTGGGAGCTGACCAAGAGCATAGCCCAATGATGTTTAGCTTTTTGGAAACCGCTCGCAATCGTTCCATAGCAAATGCCAGTAAAGATATTGTGGTACCAGACTTAGAGAAGGTCGATATCATTTCTGGGGGCGCGGACTATAAGGATATGTGTGCAGGCTGTCACTTGTCTCCGGGAGTGGCACAAACTGACTTTAGTGAGGGCTTATATCCAAAGCCGCCCAACTTTACCAAGGCTGATATTGTCAAACGTTATCAAACAGAAGACGGTGCAAAGCAAGGCTTTTGGGCAATCAAGCACGGTATTATGGCATCTGGAATGCCTACGTGGGGCGCGTCCCATGATGACGCTAGAATGTGGGCAATGGTCGCTTTTATCAGATCGTTACCTGAATTAGATGAAGCTCAGTACACGATGCTAACCACTAGGATAGATGGCGATATGATGGACATGTCATTTGACGGTGATATGAATATGTCGGATGATGGATCTGGAATGCAGCATTAATACTTTCTAGATATGAAAGCCTCCTAACTCACGGTTGTCGCTATCACCAATGTAGTACTGAACAGTGCTGCATTTAATGTTTTTAGTTAAGTACATAAGAATTCAAATATAGGGTGTAAGTTTTTAGAATATCGAGCATAATAATAGACGTTTAGGAGTAATTTAATGAGACATTACACACATGTGCTTTCTAATGGACATAGCTGGTTATCCGGTCGTGTCCTTTTATTGGTGGTGACATCGTCACTCTCGTTAACGCTAGCCGCTTGCAGCCAATCTAATACCAGTGGCTCTGATTCTCAACCAGTAAAGGTTGAACAGTCTGCTACCCAGAATGCACAAGTACAAAATGAAAGTTCTGCTCCTACAAATGCTCCCGTTAACAGCTCGTCATCATTACTCAAAAACGTCTCAGCCACGGTTTATAAAGATGCCAACTGCGGCTGCTGTAAAGAATGGGTAGGCTATGCCGAAGGTCATGGTCTAAGCGCAACTGCGCAAGACGTTACAGATTTATCTTTATTTAAAGAGCGTTATGGCGTACCACAGCAAATGCGCTCTTGTCATACCACCGTTACCACCGACGGTTTTGTCTTTGAAGGGCATGTCCCTGCCAAATACATGGCACAGTTTCTAGCCAATCCGCCAACTGATTCCATCGGTCTTGCGGTACCGAGTATGCCAGTTGGTAGTCCGGGCATGGAATATCAAGATAAATTTATGCCCTATAAAGTCATGCAATTGAACAAGGATGGCAGCACTCAAGTGTATGCGGCTATTGAGTCGCCAGCGCAGCAGCTGTAGTTCTATTAATAAGTTATCAGATATATAAGTTCAACTCTCATTTCATGGATTAACTTAGGTCAATATTATGAATAAAAACAGATTTAACCGCAGGCGTTTTTTGACAGGGTCATCTACGCTACTTGGCGCGTCGATGCTATCCACACTACCGACGATGGCTAATAGTGCTTTAACTAAAAGCCAAAATGTCGTAGTCAATAGTGATAGAGCCGATCACATTGTACCTATACTGACAGGCAAAGAGTTTGATCTTTATGTCAGCAAAAAACCCATCATTGTTGATGGCAAGTCAAGCACGGCGACGCTCATTAATGACTCATTACCAGCGCCAACGCTAAAAATGCGCGAGGGCGATACGGTAGTGATACGCGTCCATAACCAAATGAATGAGTCGACCTCTATTCATTGGCATGGTCTACTAGTACCGTTTGAGATGGATGGCGTGCCCGGCATTAGTTTTGATGGTATACCAGCAAATAGCACCTTCACGTACAAATTTAAACTGATACAGTCAGGCACTTATTGGTATCACTCGCATACTGGCTTCCAAGAGCAGACCGGTATGCGCGGGGCTATTGTGATTGAACCTAAAGGGCGCGAACGCTATCCTATCGAGGAAGATCACGTTATCCTGCTTAGTGATTGGACGCATCGCGATCCGCATAATCTGCTAAAACTACTTAAGCAGCGTGCTGACTTTGATAATTATCATCTGCCAGACTTTAAAAAGCTATTGTCCGATATTGCCGCTACGGATCTTGAGGCGGCTTTTGATAAGCGCAAAACGTGGAATCAGATGCGGATGATGCCGACAGACTTTACTGATTTATCTGGTGAGACCACGTTTACTTATCTTATGAATGGTAAAACCACAGCGGCTAACTGGACGCAACTTGTCAAGGCTGGACAGCCTGTCAAACTACGTTTTATTAATGGTTCAGCGCAGACGATATTTGATGTACGCATCCCCGGCCTAAAAATGAAAGTCGTCGCGACGGATGGGATTGATGTCAGTCCCGTCGATATCGATGATTTCCGTATTGGGGTGGCCGAGACTTATGATGTCATCGTGACGCCCACTAAAGACGCGCATACCATATTTGCTCAAAACATAGATCGGTCAGGCTATGTTGCGACAACGCTTGCTACCAAAAAAGGTGCTCGTCCTGCGATACCTGCTATGGACAAAATCGAATGGCTGACGATGGCCGACATGATGGGCGCCATGGGATCGAATGGCTATAACGCTAAACATGCCAAAACAGAATATGACTTTAAGTCCGATATGCGCGTTGATAGTCCGCGTATGAACCTTGATGACCCTGGTATTAATCTACGTAACATTGATAGAAAGGTTTTGAATTATAGTCAGTTGCGCTCTGTCGGCGATGAGATAATGGCAGAGCAGCGCAAACCCACCAGAGAGATTGAAATACATCTGACGGGAAACATGGAGCGCTATATTTGGGCTCTAGACGGGGTTATGTTCAAAGATGCCGCACCGGTCAATATTAAGCCGGGTGAGCGCGTACGTATTACCTTAGTCAATGACACCATGATGAATCATCCCATGCATTTGCATGGTATGTGGAGCGATCTGCGGATGCCTTCAGGTGAGTTTCAAGTACGTAAGCATACGATAATGGTACAGCCTGCACAAAAGATAAGCTTTGATGTCACCGGAGAAGCTGGCAGATGGGCATGGCATTGCCACTTGCTCTATCACATGGAAGCAGGGATGTTTAGAGAAGTTGCCGTTGTTTAAGCAAATCTTTGGTTGATAGGTGAGAGATGAGATGAAAATACATAAAGTAGGTTTACGGTTCGCCGGGGTATCATCATTGGTATTATTAGCATCATCATTTGCTAATGCTGCTGACCCGTCCACGGTTAAAAAAGACATGACTATGTCAGATATGGACCATAGTAGTATGGACATGTCGAACATGGATCATGGCAGTATGGACATGTCTGGTATGGATATGTCTGGTATGGATATGTCAGATATGGATCACAGCAGCATGGATATGTCGGGCAATATGTCAGATATGGACCATAGTGGCATGGATATGTCAGGCGATATGTCAGATATGGACCATAGTGGCATGGATATGTCAGGCGATATGTCGGATATGGATCATAGTGGTATGGATATGTCAGGTGACATGTCAGATATGGATCACAGTGGCATGGATATGTCAGGCATGGACCATAGCAAAATGGATATGTCAGGCATGGACCATGGCAGTATGGATATGTCAGGTACGCAAGGTGGTAAAGCTCCAGCTGATGCTCGCAGTCCTGACTATTCAAACGGCGTTCCCTATGGTCGCTTTGGTAAGCCTGTGATGATGGATAGCTTACCGTTATGGGGTGTGTCAGTAGAAACTTTGGGCTATCAGTTTGAGAATGACCAAATCGATTTTGAGTTTGATACGTGGTACGGTACTGATAGTAATCGTGTCACTCTACGCAGTGAAGGTAGTGCTCAAACTAACGATGATAAAGAGATCGATAGCTTAACCTCACTCGCTTATTGGAAGCCGCTCGGTATCTTCTGGAATGGAGAAGCGGGTATTGCTTATAATACTGAAAACGATAAGTCCGCAATCATGGCAGGCATTGTTGGTACGGCGCCGTACTTCGTTGAGACTGACGCAAGAGCTTATCTATATACTGATGGTCAAGTCCAGCTTGATCTTGGGACAGCGTACGAGTGGCGCTTAGATCAGCGTTGGGTGGTCAGACCAGAAGTGCAGTTGACTGCTTTCAGTAAAGATGATACTGACAACGGTATTACTAAAGGTTTTAATGAGCTTGAAACTGAAGTTCGGTTAGCTTATGAAACCCTAAGTCGTCAATTATCACCCTACGTTGGTTTTAGTTATGCATCAGCCTTAGGGGATGCACGAGACTTACGCCGCCAAGAAAACGTAGCCGTTGATTCTAATAGTCTGACTGCTGGTGTGATGTTTTGGTTCTAGTGTTAACCATGTAAGTAACAACAGTTTATAACACTAGCTCTAAAAAAAGGCACCTCTTTATTTAGGTGCCTTTTTACTAAATTAAGGACAAGAATATGAATAACCATATGGATAATAAACAGAAGCAAATGAACCCTTATGTAAAGTTCACAATCATGATTTTAACATCGACAGTCGTGATGTTTATCATGATGTATTTTAATACTTATCAATGGGATCACGTTTATTTTAGCGAAACCAGAGCTTATATGGCGCTGTATATGGGCGCGGTAATGGCAATTATCATGCTCGCCTTTATGACTAATATGTATAAAAAAACCAAGATAAACTTGATGGTTTATGGGATTAGTGTCGTGCTATTTGCCTTTGGTTTATGGGGCGTTAGATCACAACAAACGGTCGATCAAGTGGATTGGATGCAGGCGATGATACCGCATCACTCGATTGCTATTTTGACCAGTTCGCGTGCTGATATCGAAGATCCACGTGTACGTCAGCTTGCTGATGACATTATCGAAGCACAAAAGCGTGAAATCGGTGAGATGCAAGCACTTATTGATGAGTTGGAATAATATATTATGATACCAATAAGTAAGCTCTTCTTTAAAAACTATTTACTATATCGCGTCTTTTAATTCTAACTATACCTACTCCTTACTTCAAAAATAACCTGTAAAACTGAAGTTCTACGAAGAAATAAATTAAGGTCGAATAAGTATGAAGCAAGATAGAACGACTCGCTATCAGAAGGATAGTTTGACATTATCAGGAACAGTTATGCTAGGTACCGGTGTCATGATCGGTGCTGGTATTTTCGCTCTGACCGGTCAGATGGCTCAGATGACGGGTTCGCTTTTCCCACTTGCTTTTCTAGCCGCCGCAATCGTTGTTTCTTTTAGTGCCTATTCTTATATCAAAATCTCTAACGCTTACCCGTCGGCTGGCGGTGTTGCAATGTACCTGCATCAGGCATACGGAGATCGTTTACCGACTGGATTTAATGCCCTGCTGATGTATTTCTCCATGGTTATAGCGCAGAGCTTTTTGGCCCGGACGTTCGGGTCATACACTATGCAGTTATTCGGTGGCGATGACAGCGGTCGCATGGTATCCATCCTTGGCGCCGCGCTTATTCTTGCTGCGTTCTTTATCAATTTACTTGGTAATCGTTGGATTCAGGGGGTTGCATCGGTTATCGGTATTATAAAAATTGTCGGTATTCTTATATTCGGGTTGGTTGGTATCTGGCTAGCTGATAGCTTTGCAGTTGATTCTTCTACATTAGATGACACTAATACTATTGGTGACTTTCTTGGCGCAACGGCGCTAGGCATACTGGCATTTAAAGGCTTTACCACGATTACCAACAGTGGCTCGGAAGTAAAAAATCCTCATCGCAACGTCGGCCGTGCCATTGTAATATCAATCGCAATATGCGTAGTTATTTACACTCTAGTCGGTTTCGCGGTGTCTAGTAATCTATCTCTTGCCGAAATCATCGAAACTAAAGATTACTCCTTGGCTGCCGCCGCACGCCCAGCACTTGGCGACTATGGTCTATGGTTCACAGTTGCAATCGCAATGGTAGCTACCGCTGGCGGCCTCCTTGCTAGCATCTTCGCAGTCTCTCGTATGCTTGCTATGTTGACTGAGATGAAGCTGGTGCCTCATCGTCATTTGGGAATGCCGGGAAGCGTTCAAAAACATACGTTGGTCTATACTGTGGTGTTGGGTTTAGCTTTTACGACGTTATTTGACTTATCACGAATTGCAGCGCTTGGCATTGTTTTCTATCTAATTATGGATATCGCCATTCATTGGGGTGTTTTGCGATACCTTCGTCAGGATATAAAGGCGGTGATGTGGGTGCCTATAGTGGCCATACTTCTTGACCTGTTGGTTCTCGGCGGTTTTGTCTGGATTAAACTAAACTCAGATCCATTCGTACTTGGCGTAGCAGTCGTCACTATTGTAGTGATTGCTGTGGCTGAGCAGGTTTACCTGAAATCTTCAGCGAGGAAAAAAGCTATCGAAAAAGATACGCTTGCAGACCATCATTGACAGTAACATCAAAGAGTTTACAGAAAATTGTTTGGTTAAAAATTGCATAGATTTAAGTGTCTGCTTACTATCTTCAAGAATTGATTTCATGCAATACGATATTCATAAAGACAACAGGGAAAGTAAGCTATGAATGAGTCATTTAATCACGCTGGAACTTGGGGTCTCGCACTAATTGTTATTGTTCTGATTTCTTGGTTCTTTTACCGTTATTTCGCACCAAAGAACTGGCGTGAATGGGCGGGTGCTGGTGTAGTTCAGGCTTTCATTATTGCACTTTACGCAGAAATGTATGGCTTTCCGCTCACTATATATTTATTAGTACGGTTTTTTGGTTTGGACAGCCAATATGTCAGCGCTAGCTTATGGTCGACCCTTGTTGGTTTAGGTGAGACAGGCATGATGATCTCAATGCTACTCGGCTATGCTATTGCATTTTTAGGAGTCGGTCTTTTTGCTCAAGGTTGGCGCCAAGTCCACAAAGCACGAGGGGAAAATCGTTTAGTAACTGATGGACTCTATGCCTACGTACGTCATCCTCAGTACACCGGGTTGTTTATTGCACTGTTCGGTGAGGGTGTGGTGCATTGGCCAACTCTGTTTTCAATCGGTCTGTTTCCAGTGATTGTGCTTGTATACACATGGTTAGCTCGACGTGAGGAACGGCATATGTTTGAAGAGTTTGGTAAAGACTACCTTGCTTACAAACAGCAAGTGCCAATGTTTATTCCTCAATGGGGTCAATGGCGTCAACTTGCCGCCGCCGCACGAGTTAAAAAGTAATATCAATACAGGATAAAGCTTTAATTCATACAAATCCTTAGAGTTAGCATGGTTAGATACGATTGGTTATCTTGAGCTTGAACCACATCATACAATAGTGAGGATTACTAAGATGGTCAAATCAAACTTAACAACAAGTACTTTAAGGATTGCCCCTGTTGGCAACAGTGTATCGTTGTTTCTACTTATTAGTTATCTATTATGCATAGGGTTTGGTTTACTCGCACCCGAACAGATAGCGATGCACGAAGCTTGGGCACCTCTACTACCTGGCTTTGAGTGGTTAACATGGACAGGTTTTCTAATTGGACTTGTAGAATCATATCTTTACGGTTGGTATTTCGCCATCTTGTTCGTGCCACTATATCGTTGGTTCGCCAAAGTGCGCTAAAGATATTGATATATTAACAGTCAGTAAACCTCTTCGGTTCGAGTAAAAATTAATTGAAGAGTTGGAGTGATCACAGTTTAGACTGAGGAGAAATCATAATGAATGGGTCAATGCATGGCATGATGAACGGCTCAATGATGTATGGCATGGGCTGGGTTATGATGCTTATCTGTTTGTTATTCACCCTACTATTTTTCGCAGTACTAGTACTAACAATCATGGCACTGCTCAAGTATTTGCGTGATAAAAACTAAATTCCAATTGAAAAGTATAGAAATTATTTTTTAGAGGTTTTTAGATTAATGATTAGATGAATAGCAATCGAGGATTGATGATAGTGCTTTAAGAGTTGTACTTATTATCAATATTTATTGTCTTCAAGGAGTGATTTTATGAAACATATTGCCGATGAAAAATCTATCAAAGGTGGTCAGTACGATAAAGTGCCAGAAAACTATAGTGGTACGGTTTATATCTGCCCGATGCATCCTGAGGTTAGAGATACTGAGAAGAGCGATTGTCCGATATGCGGCATGTTTCTCAAACCTGAAGACGAGGTTGCTGAATCCAACAGTAATGAGGGCAGTCATGCGCATTGTCATAAAGCGGATGCTAATAATAGTACTGAGTTAAAGTCTGTCGAAGGCAATAAGTACGACAAGATACCAGAAAATTATAACGGCACGATTTATATTTGTCCTATGCATCCAGAAGTAAGAGATGTTGAAAAAAGTGACTGCCCAATATGTGGCATGTTTCTTAAACCTGAAGACGAAGTTGCTAAAGATGATAGTCACGCTAGCTGTCATGGAAAGGATACTGATAGTAGCGGAGTAAAATCTGTTAAAGGCGGTAAATACGATAAAGTACCTGCTGATTACGATGGCACGGTATATACCTGTCCTATGCATCCTGAAGTGAGAGACGTTAGAAATAGCGGTTGTCCGATATGTGGTATGGCGCTTGAGCCCGAAACGCTTACTATCGGTGAAGAGGACACCTCAGAGCTTGACGACATGACTCGTCGTTTTTGGATATGTACCGTGTTGACTGTACCGCTATTAATATATGTGATGAGCGGTATGTTTGGAGTTGACTTTAGTCAGTATGGTATCTCTTCAAAGATCTTACAATGGGCTGAGTTAGTGCTCGCGACCCCTGTAGTGCTTTGGGGCGCCGCCCCGTTTTTCGTCCGTGGCTGGCAGTCTATAAAAAGCCGCAATCTAAATATGTTTACCTTGATTGCGATAGGCGTAGGCGCTGCTTATATTTTTAGTATTGTCGCGACCTTTTTTCCCGATATTTTCCCAGACAGTTTCAGAGATGCCTCTGGTCAAGTCGGAGTCTACTATGAAGCGGCAGCGGTCATTGTGACCTTGGTGCTACTGGGTCAAGTATTAGAGCTCAAAGCTAGAAGTCAAACTTCAGGTGCGATTAGAGCTTTGCTTGAGCTCGCACCACCAACCGCAAGACGTGTCGATGAAAACGGTGAAGAAGTCGAAGTCTCGCTTGATGAGGTCGTCACTGGCGATAAGCTACGGGTTAAACCAGGTGAGAAACTACCCGTAGATGGTACAGTGATCGATGGTAATAGTAATGTTGATGAATCAATGGTGACGGGTGAGCCAATCCCTGTATCAAAAGTAGCAGGAGATACAGTGACTGGTGGTACGGTAAATGGCACCGGAACGCTATTAGTCGAAGCGGTCAATGTTGGAGCAGATTCAGTATTATCTAAAATTGTACAAATGGTTGCTGAAGCCCAGCGTAGCCGCGCGCCTATCCAGCGCTTGGTAGATCAAGTGGCGGGTTGGTTCGTACCTATTGTTATTGTCAGCTCTATCATAACCTTTATTGTCTGGGCGATATTCGGCCCTGAGCCCGCTATGGCCTATGCTTTGGTTAACGCGATTGCGGTACTGATTATTGCTTGTCCTTGCGCCCTTGGTCTAGCGACGCCGATGTCCATTATGGTTGGTACCGGCAAAGGCGCGCAAAACGGCGTCCTCATCAAAAATGCTGAAGCGTTAGAGAGTATGGAAAAAGTCGATACCATTGTCGTCGACAAGACCGGAACACTGACCGCTGGTAAGCCCGGGCTTACCGCAATTGATGCGCAGGTAGGTCAAGATGAAGACGAGTTCCTCGCATTGGTAGCCTCAGTAGAAAGCGCTAGCGAGCATCCTTTAGCAGAAGCTATCGTTAGAGCAGCTCAAGAAAGATCACTCATTATTCCTAAAGCTACTGACTTTAATTCGACTACTGGCGAAGGCGTACAAGCCGTGGTCGATGGTAAGAAAGTCGCTATTGGTAACTCTAAGCTTATGGAAAGCCTAAATAGTTTTGATAATGAGCTGTCCACTAAAGCTGATGTCCGTAGAAAAGACGGTGAAACGGTAATGTTTGTGGCTATAGACGGTAAAGCTGCTGGTATTATTTCAGTTGCTGACCCTATTAAACCAAGCACTAAAGAGGCTATTTCACTGCTTCATGACGCAGGTTTAAAAGTTGTGATGCTAACCGGTGACAACGAAAAAACCGCGCAGGCAGTCGCCAATAAACTAGGTATTGATGAAGTTCATGCGGATGTCTCACCAGAGGATAAAAACCGTATCGTCAAAGAAATGCAAGACAGCGGTAAATTGGTCGCTATGGCGGGTGATGGTATCAACGACGCACCAGCGCTAGCGCAAGCTAATGTTGGTATCGCTATGGGAACCGGTACCGATGTGGCGATGGAGAGTGCGGGCATTACCCTGCTAAAAGGTGATTTAATGGGCATTGCCAAAGCTTATAAGCTTAGCCGCGCCACCATGCGCAATATCAGACAGAATCTGTTTTTTGCCTTTATCTACAATGCACTTGGTGTTCCTATTGCCGCAGGTGTGCTCTATCCCATATTTGGGCTTCTGCTCAGTCCGATGATAGCAGCGGCAGCGATGAGCTTGTCGTCATTCTCGGTGATTGCTAACGCGCTGCGATTGCGCCGTTTGAAACTATAATTCTGGTACGGTAAAAAGTGTTCTAAAGCACACTGACACATACTGGTCTAAACAAGATCACAAAATATAAGGATACCGTTATGGGCAGCTTTTCTATTACACATTGGCTGATTTTATTGGTCGTAGTGGTGGTCGTATTTGGTACTGCCAAGCTTAAAAATGCAGGTAAAGATTTAGGCGGTGCGGTGAAAGGTTTTAAAGAAGCGGTCAAAGATGAAGAACCCGAGAATGCTCGCAAAAATCATGTGCTTAGCCATGAAAATAGTACGCCAGCTGCAAGTAATGATTTAAATACGCGTGTAGGTAATCAGGCTGATGATATGGAAATCAGCCCTATTTCCACTGATGACCAGCCTAAAGTATGAAGCGCGCCGCTTATAAATAGCGGCACTAAGTAGTCTATTAATATATGTGACTGTTATGTTTGATATTGGGTTTTCCGAATTACTCTTGTTTGGCGTCATTGCTTTAATCGTATTGGGCCCAGAAAAACTGCCGCAAGCCGCACGTACCGCTGGGCAATGGTATGCCAAACTGCGCCGTACAGTATCCACTCTACAATCTGAAATAGAAGCTGAGCTTGATCTAGCTGAAACACGTCAACAAATGCAAAATGAACTTGCGAAAATCCGTCAGACCGAGTCGGATATGAAGCGCGAATTAGCAGAAATGCGTGGCAGTATGCAAAAGTTTGAGCAGTCACAGAACCAAAGCCTAGACGCTTCACATCAGTCAATCACCCCTTATGATAAAGACCATCAACAGAATACTACCTCCTCGTTCATTAAACAGGAGGCGGATCAGTGAGCCTATTTAAACGGCAAAAAAGTCGACAAGAAAAAATAACAGATATAGAGTTTGAGGCGCCAACAGATACAACACAGAATAGTGAGTCTGGAGATACGTTAGGTACGCTTGGCGATATGCCTATTACCGGACATTTAATCGAGCTGCGTACGCACTTAATAAGAATATGCGTGGTCGTCTTAATTATATTCTTAGTATTGGTGGGATTTTCACGCGAGCTTTATAATCTTTTATCAGACCCATTAGTGGCGCAGTTACCCATCAATTCGACCATGATTGCCACTGATATAACGTCAAACTTTATGGCACCCATTCGCTTAACGATATTCGTCGCCGCATTTTTAGCAATGCCTTATATCCTGTATCAAATTTGGTCATTTGTAGCTTCCGGCTTATATAAAAAAGAGAAGAAAATTGCCATTCCTGTACTGCTATCTTCGATATTTCTATTTTATGCTGGTGTTGCTTTTTCCTACTTTGTCGTACTCAAAGGGGTATTGAAATTTTTTATTATGTTCGCTCCGCAGAACGTTATACCAATGACCGATATTGACAGTTATCTGAGCTTTGCCCTCAAGCTATTTATGGTGTTTGGACTGACTTTTGAGATTCCAGTGGTTACCTTATTGCTGATAATGGCCGGAATCGTTTCTACTCAAAGTTTAGAAGATAAGCGTCGTTATATCATAGTTGGCTGTTTTGGGATCGCCGCGGTAGTGACACCGCCTGATGGTGTATCAATGCTGTTGTTGGCGATTCCTATGTGGCTATTGTTTGAGCTGGGTTTACTCTTAGCAAAGATATTAATTAAAAATGAACGAAATAATGATTTAGTCTCAGGGAATGAAACATTAGAAAGTAGCTAGCACTACTTAAACACGCCAAGTACCTTTTTTACTTTTTACTAGAGTATGTCAGCGTGAGTACTCTACTTAGCGACGGACTCTAAATGGAACACCTAACCAGCAACAACGAGAAAAATGACGGTCTTGCAAATCGACTTAACCAAGAGTGCTACTGCATTACCCTTGATCGTAAAGCGCTTAATACAAGCCTTCAAGATCAATTGGTAGAAACTAGAAACAATCCAATAGGAGCGAACGAGCTTAATAAGCTTTTTTCAGCAACACCCGTGTTCGTTCCCAAAACAGAGATAGAGGCGATGGAGCGAATCGTCAGGGCTATCGAGTCAGCTGCCGAACTGCCATTGTATCAAGAGCAAGTGCTGTCGTGGGCACCAGAAATAGCTGCTTTCGACCCAGGCCCAATAGGGGCCCTCATGGGTTATGACTTTCACTTGGGTAGCGATGGACCTCAGCTCATCGAGGTCAATACTAATGCCGGTGGCGCATTTCTGAATGTGTTGCTCGCTCGCGCACAAAAACGCTGTTGCAACCCCTCAGAGCAAAGCGCTGCAACCAATCAAATGCTAGATAGGTTCGAGGAAGCAGTGTTTGACATGTTCAAACAGGAATGGCAGCGACAATCGGCTACTGCCATGCCTAATCACATAGCTATTATCGATAATGATCCCAAAAGCCAGTTCATGTATTTAGAGTTTCAGCTGGCTTGCCGACTACTTCAAGCTAAGGGCATTGATACCGTTATACTTGGTCCCTCTGAACTTAACTATGTTGATGGCAAGCTGACAGCGCGTGGTAAGCCCATTGATATGATCTATAATCGGTTGGTCGACTTTGCATTTGAAAACCCTAACCACGCCGTGCTTAAAAGTGCCTATCTAGAGGGTGCGGTAGTAGTAACGCCTAATCCTCATGTTCATGCTATATTTGCTAATAAGCGCAACTTAGCCTTACTATCCGATCCGCAGACATTGCGCGCTTGGGGTCTAGATGAGGCTGCAGCGAGGTACCTTGAAAAGTCTGTACCAAAGACTAAGCTTGTATCAAAAGACGAGGCAGCAGAGTTGTGGCGTACTCGGCGACAGCTGTTTTTTAAGCCAGTTGCTGGTCATGGAAGCAAAGGGGTCTATCGCGGTAGCAAGCTGACTCGACGCGTTTTTGAGAACATTCTGGATGAGGATTATATCGCACAGACCTTTGTTCCTGCAGGAGAGCGATCAATAAAAATCGATGATGTTGTGACGACCAAAAAGGTAGATATACGTCTCTATACCTATGCAGGACAGCTGTTATTAACTGCTGGGCGTATCTATCAAGGTCAGACGACCAATTTCCGTACACCAGGGGGTGGATTTGCGCCTGTTTTCCAAGTGTAATGGTGTAGTGAACTAAATAGCACCAACTGCCTTTAATGCTAACCTCTATTACTTGGATATCTGCCAACCTAGGAACATCCATTTGACAGTGTAGATTAACAGTATCGGAATGACTACCCACTGAACGAGCGGCAACGCACCTATGCTTAGTAACGGAACATCAGGCATCAGCCCACTATAATTCCACCTTTGGCCAGCGCCAGTTGCCCAGTATTCAAAGAGTATTGTTATGGTCAGGCCAACGGCAAGGTATATCGATAAAGTCGACAGACGCCACGGCTTTGCAATCCAGAGCCAATCTTTTATAAATAACGCCGCAAGCACGTAGGCGCCAAAAGCAATATTGGCATCACCGACGGTCGCACGCGTACAAAGCCAAACCACGTCCCAGTGTCTCGCTTCGGCCATACCGGAGAAGAACGGTACCTGTGCCATCTCCCAAAAAAAATGGAGAAAGAAACTTACGCACCATATCATTAGGGCAAGCACAGCTGATGTTGCTGCTCGGCGGGATTGGCTTACAAGAGTCATCATTCCTCCAAAAATAGCCATAGCAATAAATGCAGTTCTATGTTTACTCGTTCGTTATTACTAGACCGAAACGCCGCTTACTGGCGTCTCCCAACGGCAGATTAGTATGTTGCCTGCTGCGCGTGTTTATCAAGGTCAGGTGACTAACTTCCGTACACCAGGTGGTGGATTCGCGCTTGTCTTTCAGGTGTGAAGGTATACCTCAGATCGTGTATGATACTCTTAGAACACTTTTTAAAACACCCTCTTAGTTCGGAAAAAGCGATGAGTCAAACCGTTATCCATTATTTTCTACATTTTGGCATGCCGTTGATCATCGCCTATATGTTTTTTCGTAGTGACTGTAAGCGAGTTTATTTGATCCTATTAGCAACCATGCTAGTTGATTTAGATCATCTGCTAGCGACACCTATCTTTTCGCCCAATCGTTGTAGTATTAATTTCCATCTGCTACATACTTATTATGCGATGGCAGTATATGCGGGCATGTTGTTTTTACCAAAGCCCTATAAGGTAATTGGTTTAGGATTATTACTGCATATGTTGACTGATTTAAATGACTGCATAATGACTTATCTTGATTGTCCACAGTGCTTGAGTGAGGCTCCAGCCCGTGAGTTGGTAGCGTGGTTAGGCAGAGCTATTAAGTTTTAATACGGTTGGGACTACATCCCTTTGTGCCTCTCTCATAAATCATCTCTTTAATGACTCCTAGAAGTAGATATATCGCTATCCAATCCTAAATAAGTCCTCGCATTAGACCGCTTGTGTTCCAATTCGAGGATTGAGTTTGTCTAGCTTGTTACTCTAAGCTTAGTGAGATAGCTCTGTTTCTAATCAGGTATAGCGGCAAGAACTAACCGCTACTTCTTCAGTTTAGTATGACTATTCAATGTGCCACGTGTTGTATCAAGCAGATCGGCGACGTTATTTAATAAAATATAGTCTCTTTATCAACAAAAAAGGAATTTAAGCTATATCATTGATGATATTAGACAGATAAGTGGTTATGCAAGAGACGTGGGTATACTAGATAAGCTAGGCTACCATACGGTAGAGGAGCAGTCATCAAAGGTTGTTAGTCGCGTTGTTATCTACACTGATCAAGATAAGGGAAATAAGCTACCTATAGTTTAACTGTTGGCAAATCGATTGACAGGTGGAAGGCATGCACACAAACTCATAGCTCATTCGTTATTAAAGAGTGGACTGTCTCTTATGTTTTTATATGTATAAAATAGCCAGCCCTTATAAATAAAAGGCTTGATCTAAAATTCAGACACAAAAAAACCTCAAACAATATGATATTTGAGGCGAACCATGAATAAAACTTAAGCTATAAATAGTGGTGCGCTCGGCGGGAATCGAACCCACGACCCTCGGCTTCGGAGACCGATACTCTATCCAACTGAGCTACGAGCGCATAATACGAGTTGACTGCCAATCATACTCAATACTGCGTTTAATTGAGTATGATTGGCAGGGCAGTCTGTCGAAAAATAAAGACCGCCTAGTCTAACAAATAAAAGCCAGAAAGCCAATGAGCGAAGCCCGCTATTGACGTTTTTTAAGAAAAAACAGGATAGTCAGTAAACAAGCATGGCAATTTGCCCGTCTTTTCCCTTATAATGTCAGGGAAAATTCATATTTATAATCACCGATTACAAGTGCGCGCGCTGACGGGATGGCTGTTTGCTATTGATGACGAAATGTTTGTCGTCGAAGGAGGATAAACAGAATGTCCAAATCATGCGAGCCCTTGTATCTGTAATAAGAGAACGTGACGAATGAGAAAAGTAGTGATGTTATCGGCAGCTGCCATTCTAGGAATTGCTAGTATCGCGGTGAGCCAAGCGGAAGATGTTGCAGGCACACCTGTAACTGTCTCTGATGTAGCAGAAGCGCAAGATGTGGTCGAAAACGCGCCACAACAGTTAGGTGATGATACCCAAGCTGCCGCCGATACTACAGATGACACTGCTGCGGTCGATGCGAGCGGGCAAGCAGACGGTATTACAGATGACGCTGCGGCAACGGAAGAAGTGGCAGCAGCAGCGCCTGCGGCGGATGAAGAACCCATTCCACAAGATACGCCGCAAGTACAAAAGCTCATTGCTTTGTATCCTAACTTGATTGCTCGTATTCAGCCTGTCGCTACAGTATGTTTCGAAGATGATGAGGTTTGTGATGTAACGGCACGCTCATCAGGTCCTTCGGCAGGTGATGGCCCTCGCGATGGCAAAGCAGTATACAATGCCGTGTGTCAGACTTGTCATGCTTCAGGTTTGCTTGGTTCACCTATGTTAGGGGATGCAGGGGCTTGGGGACCACGTATAGCAAAAGGTAAAGATACTCTATACACCCATGCGATCAATGGCTTCAACGCGATGCCTGCTAAAGGTGGTGCGGATATCCCTGATGAAGAAGTTCAAAATGCGGTAGATTATATGGTTGGTGAAGCCAGCTAATTATTGCTCAGCCATTACTGACCGTGATGAATAGCTTACTAAGCTTTTAAGATACGCATTGACTAAGCGCTTATTTCATTTAATGAGGTAGGCGCTTTTTTAATGATGAGTATTATTAATATGGTGCTTCTAATAGAACACAGTTGAAATTCGTTGCTAATAGCCTCACCTTAAGACATTAGATTGTCTCTGCCAAATATTAGGGCCTGTCATCAATTAGCGTATTTACACATTTGCTGGTCTTAAAATAACTAAAGCCTGTTAAACACTGTTAGAAATCTTGTCAATATATTCATATCTACGGCGATTTCCTTCTTACTTAGCAGCAGTACTTCTCATTTTAAGCCGCACGATCTAAATGATGCCACGCCCTAGTATTTTAATAGTCAATTTTTACATAAATTTATAACAAATAAAGAGGTTTGCATGTCTGAGGCACCAGCGCTTACGATAAAAAATTTATCCAAGACTTATGACAATGGCTTTTCGGCATTGAAGGGAGTAGATCTAACAGTACCACAAGGTGGATTCTTTGCGTTACTTGGTCCCAATGGGGCGGGTAAATCAACAATGATTGGCATCATCAGCTCACTTTTTAAGCCCACAACAGGCAGTGTGCATATTTTTGGCAATGACTTGTTAGAGAACCCTTCGGTTGCTAAGCAATATCTTGGCGTAGTACCGCAAGAGTTTAACTTTAATATGTTCGAAAAAGTCGAAGATATTCTGATTACACAAGCAGGCTATTTTGGTATTTCTGCCAAAGAAGCAAAACCTCGGGCCGAGAGGTTATTGACCGCCCTTGGTTTATGGGACAAGCGCGACAGTATGTCACGCGAGCTGTCAGGTGGTATGAAACGTCGTTTGATGATTGCCCGAGCGTTGATCCACAAGCCTAAGCTATTGATTCTCGATGAACCAACCGCAGGGGTAGATATTGAGCTGCGCCGTTCTATGTGGGAATTCATGCAGCAGATTAATATCGAAGAGAACACCACGATTATTCTGACCACTCATTATCTTGAAGAGGCAGAGCAGCTTTGTAAGCGTATCGCTATTTTAGACCATGGTGAGATTCGAATTAATACGGATATGAAGGATTTGCTTGCACAGTTATCGGTTGAGACTTTTGTCTTCGATATCTCTACTCCGCTTGAGCATCCGTTACAATTAACAGGTGTCACCGAAGTGACGCAGCCAGACGATTTTACGCTTGAAGTGACCTTAACAGAAGGTGAGTCATTGAATGGCGTATTTGCGCAATTGTCTGAGCAAGGTATTACGATTGCTAGTATGCGCAATAAATCCAATCGGTTAGAAGAATTGTTTATGCGCCTTGTCGACAAAAATATCCAGAATGGAGACAGTATGAAGGAGTCAGGACTATGAATCAGAAAATAGTAGTAGACCCTAATGACAGCATGTCATGGTCCAAAAAATGGATTGCTTTTCAGACGATTTTGCTAAAAGAAGTGCGCCGTATTTTACGTATTTGGCCACAGACTTTATTGCCACCCGTGATTACTATGACGCTATACTTCGTTATCTTCGGTAGGATGATAGGCGACAGAGTGGGCGAGATGGGCGGTGTGCCTTATATGCAATTCATCGTTCCTGGTCTTATTATGATGGCGGTGATTACCAATAGTTACTCTAATGTGGTCTCCAGCTTTTTTAGTGCCAAGTTTACTTCGAGTATTGAGGAGCTGTTGGTTTCTCCTGTCTCTAAGCACGCTATCTTGATGGGTTATGTCAGCGGTGGTATCTTCCGCGGCTTGGCCATTGCTATTATCGTCTCCATCGTCGCGCTGTTTTTTACAGATCTTGGCATTGAGCATTTATTTGTGACGGTATTTACTGTGCTTGGCACTTCGATACTCTTTTCGCTTGGCGGCTTTATTAACGCCGTCTTTGCCCGCTCATTTGATGATATTTCTATTATTCCGAGCTTTGTATTAACCCCTTTGACTTTTTTGGGTGGGGTGTTTTACTCAATGGAAGGGTTATCAACATTTTGGCAAACCGTCTCCTTACTCAATCCCATTGTCTATATGGTAAACTCGTTTCGCTACGGGATTTTAGGGTATTCTGATGTCAATGTCTGGTATTCAATGGCAGCGATTTTTGTATTCTGCGTGGTGTTTTATATCATCTCGTATCGTCTGCTCAGTGATGGTTCGCGTGTGCGATTGTAAATATGATAGCCATCATTTGTCATAGATAGCTTGTAATCAATAGACTGATAACCTTATCATAAGAGCCTAATATTGTTGGGCTCTTTTTTATGCTTAAAATTTCTGTAAGAAGTATGAGTAAGGCTTTTACAGCCACGTTATTGAGTACAATTACAAGCATTGCCATCGCAGCCCCATTTGCGACAATGGATGATTATGATTGGGTCGTCATGAAGACGCCTTTAGACCCTGCATCGTATAAGTATAATTGCCATAATGACTACAACTATGAAACTTATGATGCTTTACAAAACTGCCTGTATAACTTGAGGGAAGATGCAGATAATGCATTTAGTAAGCAATGGGGTATCAGCGATAAAGTAGTTAGAGAGCGAAATGCAATTTATATTAAAGTCGCTAATCGTAAAAACCCACTAGTATTTGTTGATTATTCCAGTCCTTATGAGGAGGATTTTAATCCTTATTATTCTCTACAAGACTACGATAAATCACGGAAATTACTGACAAT
The DNA here is from genome assembly GCF_014652895.1 of Psychrobacter glaciei. Classification (GTDB taxonomy): domain Bacteria; phylum Pseudomonadota; class Gammaproteobacteria; order Pseudomonadales; family Moraxellaceae; genus Psychrobacter; species Psychrobacter glaciei. The sequence goes on from NZ_BMZR01000006.1 coordinate 20,611, forward strand.
ACATCAAAGCTTTTATGAAGGAGAGAGATTGACAGTAGTTAATTTGGCTACTGGATTTTGGCAAGATTTTAGTCTCAGAAAGCTAAGTGTCTCTCCTGATATGAGATACATAGTCGGTTTTGAAAGTGAGATGGGGGCGACGGAACATGTCAACATTTTGGAGCGACAAGATAGTGGTTACTATGAGGGCTACTATAAACAAGTCTATAGCAGTAGTGAAGATTCAAAAAACTACGACAGTCATAAAAATTTTTATCAAGCAGATAAAGCGCAGCAGGTTTATGATAGCGAAACCTTTACTTGGGTAGATGATACTGAGTTTAATGGTGACAAGCTCTATGTGGATTCTTTTTATAAGTTAAATGAAGCAGATTCAGCGGCTTTTCGAATACGATATACCTTTGTACGCGATGACAAAACAGGTGCGTGGCAAATGCGCAAAGGTAGCGTCTAGTGATTTCTATCTCTTTTAATGTAAGGATAACGTTGATCATCGCAGGGCTATTTGTCTTGATCACAATAGCACCCTTAAATGCCCAAGCAGCATCTTCAGCCTTGCCTTCAGCGTTAACGCCATCGACCAACGATGATTTTTGGATAAAAGTTGCTACGCCTGTGGCAGCAGAAAGGTAGTTGTCGATAAGGTTACACTGACTATCAAACTTTGACAGATTATAAAAACTGTATTTTTAACTTGTTGGAGCACAATGACAACTTACAAGTCAAAAGTGGGGCTTGAGTGACCATGTTATTCGAGAAAAAGATACTATTTATATCAGTACACCTTATATCCGTACACCCCATCATAAGCAGCCATTGGTATTTAAGGATTACCTTGAACCATTTGAAGAAGAGCATAGAATTCATTATTCATTGCAGGATTATGATAAATCACATCATCTGTTGCAATTACTACGTACCTTGTATGAGACACAGTCCACCATTATCGTCGATTTAAATACAGGACATTGGCAAGAGCTCTACGCTACTGACCTTATGTTTTCAGACGATATGACTCATATTGTGGGGTTTAATGGTAGGCAAGGTACGACTCAAGACATCATTATTTGGGAGCGTCAAAAAGATAGTAATGATGGACGTTATACAAGGGTATTTAGTAGCAATGAACTGTATGAGCAACAGTATGATGATAATAAAAAGAATGAGGTATACGAAGCACGAGATATCAATTGGACAGCTGATAACAAAATCAATGTTGATTTTATTTATCGGGTAAATCCAACAGATACCGTAGCGTTTAGATCGCGTTATATTTATGCGACTGATGATAAAGAGGGTACCTGGCAGAGAGTTTTACCTGATAACGATATTAATAATTAAGCAATGATAAAAAGGTCTTACTCTCATATGCAAGTAGCTCAAACAGTCGTTAAATTAATCCGTATTTGTATGGCAAGTACATTACTTTTAGTGCTATCAGTGTCAGCGCAAGCAAAATTACCCAAAGCAACAATGGATGATTATGTTTGGGAGGTCATAGACGCCCCTATTTATCCTAACTTGGGTGAGACTTGTAATAGTAAAAATGAGCTGAAACATCGAGATTGCTTGGATCAGAGTGCGATGATTTATAATCAAAATCTCATCGAAAAACTACAATTATCAAAATATGTTTCTCGTCAGCTAAACCAGACCACTATTACGATACCCAATCATGAAGCGCCTATCATATTGACCGATAAGCCTGTACAAGACGAAGACGGGGACGGCCTTAGATATGTTTATCTCATAAATCGCTACGATAAGGATAAAAACTGGCTTTACCTATCTGGACAAATCTATGAAACTAATAACACAGTATTGATTAATCTAAACACCGGTTCTATACAAGAGTTTGAAGGATCGCATTTGACATTTTCACCAGATATGACTTATGCAGCCACGGTTAAAGTTGAGTTTCCAGGTGAAGAAGAGGTTATCATTTGGAAAAAAGACAAGTACGGTAGCTATCAGTATGATAAAAACAATATAGATTACGATAAATTTCGGCAACACTTCAAGTTTTATGACAGTCGTAAGTATAGTCCCATGCCTTATAATGCAAATCTTGAATGGGTTACCAATGATAGCTTATTAGTAGATTTTTATTTTAAGATGAATGAGCATGACACTATTGCTTATCGAGTACGATTTAATTATGTGAAGACAGAGCCTACCTCAGACTGGCAAATGATTCCCATAAAATAGCCCATTGCTGTAAAATAACGTGTTTCTGTTTCATTATATTTAAGTATGAAAGGTAAGTGATTTATGAGTATCCACGGTATTTTAGGTGAGCAAACAACCGACTATCCAACTGAGTATAGTCCAGAAACCTTGTATCCTATTGCCCGCAGTATGGGGCGCGCTGCTATTGGCTGGCAAGACGATAAGTTGATGGTTGGCGTCGATTGGTGGCAGGCATTCGAGATGTCTTGGCTTAACCAGCAAGGTATTTCACAGGTTGCCATCGCGCGCTTTAGTATACCCGCTAGTTCTCCATTTATCGTCGAGTCAAAATCACTCAAGCTGTATCTAAACAGTATCAACTTTACTGAATTTGCCAGTTGGGTAGAGGTGCAAGCATTGATTGCCAAAGACTTATCGGCCTGTGTGCAAGCAGAAGTAACCGTTGAGTTGTTTGGTCTAAATGATGACCTGAATGATAAAGCAACAGGCTTATTAATTGCACAGCCTGAAGGTGTTTGTATCGATGATGCCTTAGCAGGTAGTAATGATAAAGTCGCATTATGCGAGCATCCCGATGCCTCGCTACTGAGTAACGCTGAAACGAATGTTAATTTAGAAATAGAAAGCTCTCAGCCTTATAATTTTTATTCAAATCTATTGCGCAGTAACTGTCCGGTGACCAATCAGCCCGATTGGGGCACGCTTGCGGTTTCGATTATCAGTGATAAGACAGTCGACGAAGCTGCAATGCTGCGTTATATTTTAAGTTTCCGTCAGCACAATGGCTTTCATGAACAGTGTGTGGAACAAATATTTGCTGATTTGAGTCAATACTATGAGCCAAGCGAGCTGATGGTTCGTGCGTGGTATACGCGCCGAGGCGGTATCGATATCAACCCTTGTCGCGTGAGTGATATAAGCTTATTGCCGAAGCCAAGCCGTTTAATTCGTCAGTAGACTATAAGAGTACTTGCTAATATTCATCAAATCCGTTTATATACTTATATAGGCAAATGTTATTTTGCTTTGCTTGGGAGGTCGAGATGAAAGATGCAACTGGTTTTTTGACGGCGCTAGCGGCAGCTGCTTTGTCTGTTTCTCTCATGCAATCGGCACAAGCGGAGTTTATCGAAAATCAATATAACTGTGAAGACGCTTATATGGAAGTGGCTTATGATTGTGGTAACGATGCGATTATAGTCGAAAAAAATCGTCTTAATAAAATTTATATGAGTGCTTATCGTACTTTGAATACGACACAAAAAGAGCAGTTGGATAAAGAGCAGCGTATATGGTTAAAGGATCGTAATGATAAGTGTGACTTTGAATACGAAGGTCCAATGAATAATTCTGTGGTGTACGCCCAGATTTACGCTAATGTCTGTACTGCTAATGAGAGTCAGAAACGTAGTAAGGCGATTGCTAAAAAATATAATATCAAATAACAATTTTCATTTTTTTATAAGTAAAAAAAGCGCCTATCTCATTAATTGAGATAGGCGCTTTTTATGGCACAGTCTGTGCTAATCAGACTATTTGCCGCTTACTTTTGCTATGACTTCTTCACGGCTAAGCATTTGCTTTTCTGCTTCACGGCGATTGACGTACTCGTATTTGTCTTCAGCAAGATTGCGGTCAGAGACCACGATACGATGCGGAATACCAATCAATTCAAGATCAGCAAACTTAACACCTGGACGCTCGTTACGATCGTCGAGCAACACATTGACACCTTGAGACTTTAGCTCTTCATACAGCGCAGTAGCGGTTTGCATGACGGTTTCTTCTTTTGACTTCATCGGTATGATAGCGACTTCAAAAGGCGCAATCGAGTCAGAAACAGTCGGCGTTTTTGGCCACATGATACCGTTTTCATCGTTGTTCTGTTCGATTGCAGCGGCGATGATGCGACTAACACCAATACCGTAGCAACCCATCATTAGGGTAACTGGCTTGCCATCTTCACCTGAAACCTTGCAGTTCATCGCTTGTGAATACTTATCACCCAGTTGGAAGATATGACCCACTTCGATGCCGCGTTTGATTTTCAGGCTACCTTTACCGTCAGGAGAAGGGTCGCCCTCTTGCACATTTCGAACATCGACGATGCGGGTGAGACGGGTATCTCGTGCCCAATTCATACCAATAGTGTGCTTGTTAACTTCATTCGCACCAGTGACAAAGTCTGACAAGGCTGCTGCCGAGCGATCGACAAACACAGGCATATCTAAGTCAACACCAATATAACCTTTATGCAGACCAGCTGCTTTCAGTTCTTCATCAGAAGCTAGCGTCAACGGCACGTTTGCTTCTTCGATTTTTTCTGCTTTGATGGTGTTTAATTGATGATCACCGCGCAGCACAATCGCAATCAGCTGTGGCTCATCGTCTTCGGTATGACCATGGACGATTAAGGTTTTGACTGTGGTGGAGAGCGGAATGTCTAAGTGTTCTGCAACCATTTTACAGCTGGTCATATCTTCGGTTAAGACGTCTTCGCGTGCCATCTTAGGCGGCTGACGCTCAGCAGTGCTGACAGATTCTGCTAGTTCAACGTTGGCTGCATAGTCAGATGAGTCTGAGAATGCGATATCATCTTCGCCACTGTCTGCCAAGACATGGAATTCATGCGAGGCAAAACCACCGATAGAGCCTGTGTCCGCTTGTACTGCACGGAAATCGAGACCCAAGCGGGTAAAGATACGCGTATAAGCGTCATACATATCATGATAAGTTTTAGCCAATGAGGCCTGATCAACATGAAATGAATAAGCATCTTTCATGGTGAACTCACGCGCACGCATCACGCCAAAACGTGGACGAATCTCATCACGAAATTTACCTTGAATCTGAAAAAAGGTAATCGGTAGCTGTTTATAACTACGTAGTTCGCCTTGGGCAAGATTGGTGATGACTTCTTCATGGGTTGGACCAAGCACAAAATCGCGATCATGACGGTCTTTAAAGCGCAACAGCTCAGGACCGTAATCATCAAAACGTCCGGTCGTTTGCCAGAGTTCTGCTGGCTGAGTCATTGGCATGAGCACTTCTTGTGCACCGACATTTTGCATCTCTTCACGAACAATACGTTCGACTTTTTGTAAGATGCGCAGCCCCATGGGCAACCAAATATATAGTCCAGAAGCGATTTTGCGAATAAGACCGGCGCGCACCATCAACTGGCTAGAGGCGATATCAGCATCACTAGGGGTTTCTTTTAGAGTGGCAAACAAAAATTGACTGGCTTTCATAAATAAAGCGTAACCTTATCAACGATAAAAAAAATAAGAAATAGTAGGATGTTGAGCGTGTGGCTGAGAGTTTCAGAACCGCCGCAAGCTTACCTTTATTACTTGGTAATAGGCTAGGACATCGCCTAGCTAAAGGATGATTTCACAAAAAATACTTCAGTAACTTCTTCCTGCATACAGCAGGGGAAGTTTTTAATTTATGCATCAATATATCGGGCTATTCAAACACCAATTTTCAGGCTAGAAGCCCGAAAAATAAATATATGCTGACATTTTTGTTCATGCAATCTGACTATGTTAGGTAAAGTTTGCCTAAGACGCAATGACTTTTTGTTTTTTCAGGTCGAACGTGACGTAAACAGGTAAATATCACGACAGTAACCCGATGATTTGCTGATTTTAAAGGCATTTGTGTGGAAATGTGTGGAAAGATATCGTGCTTTACATAGAGGTATTCATTAAAGATTATGTAGAGGATTGGTAGTTATTACTTGAAGTCGTTGCTCAAAAATAGCATTTATCATTTAGGACGTGATCTTTTGTGCAGTCCTAACTGTGTAGTCCTAAAAGTGTGTAGTTATAAAAATAAACGATGAAACTTTAAAGGTGCTTATATGAACCGTCCTGATAATCGATCTTCTGTTAATGCTAATAAGACCAATCCACAAGGCAAAAAACCCATCGCCACAATGTCGTGGATTGTATTGCTTTTTGGTTTGGCAGCGCTCGTTTTTGCTATTTATACTGCGCAAAATATAACTGAAGAAGCACCGATAGAGACCATCACTCGTGAGGGTGTGGTCACGAAGATTCAGCAGCTCAATCGCCTACAAACGGTCGCCTTTAGCGTAGATACTGTCATCACAAGCCAGCGTCCAGGGAGCTGGATGAAGTTATGGCAAGATGAGCAAAAGGGCTTGTTTATCGCCCGTGGTCGCGTAGAGGCAGGGATTGATCTGAGTGCATTGACGCCTGGAATGGTGCAAGTGATACCACCTACTACAGCACAAATTAATGCCACACTAGAGGAAGCGCAGGAAGGCGATAATAATACTCCAGCTTCTATAATGCCTCAGATTAATATTACTTTGCCACCTTCAGAGATATTTTCAGTCTATTTGGATGATATCGAGATTTATGATTGGCAGACAGGGGCTTTTGGCATGATGCAAATTGATCCTAAGATATTTGACCAAGCACAGAGTATGGCCAAAAAAGAAGTGCTTGAACGTGCTTGTCGCGGTGATGTAATGAATATGGCATTACAGAACGCCCAAACGCAGTTGCAGCAACTGTTTGCGTTGACAGGTGCAATTGTGACGGTTACTACTCAAGGGGCAGGCGCGTGTCAATTGCCAGTAAGTACGTCGTAGATTTTGAGACCTAAATGCTTATTGAGGGCTCTAGTCAAGGCATCTCTTCATTTTTAGCCCACTTAGTTGCTTCCATTCAGATTGAGGACACGCCCTAATATTTTTAGTTTGAAATTATCGATAACCACGCTATTATAGTGGTATATAATGAATTTATTCTAAAAAAAGAATAAAGTACTGCTGAAACCAATTTTTCAAAGCCTACGTCTAAATGATGACACGTCCTAGAAAAATTTATACCAGTCTTATAAATATTGATGATAAGAAAACTCATATAATATAAGAGGTGATGCATATGACAATTTTCAATAATCAACCTGCTACTAATGATAAGCGCGATAAATCGAATAAAGACCTCAAGCTAACAGAAAGACTTCCGTTTGCGACATCGATATTGTTAATTATCAGCTTCACCTTATTAGCATTTGCTTTGTATAGCATTCTAATAAAAACATTAGAGACGCCAAATAACACTCACAATGTTGATGTTCCCGAAAGCACTATGACGGAAGTTAAGTAGCGAAGCGGTTAGTCAGTCACGTGTTTTTTAGCCAATAGACCTTATTCTATGAATATTCGTCTCCCTATGATGCCGTGCTTCATTATTTTTTAAATTCAGCAATCGCCAGTTGCCGTACCGCTTTGTGTTCGACCATTGGTGCGGGGTAATCTACCTTCCCAAACATATCGTCGGTGTTGATAGCTTTACGTATTTTGTCTTCGCTATGCAAGGTGCTGGCAGGCATATCCTTTAATTCAGGTAACCATTCCTTTATAAATTCCCCATCAGGGTCATGCGTTTTGGCTTGGCTAAAGGGATTCATAATACGGAAGTAGGGTGCAGAGTCCGTACCGGTCGAGGCGCTCCATTGCCAACCGCCATTATTAGAAGCAAAGTCGCCGTCTATCAGCTGCTGCATGAAATAGCGCTCGCCCCACCGCCAATCAATCAGTAAATCCTTGGTCAAAAACATCGCGGTGACCATGCGCAAGCGATTGTGCATAAAGCCTGTCGCATTTAAGCACCGCATCGCGGCATCGACTAAGGGCACACCAGTCCTGCCCGTACACCACGCATCAAAATCATCTTCATTGTATGACCAATTAATCTTAATATCGGTCTCATGTTTATAAGCCTGATGCTGAATAAGCTTTGGTTTATCCGCTAATACATGACGATAAAAGTCTCGCCACGCCAGCTCACTGATCCAGCGGTTAATATCTTCATTGTCGCCATCATTACCATGCAGTTGCTCTTGTGCTTTAGCGGCTTGCAAGTAGCAAAGTCTGGGACTGATGACCCCAATCGTCAGATATGCTGACAACTGGCTAGTGGCGTGCAAGCTTGGCACATCGCGGCTCACATCATAGTTATGAATATCATCCGCAACGAATTGATCCAAGCGGTGACAAGCCACCACTTCTCCAGCAGGATAGGCGTCACGTGCGTTAGTAAGCTGTGCCTCACTATCAATATGGCTGAGCTGGGTATTATCTGCTAATGACTGTTGGTAGTCTTCAACCACTTTTTGGCTTAATGCTTCTATCGCGTCAACGGTGTTTGCTGCCTTTTTTGAGATTTTCAAAGCAGCCTTGTTGCTATCGATGTTGCTATCGATTGCTAAAGCTTTATGCAGTTGTATGTTGCTAACTTCCAAGGTATGCCGCCACTTTTTATAAAATGGAGTAAATACCTGATACATACTATCGTCATTGGTGGTGATGCTTTTCGGTGGTAAAATGCATTGATCATGCCAGCGTATAAACTCGATGTCATTTTTTGCAAGCAGCTTGTTCGCTTCTTCATCACGTTCAATCTCATTACCCTCGTATTCATGATTGGCCATGACGCCGCTAATATTATTGGCTGCACATAAGGCGCTTAATGAATCCGCACAATCAGAGAAACTATCGCAAACTTGTACATGCAAGGTGATATTTAATTGTTTGTGCAAGTCATTTGCCAATATAGGCAAGGTACGGGCGATATGATCGAGTTGAACCAATGACATATCGTGCGTTTGCCATTGCTCAGGCGTGAGGAAAAATACAGCGCTTACTGATGCGTCATTATCATGGGCACGCTCACAAAGCGCTGCTAAAGCGGTGTTGTCATGTAGGCGTAGATCACGGCGAAACCACATCAAATAATGGGCGGGGCTAGTGCTGTTATTATCATTGTTATTGTCAGTGTTGTTATCAATGGTATTGGTAGTTGCCGACGCAGTGTTAGACATTAAGTATCCTCATATTAATCAATCGCAATCATAAACAAAACTATGAATAAAAGTATGCTAGGATAAGTTTTTGGATGCAATTGATTTACTCATTGAGTAACAAATCCTCATCATTTTATGCTCAATCGCTATGACAGCCAATCACTGGCTGCTGTATTTTAAGGTCACACCATGCACGTGAAGTTTTGCGGGTTTACCGACGTAGCTGATATTCATACCGCCACCCAATTGGGTGTAGAGGCGGTCGGCTTGGTATTCTATCCGCCCAGTCCACGTGCTGTGACCATGGAACAAGCCAAAACCTTAATCACAGCCGTTCCTGCCTTTGTCAGCGTCGTCGCCTTGGTGGTTAATATGTCACACGAAGCGCTGGTTGAACTGGCGGACAATGTCGCATTTGATATCATTCAATTCCACGGTGATGAAAACCCTGAGCAGTGCCAACAATTGGCAAACGCGGTCAATAAACGCTGGATAAAAGCCTTACGCATCAATGCGGAGCAAGATACGCTAGATAGTGTGAGCGCACGTATTGATGGCTTTGCAGCGGCAGGGGCAAGTAGTATTTTGCTCGATGCTTATCATCAGCATAAATATGGCGGTACGGGTGCGCGCTTTGATTGGAGCCTTATTCCTCACCATAGCTCGCTACCGATTGTCTTAGCGGGCGGTCTTGATGCCCAAAACGTCGCTGCGACGACAGCGCTACCCATTTATGCCGTTGATGTCAGCGGTGGCATCGAGGCAGCTAAAGGTAAAAAAGATGCTGCCAAAATGCGCGCATTTATGAAAGCGGTCAAACGCGATCGATGGCAAAGCGTGACGGTCACTGACGCCATCTAAGCGATTCATAAAGCACCTTTATCCTTATTTGGTCGTTATTCCGATTTTCTGCTTAAATCTTATTTTTTCGTTCTCCACTATTTATATTAAAAAATACCACTTATTACAGTAGGAATTATCATGAGTCATGTCGCTAACAAAGATTTATCAGCCACGGCACAAGCCGTCAATACTTTTACCAATCCAACTGATGTGCAAGACTTCAATCAGTATCCCGATGCCCGTGGGCACTTTGGTGTGCATGGTGGTCGTTTTGTCTCTGAAACATTGATGGCAGCACTAGAAGAGCTAGAAGCGTTATATAACAGAGTTAAAAAAGACCCTGCATTCTGGGAAGAGTATCACAACGATTTGGTCAATTATGTCGGTCGCCCAACCCCGCTTTATCATGCCAAACGTCTCAGTGATGAGATTGGCGGCGCGCAAATTTACTTTAAGCGTGAAGACCTTAACCATACTGGCGCGCATAAGGTAAATAACACCATCGGACAAGCCTTGCTAGCCAAGATGAGCGGCAAGCAACGTATCATCGCTGAGACGGGCGCAGGTCAACATGGCGTAGCCACGGCGACGATTGCCGCACGTTTAGGGTTAGAATGTATCGTCTATATGGGTGCCGATGATGTCGAACGCCAAAAGATGAACGTCTACCGTATGCGTTTGCTTGGTGCGACGGTTGTGCCAGTCACTTCTGGCTCACGTACCCTTAAAGATGCGATGAACGAAGCGATGCGCGACTGGGTCACCAATGTCGATAGCACCTATTATATTATTGGTACGGTCGCTGGCCCGCATCCTTATCCATTGTTGGTTCGTGATTTCCAAGCGATTATCGGTAAAGAAGCGCGCATTCAGCATTTGCAAATGACTGGCAAATTACCTGATGCCTTGGTCGCTTGTGTCGGTGGTGGCTCGAATGCGATTGGTCTGTTCTTTGACTTCTTAAATGATACTGATGTCAAAATGTACGGCGTCGAAGCGACGGGTGATGGTATCGAAACGGGTCGTCATTCAGCGCCACTTGCTGCTGGTCGTATTGGTGTATTGCACGGCAATCGTACTTATCTAATGGCAGATGATGACGGACAGATTCAAGAGACGCATTCTATCTCTGCGGGTCTTGATTATCCGGGCGTTGGCCCTGAGCACAGCTTCCTAAAAGACATGAAGCGCGTTGAATATGTGGGCTGTACCGATAAAGAGTCGTTAGAAGGCTTTCATGAAGTCACGCGCAAAGAAGGTATTATCCCTGCGCTCGAATCTGCGCATGCCGTCGCTTATGCATTGAAGCTAGCTAAGACGATGACGCCTGATCAAACGATTATTGTGAACATGTCGGGTCGTGGTGATAAAGATTTGCACTCAGTAATGAAAGCAGAAGGGATTGAGCTTTAGATTACTACGATTTTAGAGTTCCTATCATTCGAATCTACTTTAGTTCCATTATTAACTTGAGAGTTATCTGATGTTGAGGGTACGGTGAATCATAATTTATTTGAGCTAAATAGCTTTCCAGATAAGCTAACACTTAGCCTGCCCTTGAGCATTAATACGCTACTGCCTAAGAAAGAACTAAAGTTTTTTCAAAGTGAAAAGTTTGTTGATAGTATGCAACTAGCTTTGCTCTCGGTAGCGATCGGCTTTATTTTGTATCTAGCAGAGAAGTTCTTAGGTAGTAATGATTTATTAAAATTTCAATCCATTTTTGTTATATGTAGTATGTTCATGTTATGGCACATATTTTCTCATTACTTAGCATTTCGTAAAGAAAAAGGCCAAAACTTACCTAGTAAATATGTGGCAAAAAATATTGATTGGCATTTAGAACCTATTCTGTCTATTACCTCTGATAAATTAAGAGTCCTCTCAAATAGTCGCCGTAAAGAGAAAGTGATTTGTTTTGATAATATAGATGAAATTGTTTATAACATTGAAAAAGATGATAGTGGTATTTCAGTACTCTACAAGCCTAATACCAGTGAAAGGTTCGAGGATAATATTATTCCTGACTCACTTGATGGGGATGGGTTATCAGAATTTGTACTATTAAAGTCAACGCTTGGAAGTTATGTTTTAAACGATAATTTAGACAATCATTATCAGATTCATAGAATACAAGTAGCGTTATTATTAACTCATATACTCTATAACCGTACCGAACAGCTAAATATCGACTGGTAAGGTTATTAGGTTATTAGTAGAGAGACTATGTGTGTTACGCGACTCAATAATAAAAGATTAACTTTAAATTAATTAAGAGAACACTATGACCCGAATTGAAAGCACTTTTAAAACGTTAAAATTACAAAATAAAAAAGCCCTTATTCCTTATGTAATGGCAGGCGATCCCAATCCAGAGACGACAGTAGGCTTGCTTCATGACTTAGTGAAGCATGGTGCAGATATGATCGAATTGGGCTTACCCTTCTCTGATCCAATGGCTGATGGCCCAGTCGTTGCCTTAGCAGGTGAGCGTGCATTAGCCGCAGGTACCAGTACGCGTGATGCATTAAAAATGGTCGCTGAGTTTCGTCAAACAGATACACAGACGCCAATTATTTTGATGGGTTACCTCAACCCAGTTGAAATCATTGGTTATGATAACTTTGTGGCGCTGTGTGAGCAGTCTGGCGTCGATGGTATCTTGATGGTTGATTTGCCACCAGCAGAGGCGGGTAGCTTTACCCAGCACTTAACTGACAACTCGATAAATGAGATTTTCTTACTATCCCCAACCACTTTGCCTGAGCGCCGTAAGCAAGTATTAACCCATTGTGGCGGTTATATCTATTATGTGTCATTGAAAGGCGTGACAGGTTCAGCAACGCTAGATACAGCTGCCGTGGCGACCCAAGTGCAAGCCATTAAAGCCGCGACAGACCTTCCAGTATGTGTCGGGTTTGGTATCCGTGATGGGGCTTCTGCAAAAGCGATTGGTACTTATGCGGATGGTGTCATCGTTGGCAGTGCGTTGGTACAGAATTTTGCTAATATAGATGCGAGCGATGCGACGGCTGTTGCGGCGGCTCAGCAAAAAATCATGGCTAAGATGGACGAGCTACGCGGCGCGTTGGATAGCTTGAGCGCTTAGATTTATATGGTAATTGCCTTATATGGCGATCGCTATAGAAGTCATCGATATAGCAGAATGGGTAGCGTTTGCTGATGGCAGGCGACTCACTGGCATTCATCATTGACCTGATATAAGTTCCCCTGTATGAACCTGAGAAATAGTCAGTAGCGTAGCCACGTTGATTTACGGTTTATAAAGACTTAGTATTTATGAGCGCTTAATATTTATAAGCACTTAATATTTATGAGCGCTTAGTATTTATAAACACAAGATCAAATGACTTTGCTAAATTTAGTTTACGAGTGTAAACTAATATAATTATGATAGTGGTTTTTAAAATAGCATTTGTTGATACTCCTATCGCTGATATTTATCCATAAGTACGATAGACTGCGATATGGATATGTAAACGTGTCCCATAACTGCTCATGTTATGCTGGTATTTGACACTTTGTTTAGACAACCATTAAACTCTCAAGGACAAGGGAATGAGCCAACTTGTCGATAAGCCTTTGATGATGGCAAATAATATGACTGATACAATAACAAAACCTGATATGACTAATCCTAATAATACTGAAAAAAACAACGTCGAGCCGAACGGTAACACCGCTGGGCAATCGTGGTTTAATCGCTCGGTACCAGGTATCAAGCAGCAATTAACAGCGCCTTTGACGGCAGTAGAGACCGAACCGTCAACCAAGTGCAGTAATTGCCATTCGATGATTACCAACACGGCGCTTATCTTTAACTGCTATGTATGCCCGCATTGCGATCATCATTTACCGATGAGTGCTCGCGAGCGTCTGCATTGGATATTGGATCAAGTAGATGGTGAGCTTGGGCAAGAATTTACGGCAAAAGATCCGCTGAGATTCGTCGATAGTAAGCCATATCCAAAGCGTATGAGTGAAGCACAAGAAAAAACGGGCGAATCTGAAGCACTGATTGTCATGTATGGTAAGCTGCGCAATCTTGACGTCGTGGCTTGTGCTTTTGATTTTCGCTTTATGGGCGGCTCGATGGGGTCAGTCGTCGGCGATCGATTTGTCCAAGCGGCAGAAAAAGCGCTTGAAGACAAAGTACCTCTAGTTTGCTTTGCAGCCTCAGGCGGTGCACGTATGCAAGAGGGGCTGTTGTCTTTGATGCAGATGGCTCGTACCGCAGCAGCAATTGAACGCTTAAGAATTGCTGGCGTGCCGTATATCGTCGTGCTGACCAATCCCGTTTATGGCGGTGTGACTGCATCGCTCGCTATGCTCGGTGATATTCATCTGGCAGAACCAAAAGCCATGATTGGCTTTGCTGGCAAGCGCGTGATTGAGCAAACCGTCCGTGAGACATTAGAAGAACCGTTTCAGCGTGCCGAATTCTTGTTAGAGCATGGCGTGGTCGATGAAGTGGTACATCGTCATCAGCTTATCGATACCATTTATCGCTTGCTGGCGAAGTTATGTGGCGTTCCTAATGTTAATGCTTAGCACCAAATAAACAGCGGATTAAGTTTATAAGTTTTATAACTGCTTAGCAGCGTGTTAATATCTCTAAAATATGCAAAACTCCTTAATAGCATTTATCGTCATATAACGGTAAATGCTATTTTTGGTTTTAGTTAGCAGATACACGGTTTTTATTTTCATAAAATTATATATAGGTTTGCGCCATGTCTGATTCCCAAGCTTCTAATCCCGCTAGCCCCAATGATAAAGCCGACTTAACGGAATGGCTTGATTATATGCAGCAGATACACGTCTCAGCGATAGATATGGGCTTGTCGCGCGTGTTGCCAGTCGCTGAAGCACTGGGTGTGGTACAGTCAGCGAAAGATGATGCTTATGTATTTACCGTGGCAGGCACCAATGGTAAAGGCTCAACGACGGCAGTGATTGCACAGATGTGCCAAGCAGCAGGTTATAAAACTGCTCTCTATCAATCACCGCATCTCAGCGCCTTTAACGAGCGGGTACGCATCAATGGCGAAATGGTCAGCGACCAGACGCTGATTGAGGCTTTTAGCAAAGTAGAGGCAGCACGCTTACAATGCGATTTGACGTTGTCGTTTTTTGAGATGACGACATTGGCTGCTTTATTGATATTTGCCGAAGCCGACTGTGATGTATGGGTATTAGAAGTGGGACTCGGTGGGCGCTTAGATGTCGTCAATATTATCGACCCTGACATGGCGGTGATTACCAATATTGGTATCGATCATGTCGATTGGCTCGGTGACAATGTCGAAGATATTGGTCGCGAAAAAGCAGGAATCTTACGCAATGGTATTCCCCTAATTTATGGCGCTACCGACATGCCAACCAGCGTGCAACAGGCTATCGATAAGAATCAAGCAACTTGTTATCAAGTCGGGCAAGATTTTCATTATCGCGAGATCGACGCAATTACTTGGCAATACAGTAATGCTGCTGTTACTCTACAATTGCCACGACCAGCATTGTCATTGACCAATACTGCCAATGCCTTATCAGCAGTGTTAGCCAGTTCATTAGCTGTCGATATTGCTGCTATTGAGCAGGCGCTACGGACCGTTAAATTGGCAGGTCGCTTTGATTATCGAGAGTTAGAGAATCGTCACTGGCTATTTGATGTGGCACATAACGAGCAGGGGGTTGAGTTTTTATTAGCGCAATTATCACCGCTCTGGCAGTATGTAGCGAAGCAAAATAGTGATGAACAAACCAATAGCGCACCTGCAACCATTAAAATGCTATTTTCCATGCTGGCGGATAAAGATATCGACAAGGTCGTGCAGCGTTTGACCGAATCAGGCTTGCCGATTAGTGATTGGTTCATCGCTGAAATTGACTATCCACGTGCGGCGAGTACTCAGCAGTTGCAAGGTATCTTAAGCAACTATGTGGATAGTGCGCAGATACATGAGTTTAAACGTTTATCAGAAGCGACGCAGGCCGTTATAAATGGCAGTCAACCACAAGATCTCATTGTCGTTTGTGGCTCCTTCCATACTATTGGTGAGGCATTGGCGGCACTTGAAAAATGAGAAATTAAGTGAAAATATGACGGGTTTAATGTTAATCTTAACAGCAGCGTGAGAGCAGACAGCATAAAAAATATACTTTATAATCAAAGAGCTTTTACAAACAAAGAGGCTTTTTATAAGGTACTTTATAAAGTGTTTTATAAAAAGTACTTTCATAAAGAATAGCTTTCATAAAAAAGTGCTGTTATAAATATGACATAATCTTTGAGAGAGGATGGCAGTAACTGGCGGCAGTGGCTATTTATCAAGACGACTGGTAGGATATTAGCTGATAGGGTTTTAACAATAACCGCGCTGACCAATCAACCTTATTACCAACTAAGAGACGTAAACGGATGAACTTTTCGAGACAAGCCTTATTGGGCATTGGGATGATTATCGGCGGTAGCGTGATGCTATATGCCATGGTGCAACAAATTGGTGATGGTAATACATCCGAGCCAGCGACGGCAATGGTCGATAAGCCAAGTGCCGAGCAAGAGGCGCCGCAGCCACTGACCACTGACATCGACACTGAAAAGCGTATCCTGGCGCAAAAGCAAAAAGAACGTGCTGCGCGGGTAGCTGAGCAAGAAAAACGGGCGCAGCAGTTTTTGACGGAGCAAGAGACTGCAGAGGCGCAAGCCTTGGCAAAATCGCGTGCGGAAAATCAGCAGTATATAGCCAATAGTGCACCCGCTGCCGCCGATGACGACAGTTCAGAAGCTGCTCAAAATGTGGTTCAACCCTCAAGCGCACAGCCTAGTACTAATGATCAAGCAACTGCCGCGGCGATCAACACGAGCGATAGCGATAAGCAAAAGGCCACTCAAGCCCAGCAACAAGAAGCCAAAAAACAGGCCGTACTAAAAGAACAAGCTGCCGCCAAAAAAGAAGCAGAAGCCAAACGCCAAGCGGAAGCTAAAAAGCAAGCTGATGCTCAGACCATGGCTGAGAAAAAGAAACAAGCGGTGGAACAAGCAGCAGAAGCCGCCAAAAATGAGCCACCAAAATCGCCTTCTGACTATCAAGTAAAAAGAGGTGATGGGCTGATAAAACTGGCGCGGCAATACAATATGCCCGTAGAAGTATTGGCACAAGCGAATAATCTTTCGCCATCGACATCGCTACAACTGGGTCAGAGTATTACCATTCCATCGCGTAAGCAGGTGGATCGTTTGGCACGTGAAGCAGCAGCAGCTGAACAGGCTCGTGAAGAAAAACGCAAAAAAGAAGATGCGCTCGCAAAAAAATCGACTGATGCCAAACGCGACGCTCAGCAAAAACTCAGTGAAGCCCGTAAAGAAGTCAAAGAAACCGATGCTAAAGGCAGCTTTGGGGTGCAGGTTGCCTTGGCGAATGACCAAGCTAAAGCCGATGAGCTGGCCAAAAAATTCAAATCAGCAGGCTATCAAGTGAAGACCAGCGCTACCAGTCGCGGCGTCCGAGTCGTCGTAGGTCCTGAGCGTGGCAAAGTCGCGGCCTTGGCACTAAAAGACAAAATCAATAGCGATCCCAAAGTAAATACGACGAGCGCTTGGGTGCTTTATTGGCGTTAAGATAGAGGCTCGTCTACTATCATTAAATGATTACATCTGAATAGACGAGACATTTTTCAAGATATTGGTTGGGTCTTTATTCACTTCCTATCAAAACACGACATATGCTGTCGTGTTTTTTTGCTTTATAGATTGCCGATTGGCGCATCCTTAGTTAAGATAAGCGCCATTTTTACTATCTCTTTTTGTATAACCTGTCAGCCTATAAAGGTTGCCCTGCTGTGATCGGCCCGTCATGGATTCATTGCGAATGATGACACTCAGCTAATCACTTTCATATTGTATAAGGTAAAACCATGTCATTTGGCGTTATATTTTTAATATTGGCTGTTGGGTTTTTAGGGCTGATTACCGTACCAAAGCTATTGAAAAAACCCCCAGTCGTTGAGCCTGATCTAAAGCCAGTACGCGGCGATGAGCTGGCTATTTGGCCATTTGCACCGATGCCCATCATGACCGATACCGAGGTAATATTTTTTAATAAGTTAAAAAATGCATTGCCGGAATATCATATATTTGTCCAAGTTCAGCTGTCACGCATCATCGAAGCCAATAGTGATGAGACTTCTGAGCGTAGCTTTTGGTTCAATCGTATCTGCCGTCAAAGCGTGGATTATGTGATCGTGGATGTCGATGCTCAGACTACATTAGTCGCTATAGAGCTTGATGATTGGACGCATAGTAGCAAAGCACGTCAAAAAGCAGACGATAAAAAAGACAAAGCTCTAGCCAGTGCAGGCATTGCGATGGTTCGCTTTCACGCTGAGCGCATGCCCAGTGCCGATATGCTCAGATATGAGCTGATGCAGGTGATTGAGAGTTATTGATAAAGTATCTTTGGTAGACAATTGAAAGATACTAAAAGAGCGGCATTTATTTTTTGTGTAACATTGCTGTTATATCAGCTTACTTTATAGATAAGTTGTTTAAATAAGAGTATTATCATTTTATTTTAAAGCAAACTTAAGTTTTCTAAATTGATATGAGCGTTCTTTAACTATGTGAGCTTTCTTTGCTTAGTTGGATCACGTTCTTGCTGTCTTGACTCTTTAAAACATCTCTATAAAGGACTGTGTAATGAAACTTTTTAAATTGACTGCATTAGCACTAGCCAGCACGTTAGCATTAGCAGGCTGTGGCGATGACAATGATAACAACACCTCTTCTGGTAATGGTAACAATACTCCAGAGGTTCCAATTAAACCGCCTGTTGATAATAGTTTGTCTGAGCTTGAGCAAGCAAAAGAGATGATTCGTACTGCCAAGCTGTTTGTCAGTGATAATAAAGCGGTTACAGATGCTTATGAAGATGTCAGTGATATCCTTACAGAAAAGCAAGATACACGACTTGGCTACACCTTCGATATCCCAAGTGATCTGAAATACTATATGGAAGAGACTGATGTATCACAGCTCACAGCAGCTGATATTACTGCACTGGCCAATGATGAAGAGTTTGAAACAGCACTGGGCAATATAGCCTTAACCCCAGAAAAAGGGTTTTTAGCGACGCTAAGTACTGACGGGAAGTTTACCTTAACTGGTAGCACCAAGGTCAATATCGAAGAATACGATTACGTATATAATCCACAAACAGGTTTATATGACCCTGTTGTTGATAATAAAGACGTTTTCACCGTAGCGTTTGATGGTTTTGAAGATGCACTGATTTCTAATACCAGTACGACTAACTTCAATGGTAGCTTGGGTTTCAAGAGTATTAAAATTGGTACTGGTACGGACGCCGTTAGCCTCAGCTCAAATACTAAAGGGGCTACAGTCAGCGGTCAATTCAGTGATAAAGTCGTGGTCAATGATGAGTTTGATATCAATGACGCAAATAGAGAAGGTATTACTCTAGAAAAGGCTGTCATCAAATTAAGCAGTCTAAAGTTGACGGCTAACGATAGTGTAATCGAAGCAAAGGATTTTGAATTTGCTGCACTAGATGTCAGCAAAAAGCTGGCAGACAATAGCTTAGTGGTTAGAACCATTCCTTATAAACTTGCTATAACTGGCAAGATGACAAAGCAAAAACCTGAGACTGATGTAACGATTACTTTAAATGCTACTGCCAACGATGCTGATATAAAGAACTTCTTGATAGCGACTGACACAGGTAATGTGGAAGAGACCGCCAATAAATACATAGGTATGGAAATAGTGTTGGCGATTAAAGGCAAAGTAACCAAAGAGGGTGCAACGACGATCCCGCTTGATTTCCAAGCCAATCTTAAACGTACTGCTCGTAATGTTATTGAGCTACAAGGCCTGACTGCTAGCGTAGAGGGTAAGAAGCTATTCGTAACAGGTAAGTCAAGCTTAGACAATAACTATGATGTGATTAGTACCCAGTTTACCGTTGAGCAAAATAAAGCGTCGATCAAGTTAAATGTCGATGCTAATGGTGACTTCATAAAAGATAACATGGGTAAGCTCGGCGATATCATGGTTAATGGTAAAGACTACGGTGATTTAATGGATAATGATGGCAAAGTTACGGCCAAATTCACTGATGACAGTTTAATTATTCTATAATCAAACCATGTGTCACATCGACTCTCAAACGTTGTTAGTAGCGATTGAGGTATAGCAGCACAAAAAAGAGACAGCTTACTGTCTCTTTTTTATGCTCTCTAATAAACGTGAGAAATTTATGCCATATAACGTTTCAAGTCTCTATGGTTTTTTACCTAAAAGCTTAGCATTGCATCTATCCAGCCGTACAAAGTTAATCACTATGCCAGCGATTGCCGCTATGATGATATCCAGCGCTGCGGTTGCTGATAGTGCAGACATACCAGCTGCTGATACGAATTTTTACTTCTACCCCCAAGCGACAGGCTTGCTAGACAGTCAGACCAAACAATCAGACGCGCAGATAGAGTGGAGTTTGATGGCAACGGCTCATAGTCCAACACAGCCTATCTCAGCATTTTTGGACGATTGGAATGCACCTTTAGATTCAGGAGATCATGCTTATGCCCAAGGTCGAACATTGCTTGAGATTCGTCCTGCGGGCAGTGCGATTAGCTACGGTCTAGGCTGGCGTTATGATTATTTGATGACGTTTAGCAAAGAGACTGCCGAAGTTTATTGGCAGTATGAAAATAAACAGCCTTCAAGTACCAGTCAAACTTATCCGTTATTTTTAGAAGCCAAGCACAACGAGAGGATCGGCGCTAATGTTGGCTTGACGCAGCAGCTCATGCCCAACTGGCAATTGACGACTCGTGCCAATCTCTGGCAAGGACTGCATGCACTAGAAGGTAAGATAGTTGGCGATTTGAGCACCAGAGTGTTACCAAATAATGAGGTGACAGATATACGAGACAGTTTGGATAAAACCAACGCTTATATAGATTATTACTATGATGAACCAGCCTTAGGGGAGGAAAACCTAAACTGGAATCCCGCGAAACCTTCAGGATATGGTTATTCGCTCGATTTGCAGCTCACAGGTCAGTTGTCTGATAGCACGCAGTTGTCTCTGCGCGGCTACGATATCCTTGGACGCATGCATTGGAAAGACATGCCAAGCACTCGCTATGCGTTGGATTATGACGTCAACGGCAGACCTCTCTATACGATTGAAGGGCAGCTTAGCACTGACGATGTCACACAGACATTGCCATGGCGAGTTGAAGGTAGCCTTCAGCATCAGCTAGACAGTCAATGGCAGCTCGGTCTACATGGTCAAGTGAATGACATTCAAGACTTGTATCAATTATCCGCAGGCTATCAAACGTCCAATGATGCTTTTCCTATTACGGTGACGGGCTTAATAGAGCCGCAGACGCAAGCATTGGGTCTCGCTGTAGACAGTCGCTATGCTGGCATAAAATTGCTGACTGACAGTCTCGACTCAGACAAAGCCAAACGCAGTGAGATTAGCTTGTATGGACGCTATGCTTGGTAGCTTCATTGCATTGCATTAATAAAACAGATGGCTAAAGCGTCCATATACATGTCTATGTAATGCGGTGGACGTTACTAAAATTTATCATCTGTCTCATCATGCTGCTTCGGGTAAATGACGATGGGTCTATCACCCTCAAAGTATAATCCTGTTTTTAAGATACCGTTTTCAGAATGGATAAGTGCCGACGGACGTCCATCATAAAAGTCGCGTTTGCTAAACCATTCAATATAATGAGCAGCGCGCAAATCTCTGATATCAAGCATCGCGAGAGTGCTCGTGTCGTACTTATCGCACCATTCGTGCATGGGAAAGCTTGGTACTAGCCAAGACGGATAGAAGAGATTAGCGATGTTCTTTGGTAAAAAGAACCGTCCTTTTATCACGCCATAACGCTTGTCGATTTTGACTTGCCCATGATTTTCGGTATCTACCCATACGGTGCGAAACTGCTTGGTTTGCATATGGGTCATTTTGCGCTGCAAATTGTCATTGGAGTTGATGCCCACCCAATTCTCCGGCTTAAATGGCGCTGATCCCATAAAAAACTTAATCGCCAGCTCCCAATGCTCGACCAGATTTTCCGCATGGTTATATAAGATTAAATCTAGCTCACCCGTCGTCTGCTTGCCATTATAGAGCTGCACATTATTAGCCAGTGTCTCATACGGATGTAGTTTGCGCGCAAATCCATCCTCTAACCAAAATGACAGTAACCCTTCAAAGTGAAACCCCAGTCGATTGGGACTTGGGCGCTTGAGTAAATAACGAGTCAGCGCTTGATAGTCAGTAGTAGTATCGAGTTCTGTTAATCGTTGCCCATACGCCTCAAACTGTGTCCGCCAAAAGCTGGCATTATGCACTGAAATCGTATGTGTGGTTTGATGCGGTGCAAAGTCTATCCATTCAGTTAAGACGTTAGGACAAGCCAGCGCATAAGCCAAATCACGCACATAAGGTCGTCGGTACGCTTCCCAAGGGGCAGCATCTATAAGGCGGGTAGATGTGGGCTGATCGACAGGCTCGGACATAGGATAAACCATCGTAACGTTGTAGCATTTACCCTAACTGTTGGCTCTATGAAAGTCTATAGGACACGAGTATCGGCTAGGGTAGTGCTAAGCTTTTTGACTTAAAACATGATGTTAATGTGATGGATATGAATGCTGATATCAGGTGGCGATAGCAAGTAAGGTAATAGAATACTGAGTACCGTTTTGAATATTGGTAGTAGCCATTTTGGTAAGTTGCTAGGCGCGTTATGCGGTAGCTGTTGTTCTAGATTAGGTGGGGTGTGATCTTGCTGAGTCATGTTTAGCTCCATGTTAGCTGTAACGGTGTGCTACGGCTTACTTGGAACTATCCTAGGGGATAAGCTTGTTTAGGACATTGCATTTGCAATTTGTAGCTTGCATTTGCAATTTGTGAGATTAATATTTTTTTAAATCATTTAGTAATCTATTGGCATCTGAAAATATACCGTTTATATTCCTCGCTTTTAGACCTTTCAAATTCATTGCAGCGATATGCTCGGCTAACCCTGCTTGTGTTGGTTGGTTAGTGCTTTTCTGGTTGTCGGTCCTAAACATATAGGGTGTAGTGTTAGGATCTAATAGCAAATCCTTCAAAACTGCTATTAAATGATAAGCACTATCTTTGGGGTGGAATACTTCATCATTTTCTGAATGCTCTGCATGGCTTAGTATTTTATCATCTAGTAATTTTTGGGTAGGTTTATTTATCTGATTATCTATAGTACTGCTTGATAAGATTTCTTCGAACACACTGTCCAATTCACATTTAGGGATTCGAAGATGTCTTGCAGAAATATGTACACTGTTCTTTAAGAAGTAAGATCGTTCTTGATTCTGAGTGCTCAATTCATCTTTACCATATTTTGAAATATAGTGATCTAATTCAACTTGTTCTTCATTTATAAGTATATTTCTTAAAAGCGCTGTATCCACGTAATAATGAGCATTAGCATGGATATTATTGACTTCTTTATATATCGGAATTCTTACTGGTTCACCAGTACAAAGGTTCTCATCGTAATCGACTTCCTCTATTTCTTCTTGCAACATTCCATAATAATGGAATAAAACTGTCACGTTATTTTGAGTGTTTAGGTCATAGATTTTAGAATACAATCTTGTATATTCATGCTGTTTTTCCAAATCGTAGCTATATCCAAATTTCTCTAAATATATAGCTACCTCTTCAATGGATAGAAAATCCTCAGTCAAAATATTTATCATCTCAATCTCAAAAATAACTATATATGGAAGTTTAATTTTAACTGATATCAACAAAAAAAAGCCAACCATTGAAAACAATGATTGGCTTTTCTCTTTACTACTATGTTTGGTCGGAACGGCAGGATTTGAACCTGCGACCACTACACCCCCAGTGTAGTGCGCTACCAGACTGCGCTACGCCCCGATTGACTGACTATTTTACGCAAAATTAGGCATATTGCAAGGGCTATTTATTTTGGCCAAAATCTATAACCTTAATTTACGTATCACAGTCAGCATAACCAATCAGCAATTAACCTTAACCCAGTAGCTCTTTTAGGATTTGGTTGACTTGCTGCGGGTTGGCACTACCGCGACTGGCTTTCATGACTTGACCTACCAGACCGTTAAAGGCTTTTTCTTTACCGCCACGATACTCGTCAACCATCGCTTCGTTTTTAGCAATGACTTCTTCAACGATGGCTTTGATAGCGCCCGTATCGGTTTCTTGCTTGAGACCTTTTTCTTCGATGATTTTGTCAGCGGCATCATCAGCATCGCCGCCCGCGCGTTCATAGAGCGCGCTGAAGACTTTCTTAGCCAACTTGCCAGATAGCGTATCGTCTTTGATACGCGCTAGCATGCCAGCCAATTGCTTGGCGCTGATAGGGGAGTCGATGATATCTTTGTCATCTTTGTTCAGTGCGCCGAGTAGATCGCCCATGACCCAGTTGCCTGCCATTTTGGCATCTGATTGTCCTACTTCAGCGACGACTGCTTCGAAGTAATCGGCAATTTGACGGCTACCAGTTAAGATACGAGCGTCATACTCTGACAGACCAAGTGCTTCTTCAAAGCGAGCACGACGAGCCACTGGTAGCTCAGGCATCGCCGCTTTGATCGCATCAACCGTATGCTGCTCGATACGAACAGGCAGCAGGTCAGGATCAGGGAAGTAGCGATAGTCGTTGGCATCTTCTTTGGTACGCATCGTACGAGTTTCGTCGCGCTCTGGATCATATAGCATCGTCGCTTGCACAACTTTACCGCCGTCTTCAACGATGTCGATTTGACGCTCGATTTCACGATTGATGGCGCGCTCGATAAAGCGGAACGAATTTAAGTTCTTTAGCTCAGTACGCGTGCCCAATTCTGCACCTGGCTTACGCACAGAGACGTTACAATCGCAGCGGAACGAGCCTTCTGCCATGACCGCATCTGAGATACCTAGCCACGTGACCAGCTGATGAATGGCTTTGATATAAGCCAGTGCTTCGTGAGCTGAGCGCATGTCTGGCTCAGAGACGATTTCGATCAATGGCGTACCAGCACGGTTGAGATCCACACCAGTCATACCATCAACGGCATCATGGACAGATTTACCAGCGTCTTCTTCCAAATGCGCGCGGGTGATACCCATACGTTTCGGATATTCGTTCTTTTCGCCTTCATTAACCACGACATCGATATACCCTTCGCCAACGATAGGGTTGGCCATCTGAGTAATTTGATAGCCTTTAGGCAGATCAGGATAAAAGTAGTTTTTACGGTCAAAGGTATTAAATAGACCCAGCTCAGCATTGACGCCAATGCCGAATTTTAGCGCACGATCGACCACGCCCGCATTTAGCACTGGCAAGACACCAGGTAGACCCAAATCTACAATACTGGCTTGTGTGTTTGGCTCGTGACCGAAGTCAGTGGGCGCACTTGAGAAAATCTTACTTTCCGTATTTAGCTGGCAGTGAATCTCGATACCGATGACGACTTCGTAACCATCAACGAACAGCTCTTTACGAACAGCGTGCTCGCGAACGGCATTGTTATCAGTAGTTGCTGTGTTCATTATACCGTCTCCTTTGCGATGGCAGAGTGCTGTAGATGATGATCTGTATGCTGCTGGAATAGATGCGCAGTCGTGAGCAGTTGACTCTCTTGCCAATGCTTACCGATTAACTGTAAGCCAATAGGTAAGCCTTCTGAGTTTAAACCAACTGGTTGGCTAAGCGCAGGCAGACCAGCTAAGTTGACCGCGATGGTATAAACATCGCCTAAGTACATGGTCGCAGGGTCGAGGTCTTCAGCAAGCTTGTAAGCAGCCGTTGGTGCCGTTGGGCTGGCGATGACATCACAGTTGGCAAAGGCGTCTTCGAAGTCTTTAACGATTAAGCGGCGTATTTTTTGTGCTTTAGTATAATAAGCATCGAAATAACCAGCAGATAGCGCGTAAGTGCCCGTCAAGATACGGCGCTGTACTTCAGGACCAAAACCTTCAGAACGTGAGCGCGTGTATAGATCGATGAGATCTTTTGGATTCTCACAGCGATAGCCAAAGCGCACACCATCGAAGCGCGACAGGTTAGATGATGCTTCTGCAGGGGCTAGCATGTAGTAAGTCGCCAACGTGATTTCAGGATCAGTGATGTTCACTTCTACGATGGTTGCGCCCAGCTCTTCGTATTTTGTCAAAGCAGCACGTACGGCTGTTTCTACTTCAGCATCAAGCCCTTTACTAAAGTATTCTTTAGCGACACCGATACGTAGACCAGCAAAGGGTTTATCACCAGCGGCTGCTTCTGCATCATTGATGTCTTGTACGTAGTCAGGCATGTCATACTTGATAGACGTTGCATCACGCGCATCGTGCCCAATCATTGGTTGCAATAGATAAGCGCAATCTTTGGCGCTGCGTCCCATGCTGCCAGCTTGATCCAGACTTGATGCATAGGCAATCATACCAAAGCGTGACACTCGGCCATAAGTGGGCTTGATACCCGTTAAGCCACAGAATGAAGCAGGCTGACGAATAGAGCCGCCCGTATCACTACCGGTTGCGACTGGCACAAAACCTGCGGCAACCGCGGCAGCACTACCACCTGATGAACCACCAGGGACGCGCTCTAGATTCCAAGGGTTTTGCACCGTACCATAGTATGAGCTGCTATTGTCCGAGCCCATCGCAAACTCATCCATGTTGAGCTTGCCCAAGCTAATCATGCCTGCTTTGTCGATGTTTGACACGATAGTAGCATTATAAGGTGAGACAAAGTTATGTAGCATCTTTGAGCCGCAAGTGGTCAATACGCCTTGGGTACAAAAGATATCTTTGTGCGCCATCGGTACACCAAGTAATGGGCGCTGATCACCTTGCGCCCGCATCTCGTCCGCTGCTTGCGCTTGTGCGCGTGCTGTCTCAGACGTATGAGTGATAAAGCTATTAATCTTGCTGTCTAGCGCATCGATACGTTTAATATAGTGTTCTGTCAGCTCAAGGCTACTAAATTGTTTTTCTTGCAAGCCCGTAATAAGCTGCTGGGTACTTAATAAATGAAGTTCAGACATAAGGTGTCGTCCGTCAAAATGTTAATAGCATAAAATAAAATGAGATAAAGGCAGAAATAGAGCCGACCAATTATTCAATCACTTGTGGTACTAGGTACAAACCGTCTTCAACTGCTGGCGCGACCGATTGGTTACGTTCACGATTGATATCGTGTTTGGCGACGTCGGCACGCAAGTCTTGGCAAGCCTCATGGATATTCGATAGTGGTTTAACATCAGTCGTGTCCACATTACCAAGCGTATGCATCAGTTTTAATACTTTGCTGATTTCGTTGGCATAGCTGTTGGCGGTCGTTTCATCGACACCCAATCGCGCAAGGCTGGCAACTTCTAGGATTTCTTCACGGCTGACGTTGCTGTCAGACGTTGCTGGTTGCTGTGACATAGTTTCTCCAGTGAAGGACAGTTTTTGTTAGAGTTAGTAGGTTTAAAAGTAGCGCTTAAAACAAGCACTTAAAAAGCCGCTGTTAAAACCAGTTATTAAAATTAAATCGCTGTTAAAAGCAACCACTATAATTGGCTACTAAAATAAAAGTGAGATAGCATAGGCTTATTATAAAGCATCTGACCCAAGTTTACAGAGCCTGATGCTTGATTGCTGCACAATCTCAACCAAGCCACCATGATTCACAAAGATTTGCAAAATTGACCGCATGATTCTCAATTGCTTACCCATTACGTTCTGAAATACGTTACAGTATGCACCTGTGATGCTAGGCAAAACTATCATTTGCCTATAGAGCCTTGTTAGTTATTGAATTAAATGATGTTTCATTAGATCGAATGGTATTCACTGCCATTTCAAACTTTGTAACAACTTTTAGCGTTTAAGATCAAAATCCTGCCTTACTGATGCAAATACCTGTGTTTTTTTTGAGCTAAATCGGTATAATTTAGCTCAGTTTTGTCATTTCATCATTATTGCTTAGGTTTGACTTGTTGCGATGCACCAATTTCGCCACAGTTGATGTCTAACGACGACCTGCTCAACACTGAAGAGTAACCCTCTCAGTCACTCTCATTCGCCTCATTCGTAAGACGCTGGATATATTAGTCATGAACCTGTTTGGATTTTTATCAAATAATATCGCTATCGACCTTGGTACTGCGAACACTTTAATTTTTATTCCTAATAAAGGCGTGGTGCTCGATGAGCCTACGGTGGTCGCGCTACGAAGCAATCGTACCCATAACCCTACCGTTGCTGCGGTTGGCATCGATGCCAAGCAGATGCTTGGTCGTACGCCTGCCAATATCACGGCGATTCGTCCCCTAAAAGACGGCGTGATTGCTGACTTTGAAGTGACCCAAAAAATGCTTAAGCACTTTATCGGCAAGGTAAAGGCGAAGCGTTTTATGGCACAGCCCAACGTGGTCGTTTGTGTGCCATGCAAATCGACTCTCGTTGAACGCAAAGCCATCCGTGAAGCCGTATCATCAGCGGGCGCAAGCAAAGTGCTATTGCTAGAAGAGCCGATGGCCGCTGCTATTGGTGCTGGCATGCCAGTGCATGAAGCGAGTGGCTCAATGGTGGTTGATATCGGTGGTGGTACAACTGAGATTGCGGTTATTGCTCTATCAGGTTGCGTGTATGCCGAGTCGATTCGTATCGGTGGCGACATATTTGATGAAGCCATTATCACCCATGTACGCCGTACCCACGGTTGTGTGATTGGTGAAACCACTGCTGAGCGTATCAAAAAAGAAGTAGGCTCTGCCCTGAATGAAGACAGTCAATTAGAAGTCGAAGTTCGTGGTCGTAGCATGGCAGAAGGCGTGCCAAAGACCTTTACGGTCAATTCAGAAGAAGTGCAAAAAGCGTTAAGCGACCCACTAAGCGGTATTGTCAGTGCGGTAAAAGCAGCACTTGAGCAAACCCCACCTGAGCTGTCATCAGATATTGCCGAGCGTGGTATTGTCTTGACCGGTGGCGGTGCATTGTTGCGTGATTTAGACAAGCTGATTTCAAGAGAGACGGGTTTGCCAGTGACAGTCGCTGACGATCCATTGACTTGCGTCAGTCGTGGTGGCGGTATCGCCCTCGACTTCATCAATAATAAAAGCTTAAATATGATTTTTGTTTAAGTGACCATTCGTTTAAGTGGCTTTTTATTTAAATGAACATCAGTTGTTGTTAACCGTGATTTTTTACAAGCATGCTTCAGTGACGGTTAACACGATTGTCAAACATTCGATTTAACGATAAAAGTAAATAACGATAAAGGTAGCCAGTTGCGCTGCCTTTAATCATATTACTAATTGCCAGCTACACGCATCGCCACTAAATGCTGATAACGATGAGATCGTTAAACATTGTTATAACTAGCGCTAGGTATTGCTCACATTAGAAAACCTTAATTAGATGACTTATGACGCCAAGTATTTTTGCACGCCAGCCATTAGCACTTCGTAAGGCTGCTATTGTATTGATAGTAGCGTTGATAATGATGTGGTTCGATAGCAAAAATCCGGAATGGTTCAGTCCTGTACGCAATACCAGTCATGCCGCTATGCAGCCTATCTATGAACTGTCACTATTGCCAAGCTATGCTAAGCATTGGGCAAGTGGCAGCTTACAATCAAAAGAAGCGCTACGCCGCGAAAACATGCAATTAAAGTCGCAGTTGATTCACGCGCAGGCCAAGCTCCAGCAGCAAGACTATATTTTGGCACAAAATGCGCGCTTGCAAGGCATCTTGTCGACCACCAAACCTGAACAGTTTGAGCTAAATTTGGCACAGGTTATCGGTACAGACACCAATTTACTTCGCCAAATCGTCGTGCTTAATAAAGGCGCGCAAGATGGGGTGCAAGTCGGTCAAACGGTCATCGACGAAGACGGTATATTGGGTCAGATCATCAATGTTTATCCCAATACCAGTCGCTTACTACTCATTACTGATGAGCAGCAGTCGGTAGCAGTAACGGTTAAACGTACGGGTCAGCGGGCGATTGTGACGGGTCAGGGAATACCCACTTCTTTAAGCCTCAATTATGTCTTCAAAACCTCAGACGTGCGCGTGGGTGACGAGCTGGTTTCTTCAGGTTTAGGTGGTCGCATTCCAGCAGGCTATCGAGTCGGTCGGATCGCTCATGTCAAAGACACGCAAGCAGATAACTTCAGAAGTATTGAAGTCACGCCAGCGGCAAATTTTATCGATAATGCCTACGTATTAGTGCTTCAAGACAAGCTGATAGATAAAAGTAATGTGGGTTTCGATAGTAATGGTGGCTGATATTCAATTTATACATCGCTAACCACTTTGCTGGGCTCGCTCTATAGTGTCTTCACCCATACCTTTTTAGTGATGTTTTTTCAGCTAAATAGACGTTCAAATGGCCGCCGCCAAACACTCGCTAAGGTAGGTATTCATGACGTATTCTGACTCTAGGCACCCAATCGGGATCTTGCTCATTGCGATTGTTACCAGCTTTGTCGTTGCCTCATCGCTCAATGTCTATCCATTAAGTCCTAGTATGGCTACCTTGCGTCCCATGATTATGATCATGGTGCTGATTTTTTGGCTGCTGTTTCAGCCACGTTACGTTGGTATCTTTACCGCGTTTACCATTGGTTTAGTAGCAGACCTTTTGATGGACACCCACTTAGGTCAGCAAGCCTTTGCTGCTGTGATGGTGGCACTTGTTATCAAGATCAGTAGCATTTATGTCAGAAAGTTAAACACTGTCAATGCTTGGCTTATCGCCTCATTAGGCTTGCTGCTGTTTCAACTGAGTTTGTGGATGCTACAGATGTTTATCCAAAATATTTTTGTCGCGCAGTCTGCCTTTTCTTTATTGATGAGTATAGTCAGCTGGCCTCTAGTGCTACTAGTGTTACGAAAATTTGCGCGTTAATCAATTCAGTTACTACCTCAATAATTGCTTTTGAGAGCTTCTCTGTTATTAGTAGTGTTAATGTGATTGGCAGTAGAATTTATGCTCAACATGAAAGCTGCCAATCCTGAAAGCCTCTGTGCCTTTGATAATTGATATGATCATAAAACAAGAGAATAGCGATGGATATTATTTTAGCCTCTAGTTCACCGCGTCGTCGGGAGTTGCTCGCTAGAGCGCAGCTGGATTTTACGGTCATGAGCGTCGATATCGATGAAACGCCACAAGATAATGAGCTACCAAAAAACTATATTGAGCGTATGGTCGCTGCCAAAGCGGCTGCCGCAGTACAACAGTTAAATGACACCGTTGAAACAAGCAAAGATAACCTCGCTGAGCAGCTTATTATTTTGACCTCTGATACCATTGGTGTGCTACCAGATGGTCAGACGGTACTGGTAAAACCAGCCGATCGCGAGCACGCTTATCGCATGTGGCAGCAAATGTCAGATAATACCCATGAAGTATGGACGGCAGTACAAGCTACCCATGTATCCTTAGTTTCTACGCACACTCATACAGAAAACCATGAGTCAGTATTCCAAGTTGTCAAGCAACAACAAATCACCGAACGTACGGCAGTCACCTTTATACCTCTGACGACGGAGATGATGAGCTGTTATTGGGAGAGTGGCGAACCTGCTGATAAAGCAGGTGGCTACGGTATTCAAGGTTTGGGTGCTGCATGGGTTAGCCGTATCAATGGTAGCTATACCAATGTCGTCGGCTTGCCGCTTTCGCAAACGCTGGCATTGCTTAAAGATATTCTAGATACTGGCACTCATTAAAAAGCCACAATGGTAGAGCAGCCCTTGTCAATGCGCTAAAAGCCCGCCGTTCATTGTCTGCACATAACGACACGCTAGGGTAATGGGCAAGAGCAAGTTGCATTTGTTACACTGTAAATCTAATAGACGATGACTGTCTAACAAGAAAGCTGAAAGATAAGAGAAAACATTATGTCCGAAGAGCTGCTGATTAATATTAGTCCAATGGAGTCGCGTGTCGCCGTGCTAGACAACGGTATCCTAGGCGAAATCTATATTGAGCGACATCACAAACTGGGTTTGGTTGGTAATATCTATCTGGGTACTGTTGTGCGTGTCCTTCCGGGTATGCAAGCGGCCTTTGTTGATATCGGTCAGTCACGGACAGCGTTTTTACATGTCAATGATATGCAGCGCGAGCCTCGTCCAATAGTAGAAAGAAAAAATAAAGCACCTGATGAGGGTAAGAAGGAGGCAAATACAAATACAGACAACACTGTGGTGGAAAACGGTGTTGATAGTCTAGACGTCAGCCCGCCAGTGGTCAGTGCGCAAAGTACCGATGTCGTTCCTGTTTCTAAAACCCTTATCCAGCACCGCTTGCACGAAAGCCAACGTATTCTTGTCCAAGTGACAAAAGACCAATTGGGCAGCAAAGGCGCTCGCCTGACCACCAATGTCTCTCTGCCGTCGCGCTATCTGGTATATTTGCCATCGAGTGATCATATCGGCATATCACAGCGTATCGATGGCGAAGAAGAGCGTAACCGTCTCAAGACTGAGCTAAATAGTTTGATGCAAACCGTCAACCTAAAAGGCGGATTGATTGCCCGTACGGCTGCCGAGCGCGTGCCTGTCGATAAACTAGAAGAAGACATTTATTATTTGTTGCAGCTTTGGCGGACTATCTGCGCGCGTCGTCAGGAAATCAATCATCATCAAAGCTCAGAGCTTATTTACCAAGAGTTGGCTCTACCACTACGCTCGATTCGTGACCTAGTACATACCGATACCGCAAAAATCGTCATTGATAATGCACAAATCTACGAGCAAGTCAGGCAGTTCGCTAAAGAGTTCGTGCCTTTCGTCTATGATCGAATTGTGCATTATACCGCGGAGCAATCCTTATTTGACGTTCATCGGGTTGAAGACGATTTACGTGATGCTTTAAAACGTCGCGTTGACTTAAAGTCAGGTGGTTACTTAATTATTGACCAGACCGAAGCGATGACCACGATTGATGTCAACACAGGCTCTTTTGTTGGTGGACGTTCATTAGAAGATACGGTTTACAAAACCAACTTAGAAGCCACTCATGCCATCGCTCGACAGCTGCGTTTGCGTAATCTTGGCGGTATTATTATCCTAGACTTCATTGATATGCTGGAGCAGCAGCATAAAGATGACGTGCTGGAGAGTTTGCAGTCGCAACTGGCACAAGACTATGCCAAGACGAAGATTACCCAAGTCAGTGAACTTGGTTTGGTAGAGATGACCCGTAAACGTACTCGTGAATCGCTAGGGCAGCAGTTGTGTGAGCCGTGTTCAACTTGTCAAGGCCGCGGCTTTGTCAAAACCGCTGAAACCGTCTGCTTTGAGATATTCCGTGAAATCATGCGCTGTGCTCGTACCTATAATTCTCCTAAGAAGTTTACGGTGGTTGCCCATGCCGCAGTCATTGATTTATTACTCACCTCAGAGTCGGATACGGTAGCAGATTTAGAGTATCTGCTGGGTAGGGTGATTACTTTTGATGTCGAAAATCTCTATACCCAAGAGCAGTACGATATCGTTTTAGACTAACGGTTTGCCCATCACTAAGCTATTCAACGCAAATGATTGGCTATAAGTGATTTTGTTTATAAAGCCTAATATCTTGAAATGCCATAGATATTGCTCTTGCAATGACTAAAATACTATGTATAATATATACCACTGAATTATATATGCGCAGCCAATCAAACAGCTGGCGCTATGACAGCTAGAGCATCGTTTCTAGCACTATTTCATTATGCCTTTGCTGACATCCTATTATGGAAGGGTCGGCGGGGCTTTAAACTATTTTGCTTTTGGCACGCTACAAGTTCGGATAAAGAACTCATTCTGGTTAAGAACAGAAGGCAGCTTTAAGTAAATATTTAACCAAACGGCTTTTGGTCATATCTTTGCAAAGCAAGAATGACGAAAGCACATATTAGGAGCTTGCTGGCATGGCTAACCAGAGAATCCGTATCCGTCTTAAGTCTTTTGATCATCGTCTGATTGATCAATCTGCACAAGAGATTGTTGATACTGCAAAGCGCACCGGTGCGCAAGTTTGTGGTCCTGTACCGTTGCCGACTCGCATTGAGCGCTTCAACGTTCTAACCTCACCACACGTTAACAAAGACGCTCGTGATCAGTACGAAATCCGTACTCATAAGCGTATGGTTGACATTGTTCAACCTACCGATAAAACTGTGGATGCGCTAATGAAGCTTGACTTAGCGGCGGGTGTTGACGTTCAAATTGCTTTGGGTTAATGCACATAAACACCCAACCCATTAATATAAGATATAAAGAGGTCTAAAATGGCGATCGGTTTAGTCGGTAAAAAATGCGGCATGACCCGTGTCTTCACTGAAGCAGGCGCATCTATCCCTGTAACAGTGGTTGAGATCAGTGCTAACCGCATTACTCAAGTAAAAAATACTGATGTAGATGGCTATCAAGCCATCCAAATTACCACAGGCACCCGTCGTGACAGCCGCGTAACAGCAGCTCAAAAAGGTCACTTCGCTAAAGCCGGCGTTGCCGCTGGTCGTGGTGTTTGGGAATTTCGTGCCAATGACAGCGATCTTGAAGGTCGTGAGATTGGTGGTGAGATCCTAGCTGACTTGTTTGAACAAGGTCAGATGGTTGATGTCACAGGAAACAGTAAAGGTAAAGGCTTTCAAGGCGGCGTGAAGCGTCACAACTTCAGCATGCAAGATGCCACTCATGGTAACTCAGTATCTCACCGTGCCATTGGTTCAACTGGTCAAAACCAGTCACCAGGTAAAGTCTTCAAAGGCAAAAAAATGCCAGGTCAGATGGGTAACAAACGCGTTACCGTTCAAGGCCTAGAAGTGATATCGGTTGATGTTGAAAATGGGTTACTTGTCATCAAGGGTGCTATCCCAGGTGCCACCGGTGGCGATGTCATCGTACGTCCGTCAGTCAAAGCCTAAGCAAGGGGATTAACGTGGATTTAAAAACAGTTACAGGGGCGGCAGTTGAGCTTTCTGATACGGCTTTCGGTCGTGAATTCAACGAAGCACTAGTGCATCAAGTCGTCACCGCATATCTTGCTGGTGCTCGCCAAGGTACACGCGCTCAAAAGACCCGTGCCGAAGTTTCTGGCGGTGGCATTAAGCCATGGCGCCAAAAAGGTACTGGTCGTGCTCGTGCAGGCTCTATTCGTAGTCCTATCTGGCGTGGGGGCGGACGCACATTTGCGGCCAAACCACAAGATTGGTCACAGAAAGTCAACCGTAAAATGTATCGCGGTGCTATGCAGTGTATCCTAGCCGAATTGATTCGCCAAGAGCGTTTGATCTTGGTTGAAGAGTTGAGCGTTTCTGGACCTAAGACTAAAGAGCTTATCGCAAAGTTAGGTGAGTTAAATGCATCACGTGCATTAATCGTCACCAAAGAAGTTGACGAAAACTTATACTTAGCTGCTCGAAACATCCCACATGTCAATGTACTTGATACAAGTGAAGTGGATCCAGTGAGCTTGATCGCTTTTGATAAAGTGATCATGACAGTCGAAGCTGCGAAACAATTTGAGGAAGCACTAGCATGAATAACGCAAGACTTTATCAGATCCTAAGAGGACCTGTATTCTCAGAGAAATCTCAAATGCTTGGCGACTCACTTGGTGTGCAGGTATTTAAAATTGACTCTAACGCTACTAAGTTAGAAGTTAAAAAAGCAGTTGAGATGATGTTTGAAGGTGTTGAAGTTTTAAAAGTAAACACATTGAACGTTAAAGGTAAGACAAAGCGTTTTGGTAAAAGTATCGGCCGTCGTAATGACTATAAAAAAGCCTATGTTACCTTAAAAGCTGGTCAAGATGTACAAATGGCTGATGCTGGTGAAGAGGTCGCAAATACGACTGCTTCTACTAGTGAAACAGCGAATAACGAATAAGGATTACACTCATGCCTATCGTAAGAGCAAAGCCAACATCACCAGGCCGTCGTTTTGTTGAAAAAGTAGTGCATCCACACCTTTATAAAGGTCGTCCGTTTGCAGCGCTTCTAGAATCAAAAAGCAAGACCGGTGGTCGTAACAATAATGGCCGTATCACTACTCGTCACATCGGCGGTGGTCATAAGCAACATTATCGTATTATTGATTTTAAACGTACTAAAGACAATATCCCAGCTACAGTAGAGCGTATTGAATACGATCCTAACCGTACTGCGCATATTGCTTTACTTAAGTACGCTGACGGCGAACGTCGTTATATTATCGCTGCTAAGAAACAAGTAGTTGGTGATACTGTAATGTCAGGTGAATTATCACCAATTCGTCCAGGTAACTGTTTACCGCTAAAAAACATACCACTAGGTACTGTGATCCATAATATCGAACTTAAAATCGGTAAAGGTGCACAGATGGCTCGTTCTGCGGGTGCTAGTGTTCAGTTGCTAGGTCGTGACGGTATTTATGCTATTCTACGTATGCGCTCTGGCGAAACACGCCGTGTACACGTGAATTGCCGTGCTGTTATTGGTGAAGTTTCTAACACTGAAAACAACTTGAAATCACTTGGTAAAGCTGGTGCTTCACGTTGGCGTGGTGTTCGTCCTTCTGTTCGTGGTGTCGCTATGAACCCGGTTGATCACCCACACGGTGGTGGTGAAGGTCGTAATAAAGGTCGCCATCCAACTAGCCCTTGGGGTCAGAAGTCTAAAGGACTTAAAACGCGTCACAATAAGCGTACTGACAACATGATCATCCGCCGCCGCGCCAAGAAGAAATAAAGGAAGAATTTCATGCCTCGTTCATTGAAAAAAGGTCCATTCATAGACGCGCACTTATTTGCTAAAGTTGAAAATGCATTAGACACCAACTCACGCAAACCAATTAAGACTTGGTCGCGCCGCTCGATGATTCTGCCACAAATGGTTGGCCTAACTTTATCTGTTCACAACGGCCGTACTCACGTACCGGTTATTGTGAGTGAGCAGATGGTTGGTCATAAACTAGGTGAATTTGCCCCGACTCGTACGTATCGTGGTCACGGCATTGACAAAAAAGCTAAGAGATAAGGTGCTTACCATGGAAGTAACTGCAAAATTACGCGGTGCCGCCATATCGGCACAAAAAGTTAGACTCGTTGCTGATGAAGTTCGTGGCAAATCTATCGAGCGTGCTTTGGATATCCTAACGTATAGTAATAAAAAAGGCGCTGTGTTTGTTAAGAAATGTCTTAACTCAGCCATCGCCAATGCCGAAAACAACAACGGTTTAGACATTGATACGCTTAAAGTATCAACCATCTACGTTGATGAAGGCATTACGCTAAAACGTATCCTACCACGTGCCAAAGGTCGCGCTGATCGTATCAGTAAGCGTACCTGTCACATCACTATAAAGGTAGGAGAATAAGTTATGGGTCAAAAAGTACATCCAATCGGAATTCGTCTTGGTGTTGTAAAAAAGCATAATGCAAATTGGTATGCTAACCCTAAACAATACTCAGAATACCTCATTAACGACATTCAAGTTCGTGAGTATCTACGCAAAAAGCTAGATAACGCTATGATCAGCAACATCATGATCGAGCGTCCTACTGGCGCCGCTAAGATTACCATCGCCACTGCGCGTCCTGGTATTGTTATCGGTAAGAAAGGCGAAGATATCGAAAGACTTCAAAAAGAATTGACCAAAATTATGGGCGTACCTGCTCAGGTCAACATTGAAGAAATCACGTCACCTGATCTTGATGCACGTTTGGTAGCAGACGGTATCGGAAGCCAGCTTGAGCGTCGTGTTATGTTCCGTCGTGCGATGAAACGCGCGGTACAGAACAGCATGCGTTCTGGTGCTAAAGGTATTAAAGTTGAGCTGTCTGGTCGTCTTGGCGGTGCTGAGATTGCTCGTAGTGAGTGGTATCGTGAAGGCCGTGTGCCATTACATACACTTCGCGCTGATATTGACTATGCGTCAGTACGTGCAGAGACAACTTACGGCACCATCGGTGTAAAAGTTTGGATCTTCCGCGGAGAGATCCTTGACGGTATGAACAGTGTTTACAATCCCGTCAAAGAAGAGCAGACTCGTGCGCCAAAACGCCGTGGTCGCGGAAACGGAAACCGTCGAAACTCAGACAGAGGTTAAACTATGTTACAGCCAAAACGTACCAAGTTTCGTAAAATGCATAAAGGTCGTAACACTGGGCTAGCTCATCGTGGAAGCACCGTTGCATTCGGACAAATTGGTCTAAAATCATTGACGCGCGGTCGTATGACAGCCCGTCAAATCGAAGCAGCACGTCGTACCATCACTCGTAAAATTAAGCGTGGCGGTAAGATTTGGATTCGTGTATTCCCAGACAAGCCTATTACCAACAAGCCATTAGAAGTACGTATGGGTAAAGGTAAAGGTCCTGTTGAATATTGGGTATGCGAAATCAAACCTGGTAAAGTGCTATATGAAATTGAAGGGGTACCAGAAGAGCTTGCACGTGAAGCTTTCACGCTTGCTGCAGCAAAACTGCCCTTTAAAACTACCATTGTTAAGCGGACGATAATGTAATGAAGATCAGTGAATTACGTGATAAATCATTAGAAGAACTGACCCAGTTACTTGATGAAAAGCAACTTGATGCTTTCCGTATTCGTATGGCTAAAGCAACTGGTCAGTTGGGTAATACCCATGAAGTCAGAGGCAATCGTCGCACGATTGCTCAGATTCAGACTTTGATTAACGAGAAACAACGAGGCGACTCATGAGCGATAACAATCAAACAGCTAATGCTAGCGTATTGACAGGAAGAGTTGTCAGCGACAAGATGGACAAGTCCATCACAGTTTTGATTGAACGTCTTGTACGTCATCCTTTGTATGGCAAGCAGCTTCGTCGTTCTACAAAAATCAAAGCTCATGATGAGAATAACGTTTGCCAACAAGGCGACCTTGTCCGCATCAAAGAAACGCGTCCAATCTCAAAAACCAAGTCTTGGACTTTGGTTGATGTGGTTGAAAAAGTAGAAAAAATCTAAGTAAATTGCATTAAAAGCCAGAAGCTGTTAAAATAGCCGCCTTTTTAAGGATGCTGATTGCGCCGAGCGTATATCACTCACATTAAGAGTAGCAGCGGTTATTTATATTAAAATGCCGACTACTCATACTGTGCTAGCGGCAGCAACTGGTTTTTATTGCTCATACGTGTGGAGTAACGCTATGATTCAGGTTGAGTCAATGCTGGAAGTTGCAGACAATAGCGGTGCAAGGCGAGTTCAGTGCATTAAAGTACTGGGTGGCTCTCATCGTCGTTATGCATCAGTTGGCGACATTATTAAAGTAACGGTTAAAGAAGCCATTCCTCGCGGTCGTGTTAAAAAAGGCGACGTGATGAATGCGGTAGTTGTACGTACCAAAAAAGGCGTTCGTCGTCCTGATGGTTCTGTTCTGCGTTTTGATGACAATGCTGCGGTATTGTTAAACCAAAACAAAGCACCGATTGCAACTCGTATTTTTGGACCGGTAACTCGTGAACTACGTGGTGATCAGTTTATGAAAATTGTATCCCTAGCACCAGAAGTATTGTGAGGTAATCCATGTCAAAATTACGTAAAGGCGATACAGTTATCGTGATTGCTGGTAAAGATAAAGGCAAACAAGGTACTGTACAAGCTGTAAAAAACGATCGTATTAAAGTTGAAGGCATTAATATTGTTACTAAACATCAGAAGCCAAATCAGGCAACTGGCGTTGAAGGTGGCATTCTTAAGCAAGAAGCTTTTCTGCATATCTCAAATGTCGCAATATTAAATGCGCAAACCCAAAAAGCTGATCGTATTACTTATCAGTTCGGCGAAGACGGCAACAAACAACGCGTCTATCGTTCGAACGGTGAAGTAGTGGCGACTGCGTAAGACACTAAGGGTGTAATGGTAATGGCAAGATTAAAATCTTTATATAACGATGAACTAAAGCAGCAAATCAAAGAAGACCTTGGTTTAGCGAATGTGATGCAAGTGCCTAAAATCACTAAAATCACACTTAACATGGGTGTAGGCGGGGCGTCTCAAGACAAGAAATTGCTTGAAGGTGCTGTAGCTGATATGACCGCGATTGCTGGTCAAAAACCTGTGGTCACTAAAGCGCGTAAATCAGTTGCTGGCTTTAAGATTCGTGAAGAATGGCCAATTGGCTGTAAAGTAACGCTACGCGGTGAGCAAATGTACGAATTTTTAGATCGTCTCATTGCCATTGCAATTCCTCGTATTCGTGATTTCCGCGGTTTTTCACCTAAAGCCTTCGACGGACGTGGTAACTACTCATTGGGTATCAAAGAACAAATCGTATTCCCAGAAGTAGATTTTGACAAAATTGATCGTATCCGCGGTATGGATGTGACAATCACCACGTCAGCTGGTAATGATGAAGAAGGTCGTGCGTTACTCAAAGCATTCGGCTTCCCATTTAAATAAGGTAAAGACGTTATGGCAAAGAAGAGCATGATTAACCGCGAATTAAAGCGCGAAAAAATGGTTGCTAAATATGCTGAAAAGCGTATCAAGCTAAAAGAAACTATCAGTGATATGACTGCAAGTGACGAAACTCGTATGGAAGCGATGCTAGAGCTACAAGCTCTTCCACGCAATTCATCACCAGTACGTCTGCGCAATCGTTGTGCTATCACCGGTCGTCCTCACGGTTACTTCCGCAAGTTTGGCTTATCACGCAATATGCTGCGTGAGCGTGTCATGCAAGGCGATGTGCCTGGTGTTCGTAAAGCAAGCTGGTAAGGAGTAACTATATGAGTATGCAAGATACCGTTGGGGATATGCTAACCCGTATTCGTAACGCACAAATGGCTAACAAAGTATCGGTAGCAATGCCGAGCTCTAAATTACGTAAATCAATTGCTGATTTACTGGTTAGCGAAGGTTATGTAGCGAACGCTGTTGTTACTGAACAAGACAACAATAAAGCAACATTGACTATTGAACTGAAATACTTCGAAGGCAAAGCTGTCATCGAAACTATCCAACGTTTTAGCCGTCCTGGTTTACGCCAGCATCGCGGTAAAGACGCTATCCCTACTGTTAAGCAAGGTATGGGTGTTGCTATCGTATCGACTAGCCAAGGTATCATGAGCGATCGTGCTGCACGCGCTGCTGGTATCGGTGGTGAAATCGTTGCATTCGTTGCCTAATTAGCATTTATGCTATTGGTGATGAGACGACAAAGTCTACTTGAACCCCTTTAAGCTGTTGTAAGTCCATAATGATTTGCAATGAGCTTAAAGAAAGCTAAGCATTTGAAGTTGATAAAATTGAATGGTGCTTAATGGGAACAACTATGCTAAACTAGCAGGCTTTTTAGCCTGTTAGTTTTTTCGCTAATATAAAGAAGTTAATTTTTTAAGGAATATTCCTATGTCTCGTGTGGCTAAAGCCCCAGTGACGCTGCCAAACGGCGTAAGCGTTACTTTGAACGATCGGCAGGTCGAAGTGAAAGGCAAGAACGGCAATTTGTCTTTACGCCTGCATGAATTGGTCGAGCTGAAACAGGAAGATGATGCGATCATTTTCTCACCTACAGTCGATTCAAAAGAAGCCATGATGCACACTGGCACCATGCGCGCCCTGCTTAACAATTATGTTACTGGCGTGAATGAAGGCTTTGAAAGACGTCTTCAATTAATTGGTGTTGGTTATCGCGCGCAAGCTACTGGTAATAAAGTAACGCTAAACGTTGGTTACTCTCATCCAGTAGAATATACGCTACCTGAAGGTGTGTCAGCTGAAACCCCAACGCAAACTGAAATTGTTTTGAAATCGAACAATAAGCAGCAGCTTGGTCAAGCAGCGGCTAATATCCGTGGTTTCCGCCCACCAGAGCCTTATAAAGGCAAAGGTATTCGTTATAGCGACGAACATGTGGTTCGCAAAGAAGCTAAGAAAAAATAAGGTGAGTTGAAATGTTTGATAAAAAAGCAGCTCGTCTGCGTCGAGCTAAGAAAACCCGCGCGCATATCCGTCATTTAGGCGTACATCGCTTAACGGTTAATCGCACGCCAAAGCACATCTATGCCCAGATTATCTCTCCGAACGGTGGTGAAGTGATTGCTCAGGCATCTACCTTAGACGGCAGCTTGCGCTCAGGCGCAACTGGCAACGCTGATGCAGCGACGTCTGTAGGCCAAATGATCGCAGAACGCGCAAAAGCAGCTGGGGTTACTAAAGTTGCCTTTGACCGTAGTGGTTTTAAATATCATGGTCGAGTTAAAGCTTTAGCTGAAGCAGCTCGCGAAAACGGATTGGAGTTTTAATCATGGCTAGAAATGATAAAAATGATAAAAATGAGCAAACAGACGGTTTAGTAGAACGCTTAGTTACCGTTGACCGCGTCGCAAAAGTAGTTAAAGGTGGTCGTATTTTCTCTTTCACCGCATTAACTGTTGTTGGTGATGGCAATGGTCGTGTTGGTTTTGGTCGTGGTAAAGCACGTGAAGTGCCAGCTGCTATTCAAAAAGCGCTAGAAGCTGCCAAACGCAATATGATTACTGTTGAGCTAAACGATGCAACTTTGTATCATCCGATCAAAGCACGTCATGGTGCTAGTAAAGTCTACATGCAGCCTGCATCTGAAGGTACTGGCGTAATCGCTGGTGGCGCAATGCGTGCTGTGTTAGAAGTTGCTGGTGTCAAAGATGTTTTGACTAAATGTTATGGTTCTACCAATACTGCTAACGTGGTTCGCGCTACGTTTAACGGTTTACGTGATATGTCAACTCCAGAGAAGATGGCAGCAAAACGTGGTAAATCTGTAGACGAAATCTTGGGTTAACTTAGACTAGGTGAGTTACGATGAAAAAAATGAAAGTCACTCAATTTAAATCGGGTGCCCATCGCCTAAAGAGCCACAAAGCGAGCTTGAAAGGATTGGGTTTACGCCGTATTAATCATACTGTTGAAGTAGAAGATACTCCTTCAACCCGTGGTATGGTCAATCGCGTCAACTACATGGTAAAAGTGGAGGAAGCGTAATGGGTCTTAGATTAAATGAATTATCACCAGGTGTTGGCGCAAAGAAAACTGCCCAACGTCGTGGTCGTGGTATCGGTTCAGGTCTTGGTAAGACTGGTGGTCGTGGTGTAAAAGGTCAGAAATCTCGTTCAGGTTCTAGCATACGCTCAGGATTTGAAGGTGGTCAAATGCCTTTATATCGCCGTCTACCAAAATTTGGTTTTACCAGTAGAATGGCAATGACGACTGCTGAAGTCCGTCTGTCTGAATTGAATAAAATTGAAGGCGATGTGGTCAGCATTGAAACACTTAAAGCTGCTAACCTTATCCGTCATGATATGAAGCGTGCTCGTGTAATGTTGTCAGGCGAAGTGACTAAAGCTTATACCTTTAAAGGTATTAAAGTGACTAAAGGCGCTAAGCAAGCAATCGAAGCTGCTGGTGGTAGCATCGAGGAGTAGTAACGTGTCAAAACAATCAATGTCATCGGCTGGTATACCGCTTAATCCATTTGCCTTCATACGCAAGTATGACGAATTATGGACGCGTTTATTATTCTTAATCGGCGCATTGATTGTTTATCGTTTAGGGTCACATATTCCAGTTCCGGGTATCAACCCAGTTAACTTGGCTGATCTGTTTTCGCGCAACGAAAACACCATTCTGAGCATGTTTAATATGTTCTCAGGTGGTGCGCTAGAGCGTATGTCTATTATGGCGCTTGGCATTATGCCATATATTTCAGCATCGATTATTGTACAGATGATGTCTGCAGTACTGCCATCGCTTGAAGCCCTCAAAAAAGAAGGTGAAGCGGGACGACGCAAGCTAAACAAGTACACCCGTCAAGGGACACTTGCTTTAGCTCTAGTACAGTCATTAGGAATGTGTGCTGGCTTAATCAGCCAAAATCTTACCTTATCCTCTGGTTTGACTTTCTATATTCCAGCCGTTACTTCATTAGTAGCGGGCGCAATGTTCTTAATGTGGCTTGGTGAGCAGATTACAGAGCGCGGCGTTGGTAATGGTATCTCAATGCTTATTTTTGCGAGCATTGTGGCTGGTACGCCAGGTATGATTTCGCAGTCTATCGAACAGGTCAATCAAGGTCAGATGAACCTGATTGTACTGTTCATTTTTGTACTATTAGGCATCGCGGTTACTGCAGGTATTGTTTATATTGAACGTGCTCAGCGCCGTGTCCCTGTCAACTATGCACAAAAACAGCAGCAAGGTCGCAAGATATACGCTCAACAGCAATCACATTTGCCGTTGAAGCTCAACATGGCAGGGGTTATCCCAGCTATTTTTGCCAGTTCTTTGTTACTGTTCCCTGCAAGTTTAGGGCAGTGGGTTGGTCAATCAACTGATCCTACTTTTGTACAAAAAATATTGCAAAATATGGCATTGGTGTTGTCCCCAGGGCAACCGCTATATCTAGTACTATTTGGTGCGATGATTATTTTCTTCTGTTATTTTTATACGGCATTGGTATTTAGCCCGCGTGAAGTAGCAGAAAACCTTAAGCGTAGTGGTGCGTATATCCCTGGTATTCGCCCTGGACAACAAACTCAGCGTTACCTCGATCATGTATTAAACCGACTGACCTTTAT
Organism: Psychrobacter glaciei; assembly: GCF_014652895.1. Taxonomy (GTDB): domain Bacteria; phylum Pseudomonadota; class Gammaproteobacteria; order Pseudomonadales; family Moraxellaceae; genus Psychrobacter; species Psychrobacter glaciei. Next base: position 65,140 of record NZ_BMZR01000006.1, read on the forward strand.
TGGCGCGATGTATATGACGGTTATTTGTTTAATGCCGATGGTCGTCCAGTCATCGTTTGGTGTGCCGTTTCAACTTGGTGGTACATCTTTACTGATTATGGTGGTTGTGGTAATGGACTTCATCTCGCAGATTCAAGCGCATTTGATGACCCATCAATATCATGATCAGACGTTAATTCAATCGCCCACTCAACCTTAAATGAGCGGTACGATATTTCAAGGAGTATGCTATGAAAGTTCAAGCATCAGTTAAGAAGATTTGTGGTAGCTGTAAAGTTGTGCGTCGTAAAGGCCGTGTACATATTATCTGTACAGCAGAACCGCGCCACAAGCAACGTCAAGGTTAATATTTAGTATCAGAAAGTTTTAAACTTTTGTTACTATCTAAATTAATACTTGAAAAATAACGGCGGATGGGATATCATCCGCCACTTGCCGTGTTTATGCAGAATATTTTGTAATGCTGTCAATGGTTAGGCTTTTAACTAAGCCAAAACAGCGACAGTGACCATAATATATTTAGTATTAACAGCAACAATTCTGAAGAATAATGCCTTATTGATAAATAACGCTTATTTTTCTTTAATGGAGAGAAATCAATGGCTCGTATTGCCGGCGTAAACATCCCGGATAATAAGCATGCTGTTATTTCACTAACTTACATCTTTGGTGTAGGTCGTACCACTGCTCAGAAAATATTAGAAGCAGTTGGCATTGCCCCTACTACTAAAGTTAGTCAGTTAGATGATACACAGTTAGATGCTATCCGTGCACAAATTACAAATTACATGACTGAAGGTGATCTTCGTCGTGAAGTTTCAATGAATATCAAGCGTTTAGTTGATCTTGGTTGTTACCGTGGCATACGCCATCGTCGTAACCTACCAGTTAGAGGTCAGAACACCAAGAACAACGCTCGTACTCGTAAGGGTCCGACACGCCCTCTCAAAAGATAATTAACTTAGGAAGCTAAAAGATGGCAAAAGACACTCGCAGTCGCAAAAAGGTGGCTCGTCGTTCAGTATCGGAGGGCATAGCCCATATCCATGCGTCTTTTAATAACACCATTGTTACGATTACCGATCGTCAGGGTAATGCATTGGCTTGGGCCACTTCAGGTGGACAAGGCTTCCGTGGTTCACGTAAATCTACACCATTTGCAGCTCAGGTTGCAGCTGAAGTCGCTGGTAAAGCGGCTCAAGAATATGGTGTTAAGAATATCGACGTTTTGGTCAAAGGACCAGGACCGGGTCGTGAGTCTGCGGTAAGAGCACTAGGTGCATTGGGTTATAAAGTTAACAGCATCTCTGATGTAACCCCAATCCCACACAATGGTTGCCGTGCGCCGAAAAAGCGCCGCGTCTAATATTAAAGACGAAGCTTTTTATCCCAAAAGCTTATAGGAGACATAACAATGGCCCGCTATATTGGACCAAAACTCAAATTATCACGTCGTGAAGGTACAGACTTAGGCCTTAAGTCTGGTGTTAAACCATACGATGTTAAAACGAAAAAAGCTGGTCGTCCACCAGGTCAACACGGTGTAAGCCGTAACAAGACCTCAGAATATGCTCTACAGCTGCGTGAAAAGCAGAAAGTTAAGCGTATTTATGGTGTACTAGAGCGTCAATTCGCTAACTACTATAAAGAAGCTGCTCGTAAGCGCGGTGCTACTGGTGAAAACCTACTAGCCATGCTTGAGAGCCGTCTAGATAACGTTGTATATCGCATGGGCTTTGGCTCAACTCGCGCAGAAGCACGTCAGCTAGTCAGTCATCGTACTGTTATGGTAAAAAAAGCTGGCCGTGATGAGTTTGTTCGTGTGAACATTCCATCAATTCAGCTTCAAGATGGTGATGTCATCGCTATCCAAGAGAAGTCTCGCGAACAACTACGTATTAAAAACGCTATCGAATTAGCGACACAACGTGGTATTCCAGAATGGCTAGATGTTGATCACAGCAAACTACAAGGCACGTTTAAACAAGCGCCTGATCGTATTGATCTACCTGCTGAAATCAACGAAAGCTTGATCGTTGAGCTATACTCTAAGTAAATGACGTACTGCTCGATGTCATGAAAATGGCATTGAGCAATTAACGTTAATTAAACCAGTTTAATAAATCGAGGTGACATCATGATGCTAAATGCAACTGAGTTTCTAACGCCGAATGCCATTAACGTGGATACGGTTAATGAAACGATTGCGAAAGTCACGCTCGAACCGTTAGAACGCGGCTTTGGGCATACCCTAGGTAATGCCTTACGTCGTATCTTGTTATCTTCATTACCTGGTGCTGCAGTCATTGAAGCTGAGATTGATGGCGTTGACCATGAATACTCTACGCTTGAAGGGCTACAAGAAGATGTACTTGACTTGCTTTTGAACTTAAAAGGCTTGGCAATTACGCTTCATGACCAAAATGAAGTATTTTTGACCTTGGATAAACAAGGTCCAGGCACTATTACTGCTGCAGATATCGCGTTACCACACAATGTTGACATCATCAATCCAGAATTGGTATTGGGTACATTGAGTGATCGTGGTCATCTTAAGATGCGTTTGCGCGTAGTAATGGGTCGTGGATATGAGCCAGCAAACCAGCGCCGTGAAGATGGTGATACTAAGGCAATTGGACGCTTAAAGCTTGATGCAAGTTTTAGTCCTGTGCTTCGTGTTGCCTATCAGGTTGAGAACGCTCGTGTAGAGCAGCGTACTGATCTTGATCGTCTTATCATTGAGCTTGGAACTAATGGCACTATAGATCCAGAAGAAGCAATTCGTAAAGCAGCCACTATTTTACAACAACAGATTTCTATCTTTGTTGACCTAGAAGCTGAAGAAGCGCCTGAGCCTGTGAAAGAGAAAGAAGAGGTTGATCCGGTGCTATTACGCCCTGTGGACGATCTTGAACTAACGGTTCGCTCAGCCAACTGCTTGAAAGCTGAAAACATTTACTATATCGGTGATTTGGTACAACGTTCAGAGACTGAACTTCTAAAAACCCCAAATCTTGGTAAGAAATCATTAACGGAAATCAAAGACGTTTTAGCGTCTAAAGATTTAGAGCTCGGTATGCGCCTAGATAACTGGCCACCAGCTGATTTACGTGTTGATGATCGCTTTTCTTATCGTAGCCGTTAAACTTTAAGGATTTTTGACTATGCGCCATCGTAAGAGTGGAGTCAAGCTGGGTCGTACCGGCAGTCATCGTAAGGCAATGTTTCAGAACATGACTAACTCATTATTTGAGCATGAACTGATCAAAACAACTTTACCAAAAGCTAAAGAACTACGTCGCGTTGCCGAGCCATTGATCACTATGGCTAAAGAAGACAGCGTTGCTAACCGTCGTTTAGCATTCAGCCGTATGCGTAGCAAAGCTATGGTAGGCAAATTATTTGGCACGTTAGGTCCTCGTTACCAGACGCGTCCAGGTGGTTATTTGCGTATCGTAAAATGCGGTCATCGTGATGGTGACAATGCGCCAATGGCATATGTAGAATTAGTTGATCGTGACTAATTTTGTACTGAATATATGATTCATAAAAAAGCTCCAATCGATTGGAGCTTTTTTTTATGCGTTTAAACAAGTAGTTATAACAATAAAGAACTAACGTCAGCAGCACCTTGTCTGATGATTTCAGGCTGGCTACTGGTCATATCAACGATAGTGGTTAGCTTAGTAGTTTTTATACCTGCATTGATGAGACCGTCTATTTGGTTGCTTAACAGATCTTCTATTTCAAATGGATCATCAAGTATATCATCGCGATTTGGTAATATTAATGAGCTGGTTAAAATAGGCTCGTCCATGGCTGCCAAGAGTGCTTGGGCGATAGGATTACTTGGCACACGAATACCAATGGTTTTTTTCTTCGCATGTGCCAGTTTCTTTGGTACGTCTTTTGTGGCATTAAGAATAAAGGTAATAGGAGCTGGCGTATGAGCCTTAAGCTGCTTAAATTGCACATTATCTACTGCTGCATAATTAGCAATTTCACTTAAATCTCGGCACAATAACGTAAATTGATGTTTATCATCAAGCTCACGGATTTGCTTTAATTTTTCTAAGGCGTCTTTTGCGCCTAGACGACAGCCAAAAGCATAGCTGGTATCAGTAGGATAAATGATTAATTGATCCTTGCGTAATAGATCAGCAGCTTGCTCAATAAGACGTGGCTGCGGATTTTCGGGATGAATATAGAGCACTTGCATAATAGTTCCTTGTTTTATAATTATAGGTTATATACTTTTGAGATGGTGGATGAGTTGTTATCAAATAAATAACGCTAGAGAGAAATAACGCAAGAAAGAAACAAGAATAATAATGAGTCAATCCTTTGCTAGCTTCGCTTTATCTTAGCTGCACCACAAAATTTACTTATCTATCAGTATAGCTTAAAGCAAATATAATTTTATTGGCAAGGCGTTACGGTTGGTAGGAAATCGTTAACATCTTATGAGCTTCACTGTCATGAACCTTATAGAGATTTATCGTGGCTAGCTATTAGTTAACTTATCGTTACAAACACTTAATAATACCCGTAGCAAAGTTTTGGCATCACGTGGCAGCGTTACTGGCTCTGTAATATAGGCTTCAACTTGTAAATAAACGTCCTGAGCAAAAGTGCTACCACTGGTATCGAAGTCGGCAAACAGATTGTCCTGTGAGACTCGAAAGTGATATCCACAGGCAAGAGTAAACAAACACTCAAGCGCCTGCGGTTTAATCTCTACGCGCTCAAATGCTTGCTGCTGAGAGGCTGAACGCCCATCTGGTGCATACCAGTAGCCAAAGTCGGGTAAGCCTCTACGTTCTTTACCAGCGACACACCAATGGCTTAATTCATGCAGCGCACTGGCAAAAAATCCGTTAGCAAACTCGATTCGTGCTGGCTGATTGTTCTGAGCAGGGAAATATTCTGGTTCACCATCACCAAATGCTAATATCACTTGATGCTTGGCAAACACAGTATTAAATAAACAGATAAGCCAATTGGTTGCTGCTTTTTCAGTATCTGCTATAGAAGCGCTTTCCTTAGACAGTTTTTGCCATTGATCTGCTAAATCTTTTAGGTTTGTATTTATTTTAGAATTGAGTGCGCAAGTCTTTAGATTGCTCATAGGGCATTCTATAGCTGTATCTTCTAAGTCAGTGAGATGTTGAAGCAAAAGAGTCGTATCAATAGAAGACCACAATGCAGAAAAATCAGGGTTGGCAGTAGGCGATATCATAGATAGAAGATTGACCGAATAAAAAATAAGAGACTGTTGGTACTCTATACATGAAATGAGTAAATAAAAATGTGAGGCAACCCAAAGGTTAGAAAATCTTAACATACTAGCGCTAGCGCTACTCAGCGCTTTCCGATAGTATGGCAGGCAATATTATACACCGTTTTTGATGAATGAGGCCGCGTATGTCAAGCACTCCAGTAAGCAAGCCTTCAGCGGCTCAAGCTGATAATATGCAGAATCCTATATCGAGTAATATGCCCGAACATCTTTCCTTAAATAAATGGGAAGATACTGGCTTTGAGTGGGCAGGAGAGATAGAACCTACTTCTTTTGAGCGTCTTTCCGCTATACTGACGACAGAACATGAACAAGAAAAAATCCAGCTCACAGCCAATCTTTATCGTCGTAATAATGTCTTACATCTGTCATTTAAATTGGCGGGTGATGTATGGCTAACTTGCCAGCGCTGCTTGCAACCCGTAGCCACTGACTTAACTGATGATTATGATATTGCATTACTCGATGACGAGAGCCAAGTGCGCCTAGTCAATGAAGAGCAGGACTATTTATTGCTTGATGAAGTCATTACTGAGCAGTCGCCAGAGCGCTTATTGCCTTTGAAAAAATTGGTTGAAGATGAAATATTGCTTAAAACACCGATGGCACCGAAGCACGATGACTGTGAAATGACGATTGAGCAGTTTGGTGAGATACCTGAAGAAGAAGAAAATGAAAATCCTTTTGCCGCTTTAGCATCGTTGAAAGGCAAGTTATAAAAGAAAAAATGCTGTATTCAATTGATTTAGAATGCCTTTTATCGGCTTTGTGCAGAAGAGTCGTACGCAGGGCTTTATTAATCGATGAAACATGCGTATAATGTCCCGTTTATTGCATTCTAGCAACAGGTTACTTGCAGATAAAAACTGACTAGGCAAATTGACTATAGATTTTAGACGTAGTTAGCATTTTAATGCACGTGGCAATCTATTTAACTAATGATGCGTAAGACTTAGGTTGTTGTGATTATATAGCCTCTGTCAGTATCGACTAAAGCTGAATTTTAAGCTTATCCCTTTTAAGTATAGGAGCTATATCATGGCTGTTCAAAAAAGTCGTAAAAGCCGTTCTCGTCGTGACATGCGCCGTTCACACCATCGTATGGAAGTGGCTGAGCTAAGCGTAGATGCTACCACTGGTGAAAAACATCGTCGTCATCACATGACTAAAGATGGTTTTTATCGTGGTCGTCAGTTGTTCAAGGTCAGTCAAGACGCTTAATTGACTATTTAATCAGTGATGCAACAATACGATGGTGCTGATGGCACTTTACGGCTTTTTGTACCGCTATTATTAGGCAATAAGTTTTGAGCTAAAGAAAGCCAAGTTATTTCGCTACCATATATTATGTGGTGGGATAACTTGGCTTTTTGCTATGAATTTTTTATGACGTAGCTCCCTATCATTGGTTTTTATCACGTAATTTTTTATCAAATGCTGTGCCTAAAAAACTGTCAAAAGCTAAATATTATCTTACCTTAACGCCTCATTTTTTCATCAGCTATGATAATAGTATCTGTCAGTGTATAGTTTACTTATAATCAGCTGTCTGAGTGATCAGTTAAAAATATAACTCTAGACCGCCCCTAATTTTACAATACTCCCGATTATCTTTAGGGATGTTTTCAATTACATAAGGAATATTGGTTATGGCCTCTGTACCCGATATGATAAAAAAACAGCCAACCCGCATTGCGGTGCTTTTCTCTGGTCAAGGCTCACAAATTGTCGGCATGACCAGCGAGCTCGCTGAAGCTTATCCAGAGATTCGTGATACTTTTGCTGAAGCAAGCGAAGCACTAAGTGAAGACTTATGGGCAATTTGTCAGGATGAAGAAAAGCTCAATCAAACGCAATATACTCAGCCAGCCTTATTGACGGCTAGTATCGCCATTTGGCGTATTCTACAACCAAAATTCAAAAAAGCGCCGTGCTATCTAGCGGGTCATTCTCTAGGTGAGTACAGCGCCCTTTGTGCCGCTGGAGTGATATCGCTTGCTGATGCGGTGAGATTGGTACATACGCGCGGTCAGTTGATGCAGGAAGCGGTAGTAGGTATCGATACAGCGATGGCAGCAGTGCTAGGGCTCGAAGATCATCGTGTGGAAAACTTGTGCGAGCAGGCAACCGAGCATGTTGATGGCGCGATTGTCGGAGCGGCAAATTTCAATAGTCCAGGACAAGTTGTGGTCTCAGGAAATGCGGCAGGCGTCACAGCTGTCATCGATAAAGTAAAAAATACTGGCAAAAAAGCCATCCCACTAAAGGTGAGCGTGCCATCTCATTGTGCGCTTATGGCGCCAGCAAGTAGTGCTTTAGCGGAAGCCTTAGCAGCTATTAAGTTTGATCAAGCAACCATTCCGGTTATTCAAAACCGTCATGCGCGTGTTGAGAGTAGTGCGGCAGGTATTAAGCAAGCATTAACCGAGCAGCTAAGTGAGCCAGTACTATGGTCAAAGACCATGCAAGAGCTGGCTGATAAGCAAATTAATATTTTAATCGAGTGTGGCAGTGGCAATGTATTGAGTAATTTGGCCAAGCGTCAAGCGCAACCAATTGCCAGCTATCCTACTGACAAGCCCACCCGTCTTGATAAATTAATGGAGGTATTATCATGAGCCGTACGATTACCCTAGTGACTGGTGCCAGTCGCGGTATTGGCAAGGCAGTCGCCAAACGTTTTGCAAAGGAAGGACATTTCGTGATTGGGACAGCCACCACAGAGAAAGGTGCTGAACTTGTTGATGGTTATTTACATGATAGTGGTGGTATTGGCCGTGTATTAGACGTACGCGATACGGCACAAATCGATAAGCTATTTGAAGAGATTGAAAGCGTCTATGGCGCGGTGCAAGTGTTGGTTAACAATGCTGGTATTACCCAAGACGGTCTATTGATGCGCATGAAAGATGAAGATTGGGAGAACGTGGTTGATACCAATTTGACATCGGTTTATCGTATGAGCAAACGTGCGGTACGCGGTATGATGAAGGCGCGTCGTGGTCGTATCATTAATATTACCTCTGTCGTTGCTCAAATGGGCAATGCTGGTCAGTCTAATTACGCGGCGACTAAAGCGGGCGTAGAAGGTTTTAGCCGTACACTCGCACGTGAAATCGGCTCACGCCAAGTCACGATCAACTGTGTGGCACCCGGTTTGATTGAGACGGATATGACGGATGAGCTTGACGAGCGCCTACTAAATTCGATGCTAGATGCCGTGCCTATTAGTCGTCTTGGGCAGCCAGAAGACATCGCAGCTGCCGTACATTTCTTAGCCAGTGATGAAGCCAGCTACATCACAGGTGCTGTTATTCCTGTCAATGGTGGCATGTATATGTAGGTGACGCACAAGTGTTACATACTTATAATAAAAAACTGTGTGAACGAGTGTAAACTATAATAAAGGGTGCTATAATGAAGAATACTTTTACGTCAAAGCCCTGTATGATAGCAGGGCTTTACTAGACATTAGACAGAACGTATAACGTGTCATAGAGTACTCAGACGGCAATGCTGATCTGGCAAATTCCATTTTATATACTAGGCGATAACGTTTAACTATCGCGCTATCGCAGTTTATTAAAAATAATAGATGATAAAGGAGTAATCTACATGAGTAATGATACCGAGCTAAGAGTAAAGGCGGCAGTAGCTGAGCAATTAGGTATGAATGTTGAAGACATCAACAACGATGCTTCATTTATGGAAGATTTAGGCGCTGATTCATTGGATCTAGTCGAATTGGTTATGTCATTCGAGAGCGATTTTGGCATCACTATTCCTGATGAAGATTCAGCTGAATTAACGACGGTTCAAAAAGCAATCGACTACGTACAAGCCCAGCTATAACTCGCTATTTGCTTAGCAAGTCTTACAATGCCGCTTATCTATACAGCATAGATAAGCGGTTTTTTTATGTTCGTTATTTATTCTAAGAGTCTATTCCAGTCATTTATGCTCATCTAGTGATTCATTTCATTAACATAAGCTACGCCAAATCAACATTACTCAACATACTATTACTATTCATCATATATGTCTTTGCCTATACTAATAATGGTAAACAAGAAATAATAGTAATTACTAAACATAATTACCATTAAAAGAATAACGATTAATAATAAATAATAGTATTTCAAGGAGCAGTTATATGGGTATGTTTAGTTTTGCAAAAGACATCGGTGATAAGATTTTTAATCGTGACGACGAAAAGCATGACGCTAAATCAGAAACCAAAGCAGACGCTAGTACACCTGTTGCCAGTGGTGAGCCTTCAGCACAATCGGTTGCCAACATTTTGCTACGTCGCATCCAGCAGCAGAACCTCAATATCAGTAACCTAAAAATCAAATATAACGGTTCGACGGATACCGCTGAAATCAGTGGTAACGCCAAAACACAGGCCGACCGTGAAAAAGCCATTATCGCTATTGGTAATGTCCAAAACGTCGCTAAAGTCATTGATAACATTGATATCGAAGAAGATGCGCCTGAATCTACGATGTATACTGTAAAGTCTGGTGACAGCCTCTCTAAGATTGCTAAAGATGTTTATGGTTCATCTGGTGATTATACGAAAATTTTTGAAGCCAACAAGCCTATGTTGTCTGATCCAGACAAGATTTATCCTGGTCAAGTATTGCGCATTCCTAAGCCGTAATTCCTAATCCATAATTCCTAAGCTTAATTAGTATTAGCATGTCTAATAGAATAAAAAATGCCTCTTTAATAAGAGGCGTTTTTGTGTCTAAAAGTCATAGGTTTACCGATTATCGATATTTAATTTTTCAGTTTGTTCCGTAAGCGCCCAATTAATATGTTCGTCCAGCATGTCGTTATGCAAGCCTAACTTAGATCGTAGATGAGTGACGATTTCTATACTGGGATTAGCGTTGCCAAGTCCAATGGCGATATTGCGCAAAAAGTTCACATAGCCTGTGCGCCTGAGCGGACTGCCTTCAGTTTTTTTCATAAACTCTGCTTCTTGCCATTGCCACAGCTCAAGCAAACTGCTGTTGTCAAGCTGATGCCGTGGCGTGAAATCTTCTACCGTTGTAAGGTTGGCGTAGCGATTCCACGGACAAATGAGCTGACAGTCGTCACAACCGAAGACGCGGTTGCCAATCGCCCGTCGATATTTGGTATCAATGATGCCATCATGCTCAATCGTTAAATAAGAAATACAGGCAGAAGCATTGAGCTCGTAGGGTGCGACAATCGCTTGGGTTGGGCAGATATCAATACAGGCACTGCAACTGCCGCAGTGCTCTTTTACTGGTTCATCATCCGGCAACTCAAGGCTCATAAACAACTCACCCAGCACAAAGAATGAGCCCGCTTGTTTGTTTAGCAGTAGCGTATGCTTTCCCGTCCAGCCAAGTCCTGCTGCATCTGCAATAGGACGCTCAAAGATAGGGGCAGAGTCACTAAAAGGTCTAAAAATAAATTCTGCCTCAGCTCCAATATCTAGATGCTGCCATTCAGCAAGCATCGCTTCTATCTTTAAGGCTAATTGTTTTAAGCGGCTGCGCATCGTCTTATGATAATCGCGGCCTCTGGCATAACGCGCAATGATACCTTGATTGGGATGATCATCATCAGTGACCGCACGCGGGGTAGGTGTCTGAGTGAGGTAGTCCATACGCACACTGATGATGGTTTTTGCTCCTTCTACCAGTTGGGCAGGATGCGCACGTAGGTGGTGATTGTTATGCATAAACTGCAATTGGCCTTCATAGCCTTTATCCAGCCACCGTTGCAATTGTTCAATTTGTTGGGTAAATAAAGGATGATGTACGGATAAGAAACCACAGTCGGCAAACCCTAAAGACTGTGCTTGAGCCTTGATCCATTGCTTTACCTCTGCGGTGGTAGCAAACGTTGGGCTATTACTCACAGTAATCTTTTTTTCGGGCGCAGGGTTAGGCTCAGGAGACGTTTTCTGCTGACTTAAAGGGACAGGAAAGTTTGCTTTAGAAGGATTATTCATGTGTGATAGCAGGCAATAGAGTGAATACCGATATGATAAGCCAGTGAGCTAAGAGCGCAAGTATAAAAGCAAATAAACTCACATTTCATATTGATACATAAGTCAAAGTGAGCTTTTGCTAAGCTTAGACAAGCGAATAACCAGCAAGTTTTGATATGATAAAAAACCAATAAAAATAATCGAGGAAATTATGAAAGCTCAATCCAATGTATTTTCATCAGACACAACGAGACCGATAGCCCTATATAGCAGCGAGCAAATCTACGCTATGGAGCAAGCATGGTTTGCAGAAGGTCATGATAGCTTTGGGTTAATGAAGCAAGCTGCTTGGCAAATGGCACAGCATATAGAACAGCTCTATGAACAAAAGTATCTGAAAGCTCGTGCCTCAGCTGATCATAAAGTCTATCGACGTAATGCTTGTCAGCAACGAGCGAGTATCTGGGTAGGAAAGGGGAACAATGGCGGTGACGGTTGGCTTATAGCTTACTATTTGCAGCAGGCAGGCTGGGAGGTAAAAGTAATCGCAGTTGGCTATGCTGCCGAGGATCTAGATACAGATTATCAAGTAGAAATTGCTAACAAAGTAGACAAACACGACGTTCTATCCGATGCTAAGCAAGCGCAACAAATAGCGCTATCTGCTAAGGTAAATTATCAACGCTTTGAGGATAGTGGTACCAATCAAAGTGAGCTAAAAGGAATAAACTGGCAAGCCGATATTTATATCGATGCATTATTTGGTATCGGACTGGACCGTGCACCTGAAGGTGTTTATGAGCAGGCTATTAGCGCCTTTAACAAGGTCACGCAATCCAATGATGCTTTGGCAATTGCCGTTGATATCCCGAGTGGCTTAGTGGCTTCTACTGGTCAAGTATTTGAGCGCATTGCCATACAAGCTGACGTGACGTTATGTTTGATTGCCCGTAAATTCGGCTTACATACTAAAGATGGCATGGACTATAGCGGGAGCGTGATTGATATACCGTTAATACCGACTCAGTCAAGCAACTCAGCCGCCACTTTAGTGACTGTAGCGCACGCTTTAAATGCTCGTCGACAGAACAGTTATAAAGGCAGCTATGGTCACGTCTTGGTCATCGGTGGTAATCGAATTGATGGCTCGCAAGGTATGGGCGGTGCAGCCATACTATCTGCCAATAGTGTCATGGCGACAGGTGCGGGCAAAATTACTGTGGCTTGTCACGATGCCTTTCATGGCGCTTTACTAACGTCATTACCCGATGCGATGACAATTGATTTGCACGATAAAGAGGGGGTGAAAACATTAATTAAAGACGCTAGCGTCGTTACCATTGGCATGGGACTCGGGCGTGATAAAAAGGCGCAAGCATTATTCATCAGCTATGTTCAGGCTGCTATAACAGAGAAGAAGCCACTAGTCATTGATGCAGATGGTCTTTATCATCTGGCATCGTTGCAGATGAGTCGTGAGCATCCTCATAAACACGAACTCATCGCTCAGCTGCGACAACACAGCATGGATCATCAGGTTTGTTTGACGCCGCATAGTGGTGAAGCGGCTAGGTTGCTTGATAAGAAAATTAATATTGTAGAAGATGATCGATTAACAGCTATAAAACAGTGTGCTAACACTTATGGTGGTGACTGGGTGCTAAAAGGCGCTGGTTCATTGGTACTGGAGCAAAGGATATTAGAACAGAAGGGTTCGCAAGCGCATATTTATGTTTGCGGCGTAGGTAATGCTGGCATGGCCACCGCTGGCATGGGCGATGTATTGTCTGGGGTGATTGCTGGGCTGTTGGCACAAAAAGATCTAGAAGACGAAGCGCGCTGCTTACACCAATCGGTTCTGCTGCATGCGCTAGCAGGAGACGCCTTGGTGAATGATACTGACTATTACCAACATAATAGCTCGCTACTGATTGGTCAGCGCGGGCTACAAGCGCAGGACATGCCAGTAGCCATTCGTCATGTCATGCAATTGATTACCAATAAAAATTAAGTAGGGTAGTGTGCCGTATTAAATAAAAACTAGGTCGTAGAGCCATTACAATACTGAGTGATGGCTTGTTGCACGCGCTCACGCTTAAGCTCGATTTCGCGACCATCTAAGTATTCACGTTTGCCATCACTATCCATCTCATAGATACGCCCGCCAACGTTTAGATTGGTCAGGTTATTACGCAGTGATTGGCAGCGCTGCGCATTAGCCTGCGCTTCTTGATCCTTGATACGTGCTTCTAGCTGGGCAACGCGCTGTTCTTCTGCACTTTGAGTAGGTGTATTTTGGTTAGCCTCTGTTTTACCCGCTAGCTGACCTGCGTTGTTCTGTCTACCATCGCTACGAAATTCGATTACTTCAATATTTCTGCCCTCTTGCGGCGCATGCTGGCTGTACTTCACTTCACCGTGCGTACCAATCGATTTATACACTTGGATAGCATGACTGGCATTCATTGACAGCATTATCATACACGCAGTACTGATGCTGATGAGCAGCTTGGCAGGGGTATGTATGGTAGACGTGTATGCCATAGTAGCGGTCCTCTTAAGGGGGTAAAAAATAAAGGTAGATATTTATTTAAAGGCGGTATTTATATTGATAAATAACAATATGAATACAGTAGCGTTTGATTTTAGCAAATAATGCTTATGAATGTACATTATTTAATAACTAATAGTTAGGGGTGGGTTTTAGAAGTTTTTCTTGACAATAGGACTCAAACCATTGAATATAATAGCAGTTGATTGGTCAGTGAGCGGCTTTTATGATATTGCCGTGGCACTTGAGAATGAGAACTACGGGTTACTTATCGGTAGCTTACGTCGTTTTATTTTCTTTGTGATAATGATATGGCAAAAATGATGATCATAGCGATTATTATTAATGACTGTATATGTTGTCTCCGGACTTATCTGTCTACAATGACTAAGATAAACTTATTATTTGAAATACGCTAAGTGTGGATTTTTGCGGTTGTATTGCTTGCATTAAATGCAAAACAATATTTGGTTATGATGTTTTTTATTAGCCTATTATAAGATCAGATGATCTTATGACGTAGTATTGGCTATTAGAATTATTTTATGACTTTAGCTATAGCAGCGCCTCTTCTACAAACACTATCGCTCATAAGTAATAAGCCTCTTTTATAGGTGCATTCGCATCTTGTCATGGTATATCGATAAACTCCTGTCACAAAACTGACCCCAAATACATTGCTGTGTTTGAGTATTATCTTGCGTTGTACGACGCGATTGCTTAAATATAGTGGGCACACATTCTTGATATGGACAAGGATTGGCAATCATTTTTATAAGATTTAAAATAACGCCCAAACGTGGTTGTTTTCTTTTATAAAATAACGCAAATTCTCGCCGCAAAAAAAGGTGATGACAGTGACGCAAACCACGCAAAGTCCGAATATGACGGGACATACCCAAACAGGTAATGCCGCCAAAAATTTTGAAGAAAAGCAACAACGTCTTGCTGAAGGTAGCAAGCAGCCTGTGATGCTATCTGGTGCTGAGATGCTGGTGCAATCGCTGACGGATGAGGGTGTCAAATATATCTTTGGCTATCCAGGCGGCGCAGTGCTGCACATTTATGACGCGTTGTTTCAGCAAGAAAACATCGAACATATTTTAGTGCGTCATGAGCAAGCAGCCGGCCATATGGCTGATGCTTATTCGCGAGTAACTGGTAACACAGGTGTCGTGCTGGCCACGTCAGGTCCTGGTGCTACCAATACAGTAACTGCGATTGCCACCGCATTCATGGACTCAGTTCCGATGGTGGTGATTTCAGGTCAGGTGCCAAGCAGCCTAATCGGTGAAGATGCGTTCCAAGAAACCGATATGATCGGGGTCTCTCGTCCTATCGTGAAGCATAGCTTTCAAGTACGCCATGCTAGCGAAATTCCAATGATTGTCAAAAAAGCCTTTTTTATTGCGCAGTCTGGTCGTCCAGGTCCTGTCGTCATTGACGTACCAAAAGATATGACCGCGCCTAGCGAAAAATATGCCTATGAATACCCAGAAGAGGTGTTTATACGCTCGTATCAGCCTTCAGTGAAAGGGCATGGCGGCCAAATTAAAAAAGCGGTTGAAACCTTATTATCAGCGCAGCGTCCTGTTATCTATGCTGGCGGTGGCGTGATTTGGAGTAAAGCCCATAAAGAGCTGACCGAACTTGCACATCGTCTAAACTTGCCAGTGACCAATACGCTAATGGGTTTGGGAACATTCCCTGGTTCTGATCGTCAGTTCTTGGGTATGCTCGGTATGCACGGTACTTATGAAGCCAACATGAGCATGCATCATGCAGATGTTATTTTGGCGGTTGGTGCGCGTTTTGATGACCGTGTCACCAATAATGTCAAAAAATTCTGCCCGAATGCGACTATTATTCATATCGATATCGATCCAGCTTCTATCTCCAAGACTATTCTTGCCCACATTCCTATCGTTGGTGACGTAAAATCGGTTCTTACGGATATGTTAGAGATCATCGGTGAAGATAAAGAATTGGAGCAGCATGCCCTATTAGATTGGTGGTCACAGATTAATGAATGGCGTAAGCGTCATGGTCTGCGTTATGACACCAGTACCGAAAACGGCATCAAGCCACAAAGTGTCGTACAAGCACTAGACAGAGTGACCAACAGCAACGCCATTATCACCAGTGACGTCGGTCAGCATCAGATGTTTGCCGCGCTTTACTATACTTATCTAGAGCCGGGTCAGTGGCTCAATTCGGGTGGTTTAGGTACGATGGGTGTTGGCTTACCGTATGCAATGGCAGCCAAGCTTGCTAATCCAGATCGTGATGTGGTCTGTATTACTGGCGAAGGCTCTATTCAGATGAATATTCAAGAGCTATCGACATGCCTGCAATATAATCTACCGGTCAAAATCTTGAACCTAAATAACGCTCAGTTAGGTATGGTAAAACAGTGGCAAGACATGCTGTATGAAGGTCGTCATGCGTCATCTTATATGAATTCATTACCAGACTTTGTCAAGCTAGCTGAAAGTTATGGTCATGTTGGTATCAAGATTACTGATCCTGCCACCATGGAAGCACAGATTGCAGAAGCCATGGCAATGAAAGACAAGCTGGTATTTATTGACGTTTATGTCGATCGTAATGAGCATGTGTATCCAATGCAAATCGCTGGACAGACGATGCGTGATATGTGGTTAACCAAAGGGGAGCGTACCTAATGCAACAACAACATCTGATTTCGGTATTGATGGAAAACGAAGCGGGTTCGTTGTCGCGGTTAGTCGGCTTGTTCTCACAACGTGGTTATAATATCGAAACCTTAAACGTCGCCCCAACGGAAGATCCGAGTATTTCGCGTCTGACAGTGACGACGATTACTTCTCCTGAAAGAATTGAGCAGATCACCAAGCAATTGCATAAATTGATTGAAGTGGTTAAAGTGCTTAATCTATCAGACACCGTTCACGTTGAGCGCGAGTTAATGCTAGTCAAAGTTCGCGCAACGGGTAGCGTGCGTGAAGAGATCAAACGCAGCGCAGATATTTTCCGTGCACAAATTGTTGACGTCAATGCCAACCTCTATACGATTCAGATCGTTGGTGATACGGCTAAGCTCGATGGTTTTATCGATACTATCGGTCGAGAACGTGTCTTAGAAGTGGTACGTTCGGGTGTGATTGGTATTGCACGTGGAGAAAAAACACTGAGTATTTAATACGCTTAGTGGCTGAGCAACTGAATAGTTAATCAAAATAATTTTAGTTAGAATCTATCTATTTACCATTAACATAACGCTTATGTTAGTGACCATTTTACGATAATGGCTACTGCATAAGCGTTTATTATCCATGGCACGCCATGATTGAGGAAAAGGACTCTATTTATGAACGTTTATTATGATAAAGATTGCGATCTATCGATTATCCAAGGCAAAAAAGTTGCGATTATTGGTTACGGTTCACAAGGCCATGCACACGCACTTAACCTACAAGATTCAGATGTCGATGTGACTGTTGGTCTACGCGCAAACTCAAGCTCATGGAAAAAAGCGGAAAACGCTGGTCTAAAGGTTGCTGAAGTTGCTGATGCAGTTAAAGCTGCTGACGTGGTTATGATTTTGACCCCTGATGAGTTCCAAAAAGAGCTTTATAACAATGAGATTGAGCCTAACATCAAAGAAGGGGCTACGTTAGCTTTTGCTCATGGTTTCGCGATTCATTATAACCAAGTCGTTCCTCGCAGCGATCTTAATGTCATCATGGTTGCCCCGAAAGCACCTGGTCACACAGTTCGTAACGAATTCACCAAAGGTGGCGGTATTCCAGATTTGATCGCTATCTATCAAGACGCCTCAGGTCAAGCCAAGCAATTAGCTTTGTCTTACGCAGCTGGTGTTGGTGGTGGTCGTTCAGGCATCATCGAAACCACGTTCAAAGATGAAACTGAAACTGATCTATTTGGCGAGCAGGCCGTACTTTGTGGCGGTGCTGTTGAGCTAGTAAAAATGGGTTTTGAAACGCTAACAGAAGCGGGCTATGCGCCAGAAATGGCTTACTTTGAGTGTTTGCATGAGCTTAAGCTTATCGTTGACCTCATGTATGAAGGCGGTATCGCTGACATGAACTACTCAATCAGTAATAACGCTGAATACGGCGAATATGTCACTGGTAATGAAGTTATCAATGAGCAATCACGCGAAGCCATGCGTAACGCGCTAAAACGCATCCAGTCTGGCGAATACGCAAAAATGTTCATCAGTGAAGGTGCTACCAACTATCCATCAATGACGGCTCGTCGTCGTAACAATGCTGAGCATCCAATTGAAATCACTGGTGCTAAGCTACGCGGTATGATGCCATGGATTGGTGGTAATAAAATCATTGATAAAGACAAAAACTAAGTCAATATTTTATGATAATAAGGCTTAAGAAGCCTTAAAAAAACCCGTGTTATCAAGTGATAGCACGGGTTTTTTATTGCTATCAATACAAAGATATTTTTGAAAATGTCTCAATAGTAACGGTTGAAAACTAGCAATAGCACCCAATATAAGCAAGCGTCGTCGGTTCAGTTAGATGACTATGTCGATGGTTGTTTCTCTTCTTATTTTTTCCATAGATTACAGGTTGTATGTTGTGCAAATATCTTTTCCAGACTGGCTAACGCCGCAATTCGTGTATATTACTCTTAGTGCTGTCGTGGCTGTTTTGATTTGGATCGAAGGTGAGATGCTCAAAGGCACCGATGGCAAGCTGCCACAATCTAAGTTTTTTCAAATCAGCTCGCTGCTAGACACTTCATGGTTTTTTATCTCTGTGGTGATGTTATACGTGATCGATCTAACGCCGTTAGCGGTTGCAGTACCTGCGGCATACGGGATTTATACGGTGTTTGGTTGGGTTTACGGCACCAAATTGTTAAAGCGTAAAGGTATCCCAGATTCACCCAAAGATTTGGTCATACCAGCTAAGTATATTGCTTATAGCCAATCGTTTTCTTTAATATTTTTTGCCCTTTGCTTACTGGTGTTGACCTCACCATGGCTACCTATAGCACAGTAAATGTATGCAAAAAGTGATAGGATCTAATTTTTATTATTGAATATATATAACAAGAATATTGAAATTGAAAGTAATAAACAGGGTCTAGAAGAGATAACGAGCCATTAAAGTACGGTGCTAAATGGTGATTAAAGGCTTCTTATATTGTTTACAAAACTCTGTAATTTAATATGTTGCAGTCAAAAAAAACTGTTATAATCAAGCTGTACTCAATGGATTTGAGGCGAAAACCATAAGTTATCTCTTTGATATATTATGAGTTTGAGCCGTCGCATTCAGCAAAGAATCTAGGGTATATATCAATTAATCGGTGATGACACACGTCTCGCCAACAGTTAAAGAGTCAGGAAAATTTATGTCAGATAAAGTTGAAGGCACTGTAAAGTGGTTTAATGAAGCTAAAGGTTTTGGTTTTATCGCTCAAGACAATGGCGGACAAGACGTATTCGCTCACTACAGCGCTATCCAAGGTGGCGGTTTCAAAACCCTAGCTGAAGGCCAAAAAGTATCTTTCATCTTAGGTGATGGCAAAAAAGGCCCACAAGCTGAGCAAATCGAAGCCATCTAATTTTAACGGCTGTTGAGTATCACTGTTAACAGTATTCTCAGCAATGTTAATTTTAATAAGATGTATAGATTTCTTTGTTTGTTAAAACAATAAAAATACTGTTTAGACTTTAAAGAAAAGCAACCTCTCATCAGGTTGCTTTTTTTGTGCCATTTATTTCACATTGAAAATAACTGTCGTTAAATACTAGCGGTTTGAACGGTCGATGATTCCAGATAATGTAACGTATTTACGTAATAAAAATGCAGGAAAGAGGGTGTTTTATGAAGTGGCATACATGGTTTTCAATTGAATGGCAGCAAGTATTGGGTATTTCATTATCAGCGCTTGGGTTTTATTTAGGACTCATGTTATTTACGCGATTGATGGGGCTACGAAGTTTTTCTAAGCTCTCGAGCCATGATTTTGCCATGACAGTTGGTATTGGTAGCATACTGGCCTCAACAGTGTTGTCCGATAGCCCGTCTTTGTTACAAGGCTTATTCGCCGTTGCTGTGCTATTTATGATTCAAGGGGTTATCTCAGTTATCAGACGTAAAGTCAAACCCTTGAAATCCTTGATTGATAATCAGGCCATCATACTGATGGCGCATGGTGAATATTTTTTGGATAACCTAAAAGAAGCGAATTTGAGTACCAGTGATGTGCAAGAAGTACTACGCAAAAATGGGCTCAAATCCAAGAGCGAAGTCTTTGCAGTTATTATGGAAACCACAGGGGACATGAGTGTCATTAAAAATGATAACACCATTCCCGATTGGTCGTTGTTTGATGATATTCGTGATAGTGATTTGTTGATTAAGCCTGATAAAAGCACTTTATAAATTGTTTTAAGGGCATAAAAAGCATTGAGGTGATAAATAATAACAAAACGTTAAGTAAGTAATGCGATGATAATGCTATAAAGGGCAAAAGGTCAAGCCCCTTATTAGAATGAAACCGTAAATAATAGGTCTATAAACTATTTTTTTAAGAATAGTGACAAATTTATGACGCATTATTCACGGCACTGCCTTGACCTTAAGGCGCTGCTCGCGCAAGATAGATAGGTCTGATAATAACGGTTGGCTTAGCTTTAACAGATTTGATGAGTAGGGAATAGTAGACCGATACCCTTTGGTATTGTTTTGGCATTTCTGACTATTAATTTGCTGTTGAGGCAGTAACGACCTTAAGTAGCACTTTGAACGACAGTTTAAAAGATGAACCTTTGGTTTTTAACTGACAATTTTTTAATTCATAACATTAATAAACGAGGAACGTATGAAAGCATTAGTAGCGGTCAAGCGTGTCATTGATTATAACGTAAAAGTTCGTGTAAAAGCTGATAACTCTGGCGTGGATCTATCTAACACTAAGATGTCAATCAACCCTTTTGATGAAATTGCAGTAGAAGAAGCCGTTCGTCTAAAAGAAGCGGGTGTGATTGATGAAATCATTGTTGCGTCTATTGGTCCAAAAGAGTCACAAGAGCAAATCCGTGCAGCGCTAGCATTGGGTGCTGATCGTGGTGTTTTAGTATTGACTGACGCTAAGCCTTATCCACTGCAAATCGCTAAGATTCTGAAAAGCATTGCTGAGTCTGAATCTACAGATATTATCCTATTGGGTAAGCAAGCGATTGATGACGACAACAACCAAACTGGTCAGATGCTAGCCGCATTGATGGGCATTGGTCAGGGTACGTTTGCCTCAGAAGTAAAAGTTGAAGGCGATAAAGTTAACGTCACGCGTGAAATCGATGGTGGTTTACAAACGCTTGCGCTTGACTTGCCAGCGGTGATTACGACTGATTTGCGCTTGAATGAGCCACGTTATGCCAAACTGCCTAACATCATGAAAGCGAAGAAAAAGCCACTTGATGAAAAAACGCCAGCTGATTTTGGTGTTGATATGGCTTCTAAGCAAGAGATTATTAAAGTTGTGCCACCTGCTGAACGTAAAGCTGGTATTACAGTGAAGTCAGTTGATGAATTGGTCGATAAGCTAAGAAACGAAGCAAAAGTAATCTAGTACTTTGTTATAGCGTATTCTGTGTGAAATTATCATAACGCTGCTCGTGTATTTTAAAGCTAAGCGTACGAATAATTTTATGAACAGATGACCACATGAATAGATGATACGAACAAATAAAGGATAAAAACAATGGCAATTTTGGTATATGCAGAACATGACAATGCCAGTCTAAAAAAGGCAACTTTAAACACTATCGCTGCTGCTAAACAAATGGGTAGTGATGTCCATGTATTGGTCGCCGGTAGTGGCGCGCAAGCAGTGGCTGATGAAGCAGCAAAAGCTGAAGGCGTGGCTAAAGTACTATTGGCTGACAATGCGGCTTATGAGCATCAATTGGCTGGTAACATAGCGCTATTGGTTGCTGATATTGCTGGCGATTACAGCCATATCATTGCACCTGCTACAACGACTGGCAAAAACTTTATGCCACGTGTTGCGGCATTACTTGATGTGAGCATGTTGTCAGAAATCTCTGCTGTCGTAGATGCGCAAACTTTTGAGCGTCCTATCTATGCAGGCAACGCAACAGCGACTGTTAAAACATCAGAAGATAAAGTAGTATTGACTGTACGTACGACCGCATTTGATCCAGTCGCGAGCGAAGGTGGTTCAGCCACAGTTGAAGCAATCGATAACGTACAAGAAACCGGTAAATCAAGCTTTGTTAACGAAGAGATGGCGAAATCTGACCGTCCTGAATTGACTTCAGCTGGTATAGTTGTTTCTGGTGGTCGTGCATTGGCCAATGGTGAGAACTTCACCAAGTACATCGAGCCATTAGCCGACAAATTAGGCGCAGCGGTTGGCGCATCACGTGCTGCTGTTGATGCAGGCTATGTACCAAACGATATGCAGGTCGGTCAAACGGGTAAAATCGTTGCACCGGATCTATATATCGCTGCTGGTATCTCAGGCGCGATTCAGCATTTGGCTGGTATGAAAGATTCTAAAGTCATCGTTGCTATTAACAATGACCCAGAAGCGCCTATCGCTAGCGTTGCGGATTACTTCTTAGAAGCTGATTTGTTTGAAGCATTGCCTGAGCTAACTAGCAAGGTGTAAGCTTGAACGATTAAGCGTCTGATATCGCTTAATCTATGATAAATCGTAAAGCCTCCGATTCAATGAATCGGGGGCTTTTTTATGGGATATTTTAGATGCTGATATTTTCTATGCCACTTTTTATATCGCTGCAATTTAGCTTATTTTTATTACTATTTTCAAAATGGTAATACGCCTTAGAATTTATCTAGATTTTATAAGACCTATCAAAATGAGGGCATACGCTAGTCAAATCGATAAATGTCAGCTACTATACTGATACTATCATTTGATTTGTATTTTTTCAGATTGATCTGACTATAGATGACTAAATGATAGACCAATTAATTAGTACGTTAAGGGATTAGGAGATACTAATGGAGGCAGGATTAAACATGTCAGAACGCTTACCTCAAGAATGGAATGATTGGGTAACAACGAATATGATGCGCGGTGTTCGAGCAGAGACAATCGTTCAAACACTAAAGGATAATCGCTTTTCAGACGCTCAAATCAAAGTCGCACTGAGTGATGATTTTAAGGTAGCAGCAAACGACAGTAAACAACCGATTCGTAGGCTACCAAATAATTGGAAAGAATGGGTCGCTACCAATTTGCTTGAAGGCACGAGTAAAAACAGTATTGCGAACGTATTGACGCAGCAAGGGTTTAGTCATGCGGAGATATTACTAGAAATAGAAACGGCTTCTAAAAGTCCTTACCTACAGGCAGGCGTTAAAGCCGCTAAGCTCCTAAAAAAACGAGAATGGCTGCTTAGCACCTGCGATGACTTGGCCAAGTTAGATCCTGGTTATAACAAGCAAATTGATGTGATCGATACGCCACCGTTTGAGGTGTTTATTAAAGATTACTATAGTAAACATAAGCCTGTGGTACTAAAAAAAGGCATTGATCATTGGCCAGCACTAAAAAAATGGAGCCCGCAGTATTTTGCAGATACGTTGGGAGATGCAGAAATTCAGGTGCAGTTCAACCGCGAGAATGATGCGCTTTTTGAACGTCATTCTGATAAGTATCGTAAATCAATGCTGATGTCTGAATTTGTCAATATGATAGAAAATGACGGTGAAAGTAACAACTATTATATGACTGCTAATAACACGCAACAAAACGTTGAAACCATTAAACCGGCACTTGATGACATTGGTGATTTTGGTAAAGGTTATCGACAGCTTTTGGACAATGATGCGGCCTTTAGTACGTATTTTTGGATGGGACCCAAAGGAACATTTACGCCGCTACACCACGATTTGACCAATAATATGCTGGTTCAAGTATATGGTGCTAAGAAAGTAACATTGATTCCAGCATGGCAAGTACCTTGGTTATACAATGATTTGCACGTATATAGTGAAGTGGATTTTCCTACTTTCGATCTGAAGAAACATCCTTTGATGCGGCATGTGACCCCAGTTGAAATCACTATTGAAGCTGGCGACGCATTATTCATTCCTATCGGGTGGTGGCATTGTGTGAATGGACTGGAAAAATCTATTAGTATTAGTTTTACTAACTTTAATGCACCGAATAACTATTCTGCAAGCTTTATGGAAGCACAAAACTGATGTGTATGTAGAGTTGAGTGAATAAGATCTAAATAAAAAAAAGACTGAATAAACATATTTATTCAGTCTTTTTTTTATCAATCTTTTATCTGTACTACATAAATGACAGTGCGCTTTAGGAGTAGCTTCTTTGACGTAGCGTTTCATATAAGCATAATGAGCCTGCAATGGCGACATTGAGGCTTTCTTGGCCATTGGGCTGTGGTAGAGCGATAGGGGTGGCACACTGCATCAGTTCATCGCAAACGCCTTGACCTTCATGTCCCATAATCCAAGCGATTGGCTCTTTCAAGTCATGTTGATAAATAATCGTATCGGTATGTGAACTGGTCGCTAAAAGTGGTACTTGGACATAATCTAAGATGTCTTGCACACTTAGACCTTCATAGATAGTTAGGGCAAACTGCGCACCCATACCTGCTCTTAGCGTCTTAGGAGACCATGCTTGCGCTGTGGCATCGGTACAGAGTATGTTCTTGATGCCAACTGCTGCTGCGGTGCGTAGTAGGGTACCAACATTACCACTGTCTTGGACATCATTCAGAATCAGGCAGTCATCATTGATTATCGCTAAGCTAGGCGTCGGTATATTAATAAGCGCCATGATATCGATACCCGTACCCAAGCTACGAATACTCTCATATAGCGAGTCTGATAGCGTTAGAATAGGCGTATAAGTCGGCAGACGAGTTAAAACCTGCTGCACCTCAGAATGCTGATGTGCGGATTCTGCTAGCAATATTTGGGTAAACGGGTAGTCGCTACGCAGAGCTGCATCGATGAGATGAATCCCTTCGATGACAGTTTGACCTTGTTTTTTACGCTGTCGAGCTTGCGCCAATAGTGCCTTGACCAGTTTGACCGTCGTATTTTTATCTGAGGTAATCAGCTCGGTGGGATTTGCTACCATAATGGATCGCTTAGAAAAAAAGATAGAGAATTTGGACACTCATTATAAATCCACATCAATAATGGACATTATAATGAGTGTTACCGGACTGGTTCAGCTGACTTATTTATCAGTGTGCTTTACATGTAAGTCTTTAATATAATTGACTTCATTCTTGCTACCGAGTACCACTGGGACGCGCTGATGAATATCCGTCGGTTCGATATCTAGGATACGATGGACAGCATCAGTAGCACCGCCACCAGCACGCTCGATTAATAAGCTCATTGGGTTGGCCTCATACATCAAGCGCAATTTTCCTGCTTTGTGAGCGTATTTGGTGTCAAACGGATAAGTAAAGAGACCACCGCGGCATAAGATACGGTGCACATCACCAACCATGGCGGCAACCCAGCGGGTGTTGAAATCGCGACCACGCACACCAGCTTCGCCAGCAATCAGTTCATCGATATACTGTTGCATGGGCGCGCGCCAATAGCGATAATTTGAGCTATTGATCGCATACTCGCTTGTATCAGCATCAATTTGGACATAGTCTTCAATGAGTACATAATCATTGGTGTCTGGATCTAAGCTAAACATGACAACGTTATCTGCTATGGTCAATGCTAGGACGGTAGAGGTGCCGTATAACAAATAGCCAGCTGCTAGCTGCTTATTACCCGCTTGCAAATAATCGCTATTTTCACTTGTCTGACCTTGACGCTCATACGGTAAAATAGAGAAAATAGTGCCCACTGCCATATTGATGTCGATATTTGATGAGCCATCAAGGGGGTCGAACAATACCAAAAGACTGCCATCAGCATTGGCGGCGGTAGCATCATCAAGCTCTTCTGAGGCAACACCTGCGCAATGAGTATTTTTTGCCAACGCATCAAGCAATAAATCATTTGCCAGTACGTCTAGTTTTTTTTGCTCTTCGCCTTGGACGTTTTGATTGCCGGCTTCACCCAAGATATCTGCCAACGCCCCTTTTCTAAGCAACTGCGAAATAGTTTTGCCAACGTCTGTGACCGTCGTAATGACGTCATTCAGTGCAGGGCTGGTCGCATTGGCGTTTAAATAGTGTGCTAAGGTCGTCATGAGGCTTCCTAATAAATGGCCTAGAAATTTGAAAAAAGATAAGCGCTAAAGCAGTTTGCAGGTAGCATTAACCACTCTTGGAGCAGGTAAATATTTAAATAGGTGGTACGGCGTCTTTGTCCCACACACAAAATCAGCTACACTATCTCTGTTATTATTCATTGATAGTTTTAGAGTACTGGTTTTTTATTGTGGTGGGTATATGTCTATGACTATTATCTAATAGCGCTGCCGAACTTGTTTTACATCGCTTATACTATTAGGGTAAATTGTAGCAAATAAGCACCTAAATGTCCCTGTATCTGTGCGTATCCGCTATAAATGAACAAACAAAGATGAATAATCCGTTATTATTGACTCATATAAACCAACGATAAAGACTTGTCATTATGTCAAATTCTATTGATAGTAGCGCAACACACACCATCTCACCGACAGATTATGCCAAATTCGACCCCGATACTATTCATCAAAAACTAAATACCTCGTTGAGTCGTCCACAGCTTAATATAGATGGCGGCATCCGGCATTTTTTGGGCGTAGAAGGGTTAAATAAAGCCCAATTGCAGGCGATTATTGCCAAAGCTGAGACATTTTTTGATGAGAATGGACAATTAATCAATCGTCCTGAGCTCGAAGGCTACACGGTGATGAACCTGTTTTTTGAGCCATCAACGCGTACACGTACGACCTTTGAAGTGGCAGAAAAACGTCTGGGTGCTAATGTGCTCAATATCGATATTGAACGCTCTAGCACTAAAAAAGGCGAAAGCCTGCGAGATACCTTGTGGAACCTACAAGCCATGACGGCGGATATTTTTGTCGTACGCCATTCTGCTTCAGGCGCTGCCCACTTTATGGCGACCGAAGTCACACCAGACATTGCTATCATCAATGGCGGTGATGGCTGGCATGCCCATCCGACCCAAGGGATGCTGGATATGCTCACCATTCACCGTGAAGCGCCGCGTCCTTTTGAAGAATTATCGGTGGCAATCGTTGGGGATATAAAGCATTCACGCGTCGCGCGCTCGGACATCAGCGCCTTGCAAACGCTAGGCGTTACAGATATTCGCGTCTGCGCACCACGTACATTATTGCCCAAAGGCATTGAGCGTTTTGGTGTGCAAGTTTATGAAAATATGGATGAGTGCGTGACAGACTGCGATGTGATTATGGGCTTGAGAATTCAAAACGAGCGTATTGGCTCGCCATTACTGGCGTCATCAAATGAATACTATAAGCACTATGGCATCACTCCAGAGCGGGTCGCACTTGCTAAACCTGATGCGTTGGTGATGCACCCAGGACCTATGAATCGTGGGGTGGAGATTGCCTCTAGCGTTGCCGATGGGGCACAATCTGTGATTTTAAAGCAGGTGAATAACGGTATTGCTATTCGTATGGCGGTATTGTCGCTTGCGATGGAAGGTCAACGCGCTCATCAAGCAGCTGGCAAGTAATCGCTGCTGCGCTGTTTTATTCTCACTTATTTTATTGATACGGTAATAACGCTCATGTCTACTATGCTCAATACTGATGCACCGCTCATTGACCATCTCCCTGATACTTTTAAAGCATCACTTTCAGATACTGCGAGAACTAAGCTGGCTAGCCTTGAGGCTGGACGCGAGATGTGGTTACTGCCACCGTTGGTTGATTTGTGTGCCCGTTTACGTGAACCAGGCCAACAACAACACGGTACGCTAAAGTCAGAAGGTTGCGCTGCTCGAGCCAATGGTTTTTTGCATGTAGTGACGCCACCCGATACCAATCCTATCTTAGAAAACGGCTCGCTGTTAAAAGGTTTGCGTGAGCGCGCGCTTGAAGATGGCGGTATTTATTTACATATCTTGGGTGCACTAACGGCAGGTTTGGAAGGTGAGCGTCCGTCTAATATCGCAGGACTCAAAAAAGGGGGCTGTATTGCGGTCTCTAATGCGCGTAGACCTTTTGCCAATGATTTGGTATTGCTGCGTACTTTAGAATATGCCGCAACCTTTGGGATGAAAGTATTCTTTTATCCTGACGAGTCCAGTCTGTCAGGAGATGGGGTGGCACATGAGGGCTATATTGCCTCATATCATGGACTAAAAGGTATTCCATGGATTGCAGAGACTGTGGCCTTGTCTACTCAGCTATTGATGGTCGAAGAAACGGGAATTGCTGCTCATTTTAGCCAATTGTCATGTAAGTCTTCCATTGAGCTAATGCGCTGGGCGAAGGATAAAGGTTTGCCGGTTACTTGTGATGTGGCCATGCATCAGTTGTATTTAACCGATGACAATTTAGAGGGTTTTAATGCCCAAGCTTACGTGTTACCGCCACTGCGCAGTAATACAGATCAGCAAGCCATCCGTCGTGGATTAAAAGATGGCACCATTGATGCGATTTGTAGTCATCATGAGCCATTGAACAGTACTGCCAAAAAAGCGCCCTTTGCCGATTGTACGCCCGGTATTTCAAACTTCGATACCTTTATGGCGCTGGCATGTCAACTGGTCAATGATGACGTACTAACGCTAGAGCAGTTGGTCGATAAAATCTGTCTGAATCCTGCAAAAATCGCTGGCATTAGCATGCAATATGAACACATTGGCGGTGCCGTATTGGTCGACCCAAATATCGAGTGGCAAGTCACTGCGCAATCGATGCTGTCAAATGGTAAAAACACGCCGTTCTTTAATCAGAAATTGCAAGGGCGCGTCGTGGAGACGTTCTTTGGCTAATTTTCCCCAACGGGACGAGGATTTACAGACATCTTCGAGGGCTAATCGCCATGACCGGTCAAGTCATGACGATAGGTTGCGCGGTGAATCTAGTGAGTCGATTAAAGCGGTAGCCGTCTATGAAGTGGCTAAAGGGGTCAGCGCGCTACTCGGGGCAGTCGCGTTATGGTTATGGCATACTGACCTTGAGCGTTGGCTCGCCACTGCCACAGAAACTTGGCAGCAGAACTTTGGTCATTTCCTTGCACCGCAAATCGACAGCACTGTGCGGATTGCCCAGCAGGCAAGTAAAAATTGGCCTTTGTTTCTATTATTTATATTTGTCTATGCAGCGATACGTTTCATTGAAGCTTATGGCTTGTGGCAAGATAAGACATGGGCCTATTGGTTCAGCGTCATCGGCTACGGAATATTTATTCCCATAGAACTGTATTATCTGATCGCTCGTCCTTTTGACTGGTTTAAGCTG
Source organism: Psychrobacter glaciei (assembly GCF_014652895.1). Taxonomy (GTDB): domain Bacteria; phylum Pseudomonadota; class Gammaproteobacteria; order Pseudomonadales; family Moraxellaceae; genus Psychrobacter; species Psychrobacter glaciei. The sequence continues at coordinate 94,393 of NZ_BMZR01000006.1, forward strand.
GCTATTTTTATTTTAAACATTGTCATCGTTATTGTGGTGTATCGTAATATGAAAAGAAAAGGTCTAATATAAAGTTTTATCGTCAGAGCACTTTTAAACCGCTACGGTGTTGCCCGTCCTAGATGTACTCAGTGTACTATAGTCAATCCACTATAAAAGCGTTACAGCGTTAACCTCGCTTGAGGTATTAAATATACATCTACACTCGGTTGCCTTGTACCACTTTTAAATTGAACAGACTATATCTGCGGTCGGTCGCCTTGTAGCGATTCTAACATTCCTTGGCTATAGATACTGATTAAAAAACCCAGTATAAAGTTAAGGACTTTATACTGGGTTTTTATTATCTGCAAGCTTTTATAATGGATATTTTTATTGTTTACATAGTCAGTGAAAAGTAATATCAATAAATCACGCACTGCTGATATCAATTTTTCTTGCTTGCTTGCTGTGCCTGTGCAGACAGAGGCTACAAAAAATTAATATCAGCAGTATCGTAGCGTTTTAGAGTTCTTTGACTATAGCTAAACGGTTTTCTCGTCAGTACGAATGCTTTTGGCGACTTTGCCGACGCTCAAGCCTTGCACCAAGATGGAGAAAATGACGACGGCATAAGTAAGTGCCAATAAGATATCGCGCTCTGTGCCCATAGGCAATTGCAGTACTAGGGCAACCGAGATACCACCGCGCAATCCGCCCCATGTCAGCACTTTCCATGCACCAGCTGGCAAGTTAAGTTGACGACTAAAGGTCTTAGTAGTCATGCCAACCACGATCAGCCTTGCTAATAGAGCGATGATAATGGTCAGACCACCTGCGATAAATAAGTTACCCGAACAGGCGATTATCACAACTTCAAGACCAATCAAAACAAACAAAATAGCGTTGAGAATCTCGTCTATTAACTCCCAAAACAAATCAATATAGTGGCGAGTCTTATCACTCATCGCCAGCTCGCGACCGCGGTTGCCGACCATTAGCCCCATCATTACCATGGCTAGGGGCCCTGATAAATGCCAATGACTGGCCAGCGCGTAGCCACCTATGACACCTGCTAAGGTTAATAGCACCTCCTCTTGGTAACTATCAATGCTCTTTAGTAAATAATACAAAATCGCACCGAGCACTAAGCCAAAGACAACACCGCCACCAGCCTCGACAGCCAAGGTATGTGCTACATAATTAGCGGTCGGAATATCACCGCTAGACAAAATACCAAGCAGCAAGACAAAAATAACGACGCCGATGCCATCATTGAATAAGGACTCGCCAGCAATGACCGTCTCGATGCTTTTTGGCGCACCAGCCGATGCAAGGATACCCATGACCGCAATCGGATCAGTCGGTGATATTAAAGCACCAAACAATAAGCACCACAGAAAGGGTAGGCCAAAGTCAAATAGGGGCAGCATAAAATACAGGGCAGTGGCAATGAGTAACGATGACACTATGGTGCCGATACCTGCAAGAATACCAATGGGTAATTTATAACGTTTTAAATCACTAATATTTACGTGCAACGCTGCTGCAAATAACAGCATAGAAAGCATGCCATCGAGTAGTACTTCAGTAAAATCAAGCTGCTCTAATAAGCTGACCTCATAATCAATGAGCTGGTCAAAGCCTAAAAAGCCCAAAAAAATCGCGCCGATAGATAAGAGAATGGAGATGACCATGACACCAATGGTGGTGGGCAAACCAATAAAGCGATGATTAACATAGGTCAATAAGGCGGTAATAGATAAAAAAATCGCGCTGATTTCAAGGATGGTCAGACTGGTGGTAGATGCCATGAAAGAAGTCTCAGGGTGAATGTAAAGATATCTCTAAGCCAAAAGCTTATGAGTGTTGCGTCAATAGGATGTTCGTTCTTATCTGCTGGCATTCGATGTGCCAATAACTCAGATCATTAGCTTGATTCTGTCTGTAGCGCTTTATCAATGTGGGCAGCAAACTCACCAACATATGTAAAATATTGATGGGCAGCGTCGTCGTCAAGGATAAATTGCTTTGCCTGTTGGCACATGGCTTTTAGATCATCGATTAATTCGATATAGCTCAGATTTTCCTCGCCTGCGCGCGCAACCAATTTCAGTTCGTGCAGCAGGGTTTGCTGTTGTGCTGTATTTACTCGAGCGTAGTTCAGATCGACCATTGCCTGACAGAGGGCTTTTAGTACCATCAAGTCGGCAGTCGCGTAACGGCGTATCTCACCAAGTGAGGTATCAATAAAGTCTGATATTCTTGGTGTATGAGTGACGACAGCTAGCATTGTAAATCGTTGCTCACTGCTAGTATCAGCGTCGTCGTTTTGCGTTGGTGGCGTATAAAAGTGATAAGGACTTGGTGGTTGACGACGCATGATAATACTCAAGCAAGTGGTCAGTGACTGTACACAATTGACCGCCGTTTTGGGATCATTGATACCAGGAGACAGGGCACGCACGGCTATCTCGGTCATTTGTCCTAGACTATAAGCGATATCATTAGAGTGTGTTACGCGCTGCTCAATACGTATGCAGGTGGCAAAGCGCTGCCAAAACATGCCATCGGGTGTACGCGGAATAACAGCCAAGTGTGCTGTCTTCGTCCTTTTTAGGTTGTTTGGATGATCCGCTGGGCGTTGATAAAAATAGCCAATAACGTTTTTGTCAGTGACAAAATCGCCAAGATTGGCATGGAGTTGCACCACGCCACCGTAGTCTTGTGTCAATGTGATCAACGACTCTAGATAAATTTGTTGTAAGTAACCACAGCTTGGCGAATAGATAGTCGTCTTCGGCCAAGCGTAAAACTGCTCAACGTCATTGTCTTCAACATCACGCTGATGTGTGATGTCACACTGGTCACTATACCAATGGTAAATACTTTTAATCGCATCGTTGCTGGCATTTTGAATGACATGCGATGCTTGAATGGCATGTACCATATGTTGAACAAAATATACCAATAACAAGGCACAGATAATCGCCATGATAATGGCAAAGGTTACTGCTAATTGCGGCACACCAAATGCAACGTCATACTTATGAATCGACTTTAAGACCAATAAACTATAACTAAAGGTACCGATAAACGCACCAAGGACAAATTGGTTTGGCGTATCTGTCAAAAAATTACGTAACAATCGCGGCCCAAATTGCGAGGAGGCCATCGATAGTACGGCAATAGTTATCGAAAACGTGGTACCTGCGACGCCAAGTACCGCTCCTGCAATCGCGGTCATAATTGCGCGTGCCGCATCATCATCGCCCGTAAAGGCAAAACTGAGCTCCCTGACGGTTTCACGGTCAAAGTGCTCATCAATCGTGACTAAGATAGGCGCGAGTATTATACCCACGAGTACACAAGCAGTCGGGATAAACCAATAAGAGCCAATCAAATGCTCCCAAAGGTTTCTAAAGCGATCAGGCAAGTCGGTTAGCGTCTTTAGCGACCATAACTGTGCGAGATTTTTTAGTCCGTTTTGTCCTGTATTGACAGCGCGGGTAAAGAGGCTGTTTTTAGCATGGTCATTGGCTGCCATAGGTATTGAGGTATCCAAAATAATAGTTATTTGACAGTTATATGGCTTGGTTGGTTAAAATTCATCATCAGTTCAATACAAGAAAGTACGGCAAGCATGATATCCAACCGGGGTGGGTTTCCCTTGCTAACCGTACTATTACCGCTCAATTACTGATTTTACTCATATTGCTTTTGGATTGTCTGCTTCAGTAATGATAGTGTTTTTACCTTCGCGTCTACCAGCATCGGTCTCTACTGGTTGTTCGCCAGTGTCTTTAGGAATAATAATTTCATGGTCATGATTGTCGCAGTCTACATCGCTGTCTTTATCATACGCCACAGGATCAAAATGCGGGACATCATTATGAACGTCTGAAGTATCTTTGGCTAATTGCTGAGTTGGGGTAGTCATCGTTTTTCTAAACAGTTTGTCCCTCTTATGCGGATGAGAGTCAGCGTCGTCATTTGCTGATTTTTTGCGAGGCTCGCTGTTTGTGAAGATAGTGCCCAATGGTAAGTTTAGCTGTGCTTTGGCAAATGCCTCAGTATTTTCAAATCGAGTAACCAATAGGCTTAGCCAAGGTTTTTGATCTTCTTGATTCATCTCGTCCAGCTCATCCTTAATGGGCAGCGGATAAGGCAATGTACGATAAAAGTCCCATAACGTCATGTTGCGCAAGTCTTTTTTAAGCACATAGTCATCGTCTTCGGTCATAGTAATGAGATTGCTATCTTGCAGATAGTTAATATAGGTATACCACTTTGGTAACTCTTTGCGGCCCAGCACATTACGTAGTGCTTGCTCGCTAACCGCTTCACCCTCTAAGTGATGGGTATACACGAGATTTAGCATGTCTAACAAGCTAAGCAGCGGATGGCGTGGGTAGACTTCTTCAGTTTCAAAAATCGTCAAGGTGTAACTAATCTCAACCCCTAATAAAATTAAATTCCAAGACAAATATATCCATAATAAAAAGATAGGGAGCGCGGCAAAAGCACCATAAATCGCCTCGTAACTGGTAAAGTTTGCCATCACAGTACCAAAAAGATGCTTCATCAGCTCAAAGACGATGGCAACAAAGATACCGGCAATCGCTACGTTTTTTGCTGGTACGCGAGCTTTTGGGATAAACCAATACATCCCGATAAAACCAGCGATGGTGATGCCAATTGAAACGGCTTGTACCCAAAAAGACCAATCAATGCCATAACCCGCAATTTGGCGGTTTAAAAAACTCAGGCTTTGCACGGTACTCGATGCGATAAATGCCGTACCTAAAACCAGCGGCCCTAGGGTAACGATGGTCCAATAGCGCAGCATGCTTTTGATGCCACCTGAACGATTTTCTACGCGCCAGATTTGGTTAAAAGCGCGCTCAATGGTCGTCAAAGTCATGATGGTCGTAAAAAATAACACCATCGCACCAATGATGGTGAGGTTTGATGATTTTTCCGCAAAGCTATTGATATACTCGCTGACCTGCATGCTTGATTGTGGCAGCAAGTTGCTATAAATCACCTCATAGATCTGTGCTCTGACCGAAGCCAATGCTGGTACTGATGACAAAATCATCAGTAGCACCGTTAATATCGGTACAATAGATAGCATGGTCGTATAGGTAAGTGACGCCGCTTTTTGTTGGCAGTTGTCTTCAAAAAAATGCCGAATCAAAAATCGTAAGAACTGAAACCAGCGTTGGTGTAAAAATGGGATTTTTTTTAATAAGTTTTCCATGTCGACCATTTAGCAGCGATAAGAGTGACAATAGTGTAACAAAAATGTACTATCCGCATCTGCCAAATAATTGTGTCAAAATGCACAGCGGCAACCGTTAACGGGTTTGGCTCGCTACAATGTCAAGCAGCGTTTGTTTGCATGTCAGTCAATGACTGGGGCATAATGTGCACATATATTCTGGTGTTTAATCCTGCACGATACACAGGCATAGAAGTGGCTGTGCGAAGGCATAGAAGTGGCTGTGCGAAAATTGACAGCCTAATGGCAGCGTAAAACGCTGGTACACTGCGAATACTGCTAAAGACAATAACGTCGATGATTTTATGAGGAAGTTTTGCTAATGAGTCAGACCACCCCTTATGTTTTGGTGCTTTATTATTCGAGTTATGGTACGACTAAGACATTAGCATATGCGATTGCACAAGGGATTGAGGATGCTGGCATGCCCGCACGTATCCGCACTGTGCCTACCGTTGCACCCGAAACCACGGCAAGCAAGCCTGCGATACCGGACGACGGTGATTTGTATTGTACGATGGATGATCTCAAAGATTGCAGCGGTCTGGCGCTTGGTAGTCCGACGCACTTTGGCAATATGGCTGCGCCCATGAAATACTTTTGGGACAATACGGTCACCCTTTGGCTGGCAGGCAATCTACAAAACAAGCCAGCTTCGGTATTTACAGCGACCGGCTCGATGCACGGTGGTCAAGAGACGACACTGCTGACCATGATGTTACCGTTGATGCACCATGGCATGATGATCGTGGGTATACCGTATGCAGAACCCGCCCTCAATCGTACCAATCGTGGTGGTACGCCTTATGGCGTGAGTCATGTTAGCGGCGCGTTGCATGATCAACCGGTATCTGCTGATGAGCGTGAATTGGCAATTGCGCAAGGTCGTAGACTTGCCATTACGGCGACAGCTTTAGCAAAGGCTAACTTTGGTCGCTAAGTCGCACTGATGCTAAGCCGCACTGATATATTGCTTATAAGGAAAAGATACTTCTAATGGCTATTAACCGTTCTGATAACGAGGCTAATGCCCCAATAGAAAAAGCTGCTGCTGCTGGCAAGCCTATTGCACCGATGCGTCAACGCTTGCTGCTCACGTGGTTGGTTTGGATGGCATACCGGTTGCTGGCCTTGCCGATTATGATCAGTGTTTTTAATCCGACTAGCCCTGATATCATTGGTGGCATTGCTTGGCAAACGCTGTGGTTGATTCCGGCTTTTATCTTGACACCAGTGATATTACGCGGCCGCTCGCCCTATATGCTATTGATTGGCAGTATGCTGACCTTGGTGTACTTAGGGGCTAGTGGGGTCGTGCTGTTTACTCGTTTTTATGGCAGCAGCGTGATTGAAATTCTGGTCTATTTGCTTGATTTTGTCTTACTATTTGCAATCAATGTTTGGTTGTTTATTTTATTAAAGCGTCTACCATCGATGAATAATGTCGTTAAGCAGCCTCGTTCTCGCTAGTCGTTCATTCTTGATTTACCAGTATAAAAAAGCGGCACTCTATATTAGAGCGCCGCTTTTTTTCGTATTTTTACTGGTGTGATAGAAGCCTTAATTGACTTTGGTTAATTCTAAGTCCATCTTTTTGCCATCGTTAATCTGACTTACTTTTACCGGTAAATAATCTAAGCTTGGCGCTAACCAAAAACTGGTAGAGCGGCTATTGTCATCATGGATACGATCGACACGCACGGTATCAAAGGTACCGGCTGGCACGGTGATTTTGGTATTGCCAGATTTTTTAAAGGGTGTTTTCTCAATTTTATCTTTCTTCGCCATATAGTAATTACCTGAGAATTTACCGTTCAGTAAATCTTGGCGAATTTGCACCTCAAGGCTCAAATCATCAAAGGCTTGCTGCGCCATACTCATGGTTGAGGTTTTGCCTCTATAGTTACTGGTAACCTTTTTGCTACTTGGGTTAAAGTCTAATTTATGTGTACGTCCAATACCTAGGAGCTTATAGGTGGTACTGGCCTGAGTTGGGATCACATTGTTACCATTGATGGTAAACGTACTATTTTGTGCCGCACTTGCGACGCCAGCCACCCGTGCATTGACATTGTACTTCCATGTATTGCCGGATTTGTTGAGCGTACGGGTAGCCGTGCCTTTATATTTGTCTTCCACGGTAAAGCTATAATTGGCGTTCGATGGCTGAATGGTTTTTGCGCTGGCAAGGTTAGGTGCGGTCATACTTAAAGCTCCGATAGCAGCAATACTGGCGCCCGTGGTCAAGGCAGTTAAGAGTTTGGACTTGCTGCGTGTGGTGTTGTTAGAATCGGCTATTGATGACTTTTTATTTTTTGATAAAAAATTCATGGATGTTCCTTAGTTAATATGATGCTGATATAGCAGCTTTTATAGATAGTTCTTATTATGTTGATAGCTTATGTTCATAGCTTATATTTCTAGCCTATATAATGGTCATACTCTGTTACATTTTCAAGAGCAACAGCAGACTGGCAGGTGTAGTGCTTGTAGCAAATGTTGCTATAAAGCTTGATCCAACGATTAGAGGTAACTTGCTGTAAAGTCAGCAATAAGAGACAAATAAAACATAGGTCTTATATTAAGTACCGCGATTTAGCAGCCTTTCATTCAGACTTTTATCCAGCCAACATTCCTCAATATATTCACTTCTCATTTTTCCAAAGTTAGTACATGGTATTTGCCAAATAATATTAAATGATAGAAAACACTGAATACCGAATTATCATTAGGGTCTGTTGAACATTTAAATGTGAAACTGGCAGGGGCTGTTTTTTAGACAATACGCAGTGAAATTTTTGACGCCTAGTCATTCTAGGTTAGACAATTTCGCCATGTATTGGCAAAAAATAGCCCTGCCCTGAAAGGCTGATGCTAAAATCATCCCAAACGTTGTTATAAACCTAGCTAAGGTCTCGACATTATCGTCGGTTTACGCTGATTCGATAAAAGGTTTGATGCGATTTTAGCGATCAGCAGTCCTAATATTTGAATGTTCAACAGACCCTAGAATAATCTTGTAAATTTTTGGCGTTTACACTTGAAGCTAGCCCATCTTGCCCCCACTTTTTGATACAAGCTCAAAGCTTATCTTTAGAATGCTGCTTTTAAGCGGTAATGCTTATAGATATTGGTATTGAGACCATTAATTCAAATAAACCCTTATTGTAAATAACTAAATTATTGGAGACATATTGATGAATATTCGTCCTTTACATGATCGTATTGTTGTCCGCCGCATAGAAGAAGAAACAAAAACGGCTGGTGGTATCTTGCTTCCTGGTTCTGCTCAAGAAAAGCCTTCACAAGGTGAAGTGCTAGCCACTGGTAACGGTCAGATTCGTGACAACGGTGAAACTCGCGCGTTAGATGTAAAAGCTGGCGACAAAGTTTTGTTCGGTCAATATGCTGGTCAAACTGTCAAGGTTGACGGCGAAGAACTACTTATCATGAAAGAATCTGATGTATTGGGTGTGCTAGAAGGCTAGTCCTTTTTGAGTATTAATTTATACTCAGCGCATTTTTGACAATATCATTGAAACATTTAATTGCATTCTCATACTTATAATAGTGGAGTAATTTAACATGGCAAAAGACGTAAAATTCGGCATAGATGCCCGTAAACAAATGATGGACGGCGTAAACGTTCTAGCAAACGCAGTACGAGTCACACTAGGCCCTAAAGGTCGTAACGTGGTAATCGATAAGTCGTTTGGCGCACCTACCATTACTAAAGATGGTGTTTCAGTTGCTAAAGAAATCGAGCTTGAAAACAAATTCGAAAACATGGGCGCTCAATTGGTTCGTGAAGTCGCTAGCCGTACCAACGATGTCGCTGGTGATGGTACGACTACTGCGACGGTATTGGCTCAGTCAATCTTGCAAGAAGGCATGAAATCAGTTGCCGCTGGCATGAACCCAATGGATCTAAAACGCGGTATCGATAAAGCGGTACGTGCAGCTGTTGAGCAAATTCATTTGCTATCTACTCCAGCTGACGATTCAAAAGCGATTGCCCAAGTTGGTTCTATCTCTGCCAACTCAGACACCAAAATCGGTGAATTGATTGCTCAAGCGATGGAAAAAGTCGGTAAGCAAGGCGTTATCACTGTTGAAGAAGGTTCAAGCTTTGAAGATACCTTAGAAGTTGTCGAAGGTATGCAGTTTGACCGTGGTTATATCAGCCCGTACTTTGCGAACAAGCAAGACAGCCTGACTGCTGAATTTGAAAACCCATATATTCTATTGGTTGACAAAAAAATCAGCAACATTCGTGAGATCGTACCATTGCTTGAGCAAGTCATGCAGCAGAGCAAGCCATTGCTAATCATTGCTGAAGACGTAGAAAATGAAGCATTGGCAACTCTAGTTGTGAACAACATGCGTGGCGGCTTAAAAACTTGTGCCGTTAAAGCACCCGGTTTCGGCGATCGTCGTAAAGCGATGCTAGAAGATATCGCAACGCTAACTGGCGGTACGGTTATCTCTGAAGAGATTGGTCTGAGCCTTGAGACTGCTACTCTAGAGCAACTTGGTACCGCTAAGAAAGTCACTGTCGGTAAAGAAAACACTGTGATCGTCGATGGCGCTGGTAACAAAGCAGATATCGAAAACCGTGTTGAATCTATCAAACGTCAAGTTGAAGAATCAACGTCTGACTACGATAAAGAAAAGCTTCAAGAGCGTATGGCTAAACTGGCTGGCGGCGTTGCCGTTATCAAAGTTGGCGCTGCGACTGAAACTGAAATGAAAGAGAAGAAAGATCGCGTTGATGATGCGCTACATGCCACTCGTGCAGCGGTTGAAGAAGGCGTAGTACCTGGTGGCGGTGTTGCTCTAGTTCGTGCAATGAATGCATTGTCTGAGCTACGTGGTGATAATGACGACCAAAACGCTGGTATCAATATCTTACGTCGCGCAATGGAAGCACCATTACGTCAAATCGTGACCAACTCTGGCGAAGAAGCCTCAGTGGTAGTCAACGAAGTGAAGAGCGGTAGCGGTAACTACGGTTACAATGCAGCTTCTGGCGAATATGGCGATATGCTAGAGATGGGTATCCTTGACCCAGCTAAAGTCGCTCGTTCAGCGCTAGAGAACGCTGCTTCTGTTGCCGGCCTAATGCTAACCACTGAAGTTATGATTACCGATTTGCCACAAGGCGATGACGGTATGGCTGGCATGGGTGCTGGCGGTGGAATGGGCGGTATGGGTGGAATGGGCGGCATGATGTAATTTTACTTTTACTACAAAGCGATTTTTCTTCGTCAGATGCGCTTAATGTACAATAGGTACTATTTTCGCTCGTCTTCCTCGACAAATCGCTTTTCGCTAGAAATATTACCAACGTCACAAAGTCTGTTTAATCATAAAAGCCCTGTTATCGAAAGATAGCAGGGCTTTTTTGCGTTTAATACAATAGTTAGCGTCACACAGAAAACTCCCAGCGAGCTGAGCTTACTGAGGTTTTTTATATCAAATTTGATTAATATTTCTAATATAAATTTAAATTTTCAATTAACTGATTATTAAGATATAGTTGTTATAGCGAATATATTCGCTATGAGTCGCAAGCAATCAATCAAACCATAAGGAATTAACAGATGAAAATACTATCGATTGTGATGGCAGTATCAGCGTTAGCTCTATTTTCTGTTCCTAGTTCAGCTGAATATAAATTTCAGAATAGTATGCAAACGTCTCAAAAAGCGATGAGCATGTCTCGGGTTGAACGACCACAAGTGATGCAGCTGTCGTTTAATAACAAAGAACGCAATACCAATGAAAAGGAGATTTACGAAAAGGTTATGAAAAATGCCAAAGCGAGCGGCTTTGAGCTCAAAGATATAGAAGCGATGAAAATAGCACATATCGTCAATGGCGCTTTAGATAATGAGCCGCCAGAAGCAGCGTCTATTAATATTAAAGTGACTATTCATCTAAAAAGACCAATTAAGATAGAGGTTGAGATTTCTCTATAATTTATTCGTTCTCTCATCAACAATTTTAAAAGCCATACTTTATGAGTCATTTACTCTATATACATAAAATAAGACCCTAATAGACTTTATATTTATTAGGGTCTTACAATTAGAGATTAATCACAGGCAGAGGTTGATTGAAGGTATTACTGCTACTGACTCGCCTCATCCCGTCTAAACGTCCACGTTTTATCATCAGAAGCATCTTCACAATAGTAGTATCCAGCCAAATCAAATTGCTTTAGCTGTTCAGCATTGGTCAGCTTATTATCTGCCGCATATTTCACCATCAGTCCACGCGCTTTTTTGGCATAGAAGCTAATGACTTTATAGTGGCCATTCTTTTCATCTTCAAATCTTGGCGTGATAATCTCCGCATTCAAGGCTTTCTTCTTTACCGCTTTAAAGTATTCATTAGAAGCAAGGTTAACCAAAACTTTGTCATCGCTATCAGCCATGCGCTTATTAATAATCTCAGTGATTTCTTCGCCCCAAAACTCGTATAAATTATCGCCACGCTCATTTTTAAGCTTAGTACCCATCTCAAGTCGATACGGCTGAATAAAATCCAGTGGCTTTAGCACGCCATAAAGACCGGACAAAATACCCAGATGTTCATTGACGTAGATAGCGGTGTCTTTGTCCATGTGATACATATCAAGACCCGTATAAACATCTCCATCAAATAAATAGCCTGCGGGTTTAGCATTACTGTCCGTAAAGTGAGTATTAGCACTCCAAGACCAGTCCTGATTGCGCTGTGCATTCAGCTGTGCCAAGTCATCAGAGATACTCATCAGCTCTTGCAAATCAATCGGCTCTTTCGACTTCAGGATTTTCATCAGTGCCTGTGAGTGCTCAATCAGCTCAGGCTGACTATAGTAGTTGCCTAAATTGACTGGCACAGTGTCTTTCTCATTCAAAGATTTGGCAGGGGAGAGTACAAAATACATCGTTATTCCTTATTATAGTGAATCAATGACTGACCTATTGAAGTGTCAAGCTTTCTCATTATACGATATACACAGGTTTAACTTGACTTACTCGTCGCGGTTTTGTATTTTTTAACAGTATACTGGTAGTTTATAATTATGTCACAGGTCGTTACTGGTTCTCTTAGCCTACGTACCATAAGGGCTGATAAGTTAGCTGGAAAATAAAAATTTTTAATATAACAATAAAAGTTATGTAGATGGTGTAAATACCTAACTTTTTATTTTACTTGTGGGTCATCATTAGTCAATGAAAGTTAGCCGATGATATCTCTATAATAAAAAGGCATGATGGCAAACCAGCTATCATTTATTAAATTGATAATCTTTGGTCGTTAATGATAAACCAGTAGTGACCAAAGGTTTTTTTGTCCCCTGTGCTTTTTCAATGTGCGTTGAGGGTATTAAAAGTAGTCATTAAGACGTAAGTAAGGAGACGGTATGAAAATCGGTGTAATCAGTGCAGATATCGCGAGCGAAAGTCGCGTAGCGATAACCCCAGACGCAGTCAAAAAATTGCGTAAGCTTGGGTTTGAAGTCGTCATACAGTCAGGTGCAGGTCAAGCAGCGTATTATGCTGATGAAATGTATCAAGCTGCCGGTGCCGAGATTGCCAGTAGTAGCGCCGAGGTCATCACACAGTCTCGAATTATTACCACGGTCAACGACTTACCTGCTGCGGCGATAGAACATTTGACCACGGGTCAAATCGTCGTTGGTATGCTCGATCCGTATCGTAATACACAGCTAGATGCTTATGCTGCTAAAGGTGCTACTGCTTTTGCGATGGAGTTATTGCCGCGCACATTGTCACGCGCACAGAATATGGATGTCTTGTCATCACAAGCCAACCTTGCCGGCTATAAAGCGGTATTACTGGCAGCCAATGAATACTCGCGTCCTTTTCCAATGTTCATGACCTCAGCGGGTACAGTTAAGCCTGCCAAAGTGGTCATCTTAGGGGTTGGGGTTGCAGGTTTGCAGGCCATTGCGACGGCAAAGCGTTTAGGCGCAGTGGTAGAAGCCAGTGATCTACGTCCTGCTGCTAAAGAGCAAGTTGAATCCCTAGGCGGTAAATGGCTTGATGTACCGATGAGTGAAGAAGAAGCGCAAAAAGCCAAAGCGACAGGCGGCTATGCGTGGACACCATCAGAGCAATATATCAAAGACCAAGCCGCTGTGGTAGATAAAGCGTTAAGCAATGCCGATATCGTGATTACGACGGCGCAGATTCCTGGTCGTAATGCACCGCGCTTGGTACACGGGGCAACACTTGCCAAGATGAAGGCAGGCTCAGTGCTGATCGATATGGCTGCTGGAACGGGCGGCAACGTAGAAGGCAGTGTGCCTAACGAAACCATCACTACGGACAATGGCGTGCGTATCGTTGGTGCCGCCAATATTCCATCGATGCTAGCGGCGCAGTCTTCAGATTTGTATGCCAACAACTTGGTTAACTTTATCACGACCTTAATTGCGCCTGCTGGCGATGACGCTTCAGCAAGTGATGCATCAGCTAACTTGGCACTTAACTTAGACATGGAAGACGAGATTCAGGGCGCACTGGCGGTGACACATGACAGTCAGGTACGACTGGCCAAACGCTAGTTTGACTGGCTAAGTTTTTACAGCCTGTCATCACAACATTGTTACTACTAACGTTGTCACCATACATTTGCCAGTAACGAATAAATTTTTAGGAGGATAAGATGATTGCCACTATTTTAGCTGCCGCGCCAGCCGGTGCCGCCATGAGTAGTACACCATTTGTAGCGATTTTCACTGTATTTGTGCTCGCTATTTTTGTCGGATACTACGTGGTTTGGGGCGTTACGCCTGCACTACACACACCATTGATGGCCGTCACCAACGCACTATCAAGTATTGTCATTGTTGGTGCGATGCTACAGACCGTCACGATTGATGGCTCTATATTTACACCAACCAGCTTGCTGGGTGCCTTTGCGGTATTTCTAGCCAGTGTCAACATCTTTGGTGGTTTTGCCGTGACTGAGCGTATGCTTGCGATGTTTAAACCCAAAGTGAAAAAAGCACCCGCTCTTGAAACTGGGACGACTGAAAATGGAGGCAACGCATGAATGATTTTTCAACAATGATTGCGGCAAATGCGGACTGGTTTTACCTAGTCGGCGCTATTCTTTTCGTTTTAACCCTACGTGGTTTATCTAGTCCAAAAACGGCTATTCGTGGCAACCGCTTTGGTATGGCTGCGATGGCGATTGCTGTTGTGACCACATTCTTCTTAGCAGAAGGCCCTGTTCTTTGGTTGATTATTGGTGCCATGGTATTGGGTGCGGTCGTCGGTATGTGGAAGGCAAAAACGGTCGCGATGACCCAAATGCCAGAAACCGTTGCCTTGATGCATTCTTTCGTTGGTTTGGCAGCAGTTGCGATTGCCTTGGCAACCGTATTGCATACTGAGCAGCAGCATGGCGCGGTTGCTCGTGTCGAATTGTTCATCGGTTGCTTTATCGGTGCGATTACTTTCTCAGCGTCAGTATTTGCTTTCGGTAAATTGGCGGCGAAAAGCTGGGCCAAAACATTGGTCGGAGGATGGGTCAAACCTGTCCAAGCGCTACTGTTCATTGCGATGATCGGGTTTGGCGGCATGTATTTCGTCACTGATTCATTACCTGCCTTTTATGCAATGGCAGTGATTGCTGTTATCTTCGGTTGGATGTGGATTGCACCAATCGGTGGCGGCGATATGCCAGTGGTTGTATCACTATTGAACTCATTCTCAGGTTGGGCAGCAGCGGGTATTGGTTTTACCCTCGGCAACTCAATGCTCATTATCGCAGGTTCGCTGGTTGGTTCATCAGGCGCGATTTTGTCTTATATCATGTGTAAAGCCATGAACCGCTCATTACTCAACGTATTGTTCGGTGGTATGGGCACGTCAGCTGTGGCAGCAGGCGGAGACGATGGCGCGCCAAAAAACTACAAGGCTGGTTCAGCAGAAGATGCTGGTTTCTTGATGGCCAACGCCAGCAACGTTGTGATCGTACCGGGTTATGGTATGGCACAGGGCCGCGCGCAGAATGCAGTAAAAGAGCTGTATGAGCTGTTAAAAGAAGAAGGCGTTAACGTTCGTTTTGCCATTCATCCAGTTGCTGGTCGTATGCCTGGACACATGAACGTCCTATTGGCTGAAGCGGATGTGCCTTACGATGACATTCTTGAGATGGATGAGATTAACTCAGACTTCGCTAGTACGGATGTGGTCTTGGTGATCGGTGCCAACGATGTGGTAAACCCATCTGCAAAAGATGATCCGACTTCTCCAATCTTTGGTATGCCAATCTTAGAAGTCAGCAAAGCGCAAACAGTTATGGTTATCAAGCGTTCGATGAGCACGGGTTATGCAGGACTTGATAATAGCTTGTTCTACATGGACAAAACCATGATGATTTTTGGCGATGCGAAAAAGATGGTAGAAGAGATGGTACGTAGTATCAATGGCGCTCATTAATCTTTAGAGTAAGCGGTTAATATTTACTTCTAAATATAAGCTTTTAAATAAAAAAGTCACTGAGGTGGCTTTTTTTGCGTTAAGGTACGCCTCGCTTATATTCAATCATTGTTTACATCAAATAAGTTTATACAAAATAAGAGTTAAGAAGGTTATTTATGAATATGTTGATACGTTTTTTTATTATGGTTAGTTTGCTAAAACAACAACTTAAGCAGCAATCAGTGAGTGAGACGCTCAGTATAGAGACATTGGCTGCACCGACGGTTCGCCATTATCGAATATTGCCACATGATATGGGTTTTCGCGACCATCTACCTAACTACCGTTACCTATCTTTTATTGAGCTAAACATTACGCGATGGGTAATGAAGCACTGTCACCAAAAAGGCATTAAGCCCCTAAACTGGGTCATCGCCATGCAAGAGATGATTTATCTTAAGCAAATTAAGTTTTTGGACAAAATGACGCTCAGTAGTGCAGTCGCAGGATGGGATCACAAATATGTATATTTTGAGCATCGCTTCTTTGTAAAAAACCAGCTAATGGGCGTCGGCATGACTAAGTTTGTTTTTACAGACGATAATGGTATGCGCACACCAAAGGTATTGGATATGACAGGCGAGCAGATGACGAATACGATTACCACGTGGAATGAACACCAAGTAGCAGTTAAATCTACCAAATCTGCTGAGCCAGCTGAAGCAACAGAGACAGCTTAACGAACTTGCCTATAATCATAAGACGAATTTTGGTAGGATGGGGGCTATTAAAGCGATAACATTTTTTCTTAAAATTAAAAAAGAAGGTACCATTATGATCCCACAAAAACTAAAATGGACAGACAGCTTGGATATCGCTATCGAGCTTTATGAAAAATTCCCAGAGACCGATCCACAGTACATACGTTTTACAGATTTGCATCGTTGGGTGACCGAGCTTGAAGGCTTTGATGATGATCCACAAAAATCAAATGAAGGCATTCTAGAAGCCATTCAGATGAACTGGATTGATGAAGCGGACTAATTTGGCTTCCATGCATTAAGTATTGTCATAAACAAAAAATCAAATCAACAAATAGAATAGGTAGCATCATGACGTCAGAAATTAAAGAACTATCCGAAGCGATAGTATGCAGCGGTATTAGCGTTCGTACTACCAACAACGCTGAAATCAGCCATGACACTGCCAAATTGGGTCGTTTATGGCAAAAATTCTATCAAAACCATGTGAAGAGTCTTCCTGAAGGCGAGGATATTTATGGCGTTTTTCATAACTATGAAAGTGATGATTTAGTAGGCGCTTTTGATGTAGTGGCAAGTTGGAAAGTAGACAGCGAGCAAGAGCAACAAAGCGCTGGTAATTTAGTAACGGTCAGCATTCCTGCAGGGAAATACTTGGTATTCTCTGAACAAGGTCGCATGCCTAATACAGTGATGAACGCTTGGGAGAATGCTTGGACTTACTTTAACGATCCAAGCTGTGAGCATACTAGAACTTATCAGGTTGATTTTGAGCAGTATATCGGTGGTAATCTAGAGTTTGGGCAAATAGATCTTTATATTGGGATTGAATAGAACCATCGTTAGACTATAGGATAACTATGAATAAAGATTGGCCATATTGCGGAAGAATCGCATATTTGTCAGGTGGAGTTCTTGCTACTAATGAACCACTAAGTGACGTGATCACATTATGGCCTAAAACTATAGATGGAAAAGTATGTGAAATCTCAATAGAGACTTTTGGTAAACTATATTATGCTCTTAAAAAATATAATTTATTGATTGTGGGAGTTGATTTTATAACTAACCCTCTTGAGGCTACTGGTGAAGCACCAATGCAATTCAGAGGTTATGTCGAACAGGACATTATATGGCCTAATTGGGATGCTATGGATAAATGGGCTAGTTTGTCTTTATCAGCATTCCACAATAAGAACGGTCTCGCATATGATATTTCTAATAGAATTAACTTTCAGTTAAATTCAATCAATAACCGTTTGAGAAGCCTTTGCTTGGCTTATCATAATCAGTTAAATGCGCTAGCTTTGAAAAATATTTTTAAAAATGGACAACGTTTTTAGGATGGTTTCACTGATTTAGTTTATCAGGAATTTCACTCTTTTTTGTTTGATGCTGGAATACTGCGCGACTACTTATGTGAGTATGTATATAACTATTCTGGCAAAGGCTCTCTAAAAGAAAAAATCAGAGAGATTCGTAAAAATCATAAGTATGAAATAACTTCAGCCAGTGGATTGTTCAAATGTTTAAAAGAAATTGAAAAACGATCTGAATTAGAGTCTTATTTTGAAATTGAGATGAGTGAAGGTGGTTGGTTATATGAGTTAGGCCAATATCGTGATTTAGTAATGCATTCTGCTCCTATCAATTTGGCTAACTTTCCCTTATATGCTATTCAAGAATATTTATTTTTACCAGATTCTAAAGAGATGATTTCAGTCCGTTTCCCTTTACCTGATAATCCCTCAGAATTATATAGTGAGCGTAGTAAGAGAAAAAATTTCAACAAATACATTGAACAGTTTTCAGAGCTTCGACAAAGCTCTTTAAACAGTCGTGGGAAATATGATTGCTTAGAATATGCACATCTTGTATTTGGGTTACTGTCTAATCTTTCGTTGGATGTAGCAAAAGAGTCACCATTTAAACCAATGCGTCAAACTTACTTTCTTACGGACAGCGGAACTATATCTGTACCTGAATATATAGATGAGAGCTAATACTAACTAAATAGAAGGTATCTTATTGTATATTCATCAAGTAGTGATTATCATGTAAGACTTAGTTCTATTAAGTATGAGAATGCATAAGCAAAAATAGTAAATTAATAACAAACTCAAAAGTAAAGAAAAGCGCCAATCTAAATCAGATGGCGCTTTTTTACTTTAAATAACTACAATTAGTCCAGTAGTAAATTTTCTAAAATCCCTTCATAAATCTGCGCGAGCTTTCCTAAATCATCGATTTCTACTTTTTCATCAACCTGATGAATCGTCGCATTACGTACACCCAATTCGACGACTTGCGCGCCAGTCGGGGCAATAAAACGTCCGTCTGATGTGCCGCCAGAGGTGGATAAGGTCGCATCAATATCAGTGACTGCTTTAATCGCTTGTTGGCATGCTGAGACTAGTTTACCTTCTGGCGTTAAAAATGGCTGACCAGATAACTTCCAATGAATCATATAACTAGCTTTGCTATCTTTGAAATGTTTATCAAAGATGGCGTGAGTTTTTTCTCTCAATTCATCTTCAGTCGTTTCAGTTGAAAAGCGAAAGTTAAACACTGCATCTAGCGTTTCAGGAATGACATTGGTCGCGCCAGTACCGCTAAATATATTGGAAATCTGTAATGAAGTCGCTGGAAAATATTCATTGCCATTGTCCCATTTAGCAGCAGTTAATTCGGCTAATGCTGCCATCGCCGCATGAATAGGATTGCAGGCTAGATGCGGATAGGCCACATGACCTTGCTTGCCTAAGACCACTAATTCTGCACCCAATGAGCCACGGCGACCGTTCTTGATGATATCACCAAGCGTATCCGTGCTTGATGGCTCGCCTACTAAGCAATAAGTAATTTTTTCTTGACGTGCTTCTAAGGTTTCAATGACTTTGACGGTGCCGTTAATCGATGGGCCTTCTTCATCTGAGGTGATTAAAAAAGCAATAGAGCCGTTATGCTTAGGATGATTAGCAACGAAACGCTCGGCTGCGACAGTAAAGGCGGCAATGCCTGTTTTCATGTCAGCAGCACCGCGAGCCCATAGATAACCGTCAGCGATAGTTGGTGTAAATGGTGGATAAGTCCAATTGTTTTCATCGCCCGTTGGCACGACATCCGTATGCCCAGCGAAACAAATAACTGGATCGGTTGTACCACGGCGCGCCCATAAGTTTTTGACTTCAGCATGCTCGCCAGTCTTATCTCTATCGCCAAAATACATAAACTCGCAGTCAAACCCCGCTTGCGCTAATCGTTCTGACAACATATCTTGGCAGCCATCATCATCTGGGGTGACGGAAGGTCGTTCCAATAACGCAATACTTAAATCTAGAGTTTCTTGCTGATGGGTTGTACTATTATTTTCTGAACTCATGACATTCCTAGATAAGTTGATTTAATATTTCTTGTGATAAAATCTGGCTTATTTTTATAAGATTTATCTAATGCTGATGTTTATCAATTCTGATGCTCAAAATAACTTTAATTTTTATCCAAGTAAATTTTCTCATAATCGCCGTAATATATTGCTAGATACTCTGTAATACACTTTTCGGCTAGCGTATTACTATAATTTTTAACTTTGTCACTGTTGTAAGCACTCATATAGCCACCCGCAGAAATGACATCACCCATTTTATAACTTGTTCCTAGTAGTTTTAAAGTCTTATTATGACTATCAAAAGTTGCATGTCCTTCGGGAAATACAGGTGTCATCCATTTGCTTCCATCAAATGCAAGTAGACATCCATCCTCATATTTGAATTCAGTAGTAATAGCGGTCGGATTAATTATTATAGGTTTTTCAGGAGTGGACTTCGGCAAATAATAGGTAAAAAAGAACTCATTGTGTTGTTGAGTAGGAGCTTGATGATTAAGCGTCTCACAGCTCACAATCAGAGGAAATATAATAATTAAGAGAAAGTTTCTAAACAAAGTCCTATGCATTGTCATTATCCTTAATTAACAAGGCTTATTTCAAATAATAGTTAGTATTAAATTTACGCTCATAGTGGCGCAACCAAGACTATAGTATCATCGCGCCTTAACCAAGTCGCAATAGAGTAGCGTTGACGATGAGCGATTTGTACTTGATGCTGTAGATCGCTGGCAAATATGATCAATCTGTTGGCGACAGGCATGACGTTATGATGAATGCCATGTGTATCGACGATTTCTAGTGCGCCGCCGTCAGTTGATGCCCATTCATCATTGAGATAAAACACTGCCGAAATAACACGTTCGTCACGACCAGCCGGATTGTCACTGTGCCATTGATAGCCAAAACCAACTGGATAGCAAGCATAATGCGCTTCACTATGACGAATACCAGCAAACAAACTGCGATTGAACAAAGCGGCAAGTGTATTGATACTTTGCAAATAATAATAACCAGCAAAGAAATTTTCCGTGATCCAGCGGATTTTATCACCACGAATATCACTGAGGCGAATGCCAGCAGTCAGCTCTGCATCACGATAGTCAATAAAACCACTTTCCGCTTGTAGCGCCAATAATGCAGTACTGTCAAAGACATCATCAATGATTAGCCAGCCATCCTCTACAAACTTATCAAACTGCGTATCTGTTAGCTTGTTTTCCCAATTAACGTCAAAGTCAGATGTTTGAAGGACGTGTTGAGTTGGCGGCTCATGGCTATAGTCTTCACTTGGGACAAACAGCATGGGCGGATTATCCTGACCGATTGGCTGATCGACAACCAATTGTGTCACCTCAAGATTGCTAGTAATCTTCGTCATTTCGTCTCGCCGTTATCAATAAACACTCAATTAGCTGACAATACACAGCCAATCGATGCCTTTTTACCAAAACCATCGTTATCTTTTACTCTGCCTATGCTACCATAGATGCAATTTTTCTTATTTAAACTTTTGAACTTATGAACTATAAACACGCCTACCACGCTGGTAACTTTGCTGATGTGGTCAAACACATTTTATTGGTACAATTACTCAACCAGCTGGGGCAAAAAAACAAACCTTTTTATGTGCTTGATGCTTATGGCGGTCGTGGATTGTATTCACTTGCTAGTGAAGAGGCGCGCAAGACAGGAGAAGCTAAAGGTGGTATCCAATCTTTAGTAAAGGCCGATGTCGAAAAAGCACCGCCTGCTGTCAAAGACTATATAGAAGGTATCAAGCAAGCCCGTTTCACTTATGACAAAAAAGTCTATCCGGGTTCGCCTTGGTGGATTGCGCATCATATCGAAAAAAATCCAGATGCAGGCGTGCGCGGCGAAGCGTTTGAAGCCAAAGCCAGTGAGTACGATGCGCTTAACTATCAGCTACATAAATTGCCAATCGGCATTCATCATCGTGATGCGTTTGAAGGTATTCGTGCCGTTATTCCACCACAAGAACGTCGTGGTCTCATATTTTTGGACCCTCCTTACGAGCAAGAACACAAAGATTTTACTCGCCTGATCGACCTATTGGTGCACTCTTATAATAAGTGGCCACAAGGCACATATGCATTATGGTTCCCGATCAAAAACATTGAAGCGGTAGAGCTGTTCTATAAAAAGCTAAAACGTACTGAAATGAGACGTCAGTTGGTTTGTGAGCTGAATATTTATCCGAACGATATCGCCGTGGGTCTTAACGGCACAGGAATGCTGATTATCAATCCGCCATGGCAGTTCGATAACCATGCGCGTGAAATTCTACGTTTCTTGCAGCCAGTACTAAAAGTTGCCAACGCCCCAGATTTAACGCCTGATAGTGCGACCAATGTGCGCTGGCTCGTCGGCGAATAATAGCGCCAGTAAATAAGGGTGTCAGTAAATAACGGGGTCAATGAATAGCAATGTCGGCCAATGAGGATATCAAGATGACAAACGTGCAACCACCTACCGGCCAACCAAACAATGCGCCTCAAAACGATGGTTTGCTGCAAGATAATGCAGCCACCCAGCCACCTTTTGTTGATGAGCATGAGTTTAATATCCGCTTAGCGGATAATGACAGCTACGATGGCTTGACCTTTGAGGTGATTGAGGCAGAAGTTGCTGAAGGGAAACGTGTGGTCAGTCGCGGTGTGTATTTAGCGCCCAATTTGATCACTACGTTGTCATTACTGTCAGGCTTTTACTCGATTTTGGCGAGTACGCAAGGTGAATTTTACAAAGCCTCTTTAGCCATCTTTTTATCTGCCATTCTTGATGGGGCAGATGGTCGCGTCGCCCGCATGCTCAATGCCCAAAGCCCGTTTGGGGAGCAGTATGATTCTTTAGCCGATATGCTAGCCTTTGGCGTTGCACCTGCCATCTTGATTTATAGTTTTGCGCTACAGCCCTTGGGTCGTATTGGTCTTGGCTGTGCCTTTGTATTCACGGCTTGTGGTGCTTTCCGCTTGGCACGGTTCAATGTGCAGGTTGGTACTGTCGACAAAAAATACTTTGTTGGTTTAGCAAGTCCACTTGCGGCTATATTGGTCACCTCAGCTGTGATGGTAGCGATAGACCATAATCAGTGGATAGGACAGTACGATACACTTGTCATGTTCTTATTCGCGGCTTGGGTCGTTATTTGCGGTTTACTGATGGTCAGTAATGTTAAATACTACAGCTTTAAGGAATTTGACAAAAAGAAAGTACCGTTTGTGGTTCTTATCATTGGTGTGCTGGTCATGAGTATTGTGCTTTATGACATCCCTGTTGGTATTTTAGCGATCGGTATTATTTATGCTTTATCAGGTATCGTGACTACGATAAAAGCAAATTTTAAACACTAAATTTGATGTCTTCCATATCTTATTTTAGACTGCTATTAATTATTTTCAAACTTTAATCATTTAAGTTAGTTAATGCTAAAACAACTCTAAGTATATCTTGTAAGAGCCGCTTATTTATTAATAAGCGGCTTTTTTGTGTCTTATAAAAAATCATTATTCTCTTTATAACTTGTATATCGTCATACATAGGTCATTGAAGTTATCTATATTCAACAGATAACTTCAATAAATAAAAACTCTGTACGCATACATGTCATAGCCAGTATTTTTTTCTAGCATCACGATATATTCTTTAAAGGATATATTTATATGTTACACATTAAAAACAATGACTTTACAATCAGCATATAATATTCCAATATGTGTCCATAACGTTTCTTTTTATATCCAAACAGAATATAAATATTTCTAGAGATGAGAGGTTCACCTCTTAAAGTTTTAAAAAGAATGTCTCAACCTTCTATTGGACATGCCGTTCATGGAATGCCCCAATCAATAGCTTCTTTGTTTAACTGTTTATCAACACTAACGTCTATGCCTAATAGTGCTAGCCCAACGATCAGTCTATTTGTATAGTCATCATACAGTTGCTTCGATAGTGGCTTTACATATACAGGATACTCTAATGCTAAACCATGTCTACCGCGTTATCTTTAACCGCTCAACAGGCTGCTACATGGCAGTGAGTGAACTTGCCAAATCTGGTGGCAAATCAAACCGTTCAACTCAAGTGGGTACGGTGCCAACCAGTACGACAGGCGCGATATTACGTCACCCTGCCATCGCGGTGGCGATAGGAAGTGCATTGGGGTTGATATCGATAAGTAGTCAGGCAGATGTATGTTTTCTCGATGGTGTTAATCAAACGGGTGGCAGTACTGGCAATGGTAATCAAGCTATAGCTTGTGGTTTTGGCAATGTAGCATCAGGTAGTGACAGCTCAGCAGTAGGTAGTTCTAACGAAGCATCAGGTAGTGACAGCTCAGCAATAGGTTACGACAATACAGCCTCAAAAAATTCCAGCTCAGCAATGGGTAGTCGTAACACAGCCTCAGGAAGTTTCAGTTCAGCAGTAGGTCATAGTAACACAGCCTCAGGTGGTAATAGCTCAGCACTAGGTAGTCTGAACGTAGCTTCTAAGCTGCGTAGTTCAGCGCTAGGTACTTATAATAACGCTTCGGGAGAACGTAGCTCAGCAGTGGGGTATGGTAATACTGCATTAAGTAGTGATAGTTCAGCAGTAGGTTCTAATAATAGATCAAACGGAATAGAAAGCTCAGCAGTAGGTAGTAGTAACACAGCCTCAGGTCGTTCGAGCTCAGCAGTAGGCAGTGATAATGAAGCCTCAGGTAGTGACAGCTCAGCATTAGGTTTCAACAACACAGCCTCAGGTTTTGCAAGCTCAGCAGTAGGTCGTAGTAACACAGCCTCAGGAGTTTACAGCTTAGCAATGGGTTTTGAAAATGAAGCCTCAGCAAATTTCAGCTCAGCAGTTGGTCATAACAACACAGCCTCAGGAGTTTACAGCTCAGCAGTTGGTTTTGAAAATGAAGCCGGGGATTTTAGCTCAGCAGTGGGTTTTGTCAACGAAGCCTCAGGACGTTTTAGCTCAGCAATAGGTAGTTTCAACACAGCCTCAGGTTTTAATAGCTCAGCGGTGGGTAGTTCTAACACAGTATCAGAGGCAGGCGCTGCTGCTATTGGTAGTGGTAGCGAAGATACGCGAGTTGCAGTAGCAAATGCAGTGGTGCAAGCTGAGTTTACTGCTGCGACAACCCCTATACAAACAGACTTTAATGGTCGACGTTTTAAAGACGATGGTAATGGTGGTCGAATTTTTGAGTTTGCAGATGCTGATTACGAAGACTTAGGCATAGGCGCAACCGCAAGTGGCATCCGCGCAACCGCTATCGGTAATACCTCAGTCGCAAGCGCTCGTGATAGCCTAGCCATAGGTACAGGGTCAACGGCTGATATTCGTAATAGCATTGCTCTAGGTGCACAGAGTACTACAACAGTAGATGCAGGCGTACAGGGGTTTGGTGCGGACACCAGAACCACGCCAGTATGGCAGTCTACTTTAGCGGCAGTCAGTGTCGGTGATACTAGCGATGCTGATCCTGCCAACTGGCAGACGCGCCAAATTACAGGCGTGGCAGCAGGTACGACAGATACCGATGCAGTCAATGTGGCTCAGCTGAAGCAAGTCGCAGAGTCAAGCGGTGATACCACGCGTTATGTGAGTATTAACTCAACTGAGACAGGCGCAGGCTCTAATCGCGACAATGATGGCGCGACGGGTACTGATGCTGTTGCTATCGGTGTTCGTAGTCAAGCATCAGGTAATGAAAGCTCAGCAGTGGGCTATTTTAATGAAGCATCAGGAGATTTCAGCTCAGCAGTTGGTTATAGCAATGAAGCCTCAAGAGGTTTCAGCTCAGCAGTTGGTAATGATAATACAGCCTCAGGTTTTTCAAGCTCAGCAGTAGGTTATTCGAATGAAGCATCAGGAAGTTCCAGCTCAGCGATTGGAAGCTCTAATAAAGCCTCCAAGAACTCCAGCTCAGCAGTCGGTTATTTTAATGAAGCCTCAGGAGGTTTCAGCTCAGCGATGGGTAGTAATAACACAGCCTCAGGTGGCTTTAGCTCAGCATTAGGCTATATCAATAACGCTTCAGGTATCCTTAGCTCAGCGGTTGGTGTTTCAAACACAGCCTCAGGTAATAATAGCTCAGCAGTAGGACTTAATAATGTAGCCTCAGGTGATGATGGCTCAGCAGTTGGTCGTGGCAACACAGCCTCAGGTAATGAAAGCTCAGCGCTAGGGAATCGTAATACAGCCTCAGGTTTTAATAGCTCAGCGTTAGGTAGCCGTAACACAGCCTCAGAATCAGGCGCGACTGCCGTTGGTAGTGGTAGCCTTTTTACACAGGTGCCAGTAGTAGGTGCAGTAGTACAAGCTGAGTTTACTGCTGCGACAACCACTATACAAACATACTTTAATGGTCGACGCTTTAAAGATGATGGTAATGGTGGTCAGATATTTGAGTTCGCAGCAGCAGACTATGAAGCTCTCGGCATAGGCGCCACCGCGAGCGGCATTCGCGCGACAGCTATCGGTAACTCATCAGTTGCAAGCGGTCGTGACAGCCTAGCGATGGGTACAGGGTCGACGGCTGACATTCGCAACAGTATCGCTTTAGGCAGCCAAAGCGTCACCACAGTCGATGCAGGCGTAGCAGGATTTGGTGCTGACACTAGAACCACGCCAGTATGGCAATCAACATTAGCCGCAGTGAGTGTCGGAGATACCTCTGATGCTGATAGCGCTAATTGGCAGACGCGCCAAATTACAGGCGTGGCAGCAGGTACGACAGATACCGATGCAGTCAATGTGGCTCAGTTGAAGCGTACAGAGACCAACTACAGCACAGCGTTGGGAGGTGGTGCGTCTTTTGGTGCTAATGGCGCTTTTCAAGCACCAACTTATCGTATCAATAAGACTGACTACAGTGATGTCGGTTCAGCATTTACCGCAGTGGATGGCAGGTTGACAGATTTGCAAGGACAAATAACCAACATCGCATTAACCCCTGGACCTAAAGGGGACAAAGGCGATCAAGGTGAAACTGGCCCTCAAGGTCTAGCAGGGTCTGACGGCATCAATGGAGCAAACGGCATTAATGGTCAAGATGGTGCACAAGGTCCAGCAGGTCAAAACGGAACAGATGGTTTAAATGGCACTAATGGTGTTGATGGGATCAACGGTCAGAATGGTACTAATGGCGTAGACGGCATTAATGGTCAAGATGGTGCTGATGGCACTAACGGTAAAGACGGTGTTGATGGTGCTCAAGGACTAACAGGTCAGGATGGTATCGACGGCGCTAAAGGAGACAAAGGTGATTCAGGTATTAGTGAAGAGTCTAAAATTGAATTAGAAAGTAAAATCGAAGACAGCCAAGCTCGCTTCTTTAGCGTTAATGGCTCTAGTGACAGTGAAGATGCAGGTAATTATAACGGTAATGGCGCTACTGCTGACGGTGCGATAGCAATCGGAGTTAACGCTCAATCTAAAGGTAAGGACAGCATCGCCATAGGCACTAATAATACAGTGACTGGCGATCAATCTACCAGCGTGGGTAATGGCAACATCGTTTCAGGTGATCGCTCAGGTGCATTTGGAGATCCTAATATTGTTGGTGGTAACGCCAATTATGCAGTTGGTAACGACAACATCATTGGTGATACTACCAGTAACTCAGTAGTACTAGGTAGCAACGCAACAGTGGGTGCTACAGCGGCAACGGTTGATACCAATAGTTCACCAACTTTTGCGAACGAGACTAATGCCTCAAACTCCGTTGCTATCGGTGAGTCGGTGAACGTCCAAGCAGCCAATGCAGTGGCTATCGGTGCTAATAGCAGTGTGACTAATAATAACTCTGTCGCGTTAGGCGCAGGATCACAGACCAGTGCTGATAACACCGTATCGGTGGGTAGCGCGACTAACCAGCGCCGAATTACCAATGTTGCTGCTGGTGTTGACTCCCATGACGCAGTCAATCTGGCACAGAGCCAAGCGGGCGATAGTCAAACTTTAGATACTGCTAATGACTATACCAATCAGCGTTTTGCAACAATCGATCAGAACTTAAACTCATTTAGGGGCGATGTGGATTCACGCTTCAAAGAGCAAGATCAGCGTATCGATAAAGTCGGAGCGATGAGCGCTGCTATTCAAAACATGGGTACTAGTGTGAGTGGAATGAATCAGCGCAATCGCATAGGTCTAGGTATGGGCTTCCAAGGAGGCGAGCAAGCAGTAGCTGTCGGTTATCAGCGTGTAGTTTCTGATAACACGTCATTGACCTTTAGTGGTGCCTTTAGTGACGATGAATCATCTGCAGGGGTAGGTGTAGGTTTTGGCTGGTAAATAAACGACTAAATCAATCAATACCTCTCTAATCTAAATATTAAGCAAAGCCAGTTCTGAACTGGCTTTGCTTAATTCCTATAAGGCTTATATCGTCCTACTAGCCATTTGATAGCACTGTTTTGTACATACAATACTCTCAGTGCGCTAGCTCAAATGTTTAAAATAATAGTCTAAAATATATAAACTAGATTCTATCTAGATAAGATAAGTCTATCAAACCCCTTGACCCAGTCTTAAAACCCCGTATAATGCGCCCTAGTTGAAAGGGAAGGCTGTTTAGAATGAGTGATGAGACATTTACTTCAAACTAAATAGAAATTACCTCTTGACACGAG
>NZ_BMZR01000007.1 GCF_014652895.1 Psychrobacter glaciei
GTAGCTAACCTGTACTAATTGCTCGTTTGGCTTGACCATACAACACCCAAGTGGTTTGTATGAAAGCTCTAATTAATCTATCTTGTATAGCCTAGGCTATAGAATAAAGAAAGAATATTTCGATATCACCTTTAACCTTGATTCAGTTAGGTTACAAGTTGGTCGACTAAAAAGTAAAATTTGAAGTCATAATACAACATCAGACTCATATCTAACCCCCTTTGCTGACGACAATAGCGCGATGGCCCCACCTGATCCCTTCCCGAACTCAGAAGTGAAACATCGTAGCGCCAATGGTAGTGTGGATTCGTCCATGTGAGAGTAGGTCATCGTCAGCTCTCTATTCTAAAAGCTAAACCCCCTTAACTTAATTGTTAAGGGGGTTTAGCTTTGTTCGCTTCTTTATTTCTAGTATAGTCATTTCCTAAGCTAGCTCTATCCAATTACTTCCTCTAATTGGGGCTTTTATTTTGCTTTAACTTAACTTTTTGAGCATATCTAAATTTTTAGAAAATTATATTCATAATCTCATTACGTTATCTACATATATAAAACAGTATATAATGTGAATTTTATTGTTATATTACTATTTTTAGATCATAGTATAAAATTTTCAAGATAATAAATTTCTAGAACAACACAAAAGTAGAAAAATATATGGCAATTGAATCACCGTTATTTCAAAGTGCAATGGAACTTTTTGGCCACTCAATATCTCATTATAATGGCAAGAAAGAGCTTGATCGGAAGCTTTTAATATTACATTTGGCTAATGCTGTGGAGCTAATTTTGAAGGATTTAGTTCTAGATTCGGGAGAGTCCATCTATAAAAATGCTAAAGAGACAATTACAATACAGGGATGCTTAAATACACTTAAGGAAAAAAATATATCATTACCATTTTTGAACAAGATAGAACTTCTTATTGATGAGCGCAACGCATTGCAGCATCGTTTCGGTTCTCCTAATGAGCTTACAAGTATTTTTTACATGAATATAGCTCAAGAGTTCTTTAAATCTGTATTAAAGCAGCACTATGGTCAGGATTACGAAGAAATTATTTCTCAATTCACAGATGAGACTGATTTGGTCGCTTTTAAATTAAGTGCACCAGAAAACGATCAAGAATTAGATAAGCTTCAAGAACTTGCAAAAATTCACCCTTTAGGTGCTTTGCTATCTGCGTGGTCATACTTTGAGAAAAACATAGATCAATTTTCTAAAGAAATTGGATTAGATTATCGTCAACGTCCATTCATTATGGAACTTCACTCAAATCGGTTGGAGCGTTTTGGAATAGAAATGCCTGACGAACTTCGTCTTAAAGTTGATAAAATTCGAAAAGTAAGAAACATGGCAGCGCATGGTCGAGCTGAACCTACAAGAGAGGACGTTAAATCTACTATTGAAACAATAGAAGAGTTTGAATTTTTTTTAGCAGGTCTAGATCAAGTAATAATAAAAGATATAGTCAGTTGTGAAAAAGAAAGACAAGAATCCCTCAGGCGTGAAATGATTAAATCTAGAGAGAATGATGAAGGATCTTTAAGAGTAGCTTTAAGCGATAGT
This sequence comes from Psychrobacter glaciei, assembly GCF_014652895.1. Lineage (GTDB taxonomy): Bacteria > Pseudomonadota > Gammaproteobacteria > Pseudomonadales > Moraxellaceae > Psychrobacter > Psychrobacter glaciei. The sequence continues at coordinate 1,570 of NZ_BMZR01000007.1, forward strand.
TCACGTTTAAATGATTAATAGCATAGCCTTAATATTAACAAATGTTTTTAGTCTAATTGCAACAGCTATACAACCTTTATGTTAGCTGCTGCTTTCGAACAATAATACAAAAATTGCTCCATATTCGGTATAACTGAAATAGGCGCTAGGTTTATAAGACGTTATGGAGTTTTATAGTTTATGGGAAATATTTCATTTTTGACAGGAACTCACGTGATAACAACTCGTTCCATTGATGAAGCTATTTATCAACTGGAAAATACATCAGTTCTTTTTTTAAACTCATGGAATCAAGTACCAAAGGATCTGGGAAAAGCAGCAAGAACTAGTGGCGAAGCTATGGTTTATTTGGATCATATTGTGAATGAAATAATGAGATCTAGAGATCACCTAAAATCAAGTTCAATTTATGAAGGTTCGCTACTTAAAAATTTGTTAGATGTGCATAAGGGAATAGCTTTATCACCAGTTACTCGTATAGAGCAAGCTAATATAAAGGCTATTGGTCCTGGAAACGGCATTCTACCAAATCAAGGTTCTCCAATAACTATGGAAAAATTACTTAATAAAATTAAGCATAGAAGGCATGATTATGCTAATTTTAGAGTTGGGCAAAATAATGAGCATATTTTCATTATTACTGTTGATAAATCAAATCATCGACCTGATTCAATAGTTGAGTTTATTGTCCATGACTTTTGTGCTCATTGTACTAGTATTAGTGCAATTATCTAATAAGTCTAATTATTTTTTTAAAAGAATATAGGTAGCTATTTTTTCTCACTACTAGTCTTAGCAGATAACTTTTGCCAATCGATAAGTCACTATTTTAAGAATAAATAAAGAGAGATCAATGAAACTAGTAGATGAAATTATTGAAATATTAAGCTCTGATAATGGCATTCTGAGTAATGCTCTAATCAAGACGAAGGTTCTTCTTCATAAAATGGGGCACAAAGAACTAGTAATGTGGGTAAATAAAGAGCTTAATGGATATACTGAAAAAGATGAGCTTCCCAATTACCGTATCATCTCAGCTCAAGTGCGTGTTTATGCAACAAATGGAGTTTATGTAGTAAACTCACACCCAGTTCCTATGAAACATCTAAACAAAGAGTTTAAGCATTCGTTAGAAGAAGCTAAAATAGCTTATTCATTGGCTATCATTGAGAAAATGGTGACTGATAGCGATGATGTCATGTTTCATAAACCACTACCAATGGAGCTTAACGGAATACTTGGTGAAGGTTTAGCCAGTTCATACATAGTTCAAAGAGCATGGTCTGAAATACCAGTAGCTAGTGTTTCAAATATTTTAATGCAGGTAAGGTCACGTCTATTAGATTTCGTTCTTGAGTTGAATTCTGAATTCTCTGAAATAGAATCTGACAAAGAATTGAAGGAAGCAGTTGGAAGGTTTGACGCTTCAAACCTTTTTAACAATGCGATATTTGGAGACAATGTAACAATATTATTAGGCTCAGAAAATAATCAAAAAGTAACGAATAGCATTATAAAAAATGATTTTGAAGCTTTATCTAAAATTTTACAGGAAAATGGAGTTGATCGAAGTGATGTCGCATTACTTAAAGATGCCATTAGTGATGACCAGAGTTTTTCTATAGTTGAAAAGGATAAATTTGGTCCTTCAGTCAAATCTTGGATTGAGTCAATGTTATCTAAAGCGATTAATACAAGTTGGCAAATCGAGTTAGGTGTAGCAGGGAGTTTGCTTGCTACAGCTTTAAATAGCTACTACGGATTAATCACATAACAAAGCTTCAATAAAATAATTGACGCTGTGCTAAAAATGGATATTATTGCTTACATCGACCCCTCAAAACAACTCATTAATCTCAACTTCTTCCTCAAAATCAAACTCTAATTACTCACCTTTGTGCTGTTTCATCTTTTTGATACGAAGCTTACGTCCTGCGATCAGCCTTAGCACCTCGCGTTGCTGCTCTGTCGTCATATGATGCCATTGTTGGCGCTCGGCTCGACTACGCAGGCAACCAAAGCAATAGCATTTTTTGCTGATAATGCAGGTACTAGTAATATCAAGCAATTTAATTAGTCTTAAATATGTTATTTTAAATGGTGCATCTAATTTTATAGTCGAAAAACAATATTCTATTGAAAACCAGTAGTGCAATAATAACTACCAAAGAGAAACCCATGACAACCTCAAAAGTAACTTACCAAGGCGACCTTCGTACTACCGCTATTCACTTGCAATCAAATAATGAGATTATCACTGATGCGCCTACTGACAATCATGGCAAGGGTGAGGCGTTTTCACCAACCGATTTGTTAGCGACCAGCTTAGCCAGTTGTATTTTAACGATTATCGGTATTAAAGCTGAAGCGATGGATATCGATATCTCAGGTACGACCGCAGAAGTCACCAAAGTCATGGCTACCAAACCAAGGCGGGTAAGTGAAATACATGTCGTGGTCAATTTTTCAAAAGCATTGCATGAGAGTACCTTAAAGAGATTTTATAAAACCGCATTGACCTGCCCAGTAGGCAATAGCTTGGATCCTGCCATTACTCAAAATCTAGTATTTAACAATGGCACAGAAGCCTAATATGTCTACTAAGACGTTACTCATCGTCGCTCATGCGCCATCGCCCAATACTCAGAAATTGGCGCAGGCAGCTTATGACGGTGCCAATCATCCTGATATAGATATCAACGTCATTTTGAAATCACCGCAGGATACGCAGCCTGAGGATGTGTTGACTGCTGATGCGTTACTGTTAGGTACGACCGAAAATCTAGCGTATATGGCAGGGCTGACCAAGGACTTTTTTGATCGTTGCTATTATCCAGTGTTAGAAGAGAATCAGGGCATGCCATTTGCGGTATATATACGCGCAGGTCATGATGGTACAGGCACCAAGCTTGCGCTCAAAACGATTACAACGGGGCTACGTTGGTCATGGATTCAAGAGGCGCTGATACTACAAGGTGATTGGCAAGATAGCTTTGCTGAGCAAGTAGAAGAGCTTGCTATGACATTGGCCGCTGGGGTAGAGGCAGGGATTTACTAGTAGTCAGTTGTTTGGTAGTCACTAGGTTAGTCTTAGGCAGTGCTTATTAATCTACTGCTATCAATACTGAGAGCACAATAGGCGGTTTGGGAGGATAGTGATGCATGACGATAATCTGGATAGCGATAATCCAAATAGTAAAGCAGATATTTCTGCATTGCCGTTTTCTCAAGCGTGTGAGAATAATAAACAGCCTATTCTAGAAGTACTCCAAACAGAGCTACAAGGCTTTAGTCATGTATTAGAAGTTGGCTCTGGGACGGGTCAGCATAGTGTCTACTTTGCGCCTCATTTGTCACATTTAAAATGGCAAACTAGTGATGTCACTGGTAATCATCGCCATATAATCGCTTGGCACAATGCGTATCCTACGCCCAATTTATATTCGCCATTAGCGTTTGATTTGGCGCATGACTCAGTACCTGTTAGTAGTCATTTAGATAACAGTCATTTAAATAGCAGTGATATAGACAAACCTTATGATGTGATATTTACGGCCAATACGCTGCATATTATTAGCTGGGCTTTGGTTGAGAGGTTATTTGCATTGGCTGGTGACGCACTACCTGTGGACGGTAAGCTGATTGTATATGGCCCTTTTAATGAGCATGGCAAATATACCAGTGAGGGCAATCAGCGATTTGATAGGATGTTGAGAGCAGGTAATCCTGATAGTGGTATTCGCGATAAAGAAGACATAGTCAGTTTAGCAAATGCTCATCATCTACAACTTTCTAAAACTTATGCAATGCCTGCTAATAATCAGCTATTGGTATTTCGAAAGAATTAAATACTTAAGACTGTATAAAAAAAGACACCTCAATGAATCGTTATCAGATCTTAATTGAGGTGTCTTTTTGTTTGGGTTTGCTTATATTATTACTTATTCAACTTGTGCTGCTAGGTTATTTATATTCTTCTGCTAAAAAATCCAAGTAGCGTTTCCAAGAGCGCTCATCGGCGCGGGCATCATATCTATCGCTGCCAAATACGCTAAAGGCATGTGGCGCGCCGCTGTAGGTAACCATTTCGTGAGGTATCTTAGCCGCTTCTAATGTCTTGCCCAAAGTCGCAAAGCTTTCTAGCGAGACAGATTGGTCAGCAGAGCCGTGGAATACTAGGATTTCTCCAGTCGTATTATCATAACTTTGACCCGTTGGGATATCAAAGGCACCGTGGAAGGGGACAAATGCTTTTTGCTCAAAGCCTGAACGTGCTAGTTCTAACGCGACCGTACCGCCGAAACAATATCCCATAGTCGTGCCTTTACGCACATCATTGCCTTGTAGTTGTCCTGCCGTTAATGCCCCTGCCAATATGCGACGCATTTTATTACGATCATCATATAGCTCCCCAGTTAGACGTTTATTTTCTTCGATAGAGGTAGGGCGAACGCCTTGTCCAAACATGTCTGCCGCTAGTACGTTGTAACCTTCAGACGCTAACATATCAGCACGTTTGCGCTCATAATCTGTCAATCCATCCCAATCATGAATGAGCAAAATAAAAGGGGCGTTGGGCTTATCGGCTTTGGCGTAATAGCCTTCGTATGCTTGATCATCAACTGTATAAGTAACGTTTTTGGTCGTGATAGCGGCAGCCGTTTGACTAAAAGTTAATGCCATTAGACCCATTGAAGCGCCTGCTAGCAACGAGTGATAAGGTTTATTAGATGGAAATTTTAAAGTTGGTAGCATAATGGATTGCCTTATAGTTATATAAAATAGTCGCATCGTCAAATCCATATAAACCCGTTACATCGTCATCCTCGCTAACCATACTAATGTATAACTTGCGCTCGGTTTTCTTGTATCGAAATTATTTGAATTCAACGGTATAAAAAAGATAAATATAAAGCTAAAACCATGCCAATTTATTTATCGATAGTCTCTAGTACTTCATAAAAGCATACCTTAAAGAATAACTACATTACAAGATTCTATTGTTAACGTTGATGCTCTTTTAACGCCTTCTAAAATACTGGTTCATAGCGACTGTAAACCTTAACCAAACATCAACAAGGTTTACTATATACGCAACTATATTTGACTTAATTTTTGGGTAGTATAAGTCCTAAGCCTATTATTCCTTTATGAATTTTAGTGCTTTATAAATTTAGCGCTAGGCAATGCTGAAGACACAGACAAATAATTGACAGATGAAGTCATCATTATCTCAAAGGATATCAAACCTGTGTAGGCACTCTTTTAGTGGTTTAAAAAGAGCACTCTCAATCTATTAGCTAGGACTTTTTATGAATAATAATATCGATCATATTGACCCCGCCAAAGACATGAATACTGAACGTGGCAATGGTGGTGAAACCCATCAACGCGCAGGCGATGACACCAAAGTATTGACCACGCAACAAGGTGTGGCTATCGCTGACAACCAAAACTCTCTAAAAGCAGGCTCACGTGGGCCGACGCTATTAGAGGATTTTGTGCTACGTGAAAAAATCAATCATTTCGACCACGAGCGCATCCCTGAGCGCATCGTCCATGCTCGTGGTAGTGCAGCACACGGTTATTTTGAGCTGACAGAGTCACTAGAAGAATATACAACTGCCAAAGTGTTGACCGAAACGGGTAAGCAAACACCATTGTTTACGCGTTTCTCAACGGTAGCGGGTAATAAAGGCTCAAAAGATACGCCACGTGATGTTCGTGGTTTTGCTGTGAAAATATATACAGAAGAAGGCAACTGGGACATCGTTGGTAATAACATGCCAATCTTCTTTATTCAAGACGCGATGAAGTTTCCAGATTTGATTCATGCGGTAAAACCAGAACCAGATCGCGGTTTCCCGCAAGCGGCGTCTGCTCATGATACGTTTTGGGATTTTGTCTCGTTAAGTCCTGAAACGATGCACAATCTAATTTGGCTGATGAGTGATCGCGGTTTGCCGCGTAGCTTACGCATGATGGAAGGCTTTGGTATTCACAGCTATCGCTTAATCAATAAAGAAGGTAAGAGCACTTTTGTACGTTTCCATTGGAAGCCAGTATTGGGCGTACAGTCAACCACATGGGATGAGGCAGTGAAAATCTCAGGTGCTGATCCTGATTATCATCGTCGCGACTTGTTTGAGTCAATCAACAATGGTGACTATCCTGAGTGGGAGTTTGGCGTACAGTTGTTTACCCAAGAAGAAGCTAACGAATTCCCATTCGACCATTTAGATGCAACCAAACTGATTCCAGAAGAGTTGGTGCCAGTAAAAGTCGTGGGTAAGATGGTATTGAACCGCTATCCTGATAATTTCTTTGCAGAGACTGAGCAAGTAGCATTCTGCCCATCGCATCTGCCACCTGGTGTTGATTTTAGTAATGACCCATTATTGCAAGGTCGTCTGTTCAGTTATTTAGACACGCAGCTATCACGTCTAGGATCACCAAACTTTGCCCAGATTCCTATTAATGCACCAAAATGTCCGTTTGCTAACAATCAGCAAGATGGTCATATGCAGATGCAAGTACCTAAGACGCGTGTACTCTATGAGCCACAGAGCCTAGATCCAACTCGTCCGCGTGAAAGCGCTAAACGTGGCTTTAATTCATTCCATGAGCAGTTAGATGATGGTGTAAAAGGTCGCGTACGTGATGAGAGCTTCGCTGATCATTACAGCCAGCCACGTATGTTCTATCGTAGTCAGACGGCTATTGAGCAAGCGCATATTGCTTCTGCTTATGCATTTGAGCTGGGCAAAGTAGATACAGCACATGTACGTACTCGTATGCTGAGTCATTTGATTCATATCGATGAAGATTTGGCCAACCGTGTAGCAACGGCGCTGGGTATGGAACTGCCAGAACCTGCTGACGCGGCTGCACCTGTACAGGATATGGCGACTTCTAAAGCACTACAAACCATTGGTCTGACGCCTGACAGTCTAAAAGGTCGTATGATCGGTATCTTGGTCGCAGAAGGCTCTAATAGTAGCGAAATTAAAAAGTTCGAAGATGCTGCTAAAGCGCAAGGCGCTAGCGTCAAAATCGTCGCCCCTAATAAAGAAGTTGTGTTGGATGATGGTACACGTATCCAAGCTGATGAGCGCCTCGCTGGTGGTCCGTCAGTGATGTTTGATGCCGTGGTTAGTATCATTATGCCAGAGCAGGCTAAGAAGCTAGCAAAAGACAGTGCAGCGCTAGATTGGTTCAATGATGCTTATGCTCATTGCAAAGCCATTGCTTATTGCGGTGCGACCGATGAATTTATCTTAAGTAAGCTGCCCATTGAAAAAGATGAATTTGTGACGCCATTGGCTGAATTAGATACCTTTATTACCAATGCCAAGTCTCGTCTATGGGAACGTGAGCCAAAGGTACGTGACCTTGCATAATCAATAGGTAGGGAATCTAGACTACGATTTATCTTAAATACTAAATGTTTTCTTAAACCCAGCCTAAGCGCTGGGTTTTTGCTTTTTGATAGTAAAGTGAGAGTGACCATGGATAAAACTATGCATGCAGTTGTTAATCGTTATTTATTAATCGTTATTAGCTGCATTGTCTCTGTATACTGCATTGCTTTTGTATATAGTCACGAGCGTTCACTCAAAGTCGTTTTTTTTGGACTGACGGACGTTATACTAAAGATTGTCTATAAAATTGAATAAAAGCCTCGCAATAATAACGATTAATGAGGTAGGGAATACCAATGAGTTTATGTGAAATCGTACGTTTAGAAGGCTATATCCAGAGTACCTACCTTGCGGTATATCCGGATAAAATCATGCTGCTAGACGGTGGCTGCCGTACTGATGTGACGATGGTGCTTGATTATATTAAAACGACGCTAAAGCGACCGATCACTGATCTAAAAGTAGTGGTGGTCACACACATGCACCCTGATCATGCAGGCGGGGCAAATAAATTTCGACAAGAGACTGGCTGTCTTATTGTCTCAGCGGATAAAAAAAAGCAATGGTATAGCGGTATTGGTGGGCGGGCTATGCACTTCGTAGATATAAATCTAGGATATTATGTGGCCAAACGTCAAGGGCGACCATTTAAAAACCTGTATTATTCTGCAAGCTTGAAACCAGATATCACGGTAAAAGATGGTGAGCTTGTGCCAAAGTTTGATGAATGGCAAGTTTTAGAAACGCCGGGACATACGGATCGTGATTTGTCTTTATTTCACCTGCCTAGCCGCCAAGTATACACAGCTGATTTGATCATCAAGCTACGCCATAAATTCGTTGCACCCTTTCCTGTCTATGACCCTAAAACATACATCCAGTCTTTACACAAGATAAGAGATTTGAAACCCTCAATGGTGATGATGGCGCATGGCCGAGAGCTGGCTATGGACACAGCAGATTTTGATCATTTTATTGCCCAAGCACCTAAGCATCCACGTACGATTAAGGATACGATCAAGCATAAATTGCTATGGAGAAAAGGAGGTAACTTTAGACTCTTTAAGCGTAGGCGTGATTGATATAGTCAGAGCACTTTTAAACCGCTACGGTGTTATCCGTCCTAGATGTACTCAGTGTACTATCTGCGGTCGGTTGCCTTGTAGCGATTCTAAAATTCCTTGACTATAGCTATCAACGCTCATAAAAAGACAGTCGAAAAAAAGCCCAGTCACAAAATGACTGGGCTCTCTAAATATGGTGGGCTGTCCGCGACTCGAACGCGGGACCAATTGATTAAAAGTCAACTGCTCTACCAACTGAGCTAACAACCCTGAAGAGTGTATAAAAAGCATTTGCTTTTTAACTCTGCAAAAGAAAATCCTATGTAACGAACTTTCTAAAAACTAAACATCTTAACGATGTCTTTTAAACTTATCTTTATTGGTCTACTACCGGATAGGGCAGAACGATTAATAAAGATCAAACTAAATATGGTGGGCTGTCCGCGACTCGAACGCGGGACCAATTGATTAAAAGTCAACTGCTCTACCAACTGAGCTAACAACCCTAACGTTTAAAGTGTTTGTATCCCTAAACGTGAGAGCACATTATATATATAATTAAGACAATTACAACCCCGTATTAGGAAAAAAGTGTAAATCTCTCGTAAAACTGCATATTTCTTTGATTTTTTATCATCATTTCGATATTTCGTACTGAATATTTGGCCAAAATGCTCAGGTGTCTAGGTATTAATCCCGAGACAGTGCCTCTACAGGATCCAATTTGGCTGCATTGCGCGCGGGCAAGAAACCGAAAATAACACCAATCAGCGTCGAGCAGACAAAAGCGGCAATGATAGAGGTCGGTGAGTAAATGACTTTAAAGTTATCACCGCCAACACGATTGATCAGTTCACCAATAGCAAATGCTAAGCCAATGCCTAGCAAACCACCTAAAATACAAACCAAGATAGCTTCAATCAAAAACTGCTGCATGATGTCGTTTTGACGTGCCCCTACAGCCATACGTACACCAATCTCATTGGTGCGCTCGGTGACAGACACCAGCATGATGTTCATGACCCCAATACCGCCAACTATCAGTGAAATGACAGCAACAGATGATATCAATAGCGTTAAAGCGCCAGTTGTCGATTCGATTGTTTGACGAATAGAGTCTGAGTTGCGAATCTGAAAATCTTCTTCGCCATGACGATTTTGTATCAAGTCGGAGATCGCAGACTCGGCCACACTTGAAGAGATATCGTCACTTATGAGAGCCACAAACCTATCGATATTCGTACTGCCTCTAATCCGTGACATAACGGTGGTATAGGGCATATATATAGTTGGTGTGGTTAAATCTGCACCAAAGCCACCATCGTTTTCTTCCAGCACACCAATGACTCTACCAGGTACACTACCGATGAGTATCACCTCGCCAATAGGGTTATCAAGGTTTGGGAAAAAGGTTTGCTTGGCATTGCTATCAATAATGACATCTTGGCTACGCAAGCTGATGCTTTGTTCATCAAACCCTTGACCCAATGCCAATGTCTCACCAGTGACCTCTAAGTAGTCTTGACCGACTCCATTGACGGTAGATTCCTCTTGTACGCTGCGATAACGAACGCTAGAGTTGGCGTTCACCTGAGGGCTAACGCTGATAATATAAGGCTGATTTCCCACCGCTTGTGCATCTTCAGGCGTCAGATTGTCATCGTTGTAACGGCGTCTAGGGTCGCCTCTAGGATAGCCGTCGCTGACGGTGATGGTGTTTGTACCGAGCGAGCTGATATTAGCCAAAATCTGCTGCTGAGAGCCTTGACCTAAGCCTACAATAGACACGACAGCGGCAATACCAATAATGATACCTAACATGGTCAACAAGGTACGCATTTTATGCGCGCGCATGGCAAGCAAAGACATTTTAAACGCTTCAAGCAGTCGATCAACAAAGCTACCAAATGCGCTTTTACGATGCCCACTGAGGATAGAGGAAGGCTTTTTGTCTGTGTGCTTGTAATGCTCAGTTTGATAGTCGGCAATGATATAGCCATCTTTTAACTCAACAATACGCTCAGCTTGCGCCGCCAAGTTGGGATCATGAGTCACCATAATAATGGTATGACCTTGTGCTTTGAGGTCATGCAAGATCTTCATGACATCTTCACCAGACTTGCTATCAAGCGCGCCAGTCGGCTCATCTGCCAAGATGACATCACCACCATTCATGAGCGCACGAGCGACTGAGACTCTTTGTTGTTGTCCGCCTGACAGCTGATTGGGCCGACTATTGACCTTATCTCCAAGTCCTAAATCAGTTAAGAGCTGTTTGGCACGGTCAATTCGAGTTTCTGTGTCCATGCCAGCATATACGGCAGGAACCGCTACATTGTCTTTGGCACTAATGTCACCAAGCAGATGATAACGCTGAAAAATAAAACCAAAGTGTTCACGGCGTAGCTCAGCGAGCTCGTCAGCATCAAGCTTGCGTGCTGACTTACCATATATTTTATAATCGCCAGCCGTCGCCTGATCGAGGCAGCCCAAGATATTCATCAAAGTCGACTTGCCAGAGCCAGACTGCCCAATGATTGCCACCATTTCGCCTTGATTGATAGTCAAATCGATATCATGCAACACCCGAATCGTTTGCTCACCAGCAGCAAACTCGCGAATAATGCCAGATAGTTGCATGATGGGCTGGCCAGATGCCGATGAAGTACTATGCTCTGGATTTGCTGTAGTGGCAGAGCTATCGGCAGGCATGTATTGCTCTAAGTCTTGAGCCGTATCATCTTTAGGCAACGGTTTAGAAGCTGGAGGTATAGTCATAGCAGTGTCTTCAATCAAGTGTGGTGAGCGTCGTTATGAAAGGGCTGCCGCGCTCAAGCCCCCAGTCGTTATATATAAAGAAAGTTACATTCTTGGCGGACCACCAGATTTACGACTGCTTCCTGAGTTCTCACCACTGTCTTCACTAATGATGACTTCTTCCCCTTCTTTTAGACCACTTAATATTTGTGCGCTTACTCGGTTGTCGATACCGACTGTTACGGCTCGGTCTTCTACGCTGCCGTCATCTTTTAGCACGCGTACAAACTTGTTTGCTTTGACTTGTCCAGCCGTTTTGTTTTTAGCAGGACTTTCTTGTATGACAGCTGATGGTACCAATAAAGCATTTTTGGCTTGGTCGATAACAATATAGATCTGAGCGGTCATATCTATGCGAAAACGCCGATCAGTATTAGGCACTTCGATGTAGCCGACATAGTAGATAGCAGCATCTGTTGAGCTGGTATCACTAATCGTTTCGGGAGCAGGTTCAATGGCTTTTAATATGGCATCAAATTTTTGATCAGGATTGCCGATGACATTGAAATAAACCGGCATGTTTGCTTTGACATTAATGACATCAGCTTCAGAGATTTGTGCGTTGATTCTGACGGTAGACAAATCTGCCAAGGTCACGATAGTCGGTGCTGTTTGATTGGCATTGACAGTCGTGCCTTGCTCAGTGGTCACCGATACGACCGTACCTGATATTGGCGCGCGAATCGTCGTATAGCTAAGATCTTCTTTAGCCGTACTAACATTGGTTCGTGATTTGCGTAACGCGGCTCGTTGACTATTGACGTTGGCTGCGGCAGTGGCAATGGCCGCTCTCGCCGTATCGATAGCTGCTCGAGCATTCGCAACAGCAGCATTCGCGGTTTCCACGCTTGTCGCCTGAGTATCATATTCTTGCTGTGATATAGCATCAATAGCAACAAGACCCTGCAAACGTGAAAAGTCTGATTGCGCTTGTCTCAATTCTGATTGACGACTGGTAAGATCGGCTTGTGCGCTTTTTAGACCTGCTTGACGGCTTAGTACCTCAGCTTCGGCGCTTTCGATAGCAGCGACACTTTGCTCAAGGGTAGCTTGCTCGTTGCTTAGATTATTATTCTGAGTGACTTGATCAATTTGTGCGATTAAATCGCCTTGTTGTACTTGATCGCCTACTTCAACATATAAACGAGTGACTTCGCCAGACACCTGTGCACCAACGTCGACCGTATTAAGCGCTTTAACCTTGCCTGAGGCCATGACGTTGTTTTCAATATCGCCCATTTCAACGGTTGCCGTTAGATAATTCGGAATCTCTTCTTTAGGTTTAAAGGTGTTATAAGCTAAGGCGATGAGTATCAGAACTACTAAGGCGATGATGCCCCATTTGATAGCAGGTTTTCTTTTCATTTTGGGCATAGGGCAATCCAATCACAGTAATAGCAAGTGTAAGTATAGTAGAGGCTTCATGTAAAAAATGAAATGGGAATTAGTTTACGAAAGGTTAAGGTGTTTTGGATAGGAAAAATATGGACGCATCATAGCCAGCAATGGATGCTTATATAATGTTGTATCGACGGTGTTTTTAAAGGGGCATAGAGCTGATGATGAAGAGTGGGATTGCAGAATGGACGATAGTGACTGTAAAACTGTAAAACTGTAAAACTGTAAAACTGTAAAACTGTAAAACTGTAAAACTGTAAAACTGTAAAACTGTAAAACTGTAAAACTGTAAAACTGTAAAACTGTAAAACTGTAAAACCTGGTTGAAATATAATAAAAATTATCGCATGGTAAACAAGCGCTTACCTGACAACTCAAGCGCGGCCTGCAATAACAACTCCCATGCTGGCTGACGAACGAGCCCCTTAATCGCTTGATCACAACGATACAGCAGCGCAGGCCATTCAGCCGTTTGAGATTTTGCTTGGCGGCGGCAGGCTTGTTGATATAATCCTTGCTTGCTACGCCAAATACCCAGTGCTTGCGGATCTTGGCCGTCCATTAATTGTATGATTTGGCGCATGTCTTTGCTGATTGCCCACAGTACTAAGGTCGTCGGCTCATCAGTGGCTTTCAGCTGAAAAATGATTTTTGCCACTTGTGCGCTATTGCCTGCCAGCATCGCATCGGACAGATCAAAGACACTGAATTGGGCGTCGCTGACCAAGGCGGCTTGAAGATCCTTGATATCTAGTGCTACGTTTGGCGCTCTCGTTGTAGACTGATTACTGCCTTCGTGAGTTGCGTCATGACTACTAGCATCCAACTGCGGTGCAAATAAATAAGACAGCCGCCATAAGGTTTGATAGGCGCTTAACAGGTGATGCTCAGTGTGCGACATGAGCAGTTGCCATGCTTCTTGCGACAGTCTGAGTCCAAACTGCTGGGCTTGAATCTGCAACAGCTGCTGGCGTTGCTGTTCATTGTATAAATTGCAGTCAATGATGTGACCGTATTGCGCAAATGGCGCAAACCACTTGCTGCTTTGCGCGCGTTTGTCTTGCTTGGGCGTTAACCATAATAAGCTATGACTGTGCGCCCCTGTTTGTGCCTCGACAGCAAAGCGCTCAAGCTCAGCGATAACGGCTTTATCAGGTTTATGATTACCGGTTACGATCAAGGCGCTGGCATCATCAAATAAAGACTGGCTACCAAGCTCTGAGAGTACTTCTTGCCAGCTCTTAATCGACACCAGCTCTATACGTTTAATCGCGTAATTCTGCGCACGCCAATGCGGACGCAAGGCATCGATCAGCCACTGACTCAATAACGGCTCATCTCCATGTGCCAGCCACAAACCAGCTACGGCCACGGATGACTGTAGTAGTTTGGGATAGGCTTGTATAAAAGACTCTTGCATAGACTAATGAGGACACAGGTTTATGAGAATGGATGGACAGAATACCTTACGCTAACCATTAAGGGGTTGGTGTGCTTGGAACGATAACAGCCGTAGACGCTGAGCCTGTTTGTGCCGTTTTATTGGCATTGGCAGGGGTGACTCTAGGCAATGCAATGGCAACATATTGATCAGTGATACGGCGTGCCAAACTGTCATAGAGCCAGTCACGAATTTGATCGCCTTGTTGGTCATCGGTACTGACCGATGCCTCATTATACTGGTAACTGCGCTCGACTTGGATAGGGTTGGTTAGTGTCACCACTTTGCCATTTTGTAGGGTTTGGTAGCTGACATCTGCTGACAATACCAAGCGGATTTCTGTTAAAACACCGACCAATTCATAACGCTTAAAGCGCATATTTTTGACGCTAATCGCAGCAATGGGTTCCGCCGTCGCGTTTTTATTGTTATTGGTAATATCGACCAAGGTCATATTATCGATAACATCGACGCCCAAGGCTTCTAGGCGTCGTGACAACGGTAACTTTAGTGGAAAGGAGGTGCGATTGTCTTCGATGATGATGGCTGTTTTGGCCACATCAAATAGCATCGGTGTGCCATAACCTCTTAGCTGAAAGCCGCAGCCACTAAGAGCCGCTGTGGCTCCCAGTACAGAAAGCAGTGGCAAGCTTGCGAGTAATGCTGTCGCTAGCTTCTGTGCATTAGACTTTTTTGCCATATTGCATTGTCCACTTGGCTTGCTTAATTTCGTTTGAGATGACTGCACAGCTCGCTGCTTACAAGACATAATCGCTATCCTTATGTTGATAAAAAGGCTTAAAACACTACGTTTAAAAAAGTTTAGCCTGCCACCACGATATTGACCAGTTTATTCGGCACGACGATTTCTTTTTTGATGTCACCCGTTAGGAATTTCGCCACGCTTTCTATCGCACGCGCTTGCGCCTTTAGCTGTTCAGGGTCGCTGTTCGGCGCGACATCCATCTTACCGCGCATTTTGCCGTTGACCTGTACCACCATCGTGATCATGTCTTGTACTAAGGCACTTTCATCGACGGCTGGGTAGCTCAGGGTAAGGGTATCCAGCCCTAACTGCTCAAGTAAGTGCTCGCCCGCGTGTGGCGCGTAGACTGATAGCATAATAAGCAGATCAATCAACGCTTCATGCTGCACTTGTAGGTCTTGCTCACTATTTGCTTTAAAGCCAGTCAGCTCGTTGGCCAGCTCCATCAAACTTGATACGGGCGTGTTTAGCGCCAGACGATCACCCAAGTCACTATCGATCTTGGCAATGGTCTCATGAGTTTTACGGCGTAAATTTTTCGCTTCTTTGCTTAAGGCATCAGTTTTCAAGGCGACATTATTGAGTGTCTCAAGGCTTAGGTTTGCTTCAGTGAGCGCTTGCATATGCTCAGTAGCAATACGCCATACTTTTTTAACAAAATTATAAGGGCCTTTTAGCGCGTCATCTGACCATTCTAGCGTCTGATCGGCAGGCGCGGTAAATAGGGTATAGAGACGAACGGTATCAGCGCCGTATTTATCAATAGTGATCTGTGGATCAACACCGTTGTTTTTGGACTTAGACATTTTTTCGATTTTGCCAATGGTTACTGGCTGTCCATCAGCTTTTAAAATCGCTTTAATCGGTTGACCACGCTCGTTGTAGTCGATATCGATGTCTTCTGCGAAGTAATACGTCGTGCTGCCATCGGCATTAAGACGGTAAAAAGTACCGGCAAGCACCATACCTTGGGTCATAAGATTGGCAAATGGTTCATCGCCTGACACCAGTGACTCATCGCGCATAAGCTTATGGAAGAAGCGTGCATAAAGCAGATGCATGACGGCGTGCTCTACACCGCCAACATATTGATCGACAGGTAGCCATTTATTGGCGGCAGACTTGTTGACCATGTTCTGTGCATCATTCGGACTGGCAAAACGCGCATAGTACCAGCTTGACTCTACAAAGGTATCAAAGGTGTCAGTCTCACGTTCAGCAGGGTTGCCACATTTAGGACAAGTGGTATTGACAAACTCTGGGATGTTTTTGAGTGGATTACCGCGACCATCAGGAACGACGTCAGTCGGCAAGACAACGGGCAAATCTTGCTCTTCAACAGGTACGGTACCGCAATGCTCACAGTTGACCATTGGAATAGGGCAGCCCCAATAACGCTGGCGAGAAACACCCCAATCACGGAGACGGTATTGGATTTTTTTCTTAGCCAGTTCTTGTGGCTCAAGTTTGGCTAACATAGCCTCAAACGCTTGCTCAAAGTCTAAGCCATCAAATTCACCTGAATTGACCAAAATATTGCGCTCAGTATAGGCAAGATTAATCTCAGCATCGTTCGCCTTTGCGTCTGCTTCTAACTCATCAAAATACCCAGCAGGGATATCGATAACTTGTTTAATTGGTAGCTTGTACTTAACGGCAAATTCATAATCGCGCTCGTCATGTGCCGGTACTGCCATAACTGCGCCAGAGCCGTAGCTCATGAGCACATAGTTGGCGACCCATACGGGTACTTCTTCGCCGGTCAGCGGATGCGTCACGGTAAGACCGGTATCCATACCGATTTTTTCAGCTTTGGCTAGATCGGCTTCTGCCACTGAGCCTTTTTTACACAGCGCATTAAACTGGGCAATCGCCTCATCATGCTCAGCGGCGTACTGTGCCAATGGGTGCTCAGCAGCAACCGCCACATAAGTGACGCCCATCAAGGTGTCAGGACGCGTCGTGAATACATCTAGGGTATTGGTTTCGCCAGCAAGCTCATAAGGGAAATGCACTTCCATACCTGCGCTACGACCAATCCAATTGCGCTGCATAGTCAATACTTCTGATGGCCAGTGACCTTCTAATTGATCCAAATCATCAAGCAATTCGTCAGCATAATCAGTGATATTAAAGTAATACATCGGAATGTCGCGCTTTTCGACCGCCGCGCCACTACGCCAACCTTTACCGTCAATGACTTGCTCATTGGCTAAAACCGTATTATCAATCGGATCCCAATTGACCGTCGCCAGCTTCTTATAGACCAAGCCTTTTTTGTATAACTGTAAAAACAACCACTGCTCCCACTGATAATACTCAGGGCTACAAGTGGCAAATTCACGTGACCAATCGATAGACAAACCTAGCAATTTTAGCTGCGCGCGCATGCTGTCGATATTGGCAAACGTCCATTTAGCAGGTGGCGTCTGATTGGCAATCGCAGCGTTTTCAGCGGGCAGGCCAAAGCCGTCCCAGCCCATTGGCTGCATGACTTCATAGCCCTTAAGGCGATAGTAACGGCTCAGCACATCTGAGATAGTATAGTTGCGCACGTGACCCATGTGCAGCTTGCCGCTTGGGTAAGGGAACATCGACAGCATATAACGACTTGGCTTGTCGCTTGGCTCATTGCTGACTTCAAAGCGCTTATCCGTTGCCCATTTGGCTTGTTGTGCGGCTTCAATTAGCTGCGGCTGATAGTAGGTGCTGTCATTGGTATGATTAGTATTAGAAGGTTCTGCTGTCACGGCGTTGCTCATAGTCGGCTCGAAATTGATTAATACGAATAAATTGGGTGAAATTTCACAATGCCATAGCATAGCGTAATTTGGCAAAAATTGCGACGATATGATGGTGCGCTTGCTCGATATGTTTGATGTTTTAAAAACTAACGATGGCTAAGTTTCCGCTCTCATGCTCGGTAGTGTTAGGTATAATAAAGACAATAATGATAATTGACTTGGAGCTTATATGACCATCACTATTTACGGTATCAAATCTTGTAGCACGATGAAAAAAGCTTTTACTAAAATTGATGAGCTGAATGTAGGTTATGATTTTCATGATTATAAAAAACAAGGCATCGATAGAGAGAGCATCCAGCGTTGGGTAGATGAGTTGGGCATCGATAAAGTACTCAACAAGCGCGGCACCACATGGCGCAAACTAACCGATGAGCAAAAGCAGTCAGCTGATGCCAATATAGATAACGCGATTGATTTGTTAGTAACAAATACCAGTATGATTAAACGTCCAATTGTAGAAGGTCAGATCGACGATAAAAATCAAGCTCAGCAAATACTGCTATGCGGCTTTGATGCCACTGAATTTGAGGCAAATTTTCAATAAAAAGCTATCACTTTGGCAAATTATAAACTATGCTACTTATTAGTAGAATTAAGTTTGTTCGTTTGTAATAGTCAAGGATAAGATTATGAAAAATTTATTGTTAATGGCAGCGTTGGCGGTGAGCCCTTTAATGGTGACGAGTGTGCAAGCAGCTGACTCGTCTACCAAAATTACCTTTGCAGATAATAGCTATTGCGGCAGTTTTACCGGTAATATTAAAAATGGTAAAGTGTTTCGCTTGTGGCTCATGCCAGATCAAAATCTGGTCATTCGCAATGTGGGTGACGATCGTATCAATGTTGCTTATGTCACAGGGCCAAATGGTCGCCTCGATGGTGACCGTTACGAAGATGAGACTTCCTATTTTACCGAGCGTAAAGGCAATCACCATATGAAAGTATACGGCAATAGTAGTCATAGCGCCGTAGAGTTCTGCGCTTATTGAACTTGTTTGACTATGATTTCATACCATCCAATCAATAAAGCCCGAACTTAGCATTGTCTAGGTTCGGGCTTTGTTTCTTATACATCTGATTTGGGCGGCTGGTTATTAGATCACCGTAGAATCTATCTCACGACTAATCAGCGTGCCGACACCTTCGTTGGTGAAAATCTCTAACAGCGTCGCATGAGGCACCCGACCATCAACGATAACCGCACTTTTTACGCCACTGCGCACCGCATTTAGCGCACATTGAATTTTCGGAATCATACCACCTGAGATAGTACCGTCTTCAATCAAGCTGTCCACTTTCTTTGGCGTTAGTCCGGTGACGACCTCACCGTCACGACCCAATACCCCTTTGATATTGGTCAACAACATGAGCTTTTCTGCTTGCAAAAATTCAGCAACTTTACCCGCGACCAAATCGGCATTGATATTATAGGTATTGCCTTCGCTGTCGACCCCAAGTGGCGCAATCACAGGAATGAAATCAGAAGCAATTAGCATATTAATCACGTCTTTATTGACGCTGACCACATCACCGACGAACCCTAAATCGATGGGCACAGCGATACCATCTGCGCCAATTTTTTCCATCATTAGTTTTTTGGCTAAGATTAAGTTGGCATCTTTACCCGTCAGACCAATCGCGCGGCCACCGTGTTTATTGATTAAGCTGACGATAGATTTATTGACGCTACCGCCCAATACCATCTCGACGATATCCATGGTACTTTTGTCAGTCACTCGCATACCATCGATACGGTTGGACTGGCGACCGAGCTCTTTTAGTAGATTGTCTACCTGTGGGCCACCGCCATGTACGACGACAGGGTGTATACCAACGGTTTTTAGCAAGACGATATCACGAGCAAATGAGCTCTCAAGCTCAGGGTCGGTCATGGCGTTACCACCGTATTTAACCACAATGAGCTTATCCACAAAGCGCTGGATATAAGGCAGTGCTGTGGTTAATACTTCAGCGGTATTTTTGGCTTCATCCAAATTAAGCGTCATGACAAGCTCCTAAAATTTAGTTCTAAAAGAGATGGGTTTAAAAAGTTGGTTTATTACGGCTGACTATCGTTAGACAGACTTATCTTAGGGCATGTTGAACATTCACAAATAGGCACTGCTGATTGCGAAAACTGTTCTAGACAAGGCGTAAAACGACGGTAATGCTCATGCCTTAACTAGGTTTACAACGAAGCATAGGGCAGTTTTCGCATCAGCTCTAATATCAACAGAGGAAGACAGGTCTATTTTTTGCTATTTCATGGTTAAAAATAGACGCTTAGAATGACTAAACTTACTGTTTTAACGTCGAACTGTCTAAAAAATAGTCTCTGTCAGTGCCATGGTCGAATGTTCAATACGCCCTAATTATTCTCAGATATGCTTGTCTTTATAATGATAAAAAACAATTTATACAAGGATTGGTAGCGAGATTTTATGTCAGCGGCTAGGCAATGATGATAATGAAACAAGTTAATTCAATCAACGCCAGCTCAAAGAGCTATTCAGAGAGAAGTGCTGCAATCTGCTCTGCTAAGTTTTTATCAAATGGGCGACATAGCGCGACGAAGCGGGCTTGTATGTCTTTCAAATCTGTAAGGCTGTCACCAGCAAAGCGCACGGTCAAATGATGACTGGTGTTTGATTGGCGTAACACACCAAAACCATGGGCGAAATCTAAGCGCACGCCGTCAATACAGGTCAGCTGCGTGCCGCTCGGTAATAACTGCTTTGCTTGTGCTAACGTTGTGTGCTTGACGCTCGATGATACACAAGTGCATTGTGATGAGACATAAGCCGCAGTCAGTGCACTGTCGAGGTCGTCAGAAGGTGCGGCAACCAAACACTGCAAATAACAACAAAATTCTGCCAATTGCTGCACGATTGGGCACTGCAAAGGCGCTCTACTGGGTAAAGGTAAATAATGATCTGCTGTACTGACCAACATCGGTAATTGATGGGTAATATCAGTCAAGCGAATAGGGCGTGACTGCTCAATCGGCTCACCCCATAAACCAACAGCAGCCGATGATTTGTCACGATGCGTCGCTGTATAGGCCAACCAATGTAGTAGGCGCAAGCCCGCATACATCGCATCATCATGAGCAGTAAAATAACCATCGTTAAAAATAAAGTGCCCAGACAGTTCGCCTGCGAATAAGATTTGACTGTCATCGGCCTGTAGCTGTTGACGCATTAAACTACTGCCAGTTTTACTCAGGATTGGAGTCGCCCCCAAATCGCTTAAGAGAATAGGCAGATGGTGTGAGCATTTAATATCGAACAGCACTTGCGGGGACGCGGTATGAGTTTGCCATGTCTCTGGACGCTCGCTAATGGCGACTGAGGCGAGTAAATACAGCAAATGATCGGGCATGACTATTTTACCACTGTTATCGACGATCATCAGTCTATCGCCATCACCGTCGAATGCTAGACCAATATCAGCAGTATTAACGATGACATTTTGTTGCAACTCTGCCAATCGATTCGGCTCAGTAGGGTCAGGATTACCCATGGGGAAGTTACCATCAGGGGTGTCATTGATTATGATGACGCGCTGGCAGAAAGTGGTAAATAAGGGCAGGGCAATCCTGCTGGTGGCCCCATGCATACAATCAATAACGATGGTGAGATCAAGCTTTTTAAAGGTTCGTTTGTTACTAGCCGATAGGTTTTGCTCAGGATAAATACTGACAAATACCTCGGCAATGGCATCAATATAAGGCGTTGCCACAGTGTCAGTCGGCAAGCCAATGACCGATAGCATTGAAGTTGCCTGTTTGTCATTACTTTGGCTAGCACTTGGAAGCTTAAGGCTGTCACTATTACTATCGATCTGATTGTGGTGTTGGTTGCTATCAAACGCTATCAAATCTTGATAAAGCATCTGAATATCTTTAGCACTAGGAGAAGTATTACCGACCAGCCATTTGAGACCTAAGATGCCTTTTGCAGAATGACTGGCGGTGACCATGATGCCATGTCCAGCGTATTGCTCGGTCCAAAATGCCATCATCGGTGTCGTAATTAACCCTAAGTTAATCACTTGGAGGCCTTGCTTTTGTAGGATCGATGCCAACGACTGAGCCATACTGTCACTACCACAGCGCACATCATAGCCGATGATGACCGTGGTTTCTTTCGGCTTATGATGCGGTTTAACGTTGCTGTTAGCAATGGGGCTATTAGTAATGGGGCTACTAGTAATGGGGCTACTAGAAATGGGGCTACTAGAAATGGGGCTATTAGAAATAGGTTTGCTACGTTGTTTCGCATTATGGTTTTTATAAAGTCGAACAAATGCAGCGCCCAAAGCCTGTATAAAATCCGGAGTAAAGTACTGCTCGTCGCCGCGAATATCGTAAGCACGAAATAAGGATTGCTGCGTCGCAAAAAACGGCATGGCTTTACTCTCCTTATCGTCGTGGTTGATATTGTCGTGATACATGCAAAATGGCTAGCCAGTGATTATCTATACGGTGATTATCTATACAGATTAATCGTCTTAGTGACGACCCGAATGTCCAAACCCGCCAGCACCGCGTACGCTTTCATCACTGAATTCTGCGACAACTTCAAACTCAGGACGGACAACAGGCACCACGATATATTGCGCCATACGTTCTGCTGGATTGAGCACAAAGTCGTCTCCACTACGATTCCAAATACTAACCATCAGCTCACCTTGATAGTCCGCATCAATCAATCCAACCAAATTACCCAAGACGATACCGTGCTTATGCCCAAGCCCTGAGCGCGGCAAAATCATACCGGCATAGTTGGGGTCTTGAATATACACAGCGAGACCAGTACCGATCAAATGCGTTGCGCCTGCTTTAATGGTCAAAGGCTCGTCAATGCAAGCACGTAAGTCGATACCTGCACTGCCATCGGTGGCGCGAGTAGGCAAAGAAAACGCTTTATCTTCAACGATTTTAGGATTTAACACTTTTACTTGTACAGCTTGCATAACGCACTCACTTAACGATTTGATGGTTTTTAAATTATGATTTTGAACAAAAGTTATTCAAGATTTCTATGTAACAAGATCTCTATGTAAATAGCAGTTCTATATGTTGACTGGGTAATTATTGATTCAGTCACTTAATATTCAATTAAAGTATCAGCACACTCGCCAAGCCCAAGAATGACATAAAGCCGACGATATCGGTTACTGTGGTCAAAATAACGGAAGCAGATAGCGCAGGGTCGATATTCATCCGCTTTAGCATCAGCGGTATACTAATACCTGAAACGTTAGCGGCGGTCATGTTAATCGCAATCGCAAAGCCAATCACGGCGCTGATTTTGATATCATCAAACCATAATTGGGCAATAAATGCCATGATTATCGCCCAAATGATACCGTTTATCGCACCAACCCACAGTTCTTTGTTTAGGAGCCAGACACGGTTAGAACCACCAATTTGACCCATTGCCATACCACGGATGACAACTGTAAGTGTCTGCGAGCCAGCGATACCGCCCATACTGGCGACTACTGGCATGAGGATTGCCAGTGCCACGACTTGTGCCAATACTTCCTCAAACTGTCCAATCACCGCTGCCGCCAAAAGCGCGGTACACAAGTTGATGCCCAGCCAGACACTACGGCTTTTGGCACTGGTTAGGATGGGTGCAAACAACTCTTCATCTTGACTGACACCAGCGAGGTTTTTCATGGTGCTATCGACATCATCTTGGATAATTTCCATGATATCTTCGCCATTTAACTGACCGACCAATTCGCCATAACTGTTAATCACAGGCGCGAAACGAATGTCTTCTGAACGAAAAATCGCAGCGGCATCTTGAATGTCTAAACGATCATTGATCGTAATGGCTGTATCAATCAGCGCTGACACCAACGTGTTTTGCTCATGCTTAATCAAATCGACCAGACTCAGCAGTCCAAGTAATTGCTGGCTTTGATCGACGACCAGTAGCTCTTGGCTTTGGTCATCAAGCAAGTCGTCGTTTTCGCGTAGCCAGTGCTGTACATCAGAAAGGTGGATGTCATCTCTTATCTGGATAATATCAGGATCCATGTAACTACCTACTTCCCAGTCGGCATAAGTATCCAGTTTATTAATTTGGACACGAGTCTCTTCATCCAGCGTGGCCATGACTGAGGTACGCACGCTCTCAGTAACGGTGTCCAAAATTTCTGAGATGTCTTGGGCGTCAAGGTCTTGGGTAAATAACGAGATTTCTTGAGAAGAGATATTCTCCATCAACGGCTGGCGCGTATCGTACTCTAGTTCTGCAAGCACTTCACCTTTGATGTTTTCTGGCACTTGCTCCCAGATTAGTAGACGGTTTTGAGTGGGAAAAGACTCTAGTAGGTTGGCAATTTCATATTCCGACTGCTTCTCTAAAAACTCAGTAATCGCCTCATAAGCTTTATCAGCAACCAAACCCTGCAAGTACAGCAGTTTATATTCGGCGCTATATTCCGCCGGATTATAATCTCCTGATAGCATAGAGGGGCGTTCCTGATTGGGCGTCTGGGTAGGCATAAGGGTTCCAATGTTTTTAGAAGATAGAAATGATATCGTCAAAGTATCTGTAAATGATTACAGCGTTAACTTTGTTTAATGTGCTAATTGATGACACGCCCGAATATTGCTTTGCAGCCATCAATGGTGCTAATGCTGAGGTTAGCGCTTACCCAGTAACGCTCGAATATTGGCCAAATATTCATCAGCGACGGCTTCTGGGTCTTTGGTCGCCTTTTTCTTTTTCGCCTTAGCTGGCCAATCAATATGATCCTCAGGCAGCTCATCCAAAAATCTTGATTCTGAGGTGACGCGCATTTGTCCGCCAGCACGGCGCTGGGTCGCGAGCGTCAGTGTCAGTTCACGGCGTGCACGGGTAATGCCTACGTACATCAGACGGCGCTCTTCTTCGACCGTCTCGCTCATGATAGAGTTGCGATGCGGCAGCATTTCTTCCTCAAGCCCCATGATGTAAACAAAATCAAATTCCAGACCTTTTGCCGCATGCAAGGTCATCAAGTTAACTTTATTAGTGTTTTCTTCTTCTTGCTGCTGCTCAAGCATATCGAGCAACACTAGCTTACGGATAATAGTATCAATCGTCCGATCTTCATCTTCTTCTGCGCGATTGATTAACGACTGAATACTGGTATAAAGCATGTCGATATTATCGATACGGTTCTTTTCTTGTTGCGGCGTTTTGGCATCGCTACGAACAAAGTCAATATAACCGGTCTCATCAATCATTTGGCGCACGATTGGCACGGGGTCAGGATGTTGATCCAACTCGCGGGTATAATGCTCGATGAATTCACCAAACTCTTTTATCGTGCCATAAGCCTTCGATGGCAATACGTGAGCAAGACCAGCGTGCGTGCAAGAGGCCAATAATGAGATGCTATGCTCTTGCGAAAACAAACCAAGCTTTTCGAGGGTCGCAGGTCCCATGCCGCGCTTGGGCGTATTGATAATCCGTAAAAACGCGCTGTCGTCTTCAGGGTTCAAAATCAGACGCAGATAGCCCATGATGTCTTTGATTTCACTACGCGCAAAGAAGGACTGACCGCCGGACAACTTATAAGGCACTTGCAGCTGACGCAATTGCGCTTCCAACATGCGCGCCTGAAAATTACTGCGGTAGAGGACAGCGTACTGTTCCCACTCATTGCCAAAGCGCAGTTTATGGGTGACGATCTCTTTTGCCACGCGCTCGGACTCGTCGTCATCATTACGACAGTTGATAATGCGGATTTTTTCGCCTTGACCTTTATCTGACCAGAGTTTCTTTTCGAATAAATGCTCGTTATTCATAATCACGGCGTTAGCAGAGGTCAAAATACGCGTGGTCGAACGATAATTTTGCTCAAGCATGACGATTTTTAGTTTCGGAAAGTCTTCTTTGAGCAGCGCCATATTTTCAGGCTTAGCACCACGCCATGCATAGATAGATTGGTCATCGTCACCCACGACGGTAAAGCGCCCTTGCGGTCCGACCAGATATTTAATCATTTCATACTGCGCAGTATTGGTGTCTTGATACTCATCGACCAATAGATAGCGAATGCGATTTTGCCATTTATCACGCAGTTCTCTGTTTTCACGCAATATTTTGGTGGGCAGTACAATCAAATCATCAAAATCGACCGCATTATAAGCGCGCAAATTACGCTCATAAAGCGCATACAAGGTCGCAAAAATCATATCTTCTGGATCGTCTAAGGTTTCCATCGCCTTGTCAGGCTCAACCAAGTCGTTTTTCCAATCAGAAATCATTTTAATGGCTTTACCAACCAGCTCGCGACTCTCAGCGCCGCTTAAGTTATCGCGCATCATCAGCTCCATCAACAAACGCTTACTATCGTCGCTGTCCATGATGGAGAAGTTGCCTTTTAGCGGCGTATGAATCAGCTCGTAGCGCAAAAACTGCAAGCCAAACTGGTGAAAAGTTGACACGGTCAGTCCGCGCATTTTTTCACTTGGTAGCAGCTTGCTCACCCGCGCTTTCATCTCACGTGCCGCTTTATTGGTAAAGGTCACCGCCGTGATGCGCTCAGCGGGCATGTTGCATTCTTCGATCAGGTAGGCAATCTTACGCGTAATCACCGACGTCTTACCGGAGCCGGCACCTGCGAGCACAAGTAATGGACCAGATACGTAGAGCATCGCTTCTTGTTGTTTGGGATTAAGTTGACTCATAACGTGACCTGTAAGACAAAAGCAAAAAAGAGGGTAGAGCTGATAGTATCGTGGCTAAACGAACGCGGCGTGTATGATTAAAGTCGATATCGTGGCGATATTTTTAATCAAATTAATCAGGCACTTAAAGTAATAGAGTGTGCTGTTTATTGAAAATGTGCCATTAAAATTGGCTGGGCTATTATAAAGCAAAAACCATAACTTTGGGTAAGGAGTTGGCTGATGACAATGGCATGATAAAGCATGCAATATTTAGCAGCAACGCTACTGATGACGGTTGGTAATAAAAAGTAAGGATTTGGTGTTAATATAAGGTAACGTCTATATCATAATTTATAGATAAAAAAATATGTTTTTTTCGCTTATAAAGTGACCGTCCAATGCAGTTAAAAACTAGCTTTTGAACCATGATATGCGTATAGTACGTAAATAATTTATGCCAGTTGTCACGTCACTATTGACCACGTGTAATGAGCTATTAAATCAATTAAATAAAACATCAAATATGATATTGATTTAATACGTTGATCTTACGTTGTTAGAAGATGCGTTAGGCGACCAGCTTTCTCCGCGCGCGTATCGGGATTCTACAGTTGGGCACGTCTGACACCGTCGTCAATAAGCTTGATAATTGGTTATTACCAGCACAGTACCTATAATCATCATCGAATTACTGATAAAAAGTGACTCGATGACAGTTACTTTGTGTTTTCGTCTGCGTTACGCCTGTCGCAAAATTGCCTTAATGGGTGTATCTGCGCTGCGCTTGACACTCGATTGGGTGAGGAGCACGTATTATCATGTCTGCTTTTAATTGGTCAGCAGTTGCGTTTATTTTAGCCGCTATCGGGCTAGTTGTTTTTATGCTGGTCGTTCCGCGCTTGCTTGGCGGTCGCTCTCAGGGCTCACAAAAAGAAGAAGTATTTGAAGCGGGTGTTGTCGGATCTGGCAACGCCCGTATTCGTTTGTCTGCCAAATTCTACTTGGTCGCCATCTTCTTCGTCATCTTTGACTTAGAGGCGTTGTACTTATACGCCTATGCGGTCTCCGTTCGTGAAACCGGCTGGGCTGGGTTTATTGCGGCGGCAACCTTCATCATTGATTTGTTAATCGGTCTGGTATACGCTTTAAGCTTAGGGGCGCTAAACTGGGCGCCTGCTGACAAACTGCGTAAAAAAGCACGTCTCTATGCTGCGCCTGCGCCCTTTAATTGGGCGGACATTACCAAGTTTGATGGTGTCGATGAGCTGATGGTCGACCCGACGGGTAAGATACCAGCGCAGTCTTCAGGACAGATTAACGTCTCTAACAATATTGAGACCAATCGCCGTCATTTACAGAACATCGATCATATTAATACCACGGGTAACGTTACTTCTGTGGACTTTGCGACGTCTGCACAGCCAGACAAAGCGGGGCGTTAATGCCAGCTGTTGATCTTAGCTTATAGCGTTCGTAAAAAAGATAAGCAGCCAGATATAAAAACGTTTGTTTATATTGATGATCGTTGATGATTAGCCACTTATTAATAATAGAAGTTATGGCGCTAGTGCTGGCAAGATGATTGCCCTGCTGCGCCTAATATAAAGGTTGTATGTTATGAAATACACATTAACAAAAGCCAACCCTGATGCAGATGTCTATCCTGCACAGACCAGTCAAACGGTCAACGATCCTATCGAAGACGAAGTCAATAAAAACGTCTTTATGGGTCGCCTAGAAGACCTCGTTCACTCGACTGCAAACTGGGGGCGCAAGCACTCACTGTGGCCATTTAACTTTGGCACCTCTTGCTGTTATGTCGAATATGCCACTACTCTGACGGCGGTTCATGATTTGTCACGCTTTGGAGCAGAAGTTATTCGCGCCTCACCGCGTCAGGCAGATGTAATGATCGTCGCTGGTACTTGTTTTGTCAAAATGGCACCCGTTATTCAGCGTCTTTATGAGCAAATGCTTGAGCCAAAATGGGTTATCTCGATGGGCGCTTGTGCCAACTCAGGCGGCATGTATGATATCTATTCGGTCGTGCAAGGCGTGGATAAAATCATTCCTGTCGATGTCTATGTACCGGGTTGCCCGCCGCGTCCAGAAGCGCTGATTCAAGGCTTGATGCTGCTACAAGAGTCTATTACCAAAGAGCGTCGTCCGCTGGGGATTCATGTCAATGAGCAGGGTATCTACAAGCCACAAATGACCCCTGAGCGTGACCGTAAGCAGGCGGATCGTATCGCGGTCAAAAACTTGCGTAGCCCAGACAGTATTTAGATTCTAGATAGCATTTAGATTCACAGTAACAACCTCAACGTTTTATACGCTCATCACAGTGTAGTTATGATGAATCAGTTATGATTAATGAAGGAATACATCATTCATGGTCACGGTAGTCGAAAACATAGATCCTAAGATTAAGCCTGTTCCAGCCGTTATCAAAGAGCTGGAGCATAAATACGCCGGTAAGTTTGTAGTACAGCATACTGTTGATGAGATTCCAACGGTTTGGGTAGCGCGTGCTGATTTGCTGGATATTCTCTTATTCCTACGTAAATTGCCTAAGCCTTACGTCATGCTATTTGACTTGTCAGCGATAGATGAGCGCTTGCGCCAACATCGCCAAGGCATGCCTGACAGTGATTTTACGGTGTTTTATCATTTAATGTCGTTTGAGCGTAACAGTGATGTCCGTATCAAGGTCGCGCTGAGCGAAGACGACGTCAATGTACCGAGCGCTACGCAGATTTGGCCAAATGCCAACTGGTACGAGCGTGAAGTTTGGGACATGTTCGGTATTGTCTTTACGGGACATCCGCATTTGACCCGTATTTTATTACCGAAATACTGGGAAGGTCACCCACTGCGCAAAGAGTATCATGCGCGAGCGACTGAATTTACCCCGTATTTCTTGAATACGGCTAAGCAGCAATACGAGCAAGAAAACCTGCGTTTCGTCCCAGAAGAATGGGGCATGAAGCGTTCAGGTCGTGATGAAGACTTTATGTTCTTAAACATCGGTCCTAACCATCCCTCTGCTCACGGTGCCTTCCGTTTAGTACTACAGCTGGATGGTGAAGAAGTCGTCGATTGTATCCCTGATATCGGCTATCACCATCGCGGCGCAGAAAAAATGGCGGAGCGTCAAACGTGGCACTCATACATTCCTTATACCGACCGTATTGATTATCTCGGCGGTGTGATGAACGAGCTACCGTACATTATGTCGGTCGAAAAGCTTGCTGGGATTACGATTCCACCGCGTGCTGAAACCATCCGCGTGATGATGAGCGAGTTTTTCCGTATTACCAATAACTTGCTATTCGTCGGTACTTTCATTCAGGATGCGGGTGGTATGACACCTGTATTCTATATGTTTACCGATCGCCAAAAAGCCTATGACGTCATCGAAGCGGTGACTGGCTATCGTATGCATCCGGCTTGGTTCCGTATTGGCGGTACTGCTGCTGATTTGCCACGTGGCTGGCAGCGTCTGGTTCGTGAGTTCCTAGATTGGATGCCAAAACGCTTGGACGAGTATGTCAAAGCGGCATTGCAAAACAGTGTGCTCAAAGGCCGTACTCAAGGTGTTGCACAATATAATGCCAAGCAAGCACTTGCTTGGGGCGTGACGGGCGCTGGTCTACGTGCCACTGGTGTGGATTTTGATCTACGCAAAGCACGTCCCTATATGGGCTATGAAAACTACGACTTTGAGATACCAGTTGGCTACAACGGCGATGCTTATGATCGCTGTATGGTAAAAGTTGAAGAGATGCGCCAGTCGTTACGCATCATCCGTCAGTGTATGGATAACATGCCACAAGGTCCATACAAGGCAGACCACCCATTAGCCGTGCCACCACCAAAAGACCGTACGCTAAACGATATTGAGACCTTAATTAATCACTTTATCTCCGTATCTTGGGGTCCTGTGATGCCAGCTGGCGAATGTACGACGATTGTAGAAGCGACTAAAGGTCTGAATAGTTATTACATTACCTCAGATAAGGCGACGATGAGCTATCGTACCCGTATTCGTACACCGACATTTGCGCATTTACAGCAAATGCCATCAGTCATTAATGGTTCGCTCGTATCTGATGCCATTATGTACTTGGCATCGATTGATATTGTGATGGCGGATTGTGATCGCTAGTGCTTTAATCTAAACATAGTGCTTTAATCTAAGAATAGTGCTTTGCTCAAAGAATTATAGTTTTGAAAAAAGATAAGTTAATCAATATATTACTGCCAAATGGCACACCAAAATGCTGTAATATTTCAGTGCAATGATAGTCAGTGTTTAGACCGTCAATGTAGTGTGATAAAGCGTGATGAGTGAGGAAAGATAGAAGATTATGAAAATTGTTTCCGACAAAATGCCAAAAGTAGATGTGGCAAGTATCCTCACTGCTGAGGAAATTGCTGCCATTCATGAGTTTATGCATCATTATCCGCAGGCGCGTGCCGCCTCGCTAGATGCGTTGAAAATTGTGCAAAAGCGCAACGGTTGGGTCGATGATGCGCAAGTGAATGCTATCGCTAATATCTTAGATATTCCGATGTCAGATATGGACGGCGTTGCCACGTTTTTCAACCGTATCTATCGTCAGCCTGTCGGTCGCCACGTGATTCTTATTTGTGATTCAGTGGCTTGTTATTTGACAGGTTATGAGGCGTTATCGGCTGAAATCAGATCGCAACTAAACATTGAGTATGGTCAGACGACCACTGATGGTCGCTTTACGCTATTACCGATTTGCTGCTTAGGTAACTGTGATAAAGGGCCTGCGGTGCTGATAGACGAAGATACTTATGGCCCTGTCCAGCCCTCCGAGGTCACGCAATTATTGGAGCTATACGCATGAGTTTAACGATTTCAGAGCAAATTGCTCGTCGCGGTCAAGGCCAAGCGCCAAGCCAGCTAAATGAACAGCGTGTTCCAATCTATGGTGATAAAGAGACAGCTACCAGCGAAACCAAGCCTTTGACTTGGCGTTTGGCGCATCATGATGCCGTGCTTGATTTATCCACTTATGAATCTCTAAAAGGCTT
Source organism: Psychrobacter glaciei (assembly GCF_014652895.1). Classification (GTDB taxonomy): domain Bacteria; phylum Pseudomonadota; class Gammaproteobacteria; order Pseudomonadales; family Moraxellaceae; genus Psychrobacter; species Psychrobacter glaciei. The sequence continues at coordinate 33,034 of NZ_BMZR01000007.1, forward strand.
TACTGGTTTAAAAGAAGCCTTATCTAAATCACCCAAAGCAGTCGGTGATATGATTAAAGCTGCCAACGTCAGAGGTCGCGGTGGTGCGGGCTTCAACGCTGGTTTGAAGTGGACATTCATGTCGCCGCCAGACGGTTTACCGCGTTATCTTATCTGTAATGCGGATGAAATGGAGCCGGGCACCTTTAAAGACCGTCTACTGATGGAACGTCTGCCACTTCAGCTTATCGAAGGTATGCTTATCACTGCGCATGCTATCGGGGCGACTGACGGTTATATCTTTATCCGTGGTGAGTACATTTTAGCTGCTCAGCGCTTAGTTACTGCTATCGAAGAATGCTTGGCCAATAATTTAATGGGCGATAACATTCTTGGCTCAGACTTTAGCTTTAATCTGCATGTACATACTGGCGCTGGGCGCTATATATGTGGTGAAGAGACAGCATTGATTAACTGCTTGGAAGGTCGCCGTGCTAACCCGCGTACCAAACCACCTTTTCCGCAAATCTCTGGTGCATGGGGCAGACCAACGGTTGTCAATAATGTTGAGACTTTATGTAATATGCCAGCCATCCTAAATCATGGCGTCGAATGGTATCAGTCGTTGTCTGATGTTAAAGGCAAAAGTAAAACGCCAGGCACGAAACTGTTTGGTTGTTCAGGCTTGGTCAATGACCCCGGTTTGTGGGAGCTACCATTTGGTTATACCGCTCGTGAAATCATCGAAGATTTGGCTGGTGGTATGAAAGACGGCAAAAAGCTTAAAGCATGGTTGCCGGGCGGCGCATCGACTGACTTTTTGACCGCTGATCATTTAGATGTGGTCGTAGACTTTGACACCATTCAAGAAGCGGGTAGCCGTATGGGTACGGGGCTAATTATGGTCGTCGACGAAGCGCAAGATATGGTGCCACTATTACGTAATCTCGAGATTTTCTTTCAGCGCGAATCCTGCGGTTGGTGTACACCATGCCGTGATGGCCTACCGTGGGGCGTTAAACTGCTTACCGCTATCAATGATGGTGAAGGGCAAGTGGGCGATGTCGAAAAACTAGAAGGCCTTACGCGTGACTTATGGATTGGTAAAACATTCTGTGCGCATGCACCGGGCGCGATGGAACCACTGATGAGTGCGATTAAATATTTCCGTCCTGAATTTGATCAAAAAATCGCGCAGGCGGTTGGTGTCGATGTCATTGATGCGGCAGCCAATCAACAGCCAGAAGTGAAATAAGGAGAGCGGCATGGCAGTCATACATATTGATGGAACCACTGTCGAAGTAGATAGCGCAGATAACTTGCTACAAGCCTGCTTATCACTCGGCATTGATGTGCCGTATTTTTGTTATCATCCAGCCCTTGGCTCAGTGGGCTCGTGCCGTCAGTGCGCGGTCAAGCAATTCCAAAATAAAGAAGACATGGAAGCAGGTCGCGGTCGTCTCGTGATGTCATGTATGGTCGCTCCTGGCGATGACATGTACATCTCAGTCACTGACGACGAAGCCAAAGCATTTCGCAAGTCGATGGTTGAGCTACTGATGACTAACCATCCACATGATTGTCCAACTTGTGAAGAGGGCGGCCATTGCCATTTGCAAGACATGACTTATATGTCAGGTCATAGTCGTCGTCGTTATCGCTTTACCAAACGCACGCATCACAACCAAGAGCTTGGTCCATTCATCGCGCATGAGATGAACCGTTGTATCGCTTGCTATCGCTGTGTACGATTTTATAAAGACTACGCAGGCGGCGAAGATTTGGGCGTTTATGGCTCAAACAATCGCGTCTATTTTGGCCGTGATAAAGATGGTCAGTTCGAAAGCGAATTCTCAGGCAACTTAACGGAAGTATGCCCAACCGGTGTATTTACTGACAAAACACATTCAGAGCGTTATAACCGTAAATGGGACATGCAGTATGCGCCAAGCATCTGTCATGGCTGCTCGGCTGGCTGTAATATCTCACCAGGTGAGCGTTATGGTGAATTGCGCCGTATCGAAAACCGCTATAACGGTGAAGTAAACCGCTATTTCTTGTGTGACCGTGGTCGCTTTGGTTATGGCTATGTCAATCGTGAAGATCGTCCAACGCAAGCGCTTGAACGTATCAATGATAAGCATGTCAAAATCAATATTGACTACGCACTCGATGAAACCATTAAGCGTATCAAAGATAAAAAAGTCATCGGTATTGGCTCACCACGTGCCAGTTTAGAGACCAACTTTGCGCTAAAAAATCTCGTTGGCTTTGATAACTTCTCAACAGGTTTGAACCATCAGCAGCAAGCACTGGTCAATAAATGCATCGAAGTGCTCAGCACTGAAGGCATCTATAACCCAAGTATGACAGACATTGAAAGCCATGATGCGGTATTAGTATTGGGTGAAGATATCACGCAAACTTCATCACGTGTTGCGCTGTCAGTACGTCAAGCTGCAAAAAATGAAGGCCTGAAAATGGCAGCGGCGTTGCAAACGCAACCTTGGCTTGCTGAACCAGTCAAGCGTATTGCTCAAGATGCGTTAAGCCCAGTCTATGTCATCGATGTAACGCAAACTAAGCTAGAAGACATCAGTAAAGTAAGCGTAGTGGCGACCCCTGAAGACATCACTAAACTTGGCTTTAAAGTCGCTGATGAGATTGCTAGTTTCGCTGATGATTTAGCAGAAATAGCAGATCCACAAGCGGCTGAACAAGATGCCAATATTGATACCAGTACTGAGACTGACGGTATGCAAGCGTTAGCGAAGCAAATCGCTTATGACTTGATTCAAGCAGACAAGCCACTGGTCATCTCAGGTAGTAGTTTGTCTTCTACCGCATTGATAGAGGCAGCTGCACAGATTACTCAGGCATTAACGAAAAAACGCGCGGCAATCAAAGCGACTGAACAGCATCAAGTTGAAACGCATAACGCCAAAGTAAATGCGGCAACGCAACAAGCACAAACCGATCAGCCTGAAGAAGACCAAGAGCTATCAGCCAAACCAAATAAGCCTGAAACGGGTGTGAATACAGAAGTGCAGGACGATATAGAGCGTGAGCCTGCTGAAAAACTTGAGCTGAAAGAAGTAAACAATAAGTATCAGGCACAAGCAGGTATCTACTTAACGGTTACCGATGCTAATAGCATGGGTGTGTGCATGCTTGGCGGTCAATCAGTAGAAGAGTTGTTAGCGACTGATTTCGATGTGGTTATCGTCGCTGAAAATCAGCTGACTGACGCCATCGATGCCAATAAATTGACGCAGTTATTGTCTGATAAGACGGTCATTGCATTGGATCATCAGCTACTTGATTGGCATAAAGATGTCGATATCGTATTGCCAGCTGCTAGCTTTGCAGAAGCAGACGGCACATTGATATCTGCTGAAGGCCGTGCGCAGCGCTTCTTCCAAGTCTATGATAACGAATATTATCATCCGATGAGCAGTATCAAAGAAGGCTGGCGCTGGTTGCATGCAGTGCATAGCAGCATCGAAGGTCGTGATGTCGATTGGACGCAGCTAGATGATGTTATCAATGCCTTGATTGCCACGCATCCTAAGCTTGCTGGTATCAAAGGCGCTGCGCCTGATGCTGACTATCGTATGACGGGTCTTAAAATTGCTCGTCAGCCACGTCGTTACTCAGGTCGTACTGCTATGCGTGCGCCGATTTCAGTGCACGAGCCAATGCAGCCAAAAGATTTGGATACGGGCTTAACCTTCTCAATGGAAGGCTATAGCGGTAAAGAAACGCCAAGCTCGATGATTCCTTTTGCCAATGCGGCAGGCTGGAACTCACCGCAAGCGTGGAACAAATACCAAGACAAAGTCGGCGGTCATCTGAAAAATGGCGATCCAGGTGTACGCTTATTTGATCAGCTAGCACGTTTAGAAACACGTCAATATGTTGCGCCAGAAGCGATGTCTGCGACGACGACTGATATGCAGCAAGGCCAAGCCAAATTAGTGCCTATCTATAATATCTACGCCAGTTCAATGATGGCCTCACGTAGTCCAATCGTCGCAGAGCAACTGCCTGTTGCCGCATGGCGTATCGGTATGGATGATGCCAATGACTGGAATATTGCTGCTGGTGATTATTTGGCAATTGAGATTGATAAACAACAAATCACCTTGCCAGTACAAATAGTCGGTTATTTAGCAGAAGGTTGTATCGGTTACCCAGTCGGGCAGGTGAGTATCATTCACCCATCGATGCCAGCGTCGGTACGTAAAGTTGATGCGCCAGTGACCATGATGGGTAGTATGGCTGACGATAGGTCTTTGATAAATAATGATGCTGGAAACGGCATGAACGATAATAATGCCGCGCAAGTGAATACAGCGCCGACCATCACACAGGAGGTGTAATATGCAAGTTACCCGTATTATCCCTGATGTGCCAAGCTTTTTGGCGAGTAGCATGAGCTTTGATGCTTGGTCTATTCTTTTTTTGGTCAGCCAATCGCTGGTCATCTTTTTAGTAGTGGTCATCGTTGCCGCTATGATGATTGTCTATGAGCGCCGTATGTTGGCTTTGTGGCAAGACCGTTACGGTCCAAACCGAGTTGGGCCTTTTGGCTCATTGCAGCTGGTCGCAGATATGCTCAAAATCTTCTTTAAAGAAGATTGGACGCCAAATTTCACCGATAAGTTTATGTTTACCTTGGCACCTGCGGTCGCGATGTTTACCGCATTGGCCTCATTTGCCATTATTCCTATCTCACCAACACTTGGTGTGGCTGATTGGGATATCGGTATCCTGTTCTTCTTTGCCATGGCCGGTATTGCTGTCTATGCAGTGATGTTTGGTGGTTGGGCATCTGCTAACAAGTTCTCGTTATTGGGTGGCTTACGTTCAGCGGCGCAAACGATTAGTTATGAAGTCTTCTTAGGTTTGTCGTTGATGGGCGTCGTCGCTTTGACCGGTTCTTTTAATTTACGTGAGATTGTCGAGTCACAAATTGACGGCTGGTATATCATTCCGCAGTTTTTTGGATTTTTGACCTTTGTGGTCGCTGGTGTGGCCGTGACGCATAGGCATCCATTTGATCAACCAGAAGCAGAGCAAGAGCTTGCCGAGGGCTATCATGTCGAATATTCTGGCATGAAGTTCGGGATGTTCTTTATTGGGGAATATGTCAACGTCGTATTGATTTCGGCATTGATGACTTGTCTGTTCTTTGGTGGTTGGCTTGCCCCTTTTAATTTAGATATTCCATTTATTCCACCAGCTTTTTGGTTCATGATTAAGACGCTGTTTTTTATGACCATGTTTATTTTGGCTCGAGGCTCACTCATGCGTCCGCGCTATGATCAGGTGATGAACTTTGGCTGGAAAGTCTGCCTGCCAGTAACGTTGATTAATTTATTAGTTACTGCCGCAGTTATTTTGATCTTTTCGCCAACGTTGTAATCATTACTAGCCATCATTGATGAACTAGGGTAAAGCTGATAAGGATAATAATCCCATGTTTACTAGCATAAAAAAGATCGTCATTGGCCTGTTTACCATTGTCCGCAGCATGTGGATGGTCAATAGCCATGCGATTAGACCGCGTGACACCATTCTTTATCCTGAAGAGCCGGTACCTGTACCGCCACGCTTTCGTGGACGTATCATATTGTCTCGCGACCCTGATGGTGATGAGCGCTGCGTTGCTTGTAACTTATGCGCTGTGGCATGTCCGGTCGGCTGTATCTCATTACAGAAAGCGGAACGTGAAGACGGTCGTTGGTATCCGGAGTTTTTCCGAATTAACTTCTCGCGCTGTATCTTTTGCGGCCTATGTGAAGAAGCCTGTCCGACAACAGCGATTCAAATGACGCCCGACTTTGAGCTGGGTGAATATAAGCGCCAAGATTTGGTCTATGAAAAAGAGCATTTGCTCATTTCAGGACCAGGTAAGTATCCCGATTATAACTATTATCGTGTGACGGGTATGGCAGTCGCGGACAAACCAAAAGGCGCGGCACAAAACGAAGCTGCACCGATTGATCTAAGGAGCTTGCTGCCATGATGAATATCTTGAATAGTCCTGAATTGGCAGGATTTTATGCACTTGCTGCCGTGGCCATCTTTGCCAGTCTACGAGTAGTCACCCATGCCAATCCGGTACATGCAATTTTGTCGATGATTGTGTCTTTACTAGCAGTCGCTGGCATATTTTTCGTGCTTGGTGCGCCATTTGCTGGTGCGCTAGAGATTGTCGTATACGCTGGGGCAATTTTGGTGCTTTTCGTGTTTGTCATCATGATGCTCAACTTGGGCATGCGTAATGATGAGCGTGAAGAGCGCTGGCTCGATGCGGGCACTTGGGCCGTACCGACAGGATTGACCATTATTATCGCGGTTGTGCTCTATGCGATGATTGGTCTTAATCACGACGAAGCTGCTGTTATTGGCGGGGTCAGTGTTTCCTCTAAAGCGGTAGGTACTGCATTATTTAGCAAATATATTATGTTGGTAGAAATCGCTGCTCTACTATTACTAGCGGCGCTAGTGGCTGCTTATCACGTGGGTAAAGAGTCATCTGATGATGAAATTGTCGGTAATGACAGTCAAGACTTTAAGCCCAGTGTGGGCAGTATCCAGCAATACGACAACGAAAGCACTCATACAGAATATGATGCGGTAAAAATGGCTAAACCCTACGAATATAAAGATGTCGATCCGCATGACTACGTTGGTAAGAAGGTAAGTATGCAAGTGGGTATGAAGAAAGTCACGCGCAAGGAGTCAGACTGATGGTACTAGCAGCAAGCGTGGCACAAGATGTGTCGAACGTGCCGTTTGCCCACGAGGTGGCAGGCTTAGTACAGCCGGTTGCTGAGGCGCAGAATGTACTGGGTATGATACCCATGAGCCATGGATTGATTTTGGCGGGTATTTTATTCGCCATTGGTCTGTGCGGTGTCATGGTACGGCGTAACTTTTTATTTATGCTAATGAGCCTTGAGATCATGATGAATGCGGCAGCATTAGCATTTGTGGTTGCAGGCAGTCGCTGGGTCGATCCAGATGGACAAATTATGTTTATCTTTATTTTGACGTTGGCCGCCGCTGAAGCCTCTATTGGTCTGGCAATATTATTGCGTTTTTATCATCAGCGTGGGCATCTCGATGTCGATAGCGCCAATGAGATGAAAGGATGATGTCATGAGTTTATTACCATTAACCTTTATATTCCCGCTCGTTGGCTTTTTAATTTTAGCCTTTATGCGTGACAAATTATCAGAGCAAGTGGCCGCGATGGTTGGTGTTGGCAGTATGCTGCTATCAGCACTATGCACATTGGTGGTCAGTTATACCTTTTTAACCAGCAATCCAGCAGGTACGGTCATTGAGATTCCGCTATGGACATGGTTCCAAGTGGGAGACTTTGCACCAAACTTTGGCTTGAGCTTTGACGGTTTGGCATTGACGATGACGGGTGTTATTACCGGCATTGGTTTTTTAATCCATCTGTTTGCCGCTTGGTATATGAAAGGCGACACTGGCTTTGCCCGTTTCTTTAGCTATATGAACTTGTTCGTCGCCAGCATGCTATTGCTGGTATTGGCGGACAATTTATTTTTGCTTTATCTCGGTTGGGAAGGCGTCGGTATCTGTTCTTACCTTTTGATTGGTTTTTATTATCATGATAGAGCCAATGGTCGCGCAGCGATGAAAGCCTTTACGGTCACGCGTGTTGGTGATGTGTTCTTAGCGTTTGGTTTATTTTTATTGTTCCGTGAATTTGGTACGCTTAATATTCAAGAGATTATTACGCGCGCGCCAGAAGTCTTTGATATTAATAATCCAACGATGATGCTAACCACCATGATGTTGGTCGGCGGCGCGATGGGTAAATCAGCCCAGTTACCATTACATACTTGGCTTGCTGATGCAATGGCAGGTCCGACACCAGTATCAGCGCTGATTCATGCCGCGACAATGGTCACGGCAGGTGTTTATTTAATCGCCCGTTTGCACCCTCTGTTTGAGCTGACACCAGGTATTTTATTGTACTGGGTTGGCGGTGTAGGAGCATTGACGTTAGTCGTTGCTGGATTCTGTGCGCTGGCGCAAACTGATATTAAACGTATTCTTGCTTATTCGACCATGAGCCAAATTGGCTATATGTTCTTAGCGCTCGGCGTGGGTGCTTGGCAAGGTGCGATCTTCCATTTGATGACGCATGCTTTCTTTAAAGCCTTGTTATTCTTGTCATCAGGTGCGGTCATTCTTGCAGTGCACCATGAGCAAAACATCTTTAAGATGGGCGGCTTACGTAAAAAGATACCGTTGGTATTTTGGTGTTATATCATTGGTGGCGGTGCACTTGCAGCGATACCTTGGGTCACCGTTGGTTTTTATTCTAAAGAAGCGATTCTTTGGGAGACCTATGCAACCGGTCACATGGTCTTATTTTATATGGGTGTATTCGGTGCTTTCTTAACGGCACTTTATACGTTCCGTATGATTTGGATTGTGTTTTTTGGCGAAGAAAAAACGCCTGCGCACAAGTTGTCAGGAATATCTTATTGGTTGCCGCTGACTGTATTGCTGGTGTTATCAACTGCGGTTGGCGCATTGATTACGCCACCATTGCAAGGGGTGCTGCCAGAGAGCGTTGGTCATTTATTAGAAGTTGCTGGTCAAGCGCATGCCAAGCACACCGCAGAGTATATCGCGATGGGTGCAATGGCGGCAGGTTTGATATTGGCGGCACTATTATATGTCGTGGATAAAGGTCGTCTACTCACCAGCTTTAAGCGCTCACGTATTGGTGGGGCGCTATATCACTGGTGCTATCACGGTCTAGGCTTTGACGCGCTATACGATATAATTTTTGTAAAACCCTTTTTGTTCATCGGCCGCTTATTTAAAGCCGATCCTGTTGATAAAACGTGGCTTTTATTACCTAAGCTGGCTTCAGCAGGTAATAAGATATTGTCTGCGACGCAAACAGGGTCACTTCGAGGCTACGCTACAAGCTTTGGCTTGGGTATTGCTGTATTGCTGGTGCTGGTAATGATGACGGTGGTATAAGATGATAGAGTTACAACAAACGTGGATGCTACCAGCATTGATTGCGATTCCGTTTATTGCAGGATTGCTATGTTGGTTGGTAGAGCGAGTTAATAAACGTCTACCGCGCTGGATTGCTTTAATCGGTATGACGTTGACCTTTGTATTGTCACTGGTACTGTGGCAATACGGTGATTTTGGCGGTATGAGCAAACAGGTGATTGCACCAGATTCGGCTGTGCCTTGGGTCGCTGAATTTAGTGTGCCGTGGATACCGACTTTTGGTATTAGCTTTCATTTAGCCTTAGATGGCTTGTCGCTAATGATGGTGGCCTTAACCGGTCTACTGGGTATTGCAGCGGTTGCCTGTTCGTGGAATGAGATCCAACGTCGTGTTGGTTTCTTCCATCTGAACTTGCTATGGAGCTTGGGCGGTGTCATCGGTGTTTTCTTAGCCATTGATCTGTTTTTGTTCTTCTTCTTTTGGGAGATGATGCTGGTTCCTATCTATTTCTTGATCGCCATTTGGGGTCATGATGTGGTCGGTGGCAAGACCAAAGAATACGCGGCAACCAAGTTCTTCATCTATACACAAGCGTCTGGGCTTATCATGCTCATTGGCATATTGGTATTGGTCATTATCAGCTACGCGCAAAAAGGCGTGGTCAGCTTTAATTACAATGATTTGCTCGGTACGTCGCTCGGCGGTTGGGAATACCCCATCATGCTATGCTTCTTTATTGGCTTTGCGGTCAAGCTGCCGATTGTTCCTTTTCATGGCTGGCTACCTGACGCGCATGCGCAGGCACCAACGGCTGGTTCGGTTGATTTGGCAGGGGTACTGATTAAGACAGCTGCTTATGGTTTGATTCGTTTTGTCTTACCGTTATTCCCAGCAGCATCACAAGATTTTGCGCCGATTGCGATGACTTTAGGTACGATTGGCATCTTCTATGGTGCTTGGTTGGCCTTTATGCAAACCGATATGAAGCGTTTGCTGGCTTATACCAGTATCTCGCACATGGGTTTTGTGGTCTTGGCAATCTATGCTGGCAGCTTACTCAGCTTGCAAGGTTTGATGATTCAGATGTTAGCGCACGGCTTAAGTTCGGCAGCATTGTTCATCATGGCAGGGCAGTTATACGAGCGTCTACATACTCGTGATTTAACCTTGATGGGCGGCATGTGGGGACAATTCCGCTACTATGCACCCATACTGATGTTCTTCTGTGCCGCCTTATTGGGTATACCAGGTACAGGGAACTTCATCGGTGAGTTCATGATTCTATTAGGTGCATTTGCCCAGTATCCCGTGTTTGTGGTATTAGCCACTTTCAGCTTGGTATTGGCAGGATTGTACTCGCTGATCTTGATCCATCGTGCATTATTTGGTACCAATAATATTGAAGCATTGGCCATGCGCGAGACCAAGTCACACGGTTTGCCGAACCGCAAATTAAAAGATTTAGGCAAACGTGAGCTGTCGTTATTACTGATGTTGGCCGCTGGTTTGGTCTGGCTTGGACTGTATCCACAGCCGTTCCTTGATACCTCAAGCCACGCTATGCAATGGATCAATAATGCCTATATATATAGTCAAGTAACACAAGTAGATGCATCACAGCTGCTTGATGCAATGGAGGCACGTTAAGTCATGAATGAATTTACGATGAATGATTTGATGGGACTGATGCCTTATGCACCGATCATTGCCGTCGTCATTACGGTATTGCTGGTAATGATCGCCATCACCATTAAACGCTCACATATTGTGACGGGTACTATTACGGTCGTCGGCCTAAATATTGCGCTGTTTACTTTAATTGGGCAAATGGCAGGCATAATCACCAGTGGCTCGGAGTTACCAATCGCTGAACAGCTTTTTGTGATTGATAACTTCGCGCAGTTCAACATGGTGGTAATACTGATCTGTGCGCTGGCTTGTTGTACTTTATCTTACGCCTATTTGGCCGATTTTAAAGACAATAAAGACGAGTTGTATTTGCTGATGCTGCTATCGACCACGGGCGCGCTGCTCATGGTGTGTGCTCAGCATATGGCATCGTTCTTTATGAGCTTAGAGCTGCTCTCAGTACCATTGTACGGTCTGCTGTCTTATACTTACATGCGCAACCGCTCGCTGGAGTCAGGACTTAAATATCTGGTACTGTCAGCGACGGCATCGGCCACCTTGCTGATGGGCATGGCCTTTATCTATGCACAAGTTGGCTCATTGGCTTTCAAGCCGATTAGCATTATGCTGGTAGATGTATTTGAATCGCCACTATTAATACTTGGCGCGGCAATGATGATGTTCGGCATTGCCTTTAAACTGTCAGCAGCACCATTTCATATGTGGACACCCGATGTTTACGAAGGCGCACCTGCACCTATCGCGACTTTCTTAGCATCGGTATCCAAAGTTGCTATGATGGCGCTGGCGGTACGATTCTTGATCGATACCTCTTTATTGGCGTTACCGTCGGTACAAATGCTATTGATGGTCATGGCGACCTTATCTATTTTGGCAGGTAACTTGTTGGCGGTTCGTCAAACCAGCCTCAAACGTCTATTGGGTTATTCTTCAATTGCGCATATGGGTTATGTGCTGATCGTGATCGTCAGTATTGGTTCAGCCGCAGATAGTATCTCTAGCATGTATATGGCGGTTTATGCCTTTACCTCTATCGGTGCCTTTGGTGTCGTGACCTTGATGTCGAGCCCTTATCGCTTGGCTGGTGAAGCGGATGAGCTGACCCACTATCAAGGACTGTTTTGGCGTCGTCCAGTGTTGACTGCTGTCATGACGATTATGATGTTGTCATTGGCTGGCATTCCACTAACAGCAGGCTTTATCACGAAGTTATTTGCCATATTAGCTGCTGTACAAGGAGCCAATTGGTTCTTAGCAGCGATGATTATCTTAGGTAGTGCGATTGGCTTATTCTATTACTTACGTGTCTTACTTACACTGTTCAAACGTCCTAAGCAATTCATTGAGTTTGATGTTTCTGGGCAATGGGGCATTCGCACCGGTGGTATTATGGTGATTGCAGTGACTGCGATGATAGTCTTCTTTGGTATCTTGCCGAACACGCTGATTGAATGGGCAAGTCTGGCACGTATATGGTAATACCATTATAAATATAAGATAAGTCGCCGTATTTGTATGGTGCTGCTTATCTGCTGTTACGGTTAGAAAACCCAGATGCGCCAGCTTTATGATAAGCTTGGCGCATCTTTTTTTATTGTTTAAATTCTTATAAAAATAAATTTAATAAAGTATAAGTGACGAATGATTATGAGTGACAATATCCAAACCGTAACTGTTCTGAGTAAGACTACTTGGACACCAAATCTGTTTAGCTTTACGGTCAGCCGTCCTGCCAGCTTTAAATTTACGGCGGGTCAATTTGTACGTTTGGGTGTTAACCCGAGCCAATTACAGTATTATCAGCAGCAAGATGAGGCCTCTAGCGACGTATCTGATGCTGCATTAAATGAAGATATCTTTCGTGCTTATTCGATTATCTCCTCTCCCTTTGACGAGGTGTTAGAATTTTTCTCTATCGTCATTCCTGATGGTGCGTTTACTTCGCAGCTGCAACATTTACAAGTGGGCGATGAGCTATTGCTCAATACCATGCCGTTTGGTTTTTTAACCTTAGCGCGTTATCAAAAACCATTGCCCAAAGATTTATGGCTGCTCGCAACAGGTACTGGCCTCGCACCGTTTTTATCCATGCTACAAGACTTGCAAACGTGGCAGGATTACGAGCACATTGTATTAGCCTATAGCGCGCGGTCGATAGAAGAGCTGGCTTATGTGGATAAGATAGAAAGTCTACAAGAAGACTTTGGCACGTTAGTAGATAATCCAGCCAAATTAATCTTTATCCCCATTGTTACTCGTGAGCCAGTTGAGGGCGCACTGGCAGAGCGTTTACCAAAACTGTTATTAGACGGCACGCTACAAGAGCGAGCAGGTATAGCGTTAGACACTGATAGCACGCATGTCATGCTGTGCGGCAATCCAGACATGGTAGAGGATACCAAAGAGACGCTAAAGTCATTAGGGTTGGTGATGAATCGTCGCGGTGAGGGCAATATTGCGGTCGAAAACTACTGGTAGTCGTCTTATCTCTTTATGCTAATGAAAATTGGCTCGATAAAAACAAAAACGCTGACTCTTAAAAGACCATAGTCTCCAAGAGTCAGCGTTTTTTTGTGAGCTAAAAGTATAGTCAGTGAAAAGTAATATTGATACGTCACGCACTGCTGATATCAATTTTTCTTGCTTGCTTGCTTGCTGTGCCTGTGCAGACAGAGGCGACAAAAAATTGATATCAGCAATACCGTAACTTTTTTAGGATATTTTGACTATAGTGGTTTCTAAACTTGACTTGGTTCGGTGGCATCATCAATCGGGTTGATTGGACCTTGCATAAGTTCAGGCTCATCATCGTCGCCAATGATGTCCTCGTTGCTGCTTGCTGCCAATAGATCGCGATAATTGATTTGCGTTTTCAAAATCATTTGCTCTTCTTCAATTTCGCCATAATTCACTTGTACCTTATGCAAAGCACTCATTATTTTTTTGTTCTTTTTTAGCCAGCGATTGATATCAAGATAAATAACTTCATCTTTTGCGCGCGCGATATTGATATAAGACAAAATAAAACCTAAAGGATCTTTTTTTAGGATGCGATGGTAGAACCAAATGAACAGCTTGACGCCTTGACGTTTGATAAATGACTCACAGCGTAAGTTAAGCACATCGGTATAAGTTTGTTGCCCAAATACAAAGCGCTGTACATTACGATCAAGTTGCACATGAACCAAACTGAAATTACTGGCGATTTCTACATAAATACCGGCTACGTTGATGGTGCAGTATAAGCGAAACCAATCATCATGCATCTCAACACGCAGCTCTAAGATGGCTTTGACATTGTCGGTCACGAACTTTTGCAGAGCATCATTGACATAGCTCTGAGCGACTGGCAGAGACAGCTCATCTTCAAGTTTATCAGTCGTTCTATCGTATAGGTTCTTGATGGTTTGGGTTATGCGATCCCAACCATCGCTGAATGACTCGTCAAAACGATAGCCGATACTATCGAAAAAGTCATCAAAACTGTCTGAATTATTCACGTTATCAAAATCACTCAAACTTATTATCCTTATAAATATAGGGCAGCAACATCAAAGGCGACGCAAAGAATCGTTTATGAAGTATGGATGGTCAATGATGGTTTTTTAGTTGTCAGGCATGCTAATAGTAGTCAAAAAACACGACGCCATGGAACTTGCTTGGTTACAGCATTTCTTACTAAGCTCGCCGAGTGCTAGGTACTGCCTTAGCAAACACAAATGAAAAAGTCATGCTTGATAGGGTAATACCTAATAGTTGATAATGTTGTCATTAGAAACAGTATATAACAAAACAGAAGCATGCAAAATGAACACATGCGTTTTGTCGGTATTCATTTGATAAGCATACTTAATATCAATGAACCAATCACATAATCTTGTGGGGTTATTTTTGCTATGCGACTAGGGTGTGTTGATAACTTTATTACCGCAAAATGATGCATAGGTGGCATAAGGTTGGTCAGCCACGGTTATGCTAGCGACATAATTATATGTCATGTTATGATAGCGCCGACATGTGCCACAGATAACGCGCCTTAATTTTATTCAGCGTATTGTCTGCTGCCTTTATACTTATAAGCTCATATCCAGAAGCTGAGACCAATTGTGGCCTATATCAAAGACTCACAAAGCTACCACTTTTCAGCGCAAGCACCCAAGCGTGATATTAGTTTGCCTGTTGCTATTGCCATTGCGGTAGCCGTCCATGCGTTGATTATTTTTGGTATCAGCTTTTCTATGGGCAAAGATCCTGCAGCGATGATGCAAGACGTGGCTAAGGCGCTAGCCGATAATATGCAGCCGAATGAAGATGCCCACTTTATTGCCAACGCCTCTCAAGAGGGCGGTGGTACGGTACGTGAGCTTTTGAGGCAAGAGACCGATCAGAGCAGTCCATTGTCTGCTGAGCAAATGAGCGAAACCCAAGACGTGATCAGTTTGCAGCGTCAAGTTCGACAGCAACGCTATCAAGAGAGCTATCTGCGTACCACGCTAAGCTGGCGACAGGCTACGGTAGAGTCTGATAATGACAGTAAGCAAGTAAAAGATGATCTGATGGCGCAAGAAGAGCGACTGCGTAAGCAAATTGCCACCCTAGAGGCGCAACTGTCTCAGCGTCAGCAGCTCTATGCAACCAAGTCGAAAGTAGTGACGGTCGATAGTAATTCAACGACGCGTGGTGCAGCCGCTGACTATATCAATACTTTTCGTGAACATGTCGAGCGCGTTGGTAATCTACAATATCCTGCTCAAGCGCGTGCGCAAGGTATCACGGGTGAAGTGCGCCTCATGGTCATTATCAGTCATGATGGAAATATTAAAGCCATTCGCCTGCTTGAAAGCTCAGACTCTACGATATTGGACGAAGCTGCTAAGCAGTCAGTACGGCAAGCAGCGCCCTTTGGTAAGTTCACTAAAGACATGCATGATATAGTCGAGTTGCGTTTGATACGTACCTACCGTTATAGTGACAAAGTAGATGTGACTTATTAGGATAACAAGTTAAGATAACAAGAATCAGTTCGAATCCCTAATAGCAGACACCCAAATTCATAAAATACAGCGATAGAATAAAGAGTCATTATGGAATTTTTAGGTTTTACAATAGATGTGGCCACGCTAACCAGCACTGCAATAGAGTTAGTCATCAAAGTGGCTTTGGCAATACTTATATTCATCATCGGACGCTGGCTGGCCAAAAAGGCGGTCGCTTTCTCCAATCGTCTTATGATGCGTAGCCATCTAGATGAGACAGTCGCTGGATTTTTGAGCCGTCTGTTGTATGGTGTGTTACTGGTCGTGATTACCTTGGCTGCGCTAAGCAAAGTTGGCGTGCAAACCACCTCGGTTGTCGCTATCTTGGGTGGTGCCGCCGTTGCCATTGGTCTGTCACTAAAGGATCAGCTGTCGAACTTTGCCGCTGGTATTATGATTGTGACTTTTCGCCCGTTTGTACGCGGTGACTATGTCCAGATCAGCAGTTATACCGGCACGGTGACTGAGATTAGCTTGGTCAATACCCATTTAACGACCATTAACAATCACGATATCATCATTCCTAATAGCGATATCACCACGTCAGCCGTTGTCAACTATACGGCGCTACCCAATCGCCGCGTCGATATTACGGTTGGTATTGGCTACGATGCCGATATAAAAACGGCCAAAGAGGTGATGCTAAGCCTCGCAAGAAACAATGCATTGGCGTTTACTGATCCTGAGCCTATCGTGCGAGTGACCAATTTGGGTGATAATTCAGTGGATTTAACCCTGAACGTTTGGACGACCAATGCTGACTGGTGGTCGATGCAATGCGAGCTACTAGAGCAGTTCAAACATGCGCTCGATGACGAAAAAATTGAGATTCCATTCCCGCAGCGCAGTGTCCATGTTAAAGGCTTAGATCACATGATTAATCAGATGGGGCAAGCGCAGAAACTGCCATTGGCTAAAGACTAGTCCATAAAGCTCTAGTGAGTAAAAGCGCATATATTTAAATATAGGGATTTGGTAGGTTCAAGCCTGCCAAAATCTTAATCTCAAAGCTTTCCATCTCATCTTGCTCGGCCTGCCCAAGCTCATGATCAAACCCTAATAAGTGCAGTACACCATGTATCAATAGGTGACTAATATGCTGCGCGACGGTTTTGTCTTGCTCGGCGGCCTCATGTACCATGACTTCATGACAAATGATTAACTCACCAAGTGGCAGCGTTGGCATCAGCTCAATGATGGCAGCTGGCATATCGCTTGGGTAGGATAAAATGTTAGTCGCATAATCTTTGCCACGCGCTTCCAGATTCAACTCGCGTCCTTCTGTCTCATCCGTAATATATATATCGAGTGCTTTTGGCTTCTCTTGCCATTGCTCAGAGTCAATATCTGCAAAGTAGGTCAGAGTCATACCATTGTTAATACGTTCATCGATATAATTCAGCGTTGCCATTATGACTGGTAACAGATTATCTGCACTATAAAAGCGATCAATCAAATTATCATCAATACTGTCAATCGCGCTGATATTGAGATCTGCGCTGGTCAGATTAGTTGCAGCTGTTTCAGTCATACTATTATCATTAGCTTGGTTCATTTTTCTATCCTTTTAAAAAATAGCAGACCTTAATAAAAAACCGAACTACTGTCTTTAGTAATCCGGTTTTGATTATTTTGAAAGCTAATATTTTGAAACCTAATGTTTTAAAGCTCAACGTTTTAAAGCTTAACGTTTCATTACGGCTACAATTTATCAACCATAGCTTCTCGCCTATAACTTAGCAGCCGCGTTGCTGATCGCTTGTCTACGCTCTTGCTCAGCTAAGCGTTCTTGTTTGCGCTTTTCTTCTAGGATCAACTGCTCAGTGTCAAATACTTCATAAGCTTCAACGATTTGTTGTACCAATTGATGGCGTACCACATCTTTTGAATCGAATTTAGTGATATGAATCTCTTCGATACCGCTTAAAATTTCGAGTGCTTGGGTCAGCCCTGACTTGGTACCGCGTGGCAAATCGACCTGAGTAATGTCACCAGTGATGACCGCACGTGAGCCAAAGCCTAAGCGTGTCAAAAACATTTTCATCTGCTCAGGTGTGGTGTTCTGTGCTTCATCCAAAATAACAAAAGAATTGTTCAAGGTACGACCACGCATATAAGCAAGTGGTGCAACTTCAATGATTTGCTTTTCAATCATTTTACCGACTTTTTCAAAGCCAAGCATCTCGTATAACGCATCGTATAACGGGCGTAAGTAGGGATCGATTTTTTGTGACAAGTCACCCGGTAAAAAGCCTAGCTTTTCGCCTGCTTCTACCGCAGGGCGCACCAATAAAATACGCTCAATCTCATTACGCTCTATCATATCGACCGCACAGGCAACAGCAAGATACGTCTTACCCGTACCCGCAGGACCAATACCAAACGAGACATCAGAGCTTAAGACGTTTTTCACATAACTTTGTTGGTTGCCACCGCGCGGAATGATTTTACCTTTGCGCGTGCGCAAGCTGATCGGGGTAAACTCACTAGCGGTTTCTAAATTATTCTCATTTTCTTCAGCAGTAGCTTGCTCATTTGCCTCGTTATCTTGATCGCGCGCGATGCTTGACTGGATAATGAGGTGCAGCTCTTCTGCGCTAATATCTTTTGAGTTTTGAGCTTCATCGACCATTTTGTAAATGATGCGTTCGCCACGCTCAACGCCAGTGATATCACCACTCAGGCAAAAATCCCCTTGGCGTTGGCTGATTTTGATATCGAGGCGTTCTTGGATATATTTCATGTGGTTGTTGTATTCACCAAGCACGGTCTTGAGCTGTGCTGGGGTCAATGATTCGAACTTTATACGGCGGCTCATGGAATCAGTCAATCGATTATCCTTATATTGGTAGCCCGATGCTATTCTTATTTATTGATAGAAGCATGGGTGTAATAGATAAAATAGTCAGTAATACTTTTAGAGAGTAGAGACAACAACAATGACGGTAAAATTATTATGTAATTTATCGATAGTAACAAGTGAATGGCCTTCCTTTATTATGGTAGATAGATTTTAAAATTCAAGCCATAGATGGCATGGACAGCCTTGTTTTTGTATGGCGATTGCAACCGTTATGCCAATATTTTGCAAGCACTGCCGTTTAAGCTGAGTAACTTTGTGCCTTAAGTAAGCTGGCGCTGTTATTTTAGATATTCGATGCTTTTTGTACACGCTGTCTGTACCGTCAAGAGCACTGAATGATGGACAATTTGTGGTAATCTATCAGCCATATCATCACTATTTACATCGCTGTCTAAATAGTAAACTTAATACTGAGCTTCACCTCTCAATAGAACGATGGCGTTTTTATATAGAGTAATATAACTTCTATAATAATAAAGTTTTTGCTGATGACGGATAGCCAGCCAGCATACCAAACAGATCACAATAGGAATAATCATGATGCAAAATATGGATTCAAATTTATCGAATGCCAAAAACAAATTTGGCAATTCAAGGGCAGTCACTGACCAGAACGTTCTTATCGTTGGCGGTGGGCACGTGGGTTTGTCTTTTGCGTTGCTACTAGCGCATCATGGTATCGCCAGTACTTTGCTCGAAAAAATGGGCTATCCAACCATTAGTCCAAATGATGACAGTAATCGAAGCCATTATTTAGACAGCCGCAATACGGCACTATCACGGCGTACGGTACAGATTTACCAAGAGATTGGTCTATGGGATGAGCTGCAAAGTCATGCTTGTCGCATTGATGCAGTTCAAATCAGTGAACAAGGTAGTTTTGGACGCGCGCAGCTGAATAAAGACGAAGAAAAAGTAGAGTCATTTGGTCAAGTCATGGAGAATGCTTGGCTGGGACGTAAGCTATTGCTTGCCGCTCAGCAAGAGCCGCTCATTGCCTTAATTGATCATGCGAATGTCACGGCAGTTGCGCAGCAAAACGACATGGTGACGTTGAGCTTTAGCTACTATGGTAAAGAGGAGCATGTGCAGCAGTTGCAAGCTAGCGTATTGGTCGCTTGTGATGGTCGCGATTCTACGGTGCGTCAGCTATTGAATATCGGCACGACGACTTATGATTATCAGCAAACCGCTATCGTCGGCGTGGTAGAGACTGACAAACCACACGAGCATGTGGCGATTGAGCGTTTTAGCCCAGCAGGGCCACTGGCGGTATTGCCATTGACAGATCCAGACGGCGATGGCAATGATGAGTATCAAACAGGTTATAGACGCTCGGTGGTTTGGGTCTGCCCAACAGGTGAAGAAACCAAGTATCTAGAGGATGACGCACACTTTTTACAGACCTTACAGCAAGCTTTCGGTGAGCGTGCTGGCACGTTTGTCACAGCTGGTCGTCGCGGTGCTTATCCACTAACACGAGTATTGACAGACAAACAAGTCGATGGTCGCTGTGTGGTTATGGGCAATGCGGCGCATACGTTGCATCCTGTCGCCGGTCAGGGATTTAATCTCTGTATGCGTGATGCTCATGTGCTGGCGCAGATGATGAGTACGCAAGTGCTTAAAGGCGCAGACATTGGCGATACGCAATTATTAAAACGCTATGAGAAGGCACGTCAAACCGATCAAAAACGCGTCATTCGCTTTTGTGATGCCGTTGTACATGGCTTTACGCATCCTAACCCCGCCATTAAACTGGCACGGAATGTGGCTTTGGTTGCCTTTGATAAACTGCCCAATATTAAGCCACTAATCGCCAATTATGCGATGGGACTAAAGTCGTAGTTTGTCACATTACGTTATATCAACGGTCTATACCAATGTTCTATACGATGGCACTTAAATGTAGGAATAACTTATGAAAAATAATCATACGCTGATTATCGGTAGCGGTATTGTTGGGGCGACATTAGCGTTAAAATTGGCGCAAGCAAAAATGCCCGTGACGTTGATTGATGCACGCCCTGAACGTGATGAGTCAGAGTGGCAAGACATATTGAAGCAACGCGACGCTCGCGTTTATGCACTGAGCGTGGCCAGTATTAATTTACTCAGTGATGTCGGCGCGTGGCAAAAAATTGCTGCCTCTGAGCGTAAAGCGGACTACTCACAAATGCAGGTATGGCAACTGAACGGCATGGGCGAGCTATTATTTGGCGACAGTGGTGATAATCATTCTAATACTACGCTACCGCAAATGCTTGGCAGCATGGTCGAGCCTGCCGTCATTGAACATGCGTTATGGCAGCGTTTATCTGAGGATGATGTCCGTGACTATCTAACCGTTATCGCTGGACATAAAGTTATCAATATGGATTGGTTGGGTACGCAGCAAGGCTACCGTGTGACGTTAGACGATCATACTAATATCGATGCAATGCTGCTGGTCGGTGCTGATGGTCGCGGCTCATTTGTGCGTCAGCAAGCAGCGATTGGGCTAGATACACTTGATTATAATCAAACCGCTATTTGCTGTGCGATTCACACCGAAAAGCCGCATCAAGCAACCGCTCGTCAGGCGATGCTGCCCACAGGTACGCTGGCACTATTACCATTAGCGGATATTACTGATGAAGACAAAGCCAACCCGCAACACTGGCAGTCGATCGTATGGACATTGCCTCGCAATCAAGCATTGGCATTGATAGAGGAGGACGCGCGCGTCATTGCTGATAAATTGGCTGCTGCCAGTAACTATGAGCTAGGTGCTATCACTCAGATTGAGTCAATCGCCAGTTTTCCATTGACCGCGCAACAAGCGAAAAGCTACGTCGCGGACAACTTAGTCTTGATCGGTGATGCGGCGCATGGTGTCCATCCGCTGGCAGGTCAAGGGTTGAATTTAGGCATGCTCGATGTACAGACTCTAAGCGAGCAATTGTCACACGACTTTGCCCGTAGTGGTGGAACCAGTTGGGGCAGTAATCAAACGTTGCGTAGCTACGAGCGTTTGCGCCGTCCGCATAACAGTCTAATGATGCATAGCTTTTCCGCGCTTAACTGGCTATTCGCAGGGTCGCTTGCACAGATGCGTCCTATTCAACAAATCCGCAGCGAAGGTATGTATCGAGTTGGCAAAATTAAGCCATTGATGAGACTGTTTGCTAAGCAGGCGAGTGGGGTTTAGGGTTTTGACTTAGAGATATTGAGCACTTATCCATTATCTATCTTAAATGACTTATCCAAAGGCAAACCCCATGCTTATCCCCAAATACTGGGCGCAATACAAACAGCGCTTTGATTTATCAGAAACGGCTGATGACACGTCTGATACTTTTAATTCTAAACAAGCCACTATTAAACGTTATGGTTGGTCAGATGTCAGTCAAACAGAGGCGCTAAGCCATGCTAAATCAAGAGTCAATGAGGCGCATCATCGCTGGCTGACAGGTGAAGATATCTTACGCCGTGAGCGCAGGGAAGAGTATAACGCAAGTAATGGTATTCCCATTCGTGAAGAGATTATCTCCGAGCATGGTTTTTCGGAGAATGGCTTAATAGAAGGCAATTTAGAGAATAGATTGTCTGATACTCAGCTCATTGTGACGCGTAACAGTTACGGTGCGAAGGTTGCCAACGTCGATAACATCGCAATCATTGATGTCGATAATAAAGACTTATTAGGTCATTTATATCCCGAACATTACAGCCCTAATGGTTTTATGCCTGCTATACCCACTTATCAAAGTAAACCATCAAGCAAATTAAAAGTTTGGGTTTTTATCCTTGTGTTTATACTTATCGCCAGTGTCATCGCTTGGCTAGGATTGTCTTGGTTGTGGCTATTGGCAGTTATGTTTGGCGTGACTGCATATCTATGGCAACAGGCCAGCCAAAGAGACAAAGCACACGCACAAAAATATACCGATGATATCGCCTCATTACTGCCTTACATGATGGATGTAATCAAAAAACGTGTTGTCAATCATCCTACCGAACGCTTTCGTTTATATCAAACGCCAGCAGGATTTCGCATTATTGCCACACACGATACCATTTCGCCAAGTGATGAGTTGGTCGCGGAGTGGTTTGAGTATTTCCATGCGGATGCTAATTATGTACGTCTTTGTCAGGCGCAGCAGTGTTTTCGAGCGCGGCTCACTGCCAAGCCGTGGCGTATGGGTGAGGTTGAAAACAATAAGTTGGCTAAAGATATCCCTGCTAAAAACTTTTGGTTTGGCTCTGATAATACTGATGTGGAGAATAGCATTGAGCAACGTCAAGATGAGTTAAAAGCACGTAAACAGTGGATTGTTTACTATGATCGTTTTGCCCAAGGCTACCGTGCCTGTCGTTATATTGAGAGTTTTGCTGGCAAGGAAGCCAGTCATCAATTAGAGTCTGTAGCGATAAAGGCTTTTGTTGAGTGGCATGATAGGGCTTGTCGAGTGGATAAAGATATTGAAGTGGCTTGATAATGAAAGGACTCTCACCCTATTTGAATCAAAATTTTTGCTATCATCCCAACGCCGAAAATACCACCATCAACACAGGCGAGACAATATTAATAATAAAGCCAAAGCTAATTGCCAGTGGCACAACTTTTAGACCGCCAGACTGCTGAATAATGGGTAAGGTAAAGTCCAAGCTCGTCGCGCCGCCAAGTCCTACCGCTGCTGATGGGTATTTACGCATAAACACAGGGATAAATATCAGCGCAAAAAATTCACGTACCAAGTCGTTAAAGAGTGCCACACTGCCCCAAACCGCGCCATAAGCATCGGTCATGACGATTGCTGATAGCGAGTACCAACCAAATCCTGATGCCAATGCCAAGCCTTTCGTCCACGATACCTCACTGAACATCAGCGCAAAGAATAAACCACCAACCAATACCGCTAGCGTAAAGATGACACTCATCTCAACGCCGCGTTTATTCAGCAGCACTTCTTTTAAAGTAATACCCGAGCCTTTTAAGCCAATACCGACCAGCAAAATTAATATCATTAACATCACCGTCATGGTGTTTTCAGGCGGCATATAATTATCTGGTAGGAAATATCCAATCACCATACCAATCACCACACAAATCACCTGAGCGAGGCTGCCACGAATACTGACGCGATGTTCTTTAGACTTTACGCTGGGTTTTTTGGCGTGCCATGGTCGCAAATGATCGAACAACATCAGGGAAAATAAGCCCGTACCAATCGTCAATATCGACAATATAGTGACATATAGCGCAATCTCGCCTATCTGACTGCCAAGCCCTTCCACTTGCGACAGCTCAATACCAATCAGCGCTAAGATGATAAATACCAAATAAGACAAGCCTTTATCCGCAAGCTTGGTCATTTTAGGATTAGAAGGAATGGCAAAACCAATAAACATTGGCATTAATACCAGAACAAGGGTAATCAGGCTTTGCATGGTGGCAGGCTCGTAGCATTTTTAAAGGTGTTTTTGAGAAGGTATTTCTAAGAAGCTGAGGATTGTAGCATATCAAGCGATTAATACTGACATGAGCAACTAAGATTCCTTATGAAAACTGACTGTTTAACCATTAAATGTTGACTGATAAGATAAGCACCTTTGTAGCGAGATGGTAGGATAGGGTTTTATGCATGATAATCCGGCTAACAGCCATACTTAAGTATTTACCTAATCAACTTTTGTTGTTACATTAAAGGACTGAATATATTTGGCTCGCCTTATGTCGCTCTATCAGCTCAAATCTCAGTTTCAAGATCAATTGCGCCCAATTAGCGATGCATTGGTCGAGCAAAAGGTTACTGCTAACCAAGTGACGGTGTCAGCCATCTTATTGAGCCTTGGTACGGCTTATTTGATTGCCAAGCCCGCAACTGAGAAGCAGGAATTATGGCTTTTATTGCCTTCATCATTGTTTGTACGCATGGCGCTCAATGCTATCGATGGCATGATGGCGCGCGAGCACGGGCAAGCCTCTAAACTTGGTGAAGTGCTCAATGAAGTGGGTGATATCGTGGCTGATACGGCGCTTATCGCAAGTCTTGCTCCGCATGTTGCTAATGATAATTGGCAAGCGTCGGCAGTCAATTTTCCCAACAATATATCAATTCATCAGCCACATATTGTCGGTCTAATCGTGCTTAGTATCGGCACCGAGTTACTAGGTATCGCCAGTAATAGGATGTTAGACATTAGAGCGAATCAAGGGCCTTTGGGCAAAAGTGATCGTGCTTTTGTGCTCGGTGTGCTTGGCACTTTTATGGCAATTAAAGCGCCGATCGTGCTATCTCATATCAGAGTAGGGCAATTATTTATACTCACAGAGGCGCTGCTACTAAAAACTTGTCTCAATCGACTGCGTTATATGGCAGACTTATATTTGATGCGTAAACTACCTGTGCTGCGCTCAAACCGCTCAGACAGTCTTGAGTCAATACCAGACGCATCGTATCAATCTATTTCATCTATCGATTGCCAAGCGATTATTGATCAACCTGATACGCTATCTCCCAATACCTTGTCATTAAATTCTCCTTTATCGAACTCTCCTTTATCAAACTCTGCTGCTAAAACGTCCCTTTTGGAGTCCCAGACAATGCCCGCTATTTCTAAAAATTCCCAGTCTACCAATGCCAAAGCTGCCCCAAACAAGGTTAGCGATGACCTTCATCTATCATCGTCCGAAGTTGTTAGCGGTGAAAGTTGCTACAACGCGTATGATGGCACGGCAATCTATTATCGCTATTGGTTGACGATGCCTTTAGAGAATATCAAACAAGCCGGTCAGCAACACACACAACAGCGCCAAGTCATTCTGTTGCATCGTGGTCACGAGCATTCAGGACGCTTAGCAGAACTTGGGGAACAATTTGCAAAAGCTGGCTATCAAGTATTTGCTTGGGATGCGCGTGGTAATGGGCGCTCAGGTGGTATCAAGGATCATGCCGAAAGCGTCACCGAGCTGGAGCGCGATTTAGACGGTTTTGTGCAACTGGTTATTGGGCAAACGGGCATTGCTATTGAGGATACATTAATCGTCGCCAGTAGTATCGGCGCAGTACTCGCAGCAGCATGGGTACATGATTATGCCCCCAGTATTCGCGGAATGATATTGGGTACGCCAGCGCTGAGTATTCGCTTGTACATGCCTTTTGCCATACCGTCGCTAAAGGTAGCTCGCGCGCTTGGACTGATGTCACGCGTGAGCAGCTACGTCAAGGCGCAAGTCTTAACGCATGATAAAGACGCACAGCAAGCTTATAATGCCGATCCGCTGATATCGAATAGCATCTCGACCGACTTGCTCATCGATACGCATGCAACGGGTCAACGCTTGCTCGATGATGCGGGTGCTATCACCGTGCCAACCTTTATATTATGTGCCGGTAAGGATTATGTAGTCGATAAGCAGGCAGAGCGCGATTTTTATGAGGCCATCAATACCACTGATAAACGCTGGCAATTATATCCAGACAACTATCATGCGATCTTTCATGAGACCAATAAGGCAGATGTCTTTGCAGATTGTATTGATTTCGCCGAGCAAGTCTTTAAATCTGCAGTCAAAGCGCCTGATTTAAGCGCGGCTCATCTTAATAGTGCCAGTAAAGATAAGGTTGATCGTTTAGCGATTAAACCCTTTAATCCAAGCTTTGCCATTACTAGATTTGCTATGCAAAAATTTGGTCATGTCAGCGACGCGATTGCCACAGGACTGGAGCATGGATTTGATTCGGGGCATTCGCTCGATCACGTGTATTATAATCAGCCCAGTGGTCAGAATAAATTTGGTCAGGCGGTCGATAAGTTTTACTTGAGCAATATTGGTTGGCAAGGGATTCGTATTCGCCGTGAGCATATATTAGAGCTGGCACGTGAAGCTTTAGCAGATATAAAGTCTGGCAATCAAAACCAAGCTAGTCAAAACCAAGCTAAGCAAAACAGCACTGAGTCATTCCAGCCGAAACTACTCGATATCGCTAGTGGGCATGGCTTTTATGCCTTTGATTTATTGACAGAGTTTACCAACTTGCACGCTGAGCTACGCGATTATGAGCAGCACAATATCCAAGCCTTACAGGCAAAGGCGGAACAGTTAGAGATTGCTGATCGAGTCCTTACTTGTCAAAAAGATGCGTTTGACCCTGCCAGTTATTCTTATGTACAGAAGGGAAGTGGCGATGCTAAAGGTCTTGATGATAAAAAGTTCGATATCGCCATTGCCTCTGGCGTGTTTGAATTGTTTTCTGACAATACGCTACCAGCGACGGCATTGGCGGGTATTTATGACAGTTTAAAATCTGATGGTTATTTACTTTATACCAATCAGCCGTGGCATCCTGAGCAAGAATTTATTAGTAAAACCTTAAACAATCATCGCGGTAGCAGTTGGGTGATGCGCTGTCGCTCACAAGCGGAAATGGATCAATTGGTTGAGAATGCTGGCTTTAAGAAAGTCGCCATGCGCATCGACCGTTTTGGTATCTTTACCGTGTCATTAGCAATTAAAACAGCATCAACCGATGATAAGTGATAGATGAATAATAAAAGCGTCAAGCCTTTGAATAGAAAAAGCAGCAAACCTTATGAGCGTGTCCAGCTTTTCTCCGGAGGTGGCTCGCGTTTTGGTTATTATTTGGGCAGTTATGCGGCATTGGTTGCCCATGATTTGACGCCAGATATCATCGTCGGCACTTGCGGTGGTAGTCTGTCGGCTTATTTAGTCAATTTAGCGCCTGACCCCAAGGATTTGCAGGAGCTGATGTGCAGCCGTGAGTTGTACCGCGTCATTACTGCAATTAGACATGTCGCGCCAGACGAAGCCAATAAACGATTGAAAATACGCTATGTGACTCAGGCGCTTAAACGCTGGCGCTTGTCACGGCAGCTGTCCAACCGCCAAAAACAGCAGCAAGCAGATAACTACGAACGACTATTAGATGAGTTGCAGCAGTTGGCAATGTTTCGGATAGATAACGAGGTGCAATGGCTCGATGAATTGTCTCGTTTTTCTCCCAAGCAGAATAATAATTCTTTTAATGCCGCCGCGCCAGAGATAGCCATTATCGCTAGTCGACTCTATCAAGCACCTAATCAAACGCCTAATGCTGATAAATCTGTTCACAATGAGTTTAAACTACAAGAGTTGTTATTTGCGCCACCGCGTTTGGCAGTATCAGAGCATTTTGATGAAATGCTTAACGCACCTGCGCATACGTTTGCTGATGGGCGTATTCATCAGTCAGTAAATGTCGTAAAGCAGTGGGCGTTTAATTCAGCGGTTCGTGCTTCTATGGCAGATATGTATTATCTACCGCCAACGCCTATAGACGATTTGGGGTGGTGCTTAGGCGGGGTAATTAATCTCACGCCGATCGAGCTAGCATGTCAGCTAGGGCAGACTGTATTTGCAGAGACCAAGGCAGGATACGATACTTATCTTGCTTCGCCAGCGATTCAGCGCGTTTTTGGTTTTGACCCCAATGAGCGTTTGGCACAGGTGCATGGTTATCAGCCAATGGAAACGTCATCACTTGTGAAGTCAGAAAGAAATAGCCGTCAATTGCATTGGTTACCCTTTGCAGATAATGGTCAGCAGTTGGCAGGACAGCATGTACAAAAGCGTTTTAATATAAAGCAAATGACGGTTGAACTCATTCACAGTGACTATGACGGTTTTGTGCAGCAAATGCAGGCGCAATGGCAGTATGGCTATCAGCGTACGGTCAACTATATACAACAGCACGGGCTATGAACTCAAAAATGAAAGACTTTACACAGTCTATTCCAACTCATAAACCATCGCATCTTATCGTTTTTGGCGGTACGAGTGGTCTTGGCTTGGCGTTGGCGCTGCATCATCATCAGCTTGGCTGGCAAGTGAGCGTGGTTGGTCATAGTATGGAGAAGATAGATAATATCAATAGTCAGCATCCTAATATTGTCACTTATTGCTGTGATTTGATGGATAGTGTGCAAACACAAAGTTTGTTAGAGAGCTTGTCAGATATCAGCTTTCAAAGAGTGATTTATAGCGCGGGTAGTTACACAAATGAGCGTGTCTATCGTCTCAATCAAGCGGACAGCGATAAAATGCTCGCGATTAATTTGCAAGCCTTTGAGCAGGTTTTTAGGTGGGCAAGTGAGCAGTTAAAGCGCCAAAGTTATTCATCAGATTGCAAGGAAAACAACAGACTAAGCTTGATTTGTATCGCGTCTATCGCCGGCACTATGCAGTATCCTTATGCCAGTCTTTATGCCAAAAGCAAACGTGCCATGATTGCGGCTGCCAGCGCTTATCGAGCAGCACTTGCACCTTATGATATCCAAGTGAATTGTATTGCCTCAGGCTATATTGATACCCAAGCGTTGCGTGATTTGAATGACGGCGATGCCAGCCATAAGCCATTCATAATCAATACGCAAACGGCGGTTGAGAATGTTATGCAAGCGATTGATGATGATATTGAGCTGGCTATATTTCCACGCTCCATGCGCTATATTACTCGGGCGCTCAATCATTTACCTAAGCCTGTGCTTAACTGGATATTGCGCAGTAGATTGGATAAACCTACTGGATATAGTTAGTCCTAAATAAAAGAAAGACAACTATTATAACGTGCTACTGGTATCAATTTTTCTTGCTTGCTGTGCTTACGCCGACAGAGGCTGCGAATAATTAATCCCAATAGCACTGTATCTTTTAAAAGTGAATCGACTATATAACAGCTTAGCCGAGCAGCCAATAAAATAAGGTAAATAACGGCACGCCAATCAGCAAGCTATCCACTCTATCTAATACGCCGCCATGTCCAGCGAGCATCGTACCCGTGTCTTTTACCCCATGCTGACGTTTAAAGGCGGACTCTAATAAATCTCCAGCGATACCACTGACCGCTAAGCCATAAGCGGCTAATAAGCAAATCCACCAACTAAAAGGCGTGAGCCAAATGCCCAATAGCGTTGCCAATAGCGCCGCGAGCATACTACCGAAAAGAGCACCTTCGATACTTTTATTCGGGCTAATGGTGGAAGCAAGACCACGCTTAAACAGCTTGTGACCAAGCAATCGTCCACATAAATACTGGGCGATATCATTAAACTGACTGGCATATAAAACAAAAAATAAAACGCCATACTGTTCGCGCTGCCAGATTAATTGTTGTAAGGCAATGAGACTGACAATCAAGGTGATAAAAGCAAAACTAAAGAGTAGGTCTAACAGATTTAAACGTGTGTAAGCTTGAGGAGAATGAGGAGAGGTTTGGCTAAAAGGCTGAGTATTCGCCTGCAAACCGCGCGCTTGGAGCTTGTGAATCAGAACAGCTTTGTTGCGTAGGCACCATAAGCGTTTGATCTCATAGCTACCACGCAAACCAATTAAGACGAAAAAGGCAATGAGTAACCACTGGTAGGGGTAGGTAGGAGGTTGTGAGGGTTGGCTATTATCCGTTATCTTAGCGATAACATAACACGCGCAAAGCGCCGCTAACATCAGCCACCACGAGCGTGCAATCAGATAAATTTTTGGCAGGCGCTTACGCAAGCGAGGTAGGGCAAGCAAGGCCCACGTCAAACTGACGACCATCATAAGTCCGATCACAAACAGCGTATCAGTAGCCATATTTTTAGCACTTTGGGGTCAATAAAAAACGGCAATCTACCGTTTTGTGATGGTTAGAGTAGTAACCTTCAATCGCTGTTAAACATTAGCAACGGTATGTGCTGATCCAACCTCTGTGTCACCGATTATAGGCTGAACCATCCAATCAATGCCACCTTCTTTGTTACCTGTTTTGTCATCATCTATCAGCTTCGATAAGGGCTCAATTACACTGGTCCGAGGTGTGGTCGCTAAATGCGGATAGTCTTGACGATAATGACCACCGCGACTCTCATAACGCTGATAAGCCGACTGAATAATCAATGTCGCTAATTGTAATTGTCGTGCTAATTGAAAGTGTGCCAAGCCATCATAGGGAATGGTCTTGCTCTGACTATTCATATCTAGAGAATTAGTTATATCGAGAGAATTAGTTATATTGAGAGGATCAGACTTGAGGCATCCAAGCTGCTGCTGCCAATTTTCTATTTGTAGCAATGCTTGTGCTAATTGCCCAGCGCTGCGAGTGATACCCATATGAGCAGTCATCAAAACTTTTAGTTTGGCGGTTATCCCAGCTATATTAGCATCTATATTGACGTTATGATGAGTATTGCTTTCATGGTCAGTAGACGGTGGTAGAGTAATGGGCTGAGTATCTTTAAGCGTTGGCGGCGTCCAAATGCCAAGGGCTGATAAATTTGAGTTATCATAAATGGCAACGGTATCTAAATTTTCTAATGCTTTCAAATAGCGCGGTAAGTCAGCAGCGATATTACGTCCAACCACCACACATTCTAAAAGTGAGTTACTCGCCAAGCGATTAGCCCCATGCAAACCTGTATAGGCAACTTCGCCAGCGGCATAGAGACCCGCCACATCGGTCATACCATTGACAGATGTGACTACACCGCCGCAGCTATAATGAGCGGTAGGTGCGACCGGAATTGGGTCAGTAGTCATATCGATGCCCAGCTTTAATAACGTTTGATAAATTTGCGGGAAGTGCTCTCGTAAAAACTGTTCTGGCAGATGACTGACATCAAGATTTACGTAGCCAAGTCCATTCGTACTAATCTGCTCAGCAATGGCACGAGCGACGATATCGCGTGGTGCCAGTTCTGCACGCTCGTCAATGTCCAACATAAAGCGCGAACCGGTTTGTGGACAAGTCAGCCGCCCACCTTCACCGCGTAGGGCTTCAGATATCAAAAAGCTACTATCATCTAACGCCAAACCAGTCGGATGAAATTGAATAAACTCTAAATTCGCTAAGCGGCAGCCTGCTTGCCATGCCATCATCACGCCATCACCAACACAGACGTTGGGCGCACTGGCACGCTTAAACAATTGACCCAAGCCACCACTAGCCAGTACGACTGCGCGACTATAAAAAGTCAGTTGTTGTTGACTAATATGATCAAAAACTTGCGCCCCTTGGCACTGATTATCACTGCTTGTTAAAAGGCTCAGCGCTTCATGATAAGGCAAAACAGTGATATTGGCAGCAGATTGAGCCTTTATGGTCAAGGCTTCCATAATGTGTCGACCAGTCGCATCATCCGCATGCGCGACCCGCCTACAACCATGCCCACCTTCTTTGGTTAAATGTAAGTTAGCAGTCTGTAGTTCAGTGAAGGGTTGTGCATTATCATCTTGCTGTATCTGGGTAAAAGGCACACCTTGCTCACATAACCACTGCACAGCCTGCTGTCCAGCACTTAAAATGCTACTGGTATTGTCAGCTTCGCATAAGCCTGCGCCAGCGATTAGCGTATCAGCGATATGGTCAGCGACAGAGTCCTCTTTGTCTAAGCTTGCTGCGATACCACCTTGGGCATAATGGCTTGAACAAACTTCCAAGTCGGCTTTGCTCAATACAGTAATATTCAGCGATGTTGGTAATGCTAGAGCTGTGCTTAAACCAGCCAATCCGGCACCGATGATAAGGACATCGGTTTGTACCGCTCCATCAAAATTATCAGCACTTAGTGCTTCCGCTGTAGACACCGCATTCATATTAGGCTGCTCCGACATTGGCGAACAGCTCACGGTCTTTAACAATGTCACCGCTCGCTACCACTCGCTGTTTTTGTGATTCGGCAAAATCAAGCATACGTTGCAAGGGCTTTTTAGCCGCAACTGCCAGATCAGGCGTCATCAAAACTTCACCGCTCTGATTGATTAGGCATTGCTCGATACCTTTTAAGCCGTTCATCGCCATCCATGGACAAAAGGCACAGCTCTTACAACTGGCGCTTTCACCAGCAGTAGGCGCTGCTAAGAAACGCTTATTTGGCGAGCGCTTTTGCATTTCATGCAAGATACCTAAGTCGGTGGCGACGATAAAGGTATCGGCATCCATCTCATAAGTTGATTGCAACAATTTGCTAGTAGAGCCGACCACATCGGCGAGCGCTACTACGCTGTCAGGGGATTCAGGATGCACCAATACTTTGGCGTTTGGATGCTCCTCTTTTAATTGCATCAGCTCGGTCGCTTTAAATTCATTATGTACGAGGCACGATCCTTGCCAAAGCAGCATATCTGCGCCCGTCTCTTTAGCGATATATTTACCCAAATGGCGATCAGGGCCCCAAATAATTTTTTCACCATTATTATGCAAATGGCGAATGATATCGATGCCAACGGATGACGTCACCACCCAGTCAGCACGAGCTTTGACGGCAGCGCTAGTATTGGCATAAACCACGACGGTACGTTCAGGATGGGCATCACAAAATGCGGAAAACTCGTCAGCAGGGCAGCCCAAATCAAGCGAACACTCAGCTTCTAGGTCTGGCATCAGTACCGTTTTTTCCATACTTAAAATTTTCGCCGACTCACCCATAAAGCGGACACCTGCGACCACCAATGTCTGTGCACTGTGTGCTTGCCCAAAGCGTGCCATTTCTAGTGAATCGCCCACACAACCGCCCGTTGCCAATGCCAAATCCTGAATAAAGGGATCGACATAATAATGGGCGACCAATACCGCATTATGCTTTTTTAATAGCTTCTTGATGTTTTCTTCAACCACGATGCGTTCAGCGCGCGGCAAGTCTGCTGGCATTTTAGCTTTGGCATATTCGATGTTCATTTGAGTGGTGATGCGATTGTCCGTACTCATGATAGGTGCGTCGTAAGGATAAGTTTTCATAAAGGCAAACCTTTTATACAGTAGCGACAAGTAATATGCCGCTAAAAATAAGTCAATTGAATATTGCTAATAAATAAGATGTTTTAATTATGCTCATTTTGAGCATAAATACAAGTGTTTTTTTATAACTGCCTCGATGAAAGTACTTATTTTTTAACTCATCAGACCGTAAAGTCGTTTAATAAGCCGCAGTTTTAGTTTTGTAGAATTACAACGGCAGGCTATGATAGTCTGGGATTCACGTTATACTCATCTACAGTATCAAAGCCGCATTTTATGAACTTATTATTCAATGACTACATTTAAAGGATTGTCGCCAAAACTATGACTTTGTCTTATTCACATGCGCATCAACAGGGAAGTGGCACCACTGAAGTGGTCGCGGTGCTAGTCGCCATCACTGACCACACAGCCCGTGTATTAACAGTGGATCAAGGCAAGCTGCTGCCCAATGGTCCTTTGATGCCGTTGCATCGCTCTTTGCAAGCAGGCGTGCGTCAATGGGTGGAGGAGCAGACACAGCAACCGCTTGGTTATCTGGAGCAGTTATATACCTTTGTTGATACCAATAGACGTAATATCGATGGTCATGCGCTTGTTTATGTGAGCTATTTGGGTTTGGTGCAAGAGACGCAGATGCAAGAGCTACAAAGCGAGGCACTGTGGCGAGATTGGTATGATTATTTCCCGTGGGAAAATCACTTAGATGGTATGCCCAGTATCATCACAGACTTTATCGTACCTGTACTATTGGAATGGGCAAATACTGCCGAAGACTTGATTGTGCAACAGCGTCGACGCCAGCGTATTGGGTTGTGTTGGGGACTGAGTGAGACGTTTTTAGCAGGTGGCGAACTGACAGACACAGACTTGGTTGGCGACCATGCTCATGAAAGTAGGGAGTGGATCGCAGAGCACGTACTGCTCCGCTATGAGATGCTGTATGAAGGGGGGCTGATACCCGAAGCACCCAATTACCCGCCAACTTATCAAGCCGTTGTCTTGCCAGACGATTGGTCACAACGTATAGGCGTCCCGATGTATTACGATCATCGACGCGTGATTGCGACGGCTATTTCGAGACTGCGTGCTAAGATTGAATACAGACCGCTTATTTTTGGTTTGATGCCAGACGTTTTTACTTTATCGCAGTTGCAGCAAAGCGTCGAGGCTTTATCAGGGGTGCGTCTGCATAAGCAGAATTTTCGCCGTTTGCTTGATTCACAAAACTTAGTGATGGAGACAGGAGAGAGTAGTAGCGCTCAGCGCGGTCGACCTGCCAAGCTCTATCGCTTCCGCCACGATATTGAGCTGCAAAGCTTGCTAATGGACAGCAAATTGCCCAAACGAAACAAATAGTTGTCAGATTATTCCTACGATATTTCTGCCATATGCTGTGTTTATAAACGTTGACTAGGGCGTGTCCTCATTTTGAAAATGGTGATAAAAATGAGATAAATTGCAGCCAAACAAGAAAAATAGCACAGATAATATCATGATATTGACCAGCTATTTGACGCAGTTTGGCAAGATTTAGCCATTTTTAGCCCATTTAGGCGCTTTCGTTCAGATTGAGGGCACGCCCTAAACACATAAAATACCGACCTATCCTTGCGGGAAGGCTAACTTTGCGCTATATTTATGCTCATTTTGAGTTTAAATCAATCGAATTTATATTCATAGCATACTTATATAAGGGTTAAAGATGACAGTTGAACGAGAGCCAGCGTTGGATGAAGTATTGCTTAAGCCTTTGGTTGAGGCTGCCCTCACTGAAGACTTGGGTCGACGCGGAGATGTGACTTCGCAAGCCACCATTCCCGCCGATATGCAGGCGCAGCTCCAGATTAAGGCGCGCCAAGCAGGCGTGGTTTGCGGTATGGATTTGGCGCGTCTGTCTTTTGCTTTGGTTGATGCGCAGATAGAGTTTATCGCTCAGGTCATCGATGGTGAGAAGGTTGATGCAGATACAGTATTGGCTATCGTACGTGGTAATGCACGTCATCTATTAACGGCAGAGCGTACGGCATTGAATTTCATGACGCATTTGAGTGGTATTGCGACGGCGACACAGCAGATTGTCGATACTGTGGCGGATTATCCTGCGCAAATTACCTGTACGCGCAAGACCATTCCCGGTTTACGTATCGTGCAAAAATACGCGGTGCGCTGCGGCGGTGGTCGCAATCATCGCTTGGGCTTAGATGATGCAATTTTGATCAAAGACAATCATATTGCTATTGCAGGCGATATTAAAACAGCTATCAAGCAAGCACAAAATTTCGCGGGTCATCTCATTCCGATTGAAGTGGAAGTCGATACGCTAGCGCAATTAGAGCAGGCTTTGGACGCTGGTGTGAGCTTGGTACTATTAGACAACATGCCACCTGAAATATTATCGCAGGCAGTGGCCATGTGTAAAGGTCGCGCCAAGACAGAAGCCTCTGGTGGCATTACTCCTGAGACTGTGCAAGCGGTCGCAAAAACGGGCGTTGATTTCATTGCGATGGGTTATTTGACGCATAGTACCACTGCTCTAGATATCGGTCTTGATTTTAGTGCGTAACGTTTGACTTTATATAGTCAGTTCAATATAAAAAAGAGACAGTGTGACTGATATAAATTTTTTGTAGTCTCTGTCTGCGTAGGCACAGCAAGCAAGAAAAATTTATACCAGTCACGCATTATAATGTCGTGTATCTATTTTATTTAGTATCGACTATAACGGGGTAACGCCCCGCCTTTATTAGCACTGTTAATACGATTATTCATCCGTTAAAAGTTGCTGAGCGACCTACGATAATCAGCTATTGCCGCTAATGCGCTTATATCAGAATGTTAAGCAAAGTTAATGATTTAATTAGCTTATCTGCCTATGCTACAATGTCACTGCTAACCGCCTATTGGTCATCGTTGCACTCGCACGATGGCCTTATCTTTTTGCCCAAGTTTTACCGATAGATAAGCGAGCGCTCAGTGGATACTGAAATTATTAAAATCATCTTAGCCTTTGTGGTTTTGATTAATCCTTTTGCAGCTTTGACGCTGTTCTTGGACTTGACGCGCGGCTACTCGATGATTGATCGACGTAAAGTAGCACGCATTGCCTGCTTGACTATTTTTATCACCATCAGCTTTTTCACCGTGGCAGGCGAGGTGCTTCTAAAGGCACTTGGTATCTCTATTGGCTCGTTCCAGCTGGCAGGCGGTATATTGGTATTTTTGATTGCCTTGAACATGATGAATGGCGATGGTAACCCCGCTAAGCCTGATCAAGAAAATTTCGATGTTGAATACGATAAACACGCACTACCAAGTACCGCCTCAGCAGTAGTACCACTGGCTATTCCTATGATGATTGGACCGGGTGGTATCTCTACGGTTATTATTTATTCTTCTCAAGTTTCAGGCATGTTGCGTGTTTCTGCGGTTATCGTTGCAGGCTTTTTAATCAGTCTTTTTTGCTATTTGGCATTGATGGCGGCAGGTCGTATTAGCCGTTTATTGGGTGATACTGGGCTTAATATCATGAGCCGAATCATGGGTATGTTATTGGCTGCAGTTTCTATTGAAATTATCGTCAATGGATTGCGTACGTTATTTCCTAATTTAATATAGCTTTTGTTAATCCTAAAAAAACCCAAACACGTTTATAGAATGTGTTTGGGTTTTTTGATTTTAAATGTACATTTATATGAACTTGACTGTAGTCGGTTCAATTTAAAAGTGGTACAAGGCAACCAAGTGTAGATGTATATTTAATACCTCAAGCGAGGTTAACGCTGTAACGCTTTTATAGTGGATTGAATATATAGCTGTTTTCTAACTTTGGTATAGATGCCAAGCCAAGTAAAACATCAATATACCCACCAAGGCATCAAGTATATTCCACGCTTTTGGCTTGGCAAACAGAGGTCTGAGTAAGCGCGCGCTATAGCCTAATGCAAAGAAGAAAAAGAATGAGGCACTGACAGCCCCAACCGCAAAGGCCAGTTTACTACTAGCGCCAGTTGAAACCATGCCAACGAGCACCAAGGTATCTAGATAGACATGTGGGTTGAGCCAAGTAAAGCCAAAGCAGAGCAATAGCGCCTTTTTTAAACTGGTCACAACTTGTCCATCGACGGTGAGCGCATGGGATAGGCGTATACTGGCATACAAGCTTTGAATGCCATAGCCCAGCAAAAATATGACGCCCGCAATTTTGGCAATGTTGACGACTTGCGGATACTGAGCGGTCACCGCGCCAAAGCCCGCAACACCTGCAGAGATTAAAAACGCATCGCTGACCGCACAGAATAGACAGATAAAAAAGATGTGCTCGCGTTTGAGTCCTTGTTTAAGCACAAAGGCATTCTGTGAACCAATCGCGATAATGAGCGATAATCCCAGCAAAAAACCAGAAATATAATCGGGTGCATTCATAACCATTTACTCAATGTTAAAGACCAAAACGTTGACGTTTGCTTACTGGCAGCGTGACAAAAAACTGTTAAGATAAGGGATTGAGTGGTCGAATGCAATCAGTAAATGGGCAAGGGGCAGAGCAGAACATGGTCGTAAGTTTGACAAGAATGTTACAGTCATTTGGGCAAGCTCAAGATGATTTGCCAACGCGAGCTGCCAAACATGTTCAGCAAGGCGCCATCGCTCCTAATGCAGAAGATGATGCCAGTCCTGCTGATAGTATTATCCACAATCAAGACAGTGCTCGTGATGAAAACGCCATTAGTGAGCGCTTACCACTGACTCCTCCTGAGCGTGCCGATCGTATCTGCCAAGCGTTATCACAAGTCAATGATATTCGGACGCCAACGCCACTGACCGATCGCTATTTGTCCAATCGTGCGGCGATGCGCCCGACCAACAGACCGCCTTTCGACCCCGATACCCTATGGTATCTCAAACATGGACGCTGTCCGATTATGACTGAGCTTATTGATGTGGTTGATGAGGCCACCCTAAATGCTATGCCTATAGAAGCTGTTGCGATACTAGATCGAATTAACGGCAAGCTCAAGCGTTACCGTGAGTGGAGCAGTGAGCTCAACGAGCAGCAACAGCAGCAACATAACGAGCGTCAGTTTGTTATCGACAAGCTAGTATCCGAGAGCATTCCAGAAGCACTACATCATTATGAGCAGTTGCAACGTTTTAGTCCGCATCGCACCAAAAACACGATGATGCAGGGAAAAATGACCGCAGGCGACATGCTGACTGATTTGTTTTTAGAAATTGATTATGAGCTTGATGAGTTATTGGACGAGTTGCATCAAACGGTTATGAATCGTCTTGCCTCAACGCACCGTTATGTCAAAAGCCGTACGAAAAGCTAATGGCTGTTAATTATCATCATCAAATTAACATAAGTCAGTGCTGTGATTGAATTGAGGACACGGCTTGAACACAAGCGACGCAATGCATAACAATATAGGGCTTTAATGAAGCCTTATTTTTTTGTTTAATCTTATAGAGTTAAGCGTTTTAATATTATCTATAATAATAACTACGATGAATAATAAGGACAATCCTATGACCCAAGTAACGGCGATGTTAGTGATGTTTGTTTTATACGGGATGCTACCAGCAGCTGGGTTATATCTAGGATATCGTGGTATCAAAAAAGTGACCGCGCCCAAAATGCTTGAATATAAAGCGATGCCGCAGTTGGGTTATATTCCTGAAAAAAGTTTACCCATGGAAGTCAAAACAGCCCTTGACCAAATCAATGGAAAAGGCGAAAAGCTACGTGTCATTTATGGCGATACCAATAATGATGGCAAGATAGATGATAAAGATACCGTTAACGAAACCTATATTATGATTCAAAACTTGATGGACAGACATATTCCGCTAGCGGTAGCTGACTATCGACGCTTGCATGACTTAGATGTGGGGGATGGGGCGCTTGCTGATACCACTAAGATTAAGCATTCTAATGTCACCGGAAAAGAGGCGTTGCTAGACGTACTGAGTACCATTAATACTCAGTTTGATGATTTGCTAAATGCCTCATATCACCAAGATGGACAAAAATTGCTCGCAACCAATCGCTATTTGCAACAGCGTTTTGATAATCCAATAGCCAGTACCCAAATTGAGCACTCTAGCAATCAAGAGATAGGCAATCACGGCAGTGGTGATGCTACCGGCAGTGCGATAGAAAACCCGAGTAATAAAGGCCCTAAAGCTGAAGACATTAAGTTATAAAATATCAAACGATCGATAAAGAATGATCAGTGCTAAACCGTCAGCCAGATGATTGAGCGATAAAGAGTAAGTTACAAAGAGTAAATATATATGAGCATATTAATCGGCGTTGGGGTTGTGACAACCGTCACGGTCGTTTATTTGGGTAAAAAAGGCTGGCAAGCTTTGCATAAAGCCGTTGGTATTACGCCAGGTGTGCTTACTTATCAAGATTATGATGCGCCGCTATCACTATCTACATTGTCACCATCTACTATAAAGTGGCAACAGCTTGATCTAAACAACAAGCATCTCCAAAGCTTATCAGAACAACACTTGCGCCAATTAAAACGTATCGATGAAAAAGTTAATCACTATCAACGCTATCAAAAGGCCCTGCAAGCGCAACATAAAATGCCCGAACTCACAGAAGCGCAGTTTGTGTTGCATAAGCTGCTGCATACGCGTTTGCCCGAAATGCTCGCCAGTCACTACCATCTAGCGAATGTGAATATAAATGCTCACAATGTGAGTAATGACAAGAAAGCAGAAGCGAGTGCGTTATTACAACAGGTATTCAATAATATTGAGCAGCGTTTAGATAATCTGTTAGCGCAAATGGACACGCAGCAGTTGCAAGATTTACGAGTCATGAAAAACTATATTAATAGTCATGATAGCTAAATATTGGGTTAGTAAAATTATTATAAAAAACCCATAAAAAAGCTGCCCATAAATATTCATTATGGGCAGCTTTTTTATGGTCTAATTTAAATCTATTGCAGGTTTAAATTAACGCTTGTCGTTGCGGTCACGGGTATTGCGTGTACCACGACTGGCAGGGCTAGCACTGCTTTTAGGCTTCGCGCTGCTGTTGCGATTGTCGCTACCACTGCGGCTATCGCTACGACTGTCAGTAGTGCGACGTGCTTTAAGTGGTTTGTTTCTGATACGCTCTTGCTTCTCTTTCGCCGCGCCATGTAGACCCGTACCATAACGTGGACGTAAGCTCACTAGATCAGTCAAGGTATTGATGTCTTTTCTGTCGAGCTCTAAGAAACGACCAGTACGCAACTCTTTTGGTAATGCAATCGTGCCATAGCGCGTACGCAGTAGACGACTCACTTTTAGGCCTTGCGACTCAAATAAGCGACGTACTTCGCGGTTACGACCTTCTTTTAGCTGGACGTGATACCATTTATTGACGCCTTCACCGCCGCCTTCTTTGATATCTTCAAACTTTGCTATACCGTCTTCTAACATCACGCCAGCTGTTAACGCACGCGCGATATCAGACGTCACTTCACCCAATACACGTACTGCGTATTCACGAGTGACTTCACCAGAGGGATGCATCAAGCGATGCGCCATTTCACCATCATTGGTAAACAATAACAGACCTGTTGAGTTAATATCCAAGCGTCCGACCATGACCCAGCGATCATGAGTCAGCTTCGGCAAACGCTCAAAGACCGTTGGACGACCTTCTGGATCATTGGCAGAGCACACTTCACCTTCAGGCTTATAGTAAGCCAATACGCGGCGACGCTTCTCATTTTCGGCAGTATATTTAATTTGACGACCATCAACACGAATCTCATCACCTGGTTCGACGCGATCACCGATGGTTGCCGGGCCGTTATTGACTGTTACGCGTCCAGATTTAATAACTTCTTCCATCTGACGACGTGAGCCAAGCCCCATACGAGCGAGCGCTTTCTGTAATTTTTCATCTTTCATAATCATGTCCTTGAGTCGGTGGGTTTACATTTCTCAATGTAAAAAAATTAGACTGACTATTCTACGCTATTTACGATGGCTATACAGCCCCTAGTTACTGTTAATTATAATAGCTTCTAAATCGTGAGGCTTGTTAGTGATGAATGCTTCAAGTGTATTATTAGAAAGGCTATCCACTTAAACATGCGTTAGGCGGCGATGCTGAGAGTATTGCGGCTGGTGGTCGATTGTGGCTGGTGATCGATTGTGGCTAGATGAGCGTATGACTGTCGACTGAATTGAGGACATGCCCTAATACAGGCTAGGATTTTTAGACGTAGGCAGGTACAATATCAGTATAAATCACACCTTGATTAAGGATAAGACAGACATGCAAAGTATTTGCGCGCGCTGTCTTTATTTTTTTATATCGTACCCTCTATTGGAGTTACTATGTCTACCGCGCCTACTGCCCAAGAGTCCGCCACCGTTTTAGATGGCAAAGCACTTGCCAAACAAATAGAACAGCAACTACGCGTGCGCGTGGATACGATCAAGGATAAGACGGGACGCACCCCAAGCCTTGCGACGATATTGGTCGGTGATGATCCAGCTTCTGCCACTTATGTCCGTATGAAAGGTAATGCCTGTAAGCGTGTTGGTATGGACTCTATACGTGTTGAGATGCCGAGTATCACGACCACTGAGCAGCTCTTGGCTAAGATAGATGAGCTCAATAATAATCCTGATGTCCATGGCATCTTGCTACAACATCCTGTTCCTGAGCATATCGATGAGCGTGCTTGCTTTGAGCAGATCGACTTGGCAAAAGACGTCGATGGCGTGACTTGTCTTGGTTTTGGTCGAATGGCGATGCAGCAGTCCGCTTATGGCTCATGCACACCGCAGGGCATCATGCATTTATTAGAGCATCATGGTATCGAGCTGGCAGGTTTGGAGGCCGTGGTCGTAGGGCGTAGTGCTATCTTAGGTAAGCCAATGGCGATGATGCTATTAAATGCCAATTGTACCGTAACTATCTGTCATTCAAGAACTCAAGACTTAGCGGCACATATCAAGCGTGCAGATATCGTTGTTGGTGCTGTAGGTGTGCCTGAATTGATTAAAGCAGAGTGGATCAAAGCGGGCGCGGTCGTCATCGATGCAGGTTTCCATCCAACAGCTGATGGCGGTGTCGGTGATATTGAAATGCAAGGTGTGGAAAATATTGCCAGTGCGTATACGCCAGTGCCAGGCGGCGTTGGCCCAATGACCATCAATACGCTGATTCGCCAAACGGTCGATGCAGCTGAAAAATCAGCCGGATTGAACGCTGGCTAAAAAGATAGTCATACGAATACTGATTGCCGATAGATAAGGGGTCTGAGTCTCCATAGTACAAAGACTCAGGCTAAATCAACCACATCTCAGTTGATAGGACTTAAACATGGCTAAAAAAAACGTAGGTATTCACGAGCGACTGCAAGGTATTGGTAGAGAGTTTGTCGATGTCTGTCATTACGTTATTTTATTTTTAATCAGTGTGGTTGTCGTTTGGACCGCCGGTAAAGAGTTCGTTGGTATTATTCAAAAAGGCTCAGCAGATTTAAAAGATATCTTGATGTTATTTATCTATCTTGAGCTGCTCGCTATGATAGGTATTTATTTTAAAACCCATCGTCTGCCAGTACAGTTTTTGATATTTATTGCTATCACCGCTTTATCACGACATTTGGTCGTCGATGTACAGGCGGTCTCAGATTATTTTCATTTATGGCTGCTAGCGACGATTTCTGTGGCCATCATGCTATTGAGTGGCTCTATCGTGGTACTAACGTGGACGGCAAAAACATTCGGTCGTCCAGAAGACAATCTCGATAAACAGCATGCCAATCTAACGGTTAAAGCACTGTTGCCTGATAATGCCCAAGCGCCTGATAGTCATACTAAGCACCGCCGTGAATAATATCAGCAGTACGTGATGGTTCGATATTACTTTTCACTGACTATAGTTGGTGAGCATCATAAAAAAGGGCTACCAGTGGTAGCCCTTTTTTATGCACAGCACTTTATGTCACAACCATTTAAGTCTCTTAAAGTTGTAGTACAAGTAACTACACAAAGCGATAATAACAGTCATGATAACAAGGTACGAGTACTTCCAATGCAGCTCGGGCATAAAGTCAAAGTTCATCCCATAAATACCCGCGATCGCTGTTGGTACGGCTAAGATACCTGCCCATGCCGCAAGCTTACGCACGACTTCGTTCTGTCCCATATTGACCATAGCCATATAGGTATTCATTACCACGCTGAGCATTTCATTGAGACCATTGATGGCATCTAGCGAGTGTAAAAGGTGATCGTTGACATCGCGAAAGTAAGGTTTTGCCGCTTGAGAAAATCCTGAGACCAGCTCACTTTTTTTGTGATTAATAAAAAAGCTACAGATGTCTTGCACAGGTAAAATAATAGCGCGCATATGTACCAGTTGTGACTTAAGCTCGTAGAGATTTTTTAGCGTGCCTTTGTCAAACTCATAGGTAAAGACATAGCGCTCTTGCTCGCGCAAATATCGACCCAAACGATCGGTAATCGGCATATAATTATCCACGATAAAATCGAGTATGGCATGCAGTACAAATATCGGGCCCATACGCAGCTTTTCAGGGCGACGGTGACAATGTTCGCGGACAGGCGCGTAGGAGTTTGACGGACCATTACGGATGGTAATCAGGTAGTTTTTGCCCATGAATATCGCAGTGGTGCCATAACGAATGACATTGTCCTCTAACTTCGCCGTACGCAGTACCACAAACACCATGTCATTGTCGTAGTTCTCAACTTTGGCACGTTGATGATCGGCAAAAGCATCTTCAATCGCCAATTCATGTAGACCAAAGGCTTCTTTTA
This sequence comes from Psychrobacter glaciei, assembly GCF_014652895.1. Taxonomy (GTDB): domain Bacteria; phylum Pseudomonadota; class Gammaproteobacteria; order Pseudomonadales; family Moraxellaceae; genus Psychrobacter; species Psychrobacter glaciei. Next base: position 77,167 of record NZ_BMZR01000007.1, read on the forward strand.
CTTTGACCATGGTCTCTAGACTGGGATCGTAGAGACCGAGCCAAATAAACTGACCATTATTGTTTAGCGCCCGACTGACATCATTGAGCGCTACTGTATCGAGATTTTCCCCAGTTTTACGGGAGTAGGCATAGCAGCTGACCACCTCATCCTCACTTGATGAGTCAATATCCTCATAGCGTTCAGAGTCGGGATCGTAGACCGTCATGGTCTCAATGGTGTCCTCAGTCGTGGCAGCGGCATCACCATAGATATAGCTATCATCATCGTCTAGATAGAGATGCTTGTCACTCATGCTGGCATAGATATGATCCATATTGGAGTCAGGTGCAATATGAGCCGTTTTTTTAATCAATTGATTATTATCATTTTCCATATACTTTCCTGTCATATAATAAAAAACTTCAATAATCCAAATTTGTCGTAAACGCTACTATCGGTTGCTCACCTTAGCTATAGGGCATAGCTTTTTAGGGTTTCAATATCGACTAAGCTTAATAAGCTTTCGTGACAAGCTTCTAGCTTTATTTGTGGCGCGATATCGAAATCTAGGGCTTCGACCCAGCGCAGCGCACAGATACACCAGTAATCACCGGGCTGTAAACCAGCAAAGTTATACTCAGGCAGCGGAGTGATAAGATCATTGCCACGGCTGGCGGAGAAGTTTAAAAACTCACTGGTCATCTTGGCACAAACGGTATGTTGACCGACGTCGTGATTGCCAGTGTGACAAAAGCCATTGCGATAAAAGCCGGTAATAGGATCAAAGCAACAGCTGGCAAGGGCAGTGCCTAAGACGTTGCTTTGGTTAGTGGCTGGGTTTGGGTGGTAATCAGATGACATAAGGCTTCCGAGATAAAAATATAGGGTAGTGTACCATGAGACTGAGTCGAAAACGTGGTTCTAACCATGCTGATGACAGTCTTCATTATACCAAGGCGATATTAACATTTTTAGTTGAACCACAACGTATTTAACACGATTATAATCGCCGTGTCTTTGACAGTAATGACCAGCAATTAGATAGTGATTGTGGCGAATTGTCACTAGGCGAACCTTAACTGCTATGCTAAACTAAAGCATAAAGTGCCTTGGTGATTTATTAAGGTTTACTAGCGCATAAAGATACTCGTCTTATCGTCCTAACTTATACTTATTACTCACCCTTTTGCGGTTACCTAGTTTGTTCATAAATAATTGGGTCAATGATGTTGCGCGTTAAAAATAAAAATGCACAGCATCAATGCAATTGTAAAGATAACCTTTAAGTACTGCATAAGTACCGCATCAGTACCGCATCAGTACCGCGTTTTTGGTAAGCGATACGCCAAACAAGGATTTATTGTGTCTGTCAGTTCTGATTCTGCAAAACTTGCCCAGTTAAATACGACAAATGAAACGGTGGCTCAGCCTGCCGAAAACACGGCTACCTCCACTAGCATGCCATATTTGAATAACTTTGCCAGCGACGTTGCCAATAGTTGGTTGTTGCCTGATGGGGTGGTGGATGTGCTGTTTGAAGATGCCCAAAAGCAAGAAGTGCTCAGGCACAAGCTTACGCAGCAGCTGATTACTCACGGCTATCAGTTGGTCAATCCACCAATGATTGAATTCACCGAGTCGCTGCTGAGTGATGCCTCAGAAGATCTAAAGCGCCAAACTTTCAAGATTATCGATCAGCTAACCGGTCGCTTGATGGGCGTGCGCGCTGATATTACCCCGCAGATTTTACGTATCGATGCGCATCACGGTGGCACGGGTATTGCTCGTTATTGCTATGCAGGTGATGTGATTCATACCTTGCCATCAGGGCTTTTTGGCTCACGGACACCATTGCAATTGGGTGCTGAGATTTTTGGTTGCGGTGAATTGGCTGCCGATATCGAACTGATAGATGTGTTGTTTAGCATGGTGAATAGCTTGGATATGAGCGCCACTTTGCACATCGACTTGGGTCACGTAGCGATATTTAAGCGTTTGGCTGAATTGGCTGAATTGCCAGCGCACGATACTCAGCAGTTGATGAACTTGTATGCCAATAAGAATTTGCCAGAACTAAAGCGGGTTTGCCAAACACTACCGATGGGTGATGACTTTTATGCATTGGCGCGCTTTGGTCATGATATGGCGCATTTATTGGCAAAACTGTCAGCGACAGCACAGCAGGATACGCAAATCGCAACGGCTGTTGATGAGTTGCAACGTCTCACTGCCCATCTACAAGAGCAATGGCAATGTCCGGTCAGTATCGATGTGACAGAGTTGTCAGGCTATCATTATCATACGGGTATTGTCTTTAACGGTTATATCAATAATGAAACCCAGCCGTTGGTACGGGGTGGACGTTTTGATGGTATGCAGAGCTATACACAGCAGCCGCGTGAAGCCACCGGCTTTAGTATGGACGTCAGCCGTTTACTCGCGCATACGCAGCTTGATGCACCAAATATTGTGCTGGTGGATTATAGCGCATTGCACAATGCCGATAAGACCCAGAAGCAGACGTTGCTACAACTAGTGGAAAGTCTACGTCAGCAGGGCTATCGCGTTACCATGCCATTAGATACTCAAGACCATCCAGCAGATGTCACGCATCGCTTAAGTTTCGCAGACAATGAGTGGCAGTTACAGAGCGTGTAAACATAGCTTTCTTAAGTAAGCCATACTTAACGTTGCTATCGTGACTGTTATTTTTTGACGTTATCAAAATCATTTTAGTTTTTTAAACCGTTATTGCACACACCTCAATACATAAAGGTAAGGATTGATCATGGGTAAGAATGTCGTAGTTTTGGGTAGCCAATGGGGCGATGAAGGTAAAGGTAAGATTGTTGATTTACTAACCGAAAAAGCCTCAGCAGTTGCTCGCTTTCAAGGCGGTCACAACGCAGGTCACACGTTAGTTGTCGATGGCAAAACCACCGTCTTGCATTTAATCCCATCAGGTATCCTGCGTGAAGGCGTCACCTGCTTCATCGGTAACGGCGTGGTGTTAGCACCTGACGCACTGTTAAAAGAAATGAAAGAGCTGGAAGACAATAACGTACCAGTACGTGAGCGTCTGCGCATTTCACCAAACTGCCCACTTATCATGCCTTATCATGTCGCACTTGACCAAGCACGCGAAGCCAAGCGCGGTACTGGTAAAATCGGTACGACGGGTCGCGGTATCGGTCCTGCGTACGAAGACAAAGTAGCGCGCCGTGCCATCAAGCTTGCTGATTTATTCCGTGATGATTTAGAGGAAAAATTACGCAATCTTATCGAATATCATAACTTCCAATTGACCCAGTATTATAAAGTTGAAGCGATTGATTTTGATGAGACATTGAAGCTTTGTAAAGAATGGAAAGAAGAAATTAAAGGTATGGTTACCGATGTGACCGAAGACCTTAATCAATTGCGCCTTGCTGGCAAGAACCTGATGTTTGAAGGTGCTCAAGGTACATTACTTGATATCGATCATGGTACTTATCCGTTTGTGACCAGCTCAAGCGTCACTGCTGGTGGCGTATCGACTGGTACTGGTATCGGTCCATTGTATTTAGACTACGTACTGGGTATCACCAAAGCTTACACCACGCGTGTTGGTAGTGGCCCGTTCCCAACTGAATTGTTTGATGATGTTGGTGCACATTTAGCCAAAGTCGGTCATGAGTTTGGTGCCACCACTGGTCGTGCGCGTCGCTGTGGTTGGTTCGATGCCGAAGCCTTACGTCGTGCAGTGGTACTGAACTCCCTATCAGGTATTTGCTTGACTAAGCTTGACGTGTTGGATGGCTTAGAAGAGCTGCTTATCGGTGTGGGTTACGACTTGCCTGAGACTGAATGTAAAGGCGCGCACGATGCTGAATTCTATGAGTCAGTTACGCCAAAATACGAAACCTTACAAGGGTGGAGTGAGTCAACCGTTGGTATCACCAATTATGACGACTTGCCAGAAAATGCGAAAAAATACATCAAGCGTATCGAAGCATTGATCGATTGCCCTATCGATATCATCTCAACTGGTCCTGACCGCGAAGAGACCATCGTATTGCGTGACCCATACGACGCGTAATTGCAGTAACATCTTTATATTTGTTTCACTATCAATAGATATATTGAATGATAAAACCCCAGTGCTTAGCATTGGGGTTTTTACTTTTATGCAAGGTACGGTCATAAATTAACCCTATCATTTATAGTCTTAATCATTATAATAGGCAGCAATCCTATGTTGGCGCTCATATTATCGTATTGATAGACAATGAGTTATTTAAGTTTGCCCAAGCCAGCATTGTGGCCAAAGATAAAACAAAGCATTGACCATTTTATTTTTATTGAATTTATCATTTATTAGGAGCTTTTCATGGCTAACGAACGTACTTTATCTATCATCAAACCTGACGCAGTTGCTGGCAACCACATCGGTGCTATCTATAGCCGCTTCGAGCAAGCTGGTCTAAAAATTGTTGCAGCAAAAATGATGCAACTTGATGACGAAAAAGCAGGCGGTTTTTACGCTGAGCACGCTGAGCGTCCATTCTACAACGATCTAAAATCTTTCATGATGTCAGGTCCAGTATTGGTATCAGTACTAGAAGGCGAAAATGCTATCGCTCAGCATCGTGAAATCATGGGCGCTACTAACCCAAAAGACGCTGCTGAAGGTACTATCCGTGCTGATTTCGCTAGCAGCATCGATGAAAACGCCGTTCATGGTTCAGATTCAGCTGAATCAGCTGCACGTGAAATCAGCTACTTCTTCAATGAAGATGAAGTTTGTGCACGTACGCGCTAGTAGCAGCAATTATTAATATCCGTTTATAGTGTTGGTTATTAATAATTAGTTTTGCAAGACGGCTTATATCTTATGGGTATAAGCCGTTTTAGCTATTATAATAATCCTATTATTCATTGAAATCTTTAACGACTTGCCTCATTATTGGTTTTACGTAGCGTTATCAATCCCTTATCAGCATGTTTTTATCAAATGCGCTCATAACGGATTGCTCATGCACTCATATATTATGTATGTATGACAACATCCATATAAACAATTGCACCGCTTATTTAAGCTTATGCAAAAAGGTTATCTATTATGTCCACTGTTCAATCACCTATCCAACATATCCCTACTAAACTAACAGATAGTATCAAGCTAGTAGATGAAGCGCAGGCAAAAACCAACCTGCTAGGAATGACGCAAGCCCAACTTGCAGAGTATTTTAAGAGCATTGGCGAAAAGCCTTTTCGCTCAACGCAGGTGGTTAGGTGGATATACCAGCAGGGCGTGACCGATTTTGAGCAAATGACCAATCTTAGCAAATCATTGCGTGATAAATTATCAGCCAATGCTTGCGTCGTTCCGCCAAAAGTCATTCATCGCCAATACAGTGATGACGGCACGCGGAAATGGGTGTTCGAAGTGACTGGTGGCTCATTGGTTGAGACGGTACTGATTCCAGCAGATGACAGCAAGATAAATGGTCGTAAGACTTTATGCGTGTCTTCACAAGTTGGCTGTGCGCTGGATTGTAGTTTCTGTAGTACTGGCAAACAGGGTTTTGAGCGCGATTTAACGGCGGCTGAAATCATCGGACAATTATGGGTAGCTAATGCCTCTTATATGACTGACGACAATGACAGCTTAGAAAACGTCGATCATAGCTTATGGGAAAATAACGTCACCAACGTCGTGATGATGGGCATGGGCGAGCCACTACTAAACTACAAGCCAGTGGTTGGTTCGATGGAGCTGATGCTGAGCGATCACGCCTATGGTTTGTCAAAACGTCGAGTGACATTATCAACCTCAGGTGTCGTGCCAAAAATGTATCAGTTGGCGCAAGATATCGATGTGGCGTTAGCGATTTCACTGCACGCACCCAATGATGAGCTGCGCAATGAGCTAGTGCCGATTAATAAAAAGTATCCGCTAGAAGAGTTGATGGCAGCCGCTCGCAATTATGTTTATGACGTCAATCCGCGCCATAAAAAGCATGTGACGATTGAATATGTAATGCTAGATGGTGTCAATGATAGCAATGAGCACGCTCATCAATTGGTGGCTTTATTAGGTGATTTGCCAAGCAAAATTAATCTGATACCGTTTAATCCATTCCCACATGCCAATTACGATAAATCAAGCAATAATCGTATCCACGCTTTTAGCAATATTTTAAGTGAAGCAGGATTTGTGTGTACGATTCGCCAAACCCGTGGTGATGATATCGATGCGGCCTGTGGTCAATTAGTCGGACAAGTTGCTGATCGTACTAGACGTTCGGCAGCGTGGCAGCAAAGCATCAAAGATCGTGAAAACGTGTAGGGTAATATGGTTTGAGGTAGCATAGAAGATTTAGAGTGGTATTGATAACTGAAGACGGTATTGATAGAAATGATAAACAGCCTATAAAGGTTTGATAATTAGCTGTCTTTTATCCATCACAACGGTAATAAAATTGTAGTCATAACTGCTAATAACCATGAAGGTAGCAATTAATAGTAACTAAATTGTACTTATGGGGGCTAAATCTATTAAACTGATGCTTCTTTGATCCCCTGTACTGAACCACAGTTTTATGATGGCGGCTATGATGACTTCTAAAGATTCTTGTCAGTTCAAATATCAAAAACCATTTCTTTCAGCGTTCAAACCGTTGATATCAGCGATTGAGTCACTGGCTACGCCAAAGCGTATGCTGCTGGCAAGTGCATTGGCAGGCTTGCTAGTGAGCGGCTGTCAAAGTACGACGACCAATGATCTAACGGGTAGCACCCCTTATCAAACGTCCACGCGACCGACTAGCGATCGCAACTTGGATCAACAAGAGATTGCTCGTGTGCGCACCTCACTTGCCGCGCAATATATCCGCAAAAACGAGCTTGATACCGCGCAGCGTCAGCTAGAAAAAGCCTTTGCTGCGGATAGCCGTTACGCGCCAGCCTATGATATGATGGGCGTTTTGTTGCAGCAAGAAGGCAGCCGCATCAATCTTGAAAAAGCCGACCAGTATTTTAAAAAAGCCATCGCGCTTGATAAAGATTTTGAGCAAGCGCACAATAATTACGGCGTTTATTTGTCGCAGATGAAGCGTTACAAAGAAGCAGCGGCGCAGTTTGAAATCGCCGGTGCAGCATTAGGCTATGAAGGCCGTATTGGGGCGTTAGAAAACTTGGGTCGCACTTACCTGCAACTCGACGATCATCCGGCAGCCGCCAAAGCATTCTTGCGGGCGTTGGATGGCAATCGAAACAGTATTATTGCCCATATTGAATTGGTAGATTTATTGCTTGAGCAGCAGCGTGTGCAACAAGCACAGCGGCTCTATGATGAGACTTTGATACTGGTACAAGGGCAGGGCATTAGCCCGCGCTTACTATTGCAAGGCATCAAAATTGCCGCTGCACAAAATAACAAAACAACGCGCCAGCAATTGGCACAGCAGCTTTTATCCGCTTATCCGTTAAGCGATGAGGCAAAACAACTTAAGACTTGGCTTAATAATCCAGAGGCACCATGGAAATGACCACCCCATCATCAAACACTCAATCTAACCAGCAGGGATCATTTGGTGCTGTATTGCAACAAGCCCGAAAAAATAAGCAAGTCAGCTTAGAAGAGGTGGCAGCTGAGCTATTTATTTTAAAACGACATCTACAAGCGCTAGAGAGTGAGAATTTCTCTGAGCTACCGCAAGCCGCTTTTGCTCGTGGTTTTGCGATTAATTATGCCAAATTTTTGGATTTAGATCCGGTAAAAATTGCAAGCAGCTTTGATGCCGCTTATCCCAAAGAGCTCAAAGCTCAATTGGCAAACAATACCGATACGCCTTTGCGCCCAATGGGTACATTGCAGCGTGATACGCATAACCGTATTCGCTTTAACCCTTTATTAATCATAGGTGTTATCGGGCTAATCATTTTAGCGATATTTCTATTTCGTATGGTGAGCAATGCGAGCAAAGAAAATAACCAAGAACCAACCGTCGCTGTCGAGGACATATCAGCCGTCGAGCAAGCACAAGGTGCAGCGATTAATACGAATGCCAATGGGGTCGGCGCGTCTGGCTCTGCGCTCAATTTAGGCGGTGACACCAATACCAATGTGGCAGTTTTAGACGTCAAACTGACAGATGACGCCATTATCAGCATTACTGACGCTTCTGGTAGCAACTTGATGAATGGTGCGCAGACCGCTGGTGACTATAAATTATCAGGCATGCCACCATTTAATGTACAGATTGATAATGTCGATAATGTTAGCTTAATGCTGAATCAAGAAGCCGTCGCTCTAGATACTTATGCAACGGATAAGCAGGCCAGTTTTGAGTTGGCTCCTTAGTCTTTTTTGTATTTAAGCCTATTGCTTTTTAGTTTTAATTAAAGGATTTATGTATGTCAATGCCATCGCCTATTAACCGTCGTTTGACCAAAAAAATCTATGTCGGTGATGTCGCGATTGGTGGCGATGCACCGATAAGTGTGCAAAGCATGACCAACACGGACACCTGTGATGTGGCCGCGACCGTGGCTCAAATCGAACGCTGCGTTGAAGCTGGTGCCGATCTGATGCGCGTATCAACGCCAACGATGGATACGGTCAAAGCCTTTGGTGAGATTCGAAAGCTGGTTAGCGTACCATTGATTGCCGACGTACATTTTGACCATAAAATAGCGCTATCGGTTGCCGAAGCGGGTGCAGATTGTCTACGTATCAATCCAGGTAATATCGGTAGCGATGCCAAAGTACGTGAAGTCGTCGCTTGTGCCAAATATCACAACATTCCTATTCGTATCGGTGTCAATGCTGGCTCATTAGAAAAAGACATTCAACGCAAATATACAGAGCCGAATGGCGCGGCGATGCTGGAATCGGCGATGCGTCATATCGATATTTTAGAACGCCTGAACTTTGATCAATACAAAGTCTCGGTCAAAGCCAGCAATGTGTTTTTGACTATGGATGCCTACCGTCTTATCTCTGCCCAAATCGACAATCCGCTGCATTTAGGTGTCACCGAAGCTGGCGTTTATCGTACCGGTTCGGTCAAGTCAGCCATTGCTCTCGGTGGCTTATTATTGGACGGCATTGGCGATACCATTCGTATCTCGTTGGCAGCAGAGCCAGAAGAAGAAATTAAAATTGGCTTTGATATTTTAAAATCGCTCAATATTCGTTCTAATGGCGTGAACTTTATTGCTTGTCCGAGCTGCTCACGTCAAGAGTTTGATGTGATTAGAGTGATGACCGCATTAGAGTCACGCTTAGAAGATGTGCGCGAACCGATGAATTTGTCAGTGATTGGCTGTAAAGTGAACGGCCCAGGTGAGGCGAAGGAATCTGATATAGGTATCGTTGGCGCTGCACGTAAGTCATTGGTCTATCGTATGGGTGAAAAAAGCCATCTTATCGACACTAATAACTTGGTTGATGAAATAGAAAGTATGGTACGTGCCCACGCAGAAGAGCTGGCCAAGAAACGTGAGAATGAAATTATTCGTGTAAAATAAGCTGGGATAATTCAGATTCCGATAGCGCTCGTTGAAGCGTCACAACAATAATAGAATACTTGTTAAAATTTTTAAGGATATGACCGTACCATGATTAAAGCTATTAAAGGGTTTAATGATATTTTGCCTGACCAATCCGCAAAATGGCTGCATCTAGAGGCGATATTGGCTGATGTGCTGGGTAGATACGGTTATGAACATATTCGTCTGCCAATTGTAGAACAAACTGATTTGTTTGCCCGTGCTATTGGCGGGGCAACTGACATCGTCGAAAAAGAGATGTATAGCTTTACCGATAAGTCTGAGCCACCAACACCACTAGCATTGCGTCCTGAAGGCACAGCTGGCGCGGTACGGGCAGTGATTGAACACAATCTACTGCGCGGCGATACACCAAAATTATGGTATATCGGCCCGATGTTCCGCTATGAGCGTCCACAAAAAGGTCGCTATCGTCAGTTTCATCAATTGGGTGTCGAAAGCTTTGGTAGTGCGCTACCGGATGCTGATGCTGAACTGATCGCCATGACGCATCTGATGTGGCAAGAGCTGGGTCTAAAAGATGAAATGCATTTGCAGCTGAATAGCTTGGGCGAGCTGGATGAGCGTCATGCTTATCGCGAGGCGCTAGTTGCTTATTTAACCGACAAACAAGATCAGTTAGACGATGATAGCAAACGCCGCTTGACGACCAATCCATTGCGCATTTTAGACAGTAAAGAGGCGAGCACCCAAGCGGTATTGGTAGACGCGCCAAAGCTTGCTGACTTCTTAGGGGCAGAGAGCGTCGCGCATTTTGAACAAGTGCAAGCGTATTTGACCGACCTTGGCATCAGTTTTGAGATTAACCCGCATTTAGTGCGTGGTCTTGATTACTATAACAAAACCGTCTTTGAGTGGGTAACCGACAAGCTAGGTAGTCAAGCGACGGTTTGTGCTGGCGGGCGTTACGATGGTTTGATTGGACAGCTAAAGTCTATCGGCGGACGTGATGATAAAGACGACAAAAAACCAGTAAAGTCTGAGCCTGCGGTTGGTTTTGCTATGGGACTTGAGCGTTTATTATTGCTCATGGAAGCTGTCGCTCCGATTGCTGATGTGCCAGCTTGCGATGTCTTTGTCGTGGCTCACCCAGATGTTTATAGCGCGGGTATTGGTTATGCGCAAAATTTACGCTATAGCCGCGCAGACTTACGGATAAAAATGGCCAGTGCGACGAGTCTGAAAGCGCAAATGAAAAAAGCGGATAAATCTGGTGCAGCGCTGACCGTTATTATTGCGCAGCAAGAGCTGGACGATCATACCATTAGCATCAAAGACATGCAGACAGGCGAGCAAAAGACCGTTATGCAAGACTGGTTGTTGAGTAAAGAGAATTTTTCTCGAAGATAATCAGTTTTGGCTTTTTTGGTTTTTAATATCAGTAATTTAATAACAATTATATCAGGTAACTACCTATGGCTCTGACACCCAATTCGCCGAATGCAGACAACTCAATGCAAGCCCTAAAGCAGTACGGCAGTTACATTGTCACTGCGATTTTGTTGGCACTGGCTGCCTATTTTGGCTGGACGTATTGGCAGGACAATCATGCCCGTGTGGATACGGTTGCTGCTGATCATTATGCGGACATCCAGCGGTTGAATGAAGAAGTCAGTCTGGCATCACAAAACCCAGATTTAGAAGCAGAGGCGAAAACGGCACTGGCAGAGAGCCGTACGCAGTTAGACAAAGATATTGATAATTTGGTGAGCACGCATGGTGAGTCAGTTTATGCGTGGCAAGCACTGATGATTAAAGCGCGCCAGCAAGTTGATAGTGATGACTTTACAGGGGCAAGCGAGACGCTAAAAAAAGCACTGGCAATCGATTTGGGTGATGCAGGTTTAACAGCAATTACTCGTCTGCGTTATGCCAAAACGCTATTGGCTGCTGGTGATGCAGATGCAGCCTTAGCCGAAGCCAACAACGATATGCCAAGCTCATTTGAAGCCAGTCAGCAAGAGCTATTGGGCGATGTGTATTTGGCACAAGACAATAAGGACTCAGCGATTAAGTCTTATAACAATGCTTGGGAATTATTACGCAGTCGTCAAGAAACACGTGCGGTATTGGCTTTAAAAATGGAAAGTCTTGGTATCGTGCCTGAGCCTATCGAGTCGCAAGCTAGCCTAATTCAAGAGTCTGCCACTGCTGAGCAGCCATTAGTGATTGAAAATACGACAGCTGCTACTGAGCAACCCTCTTAGTTTTAATGATTTATCTGATAACTCAATTATCGAATGACTAAAACCGTTCTACAAACTAAGTAGCGCAGCAAGTCAGCAGGGTAGTATTCAAAGTTAAGGTCAATATACCGAACTTTTTTATTACGGATCAATTGCTTATTTACTGATGGCTAATTTATTAATTGTTAATTTATTTGTAGTGAGAACTTATAATGACTCAATCTATTCGCTCTAGCAACATGTTAAAGGCTAAAACCATCAAGATGACGATTATGCATGTCGCCGTCATCGCAGCGATGGCAACAGCTGTCGCTGGCTGTAATCGCGGTATCAAACCTGTCGTCAACGATCCTATTAAACTGGTGCAAATTGCGCAGCCTATTAGCGTGCTACAGCCTGTGTTTAGCACTGATGTCGGTAACAAAAAAGCCAGCAAAAAAGATCCACTTGATTTGCAAGTGGGTTACGCCAACTCGCAAATTGTTACTGCTTCGCGCGGTGGTGATTTGACTGGTTTTAATAATGCCGGTCAAGAGCTGTGGTCAGTCAATGTAGGTGATCAAATCACAGGTGGTGTCGCAATAGATGCCTTGAGTCAGACTGCGATTGTCAGTACACGTGGCGGGCAAATTATGGCCTTTGATAGCACTACTGGCGCAAAACGCTGGCAGCAGCAGTTATCAGGATCGGTATTGTCACCAGCACTTATTACTAATAATCGGGTGATTTTGTCAGCTAATGATGGTTTCTTGCACGGCTTATCACTACAGACTGGCCAGTCTGTATGGCAATTTGCTACCCAAGTACCCGCTATCAGCATACGTGGTAGTGCGGCACCAACTTTGTTAGATGATAAAACAGCGTTATTGGCCACGGCTGATGGGCGTTTACATGCTGTGACCACCGATAGCGGTCTACCGCAGTGGTCAAGACGTGTTGGTGTTGGTGCGGGCAGTAGCGAAGTTGAGCGTATGAGCGATGTCGATGGCAAGCCTGTCGTCAGTAACAATCAGCTGTTTGCCATTAGCTATAGTGGGCAATTATTAGGTATTGATTTAGCGTCACGTCAAGTCATGTTTATTAATGATCTTGCCAGCCTAAAAGCGCTTACAGTAAACAACCAGCAAGTTATTGCCACCAGCTTGGACGGAAAAGTGGTCGCTTATGATCGCAACAGTGGTGAGATGTTGTGGGAAAGTGAAGAGTTGGCTTATCGCCACTTAACCAACCCTGTTATGATTGGAAACTATATTGCAGTGGGTGATTATGATGGGGTCGTGCATTTATTTGACCCTGCCAGCGGAAAAATCGTCAGCCGTGTAGAGACCAAAGGTGCGCTCACCAACTTGCAAGCAGAAGGTAGCCGTTTGTTGACCCAAAGTACCTCAGGTCAAGTGGCTATTTGGCAATTGGCTCGCTAAGGTTTTATGAGCAGGCGCTTTATTAATAAGGTTTTTTTAAGCCTGTGATTAAGCGTACTGCTCAATGTCGATGCTATGATGAGGCTATGATGAGGCTATGTCGATGTTACGAGGAATAAACGCTGCTTCGTCGGCGTTTCGTGCCTTTTGCAAATGGCTTGTTTAACGCTGAGGTTTCGCGTACTCTATGCGACCGATGCGCTGCCAACATTATCTCTATATAATAGCGGTATGTAGTGCCTGCATATGATGTCTATTAGATGACATCTATACCCAGTATTCGGTAATAATGCAGTCACTAGATATATCATCTATTATTGTAAAATAGCCAATAATTCATTTTTATTGCTATAGTCAGTTCAATATAATTTAGAGACAAGAAAGGCGAGTGAAAGTACTACAAATAGTAGACTAAGCGAGCCTGACACCGTATTTGATTTATAGAGTATTGACTATATCGTTTTATATTTATCATTCATTTTAGTTTACGGTCAAGCGCAGTATATTTACTCATATCATTAAACGAGTAGCTGTCTTATCCGTCATTGTACCCTTCACTGAGAGTAACCCATGAGTATCAAGCCTGTGGTCGCCTTAATTGGTCGTCCAAACGTCGGTAAATCTACCTTATTTAATCAGTTCACTAAAAGTCGGCAGGCACTGGTTGCTGATTTGTCAGGGCTGACTCGTGACCGTCAATACGGCGATGCGGTATATGAAGGCAAAGCCTTTATTGTCGTCGATACGGGCGGTATTGGTGAAGCTGATGATGGTAGCGGCAACATCGATGATTATATGTCTGAGCAGTCGCATACTGCTATTCACGAAGCAGACATCATCGTATTTGTGGTTGATGCCCGTGCTGGTATGATTGGCGCTGATGCCGAAATCGGTAAATTCTTGCATACCCTTGGTAAACCCGTTTATGTGGTTGCCAATAAAGTCGATGGTGTACATGACTCCGCGCCTGCAGAGTTTTATGCTTTAGGCTTGGGCGAGCCGTATCCAATGGCTGCCAGTCATGGTCGCGGTGTCGGTAATTTGCTAGAAATACTGACCGCCGACATGCCTGAACAAGATGCGATGGTAGAACCAAGAGGCTTAAAGCTTGCCATCATCGGTCGTCCAAACGTTGGTAAATCTACCTTGGTAAACCGCTTATTGGGTGAAGACCGCGTCGTGGTGTTTGACATGCCTGGTACCACACGTGACAGCATTTATATCCCTTATAAGCGCGATGGCAAAGACTACGTATTGATTGATACCGCTGGTGTTCGTCGCCGCGGAAAAATCGATGAAAAAGTAGAGAAATTCTCGGTTATCAAAACCTTGCAAGCGATTGAAGACTCTAACGTCACGGTTATTGTCATTGATGCCCACGAAGGTATCGTTGACCAAGATTTGCATATGATAGGCTATGCACTCGATGCAGGTCGTGCCTTAGTGGTAGCGATCAATAAATGGGATGGTCTGACACAAGATCAAAGAGACTATATCAAAATTGAGATGGATCGCCGCTTTAACTTCATTCCGTATGTAAAAGTGCACTTAATCTCAGCATTACACGGTACTGGTGTGGGTAACTTATATCCATCCATCTTACGCGCTTATCAATCTTCTATGTTTGAAGTGTCAACCAACCGTTTGACCCAGATTTTACAAGATGCAGTGACCGCCAATCCGCCACCGACGGTTGCTGGTCGTCGTATCAAGCTACGTTATGCCCATATTGGTGGTCACAATCCACCCGTGATTGTTATCCATGGTAACCAAACTGGCTCGCTGCCTAAAAGCTATCAGCGCTACCTAGAAAACCAATTCCGTCAGGTTTTCAAGCTCGAAGGTACGCCACTTAACGTAGTCTTTAAGCTGAACGAAAACCCATACGCCAACAAAAGCGATACGCCGACCAAAGCGAAGGCACAGCAGTTGCGTCAGCGTGAGCGCAATCGAGCGCAAAAGTTCACCACCAAAGATAAAAAACCTCGTTAAAGCGGTAGGCTTATTACTTTTCAGTTCTTTATAAAGCCCCAAAGTATACTCTGCTGCAGCTTTGTTATAACAAGGCTGCAACAGAGTATACTAATGTTGCTCTTATCATGTCTTGCAAATACCTGTAATATAAATAACCAGTCGTCTTAACTCAGTTGAGTGACATGAACAACCAGCCGTTGCAAATCCTTCCTAAGTTTATCTGGCGCTCTGTCGTGCAGGCCATCATTTTGGCTGTGCTGGTAGGTATTCTATTGTCTTTTGTCTATGGTTTTGTGCATCACTATCAGCAAAAGCATCGGCATATTCAGCAGTTGGCTGCCTTACTGACGAGCAGTGCATCGACGATAGACGGTGCAGATACCGTTGCCAAGCAAGTCAGTATTGTGTTGGCGGCAGAACCAAATATCCAAAGTATTTTATTTTATTCAACACCGCAGCCTATTGCAGATATAGATAGGTTCACAGCCTACCAGTCACATGATGATTGGCAAAACGCTTTGTTCTCTGATACGGTCAGCTTCAATTATCCGGTTGTCAGTGATGATATCACTACCGATAGCGCTGCAACGATAGCCACTACTGAGCAAACAGACAAGCCTTTATCAGACAACATGATCGATCCGCCAGACCTTGAGGCGTTAACTGATGATAGTACCTTGGTTGGCTATATTAATATAACTTTGGACGTAGATAAACTGCGTGCCAACTGGTTGCGCAGCAATTTACTATTATGGCTTATCACCACTATATTGGCTGTCATCTGGATGCTATATATTCTGCGCAAACTCAGCTGGCCTGTCAAAGATATTGCAGCGCTAACCGACGTATGTGAAATCGTTAGCAAGCACCCAGAGCTTGAACAGCTGCCCGTTATTTCGCAGCAGTTTAAGTTTCAAGAACTGCTGCAAATTAAGCAGACTTTCACTGTTTTGTTTGATCGCTTGCAAAAGGCACAACAAGACTATGAAGCACTTGCTGTTTTTGAGCAGCAGTTACATCATAAGGATTTGTCTTTAAATGTACAGCTGCATAATTTTCAAAGTATGATTACCCATGAGTTAAAAACCTCGCTGAATGCTATTGTGGGCGGCTTACAGATATTAGATGATGAGCGACTAAGTGATGAGCAAAAAGACGCGTTAGATATCATTCGTAATGGTAGTGAAAAATTGGTATTGTCGCTTGACCAAATCATCCAGTTGAATCAAATACAAAAAGGTCAGATTAGCATCCATTCGAGTGAGTTTAATCCGCTTCAGTTAATTGCTGATCTGTTGGTGGATTTTGAGTCTATTGCTAAACAAAAAGGCTTGACCTTACTCAGCCATGTCTATCATATAGACTATACTCTCGAAGGCGATGTCGACAAAATAAAACAGGTATTATCGATACTCCTTAGTAATGCGATTAAGTTTACCCCAGTAGGGCAAGTGAGTATTACCTCGCAATTGACCCACTTTGACAACAGTAACCGTTGGCAAATCACTATTAGAGATACCGGTATTGGGATCGATAGTGATTATATCGAGGATATTTTCAACCCATTTTTTCAGGTAGATTCATCACAAACCCGTCAATATGAGGGGACGGGTATCGGCTTGCCAGTGGTCAAACAAATCGCTCAGCTAATGAGCGCGACTATCGAGGTTGAGAGTACCTTAGGCGTCGGTACACAGTTCATGTTTACTATTCCTTTGCCCAATAAACACCACGTTCATCAGCAAAACCTGTTGGCTGGTTTGGTTGTGGTTTACTATTATATTCATGAAACAGGGTTTTTGGTGGATGAGCTCCAGCGTTTGGGAGCGGTGGTCATCTGTCATCAGCAGGGGCATCTCGTTATCGATGAGCTAAATACGAGAAAAGTCGATATGGTGATGTTTGCAGAAGACGTGCCATCGAGTAATGCTGAAGTCATAGCCAAGCGTATACGCCAGTTCGAAAGCTACGAGAGTGAGTACCGTGCTTTATTAGTGTATTGGTACGCTCCAGATCAAGCGCAATATTTAGACAGTTTTGAGCATGGGCTAAAAGCGGCTGGCATCGATTATTGCCATAGCGCCGCCTATGATGATAAAGCCTTAAGTGATCTGCTAAAAAGTTGGCTACTATGGGCATAGCTTATACCATTCACAAAAATACGATTAGCTGTGTCAAAATCGCTTAGCCTACAATATGTAGTACTTGCACTCTTCTTCCTTGCTACTCTAATTATTGTGAATGGTATTACTTCAAAAATGGATTGAAATTAATTGATTTAAAAGCAATAGATATAAGTATTAATTAGTATAGCTATAACTCAGTATAGAAACAAAAAAAGACGCCCAAATTTGAGGCGTCTTTTTTATTGATTGATACTTTTATAAAATCATTTTGCTAGCAGACAGCGTCACTTTAAAATAAGTTCTGTACCCAGCGTACGGCATGTTGCCACATACGACTCATAAAGCCTGATTGCTCGACATCATTGGTCGCGATGATAGGCACTGATGCGACTGCTTTACCATCAATGACAGCCATCAATTTGCCAACTTCTTGACCCTTTTTGATAGGTGCTTCCAGGCTTTCAGGGATATCAACCACGGTCGTGATTTTATTTTTCTGCGTTTTGCTGGTCAAAATTTGCAGATTGTCACCCGTGGTTAGCTCTACTTCCTCAGCTTCTCCAAACCATACAGGGATTTTGCTTACGAATTGGCCAGCAGGTGCTTTGGTTACGGTAGTAAAATGACCAAAGCCCCAGTTGAGTAGCTCACGTGACTGATCGGCACGTGCTTGCTGGCTTTCTGTACCCATAATGACAGAGATTAAACGCATGCCTTCGCGGTTGCTTGAGGCGACTAAGCAATAGCCAGCGGCATCGG
This sequence comes from Psychrobacter glaciei, assembly GCF_014652895.1. GTDB lineage: Bacteria > Pseudomonadota > Gammaproteobacteria > Pseudomonadales > Moraxellaceae > Psychrobacter > Psychrobacter glaciei. Next base: position 95,173 of record NZ_BMZR01000007.1, read on the forward strand.
TATGACCTGTTTTTAGACCGTCAACAGTAGAGTCGGTACTGAGTAGGGCGTTACGGTTACCTTGCGTAATGCCATTGTAGGTAAACTCTTTTTCGGCATAAATACCATAATAGTCACCGCTATTTTTGACGATAGCGCGCGCCAACTTGGCCAAATCCAACGCAGAGGCTTCATGACCTTCGTCAGGCATGCCCGTAGAGTTAACGAAGTGGGTGTTCTCCATACCAAGCTTTTGCGCTTGCTCATTCATTAAGATGGCAAATGAGTCTTCGCTACCAGCAATATGCTCTGCCATCGCTTTTGAGGCATCATTACCTGATTGAATGATAATACCGCGCAGCATATCGATAACGCTGGCCGTCTTGTTCACCGGCACATACATACAAGATTGACTGCTACTACCGCGACACCAAGCATTTTTGCTCATCAATACTTGTTCTTCTTCTTTGAGATCACCTGATGCTAAGCGCTGCTCAATGATGTAACTGGTCATCATTTTTGTTAGAGACGCTGGTGGAAGAGCTTGATTGGCATTTTTTTGTGCCAAAATTTCACCAGTATTGTAGTCCATTAGCACATAGGCTGTATTTTCCATTTCAGGTGGCTGAATGGCGGCGCTCGCCATCACTGCACTCATAGAAATACTCATGCCAACTACCAGCTGCACCAGCTGTTTTTTTACACGCTTTACTGTCATAGATTGTTACACCGCATCATGGAACCAAATGTATCTGTCGCATCATAGCTGGTACTAAACCTCACACCTTCTATCAAACCGTATGTGTTAAATATAAGGGTTTAAAAGAGTATGTGAATGAGGAAAACCATGCCTGAGCGACGGACATAAAATTAACGCCTTATCTTAGCAAAATGCCAACCGATGGGGAATCGATAAATACAAAAAATAGGACGCGACTAAAAAAGAGAGACAACGCTTATAAAGCATTTCGATATATCAGGATTTATGCATATTTTTCACGTACCACAAAAAAGCTTGCCGCACCCACTGCAATTGGACAGTCGGGTGATAGCAAGCTTCTTCTAAGCGTAATGAGCTTATTCATTAAGCCCATTACGCTATCATTCCAGTTATTGAATTTGATAGGGCAAAAGCAGCAATATCTGTGCTTTTTATGGTTATTTATTGCTGCTTATATCCGATTGAATAATAAAGCTGGTTATATGGAGTAGTATTTTTAGGTTTAATAATGTCTGCGTTTTAGTCATAAAACTAAAAGCATCGTAATTAATATTCAGCATTTGCTAAATCTTCACACAAGGCTTTGTTCTCTTGCTTGGAGAAGCCCATGGTCCAGCTACGGATACCTTGTAATATTTGGCGATAATCCTGCTGTGTTGATAGATATTGAATCGCCGCTTTTGGATCTTCTAAAGACGGCATCAATTCATGCAACTGAACGGTATAAGACTTATAAAAACGCTGTTTCTGTTTGCCATTTAGCATCGGTGGACAAATCTCAGACAATACTTGCATCACGGCAATTTCATGCTTGGTGATATTCATACCAGACATATCCAATGGGATAGTGGTTGCTGGATTGGGTGCAGCATTGGTCGCTTGAGACAGCATGGCAACAGACGTTATCAGTCCTGCAAAACCAATTTTTGAGGCGGTCTTTGCTATCACAGAAGCTATAGATAATATCGATTGATTATTCATTCAGTATCACACTCGCTTATCTTTATTTAATGGTCATATGTTAATGGGTAAAAAAACAAAAGTCACATAAAATATTGATTTATGTGTAGATATATTGTGAGCTAAAGGCATTTTGCAGCAACATATCAGTAGCATCAGCTTATAAGTTACGTCAGCATAAAAGTATAAGTTTATATTGTTGTGCGTTGTTGTCTATTGTAACGTGTTACCGACCAGTTTTACTTTCAGATTGCGATTTGACTGCCGCGAAAGATCAAGGATCATGTCAAGCAACAGGCAAATTCAGCGCAAAGAGTGGGTTCGTGTCTCTCCACGATTAAGGTATAATCGCCCACAATGTCGTTGCACCTAACACCGTTATAAGGATAAGGTGCTACCTAATAATGACCATTGCTATGAGAAAACTGAGTGATAACAATTGTTTTTAGCCGTCCGTCAGTGTGAGTTGCGCTAAGCAATAAACCGTCAAATAACGGGCTGAGTATAACAATTTTATCCTTTTAAAGTAGACAAGCAGACAGACGGTCAAACCTAAATATATTGAGTACAAATGAAATTTTTAGTGAGTAATGATGATGGGGTACATGCGCCAGGATTGTTAGCATTAGCGCAAGCCTTGTCAAAGGTTGGCGAGGTGATGGTCGTTGCCCCAAACAATGAGCAGAGTGGCTGTGGTAGCGCCTTGAGCATCTCCCAGCCGTTATATACTCATCAATTACCCTCGGGGTTTATCGCGGTTAATGGATCGCCTGCGGACTGTGTTTATTTAGCGTTACACGAGTTATATCAAGACACACACTTTGACTGCGTGATTACCGGTATTAACTCAGGAGCTAATTTGGGGCAAGATGTATTGTTTTCGGGCACTTTTGGCGCGGCATTGACCGCGCAGCTCTTTGGATTGCCTGCAATTGCAACTTCTCTGGTAGGGGCAAGGATGAAAGGCGATGGACAAGATCAAACGAGCCGATATCAAATGGCTGCCGATGAAATCGTCAAACTGCTAACCGAAACATCTATAGTACAGGCATTCAAAAGTTTGCCCTATCATGTATTAAACGTTAATATCCCCGATGTAAATGATGCCGATGATATCAAAGGCCGAAAAATTACCTGTCTGGGACATAGCCAAATAGCACGGCCTGTGCACCATATGGTGGATCCGCGCGGGCGAGATGCCTATTGGCTATCGCTACGTAAGCAGCAATACAAGTCGCCATCAGAAATTGAAGACACTCAGTCATCGGCAACTAATATGACGGACGACCAAGCGGTGGCAGCGGGTTATATTAGTCTATCGCCAGTACGCTTGCATCACACGCCAGCAGACACTCTCAATAGGCTGTCGGCGTTAATGCTATAATTTAGCGCTGCCAAAGATTAGAAAAATCATTTATTATCGAGTTGTTGATGATGGTATTTGACAAAAATTAAACGGTATAAAAGTTAGCAAAATGCTTGTGATTAGCACAAGGAGTTTGTGAGTAACATAAAGAATAGGAAATCTTGTATGAAGAAGCTTATTGCTGGATCGCGCTTGGCAACGGTAGCATTGATAGGAACGTTGACAGCAGCATCGTTAGCGATAGTCGGCTGTGCGACGAAGCCTACTTACCAATCAGCTAACCAAGCGGGACCTAAGATTATTACCAATGCTAAAGGCGTTCCTAACTATCATCGCGTGCAGCGTGGCGATACGGTCAGTCAAATCGCTGAGCGCTATCGCTTGAGCTATCGTCAAATTGGGGCGATGAACGGTTTGGATAGTAAATATACCATCTATAGCGGTCAATGGTTGAAGCTATGGGAAGGCGCGCCAGTAACGGCAGCTAGCAACAATCGCTATAACACTTATAATGGTGCTAATACCTCTGCTCCGTCACAGCCGACTTATACGCCTCCTGTCAACAGCACGCCAACGCCAGCATATGAAGTAACGGCCAACGCGACATCAGGCTATGACTATCCAAGTCGTAACCAAGTGGTTCGTAACTTTGATGCGGCAGCGGGTAACATGGGCATGTGGTTTGCTGGTAACGAAGGTGATCCTGTGCTTGCCAGCCAATCTGGAACTGTGCTGTATTCGGGCAGTGGTCTACCAGAGTATGGCAACCTCATCATGATTCGCCACAGCGATAATTACATCACCGCCTACGCTCACAATAGTCAATTACTGGTCAAAGAAGGCGAGCAAGTACAACTTGGCCAGCGTATTGCCAGTATGGGTAGCAGTGGTCAAACCAACCAAGTCGGCCTAGAGTTTCAAGTGCGCTTGAATGGCAATCCTATCGATCCACGGGCTGTACTTGGACGTTAAATGCATGGACGTTAAATACCTTGACGTTAAATTTGATGAACTGCTGCTAATTGTTGCCGCTAATCGCTAAGTCACTTATTCATAATTGAGAGTTTTTATGATGTTAAAAAAACAGTATATTGCCCTTTTTCCTGCCTTAGTGATGGTAGGTTGTACCAGTCAACAGGCGATGCAGAAGCCTAGCAAGCCTGTGCGTCAAGGTAATGTACAGATTACCCAGACCCAAACCATCCAAGTAAAGCCAACACCAGCACCGGTTATCAAGCCGCAACCAGTGGCAAAACCAAGCTACAACAGCTTTTCTGATTGGAAGTCTGACTTCTCCATGCGTGCGCTGTCATCAGGCTATGATGCCTCAACGGTTCGACGTCTGATGGATTCTGCTTACTTAAATCAGCAGGTCATCTCGCTTGACTCAGGACAGCCAGAGTTTTCAAAGATGCCGTGGGAATATGTTGATTCTGCGGTATCAGATGGGCGTGTGAGTACGGGTAAGCGTAAGTTTGCTGAGCAACGCGCATTTTTGTCACAATTAGAATCACAGTATGGGGTAAGTGCCGAAACCATCGCTGCGATTTGGGGCATGGAGTCGTCATATGGTGTGGTGACTGGCAATAGCGATTTGCCAAGCGCGCTCTCTAGCCTTGCTTATGATGGTCGTCGCCAAGAGTTCGCCGAAACGCAGTTGCTGTCATTAGCGACGCTATTGCAGCGCGGTGACGTGTCTTGGTCGCAGTTAGAAGGCTCTTGGGCTGGCGGTATGGGACAGACGCAGTTCATCCCAGGTACTTGGTTAGAGCATGGTGTCGATGGCGATAGTAATGGTCATCGCAACCCATGGTCAACGGGTGATGCCTTGGCTTCTACTGCCAATTATCTCAGCAATTCAGGCTGGGTTCGCGGTCTGGCGCCTTTTTATGAAGTAACGGTTCCAGCTTCATTTGATTACTCAGTTGTCGGTAGCAAGCAACCTGTGGCCAGATGGGCAGCGCTTGGTGTTGATACCATAGATGATATTTATCTCGATGCCAATACGCAAATGGAGCTATGGCTACCAGCGGGTAAAGATGGCCCAGTGCTATTGTTAAGCCCAAACTTTGATGTGATCAAAGTCTATAACAACTCATCGAGCTATGCGCTGGGTGTGAGCTTGCTCGGTAAAGCACTGGCTGGGCAAAGTGGTCTAAGAAAATCATGGCCGCGCTATGAAAACCCGTTATCGACTTCTCAAGTGACCAGATTGCAGCAGCGCTTAACTGGTGCAGGTTATGACACCAAAGGCACAGATGGTATTATCGGTACCAATACCCGCAAAGCATTCCAGCGCTGGCAAGCAGATAATGCTCAAACGCCAGACGGTTTTATCAGTCAGCGTAGTGCTTCTTCATTGACATCATGGTGAAGTTGGTTGCTGGCGCTATTATGCAATAATCAACGCCACCGTTTTTGACGACTGTGTTCATGATTATAAATAATTATGAACACAACAAAGCACCTTAACCTAGGTGCTTTTTTATGCCCTATCTAAAGGCATTGATTTACAGGTGTCAGCTGACTTAAACGGTACTGAGTTAAAAGGCTCGCATTGAAAATTAAGCAGTTAAAATTAAGTACTCACTATTCGGGCATGTCATCATTTTAAAAATGGCGATAAAAACGAGATAAAATGAGATAAACGGTAGCCAAACAAGAAAAATAGCTGGTCAATATCGAGATATTGACCAGCTATTTGATACAGTTTGATGGTATTTAGCCTGTTTAGTCTCTTCCGTTCAGATTGAGGACATGCCCTGATGTCGATTATCTGTTAGTGTTTAACGAGAACGGTGCTATATAAACCTATTTGTATGATGCTATCAAAAATGTAAGTACGCCTACATTGACGTTATATAAAACCGGCTACAACAAATAGAAAGGATGCAATTGTAGAAGAGATGCAATTAACGCTGATAGCAAAAAATACGGGCTGCAAATGATAAACTGTCAGCAATGCCTCACTATAATGTAATCCTAATAACAACCGACAAACAGAGTGTGCCCCTATGATTACGATGGAAGCGTTACAGACAGCGATAAAGCTGCGCGTAGATACTTATAATAATAATGACTTTCCACTACCAACAAGGGTGCTCAAAAGCTGTGAGCTGCTAGACAGTCGTAACCAAATACTGGCGCAAGATATCACCGCAACATTCGATATACCAAGGCAGAATCTATCAGCGATGGATGGTTATGCCATTGCTCATGGCAGTGATATATCAAACGACAGCAGCATTCAAATCATTGGCGAATCACAAGCGGGCAGTGCTTATACTGGCGAGCTAGCAGCGGGACAAGGTGTGCGTATCTTTACTGGCGCGGTCGTTCCAGATAGCTGTGACACGGTCATCATGCAAGAGAATACTAACTTTGCCGCTATTAGAGATACAATCGATAAATCAAAACCTTACACGGTGACGCTGTCGCAAACGGCTCAGATCGATAGCAATATTCGCAAACAAGGTGAAGAAATCGAATCGGGCGAGACCGTATTGAAGGTAGGTAAACGCCTTAATGCTGCTGATATTAGCTTACTGGCTAATTTGGGAGCCAGCCAAGTCAAAGTATTTCAGCCGTTGACGGTAGGCTTGCTAGCGACTGGTGATGAGCTGGTTGCCGTTGGCAATGAGCTGACAAGCTTGGCGCAAATATATAATTCCAATACGCCAACACTCAAAACCATGCTGGCTGATCTGCCGGTGACCATTCGTGATTACGGCATTATCCCTGACAATCTAGAGCAGACGACTGCCGCTGTCCATAAAGCGATGCAAGACTGCGATGTCCTGATATCCACGGCTGGCGTCTCGGTTGGTGATTATGATTTTTTGACTACCGTGATTGAACAGCTGGGTCAGATTAACCACTATAAAGTCGCGATGAAGCCGGGTAAGCCATTTGTGTTTGGTGAATTAAATAAAGATATAGCCAAACCCGTGTTATATTTTGGTCTGCCGGGCAATCCATTATCGACGGTCGTTGGGGCATTACAGTTTGTGATACCAGCATTGTGGCAAATGTCAGGCGCTGGTCTGGCAGAGCGACCCATGCAACTGAGTGTCAAAGCGACACTCACAAACGATATCAGAAAATCAGCCGGTCGTAAGGACTTTCAGCGCGGTAGGCTCACACAAAACGACGCTGGCAGTTATCAAGTTGAGTGCTTCTCAGGTCAGCAATCGCATAGAATCAAACGGCTTAGCCGAGCGAATTGTTTTGTTGTTTTGGACAAAGACAGTGGTAATGTGGCATCAGGTGATAGCGTCATTGTGCAGCCGTTCCCTTGGCTACATGCGTAGTGACAGTTTTCTAAATCTCTATAAGATGAATACAAAAAAGCTGAAAATAAATCATACAATGGTAGGCCAAACACGAATAATAAAGTAATGCTGCTCACAAGCACTACTGATGGTAGGAAAATATGAGTGATGACAACATTAAGATAGGCCATGCACAACTGTATTCGCCTAGTATGTCTACATTAACAGCCACTACGGCTTTTGATAAATATCAAGTCCCGTCTGTAGCAGCACCTACCGAGCAAGATATTGAGCACTCTCAACCGTTAACTGATGGTTTTGCTCGACGTCTCACTTATCTGCGTTTGTCTATTACTGACTTCTGTAATTTTCGCTGTGAATACTGTTTGCCGAACGGCTATCAAGGCAAACGCCCTGATGATGAGCTCAGTGTCCCTGAGATTGCCACACTGATACGCGGCTTTGCTCAAGTCGGCACCAAAAAAGTTAGAATCACTGGCGGTGAGCCCTCTATCCGTCGCGATGTCGTCGAGATTATTGAAACCATCAAACAAACTGATGGCATTGAAACGGTGGCGATGACCAGTAATGGTTATAAGCTCGGTAAGCATTTAGCCAGTTGGCAAGCCGCTGGACTCGACCAGTTAAATATCAGCATGGACAGCTTTGATGCTGCTACCTTTCATAAGATGACGGGCTTTGATAGCTTGCCACAGCTGCTCGCTGATATGGATACCTTACTCCAAACCACGGATATTAAGCTTAAAATTAATAGTGTGTTGATGGCAGAAACTGCCTTTGAAAATCTGATAGATGCCATTGATTACGTCAAAGATAGACAAGTGACTTATCGATTTATAGAGTTCATGCAGACCAGTGACAATAGCGACCTGTTTTTTGCCCAGCATGCCCAGTCCGATATTATTACCGATTATTTATTAGAGCATGGTTGGCAGCCACATGAGCGTGGCAGTAGCGATGGTCCTGCAGTAGAGTACAGCCATCCTGATTATATGGGACGCATTGGTATGATTGCCCCTTACGCGGCGCATTTCTGTGATACCTGCAATCGCCTACGGGTGAGCAGTCAAGGAAAAGTGCATCTGTGCTTATTCGATCAAGGCAACTATGATATTCGTCAGCATTTACAGAACAATGATGTGCAGGGTTTAGTCAATGATCTCCATAGCTTTATGCCGATTAAACCTGAGCATCATCATTTGCATGATGCCAATAGTGGCATTATGCACAACCTGTCAATCATTGGCGGTTAAATTAATGAGCACGTTACGCTTTTTTAAACATTAACATCACCTTCTCTAGGAAACTCTATGAGCAAACCCGCTGCAGCATTTACACCGCTTAATATTGCCGTATTAACCGTCTCCGACAGTCGCACACTCGCAGAAGATACTTCAGGACAATACTTGGCAGACAGCTTAACCGAAGCAGGGCATCACTTGGCAGATCGGCAGCTGATCTCTGATGATATCTATCAGATAAGAGCGGTTATCAGTGGTTGGATTGCAGATCCAAAGGTTCAAGCGGTGATTACAACGGGCGGTACGGGATTTTTTATCAGAGACAGTATGCCAGAAGCGGTAAAAGTACTGTTTGATAAGTCGATCGATGGCTTTGGTGAAATGTTTCGTCTCATCTCAAAAGATGAGATCGGCATGTCTACGGTACAATCACGAGCGGTTGCTGGCATGGCAAATGGCACGGGTATATTTTGCTTACCCGGCTCATCAGGCGCGTGTCGTACTGGCTGGGAAAATATCTTGAAAGAGCAGTTTGATAGTCGTACTCGTCCGTGCAATTTTGTGCCACACTTTTTGGCACAAAACCCTGGCCATGACTGATATTTAATGATGGCTAATACTGCACCACATCTAAATAGTTTGGCAGGCGTAGTCATCTTAGCGGGTGGCGCGTCCAAGCGTATGGGCGTGCCCAAAGCGGAACTCACCCTACCGACAGGTGAGCGGCTGTTAGACTATCATGTGGGTCATGTCCTTGAACTAAAAGCAGCTGCCGAAAATGCAACTGATTTCAATATACCGATTATGATTGCGGACAATGAGCGTGGTTTTACGGTTGATTTAGATTTAAGTATTGGTAATCCACAATCTCCAATGATGCATATTGCTGATTACACTCCTGTCAATGATGACGAGCAGAGTGATAACGGTGGAGCATTGGTTGCTATTGAATCAGCTTTGCAGACATTAGCCAAGCTCACTGATACAATGCCAAACCAAAAATCCGGCTCATCATGGTTACTCGTTATTAGCTGCGATAGTTTAATACCGGCAACAGGCTTGTGGCAGAAATTACAACCAGTGATTAGTCAAGTGGCCGATAAAAAAGTGGTTTGCCTAACCGATGATAGCCATCTATATCCGTTGTTAGGGCTGTATCAATTGAGTATTGAGGCCGATTTAAAGGCTTATATTGATAGCGGTCAACGCCGTGTCATGTCATTTATTAAGCCTCTTACGCAAGCTGTGCCTTTGACAGAAAATTGGCAGTGTCTAACCAACTTTAATACCCCTGAAGATTTCCAACGTGCCTGCGCAGCGTTAAGCGATTTATAAAAAATTATCAAGAGACATTATTAAGAGAAATTAGCAATGAATAGCAATAATCAGGAAAGCAGACAATCTAGCTTATCGCATCTAGATGGCAATGGTGATATTACCATGGTCGATGTCAGTGGCAAGATGGCAACGACGCGAGAAGCAAACGCGGTCGGACAAGTGCGTTTTCCAAGCGAGATTTATGCGCAAATCAAAGCTGCTGATGGCATGACTAAAAAGGGTAGCATCACTCAGACGGCACATATCGCCGGTATTATGGCCGCCAAGCGCACACACGATTTGATTCCATTGTGTCATCCATTGCCGCTAGACAAGATTGGTCTAGCCTTTGCTTATGATGACGACCTAAATGCCATTATCGTCAGCGGCACTGTCAAAGTCACGCATAAAACTGGGGTCGAGATGGAAGCCTTAACCGCCGTTAGCATTGCTTGTCTGACCATCTATGATATGACCAAAGCACTATCGCATGATATCGTTATTGATAATATTCATTTGGTGACAAAAACGGGCGGCAAATCAGATTATAGTCATGCTTAAAATCAGGCTTAGATTGATGGAATTTTTTCACGATGAGCATTACTAAATGAGCAGTAATATCAGTATAACGCTTGATAGCTTACACAGAATGGAAGGTTTTTATGAGTACTATTGACGTAGCACCAAACACTGAATCGATGATGACTATCAACGTCTTGTATTTCGCCAGCTTAGCGGATGAAGCCAACTGCCAACAAGAAACGCTCAGCGTTGAGCAGTCGACCTCATTAACTGAGCTGTACGAACAACTCAGTCAAAAGCATCGCTTTAGTCGCCCGCAGGCAGAGCTACGCGTGGCGGTAAATGATTACTTTGTTAAATGGACAGACCAGATCCATGATGGTGACAGTGTGGTATTTATCACGCCAGTCGCGGGTGGTTAAATTTTAGTAGACCGCTTCCTATTTAAAAAGACAGCAAATAGAGATATCACATGACAGATAACGTCCATAGCCACTCAATGACCATCAAGCGTAGCATCGACGAAGCCTATCTAATCGCTGAGCGTGATGGCTTTGCGTTATTGGATGTGGCGATTGATGAAGGCCGACTCAAAGACACCCTCGACGATGATCGCTGCGGCGCTTTTGTCTGCTTTGAGGGCAGAGTACGTAATCACAATAATGCCACCAGCGTTGAACGCTTAACCTATTATGGCTACGAAGACTTGGCACTGAATCAAGGTCGCGCTATCATCGAAGAAGCCAAAAAGCGTTTTGAAATCACTCATGCTATTGCCATCCATCGTATTGGTGCTTTAGAGATAGGCGATGTCGCTGTCTGGGTGGGCGTGGTTTCTGCCCATCGTTATCCCGCTTTTGATGCTTGCCGCTGGATACTAGATACGATTAAGGCAGACATTCCGGTATGGAAGCAAGAGTATTACGACAATGATGTTTCGAAGTGGCTTAGCAATAACGGTTAAGAACGAGGATGGTTAGTAATGGCTAAGTTGATGGCAGTGACACCTATCTTTGCATTTTTACTAGTAGCGTTAAGCGCTTGTACATCAGAAAATACGGTTGACACGGATTCTGCTAGCCAGACACCTGAGCAAACTCAAACCCTGCGTATCGCTGCTGCTGCCAATTTATCGGATGTATTGCCTCAAATTATTGACGGTTATAAAACAGATGAAAACTTAGCGGCGCAGGATATTGACGTCACTTATGCCTCATCAGGTAAGTTATACGCGCAAATAAAAGCAGGGGCACCTTACGATATATTCTTATCTGCCAATCAAGAATTCCCTGCCAAACTGGCGGCTGAAAGAGTCGTAGACAACGATAAAAATAATGAGAGTTATACACCATTTACTTATACGCAAGGTCAATTGGTACTATATAGCGTCACTAAGTCATTGCATGGGCTTGAGCCAGCAGCAGTGAGTGACTTATTAATAAAAGACGCTAATGGCAAGATAGCCATCGCCAATCCTGAGCTTGCCCCTTATGGCGCATCGGCACAAGCCTATTTACAGTCGCAAAATTTATATAACACTTTAAATAAGCAAAAACGCCTGATACAAGCAGAAAATATCGGCCAAACATTTCAATATGCGCATACGGGTAGTGTGGATTATGGCTTTGTTGCACAGTCACAAATCATCGCTATCAAAGCCAAACCCGAACAATTCATCACGTTAGCACCAGCCTCTTATCCAGCGATTTTGCAAGATGGTATCGTTATTAGTGATGCACTCATTGCTACAGATTTTACAGATTATTTACGCTCGAAAGCAGGACAACACTATTTCTCACAAGCCGGCTATCTAATGGTTAAATAACCAAGCATTATCCTTATACCAGACCCAAAAATACGATTAGCTGTGTCAAAATCGCTTGGCCTACAATGCGTAGTACTTACACTCTTTTTCCTTGCTACTCTAATTTTTGTGAATGATATAGTGAGTGAAAAGTAATATTGAACCATCAGGCACTGCTGATATTAATTTTCCTTGCTTGCTGTGCTTACACAGACAGAGGCGACAAAAAATTGATATCAGCAAGACCGTCGCGTTTTTAGTATATTTTGACTATATTACTTGTTACGATCATTAATGGCTAGCAACGACCAAGAAAGAGCAATGACGTTATGATAGCCCAATCTTTTATGGCAGACATGCTCAGTCCATTGTGGGTGAGCGTTAAGCTCGCTAGTGTTACGACCTTATGCTTATTACTGTTTGCCACGCCTGTCGCTTATTGGCTCGCCAAACCGAGCCGTGGCCGAGTACTTAGTCGTTTTAAAGTCTTACTAATGGGCGTTATCGCGTTGCCGTTAGTATTACCGCCTACCGTGATTGGCTTTTATTTATTACTGCTATTAAGCCCCAACGTGGGTATCGGTAGATGGCTCGCTGAGCATGATATCAGCCCATTCATCTTTACCTTTGAAGGGCTTGTCATCGGCTCTATTATTTACTCGTTGCCCTTTTATATTCAGCCTGTCTACGCTCAGTTTTTGCGCATTCCAGCCAGCGTCATCGAAGTGGCGCATTTATTGGAGCCAAGTCGTCTGAGGCGCTTTATGAAAGTAGCATTGCCACAAGCGCGCGTTGGTATTATTCTTGGCAGCTTAATTAGCTTTGCCCATACCATTGGCGAGTTTGGAGTGGTATTGATGATAGGTGGGAGTATCTCAGGTGAGACCAAAGTCGTCTCGATTGCTATCTATGAGCAAGTTGAGGCGCTGAATTATGAAGCGGCACATATGATGTCCGGCATTCTTATTATCATTGGTATCATCATGGTCGCCTTGATTGCCACTGTCAATAAGCTAAATCAACGCTGATGCTCAATTAACGCCAATAGAAGCGACGCAAACCGCATTTTTAACATACTCTAATTTCTAGCGGTTCTCATCTGAGCGCTTAATACTGTCTGGGCTTGCTTGATAAACAGCATCCAGCTCATCCTCTGTTAGATACTTCTCTACAATAGGATATAGTTCGCGCTCCTCAAAACGAATATGGTCGTATAGTAACGTGCCAAGCTCTCTGACTTGTACTCTCGTTAGAGACTGACTCGCCGTTTTTTGACCCGCATCTATCAGGGTCTGCAAGCGTTTATGCTGACCAGCAAGCGCCGCTAATACCGATGCTACTTCAGGTTGAGATGCTCGATAAGGCTCTAACGCATTAGCAATTAAGTTGTCTTCAATCTGAAAATGATCTTCAATCTGAAAATGATCTTCAATCTGAAAATGATCTTCAATCTGAAAATGATCTTCAATCTGAAAATGATCTTCAATCTGAAAATGATCTTCAATCTGAAAGTGATATTGCATATCGTCGATATAAGCGGTGAGATTATGCCAGTGCTTGGCAATCTCTGTAACCGTGTCAGTGCATTCTTTCGCATGACGAGACAAGTTAAGACCAAGGTGATGCTGGCGAGATAATGGCTGTAATTGATTGGCACGTTTCATATTTAAATACCTTGATGAGTCAGGGCGTGTCCTCAATCTGAACGAAAGTGACTAAATGGGTTAAAAACGGCTAAATCTTGCCAAACAGCTAGTTAATATTCTCTGCGCTGTCTCTTTCTTGTATTGACCTAACTATAGTCATGCTCTAACCACCAAGCATGCTTTTTGACACCCCACTCACTTTTTTAATGTGGGGGTCAAAGTATCAAAATATATAAGCCTTATTTATTAACTTTTCTATTGATTGGTTTAGACGTCAGGACGGTTATCAAATTCAGCCAGCATAGCGCTAATACGCTGATCTTTTTGATGCCACATTTCCTCTATCCAAGCAAACATTTGCGCCTTGATGGCCTCATCATTCTCATAACCACCGTTTTTGACTGCATCAAATAGTGCATCAGGTATCTCGACATGTCGCACGTCGACACCCAAACGCTTAATGTTGCCCTTCCACAGATCACTATACGTCGGCACCCCGTCAGGATAAACGATGGTCATATCCAAGATGCCATCCATCTCTTTACCCAACGCATTGATCGCCAATGAGAGACCACCCGCGCGAGGCTTGAGCAGATGCTTATAAGGTGACTGCTGTTTGTCATGCTTGTCTTGGGTAAAGCGCGTCCCTTCTAAATAGTTCAATAAGGTAAAGGGTTTGTCTTTGAGGAGGGCGCACGCGCGTTTTGCTTCCTCAATATCCTTACCTTGTAAGGCTGGGTTTTTAGCAATCGCTTCTTTAGAGTGCCGACGCATCATAGGAAAGTCTAAAAAGTAAAACGCTTGACCAATAACAGGAATATATATCAGCTCAAACTTGGTAAAAAAGCGCGTTAATGGTAAGCGATTTTCACTAATATATTGCACGATACTGGTATCTACCCATGATTGATGATTACTCATCAGTAGGTACTTGCCCTGCATATTGACGTCATCGGGTAGGCTGATACGCCAGTCTTTCTCTGGCAAGATATTATCGATTAAAGCGTTATTACTGTTTATCCAATAATTGGTCACTTTGATCATCGTGTCATCAGCGATCGCTGCACCGGTCACGACTTTGGTAGCACCCATCAGCCATACGGGTAGCGCAACGATTAAGCTATTACCAGCAAGCACACCTGTCGCCGTCGCAAGCGAGGCGACTTTGCCCAGTTTAGGGTTGCGTTTGTGCATTTTTTGCATGAATGATGACAGTCGCATGTTAAATCCTTTTATTCTACTAACTGATAATGACTCCAGTTCACTGAACGCTCGTTAACCATAGTCGGTTCAATATAATTTGGATACAAGGAAGGCAAGGGAAAGTACTACAAATAGTAGACTAAGCGAGCCTGACACCGTATCTGATTTATAGAGGACTGACCATATTTGGTTTTTATGAGCGTATAAACTGGAATTGAGAAGATTCGACCTATCATTATCCACTTGTTGGCGGTGTTTTCTAGCGTTTTTGAGTAATTTCTAACGCCATTGACTCAGTAAATAAAATTGGAACACCATTTGTGTACCAAAATAAGCTATAAATTTTTGTTGACCCGCTATTTAACACTGTTTGGCAAGATTTATCTATGTTTGGCTCATGTAGTCGTTTCCGTTCAGATTGATTACACGTCCTAACGCGCCCCGAATTGTCACAGTAGGCATCATCAATGACTCGAATGCATCTACTGACGCCTGCAATAATCTTGTTAGATTTAAGATGTTAATAGATAACATACTTGATAAGGATATCACGATGATAAACAGGATCACTCATGCTTAATCTAAAAAGACTAACGTTAATCACCGCTATCATTATCCTTTTTCAATCAAGCCGTTCAGAATATAAAAGTGCCATAAGGTGCTGCTTATGTGCTAGGGGACTTCTTACCCACACTTCAATACTTTACTAAGGCTGAATTTTAGGCGTTAAGTTTTGATGCTTATACGTCGCAGGCTATCTGTAGTTCTAAAGGTTTCAGCACAGACCCCTAATATATTTCGGTATAACTCTATACCGTGAGAACAATGGCGATGCGATATGGTTAATTTGGTGACCATCTCTAAAGGCATTCTACCGCCATCGAATTGATCTAAATCAATGGTTTGCATCCTAATTTCAGGAGTGTTGTGAGAGCGGTGAATCTTAAATAAATAGAGAACCAAGATTTTTCCATTAGAGAGAATCATACTTTTATGATGGCTGACGATGTAGAGATATAGTCGCTTGGCGCTTGAATCAACATGCGAATAGCACCTTTTTAAATTTCAGATATGTGGTTCTGTCTTTTTATGGCCATATTCTGTCAGATCTAATAGATATTCGATTATATAAATATATGCTTGCAATGTTTACAAAACAATAATAATATTACATAGTCACTTAGTTTCAATTACATTTAAACAACTTTTATTTACATCATCAAGAAGCCCTATTTAAAGATGTAATATTTTTCATATCGGTACAATTTATTCAGCATTTTCTCAAATAATTTTCTGTAAACCCCTATATGAACTATCTATCGAGCATGTGAAAAAATACGAAATTTGTTTGCAAATTCAAAAATATTTTTGTTCCATGCTGTAATGAATTCCTATTTAAAATAGAGTATTTATCATGATGAAGACAACTAAAACACCTATTTTACAAAGAACTGCTCTCATAATTGCAATGAGTGCAGTCAGTTTTCCATCATATGCGTTAGGTCCTCTTGATAATAGCTACGAATACTTTGATGAGGGTCAGGTCATTGTTAGTAATCGTGATCGGATCACTGCAAATGAAGCTCAAACACAAACTAACACTAATGAACTCAATACCAACCGGCCTTATATAGATCAGTTAATAGACAGTATAGACAATCCACCAGCACCCGTAGTTGTGCCAGATGATCTGCCAACTGCACCAGTAGGTGGTACGGCTCCACAGTCTACAGGATCAGGGCCAGGGCCAGGGTCATCAGGATATTCAGATAGAACTAATAGAAAATGTTCAGAAACTATTGATAATGAAATTCGTACTCTAGAATATACTCAGATAGGTGTTGATTTAGCTGCAATAGCTGTAGAAGCAGCTGGTGAAGCAATACAGGCGTTACCTTTTGGTGCCGGGGCTGGCGGTTCTATTCTTGTTGTTGGCTCACTAGTGACTCAAGCAGCAGGTATTGCACTTGGATTTACTACACTTGCATTGGATGCTGATGCCGCAGATGCGCCGTCATGTGGGCAGGAGTTCGTCGGTGATGTCGAGGTAACAGAGGGTGCAGCTGTTGTTGTTGAAAATAGAGCTGGTACTTCATCAGTATCATTAGGTCCTGATGGAGCAGGTAACCTACAATCGGGAGTGTCTATTGGTGGTGGACAGATACTAGGGGCTGGTGACAGTAACAATGGAGATGCCGCGACAGCATCAGACCCAACAGCGATTGCCATCGGTAATGGTTCTCAAGCATTAGTAGCAAATAGTACCGCTATTGGAGAGAGCGCCATAGCAAGCGGTGCAAATTCAAGCAGCTATGGCGCACAGTCTCAAGCAACGGGTGGAAACAGCACTGCAATTGGACGAGATGCGCAAGCGACCAATACAAATACGACAGCAGCTGGTGTGAGTAGTAGAGCGACAGGTTCAAACAGCACAGCAACTGGACAAGGTGCACAGGCGACCAATACAAATACGACAGCAGCTGGTGTAAGTAGTAGAGCGACAGGTTCAAACAGCACAGCAAACGGACAAGATGCACAAGCTACCGCCATCAATACAACGGCAACCGGTGTGAGTAGTAGAGCGACAGGTTCAAACAGCACAGCAAACGGACAGGATGCACAGGCGGCCGCCATCAATACAACGGCAACCGGTGTGAGCAGTAGAGCGACAGGTTCAAACAGCACAGCAAACGGACAGGATGCACAGGCGACCAATACAAATACGACAGCATCTGGTGTGAGTAGTAGAGCAACGGGTTCAAACAGCACCGCAAACGGACAAAACGCACAAGCCACTCAAGAAAATGCAACGGCAATGGGTCAAAACGCACAAGCTACCGCTGTAAATACAACAGCAGCTGGTGTGAACGCTCTGGCAACGGGCGCAAACAGCACAGCAAATGGACAAGACGCACAAGCCACCAATACAAATACGACAGCATCAGGTGTGAGTAGCAGAGCGATAGGCTTAAATAGCACAGCAGCCGGACAAGATGCACAAGCTACCCAAGAGAATACAACGGCAACCGGTGTGAGCAGTAGAGCAACAGGTTTAAACAGCACAGCAACTGGACAAAACGCACAAGCCACTCGAGAGAATGCAACGGCATTGGGTCGCAATGCGAAAGCCACCGCTGTTAATACAACAGCAACTGGTGTCAATGTGAAGGCAACTGGTCTAGAAGCCACCGCCACTGGTTTTGAAGGCACGGCATCAGGATCTTACGCAACCACCTCAGGTAGTAGAGCCATTGCTTCAGGATTTGGCTCAA
>NZ_BMZR01000008.1 GCF_014652895.1 Psychrobacter glaciei
TAGCGCCAATGGTAGTGTGGATTCGTCCATGTGAGAGTAGGTCATCGTCAGCTCTCTATTCTGATTAGCCCCTTGATACTAACGTATCAAGGGGCTTTTTTTTGCCTGCGCGGTTTGCCTCTTTACAAACATTCGTTGTTTAAAATATTTTGCTTGCAGTCGGTAATCGCTCAAAATTTAGTATCTGAGAGTACTATTAGATTTGTCCATTGAGTTTCGTTAATCTATGCTTATTTTTGAATGGATTATTACCTTATATGCTCAAAATGATTTGACTTATATCATTATAGCTGCTAATTTTATATAGTATATTTATTGCAGATTTATTAGAAAGACGTTTTAACTTTGTAAATGATTAATTATTTCATCGACTTAGAGTGCTAAACGTAAGCTCTACTCCTCATCTCATAATTATCAAAAGGAATTGATAATGAAGCTAGCTCCTCTTTTTTCAATTGGTGCCTTGGCAGCGATCAGTCTTTTAGGCTGTTCTAACCAATCCGCTGATACTACTGATGGCTCATCAGCAACTTCTCAAGAAACTACTGTTTTACGCTTTTCTCACTTCTGGCCAGCAACATCATCTATTAGCACGGAGGTTTTTGAACCTTGGGCTAAACAAATAGAGACAGATTCTAATGGTCGCTTGAAAGTAGAATTGTATCCCTCAGCAGGTCTTGCTAAAGCAGATGTTACCTATGAATCTGCTGCAAAAGGTACGATCGATATCGGCTCACAGGCTCATGGCTATACTAACGGCCGCTTCCCTTTAACTCAAATTACTGAGCTCCCTGGATTATCAAATTCAGCCACTCAAATGGGTTGTATGCTCCAGACCCTTTATGATGATGGTACACTTGCTAGTGAATATGAAGATTCTCATCTCCTGTTTATGTATGGTGCTGGTCCTGGCGCACTTCATACCACTGACAAGCTAATTCGAACGCCTGAAGATATGAAAGGTATGCGTATCCGTCGTCCTTCAGCCGTGGCTGGTGATATCATCGAAAGCGCTGGCGCTTCACCGGTAGGTCTACCTGCTAATGATATGTATACCTCTTTACAGCGCGGAGTTGTGGATGGCTTGAGTTTCCCTTGGGAAGCAGTTACTGCTTTCAAAATCGATGAGATTACGAAATATCATACCAATATTCCTTTTTATAGTTCAGCGCTTATGGTGACGATGAACAAAGATAAATACGATAATTTGCCTGATGATCTAAAACAAGTCTTGGATAAAAACTCAGGGATGGCATTGGCTAATAAGGTCGGTGAAGTGTTTGATAAGCATGATCAGATGGCAATTCAGGCTGCCAAAGATAAGGGTGACGAAATTATCGAAATTCCTGATCCACTCAATGATCCAGATTGGAAAGGTCCGCTCGAAAGAGGAACGCAAAAATATCTAAAAGACGTTAATGCTTTAGGTTTGGATGCTGATAGTGTCTATGAAAAGGCCAAAGCTGCCAGTGCTGCCTGTAAGGTATAACCTATTGGAGGTGTCACATGGCATTTTTAGTCAAAATTAGTACCTTTATTTCTAGATTATGCCAATTTTTTGGTGGTGTCAGTCTTATTATTATTGTTCTAACCACCATGTTGGATGTGACGGCTCGTTATATATTCAAGCTCACTGGTGGTGAGTTTGGATTTACGGTCAAGGGTAGCGTGGAAATTGTGTCTTATTTCATGCTATTTTCCTTGCTTGCCGCCTTTGCCGCTTTCGTCGAACGCTCACAGATCATCGTTGATGTCTTTACCCAAAAGATGCCTCAAGCCGTTAAAGGCTACATGATGGGCATCTTTATGATGGGCTTTTTTGTCATTGGTATTGTGTTCTCATGGGGTCTCTATGAGAGCGCCATTGATGCCATAGAATACGGTAAAGTTACCCAAGATCTTCGATTATCAATGATGCCTATCTATGCATTTAGTGCATTCTTAAGTCTTTTACTCGCTATTCGCTCGTTAATCGAATCCATTAATATCTTTAAAACGGGCGAGTTCTTTGACGCCGAGGAGACAGGCGCATGAGTCCAGAAATTATTGGAGCTATTGGCTTAGTCGTCATGATCCTGCTTGTTGTCCTGCGAGTGCCAGTCGCACTTGCCATGTTGGGTGTGGGTTTGGTTGGTTTTGGAGCAGTGACTGCGCCAAGCGGTGCTTTACAGATGCTCAAAGACATTCCAGTAGATGTCTTGGCAAAATATGACTTTAGTGCTATTCCGTTATTTATTTTAATGGGAGTCTTTGCCACACATTCAGGTATGGCAGGAAAATTGTTTGAAGCTACCCGAACCATTTTTGGTGGAGTACGAGGGAGTCTTGGTATCGCGGGTATCGGATCATCTGGTATTTTTGCTTCTATTTCAGGCTCATCATTAGCTACTGCCTCTACCATGACGAAGGTTGCGTTGCCACAGATGGAGAAGTATGGTTATCAACCTGGTTTTGCTTGTGGTATTTTAGCAGCAGGTGGCACATTAGGTATTATGATTCCGCCTAGTATTGCGCTACTGGTTTATGCCATCCTAACTCAGCAGTCCGTTGGTGACATGTTTATTGCAGGCTTTTTGCCTGGTATGTTAGGGATGGTGATGTACTCAATCACTGTCATGATTATGGTACGCTGGAAACCGCATTTAGCGCGTCGTGGCGAGTCGACTACTTGGAAAGAGAAGCTCATATCGTTAACCGGTTTGATACCGTTTAGCTTTATTTTTATCGTGATTATTGCGGGTATTTTCTTTGGGTTATTCACTCCCACAGAAGGCGCAGCAGTCGGTGCATTTGTCTCTTGGGCTTACGCTTTTGTTAAAGGCATGCGTATGAAAGGCCTTAAGCAATCGCTGATTGAGACGCTCGCATTATCAGCAGTGGTCTTCTTTATGCTACTGGGTGCAGAAGCGTTGGGCTATTTTATCTCAGTGTCACGCTTGTCTTATACATTAGCGACTTGGATTGGTACGTTAGCAGTGAGTCCAATGGTCGTACTGATCTGTATCTTGATCATGTACTTCCTCCTAGGGTTGTTCATGGATGCTTTAGCGATGCTAGTGATTACCATTCCAGTGGTGTATCCAATCATTGTTGCTTTAGGCTTCGATCCAGTATGGTTTGGTATTATTGCCGTATTGACGGTAGAGCTTGGATTGATAACGCCGCCGATGGGAATGAATATTTTCGTGATTAAGGCAATGGCTCCGCATATCAAACTGTCCGATATGTTCCGCGGGGTAGCACCATTCATTGTTTCTGATGTGATTCGATTGGTTATTCTGGTCGCGTTTCCAGCGATATCTTTAGTGCTATTAAGTTAATTCCTACATAAAATAACACTGAAGCATTGTTGCGTACTATGTATAACGCTAGAATAAATGAGAGACATCGCTTTAAAGTATCATTTCTACGATAAGCTTGTCTTAAAACACTCATTTTAGAATCACATGGATGCGAGAAATATTATGACAATTGCCAAGAATATCGAGATCAGTAGTACCTCTGAAACCAGTTTTGAAGATGCTATTCAACAAGGTATTGAACGGATTTCTAAGACCGTTAATAATGTTGAAGGCGCTTGGATAAAAGAGCAAAAAGTAGGGGTTACTGATGGAAAAATCAGTAAATATCATGTCATTATGATTGTAAGTTTTGTCATTAATGATGGTGCTGATATTAGCTAAGTGTTGCTTGAAACCTAAAAAAGACTGCGATTGCAGTCTTTTTTTTGTCATAAAAAATATATATTGAGGATTGGTGTGATTAGCAGGAGTAGCCACACAGCTTGCCTATATATGTAGTAAAATAAAACGTTATCATTTTGAATATTTAGAATAGAAGTAAACATTTATGGCTGTCGATTTTAGTAACACGCTCATAGTCGCGATTTCTGCAACCGCGCTGTTTGATTTAGCAGAATCAGAAAATTATTTATTACAGCTATTAGAGCACCGGCCTGAAAGCGCTATAAAAGAGTTTCGTGACTATATGGCAGCGCGTGAAAACGAGCCATTAAATATTGGCGCGGGCTATCCGCTTATCAAAGCATTGCTAAATTTGAATCATTATTGTGAAGACGATACTGTACAGCTCCCTGATATTGAAGCGCCTTTGGTCGAAGTAGTGATTGTCTCGAAAAGCAGTCCAGATACGGGCATTCAAGTACTCAATGCCATTCGTGAAAATGGACTCAATATTTCTCGATCGGCATTTATATCGGGTAGTCCTGTTTCGCCTTATATCAGAGATTTTAATATCGATCTGTTTTTGACCACCAATCGTGAGGATGCGCAGCAAGTTGCTGATGCCAATATCTGCGCTTGTGCGATACTCGATGCGACGCCTGTTAATACTTATAAATTGGATACCAATCAGCTGCGTATCGCTTTTGATGGTGATGCCGTGCTGTTTGATGATTCAGGTGAGCTACTCTATAAGCAAAAAGGATTGCGTGCCTTTCATGATCGTGAAGCACAAATGCGTGACTTGCCAATTGAGAAAGGGCCTTATGCTGAATTATTAATTAAGCTATCGAACTTGCAAGAGCGTCTACCAGCAGGCCTTCAATATTCTCCCATAAAGATTGCGTTGGTGACGGCTCGCAATGCACCCGCTGACTTGCGTGCGATTAAGACATTGCGAGAGTGGGGCGTCAATGTTGATATGGCGTTTTTCTTAGGAGGTCTGGAAAAAACGGCTGTACTTAGGACGTTTGCGCCACATATCTTTTTTGATGACTCTATTAAGCATATCGATGCCGCGCGCAGTTTTGTTCCTACCGCCTTAGTGCCTTATCATTCAACGTCGTTACTGCATGCCAATAGTTATTTAGCAGCGGACAAAGATGCTTCATTATTATCATTTAAGCCGATACAGCAACCACTGTTTTCAGTGAACCATTAGGGTCTGTTGAATAAAATAAAATCAATAGGATAAAAGATTATATGAAGTGGCGGCAATTACTCACGTTGATATTAGTACGAATCAAGCAAGTTATCGGCTTATATGCTTTTGTCTTAGGGCCGATGTGGGGTATGTTTTTTCTTAATAAGTTTGCGCTGTTTGGACTGTGGAATATTTTTGGCATCGTGCCGCGTGCTCTTGATATCGGTAGCATGATTGGGGTGTTTGCTTCATGGACGATGCATGGCAATTTTTCACATTTGCTTGGCAATAGTGTAACTTTATTACAAATTCTATTTTTATTTGGGCTTTTTGAGAACAATGCTTATCGTACGATTGTTAAGCTCATTATCGCTTCGGGTTTGGTCACTTGGGTCATTGGCTCGCCGCTATCAATTCATATCGGGGCATCGGGGTTATGCTTCGCGATGCTTGGTTATATGATAGGGGGAGCTGTGTTCGCTCGGCGCTGGGGTTATTTAATCGCTTGTATCGTTATGGGGGCAGGGTATTGGCTCACTATCAAAGAAGGCTTAATGCCGCAAGAAGGTATCTCTTTTGCCGCCCATTTTGGTGGTTTATGTGCAGGGCTGCTGCTAGGTGCCAATTCTAAGCACACTTATACGACAACGTCTCATCATTGAAAAGCAAAGTAAATAAGGCAGTGTTTTCAGATTTTTTACTCGTTTAAAATACCGCCTTATCATCATATGTCTTTTTTAATACTTTACTGTTCTAAATCTCTCTCAATTCGTTAGCTTTGTTTATCAGTGCAAATACTGATAAATAGTGGATCATCTATTGCTAGGTCTCGCCATGCAGTCGTTTGCTTTACATGTTCATCAATTGATAGCGTATTGCCTTTCTCAGGTATCACGTAGTCTGCACGTGCAGGCATACTACAATCGATAACTTGAGGGACTGTCTCTACGGCTCTTCGTCTTTCAAATAAATATAAATTGAATAAATGTATATCTGGGTTATCTACTTGTACACTCGCATTTCCAATATCGGCAGCGATAAACCGTAATATTTGCGGCTTAGAATAAGACCATGGGCGGAACCACTCAGTACTTTTCGCTGTTTTGACGACTTCTACACCTTTTGGTAGCTTCTCCACTTGTTGACCATACCAGCTGTACTCCTGATTTATCTGAAATGCAAACATACCAATAGCAGCAAATAAGGGAATCAGCCATTTAGGGGCACGTTTGCCTGCCAGTTTGCTGAGGTGAGTTATGATAAGTGCTAGTCCAGCCATGCCAAATGCGGCAGCGATGGTAGCGATAAACTCAAAAAGCATAAAATATTCCTTAATGCGTTAGGTATGTTTAATTGAACTTATTGGATATAAGGAAGAATCTAAAATATCGTTATTATAGCGACCAGATAAAAAAATCACTCACAAGCAGTGACTGCCTGTGAGTGATATATTAACAGAAGATATATCCTCAGTTGCAAGCTTAGTGGTCGACGGCACCACCAGCGCCACGTGGAGAACGTACGCTCTCAACCAACTCTTGGATATGTGCTGGTGGTGGGGCAGTAGCATAAGATACGGCGAATGCTACGATGAAGTTAAGCAGCGCACCAACTGCACCAAATGATAATGGTGAGATACCAAATAACCAGTACTCTTCAGTATCAGGGAAGTTAGCAGTACCACTGATGAAGAACCAACCTTTGAACATAAAGATATAGACAAGGACGACGATTAAACCAGTCAACATACCTGCAATAGCGCCAAGATTGTTGATGCGTTTAGAGAAAATACCCATCATCAGCACAGGGAACAATGAAGAGGCCGCAATACCAAAGGCTAAGGCAACAACCTGCGCAGCAAACCCTGGTGGGTTAATACCTAAGTAGGTCGCAACAACAATCGCCACACCCATCGTAATACGAGCATATTTTAGCTCTTGTTTATCAGTGATATTTGGGTTTAGGTTACGTTTGATTAAGTCATGACTAATCGCTGATGAAATAGCAAGCAGAAGTCCAGCTGCTGTTGATAGTGCTGCTGCCAAACCACCTGCCGCGATAAGACCAATAACCCATGATGGCAGATTCGCGATTTCTGGGTTAGCAAGTACTAAGATATCAGCGTTTACATCAAGCTCGTTACCTGCCCATCCGGCATCAGCAAAACGACCATCAAGCTCTGCATCATGTGCAATGCGAGCTTTTTCTACCGCTGCAGTTGCGGTAGCAACATCGCCACCGTCAGCTTCAGCCGTATTAAGGGCTATTTGCGCGGCACCAAGTCCACTGTCGCTATATAACTGGATACGACCATCATTATTTAGATCGTTATACTTAATGAGACCGGTCTCTTCCCATGTTTTCATCCAGTCAGGACGCTCATTATTAAGAATAGGTTGATTTTCAACACCTTGTGGATAGATAGTATCTACTAAGTTTAAGCGTGCCATCGCACCAACGGCAGGCGCTGTGAAGTACAGTAGCGAGATGAATACTAGTGTCCAACCTGCTGTCCAACGTGCATCTGCCACTTTAGGAACTGTAAAAAAGCGAATGATAACGTGTGGTAGACCTGCGGTACCGATCATAAGCGTCAAGGTAAATAGCACCATGTTTAGCTTGTTAGGCACATCAGCAGTATAGGATGCAAAACCTAAGTCAGTAACCACTTGATTCAGCTTGGTCAAAATAGGAACACCTGATTCAACATGATTTGAGAACAAACCAAGACCTGGAATAGGGTTACCCGTTAATTCAAGTGAGATGAAAACCGCAGGAATGGTATAAGCAATCATTAGAACGACATACTGTGCAACCTGCGTGTAAGTAATCCCTTTCATACCGCCTAATACCGCGTAAAAGAATACAACGACTGCTGCGATAATCAGACCAGTGGTACTTTCAACTTCTAAGAAGCGCGAGAATGCAACACCAGCACCGGTCATCTGACCGATAACGTAAGTGGTCGATGCGGTAATCAAACACACCACAGCAATCATAGCTGCCGTCTTGGAATAAAAGCGATCACCAATGAAATCAGGAACGGTGAACTTACCAAATTTACGTAAGTAAGGGGCTAAGAGCATCGCGAGTAGAACATAACCGCCTGTCCAACCCATCAAATAGGTGGAAGCGCCATAACCACCAGCAGCAATAAGACCTGCCATTGAGATAAATGACGCTGCACTCATCCAGTCAGCAGCGGTTGCCATACCGTTAACGACTGGATGGACACCGCCGCCTGCAACATAAAATTCACTGGTCGAACCAGCACGGGCCCAAATCGCGATACCGAAATACAGAGCGAAGGATAGACCCACAAATATAAGATTAACTACAAATTGACTCATGGGGCTATTCCTCGTCTACGCCATATTGTTTATCTAACTTATTCATACGCCATGCGTAAAAGAAAATCAGAATAATAAACACCCCGATGGATCCTTGTTGGGCAAACCAAAAGCCCAAGTCAGTACCACCGATCTTGATACCAGCTAAGAGGGGACGTAATAAGATAGCAAAGCCGTATGAGCATAGTGCCCAAATAACTAGGCTACCTACGATGAGACGGATATTGGCACGCCAATAACCGGATGGATCGTTATGATTTTCCATAGGACAACTCCTTTTGTCTTACCTAAAAAATACCAACAATATAAAAAAGACAGTGGTTATTTCTTATCAAAAAAATCAATATAAAAAATAGACACGTACTGCTTTATATAATGAAAACGATGACGCGCAATAGTATGTTTATTTATTGGTGGTTTTTTACTTAAAATAAAAGCAACTATTCTTGTAGGCATCACATTGATTGAAATCATTGATCTAAACCATCGAATGGTAAAAACAGCATTTCTTGAGGAAGGCAGAAAGGGTGGACTATCCAGTGTCTTTTTTGCAATCTCGTCTTCCTGACAAGAGTTTTAATGTTTTGAGCACTCTAACTCTTTGTGCTGACTGGTAATTATAAAAGCAGCACAAATAGATATGAAATTCATCTTAGCACGATTCAATAAATATCATTGCAAACAACTGAGCATAAATTATGGGGAATATACTGATAATTAGTTTGGTTACTATTATAAAAACGATATTACTGAAATTGCACGAAAAATGTTCAGTGTATGCAGCTAAATTATTGTTTATATATATTCTATATAATATGAGATACAAGCATTATTTATTTTAGAAATAAATATATAAAACGGATAACCAAACGTGATACTCGCAAGTCATTTAATATCTATATCATGCACAGGATGTTTTAGTATCAGACATTTTGTCCATAACCTTGTGAGGTTTTGAATCGTTAAAATATGATATTAATATAAAATTTAAGTAACGTATATAAAGAATGAGTAGGGAGTCCATATGAACGAAGGGATAGTAAGTTGGTTTAATAACATCGTAAATTATGGTGTCAGTATTATCTGGGGTAACAATGACTGGTTAATTGCGAGCAATCCTTGGTATGGATTACTGATGTTCGTGCTGATTGGCGCAGGTCTTTATTTTACCGTGGCCACACGTTTTATACAGTTTCGCCACTTTGGTCACATGTGGCAGCTGTTACGTGTCTCAAACCAAGGGCGCAAAGATGGTGGTATCAGCTCGTTTGAGGCACTGATGACCTCACTCGCGGCGCGCGTTGGTACGGGTAACTTGGCAGGGGTCGCGATTGCCATTTATCTCGGTGGTCCGGGGGCTGTTTTTTGGATGTGGATGACAGCGATAGTCGGCATGTCGACCAGCTTTATTGAGTCAACTTTGGCGCAAGCATACAAGGTGCCGCATAACGATAACGTTTACCGCGGTGGACCAGCTTACTATATTGAAAAAGGTCTGGGTAAACGCTGGCTAGCGATATTTTTCTCGTTATGTTTGCTGGTGGCTTTTGGTTTGGCGTTCAATGGCGTGCAATCAAATACCATTGCTCAAGCAACCAATGAAGCCTTTGGTATCCCAACATGGATGACAGGCTTAATATTAGTAGTACTGGTGGCGCCAGTGGTGTTTGGTGGTTTACGCTCAGTGGCTCGTATCGCGGGTAAAATTGTGCCGGTGATGGCGATTTTATATATCTTATTGGCGCTATTCATTATCGTTACTAACTTTAGCCAATTCCCCGCAGCGATTGCGTTAATTGTAAAATCCGCCTTTGGTTTTGAGCAGGCAGCGGGCGGGGTCATCGGCTACGGTATTGCTCAGGCGATGATTAACGGTATCAAGCGTGGTTTGTTTTCTAACGAAGCAGGTATGGGGTCAGCCCCGAATGCGGCGGCAACAGCAAAAAGTCATCCTGACCATCCAGCAGTGCAAGGATTTATGCAAATGCTGGGCGTATTTATGGACACGCTGATTATTTGTACTGCCACCGCATCGATTATTATCTTATCGGGTGTGGTTGACCCGAACGTTGAGCAAGAAGGTATTCAGCTTACGCAGTTGGCGTTGTCCCAGTATGTTGGTGATTTGGGTGTGGTCTTCGTCGCGATTGCTATTTTCTTTTTCTCATTTACGTCCATTATTGCCAATTATAGCTACGGTGAATCAAATCTTGAGTTTATCTCTGGTGCCAAAAACGCCAAAGTGATGATTATGATTTTCCGTTTTATGGTGTTGGGTATGGTCTTTGTCGGTGCGATTGCTAGTTTGCCTGCCATCTGGAACTTCGCTGATTTGTCGATGGGTCTGATGGCCTTGGTCAACTTAGTGGCGATTTTGCTTTTGTCTCCAGTAGCACTTAGAATTTTGCGTGACTACGAGCGTCAGATTAAAGAGGGCAAAACTGGGGATCAGATTAAGTTCAATCCTGATGACTTTGTGAAGTTAAAAGACGAAGCCAATCGTGATGCCTGGACGGATTAAGTTGACAGATTAGTTGTGATTGTTAAATAAAGTGTATGAGTACAAAAAAACCGCCCTTATTATTAAGAGCGGTTTTTTATTGATTTCTATTTATCTCAATCATGACTTACATGTTTGGATAGTTAGGACCGCCGCCACCTTCGGGCGTCACCCAAGTAATGTTCTGCGAAGGATCTTTGATGTCACAGGTTTTACAATGTACGCAGTTTTGCGCATTGATAACAAACTTAGCACCTTCCGCATCTTTGACCACTTCATAGACACCCGCTGGGCAGTACAAACGTGCTGGCTCAGCATATAGGGGTAAGTTGATTGAAATAGGCACCGTTTGATCGGTGAGTTTCAAATGCGTTGGTTGATCTTCGGTATGGTTGGTGTTAGAGATAAATACCGACGACAACTTGTCAAATATCAGCTTGCCATCAGGCTTGAGGTAGGTTGGCTGATAAGCGTGGTTGGCACGCTCTAGCTGATCGTAATCTGGAAGGTTATCGTGCAAGGTAAATGGCATTTTACCTTTCAATAAATTGTGCTCGATAAAGGTAAACGCTCCACCCATAAACAGACCCATACGATGTATCGCAGGTGAGAAGTTGCGCGACTCGTAGTTATCTTTATACAACCATGACTCTTTATACATGGTGGTATAAGCAATCACTTCATCGTGCTGACGATCTGCTTGTAATGCTTCAAAAATAGCTTCGGCTGCCAGCATGCCTGACTTCATCGACGTGTGCGTACCTTTGATTTTTGCTGGGTTCAAGAATCCAGCATCATCACCGACCAATACACCACCTGGGAAGGTGAATTTTGGTAGTGAGTTTAAGCCACCTTTAGTCAAAGCACGAGCACCGTAAGAAATGCGCTTACCACCTTCGAGTACATTTTTAATGACAGGATGCGTCTTTAGGCGCTGCATTTCATCGAATGGTGACATGTATGGATTGTGATAGGACAGATCTGCGACGAGACCAAAACTGACTTGGTTGTTTTCGTCGAAGTATAACCACCACCCACCAGTAGAGCCTGTTTCGGTCAATGGCCAGCCAAGTCCGTGCATGACCACGCCTTGCTCGTGTTTCTCTGGGACAACTTCCCACAATTCTTTTAGACCAATACCGTAATGCTGAGGATCTGAGTCTTTATCAAGATCAAAACGGCTGATTAAGCGCTTGCCTAGATGACCACGGCTACCTTCGGCAAAAATAGTGTATTTGGCAAGCAGCTCGTAACCGGGTTCAAAGCTTGGCTTGGCTTCGCCATTGGCGGCGACACCCATATCACCAGTTAGGATACCGCGTACCGAACCATCGTCGTTATACAAAATATCATCAGCTGGGAAGCCTGGGAACATCATGACTTCTAGCTCTTCAGCTTGTACTGCTAACCAACGAACCACATTACCTAGCGAGACAATATAGTTACCGTCATTGTGCATCGGCGCTGGAATCAACGGATCAGGCACTTTAGTAGAGCGGGTGGCTGAATTTAAGTAGTAGAAGCGATCTTCGGTGGCTGGTACGTTTAGCGGTGCGCCTTTTTCTTTCCAGTCTGGTATCAGCTCATTTAAAGCACGAGGCTCGATAACAGCGCCAGATAAGGTATGAGCACCGAATTCAGAGCCTTTTTCGACCACACAAACCATAAATTCATCGTTGCCAGCTTTAATAGCGAGCTGACGCAGACGAATCGCAGCAGATAGACCAGCAGGTCCGCCGCCAACGATAATAACGTCAAATTCCATGGATTCGCGCTCAATCTCAGGCTCTGCCGCGACAAGTTCTACTACTGGCTCAGGCGTTTTTTCGACCGCTACTTTCTCAGCAGGCTCTTTATCCATGGCGACCGTTTCGATTGCTTTTTCTGTCGCAGTTTCATTGGTCTCTGCTTTATCAAGGTCGGCGGTTTCGACAGCAACTTCTTCAGCTGGTGCTTCTTTGGTCAGCGTCGTTGACTCTGGTGTTGTGGTGTCTGGCTTGGCCGTATCTGTCGCGACTGGTGCATCAGTGCGAACGCTATCACCGTCGACGACTGGCTTTTGATTGTCTTGCTCTTGCATACCTACTCCTAAACTTTTAGTGGCTTATCTCAGGGCATCATTAGCTTAACAATTGCATAATAAGGCTTGCGGCGCTAATTTCACTCAGACATATGGCTGCTCGACAGAAACTGTCTTTGCGGCATCAATTGACAACGTTGCTAGTAAACTAAACCTAGTAGTTAAACCCAGTTAATGAAAAACTATTAACACATCACCTAAAATGTGTCGTTAATACAACGCTCACTTGACTGTTTCAATAAAAAATCGTTACTCATTATAAAAGAAAAGTCCTATAAACACGATACGCATTTACGAGTATCAGTGTTAAGGTGAAATTCATGTAGCAAAGGTATAATGTTGATATGGTCTCATCATACCCGAAACTAAAATTTATAGTAATAACAGATTTGCCAAACTTTAATTACTAGGTAAAGGATGAACTGATGAGTAATGACAATAGTAAGATAGATAATAATACACAAAGTAGCGCTAATAGCCCACAGAACATGGCATCCAACCAAAATCCGATGAAAGCACTTAACCAGTATTTAAAGTCTGCCGCAGGCACACGCGAGGGAAGAGCGATACCACCACTGGAAAAATGGCACCCTGAACAAGTGGATGATATGGATTTGGTGATTAAAGCCAACGGTGAGTGGTGGCATGAAGGCGGACAAATGACCAGAGAGTCATTGGTGAGCTTATTTGCCACTATCTTATGGAAAGAAGAAAATAATGGCGTAGCAGAGTATTTTTTAAAGACACCCGTACAAAAACTTCGCATTCAGGTAGAAGATGCACCATTATTGATTAATGATGTCGGTATCGTCGATGAAGCTAATAATAGCTGGCTAGAATTTACTACAACGACTGGTGATGTGGTACGTTTAGATGACGAGCATCCAATTACTTTACGGGCTTATAGCCTTGATTGCACTACTGACGACCAATCTGACGTGCAAGTAAGACCTTATATGCCAGTCAGAAACGGCTTGACTGCATTAATTGGTCGTAATGTTTTTTATCATTTGACTGAAATCGGCGAGCTGACAGAGCAAAGGGGTGAGACGATACTAACCTTGCAAAGTGGTGGTCGGTCTTACGAGCTTTCTATGCCAACTGGCTAATTATTACTAAGTCTTATTTATTATTGCGATAAGCTGCCTTTCTACTTATATTAAGAGTAGTATTCTACATTAAGAGTAATGTTTTATATTAAGCGTAACATTTGAAAATTGCTATCAAAATGAAGGTATCGATATGAAGACAGCGGTAGCGTACCGATGAATATTGCTGCAACCAATCTGTTAAACGTAGTTGAGAGGTCATCTATTTCTGTTGAAAAGCGAGATTTTCAAAAATCTGTTATTGATACTGCTAAAAATGCCACTTCGGTTAGCCAAGCTATGATTAATAAAGAGCGCAACGCCCCGATTGGCTTATTTGATTCTGGTATAGGTGGTCTGTCTGTCTATCTGCATTTAGCTCAGCAACTGCCTGCCGAGCGTTATATTTATTATGCAGACACCTTGCATGTGCCGTATGGCAATCGTGATAGTGAAGATATCGAAGCATTGACCCTGACAGCAGTAGAGTGGCTGTATCAGCAGGGCTGCAAGCTCATTGTGATTGCCTGCAACAGTGCTTCTGCCTATGCTTTAGAGACAGCTAGACGATATTATCCGCAGTTGCCTATTGTCGGTTTGGTACCAGCGCTCAAGCCAGCAGTGTTGGCCAGTAAGAGCAATCACGTTGCTGTATTGGCTACCAAAGCAACTTTGAATGGCATGTTACTGAATGAAGTCATTACTGCTATTGCCAGTCCTAATCATACACTAGTGACCAAATATTTCGACCCACAGTTGGTGCCTTGGGTCGAGGCAGGTATGCCAGAGAATTGTGAGACTGCAGAGCGGTTACGGCAGCAGCTACAGATATTTGCACAAGATGGAGTGGATCAGTTGGTACTAGGCTGTACCCATTATCCATTTTTTAAAGCATTCTTGTTGGATGAGATTGCGCAGCAACAGCTATCGATACAAGTGGTAGATTCAGGACAAGCGATCGCTGAGCGGGTCAAGCAACTCTTGGTTGCAAACCAGTTGTCTGCCTTACTTGATAGTAGCGCGAAAAATAATGGTATACAAGGTAGGGAGATGGGTAAAAAAAATCGACCTCCGTTGACTTTTTATGCGACCAAATATGATGATAAGTTGGTTATGCTAATACAGCGCTTACTGGGTAAAGAGACGTGCTTACAGTACTATGCTCAGTAAGCGTTGACATTGATAGGCGAAGACAAAACTGTTTATAACCATCTCGCTATATCTGTATTAGACAGCATAGACCTGATTATAAAATAAGCTGAGCGTACCTACATAGGATTATGCTGGGCTGTGCAAGACATGATATTTGTGCTATTTTTACGTTCATATTTATTCCTGTCATCCCCCAAGCGCAGAGGTTATTTTGCCAAACCGTCGTTATCACATTCATGTCATATGCGCTGACAACGATCAGTTGCTAGTGCTGGACAGTTTGGCGGTTTTTTTTCAGGCGCGCGCATTTCTAACCTACGATGTCTCCAGCAAATTACCAAAGGCCTCGTTATATGGCCGCCAATGTATCGATGCGTGCGATTATGCGTTAATGGTGGTCGGGGATAGCTACGGCACAGTACAAAATACTGGTGTCAGTCAAATGCATTTAAGCTATTTGAATGCCAAAGCCAAACTCAAACCCTTACTAATATTAGTCAAAAAGCATCACCAGGGTGCAGATATCAGTCGGCAGTTGCAAGAGTTTATCAACACAGTCACCCAGCAAGCCAAGCATGTACATTATTATGATGCGGATACAGATATCGAGCAACTGCTTATCCAGGCCTACCATAATATGGTGATTCACTATAGTGTAAAAGACGTGTGGTTAAAGGTCAGCGAAGAATCGATAAGATTAATCAAACAAGCTTCACCTGATTCGATAATCTCTCGGCCTCCTATGAATACGCCGCTGAAACAAAATAGCGGTGTTGTCGACGGAGGTGTTGCGGATAATGTCAGTAAGCCGATCGTCTTAACAGATACTTTTTCTATTCAGTATAGCGCGCAAGCCTATGCCGGTGGCAACTTGACAGATGTCACTAGATCGATGACATTAAGTTGGCAGGAGGTATTGTGCACGCTGATGAAAATACCTGCAACTTTCTCAAGTTACGGTTTACAAAGTGCCATGAATCGTCTCATCGCCTCCAAGGCTGAGCATGACATCAAGCAAGAGATGCCCAATGTCCACGCCGTAGCACGCTGTCAAATCGCCCAAAAGGATCTGAACCATTTGCAACGCCAGCTAGTCGCAGCCAACTGGATACAGTTAACGACTTATGGTACGCGGGTCTCGCAAGAATTGTGGAAATTGACTTTCTATGCTCAAAACCTATTAAAAAATAAACAACCCGCCATTCGGACTCAGTAATGGTCATTAAAAGCTTTAATCAATGGCATGGTAAAGATTGTCAACGGATTTCCTGTGCTTCCTACTACGTTTTGTAATACAAAGCATACGCGTCAACGGTTGTGAATCTAGCCAAGACTCTTGATAATAAAGCTCATCAACGTAAAAAATATTTTATGATATTGGTTATTGGAACAATAGTTATTGAGATAATAACTGAGATGAAAACAATTCAAATGGTGTACTAGCCTATATAAACTTATCTAGCGTAAAAACGACAAACATAAAAGCGTATAATAATATTGACTGATTAAGGAGCACTATCATGAGTAATGATAAACATGACGAGTTAAGAAAAGAGATTGATGGTCTAGAGAAAACCATGCACGCTGCTGAACAGTATCACACGCTAGAAGAGCAAGTGGCTGATATGAAGCGCCGTGGCATCGACCCTAGTAAAGCCTATAAAGATTGGGACAAAAAACAGGAAGACGAAGATTGGGGCAACGATACTTGGAAAGAAAATGGTAAATGGGAGCCGAAGACGCCTGCGGATCTGGATGATAAAGCCCGTGAAAATTGGGATGGTGATAATGGTAAACCCAATCCACCACCGATCGTATAAATAATTTTAGTAGATAATCGACCTCTATAGATAATCGATTGATCAAAAAAAAGCCACGCTAATCATATTAGCGTGGCTTTTTTTAATCCATAACAATTAGGTTTATCACAAATTTAGCGCATGTCCTCATTTTAAAAATGGTAATAAAAATGAGGACATGCCGTCGTGCTATGAACCTTCGTCAACACGCACGAGCTTCACGCTACCATCAGCACTCGTCACGCGGCGATAACGCGTATTGCCAGAACTTGATGGTCGAGCCGATGACTGAGGTGAGTAAGTGTTGGGAGTGCTCGTTTGTTGCTGAATCAACTGTCCCATGCGATCAGCAGAGGCAAGCTGTAAAGGCTGATTGTTCGCTGGTTGACCATATTGATTGCCATATTGTGTACTTCTTGGAGCTGTGTTTCCTGCATTTCCAATGATTGAACGGTAAAATTTCTGTCCTGCGCGTCCATCAGCGGGGAAGATACCCTTACTGGTTTGGTACTGCTGAATCGCAGTGCGAGTATTGTCTCCAATGATGCCATCGACTTCACCAATATCATAACCAGCATTTAATAGCGCTTGCTGAATGTCTTTTGCTTGCTGGCGACTGATACCCGGATCGTCGGTAGGCCAAGCAGTGACGAAGTCAGTTTTGCTGCTGTCTTCTTTAGTGATTAGGTCTGATAAATGTGCGATGGCTAAAGCGTAATTCTCTGACGCATTGTACGAATAAAACGTATCGAAGTTTTTACCCACTAAGAAAGCAGGACCTTCAGCGCCTGCAGGTAGTAATAAACCAGCACTATTCAAATCGTAGGGCAGTGGACTGCCATTGGCGAGCGTTAGCCCTTGATCGCGCCAGTGGCTGATAGACTTTTTGTTTTTTCGGTCAGACGCGGCCCAATAACCACTGGGCAATTTGACTTCATAACCCCACGGCTCGCCAGTACGATAACCACGATTGTCCAAGAAGTTAGCGGTAGAGGCTAGCGCATCAGGGACACTATTAACTAAGTCGCGACGACCATCGCCATCAAAATCAACGGCCAATTCTAAAAAAGTGCTCGGCATAAACTGCGTTTGCCCAAAAGCACCTGCCCATGAGCCAGTCATATCACTTGGCGCGATATCACCATTTTGGACGATTTTTAGCGCATTGGCATATTCACCTTGGAAGTAGCTCTGACGACGGTCAAAACAAGACAGCGTCGCTAACGATTCAAACAACGGCTTTTTGCCCAATGTCTGACCGAAGTTTGACTCAACACCCCAGACGCCTAGTACGTGCTCGGCTTTGACCCCATAGCGTGATTCGATTTTACGCAAAGTATCTGCCCACTGGCGCTTGGCACGAATACCGTCTTCTACGCGCTCGCTATCGACCAGCGATGAGAGGTAATCCCAAACGTCTTTTTGAAACTCTGGTTGATAGTTCAACGATTGAATGACGCTAGGATCAGGCTGGCTTGGGCGATAGTTGTTAAAGGTATAACCATCAACTCCGCTAAACTTACTAGAGTTTTTTAATCCATCTAGACATTGTTGTAGCTCGGCATTAGACAAGTTTGGTGCTTCTGGTCGGGCGGCTTGGGCAGTGCTAGCAAAACTCAAACCAACAGAAAGGCTAAGTAGCGATAAAGTAGAAACTGGAGTCAAACGCATGAAAATATCCTATAAACGTCAAAGTGGTCATTAAAAGAGGATGCAGAACTGGTTAAGGTAGTATGGACTTAGAGTAACCAATCTAAATAGTAAAGAAAAGGTATCGAAGCACTCAGTTACTATAAATGGACGTTGGTGTGAGGTTAGGAGAGGGTTTTTGACGGAAACGTCTAATGTCAAAATGCCTAGCATCTTAGTAGATCTTTATTTTCACTAAAACCCAACTACTCCCCCAAAACCCCATCCAACTCATTAATAAAGTTATGAATGCGCTCTGCATTTTTACCTAAATCACTACCGCCAACCCGTGACTTACTGCGGATATCGAGTAGACGCTCACTGCCGTTATCCGTTACACGTACGACAACATCGTCTTTAAAGCCGAACCACATCGTACTATCTGTCGCTTCGACAATTCCTTTATCCGCATCGCTATTTACCAATTCCCAGCCTAAATTATTGACGGCTTGTTCGGTCGCCTTGACCAATTCAGATTGTGATTGTGTATAGCTCAAGGTTTGCAGATCCGGATAGGCGTCACGCTGTTGTTTTGCAGTTGCTTCACCTGCGTACTCAATTGGATTTGGCGCATCAGCGCGTAGTGGGGCAATGGCCTCAAACTTAGGTGGATTGATCAGGTCGGTCGATATATCGTGAATAGGCGGTACACTTTTGCCTTTATTCATCATGCTAAGCGGCATAGCTATGGCAATAGTCGACAGTAGCAGCGCTATTACCGTGCTACCAAGCGTCACTGTTTTGCGTTTAAATATCATTTGTAAAACGAGCAAGATAAGGGCGGCAATTCCAGCAAACACACCGAATTTAAATCCTATAAAGGCGGTACCCAAATCGACGACGCCATATTTATAAAGCGGACCGGGTAACGCCACCAATAAAAAAGCGATTAAGCTTACGAGACTAACTAGAACTTTCATTAGGTTTCTCCGTTATGATTTAATCGTCGCTTAATCACTATTGAGTCACTGTGATAATTAAGCTTATGTTTAATTCAACAGCCAAATATGCTCAGTGACTTTTAGCTCAGGTGCGGAGCCAATAGTAGCAGGTTCATTTATCAGTTCGTTAATTTGATAGTGCTCGCCATAGTATTGCTGTATTTGCTCGTTACTTATGGAGAAGGGCGGTCCATTCTTTTTATTTTGATCATAATTGAGCGTGATTAATAATTGCGGTGCAAATTTTTTATCAGCAGTATCGCTAAGCTGTCGCACTTGCTCGCTATATTTCACACGCATATTGGCTGGTAAGGCAATCAATGCCGCTTTATCGTATACCGCATCGACAAAGCCAATATCCTCAGCCGATAGCGCAAAAATATCAGCAACCCATAGCGTGATGGTTCGTCCTGCCAGCTGACCTTGATAGGATTTAATGATTGGATTATCCGCATGTTGATATACAGTAGGCACGATATTTTGCTCAGCAAAGAACTCTTGCACGGCTGTCTCAACCAATTCAACGCCAACGACATTATAGCCCTGCGCTGTTAGCCATGCCATATCGATCGACTTACCACATAAAGGCACAAATACTCGACCACCAGCGGGCACGTTCAAATGGTTAAAGTACTTCGTTAATAACGGATTAACTTCAGACTGATTAAAACCAATGCGTTTCTCTTGCCAGCGCGTTTGCCAAAATTCAGGGTTCATACGTTCGCCTTTATTGGTTAAGGTTTATATTATTAGTTATTTTTATAATAATCTTTTGGGTGATGATGCTAAAGGTATTAAAAAGCCAAACACCTATGAGATAAGCGTTTGGCTATGATTAAAATTTGCTCTAAAAACTATGCTTTTTCAGCAGTTTCTTATTCAACGTTTTGCTTAGCTCACCATGTATTTACTGAACTCTTTACGCAATTTGGCAAGCTTTGGCGGTATCGCAAAGTTGCAATAAGCTTGTCCTGGGTTTCTATTAAAGAAGTCTTGATGGGTTTCTTCTGCTTGATAAAACTCAACAGCAGGATGTATTTCTGTGACCACATTGACACCCATATCACGCAATTTATTAATGGTACGGTC
The DNA here is from genome assembly GCF_014652895.1 of Psychrobacter glaciei. GTDB lineage: Bacteria > Pseudomonadota > Gammaproteobacteria > Pseudomonadales > Moraxellaceae > Psychrobacter > Psychrobacter glaciei. Next base: position 20,573 of record NZ_BMZR01000008.1, read on the forward strand.
GACGGTTGGTTTTTGATCTTCTTCGGTGTAAAACACCACACTGCGATATTGGCTACCGACATCATTACCTTGACGATCCATGGTGGTGGGATCATGAGTGGCAAAGAAAACATCTAGGATGACTTCTAGCGGGACGATAGAGTCATCAAACTCAACCTTGATGACTTCAACGTGTCCTGTCGTACCACTACAGACTGCCTCATAGTTGGCAGATACCGCGTCACCGCCCATGTAGCCTGACACGACAGATTGCACGCCTTTTACAGATAAAAATACTGATTCGGTGCACCAAAAACAGCCACCGCCTAATATAATGGTTTGCATAATTTTTCCTATTATTATAGATGTTGTTATAGAGATGGGCTAAGGTCTTTATTTGGATGCAATGGCGTCATTTTTCAATGACTTATTGCTTTGAAGAATTTATTACCCTTAGCGCTACCTAATCAGCTTAGCAGGGCATCTGACCGCGATAAGTAACAAACAGTAATGTTATAATGGGCTTTTGCTACGTTGAGCAGCTTTTAACTAAATAATGACAAGCATGAAAGTAATTATTTCCTACTTTAAGTTCTATTATCCAAAAATGAGTCGCACCATGAGCCAATCCAAGTCTGCTATCAAACATGACACCCTATTTGACAAACCGTTCACCACGCCACTCGATAAAGCAGCGCGCTTTTCTTTCGATGAGCAAGTGGTGGCTTGTTTCCCTGATATGATTCGTCGCAGTGTGCCTGGTTATGGTCAAGTGCTCGCGATGCTGCCTATCTTTGCTCGTCGTCATTGCAAATATCGCCAGCAGGATGATAATGGTCAACGTGTCAGTCGCATCTATGATTTGGGTTGCTCCCTTGGCGCGGCGAGCATGACCTTGGCAGGCGAATTTGAGGCGCAAGACTTACAGATTAAGGCGATTGATATTTCACCAGCGATGACGACGGAAGCAAGCACGTTATTGAGTGAGAATTATCCTGAGCATGACATCGAAGTCATCACTGCTGACATTCGCGACGTCAAGCTTGAGCCATGCGATATGGTGATTTTGAATTTAACGCTACAGTTTTTACCAGCAGCAGATAGAGTTGCGGTATTAGAGAATATCTATAATGTGCTTAGCGAAGGCGGCATATTAGTGCTAACCGAAAAGACCCATGCATTTGATGAGCAATATGATGCGTGGTTGGTTGAGCGTTATTACGACTTTAAACGCGCCAATGGCTATACCGAGATGGAAATTAGCGGCAAGCGTAATGCGCTAGAAAATGTCCTCATTACGGATACCTTAGATGAGCATCATGCACGCTTGAGTGATGTTGGATTTGAGCGTCATCTGACGTGGTTTCAGTTTTTAAACTTTGTCTCTGTGGTGGCGTTTAAATAATCCTTATCTTTAATACAGTTATTTTTCAATCAATACGGTAACCTGCTTTTATGCTCAACGACACTATCATCAACGCCGAACGCGAATTATATCTAACCCTACTAGAGCTGGCGCAACAGCAGCCGAGCGCTTATGAGTGGCTTAAGCAATTACCAACATGGTTAAATGCGATCAAAGACAAAGCTAACTATGCGCATGCGCCTGCCTACCAAGCGTCAGTCGCTCGTTTGCCAATACTAACCGTCAACAACGTCGATCTAAACAGTGATACATTGACGATTGACGCGAGACTTAATGAGTCTGAGCGCAAACAAACAATGGCACTACTAAAGCAATTGATGCCGTGGCGTAAAGGGCCTTTTCAGATTGGTAGTCAAATTGGCAGTCAGATCGGTAATGATGAATCAGCTATAAAAATTGATACCGAATGGCACAGTGACTGGAAGTGGCAACGAGTGGCGCCGCATTTGGGTAGGTTAGAAGGCCGTCGTGTATTAGATGTAGGCGGTGGTTCTGGTTACCATGGTTGGCGCATGGCAGGGGCAGGAGCGGAGACGGTCATTATCGTTGATCCGTCATGCTTGTTTTATCATCAGTTTATGGCGATTCGGCACTTTATGGGTAATGCCGATAATTATAGGACGCACTATATTCCCGTACCGCTTGAGGCGTTGCCTGCGCACAGCCAATTGTTTGATACGGTGTTTAGCATGGGCGTGCTTTATCATCGTCAGTCACCTTTTGAGCATTTACAGCAGCTACGTGGTCAGCTCGTCAAAGGCGGTGAGTTAGTGCTTGAGACGTTGGTCATCGAAGGCGATGCCAATACCGTACTCGTACCGCACGACCGCTATGCGCAGATGAATAACGTGTATTTCTTACCATCAGTGGCAGCATTGATTGGTTGGCTAGAAAAAGTAGGATTCTCAGACGTGCGCTGCGTGGATGTGGCAGTGACTTCGACGGAAGAGCAGCGTAAAACAGAGTGGATGACCTATCATTCGCTAGCAGACTTCCTAGATCCCAATGATTCGACTAAGACCATGGAAGGGTATCCAGCACCAATGCGCGCGACCTTGATTGCCAAGAGGTAGAGCGCTATTAGTATCTGCCATGAATAGATCTCTTGCACAAGTCATTGCTAACCTTAGTAACAAGCTAGGTGTTTATGACCCATCATTGGAAGGTGAAGATATGCCCGAATTAAATGAGCCACTTCTTAAAAGCGACTTCTAATAATATCTTGAGTAAAAATCCTACAAAGCCCGCACCCAGCGCCAAGAAAATCCAAAAAGTACCTGCTCGCCCAGCTTCAGACTTTTTAGAGATATCCCAAACAATAAAGAATAAAAACGCAATGAATATAGGTAATAATACGTATAGTCCCCAACTGGTGACGGTACTGGCGGCAATGGCAAACATGGCATAATCCTATAAAGTGGCAACATACCGTCTATTTAACGCTATCATTCTATGGTTTCTTTGATAGAAATCGCCCTAAGAAAAGCGTATCACCCTCAAATAATGAGCAGTAATAAATAAAACAATAAATGAAAATTAAATAGAAGGGAAAAATACAAAGCATCATTATAACGCGGAAGCAAGTGGGTATAAACTGATGCTAATGAGTCGACAACAGTAACGCTACAATTAGCAGGGCTAACTGTTCATTGCCCATCCTAAATCGCAGCCTATTTATACCGTCTCTTTGGGATTTATCATGAACGATAGCATAGGTAGGCCTTTTAACTGCATAAATTACTCGCATTAACTGTTATAACCGTAAGATTTTAGTGCTAATTTTGGTGCAAATGGTGCAATAAAGCGCAAAGATTGTTATATTTACAGGTTACTTATCCTTTTGTACTATTTTATCCCTTGCAATGTCGGTCGCTATTATAATGGGCAGTTATCGACTGCTCGCATTCGCCACATTTTTACACCGTTTTTGTTGTTTATTTAACTGAGTTCAAATCCTTATGTCACAAGCCCAAATTGATACACTTGCATCACTATTCAACGATGCTATTCATACCTTACAAGCCGATGGCACACTACCTGCTGACTGGCAAAACAACAGCCAAATCACCCGTACGAAAGACTTAAGCCATGGTGATTTTGCCAGTAATATCGCGCTTACTGCTGCCAAAGCTGCCAAGGCTAATCCACGCCAGCTTGCCGAAAAAATCGTCAACGCCTTGCCTGAAAATCAAGACATTCGCCAAATAGAAATCGCAGGGCCAGGGTTTATCAATGTCTTTTTAAACGCTGAAGCCAAATTTGCAGTGTTAGACGATATTTTTAACTTACAAGATCGTTTTGGCTTAAGTGATCAGTTTGAAGGGCAAAAAATTCAAGTTGAATTCGTCTCTGCCAATCCAACGTCAAGTCTGCACGTCGGTCACGGTCGCGGTGCTGCATTTGGCATGAGCGTGTCAAACCTGCTAGAAGCGATTGGCTATGACGTCACCCGCGAATACTATGTCAACGATGCCGGTCGGCAGATGGACATCTTGGCGACCAGTACGTATCTGCGTTATCTAGAAGCCAACGGCGAGGAAATACAGTTTCCCGTTAATGGTTATCAAGGCGACTATGTCAGTGATATTGCAGAAACGCTAAAAGTACAGCATGGCACAAGCTACGTGCATCGCTTTACAGACGTTGCTAAAGATGCGCCAGAAGATGCACAGTTTGAAATCAATGCCGACGGCGAAAAAGTTTTGCTATCAGGTGATAAAGAAGCCCATATCGATGGTTTGATTGCCAATAGTAAAGCATTGCTTGGTGAGGGCTATGAGCTGTTTTTAAATGCCGCATTGAGCAGTATTTTGGCTGATATTAAAGACGACTTGATTGACTTTGGTGTGCGTTACGAGTGTTGGTTTAGCGAAAGATCGATCGATAGCGAGATTGAGCCAGTACTACAAGTTTTAGATGACAAAGGTTATCTGTACGAAAAAGACGGTAATATTTGGTTTAAATCGACCGACTTTGGCGATGAAAAAGACCGTGTGGTACGCCGTGCTAATGGTCAATCTACCTATTTTGCTTCTGATATCGCTTATCATAAAAATAAGTTTGATCGTGGTTTTGATAAAGTCGTCAACGTTTGGGGCGCGGATCACCATGGTTATGTGCCACGGGTAAAAGCTGCTTTATTAGCTTTGGGAATTGATGCAAAACGCCTCGATGTGGTGTTGGTACAATTCGTAGCGCTATGGCGTGGTAGTGAAAAAGTACAAATGTCATCGCGTTCTGGTCAGTTTGTTACCTTGCGCGAGCTGCGTGCAGAAGTCGGTAATGACGCTGCGAGATTCTATTATGTGGCACGTAAGCCTGAAGTGCATATTGACTTTGATTTAGAGCTTGCCAAATCACAAAGCAAAGACAACTTGGTTTATTATATTCAATATGCGCATGCACGGGTTTGCCGCGTATTAGAAAAACTGGCAACCTATGGTTTGACAGTAGATGATGCCGTTGGTTTGGCGCATCAAAATCTGCTTAGTGCACCCAATGAAGATGAGCTGATTAAACTGCTAGCAGGATATCCAGCGACACTGTTACGTGCAGCGACAGGCTATGAGCCGCATGTACTGACCAACTATCTAAAAGAGTTGGCAGCGCTATTCCATGGCTGGTACGATACCAATCGTATTTTGCCGGTGAGCTTAACTTCAGGCGAAACACCAAGTCAGGAAGAGATTGAATTGATGCAAGCACGTCTGCGTTTGTCTAAAGCAGTACGCCAAGTATTGGCCAATGGGCTTAGTTTATTAGGGCTATCCGCACCGTCTAGCATGTAGTGTCTTTCTAACATGTGGTAATTTTCTAACATGTAGAATGAGTATAGGCGACCGATAGCAATAATTCGATAATGATAGATTCAGTAGGGAGAAAGAGATCCATGCTAGCCAAAAAACCTAAAGGCGCGACCGAAAAGCGCAAATCAAGTAGCGTATCAGGTTTATTATGGATGTTTGTCGGGGCAGTATTGACCTTAATGATTGGGGTGTTTTTGTACCTTTCGCCATTATTCGATTTCAGCCCCGCTGATAGCACTGCCGGCAATGATCCTGATCGTCAGGTAGAGCCTCGCATCGATACTGACACTGATAATAGCGATTACGAGTTCTACGATATCTTGCCCAATCAAGAGATGGCCACTATTCCTGATGAAAATATCAGTGAGACAGGTAATGATGGTTTGGGTAGTATCGGTGCTTTTGAACCGGACGTCGTCGTTACTCAACCAGAGAACAACTCAGCCAGTCGCAATGATGATACGGGTAACTTCGGTATTTCTGAAAGCACCTCTATCGAGCCGAGCCGTGGTAGCAATGCTGGCACGAGCAATAATAGCGATGATATTGTTATCGTTGAAGAAGACGCTACCTATGATAGTGCACCAGCTAACGGCAATACAGCAAACCGTACCAATAACGCAGGGGCGAGTACGGCTAGTATTCAACCTGCGAAGCCTGCAGCGACTTATATCTTGCAGATTAATAGCTTCGGTGATGCTGATGAAGCCGATCGCCGCCGTGCCCAAGTGTTGATGGCAGGTGTAGATGCGAGAGTGGTCAAAAACACCACGGGCAATGGCTTGCCTATCTATCAGGTTATTTCGCGCCCAATGAATAACCGTCAAGCAGTCACTACTGCTCAGCAGCGCCTACAAAATAATGGTATTGATTCTATTATTGTTGAGCAGCGCCGCTAAGTTGCGCCTAATAGCTGCCATACTCATTTATTAATAATAAAAGCGTCGCAATGGCGTTTTTTTTATCTCTGTTTTTTGGCAAAGTTATTTTTTCTGTTGGTTTATTATCTCTCATCAAAAATTTCATAAAGAGCGTGGCTATGACTGTCTCTCACTCAGCAACACCGCCTAACGGCTTGATAAAAGCATTTTTCCAAAAGTATTTCATCGATGCCTTTACTGGTATGGCTTTAGGGCTATTTGTCACATTGATTGCTGGTCTGATCATCTCACAAATCGGTGGTTGGTTAGACATGCCAGCACTCATTGCAGTCGGGAAATTGGCCTCTATATTAATGGGGGCTGGCATCGGTGTGGGCATTGCGTATTATCTCAAAGCACCGACTTTGGTTATGCTCAGCTGCTTGGTCGCAGGGATGCTTGGTGCGCACTCTGAAGCGTTGATGGCGGGCACGCTTTTTACCCCGCAAGTGGGTGGACCGGCGACATTCGTGGCTTTGCCCGGCAATCCTATTGGCGCATATTTGACCTCAGTATTTGCCTATCGCGCTGGTACTTGGGTCGCTGGCAAGACCAAACTTGATATTCTCCTAGTGCCATTATTGGTCTGTGCCGTCGCATTGGCAGTTTGCGCCTTGCTTAATCCGCCTATCGTTGCGGCTGTCGCTGCTATTGGTCAAGGTATTCAAGCGGCTACTGAGCTACAGCCTCTACTGATGGGTATTGTTATCGCAGTCGTGGTTGGTATTTTGCTGACAATGCCCACTTCAAGCGCTGCCATTTGTATCGCGATTGGACTTGGTGGTGTAGCAGGTGGCGCTGCTGTGGTTGGTTGTGCGGCGCATATGATAGGCTTTGCGGTTGCCAGTTTTAAAGATAATGGGATTAGCGGTGTGATATCTCAGGGTCTAGGCACGAGTATGCTACAGATCCCCAATGTGTTAAAAAAACCTGTGGTCTTATTACCTGCTGTTGTCGCTAGTGCCATCGTCGGTCCTATCGCCACAGTAGGCTTTGGCTTGGCGTGTACAGCGACAGGCGCGGGTATGGGCACTGCTGGACTGGTCGGGGTGTTTGGGGTCATTGAAGCGTCACAAGAGATTATGAGTAGCGCTCAGTTATGGACAGCGATTATTTTATTGATGTTCGTATTGCCTGCACTGATTGCTGGCGTCGTCGCTTATATGATGCGCCGGCTGGGCTGGTTAGTTGATGGTGATATGAAACTGCCTTAATCCTCAAGGACTATTTGACCTTTTCGATATTACGATAAGGCTAAAAATCAAAAAAGCCCTGCTAGTGTAGCGGGGCTTTTTTGACTGTCTTTATCTTTATCTGAATCTTATAGCGATTAGGCCGATTTACGAGCACCAGTTCTGGCAGGTTTCTTGCCTTTGAATTTGCGTGATAGCTTATGGACGTCATTCAGTATCTTGCTATAGCTTGATGGAAACACGCGCTGTACGGCGTCGATTATTTTGGCATCGTTACCGATCAAGCAGCGTGGCTGATTGGTCGCGGCGGCTTGCAGAATAATCCAAGCCGCTTCACTGGCATCGAACTTTAAAAATTTATTAAAACTACTGATCGCTTTGCTGCCACCCCGCATGCCGAGGTCACTGATGCTGTCATTACCACGCGCACTATTGGCGATATTGGTTTTGATGCCACCTGGATGGATGCAAGTGGCTGAGACGCCGCAGCGCTGAATATTCAGCTCTTGACGCAGGCTTTCGGTAAAGCCACGTACCGCAAATTTGCTAGAGTTATAGGCAGATTGCGAAGGCTGAGCGGTCAAACCAAAGAGACTTGAGATATTAATGATATGACCGTGCTCAGTAAATTGGCGTGCTTTGCTGTCTTTACCATTTTTAGTCGATTCGCTTTCTTTAACGCTATTTTTGATTAAGGGTAAAAATGCCTTGGTGCCATAGACCACGCCCCAAAAATTGATATCCATGACCCATTCCAGCTCATCGATACTGCTGCCTTCTACGGTTGAATAAAGCGCTACGCCTGCATTGTTAAAGATAAAGTTTACTTTGCCGTGATCGCTCATGACGTCGTCTGCCCATGCTTGCACCGCTTTATTGTTTGAGACATCGAGTACGGTCATGGTGACTTTGACATCATAACCGACGAGCAGTTCTTTGGTTTGTGCTAATTGCTCGGGATTGATATCGGAGAGCGCGACATGACAGCCCATTTGTGCTAAATGAATGGCAAGCTCGCGACCCATACCAGATCCTGCACCGGTAATGGCGGCAACATGATTGCGATAATAAGGGGCAATATCATGATCTTTATTAGCAGAAAAAGGTAGGTGCTGACGCAGGGAGATTGCTATAGAAGTAACGTTGTTAAGCATGATAAACAGTCCTTTGTATCATCGGTGATGGAGTCTAGATAGTGCATTTGGCCTTAGCTTTACTGGGCATAGACTCTGAGAGTAAAGCATAAATAGAACCTCTACCTTAGCATGGTTTATAAGGTTAGCTGCCTGCGATTGATAAACGCTGCTGTCATTTTTTGAGCCACTTATAATCAGTGAAAAGCAATATCGAACCATCACGCATTGCTGATATCAATTTTTCTTGCTTGCTGTGCCTGCGCAGACAGAGGCGACAAAAAATAGACATAAAAAAAGCGTCTTAGCATAATGCCAGACGCTTTTTTTGATGACAGCCAATTAAGTAATTAGCTGTCATCATTGAACTATATATTAAGCAATTTCAGGGGTTTTGCCGTCATTAATCACTTCCTCATCGACGAGCACGGTCTTCGCATCTTTCATAGATGGCAGCTCATACATAGTATCAAGCAAAGCATTTTCTACGATAGAGCGTAAACCGCGAGCACCCGTTTTGCGTGCCATTGCTTTTTTGGCAATCGCATCAAGCGCTTCTTTGGTAAAGCTAATATCAGCGCCTTCCATATCGAACAAGTACTTATATTGCTTAACCAAGGCGTTCTTTGGCTCCGTCAATATCTGCACCAACGCTTCTTCATCAAGCTCTTTTAGGGCAGCGAGCACTGGCAAACGACCAATCAGCTCAGGAATCAGACCGAACTTGATTAAATCTTCTGGCTCGACTTGCTGTAGCAAATCTGAGCTACGTTTACTATCGTCTTTTGAGCTGACATCAGCATTGAAGCCAATACCGGTTTTTTCTGTACGCTGCTGAATCACCGCATCAAGACCGGCAAACGCCCCACCGACGATGATAAGGATGTTACTGGTATCGACTTGAATCAGCTCTTGCTGTGGATGCTTACGACCACCGTGCGGCGGGATAGCAGCAACCGTACCTTCGATAAGCTTTAGCAAGGCTTGCTGTACGCCTTCACCTGATACATCACGCGTGATAGAAGGGTTGTCGCCTTTCTTACTGATTTTATCGATCTCATCAATATAGATGATGCCTTGCTCAGCTTTAGCTACATCATAATCTGACGCTTGTAGCAGCTTTTGTACGATGTTTTCAACGTCTTCACCCACATAACCTGCTTCAGTCAAGGTAGTCGCATCCGCCATCGCAAAAGGTACATCGAGTAGACGAGCCAAGGTTTGTGCCAGTAGCGTTTTACCAGAGCCTGTCGGGCCAATTAGCAAGATGTTACTCTTAGCCAATTCAACCATGGCATCGTCAGCGCCAATCTTAGATTTTTTGCTGTCATTGGCTAAAGTCTGACTGACTTTTAGACGCTTATAATGGTTATAAACAGCGACCGCCAGTGCTTTCTTTGCAGCATCTTGTCCGATGACATATTCATCGAGCTTGGCACGCAACTCTTTTGGCGTTGGTAGCTTTTTATTGACCCAAGAGGTATCAATCTCGCTATCAGCATCGTCATTATCATTGTCGGTATCTGCAATGAGGTCGGTACACAATTCGATGCACTCATTACAGATATTGGCATCATCAGCGGCGATTAGCTGTTTTACTTCGCTTTTTTCTTTGCCACAAAAAGAGCAATGCGGTGTTTTATCTTTTGCCATATAAAGGCGCTCCTAAAATTTAAAACTTACAAATATTTTGATTTTTGACATCAAAGCCAAAACGCATAACGTTCAGGCTTTTGATGCTCATCAAAGCTTGTGCTCTTATGCAGTAATTATAAAGAAGCAGGGCGACGCTCTAATACTGCATCGACCAAGCCGTATTCTTTGGCTTCTTCGGCATCCAACCAATAATCACGCTCGACGTCTTTTTCAATTTTTTCTACTGGCTGACCCGTACGCTCAGCTAATATCTTATTCAAACGTGCACGAGTTTTTAGAATTTCGCGCGCATTAATTTCGATATCAGTTGCTTGACCTTGTGCGCCACCTGATGGCTGGTGAATCATCACTCGAGCATTGGCTAGGGCATAACGCTTGCCTTTCTCTCCAGCTGCCAATAGGAATGAACCCATGCTATACGCGCCGCCCATGCAAATGGTCGATACTTCAGGCTTGATAAAGTTCATGGTATCAAAAATAGCCAAACCAGCACTTACTGAGCCGCCTGGTGAGTTGATATACAAGTGAATATCTTTATCAGGATTTTCAGCTTCTAAAAATAATAGCTGTGCGACGATCAAGTTGGCCATATGGTCTTCGACTTGACCGGTCAAAAAGATAACGCGTTCACGTAATAGGCGTGAGAAAATATCGAACGAGCGTTCACCGCGTGCTGATTGTTCTACAACCATAGGCACTAGTGCAGCCTGAGGTGCGCTTTGAGTGTGTTGCGCGCTTTGAGCAGTATTGTGCGCACTCATCAGCATATCAAAATGCGGGTTAGCAGTAATACGATCATAATCTGTCATAGAGATGTCCTGTTTATAAGTACATAAAATAAAGAGATAGAGATTAGCGAACAGCCAAGCTTTTATTAATGCTTATCATTGTAAATGTTGCCATCTTTTAATAATACTAACTGGCTAAAATAATAAGCGCCAGATGTCGCTAAAAATAATTGAGCCAATGGTAACTTTTTTATGGGGGCAATAGTAACGTTTTAATGTGACAAACGATAAATGACTCCCTATTAATAAGGCGTCTATATGGATTTATCAAGGGGAGCTGCTATAAAGTATGGATAAAGATAGCACATAAGCTACCAATAAAAATGCCCCAACAAAATGTTAGGGCATCGCTCAAGCATGGTTACCGATTAGCGCTGATGTGACGACACTGATGAATAATCAGAGCATCATCTTACATCGCTTGCTGCTGCTGTTGCTGAGCAGCTAGCAAGTCTTGGTAGCTAACTTCTTTGTCAGTTACTTTACCTTGCTCGATTAGATAATCAACCACTTGGTCTTCTAGTACCACAGACTCAATGTTAGCGCGCTGCTGCTTATCAGTGGTGTAGTACTCGATTACCTCGCTTGGATCTTCGTAGTTTTCAGCGGCTTCTTTGATGAACGTTTCAACGCGTTCTTGATCTACTTCTAAGCCTTTGGTATTGATAACACGAGCAACGATGATGCCAAGACGGGCAGCACGTAGCGCTTGCTCTTCAAATAGCTCATTTGGTAGCATGTCTTTATCGAAGCTTTCAGCGTTAGAGCCGAACTGCTGAGAAAAACGTTGCATCATCATGTTGCGTTGACGCTCGATTTCTTGCTCTAGCATAGCGTTTGGTACGTCAAACTCGTTCTTTTCTAGCAATGCATCAAAAGTCGCTTGCTTAACTTGGCTACGCGCAGCGTTTTTGATTTCGCGTTCCATGTTTTTGCGTACGTCGTCTTTTAGTTTTTCAACGCCGCCTTCTTTTACGCCGAATAGCTCAAGGAACGCATCGTCGATTTCAGGTAGCTTAGATTTTTCAACCAGTTTTACGTTGATTTTGAACTGAGCTTCTTTACCCGCTAGGTTTTCAGCTTGGTAATCTTCTGGGAAAGTTACTTCGATGATTTTTTCTTCGCCAGCTTTCATGCCTTTGATACCCGCTTCAAAGCCAGGAATCATTTGGTTGCTACCGATAACCAATTTGAAGTCTTCAGCAGAGCCGCCTTCGAATTTTTCGCCGTCGATAGAACCTTCAAAGTCAAAAGTCACTTGGTTGTCTTTCGCAGCCATGCCTTTTTTCTCAACGAATTCTTCACGTTGCTTTTGTAGGTTTTCGATCATGGTGTCAACGTCAGCTTCATCAACCTTAGCAGTATGACGCTCAACTTCGATCTCATCGATACCTTGTACGTCAACTTCTGGGAAGATTTCAACAGTCGCTTGATAAACCAAGAAATCATCTTCAAGTTTTACGTCGTCGATGTTAGGCATGCCAACAGCGCGGATGTCTTCAGATTTGATCGCTTCAAAAACGGTATCACGGATCACATCGTTGATAACTTCTTGTTGAATGCCAGCACCGTACTGAGAGCGGATGTGTGACATAGGGACGTTACCTTTACGGAAACCGTCAATCTTGGCAGTTTTCGCAACTTGGCGAATACGGCCTTCGACTTTGTTTTGAATTTTTTCGACAGGTACTTTAACTGTCAATTGGGTTTCTTTGTTAGATAGCTTGTTGGTTGTGACTTGTAAATCTGTAGCCATGTTAATTACACCTTTAGGATTAGATAGTACTTAAAATTAAGCAGTACTTAGGATTAAATGGTAATAGACAAACCGAGCCTCAAAATACGGGCGTGTACAACGGATTGCCGTTGGAATAAATAGGGGATAATGATAGCCCGCAACGTCCATATCAGTGTCAGTAGCAATCGCTGCCAGCACAAAATATAAAACCGCTGAGGTTGTAAATGCTATCAAATATCAATAATAAACCGTTAATGCACCGCATAATAACGCTTTTTGGTGAATTATACAGACATATAACGGTTTTCGACAAAATTTTTAAAAGTAGAACAGTATAATCTATCTGATTATTAAAGTAAAAATTATCTGTTTGCCGTTTGTTCACTCAAAAATTACCACGTTAGTTGCACGTCACGCACCGTTCATAATTTTGCGCTCGATGTTCTATTTAGCTTATCTATATAGAGTCTAGTCGTATTGGTTTAAAGTGGAGCAAATACGATACAAGCTGATTTATATAGACTTGACTATAGTTGCTTATAAAGGCAGCTGCGCCAATAGCTGCTGAATGGCCTGACCGCGATGACTGATACTGTTTTTATCAGCAGCGCTCAGACTGGCCGCACTGGTTTGCAAGTCAGGTAACCAAAATAATGGGTCATACCCAAAACCGCCTTCACCATGTAGCGTATCCAAGATTTCGCCATGCCATAATCCTTGGGCAATGATTGGTAATGGATCATCGGCATGACGCACCATCGCCAGTACGCAAACAAATAATCCTTTAATAGGCTTGTTAGCGTGCTCAGTACGAATAGGCTGTAAGTCAGCAATGAGCTTGGCATTGTTTTTACTATCGTTACCATGCTCACCAGCGTAGCGAGCAGAGTAGATGCCCGGTGCGTTACCAAGTGCGGGCACACACAGTCCTGAGTCGTCAGCAATAGCAGGCAATCCGCTGATACGGCTAGCATGGCGGGCTTTTATAATGGCATTTTCTACAAAGCTTAGCCCGTCTTCGATGGCGTCTTCGATATCGAGCTGACCTTGCGGGATGATGGTCACCTCTAGATTTGCTTCAGCAAACAATCTTTTGAACTCAGCCAGCTTGCCTTTGTTATTACTGGCGAGCACCCATTGGGTAATTGGTGCTGATTGTGTCGCATGTAGGGGCGTGTCGAAGGTGCTCGTGTTGGTCATAGTGTCTTTCCGTTAAATAATTATGTAGAGTCAGGTTAATATAATTTTGCTTTTTGGCGTTTTTTTAGTATTGCCATAAACCTGTTCAATAGTCATATTTGACCTATCATTTATCTCTTTAAGATAGGTTAGGCTCTCTGCTGATACATAGCCAATCGCTATACTTATTGTACGGTCTATAACATTTGGTAACTGATATTATTGGTCATTGTTGCTATAATACTCGCCAAGCTACAGTGAGTTATATCTTATAGCTTGTGAATATTAAGTTAATAAAAGTTTATAGAGTCAAACACTTGGCTTTTAAGCAAAGAATAACAGCAAGCAGTAACCGCTAGGTTAATTTTGGATTCATAATGATACGTGATATTGTATTGAGCAGTAACATGTATCAAGCGATAACATTCATTTCTAACAATAAACTCAGCCAATTTAGTCCGCTATTTTATAGTGTTTTTTGCGGTGTAAAAATAGCGTAAAATTCAATCTCTATAATAATTTTTTATAAACTAACGGCTAAACAGCAAGGATAAAATAATTATGTCAAACATTACATTGCCAGACCTACCATATGCAAAAGACGCGCTAGAGCCACATATCAGTGCCGAGACGCTAGAGTATCATCATGACAAGCATCATGCCGCTTATGTAAACAAGCTAAAAGACTTGTTACCAGGTTCTGGTCTAGAAGACAAAACGTTGCCAGAAATCATCGTAGCGACTGCTAAAGATGACAGCAAGCAAGGTATGTTCAACCAAGCAGCCCAAGTATGGAACCACACGTTCTACTGGAACTGCATGACGCCTACAAACGGCGGTGGCGAACCTACTGGTGATCTAAAAGCTAAAATCGAAGAAGATTTCGGTAGCTATGACAAGTTCCGTGAAGAGTTCAAAAACGCAGCATTGACTCAGTTCGGTTCAGGTTGGGCATGGCTAGTTGCTGATAAAGTTGGCGGCAAATTATCAATCGCCAAAACAGCTAACGCTGACACCCCGCTTGCACATGACCAAGTCGCTGTATTGACTTGTGATGTATGGGAACATGCGTACTATGTTGATTACCGTAACCGTCGTCCTGACTACGTTGACACGTTCCTAGACAAGCTAGTGAACTGGGACTACGCAAATGCAAAATATAAAGGTCAAGATGCTGGCGTTGAAGCATAAGCTTTAACAGCTAAGTATTTGATTGATAAAAAAGGACACCGCGAGGTATCCTTTTTTTTGTTTAATAGTTCTTAATAGAACAACGATATTACGCGATACCGCCGTTAGCACCGATATTTTGCCCTGTGACCCAAGCGGCTTCTTCACTCACCAAAAATGCCACCACACGGGCGATATCGACTGGTTCACCGATACGGTTAAACGGTGACATGCTAGCGAGTCTTTCTACCGTATCATCTGCTTTACCTTCATGAAATAGCTCGGTATCAGTAGGACCGGGAGAGACTGCATTGACCGTAATTCCTCGCGTGCCAACCTCTTTAGAGAAGATTCTGGTCAGCTGATCGACTGCACCTTTGGTAGCACAGTAGGTGCCGTAACTAGGTAGCAGCATACGAGTAGTCGTACTTGAGAGGTTTACAACACGGCCGCCGTCATTAAGTTTAGTCGCCGCCTCACGCAATGTATTAAACGTGCCTTTTACATTGATAGAGAATATACGGTCAAAGTCTTCGTCTGTGGTCTCGGCAATGGGTTTATTGATCATTATGCCTGCGCTGTTTACCAAGATATCTGGCTTGCCAAATTCACTGATGGTGGTGTCGAACATCGCTTCGACTTGCTTGGCATTACTAACATCGGCTTGCACAGCGATGGCTTCACCGCCTGCCGATTTAATTTGGCTGACGATATCATTGGCTGCTGCGTCATCATTTGCGTAATTTATGACCGTTTTCGCCCCTGTTGATGCTAGCAATATGGCTATCTGTGCACCGATTCCTTTTGATGAACCGGTTACAATCGCGACTTTATTTTTTAGTGTTTTCATTATTATTCTCTCTATTATGGTGGATAAATATCAGCATGACTATTATGGCACTTTGTCTGATGATTTTTAATTAACGGTACAGACATTACCAGTGTGCGAAGACAATGAGTAGAGCGGTTACGTATAATTATTTTAGGATAAGCTTATCCATTGTGTCTACGCAGATGCAAAGCATAAAGATGAGGATGTTGGCGTTGAAGAGTAATCTTTAACAGTTAAGTATTTGATTGAAAAAAGGACACTAATCAACCCTTAATCATATTCATCACGATCACGGTAGCTAAGCTCTAACGTACCAAAATCAACTGAAGTTATAGGGTTTACAACTTCTACTTCTTCAATATCCACATCTGATAAATCACCATTTAAATTTCCACAGACAGTGACTAATATTTCAGATTCAAATTGTGCTTCAGTAGTAGTTACAATCGCACCCATTCCAACATAATCACGATCTATAGAGTCATAGTGTGAAAGAGAGAATTCGCCTTCTACCTCAACTGAGATAATAGAATTCATTTCTAAGACGAGATAGTTTTCCCCGTGAGCTACTATTTTAAAGTTATGGTCAACTAGTTCGAAATTACTTAACCATCCATGACATCCATCAGATTCCCAATGATGATAAGAATCTGCTTCTTGATCTGGAACAAAATCTTTAAAATAGAGCTCAACTTCATTTCTAATTTTATCAATAAATACTTTTGCTTCATCATCATCACTTTCTATTTTTGATGTTAAAAGATGTAGGAAAGCGAATGGCGCTGTTGCTTTGTTGAACTTACTTAGTGCGTCTGCAAAGTCTTCAATATAGTCAATATTAGTTGACGTGTCACAGTAGTCTTTCCAGTCACCATCAAGAGCAACAGCTAAAACTTGAATATCATTTTCTTTAGCCCATTTATCTGTAGCTAAAAGTATGATCGCATCAGGAAACTCGTTTTTCTTTTTGCCTGTTTCTGCGAAAGGTGATTTGTTCTCAAAATATTGTTGTAAGAGTTCAGATACTGTTACGTAATTGCCACATTCAAGTACTAGTGCGCCTGAGTTCGTTATAAACCTATCAAGACGATTCGCAGAAATATCTTCAATTTCTCTACTATCGGTTAATGTTGATTTTGCATCATTAAGTTCACTACCATCAAAGAATAGATGGTCTCCAGCATCGTCTAGAGCTTTTATTAAGGCTGCTCTAGAGCTTTTAACTTTTTTTTCTAAATGACTTGCAATTTCACCTTTTATGACATCGGGTAAAATATAGTATATATTGCTATCTTTAAACTGGGTCAATTTTCCTAACCAGCCTTTCTCTAATTTCAAACCATTTCTATCAAAAATAGATGTATCTACGAGGATTGCATCATATTCCTTATCTTCATCAGAATCCATTCTCTGTCCTTAGGTTCTTTTCAAAGTATTTGAAGTAAAGGTTAAACTTTATACTTTTAACGAACAAGTATTTAATTGCATGGGTGTAATATGTTGGATTTAAATGACCTCAAACCCAAACCTACTCAGCGCTTCTCTAAGCATCGCAGCATTATAATAAAAATGCGCTTCAGTGGTGGTTTGAAAGAAGATATACAGTGTATCAAAGTACTGACGCTGACAGGTATTGTCCGTATCTTACACGCTATAGACATTTTTAATCTTAGTAAGCACTAATCTCTATCAACCAAAACCCAACCAGCATCGTTATCCACAACCGACTCATCGAACACTCTCACAAACCCTTGTTTCACCAGTTCAATGCGCGATAATTCAGGTTCACCATCCGTTTTGACAATAGGTGCATCTAGAGGCGTAATCGATTGCCATGGTGATCCTTGTCCTGTTTTATTTGCCAATACAAAACTAAAGAACGCCGTGTCGCCTGCCATCATACGTAGGTCATCAACGACCAATTGGATGTCTTGTTTGTTCGGTTCAACAGCGTCATCAAGCATCGTTTGCGTTCGGTAGCCTGTCCAATCACCAGAGAACCAATCCAGCCTGTTTGCATAGGGCTGGCTCGCGGTTGGTAAGTTTGCACGTAGCGTCTGCGACTTGTCATACTGCGTCAGATAGCGATACTCAGGTAAGCGACTGTCTAAAACGCTACCGCGTATTTCAATCAATCTATTTTGATCGTCTTCAGCGACCGTACGCCACATTAGGATAGTAGGTAGGACAGGCATGGTTTTGATACGGGCTATATTGTCTATTTTGGCAGCTGTTAAGGTTTGCTCAGCTTTGTCTTGCGCGTAATATTTTAACCCTAACGAAAGCATCAAATAGCCACTACTGATAACCAACATCCAAATGGCAAGCCGTTGACAGTGGACTAATACAGCAGTTTTAAAAACACCAAGCTTGCTTCCTTTTATCAGCCCTATAATCATGGCGATGAGCAGTGGCAACGTATATAGCGGATCGATGATAAACATCGAGGCAATACTAAAAGGCGTCAGCGATAAAGACTCTTGTAGCGGCCACAGTAATTGCGTGCCATAGACTGTGAAGCTGTCTAAAATTGGATGGGTCGTGAGCGCTAGCGTCATGGCTATTGCCAAGCGCATAGTAGAGTAAGGTAGTGGCATGTTGCGCCATGCATGATAGCGGCTAATCAGCAAAGCGCCTACGATACCGACTGCCGTCAGGACGATTAATGAATGACTAAAACCACGATGGTACGTCATATTGCTGATGGGATCAGGATAATTTATTAAGACATCCAAATCAGGCAAGGTACCTAGCATTGCGCCATAGAGATAAGCTTTGCGTCCTTGGTGTTTGCCGAGGATAGCGCCTTGAACACTAGCGCCTAAGACGATTTGACTGAGTGAATCCATGAGAAGTAATAGGCTCTTTAATAAGGGTTCATGATAGCTGTTTGAGAAGTGATAAAATTTAGTCTACGTAATGCGCGGGGCGGCACTACATAGCTTGATCTTTTAATTGAAGTTTTGAAATGGTGGGTTACGCCGCGCGCACCCTACGCACGATATTTATGCATTTATAAAACGTCAAAGTTATGCGCCGTCAACGCCTCTCGCAGCATCGCAATATTATAATAAGCATGCGCATTGACGGTATTCTGAAAGAAGATATACAGCGTATCAAAGTGCTGACGCTGATTGGCAATCGCTTGCGCCCAGTCCTGCATCTCCGCTTCGCTATAGCGATAATCATGACGGTCAGCTGCGCTCATCGCATCCCACCAGTTTAGGTTATTGCCGTGCATGCGCAGATAGCCAGTACGTTCGGTAAATATCAATCGTGACGGCGGCAGTCCGCTGACCTTAGGATAATCAACGCTACACCAAATGAGACCTTGCTGCCGAAAGCTATCGACCACTTGCGGCGTGTGCCAAGCGTTATGACGAAACTCAATGGTGAGAGGATAATCTTGAAACCAACTGACAAGCTCTGCTAGATAGAGACGATGCTCGCGAGTACGATCAAAGCCATGCGGGAACTGGAGTAGCAAGGGTGCTAAAGCATTTGCTTCGATAAGCGGAGACAGGGCATTCAAAAATGCTTGTGCGTGTTCGGCAGTGCCTTTGCGTGCATGAGTAAAGTCTTGATGCAGTTTTACGGCGAACTTTAACTCGCTGTCGGCTTGTACATAAGCTTTATTAACCATGCCGGTAAAAGCTTTTTGTCCAATAGGTGCATAGAAGCTGCTGTTAATCTCCACCGCACCGTATTGCTTGGCGTATTCACGTAAAAAGTCCGTCTTTTTGGTGCCAGCAGGATACAGCGTACCGAGCATGTCAGTATCGCTATAGCCACCAGTGCCAAGGTAGATACGCGGGGTAGGGTTACTGTCCATGTTGACCACTCACTGCCGTTTGGGTAATAAAGTTTGCTACGATATCTTTTGTCTTCGGTTATTCACTAAACTATTTCTTACGCGACCATAGCCACTCAATTAGTGCCAGTAGTGCGTCGTTGTCTGTATCTGTTTTTTCGTTTTCACTACTCAGTTCATGACTACTCATTTCACGAATGATGGCAGCACGCCCATCATTAAACAGCGATTGCGCATAGTCAGTCGCCTTATCAACGCCCATGAATTTCACATAGGTAGACTTGTCCAGTTTTTCATCGCTGCCGGCAGGTTTGCCCAGCGTATCGGTGCTGGTGGTCACATCTAAAATATCGTCTTGAACTTGAAAGGCTAGGCCAATATGCTGAGCACACTCTTGCAGTGCCATGCGCTGCGGAGCCGTCGCGCCAGCACAGATGCCGCCCATGAGCATGGCCGCTTCAATCAATGCACCAGTCTTGTCACGGTGAATGGCTTCCAAATCGCTTTGTGAAATGCTATCACTGGCTTCTGCATTGAGATCTAGCATTTGACCGGAGACCATACGTCTAGCACGCGGCGCAAATATAGCGAGCAGCTGGCTGGCAATATCTGAGTCATAAGGCGCAAAGGTAGGCAGCTCTGCGGTCAATACTTCAAAAGCTAGCGTTTGTAATACGTCACCGGCGAGTAGGGCGGTCGATTCTTCAAAGACGATATGAGCCGTTGGCTGACCGCGGCGCAGGTCATCATCGTCCATACACGGCAAATCATCATGCACCAACGAATAGGTATGTAGCAGCTCTACTGCCAACGCGGCACGGCGCGCCATATCATAATCTGAGTCGTTTTCTAATAACGATGCTAATTCATCGCTGACTGCCGTATCTGTATCAAGCTTACTATCAATACTCTTATCACTGTGATCATTCACGTTGGCAAAGGCGCTGGCGACCAGCAGTGGACGCACCAATTTACCTTGACCCGTCATCACATAACGGCAAGCATCCAACAGTGGGCTTGGTAACTGGGCATAAGCAAACAACACATCGATATCTTTGGCTAATTGCGCGCGCACAGCACTATGGAATTGCTTGGTGCTATTATTGGCATTGCTATCGGTGCTGCTGTCAGAGCGATTAAAAGACTTAAAGCTATTAGGCATAACGCTTAGCGTAGAAGAAACAGTCATAATCCAACCATTTATCAGAGGAGTAATAAAATTATCGTTAGTGTAGCATGAACGATTATATTGCTTATGTGTGACAGAGTATCAATCGATTATTTTTGGCATTTTTCTGTTGCGGTCTGTTTGGGACAAGGCTCACTTCAGCCGAAAGATAACAACAAGATTTCGTTACGCACAGATGATTTCACTCATTGGTTGAATATGTTCTGATAAAAGAGCAAGCTAAGCGAGGTACAATTAATCGGATAGCACCAACGGTCTACCATCTTTGAGATGGTACTCATTCAAGATTAGGTTCATTGTTTATCTAAGTTAGTGATTCAATTCGATAACTAAGTATACAGTTGTTCACTAAATAACTTTTAGCGTAAGGTAAATGCCTACAAGCGATTTAAGAGTGACTTGCGAGTATGGCATTAGCTTGTGACAGTGAGGGGCATAATCCCCTACACTAATTGACGTGAAAATGATCTGGTGACGATGGCAATAGGTTTTTACTCAGGTTATTTGGTCGTCGATGCCTCATATCGCACCATATCTCAGTCAATATTTATAACATCAACACTTGCAACAGCAGCACCTTGAAAGAAATTATATAAATGAAGTGTCATATGATGTCATGTAAGAAACGCAAAATAAGTGCATCATCATGAGCGCTAGATAATAAAGACATCTTCACTCGTGCGTAGACTCTGTGTTGGTTTTTATGACACAACAGGCGCACAGTGCTATTACCCATTTTACTAACAGTAACTGGCTATTTATTTTAATTTAAAACGTAGCTTTCGTTATATAGAAAGGAGTTTCAGATGGTATACCAAGGAAATCGCATCACGGTGACAATGCTAGAGGATGGCATCGCCAACATGCAGTACAACGCCGAAAATGAGAGCGTGAACAAGTTTGATGCCGAAACCAACAAGCAGTTTGGTGAAGCCGTCACCGCTTTAGAAAAAGCTGATGACGTAAAAGGTCTTATCGTAACTTCGGCGAAAGGCGTGTTTATCGCTGGTGCTGACATCACAGAATTCGTCGGTTCTTTCAAAAAGTCAGAAAGCGAGATCAAAGATTGGGTCGTTCATGTTAATGACGCTTTCAATCGTTTTGAAGACTTGCCGTTTCCAAAAGTTGCTGCCATTAATGGTGCGGCGATGGGCGGCGGTTGTGAGATGACATTGGTTTGTGAATACCGTGTCATGAGTGACAAAGCGATTATCGGTCTACCAGAAACTCAGCTAGGTATCTTCCCAGGTTTTGGTGGTACGGTTCGTAGTACGCGTATCATTGGTATCGACAATGCGCTTGAGCTTATCGCGACTGGTAGCCCAAAGAAAGCATTGGCAGCACTAAAGCTAGGCTTGGTTGACGCGACGGTTCCTGCTGATGACTTGCAAGATGCAGCCATTGACTTGGTCAAAAAATGTATCTCAGGTGAGCTTGACTGGAAAGCGAAACGTGAAGAGAAATTGGTGCCTGTTAAGCTAAATCAGCTTGAGCAAGCCATGGCATTCAACAGTGCTAAAGGTATGATCTTTGCCAAAGCAAATCCTAAGCAATATCCAGCACCAGCGCTCGCGATCGAAGCAATCGAAAAGCATGTGAATTTATCACGTGACAAAGCGATCGACGTTGAAGCGACCTATTTTGCAAAAGCGGCGAAAACTCCACAAGCAGAAAGCTTGGTTGGTCTATTCTTAAACGATCAATTGGTTAAGAAATTAGCGAAGCAGCACAGCAAGCAAGCACACGAAATCAATGAAGCCGCCGTACTAGGTGCTGGTATCATGGGTGGCGGTATTGCCTATCAAGCAGCCAGCAAAGGCTTGCCAATCATTATGAAAGACATCAAGTCTGAGCAATTAGACCTTGGTATGGGCGAAGCCAGCAAGTTACTAGGCAAAATGGTCGATCGCGGCAAAATGACCCCAGCAAAAATGGGCGAAACCTTAAGCCGTATCCGTCCAACGCTTAACTATGGTGACTTTGCTGAGACTGACATCGTTATCGAAGCGGTCGTAGAAAATCCGAACGTCAAACGTGCGGTTCTTAAAGAAGTAGAAGGTCTAGTAAAAGACGATTGTATCCTAGCGTCAAACACTTCAACGATTTCTATTACTTTCTTAGCTGAAGCGTTAGAGCGTCCAGAAAACTTCGTTGGTATGCACTTCTTTAACCCAGTAAACCGTATGCCGTTAGTAGAAGTTATTCGCGGTGAGAAGTCATCTGAAGAAGCGATTTCAACGACCGTTGCTTTGGCCACAAAAATGGGCAAAGTGCCTGTCGTCGTGAATGACTGCCCAGGCTTCCTTGTGAACCGCGTATTGTTCCCATACTTTGGTGCCTTTGATTTGCTGCTTAAGCAAGGTGCTGATTTCGTCCATGTTGATAAAGTCATGGAAAAATTCGGCTGGCCGATGGGTCCTGCTTACCTAATCGACGTCGTTGGTCTAGATACGGGTGTACATGGTGCAGAAGTCATGGCAGAAGGCTTCCCTGACCGTATGAAGCCTGATTATAAAGGTGCGATTGAGCTTTTATATGAAAACAAACGCTTAGGTCAGAAAAACGGTGTTGGTTTCTATAAGTACGAAATGGACAAGCGCGGCAAGCCAAAGAAAGTTGCTGACGAAGCCACTTATGAGCTACTCAAAACCACGACAGATAGTGAAAAGCAAACCTTTGATGATCAAGCGATTATCGACCGTACTATGCTGGCTTTCTGTAATGAGACCGTACGCTGCCTAGAAGACAATATCGTTAGCACGCCATCTGAAGCTGATATGGCGATGATTATGGGCGTTGGTTTCCCGCCATTCCGCGGTGGTCCTTGCCGTTATGTCGACCAAATGGGTCTAGATAACTACTTGGCATTGTGTGAAAAATACGCCCATCTTGGCAAAGCCTATGAAGCGCCGCAAAAGATTCGCGACATGGCAGCAGCAGGCGAGACCTTTTACGCCACAGCGTAATAGGCAGTCACTACTAGGATGAAGTGCCGTACGTTTGCTATTTAGGCTAAGAGCAATTGAGACATGAATCGTCTCCAATAGTGAACGTACGATTATAGTGAGTTTCATTTAATGCTAGCACAAGGAAATCGAGTGCAAATGTACGTATTGTACTTTAAGCGAGATTGACGAGGTAATAGCACTAAAGTGGACTGACTACACTGACAATAAAAATTGAAAAGGAAGATAGTATGACAATTTTAAGTCCAAAAGACGTGGTCATCGTAGATGGCGTACGCTCAGCGATGGGTAAAACCAAAAACGGCATGTTCCGTCACGTTCGCGCTGATAGCATGTCTGCTGAATTGGTACGTGCATTGGTTGAACGTAACGATTTCGATCCACGCGACGTTGAAGACATCATCTGGGGTTGTGTCAACCAAACGCTAGAGCAAGGTCTAAACATCGGTCGTAACATCGGTCTGCTGGCTGGTATTCCAAAGACTGCAGGTGGTCAAACCGTTAACCGTCTATGTGGTTCTTCTATGCAGGCGCTACACACTGCTGCTGCTCAAATCATGACCAACCAAGGTGATGTGTTCATCATCGGTGGTGTAGAGCACATGGGTCACGTCGGCATGATGCATGGCGTTGATCTAAACCCTGAAGCATCAAAGCACTATGCAAAAGCTTCAAACATGATGGGCTTGACTGCTGAGATGCTGGGCCGTATGAATGGCATCACCCGCGAAGAGCAAGATGCCTTTGGTCTTGAGTCTCATCGCCGTGCATGGGCTGCGACTACTGAAGGTCGTTTTGACAATGAAATCATCGGTATCGAAGGTCATGACGCTGCTGGTCGCTTGCAACTATGTACCGTCGATGAAGTGATTCGCCCAGACGCGACAATGGAGCAAATGCAAAATCTACGTCCAGCCTTTGACCCTAAAGGTGGTACGGTAACGGCTGCAACGTCATCTGCATTATCTGACGGTGCATCTGCAATGCTAGTGATGAGCGCCCAAAAAGCCAAAGAGCTAGGTCTTAAGCCGCGTGCTCGTATTCGCAGCATGGCTGTGGCTGGTTGTGATGCCGCTATCATGGGTTACGGTCCTGTACCTGCCACGCAAAAAGCACTTAAGCGTGCTGGCATGAGCATCGATGATATGCAAACCATTGAGCTAAACGAAGCATTCGCAGCGCAAGGCTTATCAGTATTAAAAGCCTTGAACTTGACGGACAAGCAAGACATCGTCAACATCAACGGTGGCGCGATTGCATTAGGTCATCCACTAGGATGTTCAGGCGCTCGTATCACGGTTACCTTGCTAAACGCGATGGAGCAATCAGATACTGAAATCGGTCTAGCTACCATGTGTATCGGTCTTGGTCAAGGTATTGCTACTATCATTGAGCGTGTGTAATTTTAGTCTGACTTATACGGTATGCCATCGTATCAGCATCAGTCGTTGATGGTGGCATCATATGAATAAGATTATACGAATACTTAGATAGTAACGACTTGCTGATAAATAAGACCTCTAGTCATTATGGCTGGAGGTTTTTTTATGGGCTAAACTAATGAATTTCGATGTTGTAAAACAGATTGTGTATTGTGATTAAAAATTATCTCCATTGACGCACTCAGCAAACTATGACTAAATGAGCGTAAGGCTAACAAAGACAATATCAATGATAAAACTAACATAGCCTTTAACAATAAAGTCAGCCGTACAAGGAGTGTGCCATGTCTACTATGATTACCGATCGTACCTATCGAATCGCTCGCGAAAATACCCAAGCGATGATAATCGATGTTCAAGAACGCTTAACGCCGCATATTTATGACCATGAAAATATCGTCAAAAAGACAGTCACTTTGATCAAAGGTCTACAAGCCCTCAACATCCCAATTATGCTCAACGAGCAGTACAAAAAAGGTTTGGGCGATACGCTACCTGAGATACGTGAAGTATTAGAAGGCGACAATGCCAAAAGCTTTGAAAAGGTTACCTTTAGCGCTTGTGATAATAATGATTCATGGCATTATCTCGCACAGCAAAATCGCAGCATTGTCCTATTATTTGGTGTCGAAGCCCATGTTTGCGTCATGCAAACGGCGCTGGATTTATTGGATAATGGGATGCAGCCAGTTATTATTGGCGATGCCGTTGGATCGCGCTTTCCTTATGACAAAAAGCAAGCCATTCGCCGTATTCGACGCGCTGGCGGCGTGATTACGACAGTAGAATCCATTCTGTTTGAATTATGCCGCAGTAGCCAAGACCCTGCCTTTAAGACTATTAGTAATTTGATTAAGTAGCGGATGCGATAAAGGGTCGAGAATGACAAACTCTTAGCGTTGTTGTTTCAATCAATATAAATTATTTTCGTGAAAACAGCGCTTGATAAGACAGGCGCTGTATTGCATTTAATCAGAGAGAAATATGTCCTCAAACACACCTATAACATTGACCGATCCAACGCGCGATGCAAATATTAAGATAGATGACGTCACGCATTTTTTATTAGAGCTTGATGCCCTAAAACGTGTCAATCGACGCAGCTATGTGACGGGGACGACTCGCTTGGAAAACTCTGCTGAGCACTCATGGCATTTAGCAATGGCATGCTGGTCAATCGCTGAATTGTTTGAGTTGGACGTCAATCATGAAAAATTGCTTAAGATGGCACTGGTGCATGATTTGGGTGAGATTGATGCGGGCGATACTTTTTTATATGCTGATACCCGTCGTGATGCGCACTTCGAAGAGCGCGAGGGTATTGCTCGATTACAACGCGAACGCGGTAACGGGATTGCTGATTTAAGTGAGATCTGGGAGGAGCAGGAGACAGGTAATAGCAAAGAGGCTGATCTACTTAGAGTGGTCGATCGTTTATTGCCATTTTTGCTTAATTTAAATACTGAGGGCAAAACGTGGATTGAGCTTGGCGTTACACGCTCGCAAGTGGCTGGCGCGCATGAATTTATCAAAGACAGCTTTCCTCCCATCCATGATTGGTTATCACAAAACATTGAACACGCGACCCAGCAAGGGTGGTTGGTTGATAAGTAAATTGATAGCGTCACCTTGTTACTGACTCGCAATGTTTGACGCTGTTTAAAACCTTTATATTGAACAGTGTCAATAATAACAGAGAGGTTCCATGCACTTATTTAAGAACTATAAAACATGGTACAAATCGCTAGCCTTTATTAGCATGCTGGGACTAGCGCAAATGGCACAAGCGCTTGCTCCTATCAGTGATGGCGATAAATTGGCGCACGATGCTAAAAAACAGATTGGTGTTACGGTGAATTATGATCCTACTTATCGTAAATTAGAGTTTCCGCGTGGCGATATACCAATAGAGACTGGTGTCTGTACCGATGTGATTGTCCGTGCTTATCGTTTGCAAAATGTGGATTTGCAGCAATTGATCAACCATGATATGAAATCAAATTGGTCGGGCTACCCAAAGATTTGGGGCTTAAAGTCAACGGACAAAAATATCGATCATCGACGCGTGCCCAACCTTGAAACGTTTTTTGCGCGTCATGGACAGACGTTATCTACGACCGATAAAGGCAGTTTTCAAGCGGGAGACGTTGTGTCATGGCGGCTGCCAAAGAGTAACTTGCCGCATATCGGTATCGTCTCAGATAAAGTAGCTGCTGATGGTACGCCGCTGATTATTCATAATATCGGAAGTGGTACGCAGGAGGAAAACATCCTATTTGCTTATCCTATCCATAAGCACTTTCGATATTGATAAAGGCTTTTGGACAAGGTAGCCTAAAGCTTGTAAAAACAAGCAATACAAAATGGAAGTAGTACAAAATAACAGCCATTAAAAAGCCCAGTCAAACGTCATTATCTACGTTTAACTGGGCTTTTCAGTATTATGAGTTTCTTACAAATTAAGCTTGCTGAGCTTTTGCTTGACCCAATAACTGTCCCATTTTTACCACGCTATTGGCTTTCATGCTGTCCTGCCAATCCGCTTTTGCGGCTTTTGGCAAAACGACAATCGCCGTTGAACCCAAATAAAAGCGTCCAAGCTCAGCGCCTTTTTCAAAGCTCATGTCGTGATCTGCTTCTTGGATGTCTTCAGTGCGGCTGATTTTGCCAGTGGCGACGGTTTCGATGCCAGCGACGATCATAGCACCGACCATCACGACTGCAGCTTTGCCATATTTCGTATCAAATAAACAGACCAAACGCTCGTTACGAGCAAATAAATCAGGCACGTTCTCGGCCGTGGTATTATTGACAGAGAACAGTGTGCCTGGCACATAGCGGGTCTTAGTCAGTGTACCCGCAAATGGCATATGCACACGGTGGTAATTACTGGGCGCGAGATAAACAGTCGCAAAGCTACCATCAGCGAAGTAGCTACCATCTTCGCTGTCAGCAAGTAATTGGCCAACATCATAATGACGACCTTTAGCCTGTAGTAGTTTATGGTCTTCAATTTGACCTAGCTGCGAGATGATACCATCAGCAGGACTGACAATACCGTTGGCGCTGCTGTCGATAGTACGTGCATTTTCTTTGAGCTCACGGGTAAAAAAGTCATTAAAGCTCTCATAAGCATTAAAGCTCTGACGCTCATACTCACCTAAGCTGACGCCGTAAGCTTTGGCAAAGCCACGAATAAAGGCACGTTTGACGTACGGATGACGGCTGGCGGCTAGACGCCCAGCGACTTTACTCAGCTGCTGCTGCGGGACAAGCTGTTGTAAGGTGGTAAATACATTCATAATAAGGCTACCAAAATAGGATTGGAAATAAGAATAAAAATTAGGCAAGTTAATGGCTGTATTTTATCATGGACAGCATATTATTGTCTGAGCATAATCTGTTAAGGAATCAGTAAATGAAAGCACTTATACAACGAGTGAGCCATGCCAGTGTCGTCGTCGATCAGCATTGTATTGGCAAAATCGATCATGGGATATTGGCATATATTGGCTTGGGGCATGAAGATAGCCTGCAAACTGCCCAACGTATGATCGACAAAATCTTGGCCTATCGTATTTTTGAAAACGATGAAGATCCTGCCAAGGTCGGTAAACTGGATAAAAATGTGCAACAGGTCTGTGGCGGACTGTTGTTGGTGTCGCAATTTACTTTGATGGCAAAAACAGATAAGGGTCGTCGCCCTGACTTTGGTGGCGCGATGGCACCTGATGCTGCTCAAGTGCTGTTTGCACAACTGATTGATTATGCCAACACTCAGCATCACAATGTTGCCACTGGTCAGTTTGGCGCTGATATGCAAGTTGCCAGCGTCAATGATGGGCCCTTAAACTTTTTATTAGAAGTATAAAAATTATCTGTCATCAAGCTGTCATAATTAGTCCGTTTAATAAGTAGAAACGGGTGAGTGTTTATCGCCTCTTTCTGTATCTTGATTTTTTGAATGCTAACTTTTTGAACGCTGATATTTTGACTATAATAATAAGGTTGCCGTATGTACAATGAGCAAATTTTGATCGTCGAGGATGAGCCTGCGATTCGTGAAATGATTGTGATGACGTTAGAGATGGCTGGATTTGATAGTTTACAGGCTGCCGACGCATCAGAGGCGCATCAGCAAGTGGTCGATCACCGTCCGGCGCTCATATTATTGGATTGGATGCTGACCGGCGAAAAAAGTGGTATTGATTTTTGTCGTATGCTCAAGAACGACGATTTGCTCGCTGAGATACCGGTTATTATGCTAACGGCCAAAAGTGAGGAAGACAGTAAGGTTCATGGTCTTGATGCGGGTGCTGATGACTATATGACCAAGCCTTTTTCGACACGGGAATTAATCTCAAGAATCAAGGCAGTGCTACGTCGTAGTAGTACATTGAGCGCCGACAAGCCTATCGAAATCGGCAAGCTTAGCTTAGATCCCAAAAGCCAGCGCGTAACGGCGGCAGGTCAGCTCATTGATATCGGCCCGACAGAGTATCGGTTGTTAGCATTTTTTATGAGTCATCCAGAGCGTGCGTATACACGGACACAGCTGCTAGATCAGGTTTGGGGCGGCAATGTCTATATTGAAGATCGAACGATTGATGTCCATATTCGGCGTTTACGTAAATTACTACAGCCTTATGACTGTGCTACGCTGATACAAACGGTGCGCGGTACTGGGTATCGGTTTTCCAGCTTGATTGAATCCAATTAGACCAAGACAGAACAAGTCGTGGCAAGCGTAAAACAACGCAGAAGACAGTAGTAAGGATAACGATGACGATAATGCCGATAAAAAATGAGCAACAGGGTGAGCAAGCGCAAGTTGCCCAGCACAATACAACAAATCAACTCAAAAAAATCCGCAGTGCCTTACTAGCACTACGGGATGCGGTCATTTTGCTCAATGATGATGATGGTTTGGAATGGTGGAATCAGGCAGCGGAAGATTTATTGTTATTGCAGTCAAGTAATAAAGGTCAAAGCATTTTTGACTTTATCACCGTGCCTGAATTTCGCCAGTATTATCAGGCTATCATGCCACCGAGCGATGGTGTGCACATGGTGTCATGGCGAGATCCTAAACGTTATCTAAAATGTGAACTGACGCCTTTCGGTGATGAAAAACTACTGATAATTTATGATGTGACCCGCTTGCAGCATTTGGAGCAAATGCGCCGTGATTTTGTCGCTAATGTCTCGCATGAGCTGCGTACACCACTGACCGTGCTGATGGGCTATCTAGAAAACTTCTCCGATCAAGAGGATATGCCCCCACAGTGGCGACGTGGTTTTGAGCTAATGACTCAGCAGACTGCTCGTATGAATAGGATTGTGAATGACTTACTGCTGTTGTCTCGCATCGAAATAGAAGAGACGCATGAGCTAAATGATATTGATATGACCAAGTTACTGACGCATATCTATGATGATGCGCAGGCGTATAACCAAGAATATGGTCATACTATTCATTTGCAGATAGACACTTACGATGGACTGTATGGCTCAGAGATGTACTTAACAAGCGCCTTATCCAATTTAGTGATTAATGCTATCAAATATACGCCAAAGGGTGGCAACATCGCTATCAGCTGGACAAAAACATCGGAAGGCTGCCGCTTTGCCGTCGAAGATGATGGTCTCGGTATTGCGCCCCAACATATCGAGCGCTTGACGGAACGCTTCTATCGCATCGATAGCGGACGCAGCCGTGCTACGGGTGGTACAGGCTTAGGGTTGGCAATTGTAAAACATGTCTTATATCAACATGAGGCGCAACTAACCATAGAGTCGGTAGAAGGCAAAGGCTCGACCTTTAGTGCAGTATTTCCTAGCGCTTATGTACGTTCTGCCCATGCCCCTTAATCTTTTTGTAAAAGTGGGTAGGGGTTCACTGCACTGCCATTGATATAAATACCATAATGAACATGGGTTGGTGTTCCTTTAGCATTACCGCTGTCGCCAACATAGCCAATGATATCACCAGCATTGACCCAGTCATTGGGCGCGATGTCGGCATAATCTTCTAGATGGGCGTAATAATGTCCTGCGCCGCCCGGTCCGACCACCACTACCACGCGTCCCCCTAATGTATTTTCTCCAACTTTGCTGACAATGCCTTGCGTCGTAGCTTGTATCGGTGTGCCCCGCGCTGCAAAAATATCAATGCCCTCATGGGAGCGCCCTTGGCTACGTGCTGCGCCCCAAGTGTCGGTTAGATGCTGCTCTGGTAGTGGACTGGGAAGGCTGTTTTCTATGGGCAACGCTTGTTGCAATAAACTCAGTTGCTGCCATTTTGCCACGACAAAAGACTGTGTCTGTTGGCTAATGCTAGGTAGTAATTTGTCAAATACAAATAACAGCGCTAGCAATACCGTAGCCCTTATTATTAGGCTTAGCAAACGGCTGAATAGTGTTGGCTTTGGTGGTCGATTATTGCCATCTGCTAGCATTGATGTCTCTTATATATCTGATGTAGTTTGAGTTAGTATTATAAAACCCCTATCTTCCAAGGTGTGTATAGCATTGTTATCTATGGTTTTTGCCCCCATAAATACAAGTACAATAAATAGAGTTTTATCTATTTATTGTTCCTATTCAGCCACGATGGTGCTATTGATGGTTAATTTTCTATGACTGATGCTTTTAATTCTGCGGACATTTCTAACGTGGCTGACATTTCTACCACGGCTGATACGGCGCTGGTTATCGATACCGAAACCGATCAAGGCCGTGATCCACGACCGATTCAGGTGGCGACGATTAATGTGGCTAGCGGATTTGAGTGGATGAAATACTTCAACAGCGGTCGCTCGATATCACCCGTTGTTATCAAAGTGCATGGTATTACGGATGAAGATGTGGCTGGGCTTGAGCGTTTTGATTTGGAGCAATTTGAATTGCCCAAGTACTTAATTGGTCACAACGTACGTTTTGATTGGCGGGTGATTGGCAGTCCCTCTGCCAAGCTGATTTGTACCGTGAGGCTGGCGCGCGTGGCCTTCCCAGAGTGGAGCGCTTACAGTCAATCTAAGTGTATCGAGCAATTATTGGGCAAGTCTGAGGCGAGCAGAATGACGATAGCCGCTCATGACGCGCTAGGTGACGCGCGTATGTGCTACTTACTTTATCAAGCTTGCTGTGAGCGTCTAGAGATTGCGCCGACGGATTTTGCGGCGGCACATGCTATCTCTAACAAAGCCAATCCCGTGAGCAAGATGCCCTTTGGTAAGCATAAAGGTAAGCTGATTAAAGACGTACCCATCAACTATGTGAAATGGATGCTCGGTAACATCCATAACATGCAGCCGTCGCTTTATTCAGCGTTGACGAAGCGTATTAAGGCAGCAGACGTAGAAAATGCAAAAGAGTAAAGCGCATTATCATCTGTTCTATTTTTATTCATGCTCGAAGCTGTAGTTTTGGAAGTTATTGTTGCTGATTTAACCAATCTACCGCCATTTGCCATAACTCAGGTGCCTTGGCATTGGTTCGACCACTAAAATAACGCATATGACCGATACTGCTCAGACCGAAGTCTTTTGGCTCAAAAAAGCGTTTTTCGACCGGCATCTTTGTATAGACGCGAATCATGTCGTCGATGTTTTTGCTATTCGCAATTTCGTCATCGCTAAAGCCTAACCACAGTGCTGGCATGCGAATGTCATCATAAAAATGCGTGTGAATACTTTTGCCAAAGGCAGTCTTTATATAACCTGAGCCATTGCACCATTCGCGCCACTGACGAGCCACGCCGCGTGGTAGCGGCTCACCCATGCCGATTTTATCTGATGGGGTGTAACCTAATGCAAAATTCGTGACAGGAATGAATGCATCCATAAAACCCATCGCTTTAATTTTATACGGCATGTCCATGTTCTTGATACAACCTGACGAGCAAGCGACATTGAACACCGAGGCGATAGCATCATAATTGCGCATCAGACCAATCAGCTGACCGCCTGCGCTGTGACCGATGAGATGGTAAGACGCATCAGGAAATTCATCTTGCAACGCATCGAGGACGGCTGGCATATCATGACGACCCCAACTTATCAGTGAGGCATCACATTTGGCCAAATCGGTTGCTAGTGACTCGCCGATACCTTCGTTGTCAAAGGTCAGTACACCGAAGCCCTGCGCTGCTAAATGGCTCGCAAAGTTATGATAAAACTGACGCTTGATACCAGTGGCAGGCGCTATCATGACGGCGGCTTTGACCGCTTCTGTAGGACGATAAACCGTTGCGGCCAACGCTTGATTACGCTCAGTCATGATGCTTAGTGAGTAGCTGCCGTTATCGTCGTTGCTTTCATGATCATTATTAGCGTCGATTGTGTCACCTTGTGGTGCTACAGAAGATGGCGCATGATTATTATGCATAAAAATACCTTGATGAGTTTTGTCGTTTTTATTAAGGATGATAAGTATTGACCTGCAACGTTTTATAGCAAGTCAGTGCTAAAAAATGTAGTCATTGCGTAGCGATAAATCGTTGCTACCGCGTGATAGCACGGCTTATGTTAAGATAAACGCTAGCAAATAGCAGGATAATGAGCGCTATTTTATTTTCTCTGTGAGCAACCAGATTTATGCTATTTCTACTGACCACTTATAAAAACAAATATAAAAATCACAAATAGGTGTGAGTTTGACGGATGCTTATTATGCGTAATTAATAGACTGCTGACAACACCTTAGACCTTATGAGAGCGCCTCATCATAAGCTCTTATCAGCAAAGCGTAAAAAGAGTAAAAGGTGGCAGCACTACAGAATACAGCGAGTTAACGTTAGTGATAAACGTCATATTGTGTCATTCTAACAAACGATAAACCCCTTTACCGAACCATTCAATACAATAATCTAAGCAAACTTAGGAGCGTTATATGCAAATGAAAATTAATAATGAGAATTATGAGGTTATTACCAGCCAAGATATCACTCATATCGAAAAAGCCGTGGATAAATCAACATTAGCGATGCCATTAGTGGCTGTTTATTGTGGGTCACGACTGGGTAACAGTGAGGTTTATGAGCAAGCAGCCCGTGAGCTTGGTCGTGCTCTAGCAGAAAATGGGTTGGGTTTGGTTTATGGCGGTGCCAGTATTGGTCTAATGGGTGCAGTGGCTGACGACGTTATCAAAGGCGGCGCGCAAGCTGTTGGTGTAATTCCCACCTTTATGCTCAAACACGAAATCGCCCATGAGGGTCTGACTCGTCTGCATCTGACCGATACCATGCACACGCGCAAGACGGTCATGGCAGAGTACGCGGATGCTTTTATTACTTTACCCGGTGGCCTTGGTACGCTCGAAGAGATTATGGAAATCGCCACATGGCGTCAGCTGTACCAACATGAAAAGCCGATGATTATTCTGAACATTAATGGCTTTTATGATCGCATGATTGAGCACTTAAAATATACCACGGAACAAGGCTTTATGAAGCAGCAAGATCTTGAGCGTTTGGTGGTTTGTAATACCATCGCTGAAGCGATTGATTTGTTACGGACAATCGTGACGATAGATGATGCGGTCGATACTGAAAAAATGGCAGGCAATTAAATATAGGTAGATCAGAATATAAGCTGTTAAATGGTCTCATTGTATATAAGAAAAAAGGAGGTCGTCGCTAATCACTAGCGACGACCTCCTTTTTTCTATACTCTTTAGCGTTGGCTACTGCCAGATTTATCGAACGTATTAACAGACGGCAAACGCCTAAGGCTGAGCTGGTGTTAAATTCTCTAACGCCATTGCGCGAATGCTATGATTGACATCAGCCATCGCCGCTGGGAAACCACGATCTTCAGCCAAGACGCGTGCCACTTTATCAATCGTTAAGCTATCGTTGTTGGCTAGATAGGCCCAGTCGTGCGCATAGCGGCTACGATTTTCTGCTGTGTCATTGTCGATTAAGCCAAGAGTCGTCAATTCATTAACGATTTGATCAGCAGCGATTAAGGTAGAAGATGCTTTGACATTTTCTGCGCGGGCGTAACGTATATTAGAGTATAAACTCACATCTGCTACCCGTAAGGTATCGTCCTGCCCCGGGATTTGCTGTCCGCCGTATAAGGCATTAC
Source organism: Psychrobacter glaciei (assembly GCF_014652895.1). Lineage (GTDB taxonomy): Bacteria > Pseudomonadota > Gammaproteobacteria > Pseudomonadales > Moraxellaceae > Psychrobacter > Psychrobacter glaciei. Next base: position 55,892 of record NZ_BMZR01000008.1, read on the forward strand.
CGACGGTGCGCGCACTGTTAAAGGTAGGCACAAACTCTGCTACGTACTCAATCGCTTGCTGGCTACGGGCTTGTAGCGGTGCTTTGTCCCAGCCATCTTCGATATAATGTACATACTGAGGCGGTAATTGAGGTTGTGCACTGGCTTTATCAGAAGCGACCAAGCCATCAGTAAATAGGGTGATGGCTTTACTCATACCGTGGATTTGAAAGTAACCGCCTGGATAAGGCGTTAGCTGCGCCATACCCTCTGGCGTGCCGCGACTGCCATACACGATAATCTCGGGTATTTGTCCACCAGCGTCGCCCCAGTGCGTGATATAAGAAGATTTGAACTCAACCATACGCTCGACTTTGACACCGACCATATCGTCGATAACACCAGTGCGAAAACCGCAAGCATTGACCAAGTAATCGACTTCGATAGACTCAGGTTGAGACCGGCTCGCTTGCTGGTAATCGACGCGCCATTTTGTGACATGGTGATCAGCGTTGGTACAGTTCTCACAATCCACAGGCATGACTTGCTTAATTTCTGTATTGGTAAAGACGTGCGCATGCTCATAGCCTTCTAAGGCGAGTTGAGCAGAAGCGGCTAAACGAAAAATATTCCAGCCATACTCTTGCACGACGATAAGCGGAAACTTCACTTTGTTCAAGTCCAAATACTTAGCAACCGGTATCACCCATTCGTCAATCGTGCTCGGTATCGCAACTTGCTCACGTTCAGACAGCGCAATCAGTTGCTCATGACTATAGAGCTGATAGTAGTTTTCCGGTTCGCCCAGTACTTTGTTATTGCTGTCTTGTGCGATGAGCTCGCGATAAGCATCCGTCAAGATATCGAGACGCGGTAGCAAGTCTTCGGGCAAGCCTTCGTCGCGCGTTGGGACAGCAAATACGGTTGGACGTACATCGATGGTATAAGGATAAAGGCGAAGAATATCGATACACTGCTTAAGCAAAGCAACGCAGTCTTCGTCAGGGATTTCACGGTATAGATTACCACCCGCGTGCAAATGGCACATTGGTGGACCATCGATAAGCGACTTTTTCTTTTCAAAGACGTAGGTTTCAAGTCCTAGTGCGGCGAGGCGAATAGCAATCGTTGCCCCTGCAGTACCGCCGCCTAGAATGCCGACGCGTTTTTTAGATAGCTCGTCCTTTGTGGCAGCCGCTACTGTATCAAGTTTAGTCTCTGAAAATTCGATCTCTTTGAGATCAATATCTTGAGCATCAGTATTCTGCGATTCAGCATCGTGCAGGATGGCTTGAGAGGCGTTTTTGCTAAAATTATCGGTCATTGTCGTTGTTATATCCTTGATAGCATCAGCGTCGGGACATGCTCTGCTTATTCATATAATTGTTTGGGCATATAAGTGTCTGATCATGTCAGTGTCTTGAATCTTGTTGTAGCTATTGATATGCGTGCGGATACAGTCAAGTTCAACATTCATATGAGACCGCTATAGTCATACTTTTGATTATATGGCTCTTCTCATATACTGCTTATCATTTATAGCGCTATTTTACGAAAACCTATTGTGTATATGATGACAAATACGTAAGTAGATGCATTAGTTTTGTCAACAAATTGCGATGGACTGTCTTGACCATGAAAAACAAAAATAGAAATGAGACGCCTAGCATCATTTAAGTATCAACAATCCTTTAAACGTCCATCAACATGAAATACCTTTGCTCATAAGATTCATGTGATGGTTTATTAATTTGTAATATTCGCAGGTTTTTGTAAGTTTATATTCTGACAAAAACGACCGTTTTATAGCATATGCTATAGTAAAATCACTTGAAATCCTCTGTGAGAGTAAAGCGTATGAAAGTAAGGCCTATGAAAGTAAAGCAACTGTCTGAGCGTATGACTTAACTATCGCACAAATCAGCAGATTGCAATATTGATAATTAATAAACACCATGTTCAATAAAAATTCAGTTTAATAAAAATCTAGATTAATAAGATGTTTTTTTTAAATACTTTTAAATACAAGGAAGTGATTATGAAACGTATTCTGATGTTATCTGCTCTAGCCAGTGTGTTGACCGTAACGGGTTGTTCGACGCTAAACAATGTGTTTGGCAATGACGATTCAGGCATGCATGACGTACAAGCTACCATGAGCAATAAAGCGCCAGTTGCCAGTATGAATGGGATGTTAGTGGATGCTACCAACAAAATGACGCTATATACCTTTGACAAAGACTCCATGAACAAATCAGAGTGTGGCTCGGCATGTCTACTGGCTTGGCCAGCGTTTATGGCACCGAGCAATGCCCAAGCTTCTGGTCAGTTCGCTGCTTTTCAGCGGGAAGATGGTAAGTATCAATGGGCTGTCAATGGTAAGCCTTTGTACTTTTATGCCAATGATACAAAAGTTGGCGATACCGACGGTGATAACAAGCTTGGCGTTTGGCATATTATTAAAACTAAATAAAACAAGTAGGTTTCAAGTCGAAAAAAAGCAGCCATCATAGTGGCTGCTTTTTTAGGTAAAGGTTTTTTAAAAAGTATTTCAGCGCTATTTTATTGTTTTCTGTACCAATTCACCATCGATTTGAATGGGAACATCGGTAGTGATGCCGGCAGCAAATGCCGTCATACCATAGGCTGCGCGATCAATGATACCGGTAGCACGAAAACCAATGACTGGCTCTTTCGTAAGAGGGCTGTTGGCGATTTTATTTAACGTTACGTCTAGTGTGAGGGGCTTGGTTTGACCAAGCATGGTGAAATCACCCGTTACTTTGGCTTGTTGTGGGTTGCTAAAAGTGACTTGGGTAGATTTAAAAGTCATCGCTGGGTATTTAGCCACATTAAAAAATTCATCCGTTCTTAGATGCTTATCACGGGCATCCCAATTGGTATCGATGCTATCGGTTGCAATTGTAAAGCTCATATTGGTTTTGCTAGGGGCCTTGATATCGTAATTGACCACACCTTGCACATCATTAAAGCGACCCATGGTCGTTGAAAACCCTAAGTGATTGACAGAAAAGCCGACACGGGTATGTGAGTCATCTAATTGCCATTGGCTAGGTAATACCGCGCTTGCCATGGTGGTGACCGCAAGTGCTGAGCTGATGAGTAGGGCTTTCGTGGTGGTTTTTAGGGCAGTATTTATCATTGTTTATTATCCTTATTTAGTGACTGTTAATGAGGAGTACTTCATTTAATAACCGTTAATTTAACGATGATTAATTTACGAGTATTAAATGGTCACTGAGGTGACGTTTGTCATAATAGCAGTAAGTATTTATAAAAGCAGGCTATGGGCAACACGGCTAATACTTTATGAATCTTAATACTAAAAACTCAATACTAGGGCGTGTCCTCAATTCAATTGATCATATCTAAACGGGCTAAAAATGGCTAAATTTTGCCAAACATCGTTAAATAGCTGGTTAATATCCCGATATTATCTGCGCTATTTTCCTCGTTTGACTGCAATTTATCTCATTTTTATCACCATTTTTAAAATGAGGACATGCCCTAAAAAGCAGGTATTATTTAAATAATCTACAAATTTCGTCGTTATTAAGTGGTTTATCTAATCAAATATTATAATAGCATAGAATACTTATCTCAATAGCATTGTCGGTTTGCTGGTGCTTTATCATCTATGATGATCGCAACTGCTGCTTGCATCAAACGCCAAAAACCGTTAAAATCGCGGTTTAATTTTCCCACTGGGGAAGGCTAGGTAAGCAGAGGTATGGTGTTGGGTGCTGGAATAAGCCAGTGACGTAGCTGCCAGCCTTGCAAATGTCCTTAGTGCCTCAGTTACGTATGCTCAGTTTTATAAGTGCTTTTTTATGAGAGCTTCTTTATAAGAACTTTTTTATAAGAATTTCTTTATAAAAGCTTCGACACATTGTCAATAAGACTGTAAATACATCGGACATAGAGAGTTTATTATGCGTAAAGATATCCATCCTGATTACCAAGAAGTTTTGTTCCACGACACTAACGCTGACGTGTTCTTTTTGACTCGTTCAACGGCTAAAACTAAAGCCACTCGTGAATACGAAGGTAAAGAATACCCATACTACCCACTTGATATCTCAAGTGCGTCGCATCCATTCTATACTGGTGAGCAACGTAAAACTTCTACCGAAGGTCGTGTTGCTAGCTTTAACAAACGCTTTGGTGCGTTTGGTGGCCGTAACAAGAAAGCTGCTGATTCTACTGAACAAGCTGCTGATTCTGCTGAATAAGTTACGCTTATCGCGTCAATTTATTTTGCTAAGCCATAAAAAACCGCTGATTATTCAGCGGTTTTTTTTGTTTAAACTTCAACGTTAAGTTTTAGATTATTAAATCTTGAGCTGTCATTTTTCAAGCTGTCAGTTTTTGAGATATCAGCTTTGATATATTAGCTTTTAGAAAGTAGGTCTGCTCAATTCGGCAGCTGATGAATTAAGCAACTTGACAATGAGCTCTGCTAACTGCTGTGCCCAGTAGCCATACATTAAACTACTAGGGTGGAAGCCATCACTGGCAAACATCACCTTGATATCAATTGGCATGCCCTTAGAGTGCTCTTCTATCATCCGTGGAAAATCAGTGGCCATATAAGTCACGCCTTCATTACTTGCACATACTTGTTGTAATGTTTCATCAAGCATTGAAGCTTTAGCGCCGACGAAGTTGTTCAAAGGGGCAGGTATCGCAGGCATTTGCGCCATAGGCGGCAGACTCAAAAAAATCAATTGCCGTACGCCAAATTTACGCTGAGCGATCGCAACAATATCTTCGATTTGCTGCTGCCATTTACCTACAGAGACATTCGAGGTGGTGTCATTGACGCCAACACTCAGCACCATTACATCGATAGGGTGGTTAGGCGCGGGCAGCACATAAAGCCTGCGCAAGATATCAAAGCTGGTATGTCCGGTGGTCGCTTGCAACGACCAGACCAAGTTAGCAAATTGAGTATTAATCACGGATTGCTGCGCTAAGATTGGCATCAAATTACCGACGAGTGCCTCATGCTGTGTCTGACTACCAACACCCGCTGCTGCTGAATCCCCAACGATCATGAGATTTAGCGTTTGCTTGGTCTTATCTTCAGTATTAGCAATGGTATCAGTCGGTTTGCCTAATTGAATATGTCCGTGTCGCTCTCCGTTTGGCTCAGGCAAACGCACCGTATCACGCTTGATTTTGCGGCCTTGATAAAGATAAACGGGGGCGAGTAGGACGTCGCGTGCAACCGACGCCATTTTATGGCTATTTATCATATGGCTACCATCCTGCACGCTCCCGAATCGTAGTGAGGCTGTCTTCGACGAGTAATTTGCCATCGACATACACGTCACGTAACAGGTTGTCTGCATCAGCAAGTAGATCATCCGCTTTGATGGTTGTTGGCTGTCCGTTGCTGTCTTCGACCAACGCCAAGCGACCTTTTTTTGAGCGTTTTGAGCGGCTAGTGATAGGGTCTTTATAAATGTCTTTCCATGCACCATCGATAGAGATGGCACTGGCTTTCATCGCCCAGCTCATGGTATCGCGATTGACTTGTTGCAGTAATCCACCACCCATACCAAAGGTCACGTTTTCGGCGCTAAATCCTGCTTTCATGACCACGTCGATAATTTTGCTCAAGCTTTGCGGACTAATGCCATCCCCTTGGATGACACGTACATAATCTGGCAAAACTTTGTAGCCTTTGCTATTAACCGTCGTGCCAAACTTCACTGCCAAGCGCTCCAGTGCCTCGCGGACTACTTTAGCAGGCTCACCACTATCAGGTCTGATGACTAAAGTACCGCCCATGTTTTTTACGTCGTCCTTCAAGCTGCCACCCCAAATATTGTCAATGGCGTTCCATAAGTCATAGCTGTCAGAGACCACTGAAAAGCTCTTACCCGCCCCACCAAACTGCTCAATCATATTGGCAAAAGCAGCAGTTTCGCCATCACGACCCCATGCAGTCATGGTGCTATGCTCAGCGGCAGGGATAGAAAAGGCAGGCATGTCTTTATCCATTTGATACCAGCGACTGGCAGCCACCAAAGCGGTCATGGAATCTGTACCGGCAAAATTTACCAAATGAGCAAGACTACCAAGTGCCACGGACTCCTGACTAGACGCACCACGCGAACCAAAGTCATGCAACCGAAAGGTTAATGATTCAGTATTGTCCGCTGATTTTTCTAGCGCTTGACGAATGATACCTTTGCAATAGTGCGAGACGCTGGCGACCGTTGATGGATACCAGATAGCACGGAGTAATGCTGTTTCGATATAGCTTGGTAGCCAATAAAACTCAGGGTCGGTATTGATAATCTGACAGACCACATTGGATACTGGAACGATGCTGCCTTCAGGTATGGCTTCGATACGTAGTGGCAAATAGCCGCCATGTTTATCAACTAAGCGTTCCCAACCTGCACGATTAAAGGTCAAGCCATGCGCTTGAATCAGTATTTCGGCTTCATCAATATCTTGGTGGGTAATAGGGGTACTCAGGTATTCTTTAATAAAGGCTTGCAGACCAAAGAACACCACATCGTAATCGCCTTTACGCGCTTCAATATAGCTGGATAGATACTCACTACCTTTTGGATATTGAACCCAATGTGAGGTTTTATAGCTGTCGCTATTTAAGATTAAATTATTTAAATTGCTGGTATACATCACAGAACTCCTCTGCTTTGAGTGAAATGGACGACTCGCATCATTGTTGAGCCTTAAATGGACTAAAAGTATTTTATGTACATTAGCATCAACTTATTGTTCAACAGTCTAACGGTTCATCCATTGACAGCATCTAGTAAGGATAACTAAATGCTGCTTAGTAACCCTTGCCGTCTATCGGCTTGGGCGGTGAAAATATAAGTGGCACTGACAAAACCAAACTTATAAGATAAATTATATAGAGTGTCATTGATTGAAAATGAGTCATTAATGCACTAAACAGTCAATGACACAACGTCTTACAAGCCAACCATTTTAGTGATAATCGCATAGTGATCTTCGAACATCATGGTGGCATCCAATTCGGCAAGCGGTAACCAAAACGCTTTGGCCGCGTCATCACCGCCTTTTACTTTGGGCAGACCCTTTGGATCGTTTTTTAGCTGAAAGTAAAAGGCTTGGGTAATCGTGCGACCACGCGCTGAGCGGTAAGGGTCGTCAAAGGTATGTTGACTATGACAAGAGCCACGTAATACTGGCTCTGGGACTTTAAGGCGCGTCTCTTCGCGTAGCTCACGGATACAGGCATCAAAGAGGGTCTCTTTTGGATTCAAGAAACCACCGGGCAGTGCCCATAGTCCGCGCCCTGGCATGCTGCGACGTTCTACCAACAGAATATGACCCGACTGGACGACCAAGGCATCTGCCGTCATAAAGGTAGGTGGATAAGGCGCAGACTCCCACTGCCTTTTATACTTATCAACGAAGTCAGCTTCTTCGTGCAGCTGCTGATAATCCTCGGTTTTTTTGAAGTCATTTAGGACGTTGCGGGTCGACTCAGGGGTGCGCTCAGGCGTTGGTGTGGCACCCATGAGATAGCTGTCCCGAATAGGGGTCGCCGATAGATTATGATAATTGGGTACAGAGACCGACGCCCAGTTGGGGAATAGCGATAAATAATACGATGAGCTGTCTTTTGAATGACCAATGAGACCAATATCGGTCTGCAAGTCGCCAGTGACCGACTTTACACCTGCTTGCACGTATTGCAGCCAGCGTGTGTCATTGTAAAGCGCATCATCGAGTCCAACGCAGTGAATACGCGCGGCATCTGCTGTTGAATACGCGTCTTTAATCATTGCGGCGCGCTCAGCAACGCTAAAGGGGTTGCGTAAGCTACGTGGTAAGTTTGCGGAGCCGATGAGCATGATGACATTGTCGGCACGCTTCAATGCTTCATCCACGACCGCTTTGTGCCCGCAATGAAACGGCTGAAAGCGCCCAATAAACACCAAATAACGATAGTGTTTTTTGTCCTGTTTATCTGGGTTTTGTGTATCTAGATTTTGCTCTGATAATCCACTCATAGACGCCACTTTCCTACGACTTATTTTTTATTGGTTAAAAATTGATGACGCTAATACTGACACAGCCTATGACTTTCTGACAAGTATAAAGATGTGTAGGGGTGTGTCATCGTTACCTTGCATGCTTCTCTATCCATGCTGTCACCGTTGGCCAAATCTCTGTAGCAGCATTACGGCTTATCATAATGCGGCTATGGGTATAATCATCCAAGTCTCCATGGTCAAGGGAATACTCTCGAAAGACGTTTTTTGGGTTAGCAAACTTATTAAAAAACAACTGACAGCCACGGGTTGGCGAAATAAAATGGTCACCTTTAGCACTGATCGCATAGATAGGCGTGGTAATAGTTGGCATATGCTGACGATAATCGAAGTGGCTTTTATTAGATACAGTATTAGATGCAATATGAGATGCAGAGTTTTCAGATGCGATGTTAGAGGGCGTATTTTCATCAATTGTCGTTGTTTCAAATTTACTTTGTTGTATAAAGCTGCTTTTAAAGTCTTTGTTCAGGTTCCAGTCGTACCACTGGTTCATCGTATAATAGCTTTCGTTAAAAGGACCCATTTTAAGCTTCTTAGCTGGGATAAAGCCTAGTAGTCTCGTAAATACTTTGGCTGCGAGAATTTTAGTGTAGCTAATCGGGTTCGATACTGCGCCATAAACTTGACAGGCAAACATACTGATGCTGTTGATGTGGTCAATATACTGGGGGTTTTGGATTAAAAACATGGTTAGGCAGGCACCGCCGCCACTGTGGGTGACGCAGTGTAGATTATCCAGTTTGAACTCAGAAAATAAGTAACGAAAGGTGGCCTCAAAATCATAAGTTGCGACGGTTTCGAAGTTGAATTTGTCTGTTGGTATCGAGCTCGCACCATGACCGCGCCATTCCATAATGTAGCAATGATGACCAAGCTGCGCCAGATAGTGAGCGATTCTTAAACAAGTTTGCTTGTCCGAAAATGTACCGTGGGTCAATAGGATGTTTTGCACTTTTACCCTAGGCGCATTGGTGGTGAGGACATCAGTCTTCTTTTCATCTTTTGCAGTATCCACAATCTTCCAAACGGCTATTTGCTCACCATCTTTGGTGCTTACCAGTTTTAGGGTTTCTGTCATCATAAAGCGGTCTCGTCTAGATTGTTTTGTTATGGCATCGTTTATGACATCATTTATTGTATGGTTAATACTGAGTAGCACGATATGTCTACTCGGCAACCCCTAATACACTTTCATCCTTGATAATCAATCAAGCAGCCTTAATATAAACAATAGCAGACGCGGTGTGGGTAATTAAATAATTTTGCGTAGCATTATTAGCCGTAGCTATTATCTATATTAATGTCACCTATTTATCTTTTATATGTCACCATTAAAAAAACCAATAGTGGCTATTTATAACGGTCACGCTTTAATTCGCAGTAGCGCAGTCGGAATTATCGACTGAATGCGCTATAATAGTGGTTATAAAATCATCAAACCTTTATCAAGATTGCCGTTAGAGCACTATAATATCAGCCGTTATGCTTGATAACTGTTAAACCAAATTGCCCAAATTCACGACACAGCAGCTATGACAGCAGTCGCGTTTGTGTCATAACGCATAGGAAAAATTATGAGTGAGCACAATCAAGCCAGCCAATCAGATCAATCTGCAGACTATGAATCAGCGCTAGATACTGAGCAAGCAGAAACGAAAAGTAATATTACCATTACCGAGTCAGCCCAAGGTTATTTGGCCGATTTACTGTCCAAGCAAGATACCGACGGCATCGGTGTGCGTATCTTCGTCGAGCATCCTGGTACGCCGCGTGCCGAGTGCTGTATGGCTTATAACCAACCAGGCGAAGAAGACAGTGCTGATCTACGTTTTACCTACGATGATTTCTCTGCTTTTATTGAAGCGTCGTCAGTCCCTTATTTAGAAGATGCGGTCATTGACTACAATAAAGATCGTTTCGGTGGTCAGCTAACTTTCCGCGCGCCAAACTCTAAAATGCCAAAAGTGGGTGCTGATGCTAGCGTAGAAGAGCGTATCAACTACGTATTACAGTCTGAGATTAACCCAGGCTTAGCGGCGCATGGTGGTGACGTACAGTTGCTTGAGTTGATTGATGAAGAAGGCGTTGGTCTCACTGCTGTACTGAAATTCGGTGGTGGTTGCCAAGGCTGTTCAGCAGTCGACATGACCTTGCGTCAAGGCGTCGAAGTGCAACTTAAGCAGCAAATACCAGAGCTGACACAAGTCATCGATGAGACGGATCATACCCGTACGGAAAATGCTTATTACAAATAAGTGGTAAGTATCAATACAATCAGAAGTAGATTGAAATAGGGTTGCTTATGCTGGGTGGTTATTAATAAACCTAAAATTGGCTATTCTTTTCATAAAGAAGCTGGGTTATGATTAACTCAGCTTTTTTTTATGGCTATCATTTATAAGATGGCTTTTTTAGAGATTATTGGTCAATCAATACCTTTAAATGATCTATTTTGATTGATGCTTTTTTTAGTGACTACCAAGGAGTTTGTTATGAGTGATGGACAACCAGAGACCAATTCAGATAATGGGGCAAAACCAATGCAGCGCTTAGAGACCTTGGCGATTCATGCGGGTTATAGTGTTGAGCCAACGACCAAAGCGGTCGCTGTGCCTATTTATCACACCAGCTCGTATGCGTTTGATAATACCCAGCATGGCGCAGATTTGTTTGATTTAAAAGTCGCGGGTAATATTTATACGCGCATTATGAACCCAACCAATGCGGTATTAGAAGAGCGTGTTGCGGCGCTTGAAGGCGGTATCGGCGCGCTTGCAGTAGCATCTGGTATGGCAGCCATCACTTATGCGATTCAAACCATCTGTGAAGCGGGTGATAACATCGTTGCTGTATCGACCTTGTATGGCGGTACTTACAATTTATTTGCCCATGCTTTGCCGCGTCAAGGTATCGAAGTACGCTTCTTTGACCACAAAAACCCTGAGGCGATTCGTGATTTAATTGATGATAAAACCAAGATGGTCTTTGCTGAAAGTATCGGTAATCCACTGGGTAACATTATTGATATTCAAACACTCAGTGACATCGCGCACGAATATGGTGTGCCGGTGGTGATTGATAGTACGGTTGCCACGCCAGCGATTTGCCGTCCGTTTGAGTTTGGCGCGGATATTGTCATTCATTCATTGACCAAATATATGAGTGGTACGGGCACCTCGATTGGTGGCGCGATTGTCGATAGTGGGACGTTCCCTTGGGGTGATTACCCTGAGCGTTTCCCATTGCTGAACACGCCAGATCACAGTTATCACGGTGTGAACTTCGTCAAGGACGTTGGTGCAGCGGCCTTTATCGCTCGTGCTCGCGTGGCACCGCTGCGTAATACTGGCGCGGCACTTAGTCCATTAAATGCTTTTGGTATCTTGCAGGGTATGGAGACGCTGAGCTTGCGTATGGAGCGTCATGTACAGAACGCCCAAGCCGTTGCTGAATACCTTCGTGACCATGATAAAGTTGCTTGGGTAAAATATGCGGGTCTGCCAGATCATCCTGAGCACGAGCTTGCAAAGAAATACATGAAGGGTACGCCCTCAGCTATTTTGACTTTTGGGGTAAAAGGTGGCCTTGAAGCTGGGGCGCGCTTTATTGACGCGTTGCAGCTGATTACGCGTTTGGTCAACATCGGTGATGCTAAATCATTGGCGTGTCATCCAGCGACGACCACACATCGTCAGTTGAACGAGAAAGAGCTAGAGAATGCTGGTGTGAGTACTGATATGGTGCGATTGTCGATTGGTATTGAACATATCGACGATATCAAAGCCGATTTAGAACAGGCATTAGCCTCGGCTTAATCTGCAAGTTTCTTATTTCTTAATAATTTTCTTAACAATAAAATAATTTGCAAAAGAAAAAGCCCATATCAAATCGATATGGGCTTTTTTATTAGGGCTGTGCCGTCCTAAAATATGTTTAGAGATTAAGCGGACAGTACCCGTTTGGCAATCTCTTTATAATCTTGCGGCATGAGTCGTGGGCCAAATTGTTGAATCACTTGTGCGGACACTTCGCTGGCAAGATGACCACATTCTGGTAAGGTGTACTGCTGCGATAACGCGTATAAGAACGCCCCTGCATAGTTGTCGCCAGCCCCATTGGTATCGATGACATTGGCAACGACTGGCGTAGCAATATCATATACCACAATCTCTGACTCGGCATCAGGTTTATGGGCGATAACCGCCCCTTTTTCGCCATCCGTCACTACCGCAATTTGGCAATGCTCAAGTAAGGCACGCGCGGCTGCTTTGACTTGTTTTTTATCCGTAAAGAGCTTGGCTTCTTCACTATTACAAAATATCACTGCCACTTTATTGCCCAGCATATTGAGCAAACCGTCTTTGGCAAATTTAACCACCGCTGGATCAGCGAAGCTCACCGCAATCTTTGCATTATGGATGCCAGCTTGCTGACGTAACTGAGTCATGGCTGGCTGGATGCCCTCGGACATGGCTAAATAGCCTTCTAGATATAACCAATCTGCTTGCGTTAGCGCATCAAAATCGACGTTATCAGCGACAATATCGCTTGAGGTGCCTAGATAAGTCTGCATGGTGCGTTCACCGTCTTCTGTAACGGCAACCACACAAGATCCAGTTACACCGCCTTCATGGATAGATTTGTCTGAGGTGGCGACGCCTGCTTCGTGCAAGTCCCTGAGGTAAAAGGCGCCTTGATCATCATCGCCCACACGGCAAGCATAAAACGGCTTGCCACCTAAGCTGGCAAAGGCGTACATGGTATTGGCTGCTGAGCCGCCACCCGCTTGTTTTGATGGCGCAATTTGTGCAAGTTGGAAATAGGCCAACAGCTGCTGCTGCTCTTCGATACCTGCCAAGGTCATATTGCCTTTGGTCAACTCTGTCTCTTCCAACGCTGCATCAGATAGCACATATTCGTGGTCAACCAAGGCATTCCCTATCGCCATTACATCGTACATTGCTTATTTCTCCTCAATTAAATTATAAACGCCTATCTTTTATAGTGGAAAGTCATTCGGCTTGTAGCTCAAGCAAACGCTGATAGAGGGCATTCTTTTTGACACCCGTGATATCGGACGCCAATGCAGCGGCTTTTTTGACCGATAAATCCTCTAACAATCTTTGCAATAATTTGTCATGGATGCTGATATCGTCAGTATCTTGTGCCGCATCAACGCCAGCGACCACCACGACTATTTCGCCACGCTGCTGATTATCATCTGCTTTGACAAACTCAACCAAATCGCCTAGTGTACTCTTACGGACGGTTTCAAAGGTTTTGGTCAATTCGCGGCAAAAAGCCACGTCGCGATCTGCGCCAAATATCGTCGCCATATCTTCTAAGCTGGTAATAATACGATGCGGTGCTTCATAAAATATCAATGTTTCGGTACGCGAGGTGAGGGCACTCAGTTGTTTTTGGCGACCATGGGTTTTCGCTGGTAAAAAACCAATAAAGCTAAAACGGTCTGACGGTAATCCCGCTACAGACAATGCCGCAATCGCCGCAGAAGCGCCAACGATAGGCGACACAGTAACCCCAGCAGCATGGGCAGCTTGCACCAATTGATATCCAGGGTCACTAACCAGCGGCGTACCGGCATCACTGATTAAGGCGACCGAATGACCTTGCTGAATCATCTCAATAATTTTAGGCGTTTGAATGGCGCTATTGTGCTCATGGTACGCCCAAAGCTTATTGTGTCCTTTTTGCTTACCTACAGCCTCAGAATCATCCAAGTTATTATGAGTGGCTGGCGCTTTGGTATCGTCCGTTTTACTGCTTTTGTTATCTTTAGTGTCGATGCCAAAATGCGACAACAGCTTACCCGAAGTGCGGGTGTCTTCGCAGGCAATGATAGCGACTTGCTTTAAGATATCAACCGCATGCGGTGTCATATCGGTAAGATTGCCAATCGGCGTGGCAACGATATATAGGCAAGCTGGCATCGCAGTAGGGGTAGACATAAAACCTCGAAGTATTAAAAACTGGAATTAAAAAATAAGGTGGCGCTGGCAATTATCATATATCGTTCAGGTAAATAGTGAACAATCAATAATGACAAAAGGGCGCAAAAGTGGTTAGTTTAGCATGTTGTGCTATGATAATTATGAAATGTTGACCAGACCCATGGACGTTATGGCAGATCATAAACCTTTGACCCTTACTTCACCAAAACAGCGCCAAGGCAGCCGCTTTGAACAACGAGCGTGTGAGTTTTTACAAGCGCAAGGATTACAGCTGATTGCACAAAACTGGCAGCAGCCTAAAGTTGGTGAGTTAGATTTAATAATGCTAGAGACGGGGCAGGCGTGGTCGACGCTGGTATTTATTGAAGTACGTCAGCGCCAGCATTCAGGTTTTGGTGATGCTGCGCTTAGCGTCACGGCAAGCAAACAACGTAAAGTTATAAAGACGGCTCGTTATTTTTTACAAGCGCACCCTGAGTATAGTCACTATGAGTGCCGCTTTGATGTGATTGCTTATGATACGAATAAAATTAATACTCACAGCAATGCTGCAAATAATACGGATAAAAATAACAGGGATTTTACGAATAAATCGAAGAGTCAGACAGAATGGTTAAAAGGCGCTTTTATAACCAGCGCATGGTAATGGTGCGTTTTGACTGCGTTACCAAACAGGCAAAGAAAGTACGACCCCATGTTATCGTTACCAAAAACCTAACCGCCCACCGTAAAAATTAAGTAAAGTGATTGAAAGAAAATGGCTAGTCGTAGAAACAACGACGTTAGCGATTACTCAGTCGATAATTCTTATTTTGATATTTGATATTTACTCAGTTAAAACGGCTAAACCAATTGATCTCATATAATCGTCACCATCATGCTTTAAGAGGTAAATAATGACACGGATGCATTTGCGCACTGCTATTTTTGGTTCATCACGTCGCACAGCGATAGGCGTTATGCTAATGACTGGTCTCGTTCTCGTCAGTACAGGTTGTAGCACCAATTATCTGACCAATAGTACTGAGGGCACCTATGGCGTGCCAATGACTGAGCGTACGATTCCACAGCGTCTGCTCGATCGCAGTATTGAGCATACGGTCAAAATCAATGTCTATGGGCTCAAAGAAGACCTACAGCAAAGCAGCCGTATGGGTATTGATAGTTTTAACAGTGAAGTGTTATTGACAGGCGAAGTACCAACTGAGGCAATCAAAGCAGAAGTCGAAAAAGTTGTCAGCTCCATGCCAGATGTGCGCCGTGTCTACAACGAGCTGAATGTTAGTGCCTCTAAGGGTTATAGCTCAACCGTTCACGATGGTTATATCACCTCAAAGCTATTGGCAAAAGTCGCAGCGAATGACGGTGTCAAAGCCTCACAAATCAAAGCGGTGACTGATAATGGTGTGGTCTATATTATGGGGCGCATGACGCCTACCCAACAAAGCCATTTGATTGATATCGCTAACGACACAATCGGTATAACAGAGCTGGTATTGCTGACCACCGTCGTCGATGATAGAGGGGTGAAGTTGGCTGAAGACGATATTATGTATGAAAATAATTTGGCCAATCCTACGATGGTGCCTGCTATTGACTCTAATGTAGCGTCTAACTCTAACTCTAATGTAAACAACACTGTGACGCCTAATGCTACTAGTACTGCGACACCTATTGTCATAACAGAGGAAGGGGAGTCGGTTAATCAGCCGTCATCCAGCCCTTATATTGATCTTTATCAGGGTCAATAAGTATTTAATCAATAAGCGCACTGTTAAGTAATCACAATAATCCTAAACAGTGGCAACAGTAAAAGCACGATAATGCTTCAGCCAGCCAGTAAGATATAAAAAGTAAAAAACAACTGTGACAGCGTGAGGCTCATTCATCATAAAACGTCGTTATGTTTTAAGGTGAATCAAGTACAGAACCCATACGGCTGTTATAAGGCAATCCACTGTTGATTGAAAATAAATATAATAGGAATACTGGCTATGAAGGATTCAAACACACGCTCTCCAGCTATTGATTCACGCAATACCGAACAACCAAATATTAAAACCCGCACGCTCAAACTCTCAGGGGCAGGGGTTACTGCTGCATTGGCGATAGGCGGCATTGCACTCGCTGCGCAAAATGCACAAGCTTTGTCACCACTTGCTGTAGTCAATGGTATTACGTCAAGTGGCGGTGTTGGCGTCAGTAAAAACATTCTATATGGTGATGAGCCATCGCAAGACTTAGATATTTATTATCCCAAGCCATTGGCACAAGCGATGAAAGCCCAGAGCGCTATCAACGACAGTTATCCAATGGTGGTTTTTGTCCATGGTGGGTCGTGGGAGAGTGGTAATAAAGAACAGTACGCCTTTGTCGGTCAAAGCTTGGCGCAGGCAGGCTATGTCACCGCCGTGATTAATTATCGCAAAGCACCTGAACATGTGTATCCTGATTATGTCGAAGATGCGGCACAAGCGATTGCTTGGAGCATCGACAATGCAACCAGTCTGCATGCCGATCCAAAGCGCTTGGCGGTGGTCGGACATTCTGCTGGTGCATTCAATGCGGTTGCTGCTGTTGCCAATGAGGATTTTTTAGCGCCTTATGGTGTTAAGCCAAAAGACATTAAAGCGGTGGTCGGTATTGCTGGTCCTTATAGTTATGACTTTCGTAAATTTGACAGCGCAACAGCCTTTGCTGCTGATGCCACGCCAGACGAGGTAATGCCAGATCGTCAAATCAAAGGTGAGCAGCCCCCTTATCTATTGCTGACTGCCGAAAAAGACAAAGTGGTGTATGCAACCAATACGATTAAAATGACCAAAGCGCTGCAAGAAGCCGGTGTTACTGTGGAAAACGGTGAAATCAAAGGGGCTAGCCATGCCACCAGTATCGGTGCGATGGCACCGCCGCTACGATGGGTCAATGATGTGCGTGCGCAAGTATTAACGTACTTGGATAAAAAGCTTAAATAGTCAGGTCTGCTAATACTGCGCCTATTTAAATATTTGGCATTTAACCGTGTTGTTAGTGCTGGTTTAATCGCTTAGGCGCAGTTGCGTAAGACAGTACTGTAAGATGCTTCAACTCTTGTTATAATGTCGTCACTTTACCTCTATACCCTATCTGAAACTTTAAGGCAGAATATTTTATGAGCATGAACGCTGACGATTTGATTGCATTTTTACAGACTCACTTCCCAGACGCTTTTATTCAAGCTGCCAATCAAGGTAATAAGTTTGATGTACGCGTGGTTGATGCCAGTTTTGAGGGCAAACGCGCCGTCCAACGTCAGCAAGCGATCTATGCGCTAGTCAATGACAAGATTGCCAGTGGTGATATTCATGCGCTCAATATTCAAGCGCTGACGCCTGCTGAATGGGATGTTCAGTCAAAAGGTTAAATTTTTTATATACGATTGGCTTGCACAGAACGGATTGTTTTAACGATTATTACAATGATTGGTTCGATAAGTCTGATTTTCACTATTTTTAATACTCATCGCTAGGTTGTCACTTCTATGGATCAATTTTTAATCACTGGTAGTAGTCGTATCGCAGGGGAAGTTACTATCTCAGGCGCCAAAAATGCTGCTTTGCCATTACTGGCAGCTATGATATTGGCCGAGACCCCAACGACATTGCACAATGTGCCCTCATTACAAGATGTGCGGACGTTGATTGAATTGATCGGTGGCATGGGTATCAAAATCCAAAAGCAGGACGATACCGTTACCTGTGATACCAAGAATATCGATAACTTCTATGCACCGTATGATTTGGTAAAGACCATGCGTGCCTCGATTTTAGTCCTTGGGCCATTGCTGGCACGTTTTGGCGAGGCAGAAGTCTCATTGCCCGGCGGCTGTGCGATTGGGTCACGTCCTGTCGACCAACATCTAAAAGCCTTTGAGGCGATGGGTGCTGAGATTAGTGTCGAGAATGGCTATGTAAAAGCACAAGCGCCAAAAGGTGGCAAGCTGATTGGCTGTAACTACTCTTTTGACATGGTGACCGTTGGCGGTACTGAAAACGTCATTATGGCAGCGGCTTTAGCCAAAGGCACGACTGTTCTTGGCAACTGTGCGCTTGAGCCAGAAGTGGTTGATTTGGCTAATATGTTGGTCGCGATGGGTGCCAAAATAAGCGGTATTGGTACCTCGATCATGACCATCGAAGGCGTTGAACGCTTGCACGGTTGTGAGTATTCAGTGGTGCCGGATCGTATCGAAACTGGCTCTTACCTTGCTGGCGCGTTGATGACTCGCGGCGATGTATTGACCAAAAACACTTCTGCACTATTATTAACGCCTGTGCTAGAGAAATTCGAAGACATGGGGGCGGTGATTACCAGTGGCGATGATTGGATTCGCGCCCAAATGAAGGGTCGTCCACTGCCTGTTGATATCCGTACCCAGCCACACCCTGGCTTTCCCACCGACATGCAAGCGCAAGTCATGGCGATTGCCTGCTTAGCGAATGGCACCAGTACTTTCATCGAAAATATCTTTGAAAACCGCTATATGCATGTGCCTGAGCTCAATCGTTTAGGCGCATCTATTCAAGTAGATGGTCATACTGCTGTGGTTAAAGGCGTCGAAAACTTCACGGCTGCCCCTGTCATGGCGACTGATCTACGTGCGTCTATGTCATTGGTGATGGCGGCGGCGACTGCTGAAGGTGAAAGCTTAATCGACCGTATTTATCATATCGATCGTGGCTATGAGCATGTTGAAGAAAAACTGCGTGCGCTTGGGGTTAATATCGAACGTATCAATACCAACGATTAAACCAGCGATTAAGCTTGATTGGTGTTATAAATTAAAAAATCCTCTTTAGTGAGGATACTCACTGTACATGGACACGATGTCATTATGACTGAAGCAAGCAACAATCTACCGAGTAATGGTTTATTAAACGAAGTAAATGATGAGTTTTCAGGCTTAACACTGGCCTTATCAAAAGGCCGTATTCTAGAAGAGACCATGCCATTGCTACGCGCAGCTGGTGTTGAGTTGCTAGAAGATCCTGAAGCCTCACGCAAACTTATTTTCCCGACCTCAAATCCTAATGTACGTGTTTTGATTCTGCGTGCCAGCGATGTACCAACCTACGTTGAACACGGTGCTGCTGACTTTGGGGTAGCGGGCAAGGATGTGTTGCTAGAGCATGGTGCCAATCATGTCTATGAGTTGCTTGATTTGAAAATTGCTCAATGCAAGCTGATGACCGCTGGCGTAAAAGATGCGCCACTGCCCAATCGCCGCCTACGTATCGCCACCAAGTATGTCAATGTTGCCCGTGCTTACTTTGCCAGTCAAGGTCAGCAAGTCGATGTCATTAAGCTATACGGTTCGATGGAGCTTGCCCCATTAGTCGGTTTGGGTGATTTAATCGTCGATGTGGTCGATACAGGTAATACCTTGCGCGCCAATGGTCTGGAAGCTCTCGATCATATTTGTGATGTGTCATCACGTTTGATTGTCAATCAGGTCAGCTACAAGCGCAAATTTGCGCTACTTGAGCCGATCTTGGATAGCTTTAAAGACAGCGTTGCTAGCAACTCATAAAACAGAAATGCATAAAGATGCCTATCATCGATAATATGAAGTATGTATTGATAATATAAAGCATGGTCATGCAGATTTTTAAACCAGTTTAGCGCTCTATGATAGACATAGCATGCTAAACTGGTTTTATTGTGTTGGCTTGTCAAATAGTAAGTGTTCAGTATAATCTGAATAAAATAATTATAGATAAGCTGACGAAAGCTTTTGCCACATTTATACCATTGGCTTTATTTTTCCATCGTTTATTTTTTAGCAGTATTTTATGCCCAGACATAGGATGAGGTCATGCGCCAGTTAAGTACCCAAGATGCCAGTTTTGATAGTGAATTGACACAGTTGCTTGCTTTTGAAACGGTCAATGATGCCGATTTACTAAAAACCGTTGATGATATCATCGCCCGAGTGCGCCACGATGGCGATAGCGTCGTATTGGCGTTAACCCAGCAGTTTGACCAGCATCCAGCGACGACAATGCAAGAGCTCGAGCTCTCTAAAGAATCACTTGCTGAGGCGTTTGCCAATCTTGATGAAAAAGTAAAAACAGCATTGACGACGGCAGCGACACGGGTACAGACCTTCCATGAGCGCCAAGTACAAGAAACTTGGCAATACGAAGATGAGCTGGGCAATCGTTTAGGTCAAAAAGTCACGCCACTTGATCGCGTCGGTATCTATGTACCCGGTGGTCTGGCGTCTTACCCATCCTCTGTATTGATGAATGCTATTCCTGCCAAAGTAGCTGGTGTTAATGAAGTGATCATGGTGGTACCTGCGCCTAAAGGTATACTCAATCCATTGGTATTGGCAGCAGCACATTTGGCACAAGTTGACCGTGTCTTTACCATCGGCGGTGCGCAAGCAGTGGCGGCATTGGCGTACGGTACTGAAACGATTCCAGCGGTAGATAAAATCACCGGACCTGGTAACAAGTACGTGGCAGCGGCGAAGCGTGCGGTATTTGGGCAAGTTGGTATCGATATGATTGCTGGTCCTTCTGAAGTATTGGTGTACGCAGAGGGCGAGGCGCAAGATCGCGCTGATTGGCTAGCGATGGATTTATTGTCACAAGCTGAGCATGACCGTATCGCCCAAGCCATCTTTGTCACGACCAGTGAACAGCAGCTCGCAGAAGTGGCCGCTGAAATTGAAAAAGCACTGGCAGAATTACCAAAAGCTGATATCGCTCGTGATTCGCTAAAAAACCGTGGTGCGTTGATACTAGTAAAAGATAGAGCTGAAGGGTTGGCGCTCATTAATCGTATTGCCCCTGAGCATTTAGAGTTGTCTGTTGATAATCCTGATGCGCTATTAAGTGACATTCGTCATGCTGGGGCTATTTTCATGGGACGTCACACGCCTGAAGCGATTGGTGACTATTGCGCAGGGCCCAATCATGTGTTGCCAACATCTGGCACCGCACGTTTTTCTTCGCCACTCGGCGTTTATGATTTCCAAAAGAAGTCTTCAATTATTTATTGTAGTGAAGCAGGCAGCAAGCCATTGGCTGAAACGGCAGATATTTTAGCGCAGCGTGAGGACTTAGAAGCCCATGCACGTTCAGCTCGCTATCGTTATCAGTAAGATAGCTTGGATGGTTTAAGAGTTGTTTTTGACATTTTTTTAGACATTTACTTTTAATAGTCTTCGTGGCTAATTTTAGGATAATTTATGAGTGAGTCAAAGATAGATACCAGACTTTGGTCATCTAAAGCACGTAACTTGTCACCTTATGTCCCTGGTGAGCAGCCGCAACACGACAATTTATGTAAATTAAATACCAATGAAAACCCATTCCCACCCTCACCGAAAGTAGGGGAGGCAATCGCAAAGGTTTTAGAGCAGCAAGCGGATGATTTACGCTTGTATCCTGCGCCCGAATCTGATGATTTGCGTGCCGCATTGGCACAGCTTTATAGTATTGAAGCAAACCAAGTCTTTGTCGGTAACGGTTCAGACGAGGTGTTGGCGCTCGTTTTTGCCAGTTTTTTCCTAAAAGAGCGTCCTGTGTTAGCCCCTGATATCAGCTATAGTTTTTACCCTGTATATGCGCAGACTTTTGGTATCGATTTGATACAAATTGCGCTAGAAGAGGATTTTAGTATCGACCCTGATGCATATCGTCAGCCTTGCAGTGGTATCATCATTGCCAATCCTAATGCGCCAACCGGTTTATTATTATCGCTTGATGACATTCGTAAGCTGGCGGGCGAGCACACTAATGCAGTGATTGTGATTGATGAGGCGTATATTGATTTTGCTGGGGCAGCTGATGGCAGCTCAGATTCAGAAGTTTCAGCAGTGAGCTTAATCAATGAGTTTGACAACATTCTTGTGACGCAAACCTTTTCGAAATCACGCTCACTCGCGGGTTTACGCGTCGGTATGGCCTTTGGAAATATCTCATTAATCGAAGCACTGACACGCATGAAGAATAGCTTTAATAGCTATCCACTCGATAAACTGGCGCAAGCTGGGGCGACGGCCAGTGTCTTAGATACTGAATATTTTGAGCAGACGCGTCAGCAGGTTATTGACCTGCGTGAGTCACTAACAGCAGACTTAGTGGCATTGGATTATCAAGTGCTGCCGTCACATGCCAACTTTGTATTTGTGCGTCCAAAAGAGGGTAATGCGAGTGCGGTAGCGAATGCGTTACGAGAGCAAGGCATCATCGTCCGTCATTTTGACAAACCCCGCATCAGTGAGTACCTACGTATTACGACCGGTACGGCTGAGCAAAACAACCGTTTAATCGATGCTTTGCAAGCATTGCAGAAAAAGGCTGAAATCGTTGCTGATTAATATCTCGTTCGCGGTTTTGATGGTTTGAAATTGTAGTAATAAAAAATCCTGCTCAACATAACGTTAGCAGGATTTTTTAGTCGCCTTTTTGAATGACGCTTAAGTGTGTTTATAGAGATGTTCTTGACTTAAGACACTTAACAGATTACCTACCTTATCGAGACATTCTTGATATTCTGCATCACAATCAGAAGCGACAGTAATACCACCGCCTGCCCATAAACTGACTTCTCTAGCGCCGATCAACGATTCATTTGCTTGCAGGGTACGAATGAGTACATTCCATTGACCACTACCATCAAAGTTCATATAGCCCATGGTACCGCAATAAGCACCACGTGGTGCAGTTTCCAGTTCAGATATAATCTCAACCGCCCGCTTTTTTGGTGTGCCGGTAATAGAGCCAGCAGGCAAGCTGCCAAATAATACGGCTAATGGATGCGTATCTGGCTTTAACTCAGCCGTGATGGTACTAACCATATGATGCACATTGCTAAAGGTCTCAATCGCAAATAACTGCGGCACTTTTACGCTACCAGTTTTGGCATATTTACCCAAATCATTGCGCAATAAATCAACGATCATGACGTTTTCGGCACGATCTTTTTCACTATCGATCAGTTGCTGTTTATAAGCATTATCTTGTGCAGTATTCAATCCGCGCGGCATCGTTCCTTTGATCGGTTTGGTGCGAATATGATGTTTGCCGGTGTTAGTGTCTTTTGTAAAAGTAAAAAATAACTCAGGTGAGCAGCTCAATAATTCGAACGGATGCAATGACGTATGGTCTTTGATGTTCTGGTTAAAGTGATTAGCGGCTAAGTACCCTGCAAAGGGAGCTTTTGTATTCCGATGTAGGGCAGGTAAATAATCAATAAGCATCGGTAAAATGCCATCATCGTTGAGGTTGTTATCAAAAGAACCTTGCCATTCTTGGGTCAGATTGATTTGATAGCAGTCGCCCTGCTGTAGATAATCTTGGGTTTTTGCAAAAGCCCTTTGATAATCATTTTTATGCCAGCGCTCGTTCAATATTAAGGGCGCTAACGATGATGCACTGTCATTAGAGGGTTTTTTTCTATTGAATAATTCATGGTCTAGCATGTCTAAATACGATATAAGCGTTGATAGTATTGCGTCTATTGCCTCGCTATCAGTATTTAAACCTAGTGTATTTAGTCTCCAGCCATTTTCTTTATCAGACGGGGTTAGGTAGATATCGTAATGACCTAATACCGCACAAGGCTGCGCTGCTAGCTCGATATTTGCAGCTGGGCTGAGCTCATGAGCAGCAATATCATAACCGATAAAGCCTATCAGACCATGATGATAACTTGGCTTCTCATTTACATCGCTTGCTGGCTTTGAGTCTTTATTAGCATTCTCACAAGCTTGGCTATAAGCAATTAATTCATCCTGCCATTTAGCATAGCTCATATATGTCGTTGTTGACGTAGGGCTATCATCAAGACAAGAACCACGGCAATTTTTAATAACTTTATAAGCGCCTGACGGATCGTCAGTTGGCTTATTATTGGTAGCATCATAGTGGACGGACCAGCTTACTTTAGGGAGCAAACCAATCACTGGTCGGTCATCATTATTTAGCCAAACCAATTGCCAGTTGGCTTCAGTATCTTTTGCTATTAGATAACTTTGCAGTTGTGGTATTAATTCGGCAGCCGTTAGCTCACCAAAACGCCAGCTAGGTTGAGTAGCTGGCGATAGGGCAGAAACTGTCTGCTCAGTATTCTTATGATTTTCTGCGGGCATAGTTTACGCGTCAAACTTTTTGATAATTAAGGTAGCATTCGTACCACCAAAGCCAAAGCTATTACTCATCAAGGTTTCAAGATTGGCATCACGTTTTTCGGTGACGATATCAAAGCCTTCAGCCGCAGGGTCTAAGTTTTCAACATTAATACTTGGCGCGATAAAGCCTTCTTGTAGCATCAATAGGCAATAGATTAATTCTTGCGCACCGACGGCACCCAAGCTATGACCGGTCATTGACTTGGTCGAGCTGATAGGCGGTACTTTGCTGAGATCATTATCAAATACTTTAGCAATCGCTTTAAGCTCAGTGATATCACCTAGTGGCGTACTCGTACCGTGGCTGTTGATATAATCGACGCTTTCTAGACCAGCTTCGGCTAGTGCTTGCTGCATACAGCGTACAGCGCCTTCACCGCTTGGTGCGACCATTTCTGCACCATCAGAGCTGGCACCGTAGCCGACGATTTCAGCCAATATATTGGCATCGCGTGCTTGAGCATGTTCTAGGCTTTCTACAACAACCATCGCGCCACCAGCAGCAATCACAAAACCATCACGGTCTTTGTCATAAGCTCTTGAGGCAAGTTTTGGCGTGTCATTATACTGAGTACTAACTGCGCCCATCGCATCAAA
The DNA here is from genome assembly GCF_014652895.1 of Psychrobacter glaciei. Lineage (GTDB taxonomy): Bacteria > Pseudomonadota > Gammaproteobacteria > Pseudomonadales > Moraxellaceae > Psychrobacter > Psychrobacter glaciei. The sequence continues at coordinate 80,716 of NZ_BMZR01000008.1, forward strand.
CATACAAGACTGCGTCCAGTGTTCCGCTTCACTACCACCAGCGAGGACGATATCGGCTTTGCCTAACTGAATAAGCTCAGCGGCATGACCGATACAATGCGTTGACGTCGCGCAAGCAGAGGCAAGAGAGTAGGACACTCCTTGAATTTTTAGACCAGTGGCTAATGCGGCGGATACCGAGCTGCCCATGGTTTTTGGTACTGCCATCGCACCGACACCGCGCAGACCTTTTTCACGCATCGCATCTATGGCATTGACGATATTTTCTGTCGATGCGCCGCCCGAGCTGGCTACGACGCCCACTCGTGGATTGCTATTGATAGTCTCAAGCGATAAGCCAGCGTGCTCAATCGCATTTAGGGCGCTGACATATGCATAAAGGCTGGCATCACTAAAGAAGCGCTTTAACTTACGATCTATAGCGGAGGTGTCGAGTTCTGCTTTATCGATACTGCCACTAATGTGTGATTTAAATTCATGTTCAGCATAAGAGTCATTAAATGTAATGCCAGACTGCCCTTGCTTAAGAGCGGCAGTAACCGTGGCTAAGTCATGTCCGATACAAGAGACAATCCCTGCTCCAGTGATAACAACGCGGCGCATATTCTATTCCTTATTAATAACGATTTTTGATAATTACCTTTAATAATCGCTTTTGAGTCCATCATTCTATTATGTAGCGGTTGGCATGGCTGTTTTGTGATAGCAGCAGCTGGTTAAAGGTAGTCTAGACAATTAAATAATGTTAACTCTAAAAAGTTTTTAACTTTTAAAGGCTACTTAACTTCTAAAGGTTTCTTTAAAGTGATTGTTTTTATCATCATAGAACCAAATACATGATCGCCAGCTAATGCCTTAGCCTATGTCATATGATAACGTATCAAGGATTCAAAATCTTTGGATAAGTGCAAAATAACCACAAAACATTGATTGCGGTTAAAAGTAGCCATGACAGACTTTTTTGCGATATGATAATCGTGGTTTTAGCCGTTAAGATACCGCTATTTTTATACAGATAAAAGTAGGGCAGAGACGCAGGAAAAGGTCGATAACTACGAATAAGCTGTACTTTTAGATACAAAATTTGTGAGCGCGATAACATTGTTCGCACTGACAGCTGTTTGCCTCATTGGCTAAAATGACCCATTCATTACTACTATAAAAAATGACCAATCATCATATTAAGGACATAACGATGGCAAAGCGTAGCACTCTCTCTAAGGGTATCAATACTATTGGCTATTTTGCTCGCAACAACCTAGAACGTATGGGTGCAGCGATTGATAGCATGAATGCAAAGACGGGTAAACCGAGTCATTACAAAGCGGTAGATTTAGGTGATGAAGACTATCAGCAAGATTTATTTCGTGAACAAACTCTAAAGGCGACTCAGCAATTATTAGGCACTCGTTTTGCCACCTATGGTAAGTATGCCAAAAAAGTAGTGCCGAATAGCCTATTTCAATCGACAGTTGATGGCGCTTTTGCGCAAATTGCTAAGCTCGCCGCTACTTGGAGTCAAATTGACCTGCCCAATGAGCATCGTTTTGCCAACGTTGCAAGTTTAGACGATGAAGAGCGTTATGCACTGGCGACCGATATTGCCAATCAAAACCGTGCGCTTGCTACGATTGGTGGCTTAACGGGCTTGGCTGGATTACCAGGTTTGCTGGCTGATACTTTATGGTTATTGCTGGTGTCTTTGCGTACTGTTTATCAATTGGCTGCGGTTTATAATAAGCCGTTGACAGGCAAGCAAGGCGTCAAGATGGCATATGAGCTGCTTGCCAATGCTGACCTAAGTAAGATGCAAGAAAAACAAGCGCTGCTTGCTGGTATTGGTATCGGTAAAGGCTTGCTGGACAACGCGCAAAGCAATGGTCTGCATAGTGAGCTTAAAAACCTAGGCCTTAAAAACAAAAATGTGAATTTCTATGCTGAACAAGTAGACAATATTGCCAGTCAGGTAGGTATCGATCTTGATCAGATTAATTTATCATGGATACGTCGTTTTTTACCAGGCACTGCGGTAGTGGTAGGCATGCGTTATAACAGCCAACTCATTGACGAAGTGATCGGTGTGGCGCAAGCGACTTTTGCCCCAGAAGCCAAACTTGCCAATCGTGCGATTACCGATGATAGCGGTAGCGAGGAAGAGGTGAGCAAAACCGCCAGCAATGATGAGAAAGGTGCTGATAAAAGTACTGATAAAAGTACTGATAGCAAAAATGCTGATGATAAAAGCAACGATGAGCGCAAAGACCCAAAAGACAAAGAGAGCAAAAAAGACAACTCAAACAAATCGTCAGACAGCAAATCAAAAAGCACAGACAAAGCAGTAGATAAGCAAAATAAGTAAATTGAAACAACCGTCCATATTTAAATGTAGCGATATTGTCTTAGCTGTCTTGAAAAGTAAGATAATATCGCCATTTAATCGTCACGAACTGCCAGGCATTTATCTCTAAACACCTTTTATTGATAATGCTTGTGTTCATAGTATGTAAGTCTGCCAACACCACCATATTTAACGTCTTGTTTTTCAGCTATTTTTCAGTGCAGAACAGATAAAGTGTTATAGTGGTAGGCTTAATGCATATATATCGAATGTTGTAAAGTAAAACAACTCATAAGTGGTTGAATTAGCAGCAACAACTCTTTATAATATACTGTCCTAAAAATGGGTGTGCCGAAATCTGCGAATTGCGTCAGATCGATGGTGCATTTCCCCATTTTTTTGTTTTATACCAAACGGGAGAAGGATGCCTTATGGCAACAACTAACCAATTGATTCGCAAGGGTCGCAAAACCATCAAGGAAAAGTCAAAAGTTCCTGCGTTGCAAGCGTGCCCACAACGTCGCGGTGTATGTACTCGTGTATATACTACCACGCCTAAAAAACCTAACTCAGCCATGCGTAAAGTATGTCGTGTACGTTTGACTTCAGGCTATGAAGTATCAAGCTACATTGGCGGCGAAGGTCATAACCTACAAGAGCACAGTGTTGTTCTTATCCGCGGTGGTCGTGTAAAAGATCTACCAGGTGTACGTTATCACACTGTTCGCGGTGCACTAGATTGCGCAGGCGTTAAAGACCGTAGACAAGGTCGTTCTAAGTATGGTGCCAAGAAGCCTAAAGCTTAATATTAGCTTAGCTTATTTGCATCACCCAATAACTGTGCATGGGTTTGGTGTCAACAGTAGTATTGGTTAATATAAATTACTTTATATTGGCTAGCTACACCTAAACATACCACCATGCAGTAAGGCTAACTGACAACTCATTACTATGTCCTATGATGACGAGTATGATGTTGTGAATGTTGGACACTCCTGAAGACAAGGAAATTTATTATGCCAAGACGTCGCGTCGTTGCTACCCGTGAGATCCTACCGGATCCTAAGTTTGGTAGCCAAACTGTTGCAAAATTCATCAACCATGTAATGAGTCATGGTAAAAAATCTACTGCTGAGCGTATCGTTTACGGTGCCCTTGAGACAGTCAGTGAAAAACGTAAAATCGAAGATCCAGTATCTTTCTTTGAAGAAGTTTTAGAGAATGTACGCCCAATGGTAGAAGTAAAAGCTCGCCGTGTTGGTGGTGCTACCTATCAAGTACCAATGGAAGTACGCCCCTCCCGTCGTACTGCCTTGGCTATGCGTTGGTTAGCTGAAGCTGCTGCTAAGCGTTCTGAAAAATCAATGGCTTTGCGTTTGGCTGGCGAATTGAATGATGCCGCTGACGGCAAAGGCAACGCTATGAAGAAGCGTGACGAAGTTCACCGTATGGCAGATGCTAACAAAGCGTTCTCTCACTACCGTTTCTAGACTATTTTTTAGACTACTTGTTAAGAGTGGTTTTAAAGCAATAGTTTATGCTAGTTAATTATTTATTCTATTGATTGCCGCCATCCTCATCAGGTTATTGACATTTTTTCATCGTAAGATAATAAAATACTCACATAATCTGGATGGCGGACATCTGTCAAGATGCTGTCCTGAAAAGGATACTGTTCTTCATAGACAGCATCCCCAATTTGATGCCGCTATATTCTAAGTATTTGCTCTTTTTTTGTCCGTATTAGGCCCAATAATCAGTAAGTAATATTACGAAGTTGACTGCTTTGTCATAGAGTATGAGGTAGAGATACAACACATTAATATATACACGAATTTCCCTAGGAAAACACTATGGCTCGTAAAACTCCCCTAAAACGCTATCGCAATATCGGCATTTCTGCGCACATTGATGCTGGTAAGACGACCACGACAGAGCGTGTCTTATTCTATACCGGTGTTAGTCATAAAATTGGTGAAGTTCATGATGGCGCAGCCACCATGGATTGGATGGAGCAAGAACAAGAGCGCGGTATTACTATTACTTCAGCGGCGACTACTTGCTTCTGGTCAGGTATGGCTAAGCAGTTTGACGAACATCGTATCAACATTATTGACACCCCAGGTCACGTTGATTTCACGATTGAAGTTGAACGTTCTATGCGTGTACTTGATGGCGCTTGCATGGTTTACTGTGCAGTAGGCGGCGTTCAGCCACAGTCTGAGACCGTATGGCGTCAGGCTAATAAATATAAAGTTCCACGTCTTGCATTCGTAAACAAAATGGATCGCGTTGGTGCTGATTTTTATCGTGTTATCGATCAGATCAAAACTCGCTTAGGCGGCAAGCCAGTACCATTGGTTATTCCAATTGGTAAAGAAGATGCCTTTGAAGGCGTAGTGGATCTTGTGACTATGAAAGCCATCTATTGGGACGAAGCGTCTCAAGGTATGGAATATGACGAGCGCGAAATCCCAACAGAACTTCAAGAAAAAGCAGAAGAATATCGTGAGTATTTGGTAGAAAACGCTGCTGAAGCTTCTGAAGAACTCATGAATGAGTACCTTGAGAATGGCGAATTGACAGTAGATCAAATCAACACTGCTATCCGTCAATTGACTATCGATAACGAAATCATTCCACTACTTTGTGGTACTGCCTTTAAAAACAAAGGTGTACAGAAGATGTTGGATGCGGTTATTCAGTATCTGCCTGCACCAATAGATGTACCAGCTATTCGTGGTATTCTTGATGACAAAGAAGAAAGCGAAGGTACTCGTGAAGCATCAGACGACGCACCATTCTCAGCACTTGCTTTCAAAATCATGAATGATAAGTTCGTCGGTAACTTAACCTTCGTTCGTGTTTATTCAGGTGTTATCAAGCAAGGCGGCAGCGTTTATAACCCAGTTAAAATGAAGCGTGAGCGCGTTGGCCGTATCGTACAGATGATGGCAAACACGCAAGAAGAGCTTGAAGAAATCCGTACTGGTGATATCGCTGCATTGGTTGGTATGAAAGATGTAACGACTGGTGATACGCTATGTGACGAAAGCAATGTTATCACGCTTGAGCGCATGGAATTCCCAGATCCAGTTATCAGCCTAGCGGTTGAACCTAAGACCAAAGCTGACCAAGAAAGAATGTCAATCGCTTTAGGTCGTTTGGCTAAAGAAGATCCATCGTTCCGTGTACACACTGACGAAGAATCTGGTCAGACTATCATCAGTGGTATGGGTGAGCTGCATCTAGAGATTCTTGTGGATCGTATGAAGCGTGAGTTTAACGTTGAAGCCAACATCGGTGCGCCGCAGGTTGCTTATCGTGAGACGATTCGTGAGACGGTTGAACAAGAAGGCAAATTCGTACGTCAAACGGGTGGTCGTGGTAAGTTTGGTCACGTTTGGTTACGTCTTGAGCCTATGGATCCAGCTGGCGACGTTCTTTATGAATTCTCTGAAGAAGTTGTTGGTGGTACGGTACCAAAAGAGTTCCACGGTGCCGTTGATAAAGGTATTCAAGAGCGCATGAAAAATGGCGTACTTGCTGGCTATCCAATCGTTGGCGTAAAAGCGACATTGTATGACGGTTCTTATCATGACGTTGACTCGGATGAGCTATCATTCAAAATGGCTGGTTCTATCGCTTTCAAAAAAGGCTTCATGGCAGCAAACCCTGCACTACTTGAGCCAGTCATGAAAGTTGAAGTTGAGACACCTGAAGATTACATGGGCGACATCATGGGCGATTTAAACCGTCGTCGTGGTATGGTTCAAGGTATGGAAGATCTGCCTGGTGGCACTAAGCAAATCCGTGCAGAAGTACCATTAGCCGAAATGTTTGGCTATGCTACCCAAATGCGCTCAATGTCTCAAGGCCGTGCAACGTACTCAATGGAATTCCAAAAGTACGCTGAGATTCCAAAATCAGTAGCCGCTGACATCATCTCTAAGTTCAACTCTAAAGATGGCGACGAGTAAGTAAAGTCTATTTAATGGTGACAATATAGGGCAGGTCTCTATATTGTCATTGAATAATACGTCAATAATTGGTTAAAAGACTTGTTATTGGCCGTGATTTTCTTATAATATCTGCACATTAGTATGTGCGACCTTTTAACAATTATCTTAATGTGGTCAGGATTGTCTCAATTATTGTATTTATACTAGTTGAGCACTGCCCCCAAAAAAAGAGGAAATACCCATGGCAAAGGCCAAGTTTGAACGCAGCAAGCCACACGTCA
>NZ_BMZR01000009.1 GCF_014652895.1 Psychrobacter glaciei
GCTATCGTCCACAGTTCTACTTCCGTACTACTGACGTAACTGGCGCAATCCAATTACAAGACGGTACTGAAATGGTAATGCCTGGTGATAACGTTGAGATGGGCGTAGAGCTTATCCACCCAATCGCTATGGACAAAGGTCTTCGCTTTGCAATTCGTGAAGGCGGCCGTACTGTAGGCGCTGGTGTTGTTGCTAACGTATTGAACTAATCTATCAGTCTCAGTAATGAGCTTATGAGTTAGTTATGAAAAAGCCGCTCTCTTTATTGAGGGTGGCTTTTTTTTGGGTGAAATAAGTTGATTGAGGGATATGAGCAAATAAAAATCAGCGCACCGATTTTGGCTGTAGGGTGCATCCAGCGTACCTACTTTTAGATATGATATATAGCAAGCGTAGGATGGGCTAGCGGCAGCTTAACTCACAAAGTCTTTGATTCAAAGTCAGATGGTGGGTTAGCCAAAGCGTAACCTACCATTCTATACTTTGACTCCTACGCGACTTGTTTAACGCCTGATATATGAGTTAGTACTAAACCGCTTATCGACCTCGATTTATAGACCCTGCGTAGAAAAGCCCAACTATTTAATAGTTGGGCTTTTTTGTTCCAGCAAAAATTTAATCAAGGCTCGTAACCGTAAAGGCCGAAATTTATTAGGCAACAAAGTCAGCCAAGCCGTACCCTGAAACTTGGACTTTAATTGCCAATTGGGTAAAACCTCTATTACTGTACCTTTGCTTAAAGCGTCCTCAATCACAAAATCAGGAAAACTTCCGATTCCTAAATCATTCAATACACCATCTAAACGCATACCCGCATGGTTCACGACATAACGTCCACTCACTGTAACGGTTATTTGCTCGATGGGCTCTGATGATATGTCAGTGACTTGCACAAATCGCCATTGATTGTCCTCAGGTGTCTCTCCTAAGTAAAGACAGTCATGATTTTTTAGATCTAGCGGATGCGCTATGGCGTATGAGCTCGACGCTAAGTAGCGCGGTGTCGCACATAACACCTGCCGTACTTGCCTCAAGGGTTTAGCAATCAAGTAATCGGACGGTGTTTCGCTTATCTCTATCGCGCAATCAATATTCTCGCGCAATAAATCTAAAGCATCATCCGTGACTTTAATATTTAAATTGATATCAGGATATTGCTTAATAAAGTCTATAAATTGTGACCCCATCATATGACTGGCAAAGCTATCAGGTACACCTATCGTTACATCGCCTGCCAGCAACTCGGCGGATTGATTGGCAACCTCCACTGCGAGGTTCGCTTCATCTAACATATTTTGACAATGTTTTAAAAATAGCTCACCTGTGCTCGTTAAACGCATACTACGCGTGGTGCGCTCAATGAGTTTTATACCTAGCTTATCTTCAAGTTGGTGAATACGCTTACTTACGGAAGAAGGGGTCATTTGTAACGCTTGCGCAGTCCCGCTAAAGCTACCTGACTTAGCAACGTCTTCAAAGATCGCCATATTTACAAGAATATTATTTAAGGTATTTTTGTTCATCAATCATAAACCCATCAATAAGAAGCGATATACAAAAATAAGACTGGCTCATTTGGCAAAACTGTTTAGCGCAATCAGTCATTCTAAGACCGCTAGAGCTTGGGTAATCTATTAGTTGCTGTACCTCTAAGTGCTTTGTTTAATGAGCACCTTGCTAAGACCGACCTCTAGGATAAACCGAGACAATGATTAAAACCGTGAGTAATAGATTAAACAATAGACAGCTTTTATTATTATCCGATATTTGTTTAATCTTAGTTGCTATGCTTTGGGGGTCGAGCTATGGCGCTGCTAAACTCAGCCTACAATATTATCCCGTTCTTGGGTTTTTAGCCATACGCTTCGGGCTTACCAGCATAATACTGGCGCCTGTATTAATAGGCGTCTATAAACAACACACCACACAACTAAAGCGCACGGTCGCAGCAGGTCTGCCACTTGGCACAATTTTACTCGCCATCTTTATATTTGAAACCTATGGTCTGTTTTATACCAGTGTCGCCAACGCCGCTTTCCTAATTAGCCTGTGTATTATCATGACGCCATTTATGGAATGGTTAATTCTAAAAACCCGTCCGCATAAACTCGTTTTTATATGTGCCATTCTATCACTACTGGGTACGTATTTTTTAACGATGGACGCTCAACATAGCGCTGGCATCTCGCTCAATCTAGGCGATAGCCTTATATTACTAGCCGCAGTTGGCCGTGCGCTGATGGTAACCATGACCAAAAAGCTTATTGATAACAAGTCTGCAACCATAAAAATGACAATAGAAATTGCTCAACCTATCTCACTGCTTGCCTTAACGGCGGTGCAATCTATCGTGGTCTTCGTTGGTTGTTTGGTGCTGTTTTTAGTGACTAACTTACTGTCGGGCGACTCAATTATGCCAAGTCTACCTAATAAATCAGCTTTTTGGCTACCGACCTTTTATCTTGTTATCTTCTGTACCATTTTCGCTTTTTTTGTACAAAACTGGGCTGTAAAGATCGGTTCACCCAGTCGTGCATCGCTGCTCATGGGTAGTGAGCCTATATTTGGGGTATTGTTTGCGGTGCTGTTATTTAACGAATACGTTGGGGTGTTAGGTTGGCTAGGAGGTGGATTAATTACACTAGCATCTGTACTATTGGTTGCAAGAGGGCGGTAAACACCAGATTATGCATGTTTGTAGAGTAAGCGTAGAATGGGTTAGCCAAAGCGTAACCCACCAAATGTATAACTATAGTCAACGGCGGGTTATGTTTCTTCTTCACTCTCTATGAGATTTTGAATGAGCTATGCTGAAGAAACTGTACAAGTAAACCTAGTAAACTAAGCATATTAAAAACTTTACGGTAAGGTAAAAAGCTTTGCTAATATAAACCCTGTTCGTAAACACATCTAATAGAGAAAAAATGCTCACTATCGATTTACTCAATAAAAAGTCATCTAAATCTCAGCAAGTGATTCAAGCAGTAGCAAATATTGAAACTATGGTACAGCCGCAAGATGCTTGGGGTTATCAGACAATAATAGAATTGCTTGAGCAGGATAGTATTAATTTATTAGTCGTTTATAAAATTGATCAAATCGTTGGCTACTGCCTATATCAAGTGGTTTTCGAGCAAGCAGAGATCCTTCGCATCGGCACGCATCCTGATTACCAACGCCAAGGTATTGCCTCGCAAGTTTTTGCTAAATTGGATACTGAATTGATGAATAATAAGGTGGAAAATTTATTATTAGAAGTACGCGCAGACAATTTTTCAGCGATTGCTTTGTACGAGCAGCAAGGGTTGGCAGTGATTCATCGGCGTAAAGGCTACTACCAAATGCCTCATCGCCCAGCCATTGATGCGTTGATTATGCAGCGTGTGCATCTTTAATAGCCATGAATAGCACAGATGCTATTGGATTGATAAACGTTAGGAATGAAGAAAGGCTCTAGATCACTCGGGGATGGTCTTTTTACAGACTTCAATATCGAGCTCATAGTCACTATCTGCTTGCATGCGTTCTAATATTTCGATGCGCTCGCTTAAGAGCTCTACCATGACATTGATATTGGCTTGTTGTTTTTTGACTTGAGCCAGTTTTTGCTGAGTGAGACTTAGCTGTAAATCAATATCGAGCTGCCCATCATAATAGTCATTAAGACTGTCTCTGATTTCAGTGAGTGTAAAGCCAATAGCTTGTGCGCTCTTAATCAATTCAATGCGCTCAATGCATTCAGGATGAAACTCAGTATAGAGCCGTGAGCCTGCTTGTCGCTTACGCGACTTGAGTAGCCCTAGCTCATCATAATGACGCACGGTGTCTTTGGTGGTATTGGCTTCGCTCGCCAGCTTTCCAATTAATAAAAATGATGTATCAGGTGCCATAATAACCTCGTTGTTTTGTCGCTGTCACCACCATCATGAGTTGAGCTGCCAAGATTCCTTGCTATCAAGGAGCGATACACTTAGGGAGTTGTGAGAATTCTTTTGCCACTTGACTGAATGAGTGGCTATTAGCGTATCCAATTGAGAAAGAAATTCAGCACGTGGTAAGGTGGTTGCGCCTAAGCTCATGAGATGCTCATTGGGTAATTGGCAGTCTACGAGTGCCACGTTGCTCTGCTCACATAAGCGCATCAAACCCCAAAATGCTAACTTAGAGGCGTTGGATGCACGGTGAAACATCGACTCGCCAAAATAGATATTGCCTATTTTTAATCCGTACAATCCACCAATGAGTGTGCCTGCGTCATCCCAAACTTCGATACTATGTGCAAATCCATGAGCATGTAGTTTAGTATAAGCCTCGATCATCTCATCATGAATCCACGTGTGCTCACCTTCAGGCAGGTCAGTATTGAGACCATCACTGCGCGGTAAACTACAGGCGTGAATGACGTCATCAAAAGCTTGATTGAGTGTCACTTGCCAACGCACGCGGCTTGCTTGCTTGCGTAGAGATTTGCTGGGTTGATAGTCGGTCGGCACAATCACGCAGCGCGGTTCAGGGCACCACCAAGCGATAGGCTCATCTTCATTAAACCAAGGAAACAAGCCTTGCGCATAAGCAGAGATGAGCGTCTCGGGCGCTAAGTCGCCGCCCATAGCGACGATACCGACTCCATCAGGATCAATAGAAATAGGATCAGGAAAGTCATAACGCCCAAGACTTTTTAAGGTCTCAGGCGTGATAAGCTGCTCGTTGTTATTGGCGTTATATTGTGAGAAGCTGTTCATTTAGTCTTCTTGATCAGCAGTCAGCGTTGACGCATAAGTATGGTCTAACGCAGTGGCTTCGCCAATCGCATCCAAGTATTTCTCAGCATCAAGCGCGGCCATACAGCCAGTGCCAGCAGAAGTGATGGCTTGACGATAGACGTGATCGGCCACATCGCCTGCTGCAAAAACACCCTCGATACTGGTTTGTGTGGCGTTACCATTTAGGCCACTGTTAACGATAAGATAGCCGTCTTTCATGTCGAGCTGACCTTTGAATAGATCGGTATTAGGCTTGTGACCAATGGCGACAAACATACCAAATACATCTAGTTGCTTGGTACTGCCATCAATCATAGATTCAATAACGACGCCATTGACACCCATGTCATCACCGACGACTTCTTTTACTTGATGGTTCCATTCGATTTTGACGTTGCCATTCTTGGCTTTTTCGAACAATTTATCTTGTAAGATTTTTTCAGAGCGTAAACCATCACGGCGATGCACTAACGTGACTTCAGAGGCAATGTTAGATAAATATAGTGCTTCTTCGACTGCTGTGTTACCACCGCCAATCACCGCGACTTTTTGGTCTTTATAAAAGAACCCATCGCAAGTGGCACAAGCTGACACGCCCAAACCTTTAAATTTGGTTTCTGACTCTAGCCCCAAATATTGTGCAGACGCACCCGTTGAGATAATCAAGGCATCACAAGTATAGGTGCCATTGTTACCTGTCAATTGAAAAGGGCGTTCACTCAGATTGACATCATTGATATGGTCATAAACCAATTCTGTACCAAAACGTTCAGCATGAGCCTTCAGGCGTTCCATCAGTGCAGGGCCTGTCAAATCATGCGCATCGCCTGGCCAGTTGTCGACTTCGGTGGTGGTGGTTAATTGTCCACCCACTTCCATACCAGTGACCATAACGGGCTTGAGGTTAGCGCGCGCAGCATAGACCGCGGCAGAGTAACCCGCAGGGCCTGAGCCTAAAATAATGAGCTTTTCGTGACGTGGAGCGGTAGTATCAGTTGCCATGAGTGGTTCCTTGCAAAATATACGAATTAAAAATGTGAGTGATAAATATAATAAAAAGACAAACGTCAAAAGGTGCGACTAATATAGTTTTTCTAATTGCTATGAGATAATAACATAAGGGCACAGCGCACAAAGTGCAAGTTTGCTAAAACAAACACAGGTATCATTAGAATCAAAGAATAAATAGCTTTGGAATATAAGTGCAAAAAACAGAGGCTATTTTATAGAATTTAGGCAATACAGTGAGCAATATTTTGCCACTAGTGTTTCGCTAACCAGCTGTTTTCTTGCGCAAAGTATCTATTGATTTACTTTCTTACACGCTTTCTTTATAAGACTGTCGCCACTGCACCTATGTATTTGTTATTATAAGAAGTTATGCCAAGTGTAGTAGGAGCCAAGCGATAACGGTTGTTTAAAGGCTCTATGATCGGCACATGCCAAACAAACACTTCGCTCGGTACATTTATGTCAACACTTTATGTCAGCATGATTAGGCTTAGTCATGCACTGGCGACCATTTAGTATTAATAACAAGGCAGATTTTACGTGATATCAGCACCGCTTATTGAGTATTTAAAAAAGGGAATATTTACCCTCCTTGGGTTAATACTGGCCGTTTATCTGTTTGTCATTTTGATGACGTATACAGGCAACGATCCTAGTTGGTCGCACATCAGTAGTGACATGACCACCATTAATAATATGGGTGGCGAGATGGGGGCGTGGTTGTCTGACCTGCTTTATAGCTTTTTTGGTTTTGGCGCATGGTGGTTGTTGGCGTTTGTGGTCTATGAGTCTATTCTTATTTGGTGGGACAATAAGCCGACGTTTTGGTTGCTACGTGTAGTCGCTTACGTGTTTTTGATTCTAAGTGCCAGCGCCTTATTTGCGCAGTTGGTCGCTTTAGTGCAGCAAATAGCAGATCCAGTTACCACAGGTCTGACAGGGGTCGCGGGTGGTATCATCGGTCTCGAACTGCAAGCGCGTTTGGCTCAATTATTGTCGCAGTGGGGGAGTGTGGTTTTTTTAACGGTATTCGTAATTATTACGGCGACCTTTGCTTTTAATATTCATTGGCTAGCGATATACCAAAAAATCATGACCCTGTCATGGCTTGGTTCTGGTGTAAAAAACCAAGATAGTCAGTATGAGAGTGTGCATGCCGCTGAAAAGAGTCGTCAGCAGCATGATGAAGCCCTAACCGACGAAAAAGCATCGCGCGCTGTTCCAGAGTATGACCAGCTGCCCCTCGAGCTGCAAGCAACTGAGCATGATGCTAATACGCAACAATCCGATAGCAGTGGTCGCTTTAATCATGTACTCACCGAATTTTTAGCGAGTTCTGGCTTGGGTGCCAGTGTAAAAGCTTCTATGGCAGCAGCCACGCAAGGATCCGCAGTGGGTGAGGGCGAGTACTTACAAAGCGTACCTGCCACGCCTAGTAGCGCTGGCGTAAGCAACTTTAGTGATAATAAGGTATCTGCTACCCCAAGCCCTGTCACGACTCCTAGCCGTAAAGTAGAGCCGAGTTTTGCTTGGAATGATGCCAATACTGTTGATGACTTATTGGCAAGCGATATGGCTATTTACGACCAAAGCATTCATAGCGCTACTCATGATGCTGATTCTGTTGCCCCTGCTTACATCAATAATGCTGAGTCGCCAAAAGAGACAGCAGTGTCTACAAACACGGCAACAGATACGTCAACAGACATGGCAACGCTAGAGCTGGAGACACCAAGCGCGAGCGCTACTGTCAATCCTAATAAAGAAGAGGTCGAGCAAGCAATTACAGAGACAGCAAGCAAGCAAATCGCGCCTAATTTTGCCGATGAGCCTCAGACTATGGCATCAGATGATAGCCATGCAACAGATGAAACGAACGAAACGGTTGATACATTGGCAGAATCTTGGTTGTCAGAACATGCGCCTGTTTCACCTTCTCAAGAAACAGAAGAAGATACTAATGAACCCGATCAGCCAGCACTAAAAACGGTAGAAGATAATACTTATGACGCCTCTGCTGGATCATCAAACAAGTTAGCAGACAAGTTATCAAATGAAGAGCAATGGGAAAGCTCATTGTCAATACAAAATCCTGCTCCAGAAGAGGACGATGTAAATATCGTCGCACCCGTCGCTGATATGACCCCGACCAATACGCCACCGACCAACCCAACATTACCTCCTAAGGTAGAAACTAACGTTTCAGCGCCAGCTGCTGAACCGATAGCCGCATCTAAGCCAACGGTCAGCTTTGCGGTGCCAGAGGGTGATAGCGGCAACCATATTACGGATATGATGCCTGAGGATGACAGCCGCGATGATAATAGCGATACGCCCGTTATGCCGCATATCAGTGACGATGGCGCTTTTAGTCAAAAATCACGCTCGATGCAAACGGCCGCCTATCGCAGCAGCTTAACGCCTATCCCAGAGATCTCTATTTTAGATAAGCCAGATCCTGATCGTAAGCCAAGCTATACCATTGCTGAGCTTGATAAGTTGTCTGAGCTATTAGAGATTAAATTACAAGAATTCAATGTTAAGGCCGCAGTAGTCAATGCCATTCCGGGGCCAGTCGTTACACGCTTTGAAGTAGAGCTTGCTGCTGGGGTAAAAGCCAGTAAAGTTACGGGCATTTCACGTGATTTGGCACGGTCATTATCAATGGCATCTTTGCGTGTGGTCGAAGTCATTCCGGGCAAGCCTTATATCGGTATCGAAGTGCCGAACAAACAACGCGAAATGGTGCGTTTGATTGAGCTGTTGAATACCGAAAAATTCCAAGATCCTAAAGCCCAAATCAGCATGGCGATGGGTAAAGATATCGGTGGTAATGCTATCATTACTGACCTTGCGCGCGCGCCGCATATGTTGGTTGCTGGTACCACAGGCTCTGGTAAATCTGTATTGGTCAACTCAATGCTACTCTCTATGCTACTCAAATATACACCGAACGAGCTGCGCCTGATTTTGATTGATCCAAAGCAGCTTGAGCTGGCAAACTATAACGATATCCCGCATCTGCTGACGCCAGTCGTTACCGATATGACTGAAGCCGCCAGTGCTTTGTCATGGTGTGTGGCAGAAATGGAGCGCCGTTATCAGCTGATGAGCTTATTAAAGGTACGTAAGCTTAACGAGTTTAATAAAAAGGTCATCGCTGCTGAAAAATCGGGCAATCCAATGCTCGATCCATTATGGCGACCCAATGATAGTGTCAGCATAAGCCAAGCACCAAAGCTCAAAACATTACCGATGATTGTCATTGTCGCGGATGAGTTTGCTGATATGATTATGCAAGTCGGTAAACAAGCTGAAGAACTGATTACGCGCTTGGCACAAAAATCACGCGCGGCAGGCATCCATTTAATGCTTGCCACTCAGCGTCCATCAGTCGATGTCATTACCGGTCTAATTAAAGCCAATATCCCTGTTCGTGCAGCGTTACGTGTGAACTCAAAAGTGGATTCACGGACGATTTTAGACAGTGGCGGTGCCGAAGACATGCTTGGTAATGGTGATATGCTGTTTTTAGGCCCAGGGCAAATTGAGCCTGATCGTGTGCATGGGGCGTATGTCAGCGATGAAGAGGTCAACCGTGTCTGTGATGCTTGGCGTGAGCGCGGTGCGCCTGATTATATTGATAACATGGCAGGCAACTTTGAATTGTCTAGTTCTGGCGGTGGTGGCAGTGGCGGCAACGCTTCTGGTGAGGACGATGACTTATATAATGATGCCGTGGCTTTCATCATGGAGACGCGAAAGGTTTCTGCCTCTAGTATCCAGCGTAAATTTAGTATCGGCTATAACCGTGCCGCTCGTATCGTTGATTCAATGGAAGAAGCCGGATTGGTCAGCTCGATGGGTAAAAGCGGTAAGCGTGAGTTGTTGATGTAAAAGATGATAAGTTTGATTAATCATAAAAAGCGAGTCACGAGAGTGGCTCGTTTTTTTATTAGGAATATATGGTAGCGCTGTTGCTTAAATGACTAGTGAGTTTGTTTATCGATTATCAGCAGTGTTTTTTTATACTAAACTGACAGGAGTTATGGGATAGATATCACTTAATTTCAAAAATGTTTAGTCCAATTACTCTCCAAGGAAGGTTAGTTATGTTTAAAGAATACACCCAATACGATGCCCTAGGTTTAGCCAAGCTCGTCAATTTAGGTGAGGTCAGTGCCAAAGAGCTATTAGACGCTGCGACTCATCAAGCCAACACACTGAATCCTAAGTTAAACGCCATCATTCATCGCTTTGATGAGCGTGCTTATGATGCCGCGCAAGCAGAATTGCCAGCAGGTGCATTTAATGGTGTGCCGTACTTACTCAAAGACCTATCATTTTATTTTGCTGACGAACCCATCACGATGGGCAGTCGTAGCGTGAATGTCGTGCCAGAAAACGACAGCGAAATCGTTAAACGTATGAAAGCGACAGGTGTCAATACTTTCGGTAAGACCAATACGCCAGAATTTGGTTTAATCATCACCACTGAACCCAAAGCGCACGGTGCCACCCACAATCCATTCAAAAAGGGCTATAGCTCTGGTGGCTCATCGGGTGGTAGCGCGGCGGCGGTGGCGAGCGGTATCGTACCGATGGCAGGTGCTGGCGATGGTGGCGGTTCGATACGTTTTCCGGCAGCGTGGTGTGGGGCGTTTGGACTCAAACCCAGTCGTGGGCGTAACCCAATGGGTCCCGCATTTGGTGAAGGTTGGGAAGGCGCGGTCGCGGATCACGTGATTACCCGTAGTGTGCGTGATAGTGCTGCGATGCTCGATGCCACGAGTGGCGCTGAGATTGGCGCGCCTTATGTGATTGCGCCACCTGATGGGACATTTTTGCAAGCAGCGATGCGTGCCCCTCGGCAATTAACGATAGCTTTGCATCAGCAGCCATTAGTCGCCAATACAATAGTGGACAAAGAAGTACTGGCTGTACTGGAGCAGACGGCAAAGCAATTAGAAAGTATGGGTCATCGTGTAGTGCCTGCTGAGCCGAATATTAATATCGAACAATTTTGGCATGATTTTTTAGTGGTGGTTTGTACGCATACAGCCTTTACCATTGATAATATCGAACGCAAATTTGGTGCGGAACATATAAAGAACCTAGAGCCACAAACCTATAATATGGCGATGCTAGGACGCTCGCTTTCTGCCGTTGACTTGGCACACGCTAAGCATGGCTGGCATGATAGCCAATATCAAACGGGTCTATTATTAGAGACCTACGATATGATTCTGTGCCCGACCATACCGACGCCTGCGGTTAAGCATGGCGTGCTACCACCAAGTCGTATGGATGAAATGCTCATGCGCAGCGCAGGTCTACTAAATAAAGGCATTGATATGGGGAAATATGCCTTTAGCTCAGGCATGATCGAAAAGCTTAGTCAGCCGGTGCTGGGAAAAATGGCCTTTACCTTGCTGGGCAATGTCACTGGGCTGCCTGCCATGTCATTGCCCTTAGGCATGAGCAAAAAGGGTTTGCCGATTGGCATGCAGCTGATTGGACGTATGAATGACGAGGCGACGCTATTTAGTATTGCGGGCGAAATGGAGCGTGCAGGGTTGTTTACCAAGGCAGCTTTTGAGAAGTAGTTTTATTTTTGCTATCGCTTGATTGATGGTTGCCTAATCGAAGCGATAGATATCCATTCCCAAGCTATGATGTGCCATGCTCTGATGCACGACGGAGACGCGTTGACCAGCTCCTAGGGCAAAAAACAGCGGTAGTAAATGCTCGTCGCTTGGGTGTATGTCACGAAAGTTAGGATACTGCTGCCAGTCTAATGCCGCTGGGATGTCTGTTTTGAGCTGCTGTAGCAACCAGAGCTTAAAGTCTTGTGCGGTCTCATCTATGCTATCGGCTTCCCAGCGTAGGGCTTGTAGATTATGAGTGATATTGCCTGAGCCCACGACAAGTATTTGTTCCTCGCGCAGTTGCGCCAGTTGCGCGCCCAGCTGATAGCAGGCAGCACTGTCATAGTGCCGTGGCAACGATATTTGTACGATAGGCACATCGGCCTGCGGATAGAGATGTCTGAGCGGTGCCCAGACACCATGGTCACTGACGCGCATCGGATTGACGCTACAGGTAATACCGCGTGCCGTTAACTGCTGTGCTAGCGATTCAGCGAGTGCCGGATGACCTGCAGCAGGATATTGTAGCTCATACAGTTCAGGTGCAAAGCCTGAAAAGTCATGCCACGTCTTTGGTTGTGGGTTGCTGCTGATTTCTAGCTTCGCCGACTGCCAATGCGCCGACATAATAACGACGGCACGTGGCTTGGGTAGGTTTTGCCCGATACGAGCCAGTGCACTGGTCGTAGCCGATTGCTCAATCGCCAGCGTTGGGGCACCATGCGAGATAAATACCGCTGGTAGCTTGGCTAAGTTGGTCGCAGTTGACTGCCCAGCTTGGGCGTTTGCCAAAGCTGCTGTGGTCGTAATGGGCGTATGCGTCTCTTGGTGAGGTTGCTCACGTTGCTGATGCGCATAAGGGGCGTTCGGTGTCGCTCGTTTTGGATATTTCATGTTCCGTTTATTAGGGCATGTGCTCGTTTTTCAATCGTTTTGATGAGGTATAACCAGTTCAAAATAAAAACGGTATGCTAAAAACAGCGTTCTGCTGGCATGAGTTTTCCTCGCTTGCTGTGTGCTTTGCCCTTCAGAAGTATCGAAAAACTCATCGCAGCAGCACTGTATTCTTTTTAAGCTGTATTCTTTTTAAATTGAATCGACTATATCTGTCTTAAGCAAACAGTCATTCGTTAACACATCTGCTCATGCTATTTCTAGTTGCCGCGATGATAAGGATGGTTGTGATTGACACTCATCGCCCGATATAGTTGCTCCATCAAGACCACACGTACTAATGGGTGCGGCAACGTCAGCGCGGATAATGACCATTTCACATCGGCTTTTGCCAATACTTCTGGTGATACGCCGTCAGCGCCACCAATCACTAGGGCGATATCATCGCCTTGCTGCATGGCATCGGCCAACTTATCTGCCAACCCTTCTGTCGAGAGCATTTTTCCTTTGACATCCAATACCCATAATTGCTCACGTCCCGCTGCATTGTGAGCGGCTAATATCGCCTGACCTTCTTGCTCGCGATACTGAGCAAGATTGGCATCCGAAGGGTTTTTGGCACGTTTGGCGGCAGCAAGTTCAACAATTTCTGTACTGAGCATCGGTTGGATACGTTTGAAATATTCATCAAAGCCAGTCTGTACCCAGCTCGGCATCTTGTTACCAACGGTCAAAATTCTTACTTTCATAATACTTACCCTGTCAATACGTGAGAAAATGTAACAAAAAAAATCTAAGCTTAAGTTGCCGTAACAAAGACCTCTTTTACAAAGCTTTTTTTTATGCTTTACTAGCATTCGACAAACAGTTGTTCTTTAGTTCGCAATTATCTTGAGAAGTGATGAGCAATTGTACAATGTCTTTATGCAATATTTTTAGGTTATTTTTTGATCTACCATAAGTTCAATTGAAAGTTTTTTTAACGAAAGGAGTCGTTCATGAACCGTACTATATCTAGTGCACTTACCCTTACCGCTGGTGCTCTGCTGTCTACCTCTGTCTTTGCTGCCTCTTTAAACGGCACACAATGGCAAACCATTGATGATAAAACTGGTGAAAAAAAAGCCATCATTCAGCTGAATGAAAGCAACGGTAAAGTCTCAGGAAAAATCATCAAAGTACTCAATAAGGAAGAGGCTAAAGCTGTTTGTACCAAATGTCCTGGCAGCCTCAAGAACAAGCCAATCGAAGGTCTACAGATTCTATCGGGCTTAAAGGCTGACGGTAACAATAAATGGAGCGATGGCAAGTTAGTAGACCCTGAATCCGGCAAGACGTACTCTGGCAAACTCACGTTAAGTGACAACGGTCAAAGCCTAGATCTACGAGGTTATGTCGGTTCGCCACTCTTTGGTCGTTCGCAAACGTGGCAACGTATCAAGTAACGTGTGTAATGCCTACTGGATAGGCTATTGACCAATGCTGTCATTTCAGCAAGCTTGCCATTGAAGCAAGCGTATCATTGAGACATAAATTAACCAGAAAGGATAGCCGATTAGATTGGCTATCCTTTTTTATGTCTGTTTGTTCAACAGACCCTAACCAATTGCTATTACTCTCTAATGACATTATACAAGTGACATTACATAAGTGACATTACATAAGTGAAGCAATGGTTTGCGAGACTTTGTCTTCTGTATTTTGGCTATCAGCATTATCGATTGGTTTTGGAATAATGGTCAGCTTAGCATCAGATTCAAAGACAATGGCTTCAATATCATCGAAGCTGTTCATGCCTTCAGAGCGCATGGCACATTCGATTTCTTGACGGGTCAGCCGCTCATCTCGCATAGCATCGGGCAAAAACTGCCCTTGATAAAAGACAATACGCGGCTCAGATAAAATAAAATTGCTAAATTGCGGTGAGATGGAAGCGTATTTGGTGACCAAAAATTGTAGTAGGTATAGCACCAAAATAGAGGCCACGCCTTCGATAAAAGGGATGTCTTTGAGCAAAATAGTGCTAGCACCCAATGAGCCGATCATTACGGTAACGATCCAATCAAAGTTATTGAGCTGTGATGTGGAGCGCTTACCCGAGATTTTGGTGGTCAGCACGACTAAGACGTAAACCATGACGGTCGTTAAGACGATGCGTCCGAGCTTGTCTATACTGTCAAAAAATAGCATGTCCATAATATTGACTCCTATCAATAGCACAAAGTGATTCAATGTTTAAAGGTCAGGGCGCGTTCTCAATCTGAGCAAAAGCGACTAAATGAGTTAGAAATGGCTAAATCTTGCCAAACTGTGTCAAACAGCTGGTCAATATGACGATATTATCTGCGCTATTTTCCTTGTTTGGCTACAATTTATCTCATTTTTATCACCATTTTCAAAATGAGGACACGCCCAAGCTGCTAAATATCACACCAGCTAAAACCAGCGTAACGGAATTCACGCCCTAATGGTGAATAAACTTTGTAGTACGTTGTAGACAGCAGCGCGTGTTCACCCTGTTTTACGTTTAGGGTTAAGGAGATGATTCAGCGCCAAAATACTGATGCGGGCACTGATAAAAGTCAGTACCAATATCATGACTATGGCAGAAATGAGCGGGAGAGGTTGTTGCATAGCCATCTCAATCAATACTTCACGATTCACTGCATCAAATAAAAAGAACCATATGCCTAAGAAATAAATAGCAGTGAGTAACCAAACTACTGCGACGCCGCCAAACATTAAGCGATTGATTTCACTTTTACTAAGGGCGCGCTGTTGATGCTTAATAAATTTACTGACTGCAATATAAGCACCGATAATGATAGAGAGCACAGTCACCAGTTGCGAATTCAGAGCAAGTTTGGTTTGAATCATCATAAATATTGCGCTGGCAAGAATATAGCCCACCGCAAAAAAACCCACATATTGTGCCAGTTGGGATTGAGCTGACTCATGATTTTTCGGTAGCGCACTGCGATTTGAATGAGTCTTGGATTTATTGAGATTGGTTGTCTTGCGTGACATGAGCGACCCTTTATAAAGGTGAAAAATAGGATGTTAAAAACACTTAATGCTGCGCTGTCCAATCAAGCATCGCATCTAACACGGGTCTAGCCGTATAAGCGTTTAATGCTTGCTCACTATTAATGAGTCCAACAACGACATAATCTTGTCCCGACAACCCTTTGACATAGCCTGCCATTGAGGTGACATTATTTAGAGTACCCGTTTTTATCCATGCACGCCCTGTGGCGGCTGAATCGGGTAAGCGTGCGCCATGAGCAGCAATGGTACCACTGACTCCAGCGATGCCTAACGAATTGACATAAGCATCGAAGCTTGGATGGCTATAAGCGTAAGTTAATAGCTCGCTTAAGTTGGCAGCCGTTATCGTACAATCACGGCAGAGTCCTGAGCCATTGGTTAGATACGGTGCTGGGGTGTTCAGATGGCTCTGCCACCACTGATTTATCGTTTGTAAGGCCGCAGGATAGTCCGTAACAGCAGGTTTGCCAAACTGATATAAGCTGGTTGTCTGCTCATTTATGGGTTTATTATTTGCAGCTTTATTATTTGCGGCTTTGACATTGCTTGGTGTATCGCTATTTGCACTAGTTATATCAGATTCTGCGTTGCTTTTAATATTAATGGCTTCAACGTTAATTGCTTCAGCGCTATTTGCTTCAATGCTATTTGCTTTGGTTTTATTTTTCACCATAGTGGATTGGCTATAAGCGCCAATCGATAGAGCCACTTGTTCAGTCATGACATTGTTTGAGAAGTGATTGATATCATAAATTTGCTGAGTCAAATTCAAGGACGGATAGCTGGCAATGGGCAGCGGGGACATAGACAGTGCTGACAAACCATGCGTGGGTTTAATGCTTTTTGCTGTAGTGTAAGGCGTTTCTTGGGTGATGACATCGCCACTTAAGGTATTGCCTAGCTCTTGCCATTTTGCGGCGACAACACGTGCCGAAAAATCTTTGGCATCAGGATAAGCGACATAAAAAGCGTGCTCTTGGCAGCTATTGGGCAAACCGGTATTTAACACAAGCTTTTTCGTTTGCCACTGCGGTGCGAGACTATAACGCGCTTGTCCACAAGCAGCTGAGCGCGTATCTATTATGCTGGGCAAATCATAATTTGCTAATTGCGGTGTATAAGTCAGGCTTGCTTGGTCATCGTTTAACGGATAGCTTTTGATGCCAATGGTACTGAAATTTACCAAAAAACCATCGGGACTGGCGTTGTAAGGACGCAGTGGTGAGTTATCAAAGGCGGCAGGATCTTTAGTGACATTTTTGAAGACGGCACTGTCGACAATAATATCACCCTCGATATGATTAATACCCGATGATTTTACTTTATAGAGAAGCTGTTTTAAACGCTCGTGGGTCATTTTTGGGTCACCACTGCCTTGAATAATCAGATCACCATGTAAGCGGTCACCGATGACGAGGCCTGTATGATAGACACGGGTATGCCAGACAAAATCAGCGCCTAGGGTGTCTAAAGCAATAAAGCTGGGAACGAGCTTCATGGTGCTGGCAGGCGTGCGAGCGATATCGGATTGGTGATTCAATATTGGTGAAAATGAAATCTTTATGGATGCAGCATCAGTATTAACATTACTGGTTTTATCGCTATTTTCTGTAATATTGGCATTACTACCATCGTTGTTAATGATGGTTGTTTTTGCCTTATCGCCCAATATCGTTGGGATACTTTCTAAGCTTTGATAAGTGTAAGGATCATCGGTGTAAGCATGCAATTTTTGCTCATGTCTTTCAATGGTTCGCCGCTCAATGGTAACCAATGTACTCTGTTGGAGCAGGTGGCTTTTCTCATTGAGTTTGTCATTATTATTTTGCGTGGCTGTCTGGGCGTTACCCTTTATATCAGCATTTACGTTAGCGGTTTGTTTCGGTTGAGAAACCCTTTTAGAGGAGCTATCCGAGCTGCTATCGATGACCTGAATCGGAGCGGGCAGGTGACTGGCGTTTTTATCACCGACTGGTGTGATGATGATACTAATATCAGCTTCTGTTAAGTCAGCTCGTGATAATGCCGCTTGAATAGCTTTGGGCAATGCTGCTTGCGCATACAGCGGGGCTGCCACTAATGTCAGCGCAACCAACCATTTATGAGTCTGATTAAACGATCGCAAATGACTAAAAACAGGCGATAATTTGGCGGTAAGCACGGAGGAATGACAGAGTCTAGAAGTAGGTCGCATGAGCATCTTTTATTCGGTAGCAAAAGCCGCCTATACTAACATGAGTTACTGTTTTCGCGTAGATGGCAGGCGTAGATGAAAACCTGTTTTTATCTGAATTTTCAAAATAAGAACGCACGCTAGCGCACATGTAAAAACGCCATGGCAGTCATGATCGCATCGTTATAAGCATCGTGAGCGCCCAGATCAGGGATATTATAGTGTGCTAAAATATTGCGCAGCTGTTGTGATTGGTTGGGGATACCCTGAGTGCGATCACCCATGCGCCGACTGTATAAATGACGCAAATCGATGACTTCGTTGGGCAATGCTGTGCCCATATAGCGTTTGACTAAAGGGTTTAAAAACGCTGTGTCTAAACTCGTACAAAATCCGACAATCGGGCGATTACCTATAAACGGTAGCAATCGCGCCAGCATCTCATCGTAGCTCATGCCATGCTCAACGTCAGCGGTACGCAGACCGTGAATCACAATGGTGTCACGGTCTGGCATCACTGGAGGCTTGCATACGATATGCATGCCATTACCGGTGTCAATCGTATTGCCATTGATATGAATCGCGGCGACGGACAATAAGTGGTGCTTTTTTGGATTGAGTCCTGTCATTTCGCAGTCAATCGCTACCCATTGCTTAGCCAAAGGTTTGGTAAACATCAATGCCAATTCTGGGCGCTGTAGCTGTTTTTTCTGCCAAGCGCAAGATAACTGTGTTAGCCAACTCATATTTGTCATTCATCCATTGATGCGAGTTCTATACTTATACGATTGTCATACTTATGCAATTTCTAATTGATAATGCTGACGTAGCTGATTTTTAAAGCTTTTTACGACAGCCAAACACTCTTTTAATAAGTCACGCTCAAGCGCGGTCAAGGTCACTGGGTTGACTTGCCGCGCATGTTTATCATCGGTTGATAGGGCGACTGATAGGCGCTGTGCCATAAAAAATTCCAAGGCTTCTAGTAAAGTATCCGCTCGCTCTTGGGTCAAGGCGCGCGCTTGTACCAAAGCTTTAAGGCGGTTTTTGCTACTAGGCACGTCTAAGATATCGTTTTCTAATGCCAAGGTACGAATGCCATGAACCAGTGGAAAGATACCGGCTTTCTTTAGATCAATGTCTTCGGACACGGATTTGCCACCGAGCAAAGGCACGAACTTTTGCCACCACTGATTGACATCACCGAATTGTAGCGCGGCGCGGGCGAACTGGCGTACAAACATAGGATCTGACTGCCTGTGGGCGACCTTTAAATGTTGACGCACCTGAGTCAATAATGACTCATCTCCGCAGACGTATTCGCCATCCAGTATGGCGGACAAATAAATACCATGCATAGGATCAGTGTTTTTAAACCATAAACCAATCTGGGCATTAAACTGTTTTAGCGGCTGTCGCCACATCGGGTTGGTCATCATGATATTGCCATCGCACAGCGGATAACCGAGGTCTGCTAAATGGTGATTAAAAGTATCCGCAAATTGCGCCAGATCAGGATGAGTATAGCCGTCACGTAAGATGAGCGCATTGTCTTGGTCGGTACGCATGATTTGCTCACCGCGACCTTCTGACCCCATCACGATTAAGCAGGTATTTTTCATGACTTCAGCAGGCACGATGAGTTGCCAAAGCTTGGTAAATACTTGTGCATTCAAGGTCTGTACCATACGGCTGATATTACCGATTTTGACGCCGTTTTGATGTTGTGCGCGAATGTAACGACCGATAAGCTCGACGGCGGTATCTAAGCTCGTTAAGTCTTTTGCTTGCTCGATTTGGATACTAATGAGCTGAGAGTGATGGCCAATATGCGCAAGCATATCGCTTTGTCCGAGTATACCGACGACATCCCCATTTCGATCAATCACTGGTAGCCGATGGATGCGATAGCGGGTCATGGTCAATAGGGCATCGCCAATCTCATCACTGGCTTTGATGGTACGCAGGTTAAAGTTAGCATAGCGCTGGCATGTAGTCGTGGCAGGGTTTTGCTGGTCGCTCACGGCGCGGCAAATATCGGTGTCGGTTAAAATACCTAACAGATGACCAGTACCATGTCGCGTTTCTTTCCTATGCTCTAGATGGTTCAATGGACGTACTAGTACATGTTTTAGCCCCGCTTTCGTCATGATAGAAGCGGCTTCGTATAAGCTGTTATTGGCATCGACGATATGGACTGGCAATAGATTGACGTCAATGACAGGCTGCAACATGATCTGTTGCACTTCTTGTTGGTCATTGTAGCTGGCAGGGTCTATGGTTTTATTGTGACGGCGTTGCTGTAACGCTTTTAGCCGTTCAGGCAGCTTATCTGATAGCATTTGACGGACTAGGTGGTTTTGGGCGCTGATTTTATCGACGGCGCTACCAGCGACTTGGAGCAACAATGTATCCTCGACTGCTCGAAACTGATAGGTCTGTGATGCTCCAGTATTAGGGCTGTTCTCAGTCAATGGTTCAGGCAGACGACGGCTGTCGAACCAGTCGTTATTATTGAGCTGGTCGGAATGATCACTACCCAAATAAGAGGCCACAAACTCACCGTCAAGCAATTGCTCAATCTGTCCTTTGATGACGACATACAGATACTGCAATTCTTCGGCAGTTAGATGCTCATTTTTGGCAAGGTAGCGAATTTGAGTGTTTTTTCTAATGCTTTGGCGTTCAGCCAGACTCAACACATCAAAGGGCGGCTGGGTAAAATCAAGATGGAGCATGGCATCATCCTTGATGGCATATTTGATAAAAGCCACTCTACTATAGCATTATTAAAGTAAAAAACCTCTAATAACCACAGTTAAATTGTGGTTATTAGAGGTTAATGTCTCGCTTAATACTTTTAAATATACTGCCTACGCACCCAGTAGTTTACGAATACGGCTGATCGCTTCACGGCTCTCATCGACACTAGCGACAAGCGCAATGCGTACATAACCTTGCCCAGGGTTTTTACCATTGACTTCACGTGACAGGTAACGCCCAGCTAGTGCATGGATATTGGCCTGCTCGTACAAGGCTTTGACAAATAGTTCATCACCATTGAACTGCTTAGGCGCTTTGATCCAAAAGTAAAATCCAGCTTCTGGCATCCGCAATTCTAGTAGCTCACCAAGCTCAGACATCCATAAGGCAAACTTTTCTTGATACAGCGCACGGTTATGCTCAACATGCTTTTCATCCTGCCAAGCCGCGATAGAGGCAAGCTGATGGGGTATTGGCATTGCGCAGCCTTGATAGGTACGATATTGCAAATAAGCCTGCAAGATTTTGGCATCGCCTGCCACAAATCCAGAGCGTAAACCCGGCAAGTTTGAGCGCTTGGACAACGAGTGGAATACCACGCAGTTTTTAAAGTCATGGCGTCCAAAAGCGGCGCAGGCTTGCAATAGACCAATCGGCACCGTATCAAAATATAGCTCGCTATAGCATTCGTCACTAGCAATAATAAATTCGTATTGATCTGATAGGCGAATGAGATATTCCCAATCATCCATTGTCATGACCGAACCTGTTGGATTATTCGGACTACAAACGAATAGTAACTGCGTGCGCATCCATACTTCTTTTGGTACCGCGCGATAGTCGCCTTTAAAATCATCGTCTAGTGTACAAGGCACAAAGTAGGGCGTTGCTTGTGCCAGTATCGCCGCACCTTCGTATATTTGATAAAACGGATTGGGCATGACCACGGTAGGAGATAGACTGCTCTCCGGATTCGCTACATCATGATCAACAACCGCTTGTACAAAACTAAAAATCGCCTCGCGCGTGCCCATGACTGGCAATACTTCCGTGTTGGCATCGACATGATTTAAGAAAAATCGCTTTTCTAGCCAATGGGCGATGGTTTGACGTAGCTCAAAAGTACCATTAGTGGTGGGATAACGGCTTATTTTGTCCAAGTTTTCACGTAATACGTCCAGTACAAATTCAGGTGGTTCATGTTTTGGTTCACCAATGCCGAGCTTGATTGCACTGTGGTTATGGGCTGGCGTGCTATCAGCAAGTAACGTTGCCATTTTAGCGAAAGGGTAAGGATGCAGAGAGGTTAAGTTGTGATTCATAAGTAGGGTAACTATAATAGACAATTAATAATAAAGTTATAAAGAAAATTTACATTCAAGCAGTGTAGCACTTCTCTTATTTTTTGTCTTTTGCTTATCTTGGCTAATTTATCTCCTCTCAAATAGAGGCTCACAGCAAAATTGTGACGTGATAAGTAAATCTAAGACATTGGCATAAGTTTGGTGCTTTATAACTGATAATAATATAAAAGTGACTGTCAGCGGTAACGACAGATTATGGTAAGGATGATTTGACATGGCTAGTGTCTCAAAAACTGATGATCTCAATGCCAAAAATATCCAGAATAAAAATTTGGGTAACAGTACGCCGCGCGCAGAGTTATACAAACAATTGAAACAGCGAGAGAATCATTGGTGGCAGGCGCGCCATCATTTGATTCGCCTGCAAGAGCGGCAGATGTTTTGGTTCGGTGACAACAGCTTTATGATGTGGCTATTGTGGCAGTTGGTCAGCTATGTGGTCGTGGCTACGGTACTTATGTTACTTAGTAGGCTATTTAGCATATCGCTACCTTTGTGGCAGTATGTCGCTTTATTTGTGCTACAAACGCTGATTTTCATCATTATGCTGGCTTTCAAAGGTCGATTGGCCAACAACTTGCAACGCCGAATTAATGAACAGGAAGTACTGCGGGAAGAGGCGCTAAACGAGATGATTATCTTGGCAGATGACAGTCTCTATCTCGATGTTCATGCCAAAGCACCTATTTCCTTGCAAGCGCTTTATGAGCATTATGATGCCAAGTTCCATCTTTCAAGTTTGCAGTGCTTGTTAAAAAAAGAGGTCGATGCTGGACGATTACTGTTAGGTGAACAACAGGTTGAGGCAAATATCTTGCCACCAGATTTGGCTGATGACGAGCTCAACGCTCATGCCAACGAGATGATATATAGAAGTATCCTATAAACTCTGCTATCTATTCCGATAACTTTTTATCATGAAAGTAAGATTTTTACTGTATGAAAAATAGATTGATGCTAAACGGCATGACCTGCTTATCTAGCACCAATCTACTTTTTACGTTAAAGCGCCAATCCCAATCCACAATATTCGTTACTCGTTAAACTTCTTAATAGACCACACTGCTTAAGTTGCAGCACTATCGCTATGTAAGCTCAGACTCGTTGTCAATGCCGTTTTTAACGTTTCTAACTTGTCGGCAGACAAAGGCTCGTCATTTTGATCACTGATATAAAACATATCCTCTGCACGCTCGCCTAGTGTGGTAATGCGAGCCGCATGTACCTCAATTTTCTCCTGCAAGAATACTTGTCCCACCCGTGCCAGTAGCCCTGGCTGATCGAGGGTTTCTAAGCTCATAATGTGCTGACCTGATGCTTCATTAAACTCAAAATTAATCACCGTCTTCACCTCAAAATGTCTGAGCTGACGCGGCATTCGTTTATTCGTAAGCTTCAGTACGGTGGGGTCTTTAAAGGCATTGATTAAGCGCTGCTTAAGCTCTTGCTGACTGTCTTCATCGACCAATAATGTGCCACTAGGATCTAGCAGTACATAAGAATCCAACGCAAAATCACGAGTGGCAGTGATGATGCGTGCGTCTAAAACATCTAGATTCATTTGATCAAATACGGCCATAGTGACGGCAAATAGGTTTGTCTGATCTTGGGTGTAAACAAAGACCTGCACAGCATCCAGTGCCAGCTCACGATGCTCTCGCAGTACCACCAATGGTGGGCTATCGGCATTAGAGGCAAGCCCAATCGGTGGATGGTTCAAAATGGCTTCGGTATGCCATAAAATATCTTCAGCAATCTCACGCAAGAAGTACTCATCACCTAAGTCATCCCACAGTCTAAGTACCTCACTGCGGTTCATGTGCTGATTATCGACGTTATCCAACATGACCATTGCTTGCTTGTGCGTGGCGCTGATCATGTCTTGACGATTGGTTGGCGCATCGATATCAGCACGTAAAATACGACGCGTTTGCGAGTATAACTGTTTCATCAAGGTCGCCCGCCAGCTGTTCCATAACTGTGGATTGGTCGCGTTCATATCGGCGACGGTCAGTACGTACAGATGATTCAGGTGGGTGACGTTGCCAACCAAATCAGCGAAAAGTGTCACCACTTCTGGATCTGAAATGTCTTTTTTCTGCGCGGTCATCGACATCAATAAATGATAGCGGGTCAGCCAACCAACCAAATTGGCATCTGCTTTACTCATGCCATGTGCCAAGCAAAACTCAATCGACTCAGTTTCACCAAGCAAGCTATGATTGCCACCGCGACCTTTCGCAATGTCATGGAACATGGCTGCTAATACTAAAATTTCTTTACGCTCAATACGCTGAAAGAGGGAGCTGACCAGTGGAAAGTCTTCATAAAAATTCGGATCGGTAAAGCGGTGCAAGATGCGAATCAAAAACAACGTATGGGCATCAACGGTATAACGGTGGAATAAATCATACTGCATCAGACCGGTGACTTGGGAAAAAGCAGGAATATAATTGCCCAAAACGCCATAGCGATTCATGGTACGCAGGCGATGAAACAAGTAGTTTTGTTCTTTTAAATTGGCCAAAAATAGCGTTTGGTGATTAGGGTTGTCGCGGTAAGTTTGATCGATACCGCGCGCGGCGATTTTTAGCGCTCGTAATGTATGCGTCCGGACGTTTTTGATACCGTACTGACCCATGAGTAAAAACATCTCTAGAATTGATTCAGGATGCTGAGCAAAAACGCGATGATGCGCCATGGCGATTTGGTCGCCAACTTGGTTGAAACGCGCATTAATCGGCTGCTTTTTCGGACGCTCATCATCAGGTAGATTGGGCTCTATGATTGTCTCATAATAGTGATTGGTCAGCATCTCAGACAGCGTTGATATCTGCATGGCACAGCGATAATAGTCGCGCATAAAGCGCTCAACAGCGGCATTGGGTTGATCATCCGGCTGTGCCTCATAACCCATCAGCTGGGCAATGTCACGTTGGTAATCAAACAGTAGCTTGTTTTCGTTACGTCCAGTCAATTCGTGCAAGTAATGCCGTATTTGCCATAAATAACCTTCGGCAAAGCTCAGCTCGTCGAACTCTTTTTCGGTCAAAAAGTTCTGCTGTACCAGATCATAGAGCTTAGTGACCCGAAAATAACGTTTGGTTACCCAGCCGATAATATGAATGTCACGCAGGCCACCAGGCGCTGTTTTGATATTCGGTTCTAGATTATATTCCGTCGCATTATGCTGCAAGTAACGCGCTCTGGCTTCCTCGGTTTTTACCTCAAAAAAAGCGCGCGGCGACCATTGCTTATTGACAATTTGAGCCGGAAAATCTTGCAAAGCGTCGTTACCAATCAGGAGCCGAGCTTCTAACTGCGCACTAGCAATCGTATGATCGAGCGCAGCTTCCAAAGCATCATTCACGCTACGTACAGAGAGGGCGGGCTCCAGCCCTATATCCCACAACAGCGCCACCAACCGATCGATTTTCCCACTGGCATCAGTGCCAACTTCATCAGGGGAGAGTAGTAAAATATCAATATCTGAATAAAGCGACAGCTCACCGCGACCATAACCACCGGTGGCGAATAATGCCAAATCGGTCTTATCCAGCTCAAACCATTTAAACAAGGCGATGAGTAAGCCATCAATAGCACACGCGCGTGCTGCCACTAATTGACGAATATTGACACCACGCTCAAGCGCGCGGCTGATATCCAAATTTATTTGGGTTAACCATTCAGGAATACCGAGTAGGGTTTTTTCCGTTGCATTCGTCGCCGGTTGCAAGGAGTCGACAGTCGCGGTCTTAGATGAAAATGAAGGGAGCGGTGTCAGATCAATCGATGCGGCATCACAAGTAAACATGAGTGTTATCCCGTTAAGAGTTTAAAAATAAAACATTTCAGCTGAAAAGCGTAGAATCACCAGTGTGCTGGTAGCTGATAAAAGCCACAAATAGAAGTTACTAATATAAGTTATTAATATAAGTTATTAAGTCATCAGAGTATAAAGATAAAAAGCGGGTAAGCACAATACTCAATATGCCTGAATTATTGGCCAAAAAAAAGACCGCCTAAGCGATCTTTTATGATGTTACTGTGTTAAAAAACTTAAATCTTCTTCAGGGCGGGCAGTAAACACCTCACAGCCATTGTCTGTGACGACCATGGTGTGCTCCCACTGCGCAGACAGTTTGCGGTCTTTGGTAATCGCCGTCCATTCATCAGGTAAGATTTTGGTCTGCCACTTACCTTCATTAATCATGGGTTCGATGGTGAAGGTCATACCTGTTTTTAGCTCGAACCCTGTGCCTTTTTTGCCATAGTGCATGACTTGTGGTTCGTGATGGAATTCATTACTGATACCATGCCCACAGAACTCACGAACGATACTGAAACGCTCAGGCTCGACCACTTCTTGAATCGCAGCACCTACATCGCCTAGGCGTGCGCCATCTTTGACAACACTCATGCCAGCATAGAGGGCATCTTGTGCCACTTTACAGATACGCTTTGCCATAATGGAGCCATTGCCCACGATCCACATTTTTGAGGTATCGCCATAATAGCCATCTTTGATAACCGTCACATCGATATTAATGATGTCGCCATCTTTTAGCAGTTTCTTTTCACTTGGGATACCATGACAAACCACATGATTGACCGAGGTGCAGATTGATTTTGGGAAACCATTGTAATTAAGTGGCGCTGGAATAGCACCTTGTACATTGACAATATAGTCATGAGCAATTTGATTCAATGCTTCGGTGCTGACGCCCACTTTAACGTGCTCGTCTAACATTACCAGCAAATCGCTAGCAAGTTTACCGGCCACGCGCATTTTTTCTATGGCTTCTGGGGACTGGATAAGAGATTTTTTAATCATCATCATCTATCTTATAATTATGGGTTTAATGTGAGTAGATTATACCATAAATGGGTTGATGACAGTTTTACGTTAAGTGATAGCTAACCTATCATTGTGATTGATAATAATTGCTTTACAGCCAAATCAGGGCGGTTATGACTGTTCAGTCACGGTAATATATTCATATTTTGACAAATTAGTTGAATGTTACAGAATATATAAGTAATGTAATTTTGTCTGCTAAAGGGATTAGCAGCAATCTTTACTCCTTTTGGGAGGTAAAGATAACCAAAATTATTGATGACAAGGATGTTGTTATGACTCTAAAGACCTCTTTTGCTGCAGCTGTTACGCCCAGCGCATTTTTACCTTCACTCGGTGCTATCGCTGCCGGCATCCTCCTGATGACCTTGCAAACCACATCTGCTCAAGCAGCTGGACAGTATTATAACTGTGCTAATGCCAACGGTTGCAAGCTGGTTGATAGTAAATACTTCACCTCGAGTTACACTAAAACTCAGTATCCGGTCGTCATGGCTCATGGACTTGGTGGCTTCACTACGATGTTTGGGCTCGTTGATTACTTTAATGGAATACCTGGAGAGTTGATGAAAGGTGGCTCAGAGGTATATACCACCAAAACATCAGCCGTCAATAACAGTGAGATTCGTGGAGAGCAGCTGCTACAACAGGTCAAGACCATCACTGCCATTTCAGGCAAATCTAAAGTCAATCTATTTGGGCACAGTCAAGGCGGTATAGACATCCGTTATGTCGCTGGTGTTGCGCCAAAATATGTGGCGTCAGTGACAGCAGTATCAAGTCCAGAGCAAGGGTCAAAAACGGCAGATTTTGTCAAAAATACGCTTGAGCCAAATAACAATACTGGAAGCCCGTCAAACATCACTACAGAGTTAGTATCAGGGCTGTTTAATTTGATTGGTGGCTTTACAGATATCGGCTCTGGTATTAGTTTCTCAGAGATTCAAGAACAAGATGGCTGGCAAACATTGATGGCGCTATCGACCGATGGTGCTGCCCAATTTAACGCTAAATTCCCTGCTGCCATGCCAACCAGTTATTGTGGTCAGCCGACCAGCACTGCTGCCAATGGCATCAAATACTATTCATTTAGTGGTGTTGGACAAATAACGAGCGTACTTGATCCTAGTGATTATATATTGGCAGTAACGGGTGTACCGTTTGCAGGCGAGTCTAATGATGGTTTGGTATCTGCCTGCTCAAGCCGTCTTGGTTATGTGATTCGTGATAATTATAGAATGAATCACTTAGATTCAGCCGATCAAGTGCTAAGTTTGACAGCATGGGGAGAGTCTGAGCCAAAATCTATTTATCGTACTCAGGTTAATCGTCTTAAAAATGCCAACCTTTAAGCTGACTTATAAGATAAGAACTCTCATTTATGTCGAATAATCGCCGTCCAGCCTATTTATCAATCGTTATAATTGCCGTGGTCACCATAGTCGTGACGGCGGCGGTTATTATGTGGTTCAAACCTGATCATACGAGTACGGCTCTAGCGCAACCAGCATCCAATGCTCTGGGCGAGGAGGCTGAGGGTACTCTATCAACTGCGCTGGCGGCGGGTCAAATGCTACCAACGACTGCGACCCAAAATCAGTCTTTATTTGTCACAGGATTGGAACGTTTGCCGCGTTCCTTAAAGGGTACTCAAATTGATGGCGAAATCATCATTGATGAAAACAAACAGTTGGTCGTCACTCAAGGGTTACGGCGCTTATTTGATTATTTTTTATCCGCACTAGGAGAGGAGGACGAAGCCGTTATATTTGCGCGTGTTGAGAGTTACATTCGTCATCACACCCCAGAGCCTGCGGCCAGTCAAGCGGTCGCTATATTTGGCAAGTATGTTGCGTATCTCAAAGCACTTCCAGAGATAGAAAAGCGTTATGGCAATCTACAACTACAAGCGACAAAAAGTGGTGAACTGGATTTAAACGCTGTGGCACAGCAACAACAAGATGTGACCAAGCTACGTCAGCAATATTTTGCAAAGGACACCATTAGTGCGTTTTTTGGTACAGAGGATGACTATGATGACTATAGTGTAGAGATGGTCAGAATCAACCAAAACAAGCAAACCTCTGAGGCACAAAAAGAAGCCGCCAGACAAGACTATATCAGCCGCTTGCCAGATAGTGTCACCAAAGCCAATATCGTGCAGCAAGCCAACCTTGGTGAGCTTATGGCTCGTACTGAACAAATGAAAGCTCGTGGCGCGACGCCTGAAGCACTATACAATATGCGCCGAGAGCTAGTAGGTGCGCCAGCAGCAAAGAGACTGGCGCAAGTAGACCAAGAGGATGCCAGTTTTGACCAGCGCTTTACTCAATATCAAACACAAAAACAGCGCTTGTTAAGCCAAAGTGGAGATCAAGCTCAAGCGCAAATTCAGGTAAACCAACTTGAGCAGCAGCTATTTGACGATGCTGAGCGTAAACGCTTGTCAGGTTATGCGGCTCTACAAGAGACGAAGACTCAATAAGCGTATTTCATTAACATTAATTAACTTACAGTGATGTAAGAGACAAGTATGCTAAAAGTGCAAATAAGTTATGGTCATTGGGAGAAGGACAGCCCACTATTTATAGCTTTAGTACAATGATATTTGTACTTCATTTGAACCAAAAGTGTTTTAAAACTATTCTAGGAGCTTATATGAAAAACATGACCAAAGCATTGATGACAGGTATTTTAATGGTGACAGTATTGGTAGGTTGCCAATCTATGTCAAGTATGACGGCACCTGCTACTGATCAGCCAAATATAACTGGTACAGACGTTATCTAAAGTGGTGGCTGATAATTTTACTGAAACCCAGATTGACTATTTAAGGTATCAGTAAGCGGCACTAGCAGTCATATGCAGTGCCATATTATAGTTATACGACATCAAAAAACCTCACTATTTAGTGGGGTTTTTTTATGTCAGTGCTCACCTGACACCATAGTCAGAGCACTTTTAAACCGCTACGGTGTTACCCGTCCTAGATGTACTCAGTGTACTATCTGCGGTCGGTCGCCTTGTAGTGATTCTAAAATTCCTTGACTATAGGATGTATCATCATTTTAAGAACACTAAATATATCAATGTGCTAATTGAGGACACGCCCTAGCTGCTTTAGACAAGACATCAGTAAGGTGTTAGCATCGTTAGTGAATAAGGTCAATAGCAAACATCCGGTCAACTTCGCATTGCAACAAAACCTCCTTCAAGTAACCACTCAATTCATAATGACAGCTCATTGTGAGTCATACAAAATATCGTCATTGTTTAAAACAATGAATAAGACAATAAACGAATCATAATAAAACCAAAATTTTCACTAGGTCTGTAAAGGGTGCATTCACTGCAAGATTTATAGGTAGTGAAAATTTCAGGTTCAATAAGACGAGGAACTTATATGAAAAGCATGACTAAAGTAATGATGGTAGCTACCTTGGCCGTTGGTACGCTTGCCGCGGGTTGCCAGACTACCGCAAATCTACCTGCTCCAGTTAGTCAGCCAATCACTTCAGATATTTTACAAGCTCATCACTGGCAGCTTGTTGATGCCAAACGCAGCAATGGTGATAAGGTAACTCAGCTATTTTTTGATCCGGCAAAACCTTTAACTTTGAATTTCATGAATGATAACGGTAGAGATTACGTGGCATTTATGAACACCTGCAACAACATGAGTGCTGGATATAGCGTTGTCAATGGCAATGTAGAGATCAAAAACGGCATCAGTACTATGATGGCGTGTCCTGAGCCACAAGCAAGTTTTGATACGGCAACCATGGCAACTGTACAAGGTAAATATAGTATCAATAACAATGCGAATAATGTGCCTATCTTGACTATCCGCAATGACGATCAAGTTGCGTATTTCAAAGCTATTTCTAAATAATTTGATGATTGAGTAAAAATTAGATATTTCGGCTGAATTTAATAATGCCTCACTAATCAGTGGGGCATTTTTTTATCCAAAATTTAGTCCGGTTTAGGATACACTAGAGTAATGTTTCTGTAATATATTTTATCATCAGGTTCTATTGGATATCACTTTATGTTTAAAACAGTTATGTCAAAACTAACCGTGAATAGGCTCACAACAACAGGCGCTATGACGATAGCCATAGCTATGGTACTCACAGGCTGTCAGACATTGAACAGCACATCAGTCAATAAGCCTATTAGTACAGTTGAGACCAATCCGTTGACGGCTCGAATGCCTGTGATTGACCGTCAAGGGCGCATAGCCTATGTGGATGAGCAGGGTACAGGTACCGCAAAAATATCGACACTGTATAGCATCCGTCCTGATGGTAGTGATCGTCAATTGATTGATCAGTTGAAGGGTTATATCTATTCGCCTGCATGGTCTGCGGATGGTCAATGGCTTGCTTATAGTAAACAAGCACCACGTCAAAACCCAAAAATTTATATCTATGACCGAAAAAGTAAAACCCAAAGTCTGATAGTTAATGCTGAAGGCAGTAACATGTCAGCGTCATTCTCACCTGATGGTCAAAAACTCCTCTATAGCTCAACCGTCGGTGGCAACGCAGATATTTATGAGATGCGTCTGAACAATGGTAATACCAAACAGTTGACTACATTATCAAGTACTGAGGTACAGCCAAGCTATGCGTCTGATGGCAAAAGCTTTGTCTATACCAGTGATAAAGTCCGTGCTGGACGCCCAAGCATCTACCGCTATGACTTTGCCACTGGCAATGCAATACCTATGCTGACTAGTGGTTATGTCGCGAGTCCTCAACTCAGTGCAGATGGTCAGCAGTTAGCGTATCTCAACGGTCGCAAGGCTGCGGTTATGACATTGGCTACCCGTCAAACCATCGATCTCGCAGAAACAGGACTTGATGAGCCTGCACGGTTATCACCGTCTGGACAATATGCAGTTTATCCAATGCGCAGCTCGCAAGTGAGTAGCCAAGGCACTAAAAATATAGGCAGCCTCGTCATCCGCTCATTATCTGGCAGCACAAGCTACAGTATTAATAGTGACGCTGGCGGGATGGTGCGTTCACCGATTTGGGGACGCTAATGGCGAAATCTATGTATTATAGAGTGAGATGTCTATATAATTAATAAAGAAACATAAGTTGATTCTATGGCTTAAGTTTTCATGAACATCATATAAATTTTATAAATGGCTCATCAAGATTCTGCGTATCAAAACACTATATATAAACATACTGTATATAGAGATACTGGATTGGGTGAGCAAAAGGAGAAAGTACGTAATGCAAGAGTCGTTTTTGATATTCATCACCAAAATCAGCTTGTACCCGACGATAGTCTTTACAGGATTGGTGATGTTTGTGACCTTGTATTGGATGGTTTCTCTACTTGGTATGGCAGATATGGATACAGTAGATATTGGCGATGCAAGTGGCGAGGGTAGCAATTTGACCTCATCAGGTTTTGTGTCGGGTCTGCTGCTTAAGTTCGGTCTGTATGGCGTGCCGCTTATCGTTATACTTAGCTTAATCAGTTTAATTGGTTGGTTATTAAGTTACTTCTATACCAGTTTTTTACATCAGAATTTTGACTCAGGTATTTTGTATTACCTATTCGGCACCGGAGCGCTAATCTTTGTATTGGTCATCTCCATGTGGCTGACAGGTATCATTATTTCTCCCATCCGCAACAAAATAGCCAAAATACCTAGACGCAATGCCGCTAGCAATATCGGCAAAATCGCGGTTGTGCGTACCCTTAGTGTCACGGACAAACACGGTGAAGTAGAATTGAATGATGGCGGCGCAGGATTGATACTCAAAATTCGCTCAGACATCAATGATGGCTCGCTGAAACAAGGCGATCGAGTGATGTTGGTGGAATATTTAGAGGCAGCCAATACCTACCGCGTAACCCCTGTAAAAGATAAATAACCACTATAGTCACTCCACTATAAAAGTGTTACTGCGTTAACCTCGCTTGAAGTATTTGATATACATCTACACTCGGTTGCCTTGTACTACTTTTAAATTGAATCGACTATATAAATAATTTAGCCACTAGTAAGTAATTTAGTCACGATGGTTCTCCATCGTTATTTTTAGCACATTATTACTGCTTTCAGCACAGAATAACTCATAGAATAAACAGTGATCTAGCCAGAGGTTTTAGCAGCCTCTCTGGTTTAGGCATAATATTTTTTAGCAATGATTTAAACGGTTTTAAATTTGGTGATAGTCGGTTCAGAATAATGCAGATATACGAATGGTGCGTGATAGGGCTATTAAGGCACACGTGCTATAAAAGATGCTATAAACAGTAAATTTAGCAAGCCTGATAGCGTATCTGATTTATATAGAATTGATTATGGAATGTTTTAATTAAAGGAATGGATATGGACACACTCATTATCGTCGGCGTGGTTGTAGTGCTGGCGTTTGTTTTTATGATGGTCGCACTACTGATGCTCAAGGCCTTTTACTTTAAGGTCGAGCAGGGCAAAGCACTCATTATCAACGGTGTGAGTAAAATTGCCGTACGTTTTGATGGTGGTTTTGTTTGGCCAGTCATCAACAAAAAAGAGTTGATGAGAATCTCGCTCATCACCTTAGAAGTAGACAGACGCGGTAAAGAAGGTTTGATTTGCGCAGACAACATGCGTGCTGATATCACCGTGGCATTTTATTTACGCGTCAATGAAACCGAAGAGGATGTGCTAAAAGTTGCCAAATCGGTTGGGGTAGAGCGTGCGTCAGATAAAGTCGCTGTCAACGAGCTGTTTAATGCCAAGTTCTCTGAAGCGTTGAAAACAGTTGGTAAGCAGATTGATTTCGTCAAACTGTTTGAAAACCGCAGCGAATTTCGTGACAGTATCGTCCAAGAAATTGGTAACGATCTGAATGGCTATGTCTTAGAAGATGTGGCGATTGATTATTTAGAGCAAACGCCAAAAGCGTCATTAGATTCAAGCAATATCTTAGATGCTGAAGGTATCAAAAAGATTACTCAATTAACGGCCTTTCAAAACGTCATCACCAACGAGCTTGAGCGTGACGAAGAGCTAGCCGTTAAGAAAAAGAATGTCGAAACCAGAGAGGCGATGCTAGAGCTTGAGCGTCAGCAAGCCGATGCCGAAGCCAAACAGCAACGTGAAATCTCGTCAGTGATTGCACGCGAAACGGCTGAAACTCGCAAGATTGAAGAAGAAGAGCGTAAAAAGTCTGAAACAGCCGTTATCTCGGTTGAGCAGGATTTGGCCATTCAGCGTGAGAATCAGCAGCGTGAAATCGAAGTAGCAGGTCAAAATCGTTTGCGTGCAGTCGTCATCGAAGAAGAAAAAGTGACACGTGCTCGTGATCTAGAAATTGTCTCTCGTGAGCGTGAAGTTGACTTGCAACGTATCGAAGCCGAACGTGCGATTGAGCTTGAGAAAAAAGAAATTGCCAACGTCATTCGTGAACGTATCGCAGTGGACAAAACGGTTGCGCAAGAAGAAGAGCGTATCAAAGAAGTTCGCGAAATCAGCGAAGCGGAGCGTTCTAAGCAAACACGCGTCCTAGCAGCAGAAGCCGATGCGGAAGAAATCAAAGTACGTCAGGTGAAAAAAGCTGAAGCAGAAGAGCTGTCTGCCAAGCATAAAGCCGTCGAAATCACCACACTGGCTGCCGCGAATCTTGAAGCATCTGCCAAAGATTCAGAAGCCAAAATTAAAATGGCCGAAGGTACCAAAGCCGAAGAGTCAGCACATGGCTTCGCTGAAGCGGCTATCCAAGAAGTCAAAGCCGCTTCTTTAGAAAAAGAAGGCATTGCGAAAGCCAATGTTATCAAAGCGACTGGACAAGCTGAAGCGCAATCAAATCGTGAAAAAGGCATGGCAGATGCTGAGATTATTGCCGCTCGTGGCGAATCTACCGCTAAAGCTGAGCGTGATATTGGTATGGCAGATGCTCAAGTCATCGCGGCTCGCGGTGAGTCAAATGCCAAAGCAGAACGTGAAGTTGGATTGGCAAAAGCCGAAGTTACTCGCGCACATTTCCAAGCCGAAGCAGATGGTCTGGTCGAGAAATTCAATGCCATGGGTAGCATGAGTAAAGAAGCACGTGAGCACGAAGAGTTCCGTATGAGTCTTGAGACAGCCTTACAAGAAGCGCTTGCCTCAATTGATGCTGGTAAAGAGATTGCGAAAGAAAATGCTGAAGTATTGGCAGTTGCGTTACAAAAAGCCAAAATCGATATTGTTGGCGGCGAAGCGCATTTCTTTGACAACTTTGCCAAGTCACTGTCTATCGGTAAAGCCATCGATGGCCTAGCGGGTAAGTCAGATACATTGAGCGGTATTATCAACGGTGTGATGGCCAGTCAAGCCATGAAGTCAAACCAGAAAAATGATGATAAAACGGTTTAATTCTATATCAGGTCGAATTGACAGAGTTAGGTCGAATTGACTGATATTTATATATCTAGCATTAGTAAGCAACATTAATATCAGTAAATTATCTGTCGTTTAGGCGGCAGATAATTTTAGTCAACTTGCTCTACATATCTTAATAGAGCGATAGCCAACTTAATATTAATAATGAGTTGGCTAATCTAAAAAAATAGCAGTGACCACTCGTTTTTTTAGATTAGCCAAGTGCTTCTTTACTTTCAATGATTCTTTATTGCCCAAAATTCTCTTATAGTGGATTCAGTTTAAAAGAGAGTCAAGGCAACCGAGTGCAGATGTATATGTGATACTTCAAGCGAGGTTAACGCTGTAGCTCTTTTATAAAGGATTGACTATATTACGTAAAAACAGAAACGGACGAGCAACGATGGCGGACACGCAAAACTCAACAAACTCAGACAGCAACGATAATGCTAATCAAGCCAACCAAACCGATCAGGCAGTTGCTTCAGGCAATGCTTATGAGCTCATCAAAAAACGTCTGACAGAACAAGGCGGCCGTTTAGAGCAGCAGACGCAGACGCTCAATAATGCGCGTCTTGAAGAGTTCGGCAGCACCCAAATGCAAGTCATCGCCCGTACCCGTATTCGTACCGAATACAACTGTGTGGCACAAGACATGGTGCAGGTCGGCGATTATTTGCTGTTTGGCTACAACGTTTTTATGGGGCTCAAACGTGCGAGCAATATAAAAGACGTATTGTCGTTATATCGTCTGAACGAGCCAGCTGGTAATGAAGAAGAGTATCAGCTCGAAGAGGTCGATTTGAAAGGGACGTTTTTGGCTCAAGATGCCTTTGCTCAAGATTTCAATGAGCTATATCGATACTACAAGCAAACGCGCCTGATTCAAATAACGGTGAAAGACAGCAAATTGCTGTTGGCATTTCAGATTGGTGAGCGCATCACTGATATTCGAGTATTCCGTTTCGCGTTAGATTTTAGCCAAGGCACACCAGAGTCGGCGCAAGTCGCTTATGTGGACAATCGAGGCGAGCGTGATATTGAACTGCCGCCTGCTTATGATTTTGACTGGATTGAGACCACACGCGATCAAATGGTGAATGGCAAATATCCCCATATGAATATCTTAGACACGATATTTGTAGAAACCGTCGGTGGTGATTTGACCATCAAGATTGAGGACAATACGCAATCAGGGCAAGGTATCTATAGCGAACCGGTCAATGACCGTACCCAGTCGCTGACGGATGCTGAGATTGCGTATGCCAAAGTCGGCAGTCTAATATTGCTCAAGATATTGCCCTATCGTGAAGAGGACTACCGTTATTTTGTTTATAACACCTTGACCGAAGCGGTGCTGCGTTTGGATGCGATTGGTCAATCATGTGTCCAGCTACCAGAAGACCACGGCATCATGTTTCCGGGTGGCTACTATCTACAGACGGGTGAGTATAAGCTGTTCGAGGCCAATAACGTTGGCGCTACTGACTTACGGTTTAAGCGTAAAATTGTATCGCCGAATGGGGAAGATGTTTTATTCTTATTTTATGACAGGGACTTGGGCGTCACGGGGCTGTTTCCTTATAACTTGATTAAAAAACAACTGGCAAATCCTATCTATTGCAACGGTATGGCCTTGGCTGAGAATGGGCGTTTGGTACTGTTCAGTGACCAAAGCGAGCCGTCTCGTATTCATCCGATGCAGATATGGCACACGCCTTATGCCTCACACGAGTATGTCAGTGAGTTGCCAGAAAGCACAAGCTTCTATGGCAAAATCGGTAATAAAGAGCTGGTGCGTGGTATCTCAGACCTGTATAGCATTACTCGCCTGATTGATAATCAAAGCGTGTCACAGAAGCTCTATGAAGAGCTTACCAATAATACCAGCCGACTCTTTGACAGCTATTATTGGTTGTCTGAGCCTGAGCTGAGCGAAGTCGCCAGTAGTATTAAGGAAGTGACGGCAACGGCTGAGCTGGTCATTGACGAATTCGCTAAAGTACAAAGTATCCAAAAGCAAACCCAAACTGCGCTAGCCGATGCTGATACGCAGCAAAGTGAGATTTTGCGGCAGATACGAGTTACTAGCTTTGAGTCGGCCAGTGATTATGTCGATCAGCTGTCAGCATTAAGACGCCAAAAAGGCCGTTTGGTGAGCTTGGAGGATTTGCGCTATCTAGATGCCGATAAGTTACAAGCATTGCAAAAGCAATTAGAAGAAGCAGAAAGCGAGCTTGCCGAAAAAACGGTGCTGTTTTTAAGCGGCGAAGAGGCGCTATCAAGTTACGAAGGCATATTGGTCGATGTCAGTGAGCGCTTGAATACCGCTGAAACCAATGCTGAGCTAAAACCTGTACTAGAAAAAATTGATGAGACAGCGCAAGGGTTAGATTTATTGACCGAGTTGCTAGGGACGCTAGATGTGGCCGATGCCACGGTACGTACGCAAATTATCGATGACATATCGACCATTTATGCGAGTCTAAATCAGAGCAAAGCCAAGCTCAATCATAAACGCAAAAATCTAGGCTCAGCTGAGGCTGTGGCGCAATTTGGCGCGCAGTTTAAGCTGTTCGGTCAATCTATTGCCAACGCCTTATCCATTGCCAATACGCCTGAGAAATCAGATGAGCAAATGGCAAAATTACTGGTACAGCTAGAAGAGTTGGAGAGCCAATTCGCTGATCCAGAGACCAACAGCGGCGATCAGTTTTTAGCCGATATTATTAGTAAACGTGAAGAGATTTACGAAACCTTTGAAAATCATAAGCAGCAACTGCTTGATGCTCGTAATCGCAAAGCGCAAAACTTGGGTGATGGCGCGCTGCGGATGCTTGAGAGTATTAAAAAACGCACACAAAGCACTGGCGTCACAGGCTTTACAGAAGAGGAAGCGCTGAATACGTATTTTGCGGCTGATGGTCTGGTGCAAAAAGTCCGTAACATTGCAAAAGA
The DNA here is from genome assembly GCF_014652895.1 of Psychrobacter glaciei. Taxonomy (GTDB): domain Bacteria; phylum Pseudomonadota; class Gammaproteobacteria; order Pseudomonadales; family Moraxellaceae; genus Psychrobacter; species Psychrobacter glaciei. Next base: position 37,861 of record NZ_BMZR01000009.1, read on the forward strand.
GCTGCAAGCGATGGGCTTTAGCGTCAAAGCCGATGACATCGACGCCCGCCTAAAAGCCATCCAAATCGAGAGCTATAAGAGTCTAAAAGACAAGTCGGACTTGTTTGAAGATGGTGGTCAGATCATCAAGCTGGGCAAGCACCGCTTTTCAGTCAATACTCAGCCATTAGATTTGACCTTATTGAGTCGTCAGCAGTCAGATGGCAAGCGCGTGCTGAATTTGCATCTAACGGGTACAGATTATTATGAAGTGCTCAATAATACTGAGCTAAACGCCTTGCGCCCGTATTGGGACATGAATATCGCCTCCGAGTCTGACAAGGTGTATCGCGCCGAGTACTTAGCCTATAGCATTATCGAAAGTGCCAAGAGCAGTCAAGATGGCCTAACCGAAGAACGTCTATATCAAGCATACGATGCGACCATCATTACCCTAGATGTTAATGGCGACATTGATAATGACAGCTCATTGTCTAAACTGGTCAAAGCTTATGCCACCCCTCGCTATCAGCTTGGGTATGACAAAGGCATTCATGACCATGATGCCACGCTATTATTGATGCAAATATTGCCAACGTTGCGTGAGGCAGGGTTGCTGATTTATACCCCGCAAGTACGTGCGTTGGCGCAGTTATTTTATTGGCAGCTAAATATTGTGCAAGCGCTTGGCTTAGAAAGTCTGCGTCAATTTGGTTATGACGCTTGGTTAAATGAATCCGTGCTGACGCGCGCAAATAACTGGATAGATAGAGCCGCGACCGCCGAGCAACTGCGCCGTGCATTGGGCAGTGATACGGCTAAATCTTTACTGGTTGAAGACATGAGCCAAGTAATGCGTCATTTTGTTATGGCCCATAATGATGACAGTCTTAGCGCTGATAAAGATGGTAGCCTTGATAACGGTACTGGCATTAATAATGGCGCCGGCAAGCAGTCAACATCAAAACCAGCGTCAGAACTGGATTCAAATACCAGTGATGTTCATAACGCTAACATCTTCAAACCAAGCTACGTTCAGCTTGCCAGTGAATACTTGGTGAGCGTCATGGGGCAGTCGGCTGAAACCAATGCCGGCGCACATAACACAATAAAATGGCAAACCAGTCAACAAGCACAGCAGTTGTGTGAGCAGTTAAGTCAAACGTTGAATAGTGCTGCAGGTAGCACGCAAAATACCGCCAGTTTTGACCAACTACAGTCTTCTATCAGTAAGCTTGGATTCCAACCCAAATCAGCCTATGAGCTACTGGCAACTTGGTTCCATGCATTGCTTGAGAAAACTTATGGTGGAAATGAATCGGCTAACGTAGTGACTGATGGCACCAACGAAGCAGGTGAAGCACTCAGCGAAGCTCAGCTTGCCGAGATTGAAACACAAAATGCGCTACGCAAGCAGCACTTAGAAAGTGGCCGTCATTATGTGCCCGAAGCCATTGCTGTTTTACTTACCCAGTTAAATGATGCTCAGCGTGAAGCTTTGGTACAGCGCCTCATTGATTCAGGTGCGACTTTCGATAAAGGATTAGGTGTTAAAGGGCTAGGTAATAAAAATCTGAGTAATCAAGGTTTAAGCAATCAAGGCGCAAGTGCCACACCATCGGCCTTGTCATTTTCCTCAATCACCTCGTCAATGCCTTCATTGACCAGTATTAATAATCCGCTCAATCAAGTGCAAAGCTTTGAGCGTAGCACGGGTAAGGTATCGCTTGAGAGTCAGGTTAATAACCTGCTGGGTGAGCATACACGTATTCATCAGCAGACCTTAACCTTTGCCGTCGATGATTTCTTAAATCGTTTGCATCATCATGATACGCAAGTTATCCCTGCTTATAGACGTTATCTGGCCATGCGCTCAGAGATTTTACATGAGTCAAAAGAGACGTTGCGACTGGACGAGTTTATGCCACGTCCATTGTCTTCATTTGTGCGTAACCGTCTGATTAATGAGAGCTATCTGCCACTCATCGGTGACAATCTTGCCAAACAGATGGGCACGGTCGGCGAGGATAAGCGTACCGATTTGATGGGTATCCTTATGATGATATCGCCACCAGGTTATGGTAAAACCACCTTGATGGAATACGTGGCAAATCGTCTTGGCCTTATCTTTATGAAGATTAACTGTCCGTCACTCGGTCATGACGTCACCTCATTAGACCCCGAAAAAGCGCCCAATGCTACCGCCCGAGAAGAGCTAAATAAAATCAACTTAGCATTTGAGATGGGCAATAACGTCATGCTTTATCTCGATGATATTCAGCATACGCATGCGGAATTTTTGCAAAAGTTTATCTCGTTGGGTGACGGTACACGCCGTATCGATGGTGTCTGGCAAGGCAAAACCAAGACCTATGACATGCGTGGCAAAAAGTTCTGCGTGGTCATGGCAGGTAACCCGTATACCGAAAGCGGCGAGGCTTTCAAAGTGCCGGACATGCTCGCCAACCGTGCCGATATCTACAACTTAGGCGATATCATGAGCGGCATGGAAGAGGTATTTGCACTCAGTTATATCGAAAACTCGCTGACCTCTAATACCGTCCTCGCACCAATGGCCAACCGTGACTTAAGCGATGTGCATCGTTTGATTAAAATGGCAAAAACGGACAATATCAACCTCGCACAAGCACAAAGCAGTGATTTGACGTATCCGTATAGCACCTCAGAAGTTAACGAGATTATCGCCATCTTGCGCCATATGTTTAGGGTGCAAGAAGTCATTTTGGACGTCAACCAAGCCTATATTGCCTCCGCCTCGCAAGATGACAAGTATCGCGTTGAGCCGATATTTAAGCTGCAAGGTAGTTATCGTAATATGAATAAGATGACCGAAAAACTGTCGGCGGTCATGAATGAAAGCGAGCTGAACCAGCTGATAGATGATCATTATCTAGGCGAGTCGCAGCTACTGACCCAAGGTGCAGAGAGCAATTTGCTCAAGCTTGGCGAGATGCGTGGTGTCTTGACCGAAGCAGAAACAGAGCGTTGGGCGCAGATCAAAGCGGACTTCTTACGTAACAAAGCCATGGGCGGAGAAGATGGCGATACAGGCGCGCGTATCGTTGCCCAGTTGGTCGACTTGGCCAGTGGCTTCAATGCCATCAGTAGCCAGTTTGAGACATACTTAACGAAAAATGATCCAGAGCAAATCGCTCGCTTACGAGAAGCAGGACAACAAGCACAACTCGATGCCCAGTTAAACGCTCAATTAGAGTCACAAAAAATCCTTGCCGATAGCGTGATTAACAATGCCAAAGTCGTCAGCGCCAGTATCGACAATGGCTTTGAGAAAAGCGTGAGCCAATTGCTGCAAATATATAAGCACGATCACAATGCTGGAAAGGCGGAAGGCGAGTATCTCAAGCAAAACCAAGACGTACAAAAAGCACTGATGGTGCAGCTGGTCAACGCCGTTGAACAACTGGCGCAAAAAATGGCGGATAGCTTGTCTAATAGTTTAACTGAGAGCCTAGCTAAGAATTATGAGAATCAAGCGGCAGACAGCGATATCCCTGATATTCATCAGCAGACTGCACTGATGGCAACTGCCCTCAAGCAAGCGTTAGAGCCATTGACGATGCGGATGGATGAGAAGCTGGCGATTGATACCAGCACCGATCAATCTGGTAAGTTAATCGTCAATAGTCTAAATCGACTTAATAAAATCTTTGACGACTATGATTGATAGTTGATGATTAATCACTACTGAGTAATAGCTGACGATTAGTCACTACTGGTTAACAGCTATGATTGATGGCTAACGATTAAGCGTTAATGCTTAATTATTAACGCTTATGAGCAATGCTGATGACTTGCACTTATGAACATCACTTATGAATAGCACCTATAAATAGGGCTTATGATCAAAAGACAATGGTAATATAGTCGGCAACAGCTACTTTGGATACAATAACAGCGAGTAAGCGTGCTACAAACAGTAGTTCAAGCAAGACTGACACCGTATCCGATGATAGTGAATCGACTATATCAAACCAATGAGAAAATTATGGCGCACAAAAAGAAGAACGTCCGCAAAAAACTTTGCCCTGTCTGCGAGCGCGAGTTTAGCTGGACTAAGAAGCTAGATAAAAACTGGGAGAGCATGGTCTATTGCTCAGACCAATGCCGACGGGTGAAAAAGTATGAAGGGCTGGATCATCAAAAAGAAGATAAGTAGGCAATAATAGTTCACCATAGATATTAGATATATGGCACAAGGGGGTAGATGATGGCACATAAAAAGGCAAACTTACCGCAAAAAACCTGTCCCGTTTGCCATCGCCCGTTTACGTGGCGTAAGAAGTGGGAGAAGGACTGGGAGCAGGTGATTTACTGTTCTGAGCGGTGTCGGCGGGGGAAGGTAATAGGTAGCGATAGTAATTGAAAATAGTTATCTATTATTTTCTGAAATATGCTGAAATATTGATTCGCATAATTCTGTTGCTGATGGTGTTAGCTCCCATGGCTCACTCTGCATCAGTTCAACTATGTCTTGGCAGAAATTAGTTTTACTCTTAATAGTGCCTTGGTTTCCATCTGAAAAAGAAAAAGAGGTTTCATCAGTTTCTAACTGAGGTACAACTCCATCTCTACGCATTTTATTTAGAGCTGTATCAAAATATTTACCGATACCTTTACTTGAACTTTGATAAATATCTGTGAAATATTTTTCATACTCATCGCTGTAAGCTAGCTTTTTTTTGTTCCCTTGCTTAGCTAATCCATTGTCAGGACACATCTCAAAAAACTTCTTTACGAGAAATTTCCTAGGCAATGAGTTTTCGGTCTCTTTACCTTGAGTAATCGCAATCTTATCCCCTAGCTGTTGTTCCAACTCATTGAATCTAGGTTTTTTCTTTAAGTCTGAGTCTGCTATTACTAGAGCGTTAGAAGTGACAAGTACTGCATTTAAACCCTTGTTCTTGCCGCTATCCACATCCTCTAAAGAATCAACTTCAAAATCCCAATGTTCTAAGTTTGAACCTTGATATTCGACAAACGCATAGTGATAGCCATCAATAAAGCGTGAATAATCTTCCCACTTCTCTTGATCAGTTATCTTTAATTCTTCCAAGTATTTCTTCAAGTACTGAACAAAGTATAGACGATCAGTAATGCCTTCAATCCAAATAGTGCAATTAGCTAAAAAGACCGACGAAGGAGACACACCAAGCGTCTGTAGTATAGTGCGGTCACCATCACAGCGTCTAATTACAGTTTCATATTTGTTTTCTTCATTACCAACATTTTCTTTGTCTATACGATATAAAGTAATACGTTTGTCTTCGTTTATCATGTCGAGCAAGTAATTGGAGTGACTGGTCGCCATGTAATAATGATCAGTTTCATTCAGTAAAAACTTCATTATTTGTTTAACGTAGCCTGCATGCAAATGCATTTCTGGCTCTTCGATAAAAAAGAAAGAAGGTTCGGTAGTTAAAAAAGCTTTGTAGGTCAGAATAATAACTTGTTGCAAGCCATCACCCAGTTGCGAGATAGGAAACTGTTCTGCTTCTCCAATTTTGATATGCAAACTATCATCTTTACGATGAGGTATAAGAGTGACAACTTCATTATTGAAAAAGTAATGAGAAAGTTTTGCTTGATAATCGTCAATTCTTTGACGTTCTTCAGGCATTCCTAGCAGTGAGTCCGTTAGAAATTCAAAGAAGTCTTCGCCTGTCACTATTTGATGATCTAAAAAGTCATAATCTTTGTAAACTCTAAGTAAAAGCGTGTTTTTTCTTAGTTTATCTAAAATTTCTTTTTTAGTTACGTGTGTGTGCTCTTCACCATCTGGTGCAATTGTACTTTTATGAATTAAAATATCATTCTTATTGGATATTGTTTTTTCAATTTCAGACTCAGCTAAGGACTCTAAAGGTTTAAAATGTTTTAAGCTTCTCAAAGAGTTTATATAAAAAATCTTTAAAGCTGATATGTTTATAAGTTCATACTCTGCTTCTAAACTAAATAGTTCTTCAATAATATTTTGCAGCTCATCAAATAACTTGGAATAAGAATTATCGTTGTAGCTCTGCCTACGATATAAGTCATATATCTTATAGGCTGTTGGATAACTACTTTGAGAAGGAGAGTTAGCTCTAGCTATCGCTAAATTAACCTGATCTTTAATTTGAGTAAGCTTCTCCAAATTTGAAGTGTAATTATTTTTTATGAAATTAAAGCTATTAAACTCGAAGGCACTTGTGTTCCATTCATCATTTACAGAGAACGTATTAAGTAACACACCTACTTTTTGCAACAACTGCAAATAAGAAGTTAAGTTTTTTAAAGATATTTCGTCGATATAAATTTTACAAGCTAACTCCCGCATAAAACGACTTTTACCAGAGTTATTTGCGCCCACAATAATATTCAAACGCTTTAATTCAAAAGGATTGTTTCGATTCAAGCCTTCGCTTGAATCGAAATCTGTATATCCTTCCTTAAACCAAAGCTTCATAGCTTCTTTCATATCTAGAACCTAATTAATACTACAAATTCGGATTCAACCACTTCTCAGCCGTCTTCATATCCCAGCCTTTACGCTCAGCATAACTCTCTAACTGGTCAGTGCTGATTTTACCGACGTTAAAGTATTCACTATCAGGGTGCGAGTAATAGAATCCGCTGACCGATGACGCAGGCCACATCGCATAGCTTTCGGTCAACGTCGTACCGATCGCCTCAACCGTACCGAGCCAGTCGAACAGCTTACCTTTTTCCGTATGCTCAGGACAGGCAGGGTAGCCAGGAGCGGGGCGGATGCCAACGTATTTTTCTTTAATCATCTCATCATTAGTGAGCGACTCAGTCGGCTGATAACCCCAATACTCCTTACGGATGAGCTCGTGTAGATGTTCAGCGAATGCTTCAGCGAGACGATCGGAGAGGGCTTGTACCATGATAGCGTTGTAGTCATCACCTGCCGCTTTATACTTCTCAGCGAGCGCTTCAGTACCGACGATAGAGACGGTAAAGCCGCCTAAATAGTCTTCCTTTTCCGTATTGGGTGAGATAAAGTCCGCTAAGCTAAAGTTAGGCTTACCGCTAGCTTTATCCGACTGTTGACGTAAGTGCTCGAACTGATAGGTTGGATTGCCACTATCCGCTGTAGCCGTGTCATAGACCGTTACCGTATCATCAGCAGTACGACGCGCAGGCATAATCTTAAATACGCCTTTTGCGATGATTAACTTCTCATCGATCATTTTCTGTAGTAGCTCTTTTGCATTATCAAACAAATCACACGCCGCTTCACCGACTACCTCATCTTGCAATATCTTCGGATATTTACCAGCGAGACCCCAAGAGATAAAGAACGGTGTCCAGTCAATGTAGGGTACGAGTGTCGCTATTGGATAATCATCGAGAATCACTTGACCCAAAGTATTGGGTACAGGTGGTAGGTAGCTATCCCAATCGTATTGAAAGCCAATTTTGACCGATTCAGCATAGGAGAGCTTGGCAGCTTTAGGTTGACGCTTAGCCAGACGTTCGCGCACTTTGATGTACTCTTCACGAGTCTCATTGATCAAGCCTTGGCGATGCTCTTTGGATAGCAGTTTGGTAACGACACCGACAGAGCGTGAGGCATCCGTCACATAGATGACGCCATCGTTTTGATATTGCGGTTCGACTTTGACCGCCGTATGCGCTTTAGAAGTCGTTGCGCCGCCAATCATTAACGGTAGCGTCATGCCGCGCTCTTGCATTTGCTTGGCGACATAGACCATTTCATCGAGGCTCGGGGTAATCAAACCAGACAGGCCGATGATATCGACTTTTTCTGCAATAGCAGTATCAAGGATTTTTTCACAAGGTACCATCACGCCCAAATCGACAATGTCGTAGCCATTACAGCCAAGCACCACGCCGACGATGTTTTTACCGATATCATGTACGTCGCCTTTGACGGTCGCCATCAGAATTTTACCTTTGGTTTCGCCTTCTACTTTTTCGGCTTCGATATACGGGTTTAGCCACGCGACTGACTGCTTCATCACGCGTGCAGATTTGACCACTTGCGGTAGGAACATTTTACCGGCACCAAATAAATCACCGACGATATTCATACCGTCCATGAGTGGGCCTTCGATGACTTCTAGCGGTTTGGGATATTTCTCCCACGCTTCTTTGGTATCGGCTTCGATAAAGGTGGTAATACCTTTGACCAGCGCATGGGCAATACGTGCTTCGACAGTGCCTTCACGCCAGCTCATATCAACCGTACTTTCTTTTTTCTTGCCACCATCTTGATAGTTTTCGGCAGCTGTCATCAGGCGTTCAGTTGCGTCTTGACCTGTTTCGCCTTGGTTGCGGTTGAGCATGACATCTTCGATAGCGTCACGCGCTTCCTTTGGAATATCATCATATAACTCAAGCATGGCTGGGTTGACGATACCCATTGTCAGGCCATTGGTAATCGCATGAAATAAGAAGACAGAGTTGATGGCTTCACGGATAGGGTTACCACGGAAACTAAACGACACGTTAGACACGCCGCCCGATACCATGGCGTTTGGCAAATTGTCAGTAATCCACTTAGTGGCGTTGATGAAGTCCGCACCGTAGTTGTTATGCTCAGTGATACCAGTGGCAACCGCGAAAATGTTTGGATCAAAGATAATATCTTCAGAAGGGAAACCGACTTCGTTAACCAACACATCATAACTACGCTGACAGATTTGAATTTTACGCTCGTAAGTATCGGCTTGACCATCTTCATCAAATGCCATGACGATAACGGCAGCACCATAGCGCATACACAGTTTGGCGCGCTCGACGAATTCAGCATGACCTTCTTTTAGTGATATAGAGTTGACGACAGATTTGCCCTGCGTGCGTTTTAGACCTTCTTCGATGATGTCCCATTTAGAGGAGTCAATCATGAGTGGTACGCGGCTGATATCAGGCTCACCAGACACCAAGTTGATGAAATGAATCATCGCCTGCTTGGAGTCGAGCATGCCCTCATCCATATTGATATCGACGATTTGCGCGCCGCCTTCTACCTGATCGCGGGCGACATCGAGCGCTTCGGTATAGGCTTCCGTTTTAATCAAGCGTAAGAACTTTTTAGAGCCTGTCACGTTGGTACGTTCACCCACGTTGACGAACAAGCTGTCTGCTGTGATGGTAAATGGCTCAAGCCCAGACAAGCGGCAGGCAGGGGCGATTTCAGGAATCACACGCGGCGCATAGTTTTTTACCATATTCGCGATTTGGCGAATATGTTCTGGTGTCGTACCACAACAGCCGCCCACAATATTCAAGATGCCTGCTTTCGCAAAGCCTTCTAGTAATGCGGTGGTTTCATCAGCGGTTTCATCATATTCACCAAACTCATTGGGCAGGCCCGCATTTGGATGCGCTGACACATAGGTATTGGCAATGTTAGATAGCGTTTGGATATGGGGACGTAGCGCATCGGCACCAAGCGCACAGTTGAAGCCAACCGATAATGGTTTGGCGTGGCGAATTGAGTTATAAAATGCTTCAGCCGTTTGACCTGACAACGTACGACCTGACGCATCAGTAATCGTACCCGAAATCATAATCGGTAATTCAAAACCAATGTCATCAAACACGCCAGTAATGGCAAATATCGCTGCTTTGGCATTCAGCGTATCGAAAATAGTTTCGATTAGGATAAGATCTACACCACCTTCTATCAAGCACAAGGTCGCTTCGCGGTAGTTTAATACCAACTCATCAAAGGTGATATTACGAAAGGCTGGATCATTGACATCAGGTGATAGCGAGCACGTGCGTGAGGTAGGGCCTACGACACCAGCGACGAAACGAGGCTTATCAGGTGTCTTGGCAGTGAACGCATCTGCTGCACTGCGGGCAAGTTGAGCTGCCGTTTTATTTAACTCAGGTACCAAATACTGCATATCGTAGTCGGCCATGGATAGACGCGTACCGTTGAAGCTATTGGTCTCGATGATATCCGCACCAGCAGTCAAATGATCGTTATGGATATCTATAATCATTTGCGGTTGCGAGAGTACAAGCAAATCATTATTGCCGCGCACATCTTGGTCTATATCCGCAAAACGCTCACCGCGATAATCTGCTTCTTCTAATTTATAGGTTTGAATCTGCGTACCCATCGCGCCGTCTAACATCAAAATTCTTGAGGCCATTTGCTCAGTGATACGGGCACGTGCGGTCAGTTGTTGTTTCTTGTAAGGAAACACGGCAGGTGGCGTGAGGATAAAATCATCAGCAGATTGCGCTGAGCTAGAGGTGGCGTCATGTTGAGAAGTAATCGTTTGAGTCATAGGAGCGCTGCTTATATCGTCAATGTCATAAAAGGAAGGAATAACAGATAGGGTGCAAAATTTTATAAAAGGAATAGGCAAATCCGCATTATTTTAGCATGAAAATAATATCCCACGCGGGATAGTGCTTATTCCTCTTTGGCAATATGGCAGATACAAAATCTGCTTTTTGAGCCATCAGGTATGGAGTTTATTGCATAAAACAAATAGGCACAAATGACTATCATTTCGTTTAAAGATTACATAAAGCTTTGTTTTTAAGGTTAGAAGCTATCAAGACTATTAAAAGTCCGACAGAACTTACATGCCTACGACAAAAAGTAGCGTAAAAGTGAATTCATAAGGCTTTTCTATATGTTAATTTAATTTCAGAAGAATTGGCTGTTGGTAAGAAAAACTTACAAGCAAGTGTTCATTGTCATTACTATTTGGTAAATATTATCAATAGCGCAATCAACACATTCTAAAGCCAATTATCTACTCTGTAAGTCAGTAATACAATAATCAAGAATGATTCAATCATTAAGGGATATATTATGAAAATTACTAAAATTGCTACTATCGGTACACTTGCTCTTTCAATCGCAGGCCTAAGCGCTTGTAATAATATGATGCCAAGCAAAAGCGCGGATATGAAAGCGCCAATGCACAGCCAATCTATGGCAAAAATGAATGTCGTACAAGTGGCGCAAAGCAATCCTGATTTTTCAGTGTTAGTAGAAGCAGTACAAGCAGCAGGCCTAGCAGGCATGTTGTCTGATCCTAATGCTCATTACACCGTATTTGCACCGACCAATGCTGCCTTTATGCAAGCATTACAAGAAACAGGTATGACCAAAGCGCAGTTGTTCGCCAACAAGCCTTTGTTAACCAAGGTATTAGGTTATCACGTCGTGAGTGGTGATATGGCCATGTACGCTAAAGACGTTAAGCCTGGTAATGTCATGACAGCCAGCAAAGATACCTTGATGGTAACTAAAGAAGGTAAGTTGATGGATGAAAATGGCCGCACAGCTAACATCTTGAAAACTGACATCGCTGCCAACAATGGTGTGGTACATGTGATCGATAAAGTATTGTTACCTAAATAAGAATAACCAAAACCTGATATCTCTACTTTCTATGAGGTAGAGATCGAACCAATAACAGCCGTTATCTGTATGAGTCAATAATCAGATAATGGCGTTTTTAGATATATAGCATGTCAAATAGTGCTACTTCAAAATAGCGTATCAGCAGTTATATTGCTAATACGCCATAGCTAGAATAAAAGTTAACAACAGCGTACACGTGATTGATACAGTGTTGCTACCTAAGTAAGTACCAATTAAAAATTAAACCGTTAGAATTATAGTTATCGATATAGCGAATTTGATATCAGGACTGGATAATAAGTAGTCGGTACTGTCTGCAAGATATCAGTCACTTTTATCTTTATTTAAAATGAATATTTGTTAATCACATTATTTAATTAATTATCTACAAGGAAATACCTATGTTAAAGAAAAACTTACTATCTATCGCCGTAGTTACAGCCGCCATGTCACTAGCCGCTTGTAGTGACAAAGAAGCCGCTACTGATCCAGTTGAGCCTGAAGTTACCACCGAAGAAATGGCAGTTGAGCCAGTTGCTGAAGCTGATCCAATGGTTGAAGCAGAGCCAATGACTGACATGGACATGGAAGCTACACAGACTATCGCTGAAATAGCGGCAGGCAATGAGAACCTAACTATCCTTACAGCAGCGCTTCAAGCCGCTGGTCTTGATACTATGTTGATGGAAGATACCAAATACACAGTATTTGCCCCAACTGACGATGCTTTTGCTCCAGTACTAGAGAAGCTAGGCGTGACTAAAGAAGAGTTATTGGCTAACACTGATTTACTTAAGAAAGTACTTCCTTACCATGTAGTACCTATGGAAGTTAAAGCTGCTGATATCCCTTACGCTACTGATATCAAAACCGCTAACGGCGCAACGATTTCTATTAGCGATGCTAACGTCATTACAGATGCTACTGGTGGAACGGCTAACATCACTGGTACTGACATCATGGCAACCAATGGTGTGGTACACACTATCGATGCGGTATTAATGCCTGAGTAATTTTTTACAGACTACTGGTCATGACTTATCAGTAGTTGACGTATAGATAATACTGAAAGAGCCTAGCCATTGAGCTGGGCTTTTTTGTGCCAATATATTTATCTTGGTATTTTTTACGACGATCTATAAGAATATCGGCACAAAAAAGCCCGAGACAATAGTCTCGGGCTTTTTATACGCAATGAGTAGGATGTAGCAGTACCAAACTAAAGAATATTATACGTTGTCTTTACGTAGTGGATCTGCGTTCATTCTTTTTTGTTCAGCTAGATGACGCTCTTCCCAATACGGTGCGTTTTTGATACCAAATTTGGCAGGATCAAAACTATAGCGTTTCACGCCAGCTTTACGCTGAGCTTCATAATCTTTTAGCATAGTCAGTGTTGGACGAGCCACAATGAAGATGACCAAGATACCAACAATATTGAGCCAAGCCATGAGACCAACACCAATATCACCAATAGCCCAGATATAACCAGCTGAATTCAAGCCACCGTAGGCAACCATCACCATGATTAGAATTTTGACTAAGAATAGACCAGTTTTATTGGCACCGCGACCGAGGAAGCGAGTCAAGTAAGCCACGTTTACTTCAGCGATGTAGTAGTAAGCCAAAATCGTAGTAAAGGCAAAGAAGAATACTGCGATGGCAATAAAGGTATTACCATAGGTGCCATAGACAGATTCCATTGCCATTTGCGTAAAGGCAGGTGAGTTAATCTCAACACCAGCTGCAACATTCTGTACGATGAACTGACCATCTGGAAGCGTACCTTGAATGTTATACATGCCTGTAGATAAAATCATAAAGGCGGTAGCAGAACAGACTAGCAACGTATCGACATATACTGAGAATGCCTGTACTAAACCTTGCTGTGATGGATGCTCAACTTCAGCAGCAGCAGCAGCGTGAGGGCCAGTACCTTGTCCAGCTTCGTTAGAGTAAATACCACGTTTTACACCCCAACCAATAGCAGCACCGAAACCTGCTTGGGCAGTGAATGCATCACCAATGATCATCCCAAATACATCTGGGATCAAGCTGACGTTAGAGAACATAATAATTAAGGCTAAAACGATATAACCTAGTGCCATAAAAGGTACAGCAAACTCGGTAAAAGTTGCAATACGCTTAATACCACCAAAGATGATGATACCTAGAACGACTAGAATGATACCTAGTGCCACTAAACGCATAGAGCCAACTTCTAGGCCTCCGACGTTCATGATAGTACCTTCACCCATCACCTGTGCAAATGCACTGATAACACCGTTTGCCTGTACGCCTGGTAAGAACATACCGCAAGCTAAAATAGAGGCGATGGCGAAGAGAATACCGTACCATTTTTGACCAAGGGCACGCTCAAAGTAATAAGCAGGGCCACCGCGATATTCGCCAGTAATCACATCTTTTTCTTTGTAAATCTGTGCAAGGGTAGACTCGACGTAGGCAGTAGATGCCCCTAAGAAGGCCACAACCCACATCCAAAATACTGCACCTGGACCACCGAAGCCGATAGCAGCAGCTACCCCAGCGATGTTACCCATACCCACGCGTCCTGCGAGTGAGACGGCAAGTGCCTGAAATGATGAAATACCTTGTGCGCTAGATTTACCGGTGAATAGTAATTTGATCATTTCACCGAATAGACGTACTTGTACGAAGCGCGTCATAATGGAATAAAACAGACCCGCACCCAGACACAGATAGATCAGTGCAGGGCTCCAGATAATTCCGTTTACTAAATTGACTAAACCTTCCATATGTATATTCCTAATACTGTCTCAAAGTGGCTATTAATACTAATACCGGCGTCAACCAATTGCTCTAGTGGCTCACTTAGTTTGCCTGCATAGACTTACACATCTCGTTAAGTCTTATATGTACTTAGCCACTCAGAATGGACTGTAGTTGTCTGTATTTATCCGCTTGGCCTATTCGCAACACTGACCATGTGTATACCGCTCATCAGAGTCAATTTCAAAATGAGCTGCAGTTGCAATCCTTTGCTGTCTTCATTATGCGGTACATCCAGTCATTACGTCATCGACGCAATAGCTGTTATAAATGGACCAGCGGATAAAACAGGCGGTTATATAATTAAATACTTATCAGTAAAGCGATAGCATTCAACTTGCTATGAGTCGTATCGATTGGCTACACTGGTAAAAGCTTGTCGATTTGTAAGTTGAGGCTTTGGCGATCCTTGAACAGAGTTAACCAGACGTTCGTAATCCTCTAATACTAAACAAACGATAAGTCCACTACCAAATGTATTCAAACCGTACGGCTACGTAACTGCAATTTGCCATATTTTTGGCACAATTACTAGAAATTTCTTTAAGAGTAGCAGGATATCTCGATGTTTGAGACGACAGACCCCACAATAAATAGCGATGAAACAAAGGAGTTTTGTAACTGCTACATTATTGTTTTACCCGCAGTTCAAAGCGAAATGGTTTATTAGTCAACATAATTAAGCTTTTGGATAAATATAACCATAGTGTAAGCAAGTATAAATGCCAATATGATTAGGCGTGGCGGTTGTGTTTTGGTAACGATGAATTGTAAAAAGTGGGTTATATCGCCATTATTGGCAGAATGTCTTGTAGGCTATAAAATGTAACCGTTACTGACGACTATCATTCTATTGAATAAAGTAGCAGTTGATGGACTGGATAAATAGACGTACAGGATGGTTGAACAAGTGGTTATATCAGCTGTAAAAAAACGTGTTACTAGGTATTTGTTATTTATCATTATTAGGAGAGACAACGATGACGCGTAAATCCATTGTAAAACCCATGTTACTATCAGCAGTATTAGCGACTTCTACCGTTGGTTTGACGGGTTGTGGCTATAACAATCTGCAAGCACAAGATGAGCAGGTAACGGCTTCGTGGTCAGAAGTAGTCAACCAATACCAACGCCGCTCAGACCTAGTGCCAAACTTGGTCAAAGTTGTACAGCAATACGCAGAGCAAGAGCAAGAGGTGTTTACCCAAGTTGCTGAAGCGCGCTCACGTGCTGGTGGTATCACCGTGACTCCTGAGGTGCTCAACGACCCTGAAGCGATGGAGCGTTATGCGGCTGCGCAAGAGCAGATGACTGGCGCTTTATCGCGTCTAATGGCTGTCTCTGAGCGCTATCCTGAGCTAAAATCAGATGCCTTGTTCCAAGATTTGCAAGCACAGCTAGAAGGCACGGAAAACCGTATCGCCGTTGCTCGTAACCGCTATATTCAAGAAGTACAAAGCTATAATACGACGGTGCGTCAATTTCCAACCAATATCACTGCCAAAGTATTTGGTCTAGATACCAAGCCAAACTTTACAGTAGCCAACGAAGAAGCCATTTCAACAGCACCCAGTGTTGATTTTGGCGACGACGATGCAGCAGCTGCTCAGTAAAGTACAATGCATAAAAAATACGGTGCACAAAAAGTACGATGCATAATAAGGCTTGATGCTTAAAAGATAAACGAAGCTCATAGTTATTGCAGTAGTCGCCATTCATTCAGCACAGACGTCATTTGAGGTGGTATAGATTAGATGAATCATTCAAAAGCAATCTTATCAGTATTACTATTCACACTGAGCATCAGCAGTGCACCAGTGCTGTATGCGGCACCTAATGATACGGCAGTGGCTACCGATAGTGGCTCAAACAGCCCTTCGAATCTGCAAAACCGCAGTGTCGAGGATCTGGTGGCCATTGCCAAAGCAGGCGATTCCAACGAAGCCATAAATGATACGGTATTGGGTAACGAGGCAATTAACGAAGCCATACTGGGCAACGATGCGATCAACCCTAATGCCGCAAGCAATGAAGCAGTTAATAGTGAAAAGTCAGCAGAAACACGAGCGCCTACTAAGCCGCCTGTCCAATCAAATGCTGAAAGTGTCGATGCGGACAAGCTCATATTAAACAGCCCTGTTATTGACCAAGCCAATATTTTAAACCCGCAAGAAAAGCAGCGCTTAGAGGCGCAGCTCAGAAGTATCTATCAACAAGGTTTGGCGCAGGCAGCTGTCGTCATTGTTCCGACTACCAATGGTTTGCCTATCTTTGACTATGCTTTGCAGGTTGCAGAGAAATGGCAGTTGGGTGATAAAGATATCGATGATGGTTTGCTGATTGTCGTGGCGGTCAATGACCGTGATATGTATGTCCTAACGGGTTATGGGCTAGAGGGTGTGCTACCAGATGCTGCGGTTAACCGTATCATTCGTGAAGACATCACACCATTGTTTAAGCAAAACAACTATGGCGCAGGGATACTAGCAGGTGTTGATGCATTTAAAACGCGTCTGACTGCTGATCCTGACGTATTGGCCCGTGCCGATGCTCAAGCTGCGGAGCGTAACGTTCAACAAGGCTCAGATGAGCTACCATCACCTATTTTCTTATTTATTATGGCAATGATATTTGGTAGTTTTATTACCAATATTTTAGGCCGAGTATTTGGCTCTATCATTACCGCAAGTGGGTTTTTTGCTGGCTCGCTGGCACTGGGCGGCGGGTTCTTTATGACATTGATTATGGCGATATTTATATGGCTGTTTTTGATCTCACGCGGCGGCGGTGGTGGCAAAGGTGGCGGCGGTAAAGGTGGCAGACGACGCGGCGGTATGATTTTCTTACCCGGTATGGGTGGCGGAAGTGGTGGCGGCTTTGGCGGTGGGGGTTTCGGCGGCGGCGGCTTTGGTGGCGGCGGTGGTGGATTTGGCGGTGGCGGTGCTGGTGGCTCATGGTAAGTAACTATTAAAAATTGTAAGTAACTATTAAAAATTTGTTAGTAAAAACCAAGCAAATGAAGCCGCAGTAAAAAACGCAAACAACCTGCAAAAATGATGTCTGTGAGGAAACAATTAAATGTCAGAAAACAATGCTCCAAAAGCCAGTTTTGCCCGCTGGTGGCGTCAAGTCCTATTTGTTCCTTTGCTGCACAGCAAATGGCTGACAGCAGAAGCCAAAGCCCGTTTGACAGATGAGGTCACTAGCGCAGAGCGTGGCCATCGTGGAGAAGTGTTTTTAATTATAGAAAACCACCTGCCGACTCAGGATGCTTATCATATCGACTGTCGCGAGCGTGCGGTGGATTTATTTAGCGAGTATCGCGTGTGGGACACCGAAGAAAACACGGGTGTCTTGGTTTATGTCAATATCTGTGAGCACCAATTAGAGATAGTCGCGGATCGCGGTATCAGCGCTCATGTGAGCCCCACAGTCTGGCGGGCAATGTGTGAAAAAGCCGTGTCGGGCATCGCAAATAAAAACACTGAAGAGAGCTTAGCTGAATTATTAGACGAAGTTGGACAGGTATTGCGTCAGTACTATCATCTTGAGAATAACCCAGCAGGTAATGAGCTGTCCGATACGGTGGTGTTTTTGAAATAGCGTTTATGAAGTAGCATTTATGAAGTGATGCTTATAATAAGGTAGAACGTTTTGATCTTAATCTATAGGGTTCTAGGCGAAATCCAAATATAATAGACTTTTAAACAAGAGGGCGCTTCCAAACACATCTATAGCCAGACGCATTTATAGAGAGCAATCCTCAGAAAAAAAGCCTTTATCAAAAACCATTACTGGAACACTATGATTGAGTTAATAAAGAAACTACCAAAAGCGGAACTTCATCTACATATTGAAGGCTCGCTAGAACCTGAGCTGATGTTTAGATTGGCGAAAAAAAACCAAGTAGAGATTCCTTATACAGACATAGAAGATGTACGCAATGCTTATAACTTCACCAACTTGCAGACCTTTTTAGATATCTACTATGCGGGTGCCAATGTCCTGCTCACAAAAGATGATTTTTATGATTTGACGTGGGAATATATTCTTAAATGTGTTGAAGACAACGTCATTCACACAGAAATATTTTTTGACCCACAGACGCATACCGAACGTGGTGTGTCTTTTGAAGCTGTAATCACTGGTATCAAAGAAGCGCTCGTAGATGCTAAAGAAAAGTATGGTATTACGTCTTGCATCATTATGTGCTTCTTAAGACATTTATCACAAGAAGAGGCGTTTGAAACGTTAGAGCAAGCATTGGCGTTCAAAAATGATATCATCGGTGTTGGTCTTGATTCATCAGAATTGGGCAATCCGCCATCGAAATTTAAAGAAGTATTCAAAAAAGCCAAAGAAGAAGGCTTTAAGCTGGTCGCTCATGCAGGCGAAGAGGCAGATTTTTCGTATATATATGAAGCTCTGGATTTATTAGAGATTAATAGAATCGATCATGGTGTGCAGTCTATAAAAAGCCCAGAATTGATGCAAAGGCTCAAAGACGAGCAAATGCCGCTGACAGTTTGTCCGAACTCAAATATCGAACTCAAGGTCTTTGAAAACTATAAAGAACACAATATCAAAGCGCTGCTGGATTATGGTTTAAATATTAGTGTCAATTCAGACGATCCAGCATATTTCAAAGGCTATATGAATCAGAACTTTATAAATATATGCGAAAACTTACCGCTAACGGAAGACGATGTTGTTACTTTAGTAAAGAACTCTTTTAACTCCTCATTTATCAGTGATGAGTTAAAAGAATCCTACTTAGCGAAGGTTGATCTTGCGTTGAAATAAGCTTTAATGCGTTTATTTTTTAGTAGTGAAGGCTTAATGGTTGATATCAATCGTTAAGCCTTTTTTATTGTTCATTTTATACCCATACCTATAAAGCAGTAATTTCTTCTATAAGCAGCGGCAGTATCACACCAGCCTTTTCTGCTAAAGTGATATCAACGATGGTGTTTGGCGTCGGGTCGGGGTTTATCTCTATAATCTTGGCACCATTTTGCTTGGCTAGCTGTGCGAGACCTGCGGCAGGGTAAACAAGACTTGATGTGCCAATACTGATAAATACCTCGCAATTAGCCGCTGCTTCTTCTGCAATCTGCCATGCTTGTATGGGTAAGGCTTCTCCAAACCAAACAATATCCGGTCGGATATAGCCACCACAATGCGGGCAGGTCAGCAGTGCCTCATCGAAGCTCATGGTGTTTCGGTTATCGTATGAAGTTCTTGGTTGATCTTGAGAGGGTGTCTGACATTGACCACAGCGGTTGCGCCACAGATGACCGTGTAAATGAGTCACCGAGCTACCAGCTTGCTCATGCAAATCATCGACATTTTGAGTGATGAGAGTCACTTGCTGATCGGAAGTTTGCGCATGGTATTGCCACTGAGCCAAAGCATGATGTGCTGGATTTGGCGCTTTATCTGCTACCAGCTGTCTGCGCCATTGATACCATGACCACACCAGCTTTGGATCACGAGTGAACGCTTCAGGGGTGGCTAAGTCTTCGACTCCGTAGTTCTCCCACAATCCTGTCTGCTTGTCTCGGAACGTCGGGATACCACTTTCTGCTGAAATGCCAGCGCCAGTCAAAATGCAAATATGCTGTTTCGCTGCCAACAGTTTTGCCGCAAGTTTTACTTCTGCTATTAACGCTGGTGATAATTCTGCTAACATGAGCCAACCCTTGCTAATAATGGATATTTTTTCTTATGATAGACGGAATTTGGTGGCTTGTCATATTGTTCGCTGTCATCGCAGCCTTATGGTTCGCGGCAAAATCGCGCGGGGCAAAAGTAGGAGAAAAACATAGTGGCGCAAAATCAAAAAATGCCACACCTAATGATGCTCTGCAAAAAACAACAGCGCTATTAAAGCAGTACTTTCCTGATTATCGAGTCACACGTAAGGCAAATCATTTACTCGTTAGCAAACAAGGCAAGAAAGTCGCGATGATTACGATTGATAAGAAGATTGCTGCAAGTCAGCGCCGTCTAGGTGAGATACCAGTGATTAATTACCACAGAGTCCCCAGCCGTGACCAACTGACTGCAAATCTACAAGAGGCGGAGTAAATTTTGCTATATAGCCAATTCTCTATAAATTGGGTACGGTGTCAGTCTCGCTCAGTCTACTATTTATAGTATTTTCACTCGGCTTCCTTGTATCCAAATTATACCGAACCGACTACAGGTGAGAGCCTCAGAAGTATACGGGCACAGAAAGGCCGCAAATATCTTGAAGTGTAGGTTTGATGAGTATGAATAGTTTAGGGCAGTGCTAAGGTAAGGAAGTGATGGAGCGAGGTTGTAAACATCATAATTGGTGCGCTCGGCGGGAATCGAACCCACGACCCTCGGCTTCGGAGGCTAGAACCACCATATTTTGTTAAACAGCGTTAATGTAAAATAACCTACCATACTATATAACTAAAGGGATATAAAGGATTGATCGGTATGACGTTTAGCGTATTTTAAAGGAGTTTATAGCAACATGAATATCAATTTTGGTCACTAGTTAAGTATAAAATTTAGACATTATTTATGGTTTTAATGTACATATTTCGTACTTAACTTTTTAAAAACTATCAGTGAGCCCTAGCACTAGCACGCTGCTTAAAAACTAATAAGCAGGCAATGATGAAAACTAATAGTGCTGCCGAAGCTCCAAAACGACTAAGTGCAAGACCGCCATGATCAAGCGGCTTATCTAAGAAATCGCCTAAGACTGCTCCTAAAGGGCGAGTCAAGACAAAGGCAATCCAGAATAGAAGCGTTTTAGATATTTTAGTGCCAAAATGCATCAAAGCGATAAGCGCTAGTAAAGAGCCAAAAATGATAGCACTCGTTGTATAGCCCATGCCTTTAGTGTCTGCTACCCAGTCACCAAGTGCGGTACCTAATGTTTGTGAAAACATGATGGTCGTCCAATAAAACACTTCCGCCTTAGGTTTACTAATGCTATCGACAGCGATACTTCCCATCGTTTTCTGCCACATAATTAGGCATACCCCAAGTAGAGCTACCAGCAGCGCTGACCCGCCAGCGTAGCCAATGCCTAATGACCTAGTCACGTAATCCGCTATCGTTGTACCTAAGGTCGTCGTCGCTATAATGGTGGTCCAATATAACCATTTATTAAAGGAGTTAGCTTTGATTTGGGTGGCTACTGCTATAGCAAACAATACAGCGAATATACCAGTACTGACAATGTAGCCTAGGTTTAGCGACATTGATAAAGCGTCGCCTGCCGTTTCACCTAGTGTCGTAGCAGCGATTTTAATTATCCAAAAAAGTAGGGTAACTTCCGGAACTTTGGACAAAGCGTTTAGCACTGGATCATTACTAAAACCAGTGGGTGAATATTGAGTGTTCAAGGTTGTATTCATAGGTGGATTCACTCTATTGAGAAGCAAATTTAATGTTACGTTGTAGACGTCACTAAATTATCAATAGAGGTGTTAAGAAAACGTGAAGATATAGCCAATTAAAGCTATTAAAATTTCTATGTATAAGTTTAGAAGACTAGCGTGATACAAAGTCCTTGATTACCATTTAAGTTTAAAATTTCAGAAGTAGAGTCATTCATAAAAACATCGATACCTGCCTGCTCACAGATTGACTTGACGATAGAGAGCCCAAGTCCTGTACCTTCTATTTCCTGTGATTGCTTACTGGCGCTATCTGATCTTGGAGCGCTTATAGTATCGCTGAATTGATCAATAGTACCTGCCAACTGGTTAAGCCGTACAAAGGGTTCAAAAGCATTCCCATAGTCACTAGAATCAATGCCTGCACCTGAGTCCACTACTTGTAACACTAGTCTGTTATCTTTGACCTTGTTAAAATTGTTTGGTTTTCCAGATTGAATTACATGTGAGCCAAAATTGTATTGAGTATTTAGAGCTAATTTATCTGATTTGTCTAGGTCTTGCTCAAGTTGATATAGTTTAACCATGACTTGACCACCAGCTGGCGTGTAAATAATGGCGTTTTGAATAAGGTTTTTGATCAGGATCAATAACGACGTCTCGTCCATATTTACTTTATTATTAGACTGCATATCAAGACTTAGCTCGATATTTTTATTATCAGCAATAGGAATGAGTAATCCTATGACTTGTTCGATAATAAATTTAACGCTGGTGGGGGTTTCTTCATGATCGAGCACTGTATTGATATTGCCAGCTTTAGCAAGCGTCAATAATTGCTCAACCAAACTTTGATTACGTTTCAAGCGAATAGCCAGTTTATCAAGACCTTCCGACATAACATTATTATTACTAATACGCTGCAATCGTTGTAGCTGTAATGAGATAGCAGTGAGCGGCGAGCGCAGTTCGTGAGCAGCATCAGCGATAAAACGTTGTTGACGCTCTATACTAATCTTCACTAAGGCTAATAACCTATTTAGGGATTCTGCTAGTGGCAGCAACTCAGAGGGCAGTCTACCAATCGATAAAGGACTTAGGTCATTCTCATTACGTGCGCTTATCTCATAGTGTAATTGGCGCACAGGTTTCATCATTCGCCACATGATAAAAGGGAGTAAAAGCAATAATAATGCTATACCGATAATAAGGGGTAAAAAAGATTGCAAGGCACTGGCTTTGGCTAAATCATCCTGTAAATCTGTCTGCTGGCGTAAGATTAGCGCCACTTCTTCATCAGTATCTAAAGACTGAATCTTGACATCATTTCTATAAGTTCGCCAAGAATGGCCGTCAATATCTTGATCGCTTATTCCTTGTGGAATGCTATCTACTAATGCCAGCGATATAGGTTCTGAGTAATCATGCTCGTCATCGCTTTTATCATTCTGATAATCTTGTACCCCGTTACTGAGTGAGGCGGAGAGTATGACGATATCAACGGTGATCGCACCATCATCGTCATCGGTATCAAAATGGATGTTACTGCTGGTATGCTCTTCATTGTCTAAAGCAGCTGCATTACTATTTAAACCGCTAATATTGAGCGACTGCTCCAATAAGGCGGCAGTATTTTTTAAGTTATCATCTTGAAAGTCATTTATCTCGTTATAGCTGTACCAAAATCCATAACCGCCAGCCACTATTGCCAGTAGCAAGAATGACACAACAGACCAAAAGATAAGTTGGAACTGTAATGAGTTAAAGAGCTTACGGAATTTAGGCATAGCATTTAACTTTTATAGATAATAGCGAGTGTTTTGAGTTATTCATTTAAAGTTAGGTATTGCTGATATACCAGCCAAGGCCACGAATATTTTTGATTCTATCTTGTCCGACCTTTTTGCGTAAACTATGAATCAAAAACTCAATGGCGTTACTCTCAACTTCACCGCCCCAGCCATATAGAGAATCTTCAAGCTCATTTTTGGACATGACTTTTTCAGGCGATAGCATGAAGGTGATCAGGAGCATGTACTCTTTGGCGGTCAAATCTATAGGGCGGCCATCCATCATGACCCGTTTGTGTGCGGTATCTAAACTTAAATTGCCAACGGTTACTTGATTATCAGCCTTGCCTTGAGCACGGCGAATAAGCACTCTCATGCGTGCAAAGACTTCTGCTAGCTCAAAAGGCTTAACGACATAATCATCAGCCCCTGAGTCTAGACCTGCCACTCTATCTCTTAGTTGATCACGTGCAGTTAATATTAATACTGGCGTTTCAATTTTAGCATCACGAATAGCGGTCAACACGCCCATACCATCAACCTCTGGCAAGCCCAAATCTAATAAAACGATGTCATAAGGTTGCACCCTTAATGTCAGTATGGCTTGGCGACCATCTTTGACCCAATCAACCGTATATGCCTCATCCTGTAAAGCTTCACATAGACTTTCGCCAATCATTAAATCATCTTCGACTACTAATACTCTCATTAGATGCCCTTATTGTGTGGCTATTAGGATTAAAAAATATTTATCTATAGTGAAAATTTTTATAGTGTCTTTAAACTAAAAAGCTCTAATCAATACAAGTGTACAGAGTAGAGCCGTTGTTAAGCTATATTCAACCAAGTTTTAAAATATTAATCATCATCGTCTAACTGACTGCTGATAACCTGACCATTCGTGCTATCAATTATTAGTTTATGTATGTCCATCCCTTTAGCTATTTCAATCTCGTAAGCGGGTATACCGTTATCAAAATCAAACTCTGCTTCAGTAATTTTGCCACCAACACTTTGCGTTGCTTTTTGCATGGCTTGGGTTAGGGTTTTCTGAGCTTGCCTCATAGCGTTATATTCTGCTAAATCGTCTTGATCCATTTTTCCCTGCTTAGATTTTAGGACTTTGCCGCTACTGGCATCAACTTTTACTTTATGCTCCATGCCACTATCGATAAGCTCGATTTCATACTCACCACCTTCCATATAGTCGTTTTGGTCAAACTCAGCACTGATTAAGTCTCCTTCGACTGTTTTTTGTGCAATAGCGACGGCTTGCTCTAGACTGATTTTACTCTGTGCTATTGCGACTGCGTCACTCGTCTTTGCGCCTGAAATAGCAGGTATTTGACCTGAGGCAACAGCGAGCGTACCAATACCTAGAACGCTAAGAGCAATAAGTAGGGATTTGCTGAGGGTTGATAGTTTTTTTATCGTGTTTACTCCGTATTTAAGGTTCATGTCTGACGACTTATTATCAAAGTTGTCAGAAGTGTCGATATGAATCCATCATACAAAAGAAGACATAGGAGAAGCTTAGCGTAGAATAAGCGTTTGATTAGATGTTAAAACTTACAGGTAAAAAAACCTATAAATTATAGGCAGAAGCTTTAGGTGGTTTAATCCTAATAGTAATCGGTGTGACGATGATTGTCTAAAGCATGATTATTTTATTTGACATTAGTTTTTCTTTTGAAAAACACGCTAGCAAGCGCACAAACTATCGTTAGTGAAAGCAGCATTGATACTAAAGTATGACTAAAGAAATGATCACCAAACATCATTTTGTAGAGTCCCATTGACCAACCTAATACGGTTACGGTTTCAAATATTCTGTAGCGATACTTATAAAGAGCAGGTATAAATACTAAACCATATAAAGAAAATCCTGCGCTAGCATGAGCCGCTGGGAAGCATTTTGCATCGGTTTTAGCGAGCATGCTTTGCCAAAGATTAAGATAGGGTAGATCCCCACCGAACAAGGTTAAATGATTAGGGCAACTAACATGTGTGACCCCTTTTAATAGTGCGATAGTACTAGGTACTGCAATAAGAATAATCAGTAAGTAACTTATCTCACGAATTGAGAAAGGTACAATATATTTATTCAGATTACTATGATTGGTGATAAAGGGTCTCTTTGCAAGACGTTTATATTTGACAAGTAATATGGTTAATAGATAGATAGCTGATAAAATTAATAGCGCTTTAGGGCCGTCGTAAAAAATAAAAGCATAAGGCTGAGCGCTTTTTTCTATAAGCCACTGACCATTATTATAAAAAAACTCACTGATACGAATATCAAATTGGCTATGCTCAAATGTCAAAGTCGCAATGATTGTTAAGCAAAATAGCTTGAGCCACATCCAATGAGAGAAGTTATTGTCTAGAGTCATCGAAACGCCTTATTGATCAAATCGCAAAAAAGCATAAGCACTATTCAGTATGAAAGACTGGATAACGCCATCAACCATAAAACAAAAAGTAGCAACAGTGCTAAAAATTGCGCAGCAGAACCGACATCTTTGGCTATCTTCGCTAATGGATGCTGTTTGGTTGAGGTATGATCGATACTTGCCTCTATTCCCGTATTAATAAGCTCCACAATCAGGGATAAGAATGAAGCAACCACAAGCACCATTTTTAGAATAACTCCAAAAGGCATAAATACGATGACAGTGAAAAGTACAAGATTAAGCCATATAACTTGTCTAAATGCGGCCTCATACTTATAAGCCGCTTTAAAACCATCTATAGAATACCCCGTAGCTTTAACAATACGAGCTAACCCTTTTTTACCTTTAACCTCATTTGCAAAACTATCCGCTATAAAAGTACCATCAGATACGGGCTGATTTTTATAATCAAGATTTTTATGTTCGTGGCTCAGAGCAGTAGTCTTGGAATTATTCATATCGATAGCTTAGTGTTTATTAAGATTAGAATAGCTGGCAGGTCTTAATGATATGACAGTGCATGTTAAGATCGCGTTAAGGTAAATTTCACAAACTAAAAAGCAGTAGCTGATACCTAGTTTTACTACGGTATCAGCTACTGCTGCTTGTCAAAATTGAGATGCGAATAAAAAGTGCAATCATCGATTTAATTATTATTGTAATGATCCCAGTGTAGGAGAAGGGCACTGGTTAGCACTTGGGTATCAGTATGAGCTTATGGTTGTTAAGAAAACGTTAAGAGCAACACTTTTCAAAATTTATAATTAGCTGAGATACCATAAAATTTTGGTAACTTTCGTAATAATGAGATGCTTGTCATCAAATTAGCTGACTCCTTAACGCTCTAAGGTGTCGGCTAATTTACGTCTTGTTAAATGCGTATTGGTCTAAAACTAGTTCGATAAACTATTAATCCTCCTCCTCCATATCAACTTGGCTGATTAAAATCTTGCCAGTATTGGCGTCTATACTCACATCATATATCTGATTGTCTTTGACAACTTCGATGTCATATAGAGCTTGGCCTTTTTCAAGCTCGAACTCAACACCGATTACTTGACCATTTACGCTTTGAGTGGCTTTTTGCATAGCACTAGTTAGCGTCACTTTGGCTTGCATCAGCGCGCTGTATTCAGCCATGTCCTTTTTGTCTAACTTTTCTTCATCAGTCTCGATGACTTTACCAGTATTGGCATCAATCTTGATCTCGTAAGCCGTACCGTTAGAGATGAATTCGACTTCGTACTCACCTGTTGTGGCACTGTTGTCATCATCTTCGTCGTCATAATCAAACTCTGCGCTGACCAAATCACCTTTAGCATTTTGTTTGGCTATATCGATTGCCTGCGTTAAGCTGATCTTACTTTGCATAGCACTAACGGCTTCACTTGATCCAGTTACCGCTTTGGTATTGGTAGCAGGGGCGGCTATAGCGGTTGCACCTACGCCTGCAATAGTAAGGGCGATGATTGCTGATTTGGTTAGCGTTGATAAGTTTTTCATAATAGTTATCCTTTGTATTCAATTAATTTCTGATAAAATCATAAGTGGTTTTGACAGCTACCTTTTGGGTATGAGTCTATGATACAAGAGATGACATAGGAGAAACTTAGCGGGAAATAAGAGTTTAATTAGCGAGTGAAATATAATAACTATCGCTTAGTTTTTTGAGTTAAATCATTGTTAAAAGACTATTAAACGTTTAACACAGCTAATATTCGTTCTAGATACTAGGCTTGCTAAGTTTTGATTAAAGGAGTGTCTATAGGAGGAAAGGATGTCAGAAAAGTTCTTACGAAACACCACACTTATTACTTATTCACCTTCAAAAGTGTCAATAGTACCTTGCGAAGATATCTTGATTTTGAACTTTGAGCCTCATGGAGATGAAGTTTTTTGGCTCAATACCTATGGATTGAGTGAATTAGATGAGATGGAACAAGTAGTTATCCAAAACCAGTTTGATGACTTCTTAATTAAATTACTGCAAGATGATGAGCATGCCAATAAGGTTATTGAACTCGATAACGTATTATTTATCGCCTTGAAGGTGCTGAAAACTGACGATAAAAATCTAAATAATGAACAACTGATTTTTGTTGTATCGTCAAATATGTTATGGAGTTTGCAAGAGAGTATTGACGACCATTTCCAGTGGATTCGTGATCGCTTGATTCAAGGTAAAGGGCAAGTTCGAAGCAAAAGAGTCGATTACTTAATTTTTCTTTTGATTGAATCACTGATAGCAAACTATGAGGAAACGTTTGAAAAATTATTGAATGCTGACAGTGACTCTATAAAGGTGACGAATATTAATCCAACACCTTATTTCACTGAAAAGGTTGAGGAGCAAAAACGTCGCATGTTGAATTTTAAGAAAGCGACGCTAAGCTTGCGTAATACTATTGTAAAACTGAAAACGATTAATATCATTCCTATGGACAGCAAGTATTTTACAGAGCTAAAAGAGCAAGCCAACAATTTGATTGATGAAATTGATTTTGAGTTGTTTGAGCTTGATAGTAAAACCAATCTGATATTCTCAATTCAGGGCCATCGTTTGAATGAAATCATGCGTACCTTGACCTTAATGTCAGTGGTATTTATACCATTAACCTTTTTGGTAGGCGTTTATGGCATGAATTTTGAGTACATGCCTGAGTTAAAATGGAAGGAGGGTTACTTTGCCTTATGGGGTGTAATGGCAATATTGATTATGGCCATCGTTGTGTATTTTAAACGTAAGAAATGGTTTTAAATCAGTCGTAGTCTAGCTTTTTATATTTTGAGATATGCAAATATGACGTAGGGAAGGCTTAATAAGAGGTAATAATTTAATTAACGAAGATATATTTAAATTAAGAGGTAACTGATGAGGTCTTAACACTTTCTTAATAGCTGAGT
This sequence comes from Psychrobacter glaciei, assembly GCF_014652895.1. Taxonomy (GTDB): domain Bacteria; phylum Pseudomonadota; class Gammaproteobacteria; order Pseudomonadales; family Moraxellaceae; genus Psychrobacter; species Psychrobacter glaciei. The sequence goes on from NZ_BMZR01000009.1 coordinate 66,590, forward strand.
AATTACTATAGGTTAAGGATGTAGCAAATACAGTGCTATCTCCCAACTACTCTAAAAAGGAAAGCACTCATGTCTATCTCTCCTCAACTACTCGTATCAGAAAACAGCCTATCCAAGTCATCAAAGTCATCAAAGTATGCCAACATGTTCAATAAAGTGCCACAAATCACTTTAGTGTTTTGGCTGATAAAAATGATGTCAACCACAGTAGGTGAAACAGCTGCCGACTTTATGATCTTTAACTTTAAGCTAGGCTTGCCAGTCACTTCTCTTATCATGACCGTACTGTTTTCAATCGTATTAGTGATACAGCTAAAAGCCAAAGACTATATACCGTGGAAATACTGGCTAACGGTAGTGTTTGTCAGTATCTTAGGGACACTGATTACCGATAATATGACAGACAACCTTGGCATCCCATTATCTTATTCCACAATAGGTTTTAGCATAATACTGGCGGTAGTCTTCGCTATTTGGTACGCACGAGAAAAAACTCTATCCATTCATCATATTGATACCTTTGCTCGTGAATTATTCTATTGGACAGCTATTTTGGCTACTTTTGCGCTCGGAACTGCCGCAGGAGATTGGTTTGCAGAAGGGCTTAGCATTGGCTATCAAAACTCTACATTGATATTTGCGATAGGAATAGCACTCATTACCGGAGGGTTTTACGTGCTTAAGTTAAACGCCGTATTATGCTTTTGGTTGGCTTACATTTTGACACGCCCCTTGGGAGCTGCACTTGGTGATTGGTTATCACAACCGATCAAGAATGGAGGGCTGGATCTAGGCGTCACTAGCATAAGCGTTGTATTTTTACTAATGATTGTGGGTCTGGTAGGTTATGAGACATATAAAAAAAGCGGAAGGATAAGTAGGAACTAATAAGTTAACAATTTAGTTTGGGTATGGCACCCTTTACTGGACTTGAAGCAACGACTGAATCTGTGACAGACAGTAATGATTTAAAAGATAATCACTTAAAAGGTAAAGTTCTAGAAGCTATGAACCAAGATGAAGTAGATGGCCAACACGTAGAGACTGCAGTAGAAGCTGACGTTATCGGACCAAAATGGCGCTATGTTACTAATACTGTTACCAAGTATGGTCAAACTTATTATAATTTTACGGGACTGCGTCATTTTAAAGAAAAATTCAATCCTGATTGGGAGCCACGCTATATAGGCATCGAAACGGGACTTAGAGCGGGTATGAAACCGATTAAAGGCTTAACAGATACAACCTTACTCATATCAGGTGGTCTTAGTAGTTTGGTAAGGAATTGAAGTTAATTAATATCATTGTACAGCACTATTTATTAATAGCGTTTGAGCGTAATTGCAGCACTATCCACTTTATTTATAATAAATACTAAAGGTACTGCCACCAGTAGGATTGTTATGATGAGTAAGTTGCCAGCCCATGTGCGTCATTATGCGTTGTACGATGCTAAGGCCCAACCCAGTACCCTCAACCTTATAGCTTGCATATTCCTTTGAGGCAGATGCAGTAGCCAAAGGCTTATTATTGCTCTTTTGTTCCAGACGCTCAAACCTTTCATAGAGCAGAGGCATCATAGCTTCAGGAATACCTAAACCGGTATCTGTAACGGTTACCTTTTTATCATCAATAGTGACTCTTACTTCACCATCATCTGTATATTGAAAGGCATTTTTAATTAGATTGCCTAACGCCATTTTTAGTAGTTCAGGTCGCACGTATGCGAAATGCTCTTGTTCAGCGGCTACGGTATAGTTCACCGTTTTATAACGTAGTAAGTACTTTAAGCGGTCTACTTCACTTAAAGCAATGCTGTTGATAGAAGTTCTCGGAGCATCTAGTTTTTCAGGAGCACGCGAAAGTAATAATAGCGCACTAATAATTTCAGAAGTTTCCTTGGCCGTAGTGCTAATACGGTCGGTGAACTCGCTCAAACGATTATCGCTTTCTAATTGAGAAGCTAGTACTTCTGACGCGCCCATAATGATTGTTAAAGGAGTACGTAGTTCGTGACTGACATCACCCGTAAATAACTGCTCACGTTTAAGATACTGCTCAAGCTTATGGTTTTTATCGTCAATAGCACGGGCTAACACACCGACTTCCGATGGTAAATGAGTCAACTCAGTTAAATTCTGATGGTCGTTTTCTACCGCACTTTTTAAGTCTAATAAAGGCTTAGTAATCTGCCTAGAGGATAGTTGAGAGAATATAACAGCAATAAGTAAACTTAGAATAATAGCCGCGTTCAATGCGTTAGAGAACGTATCCTCTAGTTGTTCAAAAATTGCCAAAACAGGATAGTTTTCCATTACCATCTCGTCATCTTCTAAATAGGTCAAAATATAATTCTGCTTACCTTGCTTATAATTAAAAAAGAACATTTCAGACTCAGTGTATCCATCATCTGTAGCGACAGTTACATTTATATCTTTAACGGTCTCAGTCGCCAAAGTTTTTAAATCATCAGGGGCGTAATCGTAACTATAGATTTTAATACCTGGATCTACAGTGTAAATAGGTTGCTCGCCCCGTTTTTCTTGACTAAGCTCTAATTGTTGTAACAAACCCGCTTTAACTAGTTCTTGTTCCATTCTAGTCTCAGCATATACATAAATGCTAATAAATACAGAGCAAAGCATTAGGGCAAAAACTAAGTATGATAGTCGAAATTTATTGGCGATTGATTCAATATAGAACATAGTAATTTCTTAGTGATGAGAAACAGCAAATAGAGAAGAGTAGATATAGTTAAGGTGACTTAATGAAAGAAGTGTCGAAAATTTTATTGAGATACTTTATGCTCTATTTGGATCAATAATTTGATAACCTACTCCAGGCATTGTGATTATCATAGGTTTAGCAAATGGCTTATCGACTTGTACACGTACACTGTGCAAGTGAGTCCGCAACGCATCACTGCTAGGAATATCTTCACCCCACACCTTTTCTTCAAGCTCATTCTTGCTAACGACTCGGGGCGATGCACTCATTAAAGCTTCTAATATTTTAAACCCTGTAGGTGTCAGTTTTAACGGCTGATTTTCGCGTGCGATAGTATGCTCATTAGCATTTAAGGACAAGTCGCCAATAATTATACTATGCTCAAAAAGATCATCTTGATTTCGACGTATAAGCGCCTTGATACGTGCCTCTAACTCAACGAGTGAGAAGGGCTTGACCAGATAATCATCAGCACCACTATCAAAACCTGCAACTTTGTCTAAGACCGTATCGCGTGCGGTTAGCATCAATACGGGAGTTTTATTATGCAAGTCTTCTCTGAGCTTTTTACATAGTTTTGTACCATCCATACCCGGTAACATGACATCTAACAAGATAACGTCATAACGATTGTTCGCAGCCAACGTTAGGCCACTAATGCCATTATGAGCATTGTCTAACTCAAAACCTTTGGGTTCAAAAAAGGCATAAATATTGGCAACGATGTCAGGGTTATCTTCAACAACAAGTATCTTGTACATAGGGGTCTCGTGTATAAATGCCATAGTTGATACTAAATAAAATAGATATGTTACTTTATGGCGCGTGACTGGGATAAATTTTTCTAGCGTGCTGTGCCTACGCAGACAGAGGCTGCGAAATATTTATCCCAATCACGCTGTAGCGTTTTCATATTGAACTGACTATAGCAGTACTTAGTTTTCAAACTTTAATAAACAGATTTAAAAAAGGTCGGCGCTCCTTTTACTTCCTCAGTAGTAATACCGAAAAAGTTAAGCAGAGTCGGCGTAATAAAGTCGTGTGATACGGGCTGATCAATCATACCAACGAGGCTACTTTTATCAATATTATTACTAGTAGGCGACCAAATAATGACGGGCACCTGCTTTTGGGCGTCGGGTGCTATAGCGTAGGGCATACCATGCAAGTAGATATTGTTCTCGCCTAAGCTCTCTCCATGGTCGCTGATGTATACCATCACCACATCATAATTTTGCTCGTAGGGTTTTAGCGTATCAATAACATTATTTAAGAAGTAGTCGGTATAACGAATAGCGTTGTCATAAGCGTTGATAACAGATTGATCATCACATTTAGAGAGCTCATTGGTCATACATACTGGCTTATACTCTTCAAACTCTTTTGGATAACGTTTGTAGTAAGCAGGACCATGATTGCCCATTTGATGTAATAAAATAAGCGTATCTTTAGCAGGTCCTTCTGATTTTACCTCTGCATCTGAATTAACTAAAGTACTAAAACCATCAAGCATACCGATGTCACGACACTCCTCATCACAATTTGGGTTGACATCAGCTGTCTTATAATCCTCAAAGGTCACTCGATCCGCGACCCCTTTAGAGCTCGAATTATTATCTCGCCAAACCACACTGACGCCTTGCTTATTTAAGGTATCTAGTACGTTTTCATTATAGTCTGCACTTTTAGAATCGTAATCTTCTCTATTAGAATAGCTAAACATGCAAGGTACAGAATAGGCAGTAGAGGTTCCGCAAGAGGTGGCCTTTTTAAAGCTATAGACATCTGGCTGGCTGGCAAGTAGGGGCATAGTCTCGCGCTTATAGCCATTTAAGCCGATGTGATCAGCACGAACCGTTTCACCAACGACGAATACCATAAGTTTAGGTTTTACAGCTTTAGTACTGACTGTAGGAGTTATTCGTTTTGCATCTGTTGCATGCAATGTCAAAGTATCAGGACGGCGCAATTCATCAACGTAATCGCTACCCAACTTGATGACAGAATAGATAGGAGTAATAGGGTTAGTGTAATTACGCACTATTTTATGTTGACGAAAAAAAGTAGCGTACTGATCACCGAATGGTAATAGGCAAGCAGCTATTACGGCGAAAGATAGAATTAAAGTGACTGCTTTTTGCCACAATGCTCGACGTAAAGGCACACGCTTAATATTTAATTTAGCAATAATAACCGAGGGTATAACGCCTAATACAAACACTCGTACAAAGAAACTTAGCGACATCAATCCCATCGCTTCGCCTTGATCAGTTTGCATGCTATTGATAAGCATATTAGTATCAAATATAGTGCCATAGGCATCAGTAAAATAGGAACATATGGCAGCTATTGTAACTAGAGCGATTAGTACGGGCTTGGCAAAGGGTCTGTAGCATAACAATTGAATGAGTAGCCACATTAAGCCGAACAATAAGCCTGTGATCGAAATCATGAAGCCAATATTATCGCCAAGAGGATAAATGCTTAGTACTTGTGAGAAAAAGCCAAAATTCGCAGTAGCGACTAAATAGAGCGCAACGATGATAATTAAAAAGCTAAGATTAATTTCACGATCAAAGATTTTACTAAGATATCTTGATTTAGTGCTGGCTTTGGTAATTTCAGTGCTAAGTGCTTGAGAGGTTGACATAAACAGGCTTCTCAACAGGATGATAAGGAATTTGATTTCCTACCATAACAAGTGCTCTGTTAAGAAGACGTTAAGGTGAGATATTACCTTTTTTATAGCTGGCTAATCGACGCCTAATAAACCAACCAATAATAATGATTATAGTAAGCAGTAGAAAAATCTTTGAATAGGGTGATAATGCTGTTTCTATAACCTCATAGTTTTTGCCAAAGTGATAACCTGCAAGCGTCAGCACGGTTGTCCATACACTAGAACCTAAAGCAGTTAATGCTATAAACGATAAGATGGGCATTTTGTTCATGCCAGCAGGAACAGAGATAAGTGAGCGAATACCAGGAACCATACGCCCAAAAAACACCGCTTTTTTACCATGCTTATCGAACCAATCGCTAGACGATAATACATCTTCAGGTTTAACAAACACGTATTTACCGTACTTGTCAGTAAAAGCCACTAAGCGCTCTTTATTGAATAAACTGCCAAGATAATATAGAGGTAGTGCGCCAAGTACGCATCCTAACGTACCTGCTAGTATGACTAGTATTAAATTAAAATCACCTCGTGCTACCGCAAAGCCTGCCGCTGGCATGATGACTTCTGAAGGGATCGGCGGAAAAACGTTTTCGGCGAACATAGCAAAGACAATACCTAAGTAGCCGAATTTTGCCATGACTGCAAGCACCCATTCACTAATCTGGTTCATTGAAAATCTCGCTGAGCGTATAGTTGGAAAAGGTAGCGTAGCAAGGGAGATGTTAAGAAGAGGTTAAGATGGGCAAGATAAGAATCATTAAATTGTTATTGAATATAATGAAACAACTAGGGTCTGTTGAACATTCAAATGTGGTACTGGCAGTGTCTATTTTTTAGACAATACGCAGTGAAATTTTTGACGCCTAGTCATTCTAGGGTAGACAATTTCGCCATGTATTGGCAAAAAATAGCTCTGCCCTGAAAGGCTGATGCTAAAATCACCTCAAACGTTGTTGTAAACCTAGCTAAGGTCTCGACATTATCGTCGGTTTACGCCTAGTCTGGGGCGATTTTAGCAATCAGCAGTCCTAATATTTGAATGTTCAACAGACCCTAGTCACTTATTTAATAATAGTTTAGATATTCACTCTTATGCTGTTATTTCGATCTCATGACCTTTGTTTCTGTATTGATTATCTGACGTACAAATATGGCGAACTTGTCAATGATATTATATGTTTCTCGCCCAACACTTCGATGCACACTCATTAAATCTGTAAAACTATGCGGTGCACCAAGTACAGTATGAGTCTATACATTGATACCATTATCTCGTAGCTGCTTGGCATAAACTAAGGCTTCATCACGTAAAATATCTAATTCAGCGGCGATGACATAGCTTGGGCATATTTGTGTGTTATCACCATGTATGAGTGAAAGAAGAGCATACGGTTGCGTTAAGGAGCTATCTTGTAGATAAGTGGTATGAAACACTTTAATGTCGTTATAATCCAATTGATATGGATAAAATGATTTTTTATAGGAGTCAAGATGGAATGAGGCATGAGGCATGAGGCATGAGGCATGAGGCATGAGGCATGAGGCAGGATTCTACTTGAGTGTAAGACCAGAACAGTATTTATCACTATAATGGTTAACTATTATATCTACTAAGGCCACAAGGAAATATTATTCAAACGGCAAATCATTTCCGATCGTGATCGCTAAATTCATTCGACAACTTTATTAAAGTTGACATTATTTTAAACGATTATTCAGCACTGATACTATAGATTTGATTTGGCTTGACTATTCAATGTGTCACGTGTCTTATCAAGAAAATCGGCGACGTTATTTAATTACCCTAGGCTTCGGGGGTTAGAACCACCATATTTCTTTAAATAACTTTAATGTATATAAACCTGATATATTATTATAAATAAAGGGATAGGAAGGATTTTGTGCCATGACGTTTAGCGTATTTTAAAGGGGTTTATAGCAACATAAATATCAATTTTGGTCACTAGTTAAGTATAAAGTTTAATCATTATTTATGGTTTTAATGTATGTATTTTATACTTAAATTTTTCATAAATTACTGATTAAGCGAATTATTAACTCATCAAAGTAATATCGGAATAAATTACTGTAGAAATGAGTTGCTATAATTTCGAAAAAATAGTCAGGCATTTCAGCCGTAGTTTAGATCTTAACGAGTTTTCGAATGCGTTGAAGAAACCGTTCTGGACTACACTTGCAAATACTCTGATATTGAGTTCTTGACAACAACGTTTTTAGATTACCTTCTTTTGATTTACCTTGTTAAGCCATCAACAATTCTACACTGACTTGAAAATAATAGTCATCCTTAATCGTGATGCCAACCTTGCCTTTATGAGCATTAGCGATAGCCTGAACGATAGACAACCCCAATCCTGTGCCTGAATGCTGATGACTAGTCTTATCATGACGATAGAATCGCTCAAACAATTTATCAGCTTCACTCTGGTTTAGCGGTTTATCTAAGCGATTGGTCACTGTTATTAATAAAGATTGTTTTGAGGATAGAGCCTCTTCCTTTGCCGTATCAAGGGTGCTGCTCGAGGCAATAATGGTAGCTGATATTGTGATAACACTGTCACTAGCGGCGTAATAAATGGCATTTGACATCAGATTGGCAAACAGCCGCTGCAATAGGCCTTCATCACCTAATACTTTCTTAAACTCTCCCACTTTTTCAAAAGTTATCCCTCGATCCTCTGCAATCATTTCATAGTAATCAACGAGCTTGGTGATTAGGTTTTCAGTATCTACGTGATTAATTTGCGAGTCACTTAATCCTTTCTGAGTTTTTGCCAGTAGCAACATATTGTTTATCATGGCTGACAGCTGCTCTAACGTATCATGCTGATGATGCAGTTGCTCGATGTATTCGTTGCCTTCTCTTGGCTTAGTTAGCATGACCTGCGTTTGTGTACTCAGTGTCGCTATTGGGGTACGCAGCTCATGAGCGATATTGTCTGAAAATCGTGACAAAGATTCAAAGTTGCTTTCAAGCTTGACCATCATCGAATTATAAGACTCTGCTAGTGGCCGCAGTTCTAACGGCATATCGTCAACCCCAACTCTTTCGTCTAACCTTTGGAGGTTTATGCCTTGCATTTTTTGTACGATAGTGGCCAGAGGCGCAAAACCCCAATACACACTTAATGCCGCTACTGAAACCAATAATAAGGTGATGGCAGTAAGTATCAAGGTCAGCTGGCGATTAAACTGGATAAGATATTGATGATGCACATCGATAGGTAATGCAATAAACGCCAAAACCTCTTGATTTCGAATAATAATTGCTCGGTAATGCCTATTATTTATCTTGATCATAAACTGCTGATCGTGATGATCCTGCCATAGTGATAACAAGCTAAAATCGGGCGGTAAATTATGAATGAAATTACTAGGGTCACTGGATAATAATTTGCCTTTTTTATCTGCTACTAAGGTTTTTAAATCATAATCTAGCCAAGAGGAATGCAAGTGATTGTCATTAATGAGTGATTGGGACTTTGACACTGTGAATGGTTCTATGTGATCGTTAACATCACCCATGCGTTTACGCAGGTTAAAAGCCGCATGGGTGATAATCTCTGAGTCCATTTGCTCAAAGTGTCCACTCACAGAGCGCTGCACCCACGCATAGATGATGACCTGAGAGATAATAACGAAGACTGTCAATAAGAAAATAGTTCGCCATAGCAATGACCAGCGCCGATTTTTGAGTTTATAGTTCATGCTATTTAGAATAGTCTCCGTCCGCACCACTTTGGACTTCAGTAGCTAGCGCCTCCAATCGGTACCCCATACCACGCACAGTATGAATCAGCTTTGCCTCATGCTCATCAT
>NZ_BMZR01000010.1 GCF_014652895.1 Psychrobacter glaciei
GTCATTGCTTATTCTCCTGTTAGTGGATTATAAGCAGTTACACAAAGTTTGGGAAAGGCTCATTAAGCTTAGTAAAGACGCTATATCAAAAGTCTAAAACCCGCAATTGCCCTACTTAAGCAACGGTATAAATTTAATTTCAGGGTTTTATCTTAACGCTTTCTTAACGATACCAATCTTATAATGATACCTAAGTGCTAACCAGTGCCCTCCTACACTGGGATCATTACAACAAGAATTATATCGGTGATTGCACTTTTTATTTTATTCCCAAAGCTTGCCATACCCTCTAACTTTAATGACTATTAAGCAATCAACATGAGTACTCGCAAACCTACTATTCTCGATAATGAAGCCGCAGATTTTGATTATAAACTTAAAGAAACAACTGGCTCTCTACTGGTAGCTGATAGCTTTGCGAGTGAAGTTAAAGGTAAAAAGGGGCTGTCTCGTATTTTAAAAGCGACGGGCTACTCGATAGATGGTTTTAAAGCGGCTTATAAATATGAAGCGGCCTTTAGGCAAGTTATTTGGCTTAACTTTTTACTACTTATCGTTTTAATATTTATGCCTTTTGCTATCTATATAAAAATGCTGCTGTTAATAGTTTCGTTTCTATCGCTTATCGTCGAGCTATTCAATACAGGTATCGAAGCCTGCGTTGACCATACTTCTACAGAACAACATCCGCTCGCTAAAATAGCTAAAGATGTCGGTTCTGCTGCCCAGTTTTTGGCGTTATTGCTATTGTTTGTTTTATGGCTGATGGCATTATTTAACGTCTTATAGCGAATAGCACTTGAGGTTTTGCAAATTAATATATTGAAAGGTATTTCAATGGCATTGGAAAATAACTCATCTGATTGGATGTGGCTTAAGCTGCTTTGCTTAACGATCATTACAGCGTTAATCTTTGAACATAGCCAGTTTGATATTCACATCAGCGAGCTTTTTTATACTAATGGGCAATGGCTTATACAAAAGGGCGCACAGCCTTATGCTTTCATCTTTTATGATGCTCCTAAAGCATTATTGATTTTGCTAGCCCTCTACTTAATCACTGTGTTAATTATTAAATACAGACAGCCTTCGAATAATGTTTCTATCATCAAGAATAGAAGTATCAATCAATTTATGGTTCCCTTTTCAGTACGTGAAATAAGCTACCTACTGATTATTCTTATCGTCGTACCTTCTACTGTTGCCCTATTAAAGAGTGTCACTCATGTCAGTTGCCCCAATCATTTAACGCTGTTTGGTGGGGACTTACCTTATCTGAATATTTGGCAAAACATAACCGCTAAAACCGATTCCAAATGCTTCCCAGCCGCCCATGCCAGTGCAGGGTTCTCTTTATATGGCCTGGCTTTTTTACCTAGTCTACACAAATATCGCTATAGGATATTTACAGTAGTGACTGTTTTAGGCTGGACGATGGGGCTGTATAAAATGAGTTTTGGCGATCACTTTTTTAGCCATACGCTGGTATCAATGCTGCTGTCACTGACAACAACTTGTACATTTGCCAGCTTCTTATTCAAAAAAGCAACCATTTATGAAGGCAGAAACATTGAGTCTAATACTTTGATAAGTTGATAACTACATTTATTATTAACACCTATAATCACACGTCATAATACTTAAGCTATGCATAAAATATTAGATGGTTCTATTTAGGGTATACCCATAAGGAACCAATTAGGTACTTTCACTGATTCGGTTCCCTAGTGAGGACTTGAACCCTAAGCTGTGGGCTACTAGTACAAGCGGTTTTGCTCACTAAAATAGTCTCAGTATACTTCATGGTCATATCCTTACCCATAACTTGCGCCAATGACTGATGAGAGCAGGTGAGCTGATGTGAAATTTAAGTGCGGTTTCAGATTGGCTCAACCCTTCTGTCAGCATCAAGGCTATTATTTTATACTTAAAATCAGCACTGTATTTAATCTTACTGACTCTAGGCTTTATAGCGTCTATACTACCATGTTGATACTTCTTAGCCCATTTGCTTATAAACCATGGGTTTACGGCAAACTTCTCATCTGTAGCACCTACGCTATATCCTTGCTTATAGTATGCTATGACTTTGATCTTAAAGTCTAGATCATAACGCATAAAATAACCCCATAAGTTGTGTCCAACTTATGGGGGACAGTTCACATTGACAGAGCCCTTTTGAATCGCACCGCCAGAGGCGGCGATTTACCTGGTATTAATCAGAGTTTCACTAGGCCTTTTCGAGTTCTGGCGCCTTACGATGCTTCGTTCCCTGTTCGTAGGCGTACGCGATGGCAAGCATCTCGGCTTCGGTCCACTGCCGCGCAACAATAACGAGATTGAATGGGGCACCGGAGGCGTAAAAGCCAGCTGGTATCGTCACCGCTGGTAGGCCTGCGATATTAACCTCGCTGACTACCATCCCATCGATGGTCTCGTCTCCGTGCAGCGGACCTAAAGGACCCTGCATTTGCGGGTAGATGACCGCATCAAGCCCATGCTCGTTGAAAACTGTGTTGAATATATCGAGATAGGTTTCCCTCAGCTCGATGAACGACGTCATATCTGTGGGTGTAGATGGTGACTTCGCTGATTCTACGAATGCGGGCACATGACTCATATAGTTCAACGTTCCGTCCGGCCCAAACGCATCTTCCTTCTGCGTCACTTCGGCAAATTCCGCGAATGTCTTCAGAGCGACACTTGAACCCATGCGCTCAAGATATTTTTGAATATCATAGGCAATTGATTCCATTCCGCGCGCGTCGAACTCGGCTCCAGGCAAGACCGCCTTGCGAAGTTCCATAAATCCGGAATTGGCAAAAGGGTCGTCTACGAGTTCTGCTCCAAGTTTCTTCAATTCTTCTTGGGCGCGCTCATAAAGGCCTGTTGTCTCCTCGGAAAGGGGCTGTAGTAGATAAGCACTATGCTAGACTACTTTTATGAAGATAACCCATTGTAAACTAAGTAAAAAAATACAGCGAAGGCTGTTAGAGTTTTTTACGGCTGAAGTGACTGCTAGAACAGCCGCAGATTTGCTTAATATCCAGCCTAACAGTGCTGCACTTTTTTATCATAAAATAAGACTTGTGATAGATTACCATCTCTCATTACAAGCTGATGAGCTTTTTGATGGTGAGGTCGAATTAGATGAAAGTTACTTTGGCGGTGTACGCAAAGGCAAAAGAGGTCGCGGGGCTGCTGGTAAAACCGCTGTATTTGGGATTCTAAAACGAAACGGTAAGGTGTATACCATTGTCGTAGCAGACACCAAACAGACTACTCTAATGCCTGTTATTAAGCGTAAAATCAAGCCTGACAGCTTTGTTTATACGGATAGCTATCGAAGTTACAATGCACTGGATGTGAGCGAGTTTAAACATTTCAGAGTCAATCACTCTAAAGAGTTCACTTGCGGTAAAAACAATCACATCAATGGCATTGAGAACTTCTGGAATCAGTCTAAACGAACACTCAGAAAGTATAATGGAATCGATAAGAAGAACTTCCATTTATTTTTAAAAGAATGTGAGTTTAGATTTAACTATGGTTCACCATCTAATCAGCTAAAATTCCTGAGAAAATGGTGTGATATTTAATCCTTATCTACTACAGCCCCTAATTTTACTCATCTAGGACAGCCCCTTCTTTTTAATCTATTCAAACAATCTTTATTCGATATAAATATTAAGCATTTAACATGCCAAGACGTATTTAGAACCAATTCTCCATAAAAAAATCCTGCCTTGAAGTAAGACAGGATTTTTTTATCGCAAGGCTAATTTTCTAGCCTATGCTATTTACAACTTAGAATGCTTTAGTAATTGTAAATACAGCACCAGTCTCTACACCACGTTTGTACGGGTTGGTGTCGGCGTCAATATTTGTGCCGACAGCAGCAAGCTCAGCTGACAGGTCTTCAACAGAAGCAAAGCTGTAAGTCACACCAACTTTCCAGTCGATGTAGTTATCATCGCCACTAGCGTTATCACTGAAATCATAATCGTCAGCAGTGGTATAACCTAAGCTTGCTACACCACCGAAAGATGCGCTCAATGGCATGCTATAAGTCAGGTTTAAATACCATGCATCAGTATCTAAGCCAAAAAAATCATTAGTGAAATTCACGCTTGCAAGCAAACTGTCACCAACAGTGATGGTGTCTGCAAAACCTAGACGTGCATACAGCTCAAGCCAATTCAAATCAGAAGCACTTGGATAGCCGTAGTACCATAAACCGACATCTAAAACTGGTTTAGACGCCAAAGAGCCAAGTTCAGTGCTATAACCTACATATGGATCGAGCTCTAATGAGCTACCAAAGCCGACATTCGAGCCCCAGACACCTGCGTATAAGCCAGAGCTATGGGTTAATCCATAACCAACTTGAACGGCAGGGTCGCTTTCAGTTTGTGTCATACCACGATAGCGGTAATCTGAAGTCATTGCTGCAGTACCAGAGAATGATACATCGCTTTCAGCTGCCATAGTCAAGCCACTTGCACAAGTGAGTAAAGATGCAGCCACTAATGTAGAAAGTTTAAAGTTCATGTTGGTATTCCCCCAAGCTGTTTATTACAAATGTTCAAATCGAAATGATTTGACTCTGAACTTGTTATTGAAATAGCAAAGGGCGTGCCAACTTTATTAAGTTACTGTTTTATCTTATTTCTTTGCAATAAAACTGCAATAACTTACAAAACCAACTTTGAAGCATTATTGTATTGCACAAATATTGGGCGATTTATTGATTTTGCACCAAAATAAATCAAACTGTATCAAATTGTTTGTAAATAGGAATTATTCTTATACAGTTTATATTCTGCACGATGCAATAAAAAAAACCAACCGCAGTTGGTTGGCTTTTTAAGTATTTTCTTCTGAGCAAAGCATGAAAAATTATTTTTCCATATTTGATAGGATTGATGTTCTGACATCATCCAATGTGGCATTGATGGTGAGCATCACGGCATCGGCACATTGTTTGATCGCAGTGTCAGGATCTTTTAGACCATTACCCGTCACTGTGCAAACGATCACCGAACCTTCAGCGATTTTACCTGCTTTAATATCACGGATTGCACCGCCGATTGAAGCCGCCGATGCAGGCTCAACGAATACGCCTTTTACTTCTAATACTCTTGGATTAGGTTTGGTCATTTTTTATCCTTTTAGCTGTCTAGTTAACCCACTTTAAAAATGATACAGTGCTACTGGGATGAATTTTGTGCAGCCTCTGTGTAAGCAGCACGCAAAGAAAATTTATACCAGTAGCGCGTTTAAATCCATAACATTTTTACATTCAGCTGACTATAGGCTATCTAGAAGGCACCTCTTTCTTATTATTGCTCTTCATCGCCATGCCACTAAAATATATGATGGACATTCCAGAAGGTGTGAAATACATCGGTATGGCACACGGTATGTTGTTTATTACCTATATCATACCCCACTCTCAACTTCGAAAGTGATTGAAAAAAGAAGAGCACCTCACTAGGGTGTGTATAGAACTCAAATGAGTGGCAACCAGATAAAGACACAAGCGAGCATTACCGCCGCTGCATAGCTATCTTTGAGCTTATCATATCGCGTGGCAATGCCCCTAAAATGTTTCAATCTAGCAAAAGCGTTTTCTACCAAATGACGGCAACGATACAAATACCAATCTAGTGTGTCGTTACAGCTTTTAGAGTTCGACTTAACGGGTATGACTGACTCAGCACAGTGCTTGAAGATACACTCTCTAATATCACTACTATCGTAGCCCCTGTCTGCAATCACCGCTTTAGTCTGGTTATTAATCGTGCTATCTATCAACGTCTTTGCCATCTTAGCGTCATGCACTTGCCCACCTGTCAGCTCAATATGTATAGGGTTACCACAAGCATCGACCACTAAGTGCAGTTTGCTGCTATTACCTGCAACACTTTTACCAATGGCCTCATCAAGATGACTGGCTGCACCTGAACTATGCTGATGAGCTTTGACCACGCTACCGTCTATAAATAACCATTCACTATCATAGTTTGCTGTGATTATTTTCATGAGCTTTTGCCATTTACCGGTTTTACGCCAGTAACGGTATTGATGATATATGCGAGACCAATGACCAAAATAAGAAGGTAAGTCTCGCCATGGACAGCCTACTCGTATGCGGTACAACATGCCTTCAACGGTACGTCTTAGATTGGGCTTGTTATATACGTTAATTTGTCGCAATATAATAAATAGCTTGTGCCAAAGTTCATCGCTGAGCTTGGTGCGAGTCATAAGTGATGCCTTATTTCTTTGTTGTGGTAAACATTAGAGTAAGGCGTTGCTTATTTTTTTCAATGGTTCCTCAATTCTATACAGCCCCTAGTATATCTCATATATATTTTGCAGGATTAGTAGTCCTGGTATCCATCCAGTCGTAACGGCGCAAAAAATCGTAAATAGACCAACTTGTCTCTGAATATTTTTTGATAAGCTGAGCATAACAAAGAATAAAAACCAAAGAACTGACCAAGCATACCAGTTAAATATGCTCCAAATACTAACGTCCATACTTATTTTGAACGTCGAATTTAATGCTACAGTAAGAGCTGTAAGGCTTACAAAAAAGCAAAACCAACCTAAACCCTTTGAATCTGACTTCAAAAATTGATTTGCGCCAACCCATATGTATGTAAAAGCAAAAAGAAAGGTAAAAGCAAAACTGTACACTCACTATTTTTGATAACTTAACAACTGATTTAAGAGAACTATAATATGGATGAAGACGATCTGAGTCTTAAATTTGAGATGCTTATAGATCATATTATAGCTAAAAAAAGTTCTCAACGTATTCTGAGGGATATTTTTGGTCACTCTAGTGGTGATTGGGTGAATTGCAGAAATTATATAGATGAAAATACATATACTGAAGAATATGAGGGCTTGGATGTATATGTGTGTTGGCTAAATGAGATTAATTCAACTAATGACCAAGGTAGGTTAGTTGCTTTCTTCGAAAATAATCAATTGTATTCTCAAATATTAATATTCAATATGAATACGCTTAAGCTTAAAGCTTAATGAAATTAGGCAGTTTTTAAAGGCATACCCTAAGGGAACCACCTATTTCACCCTTCAAACCTATTAACAGACCACTTAAAACAGACTGGTATAATGGAACCACTTATAACAGACTATTTTAGGTGTTTATGTTTATCAGAGCGTATCTACGAGCGTCAACCAAAGAACAAGACGCTAAACGTGCCAAAAGCGAACTCATAGCATTTGCCAACGATCATGGCCACAAAATTGCTGCCTTCTATGTCGAAAACGAATCAGGCGCTATCTTGGCGCGACCAAAGCTTATGCAGCTGATTGAAGATGCTCATAAGGGCGATGTGATCTTAGTTGAGCAAATTGATCGCTTGGCACGTTTGAATCAAGCTGATTGGGATACGCTTAAAAGAATGCTGTCAGAAAAAAAGCTCTCTATCGTATCAAAAGAGCTGCCGACCTCATATATGGCGCTTCAATCTGAAAGCAGCACTGAATTTATGAGCAGTGTATTGCAGGCCATTAACTCGATGATGCTTTATATGCTCGCTGCTATTGCTAGAAAGGACTATGAAGATCGACGTAACCGTCAGATGTAAGGTATTTCTCGTACTAAGGTAGAAAGTAAATATTCAGGACGTAGGAAAGATACCGAGAAGCGTAAGATTATCGCTAGCCTTCTGAAATCTGGGCGTAGTTATTCTGAAATACAAGCTACAGCTAAGTGCTCGCGTCATTTGATAGCTGTATAGCTAAATAAATACTCAAATACTCAAATGCTCAAATGCTCAAATGCTCAAATGCTCAAATGCTCAAATACTCAAATACTCAAATACTCAAATACTCAAATACTCAAATACTCAAATACTCAAATACTCAAATACTCAAAATCATTTTGACTATCTGTATCAAGGCTTGTCAAATTACAATGGTCTGTTATCAGCAGTTCCTTTTATACAGTCTGTTTTAAGTAGTTTATTAGCGTAAATAGGGTCAAGAAAAATATTGATTACGTTTTAGGCTATGGTATTTCAGCCGAATCTCTTATAGCCGAATCATCATCGCAACGATGATATTTATACCAGATTGATTATCAAAGTAGGCTTCCCTGCGTATAGCAGGGTTTCCCCTACCTATTCAAATCATCTGTCTCATCTTTAAAGGTTTCTACAACGACAGCAAAAATGTCATCCCAAACTGCCTCATTTGCCAAAAACGGATAATCCTTAAGTAGCTTATTACTTTTAGCACCTTTATTTTGTAGCATGCTGCGAATGATTCTATCGGCATAGCTGTTGGGCATCTCAATAATCTCTTTTATCGCCAGTCGTGCATGGTCATGTTGTCTTAGGTACTGTGACTCGTTATGCATCTCTTTTTCAATAACATGCGCAATCAGTCCTGATAAGTACTGAACATGAGGCGTCAGGTCCATAAAGCGCCATGCCGGTTGAATAAGGTGAGTATTTCCAAAATTTAAGTTTGAGCGAATACCATCAGGGTAAGTAACTGCCTTTTTATCAAAGCTGTAATGATCACGGATTTGCTTCATAAGCGGCACAGAGACACGGTCTAAAATTTTGTCATAGGCATGACAGTCTGAGGGATGCTCAGCAATGGCTTGTGATATAGGTAGGATAATCGGCTCATGAATGACCTGGTCTCGCCTGAGGACGTCATTAATTAAGAAGCGATGTACTCGGCCATTACCATCCGCTAGTGGATGAATATATACAAAGCCAAAGGAGGCAACCGCACTACGCATCAGTGCTGATTGTCCCTCAGTCTTTTCCATAAATACCTGTAACCCTGCTAGCTTGTTAGCAATGTCATCAGCAGGTGGCGCGATATAGTGCACAATTTCTTTAAAGCCATTCACCTGAGTATGCGACACAAAAACTGGTGATTGACGGATGCCATATTGCTGGATAATTGTTTTGCTACCGAGTATCTCTTGTTGCAGCTCTACCAATGATTCAGGGTCAAGCGGAATGTCGCCGAAGCCGGTACGCCGTGCCATCACATCGGCGAAACGTTCAATACGTTTTAACTCTTTCCCTTCACCTTCTATAGTAAAGCTGGCTTTACTCTCTCGTAGAGTCATCCATACAGAGGCGCGCATCAGTAAGTCTTGTCCAAATTCATCGTTCAGCTTGTCAACCATTGTGGCAATATCGAGTGCAGCGGCTTGCGTAAACAACTCTGTTTTCACCAATTGAGGACAGAAATGACGGGTTCCTGCAAGATTGTCATTGATACGCCAACGAGCATTCTTGATGACATGCGCAGGGCTTGAAGTAACCTGCTTCTTAGCATCTAGAGCATCCACATAGTTACCGCCTAAATTACTCGGTACTGCTAACTGCTGACCCATGAGCCATTCATACAAGAAAGCCATTCTACGGGCATAGCTGCCTGTGGGCTCAGCGTTTACCCATGCTTGTACGTCATCAGCACCTACCTGCTCAAATAGACGAACCAGTAACTCTAAATTCAGCACTTCATGACGCATGTGAAACTGTAAGTGCGCAATGATAGTGTCCAGTGGCCGCGCAGTTTCCTGATAAGCGTTATGGATGACATCACCGTCTTTATAGGTTTGCCTGCGCCCACCGATACTACTGCTGACATATAGGGGTTTTGCGCCCATCCCCTCGAAATTAACCTTAGTCTAAATTTTTAAGCTTTTTTCTAACTCTAATTACCGTACTTCGACTAACTCCAACTGCTTCAGCCGTTTTATTAATACTAAATCCAGCTTCAGTAAACGAGGCAATCCTATCATGAGCCTCTAAATCAGGCTGACGACCGTGATAAAGTCCCTTTTGCTGTGCTTTTACAATACCTTCTTTTTGCTTACGTTCACGTTCTCGATATTCTTTATATGCACTGGCCGCTAATATTTCTAACAGCATATTATTAATAGCACTAAGTATTGATCTCATAAAATCATCACTTGGAAAACTGCCAAATGTTAAATGACTGGTTGGTAGATCTAAACTAACAACACTAATTCCTTTTTCATTTATTGAGGCTACAAGAGTTTTCCAATCATCAGGGCTTAGCCTTGTTAAACGATCGATTGATTCAACTAACAAAACATCACCGGACTCTGATTCATCCAATAAACGAATTAGCTCTGGTCTATCTAAAGAATTACCAGATTTATTTTCTATATAAAAAGAAGCAATTCGTTTGCTGAAGCCAGAAACGAATTTTTTTAATGAGCTTTTTGCTCTATTTGCATCTTGCTCAGAAGTTGATGCTCGTAAATATGCTCTTATGAACATTTTTGCCTAATTAGGTCTATTTAGATGGTGTCATATCATATAGGTTTATTTAAGTGGTGTCATTACGTAATTGCCTGTGATATATTAACAGTATCTTTAGGGTGTACTCATGTAGAACTGCATGTAATAACACTAATTTGGACTTTGATAATGAAAAAGGATAAACCATACATTGTTGTGGTTTAATATTGTTGTAACAACGGTAACTTTACTTATTTAATAGAAGAAAAAACAAAATCAATTAGCGATGTTTAAACTGGTATTCATTGATGGTCACTTTAATTAGATATAAAGTAAGTAAACAAAAAGTCAGTAAGGTAATTGATAACGTGTCTAAACGAACCATAAGTATGTTGGCTAAAGAACTGAGTGTAAATGTCGAAACAATTCGCTTTTATGAACGCAAAGGCTTAATTAAACAACCACCAAAGCCTATGCAGGGCTATAGACATTACCCGAAAGAAACGGTAAATAGAATACATTTTATCAAGCGTTCTCAAGAATTAGGTTTTACGCTAAATGAGATTGAAGGGTTACTTGCGTTAAACGATAGTCCATGTAGTAAAGTACAAGAATTAGCTAATAAAAAACTGATCGCAGTACAAAAAAAGATGGCTGACTTGTTGTTGTTAGAACACGCTTTGGAAGAACATTTAGGACAATGCCAAAATAATGATGACGATAGCCACTGCCCAATAATTGATTCGTTGCAACCGAAGTAAATGATTCACTTAACTACCATTTCCCACTAAAACAGCATATCCAATTTTACTTCTGCGCCTTAATTCAAGTTAGCTTATTCCCCGTATCTGTCGTAGCAGATTATCAAAGATAAATTTTTTATAAATCACCCTTGACTCCGTACTTAGGTACATGCAATACACTTGCATTATCTAATGAGGTATCTATATGAATCAAAAAGAATCAAACCTTCCAATGATAGGAGGCATCATAGCAGCATTAGGCGCAGGCGTATGCTGTGTAGGTCCTTTGCTCCTGTTATTACTTGGGGTAAGTGGCTCATGGATTGGTAATTTAACTGCATTTGAACCCTATAGGCCATTATTTATCGCATTTGTAGTGTTGTTGTTTGGTTACTCAGGTTGGAAAATTTACCGTCCTGTAGAAGAGTGTGAGCCGGGAACGGCCTGTGCAATTCCTAAGAAACAGCAACAACGAAAAGTCATTTTCTGGCTGAGCGCTATAGTTGCGACAATTTTAGTGACCAGTAATTATTGGATACTTTTGTTTGCTTAATATACAGATCAAGAAATTTATAACATTTTAAAATTTGGAGCTAATTATGAAAAAATTATTATTAACCGCACTGCTTTCACTTTCTAGTTTTGGTGCTTTTGCTGAAGTAAAAACAGTTACACTGGAAGTGCCAACGATGAACTGTGCGACATGTCCAATCACAGTTAAAAAGTCATTAGAAAATGTTGATGGCGTTGAAAATGCGAAAGTTACCTACAAGCCTAAGCTAGCTGTTGTTTCTTTTGATGACACTAAAACCAACATCAATGCATTAATTGCAGCGACTACCAACGCTGGCTACCCTTCAAATTTAAAAAGTGAAAATAAGTAATATTTAGCCCCTTAGAACTAGTTACGCGTATCGGAGATAAAGCAGGCTCTATAGGTGCACTTGTTTCGGCAATGGGATGCGCCATGTGTTTTCCCGCGATAGCTAGTCTTGGTGCGGCAATTGGGATGGGATTTCTTAGTCAGTGGGAAGGGGTATTTATCAATACGTTGTTACCACTGTTTGCAGTATTAGCGCTGGCAATGAATATCTTAGGCTGGTTTAGCCATCGTCAATGGCACCGTAGTTTTATCGGTTCAATTGGCCCCATTTTGGTTTTACTCTCTTTATACCCTTGGTTCCAGTACGGGTGGAGTTCATACGTTACTTATACGGGGCTAGGACTAATGGTTGCTGTATCAATTTGGGACATGGTTTCTCCTGCGAATAAACGCTGTGATGATGAAACTTGTACCGCTTAACTTTTTAAGATGAATAAAATATGTCAACGAATAGTTGTTGCTCGCCAAATGACATCCAGCCAGAACAATTACATGTAGCCATTATTGGTAGTGGTTCAGGGGCCTTTGCCAGTGCGATTAAAGCAGCAGAAGGCGGAGCAAGAGTTACTATCATTGAAGGAGCCGATGTAATCGGAGGTTGCTGTGTAAATGTCGGCTGTGTTCCTTCAAAAATATTGATCCGTGCTGCGCAATTAGCGCATCAGCAACGTACTAACCCGTTTGATGGTTTAGAAAATATTCAGCCACAACTTAGCCGCTCCTTATTAGCACATCAGCAAAACGCTCGCGTCGAAGAACTACGCGATGCTAAATATCAACGTATTTTAGAGAGTAATCCCGCGCTATCTTTACTTAAAGGTTATGCACGTTTTAAAAATCAAAATACCTTGCTAGTTCACAAGTCTGATGGTAGTGAAGAAGAGCTGGTTGCAGATCGCATTTTAATTGCAACAGGCTCTACACCAAGCATTCCGCCAATTAAGGGTTTAGTTGATACACCTTATTGGACATCAACAGAAGCCTTATTTGCAGAAGAGTTACCGAGTAGTCTAGTTGTCATCGGCTCCTCCGTTGTTGCTCTGGAAATTGCGCAAGCTTATGCCCGTTTAGGTAGCCGTGTGACAATTCTAGCCAGACATACCCTTTTATATGCTGAAGATCCGTTATTAGGTGAAAAACTGGCAGAGTGCTTTGAAAAAGAAGGTATTAGGGTACTTAATAATACGCAAGCAAGTCATGTTTCTTATGATAGCAATGGTTTTTCATTGGAAACTAACGAAGGAACATTAATCGCTGAAAAATTGCTTATCTCTACGGGTCGCCATGCAAATACTGGAAAGCTTGGTTTAGAAAATGTTGGTGTTGAAACAGATAAAAGTGGTGCCATTGTTGTTAATAGTATGATGGAAACATCAACAGCTAACATTTATGCCGCTGGAGATTGCTCCAATATGCCACAATTTGTTTATGTTGCTGCTGCTGCCGGAAGTAGGGCTGGAATTAATATGACAGGTGGAAATGCGCAACTCGACTTATCTACCATGCCTGCTGTTATATTCACCGACCCACAAGTTGCTACGGTAGGTCTAACCGAAGTACAAGCTTCAGCGGTAGGAATAAATACGATAAGTCGTGTACTTGATATGGAAAACGTACCAAGAGCTTTAGCAAATTTTGAAACGGATGGTTTTATCAAGTTGGTAGCTGAAGAATCCACGGGAAAACTGATAGGCGCACAAATTTTAGCCCATGAAGGCGGAGAACTGATTCAAAGTGCGGCTCTTGCTATTCATAATAAAATGACAGTCGAAGAATTGGCAGGTCAACTATTTCCGTATTTGACGATGGTTGAAGGATTGAAGTTATGCGCTCAAACCTTTAGCAAAGACGTTAAAGAGCTATCTTGCTGCGCAGGGTAATCATTTAACGGTAATGTACTTACAGAAATGTTAATGGAGTGCCAATTGATTGAATGTAATCAAGATATCTTAAGGCATTCCATTAACAACACAAATTGGAAGCATGCTAAATCATGATTAAATCTAAGGTTGAAAACATTCCTGTTGGTGAAGTCAGTTTTTTGACAGAGATACCTGACATCAATAAGTTCATTAGTAGTGATGATGATGCGTTGGATTTTCCTTTGAGTATTTCTCAACTGGCACTAGCTGCACAAACATCTGTCCATACGGTAAGAAATTATGTTCTTGAGAACTTAGTACACTGCGAAGAAAAAACTAAGTCAGGCCATTCACTTTACGGCTTATGTGCATTAAAGAGATTAAAGTTCATTCGAGCAGCAAGGGCGGCAGGTCTTCTTGTAGTTGATATCAAGCCATTACTAATGGCAATAGATGCAGGAGAAAGAAAAGTTCCTGAAGACATCCAAAAGCTGCTACTTACTAAAATCGAGCATAGAAAAGTATTTTTAAATCTAGTAACAAACCAAATTGAAGAGTTTTGCAATTGAGACCCTCCGACATAGTGTCGTCTAGCCCTGCTTTAACACCCGATAAACCGTAGCTACCCCAACACCAACCGCCTTAGCGATCTCCTCTTTTGTCATATTGTTTTGACTGGCTAATTCTTTAATACGATTGTGTTTCGTTGTATTAGGCTTCTTACCAGTGGGCTTATAACCACTGTTCGCCAACCCCTGCTTAATACGCTCTCTACGCTTATCGTTATCAAGCTTTGCCATCGTTGCTAATAAGTCGATCAGCATATGGTTAATCACTGTTAGGATCTCACCTGTCATGCCTTTACTTACCGTATGCGTAGTTGGTAGATCAGCCACCACCAATCGCAAGCCCTTGTCTTTGATGCGCTGCTTTAGAATTGCAAAATCATCTTGAGATAGCCTGCTTAATCTATCCACACTTTCGACCAACAGAATATCGCCTTCCTCAGCGTCATTGAGTAACAGAGTGAGTACTGGTCTATCAAGCTTCGTACCACTGAAATGCTCAACGTACTCAACATGCTTATCATCATAGCTTTGGCTAAAGCTAATCAAGTCAGACAAGGCTCTCTTAGCGTCTTGATCCTTAGTACTGGCTCTCACATAAATACGAACAGTCATAACGCCACCCCTATCACTTAGACTTAATAATTAATGTTCATTGATAATAGACAGATATTACTATCATTTAATATTAGAAACAAGTCTACTGATAGATAAATTATCGTTTAGAGGATTTACGTTTTAGGTATAGGCTAATGATAGGAAAAAAGCACAGCAACCAGTCCTATAATTCTAAAGTCTGTTATAGATGGTTCCATATTAACAGTCTATTTTGAGTAGTCTGTTAATATGTTTGAAGGGTGAGATAGCTGGTTCCGCTAAGGTATAGCTTTTGAAACCATTTTTCTTTATATTGTCACTTAGACAGGCTGGGCATTTGATGTATAGTGTCATTTGCATTTCACTATTTATCAATTTCTCAGCCTGTTTTTTTCAGCCTACTTTTTGAACCACCACCCGGATATAAATGTAGCTATGAATAAAACAACTTTTAAAATATCGAAGATGGACTGCCCTTCGGAGGAAAACCTAATCCGAATGAAATTAGAGGGCCACTCGAATATTGAACATCTTGAGTTCGACATTCCTAACCGTCAATTAACTGTGTTTCATCATGACAATATAGAAGGGATAGAGACTGCTATTCATGACCTAAAATTAGGAGACACCCTACTCTCGACCGAAACCATTGACCCCTCTGATCCCAACAATAATTTTAAAATTGATGCTGACTCTAGTCACAAAAAAGATGCTGAGCAAAGAAAGCTACTATGGATAGTGCTGGTCATTAACTTTGCTTTCTTTATTATTGAAATGAGCACGGGACTGATTTCTCGTTCGATGGGGTTGGTCGCCGACAGCTTAGATATGTTAGCAGATAGCTTCGTGTACGGAATTAGCTTATTTGCGGTCGGTGGAACGGTCATTAAGAAAAAACGGATTGCTAGAATTGCCGGATATTTTCAAATTACACTAGCGATTCTTGGTTTTTTAGAAGTACTAAGACGTTTCTTTGGCAATGAGCAGTTACCTGACTTTTCTACCATGATAGTCATATCGATTCTTGCGCTAATTGCAAACTCGATTTGCCTCTATTTACTACAAAAATCGAAAAGCAAAGAAGAAGAAGCCCATATGCAAGCCAGTATGATTTTCACTTCAAACGATGTGATTATCAATTTAGGGGTAATTGTTGCAGGGATTTTGGTTAATTGGTTACACTCTAGTACGCCTGATTTGATTATTGGTAGCATCGTATTTGCTTTAGTTATTCAGGGCGCCTTTAGAATATTGAAGTTGAGTAAGTAGCCAAGCCTAATAACTGAAGCAAATAGCTCAAGTAAGTAGCTTAATTAAACCGCTAAGTGTAAAGTAACTGGGTTTGAAGCAAATAAACATCATAAGGATATGAGACCTCAAGCAATGATTGAACAAACTTTAAATCTAGTCACCACCAAAGACCATCAGCAAGTTGCCGTTTGGCGAATAATAGATGATGAAGTCTTTGATAAGAATCTGGGAGACCTTCCTAAATTTTGTGTAAGTATTTAATCTAAACGTCAGTTACACAGAATCTGGGATGGTCTCTTCAAGTCCTCACTAGCGCACCGATCATAGATAGAATATCTATGGTAAGTACATCATGAAGTACACTGTGGCTATCTCAGCAAGTTGAAACCTTAATACCATTAGCTCACAGCCAAAGATTCAAGTCCTCACTAGGGGACCGAACTAGTGAAAGCACCTGATTGGTTATTCTCATATCCTCTGTAACAATTATCTAGCTTGTACCAACACTTACGTAAAACCTAGAATAGTCTCCAGGTTTATTTGGTACGAATAATAAAGCGATAAACATCACAACATAGTGTCCAGAAAAACCAAAGCAATATAGCAGCACATGAACCCACGCCGATAACAATAGTGCTTATTCTAATACCGCCATCTAGACCCACATTCCAAATATGAGGTGCAATAGGTGGACCCATCGTAGCAACAAATGCCAAGAAAAACCCTAGCATTACTATAAACCCTGTAATTGTAAGGCGTATCACTATTACTAATACGTTATCAACCCATGTATCATTCTTCTTATGTTCTAGAAACTTAAACATGAACCGCCCTGAGATTGTCGGAGACTCAACATCCTGAGAGAATACGACAATAAAAAAATAAAACTACGCCCTTTGATCTTTATTTAAAGGCATCACAACGCCATATAAAAATCGATTTAATGCAGTAAGGCTTGATAATAACCATTATATTGCATTCATAATTGCTTTTCTGCAAAATGGTATGAGTATATGAGTATATGAGTATATGAGTATATGAGTATATGAGTATATGAGTATATGAGTATATGAGTAAAATTTGTTTCTTTCGACAATATAAGGCGGCAAACGTGCCAAGAAATTTAAACTAAGATCAATATGTCAGCTTTCATATGTACGTTTTAAAAAGATACATGAAGACATATCAAATTATCCCTTTGCTTCTTACTAATATATGTACAGATATAAGTACAGATATAGTATATACTAGTGTAACATTTAACCTATAATGATAGGTCATATAACCAACATAATTAAACGTGGAGTAATTATTATGGACGTTGTGAACTACACTGATTTTAGAAAGAGCTTAGCAAAGTATATCGATAAGGTAGACACTGATAAAGGCCCGATATTAATTACAAGACAAAATGCTAAACCGACGGTATTAATGAGTTTAGAAGAGTTTAACTCGTATGAGGAAACACTGCATCTTTTAAGCAGCCCTACCAATGCCAAGCGTCTCAGACGCTCTATTGCTGATGCTAAAGCTGGTCGCTTGATTGAACGTGAGATTGATGCCAAAGATATGCCACTCACTTTTGATGATGAGGTAGACGCTTGATACTATCTTGGACGGAATACGCGTGGGAGGACTATGAGTACTGGCAAAGAACCAGTAAAGAGAAAGTCAAACAGATCGGTAAGCTGATTAAAGCCATCAAACGTGACCCATTTAAGGGTATTGGCAAACCTGAACCACTCAAACATGACCTTGCAGGCTACTGGTCTCGTCGAATTGATCAAGAGCATCGGCTGGTTTATGAAATTCAAGATGATGCGATCATTATCGTCCAGTGCCGTTATCATTACTAAGCAAAGGTATAACAGCTCAAAAAGTGCCTGATTTATAATTAGGCACTTTTTCATAGTGATAGGTAGTTAGTTAATGTCCAGAAACGTTCTTTAATTCTTGAGACATCTCAGCAATCAACTGACGCGAGTACTTAGCCACGATTTGTATTTCAGAATAGCTATGGTCAACCTTTAAGAGACTTGCGATGATTTGACGCTTCTTAGTAACGGGTCTACGGCTTCTATGTTTATTTTCTGCTTTAGCCTAAGTAATTTAAAAATGCCCTAGATATTAAAAACCTAATCTATATGACAAACAAAAAAATGCCTCTGGGAGTTGACTCCTAGAGGCATTTAGTTTTTAATGTAATTAACGGTTACAGTGTGTTGACGCACCCTGTAACGAACAAATAAGCATACGCAGTGCGTTATTTGAACAGCATTAAATGCCCGTGTAGGTGCATTTTATCCAAAATATGCTTTCATATCAACCTTATTCACTATACATTTTAAAAACTGCTTGTTCGCTCGTTACATCCTCGTGCAGCTCTCTCTGTAATTGTTACCCGTCAAATGGGTGGCAGGCCTCGGTGACGACTGCGTTTGACATAAGGGTGAGCTCCCTACAGGGGTGACTAGACAAAGGATCAGAGCAACGCAATGAGTGGTTACTCGTGCATATCGTAGCGGTATATTGGGTTTAGGCCCTTGCTAGCGTATGACAGCACAGTAGCGGTTAAGAGCGTGTCTAGGCGGTGCTATCAGCCGTAATCTTAACAACCGTAGCTTGATACAGTGATACGGTCTTGATGACGCGATGGGCGATGAAGTCGGCATGACTAATCACATCAAATCCAAGGAATGCACTAAAGCGTTTATGAGTAAAAAAATACTCACAAACGCTTTAGGGTGAGTGTTCCTTGAAATCTGCTCAAGGCTCCAAAATCAGCATAAATTCACTTAGGCTAACTTAAGTAGTATATAGCCCACTAGGCTATATACTATAAGAGTCCAGAGAAAAATTTAGAATAGTTAATATACAACAATCACTTATTCAGTGAGTCGATATTGTCATGGTTGATTCATAAGCTTAGTGTGAATAGAACGAGATCTATGTCTTGGGCAAAGTATCTTTCACACTCATAACTGTTCTTTATCTTGAAATTCTAATTAAACTGAAACCTCGAATACTTTTATTTAATCAGCATCCAAAGCATTATCTTTGTTTTGAATAAGTATCAGAGCATCTTGTGCTTTCTTAAGTTGATCTTGTAACAGAGTCACTTGTTCTTGCTCCGATAGGTGATGGCTTGATAGCTCGCTATACTGCTTATTCAGTACGCTATGCTCAGCTTCAAGCTTAGCCTGTGTTTGGGTCAGCTGATCGTTGAGTCCTGATAGCTTGTTACGCTCAGCGATTATGGCCTTTAACTCCCCTTTAACCTCTGCTGTGTCAGTCGCCATCTCATTGCGTTCCGTAGTGACTGTCTTTAGCTCACCCTTAGTCACTGTCAGTTCTGTTTGTAGACGTGCAATTTCTGCTTTATCGCTACTAGCAGTGGCTTCAAGCGTGGCCACTTTTGATAAGTTGACGTTAAGCTCTTTTGCTTGCTGATCAAAGCTGCTGCGCAGCTCTGCAAGTTGCGCTTGGGCTGCATCTGTTTTAGCTTGCTCAAGCTCAAGCGCGTGCTGAGTATCACTGAGTGTCTGTATCAGCGTGTCACGTTCAGCAGTAATCTGAGCCGAAGTGATTGCCGCTGCCTTTGCAGTTGCTGTGACCTCATCGAGCTCTAGCAACAAATTAGCTTGTTCACTCTCTAGCGTCTTAACCGCCTCTTGCGCCTCGTCTGTCTCAGCTTGTGCCTTGGTCTTAATGCTCTCTAGGGCTTCACGCTCTTTCACCAACCGATCATTGGCGATATCAATAGCCGTTTGCCACATATCCGCACCAAGCGACTGTAAGCGCTCAGCAATGCCACTTGGCAGCTCAACCTGTCTTAGCTGCTCTTCTTCTTGATTATCCTGACGCCAAGACTTCATCGCCTCACTGATGGTTGTGAATGAACCACCGCCCAAAGCCTTACGCACCTCAGCTAATGTTGGCTTAATTCCTTGTTCTTGCAATTGGTCGGCAGTAGCATGAATTTGCTGAATAGTGATGGCCATGATAATTGTCCTTAACTTTGTATGAGTAGATATGTTGTATTATATGTATATAGTATAATACAACATACAACATACTACAATGCAAGATGTAAAAAAACCTCAAGTAATCTTGAGGCTATGGTCGTTAAATTATGGCTAGTGATCAGTTAAGTACTCTTCTAGCGCATTATTGATCATTTCTTGATAGTCACCACCTGTTTGCTTGGCTCTATCCTTAAACTTAGCAAGGATGCTTGGGCTGATGACACTGGGTTCCGTAGAGGACGCTTGCGTTCTGATACTGCCACGGATAGCACCTGACCAGTCGGTGGCTTCTGGAATGTCGGATAGATCAATGTCGTCATCGCTAAGCGTGGCTAAATGCTCTAAATCTGCTTGCTGCTTGGCGGTTAGTGGCGGTAACTCGTCTATGTGATAGCTAACTTTGTTCATACTGTCTCCTTTCACTCTTTGTGGCACGCCTAGCAGAGATAATGCGTATAACCTCGCCACCATCTATGTCTGTCTGCGTATGGGCTACTAATAAGACTGCTATGCCGTCTACTGTACCCAGCGCCTGCCACCGCTCCTCACCATTTTCATACCTGTCTTGCTGACGCAGGCATAAAGGATCTAAAAAACCCGGGTAGCTGCCTCAAATGATAAACGGTGTTTGCACTGATTGGTGATGTTTTTTTGTTCATCCCATTCAAATCTAATACTCATCTTTTCTCTCAATCAGTATGCTCTTTATAGATTGGCAATTCATCTTGACTGACAGCTGCTACTTTCTGATACTCAAAAGATAGTGGCACTTTATTGGTTTGCGCCACTTGGGTCAAAAATAATTTGATCGCTTGAGACGGTGTTAATCCATAGCTTTCAAATACCGAAAAAGCATTTTCTTTTAGCTCTTGATCGAGCCTAATATTATAATTAGTTGTCGTCATAACATCACTTTTGGCTTATTTATGTACATATAATATAAGCCATTTGTATAGGCTACGCTAGCTCAATTACTCTTTTTTTCTTTGCTATGATTTCTGCTTAGGGAACGTATAGCCTATCGCCAGTAAGTGCTTTTTGTGGGTCTTTAAAAAAGCCTCATCTCTTAATTGAGTGTGTAACCAACTAATAACTTCTTGAGTGCTTTTACCTGATGGTGCGTAACTACCAAACGGTGAGTAGTTAGCCAACAAAGGGGCAAAACGATCAATTTGCTTAACGGTTAGAGGTGGGATATCTCTATCCTCATTATTCTGATTTAGGCCCTCCTGTCCTTTTTTCTTAGTTGGCTTGGCCTTGACGGTGAATGTCAAACCTGTAACTGTGCGTCCACGTTTGATGTTTTCATAGGTGATTTTGATGTCGGTTTTCTGATTAATTTCTTTTATGGGCCCATCAACTGCATTCTCTTTCAAATTGTTGATGCGCTCATACGACTTAGGCGTGCCAAGTTCTTGCCTATATTGATCTAAAGTCATAGAAAAACCACCCTTCCCCTCAGACTTTTTTGCTAGATGGTAAAGGTCTAACGAGTAAGTCAATTTGAGGTTTAAGATATCTTCTTTTAAATATTTAGTGTAAGGGTTGAGCTTATCAAAAACCTGAAGTAAGTATATTACCTCATCTGTAAAATGCATCGATATATAGCCATCTGCATATTTCGACCTGATTAGCCATTGAACCTCTGTATCATCACCATCCTTATCCTCATAAATGAATGTACGCTTCATTAATTTTTTGCTAGCTGATTTCATTTGCTTATAAGCCGAGTTTCTATCTATTCCGCTAAGCTTAGCAAATTCAGAAGACGCAACCTCTATCGGTGTTTTTTCAGTAGCATTATTAACCCTAACCAATGGGCTCGCTAGAATAATGATGCGCTTCTCATCAATAGACATCTCTCTAAAAGCTTGAGTAATTTTATTCTGCATAACAATCCATTTTTCAGGATATTTTTTTTCGTATAGCTCGACATCATTCATTATGACAACCTCATTATGCTAGTTACTTTAAGATACTAGCATAATGCGGGATAAAAGTAGCATTTAAACGGGATAAAAGTAGCATAATGCGGGATAAAAGTAGCATAATGCGGGATAAAAGTAGCATAATAGAGTGCGTAACCCTTTAATAGCAAAGCTTACAGACTGTCTAAAAGTCTTTAAAAGTTTTTAAAAGTAAAAAATATATTTTTTATTTTAAATAATAGGAAAAAACCAAAAAACCGACGGATTTAAGATGATAATTTGATCGACCAATCACTTGTAAAACTGATCAGTAGCTCAGAATGCAATTGTCCATTTAATTAATGTTATTCCACGTTCGCATGGTTCGGATCAAGCTTAGATCTTTGAAGATCTTCAAAAGCATGGTCAAAGATATTTTGAATATCTTCGTCTGTCATTCTGGACAACCCTGTTTTCACATTCTCAATATCAATCTCATTTTTTGTAGATAGTTTGCCTTCATTTTCAGTAGCCATTGTTGATAACCCTGCAAACATCTCTCAAAGTACTGCTAAAACGCTCAAAAACCCCTCTTATATGCATTTTAAGCTCTGTTCGATATGATGGTAGCTAAAACCATTTTAAAACGCTTAAAACAGCCGATAATCGCCTCCTGATCTTTCGCTAATTAGCAGATGATCCAGCTGTACCGTCAATTAGGTAATTTCTAGAAGCTACTGCGCTGATGAATCATCATCAAACAATGAACCGTGCTCATTGTCATGATTGTCCTTAGGGGGCGTAAAGCTGCTTGGTGCTACCTGAGCTTTACTTTGTATTTTATTGGCAATTGCTTTCAAAAACTCACGGTGTTTTTTTAAACGAACGTAACTTTCATTATCATGTGCGTCTAAAAATATGGCTTGTAGCTCATGATTTTCATCATCGTCTAATGCGTTGGCCAACCACTCCCCCAATATTTTATGTGCTTCAAGCCTGTCCTGATCAATCTCTTTTTTAAGAGCCTGTAACTGCTTTATCTTATCTGCGAATAGATCATCTGATATTACTGACATTATCTCATCCTTTTTTTAGCCAACTATGATAGAGTTGATCCTAGCAGTACATACATAGGTATGCAAGGTAGTAAAATACACAAGACCACATCGTTTCGTGGGCGCAGTAGTATTTTGACCCTCTGTTAAGAGCGAACTTAGGAGTTTATGTAAAAAAGGCCCACAAGGGGCGCTATTTTTTTACATAAACTCCGTCGTTCGGCAGGGGGCGAACCCCCTACAACCCCCAAAAAATCATCTCTCAATATTGGGTTTTTTTGCTATGAATAATAAAGGGTTTCATCTGGCGGTTAGCGCCGTTAGTAAGGCAAAAAATCATAGCGTGGTGGCAAAGTCGGCTTATAATTCTGGCTCGAAACTGGTTGATGAGCAGTCAGGAGTCGTCCACGATTACACCAGTAAAGCTAAAGACAGAATCTTAAATTTAGTGGACAGTGATGGTACTAAATACACGCAAGTTATTGAGAAAAATGTGGTGCATACGGCGTTGTTAACGCCAACTATTGCTGGGGATCTAGCAGTGACACGTGAGGGTTTCTGGAATGATATCGAACGCATTGAGACTCGTAAAAACGCGCAATTGGGTACTGAGATTGATGTGATGTTTCCTGATGGGATCACCGCGGATCAGCGTATAGTTCTGGCCGAGCGCTACGCTCAAACCTTATCTGATCGCTATAACGTGCTTGTCGATGTGGCCATTCATCGGCCCCACAGTCACGAGAAACATGTGAGGGAGGTTGAAGTGGTTGAGCTGACCAGTCGTAACTTTCATGCCCATATTTTACTCTCAAGCCGTGAGATAGTAGCGGATGTTGAGGGTTATGCTTTATCAGCACGCAAGAATTGGTTGCAGTGGTCAACGGAGGAGCGGTTATCTAAGGGGTTAAACGGACGCGGCGATGAGCTTAAATATCAACGCACCCTTTGGGCGGATATGGCCAATGAGCTACTGCCTAAGAATAAAACCATTAGTGAGAAATCCTACCGTGAGCTGGGCATCAATCGTTTGCCAAAAATGAAACTGGGTAAATCACTATATAAGGATATTCTCAAAGGCAATCGTTCAGTGATTCACGAGTACAACGAGACGATTGATGAGATCAATGCTTACATTGAAAAAAATGGTTTAGTAATTGAGTACGACGACAAGGGACGTATTGACCTAGAAAGCAATGAACAAGAGGTTAACGGCGTCACAATACATTATAAAAAGCGTAAACCCTTTGCGCGAATTGAGCTCAGTAATATCCGCTTTGTAGATCCTGCCGCTGAACTTGAACCCGCTATCCCTAAAAGTAACAGTCAGACGCATAGTGATGCGGCCAATGATCACGTACTTGATGAGCTTTTAGCAATCTCAGCCGACTTTGTGAGTCAAAAAAAGATGGTACGCAGCGCCTTATTTTCAACCATTGATGCGCTGCATGAAGAGTTAGCGCACCAGTCTAAACAGATTATTACCATTGATAAAAACATTAAGAGTACCCAGCGGTTCACCGAGGAGGTGGGACAGGATTTTAGTGACCCCCGCCAAAAAATGATTGAGCTTGCCAGGCAGATAAGCACAAAAGAGCAAAGTGAGGCACTAAAGGCGGCTTTAGCGTTGGTTGAGGAGTTTAGACAAGATGATACCCTACAAACAGGCCGCGCTGTTAGCCGTCTTGAAGAGCAGCTGTCACAGATTGATAAAACGGTGCTGAACAATAAAACGGTTTTAAAAAAGCTGATCCCGCTTAATAATGAAGTCATTGCTGACTACAAAGGGTTGAAGGCCACCCTAAAACCCTTTGCCGCAAAGCTGAATAAACTGGCGACTGGCTTTAAAGCTCTTGATGAGATTGATATTGAAAAAACTGAGCTGCAGCGGCACTGGCGCGAGGCGTTTGAGGATTTGCAGGCGATCGAGGTAACGAGCAACATTGACACCTATCATAAGTTCGCGGCACTGGCAGATCTGGACGTTGAGCGCTTTAAGTACCTTGAAAAAGAACGTGAGGCGCTCAGTACGTTAAAAGCGGTAGAGATAGACGCGGATGCTGACACTCGTTTGACGGCCTTGGCTGCCGATATTAAAGCGTTTAAGACTGCCAATGATAACGACATCAAACAGTTAAAGCAGCAAATTAATACCAGTCAGAAAACCTATCAGCGCCTATCGCCGTTTTATGAGCAGCGTATCGCCTTACTGGATCAAAGTGAAGCTGTGATTGTGCAAGATGATGATTTATACGATGAAATCATAAGTACCAAGACTACTCAGTTGAATGCAGATCGGCTTGAGGACTGGCGCAGCCGTACTATGGCGCTGCAATATCAGCTCAACAAAGCGCATGAGCAAGCAAAGCTTAAGAAAGAGGCTGAGCGCGCACGAGAGGAGGCTTTAACCAGGCGGCGAGAAACCTTACAACAGAGGCGGCAGCAGGCATCTCTTAAGCGTCAGCGAATCAATGAGACCAAAGCATATCGAGATCGATTTGACAATTTATTGGTAAGAGTGCGTGACCGCGTTGATAGCCTTGATTTTAAGGTCATTGATGCATCGATCGAAGTGATTAACGCGGCTGAGGCAGTTGCCGCGCAAGCATTTATATTTACCACTCTAAAACGCACTGACAGCTTTACCGTGCTACAAAAGAATTTACGAGACACTGATGCCAAAAAAGCTGCATCGCAGGTGCGGGAAGCAGCAACGACGCTATGGCAACAGCTTGAGCGCTTGTCTGACAATCAAGATAAGGTCGAGGTGTTAACGAAGATCAATGAGCGCTTTGAGCACGTTCCTGCTATCACCATAGATGGGGCAACGCTCACACAAACTGTGACAGATCACCTGCAAAAAACGAAGAACGCCATCCAAGCGCATGAACAAGCACAAACACGCCGCTACTCCTCACCACGCCCATTTTAGGCGGCATTATAATAATGAGTACCCCATGAATAAAGACAATAGCAATGAGCAAGACATACACGATCAACTTGTTAACCTAGTGACTTCATTGACTCCGGTCATTGGGGCCTTGCGTGAGCTGATTAAGCGAGCCGATGATGCGGTAGCGAGGCGGCTTGAGCGTTCGCTTAGCGGTATTGATAGCAAGGTGAATGAGGTGTCTTCTGCCATTGAAGAATTAGGTAGTAGCGCAAGCACGACTTCGCAGGCATTGAGCCAGTATCAAGAACTCGTGTTAAAGCAGCTTCAAGCAGCAGTGACGGCTTTCACTGACAATGAGATGCCGCGTCGTTATGATGACAAAATAGCGGGCATCATCACCGATATGAAACAGCAGATTGATACGGCTGTAGAGTCGGTCGTCACTGCTAAAAACGATAGCATAGAGGTACAAATCAGTACCATGCAAGGAGTTGCTGATAAACTTAGCGCAAGCGCGGACAATCTAGCCCTATTCACCAATCAGTACCAAGCTGGTCATAAGCAGATTATTGAAGATATTGAGACCTTTGAGACCACCACCAAAACGCGGATTGAGCAGGTCGAGGGTAGAGCTAGTAAAGACTTGGACAAAATTCATAAGTCCATTGAGACTATGAGTATTAAAAGGATTGCAGCCGCTGTCGCAGCGGGTACGATGGCTGTGATAATAAGTTTGGTGGCCCTGGTATTTTGGTATGTGCCAAGCTTTGATGAGATTGCAGAAATGAGACAGCAGCAAGCAGAGCTACAGCGCGGCATCGATGAGCTTGAAACGGGTTGGAAACAGGCCTTTAATAATGCTCAAAGTGCGCAGTTTATTTTGGCTTGTGATGTTAATAAAGAGCAGCCTGATGCAATCAGCTGGTGCGTTAGAGCAGACAGTAAGAGTGTTTTGAGAGATGAAAGAGGCTTTGTTTATTATAAAATAGCTGGGGTGCCGCGTGCAAAGCCGACTGAGTAAAGACGTATGGTAATAGTGAGCTATATTGCCCAAAAGTGCGTCTTCTGAAACATATAAGACTGAAAAAAGGCTTGTTTGATTGTCGTTATCTTTGTCTATATTAAAAAGCCAGATAATGACACTTTATCTGGCTTTAAGGGTTATTGTTTCTTGTTAAACAAGAAGTCTGTAAATATAAGCTAAAGTGACTAGGCTGCTTGGTCAGTATGAGCTGTGACCAACTCTATAAAGGCGGTTTCAAGGGTGCTTAACGTATAATCATCAATCATAAGACCGTCATCTAGCTGTCGTTGCACCCAGACATAAATCGCTTCATCATTATAAAGGATAGCGTCAACACCAAGTAATGATGCCAGTTGTACGCCCTGCTGTATTTGTAAGCTGAATAACAGCTGAGAGGCTAAAGCTTTAGTCTGTTCACTAAACCATGTGCAGCTGTTGAGCCGCGATAAATTAGTGTTCATAGATATTCTCCTATAGATTATTGTATGTAAATAATGGATAAAATGACCTACTACAGGTCAAATTATACCTATATTTTAATCTATTGCAAGAGAAAATGACCTTCTAAAGGTCTTTTTATGCGTCTAAAGGTGATAATGTCTTATGAGCGAGGGTGTTCACTCAGGCGACTCACTGCTGTCCTCATTTATAATTTCATATAAATCACCAACATTGATTCTAAGATACGTGCATAAAGACTCGATGACATCTAGATCAACTCGGGTGGCTTCTTCATGATACATGCGAGTAATGGTGCCACGATTGATACCAGTATCTCTTGCGACATCG
This sequence comes from Psychrobacter glaciei, assembly GCF_014652895.1. GTDB lineage: Bacteria > Pseudomonadota > Gammaproteobacteria > Pseudomonadales > Moraxellaceae > Psychrobacter > Psychrobacter glaciei. The sequence goes on from NZ_BMZR01000010.1 coordinate 27,876, forward strand.
GCAATTTTAAGGCGTCTTTCGCCCATAATGGTCGATAAGTGACACTTCACCATAGTGGTTTCCTCATTAACGATTGGTGGTTTTTGATTGGTGAGCGGATTATAACGAATATGAGCGGCTAAAGTATTCCTTTTAGTAGCTCAAATTGATATCCAATAGCGGCAATTTACCTAGTAGTAGGCAGTTTATTATGCTGTCTTTGATACAGGACGTCTATCATGATGGATATGCGCTAGTTAGAAAAGGCGATGCTATTTTTACTATGAAGTATTGCTATTAGTAGTGATGTGACGTACATTTTTAGTTATACTTATATACTTATATACTTATATACTTATATACTTATATACTTATATACTTATATACTTATATATTCAATGCATGCTACAGGGATCTGTATTTATGAAGGTAATCGCGGTATTAAATCAAAAAGGTGGCAGCGGCAAGACTACCATCGCAACGCATCTGGCTCGTGGCTTACAGTTAAAAGGCCATAGTGTTCTACTAGTAGATAGCGATCAGCAGGGCAGTGCGCGTGACTGGAGAGCGGTTGATGAAGACAATCCGGTACCAGTGATCGGGCTCGACAGACCAACACTTGATAAAGATTTAAAAAACGTCTCTGAAAAAGATTATGTGGTGATCGATGGATCGCCGCAAGCTACTAGTCTGGCTATTTCTGCTATAAAAGCGGCTGATTTTATATTGATTCCGGTGCAGCCGAGCCCCTATGATATCTGGGCGACCAGCGATTTGGTTGATTTAGTGCAGCAGCGTATTGAGATGATGGATGGCCAACTAAAGGCAGCCTTTGTTGTCTCACGCGCCATTCAAAATACCAATATTGGTAAAGAGGTTGCAACCGCGCTGCTTGATTATAATATTCCGGTATTAGAGACCAGAGTGATGCAGCGAGTTGCTTATCCTAATAGTGCTGCCCTTGGTAAGACAGTATTTGATACCGAATCGCCTAGTAGCAATGCGATACAAGAGATAACCGCATTGGTCAGTGAGATTCAAATATTTTTTGGTGAGGAGTAAGCCATGAGTTTATCAGCAGGTCGTCCTAGTAAGAACGTTAAGGATCAATTGGCTTTATCGGATGTGACGGACAGTCCCAAAAAGACGGTACGCGTGAATTTTAATTTAGATGAAGATAAACACATTGCGCTCAAGCGGTACGCGCTTGAAAGCCGAAAAACGGTGACTGAGTTGTTGACTGAAATGATTGAGGAAAAATTGGTTGAGCGATAGGTATAAAAAATTCGTTTTTCTATACCTAAAAAAAGGATATGTATAAAAAACTCAAAAAACTATATATATCATCGAACGCTGTGTACCTTTCTAGTATCATCAGATGCTTGTTTTCTTAAGCCAGACGTAGAAGCAAGCTGCAAAAAAAATGCCCATGGCAAAACAAGCACTGTTTCCTATATCAGTACCATATAATAGAACCAAAAACGGTTAGCAGTGCTAAGGTATATTGCCCTTAATCAAAGCGTACTCAATAACGATTTAAGTTACACAAAATATAAGGGGCTTCTAGCCCCATCATTATTCTGAACCGCCCCGAGATTGTCGGAGACTCAACTTTCTGAGAGAATACGACAATGAAAAGACAAACCTACACTCCTGAGATTAAAAAACGCGCCGTTCGCATGCTGATTGAAGCATTAAACGATTACACCTCTATGTGGTCAACCATTCAAGTTATAGTACTGAAAATAGAATCTACTTTTGGAACATTGTGGTCATGTCATAAAAAGCGCACTAATGAAACCATACTAACCAACATTCAAGACTAAGCTACACATACTAAAGAGCTTGAACGTGAAAATAAGAAGCTTACGTAAGCCAGTTAGATTACAGTAAAAGCCGCTTTTTTCGCCCAAGGAGAGATAGGACATACAATCCAGTTGTGGCTCAGTTTATTGATAACAATAAGTGTGTCTACGGTATTAGAGCAATATTGACTGTGCAATATAGAAGATATGCAATAAAATTATTTTCTACCTTTAATAAAATGCAGCAACCTAAACAAGGGTAAATTATGAGTAATTCAGATAACCACAGTCACCAAGCTCCAAACCCTAAAAATATGAATAAGGCTTTCTATATTGGAATTGGTCTAAATTCTGCATTTACGCTCATCGAGTTCATAGTGGGCTACTCAACTAATTCATTAGCTTTAATCGCAGACGCTAGCCACAACTTAAGTGATGTTGCCAGTTTAATAATCTCGTTAATTGGAATGAAATTAGCACAGAAAGCATCTACTACGCTTTATACCTATGGCTACAAAAAAGCTTCTATAATGGCTTCTCTTATTAACGCCATATTGTTAGTTACAATCGTTATAGGTATTGCGTATGAGGCCTTGGGTCGATTTGATACCATACCGGAAGTTGCAGGAAAAGTTATTATTATTACAGCTCTAATAGGTGTATTTATAAATACTGTTTCTGCTTTTGCATTCTACAAAGGTCAAAAAGACGATATTAATGTTAAAGGTGCTTTCTTGCATCTAATGGTAGATGCATTGGTCTCTGTAGGTGTCGTTATCTCGGGCATTATTATTTACTATACAAGTTGGAATATCGTTGATCCTCTAGTTAGCTTGATTATTTCAGTCGTGATACTGTTATCGACTTGGGGTCTACTAAAAGAGAGTATCAAGCTTGCTATTGACGGAGTACCTCAAAATGTTGATCTCAGTAAAATCACTGCTATCTTAGAGAGCTATAAATTTATTCAAAACTTTCATCATCTGCACATCTGGGCCTTGAGTACCACTGAGAATGCTCTGACAGTTCATATCGTACCGAAGAGCGATGTGACATTAGAAGAGACTCTTATTATGAAAGAAAATATTAAGGAAGATTTGGCGCATCAGAATATACAACATGCAACTATTGAATTTGGTATTAAGGCAGATGACAATCAAAAATCGCGTGCATTAAATGAAAGTATCAACTAAAAGATGATAGACCGTATATAGCTATCTCTTTTTAAGTATGAGGCGCGTGCTTTATGTCGACATAATTTTTTCAATCAGTTCTTATGTGATCAATAGTTTAAAACTTTTATATTTACGTGCGTTAGGACGTTACCTAGAAAAAATAAAAAACTTACGCTGATTAAATTATTATAATTAAGTTTACTATTACCCTCGTCCTCTAAGTGTGGTTAGACCTTTGCCAAAATAGCTTAGTAGTAATAACAGAGTTATTATTATCAAGATAGGATAATTTCCCATAAGCATAAAGGGAGTGTTACCAACCCGTGCCTGTATCTCACCACGTAGTACAGTACGCTCAAACTGCGGTGCGCGTTCTACAATACGACCTTTATGGTTAATGATAGCGGTAACACCAGTATTGGTCGCTCGAATAAACCAGCGCCCGTTCTCAAGCGCGCGCATTTGTACCATTTGCAAATGTTGCAATGGTCCTGCTGAAGTGCCAAACCAGGCATCGTTAGAGACCGTCAACAAAAAGTCAGTATCGATGGCATTTTTACGCGTGGTATCTGGATAAGCTACCTCATAACAGATAGCCGTCCCTATATTGTGTCCACGCACCTGTAGCGGTGACTGCTGATCACTACCGCGACTATAGCTCTTAATATCCTGACTACCGGCCAAACTTGGGAAAATATCGAGCACGCCTTCAAATGGAATATACTCTCCAAAAGGCACCAGACGCTGCTTCTTGTATAGGCCTTCCGCTTCTACACCTCGAGCAATCACGCTATTGTAAAATGGGGGATACTTATCCGTACTGGCATTGAATGCCGCTTTATCCTTATAAGGGATACCAGTTATCCATGTCGTATTGGTCGCATTAGCCATTTCTATCATTTCACTAATAAAGCCCGCAGCCTCATCCTGAAACATCGGAATAGATGATTCAGGCCACACCACAACATCACGTCCCCACTCAGTGCGCGTTAACTTCGCATAAATCTTTAGCGTTTCTACTTGATATTGAGTCAGCCACTTTATATCTTGTGAAATATTACCTTGAATCAATGACACTGACAGATCAGGTGTGCCCTTAGGTTTTGTCCATTGCGGATTGACCAGCCATAATGATGTGCTAATGGCCAATAACAGTACAGAAACGACGGCATAACTACTGCGCCGAAGCAGTAGCTCTACTAAACTTGCAGCCAATAGTATGGCAACAAAAGAGACGGCAAAAACACCAGCAACGGGTGCTAAGGACGATAACCAATACTCTTCAGTAAACGCATAACCAACAAACAGCCACGGAAAGCCTGTGAATAACCAAGTTTTTAACCATTCTTGTAGCACCCAAAGAGCAGCAAATGAAAAGGGTTGTTTGCCTACCATACGGTTAAAGGCTAGTGCTAAAAATCCATGAAACAGTCCCATACCGAGACCCATCAATCCAATCATAATCAATGCGAGCCACGTTGGAGTATCGCTATAATCATGGATAGCTGTATAGAGCCAAAAGCCGCCGACGCACCATAGCCCCATACCGTAAGCTTCACCGATAATAAAAGCGCGACGACCACTCATATTTGGCACCAACAGCGCATATAAAATCGCTGGTGACACTATTGCTAGCGGCCAGAACCCATAAGGCGATAATGCAAATAAAAAAATAGCCCCTGCAAGCCATGCTGCTACTAGCGTAAGCCATAGCGGTAATTGATTTAAGTGAGTACTCAAACGCTTTTGTAGACTAATAGTAGACAGGTGCATCGCAAATTATCCAAAATTATGAGCCTTGAATTTTTAATCAAAATCCAAAACTCAGATAGACCCGTTAATACTACAGGCAGCATTTCAAAATAAAAACTGCTTATGATACCAGTCCGCACTGCTCAATGTATAAATTTACGTACCCCGTTTGATGGGTTATTATGCTACATTACCAAACGATATGAAGTGTTACTTGACCTTCTATAGCTCACAATATCTACAGTACATGAGAGAGCACTATGACCCCCTTAAAAATAAAATCCAGTCTTATATTCAATCGTCATCTGTCTAAGGGGTTGCGTGGTACGCTGGTGTTACTTGCCGCCTCATCACTATTTGCTTGTAGCCAACCGAGTAGTGGCGTATCTGATGCAAACACAACATCAGTAACAACCGAAAATGCAACAGCTATCACTTTAAAGGAAGATGAACCAAACGCTAAAAGTGCTCACATGATGACAAGGTCAGTAAGTAAACCAGACCTACTAAAAAACGTCTCAGCTACGGTCTATAAAGATGCCAATTGCGGCTGCTGTAAAGAATGGATAAGTCATGCAGAAGATAATGGTCTAAGTGCAACCGCGCAAGATGTTGCGGACTTAGCCGTATTTAAAGAGCGCTACAGCGTTCCAACTGAGATGCGTTCTTGCCATACTGTAGTCACTACTGATGATTACGTCTTTGAAGGTCATGTACCTGCTAAGTATATGGCGCAGTTCTTAGAAAATCCGCCAGTACAAGCTATGGGTCTTGCCGTACCTGGCATGCCTGTTGGTAGCCCAGGTATGGAGTATCAAAATAAATTCATGCCCTATCAGGTTATGCAGCTCAATAAAGACGGGACGACCCAAGTTTATGCTGATATTGAATCGGTAGAGCAGCAATTATAGTGTGTTAGCAGTTAAGAATACTTTGATTATAGTGTTAGCGTTAAAAGTAAATGAGGCAGGTATAAGACTGTTCTATTGCTTATAAAATGATTCTTCATCAAAAAAATCATTAGCTATTGCGACTTTAAAAGCAAAAATAACTTTGAATTTGTAACTTTTGATGACAATGTAAGCGGATTTATCGGTTATTAACCCTTAAAATAGATAAATAATTAAGGGTTAATACAAGAATATACAGGATGTATCGAAACAATTACGTAATATTACATAAGCCAGTAGGGAATTAACATCTATATTAATATTATAAATTATTATATTATCTTAATAATTAGTTAGACCCTATATAGGGTAATTACTTCATCCAATAAAAAAACGTCTGAGGGTTAAATCTATAATTTAGATTTAACCCTCAGACGTTTTTTTGCTTATAAAACAGTAGAAATTGTTGTCAATTTAGTCAGCTATATTCTGTATATGTTACACAAACTTACATTGTAAAATGTGGAATATTAGCAATTTTTTCAACATCAAAAAAGTATTTTTGGGGTTTTTAAGGGTGATGACAGGCTAAACAGCCTATGCTAAAGTCGGCTTTGTGTTTTGGCCAGCAGCTTGATTTGCAACAGCTTCGTAAGACTTCAATGATGTGCTGTGATCGCCAATAATCATTTTTTATATGAATAATATGCAGCAGAAGTATCAGTCACTATGACGTATATATACTTGAGTTGTTGAAATTTAATTGACTGCGCTGTTGTTGATAACAGACCATTTTGAATTAACCGTAGGTATTAGATTTATGAAACAGGCTTTATTGATTTTGTCAGTACTGGGTATGGGCATAGCACAAACGAGTGGTGCTGCTATCACAATCTCTCAAACAAATAATACCATCACCAATACTTCTGTGGCATCAAACTACGGTTCATCAAAAAACATCTATAGCACTAGCAGTGGTGCTTATGTTTCTAGTAATGACGAAATCAGTCAAGCTATTAGCAACCTAAGTGCGCAGGCTAAGCAAAAAGAGAGTCGGCTTTCATCATTAAACAGCCGCTTATACGCTGAAAAACAACAGCAGCAAGTCAATACAGTTCCTGATAGCAATTCAGCCCCCGCTATCGCTGCTGCTCGTGCTTCACGAGTGGCTCTATCTGGTAGCTCTGGATACTGTGCCCGTTACGTACGTAAAGCACTACAATCAGCAGGTTATGAGTTCACCCCCAATCCTTCAGCCTATCAGTACGCCACTCGTGGCACGCTTGATAAAGCAGGTTTTAGCAAAATCAGTAATGATATGCCAACCCAAGTAGGTGATGTTATTGTCTATGATCGCTCATCAAAGCGTCCACATGGCCATATCCAAATCTTTGATGGCGAAAACTGGATTTCTGATTTCCGTCAGAACAGCATCAGCCCATACAGTGGTGTCTATGCTTATACCACATGGCGTGATTCAAAATACGTGGATGACGCATCCGCATCAGATCGAAATATCTACCTTGCTATGAATGATAAATAAGACCTGATAAGTCAGCACAACATAGTTATTATTTCCTCCAACCCCAGTAGTGATCTTAATATCATTGCTGGGTTTTTTTGTGCTTAACATCAGGGTGTATTTAACCTTTCATGATTTGATCAGTTAGAAATGAACACTACTGATATCATTACTCATGACAGGAATTATCGACCAGCGCGTTTAAGATGCCACATGATACTGCTGGTGCACTACTTGCACATTTCTGACGCAAAACAGTCAAGTGCTGCTTTAAGTGCATCAATTCTTCCATTCGTATTTCTACAGCATAAATTTGCTTATCTAGTAATGAGTTCACATCACCACAGTCTTTATCAGGTTCCTCCCAGTATTCAAGTAAGATTCTTACTTCGTCTAAAGCCATGTCAAGCGTACGGCAGTGTAGGATAAATTGTAGACGTTCAATGTGCTCTTCATTATATAAACGATAATTCCCTGCGCTGCGAGAAGGCTCAGGTAATAAGTGCTCCTTTTCGTAATAGCGAATGGTTTCCACTGTGGCACCTGTGCGTTTAGCGAGCTCACCAATTTTGATTGTCATAACAACCTCTATGATTTAAATAATTAAAGTGGCTGTAAAGACTGGCGCTAGAGAAATTGAATTTACAAAACTGTAGATAGACAACCTTGACTCTAAAGCCACTAGAGGGTTCATAATACCATTATTCAAAGGGTAAATTATTATGAAATATCATATTGAAGGTATGGACTGTGCCAGTTGCATCGGCAAGATTGAAACAGCTTTGAAACGTATGCCTGGGGTTTCTGATGTTGAGCTAAATTTTGCTACAGAAACGCTAGAGCTAAGCTTGGCCCCTGATGCGCCGACTCAGGCTAGTGATATTGAAAAAACCATCAAAAGCCTAGGGTTCGGTATATCTGCCAATACTGGTCAACAAACTGTATCGGCTATTGATATTGACAGCGACAATCAGATGGCTCCGCAGGATAAGCGGTGGTGGCAAACTCAAAAAGGCAAACAGGTTGTTGGTCTCGGTATTTTGATGGGCAGCGCTTATGCACTGTCACTACTGTTCCCCGCTTATGGGATATGGGTGTTTGCCATCGCTGTGATTGTAGGCGTTTTTCCATTTGCACGCAAAGCCTTAGCACTGGCTAAAACAGGTTCATTCTTTTCAATTGAAACGCTGATGTCCGTCGCCGTGCTTGGCGCACTTATCATTGGTGAAGCTGAAGAGGCCGCAGCGGTTGTCTTTTTGTTCTCAATCGGTGAACTGTTTGAGAGTATCGCTGCTGATCGCGCTCGCGCTGGCATCAGAGCCTTATCATCGCTGGTTCCGAAAAGTGCGATTTTACTTGATGCTCAAGGTGGGCAGCGTAACGTTCCAGCGACTTCACTACAAGTGAATGACCTTGTGCTGGTGCGTCCTGGAGATAGGGTATCTGCTGATGGTTCCATTGTTCAAGGTGCGTCCAGCCTTGATGATTCGCCCGTGACGGGAGAGTCTGTTCCTGTTGCCAAGACGATGGGTGACAATGTATTTGCAGGGTCAATTAACATCGATGGTGTGCTCCAAGTGCGCGTAGAAAAGACAGCCGCCGATAACACTATTTCGCGCATTATTGATTTGGTAGAGCAAGCGCAAGCTTCCAAAGCACCCACTGCCCGTTTTATTGAGAAATTCAGTCGTTACTATACACCGGCTGTGATGGCTATTGCCGCCCTAATTATCATCGTCCCACCGTTAACCATGGGCGGAGATTGGTCAACTTGGTTATATCGAGGTCTAGCCTTATTATTGATCGCTTGTCCTTGTGCTCTTGTGCTCTCAACACCAGCTGCTATCGCCTCTGGTCTAGCGGTCGGTGCGCGCCGCGGCTTGCTGATCAAGGGCGGTAGTGCTTTAGAAACCATCGGCCAAGTGAAGACAGTCGCTTTTGACAAGACAGGCACTTTAACTGAAGGCAAACCACGCGTGACCGATGTTGTTGACATTACACAAGAGTATTCAAGTGTTCAAGGTCAGGATTCTCAGGATCAGGGTTCTCAAGGTAAAGATAAGGTATTGGCGCTCTTTGCCAGTGTGGAGACAGGTTCTAGTCACCCGCTTGCTGAAGCTATTGTCAGTCATGCCAAAGCCGCCAAAGTTGTCATACCTGTGGCTTCTAAAGCTTCTGCTACTGCGGGTAAAGCGGTACACGCAACTATCGCTGGGCGCGCGCTAGCTATCGGTTCGCCTGTTTATGCCGCAGATGAGGCATCAATTTCAGCCGAGCAACAGGCACAAATCGAGGCGCTGCAAAATGAGGGCAAGACCGTCTCAGTTCTTTTCGATGAGCAAAGTCGAGAAGTGCTTGGATTGGTCGCACTAAGAGACGAGTTACGAGACGACGCTCATGAAGGTGTGGCTCAACTTAAAGCGATGGGTGTGCGCTCCGTCATGCTAACAGGCGACAACCGCTTAACCGCTCAAGCACTTGCCAGTAATTTAGACGTGGAATGGGAAGCTGAGCTGTTGCCTGAGGACAAACTGCGCTTGCTTAACGAGATGAAGAATAACAGAAAAATAGCGATGGTGGGTGATGGTATTAACGATGCGCCAGCACTAGCAACCGCTGATGTTGGCATCGCGATGGGTGGTGGTACCGATGTGGCCATTGAGACGGCCGATATCGCATTATTAAAAAGTCGTGTTACAGACATGGCCCATCTGATTGCACTTTCGCGTGCCACCATGCGCAACATTCATCAGAACGTCATTTTCGCTTTAGGTCTCAAAGGCGTCTTTCTGATCACGACCGTATTCGGCATTACTGGACTATGGATTGCGGTTCTAGCTGATGCTGGAGCAACAGTGCTCGTTACTCTCAATGCGTTACGTTTACTGCGCTTTAAAGGCGCGCCTCCACTGGTAACTCCGCCTAAAGTAGTTAAATAAAACCCTTCGAAATCAATTAAAAACTAGAGATAGCAGCAGATTTCGGGGGTGGGTTCTAATAATAAAAATTCCACCGCTACAGTAAACTGCAACCGCATTAGAGTAAATAAGGTTAGACCGTATGTTGATTACAGAATTGGGCTATTTTGCCTTGCTTACCGCTTTTGTATTGGCGTTATTGCAGGTAATTCTGCCAACTATTGGTGTTATTCGTAACCAAGTTGCTTGGCAACGACTAGCCCCTAGCTTAGCTTGGGCACAGTTTGCCGCCATGATAACGTCATTTGGCGCTTTGATAGCAGGTTTTTATTATAATGATTTTAGCCTCAGTTACGTCGCGCAGCATTCCAATACGCTGTTGCCTTGGTACTATAAGTTATCGGCGACATGGGGCGGACACGAGGGCTCTTTGCTGCTATGGATGACCATCATGGCCACATGGTGTGCACTGGTATCATACTTTAGTCGCGGCTTGCCGTTATCAATGCGTGCGCGGGTATTAGTTATTTTGGCCGGTGTACAGTTAATGATGCTAACAATGCTGATATTTACCTCGTCACCGTTTGAGCGTACCTTACCCAATCTAGCGGTCGATGGCGCTGATTTAAATCCTGTCCTACAAGATTTCGGTCTGATTATTCATCCGCCCATGTTATATATGGGCTATGTGGGTATGGTAGTGCCTTTTGCATTTTGTATGGCGGCATTGTGGGAAGGGCGTTTAGATGCTGCTTGGACACGCTGGTCACGTCCATGGGCGCTGGCGGCTTGGGGATTTTTGACCATTGGTATTGCACTGGGCTCGTGGTGGGCCTACTACGAGCTTGGCTGGGGCGGTTGGTGGTTTTGGGATCCGGTAGAGAACGCCTCGTTTATGCCTTGGCTTGTCGGCTTAGCATTGCTGCATTCATTAGCAGTCACTGAAAAGCGCGGGGTGTTTAAAGCATGGACCATCATGCTGGCTATTTTCGCCTTTGCCTTAAGCTTGCTTGGCACGTTCCTGGTACGCTCTGGAGTCCTTACCTCAGTGCATTCGTTTGCCGCTGATCCGACGCGTGGTTTGGTTATCTTAGCTATTCTTGGCATTATCATCGGTAGTGGTCTATTGATGTTTGCCGTTCGCGGTTGGCGTTTAACCGTTGAAAGTCAATATCAGCTGATTTCACGTGAGTCCTTTTTAGTGATCAACAACGCCATCATTTTGATTGCAACCTTAGTGGTGTTGCTCGGCACCCTCTATCCTATTATCGCTGATGCCTTTGGTTTAGGACAAGTGTCCGTCGGCCCTCCTTATTTTAATGCATTATTTGTACCTTTAACGTGGCTGTTATTAATAGCTATGGGTATGGGCTCAAATATTCGCTGGAAAAAAGACACCCGTCCACTACTGGGTATAGGCATGGTCATCGCCGTTAGTAGCTTAGTATTAGCCGCCATTATTACTTACTTTGTTAATCCATCGTCTATGCTTAATATTGGTGTGACTTTAGCCGTTAGCTTTTGGGTACTGCTATGGATGGCAGTTGATTTTAAAGATAAAACTAAGAATGCGCCTAATCTTTTTAACGGTTTGCGGCAGTTGCGTCTGAGCTATTGGGGTCAACAGACTGCTCATATTGGCGTATTGGTTGCTGTCATTGGCATAGCCTTTACTAGTAGCTTGAGTATTGAGCGTGACGTAGCAATGGGTATTGGCGATACAGTCAATGTTCAAGGTTACGATTTTGAAGTAACTGAATTTTTTGAAATAAAGGGGAGTAACTTTGATGCAACGCAAGCTGAGGTTGTAGTGACTAAGAATGGCCAAGAAGTGGCAACGCTATATCCTGAAAAACGTACGTATATTATCAGCACTATGCCAACAACTGAGGCCGCTATTGACCCCAATCTTATGCGCGATGTTTATGTCGCACTGGGCGAACCTATTGCCGATGGTAGTAACCAATGGGCATTAAGGATTTATGTAAAACCATTAATTCGCTGGATTTGGTTAGGGGCAATTATCATGGCTCTAGGTGGATTAATTAGCATGCTTGATAAACGATACCGCATCAAAAAAGTTAAAGCTCCATTGCTAGTTACTGGTGATCTGGCTACTGATGGAGTCAATGAGGTAGCTATTGAACAGGCAATCTCAGCATCGACGATGTCGACACTAAAGGAGAAATAAATGACTATGTCGAATAATACTCCTGAGCAAAAAGATAGCCAAAACAGTAAGCAGCGTAACCCAAAGACAATGAAAAAAAAGCAGACGAAGCTATGGTTCTTAATTCCGCTTATCCTCTTTTTTGGTTTGGTAGTTATATTGTACATGCGCTTAGGTAAACCAACAGACATTGTGACCAATACCGCTCTTGAGCGTCCGGTTCCTACCTTTGAGCTGCCGTTATTAGCAGATACTACCCGTACTATCACCAATGATAATTTGCCGGATAAGCCGTTTTTACTTAATGTTTGGGGCTCATGGTGCCCAACTTGCGTTATTGAGCATCCGTTTTTAATGCAACTAGAAGAGCGCGGCGTTGATATCGTTGGTGTGAATTATAAGGATGAGATTGGTAATGCGCTCAGTTACTTAAACCGAGGCGGTGATCCATTTTCTATGTCTATTCAGGATTCATTGGGTCAGTTTGCTCTAGACTTAGGCATAACTGGTGCGCCCGAAACCTTTGTTGTGGATGGAGATGGCATCATTCGTCAGCATATTGTTGGTGAGGTTAATGAAGCCAATTGGCAACAGCGTGTTAAGCCGTGCCTGACCGTACTTAATGAGGCTAATAAGAACAACGATAGTCCTGATCTCATTCAGGTTGAGGAGATGTGCAAATGAACGTTATTCGAATAAGAGCTCCTCAACTAAAACCCAATATAGTTTTAAAACTAGCAAGCTTAATACTAGCGTGTCTGCTTAACATGACGGCAAACGCAGCTATTGACGTATACGATTTTGACTCACCACAGCAAGAAGCTCAGTATCGTGGATTAATAGAAGAGTTTCGCTGCCCAAAATGCCAAAATCAAAACCTTGCAGCCTCTGATGCACCGATTGCACAGGATCTAAAGCAAAAAGTCTATGATTTAATTAAAGATAGACGTAGTGATGCTGAAATACGCGTCTATATGCAAGAGCGCTACGGTGACTTTATTAGCTACAAGCCGCCTATGCGACCATCAACATGGATCCTATGGTTTTTTCCACCACTATTATTGCTCGTCTTAATTATTGGTTGGTTTTGGCAAAGTAAGCGTCGCCAAGTTGTTGCCCGTGGTCAAAGCGGCGTCACAGTGAACAGTACTGCTGCCTTGACCTCTACGGAAAAGGCTGAGCTTGATCGTCTATTATCGCAAGCTGAGAGTGTCGACCACGACATTACTAGCCTAGAGGACAAAAAATGACTCTATTTTCTACTTTTGGCTTATTTGTAACTCTAAGCTTGCTGATTGCTCTTATATTTGCGCTGATTGCTATTATGCCATGGCTACGAGCACCGCGTTTGCAGTCCAAACCAATAGACAATCAACTGCTAGATATTAATGTTGCAGTATTTCGCGAACGTTTAGCTGAGCTACAAACAGATAAAGACAGCGGTACTATTAATAATAGCCATTATCAAAATCAAAAGCTGGAGCTTGAGCGTCAGCTATTAGATGCGCAGCGTCAGATAACACCTATGGTCACCCCTGATGTCAAAAGCCGTTTAATTGTCGCAGCTTGGATCCCAATATTGGCTGCAATGGCGTATTTACTAATAGGCAATCGTACGCCCGTGTTTGATTTGTGGACAGCTGAGGACAAAGTAGGACAAGTGGCTGACGACCTATTGACAGCTAAAATTGACAAGCCGCCATCATGGGCGTTTGAAGATGGTCGTCAACTGATTAGCGCCATGCAAACCAATGTTCATCGTAATGCTGATGATCCTAATCGCTGGATGCGCCTATCCGAGCTTTTCTTATCTATGGAGGCAACTGATTCTGCGCTGGAAGCCTTATCTCGTGCCTATCGTTTAGCTCCTGAAAATGAAGAAATCGCCACCACTTATGCTCAGACTAGCTTTTTCGTTAATGAAGGTCAGTTAGACGCCAATATTCGCCGTGTATTACAAGCTATATTAGCTAAGAATCCGCAGCATGAACGGGCTCAAATGCTCATGGCAATGGGTGAGACTCGTAGTAGTAACTTTGCCCAAGCGCAAGGTTGGATTAAACGCTTACAAGGCAGCATTGTGGCCAAACCAGGTGATCATACTAAAGCTTTAGCAAGCTTAGATGAGTTAAGCAACTACGTTAGCACGCAAGAAAAGCAAGCGCTAGAAGGTATTGACGTGACAGTGAAAATTAACGCTAATTTATTACCGTTAGTGAAAGCTGATGATGTGTTGTTTGTTGCGATACGTGACGTTAAAGGAGGTCCACCGTTTGCCGCCAAACGTTTACCCATTAGTGTTATTGAGCAAGGTGAGGCCAGTATCCGCTTAAGCAATCTTGATGCGATGATGCCAGATCGCACGTTAAATTCAGCTCGTAGTGACAAAACTCAGTTAGCAGTCGTTGCTCGTATTAGTCATAGCGGTAATGCCATAGCAGAGTCAGGCGACTTATCGGGTAATCCGATAGTGATTAGTGCTGAACAGACTCAGGTTAATATTGAAATCAATCAACAGATTCCCTAATAAAAAATTATTACCGTAAGTTTCATAATACCAGAGCGGTAAGTGGAGCCGTTTTTAAAAGTGGCGCTATTAATAGTCGTATACTAAAAACATATACGTTTAACATTGTTCATTGTATAAACACAGATAAAGAAAACAACTATGACTGAATCTACCGACAGATTAGATAGTACTAAATTGAATAGCGTTGAATCGGCTAGTACTAATATTGCTGACAATAAAGTACCTATAGCTGTGAGTAGTACTCATCAATCAATTGACTCTAAAACCATGAATCATACGCCTAAAGCTATGTACGTAACCTCAGGCAACTCGATAACACCTAAAGGTAAGTTGAATAAAATGCCAAAAATGGTTGCCAATGGCAGTCGCGCTTTTATCTGGTATTTGTTGGCGATAATGGTATTAATACTTGATCAATGGACTAAGTGGTTGGCCCAAACCAAATTAGCGTTCAATGACCCCGTACCGGTCATTGAACCATTTCTCAACTGGACACTCGCTTATAACTATGGGGCAGCATTTAGCTTTTTAGCCGACGCTGGCGGTTGGCAGAAATGGTTTTTCTCAGGCTTAGCTTTTGTAATGGCTATCTTTTTAACGGTTTATTTAATCAAAGCGCCACGTGCAGCCAAGCTATTGTCCATGGGGTTAGCCTTAATGCTCGGTGGTGCGATTGGCAACTTAATCGATCGTTTAAGAATTGGTAAAGTGGTTGACTTTATCCATGTGCATTATGCTGATGTCTGGAATTATCCTATTTTCAATGTTGCAGATATAGGTGTCTGTGTCGGTGTCGCATTGATTATAATTGACATGATATTTTTAGAAAGTAAGCGTAATAAATAAGCACATTGATGCCGATTATCACAAACAAAATGAACTAGCGTCGTAGTCACTCTATACGGAAAAATACTTTTTATACTTGAGTATGTTTATAAAATGTGAACTGGAAGGTAATGTATGACTGGTATAGGTACTCACTCATTTTAGGTCTTAAAACCCAATACTTAAAAGCTCTGCGTAGAGCCATTATTATAGAGACATTGAATAATCCATAAATTCTTTATTGATAATAACAAAAGGAAAATATAGTGTCACAGGCTCAGCCAACTATTGAAAAAATTCACAGCCTTAGAAAAAAACAAGAGACCGCGTTAAAAAGTCTTACCCTTATAGGCTACCTAGAAGGCACCTCTTTCTTATTATTGCTCTTCATCGCCATGCCACTAAAATATATGCTGGATATTCCAGAAGGTGTGAAATACATCGGTATGGCACACGGTATTTTGTTTATTACCTATATCATAATACTTATAGGCTCAGCTATCAAAATGAAAATGCCTCTTTGGGCAATACCTGCGGGCGTACTCGGCTCACTCTTACCTTTTGGCCCATTTATATTCGATCATTTACTAAAAAATAACTTACAGAAAAGTGTAAGTAAAGAAGCCTAGAACAAGCTCTGCTACAAATGATACAAATGATACAAATGATACAAACGTATATTATTACTCAAGATTATTTTTCCTAACTAAATTACAAGCCGCCATCACTCATCATGGCGACAAATGAATAATATTGAGCAGAAATTAATCACAATAAAACTTTGATTCAGACCCAGTATGAATAGTCTTACACTCTAGTTACTTTTCCAACTTATCTTACATACTATCGACAAACCCGTCTTGTTTAAAAGCTAAACAGGTTTTGTCATCCGCGATGGATTTCCTGTTATCGTAGGGTATGCCTCAAAGGTACTACCTAATTAGGTTCACTTATCAACTAATAGACCACTTAAAATAGACTGATATGATGGAACTACTTTTGACAGACTACTTTAGGTGATTGTGTTTACTAAACCATATCTGAAGGCTTTCACCGAAAAGTAAGACGATAAGCGTGCTGAAAAAGAGTCTATACAGCCCGCTTTAGATTATGGCCATTCTCACTAAATATGATCATAAATACTCAAATACTCAAATACTCAAATACTCAAATACTCAAATACTCAAATACTCAAATACTCAAATACTCAAATACTCAAATACTCAAAATACTCAAAATACTCAAAATACTCAAAATATTGTCAAAAATAGCTTGAACTAAAACGCACCGACTATATCGAAGGTTGATTTACTTGAGTCAGGCATCGCTGCCTGACAGGGTTAAAAGATCATAATAACGTTTTTCAAACTCACTCTTCTTAGGTGATGTGGTTAATAATGGGGTTTTGATCCTACATACCTGAAAAATTTCAATAGTAGCACTAAAACACAAACTCCTATTCAATCCCCTTAACGTCTTCTTAACAGGCTACTTGCTATCGTAAGGAATCATACTCCTTACGATCCTGTTGAGAATCCCGTTTATGTTACCCTCTCAAGCACTTAGCACTATTAGTAATCAAGCTAATACGAAAAAAAGCTTTGCAAGCAAAATTTTTGATCGCAAGATTAATCTTAGCTTTCTGATTATCATTGTCGTGCTTTATTTAATAGCTACTGCCAATATTGGCTTTTTTACGCAAGTGTTAAGTGTTTATCCACTTAGCACAAACATTGGCTTTATAGTGTCTCTCTCAGGCTTATTATTTAGCTTGATGTGGCTAATCGTTCAGTTGCTATGCTATCGACCCATTGCCAAACCAGTGCTGATTGCTTTAGTGCTGATAGCAGCTGTGTGCGGGTATTTTACCGATGCTTACGGCACCATATTTGATACTAATATGCTAATTAATAGCTTACAGACTGATCAAGCAGAAGCGATGGAACTGATGTCGCTAAGCTTTTTTATTCGGCTGCTAATATTAGGTGTTGTACCTGCTGTTATTATTAGCAAATTAAAAATAAAACCTACTTCCTTACGACGCTCGATACTACAAAAGACAGCTACTTTGATAGCGGCTATTGCCTTAGTAGGCGTTTGCTTATTGCCCTTTGGTGATCAATACGCCACCTTTTTTCGTCAGCATAAAATGGTGCGTAGTTATACCAATCCTATTACTCCTATTTATTCAGTCATCAAACTCGGTACTGATTATATTGATGAGCTACGCCGTCCTGATACGATGATACTGCACGCAACTGATGCCAAACGTAACGCTGCTAATGGTAGTACAGCAAAACCAAAACTCATGGTATTTGTCGTTGGTGAAACAGTGCGCGCTGACCATATTAGCTTAAATGGTTATAAGCGCGATACGATGCCACTACTTGCCAAGCAATCTAATATTTATAGCTTCAAAAATGCCACCTCTTGCGGTACTTCTACAGCTTACTCAGTGCCTTGTATGTTCAGTTATGCTAATCGTTCAGACTATAATCCGGATGAAGCAGACTATAATGAAAACGTGCTAGATACGCTCAATAAACAAGGCGTAAACGTTATTTGGCGCGATAATAATTCAAGCTCTAAAGGCGTGGCGGATCGAGTGACTTTTGAAGACTACAAAACGAGCGATATCAATCCAAATTGCGATGATGAATGTCGCGATATCGGTATGCTTGATGGTTTTGATAAGCTTGTAAAAACAGGCGCTTCTGCTAAAGATACACTGATTTTATTACATCAAATGGGCAATCATGGTCCCGCTTACTACAAGCGTTATCCTAAGGCTTTTGAAGAATATAAACCCGTCTGTATGACCAATGAGCTATCCAAGTGCGATGACCAATCAGTTATTAACGGCTATGACAATGCGATTCGTTATACCGATTACTTCTTGAATAACGTGATTGATACGCTAAAAACTTACGAGCCCGATTATGATGTGGTAATGGTATATATTAGCGATCATGGTGAGAGTTTAGGTGAGAATAATATCTACTTGCACGGCCTGCCTTACTCTATAGCACCCGCTGCGCAAAAGCAGGTGCCTGTCATTATTTGGTCGCCTACTAATAATAGTATTGATAAAAACAGCCTTATGCTTGATAAGCCAGTATCACACGATTTTATTACCCCAACTTTACTTAAATTTTTCGGTATTACCACCGACGAGATGCTATCAAAACCTACTTTTTTCCAGTATACCCATTAAATTATTTTTTATCCGCCTCACGCTTTTTATAGAGTAGTAGCCATTATGTATAAAATACTTATTATTGAAGACAATCCCGATATCGTCGCCAACATTTACGCTTTTTTTGAGACTAAAGGCTTTGAGTTAGACAATGCTCATAATGGCATTAGTGGCTTAACGCTAGCTTCAAATAATCGTTATGACGTTATCTTACTAGATGTGATGTTGCCTGGCATGGATGGCACCAAATTGTGCAAGGCGCTTCGAGAGGAATTGCATAATAAAACACCTGTGCTCATGCTGACGGCACGTGATACGATTCTGGATAAAGTCACAGGTTTTGATAGTGGCGCTGATGATTATTTGGTCAAGCCTTTTTCGCTCGTCGAATTAGAATCCCGTATTAAAGCTTTGATTCGTCGGCATCAAGACGATCATTTTCAACATAATATTACCGTTGGCAAACTGTCTTTAAATACCGATGAGCACACGGTTACTCGTGAGGGTAAATCACTCAAGCTCACGCCAACAGGGTTTAAAATACTGAATACCCTGATGAGCGCCGCACCTCGAGTCGTCAATAAGAATGAGCTTGAGGAAAAATTATGGGGTGAAGATATACCTCACAGCGATGCTTTACGTACGCATATGCATAGTGTGCGCGCTCAAGTTGATAAACCGTTTATTGAGCCGATGATCATGACCATAGCGGGCGTTGGCTATCAGATTATCAACCCTGATAAAGTCTAAAATTTCACAATACGATTTACAGATTAGAGTCTATTATAAGCAGTCATATCTATATTTTTTCTTACGCTATCTATTGCCTTACACTAAATAAGCGTCTGCCATGTTCACTATAGACTCAATCGCCAATAAGTTTCGAATCTCCTATTTTGTATTCGCTTTATTGCTTTGCACGGCTTTCGTCAGCATTTTTATGTATGCTGAGATGCGAATTGAACAGGACTTAGTGAAAGGGCGACTTTTACAGCAGCTACAAATCAGTCAAGAAAAATGTGGTGAACAGGCTGTTTATACAGCAAATCCGGGTATTAAAATTTATCGTTATGATAGTGCGCCTGAGAATTTAAAAACAATAGCCAACGGAACCGTTCAAGAAATGCGAGTAACCGTAAATAATAAAGCGGGTAAAACTGAAACTAATCTGCATTTTTTTGCTTATCCACAAAATGAGCAAAACTATATTTTGACCTACTTAGAAGGGTCTGAAATGGCGATGGAGAATTATCCTGTTTTAGCAATCTTTGAGAATCTAGAAGATATATTTGCTGATGCACTAAAAATTGCGGTCCTTTTGAGCTTACTAATCGCTGCGCTATTCTCTTATTTATCCTCTAAGCAAATCATCAAGCCTTTATTAGATCTAAAAAAAGCGGTAGAGACCGATCATCAAAATTTAACCGAATTAACCCACCTACCCTCAGAAGTTGGGGTGTTAGCACGAGCGATTGATGAGAAAAATAATAACCTTGAGCAGTATCTAAAGCGTGAGCAATTATTCACAGGCGATGTCAGCCATGAATTGCGTACCCCTTTAACCATAATAATGGGCGCATCCGAGGTATTAGCCTCCCAATTAGCGCACGACAGCTATTTAAGCGAATTTACCAACCGTATCAACACGACTGCAAAGGAGACCACTGAGATTATCAGCGCCTTATTACTACTCTCTCGTGCCCCTGAAAAACTGGATGCCCCGCAAACCTCTATTAATAGTATTGCTATAAATGAGGCGCAGCGCTTAAACTATCTACTCAAATATAAGTCAGTCACTTGTACAATAATCGCTGAACAAGTGTATTTTACAAACGTGCGTCCTGAACTGCTAAAAATGGCGCTAGGTAACCTCATTAAAAATGCCTTTCAATACACAGATGATGGCGAAGTCATCATAACTATCGATAGTGACAAAATAGTCGTTACTGATACGGGTCTTGGTATTCCTGAGAGTATGATGCCGCTGCTGTATGAGCGCTTTGAGCGTTTAGAGCATAGCAAAACGGATGGCAAAACGGATGGCAAAACGGATGACAATTCGAGCACAGATAAGGCATTTAGTAATAAGGTTGAAGGGTCGGGCTTAGGACTTAGTATCGTGCAGCGTATTATGACGCATATGGATTGGGAATTAACCCATCAAGCCAATAAAACTGGGGGCAGCAGCTTTAGTATTTATTATCGTTAAGGCTATCGAACGATAAGCCCAATTATATAGCTTTAGTCAAAGCAGTAGCCGACACCTCAATAGCACAGGTGTTAGTTACTGCTTTTTGGTTTGTCCAGTATTTAGGTATTAAGCTGAGACCATCCCAGATTCTGTGTAACTGCCATTTAGATTAAATGCTTACTAATACGATCATC
>NZ_BMZR01000011.1 GCF_014652895.1 Psychrobacter glaciei
CAAGTGGTTTGTATCAAAGCTCTAATTAATCTATCTTGTATAGCCTAGGCTATAGAATAAAAGAAAGAATATTTCGATATCACCTTTAACCTTGATTCAGTTAGGTTACAAGTTGGTCGACCAATAGATAATATCTTGACGTCAATAATAACAACATCAGACTCATATCTAACCCCCTTTGCTGACGACAATAGCGCGATGGCCCCACCTGATCCCTTCCCGAACTCAGAAGTGAAACATCGTAGCGCCAATGGTAGTGTGGATTCGTCCATGTGAGAGTAGGTCATCGTCAGCTCTCTATTCTAAAAGCTAAACCCCCAACGTTAATTCGTTGGGGGTTTTCTTTCGTGTGCGGTTTTACGTATCTTTTTACATTCTAATAGCATAATACTCATTATCTGTATACATCAACAATCTATATCCTT
Source organism: Psychrobacter glaciei (assembly GCF_014652895.1). Classification (GTDB taxonomy): domain Bacteria; phylum Pseudomonadota; class Gammaproteobacteria; order Pseudomonadales; family Moraxellaceae; genus Psychrobacter; species Psychrobacter glaciei. Next base: position 426 of record NZ_BMZR01000011.1, read on the forward strand.
AAATAATAGTGCACGATTAGGCTTTTGTTGATATATTAGTACGTCATCAGTTTATAATATATTATTATTTTACGGAATGATAAATTTTCGTGTAATTTGTACCTAAAGGAGATCGAAAGTGACATTATTGAAAAAGCTAGACTATGAAGACGTAAATTTCGAAGTGTACTCTAGTCAACAGTTTGCAACAGTGGTTTTTGACAGGGGAGAGGATGAAGAGAGTGTTCTTATTACAGTGATTGAAAATGGAAAGATAAATCAGTTTGAGGGCAATAATAGATATAATCCGTCTTCTCGCAGAATCTCTACTTGTATTTATACTAGAGAAGAAGCTGAAAATGAAGATGGTAAAGTGATTAAAATATGTATAATTCAGCATAAAGGTACTACTTTGGTTGAAGTGCATGGTGTAGAACAACAAGAATTAGATTATTTATTTAAAAAAAATAAATGAAGAAAAGCACTAAATAAATAATAACCTGCGCTTTTTTTCCACTGTTAAACAGTAAACTCTTTATGCATAAATGGGAATTTTAAGTTGACCAATAAGCCTTATACTTTTACTAAAGCAGTACTATGGGATTTCGTTAAAGCCATCTGTACTATAATTATTGTAGGAGTTTTATCTTACAAAGTATATTTAACTCCTATCGAATTAACTGTTGACTTTCCAACTTTACTTTCCCTTTTATTGGCACTCTTCTCTGTAGGGTTGGCTGCTCTTTTCTATTTTAAAGCTACTGAAACTAGCAATACTTTTTACGACAATACTAATAATTTTACTAAAGATATCGCTCAGTTGTTAGCTAAAATGGAAAGCGGTTTCGGTGAAAAATTAAGAAATCTCGATGAAGGTTATACATCAATGAGAGATTACTTACAAAATTCACCTTCAACTAATAAAGATATTAGTGAGACTAAAGAAAAAATAAAAGGTGAGAAAGAGGAGATAGAAAAAGTACTAGAAGAAAGAAATGAGATTGTCTCAAATTTACTTGATAGAGCTCAACTTCAAGAAGAAGAAAAACAGCAGATATTGCAAGAGTTAAAAGAAAAAGAGAACGAATTGTCATCTTCTCAAAAAGAGCTTAATAAAATGAGTAGAAGATTATTTATGGATCAAATGCGTAAAAAGGAGAGTCAAGCATTTGAAAGTAATTTTGAAGAATTCACTTTTAAAAACGTCATTTCCAGAATTAGCGAAGATGTTATTTTTACTTCTAGTGATGCTGAATTAAAACAATATATCAACGAACAATTGAATAATTTACCTCGTGGTTATATCGTAGATTTGAAAAAGCGGGGTTATTATTCTGATGGAGTAACAAAATCGGGTTTGAAGTTTTTTATAGAATTAGCAGAAATGCATACATAAGAAGTAAATTGAACGAATTCGAATTCTATTTTTAGTTAAATACTTCCTTTTTAATATAACGAAACAAGGAAAGTTACTTCAAAATTTATAAAATTCTAAAACAACTCACCCATATCAACGTCTTCCTCAAAATCAAACCCTAACTGCTCACCTTTACGCTGTCTCATCTGTTCAATACGCTGTTTACGCCCAACGATGAGCCGTAATACCTCACGACGCTGCTCATTGGTCATGCTCAGCCATAGCTGACGCTCAGGACGACTGCGCAAACAACCAAAGCAATAGCCTTTTTTATTGCTCGTGCACACACCAATACACGGATTGGTGATATCGAACAGTTCAAACTGTTGATTCATGGCGGCTCCATCGCGCTCATCGTTATTCCTTTAACTTACCTCATCTTACTTTAAAACACTATTATGTCGTAAATAACGAATAATAGTGTGCCGCTTTATTGTTACTGTTTTTGGCGACGCAATGCTATGCTTAGCTTTTGCAGTATATATAAAGTCATCATAACAAAATTAATAAGTGAGATTGTACGTGAACATTATTTATATTCATGGATTGGATAGTGATGCCAACTCGACCAAAGGCATATTATTAGAAAGCTATTGCCAGCAGCATCACGCTGATATTAACGTATATCGCCCAGACCTTAATAGCGCACCTGCGCAAGTCTTTGAGCAATTAGTTAAATTAGTAACCGCACTCAATGGAAAGGATAAAACTGTACTGATTGGCAGCTCGTTAGGAGGCTATTTTTCTACCTTGGTGAGCAATCATACAGGCTGTCCTGCTTTATTATTGAATCCTAGTATTCAGCCACACGTGACATTACAGCGCTTTGCTCATGAGTTTCTGGAATTGCCAGAGAATCAAATTCTCCACACGACCGCTGGCGGTTGGGAAATAACCCCTGCGGATTTACAATGGTTTGCAGATCATCAATTGGTATCCATTAATTATCCGAATAAAATTGAGGTCTTGCTAAAAGAAGATGACGAGCTGCTAAATGCTGAGCTATCAAAAGACTTTTATCAAACGCAGGGAGCGACGGTAACTGTGCAAGCGGGTGGCGATCATAGATTTACGGATTTTGGTGAGCAATTACCGATGGTGATAGATATGCTACAGCGTTTGTTATCGGCTTAAAGAGACGACATTATCTGACGTGAGCGACTGACAATTAGCGTTACCGTCGCTATTTTTGGTTATAATGGTTCAATAGAATAAATGATCTGTAAATATTAAGGGAAGCATTTGTGAGTGAATATAATGCGCAATCGTTAGAAGTTTTAGAAGGACTTGAGCCGGTACGTCGTCGCCCCGGCATGTATACGGACACCACACGCCCCAACCACTTGGCACAAGAGGTGATTGATAACTCCGTCGATGAGGCGTTGGCTGGATATGCTAAGACAATCAAAGTTCAATTGCATAGTGATGGCTCGCTGTCAGTTGAGGATGACGGGCGCGGTATGCCGACCGATATCCATCCTGAGTTTAAACAGTCAGGGATTGAGCTGATTTTGACCCGCTTACATGCTGGCGGTAAGTTTTCGACCGCTAACTATGAAGTTTCAGGTGGTCTGCATGGAGTGGGTATCTCGGTCGTCAATGCCCTGTCCACGCGCGTAGAAGTCACCGTATGGCGTGATAGTACACAGTTTGAAATGGCGTTTGAAAATGGTGCGCCAGTTACGCCTTTGACGGAAACGATCAGCTCAAACAAGCGCAAACGCGGTACTAAAGTACATTTTTGGGCGGATGGTAGCTTCTTTGATACGCCAAAATTTAATGTTAAACAGCTAAAGCACAATCTAAAAGCCAAAGCGGTGTTGGCCGCGGGTTTGACGATTGAGTTCGTCGATGATATTAACAATGAAAAAATCGTTTGGCAGTTTGCCGATGGCGTTGTTGAATATTTAAACGAACAGTTAGATGGTCTTGAGACGTTGCCTGAGGCACCTTTCTATTATAATTACGATGCGAAAGCGGGCGAACGTGCAGCCATTACCTTTGCACTGTCTTGGTTGCCAGATGGTGGTACGCCCATTCAAGAAAGCTATGTCAATCTTATCCCGACTGCGCAAGGCGGCACGCACGTTAATGGTCTGCGCACCGGTATTCTAGAAGCCTTACGCGAGTTTTGTGATATTCATAACCTATTGCCGCGTAGTGTGAAGTTAACGGCAGAAGATGTATGGGATGGGGTCAATTATATCTTGTCGCTTAAGTTTTCTGAGCCACAATTTTCAGGTCAAACCAAAGAGCGTTTATCTAGCCGTGAAGCTGCCGGAGCCGTACAGACATTGGCAAAAGATGCTTTTAGCTTGTGGTTAAATCAGCATGCCGATATGGGTGGTCAAATTGCCGAGTTGGCGATTAATAAAGCGGGACGTCGCCTAAAATCTGCCAAAAAAGTCGCGCGTAAAAAGATTACTCAAGGACCAGCATTACCGGGTAAATTGGCTGATTGCCGTGGTGATTTGCGCGATGGCGCAGAGTTGTTTTTGGTGGAAGGGGATTCGGCGGGTGGTAGTGCTAAACAAGCACGAGATCGTCATTATCAGGCCATATTGCCACTGCGCGGTAAGATTCTAAATACATGGGAAGTATCCTCAGATACCGTGCTGTCGAGCCAAGAAATTCATGATATTGCCATCGCTATCGGTGTCGATCCGGCATCAGATGATTTGTCCGAACTACGTTATGACAAAGTTTGTATTTTAGCGGATGCGGATTCTGATGGGCTGCATATTGCCACCTTGATTTGCGCATTATTCGTTAAGCATTTTCCTGCTTTGGTCGATGCAGGACATTTATTTGTCGCCATGCCGCCGTTATATCGCGTGGATGTCGGTAAAGACGTGCATTACGCGTTGGATGAGCCTGAGCTTGCCCACATTTTAGCCAATGTACCTGGCAATAAAAAAGCGCAGATTACGCGCTTTAAAGGGTTGGGTGAGATGAGTGCTGAGCAGTTGCGTGAAACGACCATGAATCGTGATACTCGTCGTTTGGTGCAGTTAGATATGGACGATATGGTGCTCACCAATAGCGTCATGGATATGCTGCTCGCCAAAAAACGCTCTGCTGACCGTAAGACTTGGCTTGAGGATAAAGGCAACTTGGCTGATATTTCATAAAGTATCATAATAATGAATACTAGATAGGCTGATTGCTCACTGTAGAGTCGAGTAAGAGATAGCGCAATAAAAGCCCGTAAAAGGCAATTTAGTGGCATAAACTTAATGGTATTATGTAGCTATCTTTTATAATCTGGTGCCGTTATGACATCGAAGTTTACCCATCGCTCTAAGCCGCCAATTGCTGCTAGTTCTGCACGCTCTAAAATATTGCCAAAGCTTAGCAAAAAGGATTTAGGCCATTTAATTCCCAAACGGGGCGGCACAATTGCTCCAGTGATAGCCTCTTTCCTATTAAAAACCTCAGGCTGGCGAATCGTTGGTGAAATTCCAGATATCTCGCAAGCGGTGGTATTGGCATTACCGCACACGTCAAACGTTGATGGCGTCTATGCATTACCCAGCTTGTTTGCCTTAGATTTAAAAATCAGCATTATGGGTAAACATACGTTATTCAAAGTCCCAGTATTGGCGCAACTATTACGTTGGATGGGTATTATTCCCATCGATCGTGGTAATAAAGGTTCTGTGCTACAAGCGAGTATTGATAAGTTTAAAACCGGTGAGCCACTATTTTTGGGATTGTCTCCAGAAGGCACGCGGGAATATACCAAAGACTGGAAGACAGGATTTTATTACTTAGCAGTGGGTGCTGGTATCCCTATTTTGCCAGTGGCGTTAGATTATAATACCAAAGAAGTGCGTTTTTTATCTGCTGTGTATCCTACTGGAGATATTGAGGCTGACTTACCAAAAATTTATGCTCAATATAAAGGGGTAATACCAAGACATCCTGAACGCTTATCGCAGCCACTACAGGATGTTAATAATTCAGCCGATTAGGTCTATCTTGCGAATATGAGCGTTTGAACCTCTTATGAATGGTTAGTAAAACGCTCATATTTGATTACAAAGATAGCAATGGTCAGAATTGAGGCTGACCGTTAGAAGCACTAACCCCACCATCTACCGGTAAATTAACACCGGTAATCATCGACGCATCATCACTCGCTAAAAAAGTAATCGCGGCGGCAATATCCTCTGGCGTGGCCAGACGACCAAGTGGACAACGATCTAAGAATTTATCAGTCTTGGCATCATTATTCTGAATGGCACTGGTCATGTTTGTCTTAGTCACGCTTGGATTAACCGCGTTGACTCGCACTCCATCAGGACCATGATCTAAGGCGAGGGTACGCGTTAGATTGCTAACGCCAGCTTTGGCAGCATTGTAAGCGGCCATATTCCAATCACCACCGACCCCTGATAATGAGGAGACATTGACGATATTACCTTTGGTCGCTATCAAATGTGGCATGGCTGCCTGACAGACATAAAAAGTACCGTTTAAATTCACATCAATCGCTGATTTCCAGTCTTCAGCCGTTAGCTCAGTAATTTTACCTTGGGTGGCTTTACCTGCATTGTTCACCAAGATATCAATTTTTTCAAACTGATCAATGGCTCTTTTAATCATTTCTTGCACTTGGCTCTGCACACTAATGTCACAAGTGATGGTCATATAATTATCGGTATGAATCCACGTACGGTCTTGCGGGAATTCTTTAGCGGTTTCTGCCAACGTATCGGCAGTCCGTCCCACTAAAACGACACTGGCGCCTTCCTGAGCAAAGCGAATGGCCGTCGCACGACCAATACCTGAGCCTGCTCCTGTTACGATAACGGTTTTTTCTTTAAAACGTTTCATAGTATTCAGTCCTTGTTCTTATATGTAAATAATAATAGTCACTACATAAAAAATGAATGAGCAGACCCTAACGTAATGGCTGCACTATAAATCAATGCGTCAGCTGTGCTACTTTTATGTCATCATAACAAGTCATTACTTGGAAAGCGACCTTGTATAATTGCACTTATGTAGTTTACTTTTTCTTTATTGAATTATGCCTATCATCCTCACAAAAATGGCATGATCTTTGTAAGTTGCCGTGTAGGGTACGTTATATTTCATTGATAATAAAAGGTTGAGACTGTGTTCAATTCGATTACTGGCACATCTGATGGGGGTTATCTGGTCAATGAGTTGGCCTGCTATCTACAGACAGATGCTTTAGACATTGCTTTACCTAACATGCAAATGATAGAGATTCGTTATAAGGCTCATTATACAGCTCGACAGTATCACTATCATTTACCACTAGGTAAGCTTCAACTATTAGCGCTCATCTTATATCTGCCTTCTGAGACCAGCTTGGCTAATATCGAAACAGTACGTATGGCAGCGGTCAAAGCGGTGCTAGCATGGCAAAAGACTAAGACTGACTCTTCTCAAGATAAAGACAATCAGGCGCTCGTTTATGACGTATTGGTCGTCGACATCCAGTTCAGTGAGGACGCTAATAGTAGCAACAATAATAACAGTGACAATAATGATGAACACAACAATGACAATAACATTGAACATAACCGTCAGCGCAATCAGTTACCGAAGCGCTTAAAGCACGAATTTGCAGCACGCTATTTTATGGAAAATTTGGTCGTCGATATGAGTGACCATGCACAGCGACTGCAAGTATTTAGCTGGCATGACTGGTGTTCGATAACGCTCGCATTACAGACGTCATGCGAGCTATGGCGATTCTTAGGATATCATCTTGACCAGCTCCAGCGCTCGGTCTCCAGCCATGTCGCGAGTTTTGAATCTGAAGACATGCTTGTCACGCAGTTCTTAAGCAGTGCGCTCTTATTTGACCATGCTATTACGATCGATAATGCCCTGATCAAATATGGTATTCAGCAAGCACCAAATTCCGCTTTGGTAGCCATGACCTTAGCTCAAAAAAATAAGAGCCAAACTGCCCAGATGTATCAACAACATAGGCAACAAGCAGCAACACTCTGGTCGCAACTTAGTACGCAGATGATCCAAACAGTCAGTGCAGAGCTGACAGCTCAAGCAGGCATCGAGTCGCTAAAGCCACAGTTCTCTCTTTGGCAGCAGCAATTATTAGATGAATCCGCGTTTTCGCGGCATGAACTGATTCGCACTTTATATAGACACCCAAAACAAGAGCTGGCGTTGCAAAAAACTGGCTATGTGGTACATCAGCATTCATATGAAAATCTCGGTCGGCATTATGTGCTGATATTTTATGGGCAAGATTTGGCGGGGCAGAACAGTAAAGCGGCTATTCAGCCAAACTTACAGCAAATTGCGCAAGATGTTGCCACGCGTCTGCCGATGGCTGAGCTACACCATATTATTATACTTGGTATAGATTTTATCTCTGATGCCGGCGAGACGTTCATGGACATCGATCTGTGGATTCAACCTGTGAATAATATGACTCAGCGCGAGCGTCAACTTACCAAGCAAATACAACGTCTTAAGCAGCAAGGTGCTGAGCAGCAAGATATTCAGCAGCCAGTGGCTAAGAAGCAAGCGGATAAGAAGCCAAACGAGCCAGTAAATGATTTGCCTCAGATCCGTCTCAACCTTTCTATTCCAGCCCGTAAAGATAAGCTATAAATCGATACTATAGGGTCTGTTGAACATTCAAATGTGTGGCTATTTTTTAGACAATATGCAGTGAAATTTTTGACGCCTAGTCATTCTAGGGTAGACAATTTCGCCATGTATTGGCAAAAAATAGCCCTGCCCTGAAAGGCTGATGCTAAAATCACCCCAAACGTTGTTGTAAACCTAGCTAAGGTCTCGACATTATCGTCAGTTTACGCCTAGTTTGATGCGATTTTAGCAATCAGCAGTCCTAATATTTGAATGTTCAACAGACCCTAGTCAGTGAAAAGTAATATCAGTCAGTGAAAAGTAATATCGATACATCACGCACTACTGATATCAATTTTTCTTGCTTGCTGTGCCTGTGCAGACAGAGGCTACAAAAAATTGATATCAGCAGTATCGTAGCGTTTTGGGGTATTTTGACTATAGGTAAATTTGTCGTCGTTCAACTTAAAGAAATCATCCATAATACAAACACCCATAAAAAAAGACAGCCTGAGCTGTCTTTTTTTGTTCGAAATTATACTTTCATAAAGGTTTATTTATTGGTGTCGTCGATAAGACCGCTACCAGGTAATAAATCGTTATTAGTCGTAGTTCCAGTAGTTCCAGTAGTTCCAACATCAGTAGTATCTACAGGATCTGTACCAAGTTTTGTGGTATCGACCGTATCTGTACGTAAGTTGGTAGTCGAGGTAGTTGGTGCACTCGGCGTATTCTCACGAACTGAATCAGCAACTTTGTCTTGCGTTGATGAATTAGGCGTCAAAGCAGACTTCGTTTTCGCTTCAGTACGCTCTTTGTCCATTTTGTCCTGCATCTTGCGTAGGAAACGTGCTGCTGCTTCTTGACCGCCAAGACCGAATGATAGAGCAAAGGCAACGGCGACAGCACCTAATGTTAGGCCAAATGCTAAGTTAACGATAGAGTCAGCAATACCCATCGCTTTTAGACCCATGGCTAATACCAAGCCCATGATTAATACACGTACGATGTTTGCTAAGAACTGTGAGCCTTGCTCAGAGCGCTCAACGACACCAGCAATGATATTGGCAAGCCAGAAACCGATGAATAGAATGATCGCGCCCAAAATGATGTTGGCACCGAAAGCGATAAACATCGTGATAATAGCTGAGATAGGCTCAAAACCTAATAAATCAGCGGCTGCGATAGCGGCAAACAGCATGGCAAAAAAGATGATCGCATAACCAACAAGGTCAGAAACTCTTTTATCACCCATGGTTTCTTGTAAGCCAACTTTCGCAGGCAACTGGTTGATCTGAGTGTTTTCGATCAAGCCTTTAATAATATTAGCGACCATACGTACCACGTAGAAAGTCACTACTAGGATAGCCGCTGCCATAAAGATGTTTGGCAAGGCTTCCATGATTTTGTTCAGCATATTCGTCGCAGGACGAGCAATCACTTCGATTTTTAACGCATTTAATGCGGCAATAATCGTTGGGATAATCACAACTAAAAACGCTAATGAACCTGCGATATTAGGTAGGCTGTTTTGCTCGTTCAAACCTGCTTTTGACGCCAACTCTTGCACGTTAAAAGTAGAAACAAGGTTGGTCACAATGCCGCGTACAACTTTAGCAATGATATAACCAACGACAAATACCACACCAGCAATTAGGATGTTAGGAATAAAGCTGAAGATTTTGTCTACCATATTAGTCAATGGAGCAAATAAACCATCAAGCTCTAATTGGCCCAATACCATGGTTAGAACAACCAATAAGATGAACCAGTAAACCATATCAGCAATCGTGCTACTCATTGGTTTTACGCCAGCTTTAGCGCTTAAACGCTCATCCATTGATGTTTTGGCCAATGCAGCGTTGATCGCTGTGCGGGCAACAGTTGCCACAACCCAACCAATCACACCAAGAGCAATAGCACCGATCAGATTAGGAATGAACGCCAATACTTGGTTAACCATATTTGCAAATGGTGCTGAGATAGAGTTCAAGTTCAACTGACTAAGCGCTCCTGAAATGGCAATGATAAAGATAAACCAAAAAATAATCTTAGAGATAATACCCTCTAGATCATAGGTTTTGCCAGTAGAAGAATTCATACGTTGATTAAGATTCACTTTAGACAGCACACCGCGTACCAGTGCCGCGATGCCTAAGGCTACGAGCCAGCCAATAATAAATATTAAGATAGCACCAATAATGGAGCCGATCGGCCCACCAAGATAACCATTAAAAGATGTAAATGTTGGATTCATCTTATCCTCCTTGAATCATCATATATGAGCTGTGAAATAACAAAGGTAACCATCACAAATAGTAGGTAATCAGCACTTTAGTTATTGAGCAAAATCATATAGATGGTAATTATAAATAGTGTTTTTAGTTTAAGTTATACAGGGACATTATAGTGACTGGAAAAGTAATACTACTATAGGAAAATGTGGATCTGCGATGGCCATACATCTCTATTACGCAATGTGGCTACCGATATCCCAATATATAGAAGTAAAACTGACGTCCAGTTACTTATCACCTTAACTAATTTAGCTTAGCTGATGTATTGATAGATTTAAAGACAGAAAGCTTAACCTGTTACTATATTTGTGTGATAACTTGTTATTTTTGCGAGAAATGTTAACACAGACTGTACATTGGCCCGATAATTTCATCCTAAACATGGCTCCTAAAACTAAGATTTGTTATTATAGAAATATGTGACATCTCGCCACTATACTTACAATTTGAGAGTACTCTATGAAAAAAATCACTACTTTAAGCGTTAGTGCACTTGTTAGTGCTATGTTATTAGTTACCGGTTGTAGTACTAATAATGGTAATCAAGAAACCTCTAGTCAAAGCGTTTCAGTGACTGAAAAAAGCCCAGCCAATGAAAAAGTGGGTTATAGCTTGGGCTATATGATGGCAGAAGGTAACAAAGAAGCGGTCGGTGATCTCAACCTTGATACCTTTGAAAAAGGCTTCCGTGATGGTTATGAGGGCACTGATTCCGCACTGACACAAGAGCAAATGCAAGAAGTATTGATGACCTATCAAAAAGAGCAAGAAGAGAAGTTTGTCAAAGATATGGAAAGCAAAGCGACTGACAACAAAGCCGCTGGTGAAGCATTCTTAGTTGCAAATGCGAAAAAAGAAGGCGTGAAAGAGACGGCTTCTGGTCTACAATACAAAGTAATCGCTCCAGGTACTGGTAAATCACCAAAAGCGACTGACGTGGTTGAAGTAAACTACGAAGGTAAATTGATCGATGGTACGGTATTTGACAGCTCTTATGAGCGTGGTGAGCCGATTGAATTCCCACTAAATCAAGTTATCGCTGGCTGGACGGAAGGTCTACAGTTGATGAAAGAGGGCGGCAAATACGAGTTTTACATCCCATCAGACATCGCTTATGGCGAGGCAGGTAACTCAGGTATCGAGCCTAATAGCACTTTAATCTTTACGGTTGAGCTGTTAAAAGTAAAATAATGCTGCGATAAAACGTAATAATCTGCACCGTCCTACGTTTCGTCCTAAAACAGAAAAAGCCCTCATAAATATTATGAGGGCTTTTTGTTTGGACGTGGTTTAGTTCACTGTTTACTCATCAATTGAGTCACTCGTTAAAGTGTCTTTTGGAAGACTTTAGAGTTACGTCCGTTATGATACTTTTCTTGTCGTGCTTCTGGTAAGGCGCTTGCTTCAACTTCTGCAAAGCCTTGTTCAACGAACCAATGGGCGGTACGAGTCGTCAACACAAACAATTTGTGCAAACCATGGCTGCGCGCTTGCTGCTCTAAAAACGCTAGCAAATCCGCACCTCGGCTGCCGCTACGATATTCGGGATGAACCGCGACACAAGCGACTTCTGCCGCATCTGCATCTAATGGATAAAGCGCGGCACAGCCCAGAATCATACCATCACGCTCAATCACACTATAGTGATCAATCTCTTGCTCCAAGCATTCGCGCGAACGACTGACCAAGATGCCTTGTTCTTCTAACGGTAATAACAGTTCAATAAGTCCCACGACATCGTCGATATCTGCTCGGCGAATCTCTTCATAAGGGTCGTGGCTAATGAGCGTACCAGAGCCATCACGAGTGAATAGCTCTTCTAATAATGCACCATCTTTGGCATAAGAGATAATATGGGTGCGATGAACGCCTTGGCGGCAAGCATTACTGGCGCAATTTAAAAAGTAGTTGATCTCACAATTTAGATCACGGCCACGTAAGAAACGATCGACTTCATTTGGAATCATTTCGCGTAGCAAGCGATCATCGTCATTGATACCCGTTTCTTCACCTAAGAATATCAGCTTATCCGCGCCAAGTGCGACGGCAGCACTCAATGCCACATCTTCAGCGAGTAGGTTGAAAACTTCACCAGTCGCTGAATAACCCATCGAGCCTAAAATCACGATATGATCGTGGAGTAGGTTGTTTTTGATGGCCTCAACGTCGATAGAGCGCACTTCACCCGTCATTTGATAATCGACACCATTACGAATGCCATAAGGGCGAGCGGTGACAAAATTGCCTGACACGGCATCGATGCGCGAGCCGTACATGGGTGAATTGGCCAGTCCCATCGACAGCTGTGCTTCAATCTGTAAGCGAATGGCACCAACGGCTTGCAAGATAGACGGCATCGCTACACGCGGCGTCACTCGAATGTCTTCATGCAACGGCGAGGTGATATCAGTACCTTGCAGGTTGTTTTCGATTTGCGGTCGGGCCCCATGTACCAATACCAGCTTGATGCCCAAGCTATGTAATAAGGCGAAGTCATGAATAAGCGTACTAAAATTCGGGTGATTGACCGCTTCACCGCCAAACATGATCACAAAAGTCTTACCGCGATGGGTATTAATGTAGGGGGCAGAATTACGGAACCAATGAACGTATTCGGGATTAATCTGTGGCATGGCGCTAGTAGTCATAATGGGAGCAGTAGTAGTCAGAATAAGAAAAAAGGACGTGACAAAAAATGCCAGTCGCTAAAGAATTACCATAGCAAAAAACGCCGTTGTGAGCTATCTTTTATTTCAGTAGCGTTCATCAATCTTTGTAGTAAATTGACAATATACACAACCTCAACACGGGGTTAGTGTACCTACAAACGCTTTTTGCTATGCTAAGCGCTATTGCTTTATAGACAGCTAACGCAGATAATCAATAAAAATGAACGTTACTAGCATGGAGCGTATATGATGATAGCCTGCTCATAATCAGAGATGTCGTCATTAAGTGTATTGCTCAGATAAAGTCTCGTCTATCCAAACCGCGAGAAACTTAAAAAGTTAAAGCGATAAATGTCAGAGTTTAAAAGCATTGAAAATGCATTAACCAGACAGTCAGGTTTTGCCAGCTGCGTTTTACCGATATATTAACTAGGGATAATGAAAGTCATGAAAAAAAGTAACCATTTTGCCAATCCTTTTAGCGCTTTTAGCGGACACCGTCTGTTTCACGTGATCGCTGGTACGCTCGTCGGCGTCATGGCTGTGACCCAAGCCTCAGCGATGCTGCCGACCCCAGAGCAAGCAGTAGATAATTTAGCTACCATGCAGTCAAGTACCAATCAAGCAAGCACCCGTAGCGGTAATTCTAGTGTGCAAGCCGTTAATACCAAAATTACTGCCTCGCTGATCAGTGTTGATGCCAATGGTCAGGAGGTCTTGGTACCTGTTAATGCCAACACGCGCTTGCAAGCAGGCAACGTCTTAGAGTATCAAGGGTATTTTACCAATACCAATGCTGATCGAGTACGAAAAATGACGGTCACCATGAGTATCCCTGAGCAAGTAGAATTATTGCGTGCGGTCTCGCCTGACTTCCCATATGGCAGCACGGATGGCGATACTTTCGCCCGTATGCCGCTACGTGGCAAGGTGGACAATCAATTACAAGAAATCCCATTCAAATACTACAAAGCAGTACGCTGGGATATCGAAGGTGTTGGCCTCAATGACACCGTAGCAGTGAAATACCGCGCCCGCGTTAAATAGATTTGCTTATTAATTGATACAGTCTGTTTAAGCAGAATTGATTTAGCTAACGGCAAAAAGCACCACAGTTTATGACTGCGGTGCTTTTTTAATGGCTGAGATTCTAATTTTGAGGTTAGCTTGTCGAGGATTTACTATATATAGTCAGTGAAAAGTAATATCGAACCATCACGCACTGCTGATATCAATTTTTCTGGCTTGCTGTGCCTATGCCGACAGAGGCTACAAAAAATTTATATCAGCAATACCGTCGCGTTTTTAAGATATTTTGACTATATCGTTATAAAGTCGCATATTTACTCTGTGATTTTTCTTTAATTAATTGTTTAATCGCATTGATTTGTGGTGTGGTTGCTTGTGTGCCAGCAGCAATAAGGGCGCTACGTTGACTGGTATCTAATGAACTGATATGACCGACATCAGGGGTAATCACAATATCAGCACGCGCGCGTTCATTGCGCATTGATGCGCTGTGCTTGGTATTTGAATGAGCAGTGTTGGTGGTTAAATTGTTTTCAAGTAAGCCCCAAAAGCTACTCAATGAGGTGATAGCGGGTAAGAGATTGCTTGTTATGTTCTTTTTATTCGAGGTAGGCACCGTCACATCGACGGCGATGATGATATCTGCCCCCAAATCACGGGCGCTATCGACAGGCACTAAGCTGACCACACCGCCATCGATATATTTTTTGCCGACTTTTTCAGGAATACGCGGAGCAATAAAAATATTAGGTACGCTACAAGACGCTTGGACAGCAAGCCCAGCATCTCCCGTGGTAAAAACTGCTTTTTTTAGCGTGTGCTTTTCAGCCGCGACGGCAGCGAAGTGAATGGGAAATGACTCTATAGGGCGACCACCAACTTTTGCATTAATAAAGTTTTTGAGTTTGATACCTTCTATAAATCCTTGGTTGGATAAGGTGAAGTCCGTCAATTCGCTGTCAGTGGTGGTCAATGCCAAGCGCTCAAGCTGTGCTGGCGTGTAGCCGCTAGCGTATAGACTACCAACCAAGCTGCCGATGCTCGTGCCAACGACCAAGGTTGGTTTGATACCGTTTGCTTCTAGAGCCTTAATCACGCCAACATGCGCAAAACCTTTGGCACCGCCGCCGCCCAACACTAACGCAACTCTGAGTTCATCTGCTATAGGCGTTAATGGTGCCGGTGCTGGTGTCAGTGTGCTACAAGCGTTAGTGCCTAGAGCCAATACAGCAAGCACACTGATACGCAGGAGTATTAAATGATGATAAGATTGAGGCAATAGAGCAGGAGCAAACATAAAAAAGACCTTATAAAATCATCATAAATTAGGGCGTGTCATCAATTAGCATATTTATATATTTAGTGGTCTTAAAATGGCTAAATTTTGCTAAACATCGGCAGAAATTTTGCCAAATCGACAAAGCCATTTATCGATAAAGTTGCTTATCCATAAAGTAGACTGGATGTATTTCTCGACAAAGTGTCTAAACGCAGTATTACTAAATAGCTTAGCATAATCAATCATGTTGTCAGTTATAATGAGACTGATTCAGTATTTTGATAGTTGGTTGATTGCTATCACCTTTGCAGCTCGTTACTAGCAGTAGAATGCTTAGGACACGCTCTAATAAAACATTTTGCGCTTACGGAATTTAAAACCAATATCGTTAGGATTTTTGATGCCCATGTCGGTCAGTCACGCTTCAGCTCCTTCCTCAGCCCAGTCAACCGCTCATGGGATATCTGAGCAACCTCTATCGGCACTCGATATGCCAGTGACTGCGTTGGCAGGCGTCGGCTCTAAGGTTGCTGAGCAACTCGCGCAGTTGGGTATCATACGAATATTTGATTTGCTGCTGCATCTGCCACGAGATTATGAAGATCGTAGCCGACTGGTATCGATAGCAGACGTGGGGCATGGACAAGCAGCATTAATCACTGGGCGTGTGGTACACGTCGATGTCAAGCGCAGTGGCATGACCGTAATTGTAGACGATGACACCGATACGATATCATTGCGGTTCTTTAAGGTCTATCGTGGTCTGGCGCAGACCATGAGTTTGGGTACACAATTGCAATTGTTCGGCGAAGTAAAAGTCAGCCGTTATGGCAAGCAGATGCACCATCCCGAATATCAAATTATCACTGATAGCAGTGTGATGACTAATACTGGGTTGCAGCCCATTTATCCCAGTGTCAAAGGCTTGCATCAGAATAAATTGCGTACCTTGATTAAGTTGGCACTGCAAACGGTGCGTAGTCAGGGTCTACCGATGACGCTGTTTACCAATGAAGATTTTGCCGTCGTTGCGGATTTACCATTGGTACCTTTTGAACCACCAAAAAAATCGGTAATAGAAGCGTATGAGTCTGAAGATATTTTTTCGACGCTCGCCCGCAGTGTGCCCGACAATGCTACCAGTAATAGTGTCAATAAAGCCCATCCCGCTGATTATGATGCAACGTATGACGCGATGAATCATAATCTCGATACGATGGCCGCTAATAATGTCTATACCCTGACGATATTTGAAGCCTTGGTACTGTTGCACACTCCACCAACTTATACCGATGCTGGGCGGCAGTATCAGCTATTGACCCAACTAAGTGCTCGCACCCATGCTGCTTGTCAGCGCTTGATCGTTGAAGAGTTGACCGCGCATCAACTCAGTCTATTGTACCGTCGTCAGCAATTGCATCAGCATAAAGCCCCTAAATGTGCCACTAAAAGCCCATTGGCTGATCAATTATTTGCCGCGTTGCCGTTTGATTTAACGGGCGCGCAGCAACGAGTGATGAAAGACATCACGGCCGATATGGCGACTTCTATTCCGATGCTACGACTGGTACAAGGGGACGTAGGCGCTGGCAAAACGTTGGTGGCGGCAGGTGCCGCAGGATATGCGCTTGATAGTGGCTGGCAAGTGGCTGTTATGGCACCGACTGAGATTTTAGCAGAGCAGCATTTGGTTAATTTTAAACAATGGTTTGAACCCTTAGGCGTTGGGGTTGGTTGGCTGGCGGGTAAGCAAACCGCAAAGCAGCGCCGTGAAGCGTTGGTAGCTGTGGCTGAAAACACCGTGCAAGTGGTCGTCGGCACCCATGCGTTATTTCAAGAGCAAGTACAGTTTGCTAAATTGGGCTTGGTTATTATCGATGAGCAGCACCGTTTCGGTGTCGAGCAGCGCATGGCTTTGACCAGTAAAGGCGTGGCCAATAGCACACCACATCAGCTAATAATGACGGCAACACCTATTCCGCGTACGCTAGCGATGAGTGTCTACGGCGATATGGATACCTCCATCATTGATGAGCTGCCACCGGGTCGCACGCCAATTACGACGGTGACGATTGATCGTAACCGCCGTGATGAGGTGATCGAACGTATTGCGATTAATTGTGAGGCGGGCAGGCAAGCGTATTGGGTTTGCTCGCTGGTGGAAGAGTCTAGCGTGCTGGATGCACAAGCCGCTGAAGCCACTTACGAGGACTTAAATGAGCGCTTAAATATTCGTATTGGTCTTGTCCATGGCAAGATGAAATCCGTTGATAAACAAGCCATCATGCAAGCATTCAAATCCGGAAATCTTGACTTGCTCATTGCCACAACGGTCATCGAGGTTGGCGTCGATGTGCCGAATGCTTCGCTAATGGTTATCGAGAACGCCGAGCGTTTGGGTCTATCGCAATTGCATCAATTGCGTGGACGAGTCGGGCGTGGTTCGACCAAAAGCTTCTGCGTTCTACTATACCAAAAGCCGTTATCAGAGACAGGCACTGAGCGTCTAAATGTATTGCGCGACAGCACCGATGGCTTTGTTATTGCCCAAAAAGATTTGGAACTGCGCGGGCCAGGTGAGCTGTTGGGTAAACGTCAAACGGGCAATGTTGGTTATTATTTGGCGGATTTGATCCGTGATGAGCAATTATTTGCGATTGCTCAGCGTCTCGCCAAACACTTAATTGCAGATCCTGCACGTAAAGCAGATGTCAGCCAGCTGATCCATCGCTGGATGCCAGAGGCCAGCCGTTACACCAATGCATAGCAGAGTTTTTCTCTCTATATTCTTACCGAATAATTCAGGGTGTTATTTCTTATTTTTAGTAATATTCATCATTTAATGCTAGGGCGTGTCCTCAATTCAATTGATCATATCTAAATGGGCTAAAAATGGCTAAATTTTGCCAAACATCGTTAAACAGCTGGTTAATATCCCGATATTATCTGCGCTATTTTCCTCGTTTGACGGCAATTTATCTCATATTTATCACCATTTTTAAAATGAGGACAGGCCCTAAACAATGAATATAAAGAGCGAGCGAAATCAATAATTTATGCATCATTTTTTCTGCCATCGCTTTAGTTGATGAAAATGGCTCTTTGGTAGTTTTTATCTATTAATACTAACTCATGTGTTCGCTGATTGTCATTGATATGCATCGAGTAGTGTGGCAATTTATGAGGTTGCATCATTATCGTGTTATTTGTACCACTACTTTTCAACTGTCTGAATATTTATACAAGGATGTATTATGAAACAGACGTCTACGCCTGCTTGTGCCACTGTTATCCCATTTTCATTTAGCCAATCTGCCTTTGCTCTTTTACTACTGACCCCATCGTTAGTGGGATAGGCTCGGTATTGCCAGAGTGTGCGATCAAAAAACACATTCCAATGACCGACTATCTTAATTTTTATTATTGCCCGTATTTATAGAGACCTATCATGAGCGATCTTGAAGAAACCAATCCTAAACCATCTCCTCAATCTGAGTTGCCACCATATCGTCAACCTGACACGCTGGCTAATGCTAATAAGTCTTCGTCGAAATTGCCGCTATGGTTGTTGCCAGTATTGGGCATTGTGCTGGTCATGGGTGTTCTGCTTGGAAAATACTGGGGTACTGGTGATAAAGCGATGAATGACGAGGCGCTAGCATCTGCCAGTACACAAAATGATGGCACCCCTACTAGCGACACTAGTACAGAACAATCTGTATTATCGGTAGAAACGGTGATGCCAAGCCAAGATACGATTGGCAATACGTTAAGTGCTGACGGCACCATCAATGCCAAGGATGTGGCTAATGTTAGCGCTAAAGTCAATAGTGTGGCTATTGAGCGCGTACTGGTTGAGGAAGGTGAGCGGGTCAAAGCAGGTCAAGTATTAGCGATATTTGATACCGATGCCATGGAGCAGCAAGTTTTGCAAGCAGAGGCCGATGTGGCAGAAGCTGAAGCAACGCTTGCCAATGCCAGCGCTGATGCCGCACGTGTCTTGCCATTGGTAGATATTGATGCCATTAGCAAACAAGAGGCCGATCGCTATCGTACCTCTGAGATGCGTGCTAGAGCGTCTTTGCAGGCCTCCAAAGCTCGCTTAAATAATCAGCGCTTGACGATAGACAATTCAAAGGTTGTGGCGCCTGTCAGCGGTATTATCAGTGAAAAAATGGTGGAAGTTGGGATGGTGGCTGGCGGTGAGCCACTGTTCACGATTATCAAAGGTGGTGTTTTGGAGTGGCGGGCAGATATAGATCCTAAACTTATCGGTGACATCAATGTCGGTACATCGGTGCGAGTAGGATTGCCAAATGGTGATTCAGTGATGGGACAAGTGAGCCGTATCGCACCGACGGCGGAAAATAACCGCCAGATCACTATTTATGCGAGTCTAGCGGCCAACTCAAAAGTACGCGCAGGCATGTATCAGACTGGCGAGTTTCTATTAGGGAGTGCCAGCACCCAAACGATTCCTAATAGCGCCATCGTCAGCAATGACGGTTATGATTATGTGATGCTAGTGACCAGTCTTACAAACCAAGATGGTAAGTCCATGGGTCGTATCAAGCAACAGCGAGTGACTTTGGGCGCGCGACTTGGTGAGAACGTAGCAGTGCTAGAGCCTCTGCCAAGCGATAGTCGTATCGTAAAACAGGGCGGCAGTTTTTTGAACGATGGGGATTTGGTGCGTATTGTTAAAGGCGTGAGCCAAACGAGTACAGCAACGCAGGCACAATCATGAGCTTAAACGTCTCCGCTTACTCGATCAAAAATCCGCTCGTGGCTATTTTGCTGTTTGTGCTCCTGACCTTAGGCGGCATTTATGGCTTTATGAAAATGAAGGTTCAGCAGTTTCCAGATATAGACTTGCCAGCGGTGGTAGTCATGGTGACATTGCCCGGTGCCGCTCCCTCACAGCTTGAAAACGATATCGCAAAGAAGATTGAAAACAAACTAACCAGTATCGAAGGTGTGAGTCATATTCGCACCACCCTACAGACGGGTGCGGCGACCATTGCCACTGAGTTTACATTAGAGAAAGACATTCAAGAAGCGGTCGACGACGTAAGATCAGCGGTTGGCGAAGTGCGTGGTGATCTGCCAGCTGCCGCCAACGATCCCATCATCACTAAGGTGTCTACCGCAGGATTTCCGGTTGTTACTTACTCTGTCGCTGCTAACAATATGAGTGTAGAGGATCTGTCATGGTTCGTAGATGACACGATCACTAAACGGCTCTCTGATATACCAGGTGTTAGTACAGTCGGTCGTATCGGTGGGCTTCAGCGTGAGATTACGGTCGCAGCTGATCCTATCACTTTGAGTGGCTTGAAGTTTTCAATTACCCAGCTGTCACAGCAAATAGCAGGTATTCAACAAGACAGCTCAGGGGGTGAAGCAGAAGTGGGTAAAACCACCCAAACCATTCGCGTTTTGGGCGCGGTCGAGCGTGCAGGCGAGCTTAATGACCTACAAGTGGCTGTCCCTACAGGTGGCACTCAAGCGCTTGGACGTATGGCGCAAATCACTGATGGTGCGGCTGATCCTAGCTCTATCGCTAAGCTCGACGGTCAAACGGTGGTTGCATTTAATATCACTCGCTCGCGTGGTGCCAGTGAAGTTGAGGTAATGGAACTGGTCGATGACGAGCTTGCCAAGTTGACTGCCGATGTGGGCAATATCAGTATTGAAAAGGTCTATGATCGAGCGACGCCTATTGCGGAAGACTACCAAGCTTCATTACGCATGTTGATCGAAGGTGGTTTGCTTGCCGTGGTGGTGGTATTTCTGTTTTTACGCAATATTCGGGCGACTATTGTTGCCGCTGTGGCGTTACCGCTGTCAGTGATTCCTACCTTCTTAGGTATGTACTTATTTGGCTTTAGTCTCAATATTATCTCACTACTGGCATTGTCATTGGTCATTGGGGTACTGGTCGATGATGCAATCGTCGAGGTCGAAAACATCATCAGGCATTTAAGGATGGGCAAGACGCCTTATGAAGCGGCGATGGAAGCCGCTGATGAGATTGGTTTGGCTGTTGTCGCCACTACCTTTACCTTGATTGCTGTGTTTTTACCGACGGCCTTTATGGGTGGTATTGTTGGGCAGTTTTTCCGTCAATTCGGTTGGACGGCTGCGTTATCGATTTTTGCATCGCTTATGGTGGCGCGTCTGATCACACCTATGATGGCTGCATACATCTTACGACCCGAGAAAAAGCATGTCGAAAAGCAAAGTGCATTGATGACGTGGTATCTCAAAATTGTCTCGTGGACGCTTCATCATCGTTGGTTAACTATGGGTGCAACGTTGGTGTTGTTTGTGGCCTCGTTGGCATTAGTGAAACTACTACCGACTTCTTTTATTCCAGACAACGATATTGACCAAACCCGTGTGGCGATTGAGCTAACCCCTGATGTGTCGCTCGCAGATACGGAGCGCGTGTCAGCGCTTGCCAGTGCGCGCATTTTAGCCATGCCTGAGGTGACGAATATCTTTACGTCAGTGGGAGAAGCACAAGCATCCCTGAGCTCAGAGTCTGGTGGTAGCAAAGCGGAGAATATTGCCAGTTTGGATATTGTGCTTGCACCGCGTGCGGAGCGGGGCACTAAGCAAGAAATAGAACGTAAAATCAGTAAGTTGATGACAGAAGTACCTGGCGCTCGCTTTACCGTTGGACTATCAAGTGGTGGTGAGAGTGGCTATAATTTTTCGTTAACCAGTACCAGTCCACAGCTGCTTGAGCAGACTGTTCAGCAGATCATGACTGAAATTCGAGGTTTGCCAAGCGTAGGTGCTGTGACCAGTGATCGCAGTTTGCCACGTCAAGAGCTCACCGTCACGCCTGATAGACTGGCGATGGCTGATAAAGGCGTGACCACGCAAGATATCGCTACGACTTTACGTGTGGCGACTGTCGGCGACTACGAGCAGCGCTTATCCAAGCTCAATCTTGATACGCGTCAGATTCCTATTGTGGTGCGTCTGCCAGATGTCGCCAAGCAAAATGTCAGTCAATTAGAGGGCTTGTACGTACCAAACTCACTACCAGCAGGTCAAGGGGTACGTGTGGGCGAAGTCGCTGCGTTAGATTTTGGCACAGGTCCTGCTCAGATAAGTAGGTTGGATCGAGAGCGCGCCATTAGCATTACGGTGCAGCCGGCAGATGGTGAGCTAGGCGATTTGGTACAAGCGGTCAAGTCAGTGCCGACCATGCAACAATTGCCGCCTTTGATTACTATCATCGATCAAGGTCAAGCCGAAAATATGGCAGATCTTTTTAGTGGCTTTATCATTGCGATGTCCGTCGGTGTGGTTTGTATATTAGGCGTGCTTATCTTACTATTTGGTCGTTTGTTGCAGCCATTTACCATTTTGATGGCATTGCCTCTATCGATAGGCGGTGCGTTTGTCGGCTTGGTTATTACCAACAGTAGCCTGTCGATGCCCTCGATGATTGGTTTTATTATGCTCATGGGTATTGCGACCAAAAACTCGATTCTGTTGGTTGATTATGCCTTGATTGCCCAACGTCGCGGGCTGGCACGTTTTGAGGCGATTATTGATGCCTGTCATAAGCGTGCGCGTCCTATCATCATGACCACCATTGCAATGGGGGCGGGCATGTTGCCATTGGTGTTTGGTTGGGGTGATGCTGACCCTACTTTTAGGCGACCGATGGCAGCAGCGGTATTGGGTGGTCTAGTGACTTCAACGCTGTTGAGTTTGGTGGTCATCCCAGTCGTCTATACGTTGATGGATGATTTGTCAGGATGGTTTGCTAAATGGCTTGTGCCAAGTGGCAAAGAGCAGACAACGACGGACAGTAAAATATGATTTAACGTCTTTATTTGATCGTATACATGACCTAGCATTAGCAGTAATAATGCTAGGTCTAACACAGACAAGCCCATACTTATTGATTGAGTATGGGCTTGTTGTCATTTTATAAGCACACAAGCACAAACGATGTGATTGCCCTGCTAGTTACTATCGCAAAGCCATGCATGTCATTATGAATCCAATGTCTCTTTCGACAATCATGCTGAACATTCAGATTGAGGCGGCAAAGCGATAGTGTTGGTGATTCGTCGCCTTTCAAGTACGAGGCTTTGTATTATGATAGTCTTACAACTATTGGCTTGGATGGTATAACTTAACCAATCTTTGGTCAGACCAGTTCAACTTATCGACAACCCTTTTTTGAATGGGAAAAATTTGAATCGTTAGAAACGACTGGCTCATTTGTTATGAGCACTCCTCCATAAATACTATTAAATAAGGAATAATGATGATTAATGCATACGCAGCAAAAGAGAAAGGCGGCGAGTTTGTGCCTTATCAATATGATCCTGGTACTCTAGGCGATCACGAAGTAGAAATCGAAGTGCATAGCTGCGGTGTCTGCCACAGTGATCTTTCTATGTGGCAAAACGAATGGGGTATGACCGAATATCCGTTTGTCGGTGGGCATGAAGTTGCAGGCAAAGTCCTCGCAAAAGGCAAGCACGTAAAGCATCTTGAGCTTGGCGATAAAGTCGGACTTGGTTGGCATAAAGGCTACTGCAACATTTGTGACCTATGTATCGGCGGTGACCATAACCTCTGCGCTAAGCAGGAAGGAACTATCATTGGTAACCATGGCGGCTTTGCAGATAAAGTACGCGCAAAAGATACCAGCGTTATCAAAATTCCTGAAGGGCTTGATTTCAATGCGGTAGGGCCACTGCTGTGTGGCGGTGTCACAGTATTTAACCCCCTAATGCAATACGATATCAAACCAACCTCTAGAGTAGCGGTTATCGGTATCGGTGGTCTGGGTCATCTTGCGCTTCAGTTTGCTAATGCGTGGGGCTGTGAAGTGACAGCATTTACCAGCGAATCAAAGATGGAAGAAGCAAAAGAGTTGGGTGCTCATCACTCTTTAAACTCAAGAGATGAGAACGAAATCAAAAAAGCAGCGGGCTCTTTTGATTTAATCATATCAACAGTGAACGTTGATATGAATTGGGATGTCGTTATTAAGACGTTGAGACCAAAAGGTAAACTGCATTTTGTTGGTCTATTAGAAGCGCCGTTAGAGATAGTGGCTGCGCCAATGATCATGGCTCAAAACAGCCTATCAGGCTCGCCAGTCGGCTCACCGTCGACCCTGCGAAAAATGCTGGATTTTGCTGCTCGACATAATATTCAGCCAGTGACTGAAACCTATAAAATGTCTGAGATAAATGAAGCATTCGAGAGACTAGAAAGCGGTAACGCTCGCTATCGAGTGGTATTAGAAAGAGATCAAAAATAATTAATCTCCGCTAAGCACGACTGTCGCAGTGACAATTTATCTTATAGATGGAATGTCACTGCGACTATGTTTTAGCACTTTGACCGCTTTTCTTTGGATGACGAAGGGTCACTGCGTCTGCTGTTGGCAATCGCCAATGCATTATTGAATATTTGCTTTGCCAATATTATCTGATTTCATTTCTTTTAAAGCGGTATGGCGCGCACTAAGTTGGTTAATCACATTGATTAAATTGACTTGTTGACGCTGCGCTTGAGCAATCTTTTCTGAAATTACATCCATTTGCTTATCAATATCGAGAGTGCCATCGTAATAATCATTCAACCAGACTTTAAGTTCGTTGAGATTAAAACCGACCGCTTGTGCATTTTTAATCAGGTCGATACGCTCTACACATTCTGGATGAAACTCAGTGTATAGGCGCGAACCTGCTTGGCGCTTACGGGATTTTAGTAAACCCATATCATGATAATGGCGCACAGTGTCTTTGGTGGTATTGGCTTGCATCGCCAACGTTCCTATTAATAAAAATGACGTGTCAGATACCATATAGTAACCTCAAAAACTAGTAACCTCAAAAACTAGTAACCTCAAAAACTAGTAACCTCAAAAACTAGTAACCTCAAAAACCTAGTGTCCATTTCACTCTAGACTGTTATGTCTACCTTTAGTCGTATTTGCTTAAAAATATACCGAGACTGTCATATACCGAGACTGTCATTAGATGAACAGTGTCAGCAGAAAAAGTATCGCTAATATGCTCAATATTACTATCGCCGATAGTAAAGCCCATGTTGTTTGAGCATGTTTTCTGACCATTTGATGGTGTCCTAAATCATATCAATAGAATATAAGTGCAGTAATTTTGAATATTGAGAACATATCAAGACGCTTCTAAAGTAAGCGTTTAAATGTCTCATTGAGCCAATATTATTATTAGTTCGACTTACAAATAGAGCAGCCCTTCTTTTGAAGAGCTGTTGGTAAAAGCAAATATGTCAGTTATCGTTCTATAAAGGCTATTTCACCAGCTCAGCATCAAGCCAAGCAAGTGCCTCATTTTCCTGATCGGCAGTAAAGGTTTTGATGTCCACTTTTGGAAAAACTGGGTTCATCGTTTCAATGAATGTACACATCCAGCGCGGTGCGCCGACGATAGCGTAGCGCTCTAGCTTTTTCATAGCAGCCACTTTCATGGATAGTAAGCCGCTGCTGTGTATAAGGATAGAGGGATCGAAACCATCAAAGTTTTTCATTCGGGCAAGCAATCTTACCGTGTCATAATCATTAAGGAATTGCTCAAGCTTTTGCGTGACGCTTGGCATTTCACTTGAGGACAATACACCGTCCACCTCAAAAGCGAGCACGTTGTCTTTATTCGTAGGCAAGAAATGAATGGCGCCACGCTTTTCTATAGGCTGCTCGGATTTCTCAGCTGCCCAGCTTAAGGCGTCTGCTTTCTCACTTGAAGAGAATACTTTCATCTCTAACATCGGCAGTAGTCGATCAGCAATTGAGATAGCCGCTTTCGGCCATTCTTTATCTGACACAAAAGCACATCTCTTAAGCTGCTTTATGTGGCTAAATAGCTCCATGTCCGCTTTAGTTCCTTCTACTATCGAATTCGCAGTCATGTCCGTCAGCTCTGTGATATCAATATAGAGACCAATTTGATCATGCTCTTGTAGCTTTTTTTCCAAAACATGACGATATTCTTGTAGGCCTTCGCCAGTCAGCGTTCCATCGAGGGATAGGGCGATGACATGGTCTGGAGCGGTTATTTGTTTTAACATAATTTTATCCTTATATTATATTTATCAACTTTCAAATTTTGCAAACCCCAGCAGACAGCAGGTATGTTTCATTTGCTATCTGCTAAAGGCTTTGCACGTAAACGCTCAAGAGAGCGAATGCTTGTATTAAGTAAGTGATTAATCGTGTTCGTTATTTTCTCTTTTCGCTGCGACTGGCTCCAAATTTTTCTCTGGTGGCAGCTCAACCAATTTAGCCAGCTTTGGTTTTATCCATAGTTCAAAGTCTTCGATCAACTCATAGACCACGGGTACCAAAATAAGTGATAACAATGTCGAGCTAATCAGTCCTCCAATGACGGCAATAGCCATAGGCGCACGGAACTCTGATCCTTCGCCCAGTGCTAGCGCGGTAGGAACCATCCCCGCCGCCATGGCTATCGTTGTCATCACGATTGGACGTACACGCTCACGGCAAGCCGAGAGTAACGCCTCCCTTTGTGATGCGCCTTTATTTTCAGCTTCAATGGTAAATTCAACCAATAAAATTGAGTTTTTAGCCGCCAACCCCATGAGCATCAATAAGCCAATCAGTGCTGACAAATCAAGCGAGCTGCCTGCTATCAATAGACCCAAAAAAGCACCCGCTAGTGATAAAGGTAATGCCGCTAATATCGTAATTGGCTTAAAGAAGCTCTTGAATAACAGCACCATCACCCCGTAGATGAGACCGATACCCGCCAATATGGCAATACCAAAGCTAGAAAAAAGCTCATTCATGGTTTCACTATCACCAAAGGCAGGTTGAGTTACGTCAGAGGGTAGGTTCTGGAGAGTATCTAGTTGATCAATGGCGGCTGTTGCTTCTCCCAAGGTCACGCCATTGAGCTGTGCTTCGATAGTGGCACGGCGCTTACGATCATAGCGATCAATACGTGATGCACCCGGTTGGAAACTGAGATCAGCCACTGCTGACAAAGGAACTGAGGTTCCGTTAGATGTGGGTACTTCTAGGTTTCCAAGGGTCTTTAAATCGGTACGTGCGCTATCAGGCAAGCGCACACGAATAGGCAAACGCTGATCACCTGTATTGAATTTGGCAGTATTGGAATCGACATCACCAAGGGTGGCGACACGAATCACTGAGCCAAGCGTACTAGAGGTAATACCCAGACGAGCTGCTTCAGCTGGTTTGGGCGTTATAATCAGCTCCGAGCTGGGTCTAGGTGTCACTTGATGCACATTACTAAGCTCGGCAAGCTCACGCATTTCGCGTTCAAGCTTGAGAGTCGATTCAGATAACGCATCAGCGTTTTCACTGGCTAAAACAATTTGTAGCGTGGTACTACCGCCGCCGCCAGCCTGACCAAAACCGATACGCACGTCAGGAACACTCAGCAATAGAGCACCTAGTGAGCTTTGGAAAGATTGTGTTGATTGTGATCTTTCTTCTGTAAGCAGTACCGTTGCTTGCCCAGAGCTCACATCACCATTACTAGAGTTTGAACCGATCGAGGTAAATACTGTTTTTATCTCGTCTAAAGCAAGCAATTTTTTGGTTAGGACATCATTACTACGGCGCATGTCATCCAAGGTTGCCCCAGGCGCGCCTTCAATAGACAGTTGAACAATACCGTTATCTTGTGGAGGTGTCACACCTGTTGGTAGCAGAGTGGCTAGAAAAACAGAGCCGCCGAGTAGCAATCCAGCTAGACCAAGTGATGTCCAACGGTACACGAGCGCAAGATCTAGCACTGTGCGGTAAATACCTTTAAAGGGTTTTGGTTCATGTGGTTTGGTTGATGGCTTTAATAAATAGGCAGCCATTAAAGGAGTCAACAAGCGAGCGACTAACAGTGAAAACAATACTGAAATAGCAACCGTAAAACCGAATTCTTTAAAGAACTGACCGGCAAAACCACCCATCAATGATACTGGTAAAAATACAACGACAATCGTTGCTGTGGTTGCTACTACTGCCAGCCCAATTTCATCTGCCCCTACCAATGAAGCCTCATAGGGGCTTTGACCTGTTTCAATACGCTTTTGAATATTTTCTATCTCAACGATCGCATCATCGACCAAGATACCAATAACCAACGTTAGAGCGAGTAGGGTAATCATGTTTAAGCTAAAACCCATCCAGCTCATCACCGCAAAGGTCGGAATGAGAGAAATCGGCATCGCTGCAGCGGCAATGAGCGTCGCGCGCCAGTTACGTAAAAACAGAAATACTACGATGGCGGCAAGCAACATCCCTTCTATCAAAGCGCTCAGAGTAGCCGTAAAACTATTTTGTGTACTGGTAGCTGTCGATACAATGCGCTCAAATTTTACATCAGGATAGTCTTTTGCCAACTGGCTAGTGGCGCTAGCAATGGCATCTGCTACCGCAACATCAGAGGCAGCTTTGGTTTTTTTGACTTGAAAGCCAACGACCGATTGACCGTTTAGAGAAGCAAATCCACGTCTTTCGGCTGCACCACTAGAGACCGTGGCAACATCAGAGAGCTGAACAGTATTGCCACTGATACTAGGGATGACCAAGTTATTTAGTGCTTGTACCGATTCGGCCGCGCCAAGTACGCGCACTGTTTGTTCGCGCTCACCAATTTCAGAACGTCCACCAGGCACATCGGTGCTTGATGTTCGTAATGCATCATTGATATTGGGCGCTGTCAAACCTAATGCTTGCAGACGATTGGGGTCGAGTGTGACATTAATCTCTCGGTTGATGCCACCAACCAAATCGACTTGTGCGACCCCTTCTTGCGTAATTAACTGACGCGCGACGGTATCCTCTACAAACCAGCTAAGCTCGACATCCGTCATCGTTTCGGTAGAGACGGCATACGTGACGATAGGTGCTGAGTCTATATCAAAACGCTGTACGATAGGTTCTTCAATACTAGACGGCAGACTGCTTCTGATGCGATCAATAGCTGAACGAACTTCGTCCGTTGCTTTTTGTGCATCTTCACCAATTTCGAACTCAATCGTACTGGATGACAAGCCCTGTGTGACAACGGATTGCACATGTTTGACGCCAGAGACATTGGATACGGCAGCTTCAACGGTACGAGTAATCTGAGTTTCAACTTCGCTTGCTGCTGCACCTGATAAGGTAACGCTTACTTGGACAATCGGAAATGAGACGTCTGGATAAAGTTTAATAGGGAGAGCGCGGTAACCGCTCATCCCTGCAATCATGAGTACAATGAATAGGAGGACAACTGGGATTGGGTTGCGAATTGCCCATGCCGAAATGTGCAAATTCATGGTGTCACCTTCGTGGCTGGTGCAACCTTGTCTGATACAGCGTCAGGCTCATTTGCTTTATTGATTGGATTGACTGCATCACCATTCAATAAGAAAGCACCACCGCCAAGTGCAACACGAGTACCGACGGCTGGTCCGTTTTTGATTTCAACAAAACCATCGGTTCGAGCGCCAGTTTCTACCACAACACGCCGCGCCAAATTGTCTTTATCAATGACGATTAATAGCGCACCACTGGCCTCAAACTGTACGGCTTTTTCAGGGACAGCAGGGACAGGTGTAGAAACCTGCTGAAAAACAACTTTCGCATAACCACCCGCTCTTAGCTCAGGGTGGGTTGGAAGCTGTACCCGCACATGACCCAGTTTCGTTTCTGGATCGATACGAGGTGATAGTAGTCTCACTTTACCTTGTAACTCAGCGCCCGATGGTAATATGACCGTTGCAGCTTGACCAATAGTAATAGTAGCAAGATCATCTTCAGGTACTTCAGCATCCATTTCAATTAAGCTATCGCTGGCAAGACGAAACATAGGTTGCGACTGCCCCGAGACATCTCCAAGACGCACGATGCGCTCAAGTACAAACCCATTTACTGGAGAGCGTACTTCCATAAGGTTGCGCTGTGTTTGTAATTCATTTAATTGGGCTTGAGCTACCTCAACCCCAGCATCTGCATTCTTCGCTTTAGCCACTCGGGTCGCAATCTCTTCCTCTGAAAATGCACCGATGTCCTCATAGCCTTTGATGCGATCAGCTTCAGCGCTTGACTGGTTTGCAAGGGTTTTAGCTTGAGTAAGATTGGCTTCCGCTTGAGCAATTTTGGCTAAGAGTAGACTTGGATCAAGACGAGCCAATACCTGATTTTTCTTAACGGTTGACCCTTCATCGACCAGCAATTCAGCTACTCGATAGCCTGATATCTCGGAACCAACTGCCACTTCTTGGCGCGGTAACAGTAATCCAGAAGCAGTCACACTTCCAGTCATAGGACGTAATATGACCGTATCTACGCTAACCGTCCGAATACTCGATTCTTCCGACTTGGTATCGATAACCTCAGGTTCTTTTGAACATGCCGCTGTCAAAGCCAGTACGACACTAAGGGGGAAAGCCCAGTATTTAATATTCATTGTAATTCTCTATGTTTTGCTATGTTTTAGGGCTTATCGGGATGTACTATTACAACCACCTATTAGTGCCTGAAGTAACTGCTCTGAGCGTTGTAGCACATCAAATCTAACGCCTGTTGTTGCTAAAAATATCATTAGCTTTTTTATCAGAATTTGTAGCCGACACTAGCGCCTACGAGACCACCAGTACGTGATGTGGTAATTGGGCTATCCGCCGCTTCACTACCTAATTGATAAACACCAGCATTTAACGTTGAAAACACTTTCGGTGTATAGATATGAGTCCAAGAGGCACCCACACCATAACGTCTGATACCAGCACTGGCATCATAAGTAGCAAGGCCAGAGCTATTCGATTGCTCTGGTGTGACACCCAAATACCCCTCCATGATGTCTTGATCCGCCCAATTTATAGAGGCATCAAAATTGAGGCTGTCTTTAGGGCCTAAAGGTAGCGCATAACCAACCCCTAATTTAAGTTCAGTGCCACTTACATCGCCACCTAAGCCTTGCTTAATGGTGCTATTCACAGAAAATGGCTTTAGATCCCATTTCACAAAAGCGCCTAAATTGGCGCTTGGATCAATGTCACCAAGTCCTTTTAAGCGTTCGTGGTCGCTCTCGTCACGCCCAGGTTGGTAAGAAAGAACAGGCCCGATAGATAAACCCTTTTTGGTCGATAAGTCATAGCCTATGCCGCCAAGCGCACCCGCAAAAAAACGACCATTACGATAATTAAGCAGTGGTAAGACACTGGTCTTATAATCTTCTGACCCCTCATATTCTGGTGAGTAAGCCAAACCAGCACCCACTGTGAAATTCGACTCATTTTTATTACTGGCGTTCGATTCTGACTGAGCGATAGCCGTCGTACTCATTCCTAGAGTGGCGAGTACCAGTAGTGTAATAGCAGATGGGTACAGTGAGTTTTTTAAGCTTTTTGCACGCGGGTTCATGATTGATTTCTCTTTTAAGACTGCTGGTCTATATATGACTGTTGGTCACGGTTAGGTAAAAAAAAGCGTGTATAGGTCGGCGTGCTAAAAATTTAAAATGGGGTTAATAGTGTTACTTAGTCTTTAGTCTGCGGGATAGGCTGGTTATGATGTACCAATCCAGCGATCATAAAACTCGTTACTTCTTCCAAATGTTGCTCATGATCAATGTCGCCAAGATAACCGCTCCATATGAGCTGTATCGCACCCCAAAACATTGACTGGAGGCCAAAAATTAGCAGATTGATCGGTTTGTTTGGAAACAAGCCCTGTTCAATACCTTCAACCATAAGTTGGTGGGTAAAAATACTGACTCGCGATTCAGCTTCTTGCATCTCGGTCAGTAAATTACTAGGCAGTTGCGCGCGAAATTCAGCTCGGCTGCAAAACATGAATACTCGATGCAGCTCTTTACTAGATAAGTGCATCTCCCATGCCGCGCGAATATAACAGCGAAGCCGGTCGAGCACAGGCATCGACTGATCGAGAAGACCTATTTCACTTGCCATGCGTTTTTGAAAGCGAATGGCGAGTCGCACATAAATCTCATTCTTACTTTCAAAATGCTTATAAATAGTGCCTTTACCGACCTCAGATTTTTTTGCAATCTGCTCAACAGTGACTTGTTCCCAGTCATCTGACCCAAACAGACTCAAAGCGGCATCGAGAATTTCCTGACCGCGTTGTTCGAATTCGCGAATCTTGCGCTCTTGAATACCCATAATCTACACCTATTCATGTTGTGACTGCTGGTCATTGTATAGACTGGCAGTCATAGTAACAAGTATTTCTACAAAAATGAATATATATATTTATCATTTTTTTGAAGAGAAGCCTTCGATCTCATCGAGATAGTGAACGCTGATTGATTAGGGCGTGTTGAACATTCGCGAGTCAGTGCCATGGTCGAATGTTCAACACGCCCTAATCTCTTTCAAGTTCAAGTTTACAGATTTTATAGTAGAGGTCAGTTTTTTGAACGCATAAAAAACCCCTGCTATTGAATCGAAAATAGCAGGGGTGAATATGTAAGCAAGAGGCTGATACTTTATTACTCAGTATGATACTTTATTACTCGCAGACAATTTTTACTATCTAAACGTAAAAATTATTCAACCGTAACACTTTTTGCAAGATTACGCGGCTGATCGACGTCGGTTCCGCGCATCACAGCAACATGATACGACAGCAGCTGTACTGGCACGCTATAAACGATAGGGGCAAGCGTCTCGCAAACATCGGGTACATATACTACATGCAAACGATCTTCTGCGACCATTTGACTGGCTTCACTGGCGAATACGAATAGCTCACCGTGACGCGCATGAACTTCTTGCATATTGGCTTTAAGCTTATCGAACATACTGTCTTTGGGTGCAAGCACCACGATAGGCATATCCTTATCGACCAAAGCTAATGGACCATGTTTCAGCTCACCAGCGGCATAACCTTCCGCATGAATATAAGAGATTTCTTTGAGTTTTAACGCGCCTTCCAAGGCGATTGGGAATTGAATACCACGACCTAGGAATAGGCAGCTTTTCTTATCTTCAAAGCTTTCACTCATGGTTTTGATAGGCGCATCTAGGTTTAAGCTGGCATGCAGCTGACCAGGTAGCTGTTGTAACTCACCGAGCAATGTGCTCAATCGCTCGCCAGTCATACGTTTCTGAACCACACCAACCTTTAATACCAATAGCATTAATGCCACCAGCTGCGTGGTAAAGGCTTTAGTAGATGCCACACCAATCTCAGGTCCCGCGAGGGTCGGTAAGAAAATATCGGTTTCACGTACCAACGATGAGGTCGGTACATTACATAAGGCTAAGCTAACTAGCCCTGCTGGGGTTTGTTTCTGAGTATCACGCAGCGCTGATAAGGTATCAGCCGTCTCACCAGATTGAGAAATACAAATGACCAGTGTGTTATCGACGACGACAGGGTTACGATAACGGAATTCACTGGCTACTTCGACTGAGCAGGGCACCCGTATCAGACTTTCAAACCAGTATTTGGCTACCATGCCCGCATGATAACTGGTACCACAAGCGAGGATTTGCACATGGCGAATATCTGCTAGTAGCACTTCATGACGTTGCAAAAAGTCATCGCGTAATTTAGAGGTTTCACTATTATTTATGGCCATCTCGATAGTACGTGCTACTGCGTCCGGCTGCTCATAAATTTCTTTGAGCATATAATGCTTAAACTCACCTTTATCCGCATTATGTTGGGCGGCATCAATCTCATGTATCTGGCGTTGCACTTCAACACCATCTGCATAGACCTTAATGCTATTGCGAGTCAGCTTTGCAATATCACCTTCTTCTAGATACATAAAGCGGTTGGTAACGGGTAATAGCGCCAACTGATCGGAGGCGATAAAGTTCTCACCGATACCCACACCAATGACGAGAGGTGAGCCTAAACGTACGGTAATTAGCTCATCTGGACAATCGATATGCACAATACCAAGCGCAAATGCACCATGGAGTAATGGAATAACCGCACGAACCGCTTCTAATAAATCAGGCGTGTTTTTATAAATGTCATGAATTAGATGCGCAACGACTTCGGTATCAGTTTGCGAGGTGAATTTATAGCCCTTAGCCATTAATTCTTCTTTTAGCTCGGCATAGTTCTCAACGATACCGTTATGCACCACGGCAATCTTGCCTGATACGTGCGGATGGGCGTTACGTTGTGCAGGTTCGCCATGCGTGGCCCAGCGTGTATGCGCAATACCAATATGACCATCAAAAGCGTTTGGATTAACCGCGACAGCATCGACCAATGCTTGTACTTTGCCGACTTGGCGCTCGCGGTGTAGCTCACCATCACGAATGACTGTCAAACCAGCTGAGTCATAGCCGCGATATTCTAAACGTTTAAGACCTTCAAGCAAGATATTGGCGATATTACGCTCAGCGACTGCCCCAACTATTCCGCACATAAGTATTCCTTAAATTTATTTTTTGATTGGACGCTGAAAGTCATTTTTCTGCACTTGACGCGCGCGACCAAAGGCTAATGCCTTACTATCAACATTTTTAGTAATTACAGAGCCTGCCGCAACCGTTGCGGTATCTCCAATGGTGACTGGCGCGACTAGGCTGGCGTTAGAGCCTATAAATGCATTATCTTCGATGATAGTCTGTGATTTATTGACACCATCATAATTACAGGTAATCACACCAGCGCCGATATTGACGCCTGTACCGACAGTTGCATCACCGATATAGCTCAAATGATTCACTTTACTGCCTTGACCGATGGTCGATTTCTTAATTTCTACAAAATTACCGACCTTACTGTTATCAGACAATACGGTCTCAGGACGCAAATGGGCAAAAGGTCCTACATCAACACCTGCACCAACCTCGGCGCGATCAATCACACAATACGGTTTGATATGACAGGCGTTACCAATTTGGGCATTTTTGATGACACAGCCCGCTTCGATATAAACGTTATCACCCAAAGTACAGTCGCCTTCGAACACCACACCGACATCGACGAATACGTCTTGACCAGCTGTTAAGGTGCCACGAATATCAACGCGGCTCGGATCAGCAAACTGTACACCAGCTTCTTGCAAATCGGCAACCAGTTTACCCTGCCATGTGCGCTCTAAGCTGGCCAGCTGTTGACGGTTATTCACGCCTTCAATCTCAAACGTATGCTCAGGCTCAATCGCGGCAATCGTAATACCATCAGCGACGGCCATTTTAACGATATCAGTTAGATAATACTCTTGTTGCGCATTATCGTTAGAGAGCTCAGGCAGATATTTATGCAGTAGGGCATTGTCGACGCAATAAATACCGCTATTAATCTCTTGGATGCTTTGCTCATCGGTGCTGGCGTCTTTTTGCTCGACGATGGCTTCGATATTGCCTGCTTGGTCACGCTTGATGCGACCCAATCCAAACGGATTGTCGACAGTAAGTGTCAGCATCGACATACCGTCAGTATTAGCCACTTTTAATGCCGCTAGCGTCTGGCAGCTGACCAATGGCACATCACCATAGAGAATGAGGCTTTGCCCTGATTTTGGCAAATCGGACAAGGTCACTTTAACGGCATGTCCTGTCCCTAACTGTTCAGTCTGGGCAACCCACGTAATTGAGGATTGGGTATATTGGTTAGCAATTTCTGATTTTACTTGCTCGCCACCAAAACCATGGACGATGATAGTTGCGTCAACAGTCAGTTGGTGACAGGTATCTAATACGTGACTTAATAAAGACTTACCGGCCAGTGTCTGTAGCACTTTTGGCTTGGCCGATTGCATGCGCGTGCCTTTACCAGCAGCTAGGATAATTACAGAAAGAGGAGAGGTCATAGTGGCTCGTTAAATGTAACAAAATATAATTTATGATTATAGCGCAAACGCCACTGCAAAAAAACGCAATGCCGTGCAAGCTTTGTAACTTAAGGTTATACAAAGGGTTATATAGTCAGTCATACAAAAAAGCCGAACCGCGTATCTGCTTATGTAAGGTCTGTTGAACACTCAAATATTAGGACTGCTGATCGCTAAAATCGCACCAAACCTTTTATCAAATCAGGCGTAAACCGACGATAATGTCGAGACCTTAGCTAGGTTTACAACAACGTTTGGGGTGGTTTTAGCATCAGCCCCAAGTATACAAGCAGGGGCAGGGCTATTTTTTGCCAATACATGGCGAAATTATCTACCCTAGAATGACTAGGCGTCAAAAATTTCACAGCGTATTGTCTAAAAAACAGCCACTGCCAGTACCACATTTGAATGTTCAACAGACCCTAATCGGTTCAATATAGTTTAGATACCATAAAGGCAAGTGAAAGTACTAGAAACAGTGGACTAAGCGAGCCTGACACCGTATCTGATCTATAGAGGATTGACTACAACAGCATACCGAGCATTACAACGAGCCATACCGCTGCCGCCATTACGCCAGCAATAATATCATCAAGCATAATACCGAGACCACCGGCGACTTTTTTGTCTGCCCAACCGATCGGTGGTGGCTTAATAATGTCAAAAAAGCGAAAAAGTACAAAAGCGATGATAAGTGCAATGATAGATAAATTTTGTGAAATGTCTTGCCAAAAACTGGCAGTAGACACCCCCATGTAAGAAAACGGCAGTAAAGTAATCCAAATGCCTGCCCATTCATCCCAAACAATATGCGGATCGTCATGACCTTGCATCAGCTCGGAGGTACGACCACATATCCAAATACCAATGAGGCAGGACAAGATGGTAATAATCAAAAATGGCACAA
Source organism: Psychrobacter glaciei (assembly GCF_014652895.1). Lineage (GTDB taxonomy): Bacteria > Pseudomonadota > Gammaproteobacteria > Pseudomonadales > Moraxellaceae > Psychrobacter > Psychrobacter glaciei. The sequence goes on from NZ_BMZR01000011.1 coordinate 37,434, forward strand.
AACCTAAGCTCATTAGAGGTATGGCGACGATTAAGCCACCAACTGACCCCCAAGTGCCGGGAGCACGGCGAGGCAAGCCACTACCTAAACCGATACCGAGCCAATAAACCACACGATCAAGCAGGCTAGCATTTACGGGCAATGGAGGGCAGTCATTGGCTTTGCTGATGTCAGGCTTAGATAGGTCGTGATCAGTCATGGATTAGCCTGTGAAGTGTTGGTAGCCGGTAAGGGTGGGCCATGTAGAAAACGGCGTGGGATGAGTCGGTGTGACTGGCTGTCCTTGATAAAATAACTCAGGACGTAAAGCGGTAGGTGTGTCTGTGTCTTTATGATTTGTCATCGCAGTCACCTCACCGATACAGGTGACTAGCGTGTTGCCCGTAGGTCGTTCAATATGCGCAGGCAAAGTAAAAGCCAACTCATAATCATCGCCACCCGCCAGCTGACACAATAAGCGCTCAGACAAATCTACGCTTGCCAATGGTTTGCTAGTAGGTAGCTGCTCCAGATTAAGCCGCATACTAACGCTGCTTTGTTGGCAGATATGGCCAAGATCTTGATAAAGACCATCAGAGATATCTATCATCGCGGTTGCACCAATTTTTGCCAGTGCTGCCCCTAAGGCAATACGTGGAGTCGGCATATGCAAGCGATGGGCAAGCTCTACGCCTTGAGCACTGTCAGGATGTTGCAGGGCATAGCTGGCATCGCCGAGTGACCCTGATACGTAGACTTTATCACCAACTTGCGCACCTGAGCGGTAGACGGCTGGCGTGTCTGCGGCAAGTAATCCTTGCGCGCTGACGCTGAGTACTAAGCGCTCGCTGCGCGTGGTGTCACCACCAATGAGAGTCACCCCGAATAATTGGCAGGCATGAAACAAGCCTTTGGCAAATTCAGTCAGCCATTGCTCGTTCGCTAAACGTTCAGGCAATGCTAATGCTAGCAGAATACTATGCGGTGTTGCGCCCATAGCGGCAATATCTGAGACATTAACCGCCACGGCTTTATAACCAATCGCAAACGCCAATTCGTCAATGTGTTGCCAGTCGGCATGAAAGTGACGACCTTGAACCAGTGTGTCAATACAGCTGACCAAGCGCGAGCCTGCAGGCAATGCTATGACGGCTGCATCATCGCCGATACCTTTTTCGATACCGATTAATGGTGCATGTGCCGCTTGCATCTGTGAAAATATGCGCTCGATCAGCTCAAATTCATTCATGGTTAGTCTTGGCTTTTCGTATCAGTATCGTCTGTTGCAGTAACATCTGACACATTAGTATCTGATGTGGTCTCTTCTGAGTCAACATTGAGAATATTAGAGTCCGTTAGACCAGTATCCGCTGTGGTATTTTCTACATTGCTGTCGTCATTGACAGCGTCAGCAGCTACCGCTTCTTTTGCAGGCTGTTCATCAACGACGATATCTTTTTCAACAATGCTTTCTTCAACAATCGGTTCTACTGCAGTAACTGTTTCAACACTGTCGTTTTCAACCGTGTTTTCAGCAGCATCTTTCTTACTCGCCTTAAAGTCACTAATATTTGCACTGGCTTTACTAACGCTACTACGTTTGACGGTAGCATTATTGGCGCTGATACGTGGCTTGTTTGAAGCAGTGAGTGTTTCTTCCATAGCATGGGTATCGGCACTGCTATCTGTATCAGCTTCTACTACCGGTTTAGCGGCCGCTTTTTGTGAGGTGCGTAGATTGGCTTTACTATCTGCTTCTACTTCGGTAGCGCGCAGCTCAACTGCCATTTTATCAAGGACGGCATTAATCAGTTTATGGGCGTCAGTGGCACCAAAGTGATTATTTAGCTTCATCGCTTCGTCAAGCACGACTTTATAAGGGATTTCTAAACGGTTTTGCAGCTCGTAAGAACCAATCAAAAGAATAGCGTGTTCAACGGTATCGAGTTTATCAATTTCACGATCGAGATACTGACTAATAAGCGCATCTAGTGCCTCAATCTGCTCAGGAATATCGCGCATCATTTCATGATAATAGCCGATATGTACGGTATGCATGGCATTGGTCGCGCGTGTACGAGCAGCGATATCATGCGGCGCATTGGCCTTCCAGCCAAGCTTGCCGTCTACATCAAAACGGCGATCAGTGACGAGCCATTCGTATAGACCTTGCATCGCAAAGCGGCGCGCTTTACGGATAGCGGTGTGACTGGTCTTGTAAGAAGACTCACTCATATCGAAGGTTTGATCACCCGCACTGCTGCTCGCAATACGCGTGGCTTCAGCTTGACTATCATTGGTTTGGGCGGTTTTCGCAGCGTTAATAGCGCGCTTGAGTTGGTCAGTCATAGGGGGTCTATACCTAGTTTTAAGATAAGAAGTTTTAAAATAAAATGTTAAATAGTAGTCGGCTGGCAAATTTACCAGACAGTTTTAGATACTGCTGTTGAACATTTAAATGACATACTTAGGGCTATCGCAGTAACCATAGCCCTAACAGATTTAATCAACAATAATATTTATCAATAAAGAATGGTGCTGAATCGTGACTCAAAAATATTCAAATACTAATGAATGAGCAACGCATTCAATTAAGCGTCATCGCTATCGTCATCGATGTCTAGCTGTGATAGTACCGCAATCATCTCTAACACGACCATAGCGGCTTCAGAGCCTTTGTTACCAGCTTTCGTACCAGAACGCTCAATCGCTTGCTCAATGCTGTCAGTCGTCAATACACCGTTGGCAACAGGAATATTATAATCAATCGCAACGCTGCTTAGGCCTTTGGCTGATTCACTCGCGACAAAGTCGAAATGCGGCGTGCTACCACGGATAATCGCGCCTAACGCAATGATGGCATCAAAACGGTCTGATTCAGCAGCGCGCTGAGCAACCAATGGCAATTCGAAAGCACCAGGAACGCGAATAACGGTAATATTGCTACCCAACACACCATGACGAAGTAGGGCGTCGATAGCACCATCTACCAATGATTCAACGACAAAACCGTTAAAACGACCAACCACGATACCAATACGGGCATCTTCATTCTGATGTAAGTTACCATCAATATGAGTCACGTCATTGCGTTGCTGTTGTAAATTCGACATAAAAATATCCTTCGCCTAATGGGCTTTTAATTAAAATGTAGGAGTAGCTAAATATAATGATAGAGTCAAATAATACCAAACCCAAAAAGTACGATTAGCTGTGTCAAACTTGTTTAGTCTACAATGCGTAGTACTTACACTCGTTTTCCTTGCTACTTTAATTTTTGTGAATGGTATAACTTATTTGATTGGTTATCACGTAAACGAATTGACCGTTAAATGAACGAAAACCAAATGATAATAAGCAGTTAGCGCTATGATAACATTTTTTCTAATTTATTTGCATTTTACAAACGTATTACAGGCGCATCTGTATCCCTTGCGCTGCCATATATTCTTTGGCTTCCTGCACGGTGTACTCACCGAAGTGAAAAATACTGGCGGCAAGCACCGCATCGACGCCGCCCTCTAATACGCCTTCTGCTAAATGCTGTAGGTTGCCGACGCCGCCTGAGGCAATGACAGGTACGTTAACGCGGCTGGTAATCTGTTGCATCAAGGCCAAATCATAGCCTTTTTTGGTGCCATCACCGTCCATCGAGGTGACTAGTAATTCACCAGCGCCAAGCTCAGCCATTTTGCTCGCCCAAGCAACCGCATCAATGCCCGTTGGCTTACGACCACCATGGGTAAATATTTCCCAACGCGGCAGGATGATGCCATCAACTTCAATATCCGCGACACGTTTGGCATCGATAGCCACGACGATACATTGATTACCGAATTTTTGCGCGGCTTCACCGACGAATTCAGGCGTAAATACGGCAGCTGAGTTGATCGCGACTTTATCCGCACCGGCATTGAGCAAGTTACGGATATCGGCAATTTTACGCACACCGCCACCGACAGTTAATGGCACAAATACCGTTTCTGCCATACGCTCAACCGTATGATAAGTGGTATCGCGCTCATCGTTGGTGGCAGTAATGTCCAAAAAAGTAATCTCATCTGCGCCTTGTTCGTTGTAGCGTTTGGCGACTTCAACAGGATCGCCTGCGTCCTTGATATCGACAAACTGCACGCCTTTGACCACACGGCCATTATCAACGTCCAAACAAGGAATGATACGCTTTGCTAACATAGGGTCTTTCACCTTATAATCAATTCTCTCAATGCGCTAGTCTAGCAAAATCACCGCCATATCAGGCAGATTTTCGCAAGATTATTACGCTTTTCGCTATCGTTTGCTCAGGCGCGTTACAATTGTCGCCATTGCTGTTTAAATCTATCCTATTTAACTTTTTATTTAATTGCCAAAAGTGAGATGTCATGTCCGTCTATACCCAGTTAACCAATGATCAGTTTGCCGCCTTTTGTCAACGCTTTGGCGTCTCGTTTGCACGCGCCATTCCGATTACCCAAGGTATCAAAAACTCTAACTGGTTTATTCAGACAACTGATGACGTAGATGGTGCGCACTCTTATGTGTTTACCTTGTTTGAAGAGCGCCCACCAGAAGATATCGAAAAAATGGCGGTTATCTTAAACCAATTAGACGGTAAGTTGCCGGTCGCTGCGCCATTGGCATTGATTGATGATGAAGGACTAGACAGTGATAAAAATAGTGATGATAAACGCTATGTTATCCATTATGACGATAAAGCCATTACCCTAGTGCCATGTTTGGCAGGCTCGCATCCACAGCAGACTACGCAAGCGATGTGTCATGAAATCGGTGCGTCGTTAGCAGTATTGCATGAAACGCTACAGCAACTGCAACCTGCTGAGGAATATGGCGTACCTTTGTATCCATGGAGCGATGTACGTGACCGTGAAATGCAGTTTATGCCCGGTGACGAAGCTAAGCTCATGAGTGATATTTGGCAATCTTATACAGATTTGCCGCTTGCGACTTTGCCAAAAGGCTTGTGTCATTTAGACATGTTTGCTGATAATACCTTATGGAACTTATCGTTAAATAATAGCCAAAAAGGTGAAGAGCGCTTAACGGGGCTGTTAGACTTTACCGAAGTCAGCGTCGAGCATTATGTGATGGATATTGCCATTACGATTAATGATTTTTGCACCACGTGGGGCGATGCCGAGCAAGGCGAGTCAGTGAATTTTGACCGCAATAAAATGGCGGCATTTTTACAAGGCTATGAGTCAAAACGTCCACTTGGAAACGATGAAAAACGTGCGTTATCGGTTATGCTGGCAAAAGCGGCCGTTATTTTTTGGCTGTTACGTCTCAATGTTATCCATTATAACCGTACCGAAGGTCGTACTGGCGATAATATCATGGTCAAAAACCCTGACTTGATGAAACGCCTTGCTGCTTATCATTGGGCTCATGTAGAAAAACCGCAAAATAATACAGTATTTGTGCTTTTGGGGAATAAAGTAGACAATCAAGTAGTCGGTGTCTTTAGCAACATCATGCAAGCCGAGCAAGCACGTGAAAAATTGAGCAATAGTAGTGAGTTTGCAATCAAAGAATATACGCTAGATCAATTATCGTAAACATTGCTTACGCATTTATTTTAGTACCAATTTTAGTACCGAAACCTTAGAGGCGACCCCATGACCGATCAAGTTGATAACTGGCACAAACTGGCACGCTACGACACCAATATGCAAGGCGAGCTGCATGCCAATCTGCTACGCAACAATGGCATCACCGTGTCCTTGCAACCGCTAAGTGCCATTCCAGGGATGAATTCTGGTGTCGTCCTGTGGGTAGAAAACACGGATTTGGCACAAGCCCAGCGTATCCTAGATGGTGTTGAAAGCGACGACAATACTGGAGCGGATTTATTGGCTAGTATGAGTGATATAGAACTTGGTATTGTGTCAGGTAATCCGGTCAATCATGACGCAGCAGATAACCAATTTAATAAAGGCGGTAACGCATAAATGTGTCAACTCCTAGGAATGAACTGTAATACCCCGACGGATATTGGTTTTAGCTTTGCTGGCTTTCGCAAGCGCGGCGGCATGACGGACAGTCATGAAGATGGCTTTGGCATTGCGTTTTTTGAGCGTAGCGAGTGTGCCAATGATGACAGCTCTAAGCGTGATGAGTCGGCAAATGCCTCAACGGGACTGCGCTTGTTCCATGACAACCGACCAAGCCATCTGTCACCAGTCGCTGATTTGGTCAATAACTATCCAATCAAAGCCATGAACGTCATTGCGCATATTCGTAAAGCGACTCAAGGGCAGAATTGCTTGGCGAATACCCATCCTTTCGTTCGTGAAGTCTGGGGCGAACAGTGGGTGTTTGCGCATAATGGACAGATGAATAGTGAATTTATCAAACGCTGTCAGCGCTTGCAAGACAACGGTAACGCCTCACATTGCCAGCCAGTAGGCAATACTGACTCTGAAATGGCATTTTGCTACCTCGTTAATCGCCTAAAAAGTAGCTTTAAGTCGCGTCCCGATGATCAAACGCTGTTTAATTTTTTGACTACTCAATGTCGTTATTTATCCGCCAACGGTCTATTTAATTGTCTAATATCGAATGGTCGATGGCAATTGGCTTATGCCGGTAGCTTATTGTTTTATCTCACGCGCCAAGCACCTTTTGGGGAAGCCAAACTGTCAGATGATGACTTAGCAATTAACTTTGGTGATGTGACGACGGATCAGGATAAAGTCACTATTTTAGTGACCGTTCCACTCACTGAAAATGAAAAATGGCAACAGCTGGCGGTCAATGAATGTTTGATCTTCCAAGACGGCGAGATTCTGTTTAAAGACAGCCCAAGCCAGCGTAAGTTTTTGACGATTGAGGAAGGTATTGCGGTGGCACGGGCGGTTGGAGCGAGTGTTTAGGGGATGATTAGCTTGTATTTCTAAATTCGCTGTTTCATTATCAAACTAACAGTTTAATAAAAATTAGGTGTAGCCATGTTAGGCAATGACATTCAAATCAAACAGCTGGTAGGCGTAGGTGATGTGCATTTGAGCTTTCAACCAAAGCAAAGCGTGTATTGCCTGATTGGTGAAAACGGTATTGGTAAGACCAGATGTTTAGAGGCTTTGTTTGCTTTATATTTTACTACCAATGAAATCCTTCATCCTAGCACTATGAGCGATGAGCTATTCACATTTGATAATATAATTGCTAACGGGCGAACATTTAATAATGTTTCTAATGAAAATTTGAAAGGTTTCGAAAGTCATGGTATGGCTGTAGTCATGATTGGAGCTTTGAATCGAGGCACAATCAAATATCATGAAGGTAATTTTGAAAAAAGTATTTTATCTTACGGTCCTCGCTTATCAAATTATCTTAGTACAAATCTTTCTGCATTAAATAGCAAAGAAATGCAGAGCCTTGGGATGGGTGAGTTATTAAATCAATGGATAATTCAGCGTGCTCAATCTGCTAACCCTTATCAAGCTGTAGAAGATAATCGCGAAGTTGAAATTACCACGCTGCTAAATTTACTTAACAAAGTAGACGAGCGAATTGATAGTAAGTTTCTTGAAATATCAGGTAGCAATCGCGTATTTATCAAGGTAGCTGAACAGAAAACTGAGCTGTCTGAATTATCTAGTGGCTTTGCCTCAATACTAAAAATCATGCAGTCCATTATCGCAGGTTACAGTTATTTCACTAATGAAACCAATATCGCTCATGTCAAAGGGGTGGTCTTCATTGATGAAATAGAAAGCCATCTTCATACCAAATGGCAAGCGACTATTATTCCTACCTTGAAACGTCTATTCCCTAATACTACCTTTTATATCACTACTCACTCTGCTATTGTTTTAAGTCAATTACAACATGGCGAAGCTTATGAGTTATACCGTGATAAAGAAGATGGCGTGGTCAAAACTGAGCTGATAGAGCATCCGAATAACGCTGCATTTGTAGACCTACTAAAAGATGCCTTTGATATTGATATCAACAAGCTTAAGCTGGCTCGTGACAATGCTTCACAGCAAAAAAATGCTAAAAAAATACTGACTGAACTGTTAGAAAAACGGATCAATGAGCTTAAAGAAGGAACGCAATAATAATGGATACAGAAATTGCGAAGTTACTGGACGAGACCATCCCAGATTCTGTGTAACTGCCATTTAGATTAAATGCTTACTAATACGATCATC
>NZ_BMZR01000012.1 GCF_014652895.1 Psychrobacter glaciei
AAAAAAAACTGAATCTGAGGGGCGTGGTTATGATGAGGGAAATGCCGAATATTCTGATGAAGATAGTTCTGAAGAAGGACATGCTGAAGAAGGCGAAATACAACTGACCAGCCAACAAATGGTTGAACAAGGTTTAAAAGTTGCTGTTGCATCCACAGGATTGGTTGAAAAGCTGACAACCCTGGCAGGTAAATTGGTGGTGAATACCGATCAACAAGCGCATATATCGCCTAATTTTAGTGGTCATGTCGAGCAGGTCAATGTGGCTTTAGGACAGAGCGTGCAAAAAGGACAAACGCTGGCTGTACTAACCGTGCCTGAACTGATCGACCAACAGGCAAATCTGCGTATGGCACAGGTGAATCTGGATTTGGCCCGTAAAGATTACCAGCGCGAACAGCAACTCTGGTCACAGGGGGTTTCTGCCAAACAGGATTACCAGCGTGCCGAAAATGCCTACCGTCAAGCGCAGATTACTGTCCAGTCCTCACAAGCACGTTTAAATGCATTAGGTGCAAGTGGCAATAACAATGGGCGTTTTCTGATTAAAGCACCGATCTCTGGGGTGATCAGTCAAAAAGATATTGTGGTCGGTGAAAATGTGCAACTGGCTAATCAGCTCTTTGTCATTGAACAGCTGAAAGATTTATGGCTTGAGTTTAATTTGCCGAATCAATTCTCAGGTCAACTGCAAGCCGGGCAAAAAATTGACTTTAAAGTGAATGATTCAGATCAAATCTATAAAGCTACTGTACAAAGCTTAACCTCTCAGGCAGATGTACAAACAGGGCGTCTGGTGGTGCGCGCAAAACTCGATGCGCAAGCTACTGAGTTGCGTTCTAATGTGTTAGTGAGAGTGTTGATTCCGGAAGCTACAGCAAAATCAGCCCTTCGGATTCAAAAGTCTGCGCTGCAAAGTATTGAAGGTGAAGACAGTATTTTCATCGTAGATTCAGAACAAAAAGGTCAAGTCCACTTAAAAGCACAGAAAGTGCAATTGGGGCAGGCTTCAAGTGATGGACAATGGCTTGAAGTGATTTCTGGGCTGACTGAAGGGCAGAAGTATATCGCTCAAGGCAGTTTCTTGTTGAAATCTGAATTAGAAAAAGACGAGGCAGGCCATGGACATTAATTCTGATCTGCCAAAACCAGAAGGTTTATTCGAACGAATCATTCAGTTTTCCATACAAAATGCGATTTGGGTGTTGCTCTTTGTCTGTACCTGGATTGCGGTCGGGGTGTATAGCTATCAGAAACTCCCGATTGATGCTGTACCCGATATTACCAATACCCAAGTCCAGCTTAATACTCAAGCCAAGGGTTTTACTGCGCTTGAAGTCGAACAGCGGATTACCTATCCCATTGAAAATGCCATGGCTGGCATTCCGGATCTGGAGCTTACCCGTTCCATATCCCGTTATGGACTCTCTCAAGTCACCATTGTCTTTAAAGATGGGACTGATATTTATTGGGCCCGTCAGCAGATTAACCAACGGATACAGGAGGCGCAATCTGAGTTGCCTGCACAAATCGCACCGACGATGTCCCCCGTTTCTACGGGTCTCGGTGAGATTTATCAATGGGTACTGAAGGCAGATCCGAATGCGAAAAAGCCGGATGGAACTGCATACACGCCGATGGATTTGCGTGAGATTCAGGACTGGATTGTGCGTCCTCAACTGCAACGTGTTAAGGGAGTTGCAGAGGTCAACAGTATTGGTGGTTTTGAAAAAACCTATGTGGTCTCTCCCGATTTAAACCGGATGCAGCAACTGAATATCTCATTAGAACAACTGCAACAGGCTTTAGCGCAAAATAATGAGAACCGAGGTGCAGGTTATATTGAAGACAATGGTCAGCAACTGACGGTACGTGTACCGGGTGCATTCAATGGGCTTTCTGATATTGAGAACACCATGCTGGGTAGCCCAAATGGCAGCCCAATTCGGGTTGGTGATATTGCGCAAGTCTCTATTGGGCATGATTTAAGAACCGGTGGGGCAACCTATAACGGCAAAGAAACCGTTTTAGGGATTGCCATGATGGCGATGGGTGGAAATAGCCAGACTGTTTCTAAAGCTGTGGATGCCAAGCTTCAAGATATTCAGAATAGTTTGCCTAAAGGGGTAGTGATTGAAACGGTGTACGACCGTACTATCTTGGTTGAGAAGGCGATTAAAACCGTTCAGAAAAACTTGGTAGAGGGAGCAATCCTGGTCATCATCATTCTGTTCCTGTTTTTAGGGAATATCCGTGCTGCCTTGATTACTGCCTGTGTCATTCCACTCTCTATGCTGTTTACCTTAACCGGGATGGCACAGCAAAATATCAGTGCCAATCTGATGAGTTTAGGTGCACTCGATTTCGGCATCATTGTCGATGGTGCTGTGGTGATTGTCGAAAACTGTATCCGGCGTTTAGCCCATACACAGCAACTGTTAAAACGACCTCTCACACAAAGTGAACGCTTTAAGGAAGTTTTTCTGGCTGCCCGCCAAGCACGTCGTCCTCTTATTTTTGGTCAGCTTATTATTTTGGTGGTGTATTTGCCGATTTTTGCTTTAAGTGGTGTGGAAGCAAAAATGTTCCATCCGATGGCATTGGCAGTGGTACTCGCCCTTGTTGCAGCCATTATTTTATCGATCACCTTTGTGCCTGCTGCTGTGGCATTGTGGGTCAAAGGCGATATTCAAGAAAAAGAAAGTCGTTGGATGTTATGGCTAAAAGCTAAATATCAGCAAACTCTTGATATTTCGTATCAATACAAAGCAGTTGTGCTGACTTTTGCACTGTGTTTATTAGTGATTACGGGATTTATCAGTACCAAACTCGGCAGTGAATTTGCACCACAGCTCAGTGAAGGAGACTTTGCGATACAACAGTTACGTTCACCAAGTACAGGCTTAGAAGAGTCTTTACGTATTCAGGAGAATACTGAAAAACTTCTTTTAAAGAGTTTCCCTGAAATTAAGGCAGTATTTGCCAGAACGGGTACAGCCGAGGTTGCAACAGATGTCATGCCACCCAATATTTCAGATGGCTATATCATGTTAAAGCCTCGTTCAGAATGGCCAAATCCTAAAGAAAGTTTAGATGAATTACGTGGCCGTATGGTGACGTATTTAGCCACGATTCCAGGCAATAATAGTGAATTTTCACAACCGATTGAACTCCGATTTAATGAATTGATCTCAGGTGTGCGTAGTGATGTTGGTGTGAAAATCTTCGGTGATGATATGAATGTCCTCAATACTGAGGCGACTAAAATCTCCAAAATCATTCAGCAAATATCGGGTAGCAGTGCCGTGAAAGTTGAGCAGACCTCAGGTTTGCCATTACTGAATGTCGAGGTAAATAAAACTTTGGCTGCACAATATGGTTTGAGTGTGCGTTCAATTCAAGACCTTGTGGCAACCAGTATTGGTGGACAAAGCGTGGGAGAGATTTTAGAAGGCGATCGTCGTTTTGATTTTGTTATCCGTCTTGGAGAGCAAGACCGTAGTGTCGCATCTGTTTCCCAGTTACCTATTCAGCTTCCAAATGGTGGCAGTATTTTATTGTCGGATGTCGCGCAAGTCTCGACCATTGAAGGAATCAACCAAGTCAGTCGAGAAAATGGTAAACGCCGAGTTGTGGTTACAACGAATGTTGAAGGGCGTGATTTAGGGTCTTTTGTTTCTGATGTACAGACACAGCTCAAAGCATACACTTTGCCAAGTGGTTATTGGATAGAATATGGCGGTCAGTTTGAAAATTTGGCTTCAGCCAAAGCACGGATGCAAATCGTGATTCCACTGGCTTTAATCACTATCTTTATTTTACTGATGGCGGTCTTTCACAATGTCAAAGAAAGTCTATTGGTCTTTACCGGGATACCCTTTGCCTTGACCGGTGGTGTGCTGTTCCTTTGGCTAAGGGATATTCCATTATCGATGTCAGCTGGAATTGGCTTTATTGCCTTATCTGGTGTTGCAGTCCTCAATGGACTGGTAATGCTGACCTTTATTAAGGAATTAAGGGACAAATATCCAGTGCATAAAGCCGTGTGGCAAGGGGCTATTTTGCGCTTAAGACCAGTGTTGATGACAGCTTGTGTGGCTTCACTGGGTTTTGTACCAATGGCGCTGTCAACCGGAACAGGGGCTGAGGTTCAACGGCCACTGGCAACCGTAGTGATTGGCGGGATTATCTCTTCAACATTACTAACTTTGGTGCTGTTACCCGTGCTTTATCGTTGGATAAATGAAAAAAAAGTTTCTTAATCCAATAGATTAGTCGATTTACAGCAGAGATATTGGCTGTTATCCAATATCTCTGCTCATCATAAATAGAATAAGGAAAATATTTTATGTCAGAACATCATGATCATAGCCATGCGGTTGTTACTGAAGAAAATAGTAAGAAGTTAATGGTTGCCTTAGGTTTAACGACTACTTTTTTAATAGTAGAAGTTGTCGCTGCTTTTGAGACCATCCCGAATTCTGTGTAACTGCCGTTTAGATTAAATGCTTGCTGATACGGTCATCAAACATAATCATAAAACGATTCAGAGCAGACGTCCAGTTACGAATAGGCATCGACCACTTTTTGGATGCCTGCTGGGTTGCTAAGTACACCACTTTGAATGCTGCCTGATCAGATGGGAACACCTTACGCTTATTCACCGCTGTCCGAATCACGCTGTTTAGCGACTCTATCGCATTGGTGGTATAGATCACTCTTCTGATGTCTTTAGGATAACCAAAGAACACCGTTAAGCCCTCCCAATTACTCCGCCAAGACTTGATGACATGCGGGTACTCTTTGCCCCATACTTCATCAAAGTGCTCAAGGTTGGCCTCTGCTATCTCAAGCGTATCAGCGCCGTAGATGGCCTTTAAATCAGCCGCTATTGCCTTCTTATCTGTCCAAGGTACAAACTTCATCGAATAGCGCACCATATGAACAATGCAAAGCTGGACCTGAGCGTGAGGATAGACGGTGTTAATGGCATCGGGGAAGCCCTTTAAACCATCGACACAAGCAATAAGAATGTCCTGAACGCCGCGGTTTTGTAATTCAGTGAGAACGCCTAGCCAGAACTTAGCGCCTTCATTCTCTGATAGCCACATGCCAAGCAGCTCTTTTCTACCATCAAGTCCCACGCCTAGCGCCAGATAGATTGCCTTGTTGATGATCTGCTTGTCTTGACGTACTTTGACGACAATACAGTCTAAATAGACAATAGGATAAACACTGCTTAACGGCCGGTTCTGCCATGCGGTGATGTCGTCTATGATGTTGTCAGTGACTCTTGAGACAAGAGAGCTTGAGATATCGACGTCGTAAAGCTCTTTGATACTCTCTACAATCTCAGTGGTGGTTTGACCTTTGGCGTATGAGCGAGGATCAGCAAGTGTCTGGGAGACACTTGCCCGAAGCGCAAGACGTAAGGCTATGCCTGTAGTGAAATATGATTTTATCATCGAGCCCAGTAATACGGGTTTGGTGCTTACTGACAAGTACAGGCTCAAAGCTACTGTCGCGGTCTCTTGGGGTGGAGATCTCAAGGTCGCCTGTGTCGCTACGGACGGTCTTTTTAGTATGACCGTTGCGCTTATTAGGCTTGTCTGCTTTTTCATGCTTGGGGTATCCAAGATGCTCTTCCATCTCAGCTTCTAAGGCAGTGTCGATAAAAGATTGCATGAGCTGCTTTTGAAAGTCTTTGATGTCATCGAAGCTGTTCATGCTACCAGCCATTTGCTCGGCCAGTTTTTTAAGGTCAGATTGAGTAGTCATTGCTTATTCTCCGGTTAATGGATTATAAGCAGTTACACAGTTTTTAGGAAACTCCCCAAGGATAAACCGCGGATGACGCCCCTGATAAATTTGATCAGCGGCAAGTAGCACTACTCAGCGAGTTTGCACAGCGCCATGGTATTGGGGACCACGATAAAGCGGTGGAATTTACCGCGCACTTACGCCAAGTGGCCAAACGTTTTGATTACACGCTGGTTGAGAACAACAAATTCATCATCAAGCTGTTGCGTGATCCTAAAACTGAACGTGAGCAGTATCTAGCGCTTACTAAGCATTTTATAGACTTCAGAGACAATATCGATCAAAAACGAGCGGCATTTAATACCAGCATCATCGACAAACTGGGCGGTAGTGCAGGAGATGTTGGCAGAATGACTCGGGATATCATCTCATCATTTAGCTATACCAAAGGGTTAACGCATTACATCAATCAGGATAACTACCCAGCTGAGGCGAGGAAGGTTGCTAAAGAACATTTAGCAGATACCTTGGATAAAACCTGTCAGCAGTTTAAGTTTGCGTTGCGTGATGTTAACTCCTTACCAACAACCCAGCGTAAGACCTACTCAGAGGCCCTTAAAGCAACTTTAGAGACGTTTACTGAGCAATATGGCAAAGATCTGTCTGAAAGCCAACACAAAGCGTTACAGAGTGGTTTAGAGTCTTACCAATATCAAGTTAATAAAGCGCATTCACCTAGCCGAGGATTTAGTCCTTAATCTAATCCTTAAAAAACCATTACTGAGGGATAAGTTACTTAGGCAAGATACGTTGTTAAAGTGATGATTTTTCACTTATCCACAAAAAAATTTATCACCCGTTTCTTTAAGGGTTTTTATTTACTCCTGTTTATTCCTGTTTACTCCTGTTTAAGAGTGTTTTTTCTTCTTTATAATCAATGACTTGCGATGAGAATAAACACAAAATGAGTAGAATAAACACAAAATGAGTAGAATAAACACAAAATGAGTAGAATAAACACAAAATGAGTAGAATAAACACAAGTAAAAATTACTGATACTATTTATGAATTTATATGCTAAAGTGAATCTTAATTATTATTGAAGATAACAGTGCATTGAGCAAGGATTCGCAAAAAAAATATGGAAAACAATCTAGTTGTACAATCCAATGAGCTTGTTCTAGCAGCTTATACCATGACTACTAAAGAGAAGCAGTTATTACTGACTTGTATTAGTCGTATTGATAGTAGACCTGATGCGCCAAATATTACTAAGCAAACCAAGTTTACGGTGACAGTTGATGAAGTAGCAAAAATATTCTATACCGATAGCACCAAGAAGAATGCTTTTAGAGATTTGGAGCAAGCTAGTAATCGGCTTTTTGATAGGGAGGTACTGATAGCACTAGAGGATAATAAAACGCTTCGTACTCGCTTTGTTAGCGGTGTTCTTTACGACCCCAATGGAGAACAGATAACAATAACATTTGCAGAGGATGTACTGCCTTATTTGACACAGCTAAAAGCTAACTTCACAAAATATAGGCTGATGGAGGTGTCTGAGCTCTCAAGTATTCACTCTATGCGCTTATATGAATTAATTGTTTGTTGGGTAGGTCAGTACCAATATACTCAATCTATGGATTTAGACGATTTTCGCTATGTTATGGGCATTAAAGGTAAGTATAAGCAATTTGGACAGCTTAGAGAGCGTGTGATTGAGACTGCTATAGATGAGGTAAATGAGAGTACAAACTATAAAATTACTGTTGAGTACCATAAAAAAAGTAGAGGCAAAGGTTACGAGGGCCTAACGCTCAAATTCCATCGGAAAACATTAGACAAGCTAACCAGTGCAGACGGCACCCTGTCGCAAGCTACCATACAGTCTATCGTTGATAACGTGCAGTTTATGAATGACTATAACAACCATCCAAGCCTAAGTTATGACGGCAAAATGCAGACTGACGCATTTAAGCGCGAAATGATTAATATCATACAACGAGAGCCTGAAAGCTTTAACAAGCCTAATAAGGCTTTAGAGAGCTATTTACCAAAGATTAAACACTAATGTTTTTTCAAATATCCGTTAAAGTCAAAAGAACCACCGTTTTTTCTTCTTAGCCGTCGCGACGATTGAATCGTCTTTTTTTTCTTGCTCTGGTTCAAGTAGCGGCTCATCGCTCATTTCAGCTTGCTTAAATTCTAGCAGTCTCACTTGTGCAAAATCCTGGATACTGGCGTTGGCTTTATCCAGCGTTTTGTTCAGCTGTGCTATCTGCTGCTGATAATTTTCAATTAACTTCTTTTGATCATTTACCTGTTGGCTGAGGTGTTCATTCTTGAGCTTTTCAAGCGCTAATAGGTGTTCAATATCCGTATTGTACTGAACACTTTGACTGTTCAGAGGTGTACTTTGAGAAGTGTCCACTGAACGTTCAGTACGTTTTTTAGAAATTGGCTCACCAAACACGCGCAACATTTCTGAAACGTCTATTTTCTTATCTGCTGTTCTGGAAAGCTCACCATCATTGACTTTCTGATAGATCGTTGTTCTTGATACACCCCATTCTTTTGCCGCTTTTGTCACCGATATGTTCATTGTTCACCTAGTGTTCAAGTACGTTTTTACAACCTGTACAGTACAACTGTCCAGAACGTTCAGTGAACAACTATCGCATTAACTTGCCTATTAAGGCAAATCGAATATATGGCAGCTAATCAATACTCAGGAATAACAAAAGTCACTTAGTTCGTCCAAAATTTTTATTAAAGGTTGGTTAAGTAAGATGCTACATCATTCCATCTAAATCCAATATCGGACCTCGAAAACACAAAAAAAAGAGCTGAATAAATCAGCTCTCTATTATGTCGCATATAAACCTTAACTCACTGCTGTCACGCTTTTTCGTAGTCCTTGCTCAATGCTTCTCATGTTCTGAGTGGCTAACCCATTCTGATAATTCCCTTGCTGAGTACTGCTAATATAATCTGTCTCTGCTGGATAAAAATCTTCAGCCACATCAAGCAGGCCATCACTATCAACCTCAAAGCAGGAGTTCACATAACCTTGTTTAGCCGCTTCTTCTAACGCCGCTTGATCAAAGCCATGTTCGCTCAGCTCACGATCAATCGCTCCAGCATGTTGTACCGCATCTTTAAGCGTCACCCCATCACGCAATGTCAGATCCACAAAGTAAATTGGCGTACGATAACTTTGCGTGGTGCTTTTACCCCTTAGCGTGAGTTGTAGTGGCAGACAAGATAGCTTATTGCCTGATACTGCAGCAAAGTAGCTCAGCCTTGCTGCTAACGTTCTAATACTATTAAAGCCAGTCGTACGAAAGATGAACGTACCTAGCTCATCGTCTTCACTGAGATTCACGTACAATCTGCCATACGGTTTACAAGCACCGCCTTGCGACAGTGGACAACGATCAGGTGACGGGCAAGGCAGTGTTTCCACGCCATTACTTGTACGACGTTGACATTGCTCACCGTCGCCGACACATAGTGGACGACCAGTTTGCCTATCGAACAGCGTGTATTCAGCACGTAAATTAAGCTCAGGATCATTAAATAGCATGCGTACAGGTATTTGTCTGAGCTTACCGTCATTCTTTTCGCGTAGCTTTGCATCAAGTGGATGATTGATCCAACCGTCTTTATTCTGCACTTGGCTGGTAATGGTGAATTGATCGTCTTTAGCAGGTAAACGCTTGCCATCCTTTTGAATGACACGTCCAATGCTGATACGACCTAAAACTGGTGGCGTTATGGTGAGACCTTTAATCATGGTGATATTCCTTATGTGTTGAATGAATTTGTTTAAGCCATAAAAAAGCCCACCTGTGCTAGGTGGGCGGTTATGAACTTATTTCGTTCAGTTGAGTAATGGGTTGATGATGAAGTAGTTTGTGACTTATTCATTAAGAATGACAAAGCGTCTGCTACCTTGACGGGTTTTACTGAATTTAGCTAATAGTTCAGGATAGGCTTTAATGACAGCTTTACTATCCAGACCGACACTGTCTTTCGAGCGCTTCCATGAAATAGCACCTTTCTCAAATACAGCGACCTCATTGTCGGCAATTAGCGTTTGCAGCTGGTGCTTTACCTGATCATGACGCTGCTCTAACTCTTGCATATAGTCACGATAACTCAGCAGTTGCTCAAATAATTTGTTGGCGCCATCGTCATCTCGCAGATCAACCTTGCTTGATGGTTTAGGGTTTGGATACAGCTGTTTTAATGCCCGAGCTGCCGATTCAGAATGGTCAGGGGTTGGTGGTGTGTCGGTTGCTACGTATTGCCAGAACAGGCGCTCCTGCTCGATGATGGATTCAATCAATCGCTCATCACGCTCAACCTTATAAATTTTCGCCTCATGACCGCAAAGCAGCACACAGATATGCGCTGCAGTTTTGCCAGTGACCGCTAATTGGTGCTGTACTTGGCAAGTGACATATAACGGTACGCCATGCTTCCAAAGCTTGGCACCATGTTCCCCTGCGGTTTTACACTCTAAAATCTGTATCTTATCTGACCCCACCACCGAGTAATCTAAATTAGCCAGCATAAAGTGCTTGTCAGGATCAGGATGCTGCAAGATGGCATTGACACGCCTGACCTTATTGCCAGTGTGTTCTTGATAGTATTTCGCCACCATCGGCTCTAGCGTATTGCCCCAGTAAAGAGGTGAGTAGCCATCTAAGCTCTCATTGATATTTGAACTCATGCGTCCCGTCTTAATCATCCATAGCTCAAGCATAGATAGGTACGGATGGATACCACAAGCGGCGGCAGCATCAGAGCTGCCAATACCTTGCTTGCGAAATTGTAGCCAGTCTTCACGACTTAACGATTTGGTGTTAATCAAACGCTTAGCTGTGGTTGAAGTATTAGATTGGTTAGGTTTATCAGCGGTAACGCTTTGCTTGGTTTTCACTACTGATGGTTTAAACTTCACGGTGGCACGTTTGGCTTGTCTTGGCTGAGTCGTATTGTTTAGTGCGATCATGTTCATAGCGAACTCCTTCGATAAATGGATTATGAGTATTAAATGAAATAAGCGGCATAAAAAACCACGCTCGAAGGCGTGGTTGATTGTATTGTCAGATTTTAAATGTGGCTGGTTAAGCCAGCATCAGTAAGGATTCTTCTAGACCCTTTTGTTTGAGCTTAGCGCCAGAGCCAAACCAAGCACCGTCTAATCTATGGTCTCTCGACATCGCCCTGCGTTCATGATCGACGTATTCAGTGATACTACATAGCAAGCCGTAAGCAGTATCTTTGGCAGCATCAAGATCGGCTCCGCGACCTTGACCGTTAAACATGTTCATGACCTGATTCATGGCACGAGCATTGGGTACGGCGTCTTTTTCTTTCTTAGCACTGTTAAACAGAATGATGTCATTGTCCTGATCGTTGAATACACGGCTTAGATAATTGGCTGCTTCTGCTTGGGTCACCCGGCGCTCAGATAGCTGCTTCATCTCATAGCTGTGCTCATCCCATTGCTTGACCGACACACCCAATTGCTGCTTGGCCTTATCCGCATCAAAGGACGTAGAGTGCGGTACTTTTACTACGCCGCCGCTTCCGTTAGCTAAACTGATTGCCAAGGTGTTATTACACACCACACGAATGGACGTGAACTGGGCGGTGGTCGCCAGCGTGCCGTCACAAGCGGTTGCAAGAAGTAAGTAGCCATTACTGACATCTTTGCCTTTGAGTGTTGCTGACTGGCCTGTACGAGCCAATGCCCATAGCTTACGCCCGCCCTTCAACACACCAGCAGTCTCCAATTCAAAGTCAGACTGTTCCGTAAGATCACGATAGAATTCTAGGATCTCACGCGGCTGTACTTCTTGATAGCGCTGACTGACCACCGATAGCGGCTCGAAGTTATCGCTACGGTACAACACCTTCTGCTCTGCAAAGGGTAGAATCAGGTTATGCCCTTTGTCATTGTTTGCCATGTAGCTGACGTCTGATGATTCAATACGCCAATCCATACCCGCTTGCTTTGCCCAGACCTCGATAGGCTGCTTGGGTGATAATTCTTGACCTAAGCCATGCCAAGGGGTGTCGCCGACGTAGGCCATTGTCTCTAATAAATGTGCCATTATGATTTTTCCTTTTAGATTTGATTATGAGTATTGGCTATAGGGGTGCTTTAGATGGTGAAGGTTCTTGAGCAGGTATTGCAGGTATAACTGGGCCTTGCTGCTAGAGTGATCAAAGGTGGCTGCTGTAGCTTGTCTTTAGCCAAGCTGATCGCAGAAGCCAGTGCCGTACCTACTACCACACCAATAGCGGAATTGATTTTGTAATACCTACAGATACTCACACCAAGCCCTGATAAGGCAGATTGTGAGCACAGTTGCTCGAAGAGATTAAAGGGACTGTCATTAGGCATATTGCTTGTGACGTTGGCTGAATGACAGTGGGGGCAGATTGGTCTCATAAAGGACTCCTTTTCGATTGCGCATAAAAAGGCCTGCTATAAAGCAGGCCTTGATGACACGTTTTGGGGTAGATTGATGAGGCAACGATGACATCGGTGCTCATCTCATGGCGATACTATATATCTAAAATTATTTTGATATGGGTGGTAGTCCACGGCGTTTAGCTGTGCGAAACGTGCCGTGTCCAAAGGTACGCATGCCTGACACCTTTACCTTTAAATATTGGTCCACCTTCTCAGGTTTAGTTAAATACAGTGCAGTACGTAAAGCATTTTCAACTTCAATAGGGTTGTTTTGATGAATCATGCCAATACCTAATTTACCGTTTCGTTCATAATCCTGCTTAGTTTTTTTATCGTGGTAGTTATAGTACTCACCTAAACCCCCAGTCACCATTTTCCATTTCTCACCTACCTCACGAGCCAAGTACCAATCATTTTGTATTTTGGAACCGTCGTACATCAGCAATAAATGACAGTGCAATCCGCCCTCAACACCACCTTGTTCAAGAGCCCAAGCATTGCCTTGAAGATACTCAAAGCACGTTTTCTTATTACTGACCAGCTCTCTAAATTTTCTCATATGACAGTCAAAATCCTCAATGGACACATGATGTCTGGTTTCTTTTGCGTACTTTAGATCGATACGTATAAAGAGCAGTCGTGAGTAATGATTAGACAGGTTGTTTACATAACATTCTAACTCTCTCTTATTTTGAGATTCCTGATAAATGAACGCTTGACGTTCATTCTCAATATCATTTTTATAGCATGACAGTATGTTGATAAAACGCTTTGTTTTATCATGATCCCAAATCACATTTTCTGGATAGGTATCACCAACGATCGCTTGAGTGCTACTAAAAAATGCTAAGACTGGCTGTGTATAAAATAACTCAGTATTGAGATGATTCATGAACGGGTAATACAACCCGTTCAGTTTATCCATAGTCTCATTAAAGCTGATGGTGTTCGCCAGTATGTCCGTAACCAGACTGTGAACATTAGCGACAACTAGAGGTTGATTAAGATGTGAATACGGCATGGTAGTGCTCCTATGAAGTTGGTTTCATAGGGTAAGGTCAGTCTGTATTTTTATAATATTAACTGCTGAGAGTTGCGCGCTCAGCACTAGAATAAATGATAATGGCATTATTAATAATATAAATAACCCACTAAGGATGAGCTGCCAAAGAGCAGCTTTTTGCTTGTGTGCTTGATGTTTTTTTATCGGAGCAGATGCAGTATTGCTGTCTGCGTTAGAGTTCCGATTAGGATGGAGTTAGCTGACTGGGGTTGTCAAAACGTATCATATATTGTTCTTGCTTAGTGGAGCCCATCCCGCTTAGTGATGAAATCATCCATTCAAGGGCACGCAGATAGTACCTAAACGAAGCATTTATATTAGGCCGAAATCACTCACACTTATTGCTAGAACGAAACTTATATACAAGGTATAGTCAAAGCAGAAAGATGAAAGAATAAATTCAGTCTATTTTAAGCTAAAAAACGGTGTAAGACTGCTCACGCCTCTATATTAGGGAGTTCTTATGTAGTAAATACATACTTTTTTCCTACTAAAATAGACTATTAACCCACTTTTTAAGAGTTTTTTTGAAGGAAATCTGGCTATGATATACGCTAATAATTCGAATTATAATGATGGAAACTCGGCTCATAATTATGATCGATTGAACGACAATTACGAAATCCCGGTTGAAAAAAGTGGATGTGCTTCTATGGCTTTAACAGCTACATCTGATAATAATGGGGCTGTAGTAGAAGGCGATAATCAGCCATCTACTAGTTTAAATCAAGAAGTGCTAAATCAAGCTAATGCATATCATCAGGCTCAGCAATATAAATTTAGTACTGACTTGTATTTTTACCATGCAAAGCAAAACTGGAAAAACCATGAGGATTTTTATAAAACGATTGGAAGTTTTAATGAGGAGGATTGCAAGAGCTTGGTATTTGCGCACAATGTATATTTGGGAAATTTATCAGCTAATATCGAATTTGATAAGGGAGCGTTCAAATCCACTTTGATCAGCATATTCAAGTCTCAGCCATATCCAATTCCATACTTTCACGAGCTAATGCGATTTAAAATTAACAACCAGCTGCCAGATAGCTCATTGAACTGGATAAAAGGTGATCTTCGTAGCGCCCTGCACATCGCTTATTTAGTTCAAGGGTTTTTTTACAATAAAACTATGGTTGGAGGTACTGAGTTAATTTCTCATATTTCGAATTATTTAAAATATGAGATTATGCATTTCAACTACACTCCACTCACCCTTCCGTATTATGCAAATTATGTAGTCGAAAACAATCTTCCGTTAATATGGCGTATAGAAACTATTAAATCTGTATATTTTAGAAATCGTACTGATAGAGAAATTAAGTGGCTCAAGGGTGATGATAGTGATCAAATTGAATGGGCTTATAATTATCTAAGCTCAGACAAGAGAGATCACCTTATACTTCAGGATATCTTCATACCCTCCTCTATAGAGGACAAGTATAATTTAATCTTAGCGAGTCTTGATGTCCTATCAAATGCAAAATACACATATGAGGCTGTTACTAAAAATATAGATATCAGCGACCCTACAGTTGATCTTGAATCAATAGCAGAAATATCATATAGAGCCAAAATTATAGAGAACATGAAAGACGCATGGGCTAAATTCTCAACGAGCAACAAAAATGAAGATTTAAGTGAAGTCAAGATATATAAGAAAAATCAAGATCAATTAGATTCTATCATCAAAGCTAAAGGAACGACTGCCAACAAAGTTATAAGCCAAATTATTGAAGATGAGTACAAAAAAATTTTCAATAAGGGCTAGATAACTTAGGCAGATAGGGTTAATCGTTTAAGGATAGCTTTTGGTCGATAGTATGTTGAAAATTTCAATTTATGTACACCCTTATGTACACTATGAAATCAAAATAATAAATTAAATATAAATATCAATTGCTTATATACCAATTACCGTTCCGGCTCCGGGACTTGAACCTTCGCTAAGTACACTAAGACTACCTTATTCACTCAAATCATTGGTGCTACTCGCCTAAATATCCAAGGGTCCATTTTGAATGAGAATGGGTAGTCACGAAGGGCAGTATTTTCCAAAATATAATACTCATCATAAAAATGATGGCCTAATATTTAAAATACCTCAGCTATTAACTCTGCTTTAAGACCCGATAAACGGTAGCTACCCCAACACCAACTGCCTTAGCGACTTCCTCTTTTGTCATATTGTTTTGACGAGCTAATTCTTTAATACGATTGTGCTTTGCGGTATTGGCTTTCTTACCGGTAGGTTTATATCCGCTATTAGCCAATCCCTGCTTGATGCGCTCTCTACGCTTATCGTTATCAAGCTTTGCCATCGTCGCCAATAAGTCGATCAGCATATCGTTAATCACTCTTAGGATGTCTCCAGTCATACCGTCACTCACCGTATGCGTGGTTGGCAGATCAGCCACCACCAATCGTAAGCCCTTATCTTTGATACGCTGCTTTAGAATCGCAAAATCATCTTGAGATAGCCTGCTTAATCTATCCACGCTTTCAACTAGTAGGATATCGCCTTGCTCAGCGTCCTTTAGCAGCTGAGCTAATGCTGGTCTATCGAGCTTCGTACCACTGAAATGCTCAACGTACTCAACATGGTTGTCATCATAGCGTGTACTGAAAGTCACCAAATCAGCTAATGCTCTGGTAGCGTCTTGATCCTTAGTACTGGCTCTCACATAAATACGTACGGTCATAACACCACCTCTATCACTTAGACTTAATAATTAATGTTCATTGATAATATCAAGATATTACTATCATTTAATAATAGAAACAAGTCTAATGATAGTTTATTTATCATTTAGAGGTTTTATGTTTTGGGTATAGTCTAATGGTAGATTGTCAGGCGCTTTCACTGGTTCGGTACCCTAGTGAGGACTTGAATATTAAGCTATCCTCTATGTCCTATTCTCAATTGAGTTTTTATGTCTAATATACTAAGTAATGAACCTATAATACAATACGAACCACAGAGCCTACGTCCAATAGTAGCTACTATTGGAGTACTTTTTAAAGATGGAAAGGTGCTTTTAGTACGCCGTGCTAACCCACCCGATGCAGGTCGATGGGGTTTTCCCGGTGGTAAAATTGAACGTGGGGAAACTGTTAAAGATGCTGCCGTTCGTGAACTTTATGAAGAGACAAGCATTGTATCAAAAGCCTTTAAGACATTTAACGCTGTAGACGCGTTTGACTTTGATAGTAGTGGTAAGCTTCGTCACCATTTTGTTCTTGTAGCCGTACTTTGTATTTGGGTTTCTGGTGATCCTCTAGCAGGTGATGACGCCCTAGAAGCTAGATTTTTCGATATTGAAGATTTGATCAATGCAGATTTAGCCCTTAGCTTAGATGTTAAAGAAATAGCATTACAAGCAGCTGAGTTACTCTAAAAAGTAAGAAAGTTCGATATTCTATACCCCAGGGGGAGGGTGTAAATAATTCTGTGTAAATAAAACTGTATTTACACAGAATTATTTACACCCTCCCAGTAACAGCCGATGTAGCCTTACGTTTGCACGATGCTTTAGGTATTAGTGCTGATTTACTCATGCGCGTTCAATCAAAGTACTCTCTTTGGATCGAATCGCAAAAACAACGTCCACAAATTCAGCCATTTTTTGCGAGTTGTTAGTGGTTTGACCCACTAACAACTAACACGTTGGCTATTCATTGAGTAAATCCTAAACTCAACTAATTCTTTTATTTATCAGGCAACCATTTTTCGACATTCGACGGCACATTCACGGCAAGCATCAGCACATTGCTGGCAGTATTGATGCTCATGTTGGCTACATTCATCTGCACAGTATTCACAAACCTTGGCACAAAGCTCACAAATTTCTTTCATAAAAGGAGATTCTGTTTGCTGCATACGAGCACAGAGCTGACAAATATCTGCACAATCTAGACAACGCTGAATACATTCTCGCATCATCTCCAGATTTTCTTCTTTTAGACAGGCATTTGCACAACTGGCACAGGTAAGGTAACAGTTCATACATGCCTTTGCGCAATCTGAAAATTGGATATCGTTCATCATACTTCCCTAAAGTCAATTGATTTAGGAATAGGCTAATCAAAAAAAAGATATACACTAGGACGATTATGTAAGGGAAAGTAAAATAGTCATAGATTTTGTTAAATGGTTTTAGGAGAGTGTAAATGCAGTGTCGATGAAGGACTGCATGAGCTGCTTTTGAAAGTCTTTGATGTCATCGAAGCTTTTCATGCTGCTGGCCATTTGCTCAGCCAGTTTCTTGATGTCAGATTGGTTAGTCATTGCTTATTCTCCTGTTAGTGGATTATAAGCAGTTACACAAAGTTTGGGAAACTCTCATGGAAATTGCCTTTTGAGTTTGAAGCAATGTACAATGATAAGATTAACCCGTTAGGTCAGGTGGCCTAACTTAAATAAAAAGTCTCCGACAAACCCGGTACGGTTCAGATGATGCGTTCTACTACATGGATTACAGTCTTGGTTGGATTGTTCATGTTCCAAAGCTTTTGGAATGTGGCGGCGGCCTTTTGTGTCCATGAACAACAGCCTCAATCACAGCAGAGTTATCATTTTGGTCATCACCAAAATACCTTGTGTGCCAGCGATAGTCGTCAACACGATCATAATGGACAGTCAGAAAACATAAAAACATTCAGTAGCGATTTAGAAATCGGTGAAGATCATCAAGATCATCTACCATCGATGATGCATTTGATTGTACAAAATGAAAAAGTAGATGTGTTTCATCCAAGCTCTGAAGTTAAAGTGAATCCACAATTTCATTGGAAAAACAGCTATCAGGCTCCTGACCTGTTTCAACAAAGCCTACCTCCCGAATTTTCCCCGCTCATGGTGGGGTAGCCTAAAACATTCCCACCACTTTTATTATTTAAATAAGTGGGAAAAATCATGTCTTCACAATCAATTATACTCTTGCGTCATAGCTTGGTTGCTTGTATATGTGCAGCGGCTATGCAATATAGCTATGCTGAAAACGTTACCAGCTTTGAATCCGCTTTAGCAAAAGTACAAAGTTACCAGACTCAAGACAAGCCGTGGCAACAAGTTCAGCAAATATCTGAATTGAATATTCAGCAAAGTCGGTTATGGCAGAATCCAAGTATAAGTTTAGAACAGTCTGGCTTTGGCTCAGGTCAAGAACAGGAATTCAATGTTGGCGTTAGTCAACCTCTAGATCTATTTGGTCAGCGTAAGCTGAACCGGGTGATTGCCAATACCTCGAATCAACAAATCCAATTGCAACAGCAATTATGGAAGGCACAAAGCCAACTGATTGTTAAATTTGCATGGTCGCAATTTGCACTTGCTGAGGTTGAGCAGTCTGCTTATTCAGTACAGTTAAAAACAAGTAAAGTCAATCTGGACAGTGCCCAGAAACGCTATCAGGCAGGCAGTATTGCCCTGGTTGATTTTGAGCGTGCCCAAATTGAAGCGCTAGAAATCCAACGACTTTATCAGCAAGCGATGCTGAATAAACAAGCTGCCGGTCGTCAGCTGTCTAATTTGTGGGGGGGAGAAACATCTTCACATCTTCAATTGAATAAAACCGCTATCCCTTGGCCAGAGCAAAGTCTCCAAACTGTGCAACGGTATATTGCTGAAGGGTGGCTAGAAAAATTCTATGCCTTGAACATTCAGCAATCGGATCATCAAATTGAAAATTTAAGAATTCAGGCACGTCCCAATCCGACTTTAAATGTAGGCATGAAACGTAGCAAAACCCCTAATGAAAGCAACGATACGACTTTAGCAATCGGCGTGGCTATTCCACTGAATATTTTCAATCGCCAGCAATATGCGATCCCGATGGTCCAGCAACAGCAAATATTGCTGAACCAACAGCAGCAGCGTGAGCTGAAGCAACAAATACTCGATATTGCCAACAGCATGCATCAGCTCAAAGGTTTACGTAGCCAGTTCGATGCCACAACAGCACAAGTTACTTTGGCGACCAAAGTTCAGAGCCGTACTTTACTAGGGTTTCAGGCAGGGAAACTGTCCATTACCGACGTTCAGCAAGCAACCACCCAACTGCAGAATCTTCGATTGGGTCAATTACAAACTCTACGTCAAGCTTGGCAAACTGCCCTAGCAGCTGAGGCACTCAGTATTGGCACAAGTTATGAAGAAATTAGCCGTTCGGATGCCTATACACAACTGAATAAAAAGGCAGTCGAAGCATCGCAAAATTTAATCAATGGGGGAGCACGATAAAATGAACGCCAAGCAAAACGGAAAAATATCCCAGTCTCTCATGATTGCAATTTTGATTCTGATTACGGTCTTGGTCAGTCTGGCTATTTGGTTAAGTTCAAAAAAAACTGAATCTGAGGGGCGTGGTTATGATGAGGGAAATGCCGAATATTCTGATGAAGATAGTTCTGAAGAAGGACAT
>NZ_BMZR01000013.1 GCF_014652895.1 Psychrobacter glaciei
CTTTTGTCTTTTTAGTTAGTAAAAAAAATAAGAAAATGCTTTTAATGCTTTTAAATGCTTTTAAATGCTTTTAAGCCCTCTGTATCCATTGCTATTAAAGGGCTGCAACCTCCATTCGAATACGTTTACTTACCCATTCGAATACGTTTACTTACCCATTCGAATACGTTTACTTACCCATTCGAATACGTTTACTTACCATTTAAATACTTGAATAAAAGTGTATTCTAAGATACAGTTAAATATAAGTATTCAAATACGAAGGTTATTATGTCTAAATCTAATCTAGTGGTGAAAACCAACTATCTAAACACCGTACTACAAAATCTAAAACTATCAGAAATACGCATTGTGCAGTTAGCCGTTGTAGACGCTAGAGAGACTGGTACAGGGTTGAGTGCAGAGATACCACTTCGTATTGATGCTAAAAGATATGCTGAAGTTTTTAATACTACTCGCCAAAACGGTTATCTAATGATGAAGGACGCTGAAGATACGTTATTTAACAGACGTTTTAGCTATGTTGATGATGAAGGTAAGTTAGTTAAATCTCGCTGGTTATCCCAAGTTAGATATTTAGATGACGAAGGAGCGATTGAAGTTGTATTTACTCCGGCTGTAGTACAAGGGATTACTCGGATTGATGGGGCTGAAGAGTTTTTTACTAAATATTTACTAGAACAAACAGCTGAAATGGATAGTAATTACTCAGTAAGGCTCTATGAGCTGCTGGTTCAATGGAAGCAAGCCAAAAAAACACCTGTTTTTGAATTGGAGAAGTTTAGAGGTCAGTTAGGATTAGAATCTGATGAATATCAAACTATGAGCAACTTCAAAAAAAGGGTCTTAAACCTTGCTGTTGAAGAGATAAACGAAAAATCAGATCTCAATGTTAGTTACACTCAAAAGAAAAAAGGTCGCAAAATTGCAGGATTTAGTTTTACTGTTCATGAAAAGCCAAAAGCTAAGAAGGATGTAGTTAATAAGGAGCGCGACGTTAGTACAGGAGATATGTTTACGGTTGAAGGATTAAGCGATAAGCAGCTGGGGCGTATTGCACGTAACAAGCAGTTCATTGCCGATTATAATCATTTGGTTAGTTCTACTAGTCCAGCAGGTCAAGACCCGAACGCTTGGGAGTTTGAAATGATTAATCGTCTCAAAAAAGACCCTTCACAGTTTAAAAAGCGTCCTATCAAAGAATATCTTGAATACTAGGCCTTATGAGTGTGTTTGACCAGTTCGGTTCCCTGGTGAGGACTTAAAGGTTCAGCTGTGGGCTAATAATAATATCAACGTTTTAACAAACTGGAATAATCACGATGTACTTCATAGTGTACTTACCATACACATTTTATTTGTAATTGTTGCGCTATACAGGATCAAATAACAAGCTTTAAAAATAAACGATGTAATTAAAGCGGGTAATGTGGAAACTGTAATAGGTATCTTTGATGAAAAGCTCCTATATATAAAATCGAATTTTCTTTAAACAGTTATCTTTAATCCTTTATTTTAATACCTGCACAACATTCCTCTCGTAAGAAACTGATTAAATTTTCTAAATGTTGGTACTCAGGTATGCAGATAATGGTACGGCTATGCTTTTCCTGTCGGATAAACCCCACACTTTTCATACGAGCAATGTGATGTGATAGTGTTGAGGCTGGAATATCTAATTCTTTCTGTATATCTCCAACAGCGACACCGCCATGACCTACTTTAACTAAAAAGCGAAATATAGCCAGTCTATGACTATTTCCTAACTCAGCTAGGCTAGCTGCAACTTGTTCATGATCCATGATTCCATTCCTTATTTCGATATTTTTAGAATTATAGTTGACAGCATTAAAAGATACAATTAAACTAATTGTTAATTCGATTAATCTAGAAATATGGTAATATACAATGTCACCTCAACTACAAGATACTTTAGGAATGTTTGCCTTCCTAGCTGTAGAGCTATCGGTTTTATTTATTGGTATTAGTTTACTAGTCGGTGTTCTTCAGCGCCATATTCCATTGTCTAAAGTGGAGTCATTGTTGAGCTCTGAAGGCAGTCGTGGTTATTTTATCGCTGTGGGCTTAGGAGCCATTACCCCTTTCTGTAGCTGTTCGACTATTCCTATGTTAAAAGGCTTGATACGTGCGCGTGCTGGGTTTGGGCCAATGATGGTGTTTCTTTTTGCCTCTCCATTACTCAATCCTATTATTGTCGCTTTGTTGATTGCTACTTTCGGATTAAGCCTCACTGCGATATACGTGGTTGCAGCTTTAGTCGTGTCGGTAAGTGCTGGTTGGATACTTCATATGCTAGGATTCGAACGTTATGTACGTCGGTCTAACATCGAAAAGGATAGCGGTGGATGTGGTTCATTAGTAAGTTCGTGCGGTACTGCACCAGCGGTATCAAGTTGTGGAACTGAAGATCATGATACAACGCCAAAGATAGCTTCCTGTAGCGTTGGGCAGAAAACTAATGTTCATTCTAACTGCTGTAATGGCCAATCTACTGTAGTAGTCGCGAAAGAAAGTAAATATAGTGGTCTGTGGCAGGAAGCATGGAAGGATTTCATGGATGTGCTTCCTTACCTACTTATTGGTATTGCAATTGGTAGTGTCATCTATGGCTTCATGCCTACTGAGATATTGGTTCAATATGCTGGTCCTGACAACCCCTTTGCTATTCCTATCGCTGCTGTCATTGGTGTGCCATTATATATTCGTGCTGAAGCGGTTATACCATTAGCAGCAGCACTGATGGCTAAAGGTGTAGGTTCTGGAACTGTATTGGCATTAATCATCGGCAGTGCTGGAGCTAGCTTGACTGAACTTATTTTGTTGCGATCTTTATTCAAAATAAACCTTTTAGTGGCATTTGTAGCAGTAATTTTTACCATGGCGATGATTGCAGGATATGCCACTTATTTATTCTTTTAATTCAGGTGAAAATACGCTAAACCTTTGACTATTCTTATAAAAATGATGTAAGAACCTTACTTACAATAGATAAAAAAGATCTTTGGTAAACACCAAAGATCTTTTTTATCTACAAAATTTTAGTTGAGTAATATTAATCAATCAAACACCTCTGAATGGCTACCCAACCTAACGAAATCTACCGTATCGCTCTGAACACGGTAGATAAGTACCAAGTCAGGCTTGATATGGCAGTCTCTAAATCCCTTATGATTGCCGGTCAACGCATGATCTTTGTATTTGGCCGGTAGCGGTATATCGTTAGTCAAACAATTAAGCACCTCGCCCCATGCAGGAGTGAGCAAGCTTAGATAATTCTTCTTGGCATCTCTCTTAAACTGACTTGATACTTCAATGGATCTCATCAGCCTCGCCTTCTAGCTCATCCATCAAATCACCAAAGCTGTCGTACTTAGTGCCTTTACCGTTGGCAACCTCTGCAATAGCAGCGAGAGTTTGCGCGTTGAGCTTAGGCTGGTAATCAAAAGACAAGGGAACAGCGTTAGTATCGGCGACTTGGTTCAAAAACAGTCTTATGGCTTGTGAAGGCGTTAGGCCATAGCTCTCAAGAACAGAAAAAGACCTGTCTTTCAAATCTTGGTCAAGCCGTATATTATAATTAGTCGTACTCATAGTAATCACCTATCGCTTATATTTGTACCCCTAATATAAGCGATAGGTGATTAAATCTCAATATCTTTCGTGTGCTGTGCATTTAAGCAGTGATGTACTTCTCATCCAATCCAGCCAGAAAGTCCTCAACCGTCTTTTCAATGCTTTTTTGCATGACATACAGATCAGAAGCAGAATATTTACCTAGTTTGTTCCTCTCTTTCATCACTTCAATTAATTTTTCCCTAACCGCTGCTTCATGGGTTTTGTCTTTCATCAAAAGCAAATTGAGTCGTACAACCACTCTGGTATACGCATCTTGAGTGCCTTCAAACTGAAGACCTTTACGACTGGTTATTGATACACCGCTCATGCTCATAAATGACTCCATTACTAGAATTATCTGTAGCGACAGATAATTTTTTTAGGTGAATAAATTGTTTATACCAACCTAAGATTATGCCAGTGAATGACAAGGAGTAACGCTCTTATAACCCCTTTTTTGTAGCAGATTTTATGACAGATAAAATATCCGTTATTTTCTGCCTAATTTAATGACTACACTATACGCACCCTAAAGGGACTGCCAAATAGCTGATATTGTTAGGTTTATTGAATTTCAGTTGTATACAAAGTGCAAACAAAATTAACGTTAGCCATTGATTTAAAAAGGAAAAACCTGTCTACAAATTGTATACAGCTTAGCTTCTAAAAAGTGAAAAACAGCTGTTTTTCACCGTCTTTTGCTCTAAAAATGACGCTTTCCTAACAGGTGGATTTATGGTGTAGTAAGTACACTTTAGTGAAATAACACCCAATTATCAGGAAAAAGTGGCAATGAACTATGCAATTTTGAGGACAGCAAAATTAAAGACAATGGGCAACATTGCTAGCAGTCTTGCACACAACTACCGAACGATAGAAACGCCAAATGCCGACCCTAATCGCACCCCTAAAAATCATCATAGTGTGGCTACTCCTGAAGCAGTCAAACAGGCAATAAAAGATCGGCTCCCTAAAAAAAGACGCTCTGATGCGGTGCTATGTATTGAGTATTTAATAACTGCCAGTCCTGAATGGGGAGGTTGGGGAACCAGCAAGGAAGATGAGTTTTTTAAGCGAGTGAGTTTGTGGCTCAGTGATAAGCATGGAGCAGAAAATATTGCTTGTGTGAGTATCCATCGGGACATAAGTACACCCCACCTGGTCGCTTATGTGGTTCCCATTGATCCAAAGGGAAAGCTCAACTGTAAAGATTTTCTAGGCGGTCGAGTCAAACTAAGCAGGATGCAAACCGACTTTGCCAATACGGTCGCTGATTTAGGTCTAACGAGGGGCAAGGAAGGCTCTAAAGCCAAGCATACCAGCATCAAGGAGTATTACCACGACATCAATCACGCGAGAGATTTCAGTATCACACCCGTATCGCCTAAGCCTGAAATGTTTGAAAGCAAGGCTCGATATGGTGAGAAGGTCACAGCAGCCGTTATTGAGCAAATAGAACCGACTGTGAAAGCGGCAAACAGCATCCTAATGGATTATGAGAAAGCTAGAAATGATAAAAGCGTAGCAGAAGCGAGCTATGACACTCTTAAAAAACGTGTTGAGCCTTACTTAGCGGCTATTGAAGGGTTAAACCAAGAAGAAATTGGTAGAGTAAACGAAGTAATGCAGCTAGAAAGCCGTAGAATCGCTTTAGAAAGGTTTAAATATTGAAATGCTAAGTATGTACCAAAATAGAGATTGAGTACTTTTAAATCTAATTCTGTAGGCATATAGAGTGGTTTCTATAGCTGGTTACTAAGGTTTAAGAAGAATAAATTTAACTAGAATGCTAAAAGAACTGCAAAGTTGGAAAAATACTACTGCTTTGGATCAGGTTATAATCAAATTGATACGTAAACTAAAAAGAATTGATCAATTACCTGACCTGATCTAAAAGAGTACAAAAAGTTCCTGATATTTTGAGGTAACTAGGCTTTTTTCTTTTGTCTTTTTAGTTAGTAAAAAAAATAAGAAAATGCTTTTAATGCTTTTAAATGCTTTTAAATGCTTTTAAGCCCTCTGTATCCATTGCTATTAAAGGG
>NZ_BMZR01000014.1 GCF_014652895.1 Psychrobacter glaciei
TAGGTTACGACAGTGTGGCGTTGGCTCAAAACAGTACAGCAGTTGGCGCAATTGCTCTAGCAACAGGCGCAAACAGCACCGCAATGGGACAAAACGCACAAGCCACTCGAGAGAATGCAACGGCATTGGGTCGCAATGCTATTGCTAATGGTACCAACTCATTATCTGTAGGAGCGTCTAACGAGTCTTTAGCGAATAGAACGACAGCGGTTGGTTCTAATAATATCGTTGAAGCAGCAAGTTCATCGACCATTGGACAGTCTAATATTATAAAAGCCACGAGTCCTACCACTACTAGCAGAGCAGTAAATAATACTGTGGCGAACAGCCATGCACTTGGAAATAATAATATTATCAACTCAAGTGATACATTTGTTTTGGGTTCTAATATTAATAACACAGGGCAAGTTGATAACGCTGGTAACGCCATACCAATAGGTAATACAGTCAAAAACTCAGTCTATCTAGGCAACAATACGGTTGCAACTACAGGCGACAAAGTGGGAACACAGTTGTTACAAAGTAGCGGACAACAAGGCAATACGACGACTGCTGGAAACACTGGCAGAGTGGCCAATACAGTAATAGGTAGCATCGATTACAATAACTTTGCAGCAAGTACGGCAAACGGTGTTATATCAGTAGGATCAGCCAATAATGAACGTAGAATTCAAAACGTAGCAGCTGGTGAAATATCCCAAACCTCCTCAGATAGTGTCAATGGTAGTCAGTTATATTCTGTTGCGATGAATACCTCACTAAATAGAGATATTGCACTTAAAAATCAGAGTGATATTGCTGCGGCCAAAGTTGAAATCGATGATACCAAAAATGCTTTAACCACCGCTAATACTCTTATTTCGACAAATACGGCCAACATTGCATCTAATGCGACTGATCTAGTCACTGTTAAGTCCGCCACTTCTAAAAACACTAATGATTTAGTGACAGCCAATAATGCAATTTCTCAAAATACTAGCTCGATCGCTCAGTATGCAAGTGCTCTTGGTACTATCAACACAAGTGTGTCCGACAATACAAGTGCATTGACCACGGCCAACGCAGGTATTGCTAAAAATACTGATGATTTAGTAATAGCAAATGCAGGGATTGCCAAAAACACTGGTGATTTAGTAATAGCAAACGCAGGAATTGCTAAAAATACTGGTGATCTAGTAACGGCCAATAACGCGATTTCTAGCAATACGAATATCATTTCACAAAACGTGGGTAAGCTCATTGTTATTGAGTCTGAAGTTTCAAAAAACACGAATGATTTAATCAATGCCAACACCAAGATTTCAAAAAATGCTGATGACTTAATCAATGCCAATACCAAGATTTCGAAAAACACGGATGATTTAGCCAATGCTAATACCAATGTTTTGAAAAATACGGATGACTTAATCAATGCTAATACTAAGATTTCGAAAAACACAGATGATTTAGCCAATGCTAATACCAAGATTTCGAAAAACACAGATGATTTAGCCGATGCTAACACCAAGATTTCGAAAAACACGGATGATTTAATCAATGCCAATACTAATATTTCAAAAAACACAGATGACTTAATCACTGCCAATACTAAGATTTCAAAAAATATAGATGATTTAGCCACTGCCAATACTAAGATTTCGCAAAATAAAGGCGATATCCTGAAAAATAGTGAAAACTTAGTGACAGCGAACAGTACGATAGCTAAAAATAGCAATGATATTTTAAAAAATGCAGAAGATTTAGTTAGCGCAAACAGTGGTATAGCTAAAAACAGAGATGATCTAATAACAGCAAATACAGTGATATCTCAGAATTCAAATGATATCTCAAGTAACAAAAATGATTTGAATGTGGCGAATGTGGCTATCGCTAAAAACAGCGATGACTTAATAACAGCAAATACAGCTATTGCTAAAAACACAAACGATTTGGTCGATACGGCTGCTAACGTCGCTAGTCTAGATTCAGTAGTTCAGCAGAATACTACTAAGATATCTAAAGGAATTACATTTAACGATGGTACAAATAGCACTACACATCAGTTAGGCGATACGATTGCAGTGAAGAGTACCAATCAGAATGTATCTGTTCAAACGACAAGTGAAGGCATTAGTGTAGGACTAAGCAACGACATTCAGGTAAATAGCATTCAAATCAATAATGGCCCTAGTCTATCCAACAATGGCATAAATGCTGCCAATAGCAGAATAACCAATGTATCTCCAGGTGTTAATTATAATGATGCTGTGAATGTTGGACAGTTATCAAAAGTGTACGAATACTCACGTGAATATTCACGACAAGGTGATGAAATTGCTTACAAAGGCATAGCGATGTCAGCAGCCTTATCCAACGGTTCAGACGCAGTGGCTAGACCTGGTCAGCTGTCAGGTATGATCGGAGTAGGAAACTTTAAAAGCAATACTGCCATGGCAATTGGCATAACATATTTGAGTAAGGAAAGTAATTATAAGCTAACAGGAGGGTTTGCATATGCTGGAAGTGATGACATCTTATATCAGGGTGGGCTTGCTTTTGCGATAGGTCGATAAAACATTCTTTTAACAAAACATTTTTAATATCTAATTAAATAATTCAGAGAGGGAATATTATGCAAACCAATTTTCAGCGTAAGCTTTTAGCCATAGCCATTACTACAGCGACCGGCGCACTATTTATGTCACCAGTTATGGCAGCTGGTACTGTTAATACAATACAATGTGGAACGGGACCAAATCAGACAGGGGCAACGGACTGTTCTAGTAGTTCCGATTTAAATTCGGACTTGGTTATTACAAACACTGGTACTAACGGTGGTTCCCTATCGGTAGCAGGCGCTACTGACTTAGGTACCACATTGGATGTTGCTGGTACAACCACGACAAATGGTATTAGTAATACTGGTAATATCACTACCGGTAGCCTTACTACGACTGGTACTACGACTAACAATGGTGCCACGATTAATAATGGTACTACGACTAATAATGGTGCCACTATTAACAATGGTACTACGACTAACAATGGTGCGACTCAAATAAATAACACATTAGGTGTTACAGGCCAATCCACCACTAACGGTATCGGTAACACAGGTGATATAGCTAACTCAGGCGACATCACTAACGGTGGCGATATCGCTAACACAGGTACTTTAACGAATACTGGCGCTACTGAACTACAAGACACGCTAAGTGTTGCGGGACAATCGACTACTAATGGTATCGGTAACACAGGTGATATAGCTAACTCAGGCGACATCACTAACGGTGGCGATATCG
>NZ_BMZR01000015.1 GCF_014652895.1 Psychrobacter glaciei
CCCAGTAGTGAGTTATTAAAAAAGTAAAGAGAACTGAATCAAGCGTATAAAATTAGGTGATATCGTTATCATAATTAGACTTTATGACACTTTGAAGTTAAAACTTATTTATAAGTTAAGACTACTTGGGGTTGTATGGTCAAGTAATGAAGCGCACATGGTGGATGCCTTGGCAGTCAGAGGCGATGAAAGACGTGACAGCCTGCGATAAGCTTCGGGGAGGCGGCAATATCCTGTGATCCGGAGATTTCTGAATGGGGAAACCCACTTACCATAAGGTAGGTATCTCGTACTTGTACGAGAAGCGAACGAGGGGAAGTGAAACATCTCAGTACCCTTAGGAATAGACATCAAATGAGATTCCCCAAGTAGCGGCGAGCGAACGGGGAGAAGCCGATTAGTGCTAATGTAGAAGAACAGCGTGGGAAAGCTGACCGTAGTAGGTGATAGTCCTGTATTCGAAACATTAGCGTTAACATATTAAGTAGAGCGGGGCACGAGAAATCCTGTTTGAAGATGGGGGGACCATCCTCCAAGGCTAAATACTCCTGACTGACCGATAGTGAACCAGTACCGTGAGGGAAAGGCGAAAAGAACCCCTGTGAGGGGAGTGAAATAGAACCTGAAACCGTGTGCGTACAAGCAGTGGGAGCCTTAATTTATTAGGGTGACCGCGTACCTTTTGTATAATGGGTCAGCGACTTATGTTCTGTAGCAAGGTTAACCGTTTAGGGGAGCCGTAGGGAAACCGAGTCTTAATAGGGCGTTTAGTTGCAGGGCATAGACCCGAAACCGAGTGATCTATCCATGAGCAGGTTGAAAGTTGAGTAACATCAACCGGAGGACCGAACCCACTGTCGTTGAAAAGCCAGGGGATGACTTGTGGATAGGGGTGAAAGGCTAATCAAACTCGGTGATAGCTGGTTCTCCCCGAAAGCTATTTAGGTAGCGCCTCGGACGAACACCATTGGGGGTAGAGCACTGTTTCGGCTAGGGGGTCATACCGACTTACCAAACCGATGCAAACTCCGAATACCGATGAGTGATATCCGGGAGACACACAGTGGGTGCTAACGTCCATTGTGGAGAGGGAAACAACCCAGACCGCCAGCTAAGGCCCCAAATTCCTAGTTAAGTGGGAAACGAGGTGGGAAGGCATAGACAGCTAGGAGGTTGGCTTAGAAGCAGCCATCCTTTAAAGAAAGCGTAATAGCTCACTAGTCGAGTCGGCCCGCGCGGAAGATGTAACGGGGCTCAAACTAGGAGCCGAAGCTGCGGATTTGAATTTGTTTTCAAGTGGTAGGGGAGCGTTGTGTAAGCCTGTGAAGGTGTGTCGTAAGGCATGCTGGAGGTATCACAAGAGCGAATGCTGACGTGAGTAACGATAATGCGAGTGAAAAGCTCGCACGCCGGAAGATCAAGGGTTCCAGTCCAACGTTAATCGGGGCTGGGTGAGTCGACCCCTAAGGCGAGGCCGAAAGGCGTAGTCGATGGGAAATCAGTTAATATTCTGATACTTGTTTATAATGCGATGGAGGGACGGAGAAGGTTATGTCAGCCTGGCGTTGGTTGTCCAGGTGAAAGGATGTAGGCTTGTGGCTTAGGTAAATCCGGGCTACTACATGGCTGAGATCTGATAGCAAGCTGTACTTGTACAGCGAAGTGGCAAATACCATGCTTCCAGGAAAAGCTTCTAAGCAATAGTTATAAACGAATCGTACCCTAAACCGACACAGGTGATCAGGTAGAGAATACCAAGGCGCTTGAGAGAACTCTGCTGAAGGAACTAGGCAAAATGGTACCGTAACTTCGGGAGAAGGTACGCTGTTGATGGTGATAGGACTTGCTCCTTGAGCTGTTGACAGTCGCAGATACCAGGCTGCTGCAACTGTTTATTAAAAACACAGCACTCTGCAAACACGAAAGTGGACGTATAGGGTGTGATGCCTGCCCGGTGCTGGAAGGTTAATTGATGGGGTTAGCGTAAGCGAAGCTCTTGATCGAAGCCCCAGTAAACGGCGGCCGTAACTATAACGGTCCTAAGGTAGCGAAATTCCTTGTCGGGTAAGTTCCGACCTGCACGAATGGCATAATGATGGCAGCGCTGTCTCCAGCAGAGACTCAGTGAAATCGAAATCGCAGTGAAGATGCTGTGTACCCGCGGCTAGACGGAAAGACCCCGTGAACCTTTACTACAGCTTTACATTGAACTTTGACCTGACTTGTGCAGGATAGGTGGGAGGCTTTGAAGCAGACACGCTAGTGTTTGTGGAGCCAATCTTGAAATACCACCCTGGTCATGTTGGGGTTCTAACTCAGGTATAACAATACCGAGGACAATGTATGGTGGGTAGTTTGACTGGGGCGGTCTCCTCCTAAAGAGTAACGGAGGAGTACGAAGGTGCGCTCAGACCGGTCGGAAATCGGTCGTAGAGTATAAAGGCAAAAGCGCGCTTAACTGCGAGACCCACAAGTCGAGCAGGTACGAAAGTAGGTCTTAGTGATCCGGTGGTTCTGTATGGAAGGGCCATCGCTCAACGGATAAAAGGTACTCTGGGGATAACAGGCTGATACCGCCCAAGAGTTCATATCGACGGCGGTGTTTGGCACCTCGATGTCGGCTCATCTCATCCTAGGGCTGAAGCAGGTCCTAAGGGTATGGCTGTTCGCCATTTAAAGAGGTACGCGAGCTGGGTTTAGAACGTCGTGAGACAGTTCGGTCCCTATCTACCGTGGGCGTTGGAAATTTGAGAGGATCTGCTCCTAGTACGAGAGGACCAGAGTGGACGAACCTCTGGTGTTCGGGTTGTCACGCCAGTGGCATTGCCCGGTAGCTACGTTCGGATGGGATAACCGCTGAAAGCATCTAAGCGGGAAGCCCACCTCAAGATTAGATTTCCCTAAAGAGCCGTTGAAGACTACGACGTTGATAGGCAGGGTGTGGAAGCACAGCGATGTGT
>NZ_BMZR01000016.1 GCF_014652895.1 Psychrobacter glaciei
TGTGTAGATTACACATTAATAACCCAGTTAACCTGATGAAACAAATTATAAAAAAGCTTGACAATCCCAATCATTATGATAAGATAGTCGGCTCGCTAGATAGCTTAACCCGCAAGGGTTTGAGACTAAATAGCAAGAGAGATACCCAATATATCAGTTACTGGACGACAGTGATTGAGCACTATTTAAAAGCATAACTAAAGAACAACTTGTGTGGATTTTTGCTGATTCAGAATGCTAAAAAATAAAGTTGGTTTTAGCTCCTTTTCGGAGTTCATTCTAACTATAAAAATTATCATTTAAGACAGCAGAAAAACTCAAAGTTAATTCATTACGAACATAATTTTTAGCGATTTTGCCAGATTAGATGAGCCAAGTTTAGAAGTCTCTTTAAAGGACTTCATAGCAAGATTAAACTGAAGAGTTTGATCATGGCTCAGATTGAACGCTGGCGGCAGGCTTAACACATGCAAGTCGAGCGGAAACGATGATAGCTTGCTATCAGGCGTCGAGCGGCGGACGGGTGAGTAATACTTAGGAATCTACCTAGTAGTGGGGGATAGCACGGGGAAACTCGTATTAATACCGCATACGACCTACGGGAGAAAGGGGGCAGTTTACTGCTCTCGCTATTAGATGAGCCTAAGTCGGATTAGCTAGATGGTGGGGTAAAGGCCTACCATGGCGACGATCTGTAGCTGGTCTGAGAGGATGATCAGCCACACCGGGACTGAGACACGGCCCGGACTCCTACGGGAGGCAGCAGTGGGGAATATTGGACAATGGGGGAAACCCTGATCCAGCCATGCCGCGTGTGTGAAGAAGGCCTTTTGGTTGTAAAGCACTTTAAGCAGTGAAGAAGACTCCGTGGTTAATACCCACGGACGATGACATTAGCTGCAGAATAAGCACCGGCTAACTCTGTGCCAGCAGCCGCGGTAATACAGAGGGTGCAAGCGTTAATCGGAATTACTGGGCGTAAAGGGAGCGTAGGTGGCTCGATAAGTCAGATGTGAAATCCCCGGGCTCAACCTGGGAACTGCATCTGATACTGTTGAGCTAGAGTATGTGAGAGGAAGGTAGAATTCCAGGTGTAGCGGTGAAATGCGTAGAGATCTGGAGGAATACCGATGGCGAAGGCAGCCTTCTGGCATAATACTGACACTGAGGCTCGAAAGCGTGGGTAGCAAACAGGATTAGATACCCTGGTAGTCCACGCCGTAAACGATGTCTACTAGTCGTTGGGTCCCTTGAGGACTTAGTGACGCAGCTAACGCAATAAGTAGACCGCCTGGGGAGTACGGCCGCAAGGTTAAAACTCAAATGAATTGACGGGGGCCCGCACAAGCGGTGGAGCATGTGGTTTAATTCGATGCAACGCGAAGAACCTTACCTGGTCTTGACATATCTAGAATCCTGCAGAGATGCGGGAGTGCCTTCGGGAATTAGAATACAGGTGCTGCATGGCTGTCGTCAGCTCGTGTCGTGAGATGTTGGGTTAAGTCCCGCAACGAGCGCAACCCTTGTCCTTAGTTACCAGCGGGTTAAGCCGGGAACTCTAAGGATACTGCCAGTGACAAACTGGAGGAAGGCGGGGACGACGTCAAGTCATCATGGCCCTTACGACCAGGGCTACACACGTGCTACAATGGTAGGTACAGAGGGCAGCTACACAGCGATGTGATGCGAATCTCAAAAAGCCTATCGTAGTCCAGATTGGAGTCTGCAACTCGACTCCATGAAGTAGGAATCGCTAGTAATCGCGGATCAGAATGCCGCGGTGAATACGTTCCCGGGCCTTGTACACACCGCCCGTCACACCATGGGAGTTGATTGCACCAGAAGTGGATAGCTTAACCTTCGGGGAGGCGTTCACCACGGTGTGGTTGATGACTGGGGTGAAGTCGTAACAAGGTAGCCGTAGGGGAACCTGCGGCTGGATCACCTCCTTATAGATGGCATTCGGTCAGCAAGAATTCACAACAAGTTGTTCTTTAGTTTAGCTAGTATTTATTATTAGCGCTTTGCCTTTACAGGCAGACACAGGCCTGTAGCTCAGCTGGTTAGAGCACCGTGTTGATAACGCGGGGGTCGGCAGTTCAAGTCTGCCCAGGCCTACCATTTATTTACGGGGCCATAGCTCAGTTGGTAGAGCGCCTGCCTTGCACGCAGGA
>NZ_BMZR01000017.1 GCF_014652895.1 Psychrobacter glaciei
AAACATAATCATAAAGCGATTCAGAGCAGACGTCCAGTTACGAATAGGCATCGACCACTTTTTGGATGCCTGCTGGGTGGCTAAGTACACCACTTTAAACGCTGCCTGATCAGACGGGAACACCTTACGCTTATTCACCGCTGTCCGAATCACGCTGTTTAAAGACTCAATAGCATTGGTGGTATAGATGGCTTTTCTGATATCTTTCGGATACTCAAAGAACACCGTTAAGCCCTCCCAGTTATTACGCCAAGACTTAACCACATGCGGATACTTATCACCCCACACCTCATCAAAGTGCTCAAGATTGGCCTCTGCTATCTCAAGCGTATCAGCACCATAAATTGCCTTTAAATCAGCCGCTACGGCCTTCTTATCCGTCCACGGCACGAACTTCATCGAATAGCGCACCATATGAACAATGCAAAGCTGAACCTGAGCATTGGGATAAACCGTGTTAATGGCATCAGGGAAGCCCTTTAAACCATCGACACAAGCAATAAGAATGTCCTGAACGCCGCGGTTTTGTAGTTCAGTGAGAACACCAAGCCAGAACTTAGCGCCTTCATTCTCTGATAGCCACATGCCAAGCAGCTCTTTTCTACCATCAAGTCCCACTCCTAAGGCCAGATAGATCGCCTTGTTGATGATCTGCTTGTCTTGGCGTACCTTAACGACAATGCAGTCTAAATAGACG
Source organism: Psychrobacter glaciei (assembly GCF_014652895.1). GTDB lineage: Bacteria > Pseudomonadota > Gammaproteobacteria > Pseudomonadales > Moraxellaceae > Psychrobacter > Psychrobacter glaciei. Next base: position 698 of record NZ_BMZR01000017.1, read on the forward strand.
ATAGGATAAACACTGCTCAGCGGCCGGTTCTGCCAAACGATAATGTCCTCTAATATGTTATCGGTGACTCTTGAGACAAGAGAGCTTGAGATGTCGACGTCATAGAGCTCTTTGATGCTCTCTACAATCTCGGTGGTGGTGTGACCTTTGGCGTAAAGGAAGATGATCTTGTTATCAAGGCCACTAATACGGGTTTGATGCTTACTGACGAGTACAGGCTCAAAGCTGCTATCACGGTCTCTTGGGGTGGATATCTCAAAATCGCCTGTGTCGCTACGGATGGTCTTTTTAGTGTGCCCATTACGCTTATTAGGCTTGTCTGCTTTCTCATGCTTGGGGTAGCCGAGATGGTCTTCCATCTCAGCTTCAAGAGCAGTGTCGATAAAGGATTGCATGAGCTGCTTCTGAAAGTCTTTGATGTCATCAAAGCTATTCATGCTACCAGCCATTTGCTCGGCCAGTTTTTTAATGTCAGATTGGTTA
>NZ_BMZR01000018.1 GCF_014652895.1 Psychrobacter glaciei
ACGTCGGTACCATCGGACACGTTGACCATGGTAAAACAACCCTAACAGCCGCTATCGCAACCGTAGCAGCAATCACCTCAGGTGGCGAAGCCAAAGACTACGCGTCTATTGACTCAGCCCCAGAAGAAAAAGCACGTGGCATCACCATCAACACCTCACACGTAGAATATGACACCCCAGCACGTCACTACGCTCACGTAGATTGCCCAGGTCACGCCGATTATGTTAAAAACATGATCACCGGTGCAGCCCAGATGGACGGCGCAATCCTAGTCGTATCTGCAACTGACGGCCCTATGCCACAAACACGTGAGCACATCCTGCTTTCACGTCAGGTTGGCGTACCGTACATCGTCGTATTCATGAACAAGTGCGACGTTGTTGATGACGAAGAATTGCTTGAACTAGTAGAAATGGAAGTTCGTGAATTACTAAGCGACTATGACTTCCCAGGTGATGACACCCCAATCATCCATGGTTCAGCTACTGAAGCCCTAAAAGGCTCACAAGAAAAATATGGTCAACCAGCTGTCGTAGAACTACTAAACGTTCTTGACACCTACATCCCAGAGCCAGAGCGTGACATCGACAAAGCATTCCTAATGCCAATCGAAGACGTATTCTCAATCTCAGGTCGTGGTACTGTTGTAACTGGCCGTGTTGAATCTGGTATCGTTAAAGTTGGTGACGAAATCGAAATCGTCGGTATCCGTGACACTCAAAAAACCACCTGTACTGGTGTAGAGATGTTCCGTAAACTGCTTGACGAAGGTCGTGCAGGCGAAAACTGTGGCGTACTACTACGTGGTACTAAGCGTGAAGACGTACAACGTGGCCAAGTACTTGCTAAGCCAGGTTCAATCACGCCTCACACCAAGTTTGACGCTGAAGTATACGTGTTAAGCAAAGAAGAGGGTGGTCGTCATACGCCATTCCTAAACG